>NZ_CP050460.1:957500-4053756 GCF_011784865.1 Leeuwenhoekiella sp. ZYFB001
CGCGACAAAAACTCTAAAAGTATTTGAAATAAGAGTCCGGCCATAATGAATAGCCCCACATGCTTAGAACCCGAAGCATACAATTCAGGTAGAAATTCAAAAATGGTTATCGATAGCAAGAAGGCCCCGCTAAAGGCTAAAAGCAGTTTAATTGCAGCATTCACTTTTGGTTTAAACCACAAAGCAATCAGGAAACCCAGCACAACTGCTGCAATTGGTAAAATAAATATCATAGATGATTTGACTAGAATTCGTTAGTCGCAATAAGCCGGTAAAATTAACCTATTTTTGCAATCTAAAATTTTGTGATGGCAGAGAACTTTAAAATGCTGGCAAAAACCTTATTTGGTTTTGAAGATT
This sequence comes from Leeuwenhoekiella sp. ZYFB001, assembly GCF_011784865.1. Classification (NCBI taxonomy): domain Bacteria; kingdom Pseudomonadati; phylum Bacteroidota; class Flavobacteriia; order Flavobacteriales; family Flavobacteriaceae; genus Leeuwenhoekiella; species Leeuwenhoekiella sp. ZYFB001. The sequence continues at coordinate 957,861 of NZ_CP050460.1, forward strand.
TATTGGCAAGAGAATTACGTGAATTAGGTGCAGGAGATATAGAGATAGGTACACGCAGCGTTGGCTTCTCAGGAGATACAGGATTTATGTATAAGGCAAACTTATGCTGTAGAACGGCTATTAAAATTTTAAAGCCGTTACGCTCTTTTGTAGTAAAAGATGAGAATGCGCTTTATGCTGCTGTAAAAAGTATAGATTGGAGCCAATATATGCGTGTGAATGATACATTTGCGATCAATGCGACTTTGAGTGGCGAGCAGTTCACACACTCTTTATTTGTGGCTCAGAAGGCTAAAGATGCGGTTGTAGATCAATTTAGAGAAGCGACTGGAGAACGCCCTGATGTAGATTTGAAATTTCCAGATTTAAGTATTGATATACACATACGTCACAATAGGTGTACTATTTCTTTAGATAGTAGTGGGGTATCGCTGCATCAGCGTGGATATCGCCTCAATACTAACGTAGCTCCCATTAATGAAGTGCTTGCTGCAGGGTGTTTGATGCTTTCAGGATGGAAAGGTCACAGTGATTTTCTTGACCCAATGTGCGGTAGTGGAACGATGCTGATCGAAGCTGCGATGATCGCTTGTAATATTCCGCCTAATTTGAACCGAAAGCAATTTGGTTTTGAGAATTGGCACGATTGGGATCCTGATTTGTTTGATATTATTGAAGCTTCTGCCTTAAAGAAAATTAGAGAATTTCATTTTACAATTCAAGGCTATGACAAGGATCCTTCGGTGATCGAAAAGGCCAAAGAGAATATTAAAAATGCTGAACTCAGTGAATTTATTTCAATAAAGGAAGCTGATTTTTTTAAGACTGAAAAAGAGCGCGAGCGTCATTTGCAAATGGTTTTCAATCCGCCCTACGGCGAAAGAATTCCTGTAGAGATGGAAACATTTTATAAGAATATAGGAGATACTTTGAAACAAAATTATAAAGATACCGAAGCTTGGTTTATCACTTCAAACCTTGAATCTTTAAAACACGTAGGTTTACGCACCAGCCGAAAAATTAAACTTTATAATGGTTCTTTAGAATCCCGGTTAGTGAAATATGATATTTATGCTGGCTCCAAGAAAGCGAAATATCAGAATAACGATTAAAAGAACGGTTTATAATACTAAAAACGCGAGAAGATTTTTTCTCGCGTTTTTTTTATATAATCCTTTTTATAACTCTTAGCTTATGGGTGTGGGTGCGGCGTTCTGCGTTGTAAATTCCTGTGTGGTCTATACGATCTATGCGCACTTCACCGTGGCAATGTATAATGTAATTGTCTTGGAGCATAATACCCACGTGCACAATAGCGCCTTCATCATTATCAAAAAAAGCAAGATCCCCAGGCTCGCTTTCTTCAATAAAACTAAGCGGTTCACCTTGAGTAGCTTGTTGTGAGGCATCTCTAAATAGTGCATGTCCATTGAGGCGATAAACCATTTGGGTAAAGCCGCTACAATCTAAACCAAAGGGCGTTCGGCCACCCCATAAATACGGACTTTTCAAATACAATAATGCGGTATTGATAAAGGTTGCTTTTTCCTTTTTCTCTGCTACCGAATTGCCTTCGTAATGATCTCCCGTCAATGCTAAATTAGCCAGCTGCGCCCCTAATGGAATGCTCAGCACATGTTCATCAGAAGATGTTGCCATTTGCAAAAGATCACTCGCCAGAATAGGAGTACGCTTTTCGGCATCATCATAATCTTCTGCGGTAATCTCTTTGTATTGCTTATTGTCAATCCAGCCCTCATATTTATCGTGAGCAAGACGAATGCGGCTCCATTTTTTACGAATTTCGAGCACTTTAAAATGCTCACCATAAAGTACTTGGTTTATCATCTCGGCTGCATCAGCAGGCTCTAAACGCATAGGTACAATACTTAATGGGCAAATGCCGTAATTCATCAGGCGGTTTTGAAATTTTGGTAAAAGTAATTCAAATGATTTTTACGCACCAAAATGATTATTAACAAGACGTGTATAACTTCTAAAATACTTATCTCGAGATCACCATTGCCGATGCGCCACCACCACCATTACAGATTGCCGCTGCTCCCAGCTTGGCGTTATTCTGTTTTAAGACATTGATAAGTGTGATGAGTATACGCACACCACTGCACCCTAAAGGATGGCCTAATGAAACAGCTCCACCATTGACATTTACTTTATCTGTAGATAAGCCCAAAATTTTCATATTAGCAAGACCCACAACAGAAAAGGCTTCATTAAACTCAAAATACTCAATCTCACCTTGACCTACACCGGCTTTTGCGAGCGCTTTAGGTAACGCTTTAGAAGGAGCGGTGGTAAACCATTCAGGGTCTGTGGCAGCATCAGCATAACCTTTAATACTGCATAAAATGTCTAGGTTAAGTTCTTCAGCTTTTTCTCTGGTCATGAGGATCACTGCTCCGGCGCCGTCATTAATAGTCGAAGCATTTGCTGCGGTAACCGTACCATCTTTGGAAAACGCAGGTCTTAAGCTGCTTATTTTTTCCATACGAACATTTTTAAATTCTTCGTCTTCACTAACCACAACCGGCTCTCCGCGACGCTGAGGAACTTCTACAGGAATTACTTCGTCTGCAAACTTCCCACTTTCCCAGGCAGCAGCTGAGCGTTTGTAACTCTCAATTGCAAAAGCATCTTGATCTTCGCGTGAAAAATTATACTTGGTAGCACAAGCATCGGCGCAAACACCCATCGCATTCCCATCATAAGCATCTACCAGTCCGTCTTTTTGCATACCATCTATAAGAGTGGTAGGACCAAATTTCTGCCCGTTGCGCATATGTATATAATGCGGGATTTGGCTCATACTTTCCATTCCGCCGGCAACGACAATGTCATTGTCTCCGAGTGCGATAGATTGAGCCGCAAACATCACGGCTTTCATACCTGAAGCGCATACTTTATTTACCGTTGTACACGGCACATTTTTAGGAATACCGGCACCCAAGGCAGCTTGGCGCGCAGGAGCTTGTCCTACACCGGCCTGAACTACATTACCCATAAATACTTCGTCAACAAGCGAAGGGTCTAAATTAATTTTAGTTAAAGCGCCTTTTATAGCAGCCACGCCAAGGTCAACAGCAGTTAGTGAAGATAAACTTCCTAAAAAACTACCTATTGGGGTACGTACTGCAGAAACGATTACAATATCTTTTTTCATCTTTATTTGTGTGTTTTTTGATAGAATTCAAAAATAACAAATAGCTAACGAAAACGTTATCATTTGGCCTATACTTAACACCTCAAGCTTCCCGTTTTATTTTAGTACTTTTACTTTCATGTCAAGGATTAAAAATGAATTTCCTTGAAAAAGGTCAAGACTATTTTTAATGGGTAAGTCTTCGATTTTTGAAGCCTCACAAGAGTTATATGAGTAGTATTTTAAACCGATTTTATAAAAATCAAGGTGCGCTTTATAAGGTATTGCTGTGTATTGCAAGCACCATTCTTATCGTTTATCTTTTTCCTAAAAGTGGAAAATTTCAATTTGATTTTCAGCAGAATAAGCCTTGGCAGTATGATAATTTATACGCACCGGTAGACTTTGCCATTTTAAAGAGTGAGGATCAATTAGAGCAGGAGCGTGCCGAAGCAGAAAACTCTATAATTCCTTATTTTAATTACGATCAAGATATTGCTAACGAGGCAAAGGCAGCTTACGAAAACCAATTTTCTTCGGTTTTTACAGATTCAATTTTTAGAGATCGTCAGAGCGAACTGAAGAAATTTGGCTCTCAAATTTTAGAGGATATTTATAAATATGGGGTGATTAGCGATTTGGCCGCCTTTCAAGAAGGCCGAAAAATATATTTGCGTCGCGGAAATGAGATCGAAGAAACTTCCATAGAAAATCTGAATACTACAGATGAAATTAGCGCTTTGATCAACCGTCGACTTGTAAACGGACCATACGTACAGGCGGTCAACCGTTTTAAGGAGCTGTTTTATGATGTGGTGCAACCTAACGTTACCTATGATGAAAAGCTCACCAATAAGGAATTAAATGCTGAGTTGAGCAAGATCGCTCCTACCAAAGGCGTGGTGAATAAAGGAGGCCGAATTGTCGCAAAAGGTGAAATTGTTGAGCAAAGTACGTATCAGATACTGAAGTCTCTACAAGCCGAATATGAGTCGCAATCCTGGACTGCCAGTAAATATAATTGGGTTGTTTTTGGTTATGTTTTACTCGTTTCGGTGGCACTGACGATGTTGTTGCTTTTTATAAAAACGTATCGCGAGCACGTTTTTGAAAATAATACGATGGTGACGTTTATTTTCTTCAATATCATTTTAATGGTATTGTTCACCACACTTATCGTGAAATATGATGCAAATTATGTTTATGTGGTTCCGCTCTGTATTTTGCCGCTTGTGATAAAAGCCTTTTTTGATTCTAGATTGGGTTTGTTCACACACGTGATCACGCTACTCTTATTGGGGTTCATTGTGCCTAATACTTCAGAATATATGTTTCTGCAAGTGATTGCGGGGATTGTGACAATTTTGACCGTTTCAGAACTGTATAAGCGAGCCAATCTGTTTATTTCGGTAGGGCAGATCACTTTTATGTATATCATAGGGTATTTTGCTTTTCACATTATCCACGAGGGAACCATAGACAATTTGCAATGGGAAACCTTCAGTCTTTTTATAATTACCGGTTTAGCGACGCTTTTTGTGCAGCCGCTTATCTATGCCTATGAAAAGATCTTTGGTCTTGTAAGTGATCTTTCACTTCTAGAGCTTACGGACACAAATTCTAAGTTACTTAAGAATCTTGCTAATAAAGCACCGGGAACTTTTCATCACAGTTTAAATGTGGCAAATTTGGCCGAAGCAGCAGCTAACGAGATTGGAGCAAATGCGATGCTTACTAGGGTAGGAGCACTGTATCATGATATTGGCAAGATGTTGAATCCTACTGATTTTACTGAAAATCAATCTACCGGAATCAATACACACGAAGACCTTTCACCTAAAGAAAGCGCTAGAATTATTATTGATCACGTTATTAATGGAATCGAGGTCGCCCGGAAAAACAACCTGCCAGATCGCGTTATTGACTTTATACGCACGCACCACGGGACAAGTACGGTATACTATTTCTATAAAAAAGCGCAAGAACAAGATGAGGATGTCAATATTGACGACTTTAGATATCCAGGGCCCTTACCGTTTAGCAAAGAGACTGCGATCTTAATGATGGCTGATAGTGTAGAGGCGGCGAGTAAAAGTTTGAAATCACCAACTTCGGTATTGATCGATTCTTTTGTAGAAAAAATCATCAATAAGCAAATGGAGGAAAATCAGTTTTTAAATGCTACGATTACTTTTAAGGAAATACAGATAATTAAGAAGGTTTTGAAGTCAAAACTGAATAACATCTACCATTTGCGCATAGAATATCCGGAATAGTGATTTTCTGAAAATCTTGTTTTCAGGGAGTTAAAAAAAGATTCAAAAAAAGTTATAGAAATTCTCTAAAAAGCTTTGGTTGATCAAAAACTTAGATATATATTTGCACCCGCGTTTTGAGAGAGACGCCAACGTTCTTAGGAGAGGTGCCAGAGTGGTAATGGAGCAGATTGCTAATCTGTCGACGGGTAACCGTCGCCAGGGTTCGAATCCCTGTCTCTCCGCAACTTTTTTAAGAAAACACCTCGGGGTGTAGCGTAGCCCGGTCATCGCGCCTGCTTTGGGAGCAGGAGGTCGCAGGTTCGAATCCTGCCACCCCGACACTTTTTTAAAGCCTTGCATTTTTGCAAGGCTTTTTTATTTTCTGTCTTTTCCGATATTCAACTAGCGCTTAAAGTACTATTCTACAAGTACTTTTACTATTTATCTACACTAAACTACCATTCGTCTATACTTCGTATTGCGTTCACCGCTTTTAAATATATTTTTTAGGCATTATTGAGACTTTTGTACAGATCATTAATTTTCAGAGTTATGCTTTGGAATTTTTTAGAAGTAAAATGTTTTAGGTCTAGTGAACCTAAAGGGTTTTTCTTGTAAAATAAAATTAATAGGTAATTACCCAATTCAAACAAGATTGAAATGAAAGGAAGAGTCTTAACCATTTTGTTAATCGAAGATGACCGTATTGAGATTATGAAACTCAAACGCGTGCTCGCGCAGAGTGCCCTGAAGCATCATTTGATAGAAGCAAAAAATGGCGAAGAAGCATTGCAAATTTTAGAAGATAAAAGCGCCTTACCAGATATAATTCTACTTGACCTCAATATGCCTAAGATTAATGGGATCGAGTTCTTAAAGATCTTGAAAGCGGATGCTATGCTTAAATATATTCCTACGATCATTTTGACCACTTCTAGCAATCATAATGATGTAAAGCAATGTTATGAAATAGGAATCGCGGGTTATGTGCTTAAACCTTTAAAATATGAAGATTATGTGAGTAAAATCACTAATCTACTTAATTACTGGAGTCTTAACGAATTAATTCATATGTGATGAAAGGTGTTGTGTTTACTGAGTTTTTAGAGCTTGTAGAAGATAAATTTGGTCTTGAGATGGTAGATGCGATCATTCAGGCGTCTGATCTTGAATCTGGCGGAGCTTACACTGCGGTAGGCACTTATAAATTCGTCGAGATGGTGAGCTTATTAACCGCTTTAAGTGAACGCACACAGCTGAGTATAGACGAACTCTTATATGTTTATGCACAGCATTTTTTTAAAGTCATCGAGACGAGCTATGCAGTGCTTTTAAACAGTTACACAGATCCTTTAGAATTATTGGCTTCTATTGAAGATCACATTCACGTAGAAGTACGCAAAATTTATCCGGACTCCCAGTTACCCACCTTTAAAACCATAAATAAAACAAACCAATCTTTAATTTTAGACTACCATTCTAGTAGAGCTATGTATAGCTTTGGTCTTGGCCTTATGCACGAGACCTTTACTTATTTTGGTTTTGATTCTAAAGTGCGTTTTCAAAAGTTAAAATCAGATGGTACGCACGTACGGTTTTTTATAGAAAAAGGTCATGGAAACAGAAAACGTAGCGCTATATAAAAGACTTATCGCTCGCGAGCGCAGTGCACGTAAAGCTGCAGAGGCTATTTTAGAGCAAAAGTCTACTGAGCTCTACGCGCTTTCTGAAGAATTAAAAAAATCTAATGATCAACTTCAATCATTAATTTATCAGAAAAATTCTGAGTTACAAGGCGTTTTTGAAAATCTGGCTGATGCCTATGTCGTCATTGATATTGATGGTCGGGTATTAAAGATGAACGATGCTGCCGTTACATTAATGGGCTATGATGCCACCAAAGAACCCGTTTTTTTACCCTATTTAGTATTAGAGGAAGAACAAAAATCTGTTGAAACGGCCTTTAAAAAATTGCTTATACAAGGCAGTATCACAGATTTTAAAGTGAGTATACGCACCAAATCTGGTGAGATCAGGCGTGTTCATATAAATGCCAGTACCATTCTTGATGAGAATAATAAAGCAATTGTCGCGCAGGGCATTGTGCGCGATATAACTTTAGAAGAGAGCAAAGCCACAATCATTGAGGAGCAAAAACAACAGCTTGAATTTATTGTAAACAACTCTCCATTAGGGATAGCGCTTGCCATAAATGGTAAGATTCAAAAGTGTAACACAAGCTTTAAAAATATTCTCGCTTTTACCGAGGATCAAATCTTAGGAAAAGACCTAAAAGCCCTAACCTTTGCTGCTGAAAAATCGGATTATAAAGAGCAGCTAGAGGCTTTGCAAGAAGGAGCGGTAAATGCTTTTGTAAGTACACAAAAGTACATCACAAAAAGCGGCCAGATCATTACTACAAAGATCAATGGGACAGCTATAAAAAATCCTGAAAACGGGATGCAGATTCAAGAAGTGATCACTGTTGAAGATGTGACTAAAGAACTGCTGGCGCGCGAGCAATTGGTAGAATCTGAAAACCGACTTTCTGCCCTTATTTCCCGACTGCAAAACGGAATTTTACTAGAAGATGAGCAGCGCGACATTGTACTTACCAATCAGATGTTTTGCGATATGTTTGGTATTTCGGCAAAGCCGGAAGCATTAAAAGGCCTAAGCTGTATTAATGCGACGGAAGAAAATAAACCACTATTTAAAGATCCTGAAGCATTTGTGGCGCGTATAAAGGAGATCATTTCTGCGCGCGAACTCGTTACCGGTGATGAGCTTGAACTCAAGGATGGCCGCATTCTAGAGCGGGATTTCGTGCCTATTTTTACTAACGGAAATTATAAAGGACATCTGTGGAGCTACACAGATGTTACGCTTCAACGCCGTTATAAGAATGATTTACAGCAGCAGAAAGAGAAATACAGCAGTATTATCGCTAATATGAATTTAGGCTTGCTCGAAGTAGATAATGAGGATCGTATTCTACTAGCCAATCAGAGTTTTTGTGAAATTAGTGGCTTCAGTAAAGAAGAGCTTATAGGTAAAAAGGCTGCAGCGCTTTTTATGAAGCCTAAAAGTCAAGAGATCATTCACAGCAAGACTAAAGTTAGAGCACGAGGAGTATCTGATTCTTACGAAGTTGAGGTGCTCAACAAAGCCGGGCAGAAGCGTAATTGGTTAATTAGTGGAGCTCCCAATTTTGACATCAATGGAAAGCTTGTTGGTTCTATAGGAATCCATCTGGATATTACCGAAATTAAAAATCTAGAAGCTCAAAAAGATTTGCTTTTTGCCAATCTAGAAAAGAGTAATCGCGAACTTCAAGAATACGCACACGTGGTTTCTCACGATTTAAAAAGTCCGTTGAGAAGTATCAATGCTTTGGCCAATTGGATCAAGGAAGATAATTTGCAGCATCTTGACGATCAAAGTCTTGAGAATTTTGAAAATCTAGAAAATACCTTAGAAAAGATGGAGGCTTTAATCACAGGTATTTTAAATTACAGCAGTATTCAGCGCGATCATACTCAGGATGACGCTACGGATATAGGTAGTGTGATAGATGGCGTTACAGAGCTTATTCACATTCCTGATCATATTAAAGTTAAGAAAGGCCCTATGCCTGTTATACCTATTGACCGTATACGCATTCAGCAGGTGTTTCAGAATTTGATTAGCAACGCAGTGCGCTATTGTGATAAAGCAGAAGGCTGGGTGGAGATCAGGTATACCGAAGAAGCGCATCGCCACGTTTTTGCTGTTGAAGATAATGGTATGGGGATCGAACCGGCATATCACAATAAAATATTTAAAATCTTTCAGTCTTTGACTGATCACGAAGATTCTACAGGTATTGGTTTATCAATTGTAAAGAAAATAATTGATCTTTATCATGGCGATATTTGGTTAGAGAGTACGCCGGGTGATGGAACAACGTTTTATTTCAGTCTAAAAAAGTAAAAAAATGAAAATACAACAAGGCACACGCGATGCATCGGGCAAGTGGCAACATACTGATGTAGCAACGTCTCTCAAAGCCCCGCTTGTACTGGTGTTTTCAAACCGGTTTTTACTTGAAGATGAATCGATTTTCACACAATTGAGAGCGCAGTTTCCTGACGGGCATCTTGTTTTAGGATCAACTGCTGGTGAAATTACAGGGACTAATGTGCTTAGTGATGGTTTGGCGTATACCGCTATAGAATTTGAAAAGTCTGCTTTTGAGATCGTAAGCGCATCCATTTTAGAACAGAATAAAGAAAGTTTTGCTACCGGAAAAGTTCTTGCAGAGCGTATTAATAAAAACGGACTTAAACATGTTTTTGTTCTTTCTGAAGGAAGTTTTGTAAACGGGAGCGAACTCATTAACGGCTTGTCATCGGTTTTAGACGCTGATATTGCAATTACTGGAGGTTTATGCGGAGATGATGCTCGTTTTGAGAAAACCCTTTGTGGTTATAATCAGCCGGCTAAGGAAGGAGAAGTAGTGCTTATAGGCCTTTATGGCGACTCGCTAGAGATCAGTTTTGCCAATTATGGGGGTTGGTTTTCTTTTGGCCCAGAGCGGCTTATAACAAAATCTTCGGGTAATGTGTTGTACGAGCTTGATCATAGACCTGCGCTGGATCTCTACAAAAAGTATTTAGGCGATAAAGCTTCAGAATTGCCTCAAGCGGCATTGCTTTATCCTCTTAGCGTTCAGTTTGAACATAAAAAAAATCCGCTAGTACGTACGATTCTCAACATAGATGAAGACACGAATGCGATGGTTTTAGCCGGTGACGCTCCAGAAGGTTCACGGGTAAATCTAATGATGGCTACCGTAGACGGTATTGTAGACGGAGCTTCTGAAGCGGCGAAGCGCGCGGTAGAACACCGAAATTCACCACCTGAATTAGCCATTTTAGTAAGCTGTGTTGGCCGAAAGTTAGTCATGCATCAGCGGGTAGAGGAAGAGATCGAAGAAGTATGCGAAGTGCTCGGAAAAAATACCACGCTCACAGGATTTTATAGTTATGGAGAGCTCGCTCCATTTGCTGATGATCGCATCTGCGAATTGCACAATCAAACGATGACACTAACGCTTATAAGTGAATAGATGAATAGGCTTTTACAACGACAGATACGGAAGCATTTATTAGAAAAAGGTGTTGAGCTTGATGAGCAACTTCAGGTATTTTTAGATGCTGTGAGCAGTTCGTATACCAATTACGAAGAGCAGTTGACTATGGTGCAACGTGCTATGTCTTTAAGCTCTGATGAGTTGTTTGAGGCGAATAAAAAATTACAGAAAGAAACCTCGCAGCAGAAAAATATAATTGAGAGTTTGACGCAGACCATTGCGGCACTTTATAAGTACAATAATCAGCTTGAGACGCCTAAAAAAGACAGTATCAATCTGGATGCGTTAGAACTTGCACGTGTGATTGACAACCAGACACGCGAAATTATAGCTACCAATAAACATCGTGATGAATTACTCGCTCAACTCGAAAAGCAAAATGAGGAACTCAATGACTATGCACATATTGTTTCGCACGATCTAAAATCGCCTCTCAATAATATCAATGCGCTTACTAATTTTATTATTGAAGATGACCGCTTATCTGAGGAGAGTATAGAAAATCTAGATCTTATTTTAGAGCACGTTGAGCATATGCACAACCTGATTCAGGGGATTTTAGAATATTCGGCTATTGATAAGGCGGTAGACGACAAACACGCTATTGATCTCAATCGCTTAGTGACAGATCTGCTGGCGACAATGCATACACCTAAACATATTGAAATTAGCGTGCTAAAGCACTTGCCTAAAGTTTATGGAAATTCGTTTAGGTTTCAGCAGTTGTTTCAAAATTTAATTCAGAATGCGATTAATTACAATGATAAAGCGCAAGGCGTCGTACGTGTAACTTTTGAAGAGCGCGATGAATGCTATGAATTTAGTATTGCTGATAATGGTAGAGGTATTGATCCTGCCTATCACGATAAGATTTTTCAGGTTTTTCAAACTTTAGAACAAGATGCTAAACACAAGGGAATTGGGCTTTCAATTGTATTAAAGATCATAAAATTCTATGGTGGAAAGATTTGGTTAAGTTCAAAACCCAAAGAGGGAACCACCTTTTATTTTACCTTGCCTAAACACTAAAATGACAAAGCCAAATTTAGATAAGATCAAAGAGATCGCCGGCGGAACTGCTAGCTTTGAACAGGAAATGATCAGCATCATTAAAGAAGAGCTTCCTGCTGAGCTTGAGCAGTATCAATTTCATTTAGAGCAAAATAATTTTAAACAAACTGCCGAAAGTGTTCATAAGCTAAAACATAAAATTAGTATCTTGAATATGGAAGAAGCTTATTCAACCGCAGCGGCTTATGAAAATGAGCTTAGAGCCGAAAACCCAACTTCTGCTCCAGCCTTTAAAAAAATCATTGATGAACTTAACGCTTTTGTCAGGAAGCTTTAAAACCTACTTATGAATTGCATTATAATCGACGATGAAGCTTTAGCACGTTCTATAATTCGCAACCACTGTGATAAAACCGCAGATGTTGAAGTGGTAGCTCAATTTGAGAATGCGATTAGTGCGATAAAATACCTGAATCAAAACGAGGTAGACCTTATCTTTCTTGACATTCATATGCCTGATTTTACAGGATTTGATTTTATTCAGACCTTAAAAAATCCGCCTAGAATTGTTTTGACTTCGTCTGATCGCAATTTTGCTATTGAAGCTTTTGAATACGAGTGCATCGTAGATTATTTAGTAAAACCTGTGGCGCTTCCGCGTTTTTTAAAGGCTGTTCAAAAAGCGCAACAATTTGTGGCAAGCACAGAGCCTATTCAGGATACTTCAGTACAAAGCCAGCCGCAACAAGAAACTGAGAACGATCTGTATATCAACATCGATCGTCGTTTGATCAAACTTAATTTTGACAGTATTTTGATCATTGAAGCTAAAGGCGATTACATCTTAATTAAAACCGAAGGTAAAAATTACACCGTACACTCTACGCTCAAGAAAATAGAAGAAAAACTGCCTGAAAGTAAGTTCTTAAAAATACACCGTTCGTATGTGATCAATTATCATAAGATCATTGATATAGAAGACAATAGTGTATTGATCGCAAAAGATGTGATTCCTATCAGCAGATCCAATAGACCTATTTTGATGAAGCGGCTTAACTTGCTTTAACGCAACAGTTTTTCCATTTAACTATACTTAAAAGCCATCTACCGAAAATCGATAAATTGGCTTGAGGTGGTCCTTTAATTTTGGATTCAAATCCAAGATTATGAGACTGCTACACTTACTTTTTGCGTTGTTGATTGTGACAGGCGCTGCTGCCCAAAACTTTAATTTTTTAGGAAATTATACAGCAGACGGAACGCCGCTTTACTTAGAACCTCAAGACGATTTCGTTAGCCCGGAAACGCTTCAAATGGTATCTAATTCTCTACCGGAATCTTTTCCTGTGCCTATTTATAATCCGCATTATATTTCTAGTGGATACGACACAGATATCATCGTGCAGGAAGATGCTGAGGTTTTTGTAACCTTTGTCGCTGAAGGTGCAGGATATAAAAACGTACTTGGTTTTTATACTTATGATGTCAATAACCCTTTAGATCGTGCACCTTATGATCACGAGATCACGATTGTTTTTCCTAATGTTTCGGCAAAATGGTCTGGAGGTAGCCTCGTTGCAGGTAACAAAGTAAAACTAGGATCGTTTGAAGCAGGAACCGGTATTGGCTGGGTGTTGTTAGCAAATGCCTGGCAGTCTGAAGTGACTTGGGGATTATGGCAATTATATTCAAATCCTGATTTTAATCCCGAGGCGCAAGAAGATTTACGGTATCATAATGTATTGCTCAATGACCCCGTCAATGAACGTATTATTTTGGGTTTTGAAGATATACGCCGCGATTACGGTTCCTGCGATCAGGATTTTAACGATGCCCTATTTTATATTTCAGCAAACCCATATAGTGCTCTTGAAACCCGAAATTACGCCGATGTAGATTCGGCTACTAAGGTCAATTCTGCTTATGATGGAGGTTTAGAGAGTAATGGAGATCTTTCAACATTGATCGCAAAGCGAAATCTCAAGCGAACTCAAACGGCTGATCATAAAAATACTAAAGCTGCGCAGCGTAAATTCAATAAAAGCAAGTTTCCCTCAAAAAATGGAAATTCAAATCTGGCAAGCTATTTTGGGGAATCGGCACTTTTTGGGACTGAAGAAGCAGCGATTGCTAGTCCGTCTGATTTACAAGAAATAACAAATGCTTCGAGCGTTTTTGCGATCGACTATTATCAGGAAGCAGACCGTGTTGCAGCAGGCTTGTTGTTAGAAACGAAAGATGGCGTTTATGATCACGCAAAAACCATTTGCGATCGCTTGAATGGTTCTTCCTTAGAAGATATTAGAACGTTTCAATTACGCGGGCATACGCTCATTTTGGCTAAGATCAAACGCGCCAATGGTAATCTGGAATACGCCGTTAGTTTTTCGGTAAATCATAAATCGAACAATCCTACGGTTTACAGTTTTTGGAATATAGATCAATATCCTGAAGGTGATTATCTCAATTTTCAATTCTGGGGAAAGTCAGTAGGGCAGGTGAGCGCTTTAGTGAATTATACCCTTGATGTTTTTGAGCAATCGCAACCTTTAGCGGCAGATACTACGGTAGATAAACTTCCACAGGTTTTTGTAAAAAGTGGGTACTATTATGACGGAAAATTAATGCTTAACGTACAAAATAAAACCGGCGTTACGGGCATTAGCACACGTGCAAATATTCATCCTACAGAAACTGAAGCTTTGCAAACTCAAGAGCATTGGGTGGCTTTGAGCGGGGCTTATGAGGAACAGATCGAAATTACTACGGGGCATCTTTTTGACGCGGGGATAGCGCTTTATGATACACAGAATCCAACCTACGATGCCTTATATCTAGCTGATGGACCTTGGGGCATTGATTACAAAGAAGAGGAAGTTTACGTGAATGATTTTAAGGTGATGCAGCCTCAGGAAGAAACTCAAGATGCAGAATATCTTGTGGAGCGAGAAGTAACAGTCAGCGCTGAGGTTAAAGGAACTTTAAACATTTTTAGACATCTTTTAGCAGGCGAACTTGCGTTAGATGTGCACGATCTTTCTGCTTTAGAATTTAGTGTTAAGGCTAACGCTCCTATTGAAGTTATCTTGGTTCCGGCACAGCTTGAGGATTGGGATCAGCGGTTACGCTACGTGATCCCCGAAACTTCGACCGAGCAGCATTTTATCATTCCGTTTGATGCTTTTGAAGACGGCTCGGGAGCTTCTCAGTCGCTTACCGCGATCCGTAGTGTGGTCTTTTCAATACAAGGAGATTTTGTAAATAGTACTTCGGTACAAGTAGATTTAAAAAACGTGGCGTTCAGTACCAATCGCACCTTGTCTAACGAAGCTTTTCAAGAAGAAACTCAGCTTGCGGAAGTACATAATTTCCCTAATCCTTTTACAGCGTACACATTGATCAAATTGCCTGAGCCGGCAAATGAGGCAACGCTCGCTGTAATAGACTTAAGCGGAAGAGAAGTACTGCGGAAGAAAGAAAACCCTACCGGAAATAATGATGTTTTGCGCCTGGATCGTAACGGACTATCCACCGGGATGTATACGTATAAAGTCATCACCAAAGCAGGTCAGACTTATAAAGGAAAATTACTCGTGAATTAAAAATATAGTAGTTGTTTAGTTTGAGAAAAGGATGGTGCTTTCGGTATTATCCTTTCTTTTTTTGTTTAAATAGTTTCAATTGGTTTCTTGCGTATAATCGCAAGCGGCATCAATACTCAACTTTAGGTCTATCTTCTGATAGTTGAGTAACTGCCATTGCGCATCCTTTCGATGATAATAATCTATAAAGTACTTTTGGTAGAAGATTCCGTTAGGAAGGTTTTGCGTAGCTTTCCATTCTTCAAAAGCGGTAGCTTGGGTCAGTAGCGGAAAATGAAAAGATGTTTCAGGAGCTATAATGTAAAGCAACGTTCCGGTTTTTTTCTTCTTAGCCCTTCTGGGATTGTTTGCGGCTAGCGCGTAATATTGATATTGAAGACCATCTATCAAGGTATCTTTTGCACGGCTGAAATCATAATGTTTAGTCTGATAGGTATACGCATTGCGATAACTGCGAACAAATTTACACGGAATTTTAACCGCAACTGCCTGATCAAATTCCGCCTTAAGAAAACTCACCTCAAACTGAAGTCCGTTCTCGTCTTTAAAATTTAATAGGTAGTGCAAACTGTCAAGTGCTGTAAGCACTCCGTGATAGCTGTTGTCTTTAGAGTTGGTTAGGTACGTAATCGATGCAATGCTGTCCTGTGTATAAAACGGACGATTTTTTACAGGGATCGAATCTTTAAAAAAGGTTTGCTGATACTCCAGGCGATAGTCAAAAGTGTAGTCTTTCTGCCCAAAACAAAGGCCGGTACACAGTAAAAGGAAAAATAACGTATAGTGCATTGAAAGTAAATCGTTTACTTTCTCAATATACACATTACGATTAAAAAGTCGGTAGTTATTTTATTTAGCAGTTTGTCTAAATAAAGGCTTCGCTGAAGGAATCCAGCGCAGTTTAAAGCCCAATTCTCCAAATTCAAATCCGCTGGCAACTGCCGAAGCAATATTGCTGTATTTGCCGTAGCAGCCCAGTTGAAACTGCTTATTTATAGAATAAGTCGCATTAAGCTCAGCTCTGAAAATAGAGGTAGCTTCTTGATCCTCCACATATTGCAGTCCGCCTGCTGCCACGCTATGAATGCTAAAATGATCACCAACTTTTAGCATCAGATCTGCAAAAACCTCAGCCGCTTGGTACTGCTTCGGGCTAAAATACAATTCACTAACTTGATTTTTATAACTCAGATTTTGATAGTTGAATCCCATTTTTAAAGCAGGCTTTCGGGTAAGGCTGTAATATAAAGAAGTAAATAACAACTTGCGGTTATTAGCATCAGATTGAGCCGTGTAGATCATTGAGGTGTACCATCCTAAACGTGTAGTAAGGCCCCAGTTATAATTGACAAAATAGTCATTTAAAGCTATTTTTTCTTCTAAAAGCGCAGCGTTAAAATTTTGAAGCGCACGGCGGTATCCTAGATCCAGATGCAGTCGTTTTACCGGTTTAGTCTTAAAAGTAAGCGCTCCCTGAACATCGGTATATTCTTTATCTGTGGTGATGGCTTTGATGAGTCCGGCTTGGGCTTCTAAAGCATAGCCGGGAGTGAGGCGATAGTGCACTTGAGACCCTAACTGATACGATTGCGCTTCCTGACCGCTAAGTGCATTGCGCGTGATACGATACCCATAATTTGCGCTCACCTTTAGTGCTGTAGATAACGGAATCGTCGTCGCTACACCATAACTGTAAGCGATGTTCTCGCCATTATCTTTGGTGGTGCAGGCCATTGCATCGACAGTAGGCGCATACTCTAAATCTAGCGCTTCTACCAATCCTTGCGCATCCTTTTGATCCTCATAATAGTTTAAGGTTTGCTTTGCATAGTGATAAGCTTTTTGAGGATCGTCAGCGGCACGATAGGCATTGGCGATCCCTAGGTTTCCGTCAAAAGAGGTGCTGTCTTTCGCTAAAATAGTTTGATACGCAGTTATCGCCTTTTTAAAATCACCGGTGTACATCCCAAACATTGCATTCAAAGCAAGTACCTTTGAATTGCTTTTATAAACAGAATCTAAATGTTTTAGTTCACGTTTAGCTTCGGTGTATTTTGCATTCCAAATTAGGGCTTGCGTATAGCGTTCGGCTGCAGCCAAAACAAGCGTAGAATCGGTTACGGATGCAGATTGCTTTTTTGCTTCAAGAGCATAAGCTAATGCTTTTTTGTCATTTTCTTGTAAATGCGATACCAGCGCAAGACCAATTGTGCCTTCTATCTGTTCTTCTTTAGTCTGATTGAAATTTTCATATATGCTTGCAACCTGCTCGTAATTGTTAGTCGCTAGATAGATTGAAATCTTATTAAGCTGTGTATCTCGGTCTTTAGGGAAATCGATGAAGTTTGAATCTAAATAGGTCTGTGCAAGAATTGCCTTCCCCGCCTTTGATAACTGTGCAGCATAGCCCAGGCGTATGTATTTCTGAGAGGTTTTAGCACTTAAATTTTCAGGATCAATGGCTAAAGCTTTGGAGATATAGGTTAGAGCTTTAGGATATTTTTTTAAATTGGATAAGGTATTGGCATAACCTAAAAGCGTCCCGAAATTTTCGGGATATTCAGAGACTAAATTTTTATAAATAGGAGCCGCTTCTTCAAAGCGGTTATTCCACAGGAAGGCTTCGGCATAGTTTAATGTTATCTCGAGATCCCCGGGATATTCGGAAAGCATATTTTTAAAAAGGCCTAAAGCTTCGGAAGGATTTCCGCCTAAGCCCAAAGCGCGTGCGTAACACAATTGAGCGGTTTTATTCTGTGGAAATTCTTCTAATACTCGCTCAAAGAAAACTTGAGCCTCTTGATTTTTGCCTGTTTCCAATAGGTTAAAACCCTCTTGCATATCCTGCGCCTGAATGCTCACATATAAACTAAAGCTTAAACAGCATAAAAATAGTGTTCTCATAACTACGATTTGGTTAGAGCAAGTTAGCGGTGAAACCTATTTTTTTAATCTACAGGTATTTACCGCTTATCGAAGCTAAAGCGCAACTCACGGAAAACACTAAAACAGGAAGCCTCAAAGGGGGCAACTATACATGCTGTTTAAGGATTATTTCTTGTGAAATGCGTGACTTTTAAAAGTTTAACCCATTAAGCGCTGTTTGACTTATAAAAGGAAACCATTCATCTACAGTAAAATTCCAATTACCGAAATAGGGCATTTTTACAAAAAGCTTCCGCAGATATTTGCTTCATAATCTTTAAAATCTTTGTGTTATGTATTCATTTATCACTACCTCAGAAACTATTCAAATACGTGGAATTTTAAAAGTGCAGTCCGTTGGTGAATTGGCAGCAACGATCAATGAAGATTTTAGATCGCAGAAAAAGATCGTTATAGATCTGAGCCAGTTGGACGAACTCACTCTGCGCACGGTGATGAAATTGATCACGTTGCAAAATCATTACCGCAATAGCGGGAAACAGGTGCTGTTTAAAGGACTGAATAATAAGTCGGTGAGTGGCACATTTGGCCTTGCCGGTAAGCGTTACCTATTAGGAGTCGCTTAAACTAAAAATCTCTAAGAACTCGGTTATGATAGCGATACCTTTTGTACGATCAAAAATAAGTGCACAGCAGCTTTTTATGCTTAGTGCGCTAGTAGTAAACGGCGGAAACTACTTGTATAATTTACTTCTAGGCCGCTTGCTGGGACCTGAAGCATTTGCAGATGCAGCAATACTGGTAACATTGTTGCTAGTATTATCATTTGCCGCAATGACTTTTCAGTTGGGAACGGCACGTTTCATCGCTTTATTATCTGAAGAAAAACAACCGGTGTTTCTCAATAGAATCCAAAAATGGAGTTTACGTTTTGGGTTAGTACTAGGATGCATTTTTATTGTTTTTTCCAGCTTTTTGCAGGAATTGTTTCAAACATCATCTCAAGCCATGTTTGTTGTTTTTGGAATATCCGTTCCGCTTTATTTTGTGATGAGCATCAACCGCGGCTTATATCAAGGAAAAGAGCAGTTGATTAATATGGCAAAAACCTATCAGATCGAAATGTGGAGCAGGCTTGTGCTCACCCTGCTTTGCATTTTGCTATTCAAAACGCAACCTGCGATAGGAGTCGCACTAGGCGTTAGTTTATCGCTGATTGCGGCACAGTTTCCACGCGCGAAAGATAAAGCTAAGAATAGTAGGGTAGGAGTCTTGACCCAAACAGCACTGCGTGAAATTCTTCAGTTTTTTGTTATTACTGCGTGTTATGAAGGAACTCAGATTCTTATAAATAACAGTGATATACTTTTAGTAAAACACTATTTTGATTCCTATCAAGCTGGTTTGTACGCCTCTCTGGCTTTGATAGGTCGGGTGGTCTATTTTGTTGCCTGGATGTTTGTTATGTTGCTTTTACCCGAAGTCGTGCGAAAACACAAAGCAGGAGAATCTACCCAAACCATTCTTTTTAAATACGTAAGCTACATAAGCATTTTAGCACTCAGTATTGTGGCCGCATGCTTTCTGTTTTCCAATTTGATCGTACAAATGATGTTTGGTGAGGCATATGTTTCCGTAAGTCATCTTTTAGGGCCTTACGCTTTAGCTACCGGTTTGTTTGCTGTGGCCAATTTGTTTACCTATTACTTCCTATCCTTAGGGAAATATACGCCCGTCTATCTAAGTTTCATAGGTGGTTTTTTGCAAATAGGAGGAATCATTCTAATGCATAATAGCCTAGAACAGGTGGTTTGGGTTCAAATAGGAAGTATGAGCCTATTGCTAATCATTCAGGTTTTGTACTACTTAAAAGCGTATAAAGTACATAAAACCACTTAACTCTGTGGGAGTTCCATTCGTCGACAGTAAGCGGTGATCAAACGTTTTCTGGCATTTTAAGAGTGGTATTCTTCTCAAATTTGAATCATAATTAAACACCAAATCTTATGAAACTAGCCGTTGTTACTGCCTTTCCGCCCAGCAAAGTTACGCTTAACGAATATGCGTTTTATTTGGTACGTGCATTGAGAATGCATCAAGAGGTTGACGAGATCGTATTGCTTGCAGATGTTGCTGCCGACGTTGCCGAAAATCATCTGGATGTTTCAGGTTGTAAAGTGCGCGTGATCAAGTGCTGGAGTTTTAATGCGTATAGTAATCTGCCTAAAGTTTTAAAAGCGATCAGAGAGGAGCAGCCAGACGGGGTGTTGTTTAATCTTCAGTTTATGAAGTTTGGAGACAAAAAGATTCCTGCAGCTTTAGGCTTGATGCTTCCCGGTATGTGCAAATTGATGCGTATTCCTTCGGTGGTGTTACTTCATAATATTTTAGAGGAAGTTGATCTTTCCGCAGCCGGCATAACCCAGAACAAACTCTTACAACGAGCATATAATTTTATAGGAAGCCAGCTCACTCGGTTGCTGCTACGAGCAGATTATGTGGCCCTTACCATCAGTAAATATGTAACTATTCTACAGAAAAAATATAAAGCAACTAATGTAGGATTGATTCCGCACGGAACGTTTGAGTTGCCTCAAGCTCCTAAATATGACTTACCGCAAGGCCCCTTACAGGTAATGACTTTTGGCAAATTTGGCACCTATAAAAAAGTGGAGATGCTTATTGAAGCGGTACAACGCTTACGTCAAAGCACCGACTTAGATATTGAGATCGTCATCGCCGGAACTGATAATCCTAATGTGAAAGGATATCTCGAGGGTGTAAAAAAGCAATTTGCTCACGTTGCTCAACTTCGTTTTACAGGTTATGTCGCCGAAGAAGATGTCCCTAAATTGTTTGAAGATAGCGCAGTGGTCGTATTCCCCTATACGGCTACTACGGGAAGCAGCGGAGTACTGCATCAGGCAGGAAGTTATGGTAAAGCAGTGGTTATGCCAGATTTGGGAGATCTGGGCATTCTCTCACGCGAAGAAGGCTATGAGGCTCAGTTTTTTGAACCTAATGATATTGAAGATTTGGCAGAATCTTTAAAGATCGTTTTAGAAAATGAGACCTTGAGAACAGCTATGGGACGCGCAAATTATAAGGCTGCCACTGCCTTACCAATGACTACAATCGCTGATAAATACGTACAAGTATTTAAACGATTACAAAATATAGAGGAAAATGATCTAGACACCGAACTCGTGTCTGCTTAAGAAGCACCTCATTCAACTTCGATTTGGTTGCAAACCCCATTCGCTATCCCTAAAAGCGTCTGGGGTTTCTTTTTTTGTATTACCAAAGGGTTTATTATTCCAGATTGTTTTACTGCTTTAAAGGAGTTTAAAGGGATTCTTTAAAAACCTGAGCAGCTTTTTTATCGGAGGTGTTTTCTTTCAAGATACCGAAATGCTTCTGAGGAGCTTTGCGCCACGGAAGCCGGCCTACTACACTAGTGGGAACCTCTGTGTAATCATAAAGCGTCCATATCGCGAAGTGTAGATTTTTCTGTTTTAGATCAATTAAAAAAGTGTTGTAGTATTCGGCCTGTTTTTGCTCTGATGCTCCAAAAGGATTCCAGATACCACGATACGTTGAAAGTCCGAATTCTTGAAGCATTAGTGGCTTGTTAGTAGCTTCTTTTAACGTTGTGTAAGCAGTTTCAAAGTTTCCGAAGTCTCGATAATAATGAAAGCTTACCAGATCAAGCTTTTCTGCCAATGTAACAGCAGCTTCAGGAGTTGACCAGCCGATAGTTACCGGTGTTTCGGGATCTAAGCTTTTTATATGGTCCAACTGATTTTTCAACCAAAAGTTAACCAAGTCTTCGCCGCGATTTTTATAATCTAGATCGGGTTCATTTTTGATGTCCCAAGCCAGAAGCGCCGGGTGTGCTTTGAAGGTATTGATGATCGTTGCCGCGTGATTAAATGTGTTGGGCATATCTAAAACCGAATAATCGCCATAAAAGTCAAAAAGCGTAATGATCACCTTCAAATTGTGTTCTTGAGCGAGGTCTAGCAGTACGCGGAGTTTGTTGACTTTATCTTCAGTTACATCAGCAGCTCCAAAATCTTCATAACCTATAAAAATGCGAATGGTGTTGAGGAGAAGCGCGTTGATCTTTTTAAAATCTGCAGCAAGTGTTTCAGTGTTAAAAGAAGCTCCGAAGGTATCCCAGGCATTTTCTTGTGGATAGTAATTCACGCCTTTAATCCACTTCGGAAATTTTGTCTGCGGAATAGTAACCACTGAATCCTTTACCGATCTTTTAGGGATGCGCACCAATTGCCGAATGCGCCAAAACCCGTCTTCAAGTAACATAATGACTCTATAATCTGAAGTATCCCGGGTTTGAAGCATCAGTTGATCTTCAGAAAAAACACGTTGCACCTCCAGTACATTTTGATCTGTAAAACTGATGAGTTGTCCATCTGCGCTATAAAATTCTAAATGCAGTTCATGATTGAGCGAAGTACTTTCTACCCGAGTTTGTACAGCTTTATTTTCAGTAAGAATTCGGCTTATTTTTTCTCGAGCATTAGCGGTGTAATAATCTGCAATTCCTTTAGTTTCTCCAGTAGCTAAGGCAACCTCGCGCACATACCAAGCATTTAAATAATCCTGAGCAACTCGCATTTTTGTGGGTTTTTCAATAGGTCTGCTTGGGTTTATCGAGTCTTTCCAAACAAGCTGAGGCTTATAAACCGGTTCAGCGCCTAGAGCCAGATTGAGCATTGTACTCTTATCGGCACCTGTATTGAGATACGAAAGTATACTGCTGATCGCGGAAACCAACAGCAAATTCAATCCTATAAAAGAAAGAATCAACAGTGCACGATATATGTTTTTATTTTGATTTTTCAATGGATTGTAATAGGTTCTAGCGTTTGCTTTACACCCAAAACCTGTACTTTAAAAGTATAGGTTCCTGATTGATAAACAGCAGGATCCAGATAAAAAGATGCTGTCCCGGTCTGTGTTTTTTGTGTTAACGTGTAGGTTTGATTCTCGTTTTTAATGAGGAGCTTTACGCGAGTTCCTTCGGGCACAATTTGGTTTAATTTTCCGTTGAGCGGACCAACGGTTAAGATATTTTCAGTTGCATTCCACGCTGTGGGAATAGTATCAAGAGCTGTGAAAAAGCTAAGCGGGACTATGTTACTCGTAGCAATCCCGGTTATGAATGCTTGAATTTCCCACCGCTGCGGTTGTTCAGGATGTTTGATCTGGGTGGTGGCGCTTCCGTTTACCGTGTTTCCGGTGGCTTGTAAACTTCCGCCGGTATCGGTTTTGATTAGGAAGTTGACTAAAGTTCCATCAGGAATTGTATTTCCAAAACGATCTTTGATAACATCGGTTTTCAGAAGCGTAATTTGATCTGCATCTGCAAAGTGATGCGCACGCTGCGCACTTATACTGAAATCTTGCGCCAAATTTGCATCTACATAAATTGTCTGAAGTTTAGAAGAAACCTCTTGTAACTGGGCGGCGTTGAAGATGCGACCGGTCTCTTTAGTCGAGAAAATATTCTTCCACGCAATACTGTTTTGAACCTCAATTTTTTCGGTTTGTGTTTTACTTTTAAAACTTGTTGTGAATGCGAGTTCAGTATGATCGGGCAAAACATTGTCGTAACGATCGGTAGGAATTAGTGTGACTTGTGCATAATCGCTGCCCCCGGCAGCAATGCGTTGCGGACCAAGATACGATTCAATAGCGGTGATCTGGCTGGTATCTGCTACTATGGTGATCGATCCTTTTTGAAGTTCAGCAGTATTTTTGATCAATACCCAATTTAATTTTCCCGCGGATGTTCTTATAGCTTCGGGCACTGTGAATGTTTTGACGGCTTGTTCAGTTTCAGGACTTACGAGCATTGTTCCCAAATTGGAAGCTAACAGTAGTTTTAAGTCAGATGCTTCTGTTTTAAATTTCAGCTGAATCACTTCACCAGCTTGAAAAGTACTTTTAGTTGTAAGCAATTGTATTTGCGGGACAGGAGCAGTTTCCGGTTTAATAGTAAAACCGAAAACAGTAAAAACGAATATATATAAAACAGCTTTTTTCATCGCGGATTTCCTAAAAAAGTATTGATCTCTAACTTCACAAAGCTTCCATCCTTCAGTTTGACGTGCGCTGCTTTTTGTTGCTCGGTTTGGCGCTCGGGCACCACTTTACGAGCGATTTCTTGATTAGACAACCCATTTACATAAATCGCTTCCATAGCATCACTGATGAGTTTTCCTGATTTTTTATTCAAAGCTATCTGCACTTCTTGCTGGCGTTGCTGCCGGATTCCTTCCTGTAAAAAATGATGATCTACCCACGTCAAGTTGTGCTCACGATCATAATACGAAACTAGCACTTGAGGAATAGTCGCTTGCTGCGTCCCGGGATTGAATAAAGTAGTGTGCAATTGGGTTTCTTCTAATGCAAAATCATTTACAACAACTCGTTTGTACAAATCAGTATTTGCCACATTTGTCGAAACGTGTAAATCAAAAGTGACCGGTTTTCCGTCTAATTCCACCGGAGTAAATTGATCCGGATTAAAGGTAAGCGGTGCGTGCTCATCTGGTTTTAGCCAAGCCGTACCTTCAAAAGCAATTTTAAACGAAGTGATTTCTTTAGGCATTAGTTTATGCTTCATCTCATATTTTGCATTAAAGCTCGCAAGAGGCAAATTCTGAACGTCATAAAGCGTTCCCTTGATAGAAACATCAGCCGGAAGGTTATCTATATTCTGCAGCTCGCCCAGAATAATATAAGCGCCATCTACTTGAAGCAGTCGCGCCGAAAGCACCTCAAGCACAGGCTGCTTGAGAATATCTTCGTGATAGGTTTGTTCTGAAGTAATACGACGCCTGCCGTGGTTGTAAAAATCGGTTTCGTTTGTTATGATCAGTTGGTCAGGAGGTAAGTCAAGATCAGGATTTTTAGGAACAACATACCATTTTTGGTGTCGCTTAACGAGTTCAAAATCTTCCTGAGTTGGGATGAGTTCTAGCGGAGTGATCCATTTAGCATAAGCAGTAGCTCTTGCGGTGGAGTCGGTTTGATTGGTGATCTCAACAGCAATCGCATCGAGTTTTGCATAACTATTGAGGAGGCCATCTGTGACAGCAAATTCGAGCATAAACTGATCCAGACTTTTATCACTTTTGGGATCAAAGTAAGAATAAGCACGCTCCAATTCTTTAAAGTCTAAAGCGTCAAAATAAGCTTCAACCACATTTTCGGGCGAAAGCTGGTCTGCATTTTTTAAGTAAAACGAATAAATACCCAGACTGAAACAAACAAGGAGGAGCACACCATAAACGTGCGCGATATTAAAAAGCAGTTGGGTTCTTTTTTTTAAAGTTTTAGCCGAAATAGAATAGTCGTTTGACCATTGCATATACGCCGGAAGCTGAGGTTTACTAGACCGAAGGGCACGCAGCCAGATCGATTGAACATTAATGACAAACGCGATTACCACCGTAAGCAGCGGGATGATCCCCCACATTAATATAAGCACTAGAGGAATGTCATCTTTCGGTATGATCTCAGGCATCGGAGCGACACCTAATTTCTCCCAAACCATAATACCATTCTCAAGCAATCCTAGGCGTTGCCAACCTGAAAAGTAGAGAATAGGATCATAAAATTTATCGTTAGAGAACACATATTTAAGGTGATATTTTTCAGGAATGGTTAAAAACTGCTGCAACGAACCTATACCTTCAATTCCTCTGAATTTAGAATTCTCGAGTCGCTCGATCGCTCTGGTGGTAAGTTCAGGGAGCCTGCGCGCCGAATGGTAGTTACCATCAACCGTCATCGCATCTGTTTGGGCAGAAAGCCATGCGATTTGATCACCAAAACCTAGCGGCAAAAACCGCCATTTATAATGCTGATCCTGATTGAGGAAATTCACAATAGGCAACATATTTATAGGATCGGGTTGCGAGGGCCTAAAATTATTTAAGGTCATTGTGAAGATCATCGTTCCTAAAAAGAGCGCTGCGAGCAGACCAGCAAGAATGCGATGATACAGACCGCCTAGTTTGGTGCTCAAAAAGCTTTTGTAATCTCCTTCGGCAAAACGATAGGCAAACTCTCCAAACAAGGGTAACACCATAATACTTCCCCATAATGTGAACCGGTCTAAAGTGAGAATATTAAAGGCATTGTCACCTAAAATCATTTTAGGAATCGGCGTTGTTCCGCCGCTTCCCAATATCGTAAGCATCGTTAGGGAAAGGCCAAAAAACAAATAGCGTTTGCTATAATAGCGGTAAAAAAAGTACGGCAGTAGAAGCAACAAAACACCCCAAGGAATTAAGAAAAATACGAGTCCGCTAGAAGTAACTTCCAGAAAATTATCCCGTGAACCGTGGGGGATTGGTACTTGTGTAATGGGATTATTCTTGGTGTTTACCCAATACGGTAAAATGCACACAATTATTAAAGCCAGCGCAGCAAATCCAAAAGCGATCATTCGTTTTAATAGGCTGAAAAAAGCTTTCAGAAAAACCGCGAATGTAACTTCTTTCATTCGGTTTACTTGTGTACGCGCTTGATCCATTACCGCCATTCCGATCAATGGAAAAATGAAGAATACCATCCCAAAAATTGGAGTAACGTGATGCGAACACACCGTTACGGCTAATAAAGAAAGTGAGGTTAAAAAGTATTTTATGCGCCCGGTGGTCAGCCAAAGATAGATTTCGGGCAGCGCGTGCATAAGGATCGAAACACCAATGATGCTGGGCAACTGCCCAAAGATGTGTAGTGTTTCCACAAAAGATGAGGAAAACACAGCCAGAATAGCTGCATAGCCGGCTGCGTGTGCACTTGCGGTGATGAGTAAGGCAAAACGATAAACCCCAGTTATGAAAAGGATGACGCCAAGGATAGCGACGGTGAACATTCCAAATTTTAAACCGCCAGCCAAAGATAATATAGCGATAGACTGATGCACGAGAGGTGGATAGCCCATCACCGTAAAACCGGTGTACCAGCTGTAGTTCCACGGTTCAAACCAATGCGAGGCATAATGATCTGCAAAAAATAAATGAATCAGTGCATCGTAAGTTCCTTCTAGCGTAAAAAAGATGCTAAACCCATGAAAGGCAACACCGATCAACAGCGCGATAATCAAATATCTGTTTGGGGTGTTTTTCATGAATTTTAAAGCTATAGGAATGTTTGTATTTCTTACATAGCTAAGATAAAACATTCGATGAATGACTCATCTGTCGATGAATGGTTTTCAACTAAAGTAGGAGTTTAACCGTCGAAAATCAAGCTTTTAGCCTTCCGGACCCCGATATGTTTGTGGTGTATTTAATCTGAATCACCTAAAACAAATCTTATGAAAACTGCTATTATCATCCCGTGCTATAACGAAGAAAAACGAATTGACACCAAAGCTTTTGAAGCCTTTATTCAGTCTACAAATTCATATCATTTATGCTTTGTAAATGACGGAAGTAAGGACCAGACGTTAGAACTGCTTAAAAGCATTCAGCAAAGTAATCCTGATAAGGTTACTGTTATTGATATGAAGCGCAACAGCGGCAAAGCAGCAGCGGTACGCGCAGGAGCCCGATACCTATATAGCAAGACAAATGTGCGTCATATAGGTTTTATGGATGCTGATCTCTCAACAGATTTTGAAGATTTTACAGCTCTTGATCATACTCTAAAAACTAACGCACAGCTAAAAATGGTTTTTGGGAGCCGTGCAAAAGCAGAAGCCGGGATCGAGAAAGATCCTTTTAGAGCATTTTTTTCTAAAGTGATCAAATTTTGTGTGTTTTTGATCTTGGGCTTGCCCATTCAAGATACGCAATGTGGCGCTAAGGTGTTTAATCGAGAATTGGTTCCTGTCATCTACGGGAATCGGTTTTTAAGCAAATGGCTTTTTGATGTAGAAATGTTTATAAGACTGAAGCACTTTTTAGGCGGAAAACAAGAAGTAATGCGTGCTATTTATGAGCAGCCTTTACAACGCTGGGTGCACGTTGAAGATTCAAAATTGGGTATTAAAGATGCGCTTGAAATTCCGCTACGATTATTAAGCATTTGGTTTAACTACAGTATCTGGGCGCTTACCAATACGTTAGTTACTGCCGAAGAACAAGAAGTCTTAACTGAGGTGTATACGTTTCCGTTAGCTGCTTAACTTCAATTTATTTAGGCGCTGTTATAACAACTTAAATTTGTTTTTCAGATTTTCACGATACACGCGCCCCACGTTTAAGATTTTGCCATTACTGAGCTGAACTTGTGCACTAGAGAACTTCGTAATGCTTTTAATATTTACCAAATACGATCTGTGAATGCGTACAAAATTACTTGCTGACAGCTGCTCTTCCCAGTAGGCTAAGGTTTCATTTGATAAATGTGTTTTAGAGGTAGAAACCAGCTCTGTATAGTCCATATCTGCTTTGATGTAGAGCAGATGGTCAAGTTCTACTTTAATATGCTCATACCCACTTTTAATAAATATAAGCCGCTCTTCTGGGGTTGCTTCCGGTAGTTGCTCTGCCGGTTTCTGAACTTTATTCACCGCTTTGAGAAAGCGTTCAAATGAGAAAGGTTTCAGTAAATAGTCCACTACGTCAAGTTCGTAGCTTTCTATAGCATAATCAGAAAATGCTGTGGTTAATATAACTTGCGGAGGATTACTCAAGATTTTTAAAAAATCAATACCTGAAAGTTTAGGTAAATGGATGTCGAGAAAAATCAAAGAGACGTTATGATGCTTAAGAAACTCAAGCGCATCTATACCGTCTGTGAAACTTCCTTTTAAGGTTAAAACACCACAATCTTTAATATACTTTTCTAAAACTCTTTTGGCAGGCGCCTGGTCTTCTATGATTATACAGGATAAAGTAGATGCGGGCATAGCGTTAACTTTTGAGTTTCATAGTGAGTTGCACAACAAAGAGCTGCGCTCCTTTATCAATAGTAAGCGAATAATCTGTACCATAAATAAGGTCGAGCCGCTTTTTTACATTTTCTAGTCCGATGCCTTGTGCTAAGCTGTTTGTATTGGTTTGTTCAGAATAGCTGTTACTGCATTTAAAGTGCAAAACGCCGTCTTGAGAGGTGATGCTTACGTGAATCTTAATATTATCTTTTAAACTTGAAGAACTGTGTTTAAAAGCATTTTCTATAAAAACCGGTAAGATCAGGGGCGCGATTTGCTGCTGAAGATCTATGTTCTCAGAAACTTCAAAATCAACCAGCGCTCTACCTTCTAGCTGCAATTTGTTCAAATTAATATAATCAGCAAGATGATCAATTTCTTTAGACAATAATACAAAATGCGCTTTGCAGTCATAAAGCATATACCGCAGTACATTAGAGAGTTCTAAAATGATCTTTGGGGTGCGTGTGGAGTTTTCGATGGCATACGCATACAGGTTGTTGAGGTTGTTAAACAAAAAGTGCGGATTGATCTGCGATTTCAGGTATTGCAGTTCGCTTTGTTTTACAAGATCTTTAAGTTGATCAACCTCTTGTTGTTTCCGCAACGCATCCCAGGTGAATTTAAATCCAGAAAGTATAACTATGGTGGGCAGTATTGCAGCCAGACTGTAAAAGATTCCGGGAAAGTTGCTTCCACGTGTGTCCGGGTAGTAGATTTTTTCGATGACCAACTCTTCTAAGATGATGACCAAAGTGAGCAGCCCAACAATCCAAAGACCAAATTGTAAGTATCTTTTGGTATACAAATAACGCGGAGCCACCCAATAACTTATGAATAGCGCAACCACTGCATAATTCAGAAAAAATACAATTTCCGCAGGAATGATATCTACTTCAACCTGATCTTCTATTCGCTCAAACGAATAAAAAATAAACACCATAAAATAGATGATTATCTGAAATAAAATCTCCCAGATACCCAAGGGTCTTTTCAGTAAAAATTTAGCCATGAGCCAAATATAGTTTTATATAAAAACATCTTAGAATAAAATCTGGCGAACTTCTATTGTACCACCCTTAGCAACCTTAAAACCGGTGTAAACGGCAATTTAAGTTCATTCTAGGCCGCCCTTGTCGTTTACAGGTTTACTTCAGTCGTTTGCCAATATTAATGTGCTACTTCTCAATAGGTTTTGCTCTTTTGCAGTCAAATCTAAACAATCAATTTATGCAGTTTAATTATAAAATACTTCTTATAGGTATTGCGCTTTTTCTTTCTGCGCAAACTATAGGGCTGGCTCAAGAAACCACACTCTCAGGTATTGTTACCGATGAAAGTTCTGGCCAACCCATACCATACGCAACCGTACTGGTGAAAAACAAAACGACAGCGGCTGTGATTACCGGAAGCACTACCAGTGATGATGGTAATTTTAAGATTACTTATGAAGATCAACCGGCTGTTCTTGAAATCAGTTTTGTAGGGTTTCAAACTAAATTAATCAACGACGTACCTACAGGAGGTACACACGATTTAGGGACGATCGTTCTTGGGATGAGTACAGAATCTCTGGATGAGGTGGTAGTTACCGCTGAAACTTCTACGATGGAATTTAAACTGGATAGAAGAGTTTTTAACGTAGGTCAGGATTTAAGCTCTGCCGGAATGGGTGCATTAGATGTGTTGAGCAATGTGCCCTCAGTGAATGTTGATATTGAGGGTGCAATTAGTTTGCGTGGAAGCAGTGGTGTTCAAATTCTTATCGACGGAAAACCTTCGGTATTAGCAGATGAGTCGAGCAATGCGCTAGGGACGATCACGGCTGATATGATCGAAAGTATTGAGGTGATCACTAACCCTTCAGCAAAATATGAAGCCGAAGGTACCTCAGGAATCATCAACATCATTCTTAAAAAAGAAGAGAAACGCGGGTTTAACGGTTCAGCTTCTGTAAATACCGGAGTGCCTAATAACCATAGTTTAGGATTGAGCTTAAACAACCGTTCTGAAAAGTTTAATCTCTTTACGCAGTTGGGAGCGGGACATCGCACGCTTCCTATGGAAAGTAATAGCGTTAACCGTAATCTCGAATCAGGAACCAGTGTTATTACAGACGGAGGTGAAGATAAGAATGAGACTTTTTTCAATCTGACTTTAGGAGCAGATTATTATATTAATGATAAAAACATTGTTACCCTTTCTGGTAACTATGCTTTTGAAAAAGAAGATTCCCCTTCTGATTATCTCATCAGTTCTCTGGACGCTTCCGGAGATCTGGTTTCGCAGTATAATCGAGTGGGAGAAACTTCGGCAGATAATCCTAAATATCAATTTGATCTACAGTACAAAAGTCAGTTTGGGGACGATGAGGATCACACTTTATTAGCCAGTGCTACCGGAAATTTCTTCGGAAAAGATCAAAGCTCTACGTTTATCAATAATCTGGTAGCCGGGGAATCTATTGATCCCAATCAAAAAACAGAAACCGACTTTTATCAGTCTGACTACACGTTTAAAGTAGATTATACTAATCCGCTTAGTGAGCGTATAACCCTTGAGGCTGGTAGTATGTATGAGATCAACGATGTAGGTAATGACTATGCCGTTTATACCGAAGAAGATGGGGCGTTTATCATAGACACTGATCTAACCAATAATTTTGAGTTTAATCAAAAAGTACTTGGGTTGTATGCGACTGCCGCTTATGAGGGAGATCGCTGGGGTTTAAAAGCAGGTTTACGCTTTGAAGATACTGGTCTTACGACCTTGCTTACCAATACTAATGAACAAAATAACCAGGCTTATAACAACTGGTTTCCTTCGGTACATACCTCTTATAAAGTGTCTGACCGGGTTTCGCTGCAAGCAGGATATTCAAAGCGTATTTTTAGACCCCGTTTATGGGATTTGAATCCGTTTTTTACCATTCAGAATGTGTACAACGTACGCCAAGGAAATCCGTTCTTACAGCCAGAGTTTGCAGACTCTTACGAGTTAACGAGTATTATAGGAGTGGGCAAACTTTCATTAAACAGTAGTCTGTATTTCTTGCACACCACAGATGTGGTGGAAACGGTTTCGGTTTTTGAAGATAACGTCAATATTTCAACGCCGCAAAACATAGGTACACGTGATCAGTACGGTTTTGAACTTAACGGGAAATATTCGGGCTTATCCTTTATGACGCTTACCGGTGATTTTAATTACGGCTATTTTATTAGAGAAGGGACATTTGAAGATCAGAATTTTGATTTCAGCGGAAATCAATGGACAGCAAGAATGACCACTAAATTTGATCTTCCTGCCGATATAGATTTAGAACTCAACGGAAACTATGAATCTAAATATAAAACCGTTCAAGGCGAGATCTCTGGATTTGCATTTCTAGACGCCGGACTACGCAAAAAAATCTGGGATGGAAAAATGGTTGTAAACGCTAGCGTTCGTGATGTTTTTGCATCTCGAATTAGAGAAAATACCATCAATCAACAAACCTTTTCATTATATGACTTTTCTAAACGAGGGCGGTTTTTTACGCTAGGGGTTAGTTATAGTTTTGGTAAGGGAGAAGCGATGACGTATTCAGGAGGAAAACGATAAAAACAGGCATATGAGAGCGATACTCACAGTAAAACAGAAAACGTTTTTAACACCACATTACATCAGAGTAATTCTAGAAGGAGCTGCGCTGGAAACCTTTGCAGCCGCTAGAGTGGGAGATAATAACAAAATTATAGTGCCTCAAGAAGACGTTCCTCTAATGCTTCCTGATGATCCTAGGTTGTTGACACAAGAGCAAGCGCAACGCCCTATTATGCGCACCTATACAATGCGCAATCTAGATTTGGAGAAAGGGGAAATGACTATTGATTTTGTGGCACACGGAGAAGAAGGTCCTGCATCTCGGTGGGCGCTACACGCACAAAAGGGAGATGAGCTCTTGGTGATGATGAAAGAAAAGACAAAACCGCTGTTTATACCTTCTGATAGGTATATTTTAGTTGGTGATCACACGGCGTTGCCGGTAATCAGTGTACTTTTAGAAAGCCTACCCAAAAATGCGCAAGGAACGGCCATTATTGAAGTCTATGGAAAGGAAGATATCCTTGATCTTACGAAGCCGGAAGGAATGGACATACAGTGGCAGTTTAATAAAACACCGGGTCAAGGTTCAGCCTTAGCCGAAGCGTTGATAAATATTGTTATTGAAAAGGACCAGACGCCTTTCATTTTCGCTGCCGCGGAATATACCATAGTCGATACCATACAACAACATATTAGAACAGCATACACCCTTGAGCGCAAGCAGTGGCACGCCTATTCCTATTGGAAATATGGATTAGCCGAAGATGCTTCAGCAGCAAAGCGAAGAGCGCAAACTAAGTAAAACTATTTTTTCTTATTATCTCTTAAAAGAAAAGCCCCGTCATCAGTGCGATAACGGGGCTTTTTAGTTTAATAATGTTGTTCAATTGAGTTCGTGAACGAGAGCTTGTAATATTTTTTAATATTTTAATAAATAATATTAAACTTTATTTAAAGTCATATTTGGAGTGATGTGGAATGGTTTTCATCTACTAATTTTAAAATAAAAACGATATCTTGAAAACTTCTCCAAACAGTCATTTTGCTAATTTGATAGCAACAATTCTAAAACGTTATCGCTGCACTGAGTCAGAAAAACAATGGTTATCTACTTTGTCTATAGATCAAATCATACAGATCTCACAGACAGAGTTTGGCGGCTTTGATAAAGTGACCGGTCAGTTTAATCCTGAAATCAAAAGTGGGACGTACAAGGTTAAGATAGATTACAACGATATGAATGAGGGGCGATGTAAACGGGAATACTTGGTTTCTAATCAGATCAATTAAATCTTATAAAATACTAAGTTGTGAAGGGTAATCATCAGCATATAACGAATTTTAAAACTGTGCTCTGGGTGTATCGTTTAGACATTGCTGAGTATTATGCTTTAGCACTTAGTGCAACTGATTGCTATCACAAACATATTTATAAGCGTTTAGGAGCACTTAAAACAGCAGTTATAGCTAGTATTTGTCATCAAGAGAAAGATATATCCAGTACTAATGAACATGCTGATGTGAATCTTAAAAATCAACTGTATTTTCCAAAACCTACTACAACCAACCACCTACGAAGCTTTGAGGCAAAACAGTTTAATAAAATAATCCAATTGCTTGAAGGATGCAGTAAAGCTTCAAAAGATACAAGTCCACAATTGGAATCAAATATGCAGCGATTGCAAGGCTTTTTAAATGCTATGAACTAATTGTTTTCTTGATGATACCAGTAGGATACGGTAAAGCAGTATGGTCGCTTAAAAGATCAATTATACGGTAGCTGCTAGGATTTAGATAAAAACAAACTAAAATTTTTCAATTATGGGTGATAAAAGTAAAAATGATAAAAAAGAGGATAAAAAGGATATAGATAAAGGTCCTATTAAAGATGATCACAAAAACCAATACGGAAGTACTAAAGACCGTAAAAAAAAGAGAAGGGCGTAGATACGCAACTTGCTTATACTCTACGGTAATAAGCAGACTCTTTTCCATTAAATATTGCTTTGCAACTAACCAATCAATCTATAAAAATGACAAAGCCCAAACAATTTCCAGAACAAAGTCAAGAACTTTCAGGAAGTGAAGCTCAAATGAATCCGCAGCCTGAAATAGTTAGAGAAAACTATAAAGGTTCAGAAAAATTAGTAAATAAAATTGCATTGATCACAGGGGGTGATAGTGGAATAGGACGAAGCGTAGCGGTCCATTTTGCAAAAGAAGGTGCTGATGTGGCTATAGTCTATAAATCAGAAACCGAAGATGCTCGAAATACTCAAGAACTCGTAGAAAAAGAAGGTAGAACATGTCTTCTATTAGAAGGAGATGTACGATCCCAAAAATTTTGCGAACAGGCTGTAGATCGAGTAGCGCGAGAATTGGGACCAATCAATATATTAGTAAATAATGCAGCAGTTCAATTTCCTAAAGACCATATTAGCGAAATTGACCAAGATCAACTTGCAGAAACATTTGAAACTAATATTTATCCTTACTTCTACTTTGCCAAGTATTTAGAAAACAAATTCGCTAAAGGGGATTGTATTATTAACTCGACCTCCGTAACTGCTTATAGAGGGTCATCACATTTAATTGATTATAGCAGCACCAAAGGCGCTATTACTACTTTTACACGCTCATTGAGTAAAGCCTGGGCAAAGAAAGGAATTCGAGTAAATGGTGTTGCTCCGGGACCTATTTGGACTCCCTTAATTCCGGCGACCTTTGATGAGGTGGCTCAATTTGGACAAGACGTACCCTTAGGCAGAGCAGGCCAGCCGAGTGAAGTGGCTCCAGCTTATGTATTTTTAGCATCGCAGGATGCTAGCTACATCACCGGGCAAATCATACATGTGAATGGGGGAGAGGTAGTGGGTGCGTAATACGCCTCCAAAAATATCTAAATAAAAAGGCTGTCAATGACAGCCTTTTTTTTATGGAATAATTGGATAAGCTAAACGGCAATACCATCAACCTTATCTTTACGCTCCCAGTTTCTGTGTTGCGCTATTGCATCGATAAATGCTTTTGGCTTAGCATCTATAAATACGGCTTTATCTTTGTCATAGTGTTTATATGCACTGTGTTTTAGAAGTGCTTCGCCTTCGCCCAAAGCAGCAACAGCTTTACAATGTTTCAAAGCTTCATTGACAAACTTTTGAAATTTAGCTTTTGCTTGCAAGTTTTTTACTGCTTTTTGACCTCCCGTAATTAATACCGCATCAAAAAGCACACTTTCTGTTGTTAAAATGGCCGCATCAACCTCGTGTTTCATACCTTGATCACAAGTTATTGAACCTCCGTGCGGTGCTATTATTTTAACCATTGCTCCAGCTTGCTCTAAAGCAGTTTTGTAAGGTTCAAAACGTTTCATATCGAACTGGTCTGCAGCTAAAAATGCTATTTGTCGTGTTGCAATACTGTCAAATTTAGTATTGGCTTGACTTAAACTTGAATCTTTATCTAGATATTGTTTTTTAGAATTAGGCTGAAATTTTTCAATGTCTGCATCTGCACCAATCGCTAGATTGACGGGTTCATCTATTTTCTTCGGTACGGTCAATCCTAAGCCGTCAGCAACTTTCTTGGCCAATTCTTGGTCAATCTGGTTGATGATCCATAACATACGCTCTTGAATATGTTTATGATTGCATTTACCAAGTTCAAAAGTATAGGCATCAGCTACGTGTTGTTGCTCCCAAGAAGATAAACTGCGGTAGAAAAGAGCAGGTTGAGAGTAGTGATCGCTAAAGCTAGCACTGCGTCCTCGTATCTTGTGCGCATCAATACGCTCTTGGTGGTGTGTGTATCCGCCTTCGGCCATTTTAGCCAAATGCGGACAACCCATACTTAGGGAATTAGGGAAGTACGCAGTTTGACCTTTAGGGATTTCGGTTTGCATATGTCCATCCCTTTGATTGTTATGATGTGGTGCTACCGAACGATTGATGGGAATTTGATGAAAATTAGGACTTCCGAGTCGCGATAATTGGGTGTCTCTGTATGAGAACAAACGTCCTTGTAATAACGGATCATTAGTAAAATCGATACCCGGGATTATATGACCAGGAAGAAAAGCTACTTGCTCGGTTTCTGCAAAGAAATTTTCAGGATTTTTATTTAAAGTCATTTTCCCAATTATTTCTACCGGAACCAATGCTTCTGGAATCAATTTGGTAGGGTCGAGCAGGTCAAAATCATATTTGTGCTCATCTTCTTCCGGAACCACTTGAATTCCAAACTCCCATTCAGGATATTGACCGGCCTCGATAGCTTCCCAAAGATCTCGACGGTGAAAATCTGAATCAGCACCATTAATTTTAATGGCTTCATCCCAAGTTACGGAATGAACTCCTAGCACTGGTTTCCAATGAAACTTCACAAAATGAGATTTACCGTCTTTATTAATAAATCTAAACGTATGAATACCAAAACCTTCCATCATACGATAACTTCGAGGAATGGCCCGATCACTCATTACCCAAATATGATTGTGTAAGGTTTCAGTCGCCCTAGAAACAAAATCATAAAACGTATCGTGAGCCGAAGCTGCTTGAGGAATTTCATTATTGGGTTCTGGTTTTACCGAATGAATTAAGTCAGGAAATTTCATCGCATCCTGAATAAAGAAAATGGGCATATTATTTCCAACTAAATCCCAAGTTCCTTCATCAGTATAAAATTTTACAGCAAAACCTCGTACATCGCGAGCTAAGTCTGGAGAACCCTTAGAGCCTGCGACGGTAGAGAATCTTACAAATACTGGAGTTTTGCGTTTAGTATCGGTAAAAAGTCCGGCCTTGGTATACTTCTCTATACTCTTATAGAGTTCAAAATACCCATGAGCTCCGCTACCGCGTGCGTGAACAATTCGTTCTGGAATTCGCTCATGATCAAAACTGGTGATTTTTTCGCGTAATAAGAAATCTTCCAGTAGCGTAGGGCCACGTTCTCCGGCCTTTAGTGAATTGTTTGTGTCATTGACTTTAAGCCCTTGGTTGGTGGTCATGACCTGATCCTGATAATCCTTGGTGGATTGCTCGAGTTGATCAATTTTTTTTGATTTAAACTCGTTAGTTTGCTTTTTACTCATAGCATCAATATTGGTTAGTAACTGTTTAAAATTAGACAGTTGCATCAATACATATGCTATCTAAAAGGTTAAAGTATTTTTATAAATTAATTAAAATTATCTTAAATCATAAGCTTGCAATCATAATTTATAATAGAGCTAAGGCAGTAGCTGCAAAAAGAATATGTGCGATCAATAAATTGAGGTAATAACGTTGTCTATCAAAAGTTTTTGAAGGCTTGGAAAACCAAAAAAGAAGTATCCACATCAAGATTCCTAACCCACCTTCTAACCCTCCGAATATTAAAATTTCTAAATACTGAGGAAACGAAAAATAGTTCCTAAGCAGATCGATTAAGTATAGAAAACCAATTCCGGTAATATAATGGGTGATCCATCCGTAAGGGGAACGCCAGCCATCTCTTTTAAAAAGCAGTCGGTTTAGCCAATAAGGTTCCACTAAATTTTGATGCACTAAACAACTAAAGCCATAGCTGAATAAAGTCATTACTGTAGTACTTGCTAAGGTGATCAAAAATAAGGAGACGATATTCATAACTAGGTTTGTTTTTCTTCCTCTTCAATTTCCTCCTCAGATATCAGGTAGTGATCCTTACCCAAACCTACAATTGTTATAATATTGGTGACAGTGGTATAGAGTAAGAGCACAACAGTAACCATCATACCGCTTAGTAAAGAGGATGAAAAGAGTGTTGCCCAATAAATATATTTAAACCAAAAGGTGGGTACTTGCTCAGATTCAGTAATTGGAATATTAAAAATCTGAAAAAGCACTAAGGCAAAAATAAATAGTACAGTATCTAATTTTGCAATATTCGCGACCTGCTTATAATGTGCCTTTTTTAAGGTAGATCTTGAACTCGTACTGATTCCCAAGAGCG
Organism: Leeuwenhoekiella sp. ZYFB001; assembly: GCF_011784865.1. Classification (NCBI taxonomy): domain Bacteria; kingdom Pseudomonadati; phylum Bacteroidota; class Flavobacteriia; order Flavobacteriales; family Flavobacteriaceae; genus Leeuwenhoekiella; species Leeuwenhoekiella sp. ZYFB001. The sequence goes on from NZ_CP050460.1 coordinate 996,397, forward strand.
TGAGCAATAAGGTTAAAATGGTAGCTGAGCCCAAAACGATGGTATTGCACAGCATGTTAATACCAGAAAGAGAGGCTTCAATAAGCACTTTACCTTTATAACCGCTTATATTTCCTAATACAAAAATTGCAACTAAAAGAAATACAAAGGTGATAAAACCACCCATTAGAGCACGTTTGTTTGTACTGATAAAGTTTTTCATCTTGTATACGATTTATCGTATTTCAATTTGGTGTAAACCATCATTCCATTAAATAGAAAAGACAGCCCATTTGTTATAATTATAGGCCAATCTTCTTTGAGTATGCCATAGATGGTCCAAGACCCTACACCTATTAATAGGCACATAAACATAGGTAAGGATATATCTTTGGCAGATTTAGTGCGTAACACTTTATACACCTGAGGGAGTACTGCTATTGTCGTAAAAATGCTAGCTGTCGTTCCTACAATTGTTTCCATGACCTTGTCTAATATTCCTGATCAAAATTCTTAAAATGATAATCCTCTTGGTACTCAGCAATACTTAAATTTTGAGCACGCTCAAACAAATGGGCTTCAGTTTCAAAGAAATGCATCATATAACCAGCGGTATTCACAAATAGGACCGCATCTCCAATTTCCGGAAGCTGTGGTAACATGATTTTGCGTTTCAATAAAATATCCCGCTCCAGACAATAGGCTCCAGTAAAATATACAGGAACAGATTCAGCATTAGATTTTTGATGTTTATAGCTTACAAAAGGATCTAAAAGAAAATCGGCACTTGAACTTTTTAATTGGGACATATTCATTTCCAAACCTACAAGGTGATTTCCTTCTGCATCTATTTTGCGATGCGCTACACGGGCTACGGTAATTCCTACTTGATCCAGTAAACTACGCCCCGGTTCTAGACGTAATTCAATACTATTAGCTTGCAGTCGTTGAACAACAGTTTTATTATTTTGATTAGGCGTTTCCAAAATTTCTTTGAGAAAATTAGCCTTAGTATTCTCGTTGTAATATGGGTACGTTTGCAAATGTCCTTCGAGTTCCCCGTTGCGCATAGTAAAACCTAGACCGTCGTTATTGTAAGTAATAGAAGGATGCTGTTCTAAGACAGCCTGTTTTAATACGTGTTGAAACGCATCCCATTCTTGTTGAGATTGCAGATAGTTCATCAATATTCCTCCACCTATATCAATAAAAGAAATAGGTAATTCAAGAGGTTTCAATATTTCGATAAGATCTAGGGTTTGATGAAGCGCTGTTCCACGTTGAGCGGTACTATAACCATCTAAATGAAAATGAAAACCCTCTAAACGAATTTTACCTAAAACTGTAGCATCTTTAAAGTAACGCTCTATAAATTGAGTAACGGCTGTGATATCAAACCCGAAACGACTTTTTAATTTAGACCCTTGAAAATCAAATCCTGAAATGCGTATACCAATTTTTACTTTTTTATTAAGTTGAGTAGAGAGCGCCAGAACCTGATCGAATTCATCTTGATTATCTATGATAAGTAAAACCTCTTGCTCAATAGCAGTTTGCAACAATTTTTTATTCTTAATGGCAGCAGTAGAGATAAGTTTGTCTGAGCTGATATTAAGATCTAAACATTGTTGAAGTTCGGGGTAGCTGGCGGTATCAATACCTATATTCATTTGGGCTGCGGCAGGGATGAGATTCTTAAATTTATTTGCTTTTCTGGCAAAAAACAATTGATACTTGATCTGATAGGTATCTAAAATTTTCTGATACTCTTCTATATTTTCTTGAAATGCTTTTAAATGATGCAGATTTATTGGCGAACCATATGCCTCTAAGAGGTGCTCTAGAAGGTCAAAATTGCCTATAAGTTGATGCATCCATTGAGAAGTAATAGGAGTTAGTGCAGGTAAATTAGGATTCATAAGTAAGGTTGTAATTTTTGATTTCTTGAACGTTTTTTACAGTGTTACGCGCCCAGGCACTTGACGTATCGTTATGTGCTCTAGAAAGCGAGTCATTATCAAATAGTATATGTTCTGTGGGTGTACCATATAAAACGATGTTTTTTTCTATGGATCCGGATGATGAAATTGGGTGCCCTTCAATGGTGCAATGTAAATCTATCCAATCTTGCTCTTGAGGGGAAGAGAACAAAGAGGTCGTGCTATTTCCATTAAAAAGTATTGCGGATGATTTGGTGAATTTTCGGGGTATTCGCGCATCAATCATAAAGTCTGCATCCTGCTTATGATTATTTAATGTAACCGTCCACCCACGTTTGGTAGATACTGTACTCGGATGTTTTGCAAATGAAAAATTGAGAATTCCGGCCTGATGCAGAGCGAGCATTTTTTTAATATTTTCAATTGGAGGCCCATATGCAATACGGTTGAAAAGTCCGAAATAAGTATCTTGAAACCGTTTTCTTGATTTAGAAGTTAAAAGCGCTGTTTGGTAAAGTCTATTGAACTCTTTAGAAAGATTCCTCCACGCACTTGCCGCAGCTACCCATGGACTTTGAGCTTGATCTAATTCTTTAATCCAAAAATTCCAATAGTTTTCAGGTGAATTAGCGTAGTCTAGATTGGAATGTGCTTCGGGGTAGAGGAGTTCATCTGCCTTAAAGGGAGCTATTGCTAAATTCAATCTATGAAAATCAGTCTTTGCTGCATTAAAGTGTGCTACATCAGAAGGTGTATACTCAAACCCATACATTTTAAAAAGCATCTGATAATACGCTAATTCAATGTCTAGTTTGATCCAAGGCAGTATGTCCCTCTCAAAATCAACATGAGTATGCGAATTTAAAATTGAATCGATCTTATTTTTTAGAAAATGGCTAGTTGAATTTAGCATATCTGATTGATCCCCTCTTGGTACAATAGGAATACCAGAACGTGAATATGCAATTATCAATGCCGGCTCATTTCCAGATTTTAAATAATCGAAAGCCCCTGATGTATTTTTTTTAAATACCCCTCGACGCCCTTCAGTCAACTCAAGAATGGCATCTATGGCTGTAAGTCCCATACCCTTACACAACACGGTGGATTGAGGGGGAATAGGATTAAGGTTTTCGCAAAGTGGATAGACAAAGGGGATATAGCATTGTGATTCTTTCTTTTGCTGCTTACAGCTTTGAATTGCAGGGCTGTGGCCTGTTGTAATTAAAAGCGATTGAAAATGTATATCCTTGCAACAAGTGTTTTCTGTCAGCAATTTATAACCCTCTGTTTCTTTCAGGATATCAGTGACACAAGTAGTGTGTAGTTGAATATTAATTTTAATACGTGCAGCGCTAAGAATACGTTCAAAATAATACTGTAAATACCTTCCCACTACTGCTCTAGGAGCTACCTGTGAATCAACTTGCTCTTTAGGGAGATTATACGTTGAACTTAACCAATCACTAAAAGATTGAATAGGGATAAGCGGTTGCAAGGCATTTGAAGGACTACAAGAAATATATTTATTGGGATAGTTCATCAAAAGATATTCGGGCTGATTAGGATCATAGATCCACCCACTTGCAAAATTTTCAGTTTCGTTGAACAAATGAATAGTTATAGCACTACAATTATCGCAATGATCAAGTTCAGCTACGAGCCTTTCAAATCCATAAAAGCCTTTAGGTCCTAAACCTATGATTCCTATGTGAAAATCAGCGAACTCCATTATTTTAGATGACTTTGAACCCAGTTTTGATTATATAGCGTATCAAGATAACGCTCTCCTCGATCGCAAAGAATTAATACGCTTTTACTATTCTCAGGCAGCTGCTGCTGTAATTTTAAAAAGGCGCTTAAGACTGCTCCTGAAGAACCGCCAGCAAGAATACCTTCGGTATCTAAAAGCTTATGACATCCTTCAACACATTCCATATCTGAGATATGACACGCACTTTCAATAGCTTCTCTTCTCAAAAAATGGGAGGGTAGTCCTGCACCATGGCCTGGAATATGACGTTCTTGAGGTTTATGACCAAAAAGAACGCTTCCGACCGCATCTACCGCAATCATCTTTGTATTCAGTCCGTGCGCTTGAATGTAATTGGCACACCCCATCAGGGTACCGCAAGTGCTGGTTGCGGCGAAAACATAATCTACTTCCGGCAGATCGTGATATATTTCTCGCATCGTACGATGATGCGCTTTCGGATTGGATTCATTTTGATATTGATTCGTCCATACCGAATTCGGGATTTCCAGAAGTAACTCCTGAATTCGAGCAAGTCGTGCCCCCAGATAGCCGCCATTAGCAATAGGTTTTTTTACTTTATTGATTTTAGCCCCATATGCGTTTAATATCTTCAATGTATGCGGATTGGCTTTTGGATCAACTACGATAATCAGAGGTATGTTATAATAACAACATACTTGTGCCAAACCTACAGCCATATTTCCGCTACTACTCTCAATCAAGGTAGTATCTTTTGTAAAATGACCTTTGCGAATTCCTTCTTCAACTATTGCTAAACTAGTGCGATCTTTAATACTTCCACCAGGATTGGCCATTTCCATTTTAGCGTAAACTTCACGACCTGTAATAGAAGATAGTCGCTTGAGGTGTATGAGTGGAGTGTTCCCGATAGTATCAAGCACGGAGGATTTCTCAATTCGACGTAGGGGCTGTGTGGGTAATTGCGTGTACATAGGAATTATGGTTAGTTATATGGTTGTTTACTTAAAATTATATTTCGCATATTTTGTGAACTAGCAGAATAACAAAAATTAACATTAACCCGTTAAAATGCTCTAAAACCTAGAATTAGCAATCATTAAGAACTCTAATGTTTATAATTTTTAGCAATAATTATTAAAATGGAATGTATATGGAAAATTGGCTTGTTGTTTCAGAGACTACAATAATCAAAGTGGTACTGTCAGTAATTTCTATTTTTACTGTGATGATTGTAATTACGCGTATCAATGGACTGCGTACATTTGCCAAAATGTCGAGTTTTGATTTTGCTGCGACCATTGCGATTGGTTCCGTACTCGCCTCAATTGTTTTAAATACAAATCAATCACTAGTTAAGGGGACAATTGCGCTCGCTTGTATTGTGGCTTTTCAGAGTATTTATTCGTGGTTAAGGCGAAAATCGAAAACGATGCAACATTTAATATCTAACGATCCTGTGGTATTAATGTATCAAGGAGAGATTTTCTACGAAAATTTAAAGAAAACTAATGTTGGTGAAGATGACCTTATTGCTAAATTGAGAGAGGCCAACGCATTAAATTTTAAAGAAGTGTATGCCGTGATTTTAGAAACTACAGGTGATATGTCTGTATTACACGGACCCGATCATCAAAGCATCGATAAACGAATTTTAAAGGGGATTAAAGGTTGGCCTACTTCTAGTTCTGATGATACTGTAGCTAAGCCAAATAAAAATTCAAATTTGTAGGAAGCCTTATAAGTTACCGATTTAGTCCCTCAATGTTTTATTAGTTGACGAAAAGTCAAACTTATACGAGGGGTTGTTACCTTTTTAGTTTTGGAAATGTTGTGTTTCCAAAACTGTTGTGTTTCATCTTTCATCACTAACAGACTCCCAGCGTGCAGCTCAAAACTCACTTTATTTTTGGTTTTATTATGCTTCAGATTGAATTTGCGTGTAGCTCCAAAACTTAAGGTTGCAATAGTACCGTTTGCAACCAAATCACGCTCATCATCACTATGCCATCCCATAGCAGTAGTTCCATCAGGGTAATAGTTTAATAGGCAACTGTTAAATGTTTCGTGAAGCTGATCTTCCAATTTGGCTTTCAAATTCAGCAAATCTTGATTCCATATTTCGCACTGGCGCTTGGTACCTGAATAGGTATAAGTTAAGCCTGAATCTCCAAATAAAGCAGTTTTTCTTTGGGTGTAAATTGTCTTTCCAAAAATTACAATTCGATCAGATTGCCAAGGAATTGCGTTGGAGAAAACATCCATATAATATGCTTGCATTGTGACGTCAATGAATGAAGGATCAAATGCCACGCAACCATCATAAGGCAATAGGTTTTCTGTTTTATTTCTTGGAAGCATATTGGAATCTGAATTTACATAGTTTGATTTAAAGTTTAAAGAAAGGGCAACCTATAATTTAGAAAATCCTAAGCTTTTAAAGCTAGAGATAAGTTTAGCATTATAAAAAATTTAGACAAAGAATAATAGAAATGTAGAAACAACCAGGTTTAGCCTTTGCTATTGAAGATAAAAAAGGGAATAATATAGTTTAACCTATAAAAACAAAGCCCCGTCATCATTATGATAATGGGGCTTTTTGCGGAGAAAGAGGAACTATCCGAATTTGCAGTTTTCAGCGTTATTTCTGGCTTTAAAAGCGCTCTATATATTTATATCCACCGAATTAGTCCCTTTTTAACACTAGACAATTACTTTAGGTGTTTTTTACTTGTTAGTTTTAGAGTACAGCATTAAAACTTCATAAAAAATTGATGTTATATATTTTACTTTAATAGTTGTAAGCACATCACATATTTAAGGAATAAAAGGTTACTCTTCTCGGGTAACCCTCAACTAATTTTCGTTTTTAAAATTAGTTGAGTGAATCCATATCGATCAAAAAGAGATATTTCACAACCCCTTTTTCTAAGCGTTCAAAAGCTTCATTTACTTCTGACATCGTAATGATTTCTGACTCGGCGACACTATTGTGCTCATAGCAAAAATCTAGTATTTCTTAAGTTTCAGCGATACCATAAATATTAGAGGCAGAGAAGCTTTTGCGTCCCATAACTACATTAAAAGCAGCAACTTCTAGGGCTTCAGGAGGTAAAACAACTAAAACTAAGGAACCATCTATTTTCAACACTCCCAAGTATTGACTTATATCATGTTTTGCCGAAACGGTTTCGATAATGATGTCTTGAGACCCCCATAGGAGCCTTCATTTACGGCTCATCTATAAAGAGCACTGCTTTATCCTCACCTAGATGTTTTGCGTATTCAACTTTAGCAGGAGAAATTGTAAAAACAGTGACTTAAGAGCCCATTACTTTTGCTATCTTAATGGCAAGGTGACCTAAACCACCTATTCCTAAAACGCCTACTTTTTTGTCTGGTCCGGCGCCCCAATGTTCTAACGGCGAGTACACAATGATTTTTTAGCAATAATGTCTTACAAGCTATGGGTAATAAATATCAAAAAGTGTAGCGCAGGGGGCTTTTCGCTTTATGATAGAAAAGAATATTGTAGTGATTCCAAAATCAGCGAATGAAGATCGAATTAGAAAATTTTAATGTTTTTGATTTTGAACTTTCTGCAGATGATATTCACGAAGCCTTGATACTAATAAAAGTTTATTCTTTAGTTACAGAGACCCGAAGATCATCAAGTGGTTCTCAAAGATGATTGAGTAACATTTATCTTAAAATGATTTAATTATAACCCAAAGAAAGGTTGTAATAACTAAAAGCCCTATCATTATTTCGATGATGGGACTTGTTTTTTATTGACTCGCTTATATATGTTAGACTATAATAAATTAATTCCCCTTCTCAAGTTTTAAAACTTCCCTCGTTAGCTTTTTGAATTCCCTTAAGCAGCATCGCTGTACTTCTCTTTTTTTGAAAGCAAAATACCAATAGTTTGAAGTTAGCTGGACAGCATAACCGCTCGTGCCTCGCTTTTATATGTCCTTACTAATTCAAACTCTTGAAAATGTATCAGCAACAAAAAAAGGGAACAGCGATAGGCACTAATGGAAGTAAATCAAAAAGAAATCTTATGAAATCAGTTCAAAACATACAAAAAGAAGCGGAATCAAAAACCTTAAAAACAAAAAAGGGAAACGCTCAGGATAACATAAGTAAATCATTTTTTGAAGGTATAAACGCAAACTGTCCAAAGGGTTTGGGCAGCATTTTTAATCATCTAAATTTTAGAGTTATGAGTACACTAAGAAATCAAGTTCAATTAATCGGAAACGTAGGGCAAGAGCCTACACTAACAACCCTAGAAAGCGGTAAAAAAGTAATGCGCTTTTCATTGGCAACCAATGAGTTTTACAAAAATGCCAAAGGCGAAAAAACACAGGATACCCAGTGGCACACCATTGTGGCGTGGGGCAAAACGGCCGAGCTTATTGAGAATTATGCACCCAAGGGCAAAGAACTGGCATTAACCGGAAAACTTAAATCCAGAAGCTATACCGATACTGCCGGGCTTAAGCGCTATGTTACTGAAGTAGAAGCTTCCGAAATTGTATTACTGGGTAGCAAATCCGAGTAAATCACTTAAAAAAGAGGGCGAAGATGTTCCACTATTAACGCCCTCTAATTATTCACTTTAAATAACTTAAAATGAGCGCACAAAGTAAACAATTAATAGAACAGCTACAAGGGTTTTGTGGGAGTACAACTTATTATAAAATACCCCTTGTAAAAGCACGATATACCGAGGGGATTAAATACCTCACAGAACAAGCCCAATGTCACTGGCTAGTTACGGACACCGCAGTAGTGTGTAAAAGCCTTAAAAACAAGAGCAACTTTATTGTGATTCTTTTCAAACGCAATCCAACGAGCGTACAAGAGCGGACTCATAAAGAGGCGAAAATCACCTATGCTGATGGGAACGGAACCATTCTATTGGAACAGGAATACGAGTACACCGACTTTCCTTTAGATGAACTACGACTGTTTTTTGTAGATGATATGTTGATGCTCCCTAATGAATATTAAATCCTAGAAACTATGGAAACACGTATCAATGAAATAAGTCTTAGTTATAGACCAAAACGCAAGGCGGAGCATTGGCCACAAATTAGTTCTTCTTCACTGGCCGCCCACGTGATTTATCAGAACTGGGACCAAAACACTATTGCCGTTTATGAATCCTTTAAAATCGTATTGCTTAATAATAGCAACAAAGTAAAAGGTATTTATCAGATATCTGCAGGGGGAATCACAGGCACCTTAGTGGATCTTAGATTACTTTTCGCAGTAGCCTTGAAATCTTTATCCGTAGCACTAATCTTAGTACACAACCACCCGAGTGGAACCCTAAGACCTAGCGAAGCCGATAGGCAATTGACCCGTAAAATAAAAGCAGGTGCCGACTTTTTAGACATCAAAATTTTAGATCATATCATCATCAATCCCACAGGAGACTATTACAGTTTTGCTGATGAAGGGATTTTGTAAAACAGCTAACCGTATCAAAGGCCTCTAACTATTTAGAGGTCTTTTTTATGCGAACCCACCTTTTTTTTGCAAAATAAATTATATTTAAAGGGCTGGAGCACAGCAACTAAATTATGTAGGTATATCCCTTTTTTGACTTTCGCTGATAACCTACCTATACCATTTTACATACTTGGAATTATTTCCTCGATGCAAGCAATGGACCATTTTATGCAATCGAAAATGGAATCCGTTGGTTTGAAATTTTGTTCGCCTGGGGCGAACGAAAAGGAAAAGCAAGAGGGTAACCCGCTACGCGAGGTTACAAGACAATCTTATCTGCACCAACCCCAATGAAAATAGGAGGTAAGCGTGTTTTATTAGCGTTGTATTCTAAAGGTCAACCGGGTGTTTTTAATGGAAAAATGCAGTGACCCCAATAAACACCACAAAAAATTCACGGAAAAATGGATAAAGGATATGAAAAAGAGCGGTTTGTCAACTTGAGCATCAAGGAATCTGTAGCACGAGATTTTCGAGTCTTCAGTAAAAAGTTATCCAGATCGCAGTCGATGGCCTTACGAGAAATGCTTGATTTTTTTCAAGTCAATGAGCTCTCGCCAAACGAACGTTTAGGTCCTTCAGGAAGAACCCTAGAAGCCAACCTTAAAAAGCGTATTAATGCAGTTATTGCCATTATACGCGATATCGAAAAGACCCAAACTAAACCTACCAACGCGATGCTGCAGTCCCTTTTTGAATTGGAGACGGAAAAAGAAAAGCCCCTGATTGTGGAAAAGAAATATGCCTTTTAGAATGTAGTCTATAGAGTAAAACATTTATAAATGAACAAATCTATCAAAATGGAAAAAGTAAATTATATCATACAGCTTAATGAAATTTTTAAGCGTTTCAATGATGACCCAAAAGTTAAACAAGGGCACATATCCTTGTACATCGCTTTTTTTCAAAAATGGAATCGAGAATTTTTTAGGAGGAAAATTTCAATCAATAGCAAGGAGATAAGAAAATGGGCAAAGATCAAATCAAAAACAACCTACCACGGCCATCTAAAAGATTTGGTGAAATGGGGTTATCTAAAATACTATCCTTCTTCAACTCCAAAAAATCCCTCTCAAGTTGAAATGATAATTCTTCATCCCAAAATTGATACAAGCAATGGTACAAGTTCAGTTCAGAAATTGGACTCGACCCCACCATTGGGAGTCCAAAAAATGATACCTTCTATAAAACAAAAAAATAAAAACATAAATAAACAGGCCGAGCCAATTTTTCAGAAATCTATTATTGACTTTTTTGAGCAAAACAACTGGCCGGAAATTGAAGCGAGGAAATTTTATATTTATCTAAAATCAAAAAAATGGAAAATGGATAATTGGCAAAAGATTGCCCAGATCTATGCCAAAAATGATTTTAATTTAAAAGAGCCGACTATGAGAAGTCCATTTTTTGAATATGTTCAAAAATTAGAGCGGAAGCACAAATGGGATGACTAGATTTTAGATTTAAACTTATCTCTCAAAATAGACATATCACGTGATACTTTCATATCTAAAATTTTCGCATAATGCTGGGTTGTTTTTAAATTAGTATGTCCCAACATTTTGCTAACAGATTCAATAGGTACACCATTAGTAAGAGTTACAGTAGTGGCAAAGGTATGTCTTGCCAAATGAAAAGTAAGATTTTTAGTAATGCCTGCTAAGGTTGCTATCTCCTTAATATATGCGTTCATTTTCTGATTGCTAAGTACTGGCAGCACTAATTCTTTTTCTTTCAGCAGTTCGTTGTCTTTATATTTTTCAATAATCTTTTTCGCAATTGGCAAAATTGGAATATTACTTCTTGTATCTGTTTTAGAACGCTTTGTTTTTACCCATTCTTCACCATCAGCTCCTATGCTAACATCAGTTCTATTCAGCTTTTTTACATCCGCATAGGCGAGGCCTGTAAAGCAGCAAAAGATGAAAATATCACGTACTTGATCTAGTCGTTCCATTTTCAAATTAAGATCGATGATTTTTTGAATCTCCTCTTCCGTCAAAAATTCACGGTCCACAGTTTTAAGTTTAGCTTTCCAGTTTAAAAAGGGATCTTTATCAATCCAGTCGTTAGCGTGAGCAATACGAATTATCTTTTTGAAATTGGTAATATATTTTATGGCTGAGTTGTGCGCACACTTTCGAGTCGTTTTTAGATAGTATTCCAGGCCTGTAATGAATTTATGATCTACTTCTTGAACAGGTATATCACTTTTCTTGTATTTGTATTTTATAAATGCTGCTACGTGTTTTTTGCAAGTGCGATATCGCTCTGCAGTTCCAGCGGCGAAATCTTTTCCTACTAAGTTGTCCACTTTGTTATTGTGGTCCTGAAAAATCTCAAGAAGCATCTTTTGGGATTTGTCTTTACCTAAGTATGAATCTCGAAGATTCAAAGCAGTATAAGATTCCCCTTCACGTTGAAACTGATGCTGAATACCATATATCTTATCTGTGATTATGCTTATTTCTCTATTAATCTCTTGCGAATTTTGGGAATTACCTAAAGCGCGTTGGGTTTTGGAGTGCCAATCGTCAACTTTGACTTTCCTATGAATACTACATTCAGCCCTGCGGCCATTGAGCGTTATCCGTAGATAAATAACAGCTTTACCGTATTCATCGGCTTTACTTTTTTTGATGTAGAACAGAAGAGAAAGAGAATGTGACACCGAATACTATTTTAAATTCTCTTCAATGTAATCAAAAATATTTAATGAAACACGAAATTAAAACATTGAAATACAGTGTTTTAAATGTTATTCGGTGTCAGTTGGTGCACATAAAAAAGTGACACCGAATTGTCCACCTTTTCTTTGTACTTATTTAATATCAAATGAAATCAATAAAAATAAAAAACCCTGTAAATCAACTATTTACAGGGTTTTTATTGCCTATTAAAGGGCTTTCCGCGGAGAAAGAGGGATTCGAACCCCCGGAGGTGTGACCCTCAACGGTTTTCAAGACCGCCGCATTCGACCACTCTGCCATTTCTCCTTGAGTGTCTCATCAGCTATTTGCTGATTGCGGGTGCAAATATAGAAACATTTTTCTATTTGACAATGCACTTTTTTAAGGATTTTTTCGCTTAATTGTTTTTTCCGGTGATGGGGATTTTATCTCCCTTAAAATGAGGCTCTTTATTGATCAAAAGTTCGAGCCAGGCTTTTACATTCGCTGCAACTTCTCTAAATCTATTGCGAGATTCCAACTCATATTCTCGGCGATCACCGTTGTAACCATAAAAATTAAGGTTCATACGACGGGCAATGTAAACAGCTCGCGGCAGGTGAAAGCGCTGCGAAACAACAATTGCATTATCTACCTCAAAAATATACGATGCGCGGTACACCGAATCATAGGTGTCAAACCCGGCAAAATCCATAAAAATGTCTTCTTCGGGAACGCCGCGATCTAAAAGGTAGTTCTTCATAGCAACGGGTTCATTGTAATTGGTTGTTCGGTTGTCACCAGAAACTAGAAAGCGTTTTATTTTTCCGCGTTTGTAGAGTAGTAGGGCAGACTCTACACGGTCTCTAAGCATTGTAGATAGTTCGCCATTACGTCGCACACTGGCACCCAAAACAAGACCGGTATAGGTTTCAGGCAATGCATCTACCGAATCATAAATATAAGCTTCGGTTTCGTCATTGATATGATAGGCGAGAAAAGAGGTGAGCAGTAAGATCAATAATCCTAAAAGGACTAGATAGCGCAACACACGTAAAGCAAGTAATTTCTTAATCGGCATAAATAAAAAGCATAGCAACTTCTAAACTGTAAACTTATCATTTGTTTTAATGCAAACGTAATCTAGAGGTAACAACGTATGTAATAAATGAGGTAAAGTCTCTTAAATAGTTGAGATTTTTAATGGTTAGATAAGAATTCCTTAGCTTTTTATAAGCCAAGAGCAAAAGTAAGGCAGTATCTTTACAAAAAATTGTACCCAAATGAATGTGATCTCCAGTCTAAAATGGCGCTACGCAACTAAAAAATTCGATGATTCTAAAATCCTTTCGGAGGATAAGCTTGATGTCTTAAAGGAAGCATTCAACCTTACAGCCACATCTTACGGATTGCAACCGGTGCGTTTGGTAGTAATTTCAGATAAAACACTTCAGCAGCGCTTAAAAGAAGCCGCAATGAATCAAAGTCAAGTGCTAGATGCCTCTCACGTATTAGTGATTTGCGTTGAGCGTAAAGTTGAAGCACCTTTTGTAACAAACTATTTTGACAGGGTGAAAGAAGTGCGAGAAACTCCCGACGCCATTCTCAAACCCTTTAGAGAAATGCTGGAGCAAAAATTTGATAAACAGCCTATGGCTGATACTCGGGAATGGGCTATTCGTCAGGCTTATTTAACCTTAGGGAACTTACTCACCGTTTGTGCATTAGAAAAGATAGATGCCTGCCCTATGGAAGGCTTTGAACCAGAAAAATTTGACGAAATCCTCGAACTCAAAAAACACAATCTTGCTTCTGCTTTAGTGTTGCCTGTGGGATACCGCGCCACTGACGATATGTTTGCCGATTTCAAAAAGGTGCGCCGTCCTCAAAAGGAAACTATAATCCATTTATGATTGATAAAATCTGTTGATCATAATTGGTTCTAAAATGGGCATATTGTATTGATAGGGATCTTCGCGATCTAAATAGCGCATTTTGTTTTCAAAAGAATCATCAGGCTTTATAATGGGCATTAATGGTTTAAATCCGTTGGGTTTTTGTGGAAGGAATTCAAAAGCTTCAAACCGGTCTTCAAAATCATTTAAAACAGAAATTGAAAAATCCTGTTCATTAAGATTTAAAGGTTGATTAGTGACCAAAGAATCAGGCTCGGTCAGATGCATTTGAGATGCTATCTGGGCTTGCATAAAACTTCCGAAGCCAAAAATGAGTAAAACCGAAGCGTAACGTTGAGTGCTCATAAAATCGTTTTTTGAATGCTTGATATTCAAAATACGAAAAAAGAGAAGCGGCGTGACAGTTCTTTCTGAAAATTAAGCGTTTAATAATGTACGCGATCGGCAATTTCAAGTCCGTAGCCTATCATACCTACGCGTTTGTGCTCCTCGCTGTTGGATAATAATTTGATCTTAGAAATACCTAAATCGTGTAAAATCTGCGCACCTATACCAAAATCTTTCAAATCCATTTTAGGATGTGGATTGGGTTGGCGTCCTGATTCTTGACGTTCTTTAAGATCAGCAAGACGATACAAAAGTTTACTTGCAAAGTTTTCCTGATTGATGAACACCACAGCGCCCTTTCCTTCTTTATTGATCACTTCAAAAATCTGATCTAGTTTGGTGTCCGGTTGTTCGGTAAGTGTGCTTAGGATATCATTGTTCACAAAAGTCGAATTAACGCGTACAAGCACCGGCTCATCATTAACCCAGGTGCCTTTGGTAAGCGCAATATGAATTTGGTCATTTGTGGTTTGCTGGTACGCACGAAGTCTAAATTCACCATAATGCGTTTGAATCGTAAAATCTTCTTTCTTAACAATCAGCGAATCGTGCTGCATACGATAGGCAACCAGATCAGCAATAGAAACGATTTTTAGATCAAATTTTTTTGCGATCTCTGCGAGTTGAGGCAATCTAGCCATCGTCCCATCTTCATTCATCACTTCGACAATCACCCCGGCAGGAGCAAATCCTGCTAAACGGGCAAAGTCAATTGCAGCTTCGGTATGACCGGTCCTGCGTAAAACGCCGCCTTCTTTGGCTTTCAACGGAAAAATATGTCCGGGTTTTGTGAAATCCCAGGGTTTCATTTCAGGATTGGTAAAGGCTTTAACAGCTTTTGCCCGATCTAAAGCACTTATACCTGTGGTAACGCCGTGACCCTTTAAATCAACCGAAACCGTAAATGCAGTTTCCATAGGGTCGCTATTGGTGCCTACCATCATTTCGAGTTTCAGTTCTTTACAACGTTCTTCGGTAATAGGTGCGCAAATAAGGCCGCGGCCGTGCGTCGCCATAAAGTTTATAGTTTCGGCAGTAACCATTTCAGAGGCAGCTAGAAAATCACCTTCATTTTCCCGATCTTCATCGTCAACGACAATGATTACTTTTCCCTTTTTGATATCTTCTATCGCTTCAGGAATGGTATTTAATTGTATTTCTTTGGTAAGCGTTTGCGCTGCCATAATTGAATTTTTAATGGTAAAAGAATACTACTTCTATTTTTAAAAACGAAGTATTTCTTATCAATTTATACATCGTTAGGCGCTAACTTAACGATAACGTAAAGGTACGATTTAGGCTGCTTTTAATTGGCACCGCCAAAGGGTTTAATACCTTCGTCCCGATAGCTATCGGGATGCCTCGAAATTGAAAATATGTTTCCAACTAATGCCTCACGGCCTAACCCTGAGGTAGTTTACTGAAAATCATAAGCAAATTTAATACTGCTTAAATGTTCTTGTGTAAGGTTTCTGCTGCTTCTTTAAAAGTGGAAGAGTAGCCGTATGCTTTGTAGTTAGCGATAATATCTTCTAATTCCCGTTTTGTTTTTGTTTTAAGAATCGCTTTTTCTGAATTGCTTAGATTGAAATCAGCCAGCGGTTGCTCAGGATCAACTTTTTGATCTTTTTTCTTTTGGAATAATTTTTTAACCGGATCTAAAAATCCGTCAAGGTCAAAGAGTCCTTGGTCAGTTGTAGCTCTATACGTTAAATAAACGCCTAACGGAAATAGAATTAAGGTGCTTAACCAACTTGCCAACCAAGCGGCAACGCTGCCGTCTTCGGCGCTGTTTTTGGCGAAAATTCCAATGAAATGATAGGTGAGGAAGAGCACCACTCCCACAACAATAGGAAGTCCAAGACCACCTTTTCTGATAATTGCACCTAGCGGAGCTCCCACAAAAAACAAGATCACGCAACCAAAAGCTAGCACAAACTTTTCGTGCAGTGCGATCTCATATTTGCTCAAGGTTTTCACCTTAACCGAATTATCGGTTTTTCGATTTTTAATAGAAGTGATGGTGTTCTTAACCGTGGTTTTTGCATAATCTAACACTTGAATTTGCTCAGAAAACTCAAAATTTTCAATAAGATCAGGATTGAGCGTTCGCGTAGTATCCCGCGGAATATTTTTAAGATATGAAGTGTCTAGTTTGCGCAACTGCATTTCGCGTACCTGAGCTTTTCCTAACGAAGCTAGATAGGTGTTGTAATTTTTTGAAATATCAACGAGAGTATCATTAAGCTGCTTTACCGTAAGCATAGTGTAGGCATTGTCTATACTCTTTTCATCCATATCTACGTTATCAATCTCAGAAAGGTCAATATTGATCGTGTAGGTCTCAAAATAACTTTTGACGAAAGGTTCGCGTTTTTGTTTTCTAAAATCTTTTTGCTCGACCTCGTCATAGTAATTTCCGTCAATCAGTTTTAACGAAAGCACGTTGTCACCCTCAGCGCTAATGAGTTCGCCTTCACGCGCTTTGATCACCGTGTAATTACCCACGCGGCTGGGATCTTTTTGGTAGATGATCACATCTTTTAAAAACTGACCTTTGTCTCCTTGTTTATCGGCGACTTTCATCACATAATCTTCACCAATCGTGGTGTATTGCCCTTTTGTGATCGCCATCGCAGGTTTTACCTGAGCGATGTTTCGGCGGAGGTTAAGCGACTCAAACTCTGCAGCAGGAATCACATAGTTTGCAAACAAAAAGGAGATTCCTGCCAGAGCTAAAATGAAAATTGTAAGACTGCGCATAGCGCGCTGTAATGAAATTCCGGTAGATTTCATCGCGGCAAACTCATAATTCTCAGCAAAGTTTCCGAAGGTCATAATACTGGTAAGCAAAACCGTTAACGGCAGTACCAATGTAACCAGGCGAGGAGAGAAATAGAGCAGGAATTTTACGATGATCACGAGATCAAGATCTTTGCCGGCCAGCTCTTTTATATAAAGCCATACCGTCTGAAGCACAAATATGAACATCAAAATGATGAACGTGCTTAAAAAATTCTTGATAAACGTGAGTAGTATGTACCGGTCAAGGATCTTCAAGAGAAAACTAGTCTAAATTATTGATGTAATAATCTCCGTATTTTGAAGCGTCAAAGGTAAAAAGATTACCCGGTAAAGGTTGGTTTGTCTTAAACGAGTTGACAGTAATGGTGATCTTACTTCCGTTGTTTTGGGTCATAATCAAGCGATAAATGTGCTTGGTTTGTGCGTCAACACCCAATAAAGCCGATTTTAATTCGCTGTTAGAATCCATGGGCGTAAGCTTCACATATTGAATTTTACGACCATTTACATTTTGCTCAATATCCCATTTATAAGTGTAGCCTTCGTTAAAAAATGTAAGCATTTTAGAAGGCGTTATGGCATCGTCATCTCCCGGATCTTGAGTAGAAATGGTGATCTCTTCATCTTCAGGAACGATAGTGTATAATTTTTTACCATCATACATTTGCGTAGTCCCCATCAAGTTTAATTTGTATTTATCACCATCTAAGGTCACGTCACCACGTGTTTCCTGATTGATTCCGGCGGCATCATTAGACAAACCGTACTTAAAATCAATAAACATATTGTCATAGGTTTTTACCTTAGCAGAAACCTGATCTAGAAGTTTTTTGGCTTTAGCATCCTGTGCAAATGCACTGCTTACAGAAACCAATGCAATTAGGGCAAGCGTAAAAATCTTTATTTTAGAAAAATTCATGTTATTCATTGTTTAATTGTTGATGTAATGCATTCATATCAGACACGAGTACCTGTCTTGCTTTACTACCTTCAAACGGACCAACAATACCGGCAGCTTCTAGCTGATCTATAATTCTACCGGCTCTGTTATATCCTAATTTTAATTTTCGTTGTAATAAAGACGCGCTTCCTTGTTGCGCTGTTACAATAACTTCGGCAGCTTCCATAAACAAGGCATCCCGGTCACTTGCATCTATATCAAGACTTGTGCCACCTTCTTCACCTACGTATTCAGGAAGTTGATGTGCCTCAGGATACGCTTTCTGCGAGCCGATAAAATCTGTGATTTTTTCAACTTCAGGAGTGTCTACAAATGCGCACTGCACACGTATTAAACTATTTCCTTGGGTAAACAGCATATCACCTCGACCTATTAACTGATCTGCACCCTGACTGTCAAGAATGGTACGCGAGTCAATCTTTGATGTCACTCTAAAGGCAATTCTGGCAGGGAAATTGGCTTTAATAATCCCCGTGATCACATTCACCGAAGGTCTTTGGGTGGCTACAATCAAGTGAATACCAATAGCCCGTGCCAGCTGTGCAAGACGTGCAATAGGCGTTTCAACTTCTTTACCGGCGGTCATAATTAAATCGGCAAACTCGTCAATTACCAAAACGATATACGGTAAAAATTTATGTCCGTCATTAGGATTGAGTTTACGTCGCTTAAATTTGGCGTTATATTCCTTAATGTTACGCGCCATCGCATCTTTGAGCAGGTCGTAACGTTTATCCATCTCAATACACAACGAGTTGAGCGTATTGATCACTTTAGTATTATCAGTGATGATCGCATCTTCAGAATCTGGTAATTTCGCCAGATAATGACGTTCTATTTTATTGAATAAGGTAAGTTCAACTTTCTTGGGATCAACCAATACAAACTTTACTTCCGCAGGATGCTTTTTGTACAGTAACGAAGTAAGAATCGCATTCAATCCTACCGATTTACCCTGACCGGTAGCGCCCGCCATAAGTAAGTGCGGCATTTTTGCCAGATCGACCACAAAGGTTTCGTTAGAAATGGTTTTACCTAATGTAAGCGGGAGTTCCATTTCTGCATTTTGAAACTTTGGCGAGGCGATCGCCGAACGCATAGAAACGATACGCGCATTCTTATTAGGAACTTCAATACCAATGGTACCTTTTCCCGGGATAGGGGCAATGATACGAATACCTAATGCAGCTAAGGAAAGCGCAATATCGTCTTCAAGATTTTTGATTTTTGAAATACGTATTCCGGCCTCCGGAACGATCTCGTATAGCGTTACCGTAGGACCAACGGTCGCTTTAATATGCGCAATATCAATCTTGTAGTTTTTAAGCGTATCTACAATGCGATTTTTATTTTCTTCAAGTTCTTCCTGATCTACGGTAATGCTTTGACCTTTAGTATAATCTTTAAGCAATTCGATCGTAGGGAAGCGATAATTGCTGAGTTCTAGCGTTGGGTCAAACTCCCCAAAATCTTGTACGAGTTTAGTGCTTAAATTCTCAACGACTTCCTCTTCCTCGACGGTTTCTTCAATTTCGATCTCAAAATCTTCGTCTGCATCTTTTGGAGTTTCTTTTTCCTTAACCGGAGTAGGAGCCGGAGCAGGCTGAGCAGGAGTTGTTTTTAACTGTGGTTCTTCAAGTTCTTCTTCTGGAGCTTCTTTTGGTAATTCAATATTATCTTTATCAAACGCCGTATCTACAAACTCATTACCCTCATCGTCTTGCGAATTAAATTCAGAGGCAAAGGCTTGCTTTCGCTTTGCGAAAAAGTGCGTAATATGCTCAGGGGTCAGTTTTAGCCTTACGGCGAAATATACAATCGCAACAAACGCAAGTACCAGAATGGTACCGATCAGCCCGATAAAATCCTGAAGGAAATCATTAAGTTCAAAACCTACCATTCCGCCAAGTAACGGACTCGTTTCTGAGAAAAAACCTAAAAAGGTTGCAAACCAAAGCATCACAATGATGCCCCAAAACCAAAAAGATTGAAGTCGTTTTTTAGGCTTGTCAAAAAAGTAATAAAATCCGGTTAAGGTAACCAGAACTGCAATGGTAAACGCGGCAAGACCGAAGCCTTGATAAATAAAGAAGTCGCCAAGAGCAGCACCAAATTTGTTTAGCCAATTTTGAGATTGTAAACTGCGATCGCTTAGATCGTTGAGCGTACTCTGATCTGCCTGCCAGCTGAAAAAATAGGAGATAAAAGAAAACAACAACGCCAGTCCCAGAAGGAATAGAAAACTTCCCAGAACGATCTTTTGTTGTTTAGACAGTACAAAAGAGATTTTTTTGGACTGCTTAGTCGTTTTAGATTTTGCTTTAGTTTTAGTCTTTTTTCTGGCCATTATAAGCGTAAACTCTAGAGTCGCGATTGGGCTTCAAGAAGCAACTTGAAGCTTCAAAAATTTTTAAAGTATAGTAGCAAAGCCAAGATTTACTATAAGAGCTTGATTTTGCTACGATTAATAGGTGTAATGCTAGCGCTAATTAATTCATGTAAATTGATTAGCGCGTAAAAGTACAAATATCAAACGGTACTAAACTTATAAAATTTTAGAACAGTTTAGGGATATAAATGATACCGCCTACAATTGCCGCGATAACAGCAGCAAAGGTGACTGCTCCCGCAGAAACATCTTTGATCACTCCAATTTTTTTATGGTAATCCGGGTGAATGAAATCGGCTATTTTTTCAATAGCTGTATTGAGTCCCTCAACCGCTAGAACTAAGCCAATGGCCAGTAATTGAATACACCATTCTACCGAAGAGATTTCGTAAACAAAGCCTAAAACGGTTACCACCAGAGCACACAAACTCTGCACCTGAATGCTAGGTTCGTTTTTGAGGAGTAACCAAGCGCCCTTAAAAGCATATTTAAAGGCCTTGATTCTATTTACTACAAAATGTTCTTTGGTTTCCGGGTCAGTCATACTTTAGTTGAGAACGCTTAAGGCAGCTTCGTAGTCGGGTTCTTGACCAATTTCGGGCACTTGTTCCTCATAAATGATGTTGTGGTCAGCATCTAAAACAAGCACAACGCGTGAATGCAGTCCGGCAAAAGCACCATCGGCAATTTCCAGCCCGTAGTCTTTACCAAAACTACCATCTTTAAAGTCAGAGAGTGTTTCTACGTTGTCTAGACCTTCGGCACCACAAAAACGTGCTTGGGCAAATGGTAAATCGCGTGAGATACACAATACTGCCGTATCATCAAGAGCTGCAGCATCTTTATTAAAATGTCGTACAGAAGCAGCACAAACCCCAGTATCTACACTTGGGAAAATATTCATCACAATGCGTTTGCCTTTGTACTGCTCAAGACTTACTTGAGCAAGATCTTTTGAAGCAAGTTTAAAGTCAGGAGCAGCGGTGCCAACTTTAGGGAGTTCACCAGAAGTATGCGTAGTATTTCCGCCTAGGGTAATAGTAGCCATAGTTTTTAAATTGAAATTAGATCGCCCAATCGTTGGGACTTCAATTGTAATAGTAAAGTGTTATCTTTTTAGCAATTAATGCGCTCACAATTGCAACGTAAATGTACTTATAAGCAAATGGACCTACAATTAAAGGAATGCTAAATTGAAGCGGTAAGCACTATTTAAAAGCTATGAGGGCATAATTTGGTTTCCGTGCATAAAAAAAGTCCTCAAATCAACTGACTTAAGGACTCTTTTCAATAAAAAAATCTAATCTACATTATTTATTGGCATCGCCTACGGGTAATATATAGAGACATGAATGCTAATCAAGAAGATTTTAAACATGTGTCTCGTGAGCCAATCTATACAGATGGGCGTACCCAATGGCAATTTATCTGTCGATAGAACCTAGAACTTTTTGCGCAAAACCGTTTGCTGCATCACGTTCAGACATTCCATCAGCTATCATTTGGTGCATTTCTACAGCTCCACAAAGGTTGGTGATCAATTCACCAACAACATCCATATCATTATCTGTACACGAGCGGTGCTCGGTAAAAGATTCTAACACATCGATAGTGTTTTGTAAAGCTTCTGCACTGTTATTTTTCTGTAAATGTTTAATTACTGGTAACTTCATCTACGAGTTCTTTTAGGTTTTCAAACTTGTTGGTTTGTACCTGATTAACAAAAGCTCCGTTTTTAAACGTGGCAAAAGTGGGTAGGTTGTCTACCGTTGCCAATTTTCGGCTTTCCGGATATTTCTCTGCGTCTACTAAGTAAAACTTAGCATTTTCATTTTCTGAAGCCAGCTTTTTGAATTTAGGCTTCATCAACCTGCAGTTTCCACACCAGCTTGCCATATATTGAACCACAACAGTCTCGTTATCGCTAACTAATTCTGAAAGGTTGTCTTGATCAAGTTCTTGAATCATAAGAATTGAATTTTAAGGTGATTAATTTCTTTAAAAAATGAAGTTGGGTGAAAGAAATTAATTTGATGCTAAGTAAGAAGCAACACCATCACGGTTAGCATTCATTGCGTCTTTACCTTCTTCCCAGTTTGCAGGACATACTTCACCGTTTTTCTGTACGTGTGCATAGGCGTCAATTAAGCGTAAAAATTCTTTTACGTTACGACCTACCGGCATATGATTTACACCTTCGTGAAAAACAGTACCTTCTTCGTCGATCAAATAGGTAGCTCTATAGGTTACGTTATCACCGTCAACAGTTAATACACCGCTTTCTTCATCATAACGCTCGTTAGTCACATCAAGAATACCAAGGCGGTTTGCCAAGTTACGGTTAGTGTCTGCAAGAATTGGATACGTTACACCTTCAATACCACCGTTATCTTTAGGAGTGTTTAACCAAGCAAAGTGTACTTCTGGAGTATCGCAAGAAGCACCAATAACAATAGTGTTGCGCTTTTCAAATTCATCCATAGCAGCCTGAAAAGCGTGAAGCTCTGTAGGGCATACGAATGTAAAATCTTTTGGATACCAGAAAAGCAATACTTTTTTGTTTTTGCTCTTTGCTTCTTCAAGGATGTTTACTTTAAAAGTATCTCCCATCTCGTTCATAGCATCAACTGCAAGATTTGGAAATTCTTTACCTACTAATGTCATATTGTTTGTTTTTAATGATTTATTTCTACTGCAAAAATAGCAGGGAAAAACCAGTATTTACAAGATATAAATGCAAACAAATTATTTCAGTATAAGAAATGCTTATGCTTAGTAGAGGAAATCTATTTTTTTAGGATTGTGCTAAATTTTAGTAGTGGAAACTGTCAAAATACTAATATATCTGAAGCTATTTTGCGAGGTTGATAACGCAGTGTTTTCAACTAATTTCCGTAGCTATTAAATTTAACAGTTTAGGAAGCTTTAGCCTCTTTTAAACTGCGGATTTTGATACGGAAAGCTGCAAAAATTAAGGTCATAAACGGACTCAGCCAATTGAAGATCGCGTAAACAAAATAATCAGCCACCGAAACTCCTAAAACACCACTTTGGTAGGCGCCACAAGTGTTGTAAGGCACTAAGACCGAAGTTACTGTACCGCTATCTTCTAGGGTTCGGCTTAAATTTTCAGGAGCCAGACCTTTGTCTTTATATGCTTTAGCATACATTTTTCCGGGAACGACAATCGCAAGATATTGATCACTCGCAGTAGCGTTGAGACCTATACACGTAGCCACCGTACTGGCAAAAAGTCCAAAGGTGCTTTCAAAGAGATTCAACATAAATTTACTAATACGTGCCAATGCTCCTATGGCATCCATCACGCCGCCAAAGGTCATTGCACAAATGATGAGCCAGATGGTGCCCAGCATACCTGCCATCCCGCTTGCGGCGAACAAATCATTGAGATTTTCATTAGTCGTTTCTATAGCCGTATCTACAGTAATGGCATTCATTATTCCTTTATATCCGCTTTCTAGGCTTAAGGTTTCGCTACCGCCTAGAGTGGCAACGATTTCCGGCTGAAAAATAAGAGCGGCAATTCCGCCTAAAAGTGTTCCAATCAATAGCGCAATAAGCGGAGAGGTCTTTTTAACGATCATAAAAATGACGATCGCAGGAACCAGAAAAAGCCACGGACTAATAGTAAATGCGTCATCAATAGCCGTCAAAATCAATGAGGTATCGGCGTCACCGCTAGTCTCTATATTAAAGCCAATGATGATAAATACGATTAATGTTATAGTCACCGTAGGCACAGTGGTAAACAACATATATTGAATGTGCGTGAACAAATCTGTTCCTGCCATTGCGGGAGCAAGGTTTGTCGTGTCACTTAAAGGCGAAAGTTTATCTCCAAAATACGCTCCAGATAAAATAGCTCCGGCTGTCATTCCTAAAGAGATACCTAAAGCATTAGCAATACCTATTAATGCAATACCTACGGTAGCAGAGGTCGTCCAACTGCTTCCGGTGGCCACCGATATGATTGCACAGATCACAACACAAGCGGCTAAAAATATAGACGGATTTAAAATTTGGAGTCCGTAATAAATCATTGTAGGGATGATCCCGCTAATGAGCCAAGTTCCTGCAAGGGCACCTACCATTAAGAGGATTAAAATGGCGCCTGCGGTAGATTTAATATTTTGCGCAACTTCTTCCATCATCGTATCAAAAGAAGTTTTATTAAAAATCCCAACTAAGGCGGCTACGGCTGCTCCCAATAGCAAGATAAACTGATTAGAACCGCTGAGCGCATCATCACCAAAAACAAATACATTGTATGCCAGCATCCCAACAAGAGCTATAATAGGAATTAAAGCCTCCCATATAGATAATTCTCTGTTTTCTACAATTTCTTGATTTTTTGGATCCTGATCCTGATTGCTCATAAGTGTTTTTTAAGATGCTTACAATAATAAACATTCTGTAGAATATAGTTAAAAAGTATTTTGATCACTATCAAAACACACAGTGCTATGCTAAAAGAATACATTCCGATAAAAAGCATATTTAATCGATTAAGTGTTGTTTTGTGAGAATTGTTTTTTACTTGTGTTAAATAGCTGTTTAGCAGTTGACTAAATTGATTTAACGATTATTTTTGCAACGCCTCAATCAAAATTTTATGAAAAAACTCATACTCTCGTTCGTTTTTCTTTGTGTTCATTTTGTTGCATCAGCACAGGTAGGAATTGGGACAACTTCACCAGACCCTTCAAGTATTTTAGATTTATCGTCAAGCGCTAAAGGATTCATCGCTCCTCGAATAAGTTTAAACTCGGTTTCAAATAGCAGCATTGATGGTGTAAATACCAATGCCAATGGTTTGATGATCTACAACACAAACGCTTCAGTAACCGGAGGAAACGGTGTGGGCTATTATTATTGGAATGGAAGTACGTGGACGGCGATGAAAGCTGCAGCATCTTCAGGTAATAATTGGGCATTGACAGGGAATAGTGGTACAAATTCTTCGACAAATTTTTTGGGTACTACCGATGGGCAGCCGCTGAATTTTAGAGTAAATAATGTAGGAATTGGTCGATTTGCGACTAATGGAGCAGTGCAGATTGGTGTCGGAGCGTTGGCTACAGATAATAATTCATTCGCAATAGGTAAAGACGCCAAGGCTGTATATGAGGCTATATCTTTAGGGATGGGAGCTAATGCCTCAGGGAATGAATCAATTGCATTAGGCAAGAACTCAAAATCTATCTACCAGGGAATTGCTATTGGTTTAGGAGCTATCAACACAGGAAACCAATCGGTTGCTTTGGGTTATGGAGCATCTTCATCATATCAATCTACAGCTTTTGGATACAATGCATTAACAAGTGCAAACAATGCTATTGCGATCGGAAATGCTTCAAATTCCGCTAGTCAAAATGCTATTTCAATAGGGACATCAACATTGACAAACCGTAATAACGGCATTGCAATAGGTAATCAAGCCAAAGCAAAAGATTATGATCATACCTTAGCAATAGGTAATGAAGCAGTGGCCGCGGGTGGAGTAAGTTCGATTGCCATCGGAAATATAGCTAAGGGCAGTAATGAATATGCAATTGCTTTGGGATATGATGCCGAAGCTAAGAGCGGTTCTAAAAATATTGCAATCGGATATAATTCAACTTCTTCAAATTCAGATAATGTTGTAGTCGGTACTGATGCAACGTCTAATTCGCTTAATGGTATCGCTGTAGGAAAGGGATCCTATGCAAAGGATGCAGATAATACCTTAGCTATAGGGTACAACAGTAGAGCAGATAAAGCAAATGCAACGGCATTAGGTAGTCAAGCGTATGCAACTGCTATAAATACCACCTCTTTAGGTTATAATTCAGATGCGACTGCAGATAATGCGACTGCTGTAGGTTATGAGACTAAAGCAAGAGGGATTTCTTCCGTAGCAATTGGTGATCGTGCAGAAGGGAATGCGTTGAATACTGTTGCCATTGGTTACTCGACTGTAGCAACGGCAACTAATTCTCTTGCTATTGGCGATGATGCTTATACAAATAAAGCTTTTGGCTTAGCAGTTGGGTATTCTGCAGACGCTCAAGGTGATTATTCAATAGCTTTGGGTGCAGAAAGTTACACGAGCGAAATAAATGCTACTGCAATTGGTCGACTTTCTGATGCTCAAGGTGCACAGTCTATTGCCTTGGGTTATGACACGTATACTAACAAGGCTAGTGCAGTTGCTATAGGTAACAATGCCGAAAGTACAGGAGATGATGCTTATGCTTTAGGAACAGAAGCAAGAGCGAGTAATACATCTGCTATTGCCTTAGGAAAGCTAACAAATGCATCTAGTGACGATGCTATTGCCATCGGAAGACTGGCAAATTCTAGCGCGAGTAACACAACAGCGGTAGGTCAAGGAGCCAGTGCAACAGCATTGAATAGTTCAGCTTTTGGAACGGGAGCTACAGCATCTGCCTCCGGAGCTACGGCAATAGGTAAAGGAGCTATTGCAAGTCAACAGAAAACGGTTATTCTCGGAGCTTCAGATAATAGCGTAGGTATAGGAACCAGTACTCCACAACGAAAGTTGCACGTCAACAATGGTTCAATACGAATAAATGATGGTACAGAAGGAGCAGGTAAAGTGCTTACATCTGATGCTAATGGTAATGCAAGTTGGCAATCTATATCTGGTATTCCCCAAATTGTTGCTGCTGGATTAGTTCAGGCAAATGGAACAGCCATCAAAATTACTGGAGCAACGGTGACAAGACTTAATTTAGGAGACTATCAAGTTACATTTACATCTGCGAGAGCTTCTGCCAATTATGTAATTAATTTAGCAAATATTGATTGCGGTGGTAATTGTGGCGGTACATCTTATGACGATCCCGGTATCACGTATTATGATCGTGAAACTACAGGTTTTAAAGTCAATATAGGGGACAGTGATAATGGTAATACACAAAAAGCGGATATCGATCTAGAATTCACATTTTCTGTCATTGATTTTTAAAACTACAATTGCACACCCTTTTTAACTGTCGTACCTTTATACTTCTTAAACAGAAATCAGTATTATGAGTACATACGACGTTGCGGTCATTGGTTCCGGTCCCGGAGGTTATGTGGCTGCCATTCGCTGCGCCCAGTTGGGTCTTAAAACAGCAATCATTGAGAAATATGCAACTATGGGCGGTACCTGCCTAAATGTAGGTTGTATTCCATCTAAAGCCTTGTTAGATTCTTCGCACCATTATGAGGATGCGGTTAAGCATTTTGAAGAGCACGGGATCGAGATCCCGGGAGAGGTAAAGATCAATTTAGAGAAAATGATGGGGCGTAAAGCTTCCGTAGTGGAGCAAACTACTAAGGGAATCGAGTTTTTGATGAGCAAGAACAAGATCGATACTTATCAGGGTGTAGGTAGTTTTAAGGATAAAACCCATATACATATCGCAGTAGCGGAAGGTGATGATGTGGAGATTGAAGCAAAACATACCATTATCGCGACCGGAAGTAAACCTGCAAGTCTTCCATTTATTGACATCGATAAGGAGCGTATCATAACGTCAACCGAGGCCTTAAAACTTAAAGAAATACCGAAACATCTTATCGTTATTGGCGGTGGTGTAATTGGCCTTGAATTGGGCCAAGTTTATAAACGCTTAGGTTCTGAAGTAACTGTGGTTGAATATTTAGACCGTATCATCCCAACTATGGATGGCGCGCAAAGTAAAGAATTGACCAAAGTGCTTAAGAAGTCAAAAATGACGATCAATACTTCACATAAAGTGAGCGCTGTAGAGCGCAATGGTGACGAGGTGATCGTAAAAGCGACCGATAAAAAAGACAAAGAAGTAGAATTTAAAGGGGATTATGTCTTGGTTTCTGTGGGACGTAAAGCCTATACAGACGGGTTGAATCTTGATGCGGTTGGTCTTAAAACAGACGATCGTGGTCGAGTGGAAGTCAACGAACATTTGCAGACTTCTGTTGATAATATCTATGCGATCGGTGATGTCGTGCGTGGCGCGATGCTAGCACATAAGGCGGAAGAAGAAGGCGTGTTTGTAGCAGAAACTTTAGCTGGTCAAAAACCGCATATCGATTATAATTTGATTCCGGGAGTGGTATATACTTGGCCTGAAGTTGCTTCTGTAGGTAAAACTGAAGAGCAATTGAAAGAAGCGGGTACGGCTTATAAATCTGGTCAATTCCCTATGCGTGCATTAGGGCGCTCTAGAGCTTCTGGTGATATTGATGGTTTTGTAAAAATTCTTGCAGATAAAGAAACGGATGAGGTGCTAGGGGTTCACATGGTGGGCGCTCGTGTAGCCGATTTGATTGCTGAAGGTGTAACTGCTATGGAATTCCGTGCTAGTGCCGAAGATATAGCGATTATGTCTCACGCACATCCTACTTATGCCGAAGCAGTAAAAGAAGCGGCGCTCGCAGCTACTGAAGATAGAGCATTACATATCTAATAGTATAAAAATTCATCAAAAACCCTTTTCGACTGAAAAGGGTTTTTTTATTGGCACCGTCAAAGGGTTTAGTACTCCGTCCCAACAGCTATCGGGATGTATCTAAATTAAAAATTTGATCTCAACAAATACCTGGTAGAGGTCACTCAAGTTTACTTAAAAACTATGAAAGCGATTTATATAACTCAAGCAGGAGGCCCCGAAGTTTTGCAGCTGCAAGATCTGGAGTTCCCTGTATTAGAACCTAATGAGGTGCGTATTGCGGTGAAAGCTTCTGGCGTCAACCGCAGTGATATTCTTACCCGTCAGAATCCTGATGCGTATGGCGGCGATATTCCTAAAGCACAAATACCGGGATTAGAGGTTTCAGGAACGATCACCGCTGTAGGTGCTTCGGTTGAAAATTTTAAAATTGGTGATGCCGTATGCGCTTTGGTTGCCGGTGGTGGCTATGCGACCCACATTCACGTTGATGCTCGTTTATGTCTTCCAATACCTAAAGGTTTAAGTTTTATAGAAGCAGCAGCACTTCCTGAAGTGGTTTTTACAGTTTGGTTTAATGTGTTTCAGCAGGCCAAAGCGGTAAAAGGCGAAGGTTTACTCATTCACGGCGGCACAAGCGGAATTGGAGTTATGGGGTTGCAAATCGCCAAAGCTTTAGGCTTACAAACGTATACCACTGTAGGAACTCAGGAGAAAGTTCAGTTTATTGAAAAACACGCCTTGGCTAAGGTGATTAGTTATAAGGAAACGGACTTTGAACAGGCTTTTAGCGAAGAGAAAATCGATGTGATTCTGGATATGGTTGGCGGTGATTACACCCAGAAAAACTTGAATATACTGCAGAAAAATGGTCGGCTTGTATATATCAACGGAATGAAAAGCTTAACGCCTTCTATTAATTTATGGACGGTGATGAGCAAACAACTCATAATAACCGGGAGCTTATTAAAACCGCAATCTATTTCCGTCAAGAAACAGATTGCAGAAGAGGTTGCGCAGACAGTTTGGCCACTACTAGCTTCAGGCGAAATTAAACCAGAAGTGTACCGCGTGTACCCTCTTGAAGAGGCTGCTCAAGCCCATCAACTTATGGAAGATAGTGACCACATAGGCAAAATTATTCTAGAATCCCAACACTAAAATATTGCGATGACCCATACTAATAAACAAACTCATTATGCGATAGCTACTTCTAATGCTCCCTTGAGCAAACAACAACTTAACGAATTAAAAGATCAAGCGTGGCTGAAAGAAGAAGCAGGGGCGTTTGGTTTGGTGTTTTCTAATCATACACTCGACGCGTATTTAGACGAAGAATACCGTCACGGTAATTCCGTACTGACTAAAGATGGAGACCTTCTAAAAACAAAATCCAGCGGAGAACGTAAACGCTTGTTGCTAGCGTACCAACTTGCGCAGAATCCCGACTTTCTAATATTAGACAATCCTTTTGATGCTCTTGATATACAACGCGTGGCATCATTAAAAAAAGAATTACAAGAATTAGCTAAAAGCACCGTATTGATTCAGCTTTTTCGCAGAAGCGATGAGGTGCTTCCGTGTTGCACGGTAGGCTTAACGTATCAAGAGGGCCAATTTGTAAAGGTAGATTTAGTTACAGAACAGCATACTTCGGTTTCCATAAATCACGAACATAAATTGCCAGAGCCTTTAGAGGCTTTTGAGAATGTGCCAGACGAACTTATTTCATTTAAAAATGTTTCCGTTTCTTTTGATGAAAAACCGGTGTTGAAGGATATCACGTGGACGGTAAATCGCGGGACCTCATGGCATTTAAAAGGTCCTAACGGAGCCGGTAAAACTACCTTGCTATCTATGGTAACCGGCGACAGTACCAAAGGTTATGGTAAAGAATTATACCTTTTTGGAAAGAAAAAAGGAAGCGGAGAGACGGTTTGGGAAATCAAACAGAAAATAGGCTATTTCACTTCAGCAATGACGGAGCGTTTTGACGGAATGCACGATGTGCAAAGTATGATCATTTCGGGATTGTATGATAGCGTTGGTTTATATCAAAAACCCACAACTTTAGAACAAGCGCGTGCTGAAGAATGGTTGGCACTTCTTGGGCTAAAACAGTTGAGCGGAGCCCGTTTCAGAACGTTAAACGAAGTTCAAAAACGACTGATTTTAATCGCCAGGGCGATGATAAAACATCCGCCGTTATTGATCTTAGATGAACCCACTGCCGCACTAAACGACACCGGAGCGGCTTTGATCGTTTCCTTAATCAATAAAATTGCAGCTTCCGGTAGTACCAGCGTGCTTTATGTTTCCCATAAAGAGGAAGTTGGTTTAGAACTATTCAATGAGTTGTTACTTGTACAAGATGATTGTGATTTTGCCGGATATACTGCAAAAATTAGAAGTTCATAAAATTATATAAGTAATTTTAAAAATCTGCATTTTGGTGTGCTTAATTCCCGTATTTTTAATGCAGGACGAATGCGCGTAATTTTTGTGCATTAGATCTTCCCAACTCAGTTCAAATGATTACAAATACCGCGTTAGCGCAGAAGTTTCATAAATTATGTTCAGAAAGTTATGAACTTTCCGAATGGCTACACAGTCAACCTAGCCTAGGAATTTTTTATTCAGAACTTCATACTCAAGCTGACTACTTTGTGAGCCCTTCCTTTTGGGCGGCAATGGGTTACACCTCTTCAACAGTCCACGCTCCGATAGATTTATGGGAGTATGTAATACCTCAGGAAAGTTTGCAACTGCTCACTACAATTAGGCAAACAAGCGTTGATCAAGCTAATCATGATTTTTATTTTAGAAATAGTAAAGGAGCGAAGCAGCGAATAACCGGACAACATTTGCGGCATACCGATTCTAATGGTCAGAGGCATCTCCTTATTCGCTTTTTTAATGAAGAGGAGGGCAGAAAAGCTCCAAAGCTAGATTGCGATAAGATCCGTGAGTTACAAAAATTTAATGAGATCTATGAAGAAACTAATAGATTGGCTCTGGTAGGTGGTTGGGAGGTCGATATAGCTTCAAAAACCGTAAAGTGGACTAATGTTACTAAAGCGATACATGATGTGCCAACAGATTATTTTCCTCAATTGGAAACTGCTATAGCCTTCTATAAAGAAGGGTGGAGTAGAGATCGTATTATGGAGGCCTTTGATAAATGTGTGGAGCAAGGCATTTCTAATGATGGAGAGTATATAATAATTACGGCCACAGGTCAGGAAAAATGGGTTCGTGCTTTTATGAAAGCTGAATTCAAAAACGATACTTGTGTGCGGGTATATGGTGCGTTTCAGGATATTACACAGCAAAAGCAACAGGAGCAATCTATCATCACTACAGAACAGCGTTTTCAAAAGGTTTTTGAAAATTCTGCATTGGGAATTATATTAATTGATGGATCCAATACGATACAGCAAACCAATGCAGTTGCTAAAGAAATTTTTGGTTTAACCAAACTCACTGCCGAAGAGGTTAAATCGTATACCATCAAAAATGTAATAAAAAAAGAATATTTAGCTAAAGCTTTATTAGAGCGCGATCGATTACTCGCAGGAGAAATAGATAGTTACAATTTTGAGGCTGAATTCTGGCATACATCAGGCCGAAGTTTATGGTGTAATATTACCTGCTCTTTAGTAAAAGAAATAAATTCTGAAAATCGCTTAATCATAACTCAGGTAGAGGATATTACTAAAAAGAAAAAACTAGAACGCAATGCCTTAGAACATGCCTATCGCTTTAAACGTATTTTTGAATACTCTCCTAACGGAATGGCTCTTGTAGATCTTGAGGGAAATTGGAAGAATATCAATAAAAATTTGGCTGAAATTATCGGCTACACCAAGGAAGAGTTTTTACAATTAACTTTTGCCGATTTCACACATCCTGAAGATCTGTTTAAGGATCAGGAGCTTCTTAAAAAACTGGTAGCTAAAGATATTTCTACCTATCAAGTAGATAAACGCTATATACATAAAAATGGGAGCATAGTTGAGTGTGTGCTAACCGTATCTGCGCTTTATGATCGTGAAGGAAACATTTATTCTATTATAGGACAAGTTGTTGATCTAACCGAATCTAAGGCTGATAAAAGAGCTTTAGAAGAAAGTTTACTAGATCATCAAGCTTTACTAGAAGCGACATCTCAGATCATCATTGTGGAAACCGACCGGAACCATCGTATTAAAAGGTTTAATAAAGGAGCTGAAAACCTTTTGGGATACAAAGCAGATGAAGTCATTGGTAAGTTGTACCCTGAAGTTTTTTATGTAAAGGAAGAAGTGGAAGCCTATGCTAAGCAACTGGAAGAAGAGTATGGGGAAAAGGTAGCTATAGAAGATGTGTTCACATTTAAATTAGGTAAAGGTAAAATTGAATCTAACGAGTGGAATTACATCAAAAAGAACGGCGACAAACTTCCTGTGCAACTTATTGTTACCCCTATAAAAAATGAAAAAGGAGAACCTAAGGGTTATCTGAAGATCTCTACAGATATTTCGGCTTTAAAAGCAATGGAAACCTCCTTGCTGCAAGCTAAAGAGCGAGCAGAGCAGGCTAATCAATTTAAGTCAGAATTTTTAGCAAATATGAGTCACGAAATCCGTACTCCTTTAAACGGAGTAATAGGGTTTACTGATATTTTAATGCAGTCTAAGCTTGATCAAAATCAGACCAAATATGTAGAGACCATATATTCTTCTGCCGTTTCGTTGCTCGATTTACTTAATGATATTCTCGATTTTTCAAAGATTGAATCCGGTAAACTTAACTTGAGTGAAGAGCGCGTAAACATTGCAGACCTCTGTGCTCGTTCTGTGGAAATGATCAGGCATCAGGCGCATCAGAAAAACCTTGAAGTGCTGCTCAATATTTCAACTAAAATTGAAGAATATATCCTCGCCGATGGGTTGCGGTTACGTCAGATACTCATCAACTTGTTGAGCAATGCAGTGAAGTTTACGCACAAAGGTGAAATAGAATTAAAAGTTCAAGCGCAGGATATCCCTGATGATCCAAATACTAAACGTTTTACTTTTTCTTTGCGCGACACCGGTATTGGTATTGCGCCTCAGAACGTAAAAGAGATTTTTGATGCCTTTAATCAAGGGGATGCTTCTACAACCCGCAAGTACGGGGGAACAGGATTAGGACTTACCATCAGTAATAGACTGCTTGAGTTGATGCACAGTAAGCTTGAAGTTTCTAGTGAATTGGGAAGTGGTACCACATTCTCCTTTAGAGTTAATTTTGCCATTGAGGCTAAAACAGAACGTGCTACTTTATATTCTCAAGAATTGAAGAGAGTTTTGGTGGTAGATGATAACCAAAATAATCGAGTGATTATCGCTGAATTACTCGCCAGCCGAAAGATAAAAACGATTCAGGCGGCAAACGGAATTGATGCGTTAGAAATTTTGCAAAAGGACACTGATTTTGACTTGGCGCTCATTGATTATGCTATGCCGTACCTAAATGGTCTTGATTTAATTGAGCATATTAGAACAGATCTAAAGGTAACCCAAGAGCGCTTGCCTATCGTGTTGCTGCACAGCTCAGAAGAGGATCAAACCATAAATGATCGCTGTAAAAAACTTGGTGTTCATAATAAATTAGTGAAGCCTGTTTTGCGCAAAGTTCTTTTTGAAACTATGGATAGCCTAGGTTTTAGTAACGATCAGTTTGCTCAAAAAGTCGACTTTGACGCTATTGAAGATTTACAAGACAAACTTACAATAATGGTAGCCGAAGATAATCCTGTAAATAAGTTCTTGACCCGTACGATCTTAAATAAAATAGCTGCACAAGCAAATTTAATCGAAGTAGAAAATGGCGAGCAGGCTGTAGCAGCCTTTAAAAAGAATCACATTGATATCATATTGATGGATATTCAAATGCCGGTTTTAAGTGGTTATGAAGCTACGCAACAAATCAGAGCATTGGAACCGAAAGAAGAGCGCGTACCTATTATAGCGTTAACCGCTCGTGCTCTAAAAGGGGAGCGGGAGCGTTGCTTGTCGTATGGTATGGACGATTATATTTCAAAACCATTAATTCTGGAAGATATTAAAGCGGTGATCAATGCGTTTTTAGAACGAAAAAAGATAACTTTAAAATAATCCTTGCAATACCGTTTTTAAATTGACTGCTGCTCAAAAACATATAATTCTTGTTGATGCTGATCTGGAAGCTCAGGTACGATTTAAATCTAATTTTTCTAGTAAAGAAGTAGAGATCATTGCCTTTACTTCAGGAATGGGAGCCATTCAATACATCAAGCAAACCGGTGCGCCAGATCTTTTGGTGCTTGAAGAGGCAGCTAAACCTTTAGGAGCCGTGCAAACGTTAAACTATCTCAAGGATCAAATAGCATTTACAGCTCCGGTAGTGGTAATTGCAGAAAACTTAGAGGAAGATGCAATAGCGGTACAAGCGCAAAAAGTGATTACAAAACCATTTAAATGTGAAGATATCGCTTTCATTAAAGAGCTTTTAATGCTTAAAGAGTTGGCAGGCGCCGAAGAAGAAAAATACTATAAACTCGATTATCTTAAGGAGCTCGCGGAAGGTGATACCGATTTTATTAAAGAAAGTCTCAAGATTTTTATACAAACCGTTCCGCCACAAATTGAAGAACTGACGCAAAATCATGCATCAGAAAATTTTAAGCAAGTTGGTCAAGTGGCGCATGCTGTAAAGCCTTCTTTTGAAATGCTTCAGAATTATAAAGCCGCAAAAATTTGTGATGATCTCGCACATCACGCCCAGCCGGACGAAATTGAACATCTTGTTCATCAACTTCTGCAAGAACATCAACATATTATAACGAGTCTAAAAGCAGATTTTTCTGATTTATAGGAATACTTCTAAAGCCTTAACAATAAACTCCAATGAAAAAAAATATCCTAGTAGTTGAAGATAATAAGCAGGTTGCTGAAGCCATTGTACATAGTTTGGAAAAAGCAGGATACACCGCTAGAGTATGTTCTGATGGAACCGCAGCCATCGAGAATTTAAAGAGCAGCATCTTCCACTTAGTGATTATCGACTTATTATTACCCTTCACTTCAGGAATGAACGTCATTAAATGGTCAAAAACCGAATTTCCAACCTTACCCATTATCGTATTGTCTTCAATTTTAGATGAAAATATAGTAACGCGAACATATTTAATGGGTGCTTTTGATTATATCACCAAGCCATACCACCCTTCACGACTATTACAAAGCGTGGCCAAAGGACTAAACCAAGCTGAATAAAATTTCTACTTCAGTAAACGTTTATTTAATACCTTTGCAATTCAAGATGAAGCAGGTAGCAAAACAAATAATGGCAATAGTTCTGGCATTCGTGGTCGTTTGTACCACAATGTCGTTTTCTATAAATATGCATTATTGTGGCGAAACTTTAGTCGATTACACGGTGATCAACAAAGCCAGTTCTTGCGGAATGGATCAGATGGCTAGTTCGCTGAGTAACACTGACTGTGAGCAACAAGTCACTCAAAAGTCGTGCTGTCAAGACAAAACGTTTTCTGCGGCCGGCCAGAATGAATTGAAGCCTAGTTTTAGTTCGTTTTCTTTAGAGCAACAGCTTTTTGTAACCACCTTCTGTTACGCTTATGCGGCGCTCTTAGCTCCGCAAACCACTGCTTCAACAGACTTCTTGGCGTATACTCCTCCTCAGCTCGTTAGGAATATTCAGACCTTAGACGAGGTTTATTTAATTTGATAGGTATTGTTTAGACATTCTTCGTCTAAATTTTAAGGTTTTCGCATTCGCGAAAAAACTGCTGTACTTCAGTTATTAACAGATACATTTTAATGGCGTGACCTTAGAAAGCTATGTACTTAAGGCTATAGCGGTAATTTAAAATGTATTTGTTGCGAGTGTCTCACAGGTTTGCCTGGGAATCTTTTACGTTCACACAATACCCTCATTTTTATGCTCAACAAAAGCATCAAATTTTTTATCGAAAATAAGCTAGTGGCTTTTTTACTCTTAGCCCTCTTTTTGGGTTGGGGGATCGCCACGGCACCCTTCAATTGGGATGGTATTTCAGAAATTGCCGGGATTCCGAGAGCTCCCGTTGCGGTAGATGCAATTCCCGATCTTGGGGAAAATCAGCAAATTGTTTTTACCAAATGGCAAGGGCGGTCGCCGCAGGATATTGAAGATCAAATTACATATCCGTTAACTTCTGCGCTTTTAGGAATTCCCGGAGTAAAAACCATCCGAAGCTCTTCAATGTTTGGTTTTTCGAGCATCTATCTCATTTTTGAAGAAGACGTCGAATTTTACTGGAGCCGAAGCCGCATTCTTGAAAAGCTCAATTCACTTCCTGCAAATCTTCTGCCGGAAGGGGTTAATCCGTCTTTGGGACCTGATGCTACCGGTTTAGGACAAATCTTTTGGTACACCCTTGAAGGGCGCGATGCAGACGGAAACGTCACCGGCGGTTGGGATTTACAAGAACTGCGCAGCATTCAGGATTATTATGTGAAATACAGTCTGGCTTCGGCTGGTGGTGTTGCTGAGGTGGCTTCAATAGGAGGGTATGTACAGGAATATCAGATTGACGTAAACCCAGAACTGTTAAAACAATACAATATAAGTCTTGATGCACTAGTCAAGGCGGTGAAGTCGAGTAATGAAGAAATTGGTGCTCAAACCCTAGAGATCAATAAGGCTGAGTATCTGGTGCGGGGGTTGGGTTATATCAAGTCTCTTGAAAATATCGAAAATGCCGTAGTGACCTCAAAAGCTTATACGTCGATCCGTGTAAAAGATGTGGCTCGCGTTCATATGGGGCCGGCACCACGCCGCGGAATTTTAGATAAAGAAGGTGCTGAGGTGGTAGGCGGAGTAGTAGTAGCGCGCTACGGTGCTAATCCTATGGAGGTCATCACCAATGTAAAGGCACAGATCAAGGAACTTAGCGCGGGCTTACCATCAAAAACTTTAGCTGATGGCAGAACCTCTCAGCTTACCATTGTACCGTTTTACGATCGTACCCAGTTAATAGAAGAGACTTTGGGCACACTTGATGAAGCCCTCACTATGGAAATCCTGATTACCATTCTTGTGATCGTCGTAATGCTTTTTAACCTAAGGGCTTCCCTGTTAATTTCCGGATTACTCCCCGTGGCGGTCTTTGGTTTTTATCGCTATGAAGCTTTTTGAGGTTGATGCAAATATTGTTGCGCTCTCCGGGATCGCTATTGCAATCGGGACGATGGTAGATGTAGGGGTAATTCTTACCGAAAATATGATTCGGCATCTAGAAGATGCTGATAAAAATGACTCAAAACTGTCATACAACACCCTGATCTATAATGCCACGGCAGAAGTTTCGGGCGCTATTGTTACCGCTGTGCTCACTACCATTATAAGTTTTATTCCGGTATTTACATTGATGGGTGCAGAGGGTAAATTGTTCTGCCCCTTGGCGTTTACTAAAACAGCAGCACTAACCGCGTCACTCATCATCGCACTTTTCTTGATTCCGCCTTTTGCGGCTTTAATTTTTAGAAAACGAAAATTTAAATCAACGACACAAAACGTAGTTTATGCACTTCTCATTCTTATAGGAAGCATCGCAGTGTTTTACGGTGTTTGGCTGGGACTTGTATTGATCGCTTTTGGAATGCTGTACTTTTTACGCAAAACGAAAGAACTTCCGTTTCAAAACCTTAAACATGCTGAGATCACAATTACCGTTTTAGCGATTGTCTTTTTGTTGGCAACCTATTGGAGACCTTTAGGTTTCAACCGAAGCATTTTTATAAACCTCGTGTTCGTAACCCTGATTTGTACATCATTTTTTGTCCTGTTCTGGGTTTTACGACGGTTTTATGACCGTATTTTAAGATGGGCTTTAGCAAACCGACTCTTGTTTCTTGCCCTGCCGGCGACCCTACTGATCAGTGGCGCGTGGATCTATTCAAAAATGGGTAAGGAGTTTATGCCGGCACTCAACGAAGGAACTTTCTTGCTGATGCCTACTTCGCTTCCTCACGCAGGCGTGGAAGAAAATAAACGGGTGTTGCAACAACTCGATATGGCTGTGGCGAGTATTCCCGAAATAGAAACGGTTGTCGGAAAAGCCGGCAGAGCTGAGTCTGCACTTGATCCCGCGCCTTTGTCAATGTATGAAAATATTATTCAGTACAAACCAGAATATATGTTGAACGCAGCCGGAAGTAAGCAACGGTACAAGGTGGATGAGCAAGGTTATTTTTTGCTACAAGATGGTAGCAAAGCTTATAATCCCAATATGCAGACCGAAGCGGTTGCAGATGAAATTAGTATGAAATTTCCGGTGTCGGCTGAAGATTTAATAGAAGATGAAGCGGGTGCGTACTATCGCAACTGGCGTCCAGAGATTCAATCTCCTGACGCAATCTGGAGGGAGATTGCGCGCGTAACGCAACTTCCCGGAGTGACTTCGGCACCAAAACTTCAACCTATAGAAACCCGTTTAGTAATGCTGCAAATAGGGATGCGTGCACCTATGGGAATTAAGATCAAAGGGCAGAATTTACAGCAGATTGAAGCGTTTGGCTTTCAGCTTGAAAAACATTTAAAACAAGTTGAAGGCGTAAAAGCCGAAGCGGTTTTTGCCGATCGAATCGTAGGAAAACCCTATTTGCTTATAGATATTAAACGAGACCGGCTTGCGCGTTATGGTATTGCGATTGCTGACGTGCAGCAAGTGCTTGAAGTTGCCGTGGGCGGAATGCCTATCACTCAAACTGTAGAAGGTCGCGAGCGGTATTCGGTGCGGGTGCGTTATCCTAGAGCGCTACGGGAACATCCTGAGGATCTAAAGAATATTTATGTTCCGGTGGCGACGAGAAATCCGGCACCTCTCAGTGAACTGGTGGAAATACGCTACGAGCAGGGACCGCAAGTAATTAAAAGTGAAGATACCTTTTTAGTGGGGTATGTTTTGTTTGATAAGCTAGATGGTTATGCTGAGGTTGATGTGGTAGAACAGGCACAAGCAGTGCTTCAGTCTAAGATAGAATCCGGGGAATTGGTGGTTCCGCAGGGCATCAACTATCAATTTACAGGAACGTATGAGAATCAGTTGCGTGCAGAGAAGACCTTGACCATTGTGGTGCCCATGGCATTGCTCATCATTTTCTTAATTCTTTACTTTCAGTTTAAATCGGTGAGCACTTCATTTATGGTCTTTACAGGGATCGCGGTGGCATTTGCCGGCGGCTTTATAATGCTTTGGCTGTATGGTCAAGCGTGGTTCTTGAATTTTGAGTTTTTTGGAGCGAATCTAAGAGATTTGTTCAATATGAAAACCATAAACCTAAGCGTTGCGGTTTGGGTAGGTTTTATCGCGCTCTTTGGGATCGCTACTGATGATGGCGTCGTGATGGCCACCTACTTAACGCAGACTTTTAGTAAAACGAATCCTTCTGATCGGGAGGAAATTCGGCAAGCGACGCTACGTGCAGCTAACAAGCGTATCAGGCCGTGTTTGATGACCACGGTGACCACAATTTTAGCGTTGTTTCCGGTACTCACGTCAACCGGAAGAGGTAGTGACATTATGATTCCAATGGCGATCCCCATATTTGGCGGGATGATCATTGATGTTACCTCGTACTTTATCGTACCGGTGTTGTATAGTTGGAAAAAAGAAATAGCCTTGAACTCATGAAAAATAAAATAATCATAGCAAGCATAATCTTACTGGGCACAACAGTTGTTGCGCCTGCTCAGGATTTAAGTGCATATATCGCACAAGCAGAAGCTCAAAACCCCGCGCTTCAAGCCTATGCATTACGATATGACTTGGCCCAAGAACAGGTAAATGAAGTGAATAGCTTACCGGATACTGAATTTGGTGTAGGATATTTTGTTGAAACTCCTGAAACCCGAGTAGGAGCTCAGCGCGCGCGCTTTTCGGTTAAGCAAATGTTACCGTGGTTTGGTACCATCGCTAAGCGGCAGGAATATCAAAATGCTTTAGCAGACAATGAATATCTGGAATATGTGATCGCAAAGCGAAAGCTTAGCCTTGAGGTGGCACAAAGTTACTATCAACTTTATGGCATCCATGCAGAAGAACAAGTAGTGCAGCAAAATCTGGACTTGCTAGACCGTTTTAAAGAACTTGCACTAAATGCGGTTGAGGTGGCTGAAGCTTCGGTGGTAGATGTACTCAAGCTAGAAATGCGCCAAAACGAACTCAACGCACAACTCGCCATTTTAGACGAACGTAAACGCGCTGCAGCTGTTCAGTTTAAAAACATCTTAAACGTGGCTCAGGAGACTCCGATACAACTAGTGGATAGTTTGACGATTCCGCAATTGGAAACTAGCGATTCAATCGATGCGCTTGAAACCAATCCGGAGCTGTTGAAATATGATGCGCGGTATAAAAGTATCTCCCAAGCCGAATTACTCAACCAGCAAGAGTCGGCTCCTAAATGGGGTGTGGGACTTGATTACATTCCGGTCAGCGAACGAACAGATCTATTTCCTGCAGATAACGGCAAAGATATAGTGATGCCAATGGTATCGGTTTCGGTGCCCATTTTCAATTCAAAGTATAAGTCGGTTACCCGTCAAAATGAGCTTCTGCAACAACGCATAACCGCGGAAAAAGAGCAACGCTTGAAGTATTTAGAAAATCTTTTAGCAGAAGCTAAACAGTATAGAAATGCTGCGCGCATTAACTTTAATGCACAACAACAGAACATTGCTCAAGCCCAAGATGCTGAAGCTATTTTACTCAAAAGTTATGAGACCGGTACGATTGACTTTGATGATGTGCTTGATATTCAAGAATTGCAATTGAGCTTTCAACGTAAACAAATACAGGCTGTTCAAGATTTTTATGAGCAGACTGCTTTAATCAATTATTTAACCAATAACTAAAACCATGAAAAAGACCTTAAATTTTATAAGTATCGCCGTAGTGGCCTTAAGCTTAGTTTCTTGCGGAAATGATAAAAAATCAAGCTCAGAGACAGATGTCAAATTAGAAGCCCACGAAGAACAACCTATGCAAAAGGAAGAGGTTGATGAAATGGGTGAAAAAAATAAAGCTTCGGAAAAAGCACCGGAGAACAAAGTGGACAATGCGCCGCTTGCCTTTGCAGATAACAATGCCAATGCCGTTTGGGAAGCCTATGCCAAAGTTCAGCAGGCTTTAGTCGCTAGTGATTCAGAAAAAGCAAAACAAGAAGCAGCCCAACTTGCAATGATTTTTGACGAAAGAAATGCAAAACTCAAGACTTTAGCTGAAGGAATAGCCACCACTGATGAATTGCCGGCACAGCGCAAGGCGTTTGCAGCATTCGCTACGGGAGCAAAAGCCTATTTTAAAAGTACCATAAAGGCAGGAACACTGTACGTGCAGCATTGCCCGATGGCTTTTGATGGAAAAGGAGCCGACTGGCTAGCTAAAGATACCGCAGTGACCAATCCGTATTTTGGAGCTAAAATGCTCAATTGCGGTTCGGTAACGGCAACCATAACCCAATAAACTAGCGTTATGACAGATTTTTTAAAACAATGGGGTGAAGCGGCGTATACCACTGCGGGATTCTTCTGGATGGCGCTGTGGGCATTTGCGCTGGGCTACATCATAAGCAGTATGATTCAGATTTTTGTCACCGAAAAGCGTATGCAAAAAACAATGGGCGGCAATGAGACTAAAGGCGTCTTGCTAGGAACCTTTTTTGGGTTTATCAGCAGTTCGTGCAGTTTTGCAGCGCTTGCTTCGACCAAATCGCTGTTTAAAAAAGGAGCGAGTTTTGTAGCCAGTATTGCCTTCTTACTGGCTTCGACCAATTTGGTCATCGAACTTGGGATCATTATTTCCATTTTTTTGGGTTGGCAATTTGTGGTAGGTGAGTATGTAGGTGGCGTGTTACTCATTTTACTCAGTTGGATTTTGATTAGGCTGATCAATCCTAAAAAGTTGATTGAGAATGCCCGAAAGAATTTAGGAGAAAAAGAAGACGACACAGATACAGATTCCAAATCTTGGAAGCAGAAAATAAAATCTGAAGAAAGTTGGGCAAAAGTGGCCAAACAGTACGGGATGGAATGGAAAATGGTCTGGAAAGACGTGACCGTAGGCTTCACCATCGCGGGTATCGTAGCTGCATTTGTACCCGATGCGTGGTTTCAGACACTATTTATAGGTTCGGGAGACGGGAATACTGACTTTAGTTTTCTTGAGATTTCAGAACATATAATAGTAGGGCCGGTCGCTGCATTCATCACTTTTATAGGATCTATGGGTAACATTCCGCTTGCGGCTTTGCTCTTTGGTAAAGGCGTGAGTTTTGCCGGTGTGATGGCGTTTATTTTCAGTGATCTGGTGGTGTTTCCTATTTTGAGAATCAACGCTAAGTATTATGGCTGGAAGATGTCTCTATTCATCCTGTTTTTACTGTTCACTTCCTTAGTGGGCGCTTCGCTGCTGTTGCATTACGGTTTTGAAGCTTTTCAACTACTTCCTGATCCCAGTCAGGTAAAAGTTCAAGACACCTCTTATTTTAAACTGAATTACACCTTTTTCTTAAATCTGGCTTTTCTGGCAGGTTCGGGTTACCTCCTCTACCTAGGGTTTTTTAAACATAAAGATATGATGCATATGAAAGAAATGGCGCCCAAAAGCAAGACCTTAGAGCGCACCTTAAAATATGCAGCTTTAGGTTGTTATGTGTGGCTAACCGCAGGTTTATTGATCAAGTTTTTTAACTAAAGCCAATGACATATATAATCAAATTTTAATATTCATATAATGACACATACTTATAAAATTACAGGAATGACGTGTGAAGGTTGCAGATCTGGCGTTGAGGCTAAATTGAATGCCGTGCCTGATGTAGCTCACGCCAAAGTCGATCTAAATGCCGGTGAAGCTCAGATCACGATGCACAAGCATATTGCTACGGAAACCCTTCAGCAAGCCTTGCCTTCAAAATATAAGATCTCAGAAACGGAGAATCTTACGCAGCCAAAATCAAATGTGTTTGAAACTTTAACTGCTGAAACATCACAGAGCAAAATTCAGCAACTTAAACCTTTGTTTTTAATTTTTGCATTCTTGATCGCTGCAGCGATTTTATTGCATAAAGACACTTGGGACTGGCAGGCGATGATGCTCGATTTTATGGGGCTGTTTTACATCGTATTCAGCTTTTTTAAATTGTTAGACCTTAAAGGTTTCCCGGCGAGCTTTAGCATGTATGATCCTTTGGCTAAGGCGATCCCGGCCTACGGTTGGGTGTATCCGTTTATCGAATTGGCACTAGGCTTATGCTTTTTAATGCGGTTTCAGATTACCGTTGCACTTATATTGACCTTAGTCATTTTAGGCATTACCACCATTGGTGTTACACGCACGTTGCTGGACAAAAAAGCGATCACCTGCGCTTGTTTAGGTACTGCTTTAAAACTGCCTATGACCGAAGCTACTTTTATCGAAAATGCGCTGATGATCGTAATGGCTCTGGTGATGCTGTTTATTTAAAACCTACTTTATGAAAAAGATTGTAGCATTCAGTTTAACGACATTGGTTCTTGGTTTGGCGCTTGGGTATTTTCTTTTTAATACTTCGGAAGAAGCGAAAGAAGTACCTACGCACGAGCATAGTGAGGATACTGCGCTTTGGACCTGTTCTATGCATCCTCAAATCTTGCGAAATGAACCCGGAGATTGTCCCATTTGTGGAATGGATTTGATCCCGACACAACAAGAAAGCGCTGGTTTAGCAGTCAATCAATTCAGAATGACTGAGCGTGCGATCGCTCTGGCGGATATTCAGACGACCGTTGTGGGCAATTCAGGAGAAATAACCTC
Source organism: Leeuwenhoekiella sp. ZYFB001 (assembly GCF_011784865.1). NCBI lineage: Bacteria > Pseudomonadati > Bacteroidota > Flavobacteriia > Flavobacteriales > Flavobacteriaceae > Leeuwenhoekiella > Leeuwenhoekiella sp. ZYFB001. The sequence continues at coordinate 1,041,013 of NZ_CP050460.1, forward strand.
TGAATTGAAATTATCAGGAACCATAGCCATAAATGATGATCAAGTGGCCACGCAGCCAGCACATTTTGACGGTAGAGTAGAGCGTTTGATGGTAACTTCTGTGGGGCAACAAGTGCGTAGAGGCCAGCAAGTGGCGACTATCTATTCGCCGGAACTGGTCGCTGCTCAGCAAGAATTGGTAACCGCGGCAAAACTTAAAGATAAACAGCCAAAACTCTATGAGGCGGTGCGCAACAAGTTTAAAAACTGGATGATCTCTGATGCACTTTTAGATGAAATTGAAACTACCGGAAATACGGTGACGCGTTTTCCAATCTATGCGCACGTTGCGGGAGTCGTGCGTGAATTGATGGCTAGCGAAGGTGCGCATATTATGGACGGCAATCCTATATTTAAAGTAGCCAATCTGAATACGGTTTGGGCAGAATTTGACGCGTATGAGCATCAGATCAATCAGCTTAAAATTGGTCAGGATTTGGAGATCACTACAAATGCTTATCCAGATCAGCGATTTAAGGCCAAGATCTCCTACATAGATCCTGTGCTCAATAGTGCGACCCGAACGGTGACGGTACGGGCTACCTTGACGAATCCCCAAGAAGTATTAAAACCCGGAATGTTTATTGAAACTAAACTAATGGGAAGCGCTTCTGAAGCGAGTGCGATCACAGTACCGGCATCCGCGGTGTTGTGGACGGGTGATCGCTCACTGGTATATGTGAAACCTAAAAGTGACCAATCGGTTTTTGAAATGCGAGAAGTTACTTTAGGAACCAAATCTGGGGATTATTATGAAGTTCTAAACGGATTGTCGCCCGGCACCGAAATTGTTACCAATGGCACGTTTACCGTTGACGCTGCTGCTCAGCTTAGCGGCAAAAAATCAATGATGCATCAAGGTACCGGTTCTGAATTACAAGAAACAGCACCCAACTTTCAGTTATCCGAAGCATTTCAGAAAAACTTAAACGCGGTGTTGCCATCCTATTTTGCACTGAAGGATGCTTTTGTAGCATCAGATGAGCAAGAGGTGCAAAAAGCATCAGAGACCTTCAGAGAGGACATCGAAGCCTTAAAAGTAGACGGTTCGTCAACCGAAGTTCAGAGCCTCCTGGCTACTGTTTTTGAACAAGCAGCGAAAATTTCAAATAGTTCCGCTTTAGCAGAGCAACGCGAATACTTTATCAGTTTGAATGTGCATCTTACTCCATTGGTACAGAACAGTACAGCGATAAAGCCTTACCTGTTTGTGCAGCGCTGCCCAATGGCCAACAATAGTCAAGGAGCCATTTGGTTAAGCAATTCTGATGAAATTAAAAATCCGTATTACGGCGAAGCGATGCTCACCTGCGGAAGCACCATGGATACTTTGGGAGATTAAGAACTAAGTTATTTCTTTTACAATTATTGAAGTTTTTAGCATTTAATTCCTTCTGAACGTATTTCTTAACTTTTTGAATTTGAAACAATTACGTGATCAGTGTTTGGTTTGGATTTTGTAATAATTTGTAGAGAAGCTTAGGTAAAACGAAATAAGATTGTATTTTAACCGCTTTAGCAAAAAAACAACGTTTTAGAAAATCAAAAATATACAGTTTAGACTGCCCCAACTGCACACAGTACTATGACCACATACAGCGTAATTACCGGAACCGGAATTTATTTACCAAAGAAAAAAGTAAGCAACGATGACTTCTTAGATTTTGCTTTTTACGAATCTAACGGAACGCCCATTGCAAAAGATAATCGGTATGTGGTAGATAAATTTAAAGAGATCACCACGATTGAAGAGCGCCGTTATGTAGCCGATGATTTGGTCGCTTCTGATATTGCTTATTTTGCTGCAAAAGATGCGATTAAAGATGCGCAACTTGATCCGGAGACGCTGGATTATATTATTGTTGCTCATAATTTTGGAGACGTTAAACACGGTTCAAACCGAAGCGACATGGTGCCCGCTCTGGCTGCTAGAGTCAAGCATAAATTAAAAATCAAGAATCCGGAGTGTGTCGCTTATGACGTGCCCTTTGGTTGTCCCGGCTGGTTACAAGGGATGATTCAAGCCGATTATTATATTAAATCAGGCGACGCTAAAAAAATTCTGGTCATTGGTACCGAAACCTTGTCTCGAGTTATTGATTTACACGATAGAGACAGTATGATCTATGCTGATGGGGCAGGAGCGACTATTTTAGAAAGCAGAGAAGCTGACCAGCGCACCGGAATTTTAGCACATAAAACCCGTTCAGACACGTATCGTTATGCCGAAATGCTTACGATGGGATGTTCTTACAATATTACCGAAGAAAATAAGCAGGATCTTTATTTAAAAATGAACGGAAGACGTTTATATCAATATGCCTTGGAAACGGTACCACTTTCCATAAAAGCTTGTTTAGATAAAGCCGAAGTGCCGATCGAAAAGGTAAAGAAAGTGCTGATACATCAAGCAAACGGCAAAATGGACGATGCGATCATAGACCGACTGTATAAACTTTACGGATATGAAGAAGCGCCAGAAGGTATTATGCCGATGATCATTTCGTGGTTAGGGAATTCTTCTGTAGCCACCGTACCTACTTTACTCGACTTAATCTTAAAAAATAAAGTGGAAGGCCACAGCATAGAAGCCGGGGACCTAGTAGTTTTTGCTTCGGTAGGAGCGGGAATGAATATTAATGCTGCGGTTTACCAATTTTAGAATGTTTTTGTTTGGCGGTGTAAGTGCTTGATTGTTATAATTTTGCGCACGTTATTGAATTTTTAGATTTAATTAATATTATTATTGATAATACTTTTCATAATTAAATCTTAAACATTAACATTTAATTGCAAATTTTAGGTTAAAAACCTTACTTTTGAGAGACTAGGCTCACTGTTATTATTATAAGCAATAATGCTTTTGTGAGTGCTTAACCTCTAAAAAGATTTTGTGACTACAAATACAAAAACTAACAAAGCAACTCACGTAATCGTAGGAATAGGAGCAAGTGCAGGTGGCCTGCAAGCGCTCAATGACTTTTTTGATAATGTTCCTACAGCATCACTATACAGTTATATTGTGGTGCAACACCTTTCTCCAGATCATAAAAGCTTGATGGCAGAGCTTTTAGGGAAGAATACTAAAATTCCTATTGAGGTTATTGAAGATGAAGGAGAGATCAAAGCCAATTGTATTTATCTGATTCCGCCTACTAATAATTTGGTGATTAAAGATGGTAAATTCAGACTTTTAGAAAAACCTAAAGATAAATCGCTAAACCTGCCTATAGACCTCTTTTTTGAGTCGCTCGCTAATCATTCTAAAGAACATTGCGCCGGGATCATTTTAAGCGGAACCGGAAGCGACGGTTCACGCGGAATTAGAGCCATTAAAGAGAAAGGTGGTGTGGTTATGGTACAACAACCTGAGCAGGCCAAATTTGATGGAATGCCGCGTAACGCCATAAAAACAGGTCTTGCAGATTTTATCGTTCCGGTGGAACGTATAAGTGACGAACTTTCCAATTATTTTGAAGCCCAAAGCAGTATTGACTTTGACGCTGAACTTTACCAATACGATGAGCGTCTTTTAAAAGAGATTTTAAAAGTGCTTAAAACCAATACCGCACTCGATTTTAGTCTTTACAAACGCCCAACCCTGCTGCGCCGCATTGGTAGACGGGTACGTGTGCTAAAGCTCGATTCACTTGAAGGTTATTTTGAATATTTGAAGACCAACAAGGAAGAGGTTCAAACGCTGTACAAAGAATTTTTAATAGGGGTGACCAAGTTTTTTAGAGATTATAAAGTTTGGGAGCTACTGGCAGAAGATATTATTCCTGAAATGGTCGCTTCTAAAGATGATGGCGATGTGATTAAGGTTTGGGATGTGGGGTGCAGCACAGGAGAAGAGCCGTTTTCTTTGGGGATTTTGTTTTTAGAGGAAATCGAAAAACAAGATAAAGATGTTTCGCTTAAGATCTTTGCAACTGATATTTCTCAAGATCATTTAGATATTGCCAGTCGCGGAAGCTATTCAGAAAATGTATTGAGCGATCTTTCTAAGGAGCGCCTCAAAAAATATTTTAGAAAGCACGGAGACGATTTTGTGGTAAAAGATAATTTAAGGAAATGCATTATTTTTTCTAATCACGATATCACTAACGATCCGCCATTTAAAAATATGGATGTGGTGATGTGTCGTAATCTTTTGATCTATCTTCAAAACGATGTGCAAACTAAAGTCATTCATCTGCTGCATTATGCGTTGAAGCAAGACGGTATTTTGACGTTAGGCTCCAGCGAATCTTTGGGCGTGCATAAAGATAATTTTGAGGAAATCAATAGAAAGTGGAATATCTACAGAAATATAGAAAGTTCTGAGCGTTTAAAAACCGAAATATTGAATTCTACGGCAGAACGTCAAACGTTTAAACGTCACGAAAACGGAATGAAAAACGGAAACGTGCAAAATTACAGCAACACGCAACGCCTGAAAGAAGAGATCAGTAAGGCGATCATTCAGCAGTATGGGGCTGCAAGTGTGTATATTGATGAGAACTTTCAGATTTTGGAAGCTATGGGCGCTTTTAAAAAATATGCGCAATTACCCGAAGAAGGTTTTACAACAAACCTTATTGATATGCTTCCGGAAGAACTCGCCGGACCCATTAAAAACACCGTGAATAAAGCTCGCAGAAAGCGCTCACAAATCTTGTATAAAGACGTGGAGGTGTATGGCGATAATGAAGAATTACAAACCCGTCTTGATGTCTTAGTTAAGCCTATTAAAAATGGAGTCGCAGAAGGCGATTTTCATTTTATCATTACGCTCATTGAGCAAGACCGTGAGCACAACAAAGCGATAATCGTTGAGCGCGCTGATATTCACAAATCGTCTCAAGAACGCATAAGAGATCTTGAGGAAGAGCTAAAAGAGACACAATACGAGCTGAGTAATGCGCTTGAAGAAGCAGAAACCAGCAACGAAGAATTACAGGCGTCAAACGAAGAACTTCTGGCGTCTAATGAAGAGCTACAAAGCACCAATGAAGAATTGCAAAGTGTAAACGAAGAGTTGCACACCGTAAATGCTGAGCATATTGAAAAGATGGAAGATCTGGCGATGCTTAATGCGGATATGGATAATCTTCTTGATAGTACCCGTATTGGTACAGTTTTCTTAGATAAGAATTTAATTATCAGGAAATTCACTCCGGCAATCCGGGAGCATTTCCATTTGGTAAAACAAGATATTGGGCGATCGATTGAGAATTTTGTGGCGAATTTTGGGATTCGAAAACGCAAAACTATTGTTGATAATTCTAAAACTGTAATGGAAACCGGTCAGGTTTTTGAAAAGCGTATCAAGAGTAAATCCGGGCGTTATTTTCTACAGCGTATTTCGCCATTTCATACCGGCCAGGATAAAATTGATGGGGTGGTCATCACCTTTATTGATATTCACAAGGTCGAACAATCACAGGAGCGTTTGCGTAAAAGTGAAGAGAAATTCAAAGCTTTTTATGAGGATGATCCGGTGATGCACGTTACGATCAATTCGCATACTGGTCTGATCACTGAGTGCAATAAGCTTTTCGTAGAGACTTTGGGCTTCAAAGAGAAAAATGAAGTTATTGGCAAATCTATCTTTGAGTTTTATCCGAAGCGTACGAAGGTAAAAGCAATTGCTTTGTTAGACGAACTCGAAAAATCGGGTAGTATCGCTAATGAAGAATTAACGCTGGAATGTGTTGATGGAGATAAAGTAGATGTATTGTTTAATGCAGAGTTGATGACCACAACTTCTGCGAAAGATACCACCCAATGGCGTTGCACGCTGATGGAGATCACAGATCTTAAAAATGCCCAGCAAGAGTTACAAAAGCAAAAAGAAGACCTGGAACGCATCAATACAGATCTAGAACAATTTGTTTCGATTTGTTCGCATGACCTTCAAGAACCACTTTCGACTATTAGATTCAGTAGTGATTTTCTTTCGAAGAAATTCAGTAGTGAATTGAGTGAAAAAGGAAAAGAATATCTAGGTTATATTCACGAAGCTTCCGGGCGTATGGCAGAGCAGATTAAAGCGCTGCTCGAACACAGCCGTATTGGAGAAGACCTTAAGAAAACAAAAGTAGATGTAGCCGAATTGCTTGAGGTTGTAAAATACGATCTCAACCGAAGCATTAGGGAGGCGAACGCAACCGTAACTGTGGGTAAAATGCCACAAATGATGGCCTACGAGACTGAATTGCGTTTATTATTTCAGAATTTGATCAGTAATGCTTTAAAATACCGAAAGAAAGACACCAACCCAAGTATTCGAATCTCAACGTTCTCTGATGATGAGTATCAGACCTTTGCTATTGCAGATAATGGAATAGGAATTAAAGAAGACGATCTTGAGGCCATTTTTAAGATTTTTGGTCGTGTTCCTACCGAAGAAAAATACGACGGTACCGGTGTAGGTTTAGCGCATTGTAAAAAGATCGTAAAACTGCATGAAGGTAAAATCTGGGTAGATTCAGAGTTTGGTCAAGGAAGTACGTTCTATTTCAAAATTAAAAAATAACTATGGCTCACGGTCCGACGTCACTATATCCCAAAGAAGTTACTTTAACCAATTGCGACAGAGAACCCATTCACATTTTAGGTAAAATTCAAAATCACGGGTATCTTATTGCCTGTGATGCCTCCTCACATATCGTAAATTACTGTAGCGATAATATTGCTCCGATTCTTGATAAGAGCCCCGAAGCGCTTTTAGGTCAACCTTTAAAAGCGGTTTTTGATGAGGTGCAAACGCAGCAGCTTTTAGAGACTAAAGTCGCTGAGAAAGCAACGCCTATACATACGACAATAGATGGTCAACAATATGCGATGTTAGCTCACCTTAATGAAGGCAATCTCGTCATAGAATTTGAGCCTCTGGAAGTTGATACCAATGCATTTGAATATCAAAATCAATTGGCAGAGATCGTAAGCAAACTTAATGGAGCGGGCGAGGAGCAACGTATGTGCGATGTCACTGCAGATTTGATCAAAGAATTTTTTGGGTACGACCGGGTGATGATCTATCGGTTTGATGAGAATTGGGACGGAATCGTGGTTTCAGAAGCCCGGGAATCGCATTTAGAAAGCTGGTTAGGTTTACGATATCCGGCGTCAGATATTCCGCAGCAAGCGCGTAAATTATTTCTAAAACAAGGGGTACGCATCATTGCAGATGTAAAGAGTACGCCGGTAAGCATACAAGCTTTAGGTGGAAATGAGCAAGAAAACCCTATTGATTTATCGTTGAGTGAAACCAGAGCCTCGTCACCAATTCATATTGAATATTTAGAAAATATGAACGTTGGGGCTTCGCTAACTGCAGCTATAATCTCAAAAGGAACGTTATGGGGCTTGATCGCTTGTCATCATTATTCACCTAAATTCGTTGACTTTTATAAGCGCCAATCTTGTAAATTTCTTACACAAATTTTTTCAAGTCAGCTGGTGCTACTTTCGTCAAATATCCTTTTACAAAAGGTAAATGAAGCCTCAAAAACGCGTAGTCTTTTGATGGAAAAGATCACCAAAAACTGGAATGTTCATAAAGGCCTGACCAAAGGATCACATACGATGCTTGATCTTACTCAGGCTCACGGTGCGGCTGTTTTTTTAGACGGAAAGCTCAAAAAAGTAGGCATCACTCCAGATAAAGAACAGATACTAGCACTGATAAATCGACTAAAACCTCTTGAGCAGGATGAGATAATCACAACACAGTTAACAAAAGACCTTCCAGAATTACAGGATTTAAAAGCGAAAGCTTCCGGGGTGATGTGTTTGTTTTTGTCTAATCTTAAAAAGGATGCGATCCTTTGGTTCAAATCAGAAAAAATAGAGACCGTCAATTGGGCCGGGAACCCTGATAAACTAAGTACGCTAGATAGCAACGAACGCTTAACACCGCGAAAATCATTCGAAGCCTGGTCAATACAAGAAGAAGACAAATCTGCTCCTTGGGAAGATTATGAGATCGTTGCTGCACGAGCGCTAAAGCAGGATATTTCTCAAATAATTCTTGAGAAATATGATGAGATCAAGGGCTTACACAATCTGCTCCAGATCGCTTATGAAGACCTGGAAACCTTCAGTTATAGTGTAGCGCATGATTTGAGAGCGCCCTTACGCGGGATTGATGGTTTTGCACACATTATCAAGGAAGACTATTTTGACCAACTTGATGAATTTGGTAAGAGTTCCATTGATACGATCATAGGTTCGGCGACTAAGATGAATCAGTTAATTGATGATATTTTAGCGTTCTCGATGGTGTCGCAATCAGAGATGAATAAAGATAAATTCTCGATGAACAAGCTAGTTGACGACGTGCTTGGTATTTTGCCTATTTCGCAAGATTATCCTTCGGTTTCGATTACTGTGGCGCCGCAAATGCCTCAAGCCTATGGAGATCGTAAAATGATCGCTCAAGTGCTTCAGAATTTATTGACTAACGCCCTAAAATACACGAGAGCGGTTGAGCAGCCGCAAATAACCATTTGTTTTAAAGAGCATCAGAATAAAGGATTTTATTTTGTACAGGATAATGGGATTGGGTTTGATCAAAGCCACGAGAAGCGTATTTTTAGACTCTTTAACCGGTTGGTAGGAGACGAGTATGAAGGCTCAGGAATTGGTCTCACTATTGCCAAGCGTATTATAAAAAAACATAAGGGTGCTATAGAGGTGATTAGCAAGCCGGGTAAAGGAAGTACATTTTTATTTAATTTAGGTTAAAATTTAATCCGTGGCAGAAGATTATATTTTATCGATAGAAGACAATAACACTGATATTGCTTTGATGAACAGGATATTTCAAAAGAATATTCCGCATTACGGCATCAAACACATTTCAGATGGGCAGGAAGCGGTGGCTTTTTTGGAGTCTGAAGCATTTAGATTACAGCAGCCAAAATTAGTGCTGCTGGATATCAAAGTACCTCGTTTAAACGGATTGCAGATTTTAAAAAAATTTAGAAAGATCGAGGCGTATTTAGGGATTCCGGTGGTAATGATGAGTTCGTCAGACCGAAAGGATGAAATAACAAAAGCGTATAAATTAGGTGCGAATAGTTTTATTGAAAAACCGCGCACCTATCCCGAATTGTCAAAGGCTTTACCGGCTTTGATTAACTATTGGATTGTTTACAATAAATAATATGATCACAGAAGAATTAAAAATTTTAATGGTTGAGGATAATCCCGCCGATGTGACGCTCCTTAGGCGAGAGATCTTTAAAGTGGCAGAAAATGCTGAGGTGATTGTATGCAACAACCTAACAGATTTTAGACTGAATCTGGTTAATAATCCACCAGATCTTATTATATCAGATTACAATCTGCCTACGTGTTCTGGTCTAGAGATTTTAGAAGTTGCCCAAAGGCTGACCCCTTCGGTAACCTTTTTGTTCATCACCGGTACCATAAACGATGAGGAGCTTGCCGCTGATACCATTCTTAGTGGAGCATCTGGTTATATGCTGAAAAAGAATATCAGCAAATTGCATATTCGCCTGGAGCCTTATCTCAATGCCATATCTAAAAATGGCCCAATGATGCATCCGGTGCGTAAAAAAATAGTAGAGAGTAAAAAACTCGTACGCGATATTGAAGTTTTTCTGGAGAATTTTTCTCGTGAAAATATGTCGCATCGCGAAGGAATGCTCAAAATTCAAGAAGACCTTAAACGCCTAAAATCAGGATATGATTTTAAAACACTTAAAGACCCAAACAGCAACTTTACACCAGAAGACTGAAGAAGATAATCTTGCAAAATTTATTCTCGATCACAGTATTGACGTTGCTACATACACCCGATTACTTCAACAAAATTACCTGGCTTACGCCCGTATAGATCGTATTTTAGAGGCCAATAGCACATCTTTAGATGAGAACTTAAAGATGTACGCTGATGCTGTAAAAAGTAAAGCGCTAGCAGAAGATCTAACCGATCTGGGTGCTGAAATTCCACAGGTTGAGTCAACTACAGAACAGTTTAGTAGCGCTTATCTTTTAGGTTTGATCTACGTGGTTGAAGGTTCGATGATGGGAGGTTTGCTTATTAAAAAAAATCTTGAATCTTGTGAGCATCTTAAAGATAAAACATCGCATCATTTCTTCGGAAAATCAGCACCTGAGGTTATGCAACGCTGGAAGAATTTTACCGGTGCGGTAGAAGCCAAGCCATACTCTGAGCAAGAACATCAAGACGCGGTAGATGGTGCGCACGCAGCATTTATGATCTTTAAAGATTCTTACAGCTACTCTTAGATTTTTTCGCAGTCAAGCATAAGGCTTTTACCATTTTCTAAAGTAGTAAAGAAAATATAGCGATCACCACCGCTTTTAATTTTGAATTTTTTCCGTAAATCGGCTACAGAAGCTTTAAAATTACGCGTGGTAATATGCGCTTGTGTTCCTTTAAGCAACTGACTAATCGTCTTTTTTGAATACGGAATACTGTCTTTGATTTTAAATCGCCTGCCTGGAAACTCAATCAATTTCTCTGAAGTATAGAGCTGTGTGTTGACAGCTAATTTATCTAGCTTGTAATGCTCTGAAATCCAATTGAAGGCTCCTAGCTTAAGCAAAGGTGCATTGGGTTCATAAAGGTAGGTTTGTGGCTCATCAAAGGTGGCTTCAGCAAATTGTAATGCGTCGAAATCCAAAGTTACCGGTGCATCAAAATCACTCGAGAGATTTACAGCAAAAAGGCTTAAAGCTTTAGTATCATCTTTTTTGGAAAGTATCCACAATAACTCTTTGACCTCATTTTTAACCGCAATGCTGTGAATTTGTACAACATGTTTCAGTTCACGTAATCCGGCGGTGATATCCAGCAACGGACTCGTTTTAACCATTAGAACATCGGTTTGATCTAATAGCAAGTCCAGGTGTTCAGGGATATTGGGTTCGCAATCCTTCAGCATAAAAACTTTTCCTTTCACCTCATTTCTTCGCGATGGATCTGTAAAGATCAGATCAAAATGAGAAGAAGTACCTTTTAAAAGGTCAATGCTATTTTGATTGAGGGTTTGTATATTCTTTGCGCCCAATACTTCAAAATTATGCTGTGACAGCGCACTGAGTTCAGGATTCAATTCGCAATGGATTACTTCGTCAAATTGCCGACTGAAATAATAGTCATCAATACCAAAGCCACCCGTAAGATCTAAAGCTTTCTTTCCGGAAAATAGACTTGCTTTATACGCTGCGGTTTCTTCAGATGATGTTTGTTCTAAATTGAGTTTTGGAGGGTAGAGTATTTCAGGATGCTTAAACCACGTAGGAAGTTTGCCTTCAGCTTTTTGTAATCCAACAAGTTGCTGAGCTAGTTCGGGACTGCTTATGGCCTTAAAAGGAGAGGAGCTTAATAAAACTTTAGAAACATCTGTTTTATAATGCGCTCTCAGGTATGCTTGAACTTCGGGCTTTAGCAAATTTATATTAAGGCTCATACAGGTTTTTAGTAAGCTTTTGTACGATCTTATATTCTGAGAGAAATTCTTTTGCGATCACTTTGATCGCTGTGTAGGCAGGAATGGCAACAACCATCCCAAAAATACCAAAGATCAAACCTGCGATGACAATCACCAGAAAAATCTCTAAAGGATGTGATTTTACGCTGCTCCCAAAAATTAAAGGCTGATTGATAAAATTATCGATCAACTGCGCAATACAATACCCGATAAACACATAGATCATTTTCGGCAGAATCACCGTTTGAAAGTCGGCAGTAAAATTTCCACTAATCACAAGCAACATCATCACCACGCCGCCAACAACCGGACCAATATAAGGAACCACATTGAGCATTGCACAAAACAGCGCTATTGCAAAAGCATTAGGTATTTGAAAGCTTACCAGTAAAATAGCATAGATGGTAAAGAGAATCATCAATTGCAGTAAAATTCCTAAGAAATAACGTGATAATAGTTGTTTGGTTTTATGAAAAACAATACGGAATCTTTTTTCTTCTCCTGTATTGGCAAAAACGAGAAAACTGTCTAAAAGCAGATGACTGTCTTTCAGCAAGAAGAATGAAATGAAGATCACCGAAAGTAAGCCCACAATTAACGAACTGAAATTACCCAGTATGCTATTGATAAATGTCGGAATCACCGAAATATCAAAATTCTTTATAAAGTCAGATTGTTTGAAACCTTCTATCAGCGTTACCTGATCAACACCCATCGCTCGGCTGAATTCTACATTAAGCCGGTTGATATTGTGTTTTACTTCTTCAAAATTGATTTTACTTATATGCTCACTTTGATCAATTAAAATAGGAATAAACAATGCGAGAATCCCCGAAATTACAATGAGCACCATAATTAGCGTAGCTATTGCGGCAGCAACGGCGCTAAAGCGACACTTGTTTTTTAAGAAATTTACCACTGGTCTTCCTATCAACGAAATGACCGCAGCAATACAGATAAATACAAGTACTGCCTGAATTTTATACAAAAACCATAGTATAAATACAATTCCGGCGATGATCCCCAAGGCTCTGAGAATGCCGTATGCAATGACTTTAGATTTATCTTTCATGTTTCGGGGCATTTAATAATTGGTATGCGGCGATAGCGGCAGCTTGGCTCACGTTCATACTGCTGTTTTTGCCGTGCATCGGGATGTAGGTTAAATAGTCTAATTGCTCTAAAATACGCTGGTCAATTCCGTGCCGTTCATTGCCTAAAACTAAGGCTATTTTTTCAAATGCTTGATGTTTAAATATTTCCAGCGGAATACTTTGCGTGGTCAGTTCGAGACCTATACACGAAAAACCTTCACTTTTCAATTGCAGAAGAAGGGTTTCAGCATCTTCCACGGCGGTGTACGCTACCTGCTTTTCACAGGAACGTGCAGTACGCTTGAGGCGGGTGCTTTCAAAATTAAGACTTGCCTGGCAAAAATAAATATGCTCAATACCTAAAGCATCTGCAAGCCGAAAAAGACTTCCCGCATTTGCCGGACTATTCACGCGATCACAGACCATTACAAAAGGTAATGATCGTGGTGCTATTTGCGTCTCTTCGTGATTGAGTTGTTTAGTTTTCAAAGGCGTATTTTATAATATTAGCGCCCATTTTTAAAGCTTTTTCACGAACTTCAGGAGGATCGTTATGAACAGCCGGACTTTCCCAACCATCACCTAAATCACTTTCTTTAGTGTAAAGTATGATCAGGCGTCCTTCTTTAAACAACCCGAATGCCTGAGGTCTTAATCCATCGTGTTCGTGAATTTTGGGTAATCCCTGCGGAAAAGCAAAAGCACTGGAAAACACAGGGTGATCTGCCGGCAACTCGATCAATTCTTCTTGGGGATACAATTTCTTGAGCTGCGGTCTCAAGTATTCATCAATACCATAATTATCGTCTATGTGTAAAAAGCCACCACTGTTTAAGTAGTCTCTTAAATTGCGCAGCGCATCTTCAGAAAAATAAACATTACCGTGCCCGGTCATATGCACAAAAGGATATTGCATTATGGCAGGATCTGTGGCTTTAATTGTTGCTATATTAGGGTCAATGGCTGTATGAATAGAAGTATTGCAAAACTGAGCTAGATTGGGTAACGAGGTAGGGTTAGCATACCAGTCGCCGCCGCCTTCGTATTGCAATACCGCTATTTTTTGAGCACAAAGCACATGAGATCCTGTGAATAGCAGTGTTAATAAAGAGCAAAGCCAAAGCTTAATCACGTAGTTTTAGTTTTTTAAATTGAAAACGAAAATACTTATTTTCTAGCCAACGCACTATTTTTTAAAATTTCATTAGGGCTTGGCGAGCATAAAAGTTAAAACGCTACTAACCCCTTTCAAAAAATAAGGTTTATGAGTGCCTCTAATTCTGATTATCTCGCTCAGATCATACCCATTCTTCCCGTAAAAGATGTACTGGAAGCCCTAGAGTTCTACATCAAAAAACTTGGCTTTGAATTGGTTTTTATTGATGAAGAACGCCAGCCCCGTTATGCGGGTATTCGCCGCAATAACATCGCGCTGCATCTGCAATGGCACGAAGCTTCAGAATGGGAGCAGGACAAAAACAGACCTATGTTGCGCATTCAGGTGCAAGGTATTGAAAGCCTTTACAAGAAGTACCAGCTTATGGGTGTATTTCACAACCATACTTCGCTTGAAGAAAAGCCTTGGGGTACTTTAGAATTTGCCTTTTACGATCCGTTTAAAAACGGTCTGATCTTTTATGCCGAAGCTTAAGCTTTGACAGTTTCTTTTAGAGGAATTTGATTTTTGATCAAATCATCAAAAGTTTCGCGCTCACGTATAAGATGTGCTTTTCCGTCCAGGAATAATACTTCAGCCGGGCGATATCTTGAGTTGTAATTACTCGCCATACTGAAACAATAAGCACCGGCATTACTAAAAGCAAGAATATCACCTTCAGCGATTTCTGCAATTCTTCGGTTTGTCGCAAAAGTATCGGTCTCACAGATGTATCCTACAACTGAGTAAAAGCGCTCACGGCCTTTGGGGTTGCTGATATTTGTGATCTCGTGGCGGCTTCCGTAGAACATTGGGCGAATGAGATGGTTAAAACCACTATCTACTTGTGCAAAAACAGTAGAGGTAGTTTGCTTGATCACATTAACCTGAACTAAAAACTTTCCGGCTTCGCTCACAAGGAATTTCCCGGGCTCGAATACTAAGGTTAGTGACTTGCCATAGTCTTTCTCAAAAGCATTAAAACGCTTACTCAATTTATCACCTAGTTCTTCAATATTGGTTTCAATATCACCTTCTTTATAAGGCACTTTAAAGCCGCTGCCAAAGTCTAAAAATTCAAGATCCTTAAAATCTTTGGCGGTATCAAATAAGATCTCCGCAGCGTGAAGAAATACATCAATATCAAGAATGTCACTACCGGTATGCATATGAATACCGTTGATGTTCATTCCGGTATTTTTTACGATACGCAGTAAATGTGGAATCTGGTGAATACTGATCCCAAATTTGCTATCAATATGTCCAACAGAAATATTGGTGTTTCCGCCCGCCATCACGTGCGGATTGATACGTACACAAACCGGAGTTTTAGGATGCTTGGTCCCAAACTGCTCCAGAATAGAAAGATTGTCAATATTGATTTGCACCCCCATCTTTGCAACTTCTTCAAGTTCGTCTAAAGAAACGCCATTAGGAGTAAACATAATTTTAGATGGATCAATACCCGCTGCAAGGACAAGACGTACTTCTTGAATACTTACCGTATCCATCCCGGCTCCAAAACCGTGAATCAATTGAAGCACAGCAAGATTAGACAAAGCCTTCACTGCATAATTGATGCGCAGGTTTTTAACCTTTTTAAAAGCACCGGTAAGACGTTTATATTGAGATTCAATTTTTTCAGCATCATAAACATAAACGGGACTTCCGTGTTCTTTTGCGATCGATAGCAAGTTTTGGTGGGTCATAATCTTAAATTTTAAGCCTACAAATCTAGTATAGATTATTTAGTTACAGGCAGTCTTCACTTAAAAAAATAAGCCTTTCGTTATATTTTAAACGCAATCTGGCCTGTGGTTTTTAATTTGATCCTACACGCCTTACGCAAAGGTTTTAAAATTGCCTTAGGAATAGATAAATCAGAAGTAAATTGCTAGCAGGGTTTGCGCTAAATACTTATTTTTGCTCTGCAAATTTCAAATTTATAGAAACGCCTGATTATGAATCTACACGAATATCAAGGAAAAGAAATACTTAGCAGTTTTGGAGTGCGTATACAGCGCGGTAAAGTAGCAACTACTGCTGCAGAGGCAGTTGAAGCTGCAAAAAAACTTACAGAAGAAACCGGTACCGGTTGGCACGTAATTAAAGCGCAAGTACACGCCGGAGGTAGAGGAAAAGGCGGTGGAGTAAAGCTGGCTAAAAACCTTCAAGAGGTGGAGCAAATTGCAGGAGAGATCATCGGTATGAATTTGGTAACTCCTCAAACTTCAGCCGAAGGTAAAAAAGTACACCAAGTTTTAGTTGCTGAAGATGTTTACTATCCTGGAGATAGTGAGCCGGAAGAATATTACATGTCTGTTTTATTAAACAGAGCTACCGGTAAGAATATGATTATGTATTCTACCGAAGGTGGAATGGATATCGAAGAAGTTGCAGAAAAAACTCCACATCTTATTTTTACTGAAGAAATTAATCCTGCGACAGGACTGCTTCCTTTTCAAGCGCGCCGCATCGCTTTTAATTTAGGTCTTAGCGGAACTGCTTTTAAAGAGATGACCAAGTTTGTTGCTGCACTTTATAAAGCGTATTCAGCATCTGATTCTTCACTTTTTGAGATCAACCCTGTGCTTAAGACCAGCGATGATAAAATTATGGCTGTAGATGCTAAAGTATCTTTAGATGATAATGCATTATACCGTCATAAAGATTACGCAGCAATGCGTGACAAGCGTGAAGAAAACCCAGTAGAGGTAGAGGCTAAAGAAGTTGGGCTTAATTACGTGGATCTTGATGGAAACGTAGGGTGTATGGTAAACGGTGCCGGTCTTGCAATGGCAACAATGGACCTTATCAAGCAAGCAGGTGGTGAACCGGCTAACTTCTTAGACGTAGGTGGTACAGCTGATGCAGAGCGTGTAGAAACTGCATTTAACCTGATCCTTAAAGATCCTAACGTAAAAGCCATTCTTGTAAACATCTTTGGAGGTATCGTACGTTGTGATCGTGTTGCTCAAGGTATTGTAGATGCCTATAAAAATATGGGAACGATCAATGTACCTATTATTGTTAGACTTCAAGGGACCAATGCAGATATTGCAAAAGAATTGATTGACAATAGTGGTCTTGATGTACAAAGTGCTATTCAATTTAAAGAAGCAGCAGATAAAGTACAGCAAGTATTGGCTTAGTTGAAAAGTTATAAATTCGCTTAGGCGAAATGAAAAGCTTCAGATTTTCTGAAGCTTTTTTTTATGCTCAAAATTTTATAATCAATTTTTCATAAAAGGCTACCATTCAAATTATTAGCGTTGACTTAAAGGATTTAGTTTGCGTTGTAACTCGCTGATTTTCAAAACATAAAAGCGTTAATAATCTGTTAAACTAAAACGTTTGCTGTAACTGTTTGACACCTGTACCGTCTTTATAGTACATCATTCAAAAATCAAACATTATGAAAACGTTTAAAACAATGCTACTTGCAGTTGCGATCAGCTGCGGTACCGCGCTAAGCGCAAACACCACTGAACCAACCGAGCCAACCGCAAAAACTACGAGTGAGGTAGTGAAGCGGGCAATGAACAAAGAAATTGCAAATCTATTGGCCGAACCTAATTTTAACGTTGAGCAAACTACCTCGGTAAAAGTTTCATTTACGGTAAATAAAGACAACGAGGTTGTGGTGCTTAATGTAGAATCAAAAGATGTGTCTATTGAAAAATACATTCAAGGACGTCTTAATTATCAAAAGTTAGATTCTAAAGCTTTAGTGGGGCAAACTTATCACGTGCCTGTAAAATTAGAAAGCACGTTGCAAATGTGATTTAGTTAGTAGGAGAACCCGGCGTAAGCGCCGGGTTTTTTTATGCGGTTTTGTGAATATTTTGCCATTTTGACACCTCTACTTAGTGTTTTTATGACAAAAAGTCTTTAAAAAATGTATTGGTATTCAAATTGCTAAATACTAGGCGTACTAGATTAATAACAATAAAATTTAATAGATATGAGCTTAGTAAAAAGAACAAACGAAAATTGGTTACCATCAATCTTTGATGATATGTTTAAAACCGATTGGCTAGGAGGAACTACAAATGTAAATAGCATTGGTGTGAGTATTCCGGCAGTGAATATCATTGAGAAAGATAGCGGATTTGAAGTGGCTGTTGCTGCTCCCGGTAAGACTAAAGAAGATTTCAATATCGAGTTAGATAACGATGTGCTTACCATTTCGGCTCAAGAGCAAAAAGAATCAGAAACTAAAGAAGAAGGAAGATTCACCAGACGTGAGTTTAGCTATAGTACGTTTAAACGTGCATTTAGCTTACCTGATACGGTGAACAGTGCGAAGATTGAAGCTAGCTATGAGAATGGGGTTTTAAATATTGTAATCCCTAAAAAAGAGGAAGCTCAAGTACAAGCAAAACGCTTGATAGAGATTTCCTAAGTGTTAAGTAAGTAAGTTTTTTTGGTTAGTGAAGAGTCCCGAGTCATTAAATTGATTCGGGATTTTTTTTGTTTCATATTATTTCCGTGGAAGATACGTATTCAACACCTCTGCCAGATGCGAGCGATTTACGTGCATATAAACTTCAGTAGTGGTTATACTCTCGTGTCCTAACATTTGTTGAATAGCACGCAAGTCGGCACCATTTTGTAATAGATGAGTCGCAAAACTGTGTCTAAACGTATGCGGACTGATTTTCTTCTTGATTCCGGCCTTTTTGGTATGCTGCTTTACGAGCGTAAAGATCATCGCTCGGGTGAGCCGCGCTCCTCGCCGGTTGAGAAATAGTATATTTTTGAATTCTGGTTTTGGAGATTCGTGTATTCTAATTTCATCTCGATAGATCTCGATATACTTTTGAGTTATCGGCGCAATAGGTACAAAACGTTGTTTATCACCTTTACCGGTAACGAGAATGTATCCTTCATCAAAAAATAAGTCAGAAAGTTTCAGATTCAAAACTTCAGAGACCCGCAAGCCGCAACCGTACAAGGTTTCAAAAATAGCTCGATTGCGTTCTCCTTGTGGTGTACTAAGGTCAATCGCATCAATAATCTGATTTACTTCTTCTTCTGAGAGTGTATCCGGAAGTTTTCGGCCAATCTTTGGCGCTTCGATAAGTTCAGTAGGATTGTCTGTGCGTAGCTCTTCAAATACTAAATATTCAAAATAGCCTTTCAGTCCAGAAATTAAACGTGCTTGTGATGATGCAGTCAATTCTTTGGCGTAGGTATAAATGAATTCTTGAAGCTGCTCTTTAGTGATAGAAATAGGAGACGCTTCTACAGCATTTAAATCCAAATACGTGATGAGTTTAGCGATATCCAGGCCATAATTTATAATGGTATTCTCAGAAAGCCCGCGTTCTATCTTTAAGAATAATTTATAGTCTTTTAACGATTGTTGCCAATTCACAAATCAAATAGGGGTTTTTTAGGAATTTTTTAATTATAGTTTATAAAAGCCTTAATAGTTTGGTATTTCTTCTGCTCCTAGCTTTGTCCCAAATCTAAATATAAAAATCATGAAAAAATTATTTTTAGCAGCAATACTAGTATTCGGAGGAACCTCTTTAATGCAAGCGCAAAGCGAATTGGCATTTGGTATCAAAGGTGGTGTTAACTTTTCAAATTTGACCGGCGACGGTTTTGATGAATTTGACGATGATAGCGCCAGAACATCTTTTAATTTAGGTGCTTTAGTTGAAATTCCTGTAACTGAAAAATTTGCAATTCAACCTGAGGTATTCTACTCAGGACAAGGTTTTGATTTAGTTCAAAGAGACGACGCAGAAGATACAGAGTTTCAATTAGATTATATTAATGTACCTGTTTTGGCTAAGTTTTACTTAGTGCAGGGATTATATGTAGAAGCCGGCCCACAATTAGGATTTTTAGTAGATAGTGAAATAGAAGGTCCTAACGCAACTTTAGGCTTAAATGAAGACAACTTTAATGATATCGACTTTGCTGGAGCAGTAGGAGTAGGATATAAATTTAATGGCGGTCTTTATTTAAACGCACGCTACACACAAGGGTTTACAGATATCTATGATGGTGAAACCGGAGACAACGCTACTAAAAATGGAGTGTTTGCAGGATCAGTCGGCTTCATTTTTAACTAGAATAACACACAAGCATTTTGTGAAAAGCACCTTTTTAAGGTGCTTTTTTTTTTGCTGCTTACTAACGGAACAAAACCCTGCTGCCTATTCAATTATTAAATAGGATTTACGGCTACCGACTTCATAGGATACCAGTTCAACTCCAATTTGAGCTAGTATTTTTAGAAGTTCATCTATCCAAAGTTTCAATGAGCATAGCGTTAACACTATTTAAGAAATTGAAAAAAAATAGGCGGAAATACAATAAACTAAAAGTATTTCTCTATCAGTATTTTAAAGTGATTTTCTAGGGGTGCCAAATAGCTTCTTTTTACTAAAAATCAGAATATCAAGAAGTTTCGTAAAAGCTTTTTGTTGGCAATATTTTAGTGAAAACTTAGAGAATCATTAATACTTGTGAAGCCTTGCAGCATCTAGCTTTGTTCAAAATTTAAACAACAAATTATTCTTATGAAAAAGCTATTTTTAATTGCAAGTTTTATGGTTTTGGGTGGTGCAGCAGCACAAGCTCAAGATGCCTTTCACTTTGGTGCAAAAGGTGGTGTGAATTTCGCGAATATCGCAGGTGATGATGCCGCAGATCAAGAATCAAGAACAAGTTTTTATGCAGGTCTAGTTGCTGAGCTTCCTATTTCAGAAATGTTCTCTATTCAGCCTGAGGTTATTTACTCAGCGCAAGGTTCTACGATCGCTGCTATTGATGAAGACAATACATTTGATGTAGATGATAATGTAGAATATCAATTAGATTACATTCAAGTACCTTTAATGGCTAAGATTTATCTTGCTGACGGTTTCAGCTTACAAGCCGGTCCTTCTTTGAACTTTTTAGTAAGTGAAGAGATCGATTTTCAACCAACATCTGCTTCAGGAGATATTGATATCGAGGATGGGGCTAACAATTTTGAATTTGGTACCGCTGCTGGTTTAGAATACCAGTTTGATAACGGGTTATTCATTCAGGGGCGTTATACCAGAGGTTTTACTAAGATCTATGACGATGTGAGTGCATACAACTATGCAATTCAAGCAGGTGTAGGTTTTGTATTCTAAAACATTGTAAACAACCAACCAAAAAGTATAGCCTCGCAATAGCGGGGCTTTTTTTATAGTCCATTTTTAAATTACCTTTACCTAACAATTTAATCTCCCAATGGCTCAAGAACTCAAAATACTCATTATAAACGGACCTAACCTCAACTTATTAGGCAAACGCGAACCTGATGTTTACGGAAATCAATCTTTTGAAGATTATTTTTCTAAGCTTCAGTTTCAGTTTAAGGAGACTGAGCTTTCTTATTTTCAGTCGAATAGCGAAGGAGATCTGATCACTAAAATTCAAGAGGCAGACGCTATTTTTGATGGAATTGTACTTAATGCTGCGGCCTATACGCATACTTCAGTAGGCATTGGCGATGCGATCGCTGCGGTTTCGGTACCGGTGATCGAGGTGCATATTTCTAATACGTTCGCACGGGAAGCCTTCCGTCATCAATCTTATATTTCAAAACACGCTAAGGGTATCATCGTAGGTTTTGGCTTGCAGAGCTACGATTTAGCGATACAATCCTTTCTGTAAATATTTTGCAAAAAGCCTATTTCAATTGGAGTAGTGGTAAGGATTCTGCTTTGGCCTTATATAGAATTTTAGCCGAAAGGGAATTTGAGGTCACTAAACTGGTCACGACTATTAATACGGATGTTGACCGGGTTTCTATGCACGGTTTGCGCGAAACTTTATTAGATCGTCAGGCGGAAGCACTCGGTTTTCCATTAGAAAAAATTCTACTTCACGGAGCTATCTCGATGACTGAATATTCTGATGTTTTGGGTGCTGCAGCGCAAAAAGCAGTTGACGAAGGCAATACACACAGCATTTTTGGGGATATCTTTTTGGAAGATTTAAAAGTGTATCGCGATGAGCAGTTGACTAAAGTAAGGCTGAAAGGAGTATACCCACTATGGAAAAAAGACACCAAGCAGTTAATAACTGAATTTGTTGAACTGGGCTTTAAAGCAATTACCGTTTGCGTTAATGGAAAACATCTGGACAAATCTTTTGCCGGAAGAATTATAGATCATCAGTTTATAGCCGATTTGCCTCCGGAAGTTGACCCGTGTGGAGAAAACGGCGAATTTCACACCTTCGTATTTGACGGACCTATTTTTTCAAAGCCAATTCTTTTTGAGGTGGGGGAGATTGTAAAACGCTCTTACAAACCCAAAGGCGATCAAGAAGACAATTGCTTTTCAGATGATGAAAAACCTTGGGACACCGAATTCTATTTTTGTGATTTGATACCTGTATAGTATCTTAACTGCGTTTGAATAGGACGTGAGGTAATCTTTAAATTCTGATAAATAAAAAACCTCTGAAATTGATTTCAATTTCAGAGGTTTTAATTTTGTCTAAAGTCTAAAGTCTAAAGTCTAAAGTCTAAAGTCTAAAGTCTAAAGTCTAAAGTCTATTATAAATGAATTACTTCATCATAAGCTGCTGCTACCGCTTCCATCACCGCCTCACTCATTGTTGGGTGTGGGTGAACCGCTTTAAGCACTTCGTGACCGGTAGTTTCTAATTTTCTACCTAGCACAGCTTCTGCGATCATATCGGTAACGCCGGCACCAATCATATGGCAACCTAACCACTCACCGTATTTCGCATCAAAAATAACTTTTACAAAACCATCTTTGTTTCCGGCAGCACTTGCTTTACCAGAAGCTGAGAATGGGAATTTTCCGATTTTAAGTTCGTATCCAGCTTCTTTAGCTTGCTTTTCAGTCATTCCTACTGAAGCGATCTCAGGAGACGCATACGTACATCCAGGAATATTGCCATAGTCTAATTTCTCTACGTGCATTCCCGCAAGTTTTTCAACACAAATAATTCCTTCAGCAGAAGCAACGTGTGCTAGTGCAGGACCGGGAGTTACATCACCAATCGCGTAGTAACCCGGCATATTGGTCTGATACCAATCGTTTACGATCACTTTATCTTTATCGGTAATGATACCTACATCTTCAAGACCAATGCCTTCAATGTTGGTTTTGATACCTACCGCTGAAAGTACAATATCAGCTTCTAATTTTTCTTCGCCTTTTTTAGTTTTTACAGTAGCAACAACGCCGTCACCAGAAGTATCTACAGACTCTACAGATGAACCGGTCATAATGTTGATTCCTGCTTTTTTCAAGCTACGCTCAAATTGTTTAGAAACTTCTTCATCCTCTACAGGAACGATGTTTGGCATATATTCTACGATGGTAACTTCTGTTCCCATCGCATTGTAAAAACTACCAAATTCACACCCTATCGCACCAGATCCTACAACGATCATTTTCTTAGGCTGCTCTTTTAAAGTCATCGCCTCACGATACCCAATGATTTTCTTACCATCTTGAGGTAAGCTAGGTAGTTCGCGTGAGCGCGCACCAGTTGCAATGATGATGTTGTCTGCACTATACTCGGTACCATCAACGTCAACTTTTTTACCTGGTTTTAGTTTACCAAAACCTTCAATAACGTCGATCTTATTTTTCTTCATCAAGAATTGAACACCTTTGCTCATTCCTTCAGCAACTCCACGGCTACGCTTAACAACCGCATCAAAATCTTTATCTGCACCTTCTACTTTAAGACCGTAATCTTCGGCGTGCTTGAGGTATTCAAAAACCTGCGCACTTTTTAAAAGCGCTTTGGTAGGAATACACCCCCAGTTTAAACAAACGCCTCCAAGGCTTTCTTTTTCTACAATAGCGGTTTTAAAACCTAATTGTGAAGCTCTGATAGCCGTTACATAACCACCGGGTCCACTTCCTAAGACAATAATATCGTATTTACTCATAGTTTTCAGTGAAATTTGAAGGCACGAATTTACGCATTAAAAGTCTAAAAAACGAACGCATAAGTTGTGCAGATTTGTAGCCACCGTCAACGGTTTTGTAGCCTGAATCTTGCCATTAAATTGAAGGTTGGTCTTCAAAGAAAATCTTAGCGCGTTATCTTATGCTAGGCGCTGTCCTACTACACGTTGTAAAACCGGAAGCACATCGGTTTCAAACCATTTGTTTTTAGCCATCCAAAAGCGATTAACAGGCGAAGGATGTGGAAGTACAAAATGCTGCGGCAGATAGCTTTCAAAAGCTTTGATTCGGGCGGTAAGCGTCAGATTATCGTTTAAATAATACCGCTGGGAGTGATTACCGATTAAAATATACAACGGATCCGCCTCAAAATGATCGGTTACTTTTTTGTGCCAAAGCGGAGCACATTCCGGGCGGGGAGGAAGATCACCGGTTTTGCCTTTCCCCGGAAAGCAAAATCCCAGAGGTAATATGGCAAAATTGTCAGAATTATAAAAAGTATCTTCATCAACGCCTAGCCACGCTCGCAATCGGCGGCCGCTGGGATCGTCCCAAGCGATTGATTTCTCATGGGCAATTTTACCGGGCGCCTGGCTGGCTAAAACAATTTTGCTTTTTGGTGAAGCCGAAATAATAGGGTTAGCGCCTAAAGGCAAAAAAGGCTTACAAACGGAACATTGTCGTATTTCCGTGAGTAAGCCTTTCATGAATTTTATGCTAAGTGCTTATTGAAGCGTTTGAACATCAGTTTCGGTCAATTCTAAAGCGCTCATAACTTCATTGTAGTTAGAGAAGTCACCGTTGAATTGCTCAGCAAATTCGGTAGGAATCAAAACATATCTAAATATTTGATTATCTGTATAATCGGTAGAGATATTAGATAAGTCATAATTTCCATCAATCAAGAATTGAACATCGCCTATTGTATGTGTAAAAACATATTGCATCGTACCTTCAGAAAAGAAAAAATTGTGAGGAAGCTGAGTCCATACATCTAGTCCGTTATCAATATATTCCAATCTATAAGCAATAACAGCATCACCATCTAAAACTTCAACATTGCTTGGGAATTCGATGATAGGAGATTCCCAAATTCCAGAATCAGAATTGTAAGATAAGGTGGTTTCCACTTCTACAACTTTTGAGTATTCAGCATCTAGACCATCTAATCCAGGAGGTCCTTGTGGTCCTGGGTCTCCTTCACAAGCTGTAAATCCTAAGGCTACGATACTAAGTATTGTAAATAATTTTTTCATCGTTTTTTGTCTTTATGTTTATCGCTAAAAGTAAATCAAGAGTCATTCCGAAACTTTTAAAACTATGCTAAAGCTTTAGTTTTAATAAAACATTAACGCCAATGAAATCTTGATGCCTCTTGGTATATAGTTTTAGTTTTTGTCGTAATCTATTGAGGCTGAGTTTACACAGTAGCGCTGACCGGTCTCCGTAGGTCCGTCGTCAAAAACGTGACCTAAATGACTCCCGCAATTGGCGCAGAGAATTTCGGTGCGTATCATTCCGAATGTGGTATCGCGTATATATTCTACAGCTCCGGGTATAGATTCATCAAAACTGGGCCAGCCACAACCACTCTCAAATTTACTATTAGCTTCAAAAAGTTTTGCATCACAAGCGCCACAGTGATAAGTGCCATCTTTTTCAAAATGCAAATTGTATTTACCGGTATGCGGGCGCTCAGTGCCCTTACCGCGTAAAATATGGTAACGCTCAGAACCGAGTTCTTCTTTCCATTGCGCTTCGCTTTTTTGTATTGGGTATTCTTTCATAATATTTTTTATCATTTCCGCGAAGGCGGAAATCTCTTGTTTTGTAATCAGCCTATCCTACTACGGAAATCTTATGTTAGCAATTCACCGCAGGCTTCGATTGAGACCTTATGGTTTTCGGATTAACCTTTAGTAGGTACAAAATTTAAAGCGACTCCATTAATGCAGTGGCGTTTACCGGTAGGCTTTGGTCCATCATTAAATACGTGACCTAAGTGCCCGCCACAATTGGCACAGTGCTCCTCAGTACGGGTGTAGCCTAATTTGTTATCTGAAGAAAAAGCAACATTTCCTTCTATATAATCGTAAAAAGAGGGCCAGCCGGTACCGCTATCAAATTTTGTTTTGCTTTTAAAAACCGGGTTTTGACACGCAGCACATACGTAAGTTCCTTCTTCTTTAACGTTCAGAAGGTCACTGGTAAACGCGCGCTCAGTCCCTTCTTTACGCAAGACCTGAAATTCTGCATCGGTCAGTTCGGCTTTCCATTCTGCTTCGGTTTTAGAAACCGGAAATTGTTCTTTTTTCTCGTTTTGAGCAGTGCCTTTACAGGCATACAGGCTTACGAGTAGCCCAAGTAGCAATAACTTTTTCATAGTTCTTTTTTTTAAAATTACGCAATGCACTAAGCACTGGTTTATAATAGTCGCGGTTTTAACAAAAGACTAACGTGTGACATTTCTGTTAAGCCTTTGTCAAATTCTTATTTCGGCTAGGCTTGTAATTAATTATTATTATTTTTAAGGGTAATCAACTGAACTTAAACTACCTTAGGGCAAGTCTGTGAGGCATTGCTCGAAAACGAATTTTGAATTTTCAGGCATCCCGAAAGCTTTTGGAACGGAGTATTAAACCTTTTGGAGGTGCCAATAAAAAACTAACACCCTTGACTAGAGAACGTATTGTTATAGAGAATGTAGAGCCCCAGCTTCAAGGTGGGGATTTTTTTATCAAAAGAGTTGTTGGCGAACTCGTTACTGTTACGGCAGATGTTTTAGGAGACGGTCACGACGTGATCGATGCCGAAGTATGCTACAAAAGCGAGCACGACAAGATGTGGAAAACCGTTCGGCTGGAACCTCAAGGCAATGATCATTTTGCGGCAACTTTTAGGGTAGATCAGCAGGGCTTTTATGAGTACAAAGTGCGCGGTTGGGTTGATCACGCATTAAACTGGCAGCACGGTACCGAAGCAAAACTTAAAGACGGACAATATATAAAGAGTGAATTGCTTGACGGGGTACAATATCTTGAAACGGTTGAAAAAAAGCTTGACAATGATGGCAAGCAATACGTTAATACGTTAAAGGAATTGTTTCAGGATGAAAAGCGCTATGATGAGGCTTGTGCCTATGCTGTTTCTCACGATTTAAATCGCATATTTAAGGACCATCCGGAACGGAAATTTGCACACGAGAGCAAAACACTACAAGTTTATGTAGATCGTGAGAAGGCACGTTTCAGTACATGGTATGAGTTTTTTCCAAGATCGGCTAGCGAGCAGCCCGGGCAACATGGTACGTTTAAAGATTGTGAGCGTTTGTTGCCACGTGTAGCTTCGATGGGATTTGATACGTTGTATTTTCCGCCCATTCATCCTATTGGGGAAGTAAACCGAAAAGGAAAGAATAATGCAACTAATGCAGAAGAGGGCGATAGCGGAGTACCTTGGGGAATCGGTTCGCGTTTTGGCGGACATAAAAGTATTCACCCGGAATTAGGCACTGAAGAAGATTTTAGAAACCTGATCAAACACGCCAAAAGTCTGGGGATCGAAGTTGCGATGGATCTAGCATTTCAGGCAGCTCCTGACCATCCGTATTTAAAGGAGCATCCAGAGTGGTTTAGAAAGCGACCGGATGGCACGATGCAATATGCTGAAAATCCACCGAAGAAATATCAGGATATTGTCAATTTCCACTGGGAATCTGAAGATTATAAGAAGCTTTGGGAAGAATTGCTCAGCGTTGCTTTTCACTGGATCGACTTTGGAGTAAAAGTTTTTCGAGTTGACAATCCGCATACCAAACCTTATTATTTCTGGAATTGGTTTATCTCCGAAATCAAGAAAAAACATCCCGATGTGTTGTTTTTAGCCGAAGCTTTTTCGCGACCTAAAGTGATGCAACAATTAGCAAAACAAGGCTATTCCCAATCTTACACCTATTTTACGTGGCGCACCAGTAAGCACGAGTTGGTTGAATATATGACCGAGCTTACCCAGACTAAAATGCGTGAATATTTTAGACCTAATTTTTGGCCGAATACTCCAGATATTAATCCGTATCATCTGCAAGGCGCAAATGAAGCACAACATATCATTCGCTATGCTCTTGCAGCAACTTTGAGTTCAAACATTGGTTTATACGGGCCTATTTATGAATTTATGGTGAGTGATGCCGTCCCGGGTAAGGAGGAGTATTTCAATTCTGAAAAATATCAAATCAGCCATTGGGATTGGAAGCACGAGAACAAGTTGAGTCGCCTCATTACCAAGATGAATTTGATTCGCAAACAGCAGCCTGCGTTGCAACAGACTATTAATATTGAGTTTTGTGAACTTCATCACGATGCATTGATGGCTTACTATAAATGGGATCAGGACCGCAATAACGAATTGCTTATCGTGGTAAGTCTGGACCCATATTATAAGCAATCGGGGCATTTAAGACTCCCTTATGAGAAAATGAACCTCGCACCGGGTTCTCAAGTTGTTGTAAAAGATCTTATCACAGACAGCACCTATACCTGGAATCAAGAATGGAACTACGTCGAATTACATCCCGCACTTCCGGTGCATATTTTTCAGATCTATAAATAGCAAAAATCCACCTTAAACTTCAAAAACAACGAACCATGAATCAGGAGCAGGAAATAGACGGACGCATCGTTTTCAAATATGATACCGGTTGGAAGGAGCTGCTAGAATCAGATCGCTTTAAGAAAGAACTGTGCGAGGATATTCTTGAGCCTTACATTCTCAATCAGCGTTGGTATGGTGGTAAAGCCAGCGCGTTAAAGTATATTGAGGTCATTGATAGCTTTCCGATAGAAGATGAGGTAGATACTTTTTATGGGATCGTACTTGAAGTGAATTTTAGAGAAGCTTTTGTGCACAATTATTTCTTGCCCATCGCTTTTGTGACAGATCAGGAGGTGGTTGGCGACAAATTTATTGCACATTTAAAACTCAACGGAACCTCAGGTTTTCTTGTAGATGCTTTGCTTCTAGAGTCTTTCAGAAAGCAGATTTTTGAGAAAATTTTAGAGGGAGAAAAATACCGCTATAAAGAAGTGGCCTATCGTCGAGGTCGCTCTAATCAATCTCAAGGCTACAAAAGCAGCCGACTGATGGGCGTAGAACAGAGCAACACCTCTATCATTTATAACGATAAATACATTTTAAAGATTTTTAGAAGGGTTTATGTAGATGAAAATCCCGATTATGAGATTAGTAAATATCTTACGGCAAAAGCACTTTTCAACAATACACCAAAATATTTAGGAAGCATCACTTTAAAGTTTAGCGATAAAAATGTGATCACTTTAGGGCTGATGCAAGAATTAGTACCCAATCAAGGCGATGCCTGGGAATATTTTGTGCATAACCTAAAATTGACGTTTGAAGAACTTTCGCGTCAGCAACCCAAATTAGAAACGCTGCGAGCTACAAAATACTTGGAGCAAATCTCCATAACCGATGTTCCTGCTTCGATCTTGGCTTGGTGTCCTATCGAGTTTTTTGAAGATGTTTCACAGTTAGCATTGCGTACCGCACAAATGCACATTGCATTAGGACAAGAGCGCATCAATACAGCGTTTACACCGCAGGCTTTCAGTAATGATTATTCCGTATGGTTAAAAAACAGATTGATCTATCAATTTGAAAATAGAATCAATTTGGTCGAAAATAATTTACACAAGCTTGACGGCCTTCAGCTTGAATTGGCAAATGAATTATTAAGTAAGAAAAAGATCATACGTAAACAATTTCTTGATTTTGACGAAACGATGCTTAAAAGTGAGCGTTTGCGTATTCACGGCGATTATCATTTGGGCCAAGTTCTGGTGCAGGATCGGGATTTCTTTATCATAGATTTTGAAGGAGAACCGGAAAGTACCATCAG
Organism: Leeuwenhoekiella sp. ZYFB001; assembly: GCF_011784865.1. Lineage (NCBI taxonomy): Bacteria > Pseudomonadati > Bacteroidota > Flavobacteriia > Flavobacteriales > Flavobacteriaceae > Leeuwenhoekiella > Leeuwenhoekiella sp. ZYFB001. Next base: position 1,070,643 of record NZ_CP050460.1, read on the forward strand.
AGACCGAAAGGTCAAACAACCACCAATTAAAGATATTGCCGGGATTTTTAGATCGTTTAATTACGCGATCTACGCAACGGTTTTCAACAATCACGAGTCTTACGATTTTGAACTTGAAGAGCTTTTTGAGGTTGCAGATGTGCTCTACAGCCACATCATTGGTGTGTTTTTAAAAACCTATATTAACGAAGTACAAACCGCCAATTTAAATATTGGTTACATCAAAGAAATCGAATTTTTATTACAATATTGCTTACTGGAGAAAGCCGTTTATGAGTTGGGTTACGAACTCAATGCGCGTCCGCGATGGGCGATCATTCCACTAAAAGGCATCTCTAACATCCTTAACCAACAACATTATGAGTAGCGTATACGTTCACAGCTTATTTTCAGAATTTGACATCGATCTTTTTAAAGCCGGAAAGCACTTTCGCCTGTATGAAAAGTTAGGTTCACACCCAATGACTTTAGAAGGAGAGAAAGGTACATACTTTGCTGTTTGGGCTCCCAGTGCAAAATCAGTTTCTGTGGTGGGTGATTTTAATTATTGGTTAGAGGGTGATCATAAATTAAATGTACGTTGGGATGGCAGCGGAATCTGGGAAGGTTTTATACCGGGAGTTATGCCGGGCGCTATTTATAAATATAAAATTCAGTCTAATCACAATGATGTCAAGACAGAAAAAGCTGATCCGTTTGCACGTCGCGCTGAGCATCCGCCTAAGACAGCTTCTGTCGTCTATGCCGCAGATTATAAATGGAAAGACAAAAAATGGATGTCTAGCCGGGCGAAATACAATGCGCTTGACACCCCTTTTTCAGTATACGAAGTGCATTTAGGTTCCTGGAGAAAAACAGGCGAGGAAAACCGAAGCTTGAGCTACACAGAACTAGCAGACGAACTCGTTGCCTATGTAAAAAAAATGGAATTTACCCACGTGGAATTTATGCCCATTATGGAATATCCTTACGACCCGAGTTGGGGATATCAATTGACCGGGTATTTTGCGCCTACTTCACGCTTTGGTTACCCCGAAGAATTTATGCTACTTGTAGATAAATTACATCAGGCGGGTATAGGCGTGATCCTTGATTGGGTCCCGTCACATTTTCCTGAAGATGCACACGGTTTGGGTAACTTTGACGGTTCTCATTTATATGAGCATCCAGATCCACGTAAAGGATGGCATCCCGATTGGAAATCGCTCATCTTCAATTATGGTCGTAATGAAGTGCGTGCTTTTTTAATTAGTAACGCCTTATTCTGGCTAGATCAATACCATATTGACGGGTTGCGGGTAGATGCGGTCGCTTCTATGTTATACCTTGATTATTCTCGAGAAGACGGGGAGTGGGAGCCTAACCAGTTTGGAGGCAGAGAAAATCTGGACGCTATTTCGTTTTTAGAAGAGCTGAATAAGACGGTTTATAAAAACTATCCTGATGTGCAAACCATTGCTGAAGAATCTACCAGTTATACCGGAGTTTCTAAACCGGTATTCTTAGGCGGTTTAGGGTTTGGAATGAAATGGATGATGGGGTGGATGCACGATACCTTAGAGTATTTTAAAAAGGAGCCGGTGCATCGTAAATACCATCAAAACGATATTACCTTCAGTATGACCTATGCGTTTTCAGAAAACTTTATGTTGCCGCTTTCGCACGATGAGGTGGTTTACGGAAAACGCTCGCTTTTTGACCGTATGCCCGGCCCGGAGTGGGAGCGTTTTGCCAACCTTAGATTGATGTTTGGGTACATGTTCACACATCCCGGGACTAAGTTGATATTTCAAGGAGGCGAATTCGGTCAAAGTGCAGAATGGAATTTTCAAGAAAGTTTAGACTGGCATTTATTACAATATGATTTTCACACAGGAATTCAAGAGTGCGTTAAAGACCTCAATAAATTGTATAAGTCGCAACCAGCATTATATGAGCGACAGTTTCGTCCGGAAGGTTTTGAGTGGATCGAATGGGCTGATGGTGAAAATAGCGTTTTGAGCTATCTGAGAAAGGGTTACGATGCCGAAAGCGCAGTTTTGGTGATTTGTAACTTTACTCCGGTGCCACGCGAAAACTACAAAGTAGGAGTTCCGGAAGCGTTTACTAGAGCAAATACCAAGGTAAAAGAACTCTTTAATAGTAATGAAAAGAAATACGGCGGAAGCGGTGATTTTATCAGCAAAAAAGTCAAGGTCGAAGCAACTCCATGGAATGGTCGCGAGCACTCGATAACTCTAGATTTAGCACCACTTGCGGTTATGGTTTTCGGTCTTAAGTAAAGCGCTTTTTGCGATCTCGCTAATTGTATAGGTATTTACAGATTTTCATCAGGCAAGTCTTGAAAAAGTATGCTGTTTTCGAGTAGCAACAAAAAGCGCGCAGTGTTAACGTTGTAGTTGATATCTTTTAGTTTTGACCCCTAGATTAACTTCGGAAACCTTTAATTTAGTAATCCTAACACCTTACACAGGCTATTATGATTATTAATACTGAGTTAGAACAAAAAGGAAATCAATTTCCAAACGAGATCAAAAGCGTTCGGCAAGAAGTCGACACATTATACTTTACCACCCAAAACAATGTAATCTTAGAATTAACCGTATTGCGTGATAGCGTGATCCGGTTTAGGTATGGGACCCGAGGGATTCTCGAGGATGATTTTTCATATGCGATAGATCCCGAAAATCACATAGGGTACAACCACTTAGAGCTTTCTGAAAACAAGAATTTCTATATTGTAACCACTTCTAAGTTGATCATTAAGATCGAAAAGATCAGCTTGCAATCAAAGATCTTAGACCGGGAAGGCAACCTGATCAATGAAGACGAAATAGGCTTTCATTATGAAGAAAGTTTTACCCTTGGCGGAAATATCGTCAAAATGAGCAAGCGCTCGCATCCGGGGGAAGCTTTTTATGGGATGGGCGATAAACCGGTGCACCTCAATCTACGCGGAAAACGCGTTTCTAATTGGGCGACAGATTCCTATGCTTTTGGGAAAGATACAGATCCCATATACAAATCAGTGCCTTTTTATATTGGTTTGAAGGATAAACAAGCCTACGGAATCTTCTTTGACAACACTTTCAAATCAAGTTTTGATTTCTGTCACGAGCGCCTTGATGTTACTAGCTTTTGGGCTCCTGGCGGGGAAATGAATTACTATTTTCTCTATGGACCTGGAATGAACGAAGTGGTAGAAAATTATACGCATTTAACCGGAAAACCTGAGCTTCCGCCACTATGGACTTTAGGCTTTCAGCAGTGTAAATGGAGCTATTATCCGGAAAGTGCAGTCAAAGGAATCGCTAAAAAGTTTAGAGACCTAAAAATACCGTGTGACGGAATTTACCTGGATATTGATTATATGGATGGGTTTCGATGCTTTACCTGGAATAAAGAATATTTTCCCGATCCTAAACGCATGGTCAAAGAACTTCTTGATGATGGGTTTAAAACCATTGTGATCATTGATCCGGGAATAAAGATCGATCCGGAATATTGGGTGTATAAAGAAGCCTTAGAAAATGATTATTTCTGTAAGCGTGCCGATGGTCCTGATATGGTAGGTAAGGTATGGCCGGGAGAATGTGCATTTCCTGATTTTACCAACCCGGAAGTACGGGAGTGGTGGGCAGATTTATTCAAAGAACTGGTGCACGACATTGGTGTGCGCGGGGTATGGAATGATATGAACGAGCCCGCCGTGATGGAGGTTCCCGGAAAAACCTTTCCTGATGATGTACGTCACGATTATGACGGGCATCCTTGCAGCCACCGCAAGGCTCACAATATTTATGGTACTCAAATGGCACGTGCAACCTATGAAGGTGTAAAACGCTACGTGTACCCTAAACGTCCATTAGTAATCACCCGTTCTGCCTACAGTGGTGCGCAACGTTATACGTCGTCTTGGACCGGCGATAATGTCGCGACTTGGGAACACTTATGGATCGCTAACAATCAAGTGCAGCGTATGTGTCTTTCCGGGATGTCTTTTACAGGAACAGACATTGGCGGATTTGCTGAACAACCTACAGGCGAACTCTTTGTGCGCTGGATTCAACTCGGGGTTTTTCATCCGTTTTGTAGAGTGCATTCTAGCGGACATCACGGGGATCAGGAGCCTTGGTCTTTTGACGATGAGGTTACTAATGTTACCCGAAAATTCATTGAATTACGCTATACCTTACTTCCTTATTTATATACTGCATTTTATGAGTATGCAACCGAAGGTGTTCCTATGCTGAAACCTTTAGTGTATTACGATCAAGAGGATGTGCATACGCATTATCGTACTGATGAATTTATCTTCGGAAACCATATTCTGGTATGTCCTATTTTAGAGCCTAATTCTAAAGGACGTCGCATGTACTTGGCGCGTGGTCGTTGGTATGATTTCTGGAATAATGAAGTTGTAGAAGGTGGGCGCGAACTTTGGGTGGATGCAGATTTTGACACCATCCCGATTTTTGTAAAAGAAGGTGCGATCATTCCGCGTTATCCCGTGCAGCAATATGTAGGTGAAAAGAAAATCGAGGAGCTCAAGCTCGATGTGTATTATGCTGAAGATACCGTTGAATCTCGTGTTTATGAAGATGCGCGTGACGGCTATGATTACAAAAAAGGGCGGTACAGTTTGAGAAATTTCAAGCTAACCGGAAAGGCAAAGGACTTGAGTATTCAACAGTTTAAAACAGGAACCTTTGAAACCGAATATGAGTATATTAAACTCAATCTCATTGGGCTGCCTTTCAGTATCAAAAAGATCACGGTTGATAATGTGGCTTACGACTTAAATAATCTGGATAAAAGGGAAAAATATTTAAAACTGCCTAAAGAATTTTCGGTAGTGCATATGATAGGATAATTTTCACAACTTGTACTAAAGTTAAGCTAATTGTTAAAATAGAATTTGGCAGAATTTGTAATTTCAACCCACTAACCTTTAATAGTTTAAAATGAAAACGAAAAAAATACTCGTCGCACTAGCGATTATATTTCTGATTATAAGTTGTAAAACAAGTCCGTTTACCGGAAAGAAAACACTTAATGCGTACAGCAATGAGACCATTTTTCCAATGGCATTTCAGCAGTATAATGAATTTCTTGCACAAAATACGGTAGTAAAAGGTACCGCCGAAGCACAAATGGTGCAACGCGTAGGAAACAAGATAGCAAAGGCTGCTGAGAGATATATGACGGCTTTAGGTTACCCCAATTATCTAGATGAATATAAATGGGAGTATAATTTAGTTCAAGATGAAGCGATCAATGCTTTTTGTATGCCGGGAGGTAAGATTGTGGTTTACACCGGGATTTTACCGGTAGCTCAAGATGAGACTGGTTTAGCGATGATTCTTGGTCACGAGTTGGCACACGCATTGGCAAATCACGGTGCGCAGCGTATGACCGCACAACAAGGACAATCAATTGTGGGTGCTGTTGGTGGCGTAGCCCTTGGAGATTCTCGTGCTGGGCAATTGTTTAATCAATATTATGGTACAGCAAGTACGGTAGGAGCGATCTTACCTTTTAGCCGTAGTCACGAAAGTGAAGCAGACGAGATCGGGACCATCATTGCCGCAATCGCCGGTTATGACCCTTATGAAGCACCAAAACTTTGGGAGCGTATGAAGGCTCAAGGAAGTTCAGGTACTCCAGAAATCCTAAGTACACACCCTTCGCCAGATACGCGTATTGCAGCGCTTACTCAAATCGCGCCGCGCGCAGAAGCTGAAGCAAAAAAATTCGGAGTTACCACTTTTAAGTAGGATAACGCAAAAATAAAAATGAAAAGCCGCTCTATTGAAGCGGCTTTCTTATTTTAGACGCTTCAATAACAACCTTAAGTTTATGGAAGCTTTACCTAAAGGAAGTAAAAAACTTTTGAATGCCTGGGCATTTTACGACTGGGCGAACTCGGTGTACAGCTTGGTGATCGCCTCTGCTGTTTTTCCTATTTTTTACGGAGCGCTCACGCTTGTAAAAGATGAAGATGGAAAAATACTGGATGACACGGTAAACTTTCTAGGATACGATTTTAATAATGATACGCTCATCAGCTACGTCACGGCCGCTGCTTTTTTGGTCGTTTCTTTTTTGAGTCCGTTTTTGAGCGGAATCGCAGATTATGTAGGGAATAAGAAGAGTTTTATGAAGTTTTTCTGCTATCTGGGTGCGCTTTCTTGTATAGGTCTTTTTTGGTTTAATATGGACTATCTCTGGTTTGGGCTGTTATGTTACTTTCTTGCATTGATAGGATTTTGGGCTAGTTTAGTGTTCTACAATTCGTATTTGCCGGATATCGCTTTTCCTGACCAGCAGGATAAAATAAGTGCAAAAGGCTATTCTTTAGGTTATATAGGGAGCGTGATTTTACTCATCGTTTGTTTAGCGATGATCTTGATGTATGAGACTTTTGGTTTTGAAGATGAAGGCTTGCCAACGCGCTTATCTTTTGTGCTTACGGGATTGTGGTGGATAGGCTTCAGTCAGTATACTTACTATTATTTGCCGAAAGGAAACAAGAAGGAGAAGCTGACCAAAAATGTTATGTTCAACGGTTTTAAAGAGCTTCGGAAAATTTGGAAAAAGCTTAAAGAAGATAAACCGATGCGTACCTACCTGAGTGCATTTTTTGTGTACAGTATGGCGGTTCAAACGATAATGCTTATAGCCACTTATTTTGGGATCGAAGAACTCGACTGGGGAACTACAGACAGCACCACCGGACTTATCGTAAGTATTTTATTGATTCAGTTGGTTGCGGTTCTTGGTGCCTGGCTTACCTCAAAAGCTTCGGCCAAGTTTGGCAATATTCAAACCTTGATCGTAATCAATTGCATTTGGATCGCGATTTGTATTTATGCTTATACGATCACCACGCCGTTTCAGTTTTATTTTACCGCTGCTTTTGTCGGTCTCGTAATGGGAGGGATTCAGTCGTTGTCGCGTTCTACGTATTCTAAATTGATTCCGGAAGGAGAGAAGGACACCGCTTCGTATTTCAGTTTTTATGATGTTTCAGAAAAAATAGGAATTGTGATCGGGATGTCTACTTATGGGTTTATTGCCGACCAATACAACATACGTAATGCGATTTTATTCTTTATTGTATTCTTTATCGTAGGTGTGATTTTACTGTTCTTTGTTCCGCGGAAGCGTATTGTAGAACAAGCGGAATAAGAAAATGGCTGCCCTTTTCGGGACAGCCATTTTCCAGATTTGATTGATGAAAATTTTCTTAATTGCTCACACTTCCTGAGCCTACAACTTTAGAATCTACTTTGTCAGGTTTACCGGTATACACGATATCTCCTGATCCTGCTACGGCTGCCTTTAAGGTCCCGCCATTGCAATTTAAGCTGATGTCACCAGAACCTGCGATGCTGGCATCAGCATCATTGCTTTTCAAATCTGAAGCGTGTAAGTCACCGCTTCCTGCTACTTTTAAATGAGATTTTTGCGTGCTTCCGCTAAGCGAAATATCTCCGCTTCCTGCTACTGATGCGGTTACATCTTGCGCATTAACTTCAAGAATCATATCGCCGCTACCAGAAACCGAACATTTAAAATCCTGTGCATTGATGACATCTTTAGAGGTAACGTCACCGCTTCCGGCTAGGTTTACCGCTTCAAGATCTTTAAAGGGAACTGTAATAATGATATCCTTATTGCGGCTGGTTCTCAAGCTAACGCCATCTTCGGTATAGATTTTAAGCTTATCGCCTTTAACTTCGGTAATAATATACTCCTGAAGATTTTCTTCGGCCTCTACAGTGATTTTTCCTTCGGCTCCTGCCACAAGAATTACATCAAATGAGCCTGCAACGCCTACTTCATCGTAGTCGCTTACGTTGCGGGTGTCAGTAATAGTATTTCCGTTTCCGGTTACTTTTTTGCCGCCCCACCATTGTGCGTTAACCGTTGAAGAAAGAAGCGCAATACCTAAGATTAGAATGATTTTTTTCATTTTTTGATTGATTAGTGATTAATTGACTTTATAAAAACTTACACCCCCGTATTCAGAGTTGATGTTCACGTTATTTTTTGCTGAAGCGCTTCCGTAATAGCCCTCGTAGTATTTATCTGAAGATTCGATCTGGCGTTTGGTGATCTCAAAATCTTCTTCGCCGTTCAGCCCTGCATAATCCAGTTTTATAATAAAATTGAATTGATAAGCAGCATTATAACCAATTTTTACTCCGGCGTATTCTGAGTTGATTCTCACATTACCGGCGCTGGCGGTAAGCTCGTCAATGCGTATCGAACCATAATCCATATTGAGGTCAACCGGGCCGCTGATTTTGCCAAGCTTTACGCTTAAATAGTCTGAACTTCCTTTAATGGCCTCTGCAGCATCCAGATTAAGACCGCCATAATCGCAAGAATACTGCAAGTTCTTAATGCTTCCGAAGGTTGACTTGGTATAATCTGCATTGAGTTCGATATTTCCGCCTTTTTCCAGTGTAAACGCACTGTAATCTGCTCTGATCTTTCCGCTCTTCATATAAGCGATATTGGAGTTGTTAGTGTAATCAAAACTCAGCAGGTTATTGTCTGCAAGCAATTCGCCTAAATCTAAATGTCCGTAATCACAAGATATTTTTGCCTGGCCTTTGATTTTGTCTATTGAAATCCCGCCATAATCGTTGCTAAGATCAACTTTGTTAGTAATAGGAACTTTGATCTTATAATTGATCTCCATATTTACATTGTTTCCTCCTGAGGTCCAGCTGCTCCACCACGAACTACTTGTGCTTTCAATTTCGGTACGTGCCGAAACCATATCTGCAGAGGCTTCAAAGCTTACTTCGATCTGATTAAGTTTTTTGATGACTTTGTCCTCGTCGTTACCGTTGGTTTTAATGTGCACCTCGATAACCACTTGATTTTGATCCCAAGAGATGACATCAACGTTGCCGTAGCTGTTGTTGATTTTAAGCAACGCATTAGCATTCACATTGTATTGCTTGTTGATCTTCTTTTCTTTTGTATACCTGCCTTTAAAGCGGTCAGGATCATTGCCGTTTGCAAAAGTTACCGCGCTGGTAACTAGAAAAAGAAAAAGATATTTATAGTAATTGGTCTTCATATACGTCGTTTTTAATTTTTTTGATTGATTCGATTTCTTCTAAAACTGTATTGAGCAGATCTATACGTGACTGAAAGTTGGCAATCATCGCATAAATCACACGCTTGTCTTCACCGCTAGTAGCGAGATCTTCGGTAAGCTCTTGGTAATCCTTTTCTAAAGCTTCAAGCTGAACAAGAGCATCCTCTACTAGTTCTTGCGTTTCAGGAGTTCGAGCCTCGTTGATATTATACAGTTCTTCTTCAATAGCTTTGGTGAAAAAATCCTGCGTCTTAGCCATTTCCGGGGAAACTGCAGCCAATTCCGCGCCGCTATTTGCAGGCTTAAGGGTTGCGTAACCTGCAAAAACGATCAGTACAATTGCAGCAGCAGAAGCAAGGTGTTTCCACCAGTCTAGCTTTTTGACGGTTTTTTCTTCTACTTGTGTCTCTTTGAGTTTGTTTAAAAAGCGCAGTTCGTGACCATCGCCGGGCTCGGCAATGTCAAAACAGTCGCGCTGTTCTTCAAACCAGTTTTCTAAATTCGGTTTCATAATTATTCGGTGATTAGCTCACTCAATTTTTTTCTTAAACTTTCTTTTGCTCGGGAAACTGTAGTTCTGCAATTGGCATAACTTATTCCTAGAATGTCGCTCATTTCTTCATAATCGTAACCTTCGATCAGATTCAGTGTAAGCGCCATTCTATAATTATCTTTGAGATGATTCATCGTTTGTAAAACGCGTTGCACCTCGAGATGGTTAGTGTCGCATTCAGTAATGCCTTGATCTTCTTCTAACTTGTAAAGCGTATCATCCAAATCGTCTTCTTTGAGTCGGTTACGTTTGTTATAACTGCTGATGCTGTTATTGACGACAATACGTTTTAACCAACTCCCAAAAGTTGCTTCTCCGCTGTACGAATCAAGCTTTGTAAAAGCACTTAAAAACGACTCTTGCATTACATCTTCGGCTTCGGCGCTATCTTTTACAATATGTAGCGAAGTATTGTACATAGCTTTATAATACCTTTTGTAAACCGTAAGCTGCGCGTGCTGATTTCCGTTTTTACATTGCTCTAAAAGCAGATCAATATGATGGTTAGTTGTGTTCAATAGGTTAATGCTTCAGTATAAAGATACGTCGGTAAGCAGTTTGTTACAGTTCTGCGGAATTTTTTTCCATCAACACTAAAAGTTAAGGTGGCATAGGAATTGAATTATAGAAGTAAAGAAAGATACTAAACAGCTTAAAAGCCCATTATTAAAGGGTTTAAATCAAATAAAAAAGATCGCATTGTTTTCAAAAGAATTGAAATCGTGACAATGTGGCGTTAAATAATATGGCTAGAACAAAATTTACAAATCTTGACAATCTGTCATTGCAGGACTTTGAAGGTGATGCTGAGTTAATTCCGTTGATGACTCCTGAGGATGAGGATGAGATCAATAGAGAAGAATTACCTGAAACCTTACCTATACTTCCTTTAAGAAATACCGTGCTATTTCCCGGTGTTGTGATCCCGATTACTGCCGGGCGTGATATGTCTATCGACTTGATCAACGAGGCGAATAAAGGTTCAAAAATTATAGGTGTTGTTTCTCAAAAGGATGGTGAAGTAGAAAATCCATCTGCAGACGATATTAATACCACAGGTGTGGTGGCGCGTATTTTACGTGTGTTGAAAATGCCTGACGGAAATGTTACCGTGATCATTCAGGGTAAAAAGCGCTTCAATATTGCTGAAGTTATCACCGAAAAACCATACTTGGTGGCGACGGTACGTGAAGTTGCTGAAACCAAACCTGAAAAAGATTCTGCTGAATTTAAAGCGATTATCGAGTCGATTAAAGAGCAGGCATTGCAGATCATTAAACAATCCCCTAATATTCCTAGTGAAGCAGGTTTTGCGATCAAAAATATTGAGAGCGAATCGTTTCTCATCAATTTTGTGAGTTCTAATATGAACTTGAGTGTTGAGGAAAAACAAGGCCTTTTGGAGATCAATGACCTTCAAGAACGTGCGTTACAGACGTTGCGCTATATGAATACCGAAATGCAAAAACTGGAGCTGAAAAATGACATTCAGAGCCGTGTGCATAACGATATGAGTCAGCAGCAGCGCGAGTATTTCTTGCATCAGCAAATGAAAACAATTCAAGAAGAATTGGGTGGCGTTTCTCAAGAAGATGAGATCGAAGAAATGCGTCAACGTGCGAAGAAGAAAAAGTGGGATGAAAAAGTGGGTAAGCAATTCAAAAAAGAGCTTGCCAAAATGCAGCGAATGAATCCACAGGTTGCGGAGTACAGCATTCAGCGTAACTATCTGGATCTGTTTCTAGACCTTCCGTGGAATAAATTCAGCAAAGATAAATTCGATTTAAAGCGTGCTAAGAAAATTCTTGACCGCGATCATTACGGATTAGATGATGTTAAGAAGCGAATTATTGAATATCTCGCAGTATTAAAACTGCGAAATGATATGAAGTCTCCTATCTTATGTCTGTACGGACCTCCGGGAGTTGGTAAAACTTCTTTAGGAAAATCGGTTGCCGAGGCGCTTGGACGCGAATATGTGCGTATGAGTTTAGGCGGTTTGCGTGACGAGGCCGAAATCCGCGGACACCGTAAAACCTATATAGGTGCGATGCCAGGTAGAATTCTTCAGAATTTAAAAAAGGCAGGAACCAGCAACCCGGTATTTGTTTTAGATGAGATCGATAAATTGAGCAACAGTAATCAGGGAGATCCTTCTTCGGCTTTGCTTGAAGTGTTAGATCCTGAACAAAATGCAGAGTTTCACGATAATTTCTTAGAACTTGGTTTTGACCTTTCTAAAGTGATGTTTATTGCTACGGCAAACAATTTGGGTAGCATTCAGCCGGCATTGCGTGACCGTATGGAGATTATCAATGTTACCGGTTATACCATTGAAGAAAAAGTTGAAATCGGGAAACGTCACTTACTTCCGAAACAATTAAAAGAACACGGCGTAACCGCAGATCAACTGAAGATTGCAAAACCTCAATTAGAGAAAATTGTGGAAGGGTATACGCGTGAATCCGGTGTGCGCGGCTTAGAAAAGCAAATCGCAAAGATGGTGCGTTATGCAGCTAAAAATATTGCGATGGAAGAAGAGTACAAGATCAAAATAGACAACCAGACGGTTATTGATGTTTTAGGTTCTCCAAAACTAGAGCGCAATAAATATGAAAATAATGAGGTAGCCGGAGTAGTAACCGGACTAGCTTGGACGCAAGTAGGCGGAGATATTCTCTTTATTGAATCTATACTTTCTAAAGGAAAAGGAAACCTAAGCGTTACCGGAAACTTGGGGAAAGTGATGAAAGAGAGCGCTACCCTTGCAATGGAATACATCAAGTCAAACGCCGAATATCTGGAACTAGATCCTAGCGTTTTTGAAAAGTACAATGTACACATTCACGTACCTGAAGGTGCTACGCCAAAAGATGGGCCGAGTGCAGGGATCACGATGTTGACTTCGTTAGTTTCATTATTTACACAGCGAAAAGTAAAACAAAGCATCGCAATGACCGGCGAGATCACGCTGCGTGGAAAAGTATTGCCTGTAGGCGGTATTAAAGAGAAGATTCTTGCAGCAAAACGCGCGCACATTAAAGAAATCATTATGTGTGCAGAGAATGAGCGTGATATTAAAGAGATCAATGAAGATTACCTTAAAGGGCTTACATTCCACTACGTGAATGATATGAGCGAAGTACTTGACATTGCTTTGACCAATGAAAAGGTTAAACGTGCTAAGCAACTTTAAACTCTTAGATACATTTTAATCAAACCCGCTAAGTCACTTAGCGGGTTTTTTAATGGGGTAGAAATAAAGTATACTTGTATACGTTTTGCGATACGGGTTGTTTGATGATTTGATATGATAAAAAAGCTACTTTTAATTTTAGCCTTGTTGACGAGCTTCAGTTTTTGGGCGCAATTGGGAGGTCGCGCGACATATCAATTCCTGAATTTAGTTTCTTCGCCAAAACAAGCTGCGCTAGGCGGAAAACTATTAACCGATTACAGTTACGATCCCACAAGTGGTTTATTCAATCCGGCGACGATCAATCCAGAAATGCATAACCAACTTTCTTTAAACTATGTCAACTATCTTGCTGATGTAAATTATGGGACTGTAGGCTATGCTTATGAATACGATCGGCGGAGTGGCGTTTTTCACGCCGGGGTCACGTATGTAAATTATGGTACTTTTAAAGGCTATGATGAGCGCGGTAATGCCACAGCAGACTTTAGTGGAGGCGAAGTGGCCTTTTCTGCGGGTTATGCTTATAATATTCCGCGAACAGATTTTTTTGTTGGAGCTAATGTTAAATTGATTTCTTCAAAATTGGAGCAGTACACTTCGTTAGGTGGCGCAGTAGATCTGGGATTTATCTACGTTAATGATGAACTGGAACTCAATATTGCCGGAGTGGTGCGCAATATTGGTACGCAGTTTATGGCTTACGATGTTACGCATGAAAGGCTTCCGCTAGAAGTGGATCTTGGTATTTCTCAAAAGTTAGAATACGTTCCGGTGCGATGGCATTTTACTTTAGAGAACCTTCAAAATTGGAATTTAGCCTTTGCTAATCCCGCACGAGCAACTTCAGACCTAAATGGAAATTCTACCCCGGAAAATGTCAATTTCTTTGATGAAGCGCTTCGCCATATGATTTTTGCAGCAGAATTATTTCCAGATAAAGGCTTTAATATTCGGTTGGGATATAGTGTGCGTAGAGCCGAAGAATTGCGTATTGTAGATCAACGTAGTTTTGCAGGTCTTAGTGCCGGTTTCTCTGTGAAGTTTAATAAATTGCGCCTGAGTTACAGCTACGCGCGTTACAACACTGCTGCCAGCTCAGGATTCTTTGGTTTAAATATAGATTTGAACTAAAGTAATTACGATACTATTTAATCTTCAAGCATAAACTTTTGAAAAAAATAACCATTGCCATAGACGGCTATTCTTCTACAGGTAAAAGTACAGTAGCCAAAATGCTGGCTCAAGAATTGGGCTACGTATATGTTGATACCGGTGCGATGTATCGTGCCGTGACACTGTATGCGATGCGTAAATTATTTATCAAAGCCGGGCATTTTGATAAAGAAGCGTTGATCAGGCATTTATTTATGGTTTCAGTAAAGTTTCAAATGAATGCAGAGACCGGGATTGCCGACGTTTATCTTAATGGCGAAAATGTAGAACGGGAGATCAGAACACTAGAAGTATCCAACTTTGTAAGTCAGATCGCTGCGATTCCCGAAGTACGAAAACTGCTCGTGCAAAAGCAACACGAGATGGGCGAAGAAAAAGGCATTGTGATGGATGGTCGTGACATTGGTACCGTGGTTTTCCCTGACGCCGAGTTGAAAGTATTTATGACCGCATCTGCAGACGAGCGTGCGCGCCGTAGATTTGAAGAGCTTAAAGCTAAAGGCGATGCCGTAAGTTATGAAGCAGTTTTAGAGAATGTTCAGAAGCGTGATAAACTTGATACATCAAGAGCCGATTCTCCGCTTGTGCAGGCAGAAGATGCGATTTTGCTAGACAATACGCATACTAATATTGAAGATCAGTTTCATATTCTTTTACAACTCGCAAAGGACCGTATCTTCGGCAGATGCTAATCTTTTGAAATTCCTTTTTTATTAATGAAAGCTACCCAACTTGATCGTGGGCTACTCTACTTGATGGCTGCAGGAGCGGGTCTGGTTGTGGCCAATAATTATTACAACCAACCGCTTCTTAATTTAATGGCCAAAACCTTCTCGGTAACCGAGGCGCAGGTGAGCAATATTCCGCTCGCAACACAATTAGGATATGCGTTTGGTTTGCTTTTCATCATTCCGTTAGGGGACAAATTTTCTAGAAGAACCATCATTTTGATCGATTTTGTGGCGATTATTGGTTCCCTGTTGGTGACTGCAATGGCGCCTTCTCTTACTGTGCTTACAATTTCTAGTTTTTGTGTGGGTTTTTCTTCTGTAGTGCCTCAACTGTTTGTGCCGATGGCTGCCCAACTCGCTTCTGAAGAAAACCGAGGTAAAGCCATTGGGATCGTGATGAGCGGTTTGCTGATCGGGATTTTAGGAAGCCGTTTTCTCAGCGGATTAGTAGGAGAGTATTTTGGTTGGCGTTTTATGTATTACGTAGCTGCCGGAATTATGCTTGTTTATGCAGCACTGCTTTATTTTAAATTACCGGATGTCGCCACCAATTTTAAAGGAACGTATTCTCAACTCATGCAATCGCTTTGGAAATTATTTAAAACCAAGCCCGAAGTGCGTATTGCCGGTTTACGAGGTGCATTGGGCTTTGCAGGATTTAGCGCATTCTGGACCACGCTAGTATTTTTGATGGAAACCAATTTTGGTTACGGTAGTGGTGCAGCCGGACTCTTTGGCGTTTTGGGAATGATAGGAGCTTTAGGCGCTACTATTTCGGGTAAGTTGAATGATAAATATCCGTCTAAGAAGCTCATCTATATTTTTACAGCTATTCTCATTGTGTCTTGGATCGTTTTTCAATTTAGTGGAAATTCTATTTTTGGTCTGGTAATAGGAGTTTTGTCGGTTGATTTTGGATTGCAATGTTTGCACGTAACCAATCAGAATATCATTTTTAATCAAAACCCAGAAGCGCGCAATAGGGTAAATACCATTTATATGGTGCTTTATTTTATAGGCGGAGCGCTAGGTACGGTTACCGGAGCTTACGCATGGCAGCATTATCAGTGGGCGGGCGTGGCGACTTTGGGGTTAGTATATTCCATA
Organism: Leeuwenhoekiella sp. ZYFB001; assembly: GCF_011784865.1. Taxonomy (NCBI): domain Bacteria; kingdom Pseudomonadati; phylum Bacteroidota; class Flavobacteriia; order Flavobacteriales; family Flavobacteriaceae; genus Leeuwenhoekiella; species Leeuwenhoekiella sp. ZYFB001. The sequence continues at coordinate 1,086,527 of NZ_CP050460.1, forward strand.
CTCATTATCATACTCCAGCTTTTATTTCAGTGGAAGCATAAACGCTAATTTCATACTTCAGTCTTTATTTGAAGAATCATATGCTAAATTCCCCATAAGATGTGCTTAAGGCTTTATTAAAACCCCTTGTTTCAGTTAGGCTACTCATTAACTTTAAAATAAAAATTGCGGTTGCTTACTATTTAAGTAATACCGAAAACTATTTAAAAGAACTATTATGAGTACAGACATTTTAGATAAGCCCAATGCCACGCAAAAGGCTACAAGTAAAGATACCATTCAAACTATAAATCCTTCTACCGGTAAACCTCTTGATCGATATAAGATGATGACCGATCAAGAAGCAAGTGATGCGGTTCAAGCGACGCACAATGCTTTTCTAGAGTGGAAGACCTTTCCGTTAGAAAAACGTGCAGCGTTTATTCAGAAAATAGGTAAAAGTCTCGCTGAGCATAAAGAGCAATTGGTTAAATTGATGACTGAAGAAATGGGGAAACTCATCAGTCAGGGGGAACAAGAAGTTGATTTGTGTGTAGGTATCTGCGAATATACTGCGCAAAATGGGCCTAAAGCTTTACAGGATGAAAAGCGCACCCTGCCGCAAGGCGGAAAAGGTGTGATCACTTATGCACCACTAGGCGTGATTTACGGCATTCAACCTTGGAATTTTCCTACCTATCAAGTAATGCGCTATACCATCGCTAATTTAATGGCGGGTAACGGGATATTACTGAAGCACGCCGAAAATGTGACCGGTTCTGCATTGTTGATCGAAAAAATCATCAGGGAGGCAGGTTTACCGGAAAACATATTTACGGTGCTGAGAATTTCGCACGACCAATCTGACGCTATCATTGAAAATGATTTGGTACGCGGAGTTACCTTAACCGGTAGTGGAGCAGCAGGAAAAGTTGTTGGCGAAAAAGCCGGAAAAGCTTTAAAGAAAACCGTATTGGAATTGGGATCTAACGATGCGTATTTAGTACTAGATGACGCTGATGTTGATACCGCAGTAGAATGGAGTATTAAAGGACGAATTTATAATAACGGGGAAACCTGTGTTGCCGCCAAACGCTTTGTTGTAACTGAGAAAGTCTACGATGAATTCAAGCAAAAATTCGTTGCCGGAATGGAAAAAATCAAATTTGGTGATCCTACAGATGACACCGTGGATATTGGACCTATGGCGCGTAAGGATTTACGAGAAAAATTGCACGATCAGGTTCAAGAAAGTATTGCTAATGGAGCCGAAGTATTATGCGGTGGTAATTTGCCCAAAGGTGAAGGCTACTTTTATCCCGCAACGGTTTTAGGTAATGTAAAACCCGGTCAACCGGCTTATGATGATGAGTTGTTTGGTCCTGTTGCCTCGCTGATCAAAGCAAAAGATAATGAGGATGCTATGCGTATCGCAAATGACAGCCGCTTTGGTTTAGGTGGTGGTATATTTTCAAAAGACGAAAAGGCAGCTTTTGAACTTGCCAAAAATCATTTCGACACCGGAATGGTATTTATCAACAGTTTTGGCCTCGCACAACCTAATATGCCTTTTGGTGGTGTAAAAGCTTCAGGATATGGTAGAGAACACGGTGGTTTTGGTATTAAAGAATTTGTAAATGAAAAAGCAATTATGAGTTTAGATAGTTAATTCAAAAATTGCTTAAAGCAAAAATCCCCGTTCAATAGTGAACGGGGATTTTTTTTTAGTTACCAATAGGTGGCGGTCCATCGGGGATCATCGCTTTGTAGACGTCGTCTCCTTTACGTTCTTTAAATTCAGTTTTTACTTCTTCAACAAGTTTTGCATCTTCAAATAAATCATACATAGTCATTGACATAGCTTTTGAAGCCATTACCATTCCTTTATGGCCTATAGACATTCCGCCGCATGCGACAACCGCCCAGGAATGCCAAGGCGTATCTTTAGGAGCAACGGTTACGCCAAGATTGATATTAGGCACATTCCAACTTACGTCACCCACATCTGTAGAGCCGCCGCCGGGATTTTCTCTGGTTTCCTCAAAGGGATAGATCTTGCTGTCCATTCCTACTTGAGGTTTATCGGTCATTTCTTGAATCTTTTTACCAAAAGCGATTTCTTCTTCCGTATATTCTAAAGGGCCTAAAAGCTCCAGATTCTCTTGCATTACGGCTCCGCCGGTTCTGTTTACCAAAGTTTCTCGTATTCCGGAAACTAGCGAATATTTATAATCTACATTCGCCATAATTGCAGCACCTTCTGCCATTTTCTTTACCTGTTCAAAAACCGGAAGCATTCCTTTAGTATCGGTATTGCGCACGCGTACCCACAATTTGCTGTAATCAGGCACCACGTTAACCACTTGACCACCATCTTGAATATGATAGTGAATGCGTACGGTAGGTTTTATATGTTCACGGTAATAATTGATTCCCGTGGTATACAACTCTAACGCATCAGAAGCACTGCGCCCATTCCACGGATCTGCCGCAGCGTGCGCCGCTTGACCGTTAAATTCTACAATAAAGTCAACCATAGCCAGCGAACTTTGCACATCTGCTTTAGTATCTGCAGAAGGGTGCCAGCTTACATTAACATCTACATCATCCCAAACCCCAGCTTCGAGCATCCATAATTTACCAAAGAATTTTTCTTCGGCAGGAGTACCTATGAATTTTACGGTGCCTTTAATTTTTCCGGCTTCGATCATCTCTTTAACCGCAATAGCTGCACCCAGACTTGCGGTCCCAAAAAGGTTATGACCACATCCGTGACCTGCTGCGCCAGCTTCCAGGGGTTCTTTAGTAGGCTGCGCCTTTTGTGAAATACCGGGAAGTGCGTCAAACTCACCCAGAATACTTATTACCGGCTTGCCCTCTCCATAGGTCGCAATAAATGCGGTAGGAATATCAGCAACTCCGCGTTCTACAGCAAAACCATTTGCTTCGGCATAATCGGCAAGTAGTTTTGAAGATTCGGTTTCCTGAAAAGCGATTTCGGCATTTGCCCAAATTTGGTCACTTATCGAAATCAATTCTTCTTTGTGACTTTCAACAGAAGCAATAAGCTGCTTTTTGTCTTTAGGAATTTTTTGCCCGAAAGCAACTAGTCCTATCAGCAGAAATAATAATGTAATTTTTGTATTCATCTAGAAACATTTTAGTTAGTGCATCTAAAGTTAACAAAATCAATTTGAGCTTTTTGTAAAGTAGTTATTTCTAGATAATTCTAAATTATCAGTCTGGAAATTAGTTGAATCTTTAAAAATGTGAATTGAAATTGTTGATAGTGTAATCTGCCTCAAGAATATAAACTTATTGTGTTTAGTTATATTTTAATTAATAGTTTTATATAACTTACTGTAATTATGTGAATTATGCGAATTAGGTGGATTATGAAAATAGGTGTAATATGTTTTTTGGCTTTATTAAGTGTTTCATTTGGTCTATTTGCACAAAGCACACAGGAGGTGACCGGTTATGTTACCAGTTTAGGAACACCTGTGGTTAGTGCTAAAGTTACTGTGGTGGGTACAGAAGTTATGACCGCAACAGATAGTAGGGGATACTATACCATCGATGTGGCGCCACGTCAAGAATTACAATTTTCTTATGTAGGACTAGAAACCGTAACGATCATAATAGAAGATGTTACGAAAACGCTCAATGTAAAAATGCTGCCCGAGGTTAATGATCTTGATGAGGTAACCGTCACTACCAAAAACAAGAATCAAAGCGATTGTCAAGAAGAATTTGGTCCAAATGGTAAACCTAGAAAAATGCCAACAGCGATGGGGTATATCAGTACTGGTGGTTCTTCGGCATATGTAAAAGGAGCTAGTTTAAATCAAGCTGCGGTAGATTTAGCAAGAGCTATAGATGGTAGAGCAGCAGGATTAGAAGTAAATAGTGAAGGCGAAATTTATATTAGAGCGGGTAACTCTATAAATAACAACATACCTGCTATATGGGATATAGATGGAACAATTTATACAGAACCACCATTTATCGATATAGCGAATGTACAGGATATTCTTATTTTAAAATCATTAAGTCAGACTAATAGGTACGGGAGTATGGCTTCAGGTGGCGTAATTGTAGTACGTACTAAAGGTGCTTATTTTTCACAGCGTAAAGAAAAGGTCGGTAAGACTTATGGAAATCAAAGGGTTTACTCTGACGACGCTATTGCCATGGAAAGTCTAATCACAGTAACTCCTCAATATCAGAAGAATTTAGAAAGTTCAAATACTCTGGAAGAAGCTTTTAGTATTTATGAAAAATCGCTTGTTAACAATGCACGAGACGTCGCATTTTATGCTGATGTTGCACAGTACTTTTATGATAAAAATGCTACCGATAAAGCACATTTGGTTTTAAGCGAAATGGAAACCGCTTTTGAAACCAATGCTGAAGCCTTGAAGGTGCTCGCATATACTTATGAAGCAAACGCTGATCGTGAAAAAGCGCTTTCGGTTTATAAGAAGATATTCAGACTGCGTCCGCAATACGCGCAATCGTATCGGGATTTAGGCAATTCGTTTGCTGTTGCTGAAAATTATCAGAAAGCCTGGTTGATGTATATGGGCTATATGAATACCACAGATAGTTTGAGCGGCACAGGAATAGACGCGATTGTTTACCGGGAGATGGAAGCCTTATATTTTCAGCATAAAGATAAGATCGATGCAGATGCTAAATTTTCACTCCCTGAAAATAAAAGCGAACTCGCTTACGATGTTCGTTTAGTTTTTGAATGGAACACCTCTGAAGCCGAATTTGATCTTGAATTTGTAAATCCGCAAAATCAACCTTATGTGGTGAATCACACCTTAGAGCAAAGTCCCGACCGCATCAGAGATGAAAAACTTAAAGGCTATACTTCAGAAGAGTTTTTGATTGATGATCTAGGTTCTGGTGACTGGCTGGTGAATCTCAAATATTATGGGAATAAGCAGTTTCAGCCTACATTTTTAAAAGTCACTGCCTATTATAATTGGCAGCAACCTAATCAACGGGAAATGGTTGAGGTATTCAAATTAACCCGACAAAATATAAAAATGCAATTGCTTAAATTGAATAACCGCAATTTACGCTATTAAGAATTCGCACGATCTAGAATCCAATTGCTATAAAACTCAAGAACTTCTTCTTTGTTGAGTTCGTTGTGCGTTTCGTGTCGTAAACCTTCCCAAGATTTAAAATCCATTTGATCAGGATGACGCGAAGCCAAAGTTTTTGAAGCTTGGTATTTTGTGACGTTGTCTTCGGTCCCGTGTGCTAGAAGAAGTTTGGTTCTAAAATCAAAAGTTTTATCCATTAGGTAAACGCCGTTATCGTTTAGACCAAAAAATAATTTTATTGAAGCCTTACCGTGTACCAGCGGATCGTTTTGGTAAGCTTTTCCTACTTCAGCATTTCTGGAAAGATCCTCTGGGTTGAGTTTAGTTTCCTTAATCGGGTTTAGAGCAAAGGTCAAGGCCATTCTGCCTAGAATAATTTGCAATGCTCCGGGATTGTTGACGAGCTTTAGCCAAGGCGAAGTCACGAGGGCTCCTGCCGGTGGATCTGCTGTTATTAATAAATAGCGTAAAACAATGCCGCCGCCCATACTGTGACCATATAAAAATACCGGTGTTTCCGGGTTTTCTTCAATGGCTTTTTCATAAAGAAAGTCCACTGCTAAAATAAAATCCTGTAAGGAGCGTACAACGCCACGTTCACCGCTAGATTTTCCGTGGCCGGGCAGATCGATTGCATAGCAGGTTATGTTTTTAGTATTGAAATATTCGGCAACGTGAGTGTACCTTGCTAAATGCTCTCCAAAACCGTGAATGATGCAAACCACAGCTTTTTGATCGGGAGCTTTCCAGACCTTTCCAAAGAGTTCATGTCTAGCGGTTTGCCCCTTAAATGTGGTGTTTGATTTTTCTGCTAACATATTTTTTATTTCAGAATAGAAAATTAGAAAAGTTTATGTAATTTTGCACTCCTTTTGACAACGGTTGGAAACCCAAAAGGATGAGGGATTTAAAATGAATCTCTTGAAACCAAACATGTATTTTAAACCTCTTTTACGATTTTGAGTTGTTTAGTTTCCACAAAAGCGTAAAATACAAACTATTAATCAGCAATGGCTGAAGAAAATAAAAAACCAGAAGCTCAGGAAGAAGTTGAGCTTAAGACAAATGTTGCAGCAGCAGAAGAACTTGCTACTCCTGATGCAATTAAAGAACCAAAAGGTTACGAAAGTGCTGCTCAAGCTAATCCTGAGAAATTTCTTAAAGAATTCAACTGGCACAACTACGAAGAAGGAATTGATCCTATCGATGATGATAAGCTAGACGAGTTTGAAAAGCTGGTTGCAGAAAACTTTGTTGACACTCTTGATGACGAAGTTGTTGAAGGTAAAGTAATCAACATCACAGATCGTGATGCTATTATAGACATCAACGCAAAGTCTGAAGGTGTAATCTCTCTTAACGAGTTCCGTTACAACCCAGATCTTAAAGTTGGTGATACTGTAGAGGTATTAATTGACGTGCGTGAAGACGCAACCGGTCAATTAGTATTATCTCACCGTAAAGCACGTGTGATCAAAGCTTGGGAGCGTGTAAACAAAGCTCACGAGGATGGTACAATTGTTACCGGTTTTGTAAAAGCACGTACTAAAGGTGGTATGATCGTAGACGTATTTGGTATTGAAGCATTCTTACCAGGTTCTCAGATCGATGTGAAGCCTATTCGTGATTACGATGCGTATGTAAACAAAACAATGGAATTCAAAGTGGTTAAAATTAACCAAGAATTCAAAAACGTTGTTGTTTCTCACAAAGCGCTTATCGAGGCAGATATCGAAGAGCAGAAAAAAGAAATCATCGGGCAGCTTGAAAAAGGTCAGGTTCTTGAAGGTACCGTTAAAAACATTACTTCTTACGGAGTATTCGTTGACCTTGGTGGCGTAGATGGATTGGTACACATTACAGATCTTTCTTGGTCTCGTATCAACCACCCGAATGAGATCGTTGATCTTGATCAGAAACTTAACGTGGTTATCCTTGACTTTGATGAGGATAAAACACGTATCCAACTTGGTCTTAAGCAGCTTAAGAAGCACCCATGGGATGCTCTTAGCGAGACTTTAAGTGTAGGTGATAAAGTAAAAGGAAAAGTTGTAGTAATCGCAGATTACGGTGCTTTTGTTGAAGTAGAAGAAGGAGTAGAAGGTCTTATCCACGTTAGTGAAATGTCTTGGTCTACGCACTTACGTAGCGCTCAGGATTTCGTAAACGTTGGTGACGAAGTAGAAGCTCAAATTCTTACTATGGATCGTGAAGATCGTAAGATGTCTCTTGGTATCAAGCAATTAACGCAAGATCCTTGGACTGATATTACTTCTAAATATCCTGTAGGTTCTCGTCACACCGGAATTGTACGTAACTTCACTAACTTTGGTGTATTCGTAGAATTAGAAGAAGGTATCGACGGTCTTATCTACATCTCAGACCTTTCTTGGACTAAGAAAATCAAGCACCCATCAGAATTTACAAACATCGGTGATAAACTAGAAGTTGTAGTTCTTGAGCTTGACGTAGAAGGACGCAAATTAAGCTTAGGTCACAAGCAGATTGAAGACAATCCTTGGGACAAATACGAAGCTGATTTTGCAGTAGGAACTAAGCACACCGGTACAATTGGAGAAATTGTAGACAAAGGAGCAACTGTTGAATTCAACGAGGACATCGTGGCATTTATTCCAGGGCGTCACTTAGAGAAAGAAGACGGAAGCAAACTTGGTAAAGGTGATGAGGCAGAATTCCAAATCATTGAGTTTAATAAAGACTTTAAACGTGTAGTTGCTTCACACACTGCATTGTTTAAAGAAGAGGAAGCTAAGATTGTTAAGCAGGCAGCTAAGAAAGCAGCTGATTCTGCAGCAGCTAGCGCACCTACTTTGGGAGACGCAAATGATGCTCTTGCAGCATTGAAAAAGCAAATGGAAAAAGGCGGTAACTAAGCCCTAACATTTTCTAATATTAGAAAGCCCTTTAGCACTTGCTAAAGGGCTTTTTTTATTGGGGTTGAAAGGTTATCAATTCCCAAGTGTATCATTTTAACCTTACGCTATAAGATGGAGCAATAGCTTTTCTCTAAAGATAAATGTTTATTTTCGCTTACCCAGAAACACTACACTTATGAACTATATTCTCTTTGACGGTCCTTCGCGTAAAAAGCTCTTACCCTTTACCTATACTAGACCTGTCGCAGATCTCAGAATCGGAATTTTAACCATTCGGGAGAAGTGGGAAAAACACCTGGGAAGTACAACTTCTACAATCACTGAAGAGTATTTGTCTGAAAAATTCCCTATGGTGGAGTTTGAAGAGAATGTAATGATCAATGCATCGTATATTCCTACGGAAGTTCTGGTAGAACAAGTGCTGGATCTACAGGAAAATCAAGCCCTTTTTGATGGGGATGATATCGTTGCTTTTTATACTAAAGATAACCAGGAAGAAATAGATTTTGATACCTATGAGCAATTAGAAGTTACGGTTGAAGGTGTCTTTAAGATTGAAAATAATTGGGATATTTTCAGTAAAAATCACGAAGCCATTCAGCTGGATTATGATTTGATAACCGAAGGAAGAACTTCTGCAGAAATACCTAAAGGAGTACAAACGCTTCACGCAGAAAATATCTTTATTGAAGAAGGTGCTAAAATTAATTTTTGCACGCTTAATGCCTCAGCAGGTCCTATTTATATAGGTGAAGATGCTGAGATTATGGAAGGTGCACTCATTCGCGGTCCGTTTGCACTTTGCGAACACGCTGCCGTAAAGATGGGAGCAAAAATCTATACAGGAACGACTATTGGTCCGTATTGCAAAGTTGGAGGAGAGGTTACCAATTCGGTATTGATGGCATATTCTAATAAAGGTCACGATGGTTATTTAGGAAATTCTGTGTTGGGTGAATGGTGCAATATTGGTGCGGATTCTAACAACAGCAACCTTAAAAATAATTACGAAGAAGTGCGTCTTTGGGATTACGAGACCGAAGGTTTTGCAAAAACCGGATTGCAATTTTGTGGTTTAATGATGGGAGATCACAGCAAGTGCGGTATTAATACCATGTTCAATACAGGAACGGTTATCGGTGTAAGCGTCAATATTTTTGGAACAGGTTTTCCTCGTAATTTTGTTCCTAGTTTCAGTTGGGGTGGGGCCAGTGGTTTTACCACTTATAAAACCAATAAAGCTTTTCAAACCGCTAAACTAGTGATGGAACGCCGCAACATACCTTTTGATGAGCAGGAAGCGGCGATCTTAGAACATGTCTTTGAGGAGTCAGCTAAATACAGAAGGTATTAATGCGCTCCTGATGCCGGTTTGCCCGAACCATTTTTCATCATTAAAACAAAAGGTACGCAGACTAAAAACAGAATTCCCAAGTATAGAAATACATCCATATACGTGAGTACCGTGCCTTGAAGGCTAATGCTTCCTTCTAATACTTGGTATGCGCGGTCTAAGGCTTCATTAAAACTAAAACCTTTCCCTATAAACATTTGCTGCAAACCGTTTACACGCTGTTGCGTTTGCGGATCAATACTACTTAAGTTAGGAATCAGATCAACCCGATGCTGCTGATTTAAGCGTGAAATCATCGTTGTGATAATAGCAATACCGAACGAGCCTCCTAATTGGCGCATCATTCCGGTAAAGGCGGCGCCTTCACCAATCTCAGCTCCTTTTAACGTAGAAAGTGCTAAGGTAGTAATAGGAACAAATAACAGTCCCAGACCCATTCCGCGGAGCACTAAAGGCCAAAACATAGCCTCTGACGAGGTATCTGGAGTAAGCAGGTTATGCATCCATAGGCTATATAAGAAAAACCCAATAAAACCCAGTGCTACCAGATACTTTGCGGGGATTCCGCGTTCTAGGAGCTTCCCTATTATGGGCATCATTAAACCTGTGGTTATCGAACTCGGGATTAGTAATAAGCCGGCATCGGTTGCTGTCCACCCTAAAATGGACTGGGTGTAAATCGGGATCACGAAGGTAGAGCCGTAAAGACCAAAACCTAGAATAAAGGTCATTATAGTTCCCGTCCATAAATTGGTGTTGCGCAGTACCCTTAGGTTTACAATAGGAAACTCATAAACCAGTTCGCGCCAAATAAATGCCACAAGACCAAATAAAGAAACCACACTTAAAATTACGATCATATGGTCTTCAAACCAGTCGTCTTGTTGCCCGTGTTCAAGTACAAATTGCAACGAACCAATAAAGGAGGCAAGAAATACAATACCCCACCAGTCTACTTGATTTGCGCTCAGTTTTTCACCATATTTTGGACTTCTAACAAAGAGAATTGTCAAAAAGGTCGCAATGATCCCAATCGGAATATTGATATAGAAAATATAAGGCCACGAGAAATTGTCAACCAGATAGCCACCTAAAGGTGGTCCTAGGGTAGGACCAACGATCACACCCATTCCGTAAATGGCTTGCGCCATACCTCGTTTAGCGACCGGGTAACTTTCGGTTATAATAGTTTGTGCAGTAACCAGCAACGCACCACCACCTAGACCTTGAACAAACCTAAAAGCAACGAGCTCCCAAATGTTTGTAGCATTTCCGCAGAGAAAGGAAGAACACGTAAAAATGACGATGGAAACCGCAAAATAATTCCGCCGACCAAACTGTTTTGATAACCAACTCGTCATAGGTATGATGATCACGTTAGCAATGGCATACGCGGTGATTACCCACGCGACATCAGTCAAGGTGGCGCCCAGGCTTCCGCGCATATCATTTAATGCAACGTTTACAATGGTTGTATCTACAATCTCTAAAAGTGCGCAAAGAATCGCGGTGATCGTGATGATCACGCGTCTAAAGCCATACTCAACGAGACTGTCTTCTGCTTCTATAGCCTCAGCCATAGTATTCTAGTTTAGATGTACGTCTATTTCTGCATTCATTCCTGCGCGTAACAAAGCCAAGCGTTCCTGACTGTTAGCGTCAGTAAAATTAATCTTCACAGGTAGGCGTTGTACGGTTTTTACAAAGTTTCCGGTCGCATTATCGGGTGGAAGTAAAGAAAATCGAGCGCCGGTAGCAGGAGAGAAGTTAGCTATGACCCCTTCAAACTCTTCATCTGGATAGGCATCGATAGCAATGCCTACTTTTTGACCAACTTTCATATCGTTTAATTGGGTTTCTTTAAAATTGGCAACAATCCATTTATCTTGAGTATTTACAAGATAAAAGAGCGATTGACCGGGTTGCACAAATTGCCCTTCTTGAATTTCTATCGAAGAAAGTTGGCCGTCGATAGGAGCGATCACCACCGTGTAATCCAGATTAAGTTGTGCGGCATCTACCTGCGCTTGAGCGCTTTTAATATTAGCTTCAGCAACAGCGACTTGTTTTTCGGTCACTTCGTTTTGAGAAGTCGCCGCACGGCTTTGACTTTGCATTGCTTTTTGCTGATTTTCTAAAACCGAAAGACGTGCTTCGGCTTCTTGCTTAGCCGCTAAAGCTTGCTCGTATTGCTGAGTCGTGATGCTCTTATTGTCGTAGAGATTTTTATATCTGGTATAATCATCTGAAGCTCTCCTCAACTGAATTTTGGCCGACTCAATATTGCCGTAAGTTGAAGAAACCTGTGCATAGGATGCGCTGGCATTTGCCTTAGAGGAACCAATAGAGGACTGCGCAACAGCAAGCTGACTTTCGGCGGCTGCTAAACTTGCTTTGGCTTGTTCTAACTGAACAAGATAATCGCGCTGATCTATAGTAAACAATGTGTCTCCAGCTTTTACAATAGCGTTATCTTCAACAAAAATTTGGTCAACATAACCGCCTACGTGCGGTATGATGGCACTCATATTTGCTTCTACCTGAGCATCATCAGTTTCTTCGTGAGAGAGCGAGTGAATGAACTTAATCGTTCCGTAGGTTGCGCCGATGAGCACTAAAACGGCTGTAATGATGATGAATTTTTTATTGGTTTTTTTCTTCTGTTCCATGATTGTAGAAGGGTTAATTTTGAGAAAATTGCTTGGTAAGTACGCCTTCGGCACTTAAAAGTTGATAATAGGTTTGGGTAATGTCTGCCTTAGCGTACGTCAGATTAATGTTGGCTTGCAGTTGCTGCACATCGGCTTCCAGAAGGTCATTAGTATCAGAAAGTCCGTTATCGTATTTATCTTTTACGATGCGGTAGTTTTCTTCAGCTTGCTCCTTAGAAACTTCATAAACTTCAAAAGTGTTTAAAGCGAGATTATATTCAGCAAAAGCATTTTGTGCATTTACTTTAGCTTGGGCAGTAGCTTCGTCAATTTGGTAACGTAACTGCTGAGCCTGACTTTCGGCTAATTTAACGTTAGCCTTAGATTTAAAAAGGGATGCGAGGTTATAAGAAACGCCTACACCTACATTCATCGCATTGGTTACGGTGAGTGCATTATTGAGATCCAACGCGATGTAACCACCCACTAAAGCCAGAGACGGATAATAATCAGCCTTAGCTACTTTAATCTGATCTTGAAGAGCTTCTTCTTGAAAATCTAAAGCTTTAAGATCATTTCTATTTTCGGTGGAAGGAAGTCCGCTTGCGACCGGTGTTACTGCATTTACCTCAGTGCTGATCTGTGTTTCTTCGGGTAATTTTAGAAGGGCATTCAGCCTGTAATTCAAAATTTTGGCGTTCTTTTTTGCTTCCGCCAGAGCGAGCTCAACATTGGCTTGTTGAAGCTGTGCTTTTAATAAATCATTACGTGCTAATAAACCATTTGCTTCCATATTGCTGAAATCGGTCACCCGTTGATTGGCGCTTTTGAGATTATCTTCAAACAGCCCAATGGTCGCATTCGCCTTATACAGATTTAGATAGGTTTGTATCGCACGCAACGCCAGTTCTTCTTGATCATTGGCCGCGTTATAAATTGCAGCCTGTAATTTATTTTCACTTGCAGAAATACTATTCTTAAGCTTAAAGCCCGAAAAAAGCGGCATACTTACATTTGCAGAACCTAACAACAGCCCGTTGACATCAGGAGAAGCCGTTGCCTGCTCTTCACTGTTTTCGCCACTTGTAGTACTCACGGGAATTTGCAGTTTCACATCTGCATTGGTCAGATATCTGTATTGTCCTGAAATATCAACGTCAGGATACTGATTATTTTTTGTGACCTTAAGCGCTTGTTGCGCCTGAGTGACTTGGGCGGCGTTAATTTTTGACGCATCACTTGTGGTTAAAGCCATCTGTACAACATCATCAAGCGAAAGATTTTGGGTCTTTTGCGCTTGACTTACAAACAGGCTAAAAAATAAGGGGATAGCTGTGATTATAAATCTAGTCTTCATAGGTAATTAAAGCATTAAGCATTTTTTGAATATGCTTAGTAAGGGTGGTTTCAATGAATAATTCTTTGCTCTCTGGCGTGTTTAAACCGTAGCTTTCTTCGTAAAACCTCTGGTTGTAATGAAAATGAAAATAAGTGCCGAGAATAGACGGGATCAATAAGGGGATTTCAATATGTTTTTTAAACACGTGGACTTTTTGACCTGCCTCGATAAACTTGGTCACCGAATCAAGGTTTTTCTTTTTCTGAGATAAATAATGTTCAAAGGTGAGGCTACGAGCATTGTTGGTGAGCTCGTTATGCACAATTTTATAAATGCGGTTATTTTTATGAATGCGCTTCACATACAACGCCACAATTTCATTTAAACGATCGGGGTAGGAGCGGTCATCCTGAGCGATAATTTCATCAAGATTCACTTTAAATCCAGACATACGATGCACCACCATATGCTCTAGAAGTTTTTCTTTAGAGCCAAAATAGTAGGAGATCATCGCGATGTTAATCCCAGCTTCTTTTGCGATGAGCCGTACCGAAGTACCGTCAAAACCATATTCAGCAAATAGCTTTTCAGCTACTTGAACAATCTCTTTTTGTTTGTCATTGAGTTCCATGAACGAGTAAAAATTGAGCGCACAAAATTAAACGTTTGTTTAAATTAAACAAACGTTTAATTCCATTCTTAAATTCTTTTAACCTAAAACGATTGAGAAAATGTGCTATCGCAGCCGCTAATGGAGAACAATCGGGATTAAATTAAAGGAGTGCCTGAATCTAGAAATAGCCACAGAATAAGCGCTGCTAGCAGAACCAGACTAATGATCGTTAGCACAGCAACTTTCTTTTTATAAGCGTGTGCATTTTGTTGAATTTGCTTTTTGACTTCTGCTAAATCCTTGTCATTTGATTTTTTGAAAACCAATTTAGAGGAAGCGTTCTGGGAAGCTGTATTCGTTAGATGCTTGCTGTCAAAACGCGAGGTTCTTTCTCGCTTGTTATTTTTAAGCGTAGCCAACATTGCCGCAACCGAACCTCCAAATCCCATAATCAACAGTTTAAAAGTAAATTCTATAAAAGTATGTAGTACCTAAGTGTATTATTGGTTGAGATTTATAGCTTTTTGTTACACCATTTATTGCATTTTAGCGGATTTTCTAACCCTTTTCAATACCAGAAAATCTTGCGGATTGGCTTTAAGTCCGGTGACATTTTTAGGAACAAATTTGATAACCTGATCATAATACAAGGTTACAAATGGCGCGTTTTCTAAAATAATAGAATCCATTTTTTCATATAAGACTTTTCGTTTTTCAATATCTGAAAATTTAAAGCTCGCTTCATACAAACTATCAAAAGTTTGATTTTTAAAATGGGTATAATTGGGGCCGTTTGGCGTGAAATTTTTACTGTAATACAGCGAAAGGTAATTTTCAGCATCCGGGTAATCTGCAATCCAGCTGGCTCTAAATGCATCAAGTTTTCCGGTAGATTTTAATTGCCGAAGGGTAGAAGGAGGCATCACATCTATGATAATATTGAGACCAAGTTTGCCCAACTCGCGTTGAATATATTCGCAAATGTCTAAATATTGACTGTTTGTGCCAATGGTAATGCTAGGCGTTGCGTTGCCGGTTTCTTTAATATATTGATTGATCAAATCTCGGGCTTTTGCCGGATCATACTCAAACCCTGGGGAGCCGTAGCCGGGCAAACCTTTTGGGATAAAGCCTGCATTTGCCGGTGTACCTATGCCATTTCTGAGGTATTTGATCATTTTTACACGATCAAAACCATAGTTAACAGCTTGGCGCAACAATTTAGATCTGACTTCTTCAGATTTGCTGTCTAAAAAGAAACCTAAGTATTCTGTATTTAAAAAAGGGCCGGTTATGGTTTTTACGCGGTCTTTATAATTGTCTTTGAGCTTTCCGGTGGCGGTAAGCAATTCGTCTTTATAGGAAGGATCAAGACTGTTCAACATATCGAGATTTCCTTGTGCAAACTGCAAAAACTCACTTTGTTTATCAGGAAGAAAAGTGATCGCGACGGCTTCTAAGTATGGAAGTTGATTTCCATCGGCATCGTATTCAAAATAGAGTTCGTTTTTCCGAAGCACTAATTTCACGCCTTCTTCCCAACGCTTAAATTTAAAAGGGCCGGTGCCCACAGGATTTCTACGAAATTCATTGCCGTAAAACGCTACGATTTCCTTGGGAACCACAGAGCAGTAGCGCATAGTTAAAAGGCCTAAAAATGCCGGAAATTCTTTTTTCAAGGTAATGCTTAAGGTGGTATCGTTTACCGCACGATACTGCTCAACATTATTTAATACCCAACTTCCCGGTGAGGCTACCGCAGCATTCTTTAAGCGGTTAAAACTGTAAACAAAGTCGCCGGCAACCACGCTTCGGGTACTGTCTATGGTTTTAAACTGTTTGTGTTTATGAAAATAAACATCATCCCGTAAGGTAAATGTGTAGGTTTTAGCATCCTCGCTTACCGTCCAAGATTTAGCAATGTCTGCAACAATATTTAAAGAATCATCTTGTTGCACTAGACCATTAAATAATTGATTTGTAGGCCATATTATTGGCGGATTTCTAGCGAAAGCTGGATCAAGTGTGGCAACATTATAATGCTCATTGTATCTAAAAACGTTTAGGTCATTCTCGGCTTCTGCTTTTGAATTACATGATACAAGACATAAAAACAATATTCCGATAATAAAAAAAGGCGCGTGAGCTAAAGATTTTAAAAAAGAATTAAGCTTCAGAAAGGTTAAAGTCATAAACGAACATTTGGTCAAAGGCTCAGAGCTTTTCAATTTCGAGGGTAGTCTTGAAGGTTATGAATTCCTTCGATGCTGCCAATAAATCTATAAACTTGAGCAAGAGCAAAATTGTAGTTAACTTTGCACTTTTAAATAAACAGGGTACTAGGCGTTTTAAGCAAAACAAAAGTAACCAATTGTGAAGAAGATTGTAATGAACGAAGCAGGGAAAAAAGTAGCGTTTTACACGTTAGGATGTAAACTTAATTTTTCAGAGACGGCGACTATTTCACGCAGCTTTAAAAATGAAGGTTTTGATCGTGTCGATTTTAGTGAGTCGGCTGATATATATGTGATCAATACGTGTAGTGTTACCGAAAATGCAGACAAACGTTTTAAAACAATTGTTAAGCAAGCGCAAAAGGTAAATCCTGATGCTTTTGTAGCGGCAGTAGGTTGTTATGCACAATTAAAACCAGAAGAACTTGCTGATGTTGATGGCGTTGATTTGGTACTCGGAGCCACCGAAAAATTTAAGATCACAGATTACCTCAATGACTTATCTAAAAATGATATGGGTGAGGTACATAGCTGTGAGATCGAAGACGCAGATTTTTATGTAGGTTCTTACTCTATTGGCGATCGTACTCGTGCTTTTTTAAAGGTTCAGGATGGTTGTGACTATAAATGTACGTATTGTACAATTCCGCTTGCACGTGGAATTTCGCGAAGTGATACGCTTGAGAATGTCTTAAATAACGCACGTGAAATTTCGGCTAAAGGGATCAGAGAAATCGTGTTAACCGGGGTAAACATTGGCGATTACGGAAAGGGTGAATTTGGAAACAAAAAACACGAGCATACGTTTTTAGACCTGGTTAAAGCATTAGATCAGGTTGAAGGTATCGAGCGACTACGTATTTCAAGTATTGAACCCAATTTGCTGAAAAATGAGACCATTGTGGTGGTCGCAAATTCAAGAGCTTTTGTGCCACATTTTCATATTCCGCTGCAGAGTGGAAATAATGAGATGCTAGGTAAAATGCGCCGTCGCTATCAACGCGAACTCTATGTAGATCGTGTGGCCCAGATTAAAAAGTTAATGCCTGATGCGTGTATAGGAGTGGATGTTATTGTTGGTTTTCCTGGAGAGACAGATGAACACTTTTTAGATACTTATAACTTCTTAAATGCGTTAGATATTTCTTACCTCCACGTCTTTACGTATTCTGAAAGAGACAATACCTTAGCAGCAGAGATGGACGGAGTTGTTCCTTTAAAAGTAAGAAAAAAGCGCAGTAAAATGTTGAGAGGGCTTTCAGCTAAAAAGAGACGTGCATTTTATGAATCTCAAATAGGTACGCAGCGAACTGTATTATTTGAGGGCGAAAACAAAAAAGGATACATACACGGTTTTACCGAAAATTATGTGAAAGTAAAAGCGCCTTGGGATCCGGCACTTGTAAATACTACTCATAGTATAGAGCTAAAGGAAATAGATGATGATGGTATGGTGCGATTTGAATATTGTACCGAAACTACTGAAGTTCTAGCATAAAGAAAGCCTGTCTAAATAGACAGGCTTTTTACTTTAATGTAGAAGCGACACTTAGATATTTATACCTACCGGCAATAAATTTTTGTACTTTCTACGGTTAGACCTCATGAATTTTGCAATTTCAGGACTGGTAGGAACTAGCCTAATATTGCGATCTTCGACTTCTTTAAATACAGCAACGATAAAATCATTCATTCGATCTTCAGTGCCCTCAGGCATATGAATCTTGGTTAGAAAAATTTTCCGATCCTGAAGCGAATATTCAATTTTTGCCAACTTCTCATCAAAGGTGGTTTCAAATTGTCTTAAAAACTCGTTATCTGTTAATTCAATCGCTGTCATTACATCCATATAAATTGTTTTAAGAAAAATAGTTTACAATGCTCGATAAGGTTGTAGTTGGGGTGAAATAGGGAGCTTTTGTAATAGGCATATCAGTAAATATACAAAAAATAAGCCAAAATTTTTAGCAGTAGTCTGTTAAACCCTTAATTTTGAATGCTATGATACACGTGTATTTAATGCCGGGAATGGCGGCTAATCCTAGTATTTTTGAGCATATAAAACTGCCCGAAAAAAACTATACGCTTCACGCACTTTCTTGGAAGATCCCACAACCTTCAGAAACCTTAGAAGATTACGCTAAGCGAATGCTTGAAGAGGTTAAAGAGGCTAATCCTGTTTTGTTAGGTGTAAGTTTTGGTGGCGTACTGGTACAGGAAATGGCAAAATTTATTACGTATCGTAAACTTATTATCGTGAGCAGTGTAAAATCTAAGTTAGAACTGCCTAAACGTATGCGCTTCTGTCGTGCTCTGGGACTTTATCGCATTGCGCCTGTGAGTCTGGCGCGCAATGTAGACACGCTTGCTAACTATGCGATAGGAGATCGGTTAAAACACAAAGTAGAGCTTTATCAAAAATACCTTTCAATCACAGATCCTGTTTACCTTACTTGGGCGCTAGAGCAAATGCTGTGTTGGGATCAAGTAAAATGCAAAGAAGATCTTGTTCACATTCACGGTACCAGCGATCCTGTTTTTCCGTATAGATATATTGATAATTGCATCCCTATTCCGGGAGGAACACACGCGATGATAATTACTAAGTGTAAGTGGTTTAACAAAAACTTGCCTAAGATTATCGAGAATTAATTGCTAATTTGCGATCAAACTTCAATACAAAAATTTGCTATGATCAATATAAAAAATATACTCGCCGGTGTTGGGCTTGTTGCTACTACTGCAGTGTGTGTACAAGCTGTACAGCAAGATAACACAACAACAAATGCAGATCCTGAAATAAAGAAAACAGATAAACTGGTTAATGACTATAACGTATATGCGATTCCGTTGCCTGACCAGTTAGAGTTTGCAGGTGAGGCGGTGCCTCTTGATAACCCAGATATACGAGAGCGCTTAGATCGTGAACTTTTAGTCAATACTTACTGGCAATCCAATGGGTTGTTGTTGATTAAAAGAGCAGCAAAATATTTCCCGATTATCGAGCCTATTTTAAAAGAAGAAGGTTTGCCTGATGATTTTAAATATTTAGCTGTTATTGAAAGTGGTTTGACACAAGCAGTTTCTCCTGCACGTGCCACCGGATTTTGGCAAATTTTAAGCAGTACCGGAAAAGAACTTGGTCTTGAAGTAAATGATAATGTAGATGAGCGGTATAATGTGGAATTGTCAACGCGCGCAGCTTGTAAATATCTAAAGAAGTCTAAAGCTAGTCTAGGAAGTTGGACGCTTGCAGCAGCGGGTTACAATGCGGGTAATGCCGGAATGAGCAGAAGATTAGACCAGCAGGATGTAAATGGGTATTACGATTTGCTTTTGGGCGAAGAGACCGGAAGATATGTGTTTAGAATTCTGGCGTTAAAACAGATCTTATCAGACCCAGAACGCTATGGATTCAATTATACGCAGGAGGATTTATACAAAGATGTACCGTCATATAAGGTGAAAGTAGATACTGTAGTGACCGATTTTGTAAAGTTTGCACAACAGTTTGGGCTCAACTATAAAATTTTAAAGCTTCACAATCCTTGGTTGCGTGAAGATCATTTGAATAATGCGTCGCGAAAAGAATATCAGATAGAAATTCCTAAGGAAGGTTATTATAATGCCAATATTGGTCAGTAGAAAACCGAAGCGCAGGTGTAATAAAAAAGCGGGAACTTTTTTAAGTTCCCGCTTTTTTATTGGCGCCGCCAAAGCATTTAATATTTCGTTTTGATAGCTGTCAGGGTGCCACAAAATTATTTTTTTGCAATTAATGCCTCACTTGGTTATTAGGTAGTTTGCTGGTGCCATTAAAGTTTATGACAAACAGCGCATTACTTTAATCTAGCTTAGAAGGTTGCTAAAGATTCTGGTAGCTCATTAATGTTGATGTTGTGATCAATATTAATAGCTGCGATCTGCCGGCTTAAAAAAGTGATATTTTGATTGAATAATTGACTCTCCGAAAGATTCATTTTATTTGGAGGTCTGCGATTAATATCAAGAATTTCGCCATCTGCACCCATCACAAAACTTAGAGAAAGCCCTAAAGCGTGCTTTAATAAATTTACAGTTTGCATATGCTTATTCTTGGTTTCATCCACATATACGATGTGTATGTTCTTATCAAAGCTCTTGGCCAGTTTTCTCACAGTATCTTTAGAATCCCAGAAGAGCACAACAAAATCAACAAGATCACTATAGCGTTCAACCATCTTATTTAAAACCGGAATCTCACCCTCACTAGGAATGCACCAAGAGGCATACGTAAGCAGAATTGTAGGTTTATCAAACTCTTCGGTTGAAGCGATACCGCTATTAAAACGTTCAAATTCTAAAGCGTCAATGTAGGACCCTTGTAAATGATCTTTGACCAAAGAATCAAATAAAGATTTTGCATAGTCAAATTCGCCCGATGCTAGAGCAGCATCAACTCTAGAATTATACGTGTTGATCGTTGAATTTAAAGCTTCTGAAAAAAGTATTTTCTCATTTTCCTGAGCGTTTAAATTCCATAGCGATATAAAGAGAAGTATAAGTAAAGTTCTTGGCATATAGTTAGTTTGGTATTTTAACAAAATTAGCTTTTGAAAATACCCTGTAAAAAACTTCTCGTTCAAACGGTGTAAATACTAGATGAAAGTCTAAGGGTTTGGTTTGCAATGTGTTTTGAAACTAAAAAAGCTCCTGATCAGGAGCTTTTTTATGCTTGTGTGTTGATATTAAAATGTATCAACCTATATCAATTGTATATATATTTATGTGTAGCAGTTTTTAAAACAATTAGCGACGGCCACCGCGCCCATATTGTTGGCGTGGCATATTTGCAGCCTGCTTCATTTGCTTTTTCATCATTTTAATCTGCTCGTCAAGCATATTGTGCTTGTCTAATTTTTTAGCTTCTGCTAGCAGTTTATCTGCTTCACGTCTTCTGTTTTTGGTCATTGCGATCCCGGCAAGATTTATTTTTGCCATTGCCAGATCAGCATCCATACTTAAGCCTAGTTGTACGGCTTTTTTGAAGTATTTTTCAGACTGAATCATATTAGTCTGTGAAAGCATTAAACCATTTAGATAGTTATAATAGCCATTTTGTTTACGTACCAACGCGGCTTCAGGATTCTTAATCTTGTCAAGCCATTTTTGAGCACCGGCAAAATCCTGCTTTCTCAGGCGTAAAAATGCCAGAATTAAAATTTCATTTTTGAAATAAAGCAATACAAAAATAGCCGAAAGTAGAATGAGCATTATGCCATTACCTATTGAACGATCTATGATTTGCCATACCGCTAAACCGAAAACGAGAACGGCAAGTACTAATTTTATATTTTTGTTGAACATATTGTAGATTCTAAAAACGGAATAATACTCCGATAAATAGGGTGAAAATTGATGTTTTAATTGAGCGTGCAAATGTAATAAAAACAATCTAAAATATTTTATACTTTCTGTTTGTTGAATTAGAAAGTGTTTGTATATTTGCGCCCAGCTTTTGAGAAGGCTATTCTCAAAATTTAAACAGAGAAAAGTAAAAGGAAGATTAAAGAAGATATAAAATGAAAAGAACGTTTCAACCTTCAAAAAGAAAAAGAAGAAATAAGCACGGTTTCCGCGAGCGTATGGCTAGCGCAAATGGTCGTAAAGTCCTTGCTCGTAGAAGAGCTAAGGGAAGAAAGAAAATATCTGTATCTTCTGAACTAAGACATAAAAAATAATTGGTGATTTACCATTGTTAAAATATTAAGGTGTTACTTTTATTAGTAACACCTTTTTTTATAAATACCCCAACCGTATTTTTACATAATACTTCTAATCTGAGACTATAATGCCAAAAAACGAAAACCTTAAATCTATTTTAATTATTGGTTCTGGACCTATTGTAATAGGCCAGGCGTGTGAATTTGATTATTCGGGCTCTCAAGCTTTGCGCTCCTTGCGTGAAGATGGGATCGAAACGATTCTTATAAACTCTAACCCGGCAACGATAATGACTGATCCTGTTATGGCAGATCACGTTTACTTATTGCCCCTGACTACAAAATCTCTGGTTAAGATCTTAAAAGAACATCCTCAAATTGACGCAGTACTTCCTACAATGGGAGGTCAAACCGCTTTGAACCTTTGTATTGAAGCAGACGAAAAAGGAATTTGGGAAGATTTTGATGTAAAGATCATTGGTGTTGACATTGATGCGATCAATATCACAGAAGACCGCGAGAAATTTCGTGAGTTGATGCTTAAAATAGGTGTTGGTATGGCGCCTCAGGCTACAGCAACATCATTTCTTAAAGGAAAAGAGATCGCGCAAGAATTTGGTTTTCCGTTAGTAATTAGAGCGTCATACACTTTAGGAGGGGCAGGAGCTTCAATCGTATATAAGCCTGAAGATTTTGACAGACAACTTAGTCACGGTCTGGAGATCTCGCCTATACACGAGGTGATGATCGATAAAGCATTAATGGGTTGGAAAGAGTATGAGTTAGAGCTTTTACGTGATAAAAATGATAATGTAGTTATCATTTGTACCATTGAAAATATGGACCCAATGGGTATTCACACCGGTGACTCAATTACTGTGGCTCCGGCTATGACACTAAGTGATAGTACCTTCCAAAGAATGCGTGATATGGCGATCCATATGATGCGATCTATTGGAGATTTTGCAGGTGGATGTAATGTGCAGTTTGCGGTAAGTCCTGATGAGAAAGAAGATATTATTGCGATTGAGATCAATCCACGGGTATCACGTTCTTCTGCTTTGGCGTCTAAAGCAACCGGTTATCCTATTGCAAAAATCGCTTCTAAACTGGCTATTGGCTATACTTTAGACGAGTTAGATAATCAAATTACCAAATCTACTTCGGCTTTATTTGAGCCTACATTAGATTATGTGATCGTTAAAATCCCACGATGGAATTTTGACAAGTTTGAAGGTAGCGACCGCACTTTAGGTCTTCAGATGAAGTCTGTGGGAGAAGTAATGGGTATTGGTCGTTCTTTTCAGGAAGCGCTTCACAAGGCAACACAATCTCTTGAAATTAAACGTAACGGTCTTGGAGCAGATGGTAAGGGTTATACCAACTACGATAAGATCATTGAAAAGCTTACTAATGCAAGTTGGGATCGTGTATTTACCATTTATGACGCGATACAAATGGGTATCCCTCTAAGCCGTATCCACGAGATCACCAAAATTGATATGTGGTTCTTGAAGCAATTTGAAGAACTAGATGCGCTTGAAAAAGAGATTTCAAAATATAAAATAGATACGCTTTCTAGAGATTTATTACTTGAGGCAAAACAAAAAGGTTTTGCAGATCGTCAAATCGCACATATGCTAGATTGTCTAGAGAGCGATGTTTATAACAAGAGAGACGAACTCAAGATCAATAGAGTTTACAAGTTGGTAGACACTTGTGCAGCAGAATTTGTGGCGCAAACGCCTTATTTCTACTCAACTTTTGAAAGTGATATGGAGCTTGCTTCAGGAGAGCGTTTTTCTCAGAATGAAAGTAAGGTTTCAGATAAGAAGAAGGTAGTCGTTTTAGGTTCTGGGCCTAACCGTATAGGTCAAGGGATCGAATTTGATTACTGCTGTGTTCACGGGGTTTTAGCTGCCGCTGAATGTGGTTACGAGACCATTATGATCAACTGTAACCCGGAAACGGTTTCAACTGATTTTGATACTGCAGATAAGCTTTACTTTGAGCCGGTGTTCTGGGAGCATATTTATGACATTATTCGTCACGAAAAGCCAGAAGGTGTAATCGTTCAGTTGGGTGGGCAGACTGCTCTTAAACTTGCTGAAAAATTAGATCGCTATGGAATTAAGATCATCGGAACGAGCTATCAAGCTTTAGACTTGGCTGAAGATCGTGGAAGCTTCTCTAGATTGTTAAAAGAGAACAACATTCCTTATCCAGAGTTTGATACTGCTGAGACTGCTGAAGAAGCACTTGCTGTAGCTGATAGATTAGACTTCCCAATTTTGGTGCGCCCTTCGTACGTATTGGGTGGACAAGGTATGAAGATCGTGATCAATAAGGACGAACTAGAAGAAACTGTAGTAGATCTTCTACGCAAAATACCAAATAACAAGCTACTTCTTGACCACTATCTTGATGGTGCAATTGAGGCTGAAGCAGATGCGATCTGCGATGGTGAAAATGTGTATATCATAGGAATTATGGAGCATATTGAACCTTGTGGAATTCACTCTGGAGATTCAAATGCTACGTTGCCTCCTTTTAACCTCGGAGACTTAGTGATTCAGCAGATCAAAGATCACACGCACAAAATCGCTTTAGCACTGAATACCGTTGGTCTTATAAATATTCAGTTTGCAATTAAAGATGATAAAGTATATATCATTGAAGCTAACCCAAGAGCATCTCGTACTGTTCCGTTTATTGCAAAAGCATATGGCGAACCTTATGTAAATTATGCGACTAAAGTAATGCTGGGCGAGAAAAAGGTTACTGACTTTGATTTCAAACCAAAATTAAATGGATACGCGATCAAGCAGCCTGTTTTCTCTTTCAATAAATTCCCTAATGTGAATAAAGCTTTAGGTCCAGAAATGAAGAGTACCGGTGAAAGTATCTTATTTATAGATAGTTTGAAGGACGATGAGTTCTATGATCTATATGCTAGAAGAAAAATGTATTTAAGTAAATAATTTTTGCAACATTAAACTGCGTTGAACGTCTTTAAGTAAAGAATAGTATAATTATCACATATTTTTAGCATTTTAATGTGAGAGTTGTTATATTTTTACAATGACCTCAAACACAGTGATATGGCATGAAATTTACTTGGTTTTACATTTTTATATTCATAATTGGGACCACAATTTGTGCTCAAGAAACTCACGTAATTCAGTGGGCTTCTGGTTCTCAGGCGTTGCAATCTACACTAGAGGTTGAAGTTGGAGATAAAGTAAAATGGATTTTTGATGAGCCTATTCCTCAAAATTTATTGAACACATCTCTTAAGGCTTCTTCAGATTTTGGAACGCGTGAATTGTTGGGCAAAGGTTCGGTTTATGAATATATTTTTTCAGATAAAGGAATCTACACGTTTCAGAGTGGAATAAATAAGGAGTTGAAAGGAACCATTCGCGTTACTGATAATGCTTCGATCTTAAGTCAGACAAAAGATGGCTTTAAAATTTATCCAAATCCTGTAAAGGATAGGATCTATTTTAAAAATCCTGACTTGTCAAATTCGGTCGAAATTACATTTTACGATGTACTTGGCAAGATGGTAAAGCGAGACGCTATAAACTCCGGGATGATTCAAGGAGGAATGGATGTAAGCCGACTTAAGCGCGGCGTTTATCTGGTTCAAATAGATAACGGGGAACGCTCTTTTACACAGAAACTGATAAAAGATTAAGAATTTATATTTAGATGAAAAGAGGAGCCTTAATGGCTCCTTTTTTTATTGATGCTCCCAAGGGTTTAAATATGCTGTCTAGATAGCGATCAGGATGCCTCTAATCTAATTAGAAAATTTGTTTCCAATTAATGTTTCACAGGCTGGCTCTGAGAAATTTTGCGTTTAATATTCTAGCTGCACTTTATGTGAATTACGCAGAATTTCTAAATCTTCGATACGCAACTCGGTTTTTTTAGAAGTTTCATTGCGATGATTTTTTTTCATTTCCTGCCTGTTTAGACTTTTCAGAAAGCGTCTTACTTGTTTTTCTGTTTTTAAAATCAGCCCGGGTACAGGTACACTTTTTCCGGAGTCATCTTTGGCGACCATTGTAAAATAACTCGAATTGCAATGTTTAATGGTTCCGCTGTGAATATCTTCGGCTTCTACACGTATGCCAACCACCATCGAGGTGCGTCCCACAAAATTTACTGATGCCTTCATCACAACGAGTTCGCCAACTTCAATAGGTCTTAAAAAATCAACAGTATCTACAGACGCAGTCACACAATAATTACCAGAATGCTTAGAGGCGCACGCAAACGCAATTTGATCCATTAGCGATAAAATATAGCCTCCGTGTATCTTTCCGCTGAAATTAGTATGCGAAGGCAACATGAGTTCGCTAATCGTAACCTGCGACGCTTCAATAGTTTTAAATTGATCCAATGCGATGAGTTTTATGGGTTTTTAGTTTCGGTTAAAATGCGGTGAATTTTCTTTGGTTACATCGGTAACAAAGTACTTGGTATCTCCCCAAAAAATAAAGGTCGCATAACGCTCTACATAAGTAAGCTTCACATAATTCCCTTGATAGTCTTTCAGTTTCTGAATCATTTCTTCTTCACCATCCATCACTGAAAAATCAAAGATCTGTGCACCGCTGATCCCTTGACTGATCTGGCCTTCCCAGGTTTTTGAAAGTACACCCTTTCTACTGAATTTTATGAGTTCGCCTGCACGCGTACCTTCACTATAGGGTACAAAATAAATAAAGGAATAATAGAGTATTGCGAGTAGCACAATTCCACCTAAAACAAAACCAAGTAATTTTTTCATAATCTTTTGCTAGCCTTCAAATTTAGTCATTAGCTTTTGCAGTAGCATCGTCTTCTTCAGCAGACTTTAATAATTTTTGATCGAGTTGCTTACTTGTGATAGCTCCTAACTTCTTTAATTTCTCAACACGGTTGATCAGATTCCCCTTACCGGTAAGTTTTACCATGCTTCGGTCGTAAGTGTTGCGTACCGTATCTAGTTGCAGTCCTATTTTAGTCAATTCTTCGGTAAGCAGGGTGAATGAATCATAAAGCCGTCCCGCGTGGGTAGCGATCTCAATTGCATTTTTTTTCTGCCGGTCGTTTTGCCATAAATTTTCAACTAGGCGTAATGCAGCCAGTAGGGTAGAAGGCGTCACAATAATTACATTTTTATTAAAAGCATCTTCATACAATTGCGGGTGATGCGCCGAAGCCAGTGCAAATGCAGGCTCAATTGGGATAAACATAAAAACCGTATCCGGACTTTCTTCAAGCAGCAGTTGATAATTTTTAGCGCTTAACGTAGCTATGTGCTGTTTTACAGATGCGATGTGCTGTTTGAGGTAAACTGCTTTCTGAGTTTCTTCAGTTTCTGAAACGTAGCGCTCAAAGGCCGTTAAAGACACTTTACTGTCTATTATCATTTTTTTGCCATCGGGAAGATGAATCAATACATCGGTTTGCAAGCGTTTTCCTTGTTCATCAAGATGACTGTCCTGTACGGTATATTCTCTGTTTTTTGCAAGACCCGATTTTTCAAGAATGCGGGTTAGAATCAATTCGCCCCAATTTCCTTGCATTTTTGCATCACCTTTTAAAGCTTTGGTCAGGTTGTCTGCATCTTTGCTCATTTGCAGATTAAGTTCTGCCAAGCCTTTAATTTGTTGGCGTAATTCACTGTGTCTTACTAGACTTTCTTTGTTGGTTTCTTCAACTTTTTTCTCAAAACTTGAAATGCGTTCTTGAAGAGGTTTTAAAAGCGTATCAAGGTTTTCTTTATTCTGAAGGGTGAACTTTGAAGATTTTTCATCAAGTATTTTGTTTGCAATGATCTCAAAATCTTTAGTGAATTTTTCTTGCAGCTGCTCAAGTTCGCTCGTCTTCTCTTTAAACTGATGTTGTAAACTTTCAAAAGCTACATTGCGAGCAGTTAATTCGTTCTGAAAAAACTCTTTATCCTCCTGAAGTTGATCCTGTTTTTTGAGTAAGTCGGTTTTAGCTTGATCAAAGGTATTGCGCTGATCTTGCAATAAATTGATGCGCTCTTGAAGAATAGCGGTGTTTGTTTTTTGTTTTAAGGAAGCAATAAAATAGCCTAGCACCGTTCCGCCAAGAAGTGCCACGAAAGTTATTATAAGAAAGAGAAAACTTTCAGTCATATTTGAATTGATATAGAGGAAATTAAGCTAGAAAATCAGCATCTAGAAGTTAGACTTCCATTTGCTCTTAATATCCAAATATACTATTTGAACAGGTATTAAGTGATGCCAAAGCACATAATCCTTGAAGCTTGAAATAAACTATAAAGTAATGTTCAAATTGATTTTTTGTGAGCCAAAAAAGATTTTTTACTTTATAAAAAAATGTCGGGAATTCTGATCAAAGCCAATGCTATTGCTTGGGAATAGTTGGTTAAAAACGCCATCAGCAATGAGCAGTTGGGGAGTGTTTTGCTGTGCTTTTTCATTTTGAATTACGATCATTTCATCGCAAAGCGAAAGAACCAATTCTATATCGTGCGTAGTGCACAATACCGTTTTATGGTGCTTATGCGCGATCTCACTCAGCAACGTAAATATAGAGGCTTTATGGTGTAAATCTAGATGTGTTGTAGGTTCGTCAAGCATAATGATGGGAGTATCTTGAGCTAAAGCTCTTGCAATCAAAGCGCGTTGAAATTGCCCATCGCTCAAAGCATAACAAGGAGTGTGCTGAAGTGCTTCAAGCTGTGTGGACGCAATAGCCTGATCTATATGTGTTTTATCGTGTGCTGAAAGTTTCCCTAGCCAATTGGTATAAGGCTGCCTTCCCAGCGCAACTAATTCTAGAACGCTCAGGTTTTTTGAGATCTGCTGTCCGGTGAGCACAACGCTGATGAACTTTGAACGCGCATCGGTTGAAAGTTTGTTAAGCGGGACATCATTCAATATAATAGAACCATAGAGTGGTTTTTGTAAACCAGCAAGACTACGCATCAAAGTAGACTTTCCGGAACCATTGATACCAACCAAAGTGGTGAACATACCGGGTTTTAATTGAAGATTGGCGTCTTCGACTATTGGTTTTTCTAATGAGGAAGAGGTATAACCCACTGAAAGCGCTTCGCATTTGAGTAAAACTGATTTAGCTTGTTTCATAGGATTAGAATAATAGTTTTTTCTTCCGAACGAGTAGCCAGATTACAATGGGAGCACCTATAAGCGATGTGATCGCATTGATAGGCAGTGTAAATTCAAACCACGGCATCTGAGCGATAATGTCGCAAAAAAGCATCAGCACAGCACCTCCCAAAATACAGGCAGGCATTAAAACCCAATGATTGGAAGCGGTAAACCATTGCCGAATCAAATGCGGAACAGCAAGACCCACAAACGCGATTGGTCCTACAAATGCGGTTAAGCTTCCGGCTAAAATACTTGTAGCGATTAAAATGATGAACCGGCTTTTTTTTAGGGAAACTCCCAAAGTCTGCGCATAATGGTCTCCTAACAATAAACTATTCAGGCTTTTCGTAATGCTCAGCGCGAGTAAAATGCCAATAACATAGCAAACCGAAAGAATGCCCAAAGCGGGCCACGAAATATCTCCTAAGCTACCAAAGGACCAAAACATATAACGCTGTAAATCTTCAGCCGGACTAAAATAAGCGAGAATACTTACCACTGCCGATGTAAGGCTGCCAAACATCAGCCCGATGATGAGTAGCGCCATCGCATCGCGCACTCGGGCAGCCACGAGAATCACGATACTCAGTACGGCAAAACTGCCTAAACTCGCCGCGAGGATGGTTCCCCAGCCGTTTGGAGCAAGAATGGCCGTCAGCCCCAGAGCACTTCCACCTAAAATAAAAAATGCAACACCAAGGCTTGCGCCGCTACTGATCCCCAACACAAACGGGCCGGCAAGTGGATTCTTAAAAAGCGTTTGCATCATCAAACCCGCAACGGCTAGTCCGCTACCGGTCATCACTGCAGCTAAGGCTTTAGGTATGCGGTAATCAAGAATGATGTATTTCCAGGCTTCTTTTACGTTCGCTGGATCAAAAAATATATCAAAAATCGCCTCTATAGGAATCTTTACAGAACCTAAGGCTATATTTGCTAAAAACAGCAACAGCACCATTGCGGTTAGCAAAATAAAACGGGTGCTATGCTTTTTTTTATTAGTCAAGTGGAAAGAAAAAATGAGGTTTACCAGCCTGTTTCAACTCCGGATGAAAAATTCCGATTAAATCTTCTAAAACCCAATCAGGGCGGGAAGGAGCGAGCTCATAATACAGCATTCCGCCGGTAGCACCTTTAGCTTTCGCAAAACTGTAAATGCTTTTGTTCTTGTAGGAATCAAACTGGGTATACACATCATTAGCTTCTGCAAGCGCCTCATAACTCGCAAAAGCATTGGGAGCGATCCAGAATGCTGCGGTCTGACTCTTATCTAAAACCGATTCAACACTTAGTGCTTCGCTTCCGGTTCCCTCGGTATCTGCATATAAATATGCAGCGTTAGCATCGGCAACCAGTTGGGCCGCCCAGCTGTCGCCTTTGGGTAAATACCAGACATCTTTAAACATAGCTCCGCTTAACACAGTGGGTTTATCTTTAGCAGCTAATGCTTTTTCTTTAAGATCAGTATAGCGCGTTTCTATATGCTTAAAAATAGAGTCTGCTTCTCTTTCTTTGTCATAAAGCGCAGCAAAAAATTTGATCCATTCTGCCTGGCCTAGCGGTTGGTGCTCCGTCCAATCTCCATTGTAAAGCACAGGGATTCTGGCTCTTTGCAAAGAACTTAAAGTTTTGTTTTCGCCTTCAACGCCAAAACTTACCACCACATCAGGATCAAGATCAATGGCTTTTTCGGTGTTTATAGATTCGTTTTGGCCTAATTCGGTGATTGCTCCAGAATCAATTAAAGCGCGGGTTTTTTCTGAAGAAATGTAATCGAGATTAGGAAATCCTACCAGAGATTGTTCAACGCCTAAAAGTTCTAAAGCCGGAATATGCGTAGTTGACGTTACCACGATAGATTGAATAGGTACGTGAATCACAGCATCGACTTGAATGCTGTCTGGAACTGTCTGACCTTCTTTCAATAATAAATAATTAAAAGTCTTGTCACTTTCAGGCCAGGCATTGGTAACGCTTAGAATTGTATAGGAATTATAGGTTTTAAGTGTGAACCCTTGAGCATATTCAATCGTATTTTGAGACGCAGTCTGAAGTGTTTCAGCAGAATTTTCGGTATTCTTTTTACAAGACACAACGTTTAAAAACACAATGCAAAGGAATATTGAAAGAAGATTTTTGATCAAAATTTAAAGTTTAAAAGGATCTGGTGTCATTTCTATAAAAATTCAAAAGTAAGATTAATAAAAAAAAGGAATGCAAACTAAGCTATTTGATTAACTTCGCACCACGATTTTTGGTGGCCATTTTCATTGATGAGAATGCCTTAAAAGGGAATCAGGTACACTAAATTTTGAATAGAGAATTCTGAATTCAGAATTAATGGAAGCCTGAGCTGTTCCCGCAACTGTAAGCTTAGTTCTTTTTAGAACGGTAAAGATTGCACTTACACCACTGTCCTTTTTGTGATGGGAAGGTTTAATCTTTATACGCAAGCCAGGAGACCTGCCAGAACGCGTAGTAACAAAAGACTTTCGGGTTAAAGGTCTGGAGCAGTATGAACATAAGAGTTTTCTATTTTTTCTTAGCATTAGGGCTATGCGTTGGTTTTACGTATGGGCAAAACACTACGTTTACCGCCTTAGATTCTGTGTATATCACAGATCTAAAACTAAAGCAATACTCTACCGGGCGCGCAGTCTTACAACTGTCTGATGGCATTACCCGCCTCAACAGACCGCTGCTGACCAATACGTTAAATTTTAATTCTCCCATCTATTTTAAAGAAAACGGACTAGGAATGGTGTCTTCACCATCTTTTAGAGGAACTACTGCATCTCAGACGGCTGTTATCTGGAATGGGATCAACATCAATTCGCAGTTTAATGGGCAATTAGATTTTAATACCGTAAACAGTGGCGCTTATGATGAGATCGCTGTGCGCGGCGGTGGCGGAAGCGTTGTTTATGGAACGGGAGCAATTGGCGGAAGCGTGCACTTGAATACTCAACTGGAGTTTATAAAACAGCAGGAGCATAATTTGTTTTTGCAGTATGGAAGCTTTAATACTCGCGATGCGCGCTATCAATTTAAATTAGGAACAGAGGTTTATAGCTTGAGTATAGCTTTAGCACACAATAGTAGTGACAATGACTACGATTATCCGGATGGCGGGACAAATTTGAACGGAGATTTTCAAAACACAGCACTTAATGTAGGTTTAGGGTTTAAACTCAGTCGTCAACATAGCCTGCGGTTTTTTAGCGAAGTTTTTGACGGCGAGCGGCATTTTTCGCTGATCAGAGCTTCTGAAACCCGAACTAAATACGATGATCTCAACACGAAGAATTTACTAGAGTGGGAGTATGATTTTTCAAATTTCACGTCCATCGCGCGACTGGCCTATTTAGAAGAATATTATAAATACTTCGGAAATTTAGATTCTGATAATTTTTCCTTCGGAAAGGCAAAAACCACGATTGCTAAATACGATCTTACCTATGCTTTTTCTGAAGCGCTCTCGATAAATTCGGTGTTGACCAATACGTATACATCAGGAGAAGGGTCAAGCTTAGGTAATAACTATCGCAATATTTTTTCGGCAGCAGTTTTAATTAAGCATCAGCTAAAAAATGAGCTGGATTATGAATTGGGTTTTAGAAAAGAAATCACCAATAATTACGAAAGTCCGTTTTTGTTCTCGGTGGCTGCCAGCAAAGCATTTTCAAAGCATTTCAGCCTCAATTTAAGCGGTTCGCGCAATTTTAGGATTCCAACTTATAATGACTTGTACTGGTCAGGCGCAGGGAATGCGGAGTTGCTTCCTGAGAAATCGCTGCAAGGTCAGTTAGGAGCGAGCCTCACCATAGCCAATTTTAATCTGAATCTTACCGGATATTACAATTCAGTTACGGATATGATTCGCTGGTTACCCGGTAGCGACGGCGTATGGCGCCCGCGTAATGAAGATGAAGTACGCATTTACGGAGCAGAAGCTATCGCGAATTGGTCACAAAAAATAAATGCGCATTCCCTGAATATTTATGGAACCTATGCTTACACGATTTCTGAAAATGCACAAACGGGAAACCAATTGATCTACGTGCCTTATCATAAAGCTACGGCCGGACTTGACTATGACTTCAAGCGATTCAATACCGGCATACAAGCGATGTACGTTGGCGAAGTGTTTACACGTAGTGATAACAATAGCCGGTATAATCTGGACGCGTATGCTGTGGCCAATTTTAGCTTAGGGTATTCTTTAGGTAAAGAGAAAAATTATGAGTTGGGTGCACGCGTAAATAACGTGTTTAATGCCGAATATCAAAGTGTGGTAAACCGCTGGATGCCCGGGCGAAACTTTAGTCTGTATTTAAATTTAAAACTATAAATCAAGCAACTATGAAAATTAATAAACTAGCACTTTTTGCGCTTTTAGGCGTATTTGTACTGAACTCGTGTTCTAATGATGATGACGCGTCAGAACCACTTCCGGAAGGGGATTACACAGATGGTTTTTTTGTGTTGAATGAGGGAGGAATAGGTACGGTTACCTATATCAGTGATGATCTTAGTACCGTGGAGCAAGACATTTTTGCAAGCGTAAATCCAAATGCAGCTGATTTAGGAGCATATACTCAATCCATATTTTTTGATGATAATGATAGAGCATATATTATCTCTAATGGATCAAATCTAATTACTGTGGTAGATCGTTATACTTTTGAGTTAATTGATGTGATAGATGAAGGTTTAACCGTTCCGAAGTACGGGGTTGTATATAATGGTAAAGCCTATGTAACCAATAATAATACGTTTAATGATTATACTTATGACAATGATAATCCTCCAGCTAGTTATGATGATTTCATTGCGGTAATCAACTTAGAAACATTATCTGTAGAATCAACTATTGAGACAGATAGCTATACCGAACAAATTGAAGAAGAAGATGGAC
This sequence comes from Leeuwenhoekiella sp. ZYFB001, assembly GCF_011784865.1. Classification (NCBI taxonomy): domain Bacteria; kingdom Pseudomonadati; phylum Bacteroidota; class Flavobacteriia; order Flavobacteriales; family Flavobacteriaceae; genus Leeuwenhoekiella; species Leeuwenhoekiella sp. ZYFB001. The sequence continues at coordinate 1,120,503 of NZ_CP050460.1, forward strand.
TGATCTATGTAAATGGTTCTTCTTTTGGTTACGGAAATACTATAAATGTGATAAATCCTTCTTCTAACACTGTTGAAAGAACAATTTCTACTGCTTTTGGTGTCAATTCTTTTGATATTGAAGACGGTTCTATTTATGCTCTTTCTAGTAATTCTTATGAAGTGTTTAATAAAGATAATGGAGAGCAAATAAGCGTTTTAGAATTTGCAGATTTGAGCGGAGCATCAAATTTAGTCTTAGAAGATGACCAAGCTTATTTCACCATAGATCGATCTGTTTATGTTATGGAACAAAACAGCATAACTGAGCCTACTACTACACTTCTTACCTACAGTTCAACATCTCAATATGGTGCAATGTATGGTTTTGCAGTGGAAGATGGTCGTATATATATCGCTGACGGAGGAGATTTTTCTTCTGATAGCTTTGTTGAAATCTATTCAACGAATGGAAGTTTATTAAAAAATATAACGGTTGGACTAGGTCCCAACGGTTTCTACTTTAACTAAACATATTAAAGTTTAAAACGCATAGAAAAAAAATCCGCTGAGTTATCAGCGGATTTTTTTTATGCTATATACATCAAACTTTATTTCTTGATTTGCGGCACTTCATTAGCATACATTCTTTGGAATGTAGGCTGGTTCATATCAGTCTCACCTACTAATTCATAAGCAGGACCAGCTTTCCTTTTAGAGCTGGTGTGGCTTCTACCTAGAATTTGATCTAAAGCCAGACTTAGTAATGGTTCGCTTTCTTCACCTAAAGTTCCTAGGTTAGCCAAATCTTCTTCTAACTCAAAATCAGGTACAATTCCAGTTGGAGGACCTACGGTTCCGTTAGCATTAGCATAGGTGTAGATCAAAGGTTGAATTGCATAATTATGATCTGGATTCACGTTTTGTTTAGTAAAGTTATCTCCATCATAAAGTGTTACAGATGCTTGAAACTTACCAACAGTTGTAGTTCCTATCGTTTTTACGTCAATATAAGGACGAAGACCAATAATCGTTAATTCACTCGCAGAAGCGGTACTTCCGGTTCCTATAACATAAAGTCTAGTAAGGTTTAAACTGTTAATCGCTTCGCCAGTTCTTATTTGCCCATCAAAACGGTCGATTAAGCTTTCAGGACTTTCAGACTCAAAATAAGCTTGAGCCTCTGCATTCCATTGTTGTTTAGTAATTACTTCACCTTCAAATTGTCCGGTGATCATAGAAGTCAAATCAATGGCACTTGCAACAGAACCACCACCATTGTAGCGAAGATCTAAAACAAGATCTGTGATTCCATCAGCTTTAAAATCAGCAAAAGCTGCGTTGAGTTCGTCATCATAATCGCCTACATAAGAGTTATACATTAAATACCCAATTTTTTGACCATCAATGTCTAACGTCTTTGCAATTAAAATAGGATTTTCTGAAAAACCTTCTTCTTTAGTAAGTGTAACCGAAGTTCCCGTAGCGCTCACTGTATTATTAGCAATAGTTGCCAAACCTAAAGTATAACTATCTTGAGCAAGTAATGTTTGATAGTTGCTGAGGTTCATTTGTGTTCCATCAATTGTTAAGAATAAATCTCCTCTTTTGATTGCTGTAGCCGAAGCATTAGAATTGGGCGCAACATAGCGCACGTAACCAAAAATATCATTGGAGTTTGAAAAGCGAACTAAACTGTATTTAAGTCCATTACTTTTGCTCACTCCGGAAAAACTGTTCTCTAGAGCTACATAATCATCCGTCATAAAACTAAAACGATCTTGCTCTGCAACGAGGTCGTCATAGTAAAAATCTTCAGGAACTGTATTCTCTGCAAGGTACTCTACATAGGTATCTACATCAGTGAAGTAATCATCAGCAAGCTCTGGGATATCTGCCTTGTAGAGATAATAGAGATTCATCGCCAGATACATAAAATCCTGTATGGGGTAGTCTGCACGATCAAGCGTTTCTTCCTCCTGTTCAGGTTCTTCTGGTGCGGGTTCTTCAGTTTCAGGTTCCTCAACCACTTCTGCTACATCATCATCGTTAGAACACGCAGAAAAAATCAATACACTTAATAGAAATACAAGAAAGTTCTTTTTCATGTTAAGGGGTTTAAATTAAATTATTGCGGAATATAAGATTTATTTTACATAATTAGGCAGGGCTTCAATATACATACGTTGATAGGTCGCCGTTTGGTTTTTACGCTCTCCAAAAGTTTCAAATACTGTACCAGACTTATTCTTAGAAGCATAGCTTCTTCCTAAGATCTGATCAAGCGCCAGGCTCAATAGTGGCTCATCTGCTTCTCCTAGAGTACCCAGATTTGAAATGTCTTCTCGCAACTCAAAATCCGGTGTGATCCCGGCAGGCGGTCCTACTACACCATTCGCATTAGCATATGTATATACCAAAGGTTGAATTGCATAAAAATGTCGCGGATTTAATGTTTCATCGTTTCTGCGGAAAGTCTCAGAGTCGTAAAGCGTTATCGAAGCCTGAAATTTACCTACGGTGGTGGTACCTACGGTTTGCACGTCAATATAAGGTTGCAATCCTATAATCGTCAACTCACTCGCCGAAGCGGTGCTTCCGGTTCCTATAACAAATAAACGGGACAAGTTAAGACTGTTAATCGCGCTTCCGTCAGAGATGGTATTGTCAAAACGATCGATTAAAGATTCAGGATCATCAGCTTCAAACGCCGCTTGAATTTCCGGATTCCATTGCTGTTGAGTGATAATTTTGCCATTAAACTGACCCGTGATCATTGAAGTCAAATCAATCGCAGTTTCTACTGAACCTCCACCGTTATAACGCAAATCTAAAACTAGATCAGTAACACCATCTGCCTGAAATTGTGCAAAGGCGGCATTAAGATCACTATCAAAATTTCGGCGATAGGCATTATACATTAAATACCCTATTTTGCTGCCATCAATGTCTAGTGTTTTGGCGATAAACACCGGATTTTCGGTGTATTCTTCTTGAACAAGATCAATGGAAACACCCGTAGGCTGTAGGTCTTCGTTGCTGTCAAATTCGGCTAAAACAATCGTATAACTGTCAAGATTAAGCAATTCGCGTGATCTGGCGCTTAATGAATAGGTACCATCACCATTTGCAGTAGTGGTAAGTCGCTCAGCATTGATGGTGTTAAATAACATTCCGCGGGTTACGCCATTTTGAGATGCCGAAGTGTTGGGCATTACATAACGCACGTAAGCAAATGCAAAGTTAGAATCGTTGCGATCAAGAGCTAGTCCGTAATCTATTCCTGAAGTTTTAGTCACTCCGGCAAAACTGTTTTCTAAATCACGATAATCGTCACTTAGAAAACTAAAACGGTCAACATCTGCAACCAGACCGTTGTAAAAAAGATCTTCAGGTCCTGCAAAGCCTGACAAATACGTATTAAGGTCAGCAGTGCTTTCAAAAAAAGTATTGCCTAACTGAGGTATTTCAGGTTTATAGAGGTAATACAACTGCATCCCGTTATAGATAAAATTCTCTATTTCGAGTTCAGCTAATGGAGCGAGTTCGTCATCGCGGTCCTTACTACAAGAAGCGAGTATAAGTAGGGTCAGCAATGTAAGCGATAGGGTAATTTTTTTCATTTCAGCAATTTACTAATCAACTCTAAATTTAGCGGTATTATTGTATTTATACTTTTTAATGTAACAAAATTTATAGTGGATCGTCATCCTTGTAACTAACCGCTAGTAAGAATGAATCAAAAAGAGTTTTTAGCACAGGTAACTCCTATTCAGGATCGGCTGTATCGCTTGGCAAAGCGTTTGCTGGTCTCTGAAGATGAGGCACAAGATGCCACTCAAGAGATTCTTATCAAACTGTGGTCTAACCGTAAGAAGATAAAAAAGTTGCGCAGTATTGAAGCTTTTGCGGTAACGATGACTAAAAATTATTGTTACGACAAGCTCAAAGCAAAAAGCAGTAGCAATTTGCAGCTAGTGCATAGCAATTATGAAGATCAGCATTACAATACGGTTAAAGCCAGTGAAAATAATGACAGTGTAAATTGGGTACTGAAATTGATGAAAGAATTACCCGAGCAACAACGATTAATTTTACATATGCGGGATGTTGAACAATATTCTAATAGTGAAATTGCCAAAGAATTAGATTTAAATGAAACAGCGGTACGTGTTACGCTGTCTAGAGCTCGAAAAACAATACGCGAACAATTGTTAAAAAAACACAACTATGGAATTAAATAAAATAGAACAACTGCTTGAGCTTTACTTTGAGGGGGAAACGACCTTAGAGCAAGAAGCACAGTTGCAGGAGTACTTTACTAGTGATAAAGTGGCTCCGCATCTGGCAGAGTACGTGCCCATCTTTGGGGCTTTTGCCAAAGCTAAAGAGGAGGGCTTCGATCGTACCATAGTACTGCCGGAAACAAAAAGATCCTGGCGCTGGGTGCCTGTGGCCGCAAGTATCATCCTATGTGTAGGACTCTTTTTAACCTTTAATCAAAAGCAAGCTTCTGAGAACGACTTGGGTACTTATAAAGATCCTGATGTAGCAGCCTTAAAAACAAAACAAGCGCTGTTTATGATGGGTAACTTTATGAATAAAAGCACCGGTCAGCTTGATAAGCTAGACACTTTTGAAGAAACCGCCAATGAAATTAAAAAATAATCAAAATCAAAAAACGATGAATAAATTAGTAATTACTCTAATGTTAATAGGCTTAAGCCTTAGCACTTATGCTCAAAAGAGCTTTGACAGATTTGAAGATATGAAAGACGTGACCTCATTGGTCATGAATCAAAAGATGTTCAAATTGCTAGGAAAGATGGATCTTGATTCTAACGATCCTGAAATGAAAAATTATATCGATATGGTCAATAGCCTTGAAGATATAAAGTTATTTTCTACTAAGAATGCTAATGCAGCAAAAGCGATGAAAGCAGAATTTAGTTCATATAAAGCAAGCGAAAAGCTAGAGCAACTTATGAGCGTGAAGGACGATGGTAAAAACGTGAATTTTTACTACAAGCCAGGCAAAAGCGATGACTTTGTAAGCGAATTTTTAATGTTTATTGACGGAGAAACTAATGATGACGATACCGTTCTTATCAAGATCACCGGAAATATAGACCTTAAAGAAATCGGCAAAATTGCCAATAGCATCAACTTTAAGGGAAGCGATGAGTTGAAAAACGTAAAAGTCAATTAAGATGAAACTATTCAAATTTAGTTTGCTGATTGTAGTTGTTGCGACGTTGATGAGCTGCAATAACCAGCAGTCTTTGCAAGAATATTACATAGACAGTAAAGAAAACGACGACTTTATTATGGTTGATCTGCCTACCAGTTTGATCAGTCCTAAGAGTGAAACGCTTTCACCTGAACAAAAAAAGGTGATAGCGTCAGTAAAGAAAATTAATTTGTTGGCATATTCGCTTAAGGATACTGCTTTTTATACTTCGGAAACCGGAAAGGTAAAAGCAATTTTAAAAGGAGATCATTACGATGAGTTGATGAAGCTGGGTAGTACCGAACAACGTATGCGTATTTTTATCAAAGGAGACGAGGACGCAATTGACGAGGTGGTGGTTTTTGCTCAGGATAACAATAAAGGTTTTGTTTTAGCTCGTGTTTTAGGAGATGACATGAACGTAGCAGATATGGTACGCTTCGCAGAAACGATGGATACAAGCAGTGCAGGATTAAACACCGGCCAGTTTGAAGGTATAATGGATGTTTTCAATTAGTGAAAATCCAAAGTAGATAGTAAAAAGAGCTCTAAAGGAGCTCTTTTTTTTATTTAGAATTAGTTTAAACAATGACTTAAATCAGGTTCTTCTTTGCTTATGAAATCGTAATTTTACACAAACAATTCTCCTCTCCATGAATAAAGGTATTTATATCGCGACACTCGAACCCAATAGCGGGAAATCTATTATTTCACTAGGTTTGATGCGTACGCTTTTAGGTAAAACTGCAAAGGTGGGTTATTTTAGGCCTATCATTGATGATAGCAAAAGCACGGGTAAAGATAATCACATCAGCACTGTGCTTTCTTTTTTTGATATCAAGCTTGATTATGGAGATGCCTATGCGTTTACCAGCAGCCAACTGATCAAAAAACGGAATAAAGGGAAGTCTGGTGAAATTCTTGACACCATTATTACGAAATATAAAAATCTCGAAGATCGTTTTGATTTTGTGTTGGTAGAGGGTTCAGACTTTACAGGAGAAGGAAGCGTTTTTGAATTTGATACGAATGTTCTTATCGCTAAAAATCTTGGACTGCCGGTGATCCTCGTTGGAAGTGGCGTAAATAAAACCGAAGATGAACTTATGGGCAGTTTGCAGATTGCCTATACTTCTTTTTTAGAGCGTGATGTTTCGGTGTTAGCGGTGGTTGCTAACAAGGTTCAGGAGGAAAATTTAATGGTGGCTAAAAATGGCCTTAGCAACTTTTTGCCGGATTCGGTTGAAGTTTTTGCGATTCCATATACCGAAAAATTAGCGCATCCAACTATTAAAGAGATTGTTGAAGAATTAGATGGTGAAGTTTTATTTGGTGCTGAATTTCTTGATAATCAAACCGGAAATTTCGGTGTGGGAGCGATGCAACTGCGCAACTACTTAACGCATCTTAAACAAGATAGTCTGGTGATTACGCCCGGAGATCGCGCCGATATTATTCTTGGTGCGCTTCAGGCAAATATTTCTACCAATTATCCGCGTATTTCAGGGATCATCTTAACCGGTGGACTCAAGCCAGAAGAACCTATTTTACAACTTATTCAAGGACTGTCGCAAATTGTTCCGATCGTTTCGGTAAATGACGGAACGTTTTCGGTGACCAACAGAGTCGGGAATATTAAATCTAAGATTTACGCCAGTAGTAAACCAAAGATCGAAACCTCGCTAACGGTGTTTTCTAAAGAAGTTTCTTTTGATAAACTCATAGAGCGTTTGATCAATCTTAAACCAAAAGGAATCACGCCAAGAATGTTTCAATACGGACTGATGAAACGCGCGCGTACGGCTAAAAAACATATCGTGATGCCAGAAGGTACTGATGATCGTATTTTAACCGCTGCCATTCAATTGGTAGAGTTAGATATCGTTCAGATTACGTTGCTTGGCGAAATTGAAAAAGTCAAAGAAAAAGCCGTTCAACTAGGTTTAGTCTTAGACTTAGAAAAAATTACAGTTATCAATCCTGTACAATCTGAACAGTTTGATGATTACGTAGAAACTTTTTACGAGCTGCGTAAACATAAAAACGTGAATCGTGATATCGCCCGGGATTGGATGGCTGATGTTTCGTACTACGGTACGATGATGATCTATAAAGGCCACGCCGACGGGATGGTAAGTGGTGCGGCGCATACGACGCAGCATACGATCAGACCGGCGCTTCAGTTTATTAAAACCAAGCCGGGTGTTTCGGTGGTTTCTTCGGTGTTTTTTATGTGTCTTGAGGATCGCGTATCAGTATTTGGAGATTGTGCGATTAACCCGAATCCTTCGGCTACAGAACTGGCTGAGATCGCTATTTCTTCCGCAGAAAGCAGTCTCGCTTTTGGTATAGAACCTAAAATTGCAATGCTCTCGTATTCTTCCGGTACTTCCGGGAAGGGTGCAGATGTTGATCGCGTACGGGAAGCTACCGAAATTGTAAAAAAAGAACGTCCTGATCTTAAAATCGAAGGGCCTATTCAATATGACGCCGCCGTTGATGCTGCTATTGGGAAAAGTAAATTACCCGATTCTGAAGTTGCGGGCCAGGCAAGCGTTTTGATTTTCCCTGATTTGAATACGGGTAACAATACGTATAAAGCGGTACAGCGAGAAACCGGCGCTTTGGCGATCGGTCCAATGTTGCAAGGGCTCAATAAACCGGTGAATGATTTGAGTCGCGGTTGCACTATTGAAGATGTGTTTAACACCGTGATCATCACTGCTATCCAAGCGCAAGGTTTTAACTAATTTCCAATAAAGATTTTTAAATGAATATACTCGTAATCAACTCCGGAAGCTCTTCGATCAAGTTTCAGCTTATTCAAATGCCCGAAACGCATGTCTTGGCTAGTGGAGTGGTAGAGCGCATAGGCATCGAAAACGGAAGCATTTCCTATAAAACCAAGACCGCAGATTTTTCTGAAAAGGTAGATATTAAAGATCACGCTGAAGGACTTCAAAAAGTTGCAAGTCTTTTAATGAGCACAGAAATCGGAGTTATCAAGAGTGCTGATGAAGTGGATGCGGTGGGGCATCGCGTGGTACATGGCGGAAAGCAGTTTACCAAAACCATAAAAGTGAACGATGAGGTTAAAGCTAACATTAAGCGCTTGTTTTCACTGGCTCCTTTACACAACCCTGCGAATTTAACCGGAATAGAAGTCGCAGAGCAGTTATTTAGTAGAGCGCCGCAAGTCTGCGTTTTTGATACCGCCTTTTTTGAGAGCATTCCACAGAAGGCGTATCAATATGCGATTCCGCAACATTTGATGGAAGAATCACGCATTCGCGCTTATGGCTTTCACGGAACCAGTCACAAGTATGTGAGTAATAAAGCCCTTGAATATCTTGATAATCCATACGCTAAGCTGATTAGCATTCATTTAGGAAATGGCTGTAGTATGACCGCGATTAAAGACGGTAAGGCCATTGATACTTCGTTGGGTTTTGGCCCCGCAAACGGACTCATTATGGGTACAAGGGCCGGAGATATTGATCAAAGTGTGGTGTTTTTTATGCAAGAACATTTAGGCTATTCTGTCAAAGAAGTCAGCGATTTGCTTAACAAAAAAAGTGGAATGCTAGGTCTTACAGGCCATAGCGATTTGCGTGATATTGAGGCTGCAGCAGCTTCTGGAGATCGTACTTGTGCGCTTGCTTTAGATATGAACGCGTATCGAATCAAAAAATACATCGGTGCGTATGCGGCTGCTTTAAACGGTCTGGATGCTATAGTATTCACCGCCGGAATAGGAGAGAATAGTAGTACGATACGCAGCAAAGCCTGTAAGGATATGGATTATTTAGGTATTGCTCTAGATGAAAGTTTAAATGGCCAGCGTTCTAAAAATTTACGCGAAATTCAGGCTGAAGCATCTAAAGTGAAAGTACTGGTAATCCCCACAAATGAAGAATTAGAGATCGCCAATCAAGTATATGATTTGATCTAAATAAAAACGAGACGCAGCTTATTTGCGTCTCATTTTTATTAAGTTGATGATCAAAATCAGAAAAATAAGCGCTAAAACTATAAGCACCGGTGTTTTTGTAAGTATTCCGGTGAGTCCTGCGATGAGTATTCCTGCGTAAAGCAGTACTACCAGAACTAGATTTAGCGAAAATTTATACTGCATTAAATACCGGTATAATTAGCCGGAGTAATCGCTTTTAACTCGTCTTTAATTGCGCTACTCACCTCTAAAGTTTCTATAAAAGCATGCATAGAATTCTGGGTAATCGCCTCATTGGTACGTGTAAGTCCTTTTAGAGCCTCATATGGATTTGCGTATCCTTCTCTACGTAAAATAGTCTGGATCGCTTCAGCAACCACCGCCCAGTTATCTTCAAGATCTTCAGCAAACTTACTTTCGTTAAGCAATAATTTGTTCAAGCCTTTTAAGGTGCTTTGTAAACCTATCAAAGTATGCCCGTAAGGCACGCCAATATTTCTTAAAACCGTACTATCTGTAAGATCTCGTTGTAATCTTGATATAGGCAATTTTGCCGAAAGATGTTCTAAGATCGCATTGGCGATTCCTAAGTTTCCTTCGCTATTTTCAAAATCAATAGGATTCACTTTATGCGGCATCGCGGAAGAACCTACTTCACCTTTTTTGATCTTCTGCTTAAAATATTCCATAGAAATATATTGCCAGAAGTCGCGGTTTAGGTCAATCAGAATCGTATTTATACGCTTTACCGAATCAAACAAAGCCGCCATATGATCGTAATGCTCAATTTGTGTAGTAGGGAAGGAGTGATGCAACTTTAGTGTCCCGTTTACAAAAGAATGTCCAAAAGCTTTCCAGTCAATTTGTGGATACGCCACGTGGTGCGCGTTGTAGTTTCCGGTTGCGCCACCAAATTTTGCAGCACTTGGTACTGCTTTTAAAAGTTTTATTTGCTCCTCAAGACGTACGATGAATACTTGAATTTCCTTGCCTAAACGGGTAGGAGAAGCCGGCTGTCCGTGTGTACGCGCAAGCATAGAAATACCATCCCACTCATCTGCAAGTTGTTTGAGATGATCTACAACTTCTAAAAGCTGCGGAAGATAAACGTGATTAGTGGCGTCTTTTAAACTCAGCGGTATAGCCGTGTTATTGATATCCTGAGAGGTCAGACCAAAATGAATAAACTCTTTAGATTCGTTAAGCCCTAAAGCATCAAATTTTTCTTTGATAAAGTATTCTACCGCCTTTACATCATGGTTGGTAACGCCTTCAATTTCTTTTACTTTAAGCGCATCTTCGGTAGTGAAGTCTTCATAGATCGCACGCAGTTTAGGATACGTTTCTTTAGGAAATTCGCTAAGCTGTGGCAGCGGAATTTCGCAAAGCGCGATAAAATATTCTATTTCAACTTTTATGCGGTACTTTATAAGCGCTTTTTCTGAAAAGTATGCGGAGAGCGCTTCGGTTTTACTGGCATATCTACCGTCTATAGGTGATACGGCTTCTAAAGATAAAGACATAATTGCTTTTTGGTTAAAAGCGCAAATATACACAGCTCATTGGTAGCAACAAACGAGAAACTACAAGAATGTAGCCAGAACGCAGCAGCTAGAGTAGCGCCAGGATTTTTGAAGCTCTCGACTTAAAAGCAGCGGTACTGTTTTCAAATTGAAGCGTTAATTGGGCCTTGAGCTCCGGTTTTATCCAAGGTTCGGTGTCCCCCAAATTATAAATGCTTTGCATTGCAAAAACCTTGACAGCGACTTTTTCGTCGTTTATTAGCCAATCAAAGCATCGGGTAATCAGTTGCTGTTGCTCTTTTTTGTTCAATGCTATAGAATTATTTTTTGTGTGAGCAATGGTTAAAAGTTCGCAGCTTTTAGCCAAGATTCTCGAGACCGTTGCGATGGTATTGCGGTCGAGAACCTCAAGAAACTCCTTTAAATAAGGCTTAAGCAAAGTAATATCTTTTCTGAGGGCGATGTCCAGACCGTAAGCGGCGTTGGTGGCTATAAGCGGATCTTGTTGTTGTATCAGTTTTAGCGAAAACTCTATGTAGTTGGGATTGTTGAGTATTCTGTTTCCTAAAGCTTCACGATCCTTCAGTCGGGCAGAAATCAATGCAACTTCATCTTTCCATTGTTTTTCGGTCATAACTTTATAGCCTGATTAGAGTAGTTTAAAAATAACATTATGATTTGGATTAGACGTCTGTTAGTTCTCGCCTTGATTGCTCTTGTATTGATTCAATTTATTCCAATCAACAAAAATGAAGGAGGATACGAATCGCTAGAACCTTTTTTAAAAGAGACAAAACCAACCGCTGAAGTAGCGGTACTTTTAAAACGTGCGTGCTACGATTGCCATAGCGATCAAACGGCCTATCCCTGGTATGCTCACGTGGCGCCTGCAAGTTTTTATCTTGATGAACATATAAAAAATGCTAAACAACGGCTCAATTTTTCAGAATGGGAGCAGTATTCCGCAAAGCGGAAGAACCGGAAATTGAATCAAATTATTGAAGCACTAGCGCATAAAACGATGCCGCTAGAATCTTATACTTTAATTCACACCGAAGCGCAACTAGAAACTGCTCAAACCGAAGTATTGCTCAACTGGGCCACCACGGCCAGACTTAATTATTTAGGAGCTGCGTTACCACAGTAGGAACACCTGTGGAAGCCTTTTCGGCATAGACCTTTAAATTGGATTGTGAGTGAATATTGGGTTTGGGATCTATAAAAAAGATCTGTGCATCAGGCTTGGCATAGTTGATCAAAGATGCAGCAGGGTACACCTGCATTGAAGTTCCTACAATAAGAATATAATCAGCTTGAGCCGTTAACGCAGCAGCGGTATCTAAAAGCGGCACCATCTCACCAAACCAAACAATATGCGGCCGCAGCTGACTTTTTTTAGGACAGAGATCCCCTTCCTTGATATCTTCATGCCAATCGAGAACCAGATGTTCGTCTTGAGTACTTCGGGCTTTTAGAAGTTCGCCGTGCAAATGAATCACAGACGAGCTTCCGGCGCGTTCATGTAAATCGTCAACATTTTGAGTAATGATATCCACTTTAAACGCGTGCTCAAGTTTTACTAAAGCGTGATGCGCAGCATTAGGCTGTACTTCTTTTAACTGCCTTCTACGCTGATTGTAGAAGTCAAGTACAAGAGTTCTGTTTTTATGCCAACCCTCAGGACTTGCCACTTCCATAACATCATGGCCTTCCCAAAGTCCGTTTGCATCTCTAAAAGTTTTGAGACCGCTCTCGGCGCTGATTCCCGCACCAGTAAGTACAACGATTTTTTTCACGATAGCAATTTTCATCAAAAATAATTAACATTTCGGAAAACCCAAAAGTTAAACTATTCGTAATTATTATAGCCTTAAAATGTGTTTTGATAAATTTTAAGGGTTAATAATTAATAAATAATCAAAAAATTCATTTATGAAGAAGTTTTATTTTTTGCTATTTGTCGCGCTAATCGCAGCATCCTGTGATAATGATGACGATAGCCTTGACGTGATTCCCGGAGAATCTACCGGAAACACTACAACCTATGATCTAAGTGCTGTGGCTGACCCAGACGTTAGCGGGACAGTAACGTTTAGTGAGAAAACAGATGGCTCTACAGACATCAGTATTCTGCTCTCAACACCTACCGAAGGTTCCCATCCTGCGCACATTCATTTGAACACGGCAGCAGAAGGAGGTGAGATCGCAATCGATTTAGAAGCCGTAGATGGCCCTACCAGAAGAAGCCTTACCAATGTTACACAAACTAATGCGGGTACTGCGGTTTCGTATGATGATCTGATCGACTTTGACGGTTACGTCAATGTACACGCAAGTGCAGATGATCTGGGTACATTATTGGCCCAGGGAGATATTGGTCAAAATGATCTTACCGGAACTACAAAATCTTATGATCTTGTAACTAAAGATGTCGAAGGAATTAGTGGTACTGCTACATTTTCTGAACGTATAAACGGCGAAGCGCTGTTAGAAGTTATGCTTGATGGAACCCCTGATGGTGGGATGCATCCGGGACATATTCATAAAAATTCTGCTGCCGAGTCAGGTGAAATAGCACTTACCTTAACGACTCTTGACGGCACCACCGGAATGAGTAAGACCAATATTAGTGCACTGAATGACGGGACGCAAATAGGTTATGCCGGGATTTTGGATTACGACGGTTATATCAACTTCCATTTGAGTGCAGATGAGCTGGCGACTTTAGTTGCTCAGGGGGATATTGGTGAAAATGAATTGACCGGAGATACTAAAGAATACGAACTGATGACTAAAGATGTTGATGGCATCAGTGGTACGGCAACGTTTGCTGCGCGTAAAAGTGGAGCAGCATTGGTAACAGTTATGTTAGACGGAACCCCTGATGGCGGAATGCACCCGGGACATATTCATCTTAATTCTGCTGCGGAAAGTGGAGGAATTGCTAAAACCTTAACCACTCTTGACGGAACTACCGGAATGAGTGTTACGCATATCGAAGCCTTAAACGATGGTACCGAAATTGGCTACGACGGACTCTTAAATTTTGACGGTTATATCAACTTCCATTTGAGTGCTGATGATCTGGCGACTTTGGTGGCTCAGGGCGATATAGGTGCTAACGAGTTGACCGGAGATACTAAAGAGTATGAACTGATGACTAAAGATGTACCCGGAATTAGTGGTACGGCAACGTTTGCTGCGCGTAAAAGTGGGGCGGCCTTAGTTACGGTAATGTTGAATGGAACTCCTGATGGCGGAATGCATCCGGGACATATTCATTTAAATTCTGCTGCGGAAGGTGGAGGAATCGCCAAAACCTTAACCACGCTTGACGGAACTACCGGAATGAGTGTTACGCATATCGAAGCCTTAAACGATGGCACCGAAATTGGCTATGAAGGTCTTATAGACTTTGATGGGTATATCAATTTTCATCTGAGCGCAGATGATTTGGCAACTTTAGTGGCTCAAGGCGATATAGGTGCTAACGAGTTGACCGGAGAAACTAAAGAATATGATCTGATAACTAAAGATGTTCCCGGAATTAGTGGTACGGCTACGTTCGCTGCACGTAAAAGTGGAGCAGCTTTGGTAACGGTGATGTTAGACGGAACACCTGACGGTGGAATGCACCCGGGACATATTCATTTTAACTCAGCAGCAGAAACCGGAGGCATTGCTAAAACCTTAACCACGCTAGACGGCACCACCGGAATGAGTGTTACGCATATTGAAGCTTTAAACGATGGTACCGAAATAGGTTATGAAGGTCTTCTAGATTTTGATGGTTATATCAATTTCCATTTAAGTACAGATAATTTGGCTACGCTAGTGGCTCAAGGTGATATAGGTCAAAATGAACTTACCGGAGAAAGTATGAGTTATGATCTAGGAACAAAAGACGTACCCGGTATTAGCGGTACGGCAACTTTTGAAGAGCGCCTAAGCGGTGAAACACTTGTAACTTTAGATATTGAAGGGACACCCGTTGGCGGAATGCATCCTGCGCATATTCACGCAGGTGCCGTAGCAGATGCACCCGGTGATATTCTAATCACTCTGGCTACTGTTGACGGATCGTTAGGAATGAGTCAAACTCATGTTGCAGCTTATAACGCAGCAGACGGAACCGCTAATGGTGGTGCCGCAATTACTTACGATGAATTAATTGACATTGATGGTTATATCAATGTGCATTTAAGTGCAACTGAATTAGCAACTATAGTTGCTCAAGGTAACGTAGGTGCAAACGCGCAGTAAGTAAATTTTTAATTCTTAAATATAAACCCGGCCATTTATTGGTCGGGTTTTTATATTTTCGGCGGTTATGAGTGAGGATTTAATCAACTATTTAGAAACCTTTTTAACCCCACGCAGGCAAGACTTGTTTCAGCAGGTTATAAAAGAACGTACACGCTTTTTAACGGTTGTTATTGAAGATGTTGGGCATCTGCATAATACAAGTGCCGTTATGCGTAGTTGCGATGCTTTTGGTGTTCAGGATGTGCACGTGATCGAAGAATTAAAAGGCAAGCGTATAGATAGAGAAATCGCGATGGGCGCTCAAAAATGGACGAGCGTTAAGCGTTACGATGCTACAAAAGAAGCTTTAGCTCAATTGAAGCAGCAAGGGTATCGCATTGTCGCAACCACGCCGCATCATACGGCTCATAAACTAGAAGATTTTAAACTAGATCAGCCTACTGCACTTTTCTTCGGAAGTGAAAAAGATGGTCTCACAGAAACGGTGATCGAGGTCGCTGATGAATATATTTATATTCCGACTTATGGCTTCACACAAAGTTTGAATATTTCGGTTTGCGCTGCCATTTTACTTCAGGAGTTAACGCATCGTATGCGCAATTCTACTTTGGATTGGCAATTAAAGCCAGAGGATATAAAGGAAATCAAAACACTTTGGCTACATCGTAATCTAAAAGACTATGAAGCTTTAGTAAAGAACTATAAAGCAGAAAAAGAATGAATCTAGTAGATTGGTTAGGTGCTATAGGAGTTTTTCAGATATTACTTGCATACATTTTAAATGTTACAGGCAAGATCACACCAGAAAGTTGGAGTTTTATTCTGCTTAATTTTATAGGAGCAACCATCGCTTGTACTGCAAGCGTTCTGCTAGATTATTTGCCGTTTGTGATTCTTGAAGGCGTATGGGCACTCACTTCACTAATAACGTTGATCAAGAAGATCATTTCTCCAAGAAATAAAAATCTTGAAGTTTAGCGATCCCTATTAAGCACTTTGTATTCTTCGTAGCAGCTGCTTAATGCATCTAAAATCTGAAGGTCATTGGCGGTTTTTACAAAGCTTTCAGAATAATCACAACGTCCTAAGATCGCTTCAATATCCTCGCGTGGGATTTGAAGTAAAGCAGATAGCGTTTCGCGATCAAATTTAGTAACCAGAAGATCTCTAATATTATCATCTTCTTTCATCTGACGCAATTTTCGCATTTGCGAACCTTTGTTTGAAAATACTTTGTTGAGAAAATCAGCCGGATTGAATATTGCACTCATTACCTTGTCAAAAGCTCCGGGTTGCGAGTTCCCCGCTTCATAGACGCTTTCTAAGCCCGAAATACTATACCGCACGTTTTTGTATACCGGTACATTTTTAGCATCGATCTCAAGATATCCTGTAAGCTCAACATCTTTTACAACTACTTCCTCAAGTGCGATACCTGTTTCAGTCATTTTAACTTTAACATCCCCAAAACGCTTCCAGTCATTGGTTACGCGCACTTGAAGACTTTTAAAACCTAAAAACGAAAAATATAAGGTATCTGTTGAAGTTGCTTTGATTCTAAACGTTCCATCAGGTTTGGTGATGGTTCCTTTTACCGTATTTAGGTTAATGATGTTAACGCCTTCCAGCGGTTCTTCGGTAGAAGAGTTTAAAACGGTTCCTTCTATAAATGAGGCTTCTTCCTGTTGCGCTGAGGTAGGGGTGGTTTCCTGAGCAAAAATGTAAACAGGTGCTGCGATTAAAAGCAGTAGAAATAGGATTTTTTTCATAGAGGATGCCAATTTAGAAAAAGAGACGGAAAAATCATACCAAACGTGACAAATCCGTCTCCTTTTTTTCAATTATTATCGGTCTCTTCTTCGGCGTTTGCCTGAAAACGGACTTTTATTCTCTTTTTTGTTCGGTTTGCTTTTTCCGCGACGTTCACCAGAGCTTTTAGACTTACCTCTAAACCCGTTATTGCTATCGCCTTTTTTGCTACGACCACCGCTAAAGCCATCATCGTTTCTTCGGCCTTTGCCTTTTCCGCCCCGTTTGCGTTTACCGCCGCCACCGCCACCGCGTGTGTCTTTGGTGATCTCTACATGAATCTGTCTTCCTTGAAGTTTAAAATCTTCAAACAGCGCAAGAATAGTGTCTTTATGTTCTGTATCTGTATTAAAGAAAGAGAACGAATCTTTACAATCTACTTTATAAATTCCGTCACCAAGACCTGTAGTTTCCTTAAGGAAATCTTTCAGATTCATCCAGTCGAAGCCATCCTTGGAGCCCACATTGATGAAATAGCGCGTAGATTCTCCTGATTCTTCTTTAAGGTCTGCCTGAACGGCAACATTAAGATCTTTAGCTTTCTGATAGTAATTGAAGAAACGCGTAAATTCTACTGAAAATACCTTCTTGATAACCTCTTCACGGCTCAATCCTTCTAATACTTCATTGATGCTGTATAAGTACGGATTGATCTCTTCGTTGATCTTGGTATTACGAATGTCATTCGCCAAGTGCATCAACTGTACTTCGCAAATTTCCATCCCTGTCGGAATTTCTTTCTGTGTGAATTTCTTATTGATGATCTTTTCTAAAGTTCTGATCTTTCGCATCTCACTTTTAGAAACGATAACCATCGAAATTCCGGTTTTACCCGCACGACCGGTACGACCGCTTCGGTGGGTGTAGGTTTCGATCTCGTCAGGCAACTGGTAGTTGATCACGTGAGTTACGTCGTCAACGTCAATTCCACGTGCAGCAACATCCGTAGCAACCAGCATTTGAATTTGACGATTACGGAAACTTTTCATCACCAGATCACGCTGGTTCTGACTAAGATCTCCGTGAAGCGCCGAAGCATTATAACCGTCTTCTATAAGGTTTTCTGCAACTTTCTGCGTGTCT
Source organism: Leeuwenhoekiella sp. ZYFB001 (assembly GCF_011784865.1). Lineage (NCBI taxonomy): Bacteria > Pseudomonadati > Bacteroidota > Flavobacteriia > Flavobacteriales > Flavobacteriaceae > Leeuwenhoekiella > Leeuwenhoekiella sp. ZYFB001. The sequence goes on from NZ_CP050460.1 coordinate 1,138,344, forward strand.
CTTTTGGTACGACAAAAGATCACCGAGAAAATCTCAGGATTCGCATCAGCAAGACGTCTTAATGCTTGATAGCGATCTCTGGCGTTTACCATATAGTATTCGTGAGAAACATTCTCAGCACCCATATTTTTGGTACCTACTGTAATCTCAATAGGTTTTTTCATAAACTGCTTAGCGATCGCAGCTACTTCCTTAGGCATAGTTGCTGAAAACAACCACGTCTTTTTATCTTTTGGGGTGTCAGCAAGAATAGTGGTGATGTCTTCATAAAAACCCATATTAAGCATTTCATCAGCTTCATCAAGCACACAATAATCTATACCGGTAATGTCAACCATATTGCGGCGCATCATATCCTGCATACGCCCCGGAGTTGCAACAATAATCTGAGCACCACGACCTATCTGGCGCGCCTGCTCTTGAATGTTAGCTCCACCGTAAACTGCTACGGTATTTAAGCCTTTAACAAACTTAGAATAGTTTTTAAGTTCGTTGGTGATTTGTAAACAAAGTTCGCGGGTAGGCGAGAGGATCAAGCCTTGGGTATTGCGGTTGTTTACATCAATTCTTTGAATAAGCGGAAAACCAAATGCGGCCGTCTTACCCGTTCCTGTTTGTGCGAGGGCCACGACATCGGTCTCCTCTCTAAGTAGGACCGGGATGGCTTTTTCTTGCACTTCTGAAGGAGCTGTAAAACCCATATCGGTTACAGCTTGCAAGATGGCATCATTAAGTCCTAACGCTTTAAATGTACTCATATAAAAAAATTATCTCAAATCATCGTCGATTTAAGAGGGCGCAAAGATACAGTTAATTGGCGTAAGAATAAGAGATTGACTAAATTGATTTAAATAATTGTAAATCAAAAATTTAGCAACTTGTTTTGGCTTGATTTTAAGAAGTGTTAACTCCTTGTAAATGAGTAAACCGCGAGTTAAGCTTAGTTTTTTAAAAAATTGAGTAAGAGTTGAGTAGCTTTTCCTCGATGTCCGATCTTATTTTTTTCAGAAAGTGGCATTTGAGCAAAGGTTTGCTTGTAACCCACAGGTTTGAAAACCGGATCATAACCAAAGCCGCCCGTTCCGGTCCTTTGTAGTGTAATTTCACCTTTACAAATACCTTCAAAATTGTGCTCCTCTCCATTTAAAATCAAGGTGATTACAGTTTTAAAATGCGCTTTTCTTGTGGGCGCATCTGTGAGTGCTTCTAAGAGTTTGTCAATATTGTCTTCTGCGTTTTTTTGCGGACCCGCATACCTTGCGCTGTACACTCCGGGTGCGCCATCTAAGGCATCAACCTCTAAACCGGTATCATCAGCAAAACAATCAAAACCATAATGTTTTTTTACATAGCGTGCTTTGATCTGCGCATTACCTTCAATAGTTGCGGCATCTTCAATAATATCTTCTGTGCAGCCAATATCAGTTAAACTTTTCAGCTGAATTTCCGAAGGCATAAGCGCCTGAATTTCTTGGAGTTTATTGGCATTATGTGTGGCAAAGACTAAAGTCATGGGCTTTGGTTTTAAACGAAGCAAGTTAAGTAAATGCTTAAATTTTGAAGAAGTTTTCGTGAGCAACTGAAACGCTACGGTTAAAATAAAGTATTTTAGAACTATGAACATCGCTATTCTAATTCTTGCTGGGGGAGCTGCCTCGCGTATGGGAACTGTAAAGCAAAACCTAGATTTTAATGGAACGACCCTGCTAGGAAATGCCATTGATCAGGCGCTGGCTACCGGGATGCAAAATGTATATTGTGTGCTAGGGGCTCATTTTCAAACAGTAGCAAATAGCATTCAAGATACGGCTGTAACCGTAATTGAAAATAAGAATTGGAAAAACGGACTGGGTAGTAGCATCGCTTGCGGAATAAAAAATGTTGAAGTGAATAATTTAGACGCCGTGTTGGTGATGCTTGCTGATCAACCTTTGATTGATGCGGAATATTTAAAGCAGTTAATTCAAACCGCAACTGAACATCCCCAGAGCTGTGTAGCTTCAGACTACGGAAAAAAAAATGGAGTTCCTGCCGTTTTTCCGAAGCAGTATTTTAAAGAATTAGAGAGACTTTCTGGTGATCAAGGAGCAAAAGAACTACTCAATAGCCCTGCCACATCAGTGATCAAAGTTGATGCTCGTGATCGCGTTTGGGATATAGATACTCCTGAAGAATATGCTCGATTGCTAAAAAAATAACCCTATTTTTAAGCTCAAATTTTCATAAGCTAAAACAATGACTGCTGATCAGGAAAAAAAGCAAGCCGCACTTGAGGCGGTAAAACACATTAAAGATAATATGGTTGTAGGTCTGGGTACCGGCTCTACGGCTAAGCATATGATCGAGGCGGTGGGCAAACTGGTCGCCGATGGAATGAACCTTACTTGTGTACCCTCGTCTGATGCTACCGAAAAACTTGCAAAACAGCTGGGGATCAAAATCGTTGCGCTTGACGAAATTGAAAAAATTGACATTACCATTGATGGAGCCGATGAGTTTGACGGCGATTTTCAGCTTATAAAAGGAGGCGGCGGAGCTTTACTACGCGAAAAAATTCTAGCTTGGAATACCAAGTATAATATTATTATCGCAGATAGCAGTAAAGACGTAAAAAAACTAGGAGCCTTTAAACTTCCTGTGGAAGTGATTCCGTTTGCGACGAAGCAAATAGTAAGCTTTTTAAAGGATGAAGGTTTACAGCCTGTTCAGCGAATGAAAGGCAATGACCCATACCGTACTGACGAAAACAATAATATCATTGATATTGATATTTTCAAGGTTGATGATTTAAAAGCCTTAGAAATAAAGCTATTAAAAGTTCCCGGGATTGTAGAAACCGGACTTTTTCTAGATACGACTTCCTTGATCATCGTGGGTAAAGAAGGCGGCCCTGAGATCAAAGAGCGCTAGGTTTAATCATTATGAAATTAAAAGAGCTGTCCTTTTTAAGACAGCTCTTTTGGAATAAGTCCGGTCTAAGCGTACACTTCGCTTAGGAAGCTTTTTAAAGTCTGAGGTTTTCTGCCTAGTAATTTTTCGAGATCTTTTATTTCAGAATCAAATTCGCCTTGCGCGATTCCTAAAGAAAAAGAAAGCATCATACCAATAGCATCTTCGGGAACTCCGTAAGTAGTCATCGTAGTTTTAAACGTCTCAAGATCAGGAGAAACATAACTTATTTCTTCTCTGGTAATCTCGCTCAAGATAGCAGCGATTTTAGTAAAGTCAACTGCTTCTAGACCATCAAGTGTATAGATCTTATTTTGGTGCGCTTTGTGATTTTTTAATACAAACGCACCTGCTTCAGCTAAATCGTTACGAGACGCAAAGGCGGTTTTGCCATCCCCCGTAGGTAAGAATACCGTTTTACTGTTTAGTAAAGATTCTTTGTCGCCTAAAAACATCGGTACTACCTCTGTGTATAAATTGTGTCTCAAAATGGTATATAGCATTTCTGATTCTTGTAACCATTTTTCGGTTTTGATGTGTGCATCCATAACAGCCGCAACAGGAGATTCTGGGCTTTCGACTTTACGACCTGCGCTTGTGTAAATCACGTGTTTGATCTTTGCCTTTTCAGCAGCTTCGATAACATTCTTATGCTGAGCGTCTCTTGAAAAAATATCATTTGCGGATACAAAATATAGAACTTCGATTCCTTGAAATGCTTTGGTCAAAGCATCGGCATCGTTGTAATCTGCTATACGTAAATCGAAGCCCTGAGTTTTATATTCTAGGGCTTTTTCGCTTTGCGCATCTCTTACTAGGACCGCGATCTCGTTTGGGTTGACATCTTTAGAAAGTGCTTTGATAACACTACTTCCTAAACCTCCGGTTGCCCCGGTTATTAAAAACGTACTCATTATTTTTATTTTTGGTTATTAACTAACTTTTGGTAAGCAAAGATAAAACGTATCTTTGACCAATGGAAGAACTTACGCTTGCGTAGTCAACTAACATTAAAGTAAGTAATGTTGAAAATGAACCTGTTATGAGCGAAAAATCTTTAAACTTTTTTAGTGATGCCGAAAATTGCCCGGTACGTAATGTGATGGATCGATTTGGTGACAAATGGTCTACCTTGGTATTATTGCTGCTTGAAGACCAAGGAGTCATGCGGTTTAATGAATTACATAAAACCATAAAATCAGTGTCTCAAAAAATGCTTTCAGTCACTTTGAAAAGCTTGGAAGCAGACGGACTGATTCTTAGAAAACAATACCCCGAAATTCCACCTCGGGTTGAATATCGACTTTCAGAGCGCGGACAATCGCTTATTCCGCATATTCAAAGTTTGGTGGCGTGGGCCAATCAACATATGCCTGAAATAAAAAAATCAAGAGCCTCTTATACTTCTTAATAATATTTTGATCTAAAAGATTTCAGCCTTAGGATCGTAACTAAAAACGGCTCAAAAGCTATTTGCTTTGAGCCGTTTTATATTGGTTATTCTTCTGTTAACAGCTAAAATAAAACGTGATCGTTTACTGATGATTTTTCTCTGTCGCTTTCGTTTCGCTTGATGAAGTCCAATTGAGATAACCACCTTCAAGATCATAAATCGCTTTAAAACCAAGCTCCTGCATAAGCATTGCAGCTTTTCCGCTGCGATTTCCAGAGCGGCAGTAAATGTAAACCGGCTTTGATTTGTCAAGCGTTTCTATTTGCTCTTTAAAGGTTTCAGGTTCCAAGACATTCATATTGACCGCACCTTCGATCTTGCCCGCTTCAAACTCTTCCGGTCTACGTACATCTACCAACTGAATATCTCTTTTTAAGTTTTCGGAATTAGTCTGAATGCTTGCTTCAAACAATTCTTTACTGAGAATAAAGTGATTGCTTTCTTGGGCAAAAACATCAAGACTCATTAAAAACATAGATAGAAAAAGGATGGTTCTCATAACGTTCAGAAATTAGTTGGTTTTAAGTGCTTCTGGGCTCGTCCAGAGGTGATTTATTTCAGCGTTGAAGGACAAACGTAATTGGTTCTTTTCAATTCAGTTTCTTTAATTGCTTTGTAGCCTCCTTTTACATCAATTAAATTATGAATTCCGCGACTTTTTAAAATACTTGCTGCGATCATACTGCGGTAGCCTCCTGCACAATGCACGTAAAAAACTTTATCTGAAGGAAACTCAGTCAAGTGCTTGTTGAGAAAATCCAGAGGAGTGCTTTGGGCAACTTCAAGGTGTTCAGACTCAAATTCGCCCGGTTTGCGTACGTCAAAAATCGGAGTAGCAGCATCAGATTGCACTGCTTCTTCAAGATTTGAGGCTTCAACAGAGGTTACGGTATCAATTTCTTTTCCTGAAGCTTTCCAGGCTTCAAAACCACCCTTTAGATAGCCTAAGGTTTGATCAAAACCTACACGAGATAAACGGGTAACGGTTTCTTCTTCACGTCCTTCTGGTGCTACCAAAAGTATAGGTTGGGCAGTATCTGCAATTAAAGCACCAACCCAAGGAGCAAAACTTCCGTCAATGCCAATAAAAATAGAACGTGGAATGTGGCCCTTTGCAAAATCTGCTGCTTTACGTACATCTAAGATCACGGCGCCGGTCTCATTTGCGGCAGCTTCAAACGCTTCGGGAGTTAGTTGTTGTGTGCCGCGTTCCAGTACCTCGTCAATATGATCGTAGCCCTCTTTGTTCATTTTCACGTTGAGCGGAAAATAGGAGGGAGGCGGAAGCAAACCATCAGTCACTTCTGCGATAAATTCGTCCTTGCTCATATCGGCACGCAGCGCGTAGTTGGTTTTCTTTTGGTTACCCAAAGTGTCCACCGTTTCTTTGCTCATATTTTTACCGCAAGCAGAACCTGCACCGTGCGCAGGATATACGATAACCTCATCAGCCAGTGGCATAATTTTATTGCGAAGGCTGTCGTATAAATAACCGGCAAGATCTTCTTGTGTGAGTTCTTTTGCTTTTTGAGCGAGATCCGGCCGTCCTACATCTCCCAAGAATAGGGTGTCTCCGCTAAAAATCGCGTGATCTTTCCCTTCTTTATCTTTAAGGAGGTAAGTGGTACTTTCCATAGTGTGACCGGGAGTATGAAGTACTTTTATCGTTACTTCACCTAAAGAGAATTCCTGATTGTCTTTAGCGATCACAGCGTCAAAAGCCGGGTTTGCATTTGGCCCGTAAATGATCTGTGCGCCGGTTTCTTTAGCGAGTGTTACGTGACCACTCACAAAATCTGCATGAAAATGAGTTTCAAAAATATATTTGATTTTTGCATCTGCGGCTTCAGCTTTGTCAAGATAGGGTTTTACCTCTCTTAACGGATCTATGATCGCAACTTCACCATTACTTTCTATATAGTAAGCACCTTGGGCTAAGCAGCCGGTATATATTTGTTCAATTTTCATGACTTTATAATTTCAATTATAGAGCAAATATAAGACACCCAAAGCAGTGTTAGGGTAACACGTGTTACATTCCTAAAATGCCTGAATTTTGTTATCGTGCCCCGAGTACAATACTAAACTGAAACCTGCCACCTTCACTACCGGTAAAATAGCCAAAACTACTATTTAAAAATCCGCCCATACTTAAATTAAGTCCGCCCCCAAAACTGTCATGCCATACTTCAGAAGATTCTTGATTGTACCAAACTCGACCTAAATCGTAACCTAGAAAAAGATGAGATTGCAGAGGAAAAATTGCTGTTTTAATTGGTTTTATTTTATAAAGTAAATCTGCAGAACCTCGCAAAGCTTGGTCACCAGAAAATCTATTTAAGCGATAACTTCGCAATCCTGAATTCCCACCTAAAGAAGCCGACTGGTAAAATGGAATTTCATTTCCGAAGCGCAATTGACCTGCAACTTCACTTTTTAAGACTAAATTTCTAGAGGTGTCTATGGCGTTCCAAAAGGTGATTTTTGGGTCGGCGGCGACTACGGTTTCCCGATTTTCCAAATTGTCACTATAATAGCCTGAAGCTTCAAAATGCATCCCGCGTGTAGGAAAATTTAAGTCGTCTATACTTTTGTAGGAATAAATTGATTTTAAAGTGATATAGTTATTGTTATTCAGTGAATTAAATGTATCTATGTAAAGTGATTGTTCGGGTTTAAAATTTTGATATGCTATCGAAGCTTCAAATGAACTACCGTATTCACCGATGTAATACATACCTGTTTCAGCTTCATACTGCTGTAAGAAAATGCGATTTTCATCTAAATTGTTGGCAGAATTCACCGTTTCATTTCCGAAGCCAAAAAAGTTTCTGGTGTAATTATGTGTAGTTGCAAGACCGCCTATTTTTAAATTCCACTGCGGAAAAAAATTGGCTGTGTGATATGCTGTTTTGAAAATTGCCGCTTGGGTTAGCGAAAAATATTGCGCATCTAAAACAAATTGTGAAGTAAACGGATGACGTTCAAAACCTAAATTTTGACTAGCAAATCTTAGATGAGGAGCTACGCCCCAATCTGGATTATAAGGTAATTCTATGTTTATTTTTTTTGCCTTTTCGGGACGACGTTCTGAGTCATAAATATGATTTTCATAAACACTGCTAAAGCGTTTACGAGCGCCTCCTAAATTGTTAATTTTATTTCCGTCCGGCTGATCAAAAATGGTAATTCCTTTTCCGTTTTTAAGATCATATACATCGTCATTTTGACCACCTGCTATGACAATTTTTATTTTTCCGGGGCCAGAACCGGTTGCAGTGAAGATATCGTCATCATCAAGACCGTAAATCCAAATTTCTTCGGTTTCATTTGGAGTAAATTTTCGATCAAATAACTCGTAGCCATCTTCACCATCCTTGATACGATAGGCCTTTACGACGGTGCTTCCATCTGCATTGCGTGTGATGTAGAAGTGATCATCTTTATCGGTTCCTTTCAAGGTTTGAAAACGAATGAAATAATCGTAATAACGTGATACAATGTCTTGAAGGTTCGCTTTTCGTGCCAAAAGATCTTCTTGAAGTTCTAACCAATTTTCATCTTGCACTTCAACAGGCATTTCTTTAAAAGCTTTAGTCACAACCTCTGGAGTAATATTTTGCTGGATATATGCTACAGCTTCAAACCAATCTTCTTTATTTGATTTTTGCAAAAGGGCGCGGTCTAAGTTTATTGCGCTCTCACTAAATTTTTCTATATATTTTATGTCTGGTCCATAGTTACCTAACTCGCGTGTTCCCGGCATAAACTTTTGCAGGAACGCGATCATTTTTCCATCAAATTTTGAAAATACCTGATCACGATCTCGTGGGATCGCGATATAATTGCGTACCTCGTTTGCATCTTCTTGTTCAGCCCAGCGCCATTGATCTTCATGACGGTCCCAATCTCCCACAAGCATATCAAAGACGCGCGCTCTGATATAGTCTTTTTCAACAACTCTGTTTTTCTCATCTTCTCTAATCGCTTCAAATAGATCTGCGGTACTCTCTACATCTTCATTGAAGCCAAACATATGCGTGCCATTGAAGTCATCATCAGGCTTTTCTACAAGCATATACAAACGATTTCCGTGCGTTTTATTAAAGTCACCTAATTCTTTATGCTGAGGGATATAAAAGACCTTAGGATGTGTATGATTGAGATCAGCGGCACCGGCAAGACGTGGAATAGCAAATGCCCCGTAAGGATGCGATGCTGTGTAAAAATCTTCAATGATTCGGGCGGGAATTGTGCCTGAAAAATAGGATTCTGCATCCAGATTATCATAACCTGAAGATTTTAAGAATGCAAAAGGATCCTTTGCAAGAGCACGCATATTATACTCGCGATCGTCCTCGTCCACCAGTCTTAGTGATTGCGTTTGATGTCCGCCGCCTGCACGTTCTACCTGCAATCCGCCGTGTAAAGTGTCTATGGTTGCTACTTGAGCATCAATCTCTAACCCATATAAATCACGATAATGTTTACCCCAAAATTTCTCATAGCGTTCAGTAACTTCAACTTCCTCTTTGGCATAAATACTCGCTTTTTGAGTGGTATTGAATTGTTGCGGCAAACTATCTACCGGAAATGCTTCGGGTTTATCGTAAGCTAATTTTGAAAAGCGTTCTTCTATTTGGCCTTCAGGATTTATTTCGCAATAATGTACCGAAGAAGCGCCGTTTTTGTACAAGCGTAATTCGGCAAATCCCGGTTGTAATGAAGCAAATTTTCCATCTTTCCCTAAGCGTACATATTCGGTTTTGCTACCGGTTCCTGAAATCATCTGGCGTATGTTTTGATTTTCGATGTACTGCATAGAATGCTCGTGAGCAGAGAGTACAAACAATCGAGGTAAATCGATCGCCATTTTTTTGATCTCTCTCATCAGATCATTCATAAGCGGATTGAATTGATCTTGTTTAGAAATACCGCCTTGCGTTCTTGCGAATGCCCACAAAAAGCCGGCAAATGGTACATAAGCATTCTCGGCAGTAGGTCTGTAGAACGCTCTTGTACTCATCTCTCCGCCGTAAATACCATTAGAAAATAGGGGATGATGCATCACAAGCAACACATTTTTGTGTCTGGCCTTGCGCGCTTCATCTTTTAAAAGTGTGAGAAATTGTGCTCTTGTTTTAATTGCACACTTATCATTAAATCCCGGGTGTTTACTCCAATCTTCAATATACCATTGTGAGTCAACAATTATGATTTCGGTTTGAGCATCTACCGTAATGGTTTCTATGGGGCAGCCATTTTCTGGCTGATAATGATTGTCTTTCCCCATTTGTTTTTCTATATAATCTTCTATTTTTTCCAGACCTTCTACACCGTGATCATTCCAATCATTTTCTCCCGGAATGATAAGCGTCTCTCCTTTAAAAGCTTCGGTAAGGCTAACAATGTGCTCCAATTGTTGCTTGTTTTGACCTTCGTTCAGTTTATTAGCATAGACATTATCACCTAAAATTAAAAGGTAATCGTCTTTTTTTGCCATTTGCTTTTGATGCGCATTGAAGGCTTGTAGCAAGGTTTCATTGGGACCGGTTTTTCCGGAGCCTAGATTACCTAAAAGGAAAACGCTTCGATACGTTGAGGTATCCGTTTCGGTGTTAATTATGGTGTTTTTTGGGTCTTTAAATTGCGTGAGTTTACTAGCGCAAGAATGCAGTAGACTTAGTGCTAAAAGTGTTGAAAAACAGTAAACTATTCTGCGAATGAACATAGGTTAGGGTGTAGGTTTTCAGCAAAATTATTAAATACCCTGAGTGCTAAAAGTTTTTATAGGATTGTTAACGCAAATACCTAAAGGATTTCTAATTACAGTTGGTCTTTGAAAATTGACAGTTCGGTATTTTATTCTGTAAAACCTCTTAGCGTTTGTACACTTTTACACTGCTTAATCAAAATACTATAAGGTTATGGTAAAAGTTATTCTCTTAATATTAGAATGGACATTGGCTTCAACCGGAGCACAGGCTAACTCAGAATTGCAATCTATAAAGAACAGTATATCGCAGGAAGTTACCGCAGTGGTTTACGAAGATTGTGATACTTTTAAAAGCGAGAGCACTATAGCTCCATCCATTTTTTTAATTGCAACTGATGAATAATCTGTTATCTGAATTTCTAAAGGCTGTCACCGTTGGCGTTGCCATTTATATCGTGTTTTTACTCATTCACTTGATGGGAGGCAACACTATACAATTTAATAGCGATCTAGCACTGGACTTTGCGATAAGTATGTTGTATTCTGTGGTGTTGTATATGCTCAATATGCAGGTGTTTAAGTTTTTCTTTAAAAAGTATAAGCAGCATTTATATAGTTTCAAACACTTGGTTAAAGCCATTCCGGCGAGTGTTTTCATCACGGTAATTGGGGTGTTTTTCATTCGACTATTCATTATTACCGTGCTTTACGGAAAGACGCTGCAATTCTTTTTCTCCCAGGAAGAAGTGATTAATTACAGCATTCCGCTTGTGGTAGCTTTGGTGTGTAATGCGATTTTTTATTTTTTCTTCTACTATAGATATAAAAAGGAGCGCCAGGTAAAAGAACAAAAAATCATTGCCGGCACGGCTTCGGCACAATTTGACGCCTTAAAAAATCAGTTAGATCCACATTTTTTATTCAACAGTCTAAATGTGCTTACCAGTCTGATAGAAGAAAACCCGCTTCAGGCACAAAAGTTCACCACTTCGTTGTCTAAAGTATATCGCTACGTTCTCGAGCAGAAAAATAAAGAGCTGATTTCTTTAAGCGAAGAGCTTGCTTTTGCTAAAACCTACATGACGCTTTTAAAAATGCGGTATGAGGATAGTATTGTTTTCAAACTGCCCGAAGCTGTTGCAGATCCTGATGCCAAAGTGGTTCCACTGGCGCTGCAGCTCTTGTTAGAGAATGCGGTTAAGCACAATGTGGTGAGCGGAAATCACAAGTTGTATATAAGCATCGAAGAAGAAGCCGGTTATCTGGTGGTGCGTAACAATCTTCAACCCAAAAAAGTAATGGCTAAAAGCAGTGGTGTGGGACTGATCAACATCAAACAGCGCTACGGCTTATTGACCTCAAGAGAAGTCCTTATTCAGCAAACCGAAAGTGAATTTATAATCAAAATACCAAAACTCAAACATCAATTAAAATCAACAGTTATGAATACAGAGCAGTACTTATCAGACAAAAAGTATACAATGGCTAAAAAGCACGTAGAAGAACTTAAAGGCTTCTATATTAATCTTAGTTTATATTGTATCATTATTCCGGGATTGGCGCTTTTAAACTATTATACGACCAGCTTTCCGTGGGCTATTTTCCCGGCTTTGGGTTGGGGTCTGGGAGTATTTTTTCACGGTATGGAAGTCTTTGGCTGGAATCCATTTTTGGGCAAAGACTGGGAAGATCGTAAGATTAGAGAGCTTATGAAAAAGGATCAAGACCGTTAGTTACAATTCAGTATTAAAAAATGACAGTCGGGTAAGTTATAATTCCATTCTTTATGCAATTCCCACAATTTTGAAGAGTAATTAATCATTAAAACGCTTTACAATGGAAAATTTTGACAAAGAAAACAGATACTTGCAAGCCAAAGAAAAGGTTGGGGAGATCAGAAAGTTTTATGGCGGCATCATCAGTTATATCATCGTGATCGGAGCCCTGGCCGGACTGAATTATTGGATTGATGGTTTGCGGCATCCCTGGTTTTTATGGGCTGCGTTAGGCTGGGGAATAGGCTTGATCTTTCAAGCTGCAAAAGCTTTTGACTGGAATCCTTTTATGAGCAGAGATTGGGAAGAGCGTAAAATAAAAGAATTTATGGAGCGCGATAAAAAGTCACAATCTAATATGGGAAGATGGGAATAATCAATATGGAAATTATGGAAAATCAAAAATCTTCTTTTGAACGTGCGCAAAAGCGTGTTAAAGACATCAAAGCTTGGTACAGTCACTTAAGCGTTTACCTAACTATAAATGGAGTCTATTTGCTGTTTTATTTTGGTCTTTTTGACCGTGGAGCCGTCAGCGGCTATATACCTTGGTGGTCACCGGTTTCTATGCTCGTAGGCTGGGGAATAGGTCTTATGATTCATTACATTATGGTGCATAAAGGTAATTTTATCAATAGATCGTATAAAAATTGGGAAGAACGAAAAATTAAAGAATATTTAGATCGGGAAGAAGCGCAGCGCGCAGATCTGAACAAGTGGGAATAAAACATAAAGAAATGAATGTACTGGTCATTGAAGATGAAAAACCGGCAGCACGCCGCTTATCAAGAATGCTTGAAGCTTTAGAATTAAATGTTTTGGCTCAACTCAATTCGGTTGAGGAGGCAGTAGAATGGTTTCAAAAAAATGAGCATCCTGATCTGATATTTTTAGACATTCAGCTGAGCGATGGCTTGTCTTTTGAGATTTTTGATGCCGTAGAGGTGACAAGCGCAATCATTTTTACCACTGCTTACGATGAGTATGCACTTCAGGCATTTAAACTAAATAGTATTGATTATCTCCTGAAACCCATTGATGATGAGGAATTGGAAGCTGCTGTGAAAAAGTTTAAAAAGCAACAACCTCAAAAACAAGATGTCAAACTCAATTTTGATGATATCCGGCAGTTACTCGGGGTTAATCCTGTAGAACGGGAATACAAAAAACGCTTTACAGTTAAAATTGGGCAGCATATTAAAATGATCAATATCGAAGATGTTTGTTGCATCTATAGCGAAAATAAAGGTACCTATGCGCGTACGTTAGATAAACGCGATTATTTATTAGACACCACCTTAGAAACACTCGAAGAAGAATTAGCTCCTGATGTATTCTTTAGAGTAAGCCGAAAATACTACGTCAATGTCAACGCCATTCAGGATATTATAAGCTATACCAACTCGAGACTTCAACTCAAATTAAAAGCAGCGGAAGATCAGGAGATTATTGTAAGCAGAGAGCGTGTTAAGGATTTTAAACTCTGGCTTTCTTAATCGGCTAACTCTACTAAAGCGTTTTGAGTGCCATTTATCGCCTGCATTTTAGAACGAATACTAAAGATTCCTTTTAAATCATCTTTGTTTTCAATCGCAGTTTTGGCATCTTCAAGAATGAGATTGGCTTCGTTGATAAGTATAGTTTCAGCATCATCAAGCACGCTATCGCTCTGTAGCAAAAAGTAAAGTGCGGTAAGCATCTTGTGAAGCATAACCACATCGTGTTTGCAATACGCTCTTAAAGGAGCAAAAACAAAGTAAATAAGTTCCTTGAAGTCTATGGTGCGTAGTTTTATTACCGCTTCGTTGTCTTGATTTGCTATAAAACTGAAATCTTTCTTTTTAAGGCGCAGGGCGAACAATTCTGATAGATAATCAATGCAGGTAATTGCGGTTCCGGGGTCATTGATCCCCGGACTCATAGCTTTGACAGCGATTTCAGTAAGCTGCTTAAATCCTAGAATATAATTGTGGGTGACGATTTCACTTCGCGAAAAACCGAAACACGTCAGTAACTGTTCTTGATGCTCTTCATCGAGCTCTTTACTGCATTTAGCAATGGGAATTCCCTTTAGGATAAACGTACCCTTAGGAACGCTAATTTCTATCTTACAATCTAAATTCTCGCAAAGCTCTAAGAGTGCATCTACGGCGATGGTTTGAAAATATCCCGTGCGATTCACCTCAACTGCATGCCAATTTTCGGTATCTGGAAAATTACTTTGCATCGAATCCTCATCGGTTTGTTTGATGAGTTGCTCAAGCCAGGTTTTCGCCTTTTGATAAATAGATTCAATGATCTTATTGATCTGTATGGCTTCAGAAATGGAATGAATAAAATAGATAAACAGTGCCAAAACCAGCATACTTAAAACAATACCAACAAGCACAGCAAATCCCGGTAACTGATATTTGTTATCCGTTGGTTTAATACTCAACAGAATAAGAATGCAATAAATAAGCGTGGCGATGTAAAAGCCTAAAACATTCTGATGTTTTTTATTGGAAATCAGTCCGGGAAGAATACGAGGCGAATAGTTATTAGAGGCTTGATTGAGCAAAATCATCACCATCGAAAAGCTAAAAACCATAAGCGAAATAATGCCGCCAATAAAGGTGCTTAGAAGTGTTCGCGCAGTATCTGCATCGTTGATCACAAGCTGTGGCGCGTTTTCAATCAAAAACGAACTAACGCCTTTATCTTCGGCATAAAGCATAGCGAAGCCAAAAAGTAAACCGCCAAAAGCAAAGAGTGAAGGGTAGAAGCCTATTTTGCCGGTAAGGTTGGCAATAAAGAGTTTGAATTTGGTTATAAGTTTAAGCATAAGCGAATTTCCTAAATAACTTTAGAAAGCCTTCGCTATTTGATAAACTGTTAACAGTTAGGGCGTATCGCGATCTTTATCAGCAGTGAGATCTATACGGTTATCATTAAAGGCGCTAGGGAGTAATTCCGGAATGAATTTAATGAGAAGCGGTAAAAGAACACCACCGCCCGGAAGCATAAAAATGGCCAGAGAAGGCACGCTTTTACAAATATCTAAAAGCTGTGTTTTTACCCGTTTTTTTTCGGCTTTACTCAGGTCACGCACGGTTGATTGCCCAAGCAATACTACTAAATCTTTACTCTCAGCAAGTTCTTGTAGAAGCCGCTTTTTATTTCGGAGGATCAAGACTTTTACGGTTTGGCTGGTTTGGTTATAAAAATGCTTTACCGGATTGCTGTAGTTGAGGTACGAAATTCGATGCCTGTTGTCTTGAATAAAGTCGTGCACGTAATTGGTCGATTGATCGATAACGGGTTTGGGGAGTTCTAAAATGGTACCAAAGGAATTCAGAAAAAGGAATTCGGTTTTATCCAGTTTGGCATCATCCCAGATCGCCAGGGCCGCGAGATCTAGCGCGTATCGCTTGGCAAATAGCGTATTAAAATGCTCAAGAGGCAGCTCTTGCAAGGTCTGTGCCTCTTGTTTCAAATTGCGATTGTAACGCAGTGATTTCTCAAAAAGTTTAAGCAACAGTTTATCATAATGCTCTTTTTCTTCTTTTTGCAAAAGCGCCATCCAGATCACATTCATCAACGTAGCCTCTAGCTGTATGGCATAAGCATTGAGATCTTCCGGATCTTTAAGAAAATGCTCAAAGCATAGCACATCTAAAAATAACAGCGCGTTTGTAATGAGATTGCTGAAATTTTTCTGATGCGTTGCTTCATTAGTCTGAATGCGTTCTTGAATGATTTTTTCTAAGGAAGCCGCAGTAGGTTTTGGTTTAGAAAATCCTGAAAAGTAGCGATGCGCTCTTGGGTTGAGTTCGCTGTAGAAAGCAGTGATTTTATCAAAAAAACCGGTATCGGATTGATGTTGCTGGTAATAAACGAAATACAGACAGTCAAAAAAGTTGAGTTTGGTACGCTCAATTTCTGTCCAGCGAAGCGGTTCCTTAGCGCCGTAACTCATTGTAGTAACCGAAACGCCGTAGAAAAATCCGGTTTTAAGTATGCGGTCGTACAGCTCTTGCGGTTGCAAATGCTGTTGTGTAATAAGCTGTTTTACAACCGGCTGATGCTTTGCAATCCACCCGGTAGAAGAAGGATTCATAAAAAAATGCCTTAAAAATTCATATTGTATTTGTCAGATAGTCAAAGCGTTAAGTGAATTTAATTTCAAAAATTTAAAAAAAAATCACGTTGCTAAAAACCGTCCCCTTAAATACTTCGTAAATGTAGTAAATAAGTTAAGTTGGGCATTTAACTATTTTAAATTCCAAAGAATCCAAATCTCATTTACTTTGGAGAATTATGGAAAGGAAGATTATCAATTGGTTAGTTGATTAGTTTTTTTGGATTTTTTGTTAGTTGAAGAATCACCTTGTTTTGGAGAAGGCAGGTGATTCTTTTTTTATGCCCTTATTTCAAGATATTCTTAATCGCTAAACTTATCCCTATATAGGTTGAGCGAATTTTATACAAAAAGAAAGCCTCTAGATCGAGAGGCTTTTCAATTTTAATACGCAGTTTCTTTAATTTTCATTGCTCACAATAAAATACTGCAAGACTTACAACATGTTATTATGCATTATTTTCAATTACACCTAATGTATACAATTGCTCCATTGTAGGCGTTGCACTACCACCTGCCGGTTCTAAGGTAATTCCGAAGGCTTGAGATTCATTAGGATTTTCTAGCGTAAATATCTTGTTCTCATCTTCGCTAAAATTATCTAAAAGTCCCATACTTGTTGGCGTAAGCGGGTCAAGGGTTAATGACCATACTTGGTATACCATACCTTCTGGAGGTTCCGGTAAGCCTAAAGCATCTATGTAGGCTTTGTTGTTTTCTTTGTTCCAAAACACGGTAACATAAGCATCGGGTGCAACCTGCTGTCCTGCAAGCGGAACCTTAGTAACCTGCGGATCGCGAATTACCGCAAGGATCTCTTTAGATTCTGTCAATGCTTCTTCAGAATATTGAAGCTTGCTTTCTAACTTGGTATTTTCGATCTGAACAACTTTCAGTTCATCACGCAAATTGTTTGTTCGATTGAGTAAGATAAAAATCCCGATTAGGAATATAACTGAAGCAGCCACACTTATAAAAGAGAGTAAGCGGGTACGTTTGTTTGCTGCTGCCGGCTGTAATTGAACCACACCTTTTGAGTTTAGAAGTTTTGCCTTAATCGCGGCAAGCATTTCTTCTGGATTGTATGGTGCGGCTGCTGTTGCCAGCTGTTGTAAGGCAGCTTCTATTTGTTCTACTTCCTGTTGTATTTCAGGATATTGTTTAAGCACTTTTGAAACCTCTTCACTTTCCTGTGGGGTCAAGGCGCCATAAACATATAGCTCTAGAATTCCTGATTCTATGTATTCTTGAATGTCCATTTATTTTACCAATATAGCTCTAAGTTTATTTATGCAAAGTCTGTTACGGGTTTTAATAGTACCAAGCGGAATATCTAATTCTTCTGAAGCCTCTTTTTGTGTGTACCCTTTGAAAAATAAAAGGTGGATCACATTTTTACAATCTTCGCCCAATTTTTTAATGTACTTCTTGATACCAATCGCATCGACTTTACTCGAAAAACTTGTTTTGTTTTCAAGAATATCTACGAAATATTCTTGAGTAAGGTTTTTCTTTTGATTCTTAAACGATTTCGACCGTGTTTTGTCAATAGCAGCATTTCTTGCGATATTGAGAAGCCAAGTAAAGAATCTTCCTTTATTAGAAGAGTAGGATGCGCAATTATCCCAAACTTTAATAAAAACATCTTGTAATACTTCTTCAGATGCTTCGGTATTGTGAAGAACGCTGTTGATCACACCAAAAATACTTTCAGAATACATGCTGTACAGTTGCTCAAAAGCTTTTTCGTCTTTCTGCTGTAATCTTAAAATTAAATCATCGGGCTGCATAATGGGCTTTTAGTAGATTCTAAATGTATTAAATATAAAAGAAAAAGCAGCCATAAGGCTGCTTTTATTTAATGCTGTAGCTAAGTGATCTTATTGAATAATTCCACCGCAGCTTACACGTGCTCCGGCAGCACCACTAGGCTGACTTGTAAAGTCATCAGCACCTTGGTGTACAATAACGCCTTTGCCTACAATATTTTTAGTAGCATCTTCACAATCTATACACCATTCATCAGTGGCCATGGTGATTGTTCCGTTACCGTTGTCATCTGCTTCAAAGTTACCAATGTCACCTTTGTGATAACCTTCTGCATCTCCCCATTTTCCGTGTTGTTCTTTAGTTGGATTCCAGTGTCCTCCTGCTGAGGTTCCGTCGTCTGCAGAACAGTCTGCATTCTCGTGAATATGAATGGCGTGCATTCCCGGTTCTAATCCTTCAAAAACAGCAGTCATACTAACTTCACCGTCTTCTTCAGTAAATACTACATTACCGGTTGCTGTGCTTCCGCTTTTTGAATCTAAACTAATAGTTAACTTTTTTGATACAGGTGCTTCTTCTTGAACTTCAGTAGCATCGGTAGTCATTGTTTCGTCCGTTTCTTTGTCTTTGTTCTCATTTTTACAAGAGGTAAATCCTAGTGTAAGGGCAAGAGAAAAAAGCAGTGCGTAATTTTTCATAAATGTGTGATTAGTTAATTCGTGGTCTAAATTAAGGTTTTGCTTGGCCGTAGCCAAAGGATTAAAGATAAGCTTAACATTAGTGTTAACTAGCCTCTAAAGCTTTTTGGGATCGCCAAGTTCAATTTATGGGGTGTCATTTTTGCCTCAACACGCTGCTCATCTCCTATAAATTCACCATCGATTTGAAAGGCAATAGGTTTTTTAGATACAATGTTAACATCTTTACACGGAATGACTTTTACAAAGTCAGGATCTAATTCGGCATCGTCATAAAAGGTTTCTAATATGCCTTTAATGCTAAAATTTTTAAACACTAAAACTTCAAAAATACCATCGTCCATTATTCCGGTAGGGTTGATTTGAGCTCCGGTACCAAACTTATTTGCGTTAGCGATTGCAACCAGAATGCCTTCTTCAGAAATAGTTTGATCATCACATTGAATCTCTACTTCAAACGGAAAATCGTTACTAAGCAGCGTAGGAAAAGATTGTATTAAATAGCCTAATTTCCCTCTGATCTCTGACTTTTCATAGTTTTTGATCAGCTGAGCATTAATGCCAAGGTCAGCGATATGCAAGCACGTGTAGCCGTTTATTTCGATCAAATCCATTGCGATGAAGTGATCTCCTAAAGCGATATCAAGTTGCTCTTCTAAATTGTCAGGAATGTCAAAATTAGCAGCAAGACCATTTGCCGAACCTGAGGGTAGTAAGCCAACTTTAATAGATTCTCCTTTTATGGCATCAGCAACTTCGCGTATAGTACCATCTCCGCCGCTCACCACAATGCGATCGGGATTTTGCTCTTTAATAAGCTTTTGAATGGCTTCTTTGTCGCGGTCTCCGGTAGTCTCATAAATAAAACTCTGGTTGCCATCTATCGAGACATGTTTTTCAAAAGCATTTATAATTGGCTGCTTATCTGTGCCGCCTGCAATGGGGTTTATGACCAGTAAAATGGTGTTTTGTGTTTTCATTAAGGCTCTTTCGAGCTAAAATTAGGTAATTTCAAAACCTGTTATAGTTAATAAAATACCAATAGTGAAGTTAGATTTACAACTCTACCGCGGGTACGCTAATGATGAAGAACTTGTAGTTTTTGGACATTTGTTCAAATCCTGGGCGCCTGATAAATTTCAAACCGACCGTAAAGGTTTTAAACATGCATTTTCTGTATTGCATATGTTTAGGATCTCGCCACTAAAAAATGTTGAAGTGCGTTTGCGTTTTAAAGATATTGACGTGACCACGCGTACAATGGATGACGGATTCTTTAGGTTTAATGTACCGTATGAAAACAACCTGGAAAGTGGTTGGCATACGTATGAGATCACGTGCAAACCCAAAGAGGTTGATTATGGGATCATTGAAAAAGCCGAATTTCTTAAACCATTTGAAAGCAAACTGAGTATTATCTCAGATATTGATGACACGTTTTTGATCTCGCATAGCGGAAACATTTTTAAAAAACTCTATGTGATGCTCGCCCGAAACGTAAATCATAGAAAGACCTTTGAAGATGTTGTGAGGCATTATCAGTCTCTCAGTACGAGCGGTCACGACGAAGAAGGCAAACGCAACTCATTCTTTTACGTGTCTAGCAGTGAATGGAATCTTTATGACTTCATCGTACAATTCACAAAGCTTCAAGAATTGCCCAAAGCAGTACTAAAACTTAAAAGTATAAAAACAGGTATTTCAGATTTCTTAAGAACCGGTGGTGGAAATCACGATCATAAATTCATCAAGATCAAAGATATCATTGCCTTTTATCCGCAGCAGCATTATGTTTTGCTGGGCGACGACTCCCAGCAGGATGCTTTTATTTATGAGCGAATTTGTAAAATGTTTCCGGTTAATATTTCTGCGGTTTATTTAAGACAGACTCAAAAGCATCAGCATAAAAAAATCAGCAAGGTTTTAGAGAATATTGAAGAAATGGGCGTAGCAACCTGTTATTTTAAAAAGAGTAGCGAAGCTATTAAACACTCCAAAGAACACGGAATCATAAAAGCAGAGTAATTTATCTCAGAGCAAAACCGCTAGGTTTTCGACTTGAATAACCCGCTAATTTAGTGTCAAAGTATTTGACATTTCAGCATAAAAAAATTCCCGAAAATAACTTCTCGGGAATTTTAAAAAACAGTTTTACAGTTACAGTTTATTCTAGCTGAAAACTTTTAATCTCTTTAAATGGAGATAATTCTACTTGCTTCATTTGTGCTTCGTAAGCAGCCCAATCTTCGGTAAAAAAGGTGTTTACATTTTCTAAAGCGGTTTTAAGTTCCTCTTCAGCGTGTGCTAGAAGTTGGTTTTCTGTCGCAGTCAAACCATTAGGTCTGCTGCTTACATAACTACTAGCCAAATAAATTCTGTTCAGCACGGTTACTTCAGCGTTACGCGTAATACCTTGACGATCATCTTCTCTTCCTAAAAAGGTTGCGATATGTGCATCTAGTTTCTTCACAATGGCTTTAGAGCTATCTATCTGAACTTGATACGCATCTTTATCTTTCTTTTTAAAATCTGCTAGAAAATCTTCGGCGATGGTTTTACTCTCAACCAATTGTTTAACGGCATCTGCAGCAACTTGAGTCATACGCTCAATTTCTTTTTCGGCTTCATAAATTGCGTTAGTCGCAGCTGTAGAAATATCCAATCGTGGATCACTTTTAACCGTTATCGTTTCAGTATCCTCCAGAGTTCCGTAGTTTAATACTACTTTATATGTACCAGGTTTTACGGTTGCACCTCCGGGTTCATAATTGCGATCTCGTACTCTGCGAGAAGGTCTGTCTACACCTTTTTCGTCCAGAAACCATCTAAAATGATACATCCCGGCAGAATCCGGAGCTTTGGTTTTTAAGGTTCTGATCAAGCGGTCGCCATCATAAATGGTCAAAGCTATACTGTCCCACTTAGGAGCATTTTCATCGACTTCGGTATCGGTTTCATTTGTTTCATCTTCAGTTTGCTTTTCAGCTTGCTTCGGATTAAGCATATACTTGATAAAAGCACCGCGATCTCTATTAGCTCCGCCGTAAGTAGCATCTGCGCCAAAACGACCTCCAGTAGGCTGTTGAGAAGCATTCTGATACGCCACCACCGGCGGAATCACTTCTAAGACCGTTCCTTTTTTCATACTTAAATTGATACCCAGATCTGCATTTGCAGCTAAGGCGCGCAACGGCTTGATGTCATCTAATACCCAAATGGAGCGTCCAAATGTTGCAATAGCTAAATCATCCTCTCTTGGGTGAATGATTAAATCTTTAACAGGAACTGTTGGGAATCCGTTGGTCCATTTTTGCCAATTTGTTCCTGCATCTATAGACACGTAAAGGCCATCATCAGTACCCAAAAACATCAAATTAGGTTCTTCTTTATCTTCTAAAATTGCTAAAGCATAGCTGCCAACATCTTCGCTATCTACGATGCTTTTCCAGGTTTTTCCGTAATCTGTTGTACGATATACATACGGTTTAAAGTCAAAGCGTCTGTAATTATTGGCTACAAGCAGCGCTTCTCCTTGATTAGTAGCAGAAGCTTTAATTTGGGCAATCCAGCTGCCTTCTGGTAGACCTTTGATGTTTTTAGAAACATCGGTCCAATCTTCTCCGCCATTTCTGGTATAAAATACTTTTCCGTCGTCAGAGCCTGTCCAGATCATATTTTTTTGAGCCGGGCTGGGTTCAATAACTAGAATCGTGGTATGATTTTCTGCTCCGGTAGCATCCATGGTTAAACCACCGCTTTCACTTTGCTTTTGTTTCTCAGGATTGTTAGTAGTAAGATCAGGCGAAATCACCTCCCAAGTCAGTCCTTTATCAGTTGACTTGTGCACATATTGACTTCCAAAATAAATCGTACTGTTATCAAAAGGATCAATGTTGATCGCAGAATTCCAGTTGAAGCGCAAATCTACCTCAGGGTCTGGATGCGTAGGACGTACGAGGTAATTTGCACCGGTTACCCAGTCATAACGGCTAACATAACCTTGCTGACTCATCGTCCAACCGTATTGTGAATCGTCACGATCTGGAACCACATCAAAACCATCGCCAAAAGAAATCTCTTGCCAGTATGAGTTGCGTATCCCCTGAGCTTTCCAAACATACGCGGGACCGCGCCAGCTTCCGTTGTCTTGCATTCCTCCATACACATTGTACGGAAATTCATTATCAATAGCGATATGATAAAACTGACCTACCGGAATATTCTCAGCAAAACGCCATGTATCGCCGCCATCTCGAGAAAGGTATAAACCACCATCATTTCCATCGATCATAAAGTCAGGATTCTTCGGGTGTATATACATCGCGTGATGATCAGGGTGAACGCCATTATCTGCACCGTAGGCAGGCATCAACTCTTCAAAACTTTTACCACCATCTTCAGACACGTTTACATAAGTGAAGACGCTGTAAACACGGTTTTCATTATCAGGAGCAACATAGATTTCGGCATAATAAAATGGGCGATTGCCTATTTCATTCATATCATCATTTACCAATTTCCAATTTTCTCCGCCATCTTCAGAACGATAGAGGCCGTTCTTATTCGCTTCTACATAGGCATAAACGATGTTGGGTTTGCTGGGAGCGATAGCAAGCCCCATACGCCCAAGATCACCTTTAGGCAATCCGTTTTCTGAAGTGATCTCTTTCCAAGAATCACCACCATCATAGGTGATATACATTCCAGAACCTTTGCCACCACTGGTAAAAAACCAAGGATCGCGTTTGTGTTCCCACATAGCCACAATAAGTTTATTAGGATTTGTAGGATCCATCACCAGTTCTGCAGGACCTGTTTTTTCATTAACGTAAAGAATTTTTTCCCAAGTCTTTCCGCCATTTTTGGTTCGGTACACACCGCGATCTTCATATTCACCCCAAGGCGAACCTATAGCAGCTGCGTACACAATGTCTGGATTTGAAGGGTTGATACGTACCCGATAAATGTGACGGGTATTTTCTAGCCCCATACACTTCCAGGTTTTTCCGCCATCTAAAGATTTGTAGATGCCAAATCCGCCATTAAGACTATTTCGTGGATTTCCTTCGCCGGTACCCACCCAAACAACAGAAGGATTAGACTGCTGAATCGCAACAGCACCAATTGAAGAAGTAGCTTCGTCTTCAAAAACAGGCTTCCAAGTAACACCGCCAGAAGTAGATTTCCATAGTCCGCCCGAAGCAGAACCTGCGTAAATAATGTCAGGATTGTCAGTCACCGCATCTATAGCAGTAATACGGCCGCTCATTCCTGCGGGGCCTACATTACGCGGTTTCATGTCTTTTACTAAGTCAAGATTGAGTTGCTGGGCATTGCCAATAAGGCTAATGCTCAACAAACAGAGAAGTAGAATGTTTTTCATTAAAAAGGATTAAAGTTTTTCTAAAGTTAAGAAAAACTAAAACGTATGCTTGACTATCAGCATTGATTCAACAGATTAACATAATTAAAATACAATTAACAAAAGCTTACCGAAGCTTTTTAATTTGTTTAGGGTTCTGCTGATATCTTTGAACAAAAGAAAAACCAAAAAATTTAATTATGAAAAAGTTAGTTTTAAGTATGGCTGTTCTTGCTTCAATAGCATTTACATCTTGTAAAGACAGTGAGAAGAGCGAATCTGAAGAGCCGATGGCTCAAGAAGAAATGGCAATGGAAACCACAGAAACTTCTGCGGAAGCTACAATGCCAGAAGAACAAACTATTGCAGAAATCGCAATGGCAAATGAAGATTTTAGTACGTTAGTAACTGCAGTAAAAGCTGCCGGCCTTGCGGAAACACTAAACAGTGAGGGGCCTTACACCGTATTTGCACCTACCAACGCGGCTTTTGACAAATTGCCTGAAGGTACTGTAGAAAGCTTAGTTGAGCCAGCAAACAAAGAAAAATTAGCGGGAATATTGACCTATCACGTATTAGAAGGTGAGTATAAAGCGGCTGATATTGTAAAAGCGATTAAAGACAACAACGGTAGTTTTACCGTAGTAACTGTAGAAGGTGAAAGTTTAATTGCCATGTTAGATGGTGAAAACGTAGTCTTGACCGATGCTGCCGGAAATGAATCTACAGTAGTTATGACAGACGTCGAAGCATCAAATGGTGTGATTCACCCAATTGATGCAGTTGTGATGCCTAAATCATAATGACGTAAATGATTATAGATCAAAACCCTTCAGTGATGAAGGGTTTTTTTATACGCTGATTTCTCTGAATCGCGCTTAGCGCAATTCTAAACTTCTTAGTTATAGTAGGCGTTCAGCCCTAAAACTTTTAAGATACTTCCTAAGGTTAGGACTTTAAAATGCTGTAATTTTAATACACTATGAAAAAGGAAACACTACGAAAAGGATTTGTGTTCAAAAGCTATGAAGCACCACAACAATCCTTATTTGACCGACTCTTTGAGATCTTTAAAGAACTGATCACGCATACCTCAGGTGATTTTGATGAGGCGATGGATTGGCTCAAGGAACTTGATAAAGAGTACAACTTGACTACCGAGGATTACACGCTTGATGATTTTGTACAAGAATTAAAAGATAAAGGTTATATCAGAGAAGAGATTGAACCTGACGGTAATGGCGGTATGGCTATTACAGCAAAAACAGAACGTGCGATCAGGCAACGCGCTCTTGACCAGATCTTCGGAAAATTAAAGCGCGGTGGCGCCGGAAATCATAAAACCAATCGCATAGGTCGGGGTGACGAGCATACCGGCGAGTACAGAGAATATCGTTTTGGTGATGCGCTAGAGCGTGTTTCTATGACCGAAAGTTTAAAAAATGCACAGATCAACAACGGTATTGGCAATTTTGACCTAACGGAAAAAGACTTAGTGGTTGAAGAAACTCAGTTCAAAGCACAAATGAGCACGGTTTTGATGATCGATATCAGTCACAGTATGATCTTGTATGGTGAAGATCGCATCACACCAGCTAAAAAGGTAGCGATGGCTCTCGCCGAACTGATCACCACACGCTATCCAAAGGACACACTTGATATTATCGTTTTTGGTAATGATAGTTGGCCGATTGCTATTAAAGACTTGCCGTATTTGCAAGTAGGACCGTACCACACGAATACAGTGGCGGGTTTACAACTTGCAATGGATATCTTACGCCGCAAACGCAATACCAATAAACAGATCTTTATGATCACAGATGGGAAACCAAGTTGCGTGCGTGAACCAGACGGATTTTACTATAAAAATAGCGTTGGGCTAGACGACTACATCGTAAATAAATGTTACAGTATGGCGAGTCAGGCACGCAAAGTTAAAATACCAATTACTACGTTTATGATCGCTCAAGACCCTTATTTGATGAAGTTTGTGCGTCAATTTACGCAAGCCAATCAAGGGAAGGCATTTTACACAGGGCTTCAAGGTCTTGGCGAAATGATCTTTGAGGATTACGAGACCAATAGAAAAAAAAGAATACGCTAGAGAAAGAATAAAACTTACAGTAAACTATGAGTAAACCAGCAATAAAAACCCTAGGTGAACTAAAAAAAACAGATTATAAAAGCCGAAGCATAAAAGAGGAACTTCGCAGCAATCTGGTTAAAAATATTAAAGCAGGAAAAAACTCTTTTAAAGGAATCCACGGTTATGAATACACCGTTATTCCTGAGCTAGAGCGCGCAATACTCTCTAAACACAACATCAATCTTTTAGGATTGCGAGGCCAGGCAAAAACACGCTTGGCGCGCTTGATGGTGCAATTATTAGATGAATGGATTCCGGTGGTTGAGGGTTCAGAACTTAACGATGATCCCCTAAAACCATTATCAAGATATGCGCAGCAATTGATCGCAGAGAAAGGTGATGAAACCCCCATAGGCTGGATGCATCGCGAGGAGCGTTTCGCAGAAAAACTGGCGACGCCTGATGTAACTGTTGCTGATCTTATTGGTGATGTAGATCCTATAAAAGCTGCGAATTTAAAACTGAGCTATGCAGATGATCGCGTCATTCATTTTGGGATGATTCCGCGGGCAAATCGTTGCATTTTTGTAATTAATGAATTGCCTGATTTACAAGCGCGTATTCAGGTGGCCCTATTCAATATCCTACAAGAGGGAGATATACAAATCCGCGGATTTAAATTGAGATTGCCGCTAGATCTTCAATTTGTATTTACGGCAAACCCTGAGGATTATACCAATCGCGGAAGCATAGTTACCCCGTTAAAGGACCGTATCGGTTCTCAGATTTTAACGCATTATCCTGAAAATATTCAGATCGCGAGAACCATTACTGAACAAGAAGCAAAGCGAGACGAGCGTAATGAAGAACAGGTGTATGTGCCTTCTTTAGCAAAAGATCTTTTAGAACAAATAAGTTTTGAAGCTCGCGAGAGTGAATACATTGATGTAAAAAGTGGTGTGAGTGCTCGTATGAGTATTACAGCTTTTGAAAATTTACTAAGTACATCAGAACGTCGTGCGCTAATGGCGGGTGACGAAAAAACCACTGTACGTCTTGGAGATTTTATGGGGATGATCCCGGCGATTACCGGTAAAGTCGAATTGGTTTATGAAGGAGAGCAGGAGGGAGCTGCCACCGTGGCACACACCCTAATAGGGGATGCGATACAGACCTTGTTTATTACCTATTTCCCCGAAATCAAAAAGCTGGAAAAACAGAATGAAAAAAGTCCGTATGATGAGGTGGTCACTTGGTTTTTTGACCAAAGCGACTTTCAATTGTTAGATGATTTAAATGAAGAAGAGTATAAAAAAATGCTTGATTCGGTAACGCCGTTGCAAAATTTGATCAATACGCATCAACCTGATTTACCGAAATCTGATCAATATTTTATGAAAGAGTTTATCCTTTGGGCACTGGTTGAATTCAAGAAATTGAGCAAATACCGAATGACTGACGGAATACGCTTTAAAGACCTCTACGGAAGTTATATAAGTGGCCTGTAAGCTCAGTGCGAATAAATAAAAACCCGTTAGTTTTAAATTAACGGGTTTTTTTATTGGCACCTCCAAAGTGTTTAATTTTCTGTCCCGAAAGCTTTCGGGATGTCTCGAAATTGAAAACTTGTTCCAACTAATGCCTCACGGCCTTGCCCTTAGGTAGTTTACTCGATAAAGGTTTAGTATTATTTCAAGAGTGTAAATTCACTTCTACGATTTTCATCAAATTGCGCTTCGGTACAATCTCCGGAAGGGCAGGCGTGAATAGGATCAGTCTCTCCATAACCTTTAGCTTTTAGCCTGTTACGGTCTATTCCTTTAGACACTACGTAATCAACGGTAGACTGTGCTCTGCGTTGAGAAAGCGCAAGATTGTAACTATCAGAACCGCGCTGATCTGTGTGTGAAGCCACTTCAATATCCATTTCAGGATATTTCTTCATAAGTTCTACTAATTTATCCAAAGTCACCGCTGCGTCAGGACGGATGTTAGCTTTGTCAAAATCAAAATAGATTTTTTCAAGATTCACCTGTGTCAACTGGTTGCGGTCATTTACAGTCACGATCTCTTCAGAATCAGCGTATGCAGACATCTGTAATTTGATAAGCGTTTTAGTATTCTGCGCGTATTCTATTTTAATCTCTTTTTCTACCGGTGCATATAAAGCTTTTGACGCTTTTACTTTGTACGTACTATTAGGATGCACTTCAAACTTAAAGCTCCCGTCTGCTAAAGTGGTCATTTCTTGCGTACTACCGGTTTCTGGGCGATAGAGCGTGACTTCGGCACCTTCAATGGGTTCTAAAGTTTTCTTATCATCTACATTACCAATGATTTGATAATCTAAATTAGGGAATGTAGTAAACTGATAAATCTTGTCTTTTCCGGTTCTGTTTGAAGACATATAACCGCTTGCCTGACGTTCTTTAATGATCAAAGAAAAATCATCTGCATTAGAATTGATTGAGCTTCCTAGGTTATACGCTTCCGCGAAAGCGTCACCCGAAGCATCACTGCTGTAAAGGTCTAGTCCGCCAAGACCTTCAACGCGATTAGAAGCAAAGTAAAGATTTCCATTTTCAGAAACATACGGAAACTGCTCTAGTTTATCTGAGTTGACATTTTCGCCCAAATTAACAGGAGTGCCAAAATTATTGTCCCCGTTGATACTCACTTTATAAATATCAAAACTACCATAACCTCCCGGCATATCGCTAGAGAAATAGAGCGTTTGTTCATCTGCACTCAGTGCGGGGTGTGCTACAGAATAGCTGTCAGAACTTATAGAAAGTAGCTCAATATTTCCCCATTTGCCATTTACCAATTCAGCACTGTAAAGTTGAAGCGGCGCGACTTTGGCACCATCTATTTTCTTGAATTTATTACTGGTTCGGGTGAAATACATTTTTGTACCGTTTGCAAAAAATACGGCGTTGCTTTCGTGTGTGTCAGTATTTATTGAACGCGAAAATGTTTGGTATTCAGAAAGTGTGTCAGCAACAGGTTGCGCGTAATACAGATCTAAAAAAGGTTTTCCCGTCCAAGGGTAGGTGGGGCGTGCAGTATTGCGGTCAGAAGCAAAAACGAGTTGACGGTCGTAATATGACGGCGCAAAATCTGCATAAGCTGATGCAGCATCCATCACTTCGGGCATAAAAAATTGCGATACTTCCATATCGTTTTTTTCCATTGCCTTTAAAATATCAATTGAAGTGCCGCTGTAAGTAGTCAGAATTTCATTAGCCTTGCCATACGCGTTGCTGCGTTTTAATGCATCTGCATATCTAAAATGTGCATCCATAGACCGGCCGGGATTAAGTTCCCAAGCCTTTGCATAAGCTTTAACCGCTTCTTCAGCATTAGCATTGTAATACAGTGCATCTGCCAGATTGAGAGCAGCGTCGCTGTCTAGGTGATCTTCTGCATTATATAAGGCAATAGCTTCGGCATAAGCCTGACTCGCAAAAAGTTTGTTTGCTTTTTCTATTGATTTGTTCTGTGTGAATCCTACTTGACAAACTGCTAGCAGAATAATGAGTAGCGTATAATTTTTCATAGTCGAAGTTGTAGGTTAGAAGAAACGAGGTGATTTGCGATACGATGGAAGCTTGCCAAGCAAGTCGAAGTCAAATAAAACCATGACCTCGTGGCTTCCGTTATTATATTCACCCAGATTAGATGTGGTGTAGTCGTATGCGTAGCCTACGCGAACACCCGGAGTAACTTCAAAATTTACCATTCCGGTTACGGCATCATCCAGGCGATAACCTATACCTGCTTCAAAACGCTGATAAAATCTTACGTTAGCATTTAGGTCAAGGCTCACGGGAGCACCATTTACCCAACGCGCCATAAAAGAAGGCTTGATCTGAAAATCTGCCGAAGGTTCAAAAACATATCCACCGGTTAAAAAATAATGTGTATTCTCGCTTCCTAAACGCTGCACTCCATCTTCGTCCTCAATATGCCGAGAGGCCACGAGATTAGGAGCAGAAAGCCCTATGTAGTAGTTTTCAGAAAAATAATAAGCTCCAATACCAATGGTAGGGTAGGTTTGATTAATATTCTGCGCAAATGAGGGGTCTGTTGCAGGGCCACCGCTTCCTAATTGCAATCTGCTAAAATCTGTGCTAAAAAAGGAAGCACCGGCTTTTAAACCTAGAGCTAAGGTTGCATTTTCTTGAACAGGAAGTTTGTAAGCAAAATCAGCATTTAAATTGGTTTCCTGCACCACATCGCCAATCTCATCATGTACCAGATTGACACCGATTTCTACTCTTTCAGACATTGGTAAATGCCCAAAAAATGTAGCGGTAGTAGGAGCACCGTCTATGCCCACCCATTGTGCACGGTAGAGGCCGCCTAATTTAGCTTGATTCACGGTAGAATACGCCGGGTTTATCACACTCATATTATACATATACTGCGTGTATTCCGGGTCTTGTTGCCCAAAAATGCTTCCACAAAAAAGGACAAAGGCTGCAAAAAACGTAAGTTTTGAAGTTGAATTTTTCATCGGGATTATCCTTTTATCGGTTAAGGTAAACTTTACCTTGTTTTGGGCTAGTCTGGCCATCATTATAATTTATTATGTAGAAATACACACCGTTAGGCAAGGTGTTTCCGCCCAGTCTGCTTCGGTTTGCCTGACCGTTCCAGAATCCTGTTGAAGCGTCGCCTTTAAAGACAACTGCGCCATTTCGGTTAAATATTTCTATCGTGTAGTTGGGGTAAACAATATTGATATTCTGCATTTCAAAAACGTCATTGATTCCGTCACCGTTTGGAGAGAATCCATCAGGAATAAAGACGGAATCACAACCGCTTAGGTCAGCAGTAACTGCTAGTCGTTGTGAACCTTCACAACCGGTTGCGGTATTTTGAGCAGCGATATAATACGTGGTGTTTTCCATAAGTGGTGTGGTAGGGCTAACCACCGAACCACCGCTTGCAGCATCGTAAGTAATGATGTTGAAAGACGAACTCACATTAGCTTCAAGATCTGCTACGGTAGGGTTGTCATTGATACAAAATACTCCGCCATTAGTTGCCAGGCTAGGCATCGCCGGATCTTCTACAGAAAAGTCAGTAAAAGCGGCCCCAAGATTGGTAGCACTACAACCCGAAGTTTCATTTTGAATATCAAGCAAGCTGAATGTGGTTATTCCGCCGCCGGTAAATATGTTAGCGTCAAGAACAAAACTTGCTGCACCATTAGTGATATCTACGTTCTCAGAAATTATATCAGAAGTTGTAGCTCCGGTGATCTGATAGGAGATCAAGTAGGTGTTGTTTTGTAAAGCAGAAGCTCCTGACAGCGTTACAATAACCTGCTCGCCAAAACAAACATCTGTTGCAGTTACAGTTACTCCGGTTGCATTGGGCAACGGATTTACTTCAAAACTGGTAGTAACCGCAAGAGGTAATGAAGTACATCCTGAAGCACTGCTGATTAAAGTCGCAGTGATACTGGTCGTTCCTGTGGCTGCTAAGGTAGTAGCAGGAATGGTAAAACTACCAACGCCATTACTGACTAAAGCTGTTGCGCTTTGAGCTAAAGCAGTGTTTGCTCCTGCAAGCTCGTAATCAATAGTGTACTCCCCATCAGCTAAATCTGATGAAGTAATCGTGACCAAGCCATCTTCGGCTAAGCAAATATCGGAAGCGCTAAGGTCACCGTCCGTCAAATCAGGTATAGGGTTTACGTCAAATGACACAGTAGTAGCGGTATCATTGAAGCAAAGTGATGCG
Source organism: Leeuwenhoekiella sp. ZYFB001 (assembly GCF_011784865.1). Classification (NCBI taxonomy): domain Bacteria; kingdom Pseudomonadati; phylum Bacteroidota; class Flavobacteriia; order Flavobacteriales; family Flavobacteriaceae; genus Leeuwenhoekiella; species Leeuwenhoekiella sp. ZYFB001. Next base: position 1,170,027 of record NZ_CP050460.1, read on the forward strand.
GGATTCGCTATGCTGATTATTGAAACTGTTACTGACCCTGGAGTTATCAGAAGTTCGCTATCAATAGTAATTGATGCTTCGCCTCCAGCGAAAGTTACATTTTCGCTTGGCGCCAGAGTACCTTCACCAACTTGGTAAGTAATGATGTAGCTACCATCGGCAAGATCAGAATTAGTAAAAGAAATTAAAGCATCTTCGCCTAAACAAACAGAATCCACACTAATTGTGGTATTTTCTAAAGTAGGAACAGGCAACACTTCAAAATCAATAGTAATGGGTAAGCCTGTTGCATCACAACTTTGAGAAGCGGTGGTAAGTTCTTCGATCGTGAGACTGGTGGTTCCGGCTTCTGCTAGCGTTTCAGCAGTAAGTTCAAATTCGGCAACACCTGCTGTAAATGTAACATTGGTCGTTGTTTCAGCTAAGGTATTAGCACCGCCTAAGGTGTAGGTAATTACATATTCTCCATCTTGAATAAACGAAGCGTCTGTGGTTAAATTAACCGTAGCACTACGATCTTCACAAGAGTCTGTTACCGTGCCCACGAGGTTAGTAGCATCTGGAGTCGCCACAATATTGAAAGTTGCAGTCGGCATTGTAAAATTCTCTGCTTCACAGCTACTGATTGAGTTCAATAGCGAAGTCAACGTGAGTGTTGAAGAACCATTAACCAGTAAAGTTTGCGAAAGATCAAAAGAGCCTGTTCCATCTACTATGACAACGGTTGCAGTTTGATCAGTCACACTGATAGCACCAGAAATGTCGTAAATGATCTCGTAAGAACCATCAGCTAAATTGGGCGTTTCAGAAGAATCGGTTAAGGTTACTGAAACAATTTCATCTTCACAAGTATCCGCAATAGTTACACCTAGCGTCTGTGCATCAGGTTTGGGAGCTACGGTAAAAGTTGTGCTCAGTTCTACAGCAGTAGCACACCCATTGGCGTTGGTGATGCTACTAAGGCTAAACGTATAGTCGTCTGGCGTAGGTAAGTTTTCAGCAAGTAAATTTAAAGTTGCCGTTCCTGCTGCTACGGTAATAAGCTCTGTATATTCTTGTGAAGAAGTAGTGTTTGAAAGTGTGTAGGTAATGGTATAATCTCCATCGACTAACTCAATTTCCGGGGTATTGGCAGCATCAGAAAAAGTAAGCACTCCATTTTCTTCAAAACACAAGGGTTGGGCTACACTTAATTCGGTGTCTGTTACATCAGGCAGCGCTACGATGGTTAGCGTGTCACTTAGGTCACCTAATTGTGCGTCGCATACGTTTTGCGTGGTTGGATCTATGATTTGCAATACACGAACTTCAGCAACTCCGGCACCAGTGAAAAAGTCAGGATTTATAGGGAAACTACCTATCCCATCGGTCATGGTAATGGTAAGTGTTTCGGTACCGGTATTTGGCGCCGGACTAACTTCATAGGTAAGTGCGTAATCCCCATTAGGAATATCGTCCAGTTCACCGGTTATAGTCGCAATGGCTTCTATAGGAAGCGTGTCTTCACAAATAACATCCTCTTCTTCTGCAGGAACTGTCAACTCAAATGTCGCATTTGAAAAATCAATTACTTCTTCAATAATGATAGTAACAGTAACTTGGCTCAACGTACATAATGGATTGGTAGGCTGAACGGTATAGGTAAAGGGATACGAGCCGGGACCGTAAGTATCCCGTATATTTTCAATATTGATAAAGCTATCGTTGAATGCGGTAATTTCATTAGTTAGAAACCCTTCGCTCCATACTCCATTAGTATCTTCACCAACAATGGCATCTCTAAGATTAAAATTGGTCAAGCTGCTTAGATCATCGGTCTCACAGAAAATAGTAGTTTTAGCAGGATCTACCGTACCTGCTTCAGGTGCTTCGACCACATCAAGATTGACCGTACTCATAGTTGCAGGGCAGCTGCCTTGCGCATCCACCGTGTATGTAAAGGTGTAACTTCCCGGGCCTGCAATCTGGGCATTAAAAGTAGGACCATTTAGCGCTCCTGCGGGACCGCTGGTAATTACCCAAGTTCCAAATAGTGTAGGGTTGGGACCACTACCTATAAATTGAAAGAGGTTTACATTGGTTTCATCTTCACAAGCAACAGCATTGTTGTTGTCTCTACCGGCATAACCAGCAAGGGTCACTGTGACGATTGCATCGGTATCGGTGCATCCTGCTTCTCCTTCAACCGTGTAAGTATAAGTAAAGGTACCACCACGATTAATAAGCCAGGTGTTGAGTTGCCCGGTTACCGTGTTTAAACCACCACTATTGTCCTCGTCAGTCCAAGTGCCCCCGGGAACGGGAGTTCCGCCCAGTGCTGCATAGAGATCGATAAACTGGTTAGTTTCTTTGTCGCAGGAAGTAAGAGAAGCATCTTCGCCGGCACATTGGCCATAACTTTTAGATGAAATTCCCGCATTAAATAAAAGGAAAAATAGACATGCTACTTTCCCTAAAAACGTAATTGTTTTATGCATAGGAGTTGGGTTAGTAAAATTTGATACAAGTATAATCGATTAATTGCAAATAATTACGATTAAATGTAAAAAATTTATTAAAATTATCGTAACACAACTCCCTTTAAATTATGGTTTCTGCAAATTTCCGTCGGGAAAAAGTGCAAATCTACCCCGATCAGCAGCGTGGGTATGCTCGTGAGAATCCCAAGGCCATCCACCAAATTGCGTCTGCTGATAATTCATAAAAGCAGTCTCAATATCTTTTCGGGTATTCCCTACAAAGGGTCCGTGTTTTACAACTGGTTCGTTAATGGGTTTGCCCTCTAGAAGAAGTAGTTGGGCTTTTTGGTTTCCATTTTTTACTACAAGTTCTTCAGTAGGATCTGCTTTAATTTGATGCATCGGCGGAATTTCAAATTCTTCAGCATAAAGCATTTCGCCTTCATAAAAGTAAAGTGAGCGATTGGCTCCGGCAGCACCTTTAGGAAGTGTGAATGTTGCTTCAGGCTCAAGACTGATCAGCCAGATATTGATTCCATTTTCCGGGTTTGCCGCCCAAGAATCAGGTGCCGGTGCTAAAGCTTTAGCGTCTTTATAATTACCGGCAATAAGTTTAATTTGAATATGCTTACCACCATTATCTTGTGTCGATACTACCGGAATTTTTTCATTCCACATCATTCCAAAGTAGGGTTCAACATTTTTACTTGCAGCAGGCAGGTTGAGCCAAATTTGAAAAAGTAACAGCGGATTTTCTTCTTCGGTATTTATAAGAGGAAACATTTCGCTATGCTGAACGCCTTTCCCGGCGGTCATCCATTGCACATCACCTTGACCAAATCTGCCGGCAGCACCTAAAGAATCTGAATGGTCAACAAAACCTTCTTCAGCAATGGTAACCGTTTCAAAACCCACGTGAGGATGCCCCGGAAATCCAGGTACTTTTGAACCGTGATACATTGCCCAACCGTCTTTCTGAACAAAATCTTGTCCCAGATTGCGGCCTGCTAATGAAGTAGCCGGACCAAGTTGACCGTTTCCTTTAGGGTATTTATCGTTGTGAAAAGCACAAAACAAAAAAGGATCTTGTGTATCCCATTGCGCGTGTAATTGTGTGATTTTTTGAATAGCTGCCATTATTAATAATTTAGATGGAATACGAAGATACGAGTCAAAATCGTAATGAGAAAGCTTCTTCTTAGGCCTTTAGAAGCTAAGGAACGCGTAGCGTTTTATAAATTTGTAGGCTCAACAAAAGAATAGCTATGCGATTTTATCAAAAGGAAATACGGTTACAACCCAGAAGCCGTGGATTTCATCTCATTACGCAAGAAATAGAACGCAATCTTGATGATTTGCAAAACATTAAAGTTGGTCAACTGCAGGTTTTTATTAAACATACTTCGGCAAGTTTAACGATCAATGAAAATGCTGACCCTACGGTACGTCAAGATTTTGAAAGTCATATGAACAAAATGGTTCCTGAGAATGCACCGTATTATATTCATACCTATGAAGGCCCAGATGATATGCCCGCGCATATAAAAGCGTCGTTGATGGGGGCTTCGGTAACTATTCCGGTCACTAACGGAAGGTTAAATTTGGGTACTTGGCAAGGAATATATCTTTGCGAGCACCGCAATCACGGCGGAGCCCGCAAAGTTGTGCTTACGCTATTTGGTGAGTAGGGCTTCTTTAGCTGCGATGAGTTGTTCTAGAATATGCTCTACACCGCCTTCATTGTTACTTTTGGTAGTATAATTTGCTGCTTTAGTAACATTAGGATGTGCATTTTGCATTGCAAAACTGTAATCAGCTTGCTCTATCATTTCAAGGTCGTTATTATAATCTCCAAAAACCATAGTTTCGGCTTTAGACACTTTTAATTGATCTTGAAGAATTTTTAGCGCGCGGCCTTTATCAGTATCCAAGTGACTGATGTCTAACCAGTATTCACCGCTAACTTTTACTTTAACTTCTTTTTCTAAAGCTTTTGCAATAGGATAGGTAGTTTCTTCAGAACCGCCAAAGCTGTACACAGCAATTTTAAAGAAATGGTCGTCGTTAATTTCGGTGAGGTCAGGAACGCGCTTGAATTTGGTATAATATTCTTGAAAAATTTCAATAAACGGTTCGTGATCAGATTCAACGTAGGCTTGTTCTTTTCCGCATAAAACAATGTGCGCATCTTCGATCTCACGCATTTGCTTGATAAGATTATGCACGGTTTCGGTATCTACGGTACAGGTATCTAAAACTTCAGTTTTTTTGATCGTGATTCCACCATTTTCTGCAACTACGATGATCTCATCTTTAATTGCGTCAAGCTTGTGAATGATGCTGTAATATTGACGACCGCTGGCCGCGATGAATTGCACATCGTGCTTTTGCAGCTGTTTAAATAGATCAAAAAATTTAGGGCTTACTTTTCCTTCGTCATTAAGAAGGGTGCCGTCCATATCAGAAACGACGAGTTTTACTTGTGTTAAATCCATATTTACAAAAATAACCCATAAACACGAGCCGTGTTTATGGGTCTTATTAATTGATTCTTAAATTATCGCTAAGCGTTAGTGGACCTGCGCTTACTTATACATTGCTCCCTGATCAATACCTTCACTGGCTTTCTCAATGAAATCATGAAGGTCTTGATTGGCGGTTTTTAAATCTTCAGCACGCAGGTACATCATATGGCCGCTGCGGTATCCTTTGAAATCCATTCGGTCTGAAAATTTCCCGTTGATGTTGATCTGGCTCATAATATATTTTGCATTAAAATACGTACACGCCCCGTCATAATAGCCAGACTGAACCATCAAGTGTAAATTAGCGTTCATTCCCATCGCGTCTCTAAGATCTGCACCGGTGTGATTATTAGAGCGGTCCCAAGGATGCACATTACCAAACATATCATAGGTGAGATCCGTTTTAAAGCCTAATTCTTCAGACATATAGTAGTTAATTGCCGGGGTAAAACTGTGCAACCAAGACGTCAATTCACTGTTGTAATCCGGGCGCTCGCCGGCATCTGCGATGTCTAAACCTTTGTAACGCGAATCTAGACGACCTATGGTATAACCTTCTTTATCACGTAGCAAGTCTTTCCAGAAATAATTAAAAGGAACCGCCAGATTATTTTGGCTCACTGTTCTTTCTGAAAGTCCGGAGTAGTAAGCAGTTTTCTCTATTGCTTGTTGTTTTTCGGCTTCGGAAGCATAACCTCCTTTTGCCAGAACAGGAAGTAATTCTTCAACTGCATATTTTTCAACTTCCGGAAGCATTTCTGTTAAATCCTTATTTTGAAGGGCAGGAGGCAAGGCGTTATGATACCAAGCTGCCGCGGCAAAATACGGTAGACGGTTTGCGATCTCTACTGGACCGGCAAAGTCAAAACCTATTTCGGTAGGAGAAACTAAAATCACTCCGTTTAAATACATCCAATTTCCTTGTTGTAAGGCTTTTGCTAAACCTGAAACACGTGTAGTACCGTAGCTTTCGCCAATTATAAATTTAGGAGAACGCCAGCGGTTGTGACGGGTTACAAAAGTATTTACCCAATCTGCGAGATAGGAGATATCTGCATTTACTCCGAAGAACTGATCACGCTTAGGCATTTCACCTGCTGCGTTAGGAACCATTCTGCTGTATCCGGTATTTACCGGATTTACATAAACGATATCCGCCACATCTAAAACCGAATTTGGATTGTCTTTAATTCCATACGGTTGAACCGGATAACCTTCGTCGGTGATTTTTAAAATACGCGGACCGGTATATGCAATATGCATCCAAACCGAAGCAGAACCCGGACCACCATTAAAACTGATCAGCAACGGGCGCGTTTGATTGTCTTTTACATCAGTTCTGGTGTAATAGGTATAATTTAGAGTAGCCACAGGATTCCCGGAATTGTCCCAAACCGGTTGAAAACCAAGCTCTGCCTTATAGGGGATATTCTGACCTTTTATGGTCACACTGTGAGTTGAAGTAATTGTAGTATCAACAGGGGCTTTTACTTGTTGTGCGCGCAGGGCGGAAGCGAAACACACGAGAAGCGCAAGTGCGCTAAGAGTAGTTTTTAGATTCATAGAAGATTAATTATTCGTAATTCTTAAAAATACGGATATGGTTTAGTTTTTTAATAAAAGGCAACGATAAATCCTTTTACTACAATTAAAATTTAGTGCTTAGAAATTTTTGATCTAAATTTTAAAGAATTATCAATTTTTGACGGTTGAATTTAGCAGCTCTGATAATTGGTTACTGTCAAAGGTTTTTCCATTCTTAACTACCATAAAGATATCTTGGGTATTTTCAATATTTTTCAACGGATTCGCATTAAGCAATAGCAAATCAGCCTGCGCACCTGCATGGATTTGTGGCAGTTGCTTTTTGAGAAAAACGGCTCCGTTTTGCGATGAGGTTTGCAAAGCTTCAAGTGGAGATAATCCGGCTTTAACCAAAGCTTGTAATTCTTTATGCAATGAAACCCCGGGATACGTGTAGGAGTTGAATGCACCACTGTCTGATCCGGCAAGTAAACCTACGCCGTTATCAGCTAAAGTACCTGCAAGTTTTACAAATGCCGAATCTAGATTTTTACGCATAACCACAAACTCCGGTGAAGCATTTTTTGCACTGTTGATGCGACCTGCATAGGTTTTTTGAATTCCGTTGCCTATGTATTTTAAATAGTCATCTTGCATATGATCTATTTCGTCTAGATAGCTAAGCGTGTGACCAATATGAAGGGTAGGAACCACAAAAACATTGCGTTCTTTAAGTTTATTGAATGTCTGCGTCGCAACCGAATCTGAATAGGTTTGCATCACACGATCTAGGGAGGTCCAAAAGCCGGCTTCCTCATTCTTTACCGCTTCGGTGATGGCAAGTTCATCAGAAGAACAACCTTTTAAAACATAATACAAATGTTCAATTGCATCGATTCCTGCACTTGTAGTTTCATCAACCGTCACCGAGTAGGGCATATGACCACTTGTGATCATACTGCGTTTTTCAGCTTCTGAAATCACTTTTAAATAATTTTCTCCAGAAATATTACTGTCATAGATCTTAACAAAATCAACGTTCAACGCTTGTAAACTATCTAGCGCCTGCTCGATGTCTTGATCATTTTCTACTTCAAGCGAACCTGCCCAAGTTGCGCCGGGGCCATCAATTTTTGGTCCGCTGGTGTAAATGGTTGGTCCCACAAGCGTATTGGCTGCAATTTCCTTTTGCCACTTTTGAACCGCGGTAGTTAGATCGCCGCCGGCATCACGTACGGTGGTGATTCCGTTTGCGATAAAAAGTTTCAGTAAATCTTTATTTTCTTCAATTAAATCAGCACCACCTCTAAAATGCACGTGATTATCCCAAAGACCAGTCATCAGGTATTTACCGCTTCCGTCAATTTGCTGCTTGGCTGCACTGGTCATCAAATCCCGACTGTTTACAATAGAGTGAATCGTATCACCGGCAATAAAAACTGATTGATCTTGTGCAACTTTTCCATTTTGCAGGTTGATAATGTTCACATTATGAATGGCAATATCAAATTGTGGAGGAGGATTTCCGCAGGAATTTAGAAGAGTTATTAAAATAAGTAGAGGAAGTAAAGTTCTTTTCATAAATAGGGTGTTGTGATGCTTTAAAAATAGGAATAAAAAAAGAGCCTCGTTAAAGGCTCTTTTCAAATTTATTGGCATCGCCAAAGGGTTCATAGGTCTTTGATTATTTTCCCCATTCTGTATGGAAAATACCTGAACGGTCGATACGCTCATAGGTATGTGAACCAAAGTTATCGCGTTGCGCCTGAATCACATTCAATGGAAGTCGGCTTGAAGTATAGGCTTCAAAATAATTTAAAGCACTTGATAAACCGGGAACCGGAATTCCGCTTTGCGCTGCATAAGCTACCGTCTCACGAACTGATTCTAGAGTGCCTTGTACTTTTTCTACAAAAGATGGCGCTAATAATAGGTTAGGCAATTCTTTATCTGCAGTATATGCTTGAGAAATATCTTCTAACAATCCGGCGCGAATGATACATCCTGCTCTCCAAATCTTAGCGATAACAGACATATCAAGATCGTACTCGTATTCTTTAGAAGCGTCTGCCAACTGATGTAAACCTTGAGCGTAAGCGATGATAAATGAGAAATACAACGACTCTTCGGCCATGGCGATGATTTTGTCTTTATCAATAGGTTTTGGTTCTGGACGGCTGTATAATTTATCAGCAACGATGCGCTCTTCTTTTAATGCAGAGATCTCACGCATACTCACTGCGACATCAATGGTAGGAACAGGAATTCCTAAGTCCATTGCATTTTGTGAGGTCCATTTACCGGTACCTTTTTGCTTGGCTTTGTCGAGGATCATATCTACTAATCTTCCATCACCTAGATCATCTTCTTGCTTGAAAATTTCCGCGGTAATTTCAACTAAAAAAGATTGCAAGCGTCCTTTATTCCATAGGTCATAGACTTGATGCAATTCATCATTATCAAGACCAACAGATTTTTTCAAAAGATCATAAATCTCAGAAGTCAACTGCATAAGCCCATACTCGATACCATTATGCACCATTTTTACATAGTTACCGGCAGATTTAGGTCCTAAATGCGCCACACAAGGTTCACCATTAAATTTAGCCGAAACCGCTTCAAATATAGGTTTGATATGGGTATATGCTTCTGCGTTTCCGCCGGGCATAATACTTGGTCCTTTACGAGCACCTTCGGCACCACCGCTAACTCCGGCTCCAAAGAAGTTAATTCCTTTTTCTTTCAAATAAGCTTCACGACGGTCTGTATCTGTGAAGAATGAGTTTCCACCATCTATGATAATATCACCCTGGTCTAGATGAGGTAAAAGTGTCTCAATGACTTGATCAACAATTTTACCGGCAGGTACAAGCAACATGATTTTGCGGGGAGCGGCAAGCGCCTCTACAAAAGTTTCGATTTCGGTAGAAGCGTCAACCTTGTTTAGGTCTCCACCTTCTTTTTTTAGGGCATCTACTTTTTCCTGATCTAAATCGTAACCAAAGGCCTTAAAATCGTTATCTGCGACGTTTAAAATAAAGTTACGTCCCATTACGCCCAGACCTACCAGTCCAAAATCATAATTTTTATGCTCCATAATAATTAGTTATTGTTCTTTTTAATTTGACACCATAATGTTTTTATAAAGACCCCTGTGTGCCGTCAAGATGCCTTATTTTTGTATTGGTTATGGTCAAAATTAAATGATAACATTGACTTTTTACCCCTTTATTCTATAAACTCATGTTATAATTGTAAATAACCACCTAACGAATCAAAAAATAGAAAAATAATTATTCTTATGAATAAAACATCTAATCAGCTCCTGGTCATTTTTGGAGCTTCTGGAGATCTAACTGCCCGTAAACTTATTCCTGCTTTGTACAACTTATATGAGGGAGGACATTTTCCCGAAAATTTTGCAGTGCTAGGAGCGAGTAGGAGTGATATGAGTGATGAAGAATTTAGAAAACGCGTTGTTTACGAGAGTCCGTTTTTAAAAGATAAACTCAAGAAGAAAGATGACGAGTTCATCAAGAAATTTGCAGACATGATGTTTTATTCAGATCTAGGCGATGATTATGATTCTGAATACAGCAAACTCAACAAACGTATTACCTCACTAAACGAGGAGCACGGTCTTGATGGTAATTATTCTTTTTACCTTTCTACGCCACCGAGCTTGTTTGAGCCTATATCAAAAAACCTTTCTGACCAAGGGTTAACAAAAGGTTCAGGGACTGATAAAGGATTTAGACGTATCATTGTTGAGAAACCTTTTGGTTACAGTCTAGAGACTGCTAAAGAGCTTAATGCCGGGTTGCAGAAATATTTTAAAGAAAAGCAGATTTACAGAATAGACCATTACTTAGGTAAAGAAACCGTACAAAACTTAATGGTTACCCGTTTTTCAAACTCTATTTTTGAACCGCTTTGGAACCGTAATTACATTCACCACGTAGAGATCACCAATGCTGAAACTGTAGGTGTAGAAAAGCGCGGAGGCTACTACGACAAGTCTGGAGCTTTACGTGATATGTTTCAGAGTCACTTGCTGCAGATTGTTTCGTTAATAGTAATGGAACCACCCATTAGTGCTGATGCTGACGAGATCCATAATGAAAAGGTAAAAGCGCTGAAGTCTATACGTAGAATGACCGATACACAAACGCTTTTTGATCACACGATGAAAGGACAATATGTTGCTTCTAGCATTGATGGCAAACGCGTAAAAGGCTATCGTGAAGAAGAAGGAGTAGACCCTGATTCTAAAACCGAAACCTATGCAGCGATCAAATTCTTTGTAGATAACTGGCGTTGGAAGGATGTTCCGTTTTATGTTCGTACCGCTAAGCGTATGCCTACTAAGGTTACCGAAGTGGTGATTCATTTTAAAACACCGCACCATCAAGTGTTTAAAGAGCAGGACATCAATAATAAAGACAATAAGCTGGTGATTCGTATTCAGCCGGATGAAGGTATTTTGATCAAATTTGGGGTAAAAGTTCCGGGTCAAGGATTTAAAGTAGAGCGCGCGAATATGGACTTTTACTACAGCAGTCTTGCCGACAAAAATATTATGGATGCTTACGAGCGTCTATTGCTGGATGCGATGCAAGGAGATACAACCCTTTATGCACGTGCCGATGAGGTTGAAGCGGCTTGGGCATTTGTTGATCCTATTTTAGAATACTGGGCAAATGATAAAGATGTACCTACCTACGGTTATCCCGCCGGAACTTGGGGCCCTAAGAATTCTGATGATTTGATCGAAGATAGTAATGGTTGGAGAAATCCGGGAGAGTTGCTTACCGATGAAACCGGATTCTGCATTATTTAAACTGAAATTTTAATTAAAATTATTCCAGAAATGGACTTACATATTAAAGAAACGAAGCAGCTTGTAGCTGAAGAATTTTCTGAATTTTTTAAAGAAAAATGTACCACCGGAGAAGATGTGCATATCGCACTTTCCGGCGGAAGCACTCCAAAGATTGTTTTTGATCATTTAGCCAAAGAATACGGTGCAGATATTGATTGGACCAAAGTGTTCTTGTATTGGGGAGACGAGCGTTGCGTGCCGCCTTCTGATGATGAGAGCAACTACAAAATGACCGTAGAACACCTGATTTCTAAAATTGATATTCCTGAAGAAAATATCTTTAGAATTAAAGGAGAAGATGATCCTGAAGAGGAAGCAAAGCGCTATTCAAAAGTGCTTGATGAGCAATTACCAAAGGCTAACGGTATTCCTTATTTTGATGTTGTCATGTTAGGAATGGGAGATGATGGGCACACCGTTTCTATTTTTCCTTACAATATTGAATTATGGGATATGCCAGAAAATTGTCGTGTGGCTAAACACCCTGATTCTGGTCAAAAGCGCGTGACCTTTACCGGTAAGATCGTGAACAATGCAAAAACCATTGCGTTTTTAGTTACCGGAGCAGGAAAAGAAGAAAAGGTAACTGCGATTCATAAAAAGCACGATGGTTATAAAGAATTTCCTGCGAGTTTAGTAGCGCCTAAACAAGGCCAATTGCATTGGTTTTTAGATCAAGACGCTGCTGCAGGTTTATAACGTCTAGCTACTTCAATAGCTTAAATTTCTGAGGGATTCCCAGGCTCAACGTGTATTAAAATAAAGTTGAGGTTGGGAATTTCTTCTTTTAAATAGTCTTGTAATCGATGGGCGATCTCGTGCCCTTTAGCCACCGAAATGCTTCCGTCTACAATGGCGTGCAAATCTAAGTGATAACTCATTCCGGCTTTTCGAATAAATGCTTTTTCAGTATCTAAAACTCCCGGAACTTCTAATGCTTTGATGCGTACCAATTCGATAATATCATCATAGCGATTTTCGTCCATAATTTCGCCTAAAGCAGGCCTGAAAATGAGATAGGCGTTATACAGAATAATACCCGAAGCAAAGAGGGCAGCCCAATCATCTGCAGTCTCAAAGCCTTCCCCAAAAATCAAAGCAACAGAAATCCCTATAAAGGCCATTACCGATGTTATTGCGTCACTGCGGTGATGCCAGGCGTCAGCTTTAAGTGAAGAACTATTGGTTTCCTTGCTGCGTTTTAGTACAATTCTAAAGGAGATTTCTTTCCATACGATGATTACTGCCAGCACAATGAGTGTCCAGAGTTTTGGTGGTTTTTGAGGCGCTACCAATAAAATATTTTGAACGCTCTCGTAAGCGATCACCGTTGCAGAAGTCACTAAGAAAGCAACGACCATAAAGGTAATGAGCGGTTCAATTTTACCGTGACCGTATGGGTGATTGTCGTCTGCAGGTCTTTCAGCATATTTTAAACCGAATAGTACCAGAAGTGAAGCAAAAATATCTGCGGTAGACTCAATGGCATCAGCGATCAATGCATAAGAATTGCCAAAGATCCCGGCCAAAGCTTTAGCGATCGCCAGCACAGTATTGCCAATAATACTGAAGTACGTAGCGCTTACTGCAGATTCTGTTTTACTCATAATTTAAATCTAAGGGGAGTGCAAAGTTCTGTTATTTAAATTGCCTATCCCGTTAAGATCTCAATTATTTATCTCTGAGTAAATCTGATTTGTCTGGTTCTTTAGTTGCTTTTTCAACCTTATCACTATCCTTACGCGATTGCATTTCTACACGAGTACGCGGTAAACTATGCGGATAATTTTCTTGAATAAAAATGACCAATTTTTCTCTTACGTGTACACGTAGATCCCAGGCAGTAGGGGAGTCAATGGCGCTCATTAGGGCTCGGGTTTCAACCATTTCGTTATTGGTATCAGTCACCTGAAGCACGTTAACTTCACCATCCCATAAGTCAGTATTTTTAAGAATTCTGGTGAGTTCTTCGCGAAGTGCATCAAAAGGCACGTTGTAATCTGTGTAGATAAATACAGTACCTAAAATATCTGAAGAATTGCGTGTCCAGTTTTGAAAAGGTTGTTCGATAAAATAGGTGGTAGGCAGTACCAGACGGCGTTTGTCCCAGATTTTTACAACCACATAGGTAAGATAAATTTCTTCAATACGGCCCCATTCTCCTTCAACGACCACCACATCGTCTAAACGAATAGGCTGCGTAAACGCAATTTGAATCCCCGCCATCAAAGTACCTAAGGCTTTTTGTGCAGCAAAACCAATGATGATCCCTGCGATTCCGGCGGAAGTCAACATACTTACACCTATAGAGCGAATGCTATCAAAACTCATCAAGGCGATACTTACTGCAAAAAGAATGATTAAAAACATAAGCACGCGTTCGAGTACGGTAAATTGCGTATAGACTTTACGCGCGTGAACATTGTCTGAAGCACTCATATCATATTTTAAAAGAATATTTCTTTTAAATGCTTTGAGAATGACGATTAAAATCCAAGTGATGCTTAAAATAAAGAGTAACGTACTTACATGACTCAAAAAGTTCTCCTCTATAAATTCTAAAATACGATCGTTTGTTTTGATGATTTTTAGCACAAGCGCCAACATAAATAGCGCAAGCGGAAGTCTCATTTTTCCGGCGAAATTGACTGGTAGAATATTCTTAGGGCTTTTGCCTAATTTCTTTAGAAAATAGAAAATCAAGCCGAAAAAGACCATTCCTGCAAGAATGGTAATGAGCAAAAATTTTGAGGTTTGCGAGTCAAAATAGTCTAACATAAGCCCAACGTTTTGTAGAATTTACTTTGAAGTTAAGCGGAAGCAGGACATATTTCCGTTAAGGATATTTAAAACTTTTGAGATCAAGCTACTATAACGATAGTAAATTAAAGAGCTGCTATGCTAAACTAGCATTAATAAAAAAAGCGCTGTTTTTACACAGCGCTTCACACAAACAAATTTTAACCCATTGATTAACTCCCAGTATAACCAGGATTCTGAGTTAACTCTGCTTCTTTATTAAGTTGAATCTCGCGAAGAGGTATGGGGAACAACTCGTGAAATTCTTGCAGTCCTTCAATACGCATTGTTTGAGGTAACGGAATACTCTCATCTTGAATGTTAAGTCGTGTAGCACGCTCTACGAGCATTTTGGTTCGCATTAAGGTCATTCTCCGGTTTTCCTCAGCGAGCAATTCACGTACGCGCTCATCGAGTATAAAATCAAGGCTCATTTCTCCTGCAGTTACTTGAGGAGCATTTGCGCGTGTTCTTAAAATATTAATAGTAGTTGCAGCACCACCCGGATTGTTCTGAGCCACTTGCGCTTCTGCCTTTAGTAAATAGGTTTCACCTAAACGCATAATCATGAAATCTTTCCACATCCCAAAACCAAATACATCTGCAGGATCAAAATGCCCCCATTTTAACGAATAAGGTTGAATTCGGGCAAGCGTATCAATCCCTTCATAAGGCACGAGTTCGCCATAAATATCAGAAAAATTAGGATCAGGATTATTGTATCTAAATCGCTTGTGGATGTTATGTTTAGAGTTACGCATGTCTCCTTCATCATATAGATCATAGATGACCCAGTTGTTAAGACGAATACGTGCAATTCCTCTACCACCTAACGAATCTGCCGGGATCATACCATTTACGTTATGGTAGCCAGCACCCCAAATACGACGTTGTTGAGGAGAACCACTTGAACCACCACGCACATCTGCAGGGTTCTCATTTTCTAAGACCCAAATCGCTTCAGTATTTCCTTGTGAACGGCGCTGATTTCCTTTAAAGAACATATCAGAAAAAGGATCTCCTTCTTCACCTGCTTTCACACCATAACGTTCTGTAACTAATTGAAAGGCATTGCTATTTATAATAATATCGGCTTGATCTTCAGCCAGATCAGGTTGTCCAGATCTTAGGTAGAATTCTGCAAATAATTGATGCGCCACATATTTATGCACGCGTGCTTCAAATTGAGGAGCGTTTGTAGGATCTGCAAGATTTGCGGTAGCGTATTGCAAATCTGTTTCAATCTGAGCATTTATTTCTTCCAGAGAATTCCGGGTGTAATCAAAACGAGCTTCAGTAACCGGCTCTGTAATCAAGGGAACTCCACCAAAAAGAGTAGCTAAATTATTATACGCATAAGCTCTAAAAAAGCGAGCTTCGGCATTAATAGCATCTTTTTCTTCTTGAGAAAGTTCTTCTGAAGTGTTGGCCTCGATGCTGGCGATAATACTGTTTGTATTTTCAACCATATTGTACCAAAGCTCCCAGCTTTGATATGCTGCACTATCATCTGTAGTTAATTGATTGTACTTGTAATACGGCACTTCAACTCCTTGCGGTGCTGTAGGCCATACGATATCTGTACCGGCTTGCCATACAGATAACCAACCTTGTTGCCCGCTTCGGGTATAAAAAGTACTCAGCATTTGATAAAGTCCCACGAGCTGGGCTTGATACCCCAATTCATCGTTAAGTGTTTCTGGAGTAAAGTCAGAACGAATTTCTTCTTCTAGAAAGTCATCACCGCAAGAACTAAATATGAAGATATTTAGACTAAGCAGTATAAGTGTAAGTTTAGATATATTTTTCATAAAGTGTATCTTTTTTCGATTAGCCATTTTAAAGCGAAACATTAAGTCCTATAGAGTATGTTCTCACAACAGGGTAGTTGTTGGTCCAATCTCCAGACCCTCTATACGATTGGCTACTTTCTGGATCCCAGCCTATCCAATCTGTCCAGGTATATAAATTTCTTCCTGCAACGTAGATCATTAAATTATCTAGGCCAAAACGTTCAATTTTTTCAATAGGAAATCTATAGCTAAGACGCGCATCTTTTAATCTTACGTAGCTTGCATCTCTAGGATAGCCGTAGCCCAAAGTATTGCGATAAACAAGAGAAGGAAATTCATTGCTTTGGTTTTCAGGTGTCCAGTACCCTACGTTAGAAGGGGTGTTACGTCTTGATAATTCATCCCCATAGTTGATATCAGGGTTACCTTTTAAAACTCCCTGAACGGTCTGAATAAAGAACGATAAATCAAAGTTTTTGTAAGAGAAGGTATTTGTCAAACCGCCGGTCCATTTAGGGAGGCTTGAACCTAAATAGACGCGATCGTTTTCTGGCTCAATCACTCCATCACCATTAATGTCTTCAAATTTTAAATCTCCTGGATTGGCATTAAAGCTACCAGTGTCTTCACCTTCTTGCCAAACACCAACCATTTTGTAATCATAAATAGTACCTAGTGATTTACCAATAAACCATCTACTTGGGATGTCATCTTCGCCATCACCATAAAGATCAAGAATCTCATTTTTATAGGTAGAAAAGTTGATGTTGCTCTCCCATCTAAAATCACCGGTGTCAATATTGGTGCTGTTTATAGTAAATTCAAAACCTCTGTTTTCTACCGCACCTATGTTTTCAATAATACTAGTAGTACCTGTCAGAGCCGGTATGCTTCGGTTAAGAAGAAGATCTTCGGTTTTTGATTTATAGACTTCAAACGATCCGTTAATGCGGTTATTTAGTAAGCCAAAGTCAACACCAAGGTTTCCAGAAACCGTAGTTTCCCACTTTAAGTTTGGGTTACCTAAACCGGCGATGTAAGTCCCGGTATAGGACTGCCCACCAAATGGATAAAGCAATGTACCTGCACGGGTTTGAGTTTGGTTAATTCTTAATCCACGATTACCGGTTTCACCAATAGAAAATCTTAGCTTCAAATTGTTAATGACGTCAGCATTTTCCATAAATGCTTCCTTGTGAATATTCCACCCTAATGCTGCAGATGGAAATACACCATATTTACTGGTATTTGAACCAAAGGCTGAATACCCATCGCGACGTACCGTAAACGTAAGTAGATAACGACTGTCATAATTATAATTAAGTCGTCCCATTTGTGATAAGAGCGTAGATCTAGTGCTATAAGTATCACCGGTGATATTTTCTGCTGCCGAAATATTATTGTACGACAACTGGTCGTTTACAAAACCTGTACCTGTAAGAGACTCTTGGAAAAACTCATTGGCTTGCGCACTATATAAAGCGGTTAAATCAAAATTATGTTTCCCGAAGCTCTTAGAGTATTTTAGGATATTTTCAATAATCCATACTTTTTCTTCATCACCGCCTACATTTGCTGTACCTCTGTTATTATTTGCAGCACGACCGGTATAGTTGCGATATAAATACGGATTGAACGTGTACGAAGCGTTAATTCTATAGCTTAAACCTTCGGCAAATGCCGGAGTAACTTCAGCAAAAACATTACCTGATAAAGTACGCTCGCGCTGTACGCGGTCTGTAGTTAGACCCAACAACGGATTTTCATAAAGCAACTCTGGCAACATTGGGTTGATAATGAGTTCGCCGTTCTCATCATAAGGAACAGAGTAGGGGCTCATAGCGGTTGCCAAAAGTAAATTTGCGCGACCACCATCAAAATTGTTATTAGCAAAAAATGCATTAAGGCCAACCTTTAAATAATCGGTGAGTTGAACGTCTATATTAGAACGCAGAGTGAATTTTTGATAATCATAACCTTCAATAACCCCTTTTTGATCCAAATAACTACCTGATACAAAATATTTGGTTTTCTCGCTTCCACCGCGAATACTTAAGTTATGCTCCTGAATAACACCGCTTCTGGTCGCAATATCAAACCAATCTGTAGTGATCCCGGCATTGTAATTGTCGATTTCAGACTGATTTTCAAGAATACGATCTTGTTCTGCTCCAGGATTATTTTGGCTGAAAAAATCTGCGTATTTCTGCACATAAGCATCAGGACCTAAAGGTTCAAGCACATTTGCAAATTCTTCAATCGCGCCATACGTGCTGTAATTGATCACAGGATCACCGCTGGTTCCTCTTTTAGTTTGAATAAGGATAACTCCGTTAGAACCACGTGTACCATAAATTGCAACGGCAGAAGCATCTTTTAGAATTTGAATAGACTGAATATCTCTAGTGTTGATATCGTTTAAAGTACCTGTAAACGGAACACCATCTAAAACAATAAATGGACTCGTACTTCCTGTGATTGAATTGATACCGCGCACTTGAATAGATCCGGTAGAACCTGGCACCGAAGAACCTTGACTTATATTTAGTCCAGCAGTAGTACCTTGAATAGCTTGGGTTACGTTAGTCACCGGAAGGTTTTCTAGACGTTCTTCAGGAACCGAAGCCACAGAGCCCGTTACATCAGACTTCTTTTGACTACCATACCCAACGACAACGATTTCGTCTAAAACCCCAAGATCTTCTTCTAGTTGGGCATTAATCGTAGATTGACCGTTTACAGGAATATCAATCGTTTTCATTCCTACATAAGAAAAAGAGAGCACAGCGTCTGCAGCAACTTCAAGTTCGTAATTTCCGTCAAAATCAGTTGTGGTACCGTTAGAAGTACCTTTTACAACAACCGTAACTCCGGGAAGTGGCATACCATCTGCCGCTGTTGTAACTGTACCGGAAACAGTCTGTTGTGGTTGCGATATCGTTGTAGCTTTAACATCAAAAGAAAAGCCTAACAACAACATTACAAGACTGCAAATCGCAATTGATTTTAATTGTAACATGTTTTGTTTCATAGAATAAGTATTAGTTGAACATCTAGCTTAATGTGTTTAATTGTTTATAAGCGTTTAATCAGAGTTCAATGTTCTATAAAATGCGTTTTGTGTATCGGGGGCTTATCAATTAATAATAGGGGGTTGATGGTGCAGGATAGGTATAATGGGGACTTTTGGCCCTAATTCTATGCATTTGAAATGCATAATTCATCAAAATGAGCTTTAAGAATTTGTTATTTCAAGCCTAAATTTTTTGTTATAAATAAACTTTTAGAGTCGTTTTGATGAGGAATAAAAAATTGGAAATTTAAATTTTCGCATTATAAATGTATAAAACACATTTATTTTTATTTTATTTGTAAAGTCGATTTTAGAATTTTTGAAAATTGGCTTGAATTTGGTTTCAGAACTTTCTGAGACTTATACAAACACTCTAAATTTTATAACATGTTTAAATTTCGATTGGTCTTTATTCTCGCGCTGCTCGTTTCATCTCAAGTCTTTTATTCTTGCGATACTACAAAGACTGCCGACGATTACACCGCGTATCTTTTTGTTTACTTCACTGGTAATAGGGCTGGGGAAGAAGCCGTGCATTATGCCTTAAGTAGAAATGGCTTTGATTATTACGCCTTAAATAATGACAAACCTATTGTGAGTACAGACAGTATAAGTACTACCGGAGGTGTTCGCGATCCGCATATTTTAAGAGGAGAGGATGGAAATTTCTATATGGTTTTAACCGATTTGAAAACTGATAACGGCTGGAGCAATACCGAAATTATTTTGGCAAAGTCTACAGATCTATTAAACTGGGAAACGTCGCAAATCAATCTTGCTGAAGAATTTTCTGAGTTTAGTGATATTAGCAGAGCCTGGGCTCCGCAGACCATTTACGATGCAGAAGCAGGTAAGTATATGGTGTATTTCTCTATGTTACAACCGGGCGGATATGATATCATTTATTACGCGTACGCCAATGAAGATTTTACAGGGTTAGAGAGCACTCCCAAACAACTTTTTTACAGTCCGGATGAGAAATCCTGTATCGATGCAGACATCATTAAAAAAGACGATAAATACTATATGTTCTATAAAACAGAAGGAACTGCGACTAAAGGAATTCGTGTGGCTGTTTCAGACAGTTTAACTTCTGGTTATGTGCCTGAAGAGGGCTATAAAGATCAAACTGATCGCGCAGTAGAAGGTTCTTCAGTATTTAAAATGATTGATAGTGATAAGTATATTTTGATGTATGATATGTACGTTGATGGGAAATATCAATTCGCAGAGTCAACCGATTTATTAAACTTTAAAGCTTTGGGCGCAGATAAGGTTTCTATGAATTTTCATCCGCGTCACGGTACGATCATTCCGGTGACAGAAGCCGAAGCAACGCAGTTACTAAAAGCGTTTCCATCAGAAAATTTACCGCTTATTGTAGGTTCAAAATCGGGTGCTGTACGCACTCAGAATATGGTAACTAATGCAGAGAATGCTTCGGTATATTTACCGGTTTATACAGATAGTAGCGTAGCAGCTCTTGATCCGCAATTGATCACTTTTCCGGGAGTAAAATTGGTAGATTCCGGAGCTAAAGATTTCTCAGGAGCGGCACAGTCGTATACGCTTGAATTACCTGACGGAACTCAAAAAACCTATTCGGTAGAAGCAGCAGTAGCGAATAATCCGGTTCTTGACGGATATTATGCTGATCCTGAAATCATTTATTCTTCTAAAGATCAAAAATTCTATTTATATCCTACCAGCGATGGTTTTGATGGATGGAGCGGAACTTATTTTAAGACCTTTTCTTCAAAAGATCTGGTACATTGGGAAGACGAAGGTGTCATTGTAGATTTACTTGAGGATGTTTCCTGGGCTACCCGTAACGCGTGGGCGCCTTGTATTGCTGAAAAAGAGATTGATGGGAAGTTGAAATACTTCTACTATTTCTCTGCGGCGCAGAACATAGGTCTTGCTACAGCAGATGACCCGGCCGGCCCATTTACTGATTCTGGAAAAGCTTTTGTAGGGGAGAAGCCCGAGGCGATAAAACGCGGCGGCGGTCAAATCATTGATCCTGATGTTTTTGTAGATCCAAATGATGGGAAAGCTTATTTTTATTGGGGTAACGGCTATATGGCTGGTGCAGAACTCAATGACGATATGATGTCTTACAAAGAAGAAACACTAAAAGAAATGACTCCTGACGGCACTTTTAGAGAGGGGACCGAAGTGTTTTTTAGAAAAGGTAAATACTACTTCCTGTGGTCTGAAGACGATACCCGAAGCCCCAATTATCGTGTGCGTTATGCGACGGGAGATACTCCGTTAGGACCTCTAAATATTCCGGAGGAGAATTTAGTGATCAAAAAAGATGAGGAAAACGAAATTTATGGAACCGGTCATAATTCGGTGATCAATGTGCCGGGTACAGATGACTGGTATATTGTGTACCATC
This sequence comes from Leeuwenhoekiella sp. ZYFB001, assembly GCF_011784865.1. NCBI lineage: Bacteria > Pseudomonadati > Bacteroidota > Flavobacteriia > Flavobacteriales > Flavobacteriaceae > Leeuwenhoekiella > Leeuwenhoekiella sp. ZYFB001. The sequence continues at coordinate 1,191,486 of NZ_CP050460.1, forward strand.
GCTTTACACGTCCACGTGGAATCACGATGGGTGGTCCGGCTGGCTTTCACAGAGAAGTTTGTATAGATAAGCTGACTTTTGCTGAAGATGGTTCAATACTTGAAGTTACCCCTACCGTTGAGGGAATCAATCCCGTGACGATCCCTGCACAATAAATATTTTGATAGTTTAAAATGTAAAAGCGCTCAGTATTGAACAGAGCGCTTTTTTTATAGTGTTATGCTTTAGTTCGGTTTAAAGGCAGAAGGAGTCTTCCCAAATCGTTCTTTAAAGATTTTTCTAAAATACTTTGCATCACCAAAACCTACTTCGTACGCTGCCTGTGAAATAGTAAACTGTTCTTTTTCGATGAGTTGCGCAGCTTTGTCCAGTTTGATATTACGTATATATTCGTTGATGTTTTTGCCGGTGATCGCTTTGATTTTTCGGTAAAGAGAGGAGCGGCTCATACCTATTTCTTGCGCTACAACTTCAACGGTTTTAATACCTTGTTGCATTTGCCCCTCAACTATCTGGTGGAATTCTACTAAAAATTTCTTCTCAACATCAAGCAGTCGTTTTTGATCATCATCTACGGTTTCTAGCGTATTTTCATTTTCAGAATATGCTTTTAAAAGCCGCTTGCGCGAATCTATTAGATTTTCTATCCTGGCTTTCAATAGCTGTAAATTGAAAGGTTTTAAAATATAATCGTCAGCACCTTCAGTATATCCTGTTGCGATCATCTCCGTATTGCTTTTAGCCGAAAGTAAAATAATAGGAATATGCGAAGTTTCTTTTCTGTTCTTGATATAATTACACAGATCTATTCCATTTTTTATGGGCATCATAACGTCGCTAATAATTAAATCAGGAACGTGTTTGCAAGCTTGCGCAATACCTTCTTCACCATTTTCAGCTTGAATCAGATCATAATTCTGAGAAAGCGAGGTATCAAGAAAGTCTAATATATCTGGATTGTCATCAATTACTAAAATGAGTGCGCGCTGACTTTCTGGTTTAATGCGCATAGCTTGCGTCGTCTGCGTTTCAATACCATTCTCGGTGGCACTTTGAATAGAAGCTTCAATGAATTTTTTGTTTTCAGTAGCGTGTATATTTTCTTCGAGATAGGCATCAACTAAGCTATCATCTTTAGGTAGTTTGAGGGTAAATGTACTTCCTGCGCCTAATTTACTTTCTACGGCTAAGGTGCCGTTATGCAGTAAAGCAAACCTTCGGCTGAGGGCCAGCCCAATTCCGCTTCCGTCTTTTTTCAAAGTGGTATTGGCTTGATAGTACCATTCAAAGATGTGCTCGAGATCTTGCCTATTAATACCGCTTCCGTGATCAATAACTTTTAAAAACACCGCTTCTTCATCTTGAGAAAGTTCAATATTAATTGTGCTGTTTTCAGCACTATAATTGATAGCATTACTGATCAGATTGTTTACAATTACCTGAATTTTCTCGAGATCACAGTAGATGTAAACAGGTGTTTGGGACATTTGAATCACCAGGTCTAAATTTTTCTTTTTTAGCAGCGGTTCATAGACCCCAAGCCAATTAGACAAATTTTTAGTTAGGTTATAATTGTTTAAGGTCAATTGACTGAGTCCTTCTTCACTTTTTCTGAATTCTAGAAGTTTGTTGATGAATTGATGAAGATTATGCGCATTACGCTTGATCAGTTTGAGACTTTTACGATGTTGTTTGTGAACAATTTCATCCAGTAGATTTTCTAAGGGCGCGAGAATAAGGGTCAGAGGAGTTTTTAGTTCGTGACTAAAACCCGTGTAAAACCGTACCCGCTCTTCATTCAATTCGTGTTCTAGTTTGCGTTGCTTCTGCTCAAAGTGTAATGAGTTTTTGAGGTAAACGCGTTCTGAATAGTACCTTAATCCGCTGTAAATTAATATAATTAACGTGACGATATAGAAGAGATAAGCAGGCCAGGTTTGCCAAAACGGAGGTAAAATGGTTAAGACTAATTCTTTATACAAAGGAGTTGATGCGAGTGTTTCGGCTTTAATTTTTAGCGTATAATAACCCGGAGAAATATTACTGAAGTTGATGCGGTTGCTATTTTTAAGATCGATCCAGTGGTCGTTATAACCTTCTAAAATATACGAGTATTGGGTATTGTTAGCGATCGGAAAATCTAAACTTGTGAAATCTATAGAGAAGACCGTATTTTCTGCGTTTAATTGTATCGATTCTTGAAAAGGCATTGCCTGATTGAGTATGGCCTTTTTATTCGTGGGTTCTATTGCAACCGACTCATTAAAAACGAGTAAGTCTTTAATTACTAAGGCTTCAGAAGTGGTGTAGTTTTTTAAATTTTCAGGGCGAAATTGATTCAGACCTTTATTACTCCCAAAATAAAGCGCTCCGTTTTCTGCCTTGAGCGCAGCACCGGGATTATACTCACTTTTATGAATATTATTAAAACGGGTTAGATTTTCTATTTTCTGACTGATGGGATCGTATTTACTTATTCCCTTAAAGGTTCCTAGCCAAATAGAATTGCTGTCGTGCGCAATGATGCTGTTGATGGTATTATTACTCAACCCATTATCTTCTCTAAGATTGAGCGCTTCTTTCGATTCCGGATTAAAATGGACAAGGCCTCCGTGCTTAGTACCGGCGATAATCGCATCATCTTCTGTGACCACAATACTAAATACCACATTGGTTGTTAGCCCCTCAAGATTTTCTGAATTATAATGTGTGCTACGTTTATTTTCTAAATTATAATGAATGATCCCATTTCCATAGGTTGCCAACCACAGATTGCCTCGACTATCTTCAGCTATATCACGTATATCAACCTTTCCCAGTTCAGTAATGTATTTGAAGGCGTCCCTCGCGTTGTCATATACAAATAGGCCACCTCTGTTTGTGCCTACCCAAATATGTTCATTTTTAGCCTGGTATAACACGCGAACATCATTCCCGTCTTTTTGCTCTCCTTGTAGATAATGCTGCCATTGTTTAGTGGTCTTATTATAACTGCTTAAACCACCCAGGTAGGTACCAATCCATAATTGATTGTTAGTGTCCTGAAGTAAACTTAAAACGTGGTTACTTTTTAGGGCGTTGGCTTCGTTAAAAACAGCATACGCATAAGTATTAGTTTTAGGATCGTATTGATCCACACCGCCGCCGTCTGTACCTATAAACAATTTTCCGGAAGCATCTTCTGCAATAGCATTAATGCGGTTGTGCGTTATGCGTTCGGTTCCATTTAAACTGTTTGTGATCAATTTCACCGGCTCGCCCCGGGGATTCACATAATTTATACCGGCATACGTGCCCAGCCACATATTCCCACTTCGGTCTTTTTTAATCGAAAAAACGGTTGCGTTAAACACACTGGTACCATCATCTTTCGGTAAATAATTGGTTATACTAAGATCATTGAATCCTCTTAGTGGTTTAGATTTACTTATGATCTTAAGTCCTTCGTCATAAGTACCTACCCAGATTCTTCCATAGGCATCCTCTTCAAAACTTGTAATGTCGCTTCCTGCTAAACCTTCTATAATTGTTGGGTTAAGAGCAGTGGTTTGGGTAAGTATTTTGATTCCTTCATTCGTGCCTAGCCACAAGTGATCATCGCGATCTATAAAAAGTGCATTTACCCTGAAGTTTGTGCGGTCATGTATTGGTATTCTCGCAACCTCCTGAGTTTTTAGGTTTATTTTGTTTAAGCCGTCGTGACGCGTACCTATCCAAAGGGTCGAATCATTTTGCACGTGAAGTGAAATGATTTCATTTGAGGATAAGGAGCGTGAATTTTGAGCTTCGTGTTTAAATACTTTTTGTTGACTTTGATCTTTAAAAACGCGGATGCCAATTCCAAAATCTCCGGCATAAATCGTTCCTGATTTTGTGAAGGCGAATGAATTCACACTGTTAGAAAGAATGGTGTTTGCAGCGTTATAATGCTCAAATGAATTGGTTTTTAAGTTAAAAAGATCAAAACCACCATCACTACCTACAAGAAGATTTCCTGTATTGGTGTGATGTACAATATTCTGAAGATAATTGTTTGCAAGCGCTGAATTTTCTTTTCTAAAAACCGTAAAATCATTACCGTCATATCTGTTGATACCATCGGCGGTGCCAATCCAAATAAAGCCAAGCGTATCTTGTTCTATTACACGCACGAGATTGTTAGAAAGCCCATCTTCGGTATCGAGCTTATAAAAGGTAAGTTGTCTGTCGTGATTATCATTTTGGCCAATGCATACCTGTGTAAGGAGGAGTATAAATAGGCTTATTTTCTTAAACATAAAACTTGAGATTACGTTATACTTGAGATCAGCCGCCGGCTAGTCTTGCTTTGTATTCCAGTGTTTATAGCGGTTTGAACAGTTAACCCCCTATAAAAAATCATTTCCTACCCTTTAATAGCCAAAAGGTTTTAAGAAAATTGTACAATGACTTTAAAACTATTTCGATTTCGTAAAAAATAGTTTTGAGTAATCAAAATCAGTATTTAGATAATATACTATAATTCATGTTTTCTTAAAGAAACTATCTTGGGAAAACAAGTATAGTTAAAATTTATAAATGTTTTCGATACATTTATAAGCCAATATATGAAAAATCAAAGATTTTTAATTGTTCTAGTTTTAGCAAGTGCGCTTGCCCTCAACGGCTGTAATGCCTTAAAACCTAGTACAACTTTACAAGAAAAGGAAATTGGCCTTGGGTGGTCTGCAAATTCTGTAAATACGGTAATTTTTAGACAGAACGCGGTTACTACATTTAATACCACTCAGTTTACAGCATATTACGATCAGGATGCGCACGTAGTTCTGGCCAAGCGTAGCCTGCCTGATGGGGATTGGGAACTCAATAAAACCAAATATACCGGTAAAACTACAGATGCGCACAACGCGATAAGCCTGGCGGTAGACGGTGAAGGCTATCTACACGTAAGTTGGGATCATCACGACAACCCGTTGCGGTATGCAAAAAGTGTTGCTCCACTGAGTCTTGAGTTAGGCGAAAAGCAAGAAATGACAGGTATTGAAGAAGAAAAAGTTTCTTACCCGCAATTTTATAATCTTCCTGATGGGGATGTACTGTTTATGTATCGGTCAGGGCAGTCGGGTAGAGGTACTTTGATTTTAAACAGATATAACGCAGCGCATAAAACGTGGCGACAGCTGCACAATAATTTAATTGATGGGGAAGAGCAGCGTAATGCCTATTGGCAAGCCTATGTAGATGTTCAAGGTACGGTGCATCTTTCTTGGGTCTGGCGCGAGACTTGGGACGTAAGCACCAATCACGACATCGCTTATGCGCGATCTCTTGACGGAGGAGAAACTTGGGAGCTTTCAACAGGTAAAATCTATAACGGACCTATAACTGAAAGCACTGCTGAATATGCCTATAGGATTCCGCAAAACAGCAGTTTGATCAATCAAACCTCGATGACTACTGATAAAGCGGGAAATCCATTTATTGCCAATTACTGGAATGAAGAAGGAAAAACGCAATACCAAGTCGTCTATCTAGAAGATGGAATCTGGAAAAAGGAGAATACGGCATTCCGTAACTCTGGTTTCGAGCTTGGCGGTGGCGGTACTAAGAAAATACCGATCTCTCGCCCCGAACTTTTTATCTATGAGAATCAAGGGAAGAAGATTTTGGGGTTAATTTTTAGAGATGATCTTCGAGGAAGCAAAATTTCTCTGGCCTACAAGGATCTCAAAACCGATACTCAATGGCAGGTAAAAGACCTTTCTGATGAAAACATTGGTGATTGGGAACCCAATTTTGACAAAGAATTATACAAGCACACCAAAGCGCTTCACCTGTTTAAACAAAAAGTTACTCAGATAGATGGAGAAGGCCTCTCTAAAGCGCCTGCAACTCCCGTTTCCATATTAGAAATTATTTTACAAAATATACTCACTAACCCTAAATAAGCCCAATACGTGTTTCAATGAAAAAAACAGTTTTAAGTTTACTAAGCATACTATGTTTGTGGGGAGCTACCGCCCAGCAAGCACAAAATGAATGGGAGAATCCCGAAATTATAGACCGCAATAAAGAAGAAGGTCGAAGCGCTTTTGTGCTTTATGAGTCTACACAAACAGCAAAAACACGCGAAGCCTCAGCGTCTCAACTTTACAAAAGCCTCAACGGTACGTGGAAGTTTGATATTGTAAAAACTCCGGCTGAGCGTCCTACAGATTTCTATGAGGTAGATCTTGATGATAGTGCGTGGAGCAACATTCAAGTACCGTCTAACTGGGAGACCGAAGGTTTTGACATTCCTATTTACACCAATGTAAGCTATCCGTTTCCTAAGAATCCGCCATTTATTGACGATGCGTACAATCCTGTAGGCAGTTATCGTACTACATTCAGCGTTCCTAAAAACTGGGAGGGTAAAGAAGTTTTGTTGAGTTTTGGATCTATTTCAGGATATGCCCGCATTTTTGTGAATGGCGAAGAAGTTGGGATGACCAAAGCTTCTAAAACTCCGGCAGAATTCAATATCACCGAATTTTTAGAGGAAGGCGAAAATCTTCTTGCAGTGCAGGTGTTTCGCTGGCATGATGGTAGTTATCTAGAAGATCAGGATTTCTGGCGTTTAAGCGGAATTGAGCGCGATGTATTCCTTCAGGCGATGCCAAAAACGACGATTTGGGATTATAAGGTTGTTAGTGATCTGACTTCAGATTATAAATCAGGCGAATTTTCAGCGGAAGTTGATCTGCGCACTTTTGAAAAAAGTAAGATCAAAAAAGCACGCGTAGAAGTAGCGCTTTTTGATGCGGAAGATAATTTAGTTTTTGCCGAGAAAAAAGAAGTTCCTAAAGATGGAGGTACACTTTCTTTTGAAAAATCATTGCCTAATATCCAATTATGGAGCGGAGAAACTCCAACTCTGTATACCTACACAATTACGCTAGAAGATAAAAAGGGTAATCCGCTTGCGGCTACTTCAGGCCGCACCGGCTTTAGAAAAGTCGAACTCAAAAACGCGCAACTTCTCGTAAACGGAAAAGCGGTAACGGTACACGGAGTAAACCTTCACGAGCATCACCCTGATAAAGGCCACGTTCCAGATCTTGAAATCACGCGCAAAGATTTTGAGTTGATGGCACGCAATAATATCAATGCGGTGCGTATGAGTCATTATCCACACGGCCAACAGGTTTATGATCTGGCTGATGAGTTTGGTTTTTACATCGTGGATGAAGCGAATATTGAAACGCACGCAATGGGTGCTGAATGGCAAGGAAATTTTGATAAATCAAAACATCCGGCGTATTCAGAAGAATGGGCTGCGGCGCATCTTGACCGCATAAAAAGAATGTATGAGATGGATAAAAACCATACTTCGATCATTTTATGGTCTATGGGTAATGAGTGTGGTAATGGTCCTGTTTTTTATGACGCGTACGATTGGTTGAAGGAAACTGACCCAACCCGTTTGGTAACTTTTGAACAAGCAGGTCAAAACCGAAATACAGACGTGGTTGCACCTATGTATCCGGGAATAAAACATATGAAAGAATATGCGGCACGCACCGATGTGACCCGCCCTTTCATCATGTGCGAGTATTCACACGCGATGGGTAACAGTAGCGGAAACTTTAGAGAATACTGGGACATTATTGATAGCAGTCCGCATATGCAAGGTGGATTTATCTGGGATTGGGTAGATCAAGGACTACGAGCCGAAACCGAAGATGGTCGTGAGTTTTGGGCCTACGGTGGAGATCTTGGCGGTGAAGATCTGCAGAACGATGAGAACTTCAACGCAAACGGACTCATTACAGCAGATCGTGAAGCGCATCCTTCGTTAGCCGAAGTAAAAAAGGTGTATCAAAACATCAATTTTACTTTAGCCGGATCAAATTTAAGAGTGGAAAATAAATACAACTACACCAATCTTGAGGCATTCGATTTTAAATGGGAGCTCCTAGAAAATGGTAATGTGGTTAAAACAGGAACTTTTGATGCCGCTGTTGCGCCCAATTCATATAAGTTGATCAATTTAAATCTTCCGCAAACTGCTGATGCTGAATATTTCTTGAATGTCTATGCAAATACAAAAGCTGCTACAGCTTTAGTTCCGGCAGGTTTTGAGTTGGCTAAAGAACAATTCAAACTAGGAGCAACCGATTATTTTACTGAAGAAACAATTTCATCAACCGAGACTCCACTTAGTTTTAAGAAAGAAGGAGACCAACTCCGTTTTACTGCTGCTGAGGTTTCGGGTGTATTCGATCTGAAAAAAGGAAAATTAAGCCAATACCAATTGACAGACGGTTCTGCGGTGATCGCTCAATTTCCGCAGCCGTATTTCTGGCGTGCGCCAACGGATAACGATTTTGGGAACGGAATGCCAGGTCGTTTAAAAGCTTGGAAAGATGCCACTGCAAATGCTGTGGTGACCAAAAGCCAAGTAAGCGTGCAGACTAAAGAAGGGCTACCTGTTTTAGTAACTTATCAACTTCCGGAAATTGATGCAGCTTATACCGTTGAGTATTTTATAAAAAATTCAGGGGATATAAAAGTTACCGCTTCGATCAAAATTAATGATGATAAAACTCCTGAAATTCCACGATTTGGAATGCGTATGGTTTTAAATAAAGACTTCGATCAATTGCAATATTACGGTCGCGGACCTTGGGAAAATTATTCAGATCGAAAAGAGTCTGCCTTCTTGGGAGTGTATCAAGACGATGTGAAAAATCAATTTACGTGGACGTACATTCGTCCGCAAGAATCAGGTTACCATACAGATACGCGTTGGCTAAGCCTTTCTGACGGAAACAGCAACGGTTTAAAAGTTACCGGAGCACAACCTTTAGGGTTTAGCGCGTTGCATATTTCAACCGAAGATCTTGATCCGGGAGCGACCAAAGATCAGAAGCATCCTACAGATTTAACCGTTGAAGATGAGGTTTATCTGCATATTGATTTAAAGCAACGCGGCTTAGGAGGTCTCAACAGTTGGGGACAATACCCTTTTGAGCAGTATCGCCTGGAAGATAAAGAATATACGTATAGCTACACTTTATCTCTTTTAAACAACTAAAAGCATGCAGAAATTTAGAATAGCAAGTTTAGTAAGTCTTTTTGTTATACTCACGGGTCAAACTGCGTGGTGCCAGCTTCCGGTAAAAGTTAGTAGCCCTGACAAACATATTGCGGTTGAGGTAGGGCTGCAAGATCAAAAGCCGGTATATTCTATTCATTTAGATGATGTACTCTTTATGGAAGACTCACCTTTAGGGTTAAAAACTTCGATAGGTGATTTTTCTGAAGGCTTGTCGTATGCGGCACAGGGTACTTCAGCAATAAAAGAAACGTACGATCTTAAAAAGGCTAAAGTAAGTCACGTAGAATATCAAGCGAATGAGCTGATTGTAAAGTTCGTAAATGCAAACCAAGATACCTTGGCGGTTCAATTTAGAGTGAGCAATAGTGATGTGGCTTTTGCTTACAAACTCACCGCAAAGGAGCGCAATACTAAAGTGAAGATTCTTGAAGAAGCAACCGGTTTCAATTTACCTGATGATGCTACTTCGTTTATCACTCCTCAAGCTTTACCGATGACAGGCTGGGAGCAAACCAAACCTTCGTATGAGGAAGAATACACCTTTGATGAAGCTTTGGGAACTCAATCTCAGTATGGTGTAGGCTATACCTTTCCGGCTTTATTTAAAAATGCTGAAAAGGGATGGATTCTCATTTCAGAAACCAATGTAGATGGAAGCTATCCCGGGGCACGCTTAGGAGAATCTGATAAAAACGGATTGTTTCCGATAGCGTTTCCTCAAGAAGGAGAAAATAATGGATTAGGAGATGCTTTTGCCGCTATGGCGATGCCAGCACAAACACCATGGCGAACGATTACTCTGGGAAAAACTTTAAAACCTATTGTAGAAACAACAGCTTCGTTTGATCTCGTAGAACAACGCTATGAGGCTTCGCAAGATTATACAATGGGAAGAGCGACGTGGAGTTGGATCGTGTGGCAAGATAACAGCATCAATTATGAAGATCAGGTAAAATTCATTGACCTGGCGGAAGCTTTAAATTTTGAATATGTGCTTATTGACAATTGGTGGGATGCTAATATTGGCCGCGAGAAGATGGAAGAATTAGTAGCCTACGCTAATTCAAAAAATGTGGATGTGGTGCTTTGGTACAACTCTAATGGTTTTTGGAACAATGCTCCACAAACGCCGCAAGACTTTATGAACACCGCCTACAAGCGCCAGCAGGAGATGGCGTGGTTACAAGAAATAGGCGTAAAAGGTCTGAAGATCGACTTTTTTGGCGGAGACAAACAGATGACAATGCAGCTGTATGAAGAAATTTTAAATGATGCCAATGATTATGGTTTAGCAATTACATTTCACGGCTGTACACTTCCCCGAGGCTGGGAAAAAATGTATCCCAACTATGTTACTTCAGAAGCAGTTAGAGCTTCAGAAAATTTGATTTTTACGCAGTATGCGTTAGACAAACACGCGTATTACAGCACGATTTTACCCTTTACACGTAACCCTGTGGGAGCGATGGACTTTGCACCGGTGTTTTTAAATAAGCGCTTAAGCAGAGATCAAAAAGGTGGAACTGTGCGTAAAACTACAGATGCTTTTGAATTGGCTACAGCCGTACTTTATTTTTCACCTATTCAGCATTTTGGTTTAACGCCAAACAATCTTGACGAGCAGCCAGAATTTGTTTTAGACTTTTTAAGAGCGGTCCCCACCGTATGGGACGAGACGGTTTATATTGGCGGCGAACCCGGCGATTATGCTGCAATAGCCCGAAGAAAAGGAGATACTTGGTATTTGGCAGTTACTAATGGTGAGCAAGAAAAGAAGACACTTGAACTAGACTTACCAATGTTTAAAAATGCTGAAGCAACGTTGATCTATGATGCAAAAGATAAAACTGCAGCTCAAAAAACAGTTAAAGTCCAATCAAACGGAAAATTGAAAATTGATGTCCTTGGTGAAGGCGGCGCATTATTGATCTCAAAATAAAATGAAGCTACACATCCTATATAGCGCTGGATTAACAAGAGTACTGTTCACTTTGGTGTTAACTGTTTTAGTCAGCAGCTGTAAATCTTCGTCAGAAAAGTCAACCGAAGATCCTAATCAGGCTCCCAGTGGGTATGAGTTGATCTGGCACGATGAATTCGATTCTGGTGATAAGCCAAATGCGGCATATTGGAGTTATGAAGAAGGATTTGTGCGCAATGAAGAATTACAATGGTATCAAAAAGATAATGCGTCGGTAGCGCAGGGTAATTTGGTCATTACGGGAAGAAAGGAAAAAATCCCTAATCCAAATTTTGAGGCGGATGCTACTAACTGGAAAAAGAACCGCCAGCATGCCGAATATACTTCGTCAAGCATCAATACCCGTGGGAAATTTCAGTTTAAATATGGAATTCTAGAAGTGCGTGCAAAAATTGATACGGCAAGCGGAATGTGGCCCGCGATCTGGACTTTAGGTGTCGAAAAAAGCTGGCCTTCTAATGGAGAGATTGACGTGATGGAATTCTATCAAATCAATGGTAAACCTCATATTTTAGCAAATGCCGCTTGGGGAGCGGATTGGAGAAATGTATCGTGGGATAGTGCTAAAATTCCCTTTTCTGAATTTATAGAGAAAGATGCACAATGGTCTGAAAAATTCCATATCTGGAAAATGGATTGGAGCGAAGACGCTATTAAACTCTATCTCGATGATGAATTACTAAACGAAATTGATTTAGCAGAAGCTATTAATCCTGATGGATCTAACGGTTTTCAGCAGCCTCATTATATTTTGCTCAATCTCGCGATTGGTTCTAACGGTGGAGATCCTTCAAACACCCAATTCCCTAAAGAATACCTGGTAGATTATGTTAGGGTATTTCAAAAAACTAAAAAAACTAACTAATAGATTAGCAATGAATAACCAATTTAAAACACTTCTTTTTTCGGCAGTATTAGCCGTTGTGCTCAGTAATTGTAAAAGCAATGGCGACAGTACATCTCAGGCGCAAGATGCTGATGTTGAGGTTACCGCGATACCACAGGAGAAGGATTCGGTTTTAGCCATTATTGAAAAGGTAAACACGCACTGGCAAGAAGCGCATCCCGAGCCTAATTTTGCATTTTGGCATCCCGCAGCCTATCATACAGGAAATATAGAAGCTTATAAGGTGACCGGCAATGACGACTTTTTAGACTACTCTAAAGCTTGGGCTGAACACAACCAATGGATGGGAGCCAAGTCACAGGATAAATCCAAATGGAAATACAACTACGGAGAAACCGACGAGCACGTACTTTTTGGAGATTGGCAAATTGCATTTCAAACCTATATTGACCTCTACACGCTTGAAGGCTCAAAAGATCCTACAAAGATTGCCAGAGCAAAGGAGGTGATGGAGTATGAGATGAGCACTCCTAACAATGATTATTGGTGGTGGGCTGATGGATTATATATGGTGATGCCTGTGATGACCAAATTGTATAAAGTGACCGGAAACGAACAGTATCTAGGAAAACTCAACGAATACTTAGCGTATGCAGACAGCATTATGCTTGATGACGAAACCGGATTATACTTTCGCGATGCGAAATATGTTTACCCTAAGCATAAAAGTCTCAACGGAAAAAAAGATTTCTGGGCACGTGGAGACGGTTGGGTGTTTGCCGGTTTAGCTAAAGTGCTTCAGGATTTGCCGCAAGATGCGCAAAACAGACGGACCTATATTGAACGCTTTAAAAAAATGGCAAAGACACTCAAGAAAGCGCAGCAACCTGAAGGCTATTGGACGCGCAGTATTCTTGACCCTGAGCACGCTCCGGGACCGGAAACCAGTGGTACTGCATTCTTTACCTATGGATATCTATGGGGAATAAACAATGATATCCTAGAGGAAGAAACCTATTTGCCTGTAGTAGAAAAAAGCTGGGAATATCTCACGGAAGTTGCTTTGCAAGATGATGGTAGCGTAGGCTATGTGCAACCCATTGGTGAAAAAGCCATTCCCGGACAAGTGGTAGATGTCAATTCTACTGCAGATTTTGGAGTTGGAGCGTATTTGCTTGCAGCTTCAGAAATGGCACGCTTTGTCGATTCAGAATAAATAACAATTATGATTTTAGTAAAACAAATAAGATACCTCACCGGTTTTTGTGTGGTGCTCTTCACTATGGCTTCTATGGAAGCTCAAGAAATAAAACCTGCAAAGCAAGTTGATGGTGAAATGCCGCTTTTTGAAGTAGAAGCTCCCGATTATGAGTTGAGTCCAATGACGGGAATGACGCGTAAACATTGGGAAGATGCAGCGCGCTATTTGCTAGAAGGAGCTTTTAGTTATATTGATGATCTAGATGACCCGATGAAGTTTCCTAAACTTCCCGGTAAAAGCTATCCGCATTCCGTAGATCGTGTTCCTACCGAAAAACTAGAAGGTCTTGTACGTACCTTATTTGTTGCCGCACCCTTACTTAAAAAGGAACCGGATCTTACCTTAAACGGAATAAAAGTAGCCGAATATTACCAGCATCAAATTCCAAAGTTGGCAAATCCCGAAAGTGAGGCGTTTATCAAACCACGAGGCAATGGCGGCCCAAGTCAGAATCTTGTTGAATACGGTGCTTTGGCGATTTCCTTATTTATTTCTCCGGAAACCCTTTGGGAACCTTTAAGTCAGGAAGATAAAGATGCGCTGGCAGCTTCTATGCTTAGTTATGGTGATGGACCAACGGTAGATTCTAACTGGAAATTCTTCAACATTTTTGTGTTAAGCTTTTTTGATGCGCAAGGATATGAGGTAAACAAACCTTTACTTGAAGAATATCTGAACAAATCACTAGCAGATTATCGCGGCCAAGGCTGGTATAACGATCATCCTGCGTACGATTATTACAGTATGTGGGCATTTCAGGTATATGGACCTATGTGGGCATCGGTTTATGGAAACACGCATTACCCGGAGATCGCTAAGGCTTTTAAGACCAATTTTCAAGATTTGGTGTATCACTATCCGTATATGTTTTCTGAAGACGGCCAAATGATCATGTTCGGGCGAAGTATAAGTTATCGCATCGCGTCTATGAGTCCGTTTCCTTTTGCAGGAACACTTGATGACGACACGATTAATTTGGGCTGGTTGCGTCGTATTTCTTCGGGGGTGTTGCTTCAATTTTTAAAGAATCCTGAGTTTTTAAAAGACCGAATTCCAACTCTTGGTTTTTACGATCATTTTGAACCCGCAGTACAGAATTACAGCACGCGCGGTAGCGTATTCTGGATGGGGAAAGCCTTTTTAGGATTATTACTTCCTGAAGATAATGCGTTCTGGACCGCGACCGAAAATGAAGGACCCTGGGCATCACGCTTTAAAGATGATGCGGTGTATAACAAATTTCAAGCAGCTTCAAACGTTTTGCTAACCGATTATCCCGGGATTGGAGCTTCAGAGATCAGAGCCTGGTGTCACGAGCGAAAAGCAGATGATTGGCAAGGCTTCCGCAGTAGTGAGAACTATAATAAGTTGTCGTATAACTCGGCATTTCCTTGGCAAGCTGATGACGCGGACGGTACCATCTCGATGAATTACGTTTTTAAAAATGCAAAAGAAGAATGGGAGCCGTGGCGTCTATATACTTTCAAAAAATATGAAGACGGAAAATATTACCGCGATGCGGTTTTGGAAACCAATGATCAGGTGCATATGCAGTTGGTTGACATTCCCTTAACTAACGGTATTTTGCGTATAGATAAGCAGACCAGTGAGGTGCCTGTTGCGATGCGCCTTGGTCATTATGCACTTCCTGAGATAGATGGAAAAACCATTGAGCAAAGCACTCAAAAAGTTGGAGATTACACTGCGGCCATCATTGATAATGGGCAATATCAACTTGCTATGGTGCCGCTTTCTGGGTGGGAAGATGTTGATGTAATAGAGAAAACCGACTTGCATCCGGTGGCAGATGACAGCGCTGTGATCAATGTGTCTGCAGAATTTTCGCCGGAGGCTAAAAACAAAATCTATGCAACGCTTATGCTTTGGAAAAAATCAGATGAAGCTTGGAGCGCTGAGGATCTACTTCCCGTGAAAGATTTAAAGACCGAAGGAAATGAGGTTGAGGTAGAAATGATATCGGGTGAATTACATAGTATCAATTTTGATTAATTCTTACGAAGTCAAGCCCTTGCGCAAGTCTTATATTTCAATTCCTTAAAAAATATGATATGCGTATTCTTTCTTTGAGTTTTCTATTAGGCTTGGTTTTTTTGTGCTCGCCAATTTTAAATGCGCAGGAATTGCCCGAATGGCAAAATCTGAGTGTGGTTACGCAAAACACCGAAGCACCGCGATCTACGTTCTACGTTTATGATTCTGAGGAAGAAGCTGTTGAAAATGCATATTACAAATCTAAAAATCTGTTGCTCCTAAACGGAACTTGGAAGTTTAATCTTGCAGATACTCCAGAGCAGCGTCCAAAGGATTTTTATCAGCCAGATTTTAAAACTAACGATTGGGATGATATCAACGTTCCGGGAGATTGGCAGATGCAGGGTTACGATTTTCCGTTGTATGTGAGTGCCGGTTATACGCACGCGATCAATCCGCCTTTTGTAGATACAATTTATAATCCTGTTGGCTCGTATAAGCGAGAATTTATCATTCCGAAGGATTGGAAGGATAAGCAGATCAAACTATATTTTGGAGGAGTTACCAGTGCTTTTTATGTTTGGATCAACGGAAAAAAAGTGGGGTATGACGAAGATGCAAAAACACCTTCTGAGTTTGATATCACATCATTTATAAAACCGGGAAACAATGAGATCGCTGTGGAAGTTTACCGCTGGAGCGATGGCACCTATCTTGAAGATCAGGATTTCTGGCGCCTGAGCGGAATAGAACGCGATGTGTATGTTTATGCGCAATCTAAAGCGCATATTCAGGATTTCTTTTTCAAAGCGGGACTTGATACTGAATATATTGACGGAATTTTTGATGGAAAAATTGCCGTAAAAAATGACGGTGCAACTACTGAAAATCTTCAGCTTGATTTAAAAATCCGCGATGCTAATGAGGAACTGTATAGTGCAACACAAAGCCTAAAACTTGCTTCATCTAAAACTGATACACTTCAGTTTCAAGAAACTTTTTCAAATATAGAGCCTTGGAGTGCTGAACATCCTAAGTTGTTTCAAGTAGTACTTTCCCTGCGAAAAGGAGACGAACTTTTGATGAGTACTTCGTCTAAAATTGGCTTTAGAACCAGCGAGATCAAAAACGGAAATTTACTGGTTAACGGGAAACCTATTCTGCTAAAAGGGGTCAATCGCCACGAACATGACCAGCATACGGGTCACGTGATTTCAAAAGAATCGATGCTGGAGGATATCAGGCTTTTTAAAGAAAATAACATCAATGCGGTGCGCAATTCGCATTATCCTAACGATCCGCTATGGTACAGCCTCTGTGACGAATATGGGATTTATATGGTGGATGAAGCCAATATAGAAACGCACGGCTTTGGTTATGATGAAGATAAAACGCCCGCCAACAAACCGGAGTTTGCCTTGATGCATCAAGACCGACTTGAAGCAATGGTGGAGACCAACAAAAATAACCCGTCGATTATCATATGGTCTATGGGGAACGAAGCCGGTGATGGTCCTGCTTTTATTGATGGCTATCACTGGATCAAAAACCGCGATAACACACGACCGGTGCAATATGAGCGTGCAGAGCGTGGTAAGAGTTTTCAAGAACCGCACACCGATGTCATCCCGTGGATGTACGCGCGTATGGATTATATCGAAGAACATTATTTGGGCAAATATCCCAACCGCCCGTTTATCTGGTGTGAATATGCGCACAGTATGGGGAACAGCACAGGAAATCTGAGCGATCTGTGGGATTTTGTCTATAAACATGACCAAGTGCAAGGCGGCTTTATTTGGGATTGGGTAGATCAAGGTTTTGTGAAAAAGGACAGTACCGGAACTGAATATTGGACGTATGGCGGTGATTACGGTCCCGACCGATATCGCAATGATGGAAATTTTGTGTTGAACGGTTTGGTCAATCCTGACCGCAGTCCGCACCCGGCTTTAGCAGAAGTAAAGCATGTATATCAAAATGTGAAAATTAGTCTAGTCGATACGCTAAAGCGGAAGTTTAAACTGGAAAACCGATTCTTCTTTACCAATTTAAATAACTATACGATCAGTTATGAAGTGTTGAAGGATGGAAAAATTATCGCTGAAGATAACCTTCCTGCTTTTGATGTAGCACCACAGCAGTCGGTAGATTTTTCAATAAAAACACTTGAACTTCCTGAAGATGGAAGCGAGTATTTTATCAATTTCAGTATAAAAACCAAAGACGCATCTGCAATGCTTCCTGCTGGTTTTGTTATTGCACAAGATCAGATTTTACTTCAAAAAGCAGCACCGCTGGTATTTACACTGGATTTAGAAAATAAAAAGCTAAAAACAAAAGATACACGAAATGCGCTGGAAGTTTCTGGTGAAGACTTTAGTTTATATTTTGATAAAACAACCGGAAGCTTAACAAAATGGACGTATAAAGATCAGGATTATCTATTGGAAGCGCCACGAGCGAACTTTTGGCGTGCGCCTACAGACAATGATTTTGGTAATAATTATCAAAGGCGAGGTAAACTCTGGAAAGACGCTTCAGAAAATCAGAAGTTGATCCAATTTGAAACCTTGGCAAAAACTAAAGATTCTGTGATTTTAGAATCGGCATTTGCATTAGACACGCTTCAGGCCAAAACAAAAATACGCTACACGCTTTATAAAGACGGAAGCTTAAAAATCAATGAGAAACTAGAATATTCCGGCGCTGAAGATATTGCTGAGCTTCCACGGTTTGGAATGAATTTGATACTTCCGGCGCAATTTGATCAGGTAAAATGGTATGGCCGTGGACCCTTTGAGAATTATCAAGATCGTAAAGAAGCGGCTTTTGTGGGTATTTATGAAGCTTCAGTAGCAGATTTATATTACCCTTACATTCGGCCACAAGAAAATGGCTATCGCACCGAAAACCGCTGGCTGCAACTTACAGACGGTCAAGGAAATGGTTTTAAAATACTGGGATTACCGGAATTTTCATTCAGTGCGCATCACAATTATACTGCTGATTTTGACCCGGGAACTCGTAAAGCACAGCGTCATACCACAGATATAAAACCTCGAGATTTGATCAGTCTTCATATTGATTATAAGCAAACTGGAGTAGGAGGCGATAACAGCTGGGGTGCAAAACCACTAGAAAAATATCAATTGAAGCCTGAGGATTATGAATTTAGTTTTATCATCAAGCCATTGGAATAAGAAAAGCCTGATTCATTGTGGATCAGCCTTTTTGTTTTTTCTTCAGATTCGAAAAAACTAAGGCAAATCTTCGTCTTTAGAAGCGATATAGATTTTATACCACTGCTCCAGACTTAATTCGATTTTAAGGGCATCAACAGCACTTTTAATTCGGTTGATATGTTGTGATCCCACAATAGGCATAATGCCTGTTGGATGCTTTAAAAGCCACGCATACATCACCTGATCTATATCTGTATTCAATTCGGCAGCGATGCTTTTCAATACGGCAGTTAAAAGCTGATCTTTTTCCGTTTTTGGGTTAAAGATAGCTCCGCCCGCAAGTGGCGACCACGCCATCGGTTTGATTTTATGTTTTAAGAAATATTCGGTATTCTCATTCTCAAAATGCTCTAAACAACTCACAGAAATCTCAACCTGATTGGTGGCTAAGGGCATATCGAGATAACTTTGTAGGGTATCAAATTGCGCCGGACTAAAGTTTGAAACGCCAAAGTTGAGCACTTTGCCACTGCTTCTAAGCTGATCAAAAGCCTTGGCAACTTCTTCCGGATTAAAGAAAGGTGCAGGGCGGTGCAGCAATAAAAGATCAAGACGATCTGTGCCTAAGTTTTTAAGCGAAGTTTCTGCTTGTTTAATAATGTATTCGGTGCTGTAATCATAGATTTTAATATCAAGCTCCGGATTGTAATCTGTAGCCATTTTGATTCCGCACTTGCTTATCAATTCCATCTTTTCACGCAGCTCCGGTCTCTTAGCTAATGCTCGGCCAAAATAGGCTTCACAGGTGTGATTTCCGTAGATATCTGCGTGATCAAAAGAAGTGATTCCTAACTCCAAAACTTGCTCAATAAGCTTTAAAAGGTGGTCATCGCTCAAATTCCAATCGCGCAAACGCCAGTATCCGTGAACGATGCGTGATAAGCTTAAGTTGTCATTAAGTGCTATTCTATTTTCCATAATTATTGAATCAATTTTAGGGTTTCAAAAAGTCCGGCATCCAGGTCTATGCGTCCCTCGTAATCTTCGGGAATCGCAACAGAACCAAGAACCGTGTTGGTAGCTTTGGCATCAGCGTATTCAAAAGCGAGCGCAAAGCCCATTAATTTTTCGGGTTTTAAAGATACGGCTTCGTGCGGAGCGTTGGGATTAAATGTGGAATCAAAATTGGTTATTCTTAATTCCCAATAGGATATAATCCCATAGTTTTTTACAGCGGAATAAACCGCGTGATTAGCAGTTCTTGGCTTCTTATTTTGATCTAGAAAGACTGAAGTGTTAGACGGAGAAATTTGATAGTTAAAAGCATTATAAGAACTTTCATAGCTTCCGGCGCTGTTGTCTTCGTCAACATACACACTTAAGTGATCTTCGCTGTTGAAGTGCTCCATCGGATTGCCAAAAGTAGACTGAATTGTAATGTTTTCTAATCGAAGCAACACGTATAGCGCATCAGGCGTCCACGTAAGTTTGTATTGAATATTGGCATCTGCTGAAGCTTTTCCGCTCCAAATATTGTTCATTTGCTTCCATTCTAAATGCTGCCAAGCGGGATCGTGATGTTTACCATCAACACGTGGAGCGATGATCGCTTTTTGAACCGGCGTAAAAGTTTTTTCAGACTTTTGAAACAATGGCGGCGGGCCCTCATTTTTGCCACACGCTATAAAAATCAGAAATAAACAGCAGTAAAAAATTCTCATAGTTTAGACCGGTACAAACTCAAAATTCCAAAGATAGGCCCCAGACTTAAAACCAAAAAAAGATAATCAATATCAAAATGAATAACCCAATAATTCAGCAGTTGAATACTAACGACGGTAATCGCAAATCCTATGCAATTAACGAGCGTCAGTGCGGTTCCGCGATATTCGGGTGGAGCATTTTGTGCGACCAATGTTGAAAATTGCGGACTGTCAGCAACCACGGCAGCACCCCAGATTAATAGAAAGACACCAAAAATAACCGGTGTAAATTCAATACTAAAAACAGAAATCAAACAGCACATTCCTGAGATCACGAGTGCGTAAAAGGCAACTTTTTTACTGCTTATTTTCTGCGTCAAAATGCCTCCATACGCGCAGGAAATTGTACCGATCGCAATAGCAAAAAAGGACCAAAGCGAAGTGTTGAGATAGACTTGATGTTCTGCTTGATAATAGTTGATAAAAACAGGTAGAAATCCCCAAAAGGCGTACAATTCCCACATATGTCCCCAATAACCAAAAGCTGCTCTTCTGAATTTTTTAGTCTGAAAAATAAAAGGAATCGCTTTTATCGAGAGTTTTTGCTGCGCTTTTCGATACGGACCATCAGCAACCAAAAAACCGATTAATAGTCCGCCAACAGCAGCTAAGCCCGATGTAGCGATGGTAATAACCTTATAATCTACGGAAACTTCAAAGCTGTTCAAAAAGTGGGGGAGTGCGGTGCCAAGAACCAAAGCGCCAACTAAAAAACCAAGAACTTTACCTAAACCTTTTTCAAAATAGTCGGCTGCGATTTTCATACCAACAGGGTAAATTCCTGCTAGGAAAAAACCGGTGCTCAATCGTGAGATTAATAAAGTGCCGCTTTCGGCATGAGGTAAGAGTAAAGCCAGATTTGCGGCTGCTCCCAAAATGGCACTTACGGCAAAAACTTTAGACGGCGAGAAGCGGTCTGCAATCGCGAGCATTGCAAAAACAAGTGTTCCAAGAATGAAACCAAGCTGTACTGCGGCAAGTAAATCTCCTAAGAGATCAGGATTTCCCAAACGGGCGACAGGAAGTTGCGGAACCACGATATTGCCTACAAACCACAACGATGTTCCCAAAAACTGAGCGAGAACAATGAGAATTATGATTTTGGTTTGCTTCGGCACCTATTGAGTTTAGTTTTCTACAGATTCTGCCGCTACTGCCAGATATTTTCCGTCGGGACTCACAGTCATTCTGGTAATATTTTTAAGTCCGTAGCTGTTTAAACTTGCAGCAAACGTCCAGGCAGGTTCTCCAAATAGATCATAGACAAAAAGACTATCGCCGCTACCTACAAGAATCCGGTTTTCATCGAGCCACGTGTAATCTTGCCGACCAATGGGCATCTCGCATACGAAATAGCTTGTAGGTTCGTCACCCGAAAAGTCGAGTGTATAGAGATCCATATTTTTGGTTTCATTTTCCACCGTATAACTCATCGAGTTGCTATTGGGTATTTTTTGTAGTGACCTTCCGGAATTGGTGATGATGCTTTCTGAAGTTCCTTTTTCTGAATTTATAAGGAAGAGATCCATCTGATTTGGCTGTAAAACCGAAGCAATAAAGGTTTGCTGATCGTAAAAGGAAAAATAACCAACTTGACTGCTATCTAAAAGTTTTTTGAAAGCTTTGGTTTGAAAGTCATACTGCGCCAAGCGCTGACGACCTTGAGGATCTTGACGTACCGCAACGATCGTTTCAGTATTTGGAATGCGTTGCGGAGAGAAAAAACCGCTATTCGGTTCGTTAGTGAATACCGAATTTTTAGAAGTAGTTATGTCATAAATCCCAATAGCAGTGAGACTGTCTTGCGTACGACTGTAGAGTAAGGTGTTCTCATTATAAAATGAAGGTTGATTGTCATAACCTGCATTTTGAGAAATGTTTTTACCATTTACTATGTCAATGGTGGTGGGGGTTGTTTTGATCTCAAAAAGAAAAACCTCTGTGTTTTCCTGCGCTTGAAGTGAAAAGCTCATCACAAACGCAAGCAGTATAAATCCTATTTTTTGCATAAACTAAGTTGAAGTTTTAAAGATACAATGTTTCTTATATCACAACCAAAGTAAACAAGATTTGAGCCATTGTTTATCTCATTCTCATCAATCTTAAAAAACAAACCCCAAAGCAAAGCTTCGGGGTTGAATTCAAATCAAAATGTAATAATTAGGGCAAAACCTTAGAACGGATAGGTGTTTTCTTCCGTTACTTTTTCAGCGATGGTGTTGCGTAAAGCAACAACATTAGGCTGATTTTGATATTTAGTGAAACGCTTAAGACCCATAAGCATCATACGCTGCTCATCACCTTCAGCAAAAGACACAATGCCTTCTTTTGCTTTTTGGTTAATAGTATCTACAGCGTGATACAGGTACAATTGCGCCATTGCGATTTGCTCTTTCTGAGTGTCTTCGCCAAAGCGTTTTACGTTCTTTTCTGTACGTAAAATGGCACTTTCTGCCATATAGATCTCAATCAAGATATCTGAAGCTGCCATCAATAATTGCTGGTGCTCTTCTAGTGCTGGCCCATATTTTTGGATTGCACTTCCTGCAACCATCAAGAATACTTTTTTCAGTTTAGCAATCATCGCTTTTTCTTCAGAAAGGACTTCAGAATAATCTGGGGTATCAAAAGAAGGGATTCCGGTTAATTCATCGGCAACTGCCATCGCAGGGTTCAATAGATCTACGTGACCTTTCATCGCTTTTTTCACAAGCATTCCTACTGCCAGCATACGGTTGATCTCGTTGGTACCTTCGTAAATACGCGAAATACGAGCATCTCTCCAGGCAGCTTCCATCGGCGCATCGGCACTGAAGCCCATACCACCATAAATTTGGATACCTTCATCGGCACAATTCTGCATATCTTCTGAAGCGGCAACTTTAAGAATAGAACACTCGATCGCATACTCTTCAACACCTTTCAATTCGGCTTCCTGATGGCTGTTACCATCGGCCATTCTGATTGCGATTCGATCTTCAATATTTTTAGCTGCGCGGTACGAAGCACTTTCGCACACGTAAGCATTCGTAGCCATTTCAGCCAACTTATACTTGATCGCACCAAATTTGGCAATCGGTGTTTTAAACTGAACACGCTCATTTGCATATTTTACGCCCATATCAATGATACGGCGTTGCGCGTCAAGACAGGCAGCAGCAAGTTTGATACGACCTACGTTAAGCGCATTCATCGCGATCTTAAAACCTTCGCCACGACCGGCAAGCATATTTTCTACAGGAACCACGGTATCATTAAAAAATACCTGACGGGTAGAAGAGGAGTGAATACCTAATTTTTTTTCTTCCTCACCCAGTGAAATTCCGTTGGAAGGGTCATTTTCTACAATGAAACCGGTGATGTTTTTGTCATCTTCAATGCGGGCGAAAACAATAAACAGATTACAGAAACCGGCATTGGATATCCACATCTTCTGACCATTGATCTTGTAGCTTTTTCCGTCTGCTGAAAGTTCAGCTTTGGTTTTACCACTGTTGGCGTCAGAACCAGCTCCTGGTTCAGTCAAACAATAAGCACCAAACCACTCTCCGGTAGCCAATTTGGGAACGTACTTTTTCTTTTGCTCTTCGGTACCATAAAGGGTGATCGGCATCGTACCGATCCCGGTGTGTGCACCAAAGGCCGTCGCGATAGAACCGGTAGCTCCTGAAATGTAATCGCAAACAAGCATTGTAGAAACAAAGCCCATTCCCAGACCATCATATTCCTCAGGGACAGCGATACCAAGAAGACCAAGTTCACCCGCTTTACGCATCACTTCTTCGGTAAGCGCATAGTCTTTATGTTCAAAACGTTCTTTGTTAGGAACAATCTCACGGTCAACAAATTCTTTAACCGTTTCCTTCATCATTTTTTGCTCCTCGTTAAAATCTTCGGGAGTAAAAACATCTTCACAAGCGGTTTCTTTCACTAAGAATTGCCCGCCACGTAGAATTTCTTTTTTATCTGCTGTTTCTGCCATTGTATTGTATTTTAAGAATATAGAATAGAGAAAAAAGAGAAGAGATCATCGGTTACAAGCCGTTTTGAAATCCCATTGTCATTTTTTGCCATTCCTGTATTTTGGTTTCTAATTCAACTAATTTTTTATCGTCTATATAACTTTTATGCCTCGCTATCAGTAATTGAGTACCCAATTCAAATGAAGATCCCAGAGCATAATCAATAAAAGTGCTGAAAGCTTTATCTGTTCTAGATGAACCTTCTGAAATATTGCTTGGGATTGATGTACTAGCTCTACTCATTTGTGAAGCGAGATCAAATCTTTCATGTTTAGGAAAAGATTCAATTACATCTGAAATATCACAAGCTATTTCCAATCCTAAAGACCAAATTTTTAAGTTTTTATAATTATGCCTTCTTTTGCTCATAATTAAAACTCTTTTATCTCTGTTCTTTGCTCTCTATTCTAAGATTTCTAATTAAGGAACTCATAAACCCCGGCTGCACCTTGACCGGTACCTACGCACATTGTAACAACGCCGTATTTACTTTTCATTTCGCGTTTGCGCATTTCATCAAAAAGCTGAACGGAAAGTTTGGCTCCTGTACAACCCAGCGGGTGACCTAAAGCGATGGCACCACCGTTTACGTTTACGATATCTGGATTAAGATCTAGTTCTCTGATTACGGCTAAGGATTGCGAAGCAAAAGCTTCATTCAATTCGATAAGATCGATATCCTTCTGCTGCAATCCGGCTTGTTTTAGAGCTTTTGGAATTGCCTTAACCGGACCAATTCCCATTATACGGGGTTCTACACCAACGGCTGCGAAATTCACCAGGCGCGCTATAGGCTCTAATTTGAGTTCTTTCACCATTTCTTCGCTCATCACTAGTACGAATGCTGCACCGTCGCTCATTTGTGAAGAGTTCCCTGCGGTTACGCTTCCGCCTTCGGCGAAAACAGGGCGCAATTTTGCCAGAATCTCAAGCTTGGTATCTGCACGTGGACCTTCATCTTTACTTACCGTATAGGTTTTAGTTTCTTTTTTTCCGGCACCGTTTACAAACGTGTGTTCGACATCAATTGGAACAATTTGCTCTTTAAAACGATCTTCTTTCTGCGCTTTTAAGGCTTTCTGGTGCGAGTTGTAAGCGAACTCATCCTGATCTTCCCGAGAAACATTAAACTGATTGGCCACCGCTTCTGCAGTAAGACCCATTCCCCAGTAATAATCCTCATTTCCGGCTTTTGCCACTTTATAATCTGGAACCGGTTTGTAACCACCCATCGGGATGTAACTCATACTTTCGGCACCCCCGGCGATGATACAATCTGCCATTCCTGCTTGGATTTTAGCCGAAGCCATTGCGATGGTTTCTATTCCTGAAGCGCAATAACGGTTCACCGTTACTCCTGGAACGTCTTCGATCTTTAATCCCATCAAAGAGATCAACCGACCAACGTTAAGGCCTTGCTCTGCCTCAGGCATCGCATTACCCACCATCACATCATCAATGCGCTTCTTGTCAAAGTCAGGAAGCTCCTTCATCATGTAATCGATGGTTTCTGCGGCGAGTTCGTCTGGTCTTTTAAATCGGAACAAACCACGCGGTGCTTTTCCGACGGCTGTTCTGTATGCTTTTACGATATATGCTGTTTTCATTTTTTAGATTTTTTTGAGAGAAAAGAGAAAAGATATAAGAGGATAGATTTTGTAATCTCTTAATCATCTCTGATCTATTATCTTTTTTCTAATTTCTACTTTAGTTTCTTAGCGGTTTCCCTTTCTTGATCATATGCTCTAAGCGCTCTAATGTTTTACGCTCTCCGCAAAGACTTAAGAAGGCTTCACGCTCCAGATCTAGCAAGTAGCGCTCGCTTACATACGAAGCCTCCGATAAATCACCACCAGCCATTACATAGGCTAGTTTATTAGCGATTTTCTGATCGTGATCACTGATGTATTTCCCCGCGTTCATTTGATCGGTTCCTACTAAAAATGCACCCAAAGCTTGTTTACCTAAGACTTTAATGTCAGTACGTTCAATGGGTTTGGTGTAGCCTTGATCTGCCATAAACTTCGCTACTTCTTTAGCTGCAGCGATCTGGCGATCTTTATTGACCACAACAATATCTTTGCCCGGTTTTAAAATCCCTAAGTCGTAAGCTTCATAGGCTGAAGTCGAAACTTTTGCCATACCAATTGTTAGGAAATATTCGCGTAGTCGGTTTAACTCGACGTCGTCTTTTTTATAGGTTTCAGAAGCTCTTAAAGTCATTTCTTTAGAACCACCACCGCCGGGAATTACCCCAACACCAAATTCTACCAAACCAATATAACTTTCAGCAGCGGCCACAACGCGGTCTGCGTGCAAAGTCATCTCACAACCACCACCTAAGGTCATCGCCTGTGGAGCAACTACGGTAGGAATAGAAGAGTAGCGCAAGCGCATACAGGTATCCTGGAAGTACTTTACGGCAGCGTTCAGTTCATCATATTCCTGCTCAACGGCCATCATAAAGATCATCCCGATATTGGCACCCACAGAGAAGTTCTTCCCTTGATTGGCAACTACGAGTCCGGCGAAATCTTTTTCTGCTAAATCGATGGCTTTATTTAAACCGCTCAGAACATCACCGCCAATAGAATTCATTTTAGAACGGAATTCAACATTTAGGATTCCATCGCCGAGGTCTTCAACAACAACGCCGCTGTTTTTAAATACCTCTTTAGATTGACGGATGTTATCGAGAATGATAAAGCCATCCTGACCCGGTTTTTTCAAATATTCTTTCTTCGGAATATCGTAGTAGAAGGTGTTTCCTTCTTTAACGGTATAGAAGGAATCTTTTCCGGAAGAAAGCATTGCAGCAACCCAATCAGCTACTTCATAACCTTCGGCTTTCATCAATTCGATTCCCTTCTCTACACCAACGGCATCCCAAATTTGAAACGGACCGTGCTCCCAGCCATAACCGGCACGCATCGCGTCATCAATTTTATATAATTCATCTGTGATCTCAGGAATACGATTTTGCACGTAAGCGAATAATCCGGCGAAATTTTTTCGGAAGAATTCTCCGGCTTTATCTTTTCCTTTAACTAGAACCGGAAAGCGATCAGCTACATTATCAATAGACTTCGTCATCTCAAGTGTACTGAAAGAGGCGCGCTTGTTAGCTCTATATTCCATAGAATTCAAGTCTAGCGTTAGAATCTCGCTAGAGCCGTCCTCCTTTTTAATTTTCTTATAAAATCCTTGTCCGGTTTTGCTTCCTAACCATTTATTCTCGTGCATCGTGTTGATGTAGT
The DNA here is from genome assembly GCF_011784865.1 of Leeuwenhoekiella sp. ZYFB001. NCBI lineage: Bacteria > Pseudomonadati > Bacteroidota > Flavobacteriia > Flavobacteriales > Flavobacteriaceae > Leeuwenhoekiella > Leeuwenhoekiella sp. ZYFB001. The sequence goes on from NZ_CP050460.1 coordinate 1,218,876, forward strand.
TAGGTAGCGAAAACAACTCAGCACGCTCATCGTTTTCTACGTTTTCACGAATACCATTCGCCACGTGAACTAAGGTGTCAAGTCCTACAACATCAACGGTACGGAAGGTAGCCGATTTTGGACGACCAATTACCGGTCCCGTTAATTTATCAACTTCCTCAACGGTCATCCCGAGTTCTTCCACGGTGTGGAAAAGGCTCATAATACTATACGTACCTACGCGGTTACCGATAAATGCCGGAGTATCTTTAGCAACAACCGAAGTTTTTCCGAGGAATTTTTCGCCGTAGGCATTCAAAAATGCTAAAACTTCTTTATCAGTCTTAGGTCCCGGAATGATCTCAAAAAGATCTAAGTAACGCGCCGGATTGAAGAAATGCGTTCCGCAGAAATGCTTCTGGAAATCATCGCTTCGACCTTCACTCATAAATTTGATTGGAATTCCTGAAGTATTTGAAGTGATCAGTGTTCCCGGGGTACGGTGTTTATCAAGCTTTTCAAAAACTTGTTTTTTGATATCTAAACGCTCGATCACCACCTCGATGATCCAGTCGTAGTCTTTTACTTTAACGATATCATCTTCCATATTACCTGTTGTGATGCGATTTGCAAAATCTTTGTGGTAAATAGGAGAGGGCTTAGATTTTAACGCATTTTGAAGATGGTCATTTACCAGCCTGTTGCGTACCGCTTTATCTTCAAGCGTTAAACCTTTTGCTTTCTCTTTGTCGTTAAGTTCGCGAGGAACTATATCGAGTAACAGCACTTCAACTCCTATGTTTGCAAAATGGCAAGCGATGCCGCTTCCCATAATACCAGAGCCAATTACTGCAACTTTATTTATACGTCTTTTACTCATTGTTTTATAGTAGTTTCAGAAGTGTTATAAATTTTTTTATTCTGTATTAAATCATTGATGACGTGGATCACTTCAAAAAAGTGATCTACTTTTTCTGCATCAATGTTAGCGCGAACCGCTTCGTTAAATTTCAATACACGGTCTTTACTAAAGTCTCTGTTTTCCTTTCCAAATTCCGTCAGGAAAATCAATACGCCCCGACCATCAGCCGGATTGGGTTTACGTTCTATAAGTCCGCGTTCTTCCATCGATTTCAGGGTTCTAGAGAGACTGGTCGCTTCCATTCCCATTCTAGGTCCCAAAGCTGTTGAAGGCGTTCCTTCCTCAGGGTCTATACTCAATAAAGCAAAACCTGTAGCCATCGTACTGTCTAACTTTGCAGCTTGCTCATTATACATTTTAATAACGGCTTGCCAGGTCGCTCTAAGGGCGTGATCTATTGTGATATCTTTTTTACTCATACGTTTTCGTAAAGTTAAAAAAATAATACTATGCACGCATAATAAATTAAGGAAATTTTATAAGATTATTATCTCACAAGGTGATTGCTGGGTATATTCATAAAAAAACTCCTTATTTCTAAGGAGTTTAATAGATTATTCACGCTCGTAAATTTTATTGTAAAGGTCAAGATACTTCTCCTTAACGATACGTCGCTTAAGTTTCATAGTAGGAGTGAGGTGACCTGCTTCAATACTCCACTCGTCGGGAGTAAGCTCAAATTTCTTGACACGTTCCCACTTACCGAATTTCTCATTGTGAATATCAACATCCTCTTGAATGCGTTTCTTCACTTCCTCGTTTGAAGCGATTTCCTTAGGAGTAGTACCTACGTTAATATTTTTGAGTTTTGCCCATTCGGTCACAAATTCAAAATTAGGCTGAATTAGGGCAGCCGGCATTTTCTCACCTTCACCTACCACCATTATATGTTCGATAAAGCGGGATTGCTTCATCATATTTTCAATGATCTGAGGCGCTACATATTTACCACCGCTGGTTTTGAACATTTCCTTTTTACGGTCTGTAATTTTCAGGAAGCCTTCGCTGTCGATCTCACCAATATCTCCCGTGTGGAAATAACCGTTCTCTAAAACCTCATCAGTTTTTTCTTTGTCTTTATAATAGCCGATCATCACCTGCGGACCTTTAATAAGAATCTCACCATCTTCGGCGATCTTGACTTCAGTCTGCGGAATAGGTTTTCCTACGGTACCTATTTTAAAGCCCTTATCACGCATATCATTTACTGAAATTACCGGCGATGTTTCGGTAAGACCGTAACCTTCCATGACGCCGATATCTGCAGCATTAAAAACGCGTGCAAGTCGGGGTTGTAAAGCAGCACTACCCGAAGCGATCACTTTTAAATTTCCGCCTAAAGCTTCCTGCCATTTACTGAAAATAAGTTTACGGGCAATACCTAATTTTTTCTCGTACCACCAGCCGTTTTGACCGTAAGGCTCGTAGTCAAGACCGGTTTCTACAGCCCAGAAGAACAGTTTCTTTTTGATTCCGGTTAAATCTGCACCTTTTGCAATGATCTTATCATATACTTTTTCAAGTAAACGCGGGACAGCTGTCATTACTTCAGGCTGAACTTCTTTAAGGTTTTCACTTATTGTGTCTAGACTTTCAGCAAAATAGATAGAAACTCCAGTATACTGATATAAATACATCAACATGCGTTCGTAGATGTGGCATACCGGTAAGAAACTCAACGCTTTACTTTGCCCCGGCACAATAGGAAAACGCGACGCGCTATTCAATGCATTGGACACCACATTTTTATGGCTCAGCATCACGCCTTTAGGTCTTCCGGTAGTTCCTGATGTATAAATAAGAGTTGCAAGATCATCTTCTTTAACTGCTGCCTTTAATTTTTCAACTTCAGGCTGAAGGCTGTTATCTTTTTCTTTGACCTCCTCCCAACTTTTGCATCCGTTAATCGCATCAAAACTATAAACCTCCTTAAGTGTTGGTACATTTGCTTTTATTGTATTTAGCTTATTAAGTACTTCTTCATCAGAAACAAAGCAGAAAATAGATTCGCTATGGTTTAGTACGTACTCGTATTCTTCTTCCGAAATCGTTGGATAAATAGGAACGTTTTGTGCGCCTAATTGCAGGATACCTATATCCATGATATTCCACTCCGTACGGTTTGTAGAAGAGATCACGGCAATTTTATCATTGGGTTTTACACCTAACTTTAATAGCCCCCGACTTATAGCATTAGCTTGATCAAGATAAGATTGAGTAGTTGTTGCTACCCATTTGCCATCATATTTAGTTACTAAGGCTTCTTTTAAATTATACTGTTCAAGTTGATGGTAGGGGAAGTCAAAAAGACGTTTAATTTCCATAGTTATGAAATAGGTTTACTCGATGCTCGAGAGTGAATAATTAAGGGTTCTGTCCCGATAAACTATATTCTTTATAAGTTTTCTTTAAAGCGTTTCTTCAGAAAATATTCTAAGTGTGAACTAATGCTATTAAGGTACAGACAAAATACAATTTAAGTTATTGATATTTCGGTTTTGAAAGTCCTTTGAGGTATTTGCTTACTGCAAAATAGCGAAATTATAGACTTTTTTATATGATTTTAGAAAAATTTACAACGTTGTATTATTAAAATCAAAATAGCACAGATTTTTTAGTTCTGTGCTATTGGCTATTCAGAATTCTATAATTCCTTAATGCCCGGGCTCATAGATCAAGCGTAAAAACGAACTAAAGCGCTCAGTTTCTCTATTGATCGGAATACCGGTTACAATACCTATTAGTAAGTTTTCGGCTACATCAAGCCGCAACTGCGGTCTTATAGTCATGTCAAAATCACCTTGGTTGAATTCCTTATTAAACTCAAGACCAATAAAATTTCGGGTTCCCGAAATCATATAATGAATATTACTATTGATCTGCCAACTGGTGTGAAGTGCTCCATCACTAAAATGATGAGCAATCGCGGGTCCTGTGTAGATCAAACTATGAAAATTAGAGCCCAATCTTTTAGCAGCAATAAAAAACGGATTATAGACATTACCGGTAAACAATTTCCCTGCGCCGTAGTTATTAAAATTTGTGAGTTCAAACTCTTGAATGTAGCCAAATGCCATACTTGTTTTGTGCTTTTCAGAAACCCAAAATGTGTATTGACCGGCGATCTTGATGCTGTTTAAGCGGTTTCCGGGTGCGTTGCCATTTTCTCCAACCGGGTAATGTAAAGAGAAAGGCACTTCTATTTCTAACCCCAACCGGTCTGCGGGTGCCCATTCATATTCTACAAGGGCCAGATATTCATCATAACGATCGCGATCGGTAAGGCCGAGTCCAATATTCCATTCTTTTTCTCCTTTACGAGCCCCTAAATCACGAATTAGGTCGATGTACAGCGGTTCGGCATGTAGAATTTTTAAAGGCTCTTGGCTTCCTTCAACTTCGGCAATATATAAACTGTCTTTAATAGCATTTTGCTCGGTTTCTTGAGCATAAGTATAGTGTGTGAGTACTGCCATGAGCAGCACTAATGGTAAGTGTTTCATTTTAATTTGTTTAATGAATGTATTGAATATGAGAATGCACCTCAGGCGCTGAGGTGTTCAATAATGTGGTATAAACAAATTAATATTGGGGTGGGGGAGCGTCAACTTCCAGTGATAAAGTGCAGAAATTTGCTAAGGCAAAAAGCGTATTTTGTTTTTTTAAAAGACTGAAATTTTGCTGAAATGCAATTGCCGATTGGTCAACGATAAAGTGATCCAGATTTACCGAAGTTTTAGAAGAAGTGTGCTCTTCGGTGTCATTGTCGTCGTATTCAGGAATAATATCACCAAGATCTAGAACTTGCTCAACAACTAATTCTATAACACTTTCCTGATCATTATAATTTAAATTTTCAGCGCGATTAGGAAACAGGTCTGGGCTGTCTACACAAATATTAAGCATATAGAGCGCAATAAGCCCCCAAAATATGCGAATACTAGTATGTTTACGGTTCAGACCTGTCATTTAATTCTTTGAGTTTACTGCTTCTCAATCCATTTGCGGGCATTTTCAAAAGCTTCGATCCACGGGCTTACTTCATCCTTGCCTTTGTGAGAAAAATTTATATCAAAACTAATAAAATAGAGGTGTAGTATCGGAAAATATTAATCCTTTTTAATTTCTAAAATGCAAGACCAATTTCTTTGCCTAAAACCCAATTATTATTCTTGTTTTCGTAAAGATGAATACCAGATTCAAACTCCATTTCAGAACCTCTATAGTAATATATTAAAGCGTATTTTCTATTTTTAGATATAATAGGTTGTCCTAGGAATAATTTTAATAAGGAGTGATATCTTATTGATTCATTACTATTATTCATTATTTTTTGTTGTAGGGCTTCAAAGTCTTCCATTTGTGATTTATATTCCTTAGGAATAACCTGAATAAGGCTGGATTGATTTTCTAATTGTTTCAATAGAGTTTTTCCTTCATCAATGTCAAATAGTGCTGTATTTTCATCAGGATAAAAATCTTCTAAATACTGTTTAGGGTCATTTACTCTGGTTAATATAAAATTATTGAATTCATCATTTTGAATAAATTCATAGTTTATTCCAAAGTTTTTCGTTCCAAAGTAATCTCTTTGTAGCTTTATTTCCTCATTTAATATATTGCTATAGGCTGATTTTTTAAAACTTTCAACAGATTTACAATTTTGAAAAAATATGCAAAGTTTAATTACAATTGCCAGACGCATTATTAGTCGCAGGTTTGCCTTTTGGCGATGTGGTCGTCTTTGTTCCATTTGGGTAAGTATAATTACGAATTGAATTAGTTAGTTCTGCGTCAATTGCTTCTTTTATCTCAACAAATTCAGGATTTCTATTGTTAGGATTATTGAAAGCATCATTTGCATTTAAGTATTCGGGAAACATTCCTTTGAATGTTGGGGTTAATGAGATTGCCCCTGCATAGCTCAATTTTTCATAGTACGAAAAAGGTAAGTTGTATCCCCTGTTCTGACCATAAACAGATAAAGATGAAGCCATTTCAGCGACTAATTCAGACATTATTTCATGGTGAGCTTTACCATAGTTGCTGGGTTTATTGGCGTTGAAGTTTATAAATGCTTCTACCAGATCTTTAAATTCTGGGTCGGGATTTCCTGTTACCGAAGTAAACTTACCTTCTTCAAGCATATAAACTAAAATCGCGTGAACCGATTCATGTATTGTTGTTCTTGCTATGGATAAATCCGTGGCTGTTGAAAGGTAAGACTCATTTAGCCAGATATTAATATCCATTGTTTTAGTCGCTGGATTAAAAGTATAGGTTTGAGATGTTCTACCATTACCAGGTATCGTAGAAGAGACAGCATAAACAAGGTTAACCTTATCATTAGCTTCAAAAATATCTAATAATAATTGATTTAATGGAGAGCAAACACCATAAGCCTGTTCTACAATGATTTTGGCACATGGATAATTTATAAAGTTTGGATCGGTAATAATATTGTCGTCATTTATCTTTTCAATTGTACGCTCCTCCAAACTCACTTTTCCATCATAGTTAGCACCTATATTAGAGTCATAAGCTCCTCCGCCAGCTTGGAAAGTAGAAAAATTTTGGTAAGAATCATATCCCGGAGTATTTGAAAAAATGACCTCTCTTGTCAACCCTTGGTATGTTGTGTGCGTATAAACTAAACCACCGCTAGTAAATTTATACCAATCCTGAAAGTGTTCAGTTTCAATAAATATATAGCTTCTGTCTAAAGCAAAGCGTTTAGAATTAATTTTAATGATTTCTTTTGCGTCCAAGAGCTTTTCATATATACCTTCAATATAATGAAACGAGTCAGTTTCTCCTGCCGTATTTATAAACCGTACAATAGCTGTATTTTTCTTTTCGCTTAGACGATAGTGGGCATCACCGGGTTTAATATCAATTATCTTTGCTAGTGTTATTTGTTTCTGGTCATCCACCAGAATCGTGAAATGAATGTTGGGATTTATTTGATCTGTAGGATTATACTGAATTAAATACTCGGTGAAAATCTCGTCATTAATTTCTACAATTTTGGCACTAGTGGGTAAAATCTGACTGTTTTGTGGAAGCCATTTCTCAAATCTTGAAAGATTATACAACTTCTGATTTGGTTCCCAACTTGTTATATCTTCATTTTGGCAGCCTAGAAAAAAATGAATACTGTCAGTAAAACCGTAAAATAATTCTTTATCATAAAATTTTTAGTATTAAGATTTAAATTTACTAAAAATTTTATTAGTAATTATAAATTAATTATCATAGATAATCATTTAAGTTAACTGCTTCTCAATCCACTTGCGAGCATTTTCAAAAGCTTCGATCCACGGGCTTACTTCATCTTTGCGACCCTTTGGATAGTTGGCCCAGTTCCATTGAAAAATAGAGCGCTCAATGTGCGGCATTGTTACCAAATGACGTCCGGTTTTATCGGTCATCATTGCGGTGTTGTAGCTACTTCCATTAGGATTTGCAGGGTAGGCATCGTAGCCATATTTAGCCACAATGTTGTATTCTTTTTCGCTAAGCGGAAGTTCAAATTTTCCTTCTCCATGAGAGATCCAAACACCAAGAGTAGCTCCTTCTAAAGTAGAAAGCATTACCGAATCGTTTTTCTGAATCTTCACACTGGTGAAGCCACTTTCGTGCTTGTGCGAATCGTTATGCAGCATTTTTGGCTTTTCGTCGTGTTCCGGGTTGATCAGGTCTAATTCAACAAAAAGTTGACAACCGTTACAGATTCCTACCGAAAGCGTATCAGGGCGTGCGAAGAAATCTTTTAATGCTTTATTGGCTTTCTCATTGTATAAGAAAGCTCCTGCCCAACCTTTTGCCGAACCTAAAACATCGGAGTTTGAGAAACCACCCACAGCACCAATAAACTGAATATCTTCAAGCGTTTCACGACCGGTGATCAAATCGGTCATATGCACATCTTTTACATCAAAACCTGCGAGATACATCGCATTGGCCATTTCGCGTTCTGAGTTACTTCCCTTTTCGCGTAAGATTGCCGCTTTCGGTCTTGGTTTAGAAGCATCAATTGTTGGTTTGATTCCGGTGAAATGCTTCGGAAATTCAAACTTCAAATCTTGCTGATCAAAGTTGTTGTAACGATCTTCAGCCAATCCATTAGCCGTTTGTTTCTGATCTAATAAATAAGAAGTTTCAAACCATTTTCTTCGCAATGACGGAATATTTAAACCAATTTCTACCGAATCTTTTTTGATCAATAATTCGTCTGAAGTATTAGTCGAACCTATTTTAAAGAATTCCACTTTGTTTTCAGTCAAGGCGGCTTCAAAAGCAGCATCATCAGTTGCCTGAACGACCACACCAGCATTTTCAGCAAATAAGATTTTGATAATATCTTGTTCAGCAAATGCAGAAAAATCAACTGAAGCACCCAGTTTATTTTCAGCAAAACACAATTCTAAAAGCGTCGTGATCAATCCGCCCGAAGCTACATCGTGACCGGCTGCAACAAGATCCTTTCTAATTAGGCTTTGTAAGGTATCGAAAGCGGTAGCAAAAGCAGCATCGTCTTTAATGCTTGGTGCTTCCATTCCCACTTTATTCTGAATTTGGGCAAACGAAGAACCTCCCAATTTAAAGTTATCTTGAGATAAATTTAGGTAGTAGATCGATCCTGCTTCAGCATCTAGCACTGGTTCAACCACGCGGTTGATATCATCACAGCTTCCTGCCGCAGAAATAATAACCGTTCCAGGAGCAAGCACATCACCTTCAGGGTATTTTTGCTTCATCGATAAGGAATCTTTTCCGGTAGGAACATTGATTCCTAAAGCGATCGCAAATTCTGAAACAGCTTCAACCGCCTCATACAAACGCGCATCTTCACCTGCATTATTACAGGGCCACATCCAATTTGCAGAAAGCGAAACCGATTTTAAACCCTTTTCCAGCGGCGCCCACACAATGTTGGTAAGGGCTTCTGCGATACTGTTCTTACTTCCTGCAACGGGGTCGATCAATCCGCTTACGGGAGAATGCCCAATAGAAGTAGCAATTCCGTTTGAAGATTTAAAATCAAGTGCCATCACACCCACGTTATTCAGCGGAAGTTGCAGCGAACCAACACATTGTTGTTTTGCCACACGACCACCTACACAACGGTCCACCTTATTGGTCAACCAGTCTTTACAAGCAACGGCTTCCAGCTGCAATACGTTCTCTAAATACTCGTGGAAGTTTTCTAAAGAATAAGAAACATCGCTATAAATACGATGGATTTTAGTATCAACCATGACCGTTTTTGGCGAGCTGCCAAACATATCGTTCATAGCCAAATCCATTGGCGCAGCACCGGTAGTGGCCGACTTGAACGTGAAACGGTGATCGCCGGTCACGTCGCCCACTTCGTACATTGGAGAGCGCTCGCGATCTGCGATGGTTTTTAAAGTTTTAATTTGTTCGGCACCTATCACAAGACCCATACGTTCTTGCGACTCGTTACCGATTATTTCTTTAGCCGAAAGGGTAGGATCACCCACCGGCAATTTATCAAGATCGATCAATCCGCCAGTTTCTTCAACCAATTCAGAAAGACAGTTCAAGTGACCACCGGCACCGTGATCGTGAATAGAAACGATGGTATTCTCATCGCTTTCTACCATTCCGCGGATGGCGTTAGCCGCACGTTTTTGCATTTCAGGATTAGAACGTTGAATCGCATTCAACTCAATTCCTGAGCTAAATGCACCCGTATCTGCCGAAGATACCGCAGCACCGCCCATACCAATACGGTAGTTGTCACCACCGAGAATTACAATTTTATCTCCGGTTTCCGGTTTTTCTTTTAAAGCTTGTTGTTTCTTGCCATAACCAATTCCACCGGCTTGCATAATCACTTTATCAAAACCCAGTTTTCTTCCGGCTTCATCGTGCTCAAAAGTAAGCACCGAACCTGCGATAAGCGGTTGGCCAAATTTGTTTCCAAAATCTGAAGCTCCATTTGAGGCTTTGATCAAAATATCAATAGGCGTCTGGTATAACCATTTACGCGCCGGCATCGCATCTTCCCAAGGACGTTCTTCCTTGAGGCGAGAATAGGCAGTCATATAAACAGCGGTCCCTGCCAGCGGAAGCGAACCTTGACCACCTGCCAGACGGTCGCGTATTTCACCACCGGCTCCCGTTGCAGCACCGTTAAAAGGCTCAACAGTGGTAGGGAAGTTGTGGGTTTCCGCCTTAAGCGAGAGCACACTGTCAAATTCCTTTTCGGTATAAAAATCGGGTTTATCTGCAGTTGCAGGAGCAAACTGTGTCGCTTTAGGACCTTTTACAAATGCAACATTGTCTTTGTAAGCCGAAACAATCTCATTTGGATTTGCTTCGGAAGTTTTACGAATCATTTTGAATAGGGAAGAGGGCATCGTTTTCCCGTCGATCACAAAGGTTCCGTTAAAGATCTTGTGGCGGCAATGTTCAGAATTCACTTGGCTGAAACCAAACACTTCAGAGTCGGTAAGGGGGCGGCCTATGCGTTCTGCAACACTTTCCAGATAAGTGACTTCTTCTTCGCTTAAGGCTAAACCTTCCTGCTCGTTATAGGTTTGAATATCTTCAATAGCCTTAATGTCTTCAGGCTCGATGTCGATGGTATAAATTTCCTGATCGAGCTTGCTGTATTCCTGAGAAAGCATCGGGTCAAAGTCGGCCTTTCCGGCAACAAATTCTTCAATTCTAATAATGCCTTCAATTCCCATATTTTGGGTGATCTCAACAGCATTGGTACTCCAGGGTGTGATCATCGTCGCACGCGGACCAATAAAAAAAGCGTCGATTGCAGACGCTTCTATTTTAGGCTGGTTGCCAAAAAGCCAGATGAGCTTGTTTGTAGTTTCTTCTGAAAGTTCAGCTTTAGCTTGAACTGCGTAAATTTTGGTGTCTTGTGAACCGAAAAAATGAATCATAGTGCTTTTACTAAGGAGCCACAAATTTAAGGATTTTTAACGGTTAGAAACACGCTTGGATTGAAACAAAATTCAACAGAAAAATGACTGTTTTTGTTGATAACTGAAAAATGGATGATGCCTATTGCCACAAAAAAGAAAAGCCTTAAAAGAGTGAACTTTTAAGGCTTTAAAATGCTATTGTTTTCAGTAGCTAGGCTTTGTCTTTTTTGACCATTAAGCACATATAAAAGCCGTCATAACCGCTTTCGCTAGATAATACTGTTTTCTGCTTTTCTATGCTGAAGTCGCTTCCTTCCTCAGTTTTTAGGAACTTTTTGATCTGTTCTTGATTTTCTGAAGGTAGAATAGAGCAAGTAGCATAAACCATTTTTCCACCAGGCTTAACGATCTTAGAATAGTCTTTTAAAATGCTTTGCTGCGTAGCCTGGATTTTTTCAACGAAATCCGGTTGTAGTTTCCATTTTGCATCCGGGTTACGGCTTAAAACACCAAGTCCCGTACACGGCGCATCAATAAGCACGCGGTCTGCCGAATTGTGAAGCTTCTTAATTACTTTAGTTGAATCGATCACTCGGGTTTCAATATTAAAAGCTCCTGCACGGCGCGCACGACGCTTGAGCTCTTTTAGTTTATTTCCGTAGATGTCAAGTGCGATTAACTGACCTTTGTTATCCATTTGTGCAGCGAGATGCAAGGTTTTACCCCCAGCACCTGCGCAAGTATCCACCACACGCATTCCCGGCTCTACGTCAAGATATGGAGCGACCAATTGTGAAGAAGCATCCTGTACTTCAAAGAGTCCGTTTTTGAAGGCTTCAGTAGTAAAAACATTGCCGCGTTCTTGAAGTTGAAGCGCGTCTTTATAAGGTTTGATATTTTCGGTCTCGTGACCTTCTTCGGCTAAAGCGGTTTGCAACGCACCGATATCAGATTTTAACCGGTTTACGCGCAATACTACCGGAGCTTGCTTGTTTAACGCAGCGAGTTCTGCATCCCATTTATCACCTAGTTCCTTTTCGCCAAGAGCATCCAACCAGTCAGGAATAGATTCTCTAAATTTTCGAGTGTTCGATAATTCGTCAAAACGTCCTTTGATTCTTCGGGTAGGCGTTTCTTCAAACTGAGGCCAGTCTGGTAGTTTAATTCCGCGTAGCGTACACCAAACAGCAAAGAGACGCCAAAGGTCTTTACGCTCAAAAGGTTCTTTTACATCAGCGATTTCTGCATATAGTCTTTTCCAGCGTACAATATCGTATGTGGTTTCGGCGATAAAACTGCGGTCGCGAGAGCCCCAGCGTTTGTCACGTTTCAGTTGTTTAGCGATCACTTTATCAGCATAGCCGCCTTCATTAAAAATTTCGATTAAGCCATCAATAACAGCAAAAACCAGATTGCGATGTAAACGCATAACAAATGTTTTTAAAATGCGCGCAAAGGTACAGGATTAAAAAGGAATAGTTTTAAATTCGAGAAAATTTTAAATCTATGAGATATTTATTAGGAGTGGCGCTCAGTTTAGCAGTTTTTGGTTGTAAAAATACTCCAGAACCTAAAGAATTGACTGCGATTCAAGCCGTTGAAATAGAACGTATTTATGAAGATTCGGTAAGTGTGAGAGCGCTCGAAATTCTTGATGATGGCAGCCTGGCTTTTGCAGGTTCTAACGGAAAATACGGTTTGTATAATCCTGCTACTAAAGTTTGGAATACAGCGGTAATGAAAAGGGATAGTATTACGCCTAGCTTTAGAGCGGTAGCACATACTGCAGAAGATTTTTTTATGCTCAGTATTGAAAGTCCGGCGTTGTTGTACAAAACAGGAGATTCCGGTGCTATGGAATTGGTTTATGAAGAAAATGATCCTAAAGCTTTTTTCGACTCTATGACCTTCTGGAATGATCAAGAAGGAATAGCTATGGGAGACCCTACCGAAAATTGTATCTCAATAATTATCACCCGAGATGGAGGGAATACGTGGACTAAAGTTTCTTGCGAGAATTTACCTGAAGCAGCAGAAGGGGAGGCGGCGTTTGCAGCAAGCAATTCTAATATCGCTGTGTATGAAAATAACGCGTGGATCATCACCGGCGGAATGAAATCAAGGGTTTTGCATACCGGTGACAAAGGAAAAACTTGGGAAGTATTTGACACCCCATTAAAACAAGGAACTTCAACTACCGGTGGATATTCAATTGATTTTTATGACGAAAATACCGGGGTGGTAATCGGCGGGGATTACACTAACGCAGAAGGTAACGAGGCAAACAAAGCGATCACGCAAGACGGAGGAAAAACTTGGGCGTTGCTAGCAGATAAGGCAGCACCGGGCTACCGTAGCTGCATTCAGTTTATTCCAAATTCTGAAGGCAAAGAATTGTTGGCGATAGGCTTTGAAGGGATCGACTATTCTAGTGATCAAGGAGCCACTTGGAAAAACTTGAGTAGTGAAGGCTTTTTTACGGTACGCTTCTTAAATGATTCAACAGCTTACGCAGCAGGAAGCAATAGGATAGCAAAGCTTAAGTTTAAGCGCTAGGCCAAAAAAAATGCGACTCTTTTGAGTCGCATTTTTCGTTTTAACGCTAATAAAACTAAATATATAAATCAATAGGTAAATCGTTTTGAAACGGAATCAAAGGTTTAATCTTTCCCTTTTCGTTTTTTGTATTCCTCCCAAAGTTTTCTGCCAAATTTATGCTCGGCTTCCGGAAGGAAAACCATTTTAGAAGCAGGAAGCTTTTGCGTAAGATCAGTCATCAACTGACTTTCAATCTCATACTTACTTCTTTGAATGTCATTATACTCAGCCATTAATTTATTGGCTTCTTTTTCCGTCAGATTTTTTTTAGAGCCTGATTGAAAGAATTTTTCTTCAAACAAAGCACGTTCTCTAGAGCGTAAATCCACCATCTTACAATCGTAAGTGTTATAAATAGGCCAGAATTTTTCGGCTTCAGCAGGAGTCAGATTCAGCTCTTCTGTTAAAAACGGAACCCGAAGCGCCTTAATTTGCTCGTGTCTATCTTTCTTTTGTGCCTGGCCACTAAGACCCAAACACAACACGAAAATGATTATTAAATTTTTCATAGTTTTTTGTTTATTGATCAAGTAAAGAACTCTGAACAATGTCTTGATCTACATACTCATAGATCAGTTCTTCGCTCACAGTTTCGTTATCAAATATCGAGGTGCTATTCTCGATGGTGCTCAACTCTTCAGCAGAAAGGTAGTCTTGAACACGCTCTTCTTCTTCAAAGTAGTTTTCAAGACTGGTTATGCTAAGGGAGTCAAACTGCATTTCTTTTTCTATGGGATTCACCACATTAAAGAGTACAAGCAACACCGCTGCAATCGCCGCAACTGTAGCTGCTATAGTTTTAAAATTATATTCAACAAGCTTTCCTTTAGGCTTATTTTGATTAAGAATAACCTGTTCTACTTTTTCAAAGTATTGTGCAGGTACGCTAAATCCATCATTTTTATTAGGGAAAAGCTCTTGAAATTTGAGTTCAGTAAGCAGCCTATTCTCAAAAGACTCAAAGTAGCCTAGAGGAATATTAAACTGCTGCTTGTTATTTTCTTTTTTGCTTTTCATCGTTTTTTAGACTTTATTGGTCTTAAAAGGTTTAATGTGCTGTCACGTATTCTGTTATCTTTTTTACCGCGTGATGGTAGCTCGCTTTGAGTGCTCCTTCTGAAGTTCCTAATATTTCAGAAATTTCATTGTATTGCAATTCATCAAAATACTTCATCACAAAAACCTGCTTTTGTTTTGTAGGTAGCGTGTCTATCGCCTGTTGTAATTTAAGCTGCGCATCATCACCATTAAAATACGGGTCACTCGTAAGATTAGTAACTAAACTCTCTTGCACCTCTTCATTACTTATATGCGTTGTACGTTTTCTCTTTTTAATAAACGTTAGGCTCTCATTAGTTGCAATACGGTAAAGCCAGGTGTATACTTGACTCTCTCCATTAAAATTATGCAGGTTTTTGTAAACCTTTATAAAGGTGTTTTGCAGCACGTCATCTGCGTCATCATGAGAAATCACCATGCGACGTATGTGCCAATACAAACGCTCTTTGTATTCAGAGACTAAGTCCTCAAATTTTAAACTTTCGATGGTATGGATTTCTAAATTATTCAATGCTGCTCTTTAGTGACCTTTGTATGACTATTTATTTATCCAATGGTTTAAAAGCAAAACGATAAAAAATAGTTAAAGCCTCGAGATCTTGAAATTTACAGATTATTCCTTTAAGAATTACAAGTAATAAAACTTATTAGAATCGATTAAAAGCATAAAAACGAGATTAAATACATTAATTTTTTGTTTGAACGAAAAAATGAATCTATATTTGGAAGGTTAATAATAGTAAATGAGTTAATTGATATTGTTGTAAAGGCCCAAAACATTGAAATCCTTTTTTGCCCCAAGTATTAAAGTTGATTTTAAACTGCGTTTAAAAAACCCAACAAAAGCATTCACAGCAATAAAAAAATCCGCATCATCTGATGCGGATTTTTTAGTTTAGTAACATATTGTATTAAAACGGTTATGAATTGCAATACCATAAACCAATTACTCAAAAGACTGCATTTCTACCAGCTTTTTATAGGTTCCGTTTAAGGCGAGCAATTCTTGATGCTTACCTTGTTCTACAATTTTACCTTTTTGCATTACAATGATTTGATCTGCATTTTGAATGGTCGAAAGACGATGCGCAATCACAATAGAGGTACGATTCATCATCATATTTTCGAGTGCTTTTTGAACCAGACGCTCGCTTTCGGTATCTAATGCCGAAGTTGCTTCGTCAAGGATCATAATTGGCGGATTCTTCAATACAGCGCGGGCTATTGACAAACGTTGTTTTTGACCACCACTTAGTTTGTTTCCACTGTCCCCAATATTGGTGTCTAGTTGTAGCGGAAGCTCACTTACAAATTCCCAAGCATTGGCAACTTTAAGTGCAGCGATCACCTCGTCATCGCTGGCATCAGGTTTACCTAGTAAAATGTTGTTGCGTACCGTATCATTAAAAAGAATAGAGTCTTGGGTGACTAAGCCCATTTGCGCCCGTACCGAAGCTTTAGTGAGCTCTTTAATATTTTTTCCGTCGAGCTTTATGGCACCTTCGTTTACATCATAAAAGCGGGTAACCAAGTTTGCGATGGTACTTTTACCGCTACCGCTTTGTCCAACCAATGCAATGGTTTTTCCTTTAGGAACCACTGCGTTAAAGTTAGTAAGTACATTCTCATCTTCATATTTAAAGGAAACATTTTCAATATGTACTGCATCTTGAAACTCTTGCGCAGTTTGTGCATCAGGAGCATCTTTGATAGTCGTTTCTGTATTTAAGACCGAAAGAATGCGTTCTGCTGCGGCGTTTCCTTTTTTAACGCTATAAGAGGCTTTACTAATTTGTTTTGCTGGAGTTAGGATTTGGTAAGATAATCCTAAAAATGCGATGAATTGGGAAGCTTCAAGCGAACCTTCTACAAGTACCATCTGGCCTCCAAACCATAGGATCACAACGATCACAAAAATTCCTAAGAACTCACTTGTGGGAGAAGCTAAATTTTGACGATTGACCAAGCTGTTTAAAATACCGTTCAGTCGTGTAGTACTTGCTCTAAATTTCGCTCTAAATTGATCTTCTCCATTAAAGCCTTTAATGATTTTAAGGCTCGAAAGCGTTTCTTCAACAATAGATAAAAACGCACCATTTTCTTCCTGCGCCTGATTAGATTGTTTTTTAAGCGATTTCCCAATACGTGAGATAATGATCCCGGAAATTGGTAAAAACACAAACACAAACAACGTGAGTTTACCACTGATCACCACCATCGCAAGAATGGTAAAAATGATGGTAAGCGGCTCGCGGACCACCATTTCTAAAATAGATAGAAAAGAAACTTCAACTTCTTGCACATCTGCTGTGATTCTTGATATGGTGTCGCCTTTGCGCTTTTCAGAGAAATAAGCGACCGGCAATTCTAAGAGTTTATCATAGATCGCATCGCGCACATCACGCATCACACCATTACGTAAAAAAGTGATGAAAAACGTAGCGAGATAGCCAAAGATATTCTTCAGAAAAAACAATACTACCACAATGGCACAGATAAAAACAAGTGCCGAAAGTTCGTTGTCTGCAACTTGCTGACTTACATAATAATAAAAGGAATTGAACACGTAGTCTTTTACACCGCTCCAGCCTTCCCATACCGGTAATTCGTTGATACGCTTATTTTTATCAAATAAAATATCAATAACTGGAATGAGCGCAAGAAAAGACAACGTGCTAAAAATTGCATATAGAATGTTGCAAACAATATTTAAGACCGCATACTTTTTATAGGGTCTTGCAAATTGCATGATTTGTTTAAAGTAATTCATAAAGTAAAGTTCCCTGAAAGGGGTTTAAAAAAATTCGCCTCATTGATTTCTGGTGAAACAGAAATAATGAGGCGAATTTACTTCAATTCTTCTGGAATCGATATTTGTTTAGCTTAAGATTCCTTCAGAAGAATATTTATAGGTAAAAAAACCGACTTTTAAAGGCCAAGTTCTTTACGTATTCCGGCGATTTTAGCGTCTAACTTTTCTTCGGTTTTATCAAGTGCGTCAAGACTTTCAACAGACTCGTTTACGCTGATGTAAAACTTGATCTTTGGTTCTGTACCACTAGGACGCGCAGCGATGCGAGATCCTTCTTTAGTGTGGTATATTAAAACATTAGATTTAGGAATAGTAATATCTACAGATTCTCCGGTAGTTGTTTTCAGCGATTTTGAAGATGCATAATCATCAATTTGCACAACTTGCTCCCCGTTGATCGTCGTTAACGGATTTTCACGAAGATCGATCATCGTTTGTTTAATTTCTTCGGCACCAGAGATTCCTTTTTTAACTAATGAAGTCAAATCTTCTTTGTAGAAACCGTGTTTTACATAAAGTTCCTGCAGTTTTTTATAGAACGAAGATCCCTCGCTTTTAGCTTTAGTTACGATCTCGCAGGCGAGTAGAGTAGCGGTAACCGCATCTTTATCACGCACAAAATCACCTACCATATACCCAAAACTTTCTTCACCACCACCAATGAAATTTTGATTAGGATAGTCTTTGATCATTTTAGCGATCCATTTAAAACCGGTTAGGCCTAATTTACATTCTACATTGTAAGACTCTGCCAAAACATCCATCATAGGCGTAGAAACAATCGTAGAACCAA
This sequence comes from Leeuwenhoekiella sp. ZYFB001, assembly GCF_011784865.1. NCBI lineage: Bacteria > Pseudomonadati > Bacteroidota > Flavobacteriia > Flavobacteriales > Flavobacteriaceae > Leeuwenhoekiella > Leeuwenhoekiella sp. ZYFB001. The sequence goes on from NZ_CP050460.1 coordinate 1,236,950, forward strand.
TGAATTCGTTTCCTTTAGCTTTATTCTTAGAGAAATACAGGTCTAGTAAGAAATCGGTCATCACGACCATGGTTTGATTTCCGTTAAGGAGTTGAAGTTTGCCTTCGTTGTTACGTACGGCAATACCCAGACGGTCACAGTCAGGATCTGTACCAATTACAATATCTGCATTTTTTTCTTCGGCTAGTTCCAGCGCCATTTTAAGCGCTTCAGGCTCTTCCGGGTTGGGAGATTTAACCGTTGGGAAATTTCCATTTGGAGTGCGCTGTTCTTCAACAACATAAACATTTTTATATCCAGCGTCCTTCAGTACATCAGGAATTATGGTTACTGAAGTTCCGTGTAACGGAGTAAACACAATAGTCACGTCATCGCGATGCTTGTCAAGTTCAGCGAAGCTTCCATTTTTCAGCGAAGCTTCAATAAAAGCCTGATCAACATCTTTGTCAATGTAGGTTATATGTTCTTTTTTAGCCGAAAAGTTCACAGCGTCGTAATCTAGACTTTCAATCTCAGCAACAATCTCAGAATCTTGTGGTGGCACTAACTGCCCACCATCTTGCCAATACACTTTATAACCATTATACTCGGGAGGATTATGGCTTGCTGTTAATACGATTCCGCAGTGACATTCCAAGTGTTTTACCGCAAAACTCAACTCTGGAGTTGGTCTCAAATCACTAAATAAATAAACCTGAATATCATTTGCAGAAAATACATCTGCTACCACCTGAGCCAGCTCTTTACTATTGTTTCGGCAATCATAAGCAATGGCCACTTTAGGTGTTTCGCCTTTAAATGTTGCTTTTAAATAATTAGATAAGCCTTGTGTGTTTTTGCCTAATGTATATTTATTAATCCGATTGGTGCCCACACCCATAATACCGCGCATTCCACCGGTACCAAATTCTAGGTTTTTGTAAAAACTCTCGTTGAGTTCGTCACCATTAGCATCGATTAATTGTTGTACTTTTTCTTGAGTTGTCGTATCAAAAGTAGAAGAAAGCCAAGATTTGGCTTTAGCTATAATTTCAGAGTTCATAGATTATAAAAAGTTGATTGAACCAAAAATAGGGATTTCAAACGGAGTATGCTTTAGTTAAAACCCTTTTTGTCTTTTATTAAATATCGAGGCCGTTCATGCTTGGTGCGTTGCACGAGTTCGCCAAGAAATCCTGCAATAAATAGTTGCATTCCAATGATCATACTGGTGAGTGCTAAGTAAAATTGCGGACGCTGCGTTAACAGCCGAGCGGTTGGGTTGATGAATAATTTATCAATGCCTAAATAAGCTGCGAGGCCAAAACCAATGATAAACATGATTGCGCCTAACGTGCCAAATAAATGCATGGGGCGCTTCACAAAATGCGTCGTAAACCAAATGGTTAAGAGATCAAGAAATCCTTTAATAAAGCGGTCTGCACCAAATTTTGTCTGACCGTATTTGCGTGCCTGATGCTGTACCGGTTTTTCAGTAATGTTGATGAATCCTGCATTTTTTGCGAGTAGTGGAATGTAGCGATGCATATCACCATAAACATCAATATTTTTAACTACCTCATTGCGATAAGCTTTAAGACCGCAATTAAAATCGTGTAGTTGTAGTCCGCTGGTTTTACGCGCGGCAGCGTTAAATAATTTAGATGGAAGGTTTTTAGTAAGCACTGCGTCGTAGCGCTTTTTCTTCCAGCCGGAAACAATATCGTAACCTTCTTCAGAAATAAGACGGTATAGTTCAGGGATTTCGTCAGGACTATCTTGTAAGTCGGCGTCCATTGTGATAACCACATCTCCTTCAACAGCTAGAAAACCTGCGTTGAGCGCCTGGCTTTTTCCGTAGTTGCGATTAAAGCAAATACCTTTAACATTAGGATTGTGAAGTGCTAATGCCTCTATTTTCTGCCACGAACCATCGGTACTGCCATCATCTACAAAGAGAAGCTCATACGCATAACCTTCTTTTGAGATCACACGTATGAGCCAGTCATATAATTCTTGTAAAGATTCTTTTTCGTTAAGTAAGGGTATAACTACCGATAGCTGCATATATAATTTATTGGTGCGGATTGTTGCGCTTCAAAATTAAGCCACTTATAAGAGAAATGATAAAGCCAAAGAAAATTCCTGCAACGATCTGAAATGAAGATTGTACCCAAGGTTGTGCAAATTTCCCTGCAAATTCTACCGCTTGGTCTATTTGAGCTTCGGTCATATTGGGTTGCGTGGTAATCATAGCTTCTCTTTGTTTTTCGATGATCAATTCCGTAAACCCGGGCTCAATTACTGTCAAGAAGATATAATTGTAAAGCGCTCCTATGATAGCACCAATTAGAGCAATACCTACACCAACTTTTAAGGCATCTTTAAGGTCCATGTAACCTCCGTTACCATTTCTAAAAACTTTCTGTCCATAAGAAATACAACCTATCATAATTAGAAAACTTACCACAGCAGTGATCCAGCTTTGCTCGAGTAAGTTATTGGTTACATAAAGTACTACTGCTAAAATAATAGTAAGAAGTCCTAGTAGTCCGCCATAGGTTAGGGCTACTTTTCCGGTGGTTAGTTTTTGATCTTCCATAAATAAAGGATTAAGTTTGTAAATGTACATATAAGGGTCCTATAGACCTACGTTTTTATAACTGCTGATAAGTAATCTTCACGGTAAAATTGTTACAGAAAAATTCTTTTAGAATAAAAATGTAATTTATTATTTAAAACCCCTTGTCAGATTATAATTTATTTCTAAATTTGCACCTCAAAATTGAGCAGATTTTAAAGCATTTACGATGAAAAAAGAGATACATCCAGAAAATTATAGAGTAGTAGCATTTAAAGACATGTCTAATGACGAGGTTTTTTTAACTAAATCTACTGCTAATACAAAAGAAACTATTGAGGTTGATGGTGAGACTTATCCTTTGGTAAAATTGGAGATCTCTAGAACTTCACACCCATTTTACACCGGTAAATCTAAATTGGTTGATACTGCTGGTCGTATTGACAAGTTCAAAAACAAATACAAGAAATTCGCTAAATAAGCGATTTGAATATACTTTAAAAAGCCTTTGCAAATGCAAAGGCTTTTTTTATGCCGAATAGTGAGGTATTTTAGTTTTTATCAAACAAGGCGTTCATTATGCGGTTAATTCCTTTAAAGCCAAAGTAGATGGCTAACGCCGCCGCTACAAAACCTAAAATAAGCACGGGGATGTACAGCGGATGCTCACTATTTTTAAACGCTTGATATATAATACTCGGACCTAAAAACATAAATAGGAGTGAGGTGGCCATTGTGCGTACGCCTCTGGCTAAGGCTTCTTTATTGGTTGCCATTTAAATAGGTATTTACTGCGGCTCTAACTGAACCATTTTCTTTTAAAAGTTGCGCTGCTTGTTCAGCGTTTACCGGAATTTCAGACTGAATCATGCGTATACCGCGATCTACAAGTTTGTCGTTGCTGAGTTGCATATCTACCATTTTATTGCCTTTTACTTTTCCCAGCTGAATCATCGCCGTAGTCGAAATCATATTCAATGCCAACTTCTGTGCGGTTCCTGCTTTCATTCGGCTGCTGCCGGTTACAAATTCTGGCCCCACGACAATCTCTACCGGATATTTTGATTCAATTGCAATTGGGCATCCTTTGTTGCAGGTAATGCTTCCGGTGGTGATATTATTTTTATTACAAGCTTCTAAAGCGTGTAAAACATAAGGTGTCGTACCCGAAGCTGCAATACCAATAACCACATCTTGTTCAGAAATGTTATGTGCCTTAAGATCTTCCCAACCTTGCGTGGTGCTGTCTTCAGCGTTTTCAACAGCTTTTCTGATGGCCGTTTCGCCTCCTGCGATTAAACCTATGACCAGATCGTGTGATACACCAAATGTGGGCGGACATTCAGAAGCATCCACGACTCCTAGTCTTCCGCTGGTGCCTGCACCCATATAAAAAAGCCTACCACCTTCTTTCATTTGAGCAACCAATTGATTGACCAAAAGTTCTATTTGTGGAATCGCTTTTTCAACTGCTTGAGGTACGGTTTTATCTTCAGTATTGATACTATGGAGCAGCGTAGTGACGCTCATCTTTTCTAAGTCTGAATACTTAGAGTCTTGTTCTGTAGTTTTTGTAAAGCTCATAATGCTTTTCAGTAGAAATTAATGGATACGCAAGTTACATTATTCAATAATTATCGAAGCAGTGTAGACTTGGCTTATCGAAAAATAACCGATGGGATAATGCGCATCATTTGTTTCGTTGACAATATTTCCGCGAATGACCGAAGGAGCCGGAACAAACGGATTTCCTGAAGCCTGGCCTGATTGATTTATAGTCACAGTCATAAAATCTGAGAAGGCTTTATTGACGCCTAGCAATTCTATATTCAGCGTGTCGTTGGGTTTCAAATCTTCATAGAAAAAGGAAAATGAAAACTGCTGATTTTGATAAAATGTATCTTCGCTGGTAAGATATTGCCCTTTATCAAGGTCAAAAAGATAGTAATTGGTTTGATTAGGAGCATCGGTATAGGTGATGATCACTTCGGTCTCATCACCAGCAAAAAGACTTCCGTCACCTTGTTCAACTTGATCTATAGGCACAGCATTTACAAATTGAGTAGTGGCGCTGTAAAACTCTTCTTCATATTCAATTGCTAAGGAAACAGGCCCTTGCGTTAACTCTTTTCGCGGAAGAACAGTGCTGTAAAATCCGTTTTCTTCTGCTTGCAATGTATAAGTTTGATTGCTGGTTGTTAAGCTAACCAAAGCATCATTTACTTTAGGAATGCTGTCGGCATAGTAATCTGTGGTTTTAGAAAGTTTTAGATAGGCTTCTACAAGAAATGTATCAGTATCCGGTATGCGCATAACGGCGTCAATTACCAGCCGCTCTTGGGTGGGCGGAAGATCTACCTCAATGGTGTCTTGACAACTTACTAGAAGAGTCATCAAGAGCAAAAAGATATAGCAATTTTTAAGGCGTTTCATCAAAATTTAAAATTATAGGTTACTGAAGGCAGAATACCGAAAATGGTCGTTCGTACCGCTTCATTAGCGCCGGTATCGTCGTTGGTTCTAAACGTGATCGAAGCTGCATTCATACGATTATAAGCATTGTAAATACTAAAAACCCACGAGCCTTTAAACTTCTTGTTTTGATTTTTTGGCGTTAGCGTAGCAGAAAGATCTAGTCGATGATAGGCCGGCAAGCGCTGTTGATTGCGCCCGTCATAATTAGTGATGTTTAGCCCTTGAAATTGCGACTGACTCACCGGAAAATTTGTAGGTTGTCCTGTTTGAAAAATGAAATTGGCATTAAAGGTCCATTTTTTATTGGCCTCGTAGCTTAAATACGCGCTAATGTCGTGGGTTTTGTCATACGCTGAAGGATACCAGTTACCGTCGTTGATACCGGTTTCTTGCGGTGTTCTGCCCGGTGTTTGTTGTTCGCTTCGGGATAACGTATAGGCTAGCCAACCTGTAAATTGCCCCTTGTTCTTTTTAGCCAAAAACTCCAGACCATAAGCACGTCCTTTTCCTGCCAGTACTTCGGTTTCTATGTTTTCATTGGCGATAAGTTGAGCGCCGTTGCGATAATCCAGTCGGTTTTGTACATCCTTATAGAATACTTCAGTTTCTATTGAAAACTCATTATTTTTTATTTTTCTGAAATACCCCAAGGCATATTGATCTAAAATTTGTGGTTTTAAATACGGGCCGCTAGGTGCATAAACATCTAATGGAGTAGGAGCATTGGTATTTGATATAAGGTGTAAATACTGCGCCATTCTGTTATAGCTGGCTTTTACAGAACTGTTATCATTCAGCAAATAAGACAAGGATGCTCTGGGCTCAATATTGGTAAAATCAGCTAATCGACCGGTATTAGACTGAATTTCTACAGGTTCAGCAGGCTGGTAAATACTAAGTGAAGCATTATAAGTAAGCGGTTGATCGTTTTGATAGACTGCGAAAGAATCTTGCCCCAAACGGGTAAAATGGCTCAATCGGGCGCCGTATTTTAAAATCAATTTATCGCTGAGATCTTGTTCAGCTTCGATATAAGCCGAAAATTCATTAGCGTATTTATGCGTCAGCTGCGATGGAATGATTCCGCTGTCTGGGCGGTTTGGCGTGATCGTCGCTGGGTTAAAACGGTAATAGATGTTGTTGACACCATAGCTAAGCTTGATTTCGCTATTTAAATAATGCTGAAAATCGTACTTCAAGTTAAAATTGCGAATGCCCGAATCGTACTGAAAGCCCACGAAATCCAGCAATAAACCGTAGTAATAATCAGAATAGATCAAAGAAAGATTAGAAAAAATCTTGTCTGAGAAAATATGATTCCATCTTAGGTTAAGAGTTGAGTTTCCGTAGGTGTTGACAAAACTTTCGCTTACGCCAAAGAGATCACGACCAAAATAGCCGGAAAGAAAAAGACTGTTCTTTTCGTCGAGATTGTAATTGAGTTTTGCGTTTAGATCGTAAAAATAGGCTTTGTTATCTATGTCAAACAACGGAAGAAAAAGATGCGCATAAGAAGCTCTTCCACCAATAAGAAAAGCTGATTTATTCTTTACAATGGGGCCTTCTACAAGCAATCTGCTGGCTACTGCGCCGATGCCGCCATTTGCATGAAATTCTTTGCTGTTACCTTCTTTCTGATAAATATCAAGCACCGAAGACACCCGCCCGCCATACCGCGCGGGGATTCCTCCTTTATAGAGTTTGAGATCTTTTATCGCATCTGGGTTAAAGACAGAGAAAAACCCAAAGAGATGCGAAGAATTAAATATGATAGCTTCATCAAGAAGGATCAGGTTTTGGTCAACAGCTCCGCCGCGTACATTAAACCCGGAAGCGCCTTCGCCGGCGCTGGTGACTCCGGGAAGAAGCAAAATTGATTTGATCACATCTGCCTCGCCCAGAACTACAGGAATCTGTTTTATAGTTTGAGCAGTTAGCGTATTCACACTCATTTGCGGCTTTCTAATGCTCAGTTGTTCTACATCCTCTTCAATCACGACTTCGTCTAAAGTCTCAGTACTCGCATTAAGCGAAAAATTAAGTTTTTGATTGGCGTCAAGTACCAAAGGTTGCGAAATGTTTTCAAATCCTAAAAAGCTAATTTGAAGCGTGTATGTTCCTTCGGGCAGGGTAATGGAGTAGAAGCCGTATTCATTAGTAACAGCACCTTTATTGAGTTCGGGGATGATGATATTAACTCCAATTAGGGTCTCGTTAGATTCCGCAGATGTTATGACACCGCTGAGCGTATGATTTCTTTGTCCTGAAACCAGATGGCACATCAAGAGGAAGAAAACCAAAAAGTATGTTTTTCTCAAGCTTTTTTTCTCAAAAATAAGAGACTTAGTGCATTGAAGCACAACTTTGTGAAAATAAAAATGGGTTACCGTCAAGTAACCCATTTTAAAATTCTAAATATTAAAAACGCTAAGAGTTGATGATTGCATTTAGCGTTGCACTAGGTCGCATTGCAGATGAAGATTTGTCTTCATCCGGGAAATAATACCCACCAAGTTCTACCTCAGATCCTTGTGCATCTAATAATTCTTGAAGTATTTTTTCTTCATTGGTTTCCATTTCGCTAGAAATTTCAGCAAAGTGTACTTGCAATTCTTTATCCTTATCCTGCGCAGCTAAAGCTTGAGCCCAGTAAAGAGCCAAATAAAAATGACTTCCGCGGTTGTCTAATTCATTTACCGCACGAGAAGGTGATTTCTTATTGTCCAAAAATTTAATGGTTGCTTCATCTAAAGTTTCCGCTAATACTAAAGCTTTAGGATTGTCATTGGTAGTACCCTCGTGTTCGAGAGAAACCGCCAAGGCTAAAAATTCACCTAAAGAGTCCCAGCGTAAATGACCTTCTTCAACAAATTGCTGTACGTGCTTAGGGGCAGAACCTCCTGCACCGGTTTCAAATAAACCACCACCATTCATTAAAGGAACAATTGAAAGCATTTTTGCACTCGTACCAACTTCAAGGATAGGGAAGAGGTCTGTGTTGTAGTCACGCAATACATTTCCGGTAACTGAGATCGTATCTTTGCCTTCTTTCATACGCTTTAAGCTGAAGCGCGTTGCTTCAACAGGTGACATAATCTGAATGTCTAAACCTGCAGTATCGTGGTCTTTAAGATACACATTTACTTTTTTGATCAACTCTGCATCGTGTGCACGATTTTTATCTAACCAAAAGATCGCAGGAACACCGGTAGCTTTAGCGCGATTTACCGCTAATTTTACCCAGTCTTGTACCGGAGCATCTTTCGTTTGGCACATTCTCCAGATATCACCTTCTTCAACGCTATGCTCAATAAGAACTTTGCCCGAAGCATCAACTACCTGAACTTTTCCGGCAGTAGCAATCTCAAAAGTTTTGTCGTGAGAACCATATTCTTCAGCTTTCTGAGCCATTAGCCCCACGTTAGGAACCGTACCCATTGTAGTTGGGTCAAAAGCACCATGTTCTTTACAGAAATCGATTGTTTCTTGATAAATACCGGCATAGCTACTATCTGGAATAACTGCTTTTGTATCCTGAGATTTACCTTCAGCATTCCACATCTGACCGCTATTTCTAATCATTGCCGGCATAGAAGCATCAATGATCACGTCACTAGGTACGTGTAGGTTGGTAATCCCTTTATCAGAATTTACCATAGCAAGATCAGCACGTGTTTCAAGAGTGTCTAAAATCGCTTTTTCAACTTCGTTTTTCTTCGCTTCCGGCAGTTTATTGATGTCATTTAATAAATCTCCAAGACCGTTTCTAGTGTCTACACCTATTGATTTTAAATCCTCACCGTACTTCTCAAAAACCTCTTTGAAATATACTTTCACTGCGTGACCAAAAATGATAGGATCAGAGACCTTCATCATTGTCGCTTTCATGTGAATAGAGAATAGAATCCCCTGTGCTTTAGCGTCTTCGATCTGCTCGCTTAAAAATTTAAGCAAAGCCGCTTTGCTCATTAAGGTAGCATCAATAATCTCACCTTCTTTAAGAGCTAATTTTTCTTTTAATGTTTTCTTGGTTCCGTTGTTGTCAACGTGTATGATGTCAACCGAAGTAGCTTCAGGTAAAGTAACAGACTTTTCATTTGATCTAAAATCTCCGCTAGCCATAGTCGCAACGTGCGATTTGCTGTCTTTAGACCAAGCTCCCATACTGTGCGGATTCTTACGCGCATATTCCTTAACCGGTTTTGGAGCACGTCTATCTGAATTACCTTCACGCAAAACAGGGTTTACAGCACTACCTAAAACCTTAGCATAACGTTGTTTTATTGCCTTTTCTTCGTCGGTTTTTGCTTCTTCTGGGTAATTAGGAACTGCAAAACCTTTTGCTTGCAATTCTTTAATCACAGCAGTAAGCTGTGGTACAGAAGCACTAATGTTAGGAAGTTTAATAATGTTTGCTTCCGGACTTTTAGCTAATTCTCCTAGTTCAGCCAAGGCGTCGCTCACTTTCTGATCTTCTTTAAGAAAGTCAGAGAAGTTTGCGAGTAAACGCGCAGCTAAAGAGATGTCTTTTACTTCAAATTCTATATTTGCCGGTTTAGCAAACTTGCTTATAATAGGAAGAAAAGAGTGCGTAGCTAACGCCGGAGCTTCATCAGTTTTGGTGTAAGCTATTTTAGATGTTTTGGTTGACATAAAAATGAGTTCGTTTAATAAGTCTTGATTTTAATTCCGTCATTAAAAAAGGGGTAAATTCTTTTAATAAAAATAATTTCAAGAATAATTTAGTGGATTGCAAATATAGAATTTTCGGGTAGATTTTAACACTTAAATTCTTCTTAAAGCCTGTGAAATTGGGAGTAAGCTTCATTTTGAAGAATATTTCTAAATTATCTAATAAAAAAGCTCTGTTGTGATATTTGCTATCGCAACAGAGCTTCTAATGTATTGATTTTTTACCAGTGAACCCTTGAAGTTCCAAAGGCAAGAATATTAGTACTTGCACCGTAAATCAAAACATAGAGATTACAGTCTTTTGTAATCCCGCCCAATACCTTTACTTGTTTAAAAAAACTACTGCTATACAGTGGTAATGATATTGGAAACAAAGTGAATATTTAAATTCACTTTTAAACGTTTGACTACTTCAAATATAGTAAATATTCTATATCGTTATCGTAAAATATGAAATTTTTATTATTAACTGTTGATTAACAGGGGTTATCAACAATTGTTGATGGTGTACGTAGCAAAAAAAATGCTCTCAATTGAGAGCATTTTTACTATATCTTGAAAGATCAAATTATTTTCTAACTTCTTTAATTCTAGCTTTCTTACCAGTAAGACCTCTAAAGTAGTAGATACGTGATCTACGCACTTTACCTCTCTTATTGATTTCAATTTTTTGAAGTGCAGGCATATTGATTGGGAAAATACGCTCAACACCTACAGTACCAGACATTTTTCTGATAGTAAAAGTTCTAGTTACTCCAGTACCGCGTACTTGGATTACAACACCTCTAAAGAACTGAGTACGTACTTTTTCACCTTCACGAATTTCATAGTAAACAGTGATTGTATCACCAGCACTAAATTCTGGGAATTCTTTTTTCTCTACAAATTCGTTTTGTACAAAACTGATTAAATCTTCCATTTTTAAGATTTTTTAAAATTGAATAAAAGCAACATGCACGTATCTCGCCAGAGGTTGGTTCTATGAGCGTGCAAATTTACTATAAAAAATAGATTAGACAATTCTCTAAACTATTTTTTTTGAAGAATTTATCCGTTACTCGTTAAGTAGATCAGGACGGCGATTTTTTGTGTGTTTATAGGCCTGCTCTTCACGCCAAGCCTCAATTTTAGGAGTGTTTCCTGAAGTAAGTATTTCAGGGACTTTCCAGCCTTTATAGTCAGCAGGTCGGGTATACACCGGTGGAGCTAGCAAATCGTCCTGAAAAGAATCAGTTAATGCTGAAGTTTCATTGCCTAGAACCCCGGGAATTAATCTTATGACCGCGTCACACAAAATTAAGGCTCCCAATTCGCCACCACTCAAAACATAATCTCCAATAGAAATCTCTCGGGTTATAAATTGATCGCGTACACGCTGGTCAACACCCTTATAGTGCCCGCAAAGGATAATGATATTCTTCTGTAACGAAACGGTATTTGCAATTCCCTGATTAAGCGTTTCTCCATCAGGGGTCATATAAATGACTTCGTCATAATCACGTGCTGCTTTTAGCTCACTAATGCACTTGTCAATAGGTTCAATCATCATAACCATTCCGGCTCCTCCACCATATTGATAGTCATCAACCTGTTTATAAGCGTTGGTAGTGTAATCTCTAAGGTTATGAAAATGTACTTCAACAAGACCTTTTGCGATCGACCGTTGCATTATAGAAGCCTCAAACGGACTCTTTAAAAGCTCTGGGACAACCGTAATTATATCAATGCGCATAAAAAGCTGCGTTATTTTTTGTTGTTCTTAACCGCTTTGTTGCGCTCGTCCTGTAGTAATCGTCCCATTTTTTGTTCCTTCTCTAAGGCTTTTTTACGATACTCTTCGTATTCGTGCTCAGTGTCGGCTAGCTTTTGTCTGGCCTCTTGAGTATGGGCGTTACTTCCTTTAAATTTAAAGATAAAGAATACAAGAGCCAGTGCTAAAACAGCAACGATACCCCACATCATTCCCATATAACCACCTTTACTCATAGGGATTCCTAAGAAAAAGATAGAGTCTTTTTCTTCTCGGGTTTTGTCAAGAGTGCTTTGTGTATCTTCTAGCGATTTGTTCAACTCGCTGATCTTTGAATCTTGTGTTTGAATCTCATTTTGAAGATTTACAATCTGACCTTTTAAATCATTAATACTATCTGCAGCATTACTTTTAAGTTTAGCTAATGCATTTTGCTTCACTACTTTGTATTCTTGATAATTATTAGAATTTTCAAGTAGATCTTCAAACTGCTGAGAGATTGTATTTACTTTTGGCTCAGCAGGCTGCTCAGTTGTTTGTGTTTCTTGAGCAGAAACTGCTGTAATTGCAAAAAATAGGAGTAAAAAGTTGATTTTTATAGTATTCATTTCAGGCTAGTCATTTTTCTGTTTGTGGGAAAACGGAACGTAATCCTTCTTAGTATATCAAAGGGGCAAAAATAATCAATTCTACGTGTTCTGCTTCCTTTAACTTGATAAAAATCAACTTTTTACTTTAGTGGTAAACTTCTGAAAAACAGAATTTTAATAATACGTAAACCTTCTTACTTTTGAAATGTACTTGGCAAGCCTGATTACTTGGTGACTGTATCCATATTCATTATCATACCAAATATACAACACCACATTTTCTGAATCTGATGAGACCAATGTGGCCTGACTGTCATAAATAGAAGGGGCAGAAGAACCCACGATATCACTAGACACAAGTTCGTTATTGATAGAATATTTAATCTGCTCTACTAAATCACCTTCTAGCGCATACTTTTTTAAAGTGGCGTTGATCGTTTCAACTGTGGTTTTTTGGTTTAACTTGAGGTTTAGAATAGCCAAAGAACCATTGGGAACAGGCACGCGAATCGCATTAGAGGTAAGTTTTCCTTCCAGTTCAGGTAAGGCTTTAGCCACGGCTTTACCGGCGCCTGTTTCGGTGATTACCATATTGAGTGCTGCAGCTCGACCTCTACGGTATTTAGAGTGCATATTATCTACAAGATTCTGATCATTGGTATACGCATGAATGGTTTCTAAATGGCCGGTTACGATCCCAAAACTTTCCTCAATAACTTTTAATACTGGAGTAATCGCATTGGTAGTGCAAGAAGCAGCCGAGACAATTGCCGTTTCATCCGGGTTAACTTGATTATGGTTTACCCCGTGCACAATATTTGGAATTCCTTTTCCGGGAGCGGTGAGCAGTACTTTAGCAACACCTTTTGCGATTAAATGCCTGCTCAATTGCTCTTGGTCTCTGAACGCACCCGTATTGTCGATAACTAAAGCTTCGTCAATGCCGTATTGCGTATAATCAATTTCTTCAGGAGTATTGGCTGAAATTAGTCTTACGGTGGTTCCGTTGATAATTAAGGCTTCTCTTTCAACATTAACATCAATAGTTCCGGGAAAATCACCGTGAATACTGTCACTCTTTAAAAGCGAAGCTCGTTTTTGTAATACCGCTTTGTTGATGGGACCACGCACAACAATCGCGCGAAGTCTTAATTGATTTCCGCTACCGGTGCGCGTCATCAGTTCGCGAGCGACCAAGCGACCAATGCGGCCAAAACCATAAAGCACAACATCTTTGGGCGTAATGGTTTCAGCTGAATGCGCTTCTTTTAATTTATGATGAATGAATGCCGTAGCGTCTGCATACTCATTATCTTCAATGTGATATTCATACGTGAGTTTACCAATGTCGAGTTTAGCAGGAGGGAGGTTCACCTGCTGAATTGCTTTTGCCAGTTCAACGCTATCAAAAATTGAAATGGGCTTTTGTACAAATGCTCCGGCGTAAGCGTGTAAATTGAGGATTTCACTTACATTACGATCAATAAGCTGATTTCTAAAAAGTACGAGTTCAATATTATTATCGTACCAGAGATCACTTATAATCTTAATGAATTCAATAGTGGCGCGGCGTCTGTCGGCTTGAAAAGCAAGCTCTTTTTCATAAGTTGAAGACGTTGTCATAAAATAAAGTGTGTGTTTAAATTTTCGGCAAAGATACTCAACTATATCGTTTGCGTAACGTTTAAATGAAGTAAATTCTCCAGTAATGAAATAATTGAGATTAGGAGGGAATAGGTAATTGATTTTGACTACGGTCTGTTATTGCCAAAAAAAAGCCTTTCCGAAGAAAGGCTTGAAATCATTGATATATTCAGTATCATTTATTGAAAAATGATCTGTTTTTTCTCTCCTCCTTTACCTACAAAGCTTAAGCTTACCGGTTCGTTAGGATTTTTAGCATTCATAATACGCTTAACATCAGCAACCGATTTTACCGGTTCTTCATCAATTTCTGTAATAACGATGCCGTTAAGTCCATAGCGTTTTAATTTATCATTAGTCGCTTGAGCAATAACTACTCCGTTTTTAACACCATATTCTTTTAATAATTCTGAAGAAGCTTCACGCACTTCTAGACCAGGTTTGTCAATTACATACGCTTCATATTTTAGTAAAGTAACCGGTACGGTTATGCTTTCACCATCTCGCGTATATGTAACCTGCACCACATCGTTAGGTCTTTTTGCACCTAAGTAACCTGAAAGGTCAGAGAACTTGCTCACTTTTACATTATCTATTTGAGTGATGATATCACCTTCTTCGAGACCGGCCTTTTTAGCGCCACTTTCAAGTTCTACATTAGCTACATAAACACCTTCAACAGCATCCACATCAAGCTGACTGGCTATACTTGGATTAAGACTGGTTCCGCTAACACCTAATATCCCACGTTGCACATCACCATATTCTAAAATATCTTCAACGATTTTACGTGCATTATTAGAAGGTACTGCAAATGCATAACCTACGTAACTACCGGTTTGCGAAGTAATAGCCGTGTTAATTCCTATAAGTTCCCCATTAATATTGACCAAAGCGCCGCCACTATTACCCGGGTTGATCGCAGCATCTGTTTGTATAAAAGATTGCGGATTAGAATCATACTCGTTGATATCTCTAGCTTTAGCCGAAATAATTCCGGCAGTAACTGTACTTGTTAGGTTAAATGGATTCCCTACTGCAAGTGCCCATTCACCCAGGCGCACATTATCTGAATCTCCAAAAGGTAAGTAAGGTAAATCTTCATCAGCATCAATTTTAATGAGTGCTATGTCAGCTTGAGGATCTGTACCAATAACTTCGGCTTTAAAAGTTCGGTTATCATTTAAAGAGACATCTAATTCTGTTGCTCCATCGATCACGTGATTATTCGTAACGATATAACCGTCAGCAGAGATGATCACACCACTACCTGCACCTACGAGACCTTTGCGGGTTTCTCCGCCGCCATAAAAGAACTCTTGTAAATTACGCGGCTGTCTTGAAGTTTGCACATTTTTTACGTGTACTACCGCGTGAACCGTACGATCTGCAGCTTCGGTAAAGTCAGCATTTGTACTGCTTATAGGTCGCCCCTCATAAGCTACAGTATTAAAATTAGGACTTGTAGTTAGGTTAGAAACTTCAGTTTTAGACTCATCTTCCAGCAGCTTATATGCTCCCAGAGTAACACCACCACCTACGATGGCAACAAACAATAGGCTTGCAAATTTTTTCATAATACGTTTCTATTTTTTATATAACACTTTAAATACGAGTGACAGTATATCGTGTTGCAGGATTTAACTCGGTCTTAACAAGGTGTAGATTATTCGCTTTATGTATTTTTGCGAAGCTTTTAAAAAACCAGCTATGTCTATACCTTTTTATAAATACCAAGGCACCGGCAACGATTTTGTAATGATCGATAACCGTCAGAACATATTTTCCAAAAATGATACCAAACTGGTAAAGAAGCTTTGTGACCGTAAATTTGGCATAGGCGCAGACGGCTTGATTTTGCTTGAAAACCACGATACACTAGATTTTACGATGGTGTATTATAATGCAGATGGAAATCCTAGCTCTATGTGCGGTAATGGCGGTCGATGCATTGTGGCTTTTGCTAATGAACTTGGTGTAATAAACAATACAACCACTTTTGAAGCGGTAGATGGACTGCACGAAGCGCATATAGAAAACGGACTTGTGCATCTTAAAATGCAGGATGTAGCTGAGATCAAGGAATTTGATACACATTTGTTTTTAAATACCGGTAGTCCGCATCACGTGCAATGGGTTTCTCAAATTGAAGACTTTGATGTTAAATCGGAAGGTGCAACGTTGCGGTATAGTGAGTTATACGGCAAAGCCGGAAGTAATATTAATTTTGTTGAAGTGACTACCGATGGATTTCGCTTGCGCACGTATGAGCGTGGAGTAGAGGATGAGACGTTGAGTTGTGGTACAGGAGCAACTGCTGTTGCTTTGGCCATACATAAGCAAGGTAAAGTAGATCAAACAAGCGTACCTCTTCAGGTTGAAGGTGGTAAGTTGACCATAAGTTTTGAGCCGGAAGATGAAGGATATAAAAACATTTTTCTCATTGGTCCTGCGCAAAAGGTATTTCAAGGAGTATGGACGGACTAACCCTAAAAGGAGAACTTGTTTATTTAAGAGCATTAGAGCCTGAAGATCTCGATCTCATTTTTAAGATTGAAAATGATGAGGATCTTTGGGAGTTGAGTACCACGCTAACTCCGTTTTCTAAGTTTTTACTTAAGCATTATCTAAAAAACGCACATAAAGATATTTATGAAGCTAAGCAGTTGCGATTGGTAGTCTGTAAAGCCGCAAATGATGAAGCTTTGGGAATGATAGACCTTTTTGATTTTGATCCCAGAAATCATCGAGCCGGACTGGGAATCTTGATTTTCAGCAAGGTTGAACGCGGAAAAGGTTATGGCGCCGAAGCGCTTAAACTTATTACCAAGTATGCATTTAAGCGTTTAGAGCTGCATCAATTGTACGCTAATATTTTAGAAGAAAATGCACCCAGTATTAAGCTTTTTGAGAAACAAGGGTTTGAACGTGTGGGTCTAAAAAAAGATTGGACGCGCGTGGGCGGAAGCTTTAAAAATGAATATTTATATCAATTAATACATAACGATGTACATTAAAAAAATTATTGCCGCTACCGCAGTGATTGGGATGATCGTAGGCGGCATCTTTGCTTATACCATTTACGGTAAGTTTTTTTCACCAAATACTGCATTCAATAATGAAGAGGCGCACCTCTACGTAAAAACTGATGCTACTTATAGTGATGTACGGGCAGATTTAGAGCCTTTAATAGACGATATCGAGTCTTTTGATCAAGTTGCTGAGCGCAAAGGATATGTGTCGAATATCAAACCTGGGCATTTTATAATTGAGAAGGGAAGCAATAATAACGAAATCGTCAATGCTATTCGTAGCGGTAATATTCCAGTTAAGATTTCTTTCAATAATCAAGAGCGTTTAGAAAATCTAGCAGGGCGCATAAGTCAGCAGATTGAAGCAGACAGTACAGCACTTCTTGAAGCTTTCACAGATGCTGAATTTTTAAAGGCAAATGGTTTTTCAGAAGAAACAGCCTTGACTATGTATTTACCCAATACCTATGAATTGTATTGGAATACAACCGCCGAAGAATACCGTAAGCGTATGTTGACTGAATATAATAGATTTTGGACAGATGCGCGCAAAGCGAAAGCTGAAGCGCAAGGCTTAACACCTACTGAAGTTTATGTTTTAGCGTCTATTGTACAAAAAGAAACAGCTAAAAATGATGAGCGTCCCCGCGTTGCCGGTGTCTATTTAAACAGACTTCACAACGGCTGGAAACTTGATGCAGATCCCACCGTTATCTATGCTGTTAAAAAACAACAAGGAGATTTTGATCAAGTAATTAAACGTGTTTTATATAAAGATCTGGAAACAGATTCCCCTTACAACACCTATAAATATGGTGGTTTGCCACCGGGTCCGATCTTTATGCCTGACCTTTCGGCGATCAATGCCGTATTAAATCCTGAATCGCATCAATACTATTTCTTTGTCGCAGACGTTTCTAATCCCGGCTATCATCTTTTTGCAAAGACTGTAGCTCAGCATAATGCAAACAGAAAGCAATATATAGACTGGATCAATAAGCAGGGGATAACCCGATAATTTAACAAATGTTAAATGTTTACATAATCTTCAAAAAGCAGATTTGTAAATGTTAAAATCGGTAATAAAATGTAGCAATCGCTTGAGAATAGCGGGTATTTTGCGAGTTTTATTGACTTTGGGAAAAGCTTAACCAATTCATTATCAATCGCTTGAATTCTTATCGTATATTTGCGCGGTAATATAGGCAGGTATTTCAGTAGCGCGTTACTACCGGTCTGAAAATTATTTTATGACGAAAAACATCGTAAAACTAGCGGCGCTTCCTTCTGTATTCGGGCTTGTGGCATTAAGTATGTCAGTTAAAGATGCAGATAAGCCACGCGAAAATTCTACAGAAGGTTTAGAGTTATTTTATACAGTTCCACAATTTGACGAAGCTGATGCTTCGGTCTTGGACAACACTTCAAATTTAAATCTGGCAACTACCGGTAAATCGTTTACCGGATTTAAAGAAGCCTTAGGATTTAAAGAATCTCAAAACGATTACAAGCGTATTAATCAATTGGGTTATCTAGGAAAATATCAATTTGGTAGAAGTACCTTATTGCTTTTGGGGATAACCGATACTGATGAATTTTTAAATAATCCGGTGTGGCAGGAGGAGGCTTTTGTAGCCAATGCTTCTCGCAATAAGTGGGTTTTAAGAAAAGACATCAAACGCTTCAATGGAAAGGTGATCAACGGCGTAAAAGTTACCGAATCCGGTATTCTTGCTGCGGCTCATTTAGCCGGTCCCGGTAGTGTAAAGAGCTATTTACGCTCAGGTGGAGTGGAAGGTTTTAGAGATGCATTTGGAACTTCCATACGCAGTTATATGAAGAAATTTGGTGGATATGATGTTTCATTCATTGAACCCAACCGAACAGCAAAAGTTAAGCTAGATAGTTAGAAAACCGATTCAAAATAAAAATCAAAAAGCGACCAAACGGTCGCTTTTTTAATGTTGTATTATAAATAGTGCCGGGCGCTTATGTAAATCAGGTTTATTTGATTTCCATGCCGATATGGGTTTGGTCACTATAAATTCTGTAGGTAGTGTAATATCGCAAGCAATACATAATCTGGTGTTCCCGTTAAGCGTATTGCACAATTCATCAAGCATTTTGTTGTTGCGGTACGGGGTTTCAATAAAAAGCTGCGCCTGATTATAATCCTTAGAAAGGCGTTCTAAGCGTTTGAGTTCATTGCGTTTTTCTTTTTGATCAATGGGTAAATATCCGGTGAAGGCAAAATTTTGACCATTCATACCGCTGCTCATCATAGCCATTAATATCGAAGAGGGCCCCACTAAAGGAACCACTTGAATGCCTTTTTCGTGAGCGATACGCACCACTTCGGCACCGGGATCTGCGACACCCGGAACTCCTGCTTCAGACATCAACCCCATAGAAGTACCCGACAGGCAGGCATCCAGAAAATTTGGGATTTCTGTAGGATCAGTATGTTTATTTAATGCGTGAAGTTTTAGCGAAGGTTGCGGCTTCTTGGGGCAAATTTGTTTAATAAAACGTCTTGCCGTTTTTTCATTTTCTACGACGTACTGGTCAAGCGTTGCTATGATGTTCTGTACCATTCCCGGCATAACCTCTAAAGGCGGCGTGTCCCCTAAAGTCACCGGAATGAGATAGAGTTTTCCAAATTCAGATTTAATATGCATAGTAGCGGGAGTAAAATTTAGCTAAGACGTTCAGCGATCTTAGTGGTGGCTTCGTCAAGCATTTCATAAACGCGGTCAAACCCACGCTGACTATCATTATAAGGATCAGGAACATCAACACGTTCTCCCGGAAAAATTTCATCTAAAATCAGCTGTACTTTAGCTTTATCTTCTTCCTTAGGCGCCTGCGCTACCACATCCTCATAATTGTAATTATCCATCACAAAAATGTAATCATAACGCTCAAAAAAAGCAGGTTTAAATTGCATCCCGCGTTGATCTGTGATGTCTAAACCATTCTTTTGTGCAACGGCAATGCTTCTAGAGTCTGGCAGATTTCCTACGTGCCAATGCCCCGTACCGGCAGAATCTACCTGAAATTTTTCAGCATCTAACTTTGATTTGAGTAATCCTTCGGCAAGTGGTGATCTGCAAATATTCCCTAAGCAAACCATTAAAATGTGCGTTTTCATACTGTAATAGTTAAGAGATTTTCGACTTCTTTAATACTGTTCAGCAGCTTTAGGGAAGCAATAAAAAGCTTTACATCGTAAGCTTTTTATTGAGGTCTTCAACATACTTCCTGAACTGTTTGTCAGTAGCAGAAAGATTGTCAACGGTCTTGCAGGCGTGAAGTACGGTCGCGTGATCGCGTTTACCTATTTGCGAGCCAATACTTGCCAGAGAAGCTTTGGTAAGTTTTTTAGCAAAGAACATAGCCAGCTGACGCGCTTGTACAATATGACGCTTACGGGTTTTAGACTGTAAGGTATCAACATCCATCTGGAAGTAATCGCTCACCACTTTCTGAATGTAATCAATAGAAACCTCGCGCTTAGTGTGCTTAACGTAGTTGTCAACAATCTTTTTAGCAAGCTCTAGGTTGATTTCTTTTCGGTTGAAAGAGGAATGGGCGATAAGTGAAATAATAGCACCTTCTAGTTCGCGAATGTTTGTCTTGATATTATTGGCTAAAAACTCAACAATATCTTCAGGCATTTCTACACCGTCTTGGTATAGTTTGTTTCGGATGATAGAAACGCGGGTTTCAAAACCTGGCGATTGCAATTCTGCTGAAAGTCCCCATTTAAAACGAGACAATAAACGCTGCTCAATGTCTTGCATATCAACAGGAGCTTTATCACTAGTCAAAACAACCTGTTTTCCGTTTTGATGCAGGTGGTTGAAGATGTGGAAAAATACATCTTGTGTACCAGCCTTTCCTGAAAGTAACTGAATGTCATCAACAATTAAAACATCAATCACTTGATAGAAATGAATAAAGTCATTTCTGTTATTCTTTTTAACCGACTCTATATATTGCTGCGTAAATTTTTCTGCTGAAATATAAAGTACTGTTTTGTCTGGATAACGGTCTTTGATCTGAACACCAATAGCGTGTGCTAAATGCGTTTTTCCTAATCCAACACCTCCAAAAATCAATAAAGGATTAAAGGATGTTCCTCCGGGTTTGTTGGCAACTGCCATTCCTGCCGAACGAGCAAGGCGGTTAGAATCTCCTTCTAAAAAGTTGTCAAAATTGTAATTAGGATTGAGCTGCGACTCGATTTCCAGATTGCGAATCCCGGGAATCACAAACGGATTTTTAAGCTCAGGATTTTTATTCTTTAAAGGAGCATCAACTTCCTGCGATTTCATCGTATTAGGACGGTTGGTACTCGGTATTTTTTCGGTAAAAGGTTGTTTGTTTCCGTAGGTGTTTTCCATACGGATCACATAGACCAATTTTGCTTGTTCACCAAGCTCTTTTGTAAGAGAAACTTTAAGCAGTTTTACATAGTGTTCCTCGAGCCATTCATAGAAGAATTTACTGGGTACCTGTATGCTTAATGCGTTATCTGTAAGTTTAACCGCTCGTATAGGTTCAAACCAGGTTTTGTAGGCCTGCGGGGTTATATTGTCCTGAATAAATGAGAGACAATTATCCCATACTGTTTGCGCAGTCATACTCATTCTTGTGGTGAAGTTTTTAGTTATTTTTGGTTTAGGACGACCGAAAAGTGAGAAAATAAAGAGATCTTCGTTTCATTCAGTGCGGGGCAAATATGTGAACAAAAATTGTAATAAAAAAAGAAAATTAGATTGCTTTTTTAGAATTTTTTCCGCATAATCTTTTCCTTCTTGAAAGTATAAATTTATTTGTTAATAACTGTATGAAAACGCATAATAGTTCTGTTAAAGTTAGGTATGGAGAAACCGATCAAATGGGAGTGGTTTACCATGGTAATTACGCTAAATATCTGGAAGTTGCGCGTATAGAATGGTTGTCTGATTTAGGGGTTTCTTATAAAAAAATGGAAGAAAATGGCGTGATGCTCCCTGTTTATGACATGCGATATTCTTTTTTAAAGCCTGCTTTTTTTGATGATCTTCTAACGGTTAAAACAACGTTGCGAAAAATACCCCGAGCGAGTATAGTTTTTGACTATGAAATTTATAACCAAAATCAAGAATTATTAACAAGAGCCGAAACAACTTTAGTCTTTGTTGATATGAAAACCAACAGGCCCACGCGTTGTCCACAATATATATTAGATCTACTTTTAAATCAAGATGCTAAAGAATAGTAGTTTGGATTCCGAAGACGGCATCAAAACGTTCTTGAATGCGTTCTAAATCATTTTTTCGAACCGAAACAGTTACCGCACAGCTCAGTTCCATTTTTTGATTAGCAATAGTTAGTTGCTCTTCTTTAATGATGCGCATCACGGTATGTAGCAACGCATATTCAAATTTTAACTGAAGTTCTTCAGTAATAGTTTTGACTACAATCTTCGCGGTCTCTAAAGCGAGTTGCGCTGCAGTTTTATACGCTTGAATCAAGCCGCCAACGCCTAGATTGGTTCCGCCGTAATAGCGAATCACGGTTACCAGCGTGTTGGTTACTTCAAAAGATTGCAATTGCCCGTAAATGGGCGGTCCGGCAGAGTTTCCCGGTTCGCCATCATCATTAGCTCTGTAGTGTTCATAATTTTTGCCCAATTGCCAGGCGTAACAAATATGTGATGCTTTGTTGTGTTGTTGATGCAAAGAAGTCAGGATTTCTTCTATTTCTTCCTCAGTGCGTACGGGATGCGCTTGACCTATAAATTTGCTTCCACGGTCTTTAAACAAGGATTCTGCACTTGTTTTGGTGATGGTTTTGTAAGTGTTTCTTTGAGATTCTTCCTGCATAGTTATGATTTTACTACGGCTATAAGTATAATACTTACAACAGCGATTGCAATCCCGATCCAGTTTTTTGTTGAAAGCTTTTCCTTAAAAAATAAAATGCCAATCAAGGTCGCGACCATAACAATACCCACATTGTTTAGCGTGAAAACCGTACTGCTTTCTAGGGAAGGGTGGCGCAACGCCTGAACCAAAAAGTAGATAGAATAGTAATTAGGGATTCCTAAAGCAATGCCTCCAACTAAATTCTTGAAGGCTAGAGGTTGTTTGTTTTTGATGATTTGATAAAATAATACGGCAATTCCTAATACAAACGCGGTAAGAAAAATCATCGCAGAGAACAAGGGTACGTCCAGTTCTGCTACAAAGCTGTCTTCGAGAAATTTTATGCTGGTATCAATGATTCCGCTGCCTAGAAATACCAAAATAGGTAAGAGCAGACCATTATTTTTTACTTTTGAAATTTCGCTTGAATTTTTCAACGAAACCAAATACACTGCAATCAAAGCCAGCACGATTCCCAGAATTTTAAGCGGGCCCGAACTTTCTTTGTAATAGATTAATCCAAAAAGTATAGGGAGAACGACACTCATTTTGGTCGCGACAGAAACCACAGATAGACCATTGCGTTGCGTGGTGATCGCCATAAGATTAAAGATCACAATAAAAAGCACTCCAAGAAAAAGCGTTCCCGGAAACCAATCATACGATGGAATTATTGTTAAGTCAATAGACTTACCATACGCTATAAAACCACAAGTGGTTGCGATCAAATAGTTGACCACAATGGCTTGAAAAGTGTTGACTTTAAATGTATCATACAATTTAAAGACTAAAAAGATGATACTTGAAGATGCTATGCTGAGCAGAAGGTAGATCAAAACAGCTGCTTCTTGATTTCAAAAAGTTGGGTAATATCTTCTTTGCCGGGTTCTAAATGCCAAGTGTGAATTCCCATTGAGGATGCTGCAGCCGTATTTAAGATGGTGTCGTCTATAAAAAGTGTTTCTTGGGCAATCAATTGATCTTGTTGTAAAACAAAATCATAGATCTCGAGATCAGGTTTGCGCATATGTATTTGCTGCGAAAGATAAAAGCGCTCAAAACAGTTTTGAAATTGAGAATACCGCATCGCATCCATGTTTTTGATTACCTGCTCGATGTGCAGATCATTAGTGTTGCTCAATAGAAAAAGCCTATACTTTTTAGATTTAGCCAGCTGGATGATCCAGTCTAAACGGTGTTGCGGAAAATCTAAAATGATGCTGTTCCAAGCCTGTTTAAAAGAAAGCGCAGTAAGTGAAGGAAATTTATTCAGGTAGTGTTCAGTAAGCGCTTCACTACTCATTAGCCCTTTCTCATAAGTGTTATGCCAATTCACCATTTCATCATCAATTTGACGAATTCCCATTTTAGCGAGGGCTTGTTCAGGGGCTTTTTTGTCCAGGTTGATAAAGACATCTCCAAAATCAAAAACAATGTTCTTAATCATGTTTGCGGGTATAATAGACCAGTAGGTCTCCGGTTAGTTTTTCGGTTTTTAGGGTCTTAGCTCTTTTAAGTTTCGGAGCGTGTATTCCACTAGTAAAACTTGTAGTTCCTTTAAACACGCGGGCTTCGTCCCAAGCTTCGGCATCAATAAACTGTTGTAAGGTAGCGCTTCCGCCTTCAATAATTACAGATTGTAAACCTTCTTTATAAAGAGAAGCTAATATCTGCTGGATCGTATTTTTTGTAAAATCGATCGTTAGGTATTTGAGATTATCGCTGTTAGACTGCTCCTTTTCAGTAAAAACAAGTGTCGGAACAGTGTGATCAAAAACAGTGCTTTCAAGATCTATTTTAAGCTTGCGATCTATAACAATACGCGTTGGAGAAGCACCACTCCAATCTCTGGTCGTAAGTGAAGGATTGTCTGCTTCCACAGTTCTTCGACCTACAAGAATACTTTGTTCTTCTGCACGCCATTTGTGTACGAGTTGCTTGCTATATTTATTAGTGATCCAAACCGGCTCTCGTGTAGAGCGCCTTTCAGCATTGGGAGCGATAAATCCGTCAAGGCTTTCGGCCCATTTGAGAATTATATACGGGCGTTTTTGTTGATGAAAGGTAAAAAAGCGTTTGTTCAGATCTATACATTCCTGCTCCAGAACACCTACTAAAACTTCGCAGCCAGCGTCCATTAATTTTTTAATTCCGCGACCGGCAACTTCAATAAATGGGTCAACCGTGCCAATCACTACCTTTTTAATCCCTTTTGCAATGATCATATCACTACACGGCGGCGTTTTCCCAAAATGACTGCAAGGTTCAAGGCTTACATAAATGGTTGCTTTTTCAAGAAGTGAGGTGTCCTTCACACTATTTACGGCGTTGACTTCGGCGTGGGGTTGTCCTGCTTGATGATGCCAGCCTTCACCAATTATTCGGTCATTATAAACGATTACGCTCCCCACCATTGGATTGGGGTAGGTGTTCCCAAGGCCGTTTTTGGCCAGTTGCAGGCAGCGCGCCATGTATTTTTCATGTATCTTCACAGCCTCAAAAATACCATTTAAAAGTAAGAATATCTATGTTGCACATTAGGGCAGTTGAAGCCGCTGATAATAAAGAGTTGGCGAACCTTTTAAGATCAATTTTGATCGAAATGGGCGTGCCAAAAGTGGGTACCGCTTATGCAGATACCGCTTTAGATTGTATGTACGAGACTTATGATGTAGATCAAGCGGAATATTTTGTTATTGAAGAAGATGGAACACTTTTAGGAGGTGCCGGTATTGCGCCTTTGGCCAATTATGAGGGACCGGTTTGCGAACTTCAAAAAATGTATATTTCTGCTTCGCTACGCGGAAAAGGAGTAGGGCAGCGCCTCATGAACACCTGTCTTGAATTTGCTGAAAACCAGGGCTTTGAGCAGGTTTATATTGAGACGATGCCATATATGGAAGCGGCACAAAAACTCTATAAGAAATCAGGTTTTGAGTATATTGATGGGCCGATGGGCTGCACCGGTCATAGTGCGTGTCCCGTGCATATGCTAAAGACGTTTTAAATGGTTTTAAAGGAATATCGTCAACAATTTTACGACGCCTTAGACGCACTTTACCCACAAGAAGAGTCTGAGACTTTTTTTAAAATTCTCTCTCAAGAATATCTCAAGTTGGCAGCATTTGAAATTCCTTTGAATTTTCAATTGGAGCTTACTGAAGCGCAGCAAACTCGTTTTGATCACGCTTTAAACAGACTTAAAAAGTTTGAGCCGCTGCAATATATTGTAGGTACTACAGAATTCTACGGATTCCCATTTGTACTTTCTCCTGATGTGCTCATCCCCAGACCAGAAACTGAAGAACTTGTCGAGTGGATTTATACAGACTTTAAAGATCAAGAATGTACAGTCTTAGATATTGGTACGGGTAGCGGCGCAATTGCGGTAAGTTTAGCTAAAGTATTGCCTAAAGCTTCGGTTACTGCGCTGGATGTTTCAGCAAAAGCTTTAAAGATTGCGGCTGAAAATGCCACGGCCAATGCTGTGAAAGTTCGGTTTATTGAACAGGATATTTTGGCCTGTGAGACGTTAGAGAAATCGTATGATGTGATCGTTTCCAATCCGCCTTATGTGCGTGATTTAGAAAAAGCAGAGATCAAGCCCAATGTAATAAATTATGAACCGCATTTGGCTTTATTCGTACCTGATGACAACGCTTTACTTTTTTATCGAAAAATTGCAGAATTAGCACTGAAAGCACTTCAGCCTAATGGAATTTTGTATTTTGAGATCAATCAATATTTGGGTGAGCAAACGGTATCACTTTTAAAAAACATAGGATTTTCAAAAGTAGAATTGCGCAGCGATTTTGCCGGAAATCCCAGAATGATAAAAGCACAACGCTAATGAATACTTTAAAATCAATTTGTGTTTTCTGCGGAAGCAGTGAAGGAAATGATCCTGCAATTCTAGAACAAGCTAAAGTTTTAGGAAACCAACTTGCAGCGCATAACATCACGCTTGTTTACGGGGGCTCTCAGTTAGGAATTATGGGGGCTGTTGCCAAAGCTAGTCTGACTCAAGGAGGTAAGGGGATTGGGATTATTCCTGAATTTCTTAAAACAAAAGAAATTGTCTACACAGATCTTGACGAAGTGATTACCACGCAAAATATGCACGAGCGCAAATTAAAAATGCAAGAAGTAAGCGATGGTTTTATAACGCTTCCGGGCGGTTTCGGTACGTTTGAAGAGCTTTTTGAGATCATTACTTGGAGTCAATTGGGTTTACATCACAAACCCATTGGTTTGCTGAATATCAATGGTTTTTATGACCACTTGATTGCAATGCTCGATGAGATGGTCAACCGGGGTTTTCTAAGTTCAAAGAATAGGCAGTTGCTCATCGTGGATGATGAGGTAGACGGACTTCTTGATAAAATGAAGCATTTTATACCAGACTTCACTTCAAAATTTCTTAAACCCGAAAACACATAGATTTTGATTCGGGTTTTTGGGATGGTATTGTTGTTAATGCTTACTTCGTGTCTTACGCGCGATGAGCGCATTAGCGAATTTCAAGATAAATTGGGTTTAGAAAAGGCTCAGGTTTTGAATGAAATGGTAGACCATTTTGAAAGGAGTTTACAAGTCGGGTACTCGAAACTCGAATTGAAGGATGCGTATCTTCAGCTGTTGGAGGATTTAGAACATCAAGCTTCGGATAATACCGAAATGTTATTTCAATGGCCCGAAGCACTTCTTTTGAAATATAAAAATTCAGGCCTGCAAGATGATTTTTATAAACAGAAGTCCAATTCGAAAACTTTGAACGAGAAAGGTGTATTTTTTAAAGCAATGCGTTCCCAAAGCTATTATGATGAACTCATCGCTGAATATTTTTGGGTTTTAAAACAAACGGGGAGAATAACTCCGTCGCAGTTTGCTTCCGGAATGCTTCGGTTTGATTTTGATCCCAATAATTTTTTTCACAAACGCATACTTGTTTTTCAGTTTTCGCCTTAATAAGCCTTTTAATCTTAAGCGCTAAAACCCGAACTTTACCAACTTTGACAAACTACTAGCTATGACCACTCAAGATAAAATTGAAGCTTTACGCGCAGAACTGCGACAGCATAATTATAATTATTACGTGCTAGATCAGCCACAGATTGATGATTATACTTTTGATCAAAAATTAAAGGAGCTGCAAGAATTAGAGTCAAAGCATCCTGAGTATCACGATCCAAACTCTCCAACCTTGAGAGTAGGTGGGCAAGTGACTAAAAACTTTGCTACGGTCAAGCATCAATATAGAATGTATTCGCTAGACAATAGCTATTCTCAAGAAGATCTTGAAGATTGGGAGCAACGCATTAAAAAGTTGGTTGATGGAAAAGTAGAATACGTGTGCGAACTTAAATACGATGGTGCTTCTATAAGTTTAACTTATGAAAACGGAGCTCTTGTACGCGCGGTTACGCGAGGAGACGGTACGCAGGGAGATGATGTTACCAATAATGTAAAAACCATACGCAGTGTTCCTTTAAAACTGAAAGGAGATTACCCTGATAAATTTGATATTCGTGGGGAGATCGTGTTGCCATTGGCCGGTTTTGCTGCAATGAATGCAGAACGGGTAGAAGCCGGTGATGAGCCGTATAGCAATCCAAGAAATACAGCTTCCGGAAGTTTGAAACTTCAGGATAGTGCTGAGGTGGCTAAGCGTCCGCTAGAATGTTTGTTGTATAGTATCGTAGGTGAAAATCTCAATTTTGACTCACAGTTTGAAAGTCTTGAAAAAGCCCGAAGCTGGGGTTTTAAAGTGCCTGATGTCGCTAAAAAAACCGCATCAACTGCGGAGACTTTTGAATTCTTGAATTATTGGGATGAGCATCGTCATGATTTGCCTTATGAGACTGACGGTGTGGTGATCAAAGTAAACAGTTTTAGACAACAGGAAGAATTAGGTTTTACTGCAAAAGCGCCGAGATGGGCGATGGCGTATAAATTTAAAACGGAACAAGCAGAAACCGTTCTTGAGAAAATAACTTATCAAGTGGGGCGTACGGGAGCAATCACTCCGGTAGCGAATTTAGTTCCGGTGCAATTGGCGGGGACTATCGTAAAACGTGCCTCGCTGCACAATGCCGATCAGATTGAAAAATTAGACGTGCGTGAGGGAGATAGAGTTTATGTTGAAAAAGGAGGGGAGATCATTCCTAAAATTGTTGGGGTTGATTTTGAAAAACGTGATGCTGATTCTGCACCCACAACCTATATTGATACCTGTCCTGAGTGTGGAACGCCGTTAGTGCGTCAAGAAGGGGAAGCGCAGCACTATTGCCCGAATGATATGGGGTGTCCACCGCAAATAATAGGTAGAATTCAGCATTTTATTTCGCGTAAAGCTATGGATATTGAAGGGCTTGGCGGGGAAACGGTTGCTTTGTTGGTAAAAGAAGGTTTGATTAAAAATTACGCTGATTTATATGCCTTAAAAAAAGAGCATATCCTGCCTTTAGAGCGAATGGCTGAAAAATCTGCCGATAATCTTATTAAAGGTATCGAAGCTTCAAAACAAGTGCCTTTTGAGCGCGTGCTTTTTGGATTGGGAATACGCTATGTGGGAGAAACCGTTGCGCGAAAACTGGCAAAACAATTTAAAAACATAGATGCGCTTGCGGCTGCTACTGAAGAAACTTTAATTGCGGTTGATGAAATTGGTAATCGCATTGCGCACAGTGTTGTCGCATTCTTTTCAGATGCGTATGCGCAAGAGTTAATTGATAGATTAAAAGCGTATGGTTTGCAGTTGGAGCTTGATGCTGCGGTGTTAGAAAATCAAACGGAAAAGCTTAAAGGTCAAACTTTTGTGATTTCAGGTGTTTTTTCAAAAGTGTCACGTACCGAACTGAAAAAAATGATTGAAGATAATGGGGGAAAGGCTTCAGGTAGTATTTCTTCAAAAACAAACTATTTAGTTGCCGGTGAAAATATGGGTCCTAGTAAATTGCAAAAAGCCGAGTCTTTAAATGTGCCTATTATCTCAGAGGATGACTTTTTAGAAATGTTAGAACAATAAATTAGGTGTGAATTTAAACTTTTTCGAGAGCGCAATTAAGCTAGCCTTGTACTTGTACTTTTATATTAAAACTGTTTGAATTTACAATTTTGTCGGTCATATTGAAACAAATACTTTGTGAGTAAGACAGATTCCTTAATTTTTAAATTAAAAAGCGATTGAATCCAAATCGGCTTCTAAACATTGTAAATGAAATACAAACACCTTCTGCTTGCATATCTCTTACTGGGGTTTTTAGAAGTTTTTTTACCTGATCGCTTTTTCAATCTTGCGGTGTCTTTGCGACCGATTAATGTAGCGATAATCTACTGTTTTTATGTTGGCAATACGAAACAGCATAATTATTTGTTGCTTTTTTATTTAGTATGTGAACTGTTAAATGAAATTTTCTTCTTAATTGATTTTACAAAGTATTTTACGCTTGTGCTTAGTTGTTACAGTATCGCGACTTTTACGATGATCTATCATTTATGGCCGATTTTAAAAAGTGCAGCAAATAAAGCTGATGCTGTAGATTGGTTGCGCCCCAGTTTAGGTTTGCTTGCTATATTTTATATGTTCTGGAAGTTGAGTCTGATGGTGTTTGATGAATTGCCCAATAATTCTATATTTTTTGTCGGGGTACTAGCTTTGGTCTGCTGGTCTGTCTTTTGTTTTCTGGTTCCGGTTAAAAACAAGCATCCAGACAATTTTGCTCTGTATTTTATGGGTGGAGCTATGGCAGTAATGGCGCCTTCAATGTTTATCTATGAATTTATCTGGACTTTTGAAGTGATTTTGTATTTCTCCTTGCTGTCTATGTTGCTTTTTAAAATTTTCTTAGTTTGGTATCTAATTCAATTTAAATATATTCTAAGTTCTCAAGAAGAGTATTTCTAGTCATAACATGCATTTAAAATAGTATGGAATTACAACCTCTAAAATCGAATACTGTTCTTGTGAGTAGCGGTTTGGCTTGCGTGTTATTTATTCTGTTATCCAGCGTTACCTCAAAAGTTGGGTATTATATTCAGCCCTTATTTTATATAGGATTTTATCTGTATTATTTTTTGTCGTTACAACGTCATAATTACGTTTTTGCGATTTTTTTAATTTCGGCGTATATCGGGGAAGCTTTTTTGATCACAGATGTTCATCGCTATTTTGTTGAGATCGTGAGCATGTTTATTATCGCTGCCGCAGCTTTGCTTTATACCTTTTGGCCTATTCTCAAATTAAAGCCTCGAAAAATTACTAAAGCCATGCTTGTAGAGCCGGGCATTGGTACCCTATTTTGTATTTACACTATCATTTATCTAATGACGATGTATTACGATTTGATACCGAATAAATTTCTATTTGTATCTGGCACAATTTTACTTTTGGTATTTACGATCGTTTGCTTTTTAATACCCTTACGCAATAGACACCCCAGTAATGTGTATTTGTATTTAATAGGAGGAGGCTTGTTAATCGAAGCGATTTTGGCTTTTGTTTTTACCTACAGTATTTCTATTCCCATAATAGCTATTGGAGCCAAAATAGCAATTTGTGTGCATAAGGCTTGTGTGACCTTATACTGCGTTAGTATAGATCACGTACGAACTGATATGAGCTACGACGAATATTAGACCGTGATCGTCTTTGAAGTTGTTTTTACGGTTCCTGAGGTGTCAAATTCAAAATCTATTCGACCTAGATTAATTCCGGCCCAACCCACTTGATTTACCAAAACATCTTCATCCTTAGCATTAGAAACAACCACTGGTTTGTCTAAAAAGGTATGAGTGTGTCCGCCAATAATCAAGTCGATCCCACTGGTTTTTTCAGCAAGTTTTAAGTCCGAAATTTTATCATAACGATATTCGTAGCCCAAATGTGAAAGGCAGATTACCAAATCACAAGCTTCTTCTTCTCTTAAAATTCGGCTCATATCTTGCGCAGCTTCAACCGGATCTAGATACTGCGTTTCTTTACTTAATGCTTTAGTGACTAAACCTTCAAGCTGAATACCAACTCCAAAAACACCTATTTTAATTCCATCTTTAATAAAAACCTCATAAGGCTTGGTAAGCCCTTCCATAGCTGTATTGGTGAAATCATAATTGGCGCTAAGCATTTTAAAAGTTGCATTAGGCATTTGTGCTGCTAAGCCGCCAACGCCATTGTCAAAATCGTGATTACCTATCGTTGCCGCGTCATATTTTAAAAGGCTCATAAGTTTAAATTCTAACTCGCCACCATAAAAATTGAAGTACGGCGTACCTTGAAAAATGTCCCCGGCATCTAGAAGTAATGTATTCGGATTTTCCTTACGAATAGCTTCAATAAGAGTCAATCGTCGGGCTACTCCGCCTTGATTAGGGAAGGAAGCATCCTCAGGAGAAAAAGGGTCTATATGACTATGCACATCGTTCGTGTGCAAAATGGTGATCTTTTTTGATTTTTCCGAAGCACCAAACAAGTCTAAACTTGGCATACCAGCAACTGCTGCCGTTGCGATCCCGGTTTGTTTTATAAATTTTCTTCTCTCCATAATTATTCCTTTGTAAATCTGTTATCTCTTACCGGTGCAATGGTATCCTGAGTTTTAAAATAGTCTACTAAAATGCTGCGTATTTTATAATCCAGAACCTCCATACTCACAGGATCGCTGAAAAAAGTCATACCATCACCACCTTGCTGTAGATAATCATTGGTGGCTATAAAATAGGTCTGACCTTCTTTGACAGGTTCACCATCAATAGACGCCTTGACTAAATTATTATTATCGTCAATACTGATTTGCATTCCGGCGATAGGATGCGCTTTACCAGATTTAAGATACTCAAACATTTCGTTTACTTTATCGCTTGTAAGTTCTACGACCACAACGCTGTTTTCAAATGGCATCAAGTCAAAAGCGGTGCGCATCGTTACATCACCTGCATTCAGCGTAGAGCGAATTCCCCCGTGATTGAGTAAAACCGCATCGATGGTGTTACCGGTACGTTTTTCAAAAACAGGATTGCTCAATTCTAAAACGGCATCAGCCATCATATTCCCCAAAGCGGTATTAAACGGTCCGTCGTTTTTAGATAAGCTTTGAGGTGCATAGGCTAGCACCGCACTCATTTCTGCATCAATGCGCGCTTTAAAAGGAGCGACATATTCTACAATAGCCGGATCACTTTTGATACTATCTGTAATTGGAATTTGCTTCCCGTCTATATGGGTTAAAGTCGCTTGAGAATCTTTGCAGCTAAACACGTGTAGCGCAAGGAAAAGGAGAATAAAATTTCTAAGCATTGAGGAATGAAATAAAAGATTTGCTTTGCGCTTTAATTAATTACATTTGCGCCAAAACAAATTTAGATGTTTTTAGACGGATTGAAGCACAATTTGGTTAAAACTAAGGTTAACAATTGGCTTGCTCAACCCACGACACATAAGGAAGTGGGGCCTATAGCTAATGTGGTGATTTTGGTTGAAGCGCGTTTTGTAAATGAAGGAAAAAACCTTCTGAAGCGCCTGGGTAAGTTGACTCAATCTTCTGAAAATAAACTTGTTGTTTTTGCTGAAAAGCGTGCAGATCAGAGTGCTGAAGATTTGCTCTATATGAGTAAAACGGACTTCAGCCTCTTTGGAAATTTGAAAAATGAAGCGGTAAAAAACCTAATAGACCAACCTTTTGGTTTACTTATAAGTTATTACACTTCAGAAAATGTATTTTTGAATTTCGTTGCAACGCAATCCAAAGCAGCTTTTAAAGTAGGCATTGATCACAAAAACACAGCGATTAATGCGCTTACAATTCAAGTAGAACCTACTGATGTAGCTGCGTTTGAAACCGAATTAGTAAAGTATTTAAAATTATTAAAACGCATAGAATAGCATGCAGGAATTGAAAGGTACCGGTGTAGCACTAGCCACTCCATTTAAAAGTGATCTAAGTGTGGACTTTGACGGTCTGGCAAAACTGGTAGAATATAATATAAACGGAGGTATAGATTATCTTGTGGTTATGGGGACTACTGCTGAGAACGCAACCTTAACCGCAGAAGAAAAAGATGCAGTGATCGCAAAGGTTATTGAGGTGAATGCAGGGCGTCTTCCGTTAGTGCTTGGAGTAGGAGGGAACAATACTTCGGCCATCGTAGCAGAATTAAAGGCGAGAGACTTATCTGCTTTTAAAGCTATTCTTTCGGTTTCACCGTATTATAATAAACCTACTCAAGCCGGGATCTATGCGCATTATGAAGCAGTTGCCGCTGCTAGTGAAGTTCCGGTAATTCTTTATAATGTTCCGGGAAGAACAGGAAGCAACATGTTACCAGAAACCGTATTGAAACTTGCAAACCAGGTAGAAAACGTCATAGGGATCAAAGAGGCTGCCGGTGATATGGCGCAAATGATGCGTATAATAAAAGATCGTCCTGAAGGATTTTTAGTGATTTCAGGAGATGATTTACTGGCGTTACCTACGGTGACAGCTGGTGGAGATGGAGTGATCTCCGTTTTAGCTCAAGGTATTCCTAATCTTTTTTCACTTATGATTAAAGAAGGTTTGCGCGACAATTATACCGAAGCTTATGAAAAGCATTACACGCTTATGCCGGCTACAGATTTAATATTTGCTGAAGGCAATCCCGCAGGAATTAAGGCGTTATTGGCATTAAAAGGCGTTTGTTCGCCGGAGGTAAGACTACCTTTAATGCAGGCCACCGAAACTTTACAGCAAAATATTGCAACATACTTGAGCGAGACTGGTCTTTAAGTTTTGTAATCCCTAGAAAAACCTTATTTTTGCCCGATGTTTTTAAGCTTAATGAAGAAAACAATTTTAGTCGTATTAGCAGTAATCACACTTGCATCTTGCAGTGAATATCAAGAAGCCCTGAAATCTGAGGATATGGGGCTTAAATATGCATTTGCAGATTCACTTTATGATGTAGGTAAATACCGTAAATCATTAAAACTGTGGGAGCAAATTGTGCCTGCATATCGCGGTAAGCCACAGGCAGAACGTGTGATGTACTTATATGCTGATGCTCATTTTCAAGTAGAAGATTATTATCTGGCCGGTTATCAATTTGACCGTTTTGTTTCGGCGTATCCTGATTCAGATAAGGCTGAAGAAGCGCAGTACAAAGCTGCTGTAAGTTATGCAGAGCTTTCGCCTAACTATCAGTTAGATCAATCTGAAACAGAAAAAGGACTTGACTATTTACAGCAGTTCATCACCGCATATCCAGATTCAGAATATGCTGCTGATGCTAACGAGCGTATTAAAGATTTAAGCGTAAAGCTTCAGAAAAAGTCATATGAAGTAGCAAAAGGATGGCACAAGATTATGGAGTATCCTGCTGCAATTGCTTCGTTTGATGACTTTTTATCAGATTATCCCGGTTCTCCTTTTCGTGAAGCTGCGTTTTTCTATAAATTAGATTCGCAGTATCAGTATGGTTCTAAAAGTATTAACGTGCTTGTAAAGCCAAGATTAGAAGAAGCGATTGAAATGTATGAGACCTTAATACGTTATTTTCCTGAAGGAGAATATCGCACTGAGGCAGATGCTATAAAAGCAGATATTGACCAAATTTTAGAAAATTATTCCTAATTAAATAAAGCGAATATTATGGATGTTAAAAATCTAGATGCACCTGTAAATACTATTACTCACAACCGTAGTGAGATCGATGCTCCTACCGGAAACATCTATGAAGCGATTTCTATCATCGCCAAGCGTGCGACTCAGATCAATACAGAGATCAAAAGAGAGCTTTTAGAGAAATTAGACGAGTTTGCTACGTATAGCGACAGTCTAGAGGAGATCTTTGAAAATAAAGAACAAATTGAAGTTTCTAAATTCTATGAGCGTTTGCCTAAGCCACACGCTATGGCCGTTCAAGAATGGTTAGAGGATAAAATTTACTTCCGCGATACGACTACAAAAGAGTAGTTCATGTCAATATTAAGCGGTAAAAAGGTTTTACTTGGAGTAACCGCCGGGATAGCTGCTTATAAAGCGGCTTTTTTGGTTAGGGGCTTTATCAAAGCCGGCGCAGAAGTGCGTGTGGTTATGACGCCTGAGGCTAAGGAGTTTGTTACTCCATTGACCCTTTCTACCCTTTCAAAGAATGAAGTGCTTTCTACATTTACCCAAGAGGAAAATGAGAATGCCGTATGGAATAATCACGTAGAACTCGGCCTTTGGGCCGATTTCTTTGTTATTGCTCCGGCCACAGCAAATACGCTTGCTAAAATGGCTTCGGGTACTTCAGATAATTTATTATTGGCGACTTATCTTTCGGCAAAATGTCCGGTCTATTTTGCTCCTGCGATGGACCTGGATATGTACAAGCATCCCAGTACCCATAACTCCTTTGAGAAGCTGCAATCTTTTGGAAATGTAATGATCCCGGCTACAAGCGGGGAATTGGCAAGTGGTCTTGAGGGTCAAGGCAGAATGGCAGAACCTGAAGATATCGTGGCCTTTATAGAGGCCGATATACTTAGCCGCCTTCCGCTAAAAGAAAAAAAAGTATTGATCACAGCCGGCCCCACTTATGAGGCTATAGATCCTGTGCGTTTTATAGGGAATCATAGCAGTGGGAAAATGGGGTATGCACTCGCTGAAGCCGCAGCCAATTTGGGTGCTCAGGTTACCTTGATTTCGGGTCCTACACATTTACAGCTTAAACACAATTTAATCAATCGAATCAACGTTACTTCAGCAGCAGAGATGTTTGAAGAAGTAAAGAAGCATTACAAAAACGTTGACGTTGCTATTGCTTCAGCTGCGGTTGCCGATTACAGGCCTGCTCTAGTGGCAGACCAAAAAATTAAAAAGAAAGAAGCTGCTTTAAAAATTGATCTGGAGCCTACAGCAGATATTCTCGCGTACATGGGCGCTGAAAAAAAGAAGCAGCTGTTAGTAGGTTTTGCTTTGGAGACGGAAAATGAAGTGGCTAATGCTCAGGGAAAATTGCAGCGTAAAAATCTGGATTTGATCGTGCTGAATTCCTTAAATGATAAAGGCGCAGGTTTTAAAACCGAAACAAATAAAGTAACTTTCATCACAAAGTCTGGAGCAGTGCTTCCGCAGGAATTGAAACCTAAAGCAGAAGTCGCTCAAGATGTATTTGAACTCATACAACAATTACTTCATGCTTAGATCACTCGTTGTATTTTGCGCTTGCCTTTTAGCTGTTGCCGTGCAAGGGCAGGAGCTTAATTGTTCGGTGGTTATTAATGCAGAACAAACGGGGCAAAGCAACCGTCAGGTTTTTAGAACATTAAAAACGGAGTTGACGGAGTTTATGAACAATACAACCTGGACTGATCTAAATGTCAAGCAACAGGAGAAAATAGATTGTAGCTTAGTCATTATCGTTTCAAATATTGATTCTGATTATTTTACAGCCTCGCTGCAAGTGCAGTCTTCGAGACCCGTATTCAACAGCACGTATACGACTCCAATTTTAAATTTTAATGACAAGCAATTCAATTTTAGATATACCGAATTTCAGCCTTTAAACTACAATCCTAATGGGTTTGATTCTAATTTGATCTCGGTGTTGGCATTTTATGCGTATACTATTATTGGTCTTGATGCTGCTTCGTATCAACTCAACGGCGGTGAACCTTATTTTCAAGAGGCGACTCGAATAGTAAACACAGCACAACAACAGGTTACCGAAGGCTGGTCGCCACAAAGCGGAACGCAAACGCGTTTCAGATTAAATAACGATTTGCTTTCTCCCAACTTTAGAACGTTTTCAGATATTATGTATGCATACCATCGCAACGGTTTGGATTATATGGCAGATAATCCGCGTGAAGCAAAGCAGGGTATCGCAGCAACTTTAGAACTGTTTAATCAAATGTATGCCAGCCGTCCTAATAATTTTTTAACGCGGGTATTTTTTGATACGAAAGCAGAAGAAGTTTCTAAAATGTTTTCGAGCGGTCCTCAGGTTAATGTAAGCAATCTTATCTCTGTGCTTAACAAAGTGGCACCTACCAAATCTACGTTCTGGCAACAAATAAAATTGTAGGTAACACGTAACTATTCAGTGTGGTAAGTTGGTTTTTTTTTGATGTGAAGAAATCATTATGAAAGAGCAAAACTCTCAATACGTTTAAGCTAGATTTTCGATTAAACTCTTTTTATATTTGTCCTAGCACAGCAGATCATACAATGGTGACAAGTGTGCATTAAACCTTAAAAAATTGCTTTAGTTGCTAACCCATTTACAGATTAAAAATTACGCTTTGATCGAAGCGGTAAGTCTAAATTTCAATGATGGATTTACGGTGATCACCGGGGAAACCGGCGCCGGGAAGTCTATACTTTTAGGGGCTTTAGGCTTGATTTTAGGCAAACGCGCAGATATCAGTAGCATCGGTAATCCTGATGAGAAATGCGTTATTGAGGCAACTTTTGATATTCATAATTACCAACTTCAAAGCCTTTTTACAGCAGAGGATCTAGATTATGAGTCGCAAACCATCATAAGACGTGAAATTCTTGCTAGCGGAAAAAGTCGTGCTTTTGTAAATGATACGCCTGTAACGCTAAGTCAATTATCTGCTTTAGGAGCGCGTTTGGTTGATATTCATAGTCAACATCAGACTTTAGAAGTTACCGATGTAGATTTTCAATTTCAGGTGTTGGATGCTTTTGCTGAAAATACTGAAACACTTCGATCCTATACACAACTTTATAAAGACTTTAGAGGAAAAGAAAATCAGCTTAAAAAACTGATTAAGCAGAAGGATGAAGCGCAGAAGGAAGAAGAGTACAAAAACTTTTTATTAGAAGAATTGCTCGCTGCCAATTTGAAGTCCGGCGAACAGGAGCAGCTTGAAAGCGCACACGATGCGTTGAATAATGTGGAGCAAATCACCGAAGGTTTGGCCGAAGCTTATCAAATTCTGAGCAGGGAAGAAGTTGGGGTTAATGAGATGTTGCTTTCAGCGAAATTACGCCTGTCTAAACTTTCTGGTTTTGGTCCAAAACTTAATGAACTGAGCGAGCGATTAGACGCCGTGACCATTGAACTGGATGATATTTCCGAAGCGATAAATGACTTAGCTTCTGAAACAGAAGGTAATCCCGAAGAGCTAACCCGATTAGAGAACAGACTTAAATTACTTTTTGATCTTCAGAAAAAGCATCAGGTAGATTCTGTAGATGCTTTGATAGCTATACGCGATGGTTTAGATGATGAAGTGCAATCATTAAATAATTTAGAAGAGTCTATTGCACGATTAGAACGAGAAATCAGCGAGGCACAAACCCAGCTAGACGTATTGGCGGGGAAACTGTCTAAAGAGCGGTCCAAAGCCATTAAACCTTTAACTTCAAAACTAGAGGCTATCCTAAGCAATTTGGGGATGCCCAACGCGCGTTTTGAAGTAAGTCTGGAGTCCAGTACTACATTTTTAGACAACGGTAAAGATGTACTTCAATTTTTATTTACAGCCAATAAAGGTATGCGTGCTCAAGAATTGAAAAAGGCAGCTTCCGGGGGAGAATTGTCACGTATCATGCTGGCTATAAAATCGGTATTAAGTGATTATGCCCAATTGCCTACGCTTATTTTTGATGAGATCGATACAGGGGTGAGCGGTGAAGTCGCCTTAAAAATGGGGCATATTATGCAAGCTATGGGCAACCGTATGCAGCTGATAAGCATTACGCATTTGCCACAAATTGCAGGTAAAGGAGCACACCACTTTAAAGTGTATAAAGAAGATGTCGCGCAAAAAACCACCACAGGAATACGAGTGCTTCCCAAAGAAGAGCGCATCGCTGAGTTGGCAGAAATGTTAGGCGGTAAGGCTTCTTCTGATGCAGCTTTTGATCACGCGAGACAACTTCTCAATGAATAAAACAGTATATTTGACCACTTAAATTAAACAACTATTATGTCCTATAATTTATTAAAAGGAAAACGAGGTATCATCTTTGGAGCACTTGATGAAAATTCAATCGCCTGGAAAACTGCAGAGCGCGTTCACGAAGAAGGAGGAACCTTTGTTTTGACCAACGCGCCAATTGCAATGCGTATGGGAAGCATTAATAAACTTGCTGAAAAAACAGGTTCAAAAATTATTCCTGCTGATGCAACTTCAGTTGAAGATCTTGAAAATTTGGTAGCAGGAGCTGTTGAAGAATTAGGTGGGAAAATTGATTTTGTACTGCACAGTATCGGGATGTCTATCAACGTGCGTAAAGGCCGTCACTATACAGATCAAAAATATGACTGGACGCAAAAAGGTACAGATGTAAGCGCGATGTCTTTTCATAAAACAATGCAGGTGCTTTATCAAAAAGATGCGATGAATGAGTGGGGGAGCATTGTAGCCTTGACATATATGGCAGCTCAGCGTGTTTTTCCCGACTATAATGATATGGCAGATAATAAAGCATATTTAGAAAGTATAGCGCGTAGTTTTGGATATTTCTTCGGAAGAGATAAAAA
The DNA here is from genome assembly GCF_011784865.1 of Leeuwenhoekiella sp. ZYFB001. Lineage (NCBI taxonomy): Bacteria > Pseudomonadati > Bacteroidota > Flavobacteriia > Flavobacteriales > Flavobacteriaceae > Leeuwenhoekiella > Leeuwenhoekiella sp. ZYFB001. The sequence goes on from NZ_CP050460.1 coordinate 1,277,086, forward strand.
GGTACGTGTAAACACCATTTCTCAATCACCAACACCTACTACTGCCGGTCAAGGGGTTAAAGGATTTGATGGTTTCATCGCTTATGCAGATAAAATGAGTCCGTTAGGTAATGCAACCGCTCAGGATTGTGCAGACTATACGGTAAGTTTATTTTCAGACTTGACTAAAAAAGTTACACTTCAGAACTTATTCCACGACGGTGGATTTAGTAATATGGGAGTTAGTGATGCTGTTATGGAAGCTTTTGTTGAAAAAGAAGAGCAATAATAGCTTAACTAACTAAGAAATTAAGATGTCCGTAAGTCTTTGACTTCGGGCATTTTTTTTAAAAGGGAATTTGGCTTTGAAGTTTTAATTGATTCAGATGAATGTACATTTTTCAACTATTGTACCTGTTTATAACAGACCGCAAGAAGTTTACGAACTTCTTGAAAGTTTGAAACATCAGGATTATAGCAAACCTTATGAGATTGTTATAGTTGAAGATGGTTCCACCGAAACTTCAGAAGCAATCGTTAAGCAATTTCCTGAACTCAATTGCAGTTATTTTTTTAAAGAGAATTCCGGTCCCGGGGCGTCGAGAAACTATGGAATGCAACGCGCACAAGGCAATTATTTTTTAATCTTAGATAGTGATTGTGTGTTGCCGCCAGATTATTTGCAGGCTGTTGAAACCGGATTAAAAGCAAAATTCACTGACTTTTTTGGTGGACCAGATGCTGCGCATCTTGATTTTACTAATCTCCAAAAAGCGATTAATTATGCGATGACTTCGTTACTTACTACAGGTGGAATTAGAGGCAGAAAGGAAGCGTCTAAAAAATTTGAACCGCGTAGTTTTAATATGGGAATTTCGAAAAAAGCTTTTGAAGCCTCTCAAGGTTTTGGTACCATTCACCCTGGTGAAGATCCTGACCTCACCCTTAGATTGTGGAAGTTAGGTTTTGAATCTCAATTGCTTTCTGATGCTTATGTGTATCACAAACGCCGTATTTCATGGTCTAAGTTTTATACACAGGTAAAAAAGTTTGGCACCGTGAGACCTATTTTGACGCAGTGGCATCCAGAATCGGCACGATTGACTTTTTGGTTTCCCAGTTTTTTTGTGCTGGGTTTAGTTGTTGCAATCCTTTTTGCATTAGCTGATATCGGCTTGCCTATATTGATGTATGCATTCTATTTTGCAGCCATTGCGATTCACGCTTCAATTGTCAATAAAAGTATTTTGATCGGGCTATTGAGCGTGTGGGCAGTTTTGGTTCAGTTTGCCGGCTACGGAAAAGCTTTTTTAGTATCGAAGATAAAAATCGGTTGGTTTAAAAAGGACCCGCGTACAGAATATCCTCATTTATTTTTTGAGTAATTTTGAATCAAAAGCCTTGCGATGTCAGATAAAAAGAAGAAAAATAAAAATTCTAACCTAAGGGTTTTTCTTACCATTTTATTGGTAGTGGCTACGATTTCTGTGATGATTAAACTCAACCGAAACTTTAGTTTTTCGGTTAAAGTGCCGCTGACTTTTCAAAACTTAAGCGATGATCAGATTCTTAAATCGGCCTCCGCAAATGAGGTCAAAGTGACGGGCAAAGCAAGCGGTTATGACTACTTTAAATACCGATTTTTCTCTCAGCAATTTCCTATAGATCTTTCTCAACTTCAGAAAGCAAAAGGTAAATCTTTTTATGTTTTCAATCCGGAAGACGATGCGTTACAAGGCAGTTTGACCGGAAGCGATATTACGGCGTTTCAGCCCGATACGGTATTTTTTGATTTGGATCGAAATTATGAAAAGCAGGTTGCTGTGATTCCGGATTATCAAGTAGACTTTGCGGCAGGATACGGTAGTCTTGAAGGTTTTAAAATTAAACCAGACACGGTCACAATACGTGGGCCACAGTCTGAAGTTGATACCATTACGCGTGTGTACACTGATGCGGTGCGTTTTGAAGAAGTGCGCAATTCGGTGGCAGATAGTTTAAACCTGCGTTTTGCATCAAACATTCCAATGGTAGAAATTCAGCCTAAAAAAGTGCTGTACTCGCTTTCGGTTGATAAGTTTACTGAAGGTAGCGTTTCAGTTCCCCTTCAGCTAATAAACGTTCCGGCTAATGTTACTGCAAAAGTGTTTCCGAAGCGTATAAATGTGATCTTTAATGTGAATCTGATTAACTACGAACTGGTTAAGTCTTCAGACTTTAAGGTGGTGGTAGATTTTGATCAGGTAGATGATTCTTCAACTTCGTTGACACCTGAAGTAAAAGAAGCTCCCGTTTATGTCCGTGATATTCGATTGAGCGAAAGCACGGTGCAATATTTATTAGTAAAATAAAATGAAAACAGTAGGAATCACCGGTGGAATAGGAAGTGGCAAAAGTACCATTGCCTCTTTTTTTAATTCTGAATTTAATATTCCAGTGTATTATGCTGATGCCGAAGCCAAGGCTTTAATGCACACCGAAGCACTCAAGGAAAAAATCATATCACTCTTTGGTGCTGAAGCTTATCAAGCTCAGAAACTCAATAGAAAATTCATTTCAGAGTTAGTTTTTAAAGATGAGCACTTACTAGAGCAACTTAATAAAATTGTTCATCCTGCGGTAGGAGAACATTTCAAACAATGGAAAGAAGTGCAACACGCACCTTATGTGCTTAAAGAAGCTGCTATTCTTTTTGAAAATGGTACAGCGCAATCCTGCGATGCCATAATCCTCATAACTGCTCCGAAAGAAGTGCGTATTCAACGTGTTTTAAAAAGAGATGAAATTTCTGTATCGGCGATCAAAGACCGCATGAATAAGCAATGGCCAGACGCTAAAAAGATTCCTTTGGCAGACTTTTTGATCGAGAACATAGACCTCGAAGAATCGAAAAAACAGGCAAGAGAAATACATCTTCAACTCTTGGGAGACCGCGTAAACACATAGCTTATTCTTGTTAACATTTGGTTAAACCACCAAAGTCCTAAATGTTAAAATCATACATTTGGGCTATGAATAAAAATCTATTTGTACTCCTCGTTGTGCTGATGAGCTTGTCTCTTATAGGCATCATATTTGTGCAGGGTTACTGGATCTCAAATAGTATTGAAGCAAAACGCGGTCAATTTGCTTTTAGTGCCAAACAAGTACTCAAAGAAGTTGCTCGGGATATACAAATGAAAGAGGTAAACACCTGGTATAATCCTGTACTGCGTATGCGCGATAGTTTAGGAGTGCCTGATGATGTGAGTTTGTATGATCTGATCTACAAACAAGACGACTCGTTATCTAACGAATCGTATATTTTTAGAAACAGCATTGTTGAGCAAGATTACAAGTTGAGTGCGCCGGTTTTAGATTATGAGGTAGACAGCATCAAGTTTAAGCGCTACTTGCAGCGACAATATACACAGATCATTGATAAGAATGACCTTGACCGTTCTGAAGTTGATCGTACCACGGTGCTGACCAGAATGTCTGATCTAAGTGAGATAGAACGCTACAATATCGAGCAAGCGGTGATGTATATCACGCGGAAGATTCCTATTCATAAACGTGTTGAAGAAGCAGATTTGCAGCGGTTATTAACGATGGAATTGGCAGAGCGCGATATGGATACCAATTTTGAATATGCGGTATACAGTAACAATTTAGTCACCAGCGTGCGCTCAAAGGATTTTGATTTGCAATCTCCGGAGCAAAACTTCAGCGTACCACTCTTTACTGATGTGGAAGGAAATAGCGACTATCAATTGGTTGCTAATTTTCCCGGAGAGAAGAAATTTGTTGTTTCTTCAGTAATAGGAATGGGAGGTTTGAGTATTCTGTTTACGTTGATCATTGTCATCGCTTACAGTAGTGCCTTACAGCAATTGGTAAAGCAACGTCAAATTTCAGAAATCAAGACCGATTTCATCAACAATATGACGCACGAGTTTAAAACGCCTATTGCAACGATCAACCTTGCTCTAGACGCTATAAAAAACCCAAAAATCAGCAGTAACCCTGAGGCCTTGACACGCTATATGGGTATGATCAGGGAAGAAAATAAGCGAATGCACGCGCAGGTAGAAAATGTATTGCGCATCTCTAAGCTTGAGAAAAATGAGCTTGATATTAAGAAGGAACGCTTAAATCTTCACGATATCATCGAGGATGCGATTACGCATATTGAGTTGATTGTAGAAGACCGTCAGGGATATATCAATACGCATTTAGGAGCAGTAAAAACTTCGGTGTTGGCAAACGAGTCGCACTTTACAAATGTGCTGGTGAACATTTTAGATAATGCGGTGAAGTATTCTACAGATGTTCCTAAGATTGATGTATATACAGAGAACTTAAAAACGTTTATCCTGATTAAAATCAAAGATCAGGGCGATGGAATGACCAAACAAGTTCAGAAAAAAATATTTGATAAGTTTTATCGCGAGCATACCGGCGATATTCATAATGTAAAAGGACACGGCCTTGGTCTGGCTTATGCAAAACGCATCGTAGAGGATCACGCAGGTGAGATCTGGGTACAAAGCGATAAGGGCAAAGGCAGTACATTCATAATTAAATTACCACTAATATCTTAAACATATGGAAACTGAAAACAAAAAAATCCTACTCGTAGAAGACGATCCAAACTTCGGGACGGTGTTGAAAGATTATCTTTCAATGAATGATTATGACGTAACGCATGCCAAAAATGGTATGGAAGGTTTTGAGAAGTTTAAAAAAGACGACTTTGATCTTTGTATTCTTGACGTAATGATGCCGTATAAAGATGGCTTTACTTTAGCGAAAGAAATACGTGAGAAAAACGAGGATGTGCCTATTATTTTCTTAACCGCAAAAGCGATGAAAGAAGATGTACTTAAAGGGTACAAAGTAGGTGCAGATGACTATTTGAACAAGCCATTTGACAGTGAAGTATTGCTTATGAAGATCAAAGCAATTATGCTGCGCAAGGCTACAGATTCTGTTGCAGATAGTAAGCAATTTGAATTTCAGATCGGAAATTTCTTTCTGAATTCTAAACTGCGCTTTTTAACCTATAAAGACGAAGAGCCTAATAAACTTTCTCCCAAAGAAAACGAATTATTACGTCTTTTAGCCTTACACGAAAATGATTTGATGCCCCGTGAATTGGCACTTACTAAAATATGGCGAGATGATAACTATTTTACTTCTCGTAGTATGGATGTGTACATCGCTAAACTGCGTAAATATCTTAAACGTGATGATACTGTAGAAATACTTAACATTCACGGAGAAGGTTTCCGTTTGGTTGTAAAAACCGAAGAAGAAAAATAAATACTAGTGGTAAAGAAAGTGCCTCTGCTAAAGAGGCACTTTTTCTTTTATCCTTTGTACGATTTCTTCAAAAGGTGTGTTGTAGTCAAACCAGACAATCGTTTCATCTTTGCGGTACCAAGTCAGTTGGCGTTTAGCAAATCTTCTGGTATTCTTTTTAATTTCTTCAATGGCAGTATCTAAGTCAAATTCTTCTGCAAAATAGCTGAACAATTCCCGGTATCCCACCGTTTGTAAAGCATTCAGTTCGCGCTTAGCATATAAGCCTTTAGCTTCTTCAATCAAGCCTTTTTCAATCATCACATCTACACGCTTGTTGATGCGGTCATAAATAAGTTGACGCCCTGCATTAAGACCGATTTTTAAAGTGTTAAAAGGTCTTTGAACAGTATTTCTTGCTAAAAATGAGGAATATGGTTTTCCTGTACCCAAACAAATTTCTAGCGCCCGAATAAGGCGTTGCTTATTGTGTAGATCAATTCTTTGATAATGGTTAGGGTCTAAAATTTGAAGTTGGTCTTGTAGGCTTTCAATACCTTCAGATTCTAAACGTTGGGTAAGTGTATTTCGAATTTCTGGATCAACATCAGGAAATTTGTCTAAACCATTGATCACAGCATCTACATAAAGTCCTGAGCCGCCTACTATAATTACCACATCGTGTTCTGTAAAAAGCGCTTCGATCTTCGCAAGTGCTTCCTGTTCAAAAAGCCCCACATTATATTCTTCCTCAACCGAAATATGCTGAATAAAATGGTGTTTGGCTGCCGCTAGTTCGTCTTCATCAGGTACAGCTGTACCTATGCTCATTTCTTTAAAAAACTGTCTGGAATCTGCCGAAATGATTTCCGTATCAAAATGATTTGCAAGCTTTATTCCTAAGGCTGTTTTACCAATAGCAGTAGGTCCTACCACAGCAATAAGTAGTTTATTCATAATGCAAACTGTTTCCGCAGTTATGACAATATTTAGCCGAATCTTGATGTTTTCTCGCGCCGCAGTGATGACAAACCTGCGTGTTCATATGCAATTTTTGCGGTTCAGGTTCTTTGCGTTCTCCTTTGGCCATCTCGGCGCTTACGATGCCTGTAGGTACAGCGATAATTCCGTAACCCACCACCATAATGACGGTAGCGATAAACTGCCCTAAAGCTGTCACCGGGGCAATATCACCAAAACCCACCGTTGTCAGGGTCACAATACACCAGTAAATACTTACCGGAATACTTTTAAAACCGTGTTCTGGCCCTTCTACAATATACATCAAGGTGCCTGCAATAATTGAAAGAATCATTACCGCAAAAAGGAATACCAGTATTTTAGGTCTGCTGTCTCGCAAAGCACGCGCAAGCTTATTGCCTTCCCCAATGTATCGGGTAACTTTTAAAATTCTGAACACACGTAGCAAGCGCAGTGCCCGTATCGTGAGTAAGGCATTTGTACCCACAATAAAAAATGATAGATACAGTGGGATGGTAGAGATCAAATCGATCAAACCATAAAAGCTAAAAACGTAGGAAGAAGGCTTTTTGATGGAAATCACGCGTAAAATATATTCTATCGTAAAAAATATGGTGATGATCCATTCGCCTAAATAGAAATAATCGCCGTATTGCGCCTGCATAGGAGCAACACTTTCTAGCATGACCAGAATGATACTCACAAAAATGAGAATGAGCAGCACTACATCAAAGGTCTTTCCGGCAGGAGTATCTGCTTCATAGATCACTTCATGTAGTCGTGTTTTCCAGGTATGTTTTTGGGGTTGTGTCAAAGGGTTACAGTTAATTCTTCAAGATTTTTAGCCAAGAGTTGCTTTCTGAATGCTGGTTTATATTCTAGTTCAATAGCGCCGTAAGAAGCACTAGCACCATATTTTGCAGTAGCTTTTTTCCCTTTTAAAATTGATACTTTCGCTAGGGCTGTAATAGGAATATCTTTAAAAAAATCATCTATTTTATAGTATTTACCCTCAAGAAGCAACGCATATAAGGGGTCGGTTTTTTCAGTGGAAACTGAAACTTGACAAATAAGCTTTATTTGCTGCGTATCTGTATAATAATCCAGATCGTTGTCTTGAACAGAGCAACTTCCGAAAAGAAGAATTACCGAAAACAATAGTAGGCTTTTAATCATATCCTAATTTTCTAGTTCAGTCAGTTCCATAATTTTGATCACTTTTCGCGTACGCAAATAACTTTGAATTAAATGTCTGGCATCGCGGTTATCCTGCATCGGTGTGATGATGCGCTCTAAAATATCTAAGTTATTGATCTGAAAGTTCAAGTTATAAAAACCATAACCTTTAAATTTTCCTTCTTCAATTAAAATCACACTTCGCTCATCAACAGAACGCCCGCGATCAATGATTAAAAAGTTCTTATTTTCAAAACTATGCTTGCTGATAAACTCAGTAACTCTGGCATTATAATCTGCTGCCGATTCTTCTCCCACGCAGGCGCCATCACAGGCTTTAATGGTATAGTTAAAGCAATTGCTATCGGTAGTATGAAGCCCCATTTTGCTTTGGCACAAGTTATATTCCACAAGCATTTTTTCTAAATATTGCTTAGCAGAATGACTAGTGGCAAAAGTCGTGATGTGTTCTTTTCTGGGGTCTGCTTTTTCCAACCGAAGATTGATATACCCGGCTTCATCCCTGAATTGAACCAACTGACTTTTAAATTTTGTCCGCCGGAGCGCCCGGTTATGTTTGGGTTTTATGCTCTTGATCTCCTCATTCTCCTTAAGAAGCGCTACAAGTTCGCTACCGGTCTCCTCATAGCTAACGGCCTCAACTTCTTCTTGAATCTTTTTAGACTTGCGGTTATCGCTTGTAAAATGCTGATTCACCCGCTTTTTGATGTTGCGGCTCTTGCCGATATAAATAACCGAGCCATTTGCGTTATGCATATAATACACGCCGGTGCTGCTGGGCAGGTCTGCAATTATATCCCGAAGCTTTGTATCTATTTGCTTTTTGGGATTCAGTTTGATCGCTTCTTGTATAATGGTCTTTTTGCTGTCTTTTGCTAGCAGTAATTTGAACAACTTTACCGTAGCTAAAGCATCACCATTAGCCCGATGCCGATCGGTAATAGGGATGCCTAAGTTTCTTACGAGTTTACCTAAACTGTAACTTTCCTGCCCCGGAAGCAATTCTTGCGCAAGTTCTACCGTACATAAACTTTTACGCTGATAATCATATCCCAGTCGGTCAAACTCTAATTGTAAAATGCGGTAATCAAACTGCGCATTATGCGCTACAATGATACAATCTTGAGTGATCTCGATGATGCGTTTGGCCACCTCGTAAAACTTTGGGGCATTACGCAACATCGCATTATTAATACCTGTAAGCCCAACAACAAAAGCTTGTATAGGCCGCTCAGGATTTACCAGACTGATAAATTGATCAACTACTTTATGACCGTCGAATTTGTAGATAGCAACCTCGGTAACTCCTTCTTCATTGTATTTTCCTCCGGTAGTTTCTAGATCGAGAATTGCATACATAGGCCGTGTAGCGCTAGTTTTATAATTAGTATTTAGTTGTAGTTGCGGGCGCCAAAGATCGCGCTTCCCACACGTATCATAGTGCTGCCATGTTCAAGAGCAAGTTTGTAATCACCGCTCATTCCCATAGAAAGCACGCTAAAAGCATACTGCTCTTTAAAGGTATTGTAAATTTTCTCAAGTTGGGCAAATTCACGCTTAATCTGCACTTCATCGTCAACAAATGAGGCCATTCCCATCAGTCCTATAATATTGACGTTAGGATACTGGGCAGCCTTATTTTCTTCTAAAAACGCTTTGGCTTCTTCAGGCGGCATCCCAAACTTACTATCCTCTTCGGCAATTTTTACCTGAAGTAATACATCAATGACGCGTTCATTCTTTTTCGCTTCTTTATTGATCTCTTTAAAGAGTTTGAGTCGGTCTGCACTGTGAATCAAGTTGACGTAGGGCGCCATATACTTAACCTTATTGGTCTGTACGTGACCTATCATGTGCCATTGAATATCTTTAGGAAGCGCTTCCCACTTGTCGGTCATTTCCTGTATTTTGTTCTCACCAAAAATACGTTGACCGGCATCGTAAGCTTCTTGTAGATCCTCGTTAGGTTTGGTTTTAGAAACCGCTACGAGGGTGACTTCTTTCGGTAATTCAGATTTGAATTGTTTTAAGTTCTGCGTTATATCAGCCATAAATCACTGTGCTTTCACAATGACGTAAAGGTACATATTTGTAACGGGCTATGCTAGCTAGAGAAACTCATAAATCGTCACTCCGCTGCGCAGTTTAGGCTGAATAAAAGTAGATTTAGGAGGCATAGTAAGTCCTTCATCAGATATGTCTTTGATTTGTTGTACCGTAGCCGGAAACAAGCCAAAAGCGACAGCATATTTACCGCGATCTACTTTTTCTTTAGCGCCAAGCATGTCATTTTTACCCTTTCCGTAAGCTAAACGTGCATCTTGTCGCGGGTCTTGTATTTTTAAAATAGGGTTAAGTACCAGATCGTAAAGTATCTGAGCATCTAAACCTTCTAAAGCATCTTTAAAATTTCGATAGTGTTTGCGCAATTCTAAAGTGTAAAAGTCACCGTCGAGATACATGCTAAAGTGATGCACTTTTGAAGGCTGAATATATTCATCGCCACGATTTTCAATTTTAAAGATTGAATCCAATTTGATCAGGAACATATCTTTATCCATACCACAAAGATCGGTGATCATCCTGCTAAACGCGTGGATACGCAAGTGCGACTCGGGAATGATATACGTCATAAAATAGTTGTGTGCATCACCTGCTAAATCCGAAGCATTCAAGTCGTCTGCTAAGAGTGAAGACGAACTCGACCTATGATGTCCGTCTGCAATGTACAGTTCGGGCATATCGGCATAAATGGTCTTTATTTTTTCTATGAGATGTTCCTCGGTTACCGGCCACAGATAGTGTGTATCACGGTAGGTTGTGGTAAATTCATACTCCGCACGAGAACGCATAACTTCTTCAAAAATAGCGTTCAACGGAATATAATCAGGATGGGTGAGTAGCACCGCTTCGGCATTGAATCCTGTGGTTTTCAGGTATTCTTTAAAGACTTCTTCACGCGCTTTAATCGTGTTTTCGTGTCGCTTGATTTGATTGTTCTTATAATCAGCAACACTAGCAGCGCCGATGATCCCGGTAAAACTTTCAGCATCCCGATTTACGATCTTATACACATAAAACACCGGTTGTTCCTCTTTGATAAAAATACCTTCTTCCTTAAACTCCAGATACCGGTTGCGCACGAGTTGAAAGCGCTCTTGACCGCTCAATTCTTTGTGGTATTTATACCCGGGATTCACAATGTGCAAAAAAGAATACGGATTGTTGTCTAAACGGGCTTTACGCTCGGCTTTAGTATACGTGTCATAGGAGCGCGAGGCGATTAAACTCACTTTGTCTCGGGTAGGGCGTACGGCTCTAAAAGGAATGATCTTTGGCATTACAAAATATTTAGCTGAAAGGCTTTAGCTCAAAGTTCTTTATAATTTTAGTAAATACACAGCTTCGGCTTTTATTGAATAATGCTCTTCCCCTAAAAATATTAAAGTATCCCCTAAAGCCTTCTTCACTTCGTCATAATTACGCATATAAAAGTTGCAGCAACAAGCCACGCGTTTTCCGTTTTTGATAAGATGTATATACTTTTTAGAATAGTATTCCATTTCGGTAAAGCCGTCTAATTCTTCTAAATCGAAATGTAGCGCATAACCAATGCCGAAAAACGAACGCTTTTCGATTTGATTCTCAGACAGAATAAATACATCTGCACGTTTTCTGAATTCCGTTAGAAGAAAAAGCAAACAGAAAAAAAGCAAACCCAACATTCCATAATCACTGAAGGGGCTTAATGTTTGAAATTGCTCAATTAAAACCAATATACAGACTGCCATTAAATAAATAATGGTTACAAAACAAAACACGCCCAGCCAGGCTAATTTAGATTTTACCACAGATTATTGAAATTGAGTAGATACAGTCTCTGCTTTTCTACTTTCACTGTAATCATAAAAACCTTCACCTGATTTAACGCCGAGTTTTCCGGCTCTTACCATATTTACGAGTAACGGACAAGGCGCATACTTCGGATTTTTAAAACCTTCATACATTACCTCTAGAATAGACAAACACACATCCAGACCAATAAAATCTGCCAACTGCAAGGGCCCCATAGGGTGCGCCATTCCTAATTTCATCACCGTGTCGATCTCACGCACGCCGGCAACACCATTGTATAAGGTTTCAATGGCTTCGTTAAGCATCGGCATCAGGATACGGTTGGCCACAAAGCCCGGATAATCATTAACAGGAACAGGAGTTTTGCCCAACTGTTCGGCGAGTTTGGTCACAGTCGCTAAAGTTTCCGGCGAAGTATTGTACCCGCTAATGATCTCCACGAGTTTCATCACCGGCACCGGATTCATAAAATGCATCCCGATCACTTTATCAGCGCGTTTGGTGGCAGCAGCGATCTGTGTGATGGAAATCGAACTCGTGTTACTTGCCAAAATGGTATTGGGCTTGCACAGCTCTTCAAGCTTTTTAAAAATATCGAGTTTGATGTTTAGATTCTCGCTAGCAGCTTCAACGACCAGATCAGCTTTGGCAACACCTTCTTTAAGATCGGTAAGCAAAGCAATATTGAGCAGGGTTTCGTTTTTTTGCGCTTCGGTAAGCACTTCTTTAGCCACCTGACGATCCAGATTTTTGGTAACGTTGGCGATTCCGTTTTTCAGCGCCGTTTCAGAAATATCAATAAGGCTTACTTTAAAACCGTGTTGCGCAAACGTATGTGCAATGCCATTACCCATAGTTCCTGCACCAATAACTGCAATATTTTTCATGAATTCGTTGTATTGTGAGAATTCCGTTATTCTTATGGAATTCTTTGATTTATAATAAAATACTTAAAAAGGTTGCGATACTTAGCATCCCAACCCTCGTAAATTTACGAATTTTATAATTGAAGCTGTGCGTGTCTTTTACTCAAAAGTAATACTAACGGCATCGCGATAATCCAGTCCAAATAGGGTAGAGGCACTGCCCACTGTACTCGGATTGCTTTTGTAAATCGCGAGTTCGAGATAGCCCGACGAATTGAACAAGGCGATCTTTTTACCATCTTCTTCCCGTTTACTTTTTTCGATCTCAAAATTGATCGCATCGCTATAATGCTGGTGGATCTTTTTAAACATCGCACGCCGTGCCTGAATGGTAAACTTGCGGCCTTTACCAACATCTTCAAAAAGTCTTTTGGTGATATTGGTGATCACATTTCCGTAGTTATCAACATAGATCACATTCCCTATAATGCCTTTTTGATCGCTGTTGATCACCGGCATAATCCCGGTGATTTCTTTGATCTCTTTGATGGGTTTTCCAATCACACCCAACGTACCTCCACGGGCGATATGACACGCTACCTGAACAAAAACATCAAGCTCGGTAAAATTGGTTTTAATACGATCGTGAATGTTGATCTCGACGACTTCTTCAGGATTGATGGTCTTGGTGATCATAGACATAATCCCGTTGTTAGCACAAATAAAATACTGGCCTTCAAGCTTTACAGCAATATGCTTATTCTCGGGATTTTGCTCAGAGTCGATCCCGATGATATGGATGGTACCCGGAGGAAAGTTTTTATACGCGTTCTGAATGATGTACGCCGCTTCGGTGATATGAAAAGGCGATACATTGTGCGAGATATCAACAATTCTGGCATCAGCCATTTCGCTATAAATAGCCCCTTTAACCGCGCCGGCAAAATGATCTTTTAAGCCGAAATCTGTGGTTAATGTGAGTATAGGCATAGGTGGTATTGTTGATATTTTTAGGGAGGATAGTTACTAAATTTGGTTACATTTGTTAGAGCACAAAACTAAAGATAATTAACTAGTTTTTTTATAAAATTCTTCCGCTTTTGAACGAACTTATCATCGAACTTTCAGAGATCACACCAAGGGAATTCTTTGGTCAAAACAACGCCAATATAGAACTTCTTAAGAAGTACTTTCCTAAATTAAAACTGGTCGCCCGGGGTAATCATATTAAGGCCTATGGCGACGAAGATCTGCTGGAAGAGTTTGATAAACGCATCACGATGTTGCTGGAGCATTTTGCCAAATACAATAAGCTTGACGAAAATATGATCGAGCGGGTGCTTACCAGCGATAGCCGTGAAGATTATGAGACTTCTCCCCAAAGCGGTGAAATTCTCGTACACGGCGTTGGCGGAAAACTCATCAAAGCACAAACGGCAAACCAGCGTAAACTGGTAGATATGGCACGCAAGAACGATATGGTATTTGCCATTGGCCCAGCGGGAACCGGAAAAACCTATACCGGTGTAGCTCTTGCTGTAAAAGCCTTAAAAGAAAAACAAGTAAAGCGCATCATTCTTACCCGTCCTGCAGTAGAAGCAGGCGAGAATCTGGGCTTCTTACCGGGAGATCTCAAAGAAAAATTAGATCCGTATATGCAGCCGTTGTACGATGCGTTGCGTGATATGATTCCGCATGAGAAGTTAGAAAGCTTTATTGAGAAAGGCGTGATCCAGATCGCTCCTATGGCGTTTATGCGTGGGCGTACTTTAGACAATGCCTTTGTGATCCTTGATGAAGCGCAAAACACCACCCACGCCCAGATGAAGATGTTCTTAACCCGTATGGGGAAACACGCCAAATTCTTGATCACCGGTGACCCGGGACAGATAGACCTTCCGCGTCGCGTGATTAGCGGACTTAAAGAAGCGCTTTTGGTACTTAAAGATGTTGACGGAGTAGGGATGATCTATCTGGATGATAAAGATGTGATACGTCACCGTCTCGTGAAGAAAGTGATCGCTGCCTACAAAGCCATAGAAAACAGAGATTAAACCTAGAATACATACAATGTCAAATAAAACCATAACGGATACAAATTATACATTTCCGGGGCAAACTGATGTTTATAAGGGTAAAGTGCGCGAGGTGTACAGCCTTGACAACGACCTTTTGGTAATGATCGCTACCGACCGCTTGAGCGCGTTTGATGTGGTGATGCCTAAGGGAATCCCTTACAAAGGACAGATCCTCAATCAGATCGCGACTAAAATGATGCGCGATACCGAAGACCTGGTCCCTAACTGGCTGGCAGCGACGCCAGATCCTAATGTGGCGGTAGGGAAGAAGTGCGAACCCTTTAAAGTAGAGATGGTGATTCGTGGCTATATGAGCGGGCACGCGGCTCGAGAATATAAAGCCGGAAAGCGTATGCTGTGTGGTGTGCCGTTACCGGAAGGAATGAAGGAAAACGATAAGTTTCCGCAGCCTATCATTACTCCGGCGACCAAAGCTGAAATGGGCGATCACGATGAGGATATCTCTAAAGAAGATATTTTAAAACGCGGAATTGTTTCTGCGGAAGACTATGCGGTATTAGAAGATTATACCCATAAGCTTTTTCAGCGTGGGACGGAGATCGCTGCCGAGCGCGGACTTATCCTTGTCGACACCAAATATGAGTTTGGTAAAACTGCTGATGGGCAGATCGTACTCATTGATGAGATTCATACCCCAGATTCGTCACGCTACTTTTATGCAGACGGTTATGCGGAGCGTCAGGAAAAAGGCGAAGCGCAAAAGCAATTGTCTAAAGAGTTTGTACGCCAATGGCTTATCAGCAACGGTTTTCAGGGCTTAGAAGGGCAAACCTTACCTGAGATGACTGATGCGTACATTGAGACTGTTTCTGAGCGTTATATCGAGTTGTATGAGAATATCACCGGCGAAACTTTTGTAAAGGCAGACCTTTCGGATATTGACAAGCGTATTGAAACCAATGTGTTGAACTACTTGAACGCATAAGGTTGAGAGCAATCTAAATATTTACAAACCGAAAAGAGGTAGTACTCTTTTCGGTTTTTTTTGGTGCAATCAAATAGGAGTAACCTATCCCGATAGCTATCGGGATGCCTCGAAACTAGTATTTGTTTTTAACGCGTTCCTGAACGTTTTGTCGTGAGGTAGCTCATTGGCACCGTCAAATCGGAGTAATTTGCTGAGCCTTTCCTATTTTTAACGAAACAATCTAAACGTGTATGGACGTATTGAATCAATGGATCGCTGAAGCTGCCTCATTTGTATGGGGTTTGCCGCTTTTATTTTTATTAATTGGCGGCGGACTGTTTTTGTTAGTGTATTCGCGATTTCTTCCCTTCAAATACTTTGGGCACGCCATTCAGGTGTTGCGCGGCAAGTATGATAATCCTGACGATCCCGGGGAGATCAGTCACTTTCAGGCGTTGATGACGGCCTTGTCATCTACCGTGGGGATGGGCAATATTGCCGGTGTTGCTGTTGCTATTGCGGTAGGTGGTCCCGGTGCGGTGTTCTGGATGTGGATCAGCGCTCTAGTAGGGATGAGCACCAAATTCTTTACTTGTACCTTGGCTATTTTGTTCCGTGGGAAAGATGACTCTGGAACCCTGCAAGGCGGACCCATGTATTTTATTACCGAAGGTCTGGGCAAAGCCTGGAAACCGCTTGCGGTATTTTTCAGTATTGCCGGACTTGTGGGCGCTTTGCCGGTGTTTAACGTAAACCAACTCACGCAAGCCGTCAATGATATTTTACTGGTGCCTAATGGAATTGAAAAAGGCTTTGCTACTGATCTGAGCATCGGTATTGTACTGGCAGTCATAACCGGGATTGTGATCCTGGGCGGACTCAATCGCATCAGTAAAACGGCGAGTAAAATGGTGCCTGCGATGGTGGTCCTGTATTTTGTTGCGGTGCTGGCAATTCTATTTATAAATGCCGCTGAGGTACCGCGCTACCTGCAGCTTATTTTTACCGATGCGTTTGCAGCGAACAATTACACTGGTGATCCTATGTTTGGCGGAATGTTAGGCGCTTTGATCGTTTTGGGTATTCGGCGCGGTGCATTTTCTAATGAAGCGGGTATTGGTACCGCACCTATGGCACACGGCGCCGCAAAGACGGAAGAACCCATTCGTGAAGGACTTGTGGCGATGCTGGGTCCGTTTATAGATACCGTGATCGTGTGTACCCTGACAGCCTTGTGCATTTTGGTGACCGGGGTTTGGCAAACCAGTGAAGCCAATGGGGTAACCCTTACTGCTAAAGCCTTTAGCGACAGTATTCCCGGCTACGGACCCTATGTGTTATTGGTATGTATTGCGGTGTTCAGTATCAGTTCGTTATTTAGTTATTCATACTACGGCTCTAAATGTTTGGCCTTTATCTTCGGAACGCGCCACAAACACTGGTACAATTATTTTTACATCGCCAGTATTTTAATCGGTGCCACCACTTCGCTAGATCTAATGATCAACCTGATCGATACTTTTTTTGCATTAATGGCGATCCCAACGATGTTGGCCACGCTTATCCTCGCTCCTAAAGTGATGCAGCGGGCACGAGTGTATTTTAATAGCTTGAACTAAGCTTAGAAGGGGAATGCGACGTCATTATGTACTATTCTTGAGTCTCTAATCAAAGTAGTATATACTGAAACAGGCAAACACTAGTACAAGCGCAAAGTAAAATAAGAATCCAAAAATTCTCATCTCATTTGCTTGTTTGATTTTTCGATCAAAACCGTACTCTTTGAAGCGTTCCATTTCCGACTCATTATGATTGGTATTTTGTAATTTATTCCATTTAGCAAATCCGCTAGGGATAAAGAAAAACCAAGCAGCTTCGGAATTACTTAGTGCAGCATTTTTACGTTTTTCGGTATTTTTCTGTTCAAGACTCATGTACTAAAGGAACCAAAGATTTTGATAACCGAGGTAATTTATTTCTATTTTGGATGATTAAATATACGAGAACTTTCAAGATCATTTGGTAGGACTGTATTTTTACTAGTTTTAGTAAAACTTGAAAGAGGTACGCGATGCAATCGCGCACCAACACTAAATTAGAGCGCCATACCATCGCTCACCAACTTATGGTTTCGATTTATATACTAAATACGCTTCTTAAAAGTCTTTGTGTAAAAAGGTTGAGAGGTTTAGGACTTTTCTAGATCTTTTCTTCCAACAAAAGTTCCCTAATCTGCGTCAGCACTTCCTCATTTTTGATGATATTCAAATGATTGGCGTTAGGGATGCATTGCACCTCAGTAAATGCAGCGGCAGGTTGAAAGACTTCCTGAAAACGCTCCGGGTAGAAGCTTTCATCAGCATTACCTACGAGAAGCAGAGTTGGCGTTTTCAGTTTTATGATATCGTGTTTGTAATGAGTAGGTGCAAAGTTCACCGCCATTCGGTAGGAGTAGGAAGCTGCTTGTAAAGGATCTTCGTAAGCTTTTGGCCGATTGAAAAAGAGCACAGGTTTATCGTTGTATGCCGTAACTCCGATGCCATTAAGCATCGCCAGACCCACCCAACGTTTTACGCCTACACTTACCCAGCCACCGCTGTTGGCTTTTACCGTAGGAGCATCGTGCCCCAAGTAGGGAGCAAGTAAGATAGCTTGATCCACTTGAGGGTGTTTTGCGCTTGCAAGATACCGTAAGACCAGACCACCACCGGAAGAGTGCCCTGCGAGCACAATTTTCTCAGCTTGCAGTTCTTGCTGCGCATAGGTGATGAGGTCTTCCAGATCTTCTTCGAGTTGACCTATATGATTAATATCAGAGTGTTGTTGTAGATTACGGCCGTGGCCTCTAAGGTCAGGCGTAAGTACCGTGGCTAGATCTTCTTGTGCAAGCCTGCCGGCTAAGCTTTTCAAATACCTGCTTTCAGAACCACTGCCGTGTAGTAAAAGCAGCACCGTTTTAGAATTTGCAGCATAGCGTCGGCTGAACAAGGCAGCACCATCACGCATGCTAATCCATTATTCCTGATGCGAATAGGTCTTTACCGCTACGGTATCTATAGAAGTATAATCGTAATTCTTGGCGGGTACTTTTTGCGGAATAGGCCAGTTGATCAATACCACTACCGCGATCAGATACAAACAAACATTAACTCCTAAAAATACGAGTATACGCTTTACTATTTTCTTCATTCTTTCCTGTTTTAGAAGTGACGAAGCTAGCACGCGAACCCTGCTCCAGGGAATAAAAGATCCTCAATTGTACAGTGGTTATGCTGAACCGTGTTTTTTAGCGCTTCAGAAGGATTTTACATAATGCTAGCTTTAATCGTTTCGCACGATGGTTCCGCCTTTCATTACAAAGTGTACGCTTTTGAGATTTTTGATATCTTCAGGAAGCTTACAAGAGCTAGACTAGTGGAATAGAAAATTTTATAACACTTAAAACAGTTTTACCTTTGCATTTGCTAAGCTTTGATTCTGATGAATACATTAAAACCGCAAGAAATAGTTCATCTTGAAACCTTAAAGGATTTCAGAAGGCATTATTTACCTTTTGATAAACGGGTATATTGTGAAGGAATTCATTCTTCAGAAACAGAACAGTCAACGGGCTTTTTTGAGATCACACGGTTAGAGCAAATGGCGCTTAAGGAAACAGGGGCTTCCGGAATATTAGAACGCCGCAAGTTCTACTCGGTGATCGTGCTTACACACGGCGAACTTTGCGCGCAAATAGGGGAACACACCTATGACATAAAATTCCACAGTCTTTATTTTGTGGCGGCAAATCAATTACACGGAATTCAAAAGTGCTCCCAAGATGCTAAGGGTTATCATCTCATTTTTGACGAAGAATATTATTTGCTGTGCTTGCGCAACCAGATCAAGTTGAGCAATTTTATATTTTTTATGACAACCAAGAGTCCCATAATGTCATTAAACAAAGGGGCGTGTACAACCATTTTACCGCTTATTGAAAAGATGGAATTAGACTATTGCAGGCGCAGTACGTTTAAAGATGATCTACTGGTAAAACTCTATCTCAATGTATTCTTGGTTGAGGTTGAGCGGCTGTATGAGTTTAAGCAGGATCAAGAGACCAAGCCGCAATCTAAAGCGGCGCTATTGGTAGCTCAATTTCAAAATCTGGTAAAACAACACTATTTAAAAGTCCGCCAAGTATCAGATTATGCCGGTACGCTTTATGTCACTCCGCATTATTTAAACGATGCTATGCGGGAGCAGACGGGGCATAGTGCCAGCGCGTTTATCAATGCACAGCTAAGTACTGCCGCTAAAGCGCTCATTATTCAAACCGATTTAAGCTTTGCAGAAATCGCTGCCCAACTGTTGTTCTCTAATCCCAGTTACTTTGGCAGGTTCTTCAAGAAACAAACGGGTTTTACCCCGTTGCAATACCGTAAGCGATACCTAAACGATCAGTTGCTTTCTTAGGCTAATCTAATTTAATTCGTTTTTAAACGTATCAGTATTCCCACGATTTGTGTCATATTTTGAGCCTACCGGCGTGGTAGTTTTGGCTTGTAAAACAAAATCAAAATAAGATGACACCTGCAACACTACTAGCAAGTACCACTCCGGTACTGCTTCATTTTTACAAGGAAGGCTGCGCCGCAAGCCGATTGATGTCTCGCAGCTTACAACAATTGAATGCAGAAGAAGACCTTCGGTATCAATTGCTCAAAGTGAATTATACCGAAGAAGAAGCTTTTGCAAAAGCCTTTGAGGTGAGCGATGCTCCGGAAACTTTACTTGTGATGAATGGAGCGGTAGTTTATCGGCAGTTTGGTATTGTTAAAGCCGATGTGCTTCAAGAACAAATAGACATTCATTTAAACTCCTAAAACTATGTCGTATACAGATCGTTTTAAAGACCAAGAAAAACCAACCCTACTTCAGTTTTATGCCGACTGGTGTCCACCGTGTCGTATGCTGAGCCCAATTGTACAAGAACTTTCAGAAGAATTTGAATCACAATTGCACGTAGAGCAAATAAATGTGGATAATCATCAGGATATTGCTGCTGAGTTTGGCGTACGCAGCGTACCGGTGATGTTTCTTTTAAAAGAAGATAACATTGTTTGGGAGCACGTGGGCTATATGCCAAAAGCACAATTAACGCAAGAATTAGAACAGGCTACAGACCTTCAACTAACCCAATCTTAACCCCTTAAATAATTATAAAAAGCAATTAGATTATGAGTATCAAATTAGATTATAACAAAGGTTTAGCTCAATTAAATGAGGTTTATCCTCACTTGATCAACAATGCACCAGATGTTTTTAAAGCCTTTGCATGTTTGCAAAAAGCAAGTTTAAAAGATAGTGCCCTTGATAGAAAAACCAAAGAGCTTATCGCGTCTGCACTGGCCATAGCTGCACGTTGCGAAGGTTGTATTACCGTTCACGTTAACGACTGTGTGAAATTAGGGTGTACGCTTGAAGAATTTTCAGAAATGGTAGGTGTGGCTATCCTAATGGGAGGCGGACCTTCTCACTTTTACGCAGCAAAGGCCTTACAAGCTTTTGAAACCTTTAAAAAAGCACAAGAATAGTTTCACCCCTAAATACTTGTTGTTTTTAGTGGCTCCCAGAGGAGCTTAGCACAGGAGTCTTGTTTAAAGCAGGACGCTATTAAAAAAGAGGATAGCTTTTGGCGATCCTCTTTTTGACTTTACAATACGTTTATTTCACTAGGTACGTATATCTTAATACGTATCATTCACTAATCCTAGCAGGCTTTTCCAGCGAACTCATTTTAACCACAATAGTTTTGGCCCAAAGATCTCCAAAGCGTTGACATTTTTCAGTTCGTTTAATTAAGAGGATCGCAGGCAATCCTAAAAAAGACATATCAACCAGGTCTAAGAAATGCCTTTTAAAGGACTCTGAAAAGCTAAGCTTGCGATTACGACCATTTTGAGGAAGAACTTTTAAACCTACAATGGAGTTGCCTAAAGTGCCGCCCAATCCACTTTCTAAGCCAACGGTCATCAACAACCAAAACGCTATAGGAATAAGCATAGGAAGCCCCGTGATGCTATAGCCACCCAGAGGCGTAGGTGTACCAAAACTCATCAAAAATACATAGATAAACGTGTAGATTAGGCCATAATCAATAAGCGCTGCCAGAATACGTCTAACAATATGAGGTTGGTGATTAAATTTTTGCTGCATTATTTGAATATTAGTTTATATCGCCAAATAGCGGTTTTTAAAACCTTGTCTCCGTAGCTTCCCCAGCACCCAATTCTTCAACACCCAATTGGGGGGGCTTACTTTCCCAGCTTCGTTTAAAATAGTAATACAATAAATACGTGCCGGCAATACCAAAAGGAAGCAGCATCAAACCGAATAAAAACTCATTGATAGTATCTACGGCGCCCGGCCAGATCAGCTCTATAAAGATACCCATCAAGAAACCTGAAACTACTGCACACGCATAATAGGTAACGATTCCCAGAATCGCATAGCCCCATTTGCTTTTACCGTGGGCTTCTGCGAGTTTATAATAGTATTTTCCGATCCAATAGAGTAGTAGTATTCCGAGCATAAGAAGAGTAATTTAAATGTTGTGGTAAGTTTTTTATTTTCAATAATCTTTTCTAGAACCTTCTATGACTTCTCCTTTTTCATCGTACTCCCAAGACCTTAATAATTTCCCTTGCTCATCCCAATCTTTATAAACGCCAGTATTTAAACCATTTTCTTTAAACAATTCCGAGCGTAATGTGCCATTCTTGTAGTAATATCTGATATGCTCTTTTTTTTGATCAGGAAAATACAAGTGCTCGTCATTTTTAATTCCGTTTTGGTAATAGGTAATGTTAGAAAGGAGTTCTCCCTGTTCATTAAATATACGTTGAATCCAGAGGCTTTGCTTAGCTAGTATGCTTTTGGCTTCTTCCATAACTACGTTGTTTAGGCCTGAATATATTTTTAAACTCATATAAGACGTGTCGATTTCGTGCCAAATGAGTGTGGTGTCAACAGGAATATTATTTTTAAACGTTTCAATTTTGGTCAGCTGCTCTTTATCAGAATACCATTTAAATTTTCCGGTTTTTGCGCCATTGCTATACTGTTGAATGCTTTGAAGCGTTTCATTAGGATAATATAACAACCGCTTACCGTTTAGCACACCATTTTCATAATGCTCTTCCACTTGTTTGTTCCCATTAGGATAATACACAATGTGCGCTCCTTCGTAGGTAGGTTTATTTATTTTTTTATCAAAAACCTGTTGTAATTTTTTCTTTAAAGTGGGCTGATTAGGGTACTTCAGATCCTCAAAGCCATTGGCTCGTTTGATTCTTTTTGAACGTGTACAATACCCTGTAATTAGCTTTTTTTTATGTTCATCATAATACCCGAAAATGATCCATTCTTCATCAGCACGTTCAACCAGATCGCAAGAGGTCCAACCCCCAAGGGATGGATGAGAACCTGAAACAAGAATCTCTTTTATTGGTGCACCTTTATAAAGTTCTAAAAGTTCAAAGTTCATTTGGTGAATAGGCCATTCTGAATCAATACCGGCTGCGGCTTCTACACCCTTAACCTTTACGTGAGCTATAAAGCGATATTCTTCTAGATCTTTTTTCGTTTGGAAGTCAGGTTCATAGGCGCATTCACACGCAAGCATTTTAGCCCAACAAATAATCAAAAAGGGAAGTGTTAGTTTTAGTTTCATGGATTTTTAGTATTGTGTAGCCGCTTCTTTTGAAAGCGCTAAAGCGATCTTATCTTTAAAAGCACTCTTAACCTCAATAGCAAGATCATCTGAAAAAAGTGCTGGTCCCCAAGTGCCCATAGTTTGTGTTTTGCTAGAAGTAATTATTTATTTTAGAGAGTTGGACTATGCGTTTTTATAGGATAAACTGTTGCAGTAGTGTTTATTTCATTTTACTAACCAATAAATTAAAATCGGTGGTAGAATTATTAAAACATGATATAAAAATTGTGTGCTCCAATAATATCTTAATCTGATAATTCCGAAATTCAGCAAGTTAAGTTTGAAATAGTCATTTTTAGTAGTTTGAAACACCAAAAAATCTATGTATTTGTGATTTTCATATTTTTTCAAAACATTTGAGTATTCAATTGATAATTCTTCCGAAAGTTTATTTATATCGTCCTGTTTCATTGAACTTGTTTTCAAATAACGCAGTTTATTATAAAGTTCACTTATTTCTAAAGCGCAATCGTGAAATTTTTCTGCTCGTAAACGATAATCATTTGAACCTTCCAATTGACTAAATACGAGTATTAAAATCGAAAGACTTGTTGAGATAAGAGCAAAATGTTTTGTTGAAATCAGTAATTCTGGTCCAATTTCAAATACACTTAAAAGTCCAAGAATTATTAAGTAAGCAGACAAAAAACCTAATGAATATGAAGAAAGTTTATTTATGGATTTAAGTCTATGACTAGCAACAAATCTAGCTCCTTTTGTTGTCCAAAATTTAAAATTCAGTTCAACACTAAAATCTTTATCCAAATATTGTTGTCCTGAAGTCGTTTCTAATTCTTCGCTCATTTAATAATTATGGTTTTTGTTGGTTTATTTTACGGGCAACTGTTTTGGCTATGATTTCATTGCGGAAAACATCCGCAGGACTTTTCCGCCAGACTTAAATATAGTAAAGTTGCCCAAATAAACTGAGAGGATTATTGAAGCAATAAATTTGAGACGCTGTTATAACTGTTTTTTGTTATTAAAATGGTAAATCATCATAATCCTCTTCATTCTCTTTTTCGAAAGATTTTAAACTCAAACCTTCAAGTTCGTATTGCCAAGCTATTTTATTAAATGGGTTTAAAAATCTTGTTTCTTTTAGATTCTCGTTATCCACTATTTTATCTTGTAAATATTCCACTTTTTCTTTGGGCAAATCTTTAATCTTTTCTAACGCATTAAGTCTTTCTATCGCCTGATTTGAAGTGTTTGAAAGTAAAATTAATTCAACCAGAGTATTTAAATATTTAGTTTTTGTCTTAATGTTGGTTGATATTATCTCAAAAATTCCTTCGGCAACTTGTCCAACATTCTTACCCACAGCTTGAAATCCCTGAAATTTCCCAATAAATCCATAAGGATCAAGTTCTTTTCGAATTGGAATGATTAAAACATTTCTTCCAATTGCAACTCCAACTTCTTGGTCAGTCCAATTACTATCCTTAAATCCAGGCATAAGAACTGCACAAAGTGCATCCATCGAGAATAATCCCTTTTCGATTTCGTCTTGCCATTCTTTTGTCGGCTCGATGTCTTCGTGAGCAACAAAAGAAGAAATCCCATATTTCTCCAGTTCTTTCTTTAGAATTCCAATTGTTTTTTTAAAACTAGCTAGATGACTAATAAAGAGTTTAAAATGTCCGGGTTTCCAAAATGTAGCTTCATTTTCTTTTATAATTGGAATTTGGGAGACAGCTGGATGTTCAAGACCTAATTCCGATGCCATTTCTAATATAATCTCATCTTTTACTTTAGGTAGAACTTCTTGAACATAAACATATTTGCTGTTGTATGTTGGTTGGTGATTAGTTGGAATTCCATAACTTTCAAAATAGCCATCAATTTCTACAAACTTCATTCGGTCTTGAAGTTCTCTTCCAATCAAATTGATAATTTCTATCTTTTGTAATTTTTTCATCAAATGTGCTTCAACTTTTTCGGCTATGAGTAGTTGCGTTGGTTAGCAATTAACTTTGCAAGTACACACCAAGCTGAAAATCCGCGAGGATTTTCAGAAGTAGGCGAGAACAAGCAATTACTTATAGGCATGTTGGCAATAGTGTTTCTTTAATAAATTAATAATCTAATGTCTAAATTTTTGTCAAAAGTCATAAAGGTTTTTAATTCTAAATTTAAATTAATTAAATCCTTTTCTGCTTCGAGAAGTTCTTTAATCAATTCATTTTCAGATTGGTCAATTATTTCAACTTCGTAGCCTTTATTACTAACTAAAGACAACTTTCCATTCAGTTCTGGAATTTTCTCATTATCTGAGCTAATTTTAAAATCAATCGTTCTTTTTTTACTTGATGTTTTAGTTGAATTGACTTCTGATATTGTTATTTTTCCCTCAATTAGTCCAAACCAATTTTCAAGTATATCTTTTATCGTTTTATATTTTTGTCTTTCCTCTAATTGCCATAATAATTCTTGATAAAGGTTTTTTAATAGTTCAAAAAAGTCTTTATTGAAGTTAGAACTTACAATTCTTAAAAATTCTTTTTCTTGGTCATATAAAAAATTCGGTGAATACTTTTCTATGGTTTTTAAAATCGAAATGTCTTTAATTTCAGAGCCTTCGTGAATTATTTTATTTCTTATGGATTGAATATCTTTTAGTTTGGATATATACTTTTCAAATGGTTCAATTGGTATATCTATAACTAATTCTAAATAATTAAATGATGATATTAGATAATCTCTCTGACTAAAATGTGAAAGCTTTATTTTTTTTGTAAATGTTTGCGAAGACAACTCACATATTTTACTTAAAAAATTTTCATTTAATGAGTAAAGTCCAATTAAGGTAGACTTACTAAAAAGGTCTAAAAAATCTGAATATTTAGCTTTTATCTCTTCAATATCCTCTTGTTTTTTGTGTGCTAAATAGTCTATTCCTGAAATATGAGTAGCGTAAGCAATGTTGTTTTGGTCTTTAGGATCACTATCACCAATTGTTTCATCATATTTTTGTTGAGCACTTTTTTCCGATTTTTTATACCGTTCAGTTAAAGCGTCTAATTCTTCTTGCCAACTTTTTAAATAATTTTTAATTGTACTAGAATGTTGTTTTTCAAATAACTCAAGCTGTTCATCTATTGCTATAAATGATTTCTCGAGTTGTTCAATCTTACGTTGATTGTTCAAAAAGTGTAATGTAATTTGAAATGGTGTCATTGAGTTTTTTTAGACATTATTACCAACTCGTAATATCAAGTTAAATATACCTATTATACCCTTATAAGTTTCTTAATAACAGGAACTTTTATTATTTATAGCAATATCAGTATAAATCTTCAACCTTGCTTACGGGATTCTGTAAATTGGGTAAAAGGCACGTTCTTCGGGTCAGGGTGCAGTGTGGGTCGTATTTGGTTCGGTAATTTCCCATTTTTTAAGAACAGGCTGCTCTAAGACTCCAAACCTGCCGTTTGTCGCCCCGTTTTTGACCCGAACCAGTACCGAAGGAATACCGAACCAATACCGAAGGAAACCCCCGGGAATTTCGAACTTGCCTGCAAGCCTATGCAAACTCTTCTCGAACTATGCCAAACCCTGCAATTCTATGCACAAACAGCTGATTTTTTGTAAGGGGTTTCGGGTTAAAGTTTGAGAGAGGGGTTGTACAAGATTGCGGGATTGTGTGAATGTCCTAGCGTTGAATTGAGTAGTATTAGGTTTTAATGGTGTTCCTTACTTTTCTTTGCTTGTCCAAAGAAAAGTAACAAAAGAAAAGACCCCCTTGCTTAGGAATTTTTTGCCTTATCAGGCAAAAACCGCTTTGTCAGCTCCGCGTCGCTATCGCTCCTGTCCTTCGGAGCTTCTGGCAGCTATTCTGAACCAAGGGAGTTTTGGATTCGTGTAACCCTTCGGGTATGAGTAATTTGTCTTTTCCCTTTATTCTATCCTCTTTTTTTCTCCCGTCTATCCACCGCAAATTGAAGACTGCTACTGCAAACTGTTACTGCTTACTGAATAAGAACCGGCCTACTTTTTACATCTGTAGTAAAACAAGCAAAGCCTGCAGCGATGGGTGCGGAGGATAGCCTAGCGCAGCGGTTTGCTATCCGCGGGATAAAGGATTTGCGTAGTTTTCAAGGATGTAAAAATAAGCCTAGACTTTTTTGTTTCTTTTTTGGGCGATGCAAAAAAGAAAGGAAAGTTGAATAGAAGTTTATTTTTTCAATTCATGTTTGTTCATTTTCTTTACTCGTCTAAAGAAAACGAACCAAAAGAAACGACGCCTTTTGGATAGGTATTTTTTGCTATCGCAAAAACCTCAAGCGCATCCCTAAATTTCTTCCAAGGCTTCAGAAATTCTTAACGGGATGCCCTTGCTATACTGACCAAAAGGAAATTAAACCCTTCGGGTATGGGTGTTGTGATTTTTAAATGGAAGAGGAATCAAACTCCCTTCTCTTGCGGGAGAAGGGTTGGGGATGAGGGGTTTTGATGCAGTGCGCACCAGATGCGATTTCTCGACTGCGCTCGAAATGACAAATGGGTTCAAAATGATAAATGGATTCAAAAGCTACTTTTCTGTGTAACCCTTCGGGTATGTAAATGCTCAGTCATCTCGAATAGTCTCGACAACTATCGGGAAGATCACACAACAAGCTAACAGAAGGGCTGGGGATGAGGGCTTTTGATGCAGTGCGCTTCAGATGCGATTTCTCGACTGCGCTCGAAATGACAATACGTACTACTAACACGCGATACAATTCCCAATCTTCATTGGGACAAGCAGCGCGAAAACATTGGGAGAGGTAACTTGATCGAAATAACAAAAGCGTCATGCTGAACTAGTTTCAGCATCACATCACAGGGAGAAATACTGAAAACAGTAAACCACAAACAAAAAACTGCAAACTGCTACTGCCAACTGTTGATCCGTCTTTCCTCTCTGTTCTATTCTCTTTATTCTAACATCTAACGTCTCAAATCTAAAGTCTAGAATCTAAAACCCAAACCCCTCCACAACTTCTAATTGTTCTAAAGCTTGTGCTACGGTGGTGACGGGAAGTTTACAGGCGCGGCCTTCGCAGACGTAGATATAGGTTTTTTCGGGTACAAAGCGTGATTCAAACAGTGCGAGCTCGCTATCTACGGTAGTGCCTATGAGCAGGCGGTTGGCCACCGGTTGTCTGCTAAATTCGTCAATGCGTTGTACGGCATCAGGACCTACTACGGCAATTTCATAAAAAGGATAACTATGCTGTACGGCCAGGGCAAGCCATTGGGTATAACTCCAGGGCTGCTCTTTTAGGTTGTCGTGCATTGCCAGAAGCATCGCTTTGGCCTGCTCAAGATAGGCGGTGTTGTAATTGAGATGCCCCAGTTTAAACAGTAATTGCGCCAGCAAGGCATTGGCCGAGGGTTGCACGCCATCATTGGTCGTGATGATGTTCGTGATGAGTTCGTCGCCGGTGTTAAAGGTATAAAAGGGCGAATTCGCGTCTTTAAAATTTGTTTGGATATCGTTGATGAGTTGGTTTAGGTTTTCCAGATACTCCGTATTTGTGGTACTGCTATATAGGTCCAGGGCAGCTTGACTCATAAACACATAATCATCAAGAAATGCCGGTGCTATATCGCTATGGGCTTTATACGAATGCATTAAGGTTCCGTTTTTGAAAGCATTTTGCATTAAAACCGAGTAAAGCGCTTCAGCTTGTTTAAGATAATCGGGTTGCTCAAAACTATGGGCTGCGGCCACCAAACCGGAGATCATCATCGCATTCCAGGGAACGATGATCTTATCATCGGCACGCGGCAGGCTTCGGGTACTGCGCATCTGTTGCAATTCGCTTTTCCATTGGGTGATGAGTTGGGCTAAATGTGCAGCAGAAAGCTTATGCGTTTCGGCAAAGGCTGCATCGGTTTGTGTAGGGAAGAGGTGTAGAATATCGGTCTCAAATCGAGAGAGCGGCTCTTTGGTATAATAGGCGTCAAAAAGTTCCTTTTCGGTAGTAATGTCGCTCTCCAGTTGATTGGCATTATACAGGTAATAGCCTCCTTCTTTGCCATCACTGTCGGCATCCAGAGCGGCGATAAAGCTGCCTTCTTTCGTTTTGAATTGGTTGTTGAGAAAAGTGATGGTTTCTTCTGCGCGTTGGCGGTAGATGGGTTTGTCAAACAAGGTATAGGCTCTGGCATATACGCTTATAAGTTGGGCGTTGTCTGACAGCATTTTCTCAAAATGCGGAATCTTCCACAGCGGGTCTACGCTGTATCTAAAAAAACCTCCGGAAACGTGATCATACACGCCGCGCATTGCAATGGCATCAAGGGTTTGCTCTAAAAAGGCTTTAGATTTCGCATCTTGAGTAAGGCTCACATAATCGAGCAACAGGCTGAGATGCGCAGGAAGCATAAACTTTTCAAAACCCTTACGCCCTCCATTTTCCATATCCCATTCTTGTTGGTAGGTGTTGAACAGAGTTTCTATAAGCTGCGGCCGGTACTGCACGCTGGTATTTGCCGCAGCCTGCTGTTGTTCTTCTTGAATTCCGGTAGTGAGGCGCTGCGCAAAAGCAGCCGCTTGTTCGGGTTTTTCGGCATAGGTTTTTGATAAGCTGTTGAGCAGCTGCAGCCATTCTTCTTTTTTATGGTAGGTGCCGCCATACAAAGGTTTTCCATCGGGTAACACGATCACGTTCAGCGGCCAACCTCCTTTGCCCGTGATGAGTTGTACCGCTTTCATATAAACTTGATCTACATCAGGTCGCTCTTCGCGATCTACTTTGATATTGATAAAGTTCTGGTTCATCACCTGCGCCACATCTTCCTGCGAAAAGGTTTCTTCTTCCATCACGTGACACCAGTGGCACGACGAGTAGCCTATACTCACCACGACCAGTTTGTTTTCTTTTTTGGCTTGGGCAAACGCCGCATCACTCCACGGTTGCCAGTCTACCGGATTGTGCGCGTGTTGCAACAAATACGGACTCGTTTCTTCTATAAGTTTGTTGGTGTATTTATGGGTTTCCTGAGCTGTAAGTATAGAAGTAGCCAGCAGCACAATGAGCAATGGAAGAAAGAAACAGCGACGCATAGGTTTACGATTAAGATTTAAAATTTCCGTATTAAAACTCATTTAGGCAAATCTTTAGGCTTGAAAGTTTATGACTTTTTAGGGATTTTCTTAAGAATGTTTTGGGAGCAGTGTAAAGGCCGGTGGCGACTATTATTGATATCTTGAAGACTTAAGGCTCGAAAACTGGCGTATTTAAAGGTGTACCGAATCTTTTGGTCTTCTTGATCACGCTAAAAACCGAAAAACTTCAACAGTAAACTATGAAAAAACAAAAAGTACATCAACCGCTAAAGGAAGCTCAACTCACTGATGATGAAGTAGAAATTCTAGATCAGCTGGGCATCTTTGGCGATTCGCGCCGAAAGTTCTTAGGGCAGATCTCTGCTGCCAGTATGAGCGTTATGGCTACGCCGTATTTCTCTTCAGAATTGCTTGCGCAAACCCAAGCCGGAACCTCAAAAGACGATTTAGACGCCTTATTGAACAAGGTTGAAGTGAATCTACAAGTTAACGGAAAGCAAAATCCATTAACACTAGATTCCCGTACTACCTTGCTTGATGCCTTGCGCGAGCATTTACAACTTACCGGGACCAAAAAAGGTTGTGATCACGGACAATGTGGAGCGTGTACGGTAATGATAGATGGAAAGCGTAAACTCTCTTGCTTGACGCTTGCAGCAACGTGTAAAGACAAAAAGATCAAGACCGTTGAAGGTCTGGCCAATACTGCCGGTTTACACCCTATGCAAAAAGCCTTTTTAAAGCATGATGGCTTTCAATGTGGCTATTGCACCCCGGGACAGTTGTGTTCATCGGTGGCTTTATTAGACGAGGCTAAACAAGGAGAGGCCAGTTATGTCACCAGAGATTTTACAAAAGTGACCACCAACCTAGACCTTAGCGAAGAAGAGATCAGAGAGCGGATGTCTGGTAATATCTGTCGTTGTGGGGCTTATAACAACATTGTACAGGCTGTGAAAGAAGTGCAAAGCGGGGTTGAGGAGCAACCGAAATGGCGCTTTGCTAGTCTGGCTGAATTAAAAGAAGCCGGAGAACAGTAAATGAGTTCGTATACGCATACGAGAGATTTACAATCAAATTTTAGGTGGAGCCCTAGAGCAGTATTCCTTCGGTTACGCCAACAAACTAAAAAGTATTTATGAGACCTTTTAATTATATAGAAGCTAAAACAAGACAACAAGCCTTAGCAGCCGTACAGGAACAAGAGCACGCCAAATATCTGGGTGGAGGAACCAATCTGGTTGACCTGATGAAAGAGGATGTAGAACGCCCTGAATATTTGATCGAGGTGGCCGATCTTGATAATGATACCATCACCTCAAATGCCGTGGGCGGACTCACACTTGGGGCGGCCCGAAGCAATGCTGCAACTGCAAATCATCCTGAGGTACGCAAGCAGTACCCATTGCTATCGATGGCGATGCTTTCGGCAGCAACTGCACAGATACGCAATATGGCCACCAATGGTGGGAATCTGTTACAGCGCACGCGCTGTCCTTATTTCTTTGAGACTTCCATGCCGTGCAATAAACGCGAACCGGGAAGCGGTTGCGGTGCACTGGATGGAGCCAATGCGCAGCATGCGATATTTGGTTGGAGCAAAAGCTGCGTTGCGACACACCCTTCAGATATGTGCGTGGCACTTGCCGCGCTGGAAGCTATGGTAACTGTGCAAACCCCAGACGGTAGCGAGCGGACTATTGATTTTTCAGATTTTCACCGTTTACCGGGCAAACAACCGGAATTAGACAATACCCTTGAACCTGGCGAACTCATCACAGCGATCGAACTGCCTAAACCCCAGTTTACGCAACACTATCATTATTTAAAGATCCGGGAGCGCTCTAGTTATGCTTTTGCGATTCTTTCGGTAGCGGCAGGTTTAAAAATAAGAGGTGGTGTGATCACCGATGTTGTTCTGGCGATGGGTGGCGTGGCACATAAACCCTGGAAGCTTACCGCAGCAGAAGATTATTTAATAGGAAAAGAGCCTACTACGGAGAATTTTGAGGAAGCCGCACAATTGGCACTTGCCGATGCCCGCACACTAGAACACAACGCGTATAAAGTCCCTATGGGAATTAAAGCCATTGTACGTACCCTAGAACAAGCCTATTCAAAAGAAGCCTAACCGAAAAACAACATTATGAATTTAGATACATCAAAAGGAACCGGAAACCCAATAGATCGGGTAGAAGGGAAGCTTAAAGTTACCGGAATGGCGAAATATGCCTCGGAATTTAAGGTCAAGAATCTGGTCTATGCACAAGGGATCAACAGTACGATTGCTAAAGGTCGCATTACTGGCATTGATACCGCGGAGGCCGAAGCACAACCGGGCGTGCTTGCCGTGATCACCTATAAGAATGCAGAACGCTTGGCACAATACGATAAAGATTTACACCCGTTATCTACTACAAGTATTCAACCGGTATTGCAAAGTGATCAGGTGCATTACTACGGAGAATATGTAGGACTTGTGGTTGCTGAAACCTTTGAACAAGCGCAATACGCCGCAAGATTGCTAAAGTATACGTATTCGCAAGAAACGCCGGATATTGACTTTGAAGATTCAAAAGGAAAGGCATATACTCCCACGGAGCAGTCTGATTACAGCAGAGGTAATGTTGCTGAAGGTCTTGCGGAGGCTGATGTTACGTTAGATGAAACCTATATTACGCCCATAGAACATCACCATCCTATGGAACTGCACGCGATCATTGGTTCGTGGAATGGCGGCAATGTACAAGCCTACGCCAGTCAGCAAATGATCGATAACGCAGCAACCACCATTGCCGACACCTTTCAGATCGATAAAAAGAACGTACGGGTAATGTCGCCTTATGTAGGTGGTGGCTTTGGTTCTAAACTCGCAGCCAAGCAGCACGTGATTTTGGCGCTTATGGCCTCTAAAGCTATTAATCGCCCCGTGCAACTGACGGTTTCGCGTAATCAAATGTTTACGAATACTAATTTGCGTCAGCGTAATGAACAACGCATTAAAATAGGTGCAAAAAGCGACGGAACCTTAACTGCGCTTTCGCACGATACGCTTTCGCACACCTCAACCTATGAGCAATATCAGGAGGCCTGCGGGACGGTTACTAAGATGTTATATAAAACGCCTAACAACAGTGTAACGCACCGCTTGATGCCAATGAACCTGCAAACCCCCTTTGCAATGCGGGCTCCGGGAGAGGCTACAGGAAGCTTCGCACTCGAGTCAGCTATGGATGAAATGGCTTTCAAATTAAATATGGATCCCATTGCCTTTAGAATCAAAAATGATACGCAGGTAGACCCCAGTAACGGCAAACCTTTTTCCTCACGCTTGCTGAACGAATGTTTGCGTCTGGGGGCTAAAGAATTTGGATGGGAAAACCGCCCTCAGAAACCCGCATCAAAGTCTGAAGGTAATTGGCTGGTAGGTTACGGGGTCAGCGCAGCTTCCCGACGCGCACCTTATATGAAAACTTCGGCGAAAGTCATACTGGAGTTGAAGAACGATACCGTTTGGGCCACCTTACAAATGGATGCTACCGATATAGGTACCGGTAGCTATACGATCTTGGCGCAGACCGTTTCAGAATATTTGGATATTCCGGTGGAGCAGGTAGATGTGGAATTAGGAGATTCTGAATACCCCGTAACGCCCGGTTCGGGAGGTTCTTGGGGAGCTGCTTCGTTTGCTAATGGGGCTCGTGCCGCGTGCGAACAAGCACTAAAAGACTTAAAAGATAAAGCCGGTGAAACTGCCGCCACGACTACTGTTGCTTTAATGAAAGCCGCGCAATTAAGCACTTTGGAAGCCGAAGGCACTGCAGAACCAGACGAAGAGTATAAAGCGCACAGTGTGTTTTCTTTTGGAGCCAATTTTACCGAAGTGTGGGTTGATAAAGATACAGGTGTTTTTCGCAT
Organism: Leeuwenhoekiella sp. ZYFB001; assembly: GCF_011784865.1. NCBI lineage: Bacteria > Pseudomonadati > Bacteroidota > Flavobacteriia > Flavobacteriales > Flavobacteriaceae > Leeuwenhoekiella > Leeuwenhoekiella sp. ZYFB001. Next base: position 1,310,987 of record NZ_CP050460.1, read on the forward strand.
CAAGCGTATGCTTAACGTTGCAAGCTGCGGAAAAATCCTAAACCCTAAAACGGCATTCGGGCAGATCATAGGAGGTTGTGTGATGGGGGCAGGAATGGCAATTGCCGAGCGTACAGAAGTGGAGCCTAATTTTGGGAACTTTATCACCCGGTCGTTTGCAGATTACCATGTACCGGTAAATCTAGATATGGCAAATATTGATGTGGTGTATCTTCCCGAAGAAGATAAGATCGCTAATAAAATGGGGATCAAAGGTATAGGCGAACTTGGGATCACGAGTGTTGCGGCTTCTATTGCAAATGCAGTGTTCAATGCAACCGGAAAGCGTATGCGCGACCTTCCGTTAACGCCGGAGAAGATGATTGTAAAAAAAGAAGAAGCAGCTTAACGCTTTCTAATTTCAATATTGAAACGTCCTGTAGCTTAATTGTTGCAGGGCGTTTTTTTGACTGCACTATATGCTAAACTTTGTGAGATTCGGCGTGAGATTAAAGGTTTACCTTCAGCGCAAATCGCATAGGTTTGCAACGAAGTTGTTTATGAGCTATGCCCAAACCAATACGAGTTTAAGGCAGCTTGTTAAGTTCGACAATTTAAACTTCTTTATGAATACTTCCTATTTTATCACGCAAAGAAGAAACCTCGCGTTTGCGTTTTACAGCGAGTATTTCTGCGAGTACCGATAATGCAATTTCTTGCGGAGTGATGGCACCAATATCTATTCCCGCAGGGCCGTAGATGCGATCAAGTACCGTGGCATCCAGATCTGGCTTGTAGTCTATGAGTTCGTTAAACAACTTTTCTCTACGCTTTGAACTACCTAAAATGCCTATATACTGCGGCTGCTTATCCAAAATATTAACTAAGAAGTTGAGGTCTGTTGCATAATTATGGTTCATCAGCACCACAGCAGATTCAGCATCGATGTGTAAACCCGATGCTTGTTCCGGAAGCAGATGCAATACTTCTTGTACATCCGGAAAATTCGCTTTGGTTTTGGGATCTTTAGGAGAGGCGATCACACGCACATCCCACCCCATCTGAGCACCTAACGTACCCAGTTGTACCGCATCGTGTTCGGCACCAAATAAAAACAACTGAAAAACCGCAGGCAAAACCTGAGTAAAGGTCTCAACCTTTGTTGTGGATTGCACCTTTTCTTCAATAGAAGATAAGGCTAAGGTTTCCTCGTTCGCTTTTACAACAGTACCTAAGGTTTGTACAACAGCTTCGGTATCTTTAACAAAATAGGAAGTGAGCTGTAGGTCCTTACGTTGTTTAAGAATATTAGTCAGCTTGTTGTAAATGCTTTCATTGATCTGTAAGGGTTCTATAAGAATATAAAGAATCCCTTCACAGCCCAGCCGGTACCTACCGTCGTAGGTCATCATTTTGGCTTTGCCGGTTTCAAATACCTCTTGTGCTTGAAAAAGCACTTCCTTTTCAACACACCCGCCACTAACGGCACCGGTCATTGTACCATTTTCAGCAATGAGCATACGCACACCCGGTTTACGATAAGATGAACCGTCAAGAGCCACCACACTGGCCATAACACAAGCCGTGTTGGTTTGAAAATACGTATAAGCGGTTTGAATAATGGTACGGAATTCGTGTGTCATAGCTAAGGCTGAAATACAAAGTTAGGCATAAAGTATGCTTTAAACGTAAATGAGCATTGTCCACGAGTGCTAAACTTATATTAATTGCAAGTCCGGGCATTCTAAAGTGCCACGCGGTCTAAGTTTTACCTTTATTTTAATAAAAAGCCCTGCGTTTATCTGTAAATTTTCAGATTGAGAATGATTCCAACAAAAAAATAAGCAGTACAAGTTTTATGAAAGAGCACAGCGGTTATCCCGGTATAGAAAGTTATGGTGTAATAGGAAATTGCCAGACCTGCGCGTTGATCCAGCGGGAGGGCAGTATCGACTTTATGAGTTTTCCGGAATATGATTCGCACTCGGTTTTTGCAGCTCTTTTAGATCAGCGCAAAGGCGGAAGTTTTAATACGCCTCCGCAAGCGCCTTATGCAAAGTGTTTTCAGGAATATATACTTGATACCAGTTTGCTTACCACACGCTTTCTTTCTGATGATTATAATGTGGAGTTTACAGACTTTATGCCTATTCAAGCAGATGGCAGTGCTGAGGTCAATCAGTTAGTTCGTAAAATCAGCCTTATTCGCGGAAACCTTGATTTTGATCTTATTCTTGAGGTGCTGATAAACTATGGCAAACTCACTACCCACGTTGAGGTTATTGATGAGTATACCCTGATTTTTAAAAATCAAGAACACGCCGATGCCTTGAAAGTACGGGCAACGCTGCCCATTACAGCGCAAGGAAGTATTAAAAAAAGCTTTGCCTTAAGCGAAGGGCAGGATGCTTATTTTATCATAGAGAGCGCCGATGCCCCAGCTTTAGATCATACGGTTGAAGATGAAATAGCATGTTTGGAAAACAAGTTGCACGCAACGCTAAAATTCTGGCATCAGTGGATCAAGACGTGTAACTATCACGGCGATTTTGCCGAACATATGAAACGCTCGGCCATTACCTTAAAATTATTGACCAGTGCCAAATACGGTTCGACGGTGGCGGCACCTACTTATGCGTTGCCCGAGGAAATAGGCGGTGATAAAAACTGGGATTACCGGTATGCCTGGGTGCGGGATGCCGCATTCACGATGTACGCTTTTATGCGTCTAGGCTTTCTGGAAGAAGCATCACAATTTATGAAATGGATTTACGACCGTATAGATATCGACATCAACGGCGGGGTAGAATTACAAATTATGTACCGAATAGACGGAAGTCGGGACCTTGAAGAAGAGGAGCTGGATCTGGAAGGGTACAAAGGCTCGAAGCCTGTGCGCATTGGGAATGCGGCCACCAGCCAAATACAATTAGACGTTTTTGGGGAGTTGATGGATACCATTTATCTGTTTGATAAGTACGGTCAAAATGTGATGTACAGCTTTTGGCAGAATGTAGAAAAGCTGATTGATTATGTGTGTAAAAACTGGCAAAATGCAGATCACGGTATTTGGGAAGTGCGTGAGGTAAAACGCCATTACCTTTTTTCAAGGTTGATGTGCTGGGTGGCTTTAGACCGCGCGATTCGCTTGGTGCGTAAGCGATCCTTACCAACCGATGTCAGCACTTGGGAGAAGAACAGAAACCTTATTTTTCAAGATATTTATGAAAATTTCTGGGATGAGGAATTGCAAAGCTATGTGCACTTTAAAGGAGCCAAAACTGTAGATTCATCACTATTGATGATGCCTTTAATGAAATTTATTAGTCCGTATGACAAGCGCTGGGTAAAAACCTTAAAAGTTATCGAAGAGCAGCTGATCGTTGATGATGTTTTGGTATACCGAAACTTGCACGATAGCATTCCGCATAAGGGAGATTCCGCAGAAGGATCTTTTACCATTGGTTCTTTTTGGTATATCGAGTGTCTTTCTCGAGGGGGAGAGATCGCGAGAGCAGAACGCTATTTTCAAAAGCTGATGAGTTACGGGAATCACCTCAAACTCTTTTCGGAGGAATTGAGTCCGTCTGGCGCGCAGCTGGGGAACTTTCCGCAGGGATTTTCACATCTAGGATTGATCAGTACGCTGTTTTCAATAGATCGTCAAAAAGGTCAAAATACATTTGTTTTAAAGCAATAAGTCTACCTGAATTGACCAATGAGCACACTTTACGAATGCTTAAAAACTCGTACTTTTGGTTACTATGAAAGACCTCAAAGTAAGAGCTTGTATTGCGATGACCATTGCAGTTCTCGTAGTATCCTGTAAAGAGCGGGCAAGCGATAAAATAAATGCCGCAACAACTTCAAAAGAAGTTACTCAGAAACCACATCAACTTCTCGTAGCCCAACCCGATAGTCTAAAAACTCCGGAAGGCATGGTTTGGGTTTCGGGAGTAGAATTTACTCAAGGAGCTGGTGCAGGAGATGCTTTGGCTCTGCCTCGTGAAAAGCCCGCTCATCCTGTGGCAGTAGATGGTTTTTTTATAGACCAAACCGAAGTCACCAATGCAAAATTTCAAAAATTTGTGGACGCAACCGGCTACGTTACCCTAGCAGAACGCCCGGTAGATTGGGAAGCGATGAAAAAGACCTTACCACCGGGAACGCCAAAACCGGCAGACAGCTTGCTTCAGCCGGGCTCGCTGATCTTTGACCGCAGCGTGCAACAGGTTACAGACCTAAACAATTATACCCAATGGTGGGAGTGGAAGATAGGAGCAAATTGGAAGCATCCGCAAGGACCGGAGAGTACTATTGAAGGAAAAGCAAATTATCCTGTGGTTCACATAAGTTATGAGGATGCTTTGGCGTATTGCAAATGGGCCAACAGGCGCCTGCCTACCGAAACCGAATGGGAAGCTGCGGCACACGGTAAACTGCCCGGCGGAATATATACTTGGGGAGATGATGCAAGCGCCTTACCAGAAAAAGCCAATACCTGGCAAGGAACTTTTCCTACTAGAAATTCAGATGAAGACGGGTATGCTTACGCGGCTCCGGTAGCTTCGTACGCTCCCAATTCTTTAGGCATTTATGATCTGTCTGGGAATGTTTGGGAGCTTACTCAAGATTGGTTTTCTACACGCTATTATCAAGAAGTAGCGGGAAGCAAAAGTATCAATCCGCAAGGTCCGGTGGAAAGCTACAACCCCGAAAATCCTTACCAACCCGAAAAAGTAATTAAAGGTGGTTCGTTTTTATGTGACGATTCCTATTGCGCCAGTTATCGTATCTCTGCGCGTATGGGCCAAGCCTTAGAGTCGTCTTCAGATCATTGCGGTTTTAGAACGGTAGCGGATGTACGGATGCTTCAAGCTGATTAAGATATACACAGCGGTGGCGTTTATTATTTAAGAAAATGATTTCGTATACTTGTAAGTTAAATGTAGAATTAACACTTTTAATTATACTTAATATGCGATCTATTTATACATTGTCCTTGACCCTTTTGCTGCTCATCGTGAGTTCTTGTAAAGAATCACAAGAAATGACCGAAGCAGAAACGCTTTCAGAAGAAAAAACTACTTGTACCGAAATGCTCTATAATAATCCCATAGTGGGGCAGCGTGCTGATCCTTGGGTTTACAAGGATAGCGATGGAACTTATTATTTTATAGCCACTGCACCCGAATATGATCGTATTGAGATCAGAAAAGCCAATACCATTAATGCTCTGGGTACCGCTGAACCGCAAGTGATCTGGACGAAGCACGAGACCGGTAAAATGGGACATCACATTTGGGCACCTGAATTACACAAAATAGATGGAAAATGGTATGTTTATTTTGCTGCGGGTGAAGCCGAAAATGTTTGGAACATCAGGATGTTTGCGCTTTCTACCAATGCTGCAGATCCTACACAAGGCAATTGGGTAGAAGAGGGGCAGATCGCTACGAAGCGGGATTCGTTCTCTCTTGATGCGACCACTTTTGAACATAAGGGAACCCGTTACTTGATCTGGGCCCAAAACGTACGAGAAGGTGAGAACACTTCGCTGGTAATGTCTGCGATGGAAAACCCAACGACCTTAACTGGTCCTGAAATTATTATCACCGATCCTGAATACGACTGGGAACGTATAGGCTATAAAGTAAATGAAGGTCCGGCAGTATTGAAGCGCAACGGAAAGATCTTTGTAACCTATTCAGCAAGTGCTACAGATGCTAATTATGCAGTGGGTTTGCTCTGGGCTGATGAAGATGCAGACCTTATGGATGAGGCCTCCTGGAATAAATCAGAAACTCCGGTTTTTACTACCAATGCAGACGCACGACGTTTTGGTCCCGGCCACAACTCGTTTACTAAAGCCGAAGATGATACTACCGATGTGATGATCTATCACGCCCGAGTTTATGAGCAAATACGCGGAAACTCGCTATACGATTTTAACCGTCACACCCGCGCAAGAGTCCTAAAATGGGATGAAAAAGGCTTCCCTGATTTTAGACAAGACCAGCGCGACTAACTTTTTTGATATAAATCAAGGCATTCCTATGCCTCGCAGGAGTTTGTTTCTCTTGCGAGGCTTAACTTTGCGCACTTATTTAATTTTAATTTTATGAGTGAAGTAAAGACAAGAAAATCCCCCGGCTTAATATTAATTCTTGGTTTACTTACGGCTTTAGGCCCTATCGCAACGGATATTTACTTACCGGCCTTTGAAGATATCGCGGTAAAGCTTAATACACACATCAGCACGATTTCTTATACGCTCTCGAGCTTTTTTATCGGGCTTTCTATCGGGCAACTCATCTACGGCCCGATGCTAGAACGTTTTGGCCGCAAAAAGCCCATATACATAGGTCTTGTTATTTATTTTCTCGCTTCTTTAGGTTGTGCATTATCTGCTGATATTTATATTTTAATCGGTTTGCGATTCTTTCAAGCAGTAGGTGCCTGCGCGGGAATGGTAGCTGCTCGTGCTCTTGTACGCGATCTTTTTGAAGATAAAGAAGTCGCTCAGGTATTTTCTCTGTTGATGGTCGTTGTGGCTGTATCGCCTATAATAGCACCAACTTTAGGCGGATTGATCACCATTCAGCTGGGATGGCGTTGGGTTTTTGCCAGCTTGAGTATTCTAACGCTCTTGGTTTTTATAGGTTCGTATTTTAAACTTCCGCACGGAAAACCTGCAAATCCACAACATTCTTTACGCTTGAAGCCGGTTTTGAAGAATTATAGAGAAGTACTACTTGATAAACAATTTGCTGTATATGCGATCTCGGGCTCTATTGCTTATGCAGGAATCTATTCTTATCTCAGCGGGTCGCCCCACATTTATTTAGAATTGTTTGCGGTCAGTAAAACTGAATATAGTATCATTTTTGCGATCATCGCTGCGGGTCTAATCGGTTCGAGTCAAATAAATAATCTGATCTTAAAGAAGAAGGAAACCGCGCAGGTGGTACCTTTGGCTCAAGTTTTTCAGTGCTTACTATCAGTGGCACTAGTTGCGATTAGCTATTTTGAAGTAGGTGGATTGTACTTAACCACTGTTTTGATCTTTCTGTATATGTGCTGTTTGGGCTTTATCTTTCCTAACGCATCGGCCTTATCGCTTGTGCGCTTGGGCCATACCGCCGGAAATGCTTCGGCGATGTTAGGAGCGATACAAATGGTAATGGGTGCTATCGGTTCGGCTTTAGTGAGTTATTTTCAAGCACGTACAGATCTTGCGATGTATTTGGTGATGTGTAGTGTGGCATTCTTAGCCTTCGCACTGCTGATTTCAGGAACCAAAAGTTTAAAGTCGGCTTACCATCTGGCGGAAAAATAAAAGCCCCGTTTTCACGAGGCTTTGTCTTTCAATTATTTCAGTAGAAGAATTACATCTGATTACTGAAGAAAATACCATTCATTAAAAGCTTAGAAGTCCCGTACCAGAAGGCTCTAAAGTTGGTGTTGTCTGTAAAGATCAGCACTTCACCACGTCCTGAAGATTGGTGTACAAAAGGGCGTGTGCCTTTGATGGCTTCGTAGTTGATGGGACTAATGTATCCCGCTGCAAGCGGCTCTTCGGTATATAAAATAGGGTTCTTATAACTAGTCTCGTCAGCTTCGATAAACAAGGTGGTGTCTCTAAACAAACTGATGGCTGCATTATCATACCCAAAAGCGATAGGGTGAGAGCGATCAAGCTTGGCGCTAAAGATCGCACCGCCAATCACCTGAGCACCATTAAAGTCACTGCGTTGCTCAAAAGTGACCTCTTTCGCCGGATTTTCGGTTTCTACTTCTCTAAAATCAACTAATCCCTGACGTTTGATCCAGCGCGCGGCATTTTTAAAGCCTATAAGCGTTCCGCCATTGCGCACCCAAGCAGCGATTTTATTTCCTGCCGACTCGTCTAAACCGCCACCCCAGCCGCTGGTAGGCATAATAAGCGTGGTGTATCGTGAAAGGTCTGTTCTGCTAAAATTACGGGTATCGAGTTTAGTAATGCTGATGTCAAAACGGGTGTCGAGCAGGTGCCAGATTTCGCCCGCATCATAGGATCTGATGCCATCGCCCACGAGCAACGCGATCTTTTGAGGCTTTAAAGCTTCAAATTTGCGACTTCCAAGATCGATACCTTCGGTCAAACCGGTTTTTACAGGATCAATACTTAAGTGTGAGGCTTTAGCGACATCATCTAAAAATGCCTGAAGGTCGGCTGCATTCAAACTTTGATTTTGAACAGGAATCATCACGCTTCCGTAGTCATAATCGATTCCACCAACGCTAAAGGGTTGTAAGGCCACTTTAGCACGGATCCCTTTATTCAAGATCTTATTAAGGGCTTTAGGCGCATAATAATTTCCCCACGGCAATATATATGCATACTCGCTGCGAGATAAGCTAAGCGGTGTTTGCAAGGCAACGCTGTCTATTTTTGTACCTGCAATACTCGCCGGAGCGCTGTCGCTAAAATCTAAGTTGAAGGCTAGAGGAAAACTCCAAGCCGAAATATCATAAAACAAGCTGTCTTCAAAAGTGGTACGTTTTTCAAACATTCCCTTTAATAACCGGCTGTGTTTTTGTGTTTTGGGAACCACATAACTACTCTCAGTATCAAAACTCAAGTCTTTAGTAGTATAGTTTTCTGAAGGTTTGTACACTGCAATTTTATGGCGCTGTAAAAGTTGTGCAAGATGAGCAGCCCGCGCCGGATCGTTTTTACTCCCGAAGATATAAGCGTCTTTTCCTGCTTCATTTCTGCTATTTACATAAAAGTCACGTTGATAATCCAGCATCTTTTTACGCATACCTTGTGCGGCGGCAATGGTAGAAAGAAAAGCGGTAAACTGATTGCGTATCGTAAACGGAAAAGTTAGGAGTCCGTTATCAGTTTCCTGAACGTGACCTCGCGAACTTGCTTGCTCAAAAAGAATTCCTACACTCCCGTTGATATCCGGAAAAGTAGAGCCTTTACCGTAGTAAAAGTCGTCATAATCCTCTTCTGTATAGTAAAATGAACCGATCTTATCAAAAGCGGCGGCGTGGTATTTACCAATTTCTGCAGTGAGCTCTTGATTGAGTTTTGGTGTCAAAGGATGCGTACGGCTTTGAATCCCCGGCTGAAAGAAAAACGAGGAGTTGCTTCCCATCTCGTGATGATCTGTCAAAATATTAGGGTACCACTCGTGAAAGGTTTTAATGCGCACTTGAGATTCCGGTAATTCTGCCGGAAGCCAGTCTCTATTAAGGTCAAACCAATAATGATTGGTACGACCGCCCGGCCAGATCTCGCTGTATTCGCGATCTTGAGGATCGGTGGTTAAGTTTTGGTTTTTATTGGTATTTGCCCAATATGAAAAACGCTGTAGCCCATCAGGATTAAAGGAAGGATCAAATAGAATAACCACATCTTGGAGCATTGCATCAATTTTAGCTCCTTGCGCCGCTGCCAGATAATAAACGGCAAGCAAACCGGCATTAGAACCGCTGGGCTCATTACCGTGAATACTCATACCCTGGTAGGTTACAATTGGCATCGTTTCGGTATCCAGATTGGCGGCGCCACTTTCGGTAAGGGCGTGATGTTCTTTTTTAATTTGTGCTAGATTGGCGTGATTTTCAGGAGAAGTGATCGTGAGCAGCAACAAAGGTCTGCCTTCATAGGTAGTGCCTCTGTTCTCAATAGTTATACGATCTGAAGCCGCTGCCATCGCGCGCATATAACTCGCTAAAGCGTCGTGGCTCACGTGCCATTCTCCCGGCACATAGCCTAAAATCTCCTGCGGTTTTGGGATCTCAGGATCGTAGGTAACATCATCAGGCAAGTAGTAATCCAGCGATGGGTGCATCACCTGCGCGGTGGACTGAAAAATTGTAAAAACTAAGAAAAGATGGAGTAGGAGTTGTTTCATAGAATAGTATATAACTTTTAGTATGGTTTTAAATATATCATTTTTTAAAAGAACTGCTTTTGATAACCACTGTACACAAGATTTAAATTAAGCGGATTTCTTCTCGCTACAAATCGTGTATTTTACGATATTCTTAAAATCAGGGTATAAAAAAAGCCGCAAACTATGCGGCTTTAAAATCTTGGGATTTGATTTTTAAATATCGTCAAAACTTACATCAGTAAAAGCTTTTGCCGATTTGCCTTCTAATACAGGCTCTTTATCTTCTTCTTTAACGTAATCACTCTGGTGACGCTCGCTGATGACTTCTTCTCCTTTTTCATCAAGAATGTAAGCAGTCATTTCATTTAAGATCTCAGAGAATCCTTCAAAATCTTCTTTATAAAGGTAGATTTTATGTTTTTTGTAGTGAAAGGAACCATCATCATTTGTGAACTTTTTACTCTCAGTAATGGTTAAGTAGTAATCTCCCGCACGTGTAGAACGTACATCAAAAAAGTAGGTGCGACGACCTGCTCTTAACACTTTCGAGAATATTTCATCATTCCCCTTCATTTCATTATTGCTCATAATCTATGTTTAGTTAATACGCTTTATACTTTCAAAAATGGAAAAAAATTAAATGGTGTACAAAATTTTATTCCATTTCTTTTTCGTCTAATTGTTTTCGGTAGAGTTCTTGATAATATCCCTCTTCTGCGATAAGATCTGCGTGGGTTCCGCGTTGAATGATCTCACCTTCTTCTAGAATGATAATTTTATCTGCATTTTTTGCGGAAGAAATACGGTGGCTTACTAAAATCGTGGTTTTGGTTGCAGCCACTTTTTTGAGATTGCTCAGGATTTCTTCTTCGGTTTCAGTATCAACTGCCGAAAGGCTATCGTCAAAAAGTAAGATCTGCGGATCTTTAATAATTGCTCTAGCAATTGAAACACGTTGCTTTTGACCGCCACTGAGCGTAATACCTCGTTCTCCTAAAATAGTATCATATCCTTTTGAAAAATCTACGATATTGTTGTGTACCACAGCATCTTTTGCAGCCTGAATCACTTGCGTATCAGTAGCATTGTTATTACCAAACTTGATGTTCTCTTTGATACTGTCGCTAAACAAAAAGGCTTCTTGCGGTACATAACCTATGCTGGTACGCAGGTCTTTAAGATTCAATTGATCAATAGGCGTGTCATCTACGGTGATCACTCCGCTTGTAGTGTCGTACAAGCGACCAATAAGCTCTAGAATAGTTGATTTTCCTGAACCGGTCTTACCGATGATCGCTAGCGTCTCGCCTTGATTTACTTCAAAAGAAACTTCTTTAAGAGCAGTTATGTTGGTATCCTCGTAGGTGAAAGTAACCTTATCAAACTTGATGCTTCCGTTTACCGGTGTGTGGGCTTCGGTTTTGTTTACGATTTCGGGCTTTTCTTTTAGGAATTCGTTGATGCGTTTCTGAGAAGCTTCGGCTTGTTGCACCAAAGAAGTGATCCAGCCCACAGAAGCTACCGGCCACGTCAACATATTGACGTAGATCAGAAACTCAACAATGACTCCCAGGTCAGGAATGCTTCCGTCTATATATTTTTTTCCACCTATATAAATAACCAGCAAGTTGCTGACCCCAATAAGAGCGATCATCAACGGAAAGAAGAAGGCTTGCACTTTGACAAGATCTAAGTTCTTTTCTTTGTTGGTTTCGCTGAGCTTTTCAAAATTCTCATAGGTTTGAGGCTCGATACCGTAAGCTTTGATCACACCGATACCGCTGAAAGATTCTTGCGTAAATGTACTTAAATGCGACAGGTATTGCTGTACGATGGTACTGCGTTTATGAATAAGTCGGCTCAATTGATAAATTGCCACAGAAAGAATAGGCAAGGGGATGAGCACGTATAACGTAAGTTCCGGGGCCGTATAAAACATATACGGAATCACGGTTGCAAAAAGAATGACAGTAGTTACGCCATACATAATAGCGGGACCTAAGTACATACGAACTTTGCTGACATCTTCACTAATACGGTTCATCAAATCTCCTGTACGATTCTTTTTGTAGAAGCTAAGCGACAGATTTTGGTATTGATCGTACACTTCGTTTTTGAGATCAGCTTCCATATAACGTGAAACCACGATAAACATCTGGCGCATCAAAAAGGTAAAAAAGGCCGAAAGCAGCGCCGCACCCAGAAGTAAAAACAGCGTCATCAGGAGTTGCTGCTTGAGTTCGCTTAAATCCCCACCATCACTAATGTAATTCTCCACATATTTGATCATATCGCCCGAAAACTTAGGCGTGAGAATGGCAAATATGCGTGCCACAAGTACGATGAAAAAGCCTAGAATAAGCTTCCATTTATACTTTTTAAAATACTTATTGAGATGCTGAAGTTCTTTCATAGTATGCAATTGGGACTGCGCTAAAAAGCTGAAAAGGAGATTAGCTTAGCGAAGCCGCGCAAAGATAAGCGATTCGGCTTGAATAGCACGGTTTAGATTTTTTATATAAAAGTCTAATTATGCTGTTAGAAAAATCATTTAAAATGTATTTTTGCATCGATTTTGTCCAAACGGGCAAACTGGCTGGTTAGCTTGAATAATACGAAACCCAAATAACCAAAAGTTCTTTTGAATTATGCTTAACAGAAGGCACATTCGCGTAAAAGTTATGCAGGCATTGTATGCGCTGCATCAATCAGAACAACCTGATCTACTAAAGGAAGAAAAGTTTTTAAACGCGAGTACTGCTCAAATGTATGAGCTGTATCTTACGATCGTAGATCTGCTTGTAGAGATACATGCACACGCTAAAGACATTCTGGAGCGCTCTCAGCAAAAAATGCTGGCCACAGAATCTGAGAAGAATCCTAATCTTAAATTTGTAAACAATCCGGTGCTGGTTAAGCTTTCGGAAAACGAATTACTGCAAAAAGAACTTAAAAAAGCTAAACTCAATAACTGGAGGTTAGATAATGAGTATGTTGTGTTGCTTTACAACGAACTCATCGCAAGTGATTTTTATGCGGAATATATGGCCTCTGAAACTAGCGATTTTAAAACAGATCGTGATTTTGTAATCGACTTTTTTACTGAATTTGTAGCGCCTAATGATAAGCTCTATGATTATTTGGAAGACTACCGTTTAACCTGGGTAGATGATCTTCCTGTGGTTAATACCACAATTGTAAAGCGTCTGGGTAAGATCAAGCCTAATTCTCCTGAAAGCACCATTTTGCCTAAACTGTATAAAGATGAAGAAGACCGTCAGTTCGCAAAAGATTTATTATTGCGTACTGCCCGTAATGACGAGGAGTACGAAGCTGAAATTTTAGGTAATACGCCAAACTGGGATCAGGACCGTATTGCGACACTTGATAAAATATTGATCAAGATGGCTTTGTGTGAATTTCTAAGATTCTCTTCGATCCCTGTGAAGGTTACTATCAATGAATATTTAGAATTGTCTAAAGAATACTCAACGCCTAAGAGTAGCATTTTTGTAAATGGTGTTCTGGATCGCTTGGTTAAAAAGTATAAAAAAGACAATAGGCTCAATAAAGCCGGTAGAGGTCTTATTGAATAAACTTGAATAAACGATTTATACAATATCTAGATCAACTATAATTAGGCTTGTTGGCATACGTACACTGCACCTATTTTCCTGATAAAGCCGGCATACTAGGGTATGGATTAAAATTGTATTTTTGGAACTCTAAAAAAGTAATAGAATTATGAAAAAAGTATTTTTAGCAGTAGGTCTTGTTGCTGCAGTAGCATTTACGTCTTGTAAAGACAATGCTTCAGACAAAGTAAAAGGAGAAAATGTAGAGATGGCTGCAACTCGTGATGCAGATGCTACTGTTTTCCCAACTATGGAATTTGAAGAGAGCGCTTATGACTTTGGTAATATCGCGCGCGGTACTGCTGTAGAGCACGTTTTTAAATTTAAAAATACCGGTAAAGCACCCTTAGTAATTGTAGATGCTACAAGTACTTGCGGTTGTACAGTACCTAGTTATCCTAAAGAGCCTATTCAGCCAGGAGAGACCGGAGAGCTTTTAGTAAAATATAATGGAAGTGGTCTTAACGCTGTAACTAAAATTGTTACTGTAAAATCAAACACTGAAAAAGGATCTGAAACCGTAAAAATTACCGCATTTGTACAATCGGCTGAAGGACCGGCTGTAAACGGATAAGCATTTATAAATGGAACAAATTACAAGTTTTTTACCTATTCTTTTGATGATCGCCGTGGTTTATCTTTTTATGATACGCCCGCAGATGAAACGTCAAAAGGAAGAGAAAAAATTCGCTGAAGAATTAAAAAGAGGAGATCGTGTCATTACCAAGAGCGGTCTTCACGGAAAAATTTTAGATTTAAATGATGCTACGGTGATCTTAGAATCAGGAGCCGGTAAGATGAAGTTTGAGCGTACTGCACTCTCTCTGGAACTTACCAAGAAACTGAACGAGCCCGCCAAGGTTGAAAAGAAAAAGTAATAGTTATACAATACTGTATACATAAAAAACCTGATGGAAACCCATCAGGTTTTTTTATGCGCTAAACTAAAAATCCCTTACCGTATGACCGGTAAGGGATTGGTATTTATAAAAAGAAACTAAGTCTTATGATTCTATAAATAAGCTTGCAATTGTAACCGCTTCGTCCCTCGTTAAGATTTCGTCATAGGCTTGTGTTGCAGCATCCATTGTGAATGGAGATCCAGAACCTAAGGTCGTTACATCTACACCGCCTTGTGAGATATTATCTTCACCGTTATATACAGCTTGTGTAGCTTCCGGCATACCGGCACCTCTTTGATTACCAGTGATCCATCCTTCAAGACCTCTTAACCTTCTGATCTCAGAAGCGTGACGTGCTTCAACAGAATGTATTTGTAAAGCTGCTGTTAATACGCCGGCGCTTCCCATTAGGTTTGCAGCCTGCCCTTTATAAGCACGTACTCCTGTATCTTCAAAGGCTTGCGCTAAGGCTAGTAATTGAGCATATGCAGTAGCTTGCCCGGCACCGTTTTCATTAAATGGGTCAAATGCACCACCAACAGTAAAATCAAAAGAAGGTTTAGCTACAGGATCTGCGCCTGCACCTTCAATAGCTGCTGTTAAAAAGTCTACGTGTTGCGATTCGTGCTTAGAGATCTGTTGATAAATTGCCTCTGCTTTAGCATTGCTAGAAAGTACCCCAGAGTCTAAAGCCATTGCATAAAATTCGTCTTCAAGATATTCTAAGGTAAGTGCTAAATTAAGTACACCAACAACATCACCAGAACTTTGTGCCATCGCTTTATTAGAAGCGGTAGCAAGCCCAAATGGAACTGCGGCAAGTGCTGCTTTTTTACCAATGCTTCCTAACTGGCCAAACATAGCCCGTCTCGAAGTCATAGGTTCTTGCATTTTATCTGTAGTAAATTCGTCTAGAAATTTTATTAAATTCATTGTAGTAAGTTTTTAATGGTTAGTAATTACGCTCCCGGATTGTTATAAGTAAACGGCGTTACGAAGAATCCGCCTGCTGCAGAAATAACTTCCTCAGGTGAAGCTGCTAAGTCTAGGCCGTTGCTATCGATGATATCGTCTCCGGCAAAAGCAGTATAATCTGCGCTTCCGTTTATAATAGAGCGAATTGCCGCCGCGTGGCGTGCTTCAACAGAAACAATTTTTCCTGCTAAGGTAAGATACACCGCAGTCTGAATGTATTGACCAGCACCATTGTATGCGCTTACTCCTGTATCTTCAAGAACTCTTGCAGTTCCTAAAACAGAGTCTCTATCGCCAAAATCTACACTGCTAAAATCAAATTCTAGATCAGCAGTCAATTGCTGCTCCGTAGGTACATTTGCACCAATTGCAGCTTTAAAGAACTCACGGTGATTTACCTCGTGATTATAAAGGTCTAATAAGATGGCTTTTTCGTCTGCTGAAGCGCTGGCATAAAATGAACCATTAACAACATTAGTATAAAATGCAGCCTCTAATTGTTCTAGAGCGTATGCGTAGTTTAAAACACCAACGTCACCAGTACCTAGGTCAAAGGTTCCGCCGCCCATCATATTGCCATTGTCATCATCATCGCTACAAGCAGCTAATAATAAACTAGAACCGGCTAATGCAAGACCGCTTACTTTTAAAAAGTTTCTGCGGTTTCTACCAACAGTTTGAGTTTTTACCTCAATCGATTTTTTCTTTTTCATAATTTGAGTTTCTTTGGTTATTAATACTTATTGAAACTTACGTGGAAAAAGAGAGTAGGGTTTTCCTAATGTATTTCTTTAACAAAGATTTGGGAGTAATGCTACCAAATAGTCTATGTTTTAAGAATAATTATGGATGTTGAATAAAGCTACGTAAACACTTCATTAAGAGAAAAATGTGAAGAATATGTTGGCTTATTAGAAGAATTAAAATTTATCAATGTAAAAATTGAAAATTTTAAAATAAAAAAACCGAATCATTGTAAAATCATTCGGTTTTTTTAATCTATGTGTTTTCAGCTTTTGGAGAAAGATCGTGATCAATCACATTCAAAGTCAAAATCTATGATCTCAAATCCATAATTCTTTTTGTAGTTAAAATGCCACCATTCTGTACGAATCGTTTGAAAGCCAAAACGCGTCATTCCTTCCTGTAACAATTTGCGATTGTCTAACACTTCTTGCGGCAAAGAGGTATTGTCTATATGTGCTTCCCTACCGAAGAAATCAAAATCGGTACCCATGTTAAGCGGTGTGCCATCTAATTTTTCAAGACTGAGGTCAACCGCGGCACCGCGATTATGTACGGAGCCCGAAGTATAAGGGTTGGCAACATATTGCGCGTTAGGATAGACCGCCCACATTTTCTTTTGAGCGCTAACGGGTCTATAGCAATCGTATAAAACAATGCGATATCCTTTTTCGCAGAAATAATGATTAGCTTCCTTGAGCGCGGCTGCTACTTCAGGTCTGAGATAGCACGAAGCACAATCGTAAAAAGCTTCTTTTAAAAAATTATTGTCTGTTGCGTAGCGTATGTCGTATGTAAAACCATCAGCGAGGGTATCAATTTTAATAAGAGGAACTTCAGCTTGCTGTGCAAATGCAAAACTTCCTAATAGAAAAAATACCGAAGCTAAATATGATTTTACCATAACAGAACTAGATTTTAAGCTTGATTTTTAAGATACTTACGTTCCATCCAGAAGGTGCCAAATGGGATTACAGAACAGATCAAAACAATAAATAGCGTTTTAAAGTTCCATTTTAATTCAAATTTGACAAGTATCGCCATAACGACATAGAGAAGAAACAAAATGCCGTGAGCCATACCAATAATCTGGTTAGGACCCGTTTGATCAAAAATATACTTCAAAGGCATTGTAACAAAAAGAATAAGAAGAAGAGAAACACCCTCTAGTATACTTAAAATCTGAAAAGCTTTAATCATTTAAACTAAATTAAAAATAGCTGCACCATAAATGGCAAAACGCACAAAACGCAGCAAACCAAATAAAAGGTAATTGATAAATGGGTATTTAATCATCCCCGCAGCCATACTGCTGATCGCAAAAGGAACAGGTAGCACAGCACCTACAATGATAAGAAATCCGCCCCATTTACGGGCATTTTTAAGATGCTTTGCCATCTTTACTTCTAAATAATCGTGTACTGCAGGAATACGCGTTGAAGCACGGCCCATAAAATAACTGATGATTCCGCCGGCATAAGATAATATCGCGATAAGTGACAAATAGAGAATAGGATCTGGCATTTTATCACTCCATGCAATAAAGATCTCCGGTGGAATCAGGCCTAAAATACTTTCTGAAATAAAAAATACGGTGAGTACCCAAAAAGGAGGGAAGGTATCGGTCATTTTGACCAGCAGCGCGTTGATATCGATAACAAAATAATGTATCGCTAATAAAGCAGCTACAAATATGATAACCGGCGTAAGTGCTTTTTTTAAACTTCCGCCTATAAAAGAATAGAATCCGGTAAATTTATAGTACTGGTGTAACAGACGGATTCTTGATTTTTTCTTTGTTTTGCTCTCTTGCGCCATTAATTTTTTTGCAAATATACCGCTTGAAAAACCTGTTGAAAAATTGTTTCTGCTAATATTTTTATAAATAGCCAGATTTAGCAAAATTTTAAAGAAAGCTGCGTGGGTGTTGGGCTGAATAAGCCTTATTTTTAACATATGGAGAAATTTAAAAACAAAGTCGCCCTCATTACCGGAGGGACCAAAGGAATAGGTAAAGGAGTTGCTGAAGCTCTTCTAGAATTAGGAATGAATGTAGCCATTACCAGTAGAACACTTACTGCTGCAGAAAAAGCAGCAGAAGAACTAAACAAAAGCGGAAAAGGTAAAGCGCTTGGTGTAAAAGCTGATGTGCGCTCGATGGAAAGTCAGGTGCAAGCAGTAGATGCTGTTTTAAAAGAATTTGGCCAAATTGATGTATTGGTCGCTAATGCCGGTTTAGGTCATTTTGCGAGTATTACTGATTTGACTGCAGATGAATGGCAAGAAACCATTGATACCAACTTGACCGGAGTTTTCTATAGTGTGAAAGCTTGTCTCAACGAACTCAAGCGTTCTAAGGGGTATATTTTTACCATATCTAGTCTGGCAGGAACGAATTTCTTTGCAAATGGCTCTGCTTATAACGCGAGTAAATTTGGTTTAACCGGCTTTACCCAAGCTATTATGCTAGACCTGCGTCAGGATGATGTTAAGGTGTCAACCATTATGCCGGGATCTGTGGCGACGCATTTTAACGGTAATGAACCTACTAAAGAAGATGCTTGGAAGATTCAAAGCGAAGATATCGGGGAGCTGGTTGTAGACTTATTGAAAATGAATCCGCGTACGTTGCCAAGTAAGATTGAAGTTCGCCCTTCAAAACCACCCAAAAAGTAAACGAGATTCTATAGCAATAGGTTTTAAGCGTGCAACTTTAGTAGGTGCGCAAATTCAACTGAGATAGATTCAATAAAAAATCGGGAGTGTTTTAAACACTCCCGATTTTTTTATTGGTACAGTCAAAGGGTTATGACTAAGATATAAGTTTTCAATACGATTAATGCTCTTCAGCATATTCTTGCATTGCTTCAACGTAGGCTCTTAGATCTAAACGATTGACCTTATTTTCTGGTTCAGCAAGCAAGTTTAAAAGATATAGCAAACTCTCTGCAGGACTTGAGGTCACTTCGGTTTCTTCAAACTCATCTTCATATCCTTCTACCGGCTCCTCGTCAGGAATCGCGATGTCAAAGGTTTGATATGCTTCGATATGTTCAAAAACAAGACGTATTGTTTTTGCTAATAACGGGCGCTTTTCTTCAACTGCATAGGGTCTAAGATTTTGTAAATCTTCGACAACAGTATTGGTAATAATACCATTTTGCTCAACGTCGCCTATGAGCTTGTTTATAAGTTTTATCGCTTTTGGATTCTTCAAAATGATGTTTTTTATGTTGCCACAAAGGTAACAGATTAGGTATTTTTTACTGAAAGACTTTGCTAATTTTTTTCAGTTTTAAGAGGGCATAATTGGTGTTTTTATGAGCCTTTTAAAATTAAGAGTAATACTAAGCGTATTTTTTTAAAACTTATAATCTAAATTATCAATCATGTAATTCTTAAATCAAACTTTCGATAAGCCCTTAAAATGCCTTATTTTTGCAAAATTGAACCTTAAACAAACTTCACTTTTGAGCGAAAAAGCATCAGCGCAAGATAACGGCAACGGAAAAGAACTGTATAACTATCAATTAAATGACCTTGATAAGATCTTTAATTGTATGGAGGAGGAGTCTGATGACTTCAATCTCCTGTACCAGCTGCCTACCGGTGGTGGAAAAACAGTGATCTTTTCTGAAATCGTACGTCGCTATATTAAAGAAAAACAGAAAAAAGTAGTCATTCTTACACATAGAATTGAGCTTTCTTCTCAAACTTCAAAAATGCTTAAAAGTTTTGATGTGCCTAATATGGTCATCAATAGTAAGGTAAAAACCCTTGAAGGCAACGAGGATTACATGTGTTATGTAGCGATGGTAGAAACGCTTAATAACCGTCTTCAAGATGAGCAAATTGATATCAACGATATTGGGCTTGTAATTATAGATGAGGCGCATTATAATTCGTTTAGAAAGCTATTTAGTTACTTTAAAGATGCTTTTATTCTTGGAGTGACAGCTACACCTTTAAGTTCTAACGTTAAGTTGCCGATGAAGGATAACTACCGTAAGCTTATTATAGGTGAAAGTATAGGCTCTCTTATTGAAAAAGGCTTTTTGGCTAAAGCCAATATGCATACGTATGATGTAGGTTTAAAAACGCTACAAGTAGGGATCAATGGGGATTACACGGTAAAGTCTTCAGAAATTCTTTATACCAATCACAGCATGCAAGAGAAGCTTCTTGCAGCGTATGAAGAACGCGCCAAGGGTACAAAAACGCTTATTTTTAATAACGGGATCAATACCTCACGCTACGTTTATGAAACCTTTAGAGAGGCGGGTTATGATGTAAAGCATTTAGACAATACGCACACCAATAAAGAACGAAAGGAAATTTTAAAATGGTTTAAAAATACTCCCGATGCTATTTTAACTTCGGTAAGTATTTTGACAACCGGTTTTGATGAACCTAGCGTTGAAACCATTATTCTCAATCGTGCGACACGTTCGTTGACACTTTATTTTCAGATGATCGGTCGTGGTTCGCGTGTTCTACCAGACAAGAAGACCTTTGAAGTTATTGATCTGGGGAACAATATGGCACGTTTCGGGTTATGGGATGCTCCAATGGATTGGAATGATATTTTCTTATACCCTGATTTCTATCTTGAAAATTTGGTGAGCGACGAGGAAATTGAGCGCAATTTTGAATACGTGATGCCACCTGAACTTCGTGCTCAGTTCAGTAATAGTGAGTCCATTGAATTTGATATCAAAAAGGAATACGAAGATGTTTTTGCCAAAGGTCTGAAATCAAAAGAAGCGCTTGAGCGTTCTATTGATCAGCATGCGCGTATTATTTTTGAGAATACTGAAGATGTTTTTGATGCACGTATTCTTGCCCGCGAACTTAAGGAAGAGATTCAATACCGTATTCGCTTGTATTCTTACTGCATTATGAAGAATACTAAAAATTACAAAGATTGGTTAGAAGAAGATTATATGCGTAAATTGAGACTCAAACTCAGTCAGATGTATGCTAATATTCCTGCTCAGTAAACTACCTCTGGGCAAGCTCACGAGGATTATTTTACACACTGATTTTTAATTTTGAGGCATTTTGATGGCTTTTGGGAAGATGTATTTTTTCCATTTGCATCGCTGAAAAAGCACCAATTCTTATGCACAGCAGTACGCAAAGCTATTATCTGACATTTCTTTTAGTTATTACCTCTTTTTTGCTTTCTTCGGAAAGTAATGCGCAACGTGGGAATCACGAACTGGGCGGGTGGTATATGTACTTTTTTGAGACAGATTTCGGCCAAAGCAACTTTGGAATTATGGGAGATGTGCAGCATCGTAGTTTTAATGTTGCTCATGATTTTCAACAATTCATTCTACGGGCAGGTTTATCTTATAAGTTTAAGAATTCATCTTTAAGAGCTGTCGCGGGTTATTCTTTTTTCAATAGCGGAACTTTAGGCCCCAGCAATGCTCAACTCATTGAAAATCGCTTGTATCAAGATCTAATTTGGACCAACGCCTTATTTGAAGGTCGCATCGCGCTGTTGCATCGCATCAGGATCGAAGAACGCTTTATAGAAAATCAGGACTTTAGATCCCGATACCGTTATTTTCTAAATGCAAAGCTTCCGCTGAACGCCCAAAAAATGGGACCTAAAACTTTTTTCGCCTGGACGGCTGCCGAGATATTCGTGAATGGCGAGAAAAATATAGGCAATGGTCAATCTGTAAACCTCTATGATCGCACGTGGTTATTTGGTGGTTTAGGATACCAGTTTAGCAAAAGTTTACGGTCAGAACTCTCTTATATGCGTGAAATCACCGAAAACCGGACTAAAGGACAGTTAATTTTAAGTTTTTTTCACACTTTCTAAGAATCTAAATTATAGTTTTGCCCTATGATTTTAAAAAGTAAAACTTCAAAAGCCGGAATCAGCTTATTGCTGGTCTTGGCTCTTTTTGCTTTTAAAATTGTAGATCTTCATAATTATACGGCTAAAAAAGACAGAGATTCGGGGCATTCCTATCACGAACTTTGTTTGATGGGGGACAACCATAAACAGCATTTAGATTTTGTGCTTCCTCCGGTTTTTGAGATAGAGCAGGATGAGATTTTCGTTTATCTCAAAAAGCCTCAGACTTTTAGCAACACAAAACGGTTTTTTCTTTACATAGAAAAAAACCACCTCAATAAGGCGCCTCCCGCGCTTATCAGTTAAGCTTTTTCGATAGCTTATCGTATTTCAATTGTCCACAGTGTAGTGTGCGATTCCGTGGTTATTTAATTGCGTTGTTCTTTCAATTTTAGATGAGAGCCATCCAATTGAAATTTCTAAAAATCGAGATTCTTTCTTTCTTATTTCTTAATCACCCTGATTTGGGTATTTGATCTTTTACTATGAACGTATTCCGTTTAGTGCTTTTATTAATTTTTACAGTTCAGCTTCAGGCACAAACTTGTGACTACAGCATCACTGGTGTGGTGCGTGATTTTCACGATGGAAGTGTGCTGGCTAATTCAACACTAAGCGTAAATGGATATGATATTTATGCGTTAAGTGATTTTGATGGAAGGTACACCCTTGATGGATTGTGCGCCGGGACATACGTCATTACGATCACGCATCCGGAATGTGAAGTTGCCGAATTTACGGTGGAAGTGCAACGGGACCTGCAACGGGATTTTAAGTTGGAACATCACACCGAAGAACTCAATGCAGTAACTGTGCAAGGTGAAAATTTAAATCAAGGTACTATATCGGGAAGTCAAGAGGTTTTAAAGTCAGAAGTCTTAGAGCAGTACAGCAACGCAAGTTTAGGGGACGCGCTGCGGGAAGTTCCCGGAGTTTCTTCGCTGAATACCGGAAGTACAGTAGTAAAGCCTGTTATTAATGGTTTACACAGTAGTAGGGTGCTGATCATTAATAATGGTACGAGAATGGAAGATCAAGAATGGGGCGTTGAGCACGCGCCCAATCTTGATATCAATGCTGCCGAAAATGTTACGGTGGTCAAAGGTGCTAGTGCATTACGCTATGGTGGTGACGCCGTAGGTGGAGTAATCGTTACCAATGCACCGAAGGCTCCGGTAAAAGATACATTGTATGGTAAAACTATTTTAAGCGGTGCGAGTAATGGAAGAAGCGTAGGACTAACCACCAGTTTATTGAAAGCTTATAAAAGTGGTTTTTATGTTCAAGGTCAGGGAACAGCTAAATATGCGGGCGATTTGCGCGCACCAGATTATGTACTATCTAACACAGGCTTGAGAGAACGCGACTTTTCGGTGGGATTCGGACTGAACAAATTCACTTACGGATTTGATGCTTACTATAGTTTTTACAATTCAGAAATAGGTATTTTAAGAGCCAGTCATATTGGTAATCTGAGCGATTTAATTCGGGCTATTAATAGCGGAGCACCTGATTACGTGCAGGATTTCACTTATGATATTAATGCTCCTAAACAAGATGTTTCCCATCATTTAGCTAAACTCAGCTTCTACAAACGCTTTGAAAATGCCGGAAAGCTTAATCTGGATTATTCTTTTCAGCAAAACAACCGAAAGGAATTTGATATTCGCCGCGGTGATGATAGTGATAAGCCCTCGCTAGACTTGAGATTGACCACACATACGTTGTCATCAAACTTTCTTTATGATGCCATGGCGGGTGTAGAAGCCAATTTTGGTGCAGAAGTTTCGTATCAAGAAAATTTTCCAGATCCCAATACAGGAATCAGAAGACTTATTCCAGATTATGAGATGTACACTGCAGGCGTGTATGCTACCGCCGATATAGATCTTTCTCCAGATTGGCGCTTAGATGGAGGGATTAGATATGATTTTATGCAGGTAGACGCGCAGAAATATTATTTAAACAGCAGCTGGGAAAGTCGCGGGTATGAAGAGGAATTTGGTGATCTGGTGGTTAGCCGCTCAGATAGTCAGCTACTCGTGAATCCTGTTTTTGATTATCATAATTTTTCCGGGACTGTAGGCGCTCGCTACCGAATCAAGCCTAACTGGGATTTAAAATTCAACTTGAGCAGTGCCTCTCGCGCTCCTAATCCTGCGGAACTTTTTAGTGATGGTTTGCACCACTCTGCAGCGATTATCGAACTCGGTGATTTGAGACTTAATCAAGAACAATCTTATAAAGCCAGTGTTGAATTTACCGGTCAAATTGAAGGTTTAAGCTTTGGGATCAATCCGTATTACAACCATATTGACGATTTTATCATCATGGAACCAAGTGGATTGCAGTATACAAATAGAGGCGCTTTTCCTGTATATCAGTACGGTCAGGTTGATGCGCGATTGTTTGGGGTTGACTTGCGGGCCGCTTACGCTTTTAATGAAAACTTTGATCTGCAAACGGTATTCGCTTACGTAAATGGGCAGGATTTAGAGCGTAACAGACCTTTGATAGATATGCCTGCACCTAATGTAAACACCACCTTAGGATTTCAAAAACCGGAGTGGAATAATCTCAAATTAGGCTTACGTAATCAAAGTGTTTTAAAGCAAACGCGTTTTCCCGATAATGACTTTGAGGTTACTTATATCAATGATGCCGGCGAACAAACCACCGAAAGGGTAGAGGTAAGTCGCACGCCAGAAGCATACAGCTTATTTCATTTAACATCATCTGTTGATTTTGATGTATTTAAACAATCTACATTAACCGTAGGCTTTTATGTAGATAATATATTAAACACCGCCTATCGTGACTACCTAAATCGTCAGCGCTATTTTGCTGATGATCTAGGACGAAACTTTAGAATTCAATTAAAATTAAATTATTAACTCCTAAGTTTTTTATTTATGAAAGCAACTAAATTATTTGCACTGGCTCTTGTAGCCGTAATTGGTCTTAACTCGTGTTCTTCTGATGATGATAACACGCCTGAAGAAATCAATGAAGAGGAAGTGATCACCACAATCACCGTAACCCTTGCGCCACAAACCGGAGAAACTGTCACCTTAACCTCAAGAGATCTTGATGGAGATGGTCCTGACGCACCTGTGATCAGTATTTCTGGGGCTTTACAAGCCGGAATGCTTTACAACGGAAGTGTATTATTAGAAAATGAAACCGAAACTCCAGCAGAAGTAATCAATGAGGAAATTCAAGAAGAGGCAGATGAGCATCAGTTTTTCTTCCAAGCCTCTTCTGACTTAAATGCTGATTTCACCTACACTGATTCAGAAAATACGTATCTAAATAACGGCGTTTCTAACCCTGTAGGTTTAACCTTCAATTTACAAGCAGGTGCCGCTTCTTCTGGAACATTCACGATTACTTTAAGACATGAGCCTTCTAAAGATGCAGAAGGAGTGAGCGTAGGTGATATCACAAATGCTGCCGGAGAAACAGACGTTCAGGAAAGCTTTGACATCGTGATTGAATAATTTAAGACCGTTAACCAATTAACTGCCTTAGAGTTTTAAACGCTTTGGTAGTTATAAATAAAAAAAGCGCTGCAATTGAATTGCAGCGCTTTTTTTATTTTCACTTTTAGGAGGTAAACTCTTATCCTAGATAAGTTTTAAGCACTTTACTTCTAGAAGTATGGCGCAATCTACGAATACCTTTCTCACGTATTTGACGTACACGCTCGCGGCTTAAATCAAACATTTCTCCAATTTCTTGAAGGGTATGAGGCTGTTCGCCACCAAGACCATAGTTTAATTTAATAACATCAGACTCTCGTGGAGAAAGTGTTTCAAGCGCACGCTCAATTTCGGTACCTAATGATTCTTGCATTAAATCTGCATCCGGGTTAGGAGATTCGCCAGATTTTAATACATCATAAAGATTAGAGTCGTTTTCGCCTTCTTTAAAAGGTGCATCCATTGAAAGATTTCGACCTGAGTTTTTCATTGCTAATTTTACTTTAGCGACTGTCATGTCTAACTCTTTTGCGATTTCTTCAGCAGATGGTGGGCGCTCTAAGCTCTGCTCTAAATAAGAAAATGCCTTATTAATTTTACTTATCGTACCAATTTTGTTTAGGGGTAAACGCACCGTTCTTGAATGCTCAGAAATAGCTTGTAAGATCGACTGACGAATCCACCATACGGCGTACGAAATAAATTTAAAACCACGGGTTTCGTCAAAACGTTTAGCCGCTTTAACTAGACCTACGTTACCTTCATTGATCAAATCGGGTAGTTTTAAACCTTGATTTTGGTATTGCTTTGCAACAGATACCACAAAACGTAAATTAGCCTTCGTCAATCGCTCTAGCGCTACTTGATCGCCTTCACGAATACGTTGTGCCAACTCGACCTCCTCATCAGCAGTAATCATATCGAGCTTACTTACATCTTGTAGATAGGTGTTTAAAGATTTTGATTCCCGATTGGTTACCTGCTTGGTGATTTTGAGTTGTCTCATATAAAATTTATTTGTTAAAAGTAAATAGGACGTATTATAACATGGATAAATTTAAAATCAAATTAAAATATCAATTTTATGATATTTTTAGCATTTATCCACTAAAATTATATTATTCCCAAAAAATGAGGAACATCCTAATTCTCCTCATCATTTTTCTTTTTCCTTTTCAAGAACGAAAAAAAGCCTCCGCTAGTATTCTCTTCTTCAACTTCTTCCGTTTCTTCTATTGCTTCATCGCTAATAACAGGTTCATCTTCTGTTCTGATGATAGCACCGTTATCGTCTAGATAAACTTTCTTTATAAATTTTTGTTCTTGTCCGTTGAAAATGGACTCAAAAAATTTAGTAACTCTAGAGGTGCTGTCTTTAACTATAGGAGCACAGCTTAGCGCTTCTCTCACTTCAGAACTTGGTGCCTTAAAGCGTTGCTTAGTCAATTCAGCATAAGTGGTATCTTGATTAAGTTGCTGCATAAACTTTGCGTAAATAGGTAATGCAGAATTTGCACCGGCACCTAAACCTGTACTGCTAAACCCAATTCTGTAATCGTCATTACCCACCCAGCTTACCGCAACCATATACGGTGTTAGGCCTACAAACCAGCCATCTTTGTTGTCTTGAGTGGTCCCGGTCTTACCTGCGATGTCATTTTTTAACTTATACGTGTACCTTAGTCGGGTTGCAGTACCTTCACTTACAGTTCCGCGCATCATTTCTATCATGGCTTGTCGTGTAAAGTTGCGCATCACTGCTTTTTCTGGAACTTCAGGCTCAAATTGAGCTATTGTTTTTCCTGCCCGATCAACGATTTTAGTAATATAATACGGCTTCATAGGTCTTCCGCCATTTACAAAAGAGGTGTAGGCCGAAGCCAGATCACGCATTTTTATTTGCGCCGTACCCAAAGCTAAAGAGGGTACTTGAGGAAGCTTAGAAGAAATTCCCATCCTACGCGCTTGGTTAATCACTTTGCGTATTCCTACATCAATGATCACTTTTACAGCAACCGTATTGATCGAATTACTCAGCGCTCCTTTAAGGGAATAGGAAAGATCTTCACCTTCACCACCGGCATTTGCCGGCGACCACTCTTTATTATTAAAATAATAAATTTCCTGAGCGCCGTCGTAGTAGGTGCAAGGATCCATCTCTTGTTCTAGAGCGGTAGTGTAAACAAAAGGTTTAAATGTAGAACCTACCATACGCTCGCTTTGACTCACGTGATCGTACTTAAAGTTTTCAAAATCGATTCCGCCTATATATGCAAGAACGCCACCGGTTTGTGGATCTAAAGCCACAAAACCACAATTGAGCAATGATAAGTAGTGCGCTAAGCTGTCTTTAACCGAAATATCTTGTGTGGTCTCGTCTGTATTCCAATCAAAAATTTTGCGTTTTTGCTTGAGGTTGAGCGAGTCCTCTAATGCTTCAGGCGAAATACTATCTTTTACTAAACGTTGATAATACGGAAGCTTTTTAAGACTTGGTTCTAATACCGAAGCGCGTTTCCAAGGAGCGTAATTCCCGTAAGCCTTCTCATATTGTGCTTGAAGCGCTGCCATATGTTCCCGCATTCCTGCTTCGGCATATTGCTGCATGGTTTTATCTAAGGTGGTATGTATGGTTAAACCATCTTGATACAGGTCGTACGAAGAACCGTCTTCCTTCTTATAATTTTTCAAAAGGTCTTGCGCTTCGCGACGAATAAGTTCTCTAAAATAGGGAGCAACACCTAGATCGGTACGTTTTTGATAGCTCAACACAATGGTGTCGCGTTCCATCCCCACAGTGTCTCGAGGTTGCAGGTACTTATAACGCAACATCTGATTGATAACCACATCACGACGTTTTTTAGCACGATCAGGATAAACTCTGGGATTGTAACTGTTATTCGCTTTTAAAGTTCCCACCAGAATAGCAGCTTCATTGAGCGTTAAGTTTTCGGTGTCTTTATTAAAAAATTTCTGACTGGCGCTTTCTATTCCGTAGGTGTTATCAGGAAATGGAACAGTGTTTAGATATAAATTGATGATTTCATCTTTGGTATAAACATCTTCAACACGCTGTGCGATGATGAACTCCTTGAACTTTGAAATTACTAAGTTGAAAGCCCCAGATCCTCGTCTTCCGTAGATGTTCTTTACCAATTGTTGCGTGATGGTGCTTCCACCTCCGGAGGAATCATCTTGCATTAACAAGGTTTTAAAAAATACACGCATTAAACTCACTTTGTCAACGCCATCGTGTTTGTAAAAGCGAGCATCTTCGGTAGCAATAAGCGCATTTTTTAGATGGGAAGGAATCTCATCAAAACCTATAGGGCGGCGGTCAAAAATATAGTATTTACCTATTACTTTTCCATTACGATCAACAAGCTGAGTAGCAAGCGATTGCTCTAGGTGACTTAATTCATACTTTGAAGGAAGTGATCCCCAAACTCCAACATAAATACTGAAGAAAAACAAGGAGAATAAGAAGAAAAGAGACCCTAAACCTAATAGTGGATAGCGCACCCATTTTTTCTTAATTGCTGAATTGAATTTTAAGGTTGCAAAGCGAAATCCTATTTCTATATATTTTAAAGTTTTTACAAAAAACTTTAGCGCTTTACTTTTTAACTCGGTCAGATTGCTATTTCCTAGGGGATTTTTCATAAAGAAACAAATGTACATGTATTTTATGCCCTCATCTATATAGCTTTAGATTAGTTTAACAACTATTTTAAGGATTTGCTGTAACAAAAAATGACCTTGTGCGTCTTACTTGTATAACATCAATCAAGAAGTTCTTTTAAATTATGAATTGTGTTGAAACTTCGTTCAGGCTTGGTCTGAATGGTGCTTCAAATCGATTGGCGAAATACATCCTCAGGATGTGTTGTTGCCGGTTTAAATCTACATTCTAATTTATATATCAATCACAAAACGAGCGGTTATCTGATTCTTTTAGATAGCTGCTTTTTTTATTAGTGGTCTTCAAGAATTAGTATCGCTAAAAATTTATTTATTAAGATTCTTTCCTAAAGTTTGCCATACTACATTTACAACAAGGTTGATAGGAGTAAGGTTGCAGCGACGCATAGAATGATAGACAGAATTCCGCCTATTATAAAAAAGTGCTTAAAACGGTAGATTCCCAGATTGTATATTAGTGTATTGGTTTGATAACCTACCGGAGTAAAAAAGCTGAAGTTTGCCGCAAACATCACAGCGAGTATAAATGGCTTGGCCGGTAGATCAAGACCTGCTGCGACTGAAATGGCTATGGGAGCCATGATTACCGCAGTAGCATTGTTAGAAATACTACCGCTCAAGATCATCGTGATCATAAATAAAGCAGCGAGAATAAACAGATTATTCTTTCCGTCAAAAAGGTTCAAGAGCTGTTCAGAGAGCCAAAGATCTGCCCCGCTATTGGTCATCGCCACACCTAACGGAATCATTCCGGCGAGTAGAAAGAAAATTTGCCAGTCTACCTTATGATAAATTTTGTTCATCTCAAGACTATTGGTTGCCAAAAGCAAACCAATTCCCGTAAGTGAACTCGCTAAAATACTGAGCAATCCTGAAGCAGCCATCGTTACCACGGCCACTAAAATGGCTGCTGTGATATACATTCTCTTTGGATTTTTAGTATTAGAAGATTCGTGCATTTTTAGGATCACAATCCCTTCAAGGCGCTCTAAAGTATTGAGTTCGGTTTGTGTGATCTCTAAAAGAATACGATCGCCGGGCTTGATGCGAATTTGATTTAAATCTTTCCTGATCAGACGCTCGGTGGTATTTCTGATGTTTTTGCGTTTTTTAATGGCGATGGGCAGTGCACCTTCTAATTTGAGTCTTTTAAGGTTGTTAAGCGTATTCCCTATAAAAGCAGAACCCGGAAGTACTAAAACTTCAACCAGCTGAATTTCTTGTTTATCGCGCTTGGTATCTGATTTGTCCTTGTCGGCAACTTTGGTCTCTTCAGTTTGTTCCTTTTTACTTCTTAAGGCGCGTTGGGTTAAATGTTCTTCAGCGGAAATTCGTTCTATATTTTCCAGATCAGCCATAACCACAAGCCTATCGTTTTCAGCAAGAGTAATGTATTTTCCCGGAGCATTGGTGACTACGCGATCGCGTATGAGTTTCAGGAGCGTAACATCTGTGTCTTTAAATAAAAAGGTGTCTTGAATAGCTTTACCTATCAAAGGAGAATCGCCGTTAATGGTAAGTGTGGTAATTAGATTATCGATCTCATAATCTGTTTCTAATCCTTCAGAAACATTTTTTTTCGGTAGAAATTTTGATCCAATTGTTACTACAACCACGCCAATGAGTAGAAAGATGACACCAAACCAAGCAAATTCAAAAAAGCCTAATTTTTCCACCCCGCGATTCTGAGCAACAGAATTAACAATTAGGTTTGTAGAGGTTCCCATCAGCGTGCAGCTTCCGCCTAAAATACCTGCGAAAGAAACTGGTAATAACAATTTACCCGCAGCAACGCCATAACGCTCAGATAGTTGAAAAATGATTTTTATAAATACAATGACCACGGCAGTTGTGCTTATAAACGAACTGATACTTGCCGTAATGATCATAAATGTTGGGATCAGCAATATAAGCGGGATGATGCTCAAGCGTTGCAAACCTCTCGTAAACCAAGCGATCACTCCATTATCTTCAAGCGCTACGGCGATGATCATTAGGGCAAGAACGGTAATGGTCGCTGTGTTTGAGAATCCGCTAATGCCTTCTTCGGGAGTAACCAGGCCGGTAAGCATTAAAGCGATAATGATGAATATCGCTATTTTATCAACTGGAAATAATTCAGTTACAAAAAGGAAAATGGTTATTCCTAGAATGATAAAAACTTCAATAATTGCAAGATCCATAAATGGTGTTAAGAATAAGGTCTAAATTTAGTGGGAAAGAACACAGCATCTTGCCAAATATTCTATAAACAATTATAGATTTGATGGGAAAACAATTGCTAGTAAATCTATAAATTAAGGCTGAAATGGCCACAATTAGCTATGTATAAAGTCTTAAGGAAGCATTTGGAGCGTGTTATTGAAATTTCAGATCAAGAATTTGATGAATTCTGTAGTTTATTAGTGCTTCGGAAACTGCGTAGAAAAGAACTTCTAATTCGTCCCGGGGATCGCGTTACTTCAGAATTTTATGTGGTTTCGGGGTGTTTACAAGCGTTTCATACTTCAGAAAATGGCGATCAATCTATTTTGCAATTTGGAATCGAAGATTGGTGGGTGAGTGATTTTGAAGCTTTTTTTAATGAAACACCGGCACGTTTAAGTGTAAGTTGTATTGAAGATTCAACGGTGCTAGAATTGAATAAAGAAATGCTCGAAGAACTTTACAAACGTATTCCCAAGTTTGAGCGATTTTTTAGAATAAAACTAACCAAGGCTTTTGTTGCGCTCTATTCAAGAATTCAAAACGGTTTAGAAAAAAACAGCACCACGCGATATCTGGAATTTTGTGAGACTTATCCGCATATAGAACAGCGCGTACCTAATTATAAAATTGCCAGTTATTTGGGGATTAAGCCAGAATCGCTAAGCCGCATTCGAAAAGAGCTTGCAGAAAAGGAAGCTAGTATTAACAAGGCTTAACAACATTAGTAGATTCTTAACAGCAAAGGATAACATAGGTCAATGAACTCAAGATAGGTGTATTTGTAGCTTTACAAAAACAAAAATTATTATGAGTTTAGAGAACAAAAACATTATTGTAACGGGAGCTTCTAGTGGAATTGGTGAAGCTACGGCCAAAAAATTAGCTGCAGCCGGCGCTAATGTGGTAATCACAGCGAGACGTACAGAGCGTTTGAATGAATTGAAAGATGCAATTGAAAAAGATGGTGGAAAAGCACTTGCGATCACTGGAGACGTTACCAGTAAAGAAGATTGGAAAAGCATAGTAGAGCAGACGCACAACAATTTTGGAAAAGTGGATGTCTTGGTAAATAACGCCGGACTGATGCCTTTATCCTTCGTTGAGAATTTAAAAACTGATGAATGGGATAAAATGGTAGATGTTAATATTAAAGGAGTGCTTAATGGAGTTGCTAGTGTAGTTCCTGATATGAAAGAGACAAAAGCGGGTCACATAATCAATATTTCATCTGTTGCAGGTAGAAAGATTATGCCGGCAGGGGCAGTGTACTGTGCTACCAAATATGCAGTAAGAGCGCTAAGCGAAGGAATTAGATTAGAAATGGGACCAAAGTATAATACAAAGGTAACTTCTATTGAACCTGGTTTTGTAGCGACAGAACTGACCAACACGATCACAGACGACGATGTAAAAGATATGATGTCTCAATTTGAAGATTTAACTCCGTTACAAGCGAGTGATATTGCGGATTCTATTTATTACGCATTGACGCAGCCAGAACATAGTAGTGTCAATGAAATTTTGATCAGACCAACTAATCAAGATTTATAAGATCTGCAAATTCGAACGTGTTGAATAAGTAAGAAGTCCGGCGCAAGTCGGACTTTTTTTATAGTGATGATGCAAATTATAATTGCTGAAGCTACCTAAAAATAATTATTAGTGTGGAACGGATGTGATGGGGTAGAATAACTAGCAGATAAAGGCGATATTAGAAAGTCCAAGTAGGCCTAAAATCAAAGCAATAAGACCAATAATTACCCGATACGGATTTAATACACCGGCGGCTTTATTGAAGAAGTTTTGAAGCGAAGGATGATTTTCAAAAGTGCCTCCTAGAAGTGCTAACCCGGCCAATACCGCTACGATATCCCTAAATGTACAGAAGGGCCTAAACAAGAACCAAATTCCTAAAATCAAAGCTATGCCGCCAATAACCGCTGCGAATGGTTTTAAAGCACCGGCGATTTTAGCAAAAAGTTGCGTACTGCCGTCCCATTTATCTAAAGTGTTAATAGCAAGTAATATTCCTGCACAAATTAGGGCAAGCTCATAAAGAATTATCATTG
Source organism: Leeuwenhoekiella sp. ZYFB001 (assembly GCF_011784865.1). Taxonomy (NCBI): domain Bacteria; kingdom Pseudomonadati; phylum Bacteroidota; class Flavobacteriia; order Flavobacteriales; family Flavobacteriaceae; genus Leeuwenhoekiella; species Leeuwenhoekiella sp. ZYFB001. The sequence goes on from NZ_CP050460.1 coordinate 1,344,454, forward strand.
TACAGCTGTGTTAGTTTATCAAAATCGTTAGCGGGTTCAAGAGCGTTTTGCTCTCGTATAAAGTTAACGGCTTCCAATAAACTATCAAAAGAAAAAATATCGCCTTTGTAGAAAAAACGTTCAATAACCAGATTGTAAATAGCTGTTTTTCGATAGGTGACTACTGCAAATATTTTAAAGAGTTGACGCTCATTTAGGAATCTTAGCCAATCTTGAGGTTTGATGGCATAATCGTGTATTCGGTTTGAGATATAATTGATCTGCCCACCAGTACCATAAAACTGTTGACCTACACGTATTACTTCCGAAGCTTTGTTCCAGTCAAAAAGTTCACCTTCATTTATTTCTGAAATAATGAAGTTGTCAAAAAAGTAAAAAGTACCAAAACTAAAGCGATGTTCTTCACGTATAAAATCAATTAAAGGGGAGTCTTCAACACGCATAGATTAAATTTTTCTTTTTAAAGTAGAAAAAATACGAGGTTTCCGAAAACGTTTAACTAATTAATACGTTTTACTTCTAAAAAAAACCGCCCTAAGGCGGTTTTATACAAGTAATTAGATTTTAAGGCTTAGTCCGTGCTGCTTACCATAGATAAAAACTTATCTAAGTTTGGCAGAATGACAATGCGTGTACGTCTGTTTTTTGCGCGATCTTCTTTAGTTGCGTTATCTACTAGTGGTAAATAGCTACTACGACCGGCTGCAATAAGTTTGGATGGATCTACATCATATTTATCTTGTAGCTCTCTGATGATTGCTGTAGAACGCTCTACAGAAAGTTCCCAGTTATCTTTGATATAAGCTCCAGGTTTTACCGTTTGATCATCGGTATGGCCTTCTACCATCACCTCAATTGCCGGCTCAGAATTGATAACATCAGCTAAACGTTGTAACAAACCGTCTGCTTTGTTGCTCACGCGATAACTTCCGCTGTTAAAAAGAAGCTTATCAGAAACATTGATCATTACTACAGTTTCGTCAATATCAACTTGAATATCTTCATCTTCTCCTACCGAATTGTCTAAATTCTTTTTAAGGTTATAGGAAATAGCCAAGTTCATAGAATCCTCCAGACTTTTAGCCTGAGAAAGTTCATTTTGATCTACATTTCTTAAGGTCTGGCGCATTTTGTCTTTTGTGCTTTCAGACATAACAGCTAGATTCTCTACCAGATCAAGCTTTTGATAATTATCATCTCTAAGCGAATTAATTTTGCTATTGTAGTCAGCAACACGGTTTTCTATAGCGCTGTATTTAGCTTCAAGTTCTTCCTTTTCAACTTGAGTTTTAGTAAGTGAAACTCGTGTATTATCGTATTTAGTTTCTAATTCGGTGTATTTCTTTTTAGAAACGCACGATACTGTAAGTATGGTCGCACCTACTAGTGCAACAGTATTCATTGTTCTCATTTTTCATAAATTTAGTTAGACCTTAATAACAGAGGCGCGCTAAATTTATTTTTTTAAGAATGCTATAATTCTGTTAAAACCAAAATTACAAGGAGATTTAAATCACTAAAAAAGTCCGTAAACATTGATGTTTACGGACTTTCGAAATAATTATTTACGGGAGCCGCTAATGGAAATATTCCTGGAGGCTCACTTCTAATTTAATGCTTGTATTTAACTAATATTTCTCAGACTTGGTTGCCCTGAGGTAGTTTACTTAATATCTACAACCTCAAGCTCAAAGATCAAGTCTTGTCCTGCAAGTGGGTGATTGGCATCAATCACGATACTTTCGTTGCGTACTTCGGCAACACGTAATTGACGCTCAGTACCGTCAGGATTTTTAGCAACTAATCCCATCCCTACTTGAGGATCAATTTCCTGCGGAAGGTCGGCCTTTGGTACTTCTTGAAAAAGATCTTTACGAACTTCACCATAAGCTTCAGCCTCAGGGATCGTGATCGTTTTCTTTTCACTTACTGTCATATCAATTAGGCCTTTTTCAAAACCTGGAATGATCTGACCTTGACCCAATTGAAATTCAAGCGGTTGCTTATCTACCGAACTGTCAAAAATCTGACCATTGGTTAATTTTCCGGTATAGTGTACTTGAACCGTATCGTTATTTTTTACTGAACGTTGTGTATTTTTTTCCTGTGTTTCCATAGTGCGGAAGCTATAAAACAGAGGAGGCAATACCTAAGCAATTTTGTTAAAATAAAAATTTTTACGAGTTCAAAAAAGAAAAGCATCAAACCTTTACGATTTGATGCTTTGTGCTTGATTTTATTTAGAAATTAGGACTTCGCTTTTCTGATCTTTATCACTTTTGAGATCACAAAATAAGCCACCAGTGCAATAATAAAGTAAATAAAGTAGGAGACCGGCTTGCCATCACCACCTACGGTCGTAAATAAACGTTCCCAACGAATTTTTTCCATAATACCAGTGCCATTGCTATCCCAACTAAACCAGATGAATACCGGTTTACCTACAATATGATTTTCAGGCACAAAACCCCAGAATCTACTGTCTTCACTATTGTGACGGTTGTCACCCATCATCCAGTAATAATCCTGTTTAAAGGTGTATTCTGAAAGGGGTTCTCCATTAAGCAGCACTTGATTTCCTTCTACTGAAATTTCACGCGTTTCTCCCATTTCTTCGCCTTCATAAACTTCGATAAGACGTTTGTAAAGCGGAAGGTTTTCAACAGAAATAGGTGTGGTAGTACCTTTCTTTGGAATATACACTGAAGCGATCTGATCTCTATTTCCTAAGCTGGCATTTCCTTTAGGAAAGATTGAAGGATCTTTTTGGTCAGTTCCGGCGATAAGTTTTTCTAAAGAAGCAACATTAGGATGGTTGCGGAAGCGCTCTGCATTTTCAGGAGTAATGGCTTGAGTAGCAAATTGTGTAGAATTATAAAATTTCAGATTACTGATCTTGTATTGATCATAAAGATTTTTTGCGTTAAATCCGCCTCCTTTTGCGGTTCCTTGATAACTATATTGCAGTTGAGCGCGACCCGGCAGTTCTAGCGGATTGTTATTAACATAAACCTTACCGTCTACAACTTTTAAACTATCCCCCGGAAGTCCTACCGCACGCTTTACATAATTAGATTTTTTATCAATGGGTTTATGGTAATACTTACCGTCATCTAAGCCATAAAAGCGATTTACCGTATCTACCGGCCAACTAAACACCACAATATCACTGCGCTCAATATCCTGAAACCCTGGAAGTCTAAAATAGGGGAGATGTGGCTTATCTAAGTACGATTTTATCCCTAATCCCGGAATGGTGTCGTGAACCATCGGGAAGCTAACAGTGGTCATTGGCGTACGCGCACCGTAATGAAATTTACTTACAAAAAGAAAATCCCCAATCAGTAAAGTACGTTCTAAAGATCCCGTAGGAATCGTAAAAGGTTGCATTACATAAGTGTGCACAATGGTTGCAGCAACTACGGCAAAAAGTATAGAGCTTACCCATTCTCCAAATGCACTTTTAGCAACTAGAGAACGCTCTGTTTTATAGGTTACGGGCGCCGCATAGTTTAAATAATATAGGTAAAAGCCTAGAGTAATGATCACAAGTAGCGTATCGGTTGTTGAGTTTTTACCAAAGCTACGCGCTGTTTCAACCCAGATTACAGGAAACATAATGAGATTAACAATGGGTATAAACAATAAAATGGTCCACCATTTTGGGCGACCAATTATCTGCATTAACACGATCGCATTGTAAACAGGAATGATTGCTTCCCAAGCTTGACGTCCTGCTTTTTTATAGAGTTTCCAGGTGCCTAAAAAGTGGATTACCTGAACCAACAGGAAAAATAAAAACCATTGCATCATTGTCATGGGTCTACGAGTTTTGTTGTATCTGTCTGAGTTTTACGTGTGATGTTACGGTTATGATAGATTCAAAACATCTTTCATACTGTACACGCCGGTTTTGTCTTTAAGCCATTCTGCTGCGATGATTGCACCTAAAGCAAATCCGTTTCGGTTATGTGCTTTATGTTCAATGGTGATTTCATCTACTTGGCTTCCGTAATTGATGATGTGTGTTCCAGGAACTTCACCTTCACGTTCTGCTTTGATTGATATTTTATCATTCTCTTCAGCATCAAGAACCCAATCTGTTTTATCAGAGTGTTCTAAAATACCTTCTGCAAGAGTTATGGCGGTTCCGCTAGGAGCATCCAACTTGTGAATATGGTGCACTTCGGTCATCGAAACATTGTAGTCTTTAAGACCCTGCATCATTTTAGCAAGCTGTTTATTAAGTTCAAAAAAGATGTTTACGCCTACGCTAAAATTTGAAGCGTAAATAAAGCCACCATTATTCTTCTTGCAAAGTGCAACCATCTCATCATAGTGATCGAGCCAGCCGGTAGTCCCCGAAACCACAGGAACATTGGCATTCAGACACGCCGAAATGTTAGCAACGGCAGCCGTTGGCACACTAAAATCAATGGCAACTTCGGCACCATTAAAATCATAATCATCATTGGCGTCAATGGTTTTTACGATCTCGTGACCACGTTCTTGTGCAAGTTTTTCAATGGTTTTTCCCATACGGCCGTAGCCAAGAAGGGCAATCTTCATAATCTAAAAAGTATAAGTTATACGCATCCCAAAAGTGTTTGAGAAGTCAAATTCGTTGCGTTCCATAAAAGGGGCGAAGCTCAGCCGATCTTCAACCTCATATTGAGAGAGATGAGCGTCAACATTGGCCTCTAAGATCTGTAACACATAAAGACCTGCGGAAATTAAAATCGCAAGTTCTTTATTTCTGCGGTAGAAATCCTGAGCGCGCAGCAGCTGATCTTCGGTAAATAATTCGGTTCTATTGCCGTCTTCATCTACGATCGTAAATTCATCAATTCTACCGGCAATACGGTCTTTGTACGCGCTTCGATACTGCTGAAAAAGGTCGTGATTATACACTGCAATACCTACACCTGTACCTAAAGCTCCATAAACAATAGGGATCTTCCAGTAATCTTTATTGTAGGCTTGACCCAAACCGGGAAGAACAGCAGCATAAAATGCAGCCTTAGCCGGTTTTAATGCGTCGTATTCTTGAAAAGCGGCGTCTATTTCTTCAGCTTCGATCTGAGGTTCTTCTTCAGGAGTTTCCTGACTGAAACTGAAACTGAAAACCAGTAGGGCGGCAAGAATTATAAGTTTATTCGGCACCAGATATTAATTTTTTTAATCGCTTGAAATCTTCTTCTGAAGAAAACGGAATAATTAGTTTTCCATTGCCTTTTGAAGCTACTTTAATATCTACTTTAGCCCCAAAATAAGAAGCAAACTCTTTTTTTCCTTCCTGAATAAATTCAGGCACTTTGGTTTTTACCGGAGTAGCTTTACCAGATTTTTTTCCTTCTTTATAATTCTTTACAAGCGCTTCCGTTGCTCTAACTGATAAAGAATCCTGAATAATTTTTTCGTAAATATCGAGTTGGTCTGAAGTATTCTCGATATTGATCAACGCACGCCCGTGACCCATAGAAAGAAAACCGTCACGCATACCGGTCTGGATGATCGGGTCTAATTTCAACAAACGCAAATAGTTAGCAATTGTAGATCTGTTTTTACCTACACGCTCGCTCATTTGCTCTTGAGTGAGGTTGATTTCTTCAATTAAGCGCTCATAAGAAAGTGCGATCTCAATAGGATCAAGATCTTCTCGCTGAATATTTTCAACAAGCGCCATCTCAAGAGATTCTTGATCATTGGCGATACGTATGTATGCAGGGACGGTCTCAAGACCAACTAATTTTGAAGCTCTAAAACGGCGCTCTCCAGAAACCAGCTGATATTTACCAAACTCAATTTTGCGTACGGTTATGGGCTGAATCACCCCAAGTTCTCTAATAGAGCTTGCTAACTCTTTTAAAGCATCTTCATTAAAACTGCTTCTAGGCTGAAACGGGTTAACTTCAATATTGGCGAGTTCGAGCTCTACAATATTACCAACAACCTTATCAGCGCCCTTGTCTCCGGCAGCTTTAATATCATTTTCCGGATCTTTCAAAAGTGCCGAAAGTCCTCTTCCCAAAGCTTGTTTTTTAACTGCCTTAGCCATAGTTATGCATCATTTTTTGTGATTATCTCTTGAGCTAAACTTAAGTAATTTGCTGCTCCTTTACTGCCGGCATCATAATTAATAATGCTTTCCCCATAACTCGGAGCCTCGCTCAGGCGTACATTTCGTTGAATGATCGTATCAAATACCATCTCATCAAAATGCTTTTGTACCTCTTCAACCACTTGATTCGAAAGACGTAGTCGGGAATCAAACATAGTCAGTAAAAGCCCCTCAATATCTAAAGATGAATTGTGTATTTTTTGAACACTCTTAATTGTGTTTAGAAGTTTACCCAACCCTTCTAATGCAAAATATTCACACTGAATAGGAATGATCACAGAATCTGAAGCAGTAAGTGCATTTAGCGTTAAGAGCCCTAAAGAGGGTGCACAGTCGATTAAAATATAATCGTAGGTATCTTTGAGATGTCTAATAGCGCGGGCTAGCATATACTCTCGCTGATCCATATCAACCAATTCGATCTCGATTGCTACCAAATCAATATGCGCCGGAATCAAATCTAGATTAGGAGATTCGGTTTTCATAATGGTTTCTTCAGCCTTACTAGAATGTTCCAGCAGCTGGTAGGTACCCATTTCTATCGTCTCAACATCTATACCCAATCCTGAGGTAGCATTGGCTTGCGGATCTGCATCAATTAAGAGTACTTTTTTTTCAAGCACGCCCAGTGAGGCTGCGAGATTGACAGAGGTCGTAGTTTTACCTACACCACCTTTTTGATTAGCAATAGCTATTATTTTGCCCATAGATTATATTGAGGTATTGTTGTGCGAAAATACGATTTATAACCCGCAATAAAAATGCTTTTTGTTAACAGGTTTCAATTGGTTTTTGTACAAAACTCATGAAAAAATTGGTCAAAAAGGTAAAACCTTGCCATTCTTTTAATTACTGCAAAAGCGCTTTAATAGGATCAAAAATCCTCTGATTTTATCACCACTTCAATAGCCACCAAGATGCCTTGTGGCAGTTGGACGATTTTTGGTTTGGTCTATCTTTTTTTATTAAGGACGAAAACTCTTAAGACTTGTTGCGCTTGGCTTTAACCATAGCTTCCAATTGGTCCCATAATTCTTCGGGAATATCTTGTAGTAGGTTGAATTGCCCTGCACCTTCTAACCATTCACCACCATCAATAGTGATGACTTCACCATTTATATAGGCCGAAAAATCAGAAGCCAGATAAGCTGCCAGATTAGCCAATTCTTGATGATCGCCCACGCGTCTCAGAGGTACTTTTTTTGAAAGATCAAATTTCTCTGCAAGATCTCCCGGAAGTAAGCGCTCCCAAGCACCTTTAGTAGGGAAGGGGCCTGGTGCGATCGCATTTGATCGAATGCCATATTTTGCCCATTCTACAGCAAGCGAACGCGTCATCGCTAAAACACCGGCTTTTGCTGTTGCGCTTGGCACTACATAAGCAGAGCCCGTCCAGGCATAGGTAGTGACGATATTCAAGATGGTTTTGTTTTCTTCTTTTTTGTCAATCCAATGTTTTCCAAAAGCCAACGTGCAGTTTTTACTTCCTTTTAAAACAATATCTATAACCACATCAAAAGCATTTGCTGAAAGTCTTTCGGTTGGAGAAATGAAGTTCCCTGCGGCATTATTCAAAAGGACATCAATACTACCAAAACGGTCTAAGACAGCATCACGCATCGCAACGACTTGCTCATAATCACGTACATCACATTGCACCGGAAAACAAGTGCTGCCGGTTTCTGATTCTAAGGCTTCAGCAGTAGTTTGCAGCTTTTCTAGATTTCGAGAAGTTATAGCAACCTGAGCGCCTAATTCTAGAAAGTATTTGGTCATGGCTTTTCCCAGACCGCTTCCGCCGCCGGTTACCACAATTGTTTTTCCTTGAAGCGCATCGTCGCGCAGCATTTTATTTTTAAAATTCATAGCATTTATGATTTAAGCGTGTTAGTCTTCAAAAGTTTTTAGCAGAATTTCTAAAATCGAAATCGCCGCTTCACTAATTTTTGATCCGGGTCCGAAGACAGCAACTGCACCTGATTGAAATAGAAACTCATAGTCTTTACGTGGAATCACACCTCCTACAATTACCATAATATCTTCGCGATTTAATTGCTGTAACTCTTTGATTACTTGCGGCACGAGAGTTTTATGTCCGCCGGCTAATGAGGAAACGCCTAAAATATGCACATCGTTTTCTACGGCTTGTTTGGCGACTTCTTTAGGAGTTTGAAACAGCGGAGCGATATCTACATCAAAACCTACGTCAGCATAGCTTGTGGCAACGACTTTAGCCCCGCGGTCGTGGCCGTCCTGTCCCATTTTTGCGATCATTATACGCGGGCGACGCCCTTCTAAAACGGCAAACTCATCAGCTAACTGTTGGGCTTTTTTAAAAGCTTCATCATTTTTAATCTCTTTGCTATACACTCCGCTAAATGATTTGATCTGTGCCTTGTAGCGCCCAAAAACGGTTTCAAGTGCAGCAGAGATTTCTCCCAAAGTTGCGCGTTTTCGTGCAGCCTCTACGGCTAAAGTTAATAAATTACCTTGTTCTGATTTTGCACAATCGGTTAGCGCTTGGAGTGCTTGAGTTACCGCTTTTGAATCTCTCGAACTCTTAACACTTGCGAGACGTTGCAGTTGGTTTTCTTTTACAGCCGCATTATCAACTTCTAGAGTTATGAGTTCATCTTCTTGATCTAGTGCAAACTTATTGACACCTATGATCACATCTTTACCGCTATCAATTCGGGCTTGTTTACGGGCAGCGGCTTCTTCTATTCGAAGCTTCGGAATCCCTTTTTCTATGGCTTTGGTCATTCCGCCAAGGGCTTCAACTTCTTGAATAAGATCCCACGCTTTGTGTGCTATTTTTTCCGTTAATTCTTCAACATAATAGCTTCCCGCCCAAGGATCAACTGTTCTGGTGATCGCTGTCTCTTTTTGAAGATAAAGCTGGGTATTTCGTGCGATACGCGCCGAAAAATCGGTGGGTAGAGCAATAGCTTCATCTAAAGCATTGGTGTGTAAACTTTGAGTTCCGCCAAAAACTGCTGCTGCTGCCTCAATGGTGGTTCGCGCCACGTTGTTAAACGGGTCCTGTTCGGTCAAAGACCAGCCACTGGTTTGGCAATGGGTTCTTAACGAAAGGGATTTTGGATTTTTAGGGTTGAATTGCTTTACGATCTTTGCCCAAAGCATTCGCGCTGCCCTCATTTTTGCGATCTCTTCAAAATGCTGCATTCCTATTCCCCAAAAGAAGGAGAGGCGCGGAGCAAAATCATCGATTTTTAAACCGGCGTCAATTCCAGTCCTAATGTATTCCAGTCCGTCTGCTAGGGTGTATGCCAATTCAATTTCAGGAGTAGCGCCGGCTTCTTGCATATGATATCCAGAAATGGAAATGCTGTTGAACTTAGGCATATTTGCTGAAGTGTACTTGAAGATATCAGAAATAATGCGCATTGACGGTGCAGGAGGGTAGATGTACGTATTTCTTACCATAAACTCCTTAAGAATATCATTCTGAATGGTGCCCTGAAGTTGTTCAGAAGGGACGCCTTGTTCTTCAGCTGCCACGATATAAAAAGCCAGAATAGGAAGCACCGCACCGTTCATCGTCATCGAAACACTCATTTTATCAAGCGGAATCTGATCAAAAAGCAACTTCATGTCTTCAACGGTATCGATGGCAACACCGGCTTTCCCCACATCACCTTCTACGCGCTCGTGATCGCTGTCATAGCCACGATGTGTTGCCAGATCAAAAGCTACAGAAAGCCCTTTTTGACCGGCCTTCAAATTGCGGCGGTAAAATGCGTTGCTTTCTTCTGCTGTTGAAAAACCCGCATATTGTCTGATCGTCCAGGGCTTGCGCACATACATCGTACTGTAAGGTCCTCGCAAATATGGTGGAATTCCAGCAGCGAAATCAAGGTGTTCCGGAGCTTTATGTTCAGGTCGTATATTCTCAACAGATTCTGCCTTGAACATAGGATTGATGCTTAGATGTTGAAGGTTTTTTCTACTCATCTTTTAATCTTTTTTGTTCCAACTGTTCGGCAAGTCGTTTGGGAATAATGGGCTCGAGTAAGGTTTTACGCGGATTGATCTTTACAAAGGGATAAAGTTCGAGCTCATCGTTCATTTTATCGATGCTGTTGATATAAGCATTTGTGCCTACTAAAATCTTTTGCTGATCATCAAAAGCCTTTTGCTCTTTACCGGCAGCTTCTTTAATCTTCTTCTGAATTTTACCTTCGATGAGTTGGGTTACAAATCCGCCGCCGGCTTCGATCTCTTTAAAAAGTACTAGAGCCTTTTCGGCGAATTGTTTTGTAAGATTTTCTATGTAATAAGTTCCATCAGCCGGATTTGTTGTCTTGTCAAAATGACTTTCGTTCTTAAGAATTAAAAGTTGATTGCGAGCAATACGCTGACCAAAATCATTTGTTTTATGATAAACAGCATCATAAGCGATATTGCAAATAGCATTTGCGCCACCTAGAATGCCGCTCATAACTTCGGTGGTGGTGCGCAGTAAGTTTGTGTTGTAGTCGAAGAGCGTTTTATTGCGTTTGCCGGGAACAGCCAGAATATGACAATTTACTTGGAGTCCGTATTCCCGTGCTAAGGTTGCCGCAAGTAGGCGCAGGGCACGCAGTTTAGCAATCTCAAAAAAGTAATTACTACTTAAAGCAATTTTAAATGTAACCTGCTGATTTTTTAAAGTTTCACCGAAATGATTAAAGTATTCATTTAAGTTTGAAAGTGCGTAAGCAAGCTCTTGAATGACTGTGGCTCCAGCATTGTGATAGAGGCTTACATCTACACCTATAACGTTATCGTTTTTGCTATTTAAAAAAAGCTTTTCCAGAGCTTGATGATCTTCTTTTTGGGAAGCATACCAGTTTCCGGAACGGGCAAGATTGCCAAGAATATCGAGGTTAAGATATACGGTAAATCCTTTTGCAGCAGCTTGCGCTATCAAGGTTTCACAAAATGAAACGTCTAAAAAGCTAAAATTAAAATAGAGTACTAATGACTCCTGAGGCAAATGCGCTAAAAGCAATGCACTATCAAACGTATTGTTGGCTTTAAAATAAATTGCTTCTGCGCCTTTAGTTAAAGCACGGCTAGCAGTAGCAGCAGCGGTTTGAGGGTTAAGGATAAAAATTTCTTCAACACAAGACCAGTTTTCCGGTTGCCCGGGAATAGGTAAAACTTGTGTTTCTTCCCGGTGATAAAAGGGTTTTACCGAAATGCCTTCAGGAGCATTCCAGACTAAAGTTTCATTATATTCTGCTCCATCCAGATCGTACTGGATCTTTTGCTTAAAGGCTTTGGCTGAGACCGGAGGAAATTCAGAAAAAAGGGGTTTACTCATCGTCTTTAGTTTTTAGGCTATCTTCATACTCAATGATGAATAACTCTTCGTTTTCTTTTTTCATATAATATTCTTCACGAGCAAAACGCTCTAATTCTTCAGAGTCTTTCAATTTATTGATCTGATCCCGATCTGATTTTATTTCTTGTTTAAAGTAGGCGCGGTTACCCTCAAGTTTATCGATCTCGTCATTAAGTTCTTTGTGAATAAACCACGAATTAGTATCAAAAAATACCATCCAGATCGTAAAGATCACTAGAATGAGCACGTATTTATTTCCCAAAATACGAAACCACCTTTTTTGACGAAGCTTTTTTAACAAAGACAAATCAGCACAGATTTAATTAAACCAAACGTTGATTGATAATACTACGAACGATATCTATCGCAACGTTGTTGTAGCGGTTATAAGGTATGATAATATCTGCATATTCCTTAGTAGGTTCAATAAATTGTTGATGCATCGGTTTTAACGTCGTTTGATATCTTGTTAGCACTTCATCAAGATCACGACCGCGCTCGGCGATATCGCGCTTTAGTCGGCGAATAAGACGCTCATCAGAATCTGCGTGTACAAATATTTTGATGTCAAAGAGTTCGCGTATTTCAGGATGGGTAAGAATTAAAATACCTTCAACGATGACCACCTTCCGCGGATGCGTGATCACTTTATCACTTGTGCGGTTGTGTTTCACAAAAGAATACACGGGCTGCTCAATCGTTTCTCCCTTTTTTAGTTGCTCAAGATGCTTGCAAAGCAATTCAAAATCAATGGATTTAGGATGATCAAAATTGATCTTAATGCGCTCATCGTAAGATAAATGTGAGTTGTCGCGGTAGTACGAATCCTGAGAAATAACCGTCACTTCACCCTCGGGAAGTTCTTGTACAATTTGATTTACAACAGTGGTTTTACCGCTTCCGGTACCCCCGGCGATTCCTATGATAAGCATACGTTTAAATTTGTCGCAAAAATAGGAAACTTACTTGATAAAAGCGGCTACATAAATCCTCAATAGGCTTTAGTAGCAAGTTTCAGAATACTAATAATTTAGCTTTAAAATCTATCGTGCGAACTAAGCATTTATTGTGAATAGTACAGAATCCTGATGGAAAACTGCAATGGCTTACCTCAAAATCCAATGCTGTTATAACTTGTCAAAATTTTACTTAATGTGGAAGTTTGTGTTTGATCAAACCGTATACAAGAGTGCCGAGTAAAGCCCCTAGAATAACGAACATAATTGAAACATAACCGGCACCTGTAAGCACATACATAGGTCCAGGGCAAGCTCCTGCTAATGCCCATCCTAAACCAAACAGTACCCCGCCAATGGCGTAACGAGCAACACTCTTGTCTTTAGGTTTTAACCGCATTTCTTGACCGCCAAGCGCTTTTAGGTTGAATTTCTTTATAATCTGAACACCAATTACGCCCAAAACCAGCGCCGAACCAATGATGCCATACATATGAAAAGCACCAAACGCAAACATTTCAAAAATGCGAAACCAAGACGCGGCTTCAGATTTATACATTACTATTCCGAAGAAGGTGCCTATGAGGAGATAAATGATTGTTTTCATTATGCAAATATTAAGGGGAAAATAAGATGGATCATTATTAAACCACCGGCAAAGAAACCAATGACTGCAATAAGTGATGGTAATTGTAAATTGCTCAATCCAGAGATAGCGTGGCCTGACGTGCATCCGCCGGCATAACGCGCACCAAAACCTACCAGAAATCCACCGATGATGAGTATGAATAGATTTTTAGGATCGCTTAAATTCTCTAAACTGAAAAGTTCTGTAGGAAGATATGCGTTTCCAGCGCTTTCTATTCCATAAGTTTGAAGTTTAGCAACTACATCTTCGACGATAGTCACCGTATTATCTGACAGATACTGAGAAGCAATAAAACCTCCCAAAAGAGCACCTAACATCACGGTTAAATTCCAGCGTTCTTCTTTCCAATTAAATTTAAAAAAGTCTGATTTTTTACCCGCTCCTGCAGCTGAGCAGAGTGTACGCAGATTAGAAGACATTCCAAATTGCTTTCCTACAAAGAGTAAAACAAACATGGTCAGGGCAATAAGCGGACCTGATACATACCAAGGCCAAGGATCGTAAATCCAATTCATATACTAGGGAATTTTAAGATATTTTATTAAATCTAGAGTCGTACAAAGAACTCTAAACTTGCGCTGCTGGTACGTAACAAGAGTTACATTGGTTATTATAAATAAGGAATGTCCTTACCTAAGTAAAGACATTTCTTGAAATACTTGAAATCTGCTAGTTTTGAGAAATTAAACTCATTGCAAATCCACCACCCGAAGCCATCGCGATGTCTAGCGAAGTGGTACGATCTACTTGTAGTGTTTCAATAGCATAATCCTGCGGATTGTTTTCCCAATCAGCTTCCGGGCCATCTTTATAGAGTTTGGCCTCATAGGTCTTCCCAGCTTCCAGAAAATCAAAATCTATTGTAAAATCACGTATATTTTCGTCGGTGATTCCGCCTACAAACCAATTGTCAGTTTCTCGTTCTTGTCTTGCAATCACCACAAAATCCCCAACTTCACCATCAAGCACTTTAGACTGTTGCCAATCTACACCTACATCTGATATAAACTGAAATGCCGGATGCACTTTGCCGTCTACCATATAATGCTCAGGAAGATCGCAGGCCATCTGAATCGGACTATAAATCACCACGTATAATCCAAGCTGATGCGCCAAAGTGGTGTTTACGCGATTCTCTTTTTTATAATCGTCAAATTTGATATTGAATACACCAGGTGTAAAATCAATTGGTCCGGAAAGCATTCGTGTAAAAGCGACCGTAGGTAAGTGTGCCGGCGGATTGCCACCGTCTGAGGCCCAAGCATTGAACTCTTGACCACGTAAACCTTCACGAGCAATTGCGTTAGGATATGTTCTGCGTTTTCCTGTAGCTTTGATAGGTTCGTGCGCATTTACTGCAATTTTCTTTTTTGCTGTTTCGTCTAAAACTTTTTGATAATGTTTTACCATCCACTGCCCGTGATGGTATTCTCCTTTAGGAATAATCTTTCCTACATAACCTGTTTTTACCGAATTGATTCCATTAGCCTTCATAAAATCATAAGCGGCATCCATTTGTTTCTCGTAGGTTAGGGGAGCAGCAGAGGTCTCGTGATGCATAATGACCTCAACACCTTTGTCTTTTGCATAAGCCATTACCTCGTCGAAATCATAATCAGGATAGGGCGTGATAAAATCAAAAACGCCTTCCCGGTCGTCTGTATTGATCCATTTGTCCCAACCGGTATTCCATCCTTCTACAAGCAATCCTTTAATGCTGTTTTCAGAAGCAAAATCAATATATTTTTTGGCATTTGCTGTAGTAGCACCGTGTTGAGAAGAGCCTTTTTCGCCCACCGTGAAGGTGTTCATATCCTGAGTGCCTTCCATATCCCAGGTAGATTTGCCAATGTGCATTTCCCACCAGATCCCGACATATTTCATTGGAGTAAAGTAATCAACATCTCCTAACTCATTAGGATCGTTTAGGTTTAAGATCATTTTTGATTCAATCAAATCACCGGCTCTATCAGCTATCTGGATCGTACGCCAAGGAGTATTGAAGGGTACTTTAATTTGAGCTTTTCCACCCAGACGTTCAGAGCCTACGAGTTCGCTTATCATTTTATGTTCAGACTGACTGACCTTTAAAGTCATCCCGGCATAATCTGTAAGATCAGCTTCGTGAAAACTCAAATACAAACCGTCTGCTGTTTTCATCGTGACCGGTGTGTTCACTGCGTTTTCTGGAATATAACTCGCATTGAGGTCAGGGTTATTTGCTTTAGCAAGAGCATCAATCTCAGAGAATTTTGTTTCGCTATACAGATGCTCATAAATATCCCAATCTCCCGGAATCCACCACGTTTTATGATCACCGGTCAGGTTAAACTCCGTGTTTTCATCTGCAATAATAAATTCATCAAGATTTTCTTGTTCAGGGAACTCATATCTAAATCCAATACCTTCATTATATGCCTTAAAGTGAATGTTGAGTTTTCGTTTATTTTCAGAAGTTTCCTGTAAATAAATGATCAGCTCGTTATAGAGATTACGCACTTCTGATTGTTCTCCCCAAGGCATTTGCCAAGTTTCGTCAGCAGCGCTAGTTTCAGTCTTAATAATCTCGAAATCTTCCGAAAGCGCGTCAAGATCCTTAAGGTCAAAACCCATTGCAGAAGTATCGACCACCACAACACCATCGTGAGCGATCGTATAAGTAGGTTTGCCTGCTTCAGTGAGGCTGAAAGTAACTGTGTTCTTTTCATCAGGTGAAGAAAGACTGTAATCTTCTTTAGATTTTTGTTCTTCACAGGAGCTCATAAAAAGCATTGTAAAGATTACGAAGGTGTAACTTAGTTTGTGCATAGTATTAAATTCAAAAGCTATTATCAAGTAAAATTTTTCGGTTAAAAACCGAATAAGCAGTTTTCAATCGAATGCGAAAAAGCTGAAAAAAGATAAGTTATTTTAGTGATTTACTAAAATATGGGAATACACTATGCCTGAATAGCAATAAGGTTTCTATACAACTAGCTATTCGCTGATTGTAATAAGAATACGTTTATAACGTGTAAGAGTAGGCGTTCCTGAATCGTTTACTTCGCAGATTATGTGAAGTGTATCGCCTATTTCAACGTCGTGTGGAATTTTAAAAATAAACTTTGATTTTTTTGAACCGGTAATCGTTTTACCGGAATAAGTATCGGCCTCGTTATAGTGCCACCAGTTGAAATGAAGTTGATCACCATCTGGATCTATGCTTTGAGAAGCGTCGAATTTAAGTGTAGCTCCAGCCTTAGTCCTTACTGATAGCGCTGATTTTTTTAGTTTAACGATGGGATGATGATTAGCAGCGTCAAAGGGTTTAACACACCAATCTGCTCGTGCAGCAAAATCATTTTGAACACTTGGCAACCATCGCCATATTGGTTTAAAATATGCTGTTCTGATCTGTATATCTTCCGGAGTTGTTTTATGTTCTAAAAGTTTTGACCAACTATTTTCAAAACCCCACTGTTTTGTAGGTCTGGTAAACGATGTGTCTGGTAGGGGATCCATCCAGACATTATTTCTAACCTTGACATAGCGCCCTCCCCAACCACCAAAATCTGGAGAATCTGTGCTATTTAGACCATTTGGGATTGTATGTAAAAAAGCCGGGGTATCGCCTTCAGCATTGAAGACACCTTGGTTATTTTCGTAAGCATTACATAAAGCACCGTGTCCCTCAATTATATTGGTAGTCATCCAATCTTTTTCAAAGTAAGGTTGAATAGTTTTAGGCAACACTTTTGGCCATATATAGGCCATACAATCAAATTGATCAGAAATTATAGTGGTGATATTCAAGTGCTCCCAATGCGGCCGGATGTAGTCTTGATAAGATTGATCCTGCTCCCAAATCAAGAATAAACGTAGTTTACGAGCAACATAGTTAATCTTTTCAGGATGGTCTTCTTCAATGATTTTTAAGGCACTAGCAATGGTATTCGTTCCTCCCCAAGCTTGCACCCAAATTGGTCGATGATCAGTAGTATCTAAAAGAGTTTCTGCGATAAACTTTGCGCCTTTGGTTCGTTTTTGATATTCCCCGATTTCAGCGATGTTACCAACTTTCCATATGCTGTGTAAATAATCGGGATGCGGAAAAAGGGTATCGTGAGTTTGTAGATTGGGGTAAACTTGAGCATACAAGTCTATATATTCTTTAACCCAAGTTACGGGGTGAAAGGCATTCCACCCTTGACCACCTTCCCAATGAAATTGCGAACTAGAATTTACAATACCTTCAACTTCAAATTCATTAGAAGTGAGCAAAAAGCGCACCATTGAAGCTCGATCATCAGCTTCGCCGTCTGTAGTCACAAATACACGTGGTCGATCAACAGTTTGAGCTATCAATGAATTTACTACTGATAGTAGTAGTATAATGATGAATGAATAGTAAAATTTAACCATGATTAATATCCTCTAAATCGATTGAAATATACAGAATAAAAATCTAAAGTGTATTTTTTACAATTATTAAAAGAGTCCGTTTTTATTTGGGCTATCTTTTTCGATGATTTGGCCCAAATCCCACAATTCTACAATTCTATTGTTTTCAAATCTAGATATATGCACCACTGCAATCTGCATAGTTTGCTTTGAGACCAGACTGTGCGTGATTACCGTATTACCATCAGCATATACCTTTTTAATTTCGAAATCAAGGTTAGGATTGGTTTTGTGATCTTCTTTCATCGCTTGTATCAATGCATCACGAGAGCCCTCAAAATACTGATTGTGATGCATAAAATCTTCGGCAACATATTTCTTGAAAGCTAAGTCAATATTGCCAAATGCGACCTCTTTTAAAAAGGTTGCGGCAATGGTTTTAAATTCTTCCATAGGAGTATTATTTTCTGAGAATTTTTTCCATCGCCTTTCCTTTAGCGAGTTCGTCAATTAATTTATCCAGATAACGCACTTTTTTCATTAGAGGGTCTTCAATATTCTCAATGCGATGACCACAAATAACTCCGGTAATCTTGGAAACATTAGGATTGAGCTGAGGCGCTTCGTCAAAAAAGGTCTCAAAATTTGTTTTTTCAGATAATATTTGATCTAAGTCGGTCTGATCATAACCGGTTAACCAAAAGATAATTTGATCAACCTCGTCTTTGGTGCGGCCCTTTTTTTCGGCTTTTGCGATGTAATGCGGATAAACACCCGAAAAGGCCATAGTATAAATGCGATGTTTTGCCATATTGAAGTACTTGTGAAACTCAAATATAACTAAAACATCTTTTCTTCTTTTTTGTATTCTCGTTTAAGACCTGCTGTGAGATTCTCGCTCGTAATAGTCAGTGAGTCTTGATTCAGCGCTTGCAAACAACAGTAATGCATAACATTAGTAATGTGTGCCCCGGTAATATCGTAAGTTTTTGCAATTGTTTTTAAATCGATCTCTGGCGCGTATTTAAATTTCTTTGGAAGTGTTTTTTTCCACAGTTCGAGGCGCTCTTGATATCCGGGAGGTGCAAAATAGACCAAAGCTTGAAAGCGTCTGTTAAATGCAGCATCAATGTTATTTTTAAAATTAGAGGCTAAAATGACAAGGCCGGGATGCTCTTCTAAACGTTGTAAAAGATAAGAAACTTCTTGGTTGGCATATTTATCGTGCGCATCGCGCACTTGAGTGCGTTTTCCAAAAATTGCATCAGCTTCGTCAAAGAAAAGTATCCAGTTTTTATATTGGGCTTTATCGAAAAGTTTAGCCAGGTTTTTTTCGGTTTCTCCTATATATTTTGAAACTACGGTTGAAAGATCGATACGGTAAACTTCGCGGTCTGTATATTTTCCCAAAAGGCTTGCGGTTAGTGTTTTTCCGGTACCGGGCGGACCGTGAAAAAGTACGCGATAGCCTTGCTTAAATCTGCTGGTCGTGTGGTGTTTTTGCTGAAGCGTTTCGTTATGTTTCAACCATATTTCAAGGTCCCGAATTTCTTGTCGGGTTTCGTCATTAAGAACCAAATCATCCCAGGTAAGTTGTGTTTCGATCTTTGAAGCAGGAAATTCAATGCTCAGTTCTGGTTCTGGTATGTTGCCCGTTATAAACAAAGAAGTGTATTCAGGGTCTAAAATCAGCGCTCCACTCATTTTGGGCTCATTCTTTTCAGACTTTTCTAACTGAATGACCTTGTTTGCGATGAGTTTACTATGCTTATCAAAATAATGCCAGCATCGGCCTCTAGCTTCAATATTTGCTCCTGCGATGAGAAACAGTGCAGTCTCTGCAGTGGGTAAGATACCGCGGTGATTTTTGCCTTGAATTCCGCCAAGTTCGGGAAGTTCGCCGCCATCAGGAAAAACCTGATTTACACAAAACTTTAAAAGTTCCGGTGAAAGATTGGGAGCTAGGACAAGTATGAGTATTGCAATTTCTGCAGCATCTAATTCTAAGACTTTAATAAGCTGTTTTAATAGTGAGTCGGGGAGTGCCTGACTATCTAACTGTGGAGCTTTTTCAAAACTCAACTTAGGATGTTTTAGTCGCCAAATCACAAGTTCTTGCAAATGCAGCATCACCGTGTCAAAGCCTAAGGATTGATTTTTACTCATAAGGCTTACGAGTATTTAGCATAGGCTTTTGCCAGTTTAATATCGTATTTGTTTGCAGCGTAACCGGGGCCGTTGTAGCCTCTGGCAAAAGCTGCCCAATTTTTTGAGCGTAAGTGTTTCAACAGTTTATTGACCTCTAAAAACTTACCGAAAGCCGCCAGATGCTCCCGCTCGTGTTCAAACATTTTTTCTACAAATGCATCTACCGAAGCATAGTCCAAACTTTTAAAATGATAACCCATTATTTGAAACATCCCCCAAGATGCCGAAGCCTGAGCTGCAGCTTTAAAGTCAGGATGATCGTCTAAAGCCGCAGCTTTATTCATACGGTCGTATTCGCCAATTCCGCCTATATAATATTTACGGGTCCATTTTTTATAAAGCACGTTAGCGCTCTCCTCTGAAACATAGTTTTTGGGATCGATGCCTTTAGATTCTAATTGTCGCCAAAAAATATGACCTTCAAAAAGAATACGCGGTTTATCACCCACCAGAAAACCTTTACCATTGCTCTCAATTTCATTGACAGCTTTTACAGCAGCCAACTCTAAATCATAGCACTGCGCAAAATCAACCAGATCCTGTTCACTAAGTAATTTTGAATTCGAGTCAAAAATTTGATTTTCCTGAGCCAAAAGCTTACTCCAGGTTTTTAAGCCTACGATACCATCCACGACCAGATCATTTTTTTGCTGAAAGTCTTTAACTGCTTTATCAGTATCCACACCAAAATAGGTAGATACATAAATCTCGTAACCCATTTTTTGTAGTAGTTCTTCTAAAAAATAAACTTCTTGATCTCGTGAACGGTAGCGTAGTGTTTTCATGATTTTTAATTTAGTGGTTTAGGTCATATTCAATTTAAAGTAACGTTATTCATTGCTCTCAATTTTTCTACGCCAGCCTCTGCTGCGGGAGAATTAAGAGTCGCAATAATCTGATCATAGTATTTCAAATTATCTATTTTATCGACAGCATCTTTAATACGATTAATACTCACGCGGCTTATACCAGTGGTATTAGCTGCGATATGATCCTTAGTATCAGTCTTAAGTTTAACGGGTTGTTTTTTCTCTGAATCTAATTGATAATTGGTGATGGTAGTATCAATAGGATTATCTACATTCTTTTTGACAATTTCCTGCGTTTTCTCAAAGCTGTTTTCTTTCTTCCGTATGATAATGGCTTCACAAACAAGTTTAGTTGGAACGTGCTGTTCTGCTTCTCGTATTTGTTGAATATCAGCTGGAGCAGAGCTTGGTGTTGCTAGCGCATTCCTACTGTAGTCTGGCTTTACACTATACTTCACAATAGCTCCTGAACTTACAGCAGCTTTCACAAGTGATTCAACAAGACTTTCGTGATTTTTATTACCCTCTTTAGAAAGCGGTGTCATGTTAGTCCATTTTCCTGGACCATGTGTGTTATGGTTTAATAGGTGCCCTCTGATGTAGTAACTACTTCCACCCAAACGGCGTTTTGAAAGCTTGTCAAATAATTTGTGTTTTCGAGAGGTAGGAATACTTCCTCCACTTCCTTTTTGAGTTAATGGTTCTGCTATCATCTCGGTTCCAACAGTGTCATCACCTTTTGTTGTAGCATCTTGTTTGAAAATCTTTGTTGTGGGAAGTTCAGAAACATCCAGACCAAATAGCTTTTCAGCACGTTTACTAAGGTCTGATAGTAAAGCTTCAAGTTTCTCTTTTTTATCTAGCCGGCTTTTATTCTTAGCTTCTTCGGTAGTTCCTTCTAAAGGAGCGCGTTTTGTTGTGTCAATTTCAGTTGCTATTTGTACGGCTTCGTCTTTGGCTTTTTGTTTTTCTCCTTTTGGGTCTTCACCAATTACTACGGAAGAAATAAATGTCGTAAATGGGGTAGGATTACTGGCAACCGTCAATATCGGATTAGACTCATTACCTTCAAAATACAAGGTATGCGTTTTATCATCTTGACCTCTAAATTTTTTCTTTACCCGCCACCATTCAATGAACTTTTGTACGCCAGATTTTACTTTATTGCCCAATTTTTTAAACGCCTTTTTAGCCTTAAGAATAAGTTTATCAATAGCCTTGTCTATGCGTTGGCGTATGCGCTGAATGAGGTTTTGCACCTTGAGAGCGAGTCCGCTGATGCCTAACAACGAAGCTAGGAAGCCAATGATCACGGGTACGGCACGCCCTAATGCTTCTTCAATTTTAGAGGCAATAGCACCCACATTTCCTGAAGCCACCGCTTTTACACCTTCGATAAAGGCATTAACCAGAGCCATAATTTGACTTCCCCGTTTAATAAAGAATTTTACAATGTCGATGATCATCATTGCCGCTTTGACAAAAGCACCCGCCGGACTCATCAATCCTAAAACCCACTTGATTCCGGCGTCAACTACGGTGGTAATGATCATATCTTGTATACCTTCGATCACCGTTTCCTTTAGATCAGTAAACTGTTCTTTAATGTATTCCCAAATGCCGGCAATTCCTTCGGTTCTGATGATTTGAAAAAGTTCAAAGCCCAATTCTAAAGCTTGTACTACAGGTTCGCCCAAAAGTTTTACTGCTTTTTGACGCATATAATCCCACGTCAGCCCAAGCACTTGCATCACCAGACTAAAGATTCCTTTTAAGCTGAAGATGTCTTCCGGAATTGTGATTCCCATTGGCCCTAAGGCTCCGGTTAACCATGTCACCAATCCATTCATCAAGTGCGTCATGATGTTGGTGCCGAAATTCAAAAAGCCTTCTTTCACTCCGCGAATCAAATTCATCAAAAATCCGATAGGATCAGATATGATCGCACCTATCGCATCTAATGCAGCACTCAATAAATTGGTGAGCATATTTTTGATATTGATGATCGTTTGAATGACGCCCATAACAACACCCATCGCCATATCTATAAGTCCACGGTTTTCAGCTTGCATTTCTTCAATACGCGCATCTACTTCAGCAAGACTTTCCTGATATTGTTGTGCGAGAGATTCAATAAGTTCGTCTTGCTTGCTATTTACAGCATTTTCTAGGTCGTCAAATCTACTTTGAATAGTTCCGGCGGCTTCTTCAGCAATATCTTGAAACTCCTGAGGCTGACTTGCAACATAGTCTGCAATTTGTTGTTTGCCTTCAGTAATTTTGGTTTTTGCTTCGGTGAGTTTTTGAGCGATATATTCTGCGATACTTGTAAGCTCACTATCCATCGCCTCGATGTATTTTTCTCTTCCTTCTTCAAAAAAGGCATTGACTTCTTCGGGTAAACCGGTAAATGCATCACCCACCCAAGTGACGGCACCACCTAGACCGCTGTAGCGTTCAGCTTTATAAGTATCCATTTTTCGTGCTACATAATCCTCAAACACCTTCTTGGCCTTTTCTGCTGCTGTGGTAAACTTTGATGCAACCTGTTCTTCGAGTTCGCTTAAAATTGTCTCTACTGCATTTTTTGTGCTTTCAAACAGGGTGTTGATTTCTGATGCAATGCGTTCTCGGGCAGCGCTGTTAGCAGTTGCTGTATTTTGTTGCTCCAGTTGAGCACTTCCCAGCGAGGCAGCTCTGCTGTTATGCATAGCGTTAAGTTGAGAATTGCTGTTTTGCTGCGCAGAATTTTGTGCGGAAGTTAAACTTGCTTGCTCTGACGCTCTAAATGCTGCAGGAGCTTGATTTGCGTGGTCACGTGCTTCGTTAGTTGCGCTTAAGGCGCTACCGAAGGTAGGTTCGTTACTGTTATGAAGCATATCCTCAGTGACTTCATTTGCTTCTAATTGCTGATCTATTTCATTTACGTTTTGTTCTAAAGGAGCCTGTACCTGACTGTCAGGACGGGGAGGAGGTGCAGCTGCGTTTGCGTTTAAAGGTGCCGGTCGCTGACCTACGGGAGCCTCAGGAATGTTTGCAACCTCACGTTGTGCAACCGAATAAGGATCTGGTGCTGTACTGGTTGCCTGATCAATCGCTCCAGATGCTTGCTGACTTTCTGTATTAGCCATTCCAACTCCGGCTTGAGTAACCGAATCAATATTATTATTGCTTTCAAAGTCATCTGCCTCTTCTTCATTTGCCGGAAGCTGCATCGCCTCAATACGTTCCATCAGGCGATTTTTAAAACTTACAGCATCAAAAACTCCCGGTTCTTGCGCATTCATTACCTCAACCTGATTGGCTTGTGCACCACCCATTTGTTCATTAGCAGCACGTGGTGCAGCCAACGCACCTGTTTGAGCAGAAACGTCGGCATCGGGCGTTGTTTGAGCAGCCCTTGATCTGTTTGTAATGGATTCGGTTAATTCTTGAAAGGCTTCATTTTCTTGAGCAGAAGCAGGAAAGGAAGGATCTTGAGTTTCGGTTTGTGCTGAATTTTCCTGAGATTGAAATTGCTCTTTCTTTGTTTCTTCTGAATTTTTCTTCACAGATCCTGAAATAGAATCCTGCTTTGGAACAGCTGTTTCCTTTGATGAAACCGTTGCCTTTTTAGGTTTTATCGAATTGGTTTTCGTCGATTTGTTAGTAGCAATTGCACCTTGCTGAATCGTATGCGTCAATTCGTGTGCAAGCAGGCCATCACCTTCGGGTGATCCCGGCGCATATTTGCCCTCATTAAAATAAATATCACGACCAGAAGTGAATGCCTGAGCACCAAGATCTGCGCTCATTTTTTTAGCATTGGCATCGGTGTGAATACGCACATCAGACAAATTGGTACCGAAATTCTGCTCCATTCTGGTTTGCGTAGCCGGAGCCATAGGTTCACCATTGTGCTTATTATTTTTTAAACCTTCTTGAATATTTGTAGTTGGAGTGGCACTGGTTTGCGATTTTGCTTGAAGGCTTTCTTCCTCGTTTTCTTCAGTTTTAGCTTGTACTGTTTCCTCTTCTTCTTTCGCCTGAACAGTTTCTTCCTCTTCACTTTTTTTCTGAACCTGGTCTTCCTCCAGCGCTTTGAGTTGAATCCCCGGTTTGATGGTTTGTGCGAGTGGTTTCTGTTGCACTTTAGCTGCTGAGTTTCCGTGGGTGTTTTCAACAACTTGTTGTGCTACCGTATCTGCTTCCTGCTCATACTTATCTCCAGATTGCCCCATTTTAAGCTTCGCCTGAACTTTAAAAAAAGCAGCTTTAGAAGGTTTTTTGGTATCTGTAGACGGAGTTCTATTTTTAGCAAAAGCAGGCATAACTTGAACTTTTTACAGAATTAGGGTTACTGCTTTACTCACAATGAGTTTAATAGCGGCGTTTTTAAAAAGACCTATTTTTATCTTTGACACACCAGCTTTTTCAAGGGTTTGAATGATCAAAAGGTCTTTTTGACTTTGCAGTAAAAGTTCAAATTCGGCAGGAGTGATGGCACCCTGATTGAGTAATAAAACCCAGCGTTCTAATTTATCTTTTGACTGCTCTAAAAACAGATCAACATCGTTTTTAATAAGGCTGCTTTCTTCATCAAAGCGTTCTTTGATCAAATCAAGAATTCCCGCTTTTATCGATTTGTAGAGTTCTTTAAAATCCATAATTCAAGTTTTTTTACATCGAGATTAAGTCTAACAAAGCAAGCTTAGACTGTTCGTTCTTTTTATTTTCATAATTGGCCATCAGATCAAAGATCTTGGCAACTTGCGGCTTAAATTCAGCCTTAAAAGCGGTGCTTAAAGTGCCTTGCGTTTCCCACAAATCCAGAAATTGCTGGATGCTGCTTGCGTCGCTTTGCAAATACTGCCACATCTGTATGGTAATTTCATTTTTAGATTTGGCCTTTTCATAGCTTACCATCATATCAATTTTATTGATCAGTGCCTGAGCAGCGACTTTGTGTTGCTGGTATTCTTGATCTGAAACTTCAACCAGACTCAAGGCATTGGCTTTGGTTTCAAGGGTTTCAGTAAAACTGTATTGATCATAAAAAGAAGTGCCGCAGCTCGATAGCAAAAAGCAGATGAGAAGGCTAGAACTTAATAATTTGATTGTTTTCATAGCGTAGTGTTTACCAGGTTACATAAATCATTTTTTTGAGCCAGGGAAGTTTTACCATAGACAGTCTCCAAGGCAATTGATCGAGTAGAATGTCTGCAGTTTGCCGCTCGATAAAGAGTTCGATTTTTTCATTGGTTGTGACCCATTTTCCGGAACGGATTAAAAATTGACCGCGCAGTCCTACGGCCGTTGTATTTTTTAAGGCACTCCAGTAATTGAGCACGGTTTGAATGAGATTAAGTGCTTCCTTTTTATGTTTTTCTTGTAAGACGTTTTCTTTTTTTATGGGGTACGAACTAAAAACACCACATAATTGTTTAGCGGCGCCAAGTTGCTGTTCACTTATATTTTCTTCACCTGTGGCAATGAAATGCAGTAATTGTACAACGAGATCATAATGTTCTTCAGCGATCTGTTTTTGCGAACTAAGAACGCCTAATTCTTCAAATAAAATGGAGAGGAAGGGATGCAGTAAAATGAGACCGCAGTTGGGTAGAATCAAACCTTGGGATTCATCAGTTTCAACCGGATTGTGCTCGATTGGTTGGTGTTCCTCTTTAAAAGTATCGTCGGAATCAAGTGTTGGTTTTTTATACTGAAATTTTACAGGAGTAGATTGCAGCCTTTCTTCGATCTCTTTTGTAGAGAGACTTTTGCTTTTATGGAAACTTATTTTTTCTGACGGCTGAAAAACCAAGGTCGCCTTTTCAAGATTTAGAAAAGAGGCTATTAAAACTGTTGGTATAAAGCTTATACCAATTTTTAGGTTGAAAAAGTTAGAAAGACTCTGAAACCTTTCAAGTGATAAACCGCTTTTTGATTTATAAAATTCAAAGAGCTTGATCAAGCGTCGTTCGCGTTCTAAAGCTGATAAGCGATCGTATTGAAACAGACTTGATCCTATTTCTTCAAGTATTTTTTTATCTACAACTTTAGAGGCTAAAACGACTAAGCCGTTGATACTACTTTTCGGTAGTTTTTTTAATTCGGCATAAGTACGCCAAACCGTCAACATAAATTTTGGATGCTCTGCAAACTGATATGCTAATCGTTTTTGAGTTTCAGTTTTACTTAAACATTCGGTAAGTGAATGTGGCTGTGTTTCTTTTAAAAATAAAGTCAGTGCTTCAAGATTCAAAGTTTCTCTTTCAGCAAAAAACCAAGGATGCCTTCCATTTTCTAAGAAATAAATAAAAGCCTTATAGTTTCGCTGTTTTTCATCTTTAAACTTTTGATTGTTAATTGTTAAATCATTTCTATTTAAACTTAAAGTTTCAGTGGTTCTGGTGTGTATTTTATTAGTGATTTCAGATAAATTAGATTCTTTAAAAAAATCATTTTCAAATGCAACAGCGACTTTATCTACAGTGTAAAACTCATTTGAAGTGCCTAATTCATCAAAAGCTTTACTTAAATGCGGACTGAGTTTTTTGGTTACGAATTGGCCTAGATTCTGTTTTAAGCGCAACGCTTCCTCCATCGAGTTGCAATCGACTTCTACAAATAATTTATTGATGATATGTACGGGTTGTATAATCATACCTTAGCTTGTCCATTGGAGTAATTGATTAAAATGATTTTGATAGCGGTCTACTTTAAAATGAGAACTGTAATCGTTAAGTAACGCGTACCAATTTTTATAGTTGATTCCCTCAAGTAGGCTTATGGCGATATCAAACTGTGGATTGAACTGATTTTCGATCAAGTTTAAAATTGAGAAGATCAAGTCATTATCAAGAAACTGCTTGTCTCGGCAGTAAATGCTTAGATAGAATAATTCTTGCAGTTTGAGATAGAGACTGAAATAAGGCTGACGCTGTTCTGGCTTGTTTTTGAAAAGCAATTCTGATAGCTCGGTGAATGCTGTTTCTAGTTTCTTAGCAAATGCTGCATCAAATTCACTTTTAAACAAATCCGGTCTATTAATCAAAGTATCATATATTGCTATGATTTTTTGACCAGCATCTTTCACTTGTTGATTATCCGTTTGTTTCAGTGCAGTTACGATCTCTTCTTTATTTGTATTCAGCTTTTTTGAAACCTCATCTGTGCAAGTATCAGTTTCTGGATCAGGTTCAGGTGTAGGGTCTGGGATAGGATCAGGATCAGGATCCGGGCTGTCTGTTTCTATTGCTGGAACTCTAACTTCTTGATATTCAGATTCAAGAGTGCCACAAGCTGAAGTTTTGACAACTACTTGTAATTTGAATAGTTGTTCTTTTTCTTCTTGCGGAATTTCTAAAACAGGTTCTGCCGTAGTTGAAATGAGTTTGGCGTCATTAAACCAACTGAATGCTTCCGCCTGAATGTCCTCAGTGATTTGTAATACCATTACTTTGTTATGTAACTCAGCTTCAAAACGTACCGTTTCCGGAGCCTTAAACACTTCAATAGTTATGGGATCAACTTCAGCAAAAGTTATGTTGTGCTTTCCAGGACCTGCTACAGCAGGAATAAAATACCAAGAATCACCTTCACCGTAAATTCCCTTCACATCATCATTTAAAAGTTTGATCTCGCTTCCTTCTGGTGTAATAGTAATAGGATATTTTTCTTGGTCGTTAGAACAAAATGGTCCGTCCTTAAGAATTACCTGTACTTCTTCGGGAGTGTCTATAGCAACTTCTAAGGTATATTCAATAGAAGTTGAATCGCACAAATCGTTTGACAATGTCAGAGTAACCGGTATTTCAAGAATGTTACTATCAATATTCTGAGGAATAGGCAGATTCACCGTTGGGCGTTCGTTAGTATACGAAGTACCGTTAATCGTCCAATTGAAGCTAAACAAATCGGTATTGAAGTTATTCAGATTTTCGATCGAGAATTGAACGGGAGGTAACGTACTTCCCGGTAAGCCACTCACTCGCTCCGGATTTGTAGTTATGCGAGCTTCCGCCTTTTTAGTTGCTGTTAGATTCGCTGTGGTCAACTGACCATTAACTGTAAATTGAATAGGAGTATCAAAGGCATTAAGCTGGTACGGAGTAATAATAAGCTCCGTTTCAGAAAAGCTAATCCCTTCAATATTTTTATTGAGTAGTGCTAAAACACCATCTGTAGGACTTTTAGTAAATGAAATGCTAATTTCAGTTTCAGAATTGGTGTCTATGCATATTTTATTTTGGTCTAGAATTAGGCTGCTGCTAGTGGCTGCTTCTTGAATAATAAAGCCAATAGGAGAACAATCTGAACAGCAGAGGTAAGGCAGTGCAAAATCTGCGACTACTATGTTTCTGGGGATTTCACTATCATTAGAATTGCTTACCGCTCCCGTGTAAACCATCACAAAGGTCCCACCGATTGGGACACCGGCTTTATGCTCAAGTCCCGGATGTTTTCTAGCAAAATTTGAGAAAATAAGTTCGTCAAGAATTTCTTCTTTTTTGGTCTGAATTTCACTCAGAATAATTTCTAAAGAAGATGCGGCGCAGCAATTTGCTTCGAGCCGGTCTAACATAAATGTATATAGCGTCTCATAACCAATGTGGGTGTATTCAGCTTTTGGGTTGTAAAAAATTTCATTGATGATGGCTCTTGATTTTTTAGTATACACACATAAATCTTCCATCGCAGCGGCGTATTTTTCTTTTGTGTCCGCGTTTACTTGGTCTAAACTTTCTGGGATATATGAACTTACAATTTGTAATCTGGCGAGAATTCCGTTAGGTATGGTGAATCCCACCTTTAATAAATTTTGCTGTTCAGGATCAATTTTTGGATAAAGTTCTTTACGTTTAAGATCGATCGCTTTTTCAATTTCAGTAGCGCTTCCTATAAAGTTTTTATCGAGCACAGTGTTCATTATAAAGCCGAGATCTGAGGTTTTTGTTTTTAGATTATCCGTAACTGTGGCGTTAACTTTGGTTTCAGTAATAAAGGGCGTATACGTTTTAACGCCGGTATTGAGAACTACGGGACTAACAGGTTCTACAGTTTTACTTACTTTTAACAGCATGGGTTGAGCGGTGTTTTTTTCCGTGCTTGATTTGGAATACGATTTTGGCTCAGTGGAATTGAGGACTTCTAATTTTTCTCCTAACACCACAAAAGAGCTTTGATATTCACTTACCACATCCTCAATAGATGCTCCCGTGGAGATTTTTTCTTGTGCTTTATCTAGAAGTGTGATCAAAGGTTCTCGATCTGTCTTATCGCGCGCAGCAAGAAGATCTGCATTAATGTTAAGTTTGCCTAGAAGCGAAAGCTGATTGTTGCTGAAAAGTAAGTCAGTAGGCTTCTTGATCTTATCCGGATCTACAAGTACCTCTTTATCTAATAAATCATCACGGTCAAATTGTTCAAAAGCATAATTATGACTGCCCAGATCATCCATATTAAATCCGCTAAAGAACTCCGTAATATCTTTATTGATGCAATTTTGTTCCTGTCGCCAGGTTTTAAGATCAGTATCGAGATAATTAAAATGACATGCATAAGCATCCATATCAATATCTTCAATTTGTTGATCAATATTGATCGCTTTAATGTCAAAATTAAGACCGTAATCGGTTTTCAGCTTTGATACTTCTTTTAAAGCTTCATCATAAGGCATACCGTGAATTCCTTCAATCCTTAGAAAATCATAGTTGCTCAAGTCATACTTAAGTGGTTCTTGAATGGCATTAATGGGCGATAAGTACTTCTTGAAATAGCTTAACTGAAAGGCTTCGTTAAAACGTTGTGTGAGTTTAAAATTCCATTGAAAAACCAAATCTTCTGATGGATTATAATAAAATGGAATTGCACAAGCTGCGTTTTCTGTACTGATGCTCGTAGATGGTGTGATGTCTGCACCTAGCTGTGTTTCCGGATTGAATGCTTTTAAAAGCAATAGCATTTTACGTACTAAAAAGTGCGCTTTTTTACCCGGAAGTTTTCCTATTATTTCTGTGGTGGCAGGGTAGAAGTGATGTCGGTACGCTATGCTACGAGATGTATCATTTGGTCTCCCC
Organism: Leeuwenhoekiella sp. ZYFB001; assembly: GCF_011784865.1. NCBI lineage: Bacteria > Pseudomonadati > Bacteroidota > Flavobacteriia > Flavobacteriales > Flavobacteriaceae > Leeuwenhoekiella > Leeuwenhoekiella sp. ZYFB001. The sequence continues at coordinate 1,374,988 of NZ_CP050460.1, forward strand.
AGAATCAAATGTTTTGGGAACGCGTCTATATTTGGACAACAATCACTTTGAATATCAAGAAGCAGGTCTCTTAATTCATTATAGATTTTTACGAGATCACAGAGGTGATCGTAGAGGTATTGTATATCCCCATTATTTTGTTCCAAATGATTTTCAAGTGCTTTAATGCTTTGTTCAAAATCTTCTGAAATATTCAAGCCCAAAAGCTGACTAAAGTGGTCTGTTATCGTTTTGAGTGCGGATTGCAATTGAGGTACTACCGTGTTTATTTTTTCTGCATAGGAGCTAACCAATGCCGAATAGGTCTTGGTATTGACGGTAGTTTTTGTATTTGAATTAAGAACAGAGGTAAAGTTCTTAATAGCCGTATTTGAAGCACTTAAAGAATTATATCCTATATCAAGCGCAGGAGTTTTTACTGAGGAGAAACTGTTTTTGAGAGGTGAAAGTGCGTTATTAGAAATAACTAGGTTCTTTCTAATATTGGTTAGGTCAAAAAGATCGCTTAAGTCAACTTTCAAGGGTGTTTCAATCTCTTTGGCGCCGCTATTTAACAACACGCGAGGCATCTTAATAGGCGGAAGCTTCTTATAAACGTCAAGGATGTCATACTTGCGATAGATACTATCATTTGCAAGCAAATAGTTGATGTTTTTTTCTTCGACTAATAAAACCTTTAGTTTTTGTACGTGTTGCTCCCCAAGATTATCGCAATTAGTTTCGGTACATATATCTGGAGTTTTAGCATAAGATTCTAGATAGAGCACCACAATTTTATCAGTAAGATCTAATGTCGTTAAAGCTTTATCTGTAGTTTTTGAGCTCCCTTTTGAGACAAGTTCGTATAAAGGAATGGTCGTATTGGAATCACTATTTGAGGTTGTTCTAAAAGCATCATATTGCGCAAAATCATCCTCAAAACTTCTAAAGTGAGTGTAGTGAATAGCCTCTTTGGCTAAAGTCTTATAGGTAAGGTTCTGCGTGCTTTCATCATCGGTTGGGGTTTTCTTTGCGTCCACAAGTAATTTAATAAGATCACCATCTGTGGTAATGCCACACCCGGGAGTGATCGCAATAGTTTTTGTAGCCGCATTCAAACTGACTTCAAATCCACAAACGATCCCCACACCGTTGAGGCAAATACGCGTCAGACGCTGCTGATCTTCAAAATAGTCTAAAAACTCATTTAGCTGCCCAGAGGTTAATACTTGGTCATCTACAAATGCTCTATAGTCTGGCGTTATCTGGTGAAGTATTGGTCGCATAGCCGTATATTTTAAAGTTTGCCAAGATGAGTACGCCCCAAAATGACTTTTTGATTAGTTTTTTGCTCATTGGTATTTGATGGAGAAGAGGAACAGCTGTAAAGCCTGCCTTGATGGTAAATGGTGTGCAAACTGCTTAGCACTTTATTTAGGGAAATAAGTGCGGTTTCATCTTGTTTTTGGCCGGCGTTGGTCTTAGAAAGTAGCCAGATTTTATACGCAGCTTCAAGTAAAACCATTTCATTTTCTTTAGGTGGATTGCCGTCAGGCTCGGTATAATTTTTTGGATAACCAATCCAGCAAATTTTTGGAAGAATATGTGATGGGAGTTCTCTGCAGATCAAATCTTCAACATAGCGTCTAAAGTCTATATTGCCAAAGCGTTCCGTCCAACCCGGAAGTACAATGCTCACTCTAAAGCTATAGGGGTCTAACGGTTCACATGCTTCTTCAATCTGTTCTTTACAAATGGGTAGAAACGTATGTTCTAGTGCTGTATTTTTAGTAACATCAGGACGAAGAAGTATGTGCTCAATTAGATACATTCCTTCATTTCCTGCAAAGGATTTTACCAGATTAAGCACAGCTCTACTCGCTTTACGCGCATTAGCTCTACTGTTAAATTGAGCAATACGACGGGCGATAATGTAATCTTCGCTTTTTGTATTGGTGATCGTTGGATTCACAAGAACGAAATACCATTTAACCTGATCTTCAGGATTCTTCTTTTTGATTTTTCTGAATTTGTAATTAGAAGAGTCGGTAGCATAGCGTTTTACCAGTATTAACTCTTGGTGCAATTCTTCTAGGCTTTCGTAATTCTTGGTTGCAGAAGACAAAATGGTCTTTGAACCGTCTTTTATACGCCAGCGATATTCTAGTTTGTTATCAGCGTCTTTTTCCTCATAAATTTCAACGTAATCTTCAGAAAGATTTCTGCGGTTGATGTCAGTAATTCCTAATAGAAGATAGAGCCGTTTTTGTAAAGCCGAAATATTATCAGTTTCCCAAAGTTGAGCTTCCGGTTGCTGATACCAGTTAAAAGCTGCTCCTCGCGCATAACTACTTTCAGCATATTGCTTTAACAAACGTTCTTTGGTATCTAAAACCGCATCATTTGCAAGATCTCCATAGATCTTTTGCATTAGAAAAGCGTAGTTACCAAAATCTTCTGCAAATCGAGACAACAAATGGTCAATTATTTCGTGGCGCTTTTCACTGTTTCTAGCAGTATAATATGAATAGAATAGTTCGCTTAATTTTTGCTCATCGTTATAATTTTGAGGTTCCCTTAAAAGTTCCTCAAGACCTTTTATATCTGTAAGAGGTTGAGCAAAAAAGTTTTGAGATTTATCACCAGCAACCGAAAGTAAATCACCTACGATACTAAGGTGTTTAAAATAATTAGCCAAAAGCTGATCGAAGAATAATAGATAGGCCTTTAGTTGCTTAGCCTTTACCTTATCAGCTTCAGAAGCATTGCTTTTGAGTCCGTAAGGGCCTACACCATAAATCTCGGGAAGATCGTTTTGAATACTGCTGGTTTCGGCAAGGTTGGTAAAACTTCCTTTTAGTATGTCTAACTCTTGAGAAGCACTTTTGATTTGAGTACTCACAAGGAGTTCCTGTTCTTCAAATGCGGTTTGATATGCTTTTACTTTATTTTCATCAGGTACAAGCGGTATAAAACCTTTAAAAAAGCTCCACGAACTTTTATCGCATAGCACCGGTTTTTTACCGTTTTCAATACAAATAACCCAATTATCAGGAGGAGGTGTTTGGTCAGAACAAGCGCCTATACTTATGGCCTTAACATATTTAATTCCATCTATTTTAGTAAGTATTGCTACAAGATCGCTTTGGCGTACTTCGGTTCTTAATTGAGCTGCTTTTACCTCATTGCTATCTAAAAAACCGTTTTCTAATATCGGTCCGTTAAAAATCTCGTGGGTTTCTAGACCTAATTCAAGCAATTGAGCTAAGGTTTTGGGACGTATTGAAGGCGTTAGGTATTGATCAATCGTTTGTAATACAGTTGCTTTTACGAGATTTTCATCAGCTTCAGGTTCCAGTTCTAGTTGGGCGCAAATTTTAACGGGATGTTCTCCAACCTCAGTGATATGAATAAGGTCTTCACATAAGTTGCGGTTGGCTTGGTAGCGCTTCATTAGTTCAGGCCTTAGGCTATTTATAGAGCGGGTACCGTCAAGATCGATAATGAGATCATATAATCCATTCAGTATCGTTGTATGTTCATCTTGAGGCTTTACATGTGCATAAGAACCATTTTTTAGAAAGCTTCGGTAACTTATTTTGGCATCTTTTGTATTGATGTAAAGCTTCTTATTATGTTTTATTAACCAGGCATTACGCACTCCCGGAACGTCTATAAATAGTTTTCTGTAATCTAAATGCGTTACCGGCTTACAGCCTAAAATGTCTGAAGCTTTATGAAACTGATCAATGCTATCTTCTTGTTTGCTGGCGATAATCGTTTCAATAGGAAGACTCATGCGTTGACCAAGATCGGTAAGTGCGTAGCATAACACTTCGAGAATAGTTATCCCGGGATCGTGGCTGTTATAGTCTGTCCATAATTTGCTACTTAGAGATTCTATATAGGCAATTCCGCTTTTGCGTAAAAATTCAAATTCAAGATCATCGTGAGTGCTTGTATTTTTTGATAGCGATATGTGTTCTTGTAAACCTAACATGAGACTAGAACAGTATTTTCGTTAGACTTACATGTGCTTTTTGCCAATTCAATAGTGTGTGTTTTGGCAGAAACTAATATAGCTTTTGGAGAAGAGGGGACGATTTCATTTTTTGGTGTTGCCTGATGCATTAAAACCACATCGCTCAAATATTCTACATAGCTTAATTGTTCAAGATGACTTATAAGCATACTTTTATTAATAGACACGCCAAATGTTAGCAGGGAAACCTCTTCATAAGCCCAAGGCGAAAGCCATTTTTTTACAGCTTCTTGTAATTCATTTTTATAGTGATGCTCGTCATAACCTTTATGAAATTTTACTTTGAGAGCAACACTAACAGGCTCATACTGCGGATTGATTATTTGCGGCGTGATGAAATACGACGTTCGTTCAATTAAAAATTCTTGAATTTCATTCAAAATGGCAGTACTGCATCTAGGCTCAAACAGGTCAAAAACGGGTTTGTTTATCGTATTAGGAATGACCACTAATGTGACTTGCCCGGCTGCTTTAAATTTAGTTTTACAGGTATGGTTTAAACATTTTACCTTATAAATTTCAGGGAAGTTCTGTAGCACCAGATGTTCATAATCCCAAAGATTCAATGCGCGATCTTTATGGCGTAGGCGTTCACTTACTCTTCTGTAATAATCAGCTTGGGACTCTTGAGTTCTTCCATTGAAGCTAGAATAGGGTTGCATTACTTTTTTAACGGAAGCAACACGTGTGTTTAATTTGCTAATGCTTTCTGCAGGCAAACCATTTTTTAAATGCTGAATACTTGAGGAAGCCAAATTAGCTTTTACAACCTGAATATGAATATTTATAAACCTACACACTACATCAAAGGCTCTAGAAGTATGCGCTTGTAACCAAATAAATCCTTTAGGCATTAAAGGACTCTCGGTTGAAGCCGATTCAGGCAAGGCCAATGTAATAATTCCTGTTTTTAGAAAATTGTCTATTTCTTCCCGCAGGATTTCCTGATCGGTTAATGCTTGCCAACCCGAAGCAGTAAGAACTGACCATTCGATTTTTTCTTGTTCTGCAAACGATTCTTTCAAAGGATTTTCTGTTCCCTCTTGAAGCTGAAACAAAAAGCTTACCTGCGCTCCGGGCTGGGCATTTTCAAGAGCTAAATAAAGATATCCTCCTTCCTCGTATTGAGGAAACACCGTAGTACCCATTGAAACGCCATATGGATGAATTTGATAAAAATTTAGTTGCTGATCAGTTTCTTCTGCTTGCTTATCTGAGGTAAGGTCTAACCGTTGCGTAGCGTAATAACTGAGTTCTAACGATTCCAGAAGTGGGGTGTAAGGCTCGTTAGGAATAATTACTTCTGGATCTTGAGCGGCCAAAGCCAGTGCGTAAAGTTTAGGATAGAGTGTATGATAAAAACTTGTATTTAAAGTAAGTTCAATAGGATGTGCGCCAGATTGAATTCCGTTTTCACTTAAACTTTTAATGTTGATATCGGTTTGGGATGCGTTATCAGTAAATAACGGATGCGCATCTTTAGATTGAGAAGTGATAAAAAGTCTGTTCTCATCTGCTATAGTAATCTGTACAGAAAAATGGTCGTTACTCTCAACAATGAGATTATCGAGATCAGAATTCCAAGTTTTGGGAAGTTTAGCTAACTCTGTAACTTCGGTTTTACTGCCAATCTTATAAATACTTTCTACAAAAGCGCGCGTAGAATTGATGGTGCCGCTTCGGTATCCTAAATAATGATCTCTAAAGCTTTGAGGTAAATTAAGCCAGTTAAGCCTAAGGTTTATTTGAAGCCAATTCTTGGTTGTAAGTTCAGAGCATTTTATTTTAAAACGGGACTTTTCAAATGGTCTAGGCCCAAAAGGATAAAACGGTTTTGATGCGCTTAAATTCCCGATGTCATTACTTAAATCAAGCGTTGTGAGTCCATCAACCGCCACGGCAATTTCGACATCATCTAAAGTTAATTCACTAAGCGATTGGGCCAGATCATAAGATTCTGTAGAATTTAGGGTTAACTGCAGTTTCACTACCGGAATTCCAATTTTAAAATTTCCAGTATGAATTGCATCATCAAAGCCAATAATTGCTTTTTCCGAGGCTTCTAAACTAAAAGCAAAATTGATAATACCAGATTCTGATGAGGTTTCAAAGCCCGGATAACTTCCTTTTTCTTGTAATCTAATTGGACCGATCCAGCCTTTTTCACAGGTGACAAAAACTTCGAGTAAATTAATCAACTCCTCACTATTAAGCTTTTTACTTTCTTTAAAGAAGGCTGAAATACGCACTTGACGTAGTCCGGATTCCATGTTCAGTACGGTGGCAGCCACAGCAAAACCGAGAGTAGCATTGGGTAATTCAGGACGGTTTTTAAATATTTTAGGATAGCCGAAGGGCATCCAAAATTTTTCTTCTTTGAGTTCTTGATCTATACCATCTAGCGTATTGGTTTTATGGGTTGCCTTGAGTACTTTAGTTATAGGATCTTTATAAATGCTTCTAATATTAGCGAGCTGAGTCTTGTTTATGACTGTGGTTTGCTCAGTTGCGTAAAGAAGTGGCTTATTGTGCTCGTCTTTTCCTGCAACGGCTTGGGTAGCCTCAGGTAATGCATAGGATTCTATATTTTTAGCGAGTTCAAATAGTAAATGAACCTGATCGTTTTGAGCGGGTTTCCTGGCGATCTTTAAAACTTCAGAATAGTAAAAATCCAGATGTCTAGTAGTGATCGTATTAAACCGATTTTTAGAATGTTCTAATAATCTTAAAAAAGAAATAAACAGGGCTAAGTGCGGTGTAATGGTATGTTCCTTTTCACCTTGCTCTAAGTAATTTTGAAGCGTCTTAGCATCGCCAGAAATAAAAAAGGTTTGCCAATCACCTATAGCTTGTTCCGGATTACGAGTACCGAAGTACTTAACCTCTTTGGCAAAATTGTAAGCCAATTGCATATAATCCTCCCAAGACAAGTCATTCAGTTGAACTGAAGCAGGATTAGGAGCTGTGGCAGCTCTATCTTCTTGAGATGTTCCGCTTAGCGCATTCAAAAAAGAGTCGATACAATTAGTACTCATAATTATTTTAATTCAGTTCCTTCATTGATGTAAAAGGGATAAACCATATTGCCACGCGAATTGGTTAAACGCACGGTGTAATGCACGATCATTAGTACTTCACCCTCTAGAATACGTGATTGATCAAAATCGATCTTATCCAGTTCGATTCGTCTTTCGTTATAAAGGATGGCCATTTTTACCCGGTCTACGATGTAGGTGCGCGTGCTCATATTTAGTCCTTCAAAAACAAAATCACTTAAGCTTGAACCATAATTAGGAAGCATAATGCGTTCTCCCAATTTAGTATTCAGAAGAATATGAAGACTTTGATTGATGTCTTCAATAGCAGAAACCATTTGGATACTTTTAGTTTCTTTATTAAACTCCGGTGGAAAACTCCATCCAATACCTAAAAATGATTCTTCAATTTTCATAAGTCATTATTTTTAACCACCAATATCAACAGTTGGGGCTCCTATAGAAATTGTTCCGCCGTGTGCTGTTGAGTCTCCCATTCTTGCCGCCGGCATTCCGCCAATTAAAACACTTGTTGAACCCGAGGCGATTACATCAGGAGGTCCTACACAAACCGCATTATCCCCAACGCGAGCTGCCGGCATTCCTTCAATAAGCACGGTAGGCTCTCCTGGACCAATTATAGGCCCGCCAACGTGCGGAACAGGTGGCGTTCCCGGCGTTTGCATCGGGCAGGTATGCATATCGTTAAGTCGTGCTGCAAGTGGCATAGGTTTAATTTATTTGTACTAATGATCCTTTTAAAATGGCGATGGCTGAGGTTGATAATTCTGCTCCTGCTGCGCCTTCGGCTTTTAATTCTTGTAGGGCTTTTATGCTTATGTTTTGTCCCTCAAGATTGAGGTCGCCTTTAGCCTGTATAGTTATAGCACCGCTACTGTCTAGAGCGATTCCGTCACTGGTGAGGCTGACACTACTAGTGCCATTGTCATCAACATGAATTTCTTCTTCATCATCATTAATGACAATGCTTCGACCTCCCGGTGTGGTGATGGAAACTGATTTTTTTTCATCGTTGAATAAAAATTGAATTCCGCTACGCGTAAAAAATCCTTTCTCATTATTCTCATCGGCTGCGGCGATTGGTGCAGTGTTAATACTACTATGTAAAGCGCCGAGTATAACAGCGTCGTTGGGATCGTCATTGATAAATCCTAGTATAACTTCGTCATCGATCTCGGGACGGAATAGGGATCCGCGATCTAGGCCGGCATCTAGCAGTGCAATACGTGCCCAAATCCCTTCTTCAGCATTGTTGATGATTGGAATCTTGACCAAAACACGTTCGGCACCCTCAGGATCATCCTGTAATTGGGTGACTTTGCCAATTTGTAAACCGCTTATTGCCGGAATAATACCAGAAGCCGGTTGTGCATTTACTTCAAAAGTTTCACTAAACCATTGCGGACTCAAGCCGTATTGAAGATTTGTAAACCAGTTTCCGTTAGCGAGCTCGTGATGTACCGCGGTAATGTATGCTTTGCCATTAAAACGATCGCCTAATCCTTTAAGAGTTACGTTCATTCCCGGTTTTACCGAAGCATTCCCTTGAATTTTTATACGGCCCCGATTAAGCGACAACTGATGCAGTTGCAGTTTAGCATCGGCCCAATCCTGAAGTTCTTCTTCGGAAAGACTTCCACCGTGGTTGAGTTTAAAATTTTCAAGATCTACTATTTCAGCGAGATCCATTTGGGTTAGATTTCCCAATTCTAATGCGTTAGATGTATTTGCTTCTTTTTCGCTTACCTCTTGATCATTGCTGTTCCAACTATAGGAAGTGATGGTTTTCAGTGCATTTCGGGCGTCTATTTCACCGTCAAAATCATAGATGTTAAGTCCGTATTCTAACGTGATTACAGCTTCGGTAGAAAGATCAGGCTTCTTGAATTCAATAGTGTTTCCTTCAAGAAAACATAAAAATCCGTTTATTTGAGCGCGTAGTACGATAAAGTCCCAATCGGTAGTTTGATATTGAATAAGCTGAGGGTGGTTAGAATTTGATTGCTCTACCGATGCATTAATGCCTGCATTACCAAGAATGCTTTCAATAATATCACTATCAGAACTATCATAAAAGTAGGTGCTTTTAGGGCCAACGGTAAGCTTAACTGCCTCGTGTTTACACTCAACAACAAGCATAGAAACAGACTCTCTTATTTTTATACTATGCCGAATAACTTTACCTGTAAATAAGCTTACATTATCATTTTCATAGCCCGCTTGGATTTCTAATTCGCTGCCCGGAATTAAATCTTCTGAAGAGCTAACCGCAAAAGTCCCGGTAGAAACATCACCATCTACCAGAATAATCGATGCATAAGGAATACGATTAACTTCGTGATGAATAACCATGGACTTTATTGATAAAGAAGCACTTTTATCAGTGCCATTGATCAAAAGCTTATAGCTAACTATTCCTGTATTTAGTGCGGTAGCAGTATTCATGTGTCTAATGCATCAAATTGTTTTTTCTATAATAGGAGGGAAGAATATCTTCTGACCGGGTTTAAGTGTTCTAAAATTGGTGATCCCGTTTGCCTGAGCCACTTGCAAATAGTATTTGGAATCGCCATAAATGCGAAAGGCCATCAACGGAAGCGTATCTCCCGATTCTACAATACGTATGTGCGTGAGATCTGGTGAATTTCGGTTTTCGTCTGCCAAACGTAATTCAGGGTCTACCGTTTCTTTAAACTTGGCTTTGATGACTGCTCGTAACGGAGTTCCTTGCGGATTAAAAAGTTTATATTCGATATTCATCTCAATTAATATCCCTTTAAAAAGCAGACTACCCCAACGGATTTCTAAATAGTAGGGGCGATGTTCATCCCCAGAATATTCAAACGCTACTTCTTTAAATTGCTGAATATCATCGACCACTCCGGCGTCTTTATCGTGATTTTGATTGTGAGCAATTATGCCTGTACGATCAAACAAGAATTCAAGATCTAGATCTTTGGGAGGTATTTTTTCAAATCTGGGATCATTGCCACTAGACCCTGCAGCCTGATCATCATTATATTCAATCTTGTACGCCAGCGTGTATTTTTCTGGATTAAGCAGAGATGTAAAAACTCCATCAGCTACTTTCTCGCTATATTTTATATCGCGAAAAGCGGTGATCTTCAATTTAAAAAGTTCTCCTAAGGCCATTTATCGTTCGTTTTTTCGTTCTTGAATACGCATAACTTGTTCTATGCATGCTTCGATGAGTTTTTCTTTTTTAGCAGAAGAGGTTGTCGAAGTCGCAGCGGTAGAGTTGGCATTATCGCTAACATTTATTTTGATATGCAATTCTTTAATTTCAATGGGCATAATCAAGATTTAAAATAGTTATACGCTAGTTCTATGGTTTCTATAGCGATGCTGTTCTGCTCTGCATTAAAATCTGAAACCGACCATTTTACGGGATACGCGTGAACTACATTCCAGGTCACCAGAGGTTCGTGTTCATTATTCAAAAGTTTGATCGTTACATCTGTAGGACTGAAATCAAAATTTTCTACAGCGTCCTTGCACCATTTAATAAGTTTTGAATCGCCTACGAGTCCGCGTTTGAGGACCAGATTAGGAAACTTGGTCCGAACGGGTAATTTGTGCTTAAACCTATTTTCTCCACCTTCGGCATATTCTTCCGTTTCTATATCTACTGAAAGTCCGCTCACAGATTGAAACTGATGATCGATTTCAGGAGAAACCGCACCAAATTCAACCTTAAAGTGAAAACCAACCGGTGGATAGTAGTTTGCCATTATGCACCATTTTGAATTTCTAGACCTTCGTGCACAATCTCGATAGATTCTATAGCCACTTCATTGGCATCAGATTTCAAATCTGTTGACTGTACTTTTATAGGAAAGGCATTTTTTACTTTCCAAACTACAACAGGAGCATGCTCTTCATTTAAGAGACTTATGGTAATGTCGCGACGTTCTATGGTGTTGAGTTTTACACTATTCCACCAAGTGAAGTATTCATTGTCTGCTAAGAAGGTACCACGTTTCATCGTGATGTTGCTGTATTTCTGCATTCCCGGCATTTTGGTTTTACTGTATTCCGGGCTTGCTCCGTGTCTGTATTCTATAGGTTCAATTTCCACATCAAGACCGGAGACTTCTGTGAAACCTACATTCGTTCCGCCCCAATCAACGAGGAAATGAAATTTTGCTAATGGATATATTGCTGCCATATTTATGATTTTTAATTACTAGGATTAGATGATTGTTTTTTATGATTCCTGCATTTTATGAGAGAATTTAAGGATGATGAATTCTGCAGGTCGTACTACTGCCATACCAATTTCGATCGCCATAATACCATTTAAGATATCTTCAGCAGTCATCGTTTCTCCAAGCCCTACACGCACATAAAAAGCGTCGTTAGGTTTTGCTCCGGCTAGTGCTCCGGCACGCCATTGAAGATTTAAAAAGTTTTCGATCATTGCGCGTACTTTTACCCAAGTGTTGGCATCGTTACTTTCAAAAACAAACTGTTCAGTTGCTTTTTTAACCGACTCTTCAACCATATTAAAAAAGCGACGTACAGGAACATAGCGCCATTCGTTGTCATTACCAGCAAGGGTACGTGCGCCCCAAACCATAATGCCTTTTCCGGTGAAGGGTCTAATAGCATTTATAGATTTTCCTGCAACGGTATCAACATTCAAGCCTTGCTGATCGTCGTGATCTATAAGGTGTGTCACACCCACAACACTATTTAAAGAAGTGTTGGCTGGAGCTTTCCATACACCGCGGTTAGCATCTGTTCGTGCATAAACTCCTGCAATTGCTGCACTTGGTGGTAGCACGATGTATTCTCCTGCAATCGCATTTTTAATTGATTTTAGAGCCGGAATCATTTCGGTTGCGGCCGTTTCGTAGGAGCTTAAATAATTTGCCGTAGTGCTGCTGATATAGTCTAATGCCGATTTGATTTCAGTATAGAAACTACTCACAGTGGGTAATAGTTCTGCTATATAAAAAGCTTGTGTTTCACCTCCTTGGAAATAGGTTCCGGTTCCGCCACTACTATAATCTACACCAGTGGTAGAAGTTACAGTACGGTCAGGATCATATTCAGCATTAAAATCAGCAAGAATGTCTGAAATCGTCTCTGTGATGGAATGTATACTGCCACTAGTCAAACTTGTATTAAATACCGAATTTAAATGCGGTTGTAAGGCTTGGCCAGGAGCCGTTGCTGAAGTGTGTTTCAATTTATAATTATCGGTTCCCACTTCAACAATATCTCGTATAAAATCAATTGCATCGGCATAAAATTGAAGGAGACTAACAAGGTTTCCAATGGATGAAGTTGTTGTGACCGTAGTAAGCAACTCTTGATACTGATTATCAACCGACGAACTAGAGTCGGCAAGGCCATTCAGCTTATCTGTTACGAGTGCGCTGTCATCTATCAGTTCATCAAGTTGATTAGCAAGACTTTTGGCTTCTGCATCCTGAATCAGGTCAGCTAGAGTAACCGATACGCCTCCCAAGCTTATTTTACCTTTTAAACTTTTATAATGCACCGTTCGCGGCAAATTTGCTTTTAACCAAGGCGTGTAGGCTGCTCCATATTTTAAGCTGTTCATACCCACGCCATTTCTAAAAGCATTTATATCTACCTCGAGATCTTCGTTATCATTTTTAATACCTAATAGGGCAAAGCGATCGCCTAATTTTCCACACTGTTTTAATAATCCCTGATTAAAGGAGTCTAGATCAGCTTGATCTAATAAACAGGCATCGGGAGAAACTAAAATGGTAGGTTCATCTACTTTTGCGATTTTGGCTAAACCGTTTTCTAAGGCTGTTAATGCAATACTATCTTCACCGCATTTACCTACACTTACTATGTAGCAATCACCGCCACCATTTGCATAGAAAAGTCTCAACGCATCATATAAATAATACGTGTCTTCAATAGTAAAAGAAGCAACTGATTTTGATGCTGTTAACTGAATATCGTTAATATTTGCTTCGGGTGCACCTCCATAAAGGGAAACAAACTCTAACATAGAGCCTATTTTCTTAGGTGTCAAAAGCAAATCTTGTTCGATTTTATGAGAAACTTTATTAGTATACCCTATAAATGCGGGAATAGCGGTCTCAACCTGCGCTACCGAAGGAGGAAATACTGATATTTCTTCTACATATACTCCGGGCGTTTTATACGATGATGCCATAATAGAACGTGTTTAATTAATATAAATGTTAGAATATGTTTTGATGAGCGAACCGTCTGTATCACGGTCTTGATAAATTCTGTATGGAGTAGGAGTAGGGTAGTCAGTACCCGCATTGCTTATGGGGACAATCCCGTGCTGTACTAGAGGTTTTTCTTCAGGTTCTGTGGTGTATATCAGATCTTTTGTTGCTCCTGAATAATAGCGCCAAATTGTTTTACGATTATGAAATACAATTTTAAAATGCGGTGTATGCTGTGGAAGTGTTCCATTTAATAAAACCAGATTCAAGCCCGAACCCGCATCACGCATTTTTAAGGAGATTATAAAAGGTTTTTCGGTTTGAAGGTCACTATATTTCTTAACGAGAAAGTCTTTAAAAGCTTCGGAGACCGAATGATTTTTAGCGTTTGATTCTTCATTGTGTCTAGCCAAATAAACGGGTGAAACAGCGTTGTAAATCGTGGCATGATTACTTAGGAAAAGCGGACGGTCAAAAGCTGGATCAAGGTCTGTGTAATTATAAAATTGCGGGTCTAAAAGCTGAATATAAAACTCAAGCTTTAGGTCTTGATCTAAAGCAATTAATGGTGTGTAATTAGGAGCAGTATCATTAAAAAGTTCAGCTTCAATCAAAACCACAAAGCCTAGAGGATTTGGTTTGAGCAACATTCTGTGATTCTGTAGGTTTACTTTTGTCTCAACAGTAGGAACTATTTTTCCGAAGGAATTCCAGTTATATTTTTGAAGTTGTTTTTCAAGAACTGTTTCATTGGTGTCAAAAGGAGTGAGTCCGTCATCTAAGAAAAACTTATGGAAAATATCCAGTTGAAATAAAGGACGATATGTGGTAATGGTACTCACGATGTTAGGTGTTTAAAATTGGTATTAACCTGTGTGAGTAAAGCGCCTTCGTCTAAAATATGTTCACGCTCTATGCTCAAAATATTGAGTTTATAGATAGCCGCAGGATAAGCCTTACCGCCATGCATACTCCAGATGTAATTGAGTTCTTCAAAAGAAGGTGTGTAAAGCTCAACCGTGAATTGAAATTCTTTTACAGCTTGCATTACTTGCGTATTTCTGGAAAACAATGTGTTTTTATGATTGAAACTATTTTTCCCTTGAAAAAACTGAAGTATTGCCGCAAGAGACCGTAAGGAAAACGCATACTCCAGACGGTTGCACGTAAACAGAATGTATGCATTTACAAATACCGGAGTATTTTTATATACAGGTTTGCCGGATTGAACCGTATAGTTACGCTGATTTTTGAGCGTCACCTCTTCTTGAAGATTCAGCAGCGAGACAACTACTTTATTATCTAAAGGTTGGTTATCTCTATTGGGTTTATCAATAAAATGCGCAATAGAATCTAAAGTCACCAGATTGGTGCCTAAATCCATTTCTTCTAAATAGATTTCGACTTGCTCTCGTAATATTTCGAGGGATTCATAGAGCATGGGTTGGAGAATTTAGATTTTTTGTTATTCAAATTTAAATAGATAAATAATTGATATTCAGTGGTTAAAATCCCGAAAGCCATTGCGTCATTGACCCTTTTTTAATTCAGCTTATTCCCTTTACGCTACGGGGAATTTCCCCCTATTTAACTTGCTGATAATCCATTTGTTAGCAAATGCAGTACTTTAGACTGTGAATCACAAAATCAATACTATTATGAGGTGTTTTAAAGTTTTTATATGCGGTTTTGTAACCGTATTATTTTTAGGTTGTACAGAACAATACAATACTGCAAAACCTCCTAAAGGAGTTATTTCAATAGAAGAAGCAAAGATTTTAGATCGCACATTTACCGAAACTCGTGCGGACGCCATAAACAAAGCTATTGGTATGCCTGATAGTCGATCAAGTTGGTGGTCTGTAGATGATCTAGAAGCCTATATCGCTTATGCAAAAAGTGTAGCGAAGGAAAAAGGATATAATGTAAACGGCTTACGCGTGTATTATGGTGCCTATCCTAAGGATTACCACAATGCTGAAGTTT
Source organism: Leeuwenhoekiella sp. ZYFB001 (assembly GCF_011784865.1). Lineage (NCBI taxonomy): Bacteria > Pseudomonadati > Bacteroidota > Flavobacteriia > Flavobacteriales > Flavobacteriaceae > Leeuwenhoekiella > Leeuwenhoekiella sp. ZYFB001. The sequence goes on from NZ_CP050460.1 coordinate 1,390,260, forward strand.
CCGGATACTCAACTTTATTTATTGTCCCAACCGGATATAAAGCAGCTTCTAATGAAGCGGCTGTTTTTAGTATTAATTTTCAAGAGGAAGAAGAGGATCTTGAAGTCCCTCCATTAAATATGGGACATTTAAGAAAACCACCTCCAGGCACGTACCAATAGAAAACAGGTTTAATGGAAGATTTGAGTTCGTATTCTCAATACTTAGAACTTATTGCTCTGATCATAGGTATTATAAAGTATAAAGAATTTAAAGATTTTTACTTTAAATATGTCTTTTACTTTTTGATCTATGTGGTGGCCAATGAGTTTTTAGCGGGTATTTCATATGAAGTATTGAACATCCCCAATACCTTTTTATATAATATCTATATTTTAATTCATTTTTCCTTTTTTTTAGCTTGGTTTCATTCGCTAATTGTTTCGACCGTAAAAGCGCGAATACTTAAGTTTTTCTTTTTAATGTATATCGTGTTTTGGTTTGGCGAAGCGTTGACCATAGGCTCTATAACTGATAATTACCTGTCCATCACCTTTTCTTTAGGCACACTGTTACTCATAATAGCTGTAGCTTTTTATTTCATCGAAATGCTCACTAGAGAAGTTGTACTTAATATCACGCAATCACCATATTTCTGGATGAGTTTTGGTATCTTGACCTATTGTGTGACCTATTTGCCTTTTTACATTACCTTAATGTTCTTTTTACAAGAAAATCCGGTTATTCTGAGTGTGGTTCTCTTTCTCATTAATTGTATTCAATATTGTTGCATCGCAATTGCGTTTATAAAATCTGATCGCTATCAAATGGAGCATCCAATAGCAAAAAAAAGCTAACTTGCTTCTTGTATGTCTTTTGATGATAACATTTTAGGCTCTTTTGAACTACTTATTATAGTATGTTCTTTAGTGCTTCTTGCCTTTTTGATGATCATCATTATTCTTTTTTCAGTATTTCAAAAGCGCAAGATCAAGTTTATCAATCAGCGTAATGAAGCTATTTTAAGATATCAGGAGGAAGTTGCGCGTACTCAGGTCGAAATTCAAGAGGAAACCTTAAAGAATGTGGGGCGCGAATTGCACGATAATATTGGTCAGCTAATTTCCGTAGCTAATTTGGAGTTGAAGATCTTTGGCGCAAATAACCATTTAGAAAAAGAACCAGAGCTTATCGAAATTACAAAACTGTTAGGCAAATCTTTAAGTGAGATAAGGGCCTTATCTAAAAACCTGAACAACGATATTATTACACATATCGGTCTTCAAGAGAGTATTAAAAATGAACTTAACCGCCTAGAACGACTTAAATTTTTAAATACAGCATTTACTATTCAAGGAGCGCCATTTTCAATACCTAAAGATGATACCATCATTTTATTTAGGATCGTGCAAGAATTTCTCAGTAATGTGATCAAGCACGCAAAAGCCTCTTCTCTAGAGGTTATGATGCTCTTTAAGGATGATTTCTTAGAAATTTTAGCCCAAGATGATGGGATTGGCTTTGATCAAAGTGTAACATCTCAGGGTTCTGGGCTACTAAATATGCATACTCGGGCACAAATGATCAGAGCAGAGTTTGAGCTTAATTCAACTAAAAACAAGGGTACACGTCTTAAAATCAAATACATAAAGGTTTAATTTAGTAATTATAATTACCTTTAACGCACTTAAAACTAACCACAAATTTTACTATTTCCATGAAAAACCATGTTGTAGGAGTCGTTGATGATCACGTTCTTTTTGCACAATCCCTACAAGGGCTCATCAATAGTTTTAATGGTTTTGAGGTGGCTTTTATGGCACGTAACGGTAACGACTTGATTAATAAACTTAGTACCTGCGATAAAGAACCTGATATTCTACTCTTAGACATTAATATGCCTATAATGAATGGTTTTGAGACTATTTCCTGGCTGAATGAACACAAACCGGAAATTAAAACCATAACGCTTTCTATGGATGATGATGAAGAAACTATCATTAAAATGCTAAAAGCAGGAAGCAAAGGCTATTTGCTGAAAGATATTCACCCAGAAACACTTAATCTTGCGCTCAACCAAGTGATAGAACGCGGTCACTACTACACTGATAATGTAACTACCGCTTTACTTAAAGGTGTTTCTAAGAAAGAACAAGATACGCTCCTCGAAAATTTTTCAAGTAGAGAATTAGAGTTTATGGAGCTTGCCTGTTCTGATAAAACCTATAAGGAAATTGCGAGCGAAATGTGCTTAAGTCCTAAAACTATAGACAATTACAGAGACACGCTCTTTAAAAAGCTTGAGGTGCGCAGTAGAATAGGTCTGGTTCTATACGCTTTGAAAAATAAAATTGTTTCTAACGGAAACTAAAGCATTTTTACAAAACTTGCCGTTGCGATAAGCTGACCTAAATGCCGCTGACTGTGTTCAGCAGCGTGAAATAATAATCCGATTAAAGTGGATGGTAATTTTTTTCTTCCTACAGATCGAGTCTCCGTTAGCTGGTGCTCTTCTAAAGTTTTAAAATAAGTAAGGGCTTCTTCAACCTTTGCAGTAAAAAACTTTATTAGTTGTTCAACAGAGAGATTAGTTTCAATCGCTTCCTCTGCCTTGAGGTACGCAAATTGTTTAGAAGATAAGGGTTCTTCTTTGGCATACGTAAGCATTCTATCTAAGACGCCGCTTAAATGCTTGAGATGAAATCCTACTGAAGCTCTTCCTGCCGGTTTGATCCATAATTTTTCTTTAGGGAAATCTTTCAACCAAAACGGTAATTCTTCTTTGGTTTGCATTAGAGCAAATGCTGCAGGCTGTAATAGTACAGGCAGATCTTCAAGAGGACCTCTTAGCCAAACTTCGGGTTGTGGTAGTTTTTCATCCATAAATAAGTTCGTTTAGCAACCGCATTCCCCATAAATTGAAGTACTGTAAACTGCTCCATTTTTGTCAGTTATTTTAAGAGATCCTTCCCTATGGTAGCGCTCTTGATCTAGTTGAATTTCTTCCTCAATTTCAAGGTCTAAGGTATATTCAGATTTTTGTTTATTTTTTGGATCAACAGCAATTAAAGAATCATTAATACTGATGTAAGCAGGAGGAGTTTCATAACTATCAATATAAATAAATTGTTGTTTTTGAAAATGTGCTTCATCTACCGCATAATAGCAACTACACCCCATAATGTCAGGAGGAAAGCCATCTATCTGAGTTACAGCGATACTTTTGTCTTTGACGCAGCTCACGAGTAGCATTGTAGAAAAAAATAGTAGTAAACCCTTGCTCATAATTTTAAAATTTGGTTTTAAAAGCTTAGGCCGAAGACGAACGCTCCGTCTTGATTGGGGCCATTAATTGAACGCACATAATCTACTCGTAAAAATTTGAATTTACCAAAACCTAGATTACCAATCCCTGCTGAAAATTCATAATACGGTTTTTGCTCTTGGGTAATTAAGGAATGCGCACCAAGAATCAAATTAGCATTTAAACTACGTATTCCGGGAATTTTGCCCAAAATAAAACCTTTAAAGTTATGCTCAGCGTGTCCTTCAAAATAGCTGTTGTTAGTACTAAAACCGTAATAGGGGAGCAGGTTAAAACCATTTAAGTGTCTCCCTTGCATTTGTATTCGTGTTTGATTTCCTTGAAAATGTTGATAGTCAACAAAACTAATGTCATCGCCATTTAAAAAGGTTCCGCCGCGCAACGTATAACCTAAATTTCCCTTGTTGCCGATGTCTAATTCTTGCTTGAACTGCGCAGCAATCTGAGTAAAATTAAAACCGGAATCTGATGCTGCAAAAGCTTGCTCAAAATTTAGGGTTAGCGTAGGGTATTTTGACTCGCTCACATTGAATTTTCCGTCAGGATAACTCATATATTTTTGATCAAAATGAATGACCGCTCTGGCATTAAATTTAGCCAACTCGTGTGGCACAATTGCATCTGTGTCAAAATCTAGTGGCACTAACGGATTGTTTGATGTATAGTCCACCGAATTTTTAATCCAAACTTGATCTGTGGTATTAAAAAGCGGACTACGTTTTTCGTATGCAGCGTTGGCGTAGAATTGGAAGCCATTAAAAAGCTCTTCACTATAGTAAACTCGAGCAAAATCGAGTTCATAAAGCTTCATATAATTGCGTTCCCAGAAGAGGGTAGAAATGCTATTTACCAATTTAGAAATGGGCTCTTGCGCGTTAAACTGTTGCACCTTTGTTCCACCCGTTATACCCAGCGTGCGTTTATTAATTTTATTAAAACGCTTTGCAATATTTCCTGTAAAACGCAGACGATCATCGTCAAGACCATAATTTGCATCAAGACTGGCATAGGTAGCTTGATTATATTCTTCGGTCCAAGTATTATAAAATAAACCTGCTGTTGCATTAAAACCTTGAACGGTATTGAAATTAAGCGTAGAAGCGGGCCCGCTGTAACCTATGCGCCAGCGCTCAAAACTATTGGTATAGCTATAACCTAATAGAGGATCTAAAATCCCAAAGGTATTAGATACTGCATCTACGGAATCTTTATAGGGTTTCGAATTACGTTTTTCTTGAATACTATCTTTAAGTTGATAATCTGCACGCTCTTCAAGGGTCAGCGGTACCGGTCGTATTTGTTGCCAGAATAAACTGTCTTTCTTATTGGCTTCGGGCTCAAAACGCAACACTTCATTAGAAAAAGAAGAACGCTCAAATTGCGGCTCAAAATCATAATTACTATAAACAGCAGTAAAGCGACCATTTCCGCCAAAACCCAGAAGTTTAAAGCTGAATTCAATGTTTTGCGAAATCTTCACCCATAAATCGGTTTGGGAATCGTATTTAAAATTGTGTTTAAACACCAAAGATTCTACAAAAGGCACCTGAATGGCTTTACCTGTAGTTGTGAGTTCTGCTCCATAAAGTTGCCAGTCATCTTCTACAATATAAATCACGCCAGAAAATACTCGATCGTTCTCTCGTTTTGGGCTAACGGCAATTTTGTTGATGAGTTTATTACCTTCTCTAAATGCGCCTAGAAGTTTATAGTTGTAATAATTAAAGGCATTGTCAGCCAGTGGTGAAATGAGTTGCGTATTGATCTCTAACGTATTTTCATAAAAGGAATAATCAGCTTCTTGAGCGCTGTTAAAACTAAAACCGTTGTCATTTCCGCTTACTTTGCTTGCGGTGATGGTTTCATCAAAATCATCTGGAGCTTGATAAGCGATTTTTGAGATGGTTTCGCTGAGATAAACAATACCCGTGCGGGTTGAGTCCAGTCCGCCGCCAAGATCTCCAATTTCTTGACCTAAGAATTTTTCAGGTGCATTTTCTACGCGCCATAAACCTCTGGAATAGAAATCTGCCGTATATGCTTTCTGTTTATCTACAATTACCGGCTTTTGGTCAAGTACAGCTTGAATGATCCTATTGGCAGGATTGCCGGTAGCATCCACAAAGACTTCATCTAGTGAGGTGGTTTCTTCCTGCAAGGTGACATTCAGCTCAAACGGAAAAGAGGTTATGCTAACTTCAACCTCTTTAGTCTGAAATCCTAAAAACTGAAAAACGATAGTGTAATTCCCGGGCTTTGCTATAGCGAGTTCATAATTGCCGTCGCCATTAGAAGTTGTACCGGTAGCTGCATTTTTCTGGTAAATATTTACATAAGGAAGTGGTTCGCCATCGGTATTGCTAACCAAACCGGTGATTTGTGCAGTTCCGGTAAAAGTGCTTAGGGTGAGTAGAAAAAGAAGTAGCTTTTGTTTCATAAAAGAAGTTTCAAGTAAATAATTCTTGGGGTAAAAGCCCAAACCACTTTTAGGAAACAATTTTTCAATTTTCAGGCAAGCCTCAGAATATTAAATCCTTTGGTGGTGCTAATAAAGACTTCAACTACTTTATGCCTGTTGCATTAATTATTAAATGCTTTCTTGATCTGCCCTAATCGTTTTTTAGTGTCGCGCTCCTTAATAGTCTCTCGCTTGTCATACAATTTTTTACCTTTTGCTAAGGCGATTTGCATTTTAGCAAGACCGCGATCGTTGATAAAAAGCCTGAGCGGGACGATCGTAAGACCGCTATTGCGCACTTCTTTATGCAATTTATTTAACTCACGCCTGTTGAGTAAAAGTTTACGACTGCTCTTAGGATTGTGATTAAAATAGGTCGCGTGAGAATACTCTTGAATAGTCATATTGATCACAAAAAGTTCATCTTCTTGAAACTCACAAAAACTTTCGGCAATAGACGCTTTTCCTTCTCTAATAGATTTGATTTCGGTTCCTGCGAGTTTTATTCCGGCGGTATATTTATCAAGAATCTCGTATTCAAACCGAGCCTTCTTGTTTTTTATGTTAATTGTATTTGTTTGCTTCATAGATTTTTTTGCCTTGTAAGCTTATCGCTTATGCTATACAAAAGTACTAATTTCTTATTGGGCGTTCTATTGCTTTAAATTACTTTAATTTTGTTTTAAAAATTTTTTTGATGAGAACATTACTCCTAGGTGCTATTGCATTATTTATTGTTTCGTGCGGTGAAACTGCTGAAGATCTTAATGCTGAAAGCATAATTGCAAAAGCTATTGAAACCAGTGGTGGCACAACGATTGACACTTCTTTGATCGCCTTTCAATTTAGAGATAAGTTTTATAGAGCTGATAGAAATAACGGAAGGTTTAAGCTGGAGCGGTGCACAGACGCTGCTTGTAAAGATACCCTAGATCAGTTAACCAACGCCGATTTTAAGCGTTTTGTTGATCAGCAGGAAGTTACGCTTTCTGACAGCCTAGTCGCTTCATTATCAGGAGGTGTTAATTCTGTTCATTATTTTTCGGTTTTACCTTATGGATTAGATGCCAAAGCGGTAAAATCAGAATTGGTGGGTGAAGCTACTATTAAAGGAAAACACTATTATGAGGTTCAAGTAACCTTTAGCGAAGAAGGTGGCGGAGAAGATTTTGAAGACACCTATATGTATTGGATCAATAAAACAGATTTTACCGTGGATTATTTAGCATACAACTATCACGTAAATGAGGGCGGAACGCGTTTTCGCGAAGCGTATAACATTAGAGAGGTTGAAGGAATACGTTTTGCAGATTATAACAATTATGAACCTGCCGAAAAGTTTCCGCCGTTACAATCTTTAGATAGTTTATATACATCCGGAAGCTTAAGCTTGCTTTCTAAAATAGAATTAGAAGATGTAACTGTCAAATGATATTCGCAGGGCTTCACACGAATTTTTAGGCTTGATAAAAGCTATTCTGCGGACCAGTCATTAAAATCTTTGAGCTCTACTTGGGCGCTTCCATTTTTGACGGTTACGACATATAAAAATCCATACAGAGCGTCGTCGATCTCGTCATATTTGTTTTCGCCAAGAATAGCATTCACAAAAGCGGGAGTCGTATTGCTGTGACCAACGACTAATACTGTCTTTCCTGCGGTTTCTTGCTGAAATTCGGCATTATATAAATGCGTAGGATCATATAATTTAACGCTTAACGCTTGTGCTTCTGCAGTTGGCTGAGCAGTGGCTAGGGTACGCTTATAATCGGTGCTGTACACCGCATCAAAGTCCACATCACTTAATTCTTCAGCCCAAAATTCTGCACGCTGCTTTCCGGCATCGTTTAATTCAGGATCAGAACCTGCATCAGGACCACGCATTTTATCAGCATGCCGAATTAAATAGTAGGTAGCATCCAAAGAAACAGGCGCAGCTTGTGCAGTTGCTTTAGGGGTGTCTTTACAAGAAATAATTGCAAGAAGAAGCGTACAAAGGAGTATGGTTTTTTTCATAAATTGAATTTAGACATTTTTAACGTAACCCGCATAAACCTTAGGTTTTTCTTGTGCTAGGCCGGGGTGATTAATCTGTACTTTTAAATAGTATTAATTACAAAAACTATAAAGCTATGAATTCTGATCAATTAGAAGGAAAATGGAAACAAGTAAAAGGAAAATTTAAAGAAGAGTACGGCGATGTGACTGAAGATGACACAAAGCATGCTGAAGGTAAATTTGACCAAATGCTTGGAAAACTTCAAGAAAAAACCGGTAAAACCAAAGAAGAAATTAAAGATTGGATCGATAAGCAATAGGCAGATCACAATTTATTAAAAAGGAACCGCTAGTAATAGCGGTTTTTTTTATTTCTAAACTGTACTTTCGCAAGGCTATGCGCATAGAAAAATCAGTAGAAATTCCGCAAGATCTTCCCTTGCTTCAGCAGCTTGTTTGCTGGGCAAATCAGGAGCCGGTTTCTTGTTTGCTATTGTCAAACAATCAGGTGGATGCTTATGGCGCTTACGATTATGTATTTGCTGCCGGAGCACAAGAGTCGCTACAAGTTTCTACCGGAACCGCTTTTGAAGCTTTGAAAGCGTTTAGAAAACGCACGCAAGATTTCCTTCTGGGATACTTTTCTTATGATCTGAAAAATGAACTGGAAGAAGTCAAGTCAGAGAACCTAGACGGACTCGATTTCCCTGATCTGTTTTTCTTTCAGCCTAAAAAGTTATGGCTGGTTAAAAAGAATGAAATTACCTGTTTATACCTCCCGGAATATGCAAACGAACTTGATGCTGATCTGGACAAAGTTTTTAATCAAGCATTTCAAATAGAAAATACAGTTGCGTCTGAAAAACCGCGTATTCAAGTGCGGTTTAACCGGGATGCCTATTGTGCGCAGGTTTCTAAAATGCTCGACCACATCAAACGCGGCGATATTTATGAGGCTAATTTCTGTCAGGAATTTTATAGCGAAGCTGCAATTGATCCTGTTGCGAGCTTTTTACATCTCAATGCAATTTCTGAAGCTCCATTTGCTGCTTTCTTCAAAAATGAAACACAATATGCCTTATGTTCCTCACCTGAACGTTTTTTGACAAAGCGGGGGACTCAGCTTATCAGCCAGCCTATAAAAGGCACAGCACCACGCAGTGTAAATGCCACTGAGGATGCTTTTCTCGCCCGCCAACTTGCCACTGATGCTAAAGAGCGTACCGAAAATATTATGATCACAGATCTAGTGCGTAATGATCTTTCAAAAAAAGCTTTAAAAGGAAGCGTAAGAGTCGAAGAACTCTGCAAGGTTTACAGTTTTAAACAAGTGCATCAGATGATCTCGACCATCAGTGCTCAAGTTGATACTGATGAAGACCATGTAGCGTTGATTAAAATGGCATTCCCAATGGGAAGTATGACCGGTGCACCTAAGGTTTCTGCAATGCAAATCATTGAACAATTAGAGAATCATAAACGGGGCTTGTACAGTGGCAGCATAGGTTATTTTGAACCCAATGGTGATTTTGATTTTAATGTGATGATCAGAAGTATTCTGTATAATGCGGCAAAGCCTTACGTCTCATTTTCTGTAGGAAGTGCGATCACTGCACAAGCCTTACCTGAAAAGGAGTATCAAGAGTGCTTACTTAAAGCTAAAGCCATGCGCGAGGCTTTAGAGCTTTAATCTAATGCTAGAAGTTCAATTTTGTTTCGTTGAATTTTTATGCGACCCTCCAATTCGAGTTTTTTTAATAAGCGTGAAATCACCACGCGAGAGGTGTGCATTTCATATGCGATATCTTGATGCGTACTCGACAGAAAATTACTTTGCACCAGTTTCTGTTTGTCTCTTAAATAGCGTAAAAGCCGCTCGTCCATACGCATAAAAGCAATACTGTCTATAGTATCTAGCATTTCCATCAGACGATTTTGGTAGCTGTCAAAAATAAAGTTCCGCCAGGATTTGTAATTAGAGCTCCATTCTTCCATTTTTTGAATAGGAATCATAATAAGTACCGTGTCGAGTTCGGCGATTGCTCGTATTTCGCTTTTGCGTTGGCCTCGATTAAAAGATAACGTCAGCGCACACGTATCTCCTTTTTCAAGAAAATAGAGTAGGAGTTCATCACCCTGAGCATCCTCTCTTAAGATCTTGATAGCACCGGATACTAACAAAGGCATTGCGGTGATATACTGACCGATATCCATAAGTTTCTCGCCTTCTGAAACCTCTTTTAAAATTCCGGCTTTTGCGATTTCTTCTAAAAGGTTTGGCTCAAAAATATGTGCGTAGTGCTGTTCTAATAATGCTCTCATAATTTCAAATGTAAACCGAAAAACTCATTTGCGCGGTTCAATTTAATTCAGAAAGCATTAAAAAAGGGTTAAAGTGCTTGTTCTGCGTAGATAATCTTTTAGATTGACGGGTACACTAATTTGAAATTATATGGCAGGACATAGCAAATGGGCAAATATTAAACACAGAAAGGGAGCCCAAGACAAAAAGCGCGCGAAGCAATTTACACGCGCCATTAAAGAGATTACGGTGGCGATTAAAGAAAACAATCAAAATGGCGATCCGGATTCTAACCCGGCGTTGCGTAATGCGATCCAGAACGCCAAAGGTGTCAATATGCCTAAAGACACAATAGACCGTGCTATTAAAAAAGCCTCGGGAGCAGATGCAGACAGCTATGAGCAAATAACCTTTGAAGGTTACGGCCCACACGGCATCGCTTTTTTTATTGAGTGTACCACAGATAATACAAACCGAACCATCGCTTCGGTGCGTTCTATTTTTTCAAAAAATGGAGGAAGTTTAGGTACCAATGGTTCGCTCGAATTTTTATTTGACCGAAAAGGTGTTTTTACGTTGGACAAAACTTCTATCGAACGCGATTGGGAACTGCTGCAACTCGAATTGATTGAAGGCGGAGCCGAATCTTTTGAGAATCACGACGATGTTTTTGTGATCTATACTGCATTTACCGATTTTGGTAAAATGGCACAGCATCTTGAAGAACTGAATATCGAAACTAAAAATGCTGAATTACAGCGTATTCCATTAAATACCATCGAATTGCCCCTTAAGGAGGCAAAACAAATTTTAAATCTTGCTGAAAAATTTGAGGATGACGATGATGTACAGAATGTTTTTCACACTCTTGAATTTTCCGAAGAATTGGAATTGGCTTTAGATGAAGAAGAGTAGGTTCTAAATAAAATCAAAGAATTACATATTCTGAAGCTAGCCTTTAAGGTAATCTAAACCTACTTTTCTTTTCCTGATCCCTCAGTAGTTTTTGACTGTTCGATAGGGAGCTTGTTTTCAAATTGAATACGCGATTTAGAAAGGTGTTTACCATTTTCTAGGCTGCAAATGTATTTTATGAGCTTTTCGCGTAATCTACAATGTAAATCCCAAGTAGTAGAAGCGTCTTTAGAGCTACATAAGGCTCTTAATTCCAAGGCATTTTCAGTAACACCAACGACTTGAACTGTGGGCGGAGTATCGCGGTCCCAGTCTTCTTCGGCTTCTAAAAGTTCTTCAAATATATTACGAACTAAATCCACATCAATCTCATAATCCGCATAAAGGATTATAGGGCGCACTTGATGTGCACTGGTCATCGACCAATTTTCAAACGTGTTTGAAATAATGTTTTTTAAAGGCACCACCAAGCGTCGTAAATCCCACGTACGCACTACCATATACGTAAACCGAATGTCCTCAACATAACCCCAATCGTCTTCAATGATCACAGTGTCTCCTATGCGTGCGGGACGGGTTATGGCGATCTGAATTCCGGCGATGATATTTCCTAAGGTACTTTGTGCCGCAACCCCTAAAATCACAGTTGCAAGACCCGCAGAAGCAATAAGGGAAATTCCTAATTTCTCTAAAGATCTAAATTGGGAAAGGATCACAGAGATCCCCACAATGATCACCACAAAAGTGATTACCCTACGCGCTACCGAAATATAAGTCATCATCATCCGGGCTTCGTTATTTTCTTCGGGGTTGGCATCGCCAATTTTGGTTTCGGCAACATACACCATAAAAGAATCAATAAAACGCATAATAAACCACGTGATCGATAGAATTACTGCGATAAGCAAAATAGCATACAACGTACTGGCAAACGTTCCTCCAAATGAAATCAATTTATTCAAAGCGATGTAGAAGAAAATAACGCCGATGGCCCAACCTGCTGGTGTTGCAAGCCTTTTAGCTATGGTATTGACCCAGACTTTTTCAGATTTTCTAAAAAGTCTTCTAAAGAATATTAAGCTTACTTTACCAAGGAAATAGCTGAGCACAATAAGAATAAAGGTTCCCACAACTTTCCACACCGGCATATTTAAAAAGCGTACGCGTGCCCAATCTGGCATCATACGATCTAGCTCTCGAGGGCCGTAAGTTTCATATAAACCGTCTATATTCTCAACAGTATTTGATGAAATGAGCCAAAATGCACCAAACTCTTTATACTTCACCCGTTGCAGTCGCAAAACAACATCTTTGCCCTCAAGATCAATCTCACCAAACACAATACTTCGCATTGGTTTACCGGCGATTGCTTGGTTAGTGGTCGTGCTAATATCTATCTGACCATCAGGGCGATCAGATAGTCCGCCCCAATCGATTTTAACACGTTGATTGAGCACGAAATATAGCTTTTCAGCTAGCGTAGAGGCTTCTTCCTGCGTTAGATTATTGGGAAGCAAATTAAAGTTGAGTGCATAAGATGCTTCCTTAAAATTATTATTGCGAGCGCTGCTGATAAAATGCTCAAGGGTCGCCTGAGGAGACTGAAAATTCAGTTTGTTCGGCGGTAGTCCGTTAGGCATATTCAACCTGTTGATCACATAATAGGCTTCATTATATTCTTGAATCGCGTTTGGCAAAAAGGCTCCATCTTCAGGAACGGTAGCTTCACTATCGGGTAGATTGGCTCCAGATTTTGCATTGGTAGAATCTTGAGCAAAGCCATTAAAATTTAACAATAGAATAAAGAGGAGAAGGATATGGTTAGCTTTCATAAGTTGAAATTTACGGTCAAATTTTAACAGCAGGTATTAGTGTTTCGTTAAAACCACTTAGGGAATAGCGCAGTGCTAAAACTTTCACAAGCTTTTAAGAATATTAAATGTATAATTCACGGTTATTTACATAGTTATACAATATTTTTAGAGCATCAGTAAAGTATACGGTCTGTTTAAAATCGAACAGATTATGGTTAATTGAGCATATTAAAATCGTGGGTTTTGCGATTAATATTGTCAAAGTATTTTGCTGTTATAAATCTGTTTTTCAGATAAGTAACCAACTATTTTTAATTCTGTAAATGAAAAATTTTTTATTTGTTTGTGCCGAAAATGACGCTTTAGCTCATTGCAAGGCCGGTGGTATGGCAGACGTGGTACGCGATGTTCCCAGACAGATTGCCGCAAGCGGCGATCAGGTTCACGTTGTGGTGCCTGCGTATAACCGTTTGCACAAAAACGGCCGACTCATCACAGAATTAAAATTCAATATCAGGGGAGAAGCAACTCTCGCTTCAATTTATGAGGTCGAACCCAAAAAGCAAATTCCGGGAATTACACATTATGTCATTGATCATCCGGAAATCGTTGAGGGGAATATCGCACATATTTATAATGACGACCCGGAAGAACCTTTTTTTAATGATGCCGTAAAGTATTTTATTTTTAATACTGCAGTAGCACAGGCGGTAAAGCAAAATTTGTTTGACCATATTGATGTCGTGCATTTACACGATTGGCACACGGCGTTACTGTTATTTCATAGAGCTTTCCATCAAGATTTCACGATATTAAAAGACAGCAAATTTGTTTACAGTATTCACAATCTAAGTTTGCAAGGTATTAGACCTTTGAACAACAATTTTGCATCAATCAATAATTTTTTCCCGGAGCTGGGCTACGAGTATGATAAAGTGAAAGATCCCAGGTATAACGACTGCATTAACCTGATGGCGGTGGGAATTCGCCTTGCCGATAAAGTGCACACGGTGAGTCTGTCTTATATGCAGGACATTATGAGACCCAGTCATAAGCCGGAATTTATTGGGGGAGAAGGCCTTGAAGAAGATTTACGTACAGCTTTTGCCGAAGGGAGACTGCACGGCATTTTGAATGGTGTGAACTATAAAAATATGCGCGTAGCAAAAAAAGGGAATCTGTACGCCAATATTCTCGTTCAAATCTTTAAATGGATTCAGGAAGAATCTAAAAAATACAAGTCTGATATTTTAGCGAATACAGGTGAAAAAGTGGTGCATCTTCTTTTGAATCCGCCCAGCTTTGTGGCGTCTAGCGTAGCACGTATGACTGAGCAAAAGTTTTATTTCTTCAAACGTAATCCTGAAGCGTTAAAGGCTATTTTAACCCATCTGGAATCTCAGAATGGTATTTTTATTCTTCTGGGTACCGGTGAGCCGGAATATGAGCGTTTGATGCGCGATATTAGTTATGAGCACGCCAATTTTATTTTCATAAATGGCCAATCTGAAGACATTATAGATTCTATTTATTTGGAGTCTAATTTATATTTTATGCCAAGTCTTTTTGAGCCGTGTGGCATTAGCCAAATGCTCGCCATGCGCAATGGTGTTCTCTGTTTAGTGCATCACACAGGCGGACTCATTGATACCGTGCGGGATGGGGTAGATGGTTTTGCTTTTTACGGGTCGCACATCGACGAGACGGTAACTAATATGGTGAAAGCTTTTGCACATTGTATAGAGGTATTTCAAAATGATCGTAAACGCTGGGGCGTTATGCGCCGAAAGGCTAAAGCAGTGCGTTTCTCTTGGGAAGATTCGGTGAAAAAATATTATGATAAGCTCTATACGTACTAAAGTCTAACCGCCAATCGCGATCATACTGCGGTTGTTACTGTGTAGATCAGGATTGGTAAGTTGGTCAAAATCATTCATTCCGGCGCGTACGGCTTTTTTGGCGTTCAGCGCACCATCAATAAGCTCTTCGAGTTTTTCGCCTTCGCGAAAAGGTTTCAACAGGTTTGTTTCTTCATTTGAAAACAGGCAATTTTTCAATTTTCCGTCTGCTGTTAGTCGAATGCGATTACAACTATCACAAAACGGATTAGTCACCGAACTAATTATACCGAAGGTTCCTTGAAACCCTTCAATCTTAAAATTACGCGCGGTAAAGTTTTTCTCGTTAGGAAGTGGTTGCAACGCTTCAACACCAAAATGATCAGTCACTCGATTGATGACTTCCGCCTGAGATACTAGTTTTTCTTTATTCCAGGCATTTCCATCAAAAGGCATAAACTCAATAAAGCGCACATTGATCGCTCGTGCTTTGGTAAGATTAATAAAATCTACAATTTCATCTTCATTAAAATGCTTCATCAAGACCGCATTGATCTTGACATTAAAACCTTCTTGAATAAGTTGTTCAATATTCTCAAATGCTTTTTTGTACTGATCTCTTCTGGTGATGAACTTAAATTTTTCGGCATTTAAACTATCAAGACTCACGTTGATATCGTGAAGCCCGTAGCGTTTAAAATCCTCAATAAAACGATGAATTAGCAGCGCATTTGTGGTGATCGATAACTTCACCGGGAGTTTAGCTAACCGCGCTAAAATAGCTGTAAAATCCTTGCGTACCAGAGGTTCGCCACCGGTTAGTCTTATTTTAGTGACCCCGTGATCAACAAATACTTTGGCGAAAGTTTCGATCTCATCCGCGGTCATAAGATGCGACCGCGGACTTAACGGAATTCCGTCGTGCGGCATACAATACGTGCAGCGCAAATTACATTTTTCGCTTAGCGAAATCCGTAAATAGCTGTGCTTGCGACCGTGCGTATCTGTTAATATTGAAGTTGTACTATTCATTGGCTTGGTGTTGTGCACCTCTTAAAATTTTAAAAACATGTAATAAATGCGGGAAAACAGCATCCATAGATTCTTTAGCTCCGTTAGTAGAACCGGGTAAAGCCAGAACTAGGCAATTTCCTAGCGTTCCTACCACGCTGCGGGAAAGCATAGCATAGGGCATACGGTCCTGACCATATTTGCGAATGGCTTCTTCAACCCCCGGAATTCTGCGCTCTAAAATAGGTTCAAGCGCTTCTGGAGTAACATCGCGCATACTCAGGCCTGTTCCGCCCGTGTAGATCAATAAGTTGACCACTTCAGAAAGCTCTAATGCTTTGTTGCGGATGGTTTGCAAATCATCAGGAATGATCTCATAGCCTTGTATCTGCACATCACTGGCTTGAAGTTTCTCCATAATTGCTTTACCGGCACGATCTTCTTTTTTTCCTTCAGAAATTGAATCTGAACATACAATCACATGCGCACTAAGTCGCGACGGATTCTGATCTTTAAAACTGCTTTTACCGCCTTTTTTGTGCAGAAGCTTCACGTTGTTGATCTCTATACCTTTATCAATGGGTTTGAGCATATCATACATCGTCAACGCGATCACCGATGCACCGTGCATCGCTTCAACTTCTACACCGGTTTTATAAACGGTTTTAACCGTGATCTCAATAAAGATCTGTAAACCTTCAATACGATAGTCAACCGCGGTATATTCTACCGGTAACGGATGACAGTCAGGAATTGAGGTATGCGTATTTTTTACGGCAAACAAACCCGCTGTTTTTGCCATTTCAAACACATTGCCTTTGGGCACGGCGTTGCGCTGCAACGCATCTATGGTTTCTTGTTTACTAACGCATACCGTGGCTTGAGCGGTAGCAGCTCTTAACGTATTTATTTTATGTGTGATGTCAACCATAATGGTGATTTCAGAATTTGTGATAGAAAGATTTAAGATTAACTATTGACTTTCCATTGATGGGTTTCATCTTCAAAAATCTCTTTTCCGAAGATTGGGGTGTGTTCTTTCACTTGGTTTACCAGCCATTCGGTGGCAGCATAAACTTCTTTTCTGCCCACCGCGGAAACAAAAACAAAAAAGCAGATTTCTCCAGCCTTAATTGTTCCCAGACTGTGGTAAATATGCATACAGATCAGATCGAATTTTTCAAAAGCAGCCTCACGAATTTCGTGTAGCTTGGTGTTTGCCAGTTCTTCATAACAGGTGTATTCAATAGCGGCAACATTCTTACCATCTACCGCATCTGCACGCACCTGACCTAAAAAGATATTGTGTGCACCAATGCTAGTCTTAGATTGATGTTTAGCGATAGCGTCGCCAATAAATTCACTACTGATGGGACCTTCTATAAATACTTTTTTCATAATCTTTTACTTTATGATCGTTACTGGTGTAACGAGATTTTTAAGTTGCGTAGCATTTTCTGCCAGAGGCTTTATGTTAATGTGATTTTCTTTTAAATAGTTAACGGCTTGTAGTGCTCGTTGTCCACTTTGGCAAAAAACATAATAGTTTTGTTCGGGTTTGAACAAAGATCTGTTTTGCGACAACTCTGAAAGCGGAATTTCCAAAACAGCAGGATGCTCAACTCTAGGTTGCTCCTCAAGATTGCGAACGTCTAATAATACAGCGCGCTCTAGAAATTCTTGCTTAAAATTGACCTGAATGTTTTCGGACTTATTATGGTTTTCATCAAAAAAATCTTGAGTGATTTCTATAGATTCTTTTTTAGAAAATTTGAATTTCTCTTGGTGCGCCGTCAACGTATTGTAAACGTGCAATTCTCCAGATAGAATACTGCCGGTTTGCAAAATGATTTTCATCACTTCTGCGGCTTGCAGCATACCAATAATTCCCACGCTTGTTCCTAAAACGCCGGCTTCGGCACAGCTAGGTACTTCAACTGCCTTTGGAAATAAACAGCGATACGTTGGTCCGTCATTGTAATTGAATACTGAAACCTGACCTTCAAAACGGTGAATACTTCCGTACACTACGGGTTTTGAAGTGAGTACTGCAGCATCATTTATGAGATAGCGCACATCAATGCGATCTGTAGCATCGACTATAATATTGTATTCATCAAATAATTCTAGTGCGTTTTTCCCGCTTAAATACTCCGGGTAGCTGGTGATAGTACATTGAGGTTGTTGCTTTTGAAGCACTTGTTTTGCTTGCTCAACCTTAAATGCACCCAAATGTTCTGGGGTGTACAAAATTTGGCGGTGCAGGTTACTTTCTTCAATATGATCGCCATCAACAATGCCCAGATGCCCAACACCCGCAGCAGCAAGATAGGGCAGAAGAGCGCAGCCCAAACCACCGGCTCCAATCACGAGCACTCGTGCTTCAGCAATTTTCTGCTGGCCCTGTTCTCCAACTTGAGGTAATATGATTTGACGTTGATAGTGATTCATAATTTTTGTTTAACCTCCGGCATAGGGTGGAAGCAACGCAATAACATCTCCTTCTTTTAGCGTCACATTTTCATCCTGATCAATAAGTTTTTGATTGATCGCCAGCTGAAATGGAATATGGCCTATAGCATTATTTTTTTTGAGATGCTCTAAAAGCGCGGCCGAAGTATGTTGCTCAATACCGCGTGTTTCTTCGTGTGTACCCAGAACATCTACTAATTGTCCAAAATATTTAAGTGTAACTTCCATTCAATTCAATTCTTGTTCAACACGCGCTAAAACCTCAGGCGTATTGATATTGGTAAAAGCCCGTTCCTCTGTAAAATTAAGGGCTCTGTAATTGTTCGTTTTGATAAAATCAAATAATCTTAACTGATCCTTCTCTAAATGCGCTTCCAGATTCTTGAGTATTTTTTTACTGTAAATCCCTATAAGCGGATGCCAATTGGTCGCTGTCTCGGCAAATATGATATCTGCTGTTTTTTTTTCGGCTAATAACCATTTAAGAACGGATGCATCTAAAAGCGGAATGTCACAACTCAAGATCATAATACGATCCTGATCTGTGTGTTTTAGCGCCGCGTGAATACCACCTAACGGGCCTTTATCTTTATAGTGATCATTCACGATGGGAAGCCCAAAACGACTATACTCCGAGTTTTGTGTGACCAAAACTATTTCTTTAAAAACCTCGTTTATTTCGCTGATTATATGATCTATAAAATGCTTTTCTTCAAGCATGGCCAAACCTTTGTCACGACCCATTCTTGAGCTTTTACCGCCGCAAAGAATATAAACCGGAATGTTATGTGCAAAAGATTCAGTCATCTATTTTTTTATTCGAGTGTCGTCCCAACGGAAACTCTAAAAGCTTGCTCCCAGATAGTTTACTTCTTTAAATTTCTCATTTAGAAACTCTTCGCAGGCAGCGTTTAATTGTTCAAATTCTACGATCATTTCTTTTCCATAATCGGTTAAATAAGTTCCACCGCCAGATTTTCCACCGGTATTGGTCACCACAAGCGGATGTTTAGCCGTAGAATTCATCGCATTGATGAGCCCCCAAGCTTTTTTATAGGACATCTTCATCGCTCTGGCGGCAGCACTAATAGATTGTGTTTCTTGTACTTTTTTTAAAAGTTCAATGCGTCCATAGCCTAAAAAAACACTGCCTTCATCCTCAATCCAAACTCTACTTTTTATCTGCATCGTCCTAAAAGTTTAAATCAATATAACCTGCCTGCTGGCCTTTTTCTAGAATCTCTTGACCTTCTTCAACCACAAGAAGTGCGTTGCTTAAAGCATAAGTATTCAGCATCGAACTTGCCTGACCGGTGTAAGGTGTAATGGTATCATCTGTTACCCCGGCTTTCAAAAACAGGGTTTTACCAATAGGATTATTTACAGATTCTGTAAGTCTGGATTTACGCGTTGGTAAAAAAGGCGATAGGCTTCCCATACGCGCTCTTAAGTGCGGTATTACATAAACATAAAATGCGGTCAGACTAGATGCCGGATTACCCGGCAACCCAAAAACTGATTTAGAATCTTTAGTACCAAACCATAACGGTTTTCCCGGTTTTTGATTGACCTTGTAAAAATGTTCTGTAACCGAATTTGCTTTTAACGCCTCTTGTACAAAATCATAATCTCCTACTGAAATTCCACCGGACACTAAGAGTACATCGTGAGTTTCTAAAGCTTGTGCTATACTATTTTTAGTTTCTTCAAAAGTGTCTTTCGCTTTAACAAGAGTGACTTCAAGAATCCCCAAACGAGCCAAAGCATTTTTCAGCATAATGCCATTGCTTTCATAAATATGATTGGGTTCTAGTGGCGTTCCGGGTTCTTGCAACTCGTCTCCGGTCATTAGTACAGCAACTTTAGGCAAACTGTAAACTGAAATTTCTGTGATGCCTAAACCTGCTAAAAATCCTATGCTTGCTTCATTAATAGCATGTCCTTGCTCTAATACTTTTACTCCTTCAGTTACTTGTTCGCCCACCGGTCTTATGTTAGCTCCTTTGGCTGGCAGTTTTTGCAGGTGTAATATTTGATCTTCAAGCTGTGTGTGTTCCTGTATAATTACTGTATTTGCAGCATCAGGTACAGGAGCTCCTGTAAAAATGCGAATTGCTTCCCCTTTTTTTAATTGGGGCACTTTTGTAGCACCGGCTTGAACTTTACCGGTCAAAGTCAACGAAGTGATTCCTTCCTCATAAATAAATGCGTAACCATCCATGGCTGACTGCCGGAACGGTGGTAGTGAGATAGGCGCACTTATCGCTTCAGCTAAATAGCGCTGGCGACTTTTAGATACAGGTACTAAAGTCCTTGGTAAAAGGCTAGCCTTTTCTATTACTATTTTTTGAGCCTGAGCAACTGAAATCATTTTTAAAAAGCGTTATGTTTTAGCGAATATAACGAAATCTATTTCATACATCAATAATTTCGCCTTTTCGTTAACAGGCTTTTAGGAGCTTCTCAAGAATTTCGACTTTTATTTAGTTTTTCCTTAATAGCGCGCTGTGACTATAATGGCTAAATTGTTTTTTAAAATCATTCAGCATAAAAATTTAGAAATATTATGTCAAAGCCTGTAAATAGAGGAGTGTCCATCACCGGAATCGAAGAATTTACAAACATAAAACTCGGTGATCCCGTACGTGATGCCGCCGGGATGTTAGGCGTAAAAGAGGCTCTCACACACGGTTTTAAAGAGATGGGCGTGTTGCGCTCTATGGGCGCTCTGCTCAAAATGAATCAGAAAGATGGCTTTGACTGCCCCAGTTGCGCCTGGCCTGATCCAGAAAATAGATCTCCTGTTGCAGAATATTGCGAGAATGGTGCAAAAGCTTTGGCTGATGAGGCTACTTTGGCTAAGGCAGATACTAATTTGTTCAAAAAATGGAGCGTGGGAGAGTTGTCGCAACTTTCAGATTACGAACTGAATAAATTTGGTAGACTTACAGAGCCCATGGTTTTAAAACCAGATAGCACGCATTACGAACCGATTACTTGGGAAGAAGCGTACCAACTTATAGCAACCCATTTAAAGGAATTGCGGTCGCCTGATGAAGCGATCTTTTACACCTCTGGTCGTTCTAGTAACGAGGCTGCTTTTTTATACGGAACCTTCGCGCGAGCTTTTGGCACCAATAATTTACCCGATTGTTCAAATATGTGCCACGAATCTAGCGGTGTTGCGCTCGGCGAAACGCTTGGAATAGGGAAGGGCTCCACCGTACTAGAAGATCTTTATGAAGCAGAAGTGATCCTGATCGCTGGGCAAAACCCGGGAACGAATCACCCCAGAATGATGTCAGCATTAGAAAAGTGCAAAAACAATGGCGGAAAAGTAATCAGTATAAATCCTTTAGAAGAATCCGGATTAGTGAATTTTAAAAATCCGCAACACTTGAGCGGAACTATTGGGAGCGGAGTTCAAATGGCCGATTTGCATTTACCGGTTCAGATCAATCAAGATATTCCGTTGATGAAACTCATCTTAAAGAAGCTGGCAGCTCTTGATGGTATTGATCATTCGGTTTTTGATCACGCGTTTATCGAGAAATATACTTCGGGCTATAAAGCTTTGATGCTAGATCTTGATCAATATGACGAGCAAGATCTTTTAAATAGATGCGGGGTGAGTGAAGCTTCGATCAACAAAGCGGTTGCGATGCTGCGTAATGCTAAAAAAATCGTTGTGTGCTGGGCAATGGGGCTCACGCAACATAAAAACGGAGTTGAGAATATACGTGAATTCGTGAACCTCTTACTACTGAAAGGAGCTCTTGGTAAACCCGGAGCCGGAACGTGTCCTGTACGTGGCCACAGTAATGTGCAAGGAGATCGAAGTGTGGGGATTCAGCATTTTGTAGATGAAGCGATGAACGAACGCATACGGAAGCATATGGCCTTTGAACCGCCTAAAAATAAGGGATGGGATGTCGTAGAATCCATACAAGCGATGCACGAAGGCAAAGCGAAAGCATTTTTCTGTTTAGGTGGAAATTTTTTAATGGCTGCTTCTGATACTAAGTATACCGCCGAAGCTATTGAGCAATGTGATCTTACGGTACAGATAAGTACTAAACTCAATCGCTCACATCTTGTCACCGGTAAAACCGCGCTTATTTTACCTACGATGGGTAGGTCTGAAAAAGATATGAATGGGGATACTAAGCGCTACTTCACTGTAGAAAATAGTATGGGAAAAGTGAGTCAATCTAAAGGGGTTTTAAAACCCGTAGCCGGAAACTTGCGAAGTGAACCTCAAATCATCGCCGAACTTGCTGACGCTTATTTTGACTCTCATCCGTTAGACTGGAAGCGGCTAAGTCAAGATTATGATTTGATTCGCGAGTATATAGATAAAGTGGCTAAAGGCTTTGAAGAAACCTCAAAACGCTCTGAAGGACACGGATATTATTTACCCAATAATGTACGCAACCTAGACTTTAGTATGCTTCCGGAAGGGAAAGCCCAACTCACGGTCAATAAATTACCAGAACATAAACTCGATAATGATGAACTTATGTTGATGACTATACGTTCTCACGATCAGTTTAATACCACGATTTATGGTCTTGATGATCGTTATCGCGGTGTATATAATGAGCGTCGAGTAGTATTTATTAATAAAGGAGATATGAAAGCGCAAGGCTTACAAAAGCTGGATGTTGTAGATCTGACAAGCAGTTATGATGGGATAGTGCGCACAGCACACAAATTTCTGGTCATACCTTATGAAATTCCCAAAGGCAATTTAGCGGCCTATTTCCCTGAAACCAATGTACTTGTACCTTACAATCATTATGCAGATCGCAGCAATACTCCAATTAGTAAATCAGTTAAAGTAAGAATTGTAAAACGGGTTGATCTGAGTAATTAAAAGTATGGGGGCACTCACCGAAGCGATACAACACGCTTGGAGCTTGTGGTCTATTCATATGATTCAGTTAAGTTGGGCAAATGATACTATTGATGATTTGCCGTCTTTAAGTTAATCTAATACATCTGAATAGACCTTCAACATTATCTCCATAGCTTAAACATCATTTCTCAAAATTCCATCACAGAATCAAGCCCTCTTTTTAAACCTTTGAAAGTACCAACTTGCTCAATAGCTAAAAGTCCGCCTTTTACATAAGGTTCAGCGCTCGCACCAGAATCATGCCTTATGGATAATTTCTCGTCTTTTAGTCCAAAAATTGTTTCTATAGAAATAACGTGACCCGGAAGCCTAACTGAATGAACTTGAACGTCGTTAAGATTTGCACCACGACTTGCTTGATCACCCATCAATTCATCCTCGGTAACATATTTATTGGGTTTCTGAACTTTTGATAGGCGATATGCAAGTTCTCTTGCTGTTCCGCTTGGGGCATCAATCTTATCTTCGTGAGTATAATCTATAATTTCAAAATTAGGAATATACTTAGCTGCCATTTCTGAGAATTTTTGAAGGAGCACCACAGTCAAAGCAAAGTTCCCAACCGCTAGGATAGAGGTGTTAAACCTGTTTGCAGCTTTTTCAATATCAGCGTAATCGGCATCAGTTAAACCAGAGGTTCCTACGATGACATTTTTACCTTTTTCTGTTGCTTTTAAAATGTTGTTTTTAGCACTATTGGGTTTGGTATATTCTACAAGAATGTCAAAAGCGACTTCATCTAAGGCAATTTCAATATTTTCATAAATGGGGATAGGTTTTGAATCTATTTGTAGAATTTGTGCAAGGTCTTCACCTTTATGCGTGCGTGATAATGCACCAACTAATTGCATATTTGGGTGATTAAAAACGCCTTTGCACAAAGCAGCACCTGCCCATCCCGTTCCTCCTGCTATAAATACTTTGATCATAATGATTGAAATTAAAGTTTAACACATCTTTTTTTCTCTAAATAATAGAGTTGTCTTAAAAATAACTAGTTAGAATAGCTAGCATTTAGTTTATGTAACTAGTTACGTAAAAGTATTCTATTTAAATGTAACCGGTTACGTTATTGTGATTAATTAACAATTCTAGTTAGGGAAGGAGTGCGCGTCTAAAGTCAAATCCTATTTAATATACTTTATAATATAGAGTCATTCGTGAGCCAGCGTTGGCTATTTCAATGAAAGATTATTGGTTACACTGTGATTTATATAAACAAATTCCAAAACATATATTTT
The DNA here is from genome assembly GCF_011784865.1 of Leeuwenhoekiella sp. ZYFB001. NCBI lineage: Bacteria > Pseudomonadati > Bacteroidota > Flavobacteriia > Flavobacteriales > Flavobacteriaceae > Leeuwenhoekiella > Leeuwenhoekiella sp. ZYFB001. Next base: position 1,414,531 of record NZ_CP050460.1, read on the forward strand.
TAATTATTTACGTATTAGAATTATTTTATTAAGTATAAATACTTATATTTGATTTTATAAATACGTAGCATATGAAAAAAATAATCGTAGTTGGTAATGGGATGGTTGGGTATAAATTCTGTGAAAAACTCAGTCAGCATCCCGATTTTGAGGCTTATGAGGTCACCGTTTTTGGTGAAGAATCTAGACCTGCTTATGACCGCGTTCATCTAAGTGAGTATTTCTCTGATAAATCTGCAGATGAACTTTTGTTAGCACCTTCAGCGTGGTATGCCTCTAAAAACATTAACCTGCGCACTTCAGAATTAGTGATCGCTATTGATATAGATGCACAAACGATCACTACTCATAAAGAAGGCCAATATGCTTATGATTATTTGGTCTTAGCCACTGGGTCTTCTCCGTTTGTTCCTCCTATAAAGGGAGCTGATAAGCAAGGTGTTTTTGTTTACCGCACCATTGAAGACCTTGATGCTATGAAGGCTTATGCCACTAAGCTTAAAGCAGCCGGTAAAAAGAATGCAGCCGTTCTTGGTGGTGGCCTGCTAGGTTTAGAAGCAGCGAACGCCGCTAAAGAATTAGGCTTAAATGCACATGTTGTAGAATTTGCCCCACGATTAATGCCAAGACAGCTTGATCAGCAAGCAAGCGATATGCTTCAAGCAAAAATAGAAAGTCTGGGGATAGGTATTCATCTAAGTAAAGCTACTGATCTTATTGCAGGTGAGGATTGTATTTCGCGAATGGATTTTACTGATGATACGCATTTAGATGTAGATATGCTTATCATTTCCGCTGGTATCAGACCTCGGGATGAACTGGCGCGTAACTCTGGCATACAAGTAGGAGCGCGCGGAGGTATTTATGTAAATGAGAAAATGCAAACTTCGGTTGAAACCGTTTATGCAATAGGAGAAGTTGCGCTGTATAATGAAGGAATTTACGGCCTTGTTGCACCAGGCTATGAGATGGCAGATGTGGCGGTACAGCAGATTACTGGTGGCGATAAATGTATGGCTGCATCCATAGATATGTCTACCCAACTTAAACTTATAGGTACAGAGGTTGCAAGTTTTGGAGATCCCTTTGTAGAAAATGATGAGATAGTTGCCATTACTTATGAAAACAAACACAGTGGCGTTTATAAACGTATTAACGTAGCCCGTGATGGTTCGCGCTTGTACGGCGGTATTCTCGTTGGTGATTCTTCAGATTACAACAGTTTATTTCAGATCTATTATAACGTGATGAAATTACCGGAGAATCCTGAAGATTTAATCTTAGGTTCTCGAGGTGGAGACAGTATCCTAGGCAGTGTACTTGATTTACCAGATTCTGCTCAAATATGTTCTTGCGAAAGCGTTTCTAAAGGAGCAATTTGTAAAAGTCTTGAAGATGGAAGCTGCTCGGGATATAAAGATATTGTGAGTTGTACTAAAGCCACTACCGGTTGTGGCGGTTGTAAACCTATGGTGACTGATCTGGTAAACGAGACCCTCAAATCTTTAGGAAAAGAAATAAAAGATACGGTGTGTGAACATTTTGAATTCAGCCGGCAGGAGCTTTACGATCTGGTCAAAATCATGAAGATCACAACTTTTGAAGAAGCACTTCAGAAAATAGGAAAAGGATGCGGTTGTGAAATTTGCAAGCCGGTACTGGCTTCTGTTTTTTCGAGCATTTATATGGAAACTGCTAACAAACAACCGGCTATACAGGATTCTAATGACCGATTTCTCGCCAATATTCAGCGAAATGGTACCTACTCAGTGGTACCTAGAGTTCCGGGAGGTGAGATCACGCCTGAAAAACTTATAGTTCTAGGTGAAATAGCAAAACAGTACGATCTGTACACCAAGATCACAGGCGGACAACGTATAGACTTATTTGGAGCCCAATTGCACGAATTACCGTTAATTTGGAAAGCGCTTGTAGATGCAGGGTTTGAAAGTGGTCACGCCTACGGAAAATCCTTGCGTACCGTTAAGAGTTGTGTAGGGTCTACTTGGTGTCGTTACGGTATGCACGAGTCGGTTTCTTTTGCTATTGAAATTGAAAACAGGTACCGCGGTTTACGCTCTCCACATAAACTGAAGGGTGGCGTATCAGGTTGTATACGAGAGTGTGCAGAAGCCCGAGGAAAGGATTTTGGATTGATCGCAGTAGATGGAGGATGGAATTTATATGTATGCGGAAACGGTGGTGCCACACCTAAACACGCTATTCTTCTTGCTGAAAAATTAGATGACGCAACCTGCGTTAAATACTTAGATCGCTTCTTGATGTATTACATACGTACTGCGGGGCCGCTAGTTCGTACCGCTCCTTGGCTTGAAAAACTGGATGGGGGAATTGATTATCTCAAAAAGGTGATTATTGAAGACAGCCTTGGGATCGCAGATGAACTTGAGCAAGAAATGCAAGGGTTGGTAAATCGCTACGAATGCGAATGGAAACAAGCTATTGAAAACCCAGAAATGGCAAGCCGATTTAAGCATTTTGTAAACTCTGACGATACAGATGATAATATTGAGTTTGTTGCGTTGAGGGATCAAAAAATGCCAAAACCTTGGGCCTCCTAAAACTGGCAGAATTTTTCATACCACAATAGAAGTTTCAAATAAAAGCATATTCAACAGGTAATTTTAAAAAATCACTTATGGAAGAATTACTCAATACGTATAAAAGTGTAACACTGGAAGGGGCCAGAACTTGGGTACAAGTTGGTCACCAATCCGATTTTCCGCAGAATGGTGGGGCGTGCATTAAACATAAAAACAAACAGATCGCAGTGTATAATTTCAGTCTTACCCAGTCGTGGTATGCCTGTCAGAACTTGTGCCCTCATAAAATGGAAATGGTGCTTTCAAGAGGGATGATCGGTGATCTAGACGGTATTCCCAAAGTAGCGTGCCCATTGCACAAAAAGACCTTTTCGCTTGAAAATGGTTCTAATCTAAACGGAGAAAATTTTAAAATTGCGGTCTATCCGGTAAAAATTAAAAATGAAATGGTGTATATTGGTTTTGAGGATTAATAACCTAAACCATGATAAAACTCGAGCAAGCGATACAGAAAATAGATGCTTTAAATGCACAAGATCCTAATCTTGAAAAAGATGGTGAGCAAGAAGTCCCTAAAGAATTGTTGTATTCGCAACGTATGACGCAACATTTATTTGCATTTGAGCCAGATGCAAGTGAACCTTTGCAAGTTGCGGCTAGAGCTCAACATATTTGCCGCTGGAAAAGCCCTCGGGAAGATTACCCAATGACCCGTGTAGGCTATTTAAAATGGCGCGAAGAGTTAAAAAAAATGCACGCTCAAGTGACTGGTGATCTTTTAGAATCTTTAGGCTTTGAGAAGGAATTTATAGATCGGGTTCAGTTTCTAATTAAGAAAAAGCGCATTAAAAAAGATCAAGAATCGCAAACCTTAGAAGATGTAATTTGTTTGGTATTCTTAAGCTATTATTTTGAAGATTTTGCAGCCAAGCACGAGACAGATAAAGTCATTGATATTGTTCAGAAAACTTGGGCAAAAATGTCTGAGAAAGGCCAGGAGGCAGCGCTTAAACTTCCATTAAGTGCAACCACATTAGATCTGGTGGGTAAAGCACTTGCTTAATGTAATTATGGCATCGTTAGATCAAAAAACCTTTGTAAAATTACGCCGCCTCTACATAATTGCTTTGAGTCTCATAGCAGTCTCGGTATTTGTAAGTCAGTTTTTAGTACAGAATTTTTTAGATGATCAGGCTACAGACAGTAGAGTGATCAATATTGCCGGGCGGCAGCGAATGCTAAGCCAAAAGCTCACCAAAGAAGCGATTCAACTTAAATATCCGGATTCTAAATTTGCATTGCGTGCTCTTCAAGATAGTTTGGCTCAAACCCGTAATCTATGGTATTTGAGTCACAAAGCGCTTCAGCAAGGCAGCGATTCTTTACAAATTCCGCATATTGCTTCAGATACTATTGCCAAACTTTATGAGAAGATCAATCCGTTTTTTAATCAAATTCTAGATGCTTCATCCACGCTAGTTCGTTCATCTCAAAATAAGGATCAATCCAGCGCGGAGATGGACTCAGCGATACAAACGATTCAGAATAACGAGGGAGCGTTTTTAAAATTGATGGATCAAATTGTAGATCAGTATGAACTCGAAGCTGCTTCAAAAATTGACCGTCTTCGTACGCTAGAAACGCTACTTGCTTGTCTTACACTTTTGATTTTATTGGGCGAATTTATATTTATTTTCTGGCCTACTGCAAAAGTCGTTCGTAACGGAATGCTAGAACTTATTAATGCAGAGCGCAAAGCTTTAAAGATGGCAAAAGATGCCGATGCGCTTACAGAGTCAAAAGAAAAATTGCTTTGGGAATCTCGAGCCTTAAACCAAGCAATGGATAAAACATTACTTTTTGTACGCACCGATACTAGCGGTGTACTTCTTCACGCAGGGGAACAATTTAAAAAAATGTTTAAGCTGAATTCAGTACAAGAGAATACAAAGTTCGCTTCGGTGATCTCCAATGTTGAACTCGAGCAACAAAATCTAGAAAAGATCTTCACTGAACATAAAAAAACCGGATGGCAAGGTGAGGTTAAAGGCAGATCGCCAGAAGGTGATGAATTGTATTTAGAGATGTCGTTATTACCGTTTCAAAAGGAAAAAAGTAGCAATGAACTTCTAATAATTCTTTTAGATATAACTAAAAGAAAAGAAGCGCACGAGGAAATAGAGCGGTTAACTAAAGCCAATTTTGAAGAGCGCATAAGCAGGCAGAAAAATGTCTCAAGACAAATAATAGAAAACCAGGAACAAGAACAAAATAGGATCGCGCAAGATCTACACGACGGCATTGGTCAAATGTTAACCGGACTAAAATTTACTCTGGAGAGCATCAACCTTAAGGATCGTGACAAAGCGCAGACTAAAATAGATCATCTTAAAGTACTTTCTTTAGATATTATAAAAGGCATACGTACCGCCACTTTCAATTTAACTCCACCAGAATTAACAGATCACGGTTTAGTGCCTGCATTGATCAAACTGGCTAAAGAATTAACCGGTTTAACGGGGAAACAAATCACTCTAAATAATACGACGGGTTTCAATCAAAGGTTAGATTCCCTTGTGGAAATCAATACGTATCGTATTACGCAAGAAGCTGTAAATAATGCTATTAAATATGCAAATTCTACGAGTATTTTAGTTCGCATTAGACATACGGAGCGTCTTCTAAGTCTAACCATTGAAGACGATGGCGATGGCTTTGATATTGAGCAATCCCAACAAACTAAACGTGGAGATGGCGGTATGGGAATGACATTTATGCGCGAACGCATGAACTATATAAATGGGAGACTTTTTGTAAATTCGGAAGTTGGAAAAGGAACCCGCATTACACTAAATATTCCTATTGATTGACCCTATGGATACTGAAACACTTAAAGTTATACTAGCAGATGATCACGTTCTAGTACGCGATGGTATAAAGGCGCTTTTAGAAGAAGAGCATGAAATTATGGTCATAGATGAAGCCTCAAATGGTAAAGAAGCATTACAAGTTATCAAAGAGACCACTCCAGATTTACTTATTGTAGATATCAGAATGCCTGAAATGAATGGCATTGAAGTAGTACAAGCTATAAAAAACGAAGCTATTCCTGTAAAGACTTTGGTTTTATCTATGCACGATAGTGAAGAATATGTGTTGCAGTCCATTCAAGCAGGTGCAGACGGATATTTGCTTAAAGGCTCAAGTAAAGAAGAATTTATAAAGGCTTTAAATACGATTAAAAATGGCGAAAAGTATTTTGCAGGCGAACTCTCCTCTATAATAATCAACAACTTTGTGAATGGTAATGTGTCTTCTGTATCTAAACAAGAAACCAAGAAAGAATCTGTTGCTGATGCTTTTAGTCTTACCAAGCGTGAACAGCAAATATTAAATTTGGTTCTCGAAGGAAAGAGTAATAAAGAAATAGGCGAGGAGCTTAATATTAGCAAACGTACTTGTGAGGTGCATCGTTTCAATTTGATGAAAAAATTAGAAGTTAAAAACCTTATGGAGTTGGCGAATAAGGTTTCAGCATTCAATATTTCTTAATACGACAGCGGGATTAATAGAATATCTATAAAACTCAACACTCAGATTTAAAAGTCATTAGGGATTCCTTAAAACTTGGAACTACGTATTTTCATTAAGTATATATACTTATATTTGTGAGTATAAATACTTAATTATGAAAACAACAATCACTTCAGCTAAGGCAACGCGCCTAAATTTTCGAGATTTTACCAGTGTTCCAATGCGAACATTTTGGATTACATCAATTGCATTCTTTTTATGTTTTTTCGCTTGGTTTGGTATTGTGCCCTTTATGCCCGATGTGGTTAGAGATTTAGGACTTACGCCTGCTCAAAAATGGAACTCTGTAATACTTGCTGTTTCAGGTACTGTATTTGCCCGTTTACTTATAGGAAAACTATGCGATAAATACGGACCAAGATTATGCTACACATGGTTGTTATTGCTTGGAGCTATACCGGTAATACTATGTGGTCTTGTGCAAACACCCTTACAATTCTTAATATGTAGATTGTTTATTGGTTTTATTGGGGCGAGTTTTGTGATCACCCAGGTACACACCTCACTGATGTTTGCTTCTAATATAGTAGGGACTGCAAATGCGACCTCTGCCGGATGGGGAAATATGGGAGGTGGAGCCAACCGTTTAATTATGCCGCTTATAGCCGCAGCGATCATAGGTTTAGGTGTTGCCGAAGCAGATGCCTGGAGGTATTCGCTTGTTATTGCCGGAGTAATTTGCTTTTTAATGGGGATCGTCTATTTCTTTTTTACAAAAGATACTCCTGAAGGAAATTTCAAAGAGATTAAAGCGGCGGGAAAAAAGATCAAAGGAAAAAAGAAGGATGAAGTTGGTTTTCTCGAAGCCTTAAAAGATTACCGCGTATGGATCTTATTTGTGGTCTATGCGGCGTGTTTTGGAATAGAGCTTACCGTTTACGGGACAATGGATGACTATTTGCAAAATACGTTTAATCTTGAACGCATAACAGCCGGAAATATCGTGCTCTCTTTTGCTTTGATGAACTTATTCGCTAGAACGCTTGGCGGGTATTTTGGAGACCGCTTCGGAAAATTAAAAGGTCTTCGTGGTCGTGTTTTATTTCTTGTGGCCATCTTGGCTGTTGAGGGAGTAATGCTTGTTACCTTTTCTACCATTACCAGTCTATTGTTAGGAATTATTTTTCTAGTTGCTTTCAGTCTTTCGGTACAAATGGCCGAAGGCGCAACTTTCTCTGTTGTACCTTTTATAAATAAAAAGGCCATTGGTTCAATCTCAGGAATCGTGGGTGCAGGGGGTAATGTAGGTGCTTTTTTAGCAGCAATGCTTTTAAAATCAAAAGCTGCAGTTGCAGAGCAAGCAGCAATCAATGCTAATTCTGGTGCCAGTGAAGAGGTCATTCGCTTAGCACAGTCAGACGCTGCAGCAACAGCAGTTTCTAGTGGGTATTTCATTATAGGAATTATGGTATTCGTCATAGGTCTATTAGCTTATGCTATAAAGTTCTCTACCGCAGATGAAAAGAATGCGATTGAAGAATTAAAGCTTTCGGGGCAAGAAAACCTTATTCCGTCTAATGCATAAGAAGTATTGAGGGTATTCTTAAAATTTATTTTAGCGCATTTAATTTTGATAATACCCTTAAAACTTTAACCTTAGTAGAGCAAACTTATCTGCGGTAGCCCAATTATAGACTTCCTTGATAAATTTGATACAGAGCTCGTAATTCATTAAACAAACGTATTTCTCGTTTATGCAGGATAACTCAATAAAATCTACTTGTTCCTATTGTGGAGTAGGGTGCGGTTTACTCATAAAGAAAGACTCTAAGAATAAAGTTTCGGTTGAAGGTGATCCAGACCACCCGGTAAATAAAGGTATGCTGTGCTCAAAAGGCAGAAACCTGCATTATGTGGTAAATGATACATCAGACCGGTTGCTTTATCCTCAAATGCGCTGGAGTAAATCCCATCCTAATCTGGATCGGGTAGATTGGGATACTGCATTAGAACGTGCTGCACATGTTTTTAAATCCATTATCAAACAGCACGGTCCGGATAGCGTGGGCTTCTATGTTTCAGGACAATGCTTAACCGAAGAATATTATATCGCCAATAAACTTGTAAAAGGCTTTTTAGGAACTAATAATATTGATACCAATAGCCGTTTGTGTATGAGTAGTGCAGTGGTGGGCTATAAAAAGACGTTTGGTGAAGATTCTGTTCCTATTTCCTATGCAGATATTGAACTGGCAGATTGTTTTTTGATTACCGGAGCAAATCCGGCGTATTGCCATCCTATACTGTTTCGGCGTATTGAAGCGCATAAAGAAAAGAATCCCGATGTTAAAATAATAGCTGTAGATCCGCGACGAACGGATACTGCAGCTTATGCAGATTTACATCTTCAGCTGTTGCCCGGTACTGATATCATTCTATATAACGCCATAGGCCGAAGACTTTTAGAACAAGGTCTGGTAGATAAAGATTTCATAGATAATCACACCGAAGGTTTTACGCAATATCGGGCTCAAGTTATGCAACTGTCTTTAAAGGAAGCTGCAAAGAAATGTGGTGTTCCGGTGGCAGACATAAAAAAGGCTGCAGATATTATTGGCATCAGCAAAGGTTTTATAAGTATGTGGGCGATGGGCTTAAACCAAAGCGTTGTAGGTACTAATAAGAATTTTGCCCTCTTAAACCTATCTTTAATTACCGGTCAGGTTGGCAAGCCGGGCTCGGGACCTTTTTCACTCACTGGTCAACCTAATGCTATGGGAGGTCGAGAAGTGGGTGGTATGGCTAATTTATTAGCGGTGCACAAAGATTTGATGAATGAAAATCATCGTCGCGAAGTCGCTCATTTCTGGGGTGTTAACGAGATCTCTGGAAAACCGGGCTACACCGCAACACAGATGTTTGAAGCCTTAGAGACAGGACGATTAAAAGCTGTATGGATTATTTGCACCAATCCGTCTGTGAGTTTGCCAGATGTGCGGAAGGTTGATAAAGCCCTTCAAAATGCAAAATTTGTTGTGGTCCAAGATATTTCTAAACGATCAGATACGTTGCAATATGCAGATTTAATTTTGCCTGCTGCAGGATGGCTAGAGAAAGAAGGGACGATGACCAATTCAGAACGAAGGATTTCGCACTTGCCTAAGGTTGTGGAGGCACCCGGTGAGGCAAGGCCAGATGTAGAAATACTTTGTGATTTTGCACAAAAAATGGGGTTCAGAGGCTTTGATTACTACAATACCTCAGAGATATATCAAGAATACGCCGCGATGACTAAAGGCACCAATATTGATATTTCTTACCTGAATTATGATCGTCTAAAAAATGAGGGAACATTTCAATGGCCGGTGAATACGTACAGACATACCGGAACACCGCGTTTGTTTGAAGATAAAAAGTTTTATACACCAAGTAAAAAGGCGGTATTTAATATTCCTTCTACTTTATATAATCGTTCTATAAAGCCTGATGCTGAATATCCCTTTGTGTTAACTACTGGTCGTGTGCGTGATCAATGGCATACCATGACAAAAACCGGCAAGGTTTCTCGTTTAAAAACGCATTATCCCACACCGGTATTGGAAATTCATCCGGTTGATGCTGTTAAACTAAAGATAAGAGAAGGTACTATTTGTGAGGTTGCTAGCGAAAACGGTAATGTTCGTGTAAAAGCAAAACTAACTGATACCATTCGACAGGGCGTTGTGTTTTTACCTATGCATTGGGGAAAAAAGTTAGCCTCTGATCTCAATCGCACCAATAATTTGACGCAAAATATGGTGGACCCTCAGAGCAAAGAACCAGACTTTAAGTTTACTGCGGTGCGTGTGGAAAAGTATACTAAAAAGCGAGAAAAAATCGTCGTTATAGGTTCGGGAGCAGCTGCATTTCGCTTTATTCAAAACTATAGAGCGCGCAATACACAAGATATTATTTGTGTTTTTTCAAAAGAAGCGCATCCCTTTTATAATCGGGTGCTCCTGCCGGAATATATCACTGAAGAATTATCTTGGGAGCAGTTGCTTAAAATAAAAGAGCAACACCTTTCTACATTAGATATCAGACTTTTTAAGAATAATTCTATTGTTGATATCGATAAGAAATCGAGAACCTTAAAAGACAGTCAAGGTATTTATCACGCCTACGATAAATTAATCATCGCCACCGGAAGCAGGGCTTTTGTTCCTACAGATGTGCGACTAGATCTTCCGGGTAGGTTTACTATGCGGGATAAACTTGATGCAGATCGATTTAAAAAGTATTTGATGCAGTCGGGAATTCCTAATGATCAGCAACACGTCGTGATCGTAGGAGGCGGACTTTTAGGACTTGAATTGGCCGCGGCGCTTCGGCATAAATCAGTTAAAATAACCATCATTCAGCGCTCCTCATATTTGATGGAGCGGCAATTGGATAGTATAGCCAGTAATATGCTTGCAAACAATGTGCAGCAACGCGGAATTCAGATTTATTTTGACAATGAAGTGAGTACGGTTTTTGACGCGGAAGAAAGTCATAGTTTAGAGGTCACTCTAAAAAGTGGAAAAGTTTTGGAAGCTAACGCAATTGTCTATGCCGTAGGTACGCGACCTAATATTGAGATTGCACGCAAGGCTGGATTAAAAATGGGTAAAGGTCTACGCGTAAATGAGTATATGCAAACTTCAGATGCCTCTATTTTTGCCCTTGGGGAAATAGCAGAATTTAGAAACCAAACTTTTGGAATCACCGCAGCGGCTGAAGAACAGGCTAATATTCTGGCTAACTATTTAGCAGGCGATATTAGCAATCCCTATAAGGGCTCTGTGCTGATGAATATTCTCAAGTTTGAAGATTTGGACCTCTGTAGTATAGGACAGGTGAGTGTGCCTAAAAATGATCCTTCGTATGAGGAAGTTATTTTTATGGATGTCTCAAAACAATACTATAAAAAATGCATCATCAAAGATGATTTACTCGTAGGAGCCATTTTGATGGGGGACAAGCAAGAGTTTGCAGAATTCAAGAATTTAATTGATAGCCGCATTGAACTGGCAGAAAAACGTGAATTATTACTTAGAGGTGCAACCAAGCAAGAGCCGGTAAAAGGTAAACTTATTTGTTCATGTAGTCAGGTGGGATGCGGCAATATTGAAGAAGCAATAAGACAGGGATGCACAGATTTTACTGCACTTTGTGATCAAACCGGGGCCGGACTAGGCTGCGGAAGCTGTAAAACCGAAGTACGTGAGTTATTAACCGAAGCTACTGTAAAACTATGAGACAGCAATTTTCAAGAGTTATTGTAAAAGGAGGAGTGGTGTCTCCCGGTGAGTTAAAAATTATTCTAGATCAAGCAGAGCGCCTAGATCTAGACACTATTGCTTTTGGGTCTCGACAGGATATTTTGTTCTTAACTCAAAATAAAATAGTAGATAATTCTTCAAGTCTTAGACTGGTGACTCCTGATGGCGATCGGGTTGAGAATATAATGAGTTCTTATGTTACGAGTGACCTGTTTGCAAGTACCCATTGGCTTACCGGAGATCGTTACTTATATATTCTCGAACAGTTTCAGAATACACCAAAGCTTAAAATTAATATTGTAGATCCTAAACAGCGCGTAGTGCCCTTGTTTACAGGACACTTGAATTTTATCGCTTCTGAACAAGAAGATTATTGGTATCTATATATGCGTCTTCCGCATTGGGAAAAAATACAGATGTATCCGGTATTGATCTACAGTTGGGATTTGGCACAGATAGCAGAAGCTGTTGAAAGAATTCTGAAAGAAGAACCCCAGAATGTTGAGATGGTTTTTGATCTGGTCATCGATGCTACCGATTTAAATAACAAAACGGTTTCATCTCCTTTAGCGATGGATTTTCAACCTTTTCCTTATTGTGAAGGAATGAACCGTATGCAATCTGGCAAGTATTGGTTAGGCTTGTATTGGCGAAATAACAAGTATGACATAAAATTTTTAAAAGGATTATGTGATTTGTGTGTAACCTCTAGAATTGGCAAAATCGCACTAACACCCTTTAAATCATTTATAGTTAAAGGAATTCCTTCGGAAGATAAACTGGCTTGGGAAAAATTCTTAGGTTTATCAGGAATCAATGTTAGGCACAGTATGCTTGAGCTCAATTGGCATTTGCCGGTTGCGAATGAAATGGCTTTGAATTTAAAACAGTTTTTAGTTGACTCATTCAATAAACAAGACATCAGCACTTATGGGTTAACCTTTGGCATTGCAGACTTTGATCGAAGCGGTTCGTATTTTACATCAATTGTTATCGAAAGAAATAAACCCGATGTTTTACCGGTTGAATTTGAAGCCAGAGCTAGCTTTAATATTGTTTATGCTCGGGATTTTGATCCCAATACGCAAGATTATATTGTGCACGTTCAAGATGTAGATCAGGCTGAATTACCCGCCTTATTGATGGAACTTAGCCAAATGTATTTTAAAAATTTAGGAGATAAAAAACCTGTAAAAGAAGTAAGTGCTCCAAAACTTCAAACTATTAAAGTAGCGGTGTATCAGTGCAATTCGTGTCAAACAATTTATGATTATAGATTTGGCGATCAGACGCAAAACATACAACCTGGAGTACTTTTTGAAAAACTACCCAACGAATACTGTTGCTCGTTGTGTGAGGGGCCAAAAGAGAATTTTAGTAAAATATCTTTTATGGCAGAATTGAATCAGTAAGTACTCGGTAGTGTTTCTACTTGCCGCGCGATCTGCAACATCTGATCTCTATGATTCACTACGTGGCCTAAAACAATAATAGCAGGATTACTCAGGTGTTTGTCTTTGTAAATTTGAGCAATGGTATTAACCGTTCCTACGGCTATTTTTTCATTACTTAAACTGCCATTTTGAATAATGGCTACGGGCAGTTCATATTTGTTTTGAGCTTTAAATAAGTCCAGAATCTCATTGAGTTTAGAAGTACCCATAAGTATTACTACAGTAGCGTTACTCTGAGCAGCGAGCTCCACATCCTTAGATAACTTATGCGCTTTGGTCGTACCGGTTATCACCCAAAAACTTTCAGAAACACCTCGCTTTGTGATCGGTATATTTTGTAATGCAGGTACAGCATTACACGAGGAGATTCCTGGGATTACGCTTGCCGATATTCCGCGTTGAGCAGCGTATAGCATTTCTTCTGCACCGCGACCAAAAATGAATGGATCACCACCTTTAAGACGCACCACTATAGCATTATTCTGGCCTCTATCTACAATAAGATCGTTTATTTGATCTTGGTGATAGGCATAACACCCCTTGCGTTTTCCAACAAAAATAAATTCGGTTTCCGGTTTGCAGTGTTTTAATACTTCGGGATTAACTAATGCATCATAAAGCACTATATCTGCACTTTTCAATGCTTTTAAACCTTTTAGCGTCAGTAATTCTGGATCGCCGGGTCCGGCACCGAGTAGTATGAGTTTTCCTGTATTCATAATTTAGATATATATACGTATTATTTTATTAAAATCTCTGTAATTAATTGTGATTCAAATTAATTATCTCAAATAATTAGAATAAAATTAAGTATTAATACGTAATAAATCAAATTTTAAAATATATTTGAATGGGAATTTTAAAACGCTATTATGAAAAACATTACCATTACTCTGCTTTTCTTCTGCATGTTTCAAATGGGAGCACAGGAGTTTACTGTTGACGCCGATTTACGGCAACGCTTTGAATACCGCCACGGGTTTACTACGCTTTTTCCAGACAATGCAGAACCTGCAGCATTTGTAAGACAACGAGCACGTTTAAATTTTAATTACTCAGCCGAAAAGCTCAAACTTTTTATTGCAGTTCAAGATGTGAGCACTTGGGGCGATACAAGACAGATTTTGCCAGCTGATGGTAATGATTCGTTTATGCTCTTTCAAGCTTGGGCAGAACTTCAACTAGGTACCCATTGGTCTACCAAGTTGGGAAGACAATTGATCTCTTATGACGACCAACGCATTTTTGGAGGTTTAGATTGGGCTATGCAAGGTCGTTTTCACGATGCTGCTCTTTTAAAATATAAAAAAGAACGTACACAGCTTGATATGGGATTTGCTTTTAGTCAGCAAGGTGAATCTATTTTAGGTACTACATACAACATCCCGGGGTTCTTTACTTATAAGAGTATGCAGTATGTTTATTTTAAGCATAGTTGGGAGCAATCAAGCTTTAGTTTACTAGGTTTAAACACAGGTTTTCAGCGTTTTGTTCAAGAAGATATGACGCAGGCAGATGGCGTGTATTATACGCAAACTGTGGGCTCTTATTTTACATTTCCTGTAGCCAAGCTGAAGTTATCAGGAAGTGCTTATTATCAATTTGGTGAAGCCTATCCTGTAGATGAGTCGTTATCTGCTTATCAATTGGCACTAAACGCCACATATAAAGTAGGTAGCACGCTTCTTGGGGTAGGTGCCGAATTGCTAAGTGGTTCTGATCAAGGAAGTTCAGACCGTAAATCATTTTTTCCTCTATATGGGACCAACCATAAATTCAACGGGTTTATGGATTATTTCTATGTAGGTAATCACGCCAATAATGTGGGGCTTAACGATTTTCATGCAAAAGCTGTTTTTAAAACCGGTGAACGCGCTACGTTCCTTACTGGCTTGCATTATTTTACCTCAAATGGCGCATTAGCCGAAACTACAGATAAGTATTTAGGAACTGAATTAGATCTGGTTTATACGCAGCCGTTGATCAAAAATGTAAAATTACAGTTGGGCTACTCGCATATGTTTGCTTCATCAAATATGTCTTTAATCAAAAATGGAGTCGCTTCAGAAAATACAAACAATTGGGGATGGGCGATGCTTGTTATCAATCCAAGGTTATTTAATCATAATTTTGACTAGGGAAGTGGTTACCTATCATTTAATGAAAAAGCCTGCTGAAGATCATTGTCAGCAGGCTTTCTTTTTAAAGAATGTCGGGATGAGAGGATTCGAACCTCCGATCTCGCGCCCCCCAGACGCGCACTTTAACCGGACTAAGCTACATCCCGAAATTTTTGCAGGCTGCAAATATAAATATTTGTAACAGACCTCAAAGTTTTAATCCTATATAACCTATAATTGCGTTGCCACTATAATTTATATCAATTATTGAATATTCATTAAATAAAGTTAATCGTTTAAATATTTTAAAATTATAACGTTGTAGTTTATTGAATAATAATTTTTTGTACCTTAAAGGTAGTATTTGTTTAATTCCTCAATCTCAATATTATGAAACTATCTTTAATAACGCTTATTCTTTTGATGAGTACTGTTTACAGTACAAATCAAACCGAAATCAAACAGGACAATGATGTTTTAATCAGAGGTACCTGGGAACTCAGAGATTTTTATCATTATGACGAAAATGAAGTCGTTGATACTGTAGCAACGACTGATGGTTACCGTCAAATAAAAATGTATACTAAAGACCGCGTGATGTGGACGCGCTATGTACCCAAAGATTCCGTTGAATGGTTTGGATACGGTAGTTATGTCGCTTCAGATGATCAGCTTATAGAAACGCTAGAGTATGGGTCGGAGAGCATGATGAATGTTATTGACACCCTACGTATTTTTACATTCGAATTGCAGATTTCAGAGAATGAATACAGTCAAATCACTGTGGATGAAGAAGGTAATCGCATTTTCTCTGAAAACTACAAACGTATTGAATAGCTATTTCTCTATCGCCGCAACTTCTTTTTCGGTGACGGGTTTATCTGAAGAATTTCCCCAGGAATTTAAGATGTAATTCATAACATCTGCAACCTCGTCATCATACAAACCTAACGGAGCCATTATACTATTATAATCGGTTCCGTTTACGGTTATAGGGCCTTGTAAACCGTATTTTACCGCGTGAATAGCTTTGGTTCTATTATTTAATAAATAATCTGCTTTCGCCAAAGGCGGAAATGCTCCCGGAATACCTTCTCCGGTCGCCATATGACATTGCATACAAAAGTCCTCGTACACGGTCTTTCCTCGTTTTATACTGTTTTGCAATGAGGTATCCTTTTGAATAGGAATATAAATAGACGTCTTAGTGCCAAAACTTTGATTTCCTTTAGCCGCTGAAAAGATGAGAATGGTTGCGAAGCTCGCGAGTGTAATTAATGCAGTTTTCAATTTTGTACAAGTTTTACGATTCCTACTCCTTCAACACCAACATAAACGAAGCCGTCTGGGCCTTGAATTACATTACGCACACGACCAATACCGTCCAGCAGTTTTTCTCTTTTCATCACTGAATTGTTTTCATCTAAATAGAGTGCTTCGAGATAAACAAACTTAAGAGAACCTACTAAAAGGTTGCCTTTCAAATCTGGATAGGCATCACTGGTAACCATTGCCATTCCGCTAGGTGCGATTGAAGGTACCCAATAGTAAAGAGGTTGCTCCATTCCTTCCTTTTTGGTAATGTCTGTAATATCTGTACCGCTGTAATTGATTCCGTAGGTAATGACCGGCCAGCCATAATTAGCACCTTTTTTAATTACATTGATTTCATCGCCACCACGTGGACCGTGCTCGTGCACCCAAATTTCGTTTGTCTCCGGGTTGATGAGCATCCCTTGCGGATTGCGATGCCCGTAAGACCAAATGGCCTCTTTAGCATTTTCAGTTCCTACGAATGGATTATCTGTGGGTATACTTCCGTCTAAATTTAGGCGGTACACTTTACCGTTGTCGCGAGTGATATCTTGTGGATTAATATCACGCTCACCACGTTCACCGGCTGTAAAAAATACATGGCCTGCATCGTCAAATACGATACGACTACCCCAGTGCTGGCCTTTAGTGGTATTGGGCGTAGCTTTATAAAGCACTTCTTGATTGATAAGGCTATTACCCGATAATTGCGCACGCATAAGCGCAGTGTTTCCTCCTTTGGCTTCACCTTCAGTAGAAGAGTAGGTAAAATATATAAATCCGTCACTTTCATAATTCGGACTCAACTGAATATCTAATAATCCGCCTTGACCCCGATTGTAAACTTCCGGAACTCCGGCAATAGTTATTTTCTCACCGTTAACAAAGTGAATTAGTTCGCCTGATTTCTCTGTTATGAGTAAGCTTCCGTCTGGCAAGAATACAATTCCCCAAGGATTGATCAAGTCAGGAACAATGACTTCGTATTCGTAGGCTTCAGAAACTGTAATAGGTACATCATTATCTTTAACCTCTTTAGGGTTTTGAGCACAAGCGATTACTGTGGTAAGCACGGATAAAAGAAGAATGCTAAAGTTTTTCATATAAGAAATTTTGATTTAAAAATAGTGAAAACCTAACAATCCCTAATAGTAGAATTCAAACATCGGTGTAAATTTGCATTGTTAATAACGACTTATAATTAGCGATTGACTTTTCTTTATAAGTATAGCTAAAAAACTATTTTTGTTTAGATCACTAGAATTAATGGTCTTAGGTCTAAAGACGATCTTTCAATAAAAATTAAAAATGTAGAATTCCACAGCACGTGGATAATATTTAAATAAAATGGCAGTAGAACGTATTAAATGTTTAATTATTGGGTCTGGTCCTGCAGGTTACACCGCAGCAATTTATGCTTCAAGAGCAGATTTGAAACCGGTAGTCTACACAGGTATGGAACCCGGTGGACAATTAACTACGACCACTGAAGTTGATAATTTTCCCGGATATCCTGAAGGAATTGACGGTCCAACAATGATGGTGCAGTTGCAACAACAGGCAGAACGTTTTGGTACCGAAGTGCGTATAGGAATGATTACCAACGTTGAATTTTCTTCTGAGGAAGGAGGCATTCATAAAGCTACCGTAGATAATACTACTGAGATCGAAGCAGAATCTGTTATTATTTCAACAGGTGCAACAGCGCGCTACCTCGGGTTACCTAGTGAGCAGCGCTTGCGCGGTGGGGGTGTTTCGGCCTGTGCGGTTTGTGATGGATTTTTCTATAAAAATCAGCGTGTGGCTATTGTAGGAGGTGGGGACACTGCTGCAGAAGAAGCAACTTATCTTGCTAACATTTGTGAGCACGTTACAATGCTAGTGCGTAAAGATGAGATGCGTGCTTCAAAAGCAATGGAACATCGTGTGAATTCAAGAAAGAATATCACCGTACTTTATAATACTGAAGTTGAAGAAGTAGTAGGTGAGCAAGTAGTAGAAGGATTGAAAATGATAAACAATCAGACTAAAGAAGTATCTGAAATCGAGATCACAGGTCTATTTATCGCTATTGGTCACAAGCCGAATACAGACATTTTTAAAGGGCAGCTGGAAATGGACGAAACCGGTTATATTCTTACTGACGGAAAATCTACTAAAACCGGTAAACCTGGTGTGTTTGCGAGTGGAGATGTTCAGGATAAAGAATATCGCCAGGCTATTACTGCCGCTGGGACAGGATGTATGGCAGCACTAGATGCAGAACGTTATTTAGCTTCAGTAGAGGAAAAAGTTGAAGCATAATAATTGTCATTAGATGCTTACAAATAAAAAAAGCTCTTGCATTTGCAAGAGCTTTTTTTATGCTTATTACTGAAGAACCGTTCTAATCCTCGTCTTCTTCAGATTCTTCATCAACCATTTCCTCATCTTCTTCATCCATTTTATCAGGGATTTCAGAAATTGGCTCGTTTAGATCATCATCATCATAATCTTCAACGTCATAATTTTCCATTGACGTTTCTAACTTTTTACTCACCTTCACCAAGTATATCGTATCGGCAGTGCGTACTTCTACACACTCGATGGTTTCGTTTTGAGCATTTTTAAATGATATGATGTGGTCATCATCATATCCGTAGGGGTACTTATCAACCAGAAGCGCAAGAATCTCTGGGGTAAGCTTTTTAAAATCAACTATTACGCGACGCATAAATAAAATTTAATATTTGTTGCAAATTGTGGTTAAATGTAAAAAAAAACGAATGGGTTGTGCAACACTATTCACTTAATTCTTTTTTAATTTTTTGTAATACTCAAAAGCATTGTAAATCAATTCGTTTGAAGCTTCTTGATTGAGAACAACTTCGCCTATACGGTTAAGCAAAACAAAGAGCACCTTTCCGTGGCTGTTTTTCTTATCGTACTTGAGTAAAGTGATGATACTCTCAATATCTTTTTCTGTAAATTCAACGCTAGGGTAGAAGGCTAAGATCGCTTGTGAAATTACATCACACTCTGATTTAGGCAGACTGCACAATTCACTAGACAAATAATTGGCCAAGATCATACCAATTGCGATGGCTTCACCGTGCAGCAAGCGTTCTTTTTGATCGCTTTCCATAAAATAGGATTCGATGGCGTGACCTAGCGTATGCCCATAATTGAGACTTTTTCTTCTATTCTTTTCGAAGGGATCTTCTAAAACCACTTCGTTTTTTATAGCAATAGATTGTCTGATCAATTCAGCCAGACTTTCAAAATCTGTATATTTTGCTTGCTTTACCGTATTCCAATACGCTTCAGAACTGATGAGGCCATGTTTAAGCATTTCGGCATAACCGCTACGCAATTCTTCAACCGAAAGCGTTCCTAAGAAATGAGTGTCAACCAAAACCAGCTCAGGATTACTAATGATCCCAATTTGATTTTTTAACGGTCCGAGATCTACACCGGTTTTTCCCCCAACAGAAGCATCAACCATTGCTAGTAAGGTAGTAGGAATATTGATGAAATCAATACCGCGTTTAAAACAACAAGCTACAAAACCGCCAAGATCAGTTACGACACCACCACCAAGATTGATCAAAGCACTGTTGCGATCAGCATTGAGCTCTGAAAGCACATTCCATACTCCTTCACACGTTTCAAGATTTTTAAACTCTTCGCCAGGATCAATCTCTATAATTTCAATAGTCGTTTGAGTGACTATATTCTGAAGAAAAGGCGCCAAACAATGCTCGTGTGTATTACTGTCTACAAGCACAAACAGGATGCTGTAATTTTTTTCCTTTAAAATAGCATTAAGATTTGAGTAGCCGTTTTCGCCAAAAACAACCTGATAATCTTTAGCTTGAATTGCTTCCATGTTAAAGTTTTTTGAGGTTGTGAAATTAATATCTTTTTATAACAATCCCTTTGCGATTTGGCTATATTTGACGCCTAATTTTAGAATATGTTAGAACAAAAAATATTTGATGATACAAAGACTGCATTTTCTTTAAAATCAGATAGTGAGCTCGAGCGAGCTTACTTCTTGTTTAAGATGATTTCCTTGCAGCCTTTGGTAAAAATAGGCACGGCGGTTACACGTTTTGCATTAAATGCTAGCCTTCCGGTAGAAGGTTTGGTACGCGCTACCGTTTTTGATCATTTTTGCGGTGGGGTAAGTGAGAAAGATTGTGTTTCTACCATTGATGCGATGTACAGTAAAAATGTACATTCTGTTTTAGATTTTTCGGTAGAAGGGAAGGAGACCGAAAGTTTATTTGATTCTGCTCTAGAACGCGTGATGAGTCTTATTGATTTTGCTAAAGACCGACCCGGGATGCCTTTTTCTGTTTTTAAACCTACCGGTTTTGGCCGTTTTGAAGTTTGGCGCAAGGTTACCGAAAATGAAACACTTTCAGATAAAGAACATCAAGAATGGAAGCGTATTCAGGAGCGTTTTCATAAAGTATGTAAAAAAGCAAAAGCTTGTGATATAAAATTGCTCATTGATGCCGAAGAAAGTTGGATGCAAGGTGCTGTAGATGATCTTGTACTTGAGATGATGCAAACTTATAATCAAGAGAAACCCATTGTTTTTACAACCTTGCAATGTTATCGCTGGGATCGTTTAGCTTATTTAAAGGATCTGCATCAAGACGGAATTGAAAAAGGATATCATTTAGGGATAAAAATCGTGCGTGGCGCGTATATGGAAAAGGAGCGTGCTCGAGCAGAAGAAAAAGGGTACGATTCTCCAATTTGTAAAGACAAGCCTGAAACTGATGCGCATTTTAATGCGATGTTAGTTTACATCTTTGACAACCTTGAGGATATTTGGGCTTTCATTGGGACGCATAATGAAGAAAGTAATTATCTGGCCATCGAAATTATGGCTCAGAAAGAAATTGCTCCAGATGATGGTCGTGTATGGTTTGGTCAATTATATGGTATGAGCGATCACATTAGCTATAACCTGGCAAAGGAAGGGTATAACGTTACCAAATACGTTCCTTTTGGGCCTGTTAAAGATGTGATGCCCTACTTGATAAGAAGAGCTGAAGAAAATACTTCGGTTGCGGGTCAAACCAATCGAGAGCTTTCGTTAATTCAGGAAGAACGCAGACGTCGCAAACTAAATTAGACGGAATTAAAAAGGCTTACCACTCTGGTAAGCCTTTTTAATTATAAAGCAGGTTGAATTTAATGCTTAATCACACTCAAAACTTCAAAAGTTTCGTCGCAAAGTTCAAGTGTTGTAGTAATAGGAGTAGGCATCGTTTCTTGTGAATGAATCATATAAAATCCACACGGTTCTTTTCGGGTATCGCTTTTATCAAAATCAACTTCCCCTTCTAGGAAAACAGTGTTTAAATCTGAAGTGTCAAGCTTTAATTCTTGTAATTGTTTTTCGGCTTGCTCAGAGAGTGTGTAACCATTATTCCGAATGGTTTTGAGTACGCGTGCATTAGGCATATAATCGCAAGAGGGTAATTCAACCCCGCTACCTTTTACAAAAAAAGCCAAAAGAATAAGGCCAATAGCGAAACCACCAAGATAGAAACCTAATCGGTATAAAATTTTCATGTGTTGTATTTAGATCTAAAAAAATAAGAGATTGATATCTCTGAATGGAAGATCAAACCAATCTGCAACAGACTTGCTGGTTAGAATTCCGCGGTAAAAATACAATCCGTTTTTTAAACCTTTATTGATACGCAGACTATTTTCTAGTCCGCCGTGTTCACCAATTTCTAAAAGATACGGCGTAAAAATATTACTAATTGATAGTGAGGAAGTTCTCGCGTAACGAGAAGGAATATTAGGCACACAATAATGCACCACATCGTGTTTGACAAAGGTAGGCTTATCATGAGAGGTAACTTCTGAAGTTTCAAAGCAACCGCCCATATCAATACTAACATCGATGATGATCGATCCCGGTTTCATATATTCTAGCATTGTCTCAGTAACGATTACAGGAGACCTATCTTTACCTCTCACGGCTCCGATGGCTACATCACAACGGCGCAAAGCCTTAAGTAAATTTTTTGGCTGAATGGTAGACGTATACAAAGGTTGGCCTACGCTTACCTGAAGACAACGCAGTTTAGTGAGGGAATTGTCAAAAACTTTGACATTAGCACCAAGACCCAATGCAGAGCGTGTTGCAAATTCACCTACTGTGCCCGCACCAATGATCACAACTTCCACAGGGGGAACTCCGCTAATATTGCCAAACATCAATCCGTTACCACCATCTTGCCGTGACATCAATTCTGAAGCGATAAGTACAGATGCGGTACCGGCAATTTCACTTAACGCTCTAACGGCAGGGTAGGTGCCATCAGCATCTTTAATAAATTCAAAAGCAAGTGCTGTAATGCGTTTTGTAGCTAGAATTTTAAAGTATTCTTTTTTCTGGGTTTTGAGCTGCAGTGCAGAAATGATCACCGTTTGCGGATTCACCATCTCAAGCTCTTCAAGAGAAGGCGGCTCTACTTTTAATACCATCGGGCAGCCAAAAACTTTGGCCCGATCAGAAGTGATTTCTGCACCATTTTCAGAATAATCGTGATCTGTAAAACGAGCATCTTCACCTGCCTGTGATTCGATGAGCACACGATGCCCGTGTGCAACTAGGGCTCCCACTGCATCAGGAGTAAGGCAAACGCGTTTTTCTTGAAAGTGATTTTCTTTTGGGATACCTATAAATAGCGAACCTTTCTGCTGCTCAATCTCAAGCTTTTCTTCTTGCGGAATCAGCTGTTCTCGGGTAAAAGGGCTATTTTGAATCATTTGATGATTTAGTTAAAAATAAACCTCAAATTAAACATTATTATTTAGGGAAAAAAAGAGATTGAAGTAGAATTCTTATGACTATCCCATAAATAAAGGTTCATCATCATCGTCGTCTTCTTGCTCGTCCTCTTTGGAAAATGAAGGATATTGATTTGTCAGTTCATCTTCATCTCTAATTTTTCCTTTAAAAGAGACTCTTTCAAGCTCAGACAAATCGATATTATGAATACGATCGAAAATTTTCATACGTACTGTATAAAGGAAAATGAATGCAAAAAGTATTAAGGGAGCTAGATAATAAATTTCGACACTATCTTTATAGAAAATATCCTCATTAAACAAACTGTATATTTGAAAAATATACATACAAATAGGGATAATTAAGGAGTGATACCACCAATGCTTACAAGTGAAAAACCAAATCAATAACAGTAGGAGCGGGATTAATTTGCTAAAAAATAACCATCCGGCCACGTTAACACTTTGATAAAATCCACTTTCGTATCGTAAGTCAAAACCAAAAAAAGAGGTTTCCCAGATTTTGACATCTGGAAAACCTTCATATAAGTAAAAAAAGTATGGCGTACCAGCAATAAAAGCTGCTAATATACTACCCGTTAGAAGGGACTCTGATCTTAGTTGGGTCAACTTTTTTCGCTGCATAATCTGCGTTAGTATCTTGTGCTGTGTAAGTAACTGCTGTTGCACCTGCAATTAAAAGGCCTAGGAGTAATGCTTTAAGTTTCATAATAAAATGTGTTTGAGTGTTAATGATTTGTTGGTTCAAAGATGAACAACTTTTTACACCCTACTGCATTTTATAATTCTTCTATATTTGCCTCACAAAAAATGGCATTAACACATTTTATCGATTATAATTATAATGCCAATTTAGGAATAATTCTTTTACTCGTACAAATTTTGACTATAACTTTTTCGTGATTTTTAACTTGTAAGAAAAATCTTCACAGTACAATTTTTGCTTTAACATACTTTTAACAAAGTTATAAAAATTCAAGTATTCTTACATTATCTTTTGTCGAAAAAATTCTCGCTGAATGAACTTCATCATCAAGTAAACTGTTAATTTTTTGAGGCCACTCAATTAATTTTAAACTGTCAGTTTCTAAAAGTTCTTCAATTCCTAAATCGTAAGCTTCATTTTCATCTTTTAGCCTGTATAAATCCAGATGAAAAATGGATGCGCCTGCATCTGTTTTATACTCATTAATCAATGAAAAAGTTGGGCTCGAAACATTATCTGCTGAGCCCAACCTTTTAACCAAAGCTTTAATTAAAGTTGTTTTACCTGCGCCTAAATCTCCATAGAATAGAATTGTTGAAAATTTTAAATTCTTGATTAAGGCTTCAGCTACTTCGTCAATCTGATCTAATGCATAGGTATATTCCATATAAAGACAGCGATATTATCTTGGGTTTAATACAATAAACGGAATGATCACCTCCTCAAGTGAAACACCACCGTGTTGATAGGTGTTTCTGAAATAGCTCACATAATGATTGTAATTATTAGGATAAGCAAAAAAGAGATCTCCCTTGGCAAAAATAAACGAGCTACTCATATTTATGGTAGGCAAATGAATTGATTTTGGTTCTTTAGCTTCTAACACATCCTTTTGCTCATACGTCAAACTACGCCCTGTCTTATATCTTAAATTTAAACTGGTATTCTTATCACCAATTACTTTAGACGGATTTTTCACATTTATGGTTCCGTGGTCTGTGGTAAGAATGATCTTAAACCCGAGTTGTTGTGATTTCTGAATCATCTCTAAAAGTGGAGAATTCTTGAACCAACTTTCGGTAAGGGAGCGATATGATTTATCGTTACTTGCTAACTCCTTTATAACTTCCATTTCCGTTTTAGAATGGCTGAGCATATCAACAAAATTGTACACGAGTACGGTAAGATCATTTTTTTTGAGCGAATTGAAATTTTCTACTAGTTTTTTTCCGCTTTTAAGATTGGTGATCTTATGATATTCCCAATTCAGGTTACTTAGCCCTAAACGCTTCAGTTGTGCTTCTAGAAACTTGTCTTCATTTAAATTCTTTCCGCCATCATCCGTATCGTTTAACCAAAGATCAGGATGTTGTTTTTCCATCTCACTTGGCATCAAGCCAGAGAAAATCGCATTTCGCGCATATTGTGTAGCGGTGGGTAGAATGCTGTAATAAGCGCTTTCGCTTTCTTTTTTGTAATAGTTACTTATTATAGGTTCAAAAGATTTCCACTGATCGTATCTTAAGTTATCTATCACAATAAGCATAACCGGCGCATCGTCTTTTTTGATCTGAGGGACAATTTTGTCTTTAAATAATGTATGTGACATCGTAGGGCGATCCTCATCGCTAAACCAGTCTTTATAGTTACGCTCAATAAATTTGAAAAACTGACTATTTGCTTCGGTTTTTTGAGACTCCAGAATTTCTTGCATACTCTGATCCTCAATATTCTCTAATTCAAGCTCCCAATAAATCAACTTTTGATAGAGTTCAACCCATTCTTCATAAGAATTTACCTGCGCCATATCCATTGCAATTTTTCTAAATTCTTGCTGGTAATTGAGCGTTGTTTTTTCTGAAACTAGTCGGCTTGTATCTAGGTTCTTTTTCAGACTCAACAAGATCTGATTGGGATTCACAGGTTTTATAAGGTAATCGGCGATTTTAGAGCCAATGGCCTCTTCCATTATGTATTCCTCTTCACTTTTAGTGATCATAATGACCGGCAGCGTATCTCGTTTCGCTTTGATTTCGCTCAAAGTTTCAAGACCGGTAAGGCCGGGCATATTTTCATCGAGAAAAACCACATCAAAGTTTTGCTCTTCAACAAGTTCAATAGCTTCGGTACCACTCTGACACGTGGTTACCTCATAATTCTTCTTTTCTAAAAATAAGATGTGGGGTTTTAATAAATCAATTTCATCATCTACCCATAGTATTTTAATCGTACTCATATATAGTATCTTTGTATAAGGTGATTCTAAAAATCACCTGTTGCGCACAACGCGTTATTTAAAATTTTAAAGCCTTTCTTTTTGAAAACTCCTAACAAACTTACGATAATTAACGACCCTATTTATGGCTTTATTACCATACCCAACGGGCTCATCTTTAACTTAATTGAGCATAAATACTTTCAGCGCTTGCGCCGTATTTCTCAAATGGGTCTGTCTTATTTAGTATATCCCGGGGCGCATCATACCCGTTTTCATCACGCGATAGGTTGTGTGCATATTATGCAAAAAGCTATGGAAAAGCTTGAGCAAAAGGGCGTTGAGATCTCTGCGGAAGAAAAGGAGGCTACGCTAGTTGCTATATTATTGCACGACATAGGTCATGGGCCTTTTTCTCACGCGATGGAAAATAGTATTGCAGAAGGGGTTCATCACGAGCAGATTTCGCTTCAATTTATTGAGTGTCTCAATTCGGAGTTTAACGGAAGTTTAACCCTGGCTCTTAAAATTTTTAAGGGAACCTACCACCGTCCGTTTTTGCATCAATTAGTTTCGGGGCAATTAGATATGGATCGTACAGATTATCTTAAAAGAGATAGTTTTTATACAGGAATGGCAGAAGGCAACATCAATACAGATCGTATTCTCGCGATGTTGAATGTAAAGGATGATGAATTGATGGTAGAGGAAAAGGGGATTTATACCATCGAAAAATTTTTGGTAGCACGTCGCCTGATGTACTGGCAAGTGTATTTGCACAAGACCAGTTTGGTCGCTGAGCAAGTTCTTGTAAAAGTTTTAAAGCGTGCAAAAGCGCTTACCGAAGCAGGTTATAAGCTTCCTGCGAGTACTGCGCTTGGGTACTTTCTGAAAAAGAAAAATGCAGAAGGAATCTTTGATCAAGAGGCGCTTGAAGTTTTTTCAAAATTAGATGATTACGATATAATTTCAGCAATGAAGGCGTGGTGTGAGGAAGACGATTTTGTTTTGCGTACACTTTGTAAAACAATTATTGATCGAAAATTACCACGTATTAAGATTAAGAAGAAACCCTTTAAAACCGATTTTATTCAGACGGAAAGGAGCCGGGTTAAAGCCCACTATAATATCTCTGATGAAGAAGTAGATTATTTTGTATTCACCGGTACACTTACAAATCAAGCTTACACCTTAAAAAAGGAAGCGATTAATATTCTTACAAAAAAAGGAAAAGTCATTGATGTGATTTCTGCTAGTGATCAATTGAGTTTAAAGGCCTTGTCAAAGGTGATCACAAAAAACTATATCTGCTATCCCAAACACTTAAATTAAACCCTTTTTTTCTATTTTTGCGATGATGAAATTTACAGCTGAACAAATTGCTGGAATTTTAGAAGGCTCTGTGGACGGGAATCCCGAAGCAGAAGTTTCTAAACTTTCAAAAATAGAAGATGGAACCACGGGCTCGCTCACCTTTTTGGCGAATCCTAAATACACTCCATATATATATAAGACTAAAGCTTCAATTGCTATAGTTGACAAAAATTTTAAGCCTGAGCACGATCTTGACGTTACGCTTATAAGAGTAGATGATGCCTATAAATCGTTTTCAAAACTTTTGGAATATTACAATCAGGTAAAACTTAGTAAGTCAGGAATAGAACAACCCGTCTACATATCAGAAAGTGCTTCTTACGGTGATGATATTTATTTGGGTGCCTTTGCCTATTTAGGTAATAATGTAAGCATAGGCAACAATGTCAAAATCTATCCTAATGTTTACATTGGCGACAATTGTAAAATAGGGGATAACTGCGTGATCTTTCAGGGAGCTAAAATTTACTCTGATTGTGTTTTAGGCGAAACAGTTTATGTGCATAGTGGGGCAATTATTGGCGCAGATGGTTTTGGTTTTGCTCCTGATGAAAATGGAGAGTATTCTAGAATTCCGCAAACCGGTAATGTTATTATAGAAGATAATGTAGATATCGGTGCAGGAACTACGATAGATAGAGCTACTTTGGGTTCTACGATTATACGTAAAGGTGTGAAACTAGATAATCAAATTCAGATTGCACACAACGTAGAGATTGGAGAGCATACCGCTATTGCCGCACAAACAGGTATCGCAGGTTCTACTAAAATAGGTAAGAACTGTATGATAGGAGGGCAAGTAGGTATCGTGGGACATCTTACTATTGGTGATCGCGTGCGTATTCAAGCACAATCTGGAATCACAAGAAATATTAAGAATGATGAAGCGGTGCAAGGTTCGCCGGCGCTATCCTATAATGATTTTAATAAATCTTACGTACACTTTAAAAATTTGCCAAGTCTGGCAGAACAATTAAATAATTTGGAAAAACAAAAATCCAATGATAAGTAAAGCTGAAGGAAAGCAAAAAACAATCGCCGGTGAGGTTTCCTTAACCGGCGTTGGTTTACATACAGGTAAAAATGTTACGCTAACGTTTAAGCCAGCCGATGAAAACACCGGTATGTTTTTTAAGCGTGTTGACCTTGAAGGACAGCCTATTATAGAGGCAAATGCAGATTATGTTGTGAATACCCAAAGGGGAACCAACCTCGAAAAAATGGGAGTACACATTCAAACGAGTGAGCATGTGCTTGCTGCTTGCGTTGGATTAGGAATAGACAATATTTGTATAGAATTGAATGCTTCAGAACCACCTATTATGGATGGTTCTTCAAAGTTTTTTGTTGAAGCTATTGAGAAAGTAGGCATTCAGGAGCAAGAGGCTAGCCGCGAGGAATACGTGGTGACTGAAGTGATTAGCTATGTTGATGACAAATCTGGCAGCGAAATTATGCTTATGCCAGCCGATGAATATCAACTTACTACTATGGTAGACTTTGGTACTAAAATTTTAGGCACTCAGAATGCAAGTATCAAAAGTATTTCTGAATTTAAAGATGAAATTTCGGACTCTAGAACGTTTAGCTTTCTTCACGAAATAGAAATGCTTCTTGAACACGGACTCATAAAAGGCGGTGATCTCAATAATGCAATAGTTTATGTGGATAAAGAACTTTCTCCGGAAACTATGGAGAAGTTGAGAAAAGCATTTAATAAAGATAATATTTCGGTTAAATCTAATGGAATATTAGATAACCTAACGCTGCATCATCCTAATGAGGCTGCGCGTCACAAGTTACTTGATGTTATTGGAGATCTAGCTTTGGTAGGGATGCCTATCAAAGGAAAAGTGATCGCCAATAAACCGGGACATTTTGTAAACACACAGTTTGCAAAAAAGCTGAAGAAAATCATTAAGCTTGAAAAGCGTAATAATGTACCTAATTTTGATTTGTCAAAACCACCGGTTAAAGACATTCATCAAATTATGGCGATGCTTCCGCACAGACCACCATTTCTTTTAGTAGATAAAATTCTGGAAATTACAGATACCGGTGTAGTGGGACTTAAAAACGTAACCATGAATGAGCCCTTCTTTGTAGGGCATTTTCCGGGAGCTCCTGTGATGCCGGGTGTTCTTCAGGTAGAAGCAATGGCGCAAACAGGTGGGATTTTAGTGTTAAGTACGGTTCCTGATCCTGAGAATTACCTTACCTATTTTATGAAAATAGATAATGTGCGCTTTAAGCAGCAAGTGCTTCCGGGGGATACACTTATCTTTAAATTAGATCTGTTATCACCTATTCGCAGAGGAATTTGCCATATGCAAGGAAGTGCATATGTAAACGGCAAATTGGTATCTGAAGCTGAGCTTATGGCTCAAATTGTAAAAGTAAAGAAAGACTAGATTTATGAATCAACCCTTAGCATACGTACATCCGGGTGCCAAAATTGCCAAAAATGTGGTGATTGAACCTTTCACTACGATCAATAATAATGTGGTCATAGGAGAAGGAAGTTGGATAGGATCTAACGTTACCATAATGGAAGGTGCACGCATCGGTAAAAATGTAAATATTTTTCCCGGCGCTGTTATTTCAGCAATTCCACAAGATAAAAAGTTTGATGATGAGGATACGGTAACTATTATTGGCGATAACACAACTATTAGAGAATGTGTTACGATCAATAGAGGTACCACAGACAAAATGAAAACTCAGATAGGTCACGATTGTTGGATTATGGCATACAGCCATATTGCGCACGATTGTATTGTGGGCGATCACTGTATTTTTTCTAACAACAGTACACTGGCAGGACATATTGTAGTGGGTGACCATGTGGTATTAGCAGGAATGGCAGCCGTGCAGCAATTTTGTACTATAGGAAGTCACGCCTTTGTAACCGGTGGGTCTTTAGTTCGTAAAGATGTACCTCCTTACGTTAAAGCCGGTCGTGAACCGCTTTCTTATGTGGGAATCAATTCTATTGGGCTACGCCGAAGAGGCTTTACCACAGAGAAAATCAGAGAAATACAGGATATTTACCGTATTCTGTACCAAAAGAATTACAACAACACCCAAGCTGTAAACATTATTGAAGCCGAGATGGAGGCGACTCCGGAGCGTGATGAAATTCTTCAGTTTATTCGTAATTCGCAACGCGGAATTATGAAAGGCTATTTTACAGCAAACTAATAATAGATTATAACAGCTTAGATTAATTTAGAAATATGGCAACTACATCAGATATTCGTAATGGAATGTGTATTCATTACAACCACGACATTTATAAGATTGTTGAATTTTTACACGTAAAACCTGGTAAAGGACCAGCGTTTGTAAGAACAAAATTAAAAAGTGTTACTAACGGAAAAGTTTTAGATAATACATTTTCGGCAGGGCATAAAATTGAAGAAGTACGTGTAGAAACTAAAGGGTATCAGTTTTTATATAATGATGGGGAATGGTACCACTTTATGAACACTGATGATTATACGCAAATCAGACTTTTGGAGTCTGCGCTAGATCAACCCGGACTTTTAAAAGAAGGTGAAGTTGTTTCTATTGCGATCAATACTGAAGACGGTATGCCGCTTTCTGTAGATATGCCGGCTCACGTGATTCTCGAAGTTACCGCAACTGAGCCTGGTGTAAAAGGAAATACCGCCACTAACGCCACCAAACCTGCTACTGTAGAAACCGGTGCTGAAGTAAATGTTCCTTTGTTTATAAATGAAGGGGACAAAATAAAAGTAGAGACCGAAAAAGGTACTTACAAAGAGCGTATAAAAGAATAACTAGTTGAAATTTCCTCAAAAACATAGCTTAGAGCAGATCGCTACCATTCTTGGAGTAGAATATATAGGAGCTGCTGATTTTCCGGTTCTGGGAATGAATGAGATTCATGTCGTAGAACCCGGAGATATTGTTTTTGTTGACCATCCCAAATATTATGATAAGGCTTTAGCTTCTGCGGCAACAGTTGTTTTAATAAACAAAAGAGTAGCTTGCCCAGAAGGTAAAGCATTATTGATTTCGGAAGATCCCTTTAGCGATTTTAATAAGCTTACCAAGTTCTTTAAACCTTTTGAAAAAGCTACTTCGAGTATTGCGACTACCGCAACGATTGGCGAAGGAACGATCATTCAGCCTAACTGTTTTATAGGTCACAATGTAAAAATCGGTCGTGATTGTTTAATTCACGCCAATGTTACGATTTACGATAATGCGATTATTGGTGATGGTGTTACTATTCATTCTGGAACTGTTCTAGGAGCAGATGCGTTTTATTATAAGAAGCGTGAAACCGGTTTTGACAAATTACTTTCCGGCGGAAGAGTGGTCATTGAAGATCACGTAGATCTTGGAGCGCTATGTACAATAGATAAGGGTGTGACCGGCGATACTACAATTGGTCAAGGATCTAAATTTGACAATCAGGTTCACGTAGGTCACGATACTCAGATAGGAAAGCGTGTACTTATTGCCGCTCAGAGCGGAATTGCAGGCTGCGTGGTCATTGAAGATGACGTGGTGATTTGGGGACAAGTAGGTATCGCCAGCGGAATTACCATTAAGGAAAAAGCTGTGATCTTTGCGCAGAGCGGAGTAGGGCGTACTTTAGA
Organism: Leeuwenhoekiella sp. ZYFB001; assembly: GCF_011784865.1. Classification (NCBI taxonomy): domain Bacteria; kingdom Pseudomonadati; phylum Bacteroidota; class Flavobacteriia; order Flavobacteriales; family Flavobacteriaceae; genus Leeuwenhoekiella; species Leeuwenhoekiella sp. ZYFB001. Next base: position 1,446,574 of record NZ_CP050460.1, read on the forward strand.
AGGAGGTAAATCCTACTTAGGCACTCCTGCCGAAGATAGCAAGAAGAAGTTTAGAGAATTGGCTTCAATTAGGCAAATTCCTTATATTTTAGAACAAATAAAAAAATAAAATGAGTCAATCAGCAAAAGACCTTGTAAGAGGTTTATATGAATCCGATTTTTTCAATGATTCCACTGTTCTAAAAAAGTTCTTACATCAGGATGCAGAGCTGTATTGGAATGCATCTACCGGATTTTCAAAAATGACGTACAGCGATATTGCTGATATGTCTTCAGAAATGGGGAAATCGTTCATTTCTTTAAGGTCATCTATAAGTCATCTTATTTCAGAAGGTGATAAGGTGAGCGCACGTTTAACGTATTATATTCAGACGGTTGAAAACCCTGAAGAAGAGGTGGGTATTATTCACTTTATGGCGATTTGGGAACTTAAAGACGGTCTCCTTTACAGAGGGTATCAAATTAGTCAACCTAGTGATGATGACCCGCAAAATAATGATGCGCACATCCGCATAAAGTCTTAAAATTCCTTTAGCATTCAGCTTTAAAAAATTATTTTTGTTACTACAAAATTCAAACAACTCATGAGCGTTTTAGTAAATAAAGATTCCAAAATAATTGTACAAGGTTTTACCGGAAGTGAAGGTACCTTTCACGCCGGTCAAATGATTGATTACGGGACCAACGTTGTTGGTGGTGTGACACCGGGTAAAGGTGGTCAAACCCATTTAGACAAACCGGTATTCAACACTGTTGAAGATGCAGTAAAAGAAACCGGGGCTGATGTTTCAATCATCTTTGTACCGCCGGCATTTGCTGCTGATGCGATAATGGAGTCTGCTGATGCAGGAATTAAAGTGATTATTGCGATTACTGAAGGTATTCCGGTAGCAGATATGATTAAAGCTGCTGATTATATCAAAGATAAAGACTGCCGTTTAATTGGTCCTAACTGTCCTGGTGTGATCACTCCCGGAGAAGCCAAAGTAGGTATTATGCCTGGTTTTGTGTTTAAGAAAGGAAAAGTGGGTATCGTTTCTAAATCAGGAACACTTACTTATGAAGCCGCTGACCAAGTTGTAAAACAAGGTTTAGGGATCACTACTGCAATTGGAATTGGGGGAGATCCTATCATTGGTACCACTACTAAAGAAGCTGTAGAATTATTGATCAACGATCCGGAGACTGAAGCTGTTGTGATGATCGGTGAGATTGGAGGTCAGTTAGAAGCAGACGCCGCAAAATGGATCAAAGCAAGTGGAACCAAAAAGCCGGTTATTGGTTTTATCGCTGGTGAAACTGCTCCAGCCGGAAGAACAATGGGTCACGCTGGTGCTATTGTTTCTGGAGAAGGAGAATCTGCTGCAGATAAAAAGAAAATTTTAAGAGAAAACGGAGTACACGTTGTGGATTCTCCAGCTGAAATAGGCAAAAAAGTTGCTGAACTTATTGGTTAATTTCAGCCTCTGAAAAAATCAAAACCGACACGTAATGTGTCGGTTTTTTTATGCGTGTACCCCTCAAGTTTCCTATATTTACCGCTATTCAAACGAACTATTTTAGATATATCAATTTAGAATGAAACTTTTAGAAGGAAAGAATACAATTATAACAGGAGCCAGCCGCGGGATCGGAAACGGTATCGCCAAGGTTTTTGCTCAAAATGGAGCCAACGTGGCCTTTACCTATAGCTCGTCTGCAGGTCCGGCAGAAGAGTTAGAACAAGAACTTCTTGCAATGGGAGTGAAAGCCAAGGCTTACAAATCAAATGCTGCTTCTTTTGAAGATTGCCAGGAGCTGGTAAAACAAATCAGTGCAGATTTTGAATCTATCGATGTTCTGGTCAATAACGCAGGAATAACCAAAGATAATCTGCTGATGCGTATGGGCGAAGAAGATTTTGATCAGGTTATTGAAGTAAACCTGAAGTCAATCTTCAATATGACCAAAGCTGTACAGCGCACCATGCTTAAACAACGTTACGGAAGCATCATCAATATGAGCTCTGTGGTGGGGATTAAAGGAAACGCAGGTCAAGCCAATTATGCAGCATCAAAAGCCGGAATAATAGGTTTCTCTAAATCTATGGCTTTAGAATTAGGTTCGAGAAATATCAGAACCAATGTGGTTGCTCCCGGATTTATCGAGACCGAAATGACCGCTAAACTCGACGAGAAAGTAGTAGCAGGTTGGCGAGATGCTATTCCATTAAAAAGAGGAGGTACTCCAGAAGATATCGCTAATGCTTGTGTATTTTTAGGTAGTGATATGAGTGCTTATGTTACCGGTCAAGTCTTACAAGTAGATGGCGGAATGCTAACCTAAGCAAATCTTAATACAATACTTTATGGCAATATCCACAGTCTTATATATTATCCTCTTAGGGATAATCGCTCTGGGTATTGCCATATTTTTTTACTTCCATAAACCGGAGCGTTCTAAGCGCTTGCGCCTACTTCTTAGCGTATTACGATTTATAAGTCTTTTTGCGGTCTTGATTTTATTGCTAAATCCTTCGGTTAAGCAAACATCTTATAAAACCATCAAGCCTAAACTAGCGGTGGTGCTTGACAATTCTGAATCCATGTCTTTTTTAGCAGATTCGGTAGCCATACGAGAGGTTTTTCAAGCAATACTTCAAAATGAGGCTTTGAGAGAACGATTTGATCTGGACGCCTATACTTTTGGATCTGAATTGAATCAACAAGAACGAGTTGATTTTAGCGAAACCCAAACCGATATTGCAAAAAGCATTCAAGCATTAGATCGAATTTATAAAGACCAGAAATACAGCAGTCTTGTAATCACTGATGGGAATACCAATCTTGGTGCAAATTATAGATACGTTGCAACCGAAGCTAGAGAGATTGCCCGTCATTTTATTGTGGTTGGTGATACTTCGGCGTATGAAGATTTGCGAATTGATCAGGTTAATGTCAATCGTTACGCATATATAGATAATCAATTTCCGGTTGAAATTAAGGCAGCGTATTCCGGAAAAAAAGAAGTATCTGCCAAGCTTTCGGTAACGTATGGCGGAACTATTGTACATACGGAGACCCTCAATTTATCTTCTCAAAACAGTTCTTTCCGAAGCAATTTTTATTTGAACGCAGATCAGATAGGAACACAGCGTTATACGGTAAGGCTTGAAGCTTCACTGGATGAGACTAACTTAGAAAACAATACCAAGCAGTTTGCGATTGAAGTCATTGATCAACGCTCTGAAGTGCTTATTATTTATGGTGTTTTGCATCCTGATCTAGGGACGCTAAAAAAGAGTATTGAAAGTAACCAGCTGCGTTCAGTAAGCCTTAGAGCTATTAATGATGTCAAGGTTGCTGAACTTAATGAAGCAGACCTAGTGCTGTTGTTTGAGCCCAATGCACGTTTTGCTACTGTTTATCAGGAACTCAATAAACTGAATAAAAACCGGTTTACAATTATAGGGTTACAAAGTAACCTCTCTTTTTTAAATCAAAGTCAGGAAGCATTTAAGTTGCCGCTAAGCAGGCAGTCAGAAGCTGTCCAAGCCATTAAGAACGAATCGTTTTCGGCATTTCAAACCTCAGAAATCAACTTCGCTAATTATCCTCCGCTGGAAACCATTTTTGGCGAAATCACAGTTGCCGGCTCCAGTGATGTTCTTTTTTATCAGCGAATTACCGGTGTTACTACCGGAAATCCTTTGTTGGGGCTCACAGAGTTGTCGGGTAGAAGAGAGGTGTTTTTATTTGGAACAGGTATTTTTCAATGGCGTAGCCAGTCGTTTTTAGATTCCGGAAGTTTTGAAACCTTCGATACTTTTATAGACCAATTGGTGCAATATGCAGCTTCAAATCAAAAGCGTCAGCGCTTAGAACTAGATTATGACCGTTTCTATTATGGAGGAAACGCGATTGTGTTGAACGCGCAGTACTTCGATAAAAATTATGTTTTTGATCCGGGCGCGCAACTTCAGGTAAAAATCTTTTCAGAAAATGAAGTTCTTTATGAATCACCACTCGTTTACAACGGAACTAACTATTCAGCACAGCTTGCAGATTTAGAGCCCGGAACATATTCTTTTGAAATTACTGTTGCTGACGAAAATTTAAAAGCGGAAGGTAGCTTTACAGTAATTCCTTATACAATTGAACATCAGATTAAAAATGCTGATTGGACAACGATGGAAACTGTAGCAAAGGAAACCAATGGGAGTATCGCCTCAATGGATCGCTATTCAGAGTTGATAGACGGCCTTTTGAAAAATCAGGAGTTTACTCCCGTACAGCGAGCTATAGAAAAAAATGTACCTTTAATAGCTTTCAGTTGGCTGCTTTTCCTCATCATTGCAAGTTTAGCTGCTGAATGGTTCATCAGAAAATACAACGGACTCATATAATAAAAACTACATAAAATGGATAGATTACCTAAAATAGGAATTCCGGTAATAATTGGAGTAATAATCGTAATTGTACTCATTGCAAAATCTGCGGTAACGATTGATTCAGGAGAAGCGGGAGTACTTTATAAACCATTTGGAGGCGGTGTAGTTACTGACGAGCCCCCGCTAGGAGAAGGTTTTCAAATAGTTGCTCCTTGGAATAAAGTTTATATCTACGAGGTAAGACGGCAGGAGCTGAAAGAGATTATGAATGTACTTTCTTCTAATGGTTTGGATATTAAATTAGAGGCTTCTGTATGGTATAAACCACAAGCTGAAAATTTGGGTAAACTGCATCAGGAGATAGGAGAAGATTATCTAAACCGAATTTTGTTACCCACTATTAGATCTGCAGCACGTTCTGTAGTGGGGCGTTATACTCCAGAACAATTGTATTCTTCAAAACGTGATGCGATTCAAGCAGAGATTTATGATGAAACTAAAAAAATCGTAAAAGATCAATATATCGTTCTTGATGAAGTATTGGTACGTGATGTGACGCTACCTGCGACGATTAAGCAAGCAATTGAACGTAAACTGCGTCAGGAACAAGAATCTCTAGAATATGAATTCAGGCTTATTTCTGCTCAAAAAGAAGCAGAACGTCAGGTTATTGAAGCTCAAGGTAAAGCTGATGCTAATAAAATTTTAAGTCAATCCCTTAATGATCAGATCTTGAAAGATAAAGGTATTGAAGCTACACTAAAACTATCAGAATCTAACAATTCTAAAGTGATTGTTATAGGTTCTGGAGACAGCGGGTTACCCATTATTTTAGGGAATAACTAGCCTAATCAACTGTCTCTTGGCAAATTTCTGTAAGTTGGAGGGAGTTTCACCTCATTGGCGGCGCCAATAAAATCACAAAAAAACCGAATCGATTACGATTCGGTTTTTTTGTGTTGTAACAGTCTTTGTGCAAAGAATCTTAGGCTTTTTTCATTCTAACGTTTCGATCCCTACGCAGTTTAATTTGCTGCTTGGTTTCTTGAAGCAATTTGGCTTTGGCTACCCAATTATCATTTACGATGCGATCTGGAAAAAATTGAATGCGCTCAGTAACGATCTCGATATCTCGCGTATTAAACTTACTGATCTGATCAAAGGTGTAAATACCGATCGTATTGAGTTTTTCTTCGGTATAGGGTCCGATTCCGATAATTTTTTGAAGATCATCAGCATCTTCATAGGATGCGTAACCAATACGCTCAAAATCTAATTCAGTTCTGGTTTTATCGAGTTCGTCTTGAGCGAAACGTTTCTTTTTCGCTTTGGCCGCAATTTGAATATCCTCATCGGGTAATGTTTCCTCTAGATTTGGATCTTCAATATCAACACCTGCTTGTTCTGAAAGCTTTTGGCGCAGATTGGAAATTCGCTTTACATATTTGCTTTTCTGATAATAATATGCAAAGAAATAACCTATAGAAAAGGCACCCAACATCAATACAATAACCTCTATATACACTAAGGGTATAGAGACGTAATCGTTATTGGTTTGTGTCAAAACTAGATGGAGCATTATTTAAATATCAGTTCGTAGCGGTTATTTAATTCTATTTTATCTTCTTGCTCTCGGGGATATAAAGGAAATTCTTCTCCTTTTGATAATGCAATAACTTGATTTTCAGGTAAATTAAGGCTTTTTATGAGAAATAACCTAATTTTTTGAGCTTGTTCTAAGGCAATTACATAGTTATCTCGATCATCTCCAATATGATCTGTATAGCCTATAATTTCAATTTTAGCTTGTGGTTTGATCTTTAATCTCCGTTCAACTTCGGCTAAAAAACGCGATGCATTTTCATCACGCACTAAACGTGCCATTTTAAAAACAGGTCTAAATGTAATATCAGCATTTGGTTTAGTGGCTTTGGTAGTTGCCGTTTTACTCAATTTTGCGAGGCGCAAACGTTCTTCATCTTCATCAATAGCGCGCTGGTTACGTTCCATTCTTTTTTGAATGTCATCTATGAGTTTATCGTAATTTCCGGTTTTAGCAAGGCTGCTATCTTGATAAATTCCTCTCTCTGCTGGTTGTTTTGTAGGTTCTGTAGCTTGATAAATAGAATCTAAAACATATCCAGGAGCTTGTTTTTTAATAGTACCGGGATTAGCAGGTTCTACAGTGGACGAAGCGTCAACAAAAAGACTCTTGCGATTATTGAATGCTCCAGTAGCGTTTAAAAAGTACAGACCTACTACACACCAGCAGGAAAATACGGAGAATGCTATAAGAAAATTCTTCATCGGTTAGTAATTTTCTCAAATGTAAGTCTTTAAGATAAAAATCACATCAAGCTGTTAAATGTATTCGATATAATGCACGTAAAAAGGATTTTTTTTATAAATTCGCTCTGTATTATGAGAAAAACAGCATTACATCATCATCATTTTTATTCACGCACTCAAGCGAGGTAAAGATGTTGTATATGTAATTGACGTATAAAAAACAGTAACCCGTTTGAGCTTTTCAAACGGGTTTTCTGTTTAGAATAGCTCAGACTACCAATCAAACCTAAAAAAATGAATAAAAAAATTAGAATCGCAATTCAGAAGTCAGGCAGACTCAACGAAGATTCTTTACAAATTTTAAAAGACTGCGGAATCTCTATAGACAACGGTCGCGATCAATTGAAAGCGAATGCTGCTAATTTTCCGCTTGAAGTATTTTACCTCCGCAATGGTGACATTCCACAATACCTGAGAGACGGGGTTGTTGATATCGCGATCATTGGTGAAAATGTTTTGATCGAAAAAGGCGAGGATATAGCTATAGCTCAGAAACTAGGTTTTTCAAAATGCCGGGTGTCATTAGCGATTCCAAAAGGAGTTAAATATGATTCGGTAGCAGATTTTGAAGGAAAGAAAATCGCTACTTCGTATCCGAATACAGTGCTTAATTATTTAAGAAAGTATAACGTAAAAGCAGATCTTCATATCATTAATGGTTCGGTAGAAATTGCTCCTAATATCGGCCTCGCAGACGGTATTTGTGACATCGTATCTAGTGGAAGTACATTATTTAAAAACAACCTTAAAGAGGTTGAAGTGATGCTTACTTCTGAAGCCGTTCTTGCAGTCTCACCTAAAATCGATGAGGAGCGTCAGACCATTCTAGACAAATTGTTATTTAGAATTAAAGCGGTGCTTAAGGGGCGTGACTACAAATACGTTTTGTTAAACGCGCCGAACGATCGTTTAGATGAAATCATCGCATTGCTACCGGGAATGAAAAGTCCTACCGTGTTGCCGCTTGCTGAAAAGGGATGGAGTAGTGTACATTCAGTAATTGACAAGAATAAGTTTTGGGAGGTCATTGATAATCTTAAAGATTCTGGCGCTCAAGGAATTTTAGTGAGTGATATAGAAAAGATGGTGCTCTAATTTTTAGACTAAAGGAAGACGTATGAATACGATTGTAAATCCTGAGCGTTCGCAATGGAATGAGATTCTAAAACGCCCCACGCAAACTTACAAGCAGATCGAACAAACCGTTTTAGAGGTTTTTGAAGCTATTCAAAATGACGGTGATGCAGCAATTGAGAAATACACTCAAAAATTTGACGGGATCAGCCTGAATTCTTTTGAAGTAACTCATGCGGAAATTACTGCTGCTGTTGCAAACCTAGATGCCGATTTAAAAGAAGCGATCACCCTTGCAAAATCTAATATTGAAGCATTTCACAAAGCACAACGCACCAAAAAAATTGAATTAGAAACCGCACCTGGTGTAAAATGTTGGCAAGAAAAGCGCCCTATTCAGAAAGTAGGTTTGTACATTCCCGGAGGAACTGCGCCCTTGTTTTCAACGATTTTAATGCTGGCTGTTCCGGCAAAAATAGCAGGCTGTAAAGAAGTGGTGCTTTGTACGCCACCTGATAAAAAAGGGAATATCAATCCTGCTATTTTATTTACCGCTCAACTTTGTGGTATTGCTAAAATCTTTAAAGTAGGCGGAATTCAAGCTATTGGAGCAATGACGTTTGGTACACCGAGTATTCCAAAAGTGTATAAGATTTTCGGTCCCGGAAATCAGTTTGTAACGGTAGCTAAGCAAATGGCAACTCAATTCAATGTTAGCATTGATATGCCTGCAGGTCCGTCTGAATTGTTAGTTGTTGCAGACGATACTGCCGAAGCTGCCTTTGTAGCTTCAGATTTATTAAGTCAGGCTGAGCACGGTGTGGATAGTCAAGTTATTCTTGTTTCTACCTCTAAAGATTTAATCAAAGCTGTTGCGCAAGAAGTTCAAGAGCAGCTGCAAGCGCTTCCCAGAAAAGCCATTGCAGAAAAAGCCATTGTAAACAGTAAGCTGATTTTTGTTGAGACTAAAGAGCTCGCTTTAGAACTTATTGATGAGTATGGTCCTGAACATTTTATTGTGGCTACTTCAGATAATGCATTTTTTATTGAAAATATTGCTAATGCAGGTTCTGTTTTTATAGGAAATTATACGCCTGAAAGTGCCGGGGATTATGCCTCAGGAACCAATCATACTTTGCCAACTAACGGGTATGCTAAACAATACAGCGGTGTAAATCTTGACAGTTTTATGAAGAGTATGACCTTTCAGGAAATTACGCCGGAAGGAATTCAAAATATTGGTAAAGCAATCGAGCTTATGGCTGCTGCCGAAGGCTTACAGGCGCACAAAAATGCAGTGACTTTACGTTTATCTCAACTCGCAAATTCAAATTAATGACTGCAACTACTTTTAATTTAGAGCGTTTGATTCGCGCCAATGTTGCGCAGTTAAAACCTTATTCATCGGCTCGTGATGAGTTTAAGGATTTTCACGAGGATATGGTGTTTCTTGATGCAAATGAAAATCCGTTTGAAAACGGCGTCAATCGCTATCCAGATCCACAACAGCTTACTTTAAAACAACATTTATCGTCCTTAAAACGGGTGCCGGTTGATCAAATTCTTTTAGGTAACGGAAGCGATGAAGTACTCGATTTATTATTCAGAGCTTTTTGTGAGCCCAAGCAAGATAACGTGATCACGTTACCGCCTACTTACGGGATGTACGGAGTGCTGGCAGCTACCAATGATATTGCTAACCGCGAAGTATTGCTGTCTGAAGATTTTCAGCCCCAAGTTGCTAAGATTCTGGATCAGGCAGACCATCAAACCAAAATGCTTTTTCTATGTTCACCAAACAATCCTACGGCCAATAGTTTCAAGGCAGAGGCTATCGAAGTGCTGCTTCAGAATTTTAAAGGGTTGATTGTCGTAGATGAGGCATATATTGACTTCTCTCCAGAAGAAAGTTGGACGACAAAGCTTCAGCAGTATCCTAATCTAGTCGTGACACAAACCTTGTCTAAAGCCTATGGCCTAGCGGGAATTCGCTTAGGAATATGTTATGCTTCCGCAGCAATTATTTCAATCTTAAACAAGATTAAACCGCCGTATAATGTAAATGAACTCACGCAAAAACGCGCGTTAGAACGTGTGCTTGATGATGAAAAGGTTCAAGGTGAAATAAGTACGATTTTAAAGGAAAGAGGTGCTTTATCTAAAGTGTTACTTCAAGTGGATTTTGTTGAGAAAGTTTATCCATCTGAAGCTAATTTTATTTTAGCAAAAGTGGATGATGCCAACAAACGTTACGATCAATTGATCAAAAAAGGAATTGTGGTTCGTAATAGAAGTTCACAGGCTTTATGCGAAAACACACTACGCTTTACCGTAGGGACAACCACCGAAAATGAAAAACTAATTACCGCTCTCAAAGAACTGTTTTAACTGTAATAAATGACTACCGAAACTACCTCCAAAAAACAAAAAGTATTATTCATTGATCGGGACGGAACGATCATTAAAGAGCCGCCCGGATATCAAGTGGATGCTTTTGAAAAGGTAACTTTTTACCCAAAAGCTTTTACCTATCTAGGTAAAATTGCTCAAGAGCTTGATTACAAGTTGGTCATGATCACCAATCAAGATGGTCTGGGAACTGATATTTTTCCTGAAGATACGTTCTGGCCGGTGCATAATTTTATTTTAAAATCCTTTGAAAACGAAGGTGTTGTGTTTGATGACGTTTTTATAGATAAAACTTTTCCTGAGGATCAGGCAGACACCCGTAAACCAGGCACGGGAATGTTAACCGAGTTTTTCTCTGAAGATTACGATCTTGCCAACAGTTTTGTTCTGGGAGATCGTATCACAGATATTGAACTGGCTAAAAACCTTGGGGCACAGGGTATTTTTATCAGTGATCATACTGATTTAGGTGCCGATGAAATCACCACCAAACGGGAAGATCTTGATGCCTATATTGCCTTAGAAACTACAGACTGGCAAAAGATTTATGAATTTTTGAAGCTGAAAGAACGCACCGCTTCGATCTCCAGAAAAACCAACGAAACCGAAATAGAAATCAAGTTGAATCTTGACGGAACCGGTAAAAGCGATATCAAAACCGGACTAGCATTTTTTGATCATATGTTAGATCAAATCGCTAGACACGGTTCTATGGACTTAAAAATTCACGTAGATGGCGATCTCGAGGTTGATGAGCATCACACAATTGAAGATACCGCGATCGCCTTAGGTGAAGTTTTTTCTAAAGCTTTGAGTAACAAATTAGGTATAGAACGCTACGGTTTTTGCTTACCGATGGATGATTGTCTGGCGCAGGTAGCCATAGATTTTGGTGGGCGTAATTGGTTGGTTTGGGAAGCTGACTTTAAACGCGAGAAAATAGGGGAGATGCCTACAGAAATGTTTTATCATTTCTTCAAATCCTTTACAGATGGCGCACGTGCAAACCTCAATGTAAAAGCTGATGGAACCAACGAGCATCACAAGATCGAAGCCATTTTCAAAGCTTTTGCAAAAGCGATTAAAGTAGCTGTAAAACGCGATCCTGATAAAATGGTATTGCCCAGTACAAAAGGAATGTTGTAAGCTTATGAAATTAGTAATAATCAATTACGGAGCAGGAAATATTCAAAGTATCAAATTTGCTTTTGAACGCTTAGGAGTTCACGCGATATTGTCTGATGATGCAGACGAAATCAAAGCAGCTGATAAAGTAATTTTTCCGGGTGTTGGAGAGGCGAGTAGTGCTATGGCAAAGCTGAAAGCCACGGGGTTGGATAAAATCATTCCTACGCTGAAGCAACCAGTTTTAGGAATATGTCTGGGAATGCAATTGATGTGTAAGCATTCAACTGAAGGAAACACCACTGGTTTGGGGATTTTTGATGTTAATGTGGTTAAATTCTCAAACAAAGTCAAAGTTCCACAAATCGGCTGGAACGAAATCGAAAGTTTAAAAACTCTATTATTTAAAGACATACCAGAGCATAGTTTTATGTATTTGGTACACAGTTTCTACGCTCCAAAATGCGATGAAATGATCGCTTCTACAAATTATGAAGTAGATTATGCATCAGGTTTACAGACGGATAATTTTTACGGTGTACAATTTCACCCGGAGAAAAGTGGAGTTGTTGGCGAGCAAATTTTAAAAAACTTTTTAGCCCTATGAGAATAATCCCAGCAATAGATATAATCGACGGTAAGTGTGTGCGCCTTTCTAAAGGTGATTACAACACCAAAAAAATATATAATGAGAGTCCGTTAGAGGTTGCAAAAGAATTTGAAGCCCACGGAATTCAGTATTTGCATTTGGTTGACTTAGATGGTGCTAAAAGCAAGCATATTGTGAATCATAAGGTGCTGGAGCAAATTGCTTCTCAAACCAGCCTAAAAATTGATTTTGGAGGCGGACTCAAAACCGACGATGACCTGCGCATTGCTTTTGAAAGTGGTGCTTCACAAATCACCGGTGGAAGCATCGCCGTTAAAGATCCTGAAACTTTTAAAAGCTGGTTACAGAAATTTGGCGCTAATAAAATCATTTTAGGCGCAGATGCTAAAGATGAAAAAGTTGCGGTGAGTGGCTGGCTCGAAGAGTCTAAAGAAGAATTGATTCCGTTTATTCAAGGCTATCAAAAGGAAGGAGTTTCTTATGTGATTTGTACAGACATTAGTAAAGACGGGATGTTAGAAGGACCTTCTTTTGAGTTGTATAAGCGCATTTTAGAAGAAACGAAGAACTTGAAGTTGATCGCTTCCGGCGGAATTTCAACTTTTGACGAATTACCAAAACTAGCTGAATTAGGTTGCGAAGGAACGATAATCGGTAAAGCGATCTATGAAGGCCGCATTTCAATGAAACAGTTGGAAAATTATATATTGGAACATGAGTAATGCTTCAACTTTTAGAGAAGAATTGGTCAACAATATTTTCTACAGGTTAGATGAAAACCTTAGAATGATAAGAATTGCATTAACTCAAATCACAGAAGAAGAGATCTGGTTAAAACCCAATCCCACGCTAAACAGCATAGGCAATTTGATTTTACACCTGTGCGGAAATCTGACTTAATATGGGATTTCTTCTTTAAGTGGAGCTACAGATAATCGAGTTAGAGATTTAGAATTTTCATCTGAAAGTGGACTTTCAAAACAAGAGTTGTTAGATAAATTGGAGAATACGGTTAATCAAGTTAAAGCGACGATAATTCAAGTTTCTGATGAGCGTCTAACTCAGATAAAGGAGATTCAAGGATATCAATTTTCAGGTATTGGAAATGCTATTCATTTAGTAGAACACTTTTCGTATCATACGGGTCAGATTGCTTTTTGGGTAAAAATGCTTAAGTCTAAAGATTTAGGTTTTTATTCTAATGTTGACTTGAATAAAAGAAATAAAAAAGAATAATTATGTTAACCAAACGTATAATTCCCTGTCTCGATATCAAAAACGGAAGAACGGTAAAAGGTGTCAATTTTGTGGACTTGCGTGACGCCGGTGATCCGGTGGAACTGGCTGCAAAATATGCCGAAACAGGAGCAGACGAACTCGTTTTTCTTGATATTTCGGCTACAGAAGAACGCCGAAAAACCTTAGCCGATCTGGTATTACGTGTAGCAGAAAAAATAAATATTCCATTTACCGTAGGCGGTGGTATTTCCTCGGTTGAAGATGTAGATGTGTTGCTTCAGAATGGCGCAGATAAGGTTTCAATCAATTCTTCCGCAGTAAAAAATCCACAACTCATTAATGATTTGGCGGCAAAATTTGGTTCGCAATGTGTAGTTGTGGCGATTGATGCTAAACAGATCAATGGAAAGTGGACGGTGCATCTTGTAGGAGGAAAAGTCCCAACCGAACTCGATCTTTTTGAATGGGCAAAAGAAGTGGAAACCCGCGGCGCCGGCGAGATCTTATTCACCTCAATGGACCACGACGGTACTAAAAACGGATTTGCAGATGAAGCTTTAGCCAAGTTGAGTACGATGCTGAATATTCCTATTATTGCTTCAGGAGGGGCAGGAGCGATGCAGCATTTTACAGATACTTTTGTAAATGGAAAAGCAGATGCAGCCTTGGCAGCGAGTGTGTTTCATTTTCACGAAATCGACATTCCCGAACTCAAACAGGTTTTAAAAGAAAATAATATCCCGGTTAGAATTTAAAGACTTAGCCGAAAAACAACATAGTTACAATGGAAATTAAATACGATGAAAACGGACTCGTGCCGGCGATAATTCAAGATGCCAAGACTAAAACGGTTTTGATGCTAGGCTATATGAACGAAGAGGCCTATTTGAAAACCAATACTACTAAAAAAGTTACTTTTTACAGTAGAAGCAAACAGCGTTTATGGACAAAAGGCGAGGAAAGTGGGAATTTCTTGAATTTAGTTGCTATTAAAAATGACTGCGATAATGATTCGCTTTTGGTGACCGTAAATCCAGTAGGCCCTACGTGTCACACCGGAACAGATAATTGCTGGGGCGAGGATAACAAGCAGACTTTTGGTTTTCTAACGGAATTGGAGCAAACTATTGCAGACCGAAAAGCGAATCAGGATAACGATGATAGTTATGTCGCAAGTCTTTTTAGAAAAGGAATCAACAAAATTGCGCAGAAAGTAGGAGAGGAAGCCGTAGAAGTTGTTATTGAAGCAAAAGATGATAACGATGATTTATTTTTAAATGAAAGTGCAGACCTTCTTTTTCATTATCTCATATTGCTAAAAGCTAAAGGTTTTGGACTAAATGATATTGAACAGGTATTGCTTGATAGAAAGAAATAATTGAATCCGAGTAATTTAGACGTTTTCAATATCGCTAAAAATTTAAAGTCCTTTCCTACAAGAAAGGGCTTTTTTGTTGTTTATATTTTTTAGACAAACAACAAAATTTGACGTTACGAAGCACAAAATGCTTTTCGTAAAGGTGAAAAAAGTAGCCTTTTTCGACTATTCTAAGGATAAATCTAGAAATAATTAAAATTCAGTTATTTAGTACTTGTAGATTACTATTGTAGTATTTTTATCAAAGAATTAAATCAACTAAATCGATTGATATTTAGTGTTTTACAAGTAAAATTTGTAATATTTCTTTCTGAAATAATATTGAACGCAAATTATTACTAAAAAATATAGGCGCTTAGTACAAGTATTAATATTTAGTTAAAGGATTTAGGAGATCAAAGAAATGTAAATAATGCGCAGTTAAGCGTATTTGCTTGTATTTCATCTTGTTATTGAGGAAATTAGGGTAACAATCATCCAATTTAGATTATGCCCAAAATTCTACTTTTCTTCTCTCTTCTTCTTACATGTCTTATTGCCCATTCACAGGTAGGAATAGGAACTACAGATCCACATCCTGATGTGATGTTAGATGTCAATGGCGGATTGCGAATACGCAATTACAATGACGGTAGTGATAATGCAGCAAAAGATTCTTTGGTAGTCTTAGACGGAAGAGGAGTAGTGCATCGCATTGCTACAAGCACCTTACTTGCAAATATGGATAAGTCATTAGCCAAATATAATTACACTCCGTCTACAGGACTCGGTGTTTTTCTTGGCTATCACGAAGAATTAATCGTTTTTGACAATCAAGAATTTGATTTAAAAAATGAATATGATAGCACTTCTGGTATTTTCACTGCTCAACAAACGGGATTATATCGTATTGAAGGGCAAATAAAACTTGGACTTAACTTAACTATTGGATTTGGACTACGATTGAAAAAAATTCATCCTTCCGTTGAAATTTTAGCAGATGATTCATTTACCAATTTCCCAGGTGTAGCGAGAAGATTCTCAACAATAGTAGAACTTAATGCAGGAGATCAAATTGCATTTTATAACATTTTATCTATAAGCGGAATTATTGGGGTATCGGTAAGTCTCAGTGCTAATGCATACGATAATTATTTTACCATCGAACAAGTGCGTTAGCTATCCCTCCATTTCAATCAAGGTAAGGGCTAAGCGAATTTTATAGTATGGAATCTTTTCTTCAAAATGCTCAAAATAAGGCTTTAGACCTTCTGGATGTCCTAGTTCTTGTTGAGCGGTTTTTATCTGAGCAACTTCTGTTTGACTTACATAGTTATACAAGTCAAGATCAGCACCGTCTTGCGCTAATTTGGCTAAATGCGAATATACCGTGGTATCCTTTAAATCTCTTTTAGCCGCTATGGCTTCCACACTTAAACCATCTTTGAGCAGTTCATAGGTTACTTGATGTGTAGCACTTTTGCTACCTTTTTTCTTGATCTTATTTTTCTGAAAATCTATTATTGCTTTAATAAAAGCATCCCCATATACTTCAAGCTTGCGTTGCCCCACACCACTGATTTCAAGAAATTCCATTTCTGTGACCGGTCGTGCTTGTTCTAGTTCTTTTAGCGTTTTATCGCTGAATACTAAATAAGCAGGAATCTCTTCTTCTTTGGCAATTTCTGCACGCAGGGCACGCAGTTTTTCAAACAGTTCATTGCCTTTTTTGATTTTAGGCTTTTTAGCCTCAACAGGTTCCTTTTGCAATACTTCGGTAGGTGAAGTCAGTCGTACTCTTTTTCCGTGAAATAAAATTTCTTTACTGGATTCGGTCAGATGTAGATTGTTTCTCAAATGAAAAGCAATCTCACAATAGCCTTGATTGATGAGTTGTAAAACATAATGCTGCCAGTCTTTCCAAGAAACATCTTTTCCGATCCCGTAGGTGCTTACTTGATCTAACTGATGATCTAGAATATGTGCATTTTTAGCTCCTCTCAAAATATCAATGATCACCCCAATGGGTTCAGTACTTTTTACACGTGCGATCGTAGAAAGTGCTTTTTGAGCTAAAATGGTTCCGTCAAAAAACTGTGGCGGATTTTTACACACATCACAGTTGCCACAATCTTCGGCCAGGAATTCGCCAAAATAACTCAGTAAGATCTTACGCCTGCACGTTGTTGCTTCGGCATATTGCTTCATACGGTCAAGCTTCGCGTTTTGCACTTCTTCATTTCCGGCGCCTTGCGTAAAACGTCGCAGTTGCAGCACATCAGCATAACTGTGAAAAAGCAATGCGTGCGATTTCAGCCCGTCTCTTCCTGCCCGCCCAATTTCCTGATAATACCCTTCCAGGTTTTTAGGCATATTATAATGAATCACCCAGCGCACGTTAGATTTATCTATTCCCATCCCAAAAGCGACCGTAGCACAAACTACTTGGGTTTTATCATATATAAAATCTTCTTGCACTTTATTGCGCTCTTCAAAGCTTAAACCAGCGTGATAACATGTAGCTGCTATACCCTCTGCCTTTAAAGATTCTGAAACACTTTCGGTTGTTTTTCGGCTCAAGCAATAAATAATTCCGCTAGTGTCTGGGCGCTTTTCTAGAAAACTCTTGATCTGGTTTAGGCGTTTGTCTGCTGAGCGGACTTCTAACGTGATGTTTTTTCGGTCAAACGAACTGATAAATTGTTGTGCCTCAGAGATGTTTAATTGATTTGCAATATCCTCACGGGTCGCTTTGTCAGCAGTCGCCGTAAGCGCGATCATAGGAATTTGTGGTAAAGATTTTTTCAAAAATCCCAACTGCTGGTAAGAAGGTCTGAAATCGTGACCCCAAGAAGAAATGCAATGCGCCTCATCGATCGCAATACAGCTGATGTAAGTTTTGTTTAAAATAGGATTAAGACCCGATAAACTTTCGGGCGCCACGTAGAGCAATTTTAATTCGCGGTTGGCTACTTGATCTAGAATCTTTTGTTGGTCTTCCGCACTCTGGCTGCTGTTGTAAAAATCAGCGGCGATCCCGTTAGCTTTCAATCCATCAACCTGATCTTTCATCAGAGCGATCAAAGGTGAAATTACAAGTGTTAGGCCGTCAAAAAGAACAGCAGGAAGTTGGTAGCATATAGATTTTCCTCCGCCGGTTGGCATAATCACGATCGCATCATCACCACCAAGCACTGTCTCAATGATCTTACTTTGCTGATTTCTAAATCTATCGTACCCAAAGTATGTTTTTAGTGTTGTAAGCAATGTATTTTGATCTATTGATGCGCTCATAACTTCTTTTTCTCTATGATCGAGATTCAATCCCTGCGGAGTTTACCCGAAGTAGTTTATTGCAAAAAACGGAATTTTTAGGGAGACCTCAGTCGCTTTGCTTTTAGAATCTAAACGGAATTGATTAAGAGGCGTTACAGTTTACAAAAACCGTAAAATCAATATCGCATTTTTACGCTAAACTCAAATTATTAAACTAAAATTGACAATTGCATAATTCTTAAGTTTAACCTTTATAAAAGCTAATGCTCACGGGCTTTGGCTTCAAATTTATTACTAAAATTGTTCTACATGAAATCGAGAAAATATACCATTGCGGTCCTTCAATTGGCCTTAAACAATACATCCCAAAATAATTTGGAAAAGTGTAAAAAGTGGGTTGCAGATGCTGCTGAAAAGGGAGCTGAGATCATTTGTTTGCCTGAGCTGTACAGCAGTCATTATTTCTGTCAGGATGAGGATGTTGACAATTTTAAATATGCTGAACCGCTTTATGATGTGTCTTTTACTGAATTCAGTGCGCTGGCCAAACAATTAGGAGTCGTGATCATTGTTCCGTTTTTTGAAAAACGTATGAGCGGCATCTACCACAACAGTGCTTACATCATAGACACCGATGGGAGCGAAGCCGGACTTTACCGCAAAATGCATATTCCAGACGATCCTCATTTTTATGAAAAATTTTATTTCACTCCGGGAGATCTGGGTTTTAAAACGATCAAAACGCAAAAGGCTAATCTAGGTACCTTGATTTGCTGGGATCAGTGGTATCCTGAAGCAGCGCGTCTCACCGCGTTACAAGGCGCTGAAGTTTTGTTTTACCCGACCGCGATTGGCTGGCATCCGCAGGAAAAGGAAGAATTTGGAGTAAACCAGCACGGCGCTTGGATGAATGTTATGAAAGGGCACGCGGTGGCCAATGGAGTATATGTAGCTGCAGCAAACCGCATAGGACTAGAACAGTATGTGCCTGATACTAACGGCATCGAATTTTGGGGACAAAGCTTTATCTGTGGTCCGCAAGGAGAGATTTTAGCTCAGGCTTCAGCAGATCAAGAAGAAATACTTCTCGCAGAAATCGACCTTGATCTTCAAGAAAATGTACGCCAGAATTGGCCATTTTTTAGAGACCGTCGCATTGATTTTTACGGAGAAATAACCAAACGCGCACTAGATTAATCTATGAAAAACAACAGACGTTTACCTGCAGAATGGGAGAAGCAACAGGGGATTTTATTATGTTTTCCCAGTAATGGAAACGACTGGCCCGGTAAATACCAGGCAATTCAATTTGTTTTTATTGATTTCATAAAAAAGATAGCAGAAACCGAAACAGTTTTTCTACTCATCGGGCGGGAGAGTATGAAGGAAAAAGTGATCACACTGCTTGAGGCGGCACACGCCAATATGAGCAAGATCACGTTTATCTTACAGAAAACGAATCGCAGCTGGATGCGTGACTCAGGACCGATCATCGTTAAAAATAATGGAGCGCGGGAGGCGCTAAATTTTAATTTTAACGGCTGGGCAAAATATGGCAATTACCGTTTAGACAAACAAGTACCCAAACGTATGGCTGATTTTTTAGGGATACCACTTCAGCAGGTTATGTATAATGGGGAGCCAGTAATTCTTGAGGGTGGCGCTATTGATGTAAATGGTAAAGGAACTTTACTCACTTCTGAAGAGTGTTTATTAGATCCTAAAATTCAAGTGCGCAATCCGGGATTTACTAAAGAAGATTACGAGAGCATTTTTAAGCAGTATTTTGGGGTTACAAATACTATTTGGCTGGGCAATGGTATCGCAGGAGATGATACTCATGGGCATATAGATGATCTCTGCCGTTTCGTAGATGCAAAAACCATTGTTACAGTGGTAGAAACTGATAAAATAGATCCTAATTATGCTGCCCTGCAAGATAATTTAGCCCGTTTAGAATTGGCTAAATTAGAAGACGGCAGCAGCCCTAAAGTCGTGACCTTGCCTATGCCCAAGCGCATTGACTATGAAGACTTGAGGCTTCCGGCGAGTTATGCTAATTTTCTAATTCTCAATAAAACGATTTTGATGCCCACCTTTAATGATCCTAATGACTGTGTGGCTTTACAGACCTTGTCTGATCTTTTTCCAACACGCAGCGTCGTAGGTATTTGTGCTCTTGATCTGGTTTGGGGCTTAGGTACTTTGCATTGTTTAAGTCAGCAAATTCCTTCTTAAATAGGTATAGAATAGAAGCCGTTTAAAACCGTACATTTGCAGCGGTTAAAGCAACTGCATGGTTGCTAAAATAATTATTATGGCCTCTTTTGAAGATTTTAAAATAAATAAGCAATTGCGTTATGCAATTGAAGATCTGGGTTTTTCTACTCCGACACCTATTCAAGAACAAGCGTTTTCTGTAGTCAAATCAGGACGCGATGTTGTTGGGATTGCCCAGACCGGTACCGGGAAAACCTTTGCATATATGCTTCCGGTATTAGAAAATTTAAAATTCTCAAAGCAGATCAATCCGCGTGTTTTAATTATTGTACCCACCCGCGAACTCGTTTTACAAGTCACAGAACAGGTGAAAGCCTACGGTAAATACAGCTCCATCAGAGTGGTTGGGGTGTATGGTGGAACCAATATCAATACGCAAAAAGAGGCGGTATTACAAGGTTGCGATATTCTCGTAGGTACTCCGGGACGGTTGTATGATTTAGCACTAAGTAGAGCGCTTCAATTAAAATCTGTAAAACAATTGATCATTGATGAAGTAGATGTCCTGCTGGATCTTGGTTTTCGTTTTCAACTGGTGAATATTTTTGATTTACTTCCGGCTAAACGACAAAACATCATGTTTTCGGCAACGATGACTGATGAAGTAGACGAGTTGATGGACACTTTTTTTACCAGTCCAGAACGCATTCAAGTGGCGCTGAGCGGTACTCCGCTAGATGCTATTGAGCAGCATTATTATGAAGTACCCAACTTTTACACTAAAGCAAATTTACTCAGTGTTTTACTGAAAGATAAAAACGAATTCAAAAAAACGCTGGTATTTGTTTCAAATAAAAAGCTGGCAGACCGACTTTTTAAAGTGCTTGAAGAAGTCTTTGGAAATGAAGTAGGCGTGATTCACGCTAATAAAACACAAAACTACCGCATCAATGCGATAGAGCAATTTGACGCCGGCACGTATCGTATTTTGGTCACTACAGACGTGATGGCACGCGGTCTGGATCTTGATGAAGTAACTCACGTATTTAACGTAGATGTACCGCGTTTTGCCGAAAACTACATGCACCGTATAGGTCGTACAGGTAGGGCAGGAACCACTGGTAAAAGTTATTTAATAGGTACGCCAGATGAGCTGGAGCGCAAAGAGGCTATTGAAGCCTTAATGAATAAAAGTATCGCGCAGGTAGATCTTCCGGAGGGCTTAGAAGTATCGAAACGTTTAATTCCCGAAGAAGAGCCCAATTACGTTGAGATCAACAATCCTACAAAACGAGACGACACCCGTGGCGCTAGTTTTCACGAGAAAAAGGAAAAAAATAAAAAGGTCAATCTTGGCGGAAAGTACAAACGAGAAATTGCCAAGAAATATAAAAAACCGAAGACTCGTGGAGACAAAAACTACAACCGTAGAAATAAGCGTAAATAGCTAGAGGTTCTACAGTTGGCATTGTAACGTTTTCGCTGGTCAGGAAACGTTATAAACTTATTTCAGTATCAAAAAGATATTCTTCACAAACACGTCAAAAACTTTTACAGAAGGTATTTATTTTAATAATTCTGTAAAAATAGTGTTATAAAATTTCGTACTTTTTAAACTTTAAATGCATTTTTGATGAATTGGAGGGCTAATCGGTTAATCAACTGAAGCTTCCCCTGAAATTTATAATTTGCTCGAAACAAATGCCTTGAGTTTAGCTACGAGGTAGTTACAATAGAAGTATGAAACGTAGAAATACCATTAAACTGCTTACGCTGGGCACAGGAGCAGTTTTTGTTTCGCCGCTCGTTAGCGGCTTGCTTTCCGGGTGCAAAGCAGAACCAAAAGCGCCAGAATTCGATCCGGAATTCTTCAATGAAAACGATCTGCCCTTTTTGGTTGCGGTTATAGATACTTTAATTCCGGCGACTGATAGTCCTTCGGCATCAGGAGTAGGGGTTCCACAAATGCTAGATCATATGATAGCCGGACTTTATTCAGAAACAGATCAGGCCAATTTCTCAATGCAATTTTCGGCTTTAAAAGATTACCTCAATACCATAGACGGCCAGTCTTTTGTTTACTTGGATCCTGAGGAGCAAACGGCACATATTCAAGAGCTTATCAACTCAAGGGAAGATTCAACTAATGCTGCACGTAGCGGACTTTTAGCAATTAAAAATCAATCAGTTAATTATTATTTAAATACTGAAACGATCGCTAAAAATCATTTGAATTATTTACCGGTGCCGGGACCTTTTTTACCGTGTGTACCTCTTGATGAACTTAACGGAAAAGCCTGGGCAATATGAAAACAGAAGATACAATGAACACCCAATATGACGCTATTGTAGTAGGCTCCGGAATCAGTGGTGGCTACGCAGCAATGGAACTTTGTAAAAAAGGCTATAAGACGCTAGTGCTTGAGCGCGGTCGGGATGTGGAACATATCAGCGATTATGAAACTGCGAACGACGATAACTGGGATTTACCGTATAATGGGCGCGTTCCTAAAAAGGAAATAGATGCGCACTATCCTAAACAGAATCGCTTAAGCTGGTGGGTTAATCAAGATAATAAGCCGTTTATTAACAAAGATGATGAATACCCGTATGAAGAGCTTTCCCGCTTTGACTGGATTCGCGGGCATCACGTTGGTGGGCGTTCAATTATGTGGGGCCGGCATTGTTACCGCTGGAGCGATATTGATTTTGAAGCCAATAAAAAGGAAGGTATTGCGATAGACTGGCCCATACGCTATGCTGATATTGAACCTTGGTATGATCAGGTAGAAACTTTTGTTGGGGTGAGTGGCCAAGCCGAAGGTTTGAAACAAGTTCCTGATGGAAAATTTTTAAAGCCTTTTGAACTCAATTGTGCCGAACAGGATTTTAGAGAAAAGGTAAACGCTAAATATCCGGAACGAGTGGTGACTCCGGGGCGTATTGCCAACTTATCTGAGTACGACCCCGAGGTGCATTTGGGCACACGCGGCCAGTGTCAAACCCGTAACCGCTGTTGGCGGGGTTGTCCTTTTGGTGCGTATTTCAGCAGTCAGTCTGCGACTTTACCTGTTGCTCGAGAAACCGGTAATCTTACCGTAAGACCCTTTAGCATTGCCGCTGAAGTTTGTTACGATCCAAAAACGCAAAAAGCTACCGGTGTTCGTGTGATTGATGCCAATACCGGAGAAGAAACGGTATTTACAGCCCGTATAATCTTTTGTAATGCAAGCACGGTAGGTACTACAGCCTTATTACTAAACAGCAGGTCTGAACGTTTCCCTAACGGTATGGGGAACGATAGCGGTGAACTAGGCCATAATTTAATGGATCATCACTACGGAATGGGAGCCGGCGGTACCTATCCCGGTTTTGAAGATGTGTACTACCAAGGCCGCAAAGCCAACGGGTTTTACATTCCGAGGTTTAGAAATATTGATGATGAAACAAAACGCGCAGATTACCTGAGAGGCTTTGGCTACCAAGGGAATATTTCTCGCGGAGCATATGTACCGGAAGATACAATAGGAGTGGAGCTTAAAGAAACCATCTTTAAACCCGGGCCTTATAATGTTTCGGTGGCGTGTTTTGGAGAAATGTTGCCATATCACGAAAACCGAATGTTTTTAGATTTTGAAAAGCGGGATCAACACGGAATGCCCATCATTACATTTGATGCGAAATTACGTGATAACGAGATGAAACTACGTGAGGATGGCGTGCAATGTGCCGTTGAAATGCTAGAAGCTGCCGGTGTTGAAAATATATGGAGCTATAATGATCTTACTGCTCCCGGCGCGTGTATTCACGAGATGGGTACTGCCAGAATGGGTAGTGATCCTAAAACTAGCGTACTCAACAAATGGAATCAAATACACGCAGTACCTAACGTTTTTGTTACTGATGGCGCGTGTATGACCAGTAGCGGCACCCAAAATCCCAGTATTACCTATATGGCGCTAACCGCCCGTGCAGTAGATTACGCAGATAGACAGATAAAAGCGGGGAGGTTGTAATTTTTAAATTAATGTTTTAAAAAACAGTAAGATTTTTGGTTAAGTATAGTAATTCTAATGTAACGGCAAAAATTGGTGTAAACTTTCTAAGAAGTTTGATAGAAGAAAATGGTAGTATTTTTCACAAAATAGAACAAGAAAATGATTTAGGTATTGACGGTATTATTGAATTTATCCAAGATGGAAAACCCATAAATAAGAGTATAGCGGTTCAAATTAAATCTGGAGATTCTTACTTTATTAAAAGTAAACAAATGTGTAAAATACCAATAGATCAACATCGAGATTATTGGTCAAATTATCATTTGCCTGTATATGGATTTGTTTTTATACCAGCTTTGAATAAGGCATTCTGGATTAATATTAAAAAGTATTTAGATGACAATCCTTATTCTAAACATATAGCGTTTAAAATCAACGAGATAAATCAATTATCAAATAATACCTTTTTAGAAATTTTCATACCTATAATACTGAATAAAACTCCTAATTTACCTCTTGTTGAATCAATTAATTTATTCAATTCCAGGGATTCAATGGAGTATGTTATAGGTCGTGATAGCCTTTTTATAAATCATATAAATAAAATTGAAGTCTGGGATAATTTTATAAATAAATTATTAGGTGAAGCAATGAGAGATAAACGATTAATCTATTATTTATCACATATTCCTTGGCATCCTGATATATGGTATACAGGTGAAAGAATTAAGAAACCGATAAAAGATTATGTCCTTGAAAGGATTTATAATTTTGAATTGCATGATGTGGTTTTATTAATAGATAATATAGATGACCGAGGAATTGAACGAGGAACAATTGGGCAATCTGTGGATTCAGTATTATTTAGAGTAAAGGATATCAATGATAAGCTTATACAAATTTTGAGAAATTCAGATTTAAATGTTAGAATTCGCAATTTATCTGGTTTTTTACTAGCCTTTTATATGCAGGAAGATTCTATTCCTTTTTTGAATGATTTAGAACCAGATCAATCTAATTTTTCATTAGAACTTATTACTCATTTGGAGGAATATGGGCATTTTAATCCGTATATATAAAACTTAAAGTAGCCCATCCCAAGCTAATACTTCGCCCGGTTGCAGGGTATTGAGTTTTAAATTTCCCACGCGTACCCGTACTAATCTTAAAGTAGGGCAGTCAATTGCAGAAGTCATCTTGCGCACCTGTCTAAACTTACCTTCAGTGATGGTGATGCTCAACCAAGTGGTTGGTCCGTGGCGGGAATCTCTTATTTTTTTTCCGCGATCGGGCAGTGCCGGTACTCCCTCGAGCTTTTGTACCTCGCAGGGTTTCGTAGTATATTTTTTGCCCTCTAAGCCTATCTCTATTCCTTTTCTCAACTGATCTAGTTGGACTTCGGTGGGCACGCCGTCTACCAAAGCATAATATTCTTTTTCAATCCCGCTTCGGTTGATGTGATCGCTCAGAACACCATCGGTTGTCATGAGTAATAAGCCTTCAGACTTTTCATCAAGCCGTCCAATGGGCATTATTCCTTCTGGCCAATCGTAAAGTTCAGCTAGGAATTTTTTCTTCCGCCGTTGGCGTAAATCATTACTGCTCAGCTGACTGATGTAGCCATAGGGTTTAAATAATAGAAAATGCTGTGGTGAGGCCAAGAGACTTATTTTTTTCGCCTTACGAAAGTATAAAAATATCAATGAATCTGAGGTTACAGCTTTAGCCGGAGATGTAAGCGGTTTAGGCTCTAAAAGCTTATTTTTGGTTACTTCAACGCAATACAGATTCTTTTCTGCTTTTTATGACAGGACAACACAAGCGCAAGCAGCAGGCCAAACTACTTAGACAATTTAGAAGCGTTCACCGAGCTATGGGCGCTTTATTATTTGTTTTCTTTTTTGTGATTTCGGTTTCAGGATTACTGCTGGGCATCAAGAAAAACAGCGGAGATCTACTCTTACCAAAAACTCAAAAAGGCACAACAACCGATTTAACACAGTGGCTTCCGCTAGAGGATTTAAAGGAGCAAGCGATACAGGTTTTGCACGATTCTGTTTCGGCAGACTTGTCAACTAAACTAGACCGTATTGATGTAAGGAATGAAAAAGGAATCGTCAAATTTATCTTTGATGGCCATTATTGCGGAATACAGTTAGATGGTGCTACCGGCAATGTTTTGCACATTGGTAAGCGGCGCTCAGACGTGATCGAGAATATTCACGACGGCTCGATACTCGATAATTATCTGGGAACGGGCGGCTATATCAAATTGGTTTACACACTGGTGATGAGCATTGCTTTGCTGTTGTTTACCATTACCGGATTTTGGCTGTGGTATGGTCCTAAGCGTATGCGAAAAGGCCGTAATTAATTGATTAAAAATTCACTATGCTGAAACAATTTGGCGGAAAAATCACTCCTGAATTGAAAAAACGCTACGCCCAATCTCCGAATTGGAAGTCGGATAGTTTTCAAAATCTGGAAGAAACCACAATGGATATTGGCCTGGCGGAAATGCCCGGTATGCTTTGGAAGATGTTTTTCTCTAAAGGAAACACCATTCCTCAAAAAAACTTACCCATTCAGGCTTTTGATAAAACGGCATTTTTAGCGCCAGATAATTCCTTAAAATATATTTGGTACGGCCACGGTGTTTATTTACTACGCTTGGCCGGAAAAACAATTCTAATCGACCCAATGCTTGGTCCCGATGCAGCACCAATTGCTCCTACAAAAAGTGCGCGTTTTTCAGAAAACACCTTGCAATTGATTGATGATTTTCCGCAAATTGATTTGATGTTACTCACACACGATCACTACGATCATCTGGATTATGCAAGTTTTAAAAAATTGCTTCCAAAAGTCAAAAAGTACTATGTCGCGTTGGGTTGTGGCAGACACTTGGAGGCGTGGGGTGCCGCCCCACATACCATTACGGAATTTGATTGGTGGGACTCCTACACGTTTGCAGATATTGAGATTACGTTTACCCCCAGCAGGCATTTTTCGGGAAGAGGTTTAAGGGATAGAGCCAAATCACTCTGGGGCGGTTGGGTATTAAAAACCGCCAAAACCACTTTATTTCATACAGGAGATGGCGGCTACGGCGCTCATTTTAAAGAAATAGGAGAGCGTTTGGGCCCGTTTGATCTGGGTTTTGTAGAATGTGGTCAATATAACGAGCGCTGGCGTGCGATACATATGCTGCCCGATGAGGCTGTACAAGCCGCTTGCGATGCTCAAATAAAACGAGCGACACCGTATCATTGGGGTGGATTCAAATTGGCTTTTCATTCGTGGACCGCTCCTGCAGAAGATTTTACAGCAGCGGCCCACCTAAAGGATTTAGAGTATACCTTGCCAAAATTAGGACAGTTAATGCACCTCGATCAACCAGCACAAGTTGACGCTTGGTGGAAAGACATCACCTAAAGTATGGAAAACAAAGCCATTTATGCCGTAATTCTTGCTGCGCTAATCGCCGGATTTAACGGGATTCTTATAAAAGCGATGCCCAGTTTATCTACCGGTGCTATCGGTTGGTTTCGGGCGGGAGTTCCTGTATTGTTTTTGCTGCCGGGATTGCTTAAAGCAAGGCAGTTAAAAGTACAAGGCAATACCAGAATGCTCTTAATGGCCTCGGTGATCAATGCGGTGCGTACTTATTTTTTTCTGCTGGCTTTTATATATACTTCAGTAGGTAATGCTATTGTTCTGTTTTACATATATCCGCTGTTCATCACCATTATTGAAACTACGGTTTACAAAGCTCCCATTAGCAAGAAACAAGTTTTATTTATGCTTTTAGCCTTCGGCGGAATTGCTTTCACCTATGCTGATAAAGAATTTAGTTTTGAATCTCGGGATTTTATAGGAATGCTTGCTGCGATTCTTGCTGCGGTAGGTTATGCCTTTTTTGTTTCGATCTTTAAGCGGCAAACCCAAGACTGCAACCGAAACCAATTGCTTTTTTACCAGAATTTAGCAGGAGCGGTTTTATTCATTCCTTTTTTATTCGGTTTAAAGGATGTTGCATTGACACATATGGGAATTGGCGTTTTTTATGGACTTCTTATTGGGATCGTGCAGTTTGGACTGTTCTTTTTCGGACTAAAACACCTCAATGCCACTACCGCCGCCTCTTTGATGTATTTAGAAGTGTTAAGCGCAGTACTCCTGAGTTTTTTCATTTTGAACGAGCAACTCAGCTGGAATACCTATGTAGGCGGCGCCTTGATTTTGATAAGCAGTTTCTTTATTTCCCGATTGAATAGAAAAACACCTTAGCTTCTAAAAGTTCAAGGAGTTCGGTCTTGCCAAGATTGCGTTAAACTTTAGCCAATCCTGTTTCAATCCCTTGACAAATGGGCGTTCATCGCTTATTTTGTGTTAAAACAAAAACTATGAGCGAAGTTAAAGCATATGGTGCTGCTGACCCTAAAGCAGACCTGAAACAAATCAACATCGAGCGTCGTGAGGTAACTCCACGTGATGTAAAAATTAAAATTACCTATTGCGGGGTGTGTCACAGTGATATTCACACCGTACGCAACGATTGGGGCGGTTCTAAATACCCAGTAGTTCCAGGACATGAGATCATTGGAAAAGTACTTGAAGTAGGCAGCGAAGTTTCTGATTTTAAAGTTGGAGATACCGTTGGCGTAGGTTGTATGGTAGATTCATGTAGAGAATGCGAATCGTGTAAACATGACTTGGAGCAATTTTGTGAGCAGGGAATGGTAGGCACCTACAATGGAAAAGACAAACATTTAGGCGGACATACCTACGGAGGATATTCTGAAGAGATCATTGTAGATAAATATTATGTGTTAAGCGTTCCTGAGAATCTGGATGAGAATGCTGTAGCACCACTTTTATGTGCAGGAATCACAACATTCTCTCCTTTAAACCACTGGAAGGTAGGTAAGGGAGATAAAGTGGGTGTAATTGGTTTAGGTGGTCTTGGCCATATGGGAATAAAATTTGCTCACGCGATGGGAGCACACGTGGTAATGATCACCACAAGCCCAGGCAAAGCAGAAGATGCTAAACGTTTAGGAGCAGACGAAGTTTTGATCTCTAAAAATGAAGAGGCGATGAAAAAGCACGCCAATTCGTTCGACTTCTTGCTGAATACTGTTCCGGTAGGTCACGATATTAATCCGTACTTAAGTTTGTTGAAAATAGACGCTACGATGTGCATGGTAGGCGCAGTAGAGCCACTGGAACCTGTACATGGGGGCAGTCTTATTATGGGGCGAAAAAATGTTGCCGGTTCGTTAATTGGTGGTATAAAAGAGACTCAGGAAATGCTTGATTTTTGTGGAGAGCACAATATTGTAAGCGATATCGAGATGATCGACATTAATACCATAAACGATGCCTATGATCGCGTCGTAAACGGAGATGTAAAATACCGTTTTGTAATTGATATGGAATCCCTACGAAACTAAGTAAGTTCTTGATATTACTTTTATTGAAAAAAATCCGTTAGAGAATTCTAACGGATTTTTCTATTTTATAAAA
The DNA here is from genome assembly GCF_011784865.1 of Leeuwenhoekiella sp. ZYFB001. NCBI lineage: Bacteria > Pseudomonadati > Bacteroidota > Flavobacteriia > Flavobacteriales > Flavobacteriaceae > Leeuwenhoekiella > Leeuwenhoekiella sp. ZYFB001. The sequence goes on from NZ_CP050460.1 coordinate 1,476,129, forward strand.
TACTGATTCTAGGAAGCGATACCGGCGTTTTTAAAGAGTTGCTGAAGATCTTCAGCAATAGGAAAAGGCTTTAGAGGCGGAACATTAGCACCACTGGGATTGCCCACCGGAACTTTACCCACAAAAGATTTCACTCCTCCAAAAACCAATCTTGGAATCTGCCCAAAAACTTCCTTTGCACTTTTTATTTTTAAACCAAATTGAAGCATTTTCCAATGCACATAACTATGCGCAAAAGGATACCGCTGACCAATAATATGAGCACGCTCCAGATGTTGCCACGCGATTTGTATATGCCCGTTGCTATAAGCTTCAGTATAGTGTTGCAGTTCCTGATCGTAATAAGGCTTTAAAGATTGAGGTAAATGCGTATAAAACTTCATAAGCTGTAATTTTCGGTTTCATTCTTCTAAAGATAACCTAAAATCGGTTACTTTTTAGATTTCACATTAAAACTAGGTGCCACATAATCTTTAGGTAAATAATCAGATGGAATCGTGCTTTGATTGCCATCCCGCGCAGCACGGTAATGCGGCGAAAGAATCTCTATACCGTTTTCATTACATACATCTTGAATATTTTGATGCAGGTTAGAGTAGATGGAAGCTTGTTTATTGGCTTCGCGAACATAAGCATTGATTTGATAGGCCACATAAAAATCTTCCAAACTAGTTTGCAATACAAAGGGTTGTGGATCTTTTAAAACCAGATCGGTGCGTAATGCAGCATCAATAAGCGTCTGGTGCATCACCTTCCACGGAATATCATAACCGATAGTCACGGTGGTATGAATGATCAACCCTTTTTCCGGAGCATCACTGCTGTAATTGATGGTGTGACTGCTCATCACCGTTGAATTAGGAATAGAAATGATCTCATTTTTTGGTGTCCGTACTCGAGTCACCAAAGAAGATTTTTCGATCACATCGCCTACGATTTCACCTATTTTCACCCGATCACCAATTTTAAACAAGCGCATATAGGTAAGCACCAATCCTGCGATCACGTTAGAAAGTGACCCCGCTGAACCAAAGGTAAAAAGGAAACCTAAAAACACTGAGATCCCTTGAAAAATGGGAGATTCGCTTCCGGGTAAATATGGAAAAATCACTACAAAGGCAAAAGCGATAACCAACACACGTACCAATTGATAGGTTGGGTTGGCCCAATCAGGATAAAATCCATTAAAGGTCAGGCGGCCTTCGGCGATCTCAACTTTTAAAAAGTTTAAAAATTTCAGCAATAACCTAAATACCACAATGATGACAACGATCGCAAAGATGTTTGGTAGATAATTCCAGATAGCTAGAAAAATCCCTTTAATGGGATTGATAATGTATCCTAACAGTTCATGTGCAAAGGCTTCCGTTTGTGGGAAAAACCCAAAAATGAGCGGTAACGCGATATAAATGGCCAGCAACACCGTAACCCATTTTAATATGCGATTGATCAAGAGTAATACATGTACCTGACGCTCGGTATCTAAAAGCGTGTAGTTTTTAACGGTAACAGCTTTGAGACGTTTATGCTTTTGACGTTGAATTTTTAAAGCCGTCCATCTGAATAAACGCAACACGTATTTGATGATCAATCCCATCACGATGATCACCAGCAGGGCCATACCGATGCTTTTCAGCAAATTGATCAGACTGTGTTCTTCTTTATAAACGGTCACTGCATCGGCAATAATCTCCTTGTACGAGGTGGCTAAAGCTAGGGGAGTGGTTTCAAACCACAAGGCATCCACTTCTGTAACACTGGCGATAGTTTGATTACCATAAATTACATCAACGGTAGCTTCATTTTCATTTACTTTGAGCGAATCTGAAAAGAATTCTAAAGTCTCGGTAAGACGCTTGATACGCGAACTGGTCGCATTGGCGCGTTCTTGTGCCGAAAAACTTCCTAATCGATTATAGATTAAGAACAACGTATCATCTTCAAAACCTGCAACCGGAAAGCCTCTGGTAGTTTTTTTGAGTCTTTCTATTTGAAGACGTTTTTTTTCTAGAAGTTCATTTTCTTTGGTTTCAAACTGCTTGAGTTGTGCTTCTAATTGCGTACGCTCTCTGTTGTTAGTAGAGCTCACGGCGTCTAAGCGCGCTTCAAGATCGGCACGACGTATAGAATCTGCAAAACGCTGTTTTTCTAATTCGGCTAGTTTTTTTACAAAATCATCACCAGTCGTAACAGCGGGTACAGAATCCACAACTGTAGCGGTACTATCAGTCTGCGCCGAAGTGACGACAGTAAAAAAGAAAATAAGAACAAAACTGAAACGCTGTGCAAAAACCATTTGTAAACCTCTTAAATGAAGTCTGAAAAGTACTTAATTTGATGATATTTCTCAATCAGTCAAACTTTTAATTCTGAGGCCTTTTTAAATTCAGGTATTTATGCGAACCATCGCAGGAAGGAAGCCGTTTTGATAAACCACAGGTACAGTCGTTTATACCTTTTCCAGATAAAATGCGGGAGGTATATTTTTCAATACGCCCTATGCGGGTTTTAACTTGTTTGGCTCCGCCGAAAAATAACAAGTAACCACGCTGCCTGCCGGGAGTTAATGCTTTAAACGCCTTTTCAAACTCGAGGTCTTCTATAAATTTTTGCTGAAGTTCTTCAGGAAAATCAAATGCTTCTGTTTTCTTTAAAACTACCTTCTGACCGGAAGCTTCTATAGAAATAGCCTGTTGAACATAATCTTGAATGCACTGCTTTTTCCTAACTATTTCATCTACCGAATAAAATTGTAATAATCTAACAGATTGCGAATTAACACCCGGCGCTTCAAGTAAATTATAAGTATCGTCGATCAGTACGCCTTTAAAAAAGCTGATAGCGCAATAGTCTTTAAAACTGCTAATTATTAACACATTAGTGTTTTTATAAGTATAGCAGGGATTGCGCCATTTAAAGGTTTCACTCAATTCTGAGTCCAGCACTAAACTTCTCAAATACGCCAATTCTTCATTCCACCTTATGGCTTGCGTAAAAAAAATGTCAGCTTTTGATTCCATTTGTATTATTCCGTTGAAATACCATCAAGAACAGCTTGTATTCCGCGCAGCGCAACTAAAGCAAATAACGGTCTGTGGTTAAGTTCGCTATTGAGTTCGCCCACGGCTATTTCCAATAAAAAGGTATCCAATAGCACGCTATAATCCCGGTCATTATCAGGAATCAAGTCGGTATCTTGAAGTGTAGATTTGTACCCGTCCAGATAAAAACGAGACACATAATAATACCAAGCTTCTGCCCAATGCTCTAAATGTTCCTCGCGATATTCTTCGGCATAATTTTGCTGCATCAACGGACTATAAGCTGCATAATGAAATGAGCGAATCATCGCGGCAACATCACGCAACCCAGAACGCAGAATACGACGCTCACTAAACGGACGCGAAGGTTCGCCTTCAAAATTAATGATCACAAAATCTTTTCCCGTCCATAACAATTGTCCCAATTGAAAATCACCGTGCGTTCTGATCTTTACCGTATTGATCTTATGTTTAAAAACACGTTTAAAACACGCCAGCACTTCATTTTTACGCTGTAAAACAGCTTCAGCTTCCGCTTGAATCGTTGCCGGCAAACTGGGTATAGAACGGCGTAGATTCTCAAATGCTTCGCGAGTCACGCTCTGCAAAGATGAATATAAAGAACGCTGATAGTGCAAAGAGAATGCTTCGTGCTCAAAACCGCTAAGCTCTTTATGGCTGGCAAGAGCCAGATGCATTTCGGCACTGCGGCGTCCTAATAAACTTATACGTTCAGGAAATAAACTTTCTATAAGTTCGCTTTCCGGTTCGTGTAAGGCTTCAAAAACTAAAGGTTGCGTACGCAGCGTCTTTTCATAATCCGCCTGAAGTTCCTGCGCTTGCGTCTCAATACGCTCCATATACCGGTGGGCAGCGTCTTTGGCATTTACCCAACCTGTACCCACATTGGTCACGAGATCTTGCATCATCCCCAAAACCGCTTCGTTGCGTTTTTCGGTATGATACACGAGTTTCCCCATATAATCAGGTGTATTCGCAAATTTTACCGTTTCGGTAAGGTATTGCGCAAGCTCTGCATCAGGGTTGATGGTATTATCCAAGCGGCGATACAGTTTTAAAAAATAACGATGATCATAAATGATCGAAGTATTGCTCTGTTTCGATTCGATAATACGGGAATTCACATCCTTGATTTTCTCATCGGGAGTGATTTTTCCGCGGTTAAACGTAAGTTTTTCTTTACCGAATTTAAGCGTTTTTCCTTCCTGCAAACCATAGAACAATTGCGCTCTAAAAGGTGCTACATACACCGCATCTACGAGTAACCCGGCACGATCTTCTAATTGTATTTCGGCTAAAATCCCTTTATGCGGAATGGCTTCAATTAGACTTTCCTGACTGTTGGCAATAAAGGAAACAGGCAATTGATAGATTTCAGGGAGCCCTTCATTAAAGTTAACTTCCACGATCAAATTCTTGACCAAAACAGTGCTGTCAGAAAGATCGAGCATATTGGTAACGTGCATCGACTGAATGATTCTGTTCGCATCACCAAACCAATATTTGCTTTTAAAGTACGCCGGCAAGATTTTACGTTCTAGCAGCTTTACACTTTTAGCGTCAAACAAGCTTTCCCAAGAAGAAGTCTTCACTTGGGGCAAGGGACCGTCTTGTGCTTCGCTCGCACGATGCGTCAATGCAAACCAATAATACCCGTGTGGTGCCAGCGTAAACAAATAAGGCCGATTAGTTATTCTGGGGAATTTATTATGACTGAAAACTTCTACAGGAATATAATCGATATAATCTTCCAATTCTAATTCTACTGCCTGCGAGAAGCGCGAAAGATTGGCTAGAACTAAAATAGTTTCATCTTCATAGGTACGCGTAAAAGCAAGAATTTTGGCATTAGAAGGCGATAAAAATTGAATATCTCCACGCCCGAAAGCTTTAAAACTTTTGCGCATATGCATCACGCGCTTCATCCACCAGAGCAAGGAAGACGGATTCATTTGCTGGGCTTCTACATTCACCGATTCTGATCGGTATTGCGGGTCTATAATCGTTGGTAAATACAACTTTTGTGGATTAGCCATCGAGAAACCGGCGTTTCGGTCGGCGGTCCATTGCATTGGGGTACGCACGCCATCGCGATCTCCTAAATAAAAATTGTCTCCCATACCTATCTCATCGCCGTAATACAGCACCGGTGTTCCCGGAAGCGAGAACAACAGCACATTCATCAGCTCAATTTTATTGCGATTGTTATCGAGTAGGGGAGCAAGCCTACGCCTGATGCCCACATTAATTTTTGCCTTAGGATCTTTAGAATAAACTTTATACATGTAATCGCGCTCCTCGTCAGTGACCATTTCGAGCGTGAGTTCGTCGTGATTTCTTAAAAAGATCGCCCATTGGCACGAATCCGGAATATCTGGAGTTTGATCTATGATATCCATTATGGGGTAACGATCTTCCATTTTGACCGCCATAAACATACGCGGCATTATAGGGAAATGGTAATTCATGTGGCACTCATCGCCATCACCAAAATAGGCTGCAGAATCTTCAGGCCACATATTTGCTTCGGCGAGAAGTAATTTATGATCGTATTTTGAGTCGATGTGTGCCCGTAGTTTTTTCAGGAAAACGTGTGTTTCCGGCAGGTTTTCGCAATTGGTTCCATCGCGCTCAAAAAGATAAGGAACCGCATCAAGCCGAAATCCATCAACGCCCAACTCGCACCAGTAGTCCATAATATTAAAGACTTCTTGCTGAACATCAGGGTTGTCAAAATTCAAATCGGGTTGATGAGAGAAAAAACGATGCCAATAATAGGCGCCTGCTTCGGCATCCCACGTCCAATTAGAAGGTTCTGTATCTGTAAAAATAATTCGGGCATCCTTGTATTTTTCTACATCGTCGGTCCATACATAATAATCCCGGTATTTGGATCCCGCAGGAGCTTTACGCGCCCGTTGAAACCACTCGTGCTGGTCTGAAGTATGATTGATCACCAACTCGGTAATTACTTTAAGTCCGCGTTTGTGTGCTTCTTCAATAAACCGTTTAAAATCCTCGATCTCGCCGTAGGATGGGTTGATGCTGTAATAATCTGCAATGTCGTAGCCATCATCACGCAGGGGCGAAGGGTAAAATGGCAGCAGCCAGATGGCCGTTACGCCCAGATCTTCCAGATAGTCTAACTTTTGCAACAAGCCTTCAAAATCACCTATTCCATCGCCATTACTATCAAAAAAAGCTTTTATGTGCAGTTCATAAATTATCGCGTCTTTATACCAGTTTTGTTGATCGTCAATAAATGGAGTGATGGCCATAGATTAGAATTTATGCTTGATTTTAAAAGATTTATACTTGGCGGGAAGGTGCCAAAATGTTAAAGTTAAAGAAGTCTTTTTAAATGCCTCGTTAAATAATAATTAAACCTAAAAATATAGCGAGTGATAAGGTTACAGCATTGTTTTTTGCTCTAATTTTCGCCCATTAATTTTTATTCATGAATGCATCAGAATCCACGGTGAACAGGGAGATCTCTCAAGAAGATTTACAAACTTGTTTACGTGTTTTAGAACAGTTTAATACTGATACTAATCTTTTATTTGAATTAGATCGTGAAGATCGAATCGCAATCTTAAAAGCTTCCGGAAGATTATCTCGACCTGATCGTGATGAATTTTCAAGACGAAAAAAAGACGCTAAAAAAGCGCAGAAGCGTAAACAAGCTGCTAAAGATCGAGCGGCCAGAAAAGTGACAGGAATACGCAGTGCGCGTGAAGCTTCGGTATTTACCGCACCAAAATTACTTCAAGCCGCAGAACTTGAAACGCTAGAAACACCCGAGTTACAAACTGCGCGTAATTGTTATGTGTGTAAAACAGAGTTTACTAAACTGCATCACTTTTACGATACGATGTGCACGACCTGTGGTGATTTTAATTACGCAAAGCGCTTTCAGACCGCAGACCTTACAGGACAGGTGGCGATTATTACCGGTTCACGGTTAAAAATTGGATACCACATTACCTTGATGTTACTGCGCGCAGGAGCTACCGTAATCGCCACGACCCGTTTTCCGGTTGATTCTGCCTATCGATTTTCAAAAGAAGAGGATTATCACGTTTGGGCCGACCGCTTAAAAATTCACGGTCTTGATTTGCGGCATATTCCCAGTGTGGAGATCTTTTGCAATTATATTGAGCAGCGCTATGAGCGTCTGGATATTTTGATCAATAACGCTGCGCAAACCGTACGCAGGCCTGCCGGGTTTTATCAGCATCTAATGGCTAAAGAAGAAACTGCTTTAAGCGAACTCCCGCAAGTTGTAAAAACGCTATTGTCTGACCACATAGGCTGTTTAGACGAATTGAAGTCCTTGAGCACTTCTGCCAGTGGTACTAAAAATATGCCAGTGACCTGGCACGGACCAGAGCCTGGAATCGGGATTAGAGCTTCGGCAAAATTATCGCAGATTCCGTATAGTTTTGATAATTCACTACAAGCTGCTGAAGTGTTTCCTGAAGGAAAATTGGATGCAGATCTTCAGCAGGTAGATTTACGTAAAACAAACAGTTGGCGTTTGAAATTAGGAGAAATCGAAACCACCGAAATGCTGGAAGTACAACTCGTTAATTCTGTTGCACCTTTTGTGCTTTGCAACCGTCTTTCAGAATTAATGAAGCAAAAGCCTACGGGTCAAAAGCATATTATTAATGTTTCGGCGATGGAGGGTAAATTTCATCGCTTTTTTAAAGAAGATCGGCACCCGCATACCAATATGGCCAAAGCTGCACTCAATATGCTCACACACACCGCAGCCGGAAGTCTCGCAAAAGACGGGATTTATATTAATGCAGTAGATACCGGTTGGGTGACTGACGAAGATCCTGTTGCCTTAGCGCAAAAAAAGGTTGAAGAACACGATTTTCAGCCACCACTTGATATTGTTGACGGTGCAGCCCGGGTGGTTGATCCTTTATTTGACGGGATCAATACGGGTAAACACTGGAGCGGGAAATTCTTAAAGGATTATTTTCCTATTGATTGGTAAGTACAAGTTGATTTTTCTATAAATGAATCTAAGTCGCTGGTTTTCTGAACATACTAAAACCAGCGACTTAATTACATCGTTATATTTCGACTATTTGTATATTTCCTTAAAGTAACTTTGTATTTATGATAGACGCTTATTTAGAAATTCTCGATGCTTTTAGTCCGTTACAAGAAGAGGCGAGAACGCTCATAGAATCTCAGATATCAATTAAAGATATACCTAAAGGAGATTTTATTTTACAAGAGGGGAGTGTGTGCAATCATATTTACTTTTTACACAGCGGATTTGCACGGCAGTTTTATTATAAAAACGGAAAAGAAATCACCGAGTGGTTTGCTGCCAGTAAAGAATTTTGCTTTTCTATAGAAAGCTATTTTCATCAAACTCCAAGTAAGTTGATGATTCAAACTTTAGAAGATTCAACAGTGATCTTTTTACATCGCGATGCCTATATGGAACTGAGTAAAATACAAAGTGACCTAAGCCAACTGGCGATAAAAATGTTTGCCGAATCCCTGGTTTTCTCTCAACGCCGTATGGAGCACGTGCTCTTTGAAAGTGCCAAGGAGCGATACGTACATTTACTGGAAACAAAACCCAATATCATACAAAAAGTACCCTTGGCGCACATAGCTTCGTTTTTAGGAATAACGCAAGAAACACTCAGTAGAATCCGCGGACAATTGTAATTAATCTGGAAAATTGCCAATCGACTCATTATTTGATAAATGTCAAACCAATTCTTAATCAGAGAGTTGATATTTGCAGCTCATAATTGAGATTTTTTTTGGTTAAGAATGTAGGAGGCTTTTTCACCCCAATGTACACTTCATTTTTAAATTTTATAATTAGGTGTCCCCTAGACCTAATTGTTTATTGTAAGAAGCAGTTCGTTTAGAACTGCTTTTTTATTGCCGCTAATTCAACACATAGAGCCATAAGAAACTATTTAAGATTTGTCTGCTTAACCCTTATAGGTTTACGTATTTAAACCATAGTACTCGCAAAATTTTAAGACTTTTCTGTTTATTTGATAAATATCAAAGGTTTTCGTTATTCGATTATTCAATTTTATTGAGTAATCAAAACTAAAGCAATGAATGCAAAAATCTTTACTTTAATTATGCTTTTGGCGGTATTCTCTGGGGTTGCTCAAGAGGATACTCAAAAACTGATAGATCAACTTTCGGTTGATGAGAAAATTTACTTATCCATTGGTACAGGGATGGACATTCCGGGAACTCCGGCGGGTACTGAAGCTCCACAAGCGGTAGTAGGTTCTACAAAATCTGAGGTTGCCGGTGCAGCAGGTACAAGTTATCCTATTTCAAAAATAAATCTTCCGCCTATTGTATTTGCAGACGGGCCGGCGGGGATCCGTATTGATACTGTACGGCCGCAAGCACCGGGAAAAACATTTTATGCGACCGCATTTCCTACGGCTAGTAGTCTTTCTTCAAGCTGGAATATTGAATTAGCCCAACAAATTGGCCAAGCTTTTGGTATTGAAGGGCGTGATTATGGAGTAGATTTTTTACTAGCCCCGGCACTCAATATTCATAGAAATCCGCTGGGCGGAAGAAATTTTGAATATTATTCTGAAGATCCAATTCTAGCTGGCGAGATCACCGCTGGCTTTGTTAATGGCGTTCAGGCGGAAGGGCTAGGGGCTACCATCAAGCACTTTGTGGCAAATAATTCTGAAACCAATAGAACTGCACTCAATACTGTGGTGAGTGAGCGTGCACTTCGGGAGATCTATTTACGGGGATTTAAGCTCGCTATCGATAAAAGCGAACCTTGGGCGATTATGTCTTCATACAACAAGATCAATGGAACTTACGCTTCTGAAAATAGTGAATTGTTAACCGATTTACTTCGTAAAGAATGGGGCTACGAAGGATTTGTTATGACCGACTGGTTTGCGGGTCTTGATGCGGTAGCGCAAATGCGCGCCGGAAATGACCTGCTTATGCCGGGAACAGAAGTACAGTTTAATGCGATAAAAGAAGCAATCAGTAACGGTACTTTAGAGGAGTCTATTTTAGACCGAAACCTTACTGCGACACTTAATGCGTATAAAAAAACATTCTCGTATAAGGGCTATGAGCCGTCAGGAGTTACAGATCTTGAAGGTCACAAAACGGTGGCCAGAAATGCTGCGTTAGAAGGAATGGTCTTGTTGAAAAATGAAAATAAGGTTTTGCCCCTCAACAGCGACGCTAAAATTGCGCTATACGGTTCTGCATCTTATGAAACGATTGCCGGTGGAACGGGTAGTGGTGATGTTAATAAAGCCTACAGCGTATCGGTATTTGAAGGACTTAAAAACGCTAATGTACATTTAGATCAGGAGCTAACCTTTATTTATGAGGTTTATATGAAAGAAGAACGAGCCAAAATTCCACCGAAAGCAATGTTCTTTTTAAAAGACGAACTTGTACCTGAAAAAACGTGGACGGAAACGGAATTGGCACGTGCAGCAAAAGCTAATGATGTAGCGATATTTACGCTAGGCCGCACCAGCGGAGAGTTTCAGGACCGTATTGAAGCAGGAGATTTTGAATTGACGGCGACAGAGTTAGAATTGATTTCAGATTTAAAAAAGGCCTTTGCTGCCGAAGATAAACCCCTAGTTGTGCTACTAAATGTAGGAGGGGTGACCGAAACAAACTCTTGGAAAGCACTTGCTGATGCCATTTTGTTGACCTGGCAGCCGGGCCAAGAAGCGGGTAACGCAATTACTGATCTATTGCTGGGGAAAGCAAATCCGTCTGGGAAGTTGCCGGTAACTTTTCCTATTGCTTTAGACGATGTTCCTTCTAGCAAGAATTTCCCGGGAATTCCTTTAGATCCAAATGCCGAAAAACCTGCCAATCCGTTGCAAGGTATTCCTTCTGAAGAAATCTATGAAGAAGGAATTTATGTAGGCTACCGCTATTTTGATACGTTTGAGGTACCGGTTTCTTATCCGTTTGGTTACGGAATGTCGTACACGACTTTTGAATACAGTGATCTTCAGGTTGAATCAGGAGCTACGATTAGCGTTTCGTTTACTGTAAAAAATACTGGAAGCGTAGCCGGAAAAGAAATTGCTCAACTTTATGTGAGTGCTCCTGAAGGTACTTTAGAAAAGCCCTCAAAAGAGCTTAAGGCCTTTGCAAAAACGGCGCTATTAGAGCCGGGAGCTTCAGAAACGATCACACTTGAAATCAATCCGGAATCGCTAGCTTCTTATGATGATAAGAAACACGCCTGGATTCTGGATGGCGGAACTTACGCCTTGTCTATTGCTGAAAATATCGCCAGTTCAAAACTTAAAGCAACACTAGAGATTGAAGCAACCACGGTGAGAGAAACCGAAGCGTTGTTGGTACCCCAGAAAGCTTTGAATATGTTATCAAAAAACTAAACTAACGGCACATAAAAATATGAAGAGGCTGTCCTAAAAAGTAAGCCTCTTTTTTTATAGCGGAAACCTATAGAGCAATTCTAATTTGAATAACGCGCCTTTTTGCAAAGGGGTATTGAGCAAATTTCTATCATCGCCTAAGAAAAACAAACTCAAACCTAAATCTACTTTATCACTTTGTTCAAATACTTTATAGGTGCGTGTAATGCTGTATCCGGCTTTAGCTTTTAAGAAAAGATTTTTAGCAACAGGGTAGCGTACATACGCAAAAAATTCTGTGGTGTTTTTAGCAAAGTATTCAGGCGAAGAACCAAAATAAGGATCAGCAAGCGCGTAGCTAGATGTAAGACCATTAACGTCACCACCTATATTGATTTTTTCTGTGAGCATATAATTGATATCGCCGTTGATCGTGGTGATATAGGCTTCAAAACGTTTAGACGGACTCAAATAATAAAATCCCACATAAGGCACTAGAAACAGTCCAAATTCTTCGGTGTTGGCATATAAACCAAATTTATAATTGAGGTTTTCATTCTTTTTTAGCGTAGCCAACGCCAAACCGCCCAATTGAAAACCTTGACCGGTGATCTGTTTTAAATCTGATGAAATTTTAGGTATGACCAAATAGGTTATTGCTAACTTTTCAGAATATTTATGATTGAATCCCAGCGCTAAACCTACGGAAGCCAGCGTAGTTCTATCGGCTAAAGACGAGTCTAAGCGCAAGGCATTAGATTCAAGCATAACATTAGCGATCAACGTATTTTTTTCATCTAAAACCTGCGGAAACGTAAACTGAAAATCCAATTCTTCAACCTGAGTTTGAGCATTGCTCGATTCAAATTGATTTTGTGGCGTTAGGGAATACGAGAGATTCGCCAAATCAATGTAGTCCTGAGCAAAGTTTATTTGAATACTGAAGAAGAGCAAACCGCTCAGAATATAGATTCTCATATAACGAATATAGTTAAGAACGACTTATAAGCAAGCTCAAAGGCACAAATAGAAACAAATTTTAAAGCCTTTGACGGTGCCAAAAAAAAAGGAATTTCCTGATAAGTGGAAATTCCTTTGAATGTTTAATTGCTTTATAAATGATTATTCTGCAGTGGGTATAGCTCCAATGCCTGATTGCCACAAGGCTGCATTATAGTTGGGTATTCTTGACTCTAGAAGGTTTAATCCTTCGACTTTTAGAGATTCCCATTCTTGGTTCATACGATCAAATTCAGCTTTATTTGAAGCATTTACCCGCGGAATATCACTATCAGTCTGATTCATTACAAACATATAATTTGCTGAAAATTTATTTTCAAAATTCTCAACATCATCATAAGCTTTAGATTTGCGCTGAACCATTTTAGAATCCCAAGCGTTTAAATCGTTGATCAAAGCTTCTCCTTGTTCTACTAAGGCCGTTGCATTCTTAGCTTTTAATTTTGGTAATAAGCTTTCGATTTCTTCTTCTGCAGTTTTAAGTTGGTTCACGAGCGTATGCATCGCTGTCACGCGCTGCTCCATCGCGTTCATGAGTTTGTGATACGCTTCAAAATCAGTAGCATCCAAATCTAAATTAGGATTAGGAAGAATTGTTGCAGTGGTGCTTTGACTTTCTGCGCCGTACGTCAGCGTTATGGTATACGTTCCAGGCGCTACTTTATGGCCTGCATAACTTGCTTCAATATACACGCCCGGTACTCCGGGAAGCTCTGGATATCTGCCGTCCCAAACAAAACGGTTTAGACCTTGATGAACCGAAAGTGTTGGGGTAGGCGACGGTCCGCCGGCATAAGCGTTGAAATTCTCATCTGCGTTTGACGAAAAGGAATTGATCAAGGTTCCGTCTTGGGTTTTAATCGTTAGTTCAAGCGCTGTCGAATCCTTCAGTTTAGGTAAATTATAGTAGATCACGCTTCCATTAGCCGGGTTCACACCTTCAAATGTTGAAGTCCCGTCAAAGTTTGGATCGCTACTGTTTAAAGCAGAATACCAACTTCCGTAGATTGCATTTTTCGGCTCAAATAATTGAAATTGATCTGTATTTGCTGAATATTGCTGTAACAACTTTAGATCATCAAGTATCCAGAAGGAGCGCCCCGAAGTAGCCACGATGAGATCACCTTGATGCACTTTTAAATCAGTTATCGGTGTGATGGGTAAATTAAGCTGCAAAGACTCCCAAGAAGCACCGGCATCCCAAGAAACATAAACGCCTTGCTCAGTACCAGCATATAACAAACCTTTTTGATCCTGATCTTCGCGCACAACGCGCGTGTAAGCGCCGTATGGAATTCCATTATTTATGGATTTCCAGGTTTTTCCGTAATCCGTAGATTTAAATAGCGCCGGAGTGTAGTCGTTGAATTTATAGCGGGTTGTGGCGATAAATACGGTTGCCGGATCGTTCGGAGAAACCTCAATAGCGTTGATCAAAGTTTCCTCAAGTCCTTTGGGTGTGATGTTTTGCCACGAAGCTCCATTGTCCCGGGTTAGGTGAACTAAACCGTCATCACTTCCGGCATAAAATACTCCTTTTTCGTGTGGCGATTCAATGATGTAGCTCAAGGTTCCATAGTTTTCGGCACCTACTGCCTCAACCGTATACGGGCCACCGCCTTTGCCTTGTTTTTCGTCTATATTACGCGTAAGATCTGGGGAGAATTCCGTCCAGGTTCTTCCTTGATCTGTAGTTTTTAAAACCATTTGGGCACCGTGAAAAACAGTGTTGGGCTCGTGTTGTGAATAGATAATAGGCGCATTCCAATTGAAAAGATATTTCATATCTCGCGCCGCTTTCCCTAGATATTGAATGGGCGCCGCCATTACTTTGGTACTCATTTTGGTTTGCATATCAAGCACTTCAATCGTACCCAGATAGCTTCCGCCATATACGTATCTAGGGTCGTCTTTATCAAAAGCTAAAAATGCACTTTCGCCTCCGGCGGAAGATGTCCAATCCTGCCGACCAATGCTTCCGCTGCCTAAGGAAAGACTTGCTATTTTTACTGAAGTATTATCCTGCTGACCTCCATAAATATTATATGGAAACAAATTATCTGTGTTAATGCGGTAAAACTGTGCCGTGGGCATAATATCCTGAGAAGACCAAGAAGCTCCATAATTGAAAGAGATCGCCGCCCCGCCGTCATTACCGATCACTATATTTTTTGAATTCGCCGGATTGATCCATAAATCGTGATAATCCCCGTGTGTTCCTGAAAGTGTTTCCCAGGTTGCGCCGCCATCTGTAGAGCGTAGGGCAGGAGCACTCAGCACGTAAACGGTATGCTCGTTGTTAGGATCGGTAAAAACTTCAGTATAATACCAGGCACGTTGCGTTAATCTGTTATCGCCGCTTACCATTTTCCAAGAGTCCCCGGCATTGCTAGAGACAAATAGTCCGCCTAAATCTTTTTCACTATCACTTTCAATCAAGGCATAAACTTTATCAGGGTTTGCTCTACTTACTGCAATCGCCATTTTCCCCATTTCTTCGGGTAGGCCTTCTTTTAAAACCTTCCAGGTTTTTCCGGCGTCTATAGATTTGTATAATCCACTTCCTGCTCCGCCACTGATCATCTTCCAGGGAGTACGTTGATGCTGCCACATTGCGGTATATAAAACATTGGGATTGTTCATATCCATAGAGATCTCGGTACTACCGGTCTTTTCATCTACAAAAAGAACCTGTTCCCAAGAAGCACCGCCATCTGTAGATTTGTAAACTCCACGCTCAGGAGTGGCTTCTTGCATAGCGCCTTGAGCAGCCACATACACTACATCAGGATTTTGTGGATGTATAACAATTCGCGCGATCTGTTGCGTGTTCTCAAGACCTAGATGCGTCCAGGTTTTGCCAGCGTCTGTAGATTTATAAACACCGTCGCCATAGGTCGTCATCACCCCTCTAATGGCGTGTTCACCCATACCTACATAAATAATATTGGGATTAGATTCTGAAACCGCGACAGCCCCCACAGAACCGGTTTTGAAATATCCATCGGAGATATTTTCCCAATGTTGTCCCGCGTCTGCCGTTTTCCACAATCCGCCACCGGTAGTACCCATATAATAGGTTAAGGGATCGCCAATAACTCCGGAAACCGAGTTGCTTCGACCGCCTCTAAACGGACCGATACTGCGGTATTTTAAAGGTTTGAAATAGGTATTTGCATCTTGAGCAGCACAAAAAGCAATGGAGAAAATGAGTAAGAATGAGGTAAAGTTATAGCGCATAGGCAGTAGCTTGTAAGATTAAGTTCTTCTTAAAAATACTATAAAATGGAAAATCTTGATTATAAAAAAAGAGCGACAAACTTGTCGCTCTTTAATTTAGGGGATATCGTTTTTGGTTTAGCTTGCAATTTTTTCAGCTTGATCTGCTGCTTTTTGTTGCTCTTTAGCCAGTTTGTTTTTAAGGGTAGCAACGTTGTCAGATACGGTATCTTCAACTTCAGTATAGGTATCTTTTAATTTAGTACCCAACTCATTTACTTTATTTTTTAAGCGCGCTTTCTCTTCTGGAGTTGCGTTGTTATATCTCCACCAAGCAAAAAGTCCACCTGCTAATCCTAAAAGCGCTGCTGCTATTCCGGCATTTTGATTTCTAGTTGTCATAATTTTTCTTTTATAGTTTATACCTCTAAAGTAGTCAAAGGTTATTCCATTATCAATTCGCTTAAGCACTTTAATATAAGTTTAATAGTAAATGCTAAGGATGTGTAAAAACTGAAATTATAAGGGAATAGCCCCAAAAAATAGGGTTATTCCCCTGCATAAACTCTATTGCATTCCCGCTAATTTTGTTCAAATCAAAAACCGAACGACTTATGGCACGTACGATCATCACTTTAATTTTAATGGTTTTATTGGGGTTTGCCACAATGAATGCCCAAACTAGTATGTATCTTAGACTTCCGGATATTAAAGGAGAATCTCAACAGCAAGGTCACGAAGAGGAGATTGAGTTAACTCAAGTTTCTTGGGAAATTAGTATTGCCGATGCTGCTTTATCAGGAAGAACCCGTGCCCGCACTTCATTTTCAGGGATTAGCATCGCCAAGAATACCGACCTCGCAAGCAATACGATGCTTGATTTTCTGGCACGAAATAAAACGCTGCGTAATGTAATTCTAACCTTTTCAACAAATTCATCTGGCGGAATCAACGACTATCTTATTTACGAGTTAGACAATGTTAGCATCACATCATTTAAGATGGAAGCAAATGAAAAGGACTCAAAATCTCAAGAATATTGGACCTTGTCTTTTGAAAAAATAAACAGTTTGTATAAACAATTCAATAACAACGGAAGGTTAGAAGAAGAAGTCGAATTTGAATATTCACTGCGCACAGGGAGTTAACAGCCATAATTTCATGTTTTATAATGCCCGGTCACAAGGTTTGTGATCGGGCTTTTGTATTTATGATACAATTTGATAAGTTTCATTAAATAAACCGACCAAACCGATATCCTACAAATTTTGATTTATGCAATTCAACATCAATAATCTTTTTACAGAAGCGCTTCCGGCAGATCCTAATTTTGAAAACTCAAGAAGACAGGTTATGCAGGGTTATTACTCTTTTGTATCTCCTAAGGAAACTGCAGCGCCGCAACTACTGCACGTTTCTGATGAAATGTTGAATGCTTTAGGAATATCAGAAGAAGAGGCTGAAAGCAAAGAATTCTTAGAAGTCTTTACGGGAAATGCGGTTTTACCGAATACGCATCCGTATGCTATGTTGTATGGCGGGCATCAGTTTGGGCACTGGGCAGGACAATTGGGAGACGGTCGTGCGATAAATCTATTTGAGATCGATCACGATAATAAGCACTGGGCATTGCAGCTCAAAGGAGCAGGGGAGACGCCTTATTCGCGCTCTGCTGATGGCCTAGCAGTTTTACGCTCGAGTATTCGTGAATATTTAATGAGTGAAGCGATCTATCATTTGGGAATCCCAACTACGCGTGCGTTGTCTCTGGCTTTGACTGGTGATTCTGTTTTGCGTGATGTAATGTACGATGGCAATCCGGCTTATGAAAAAGGAGCTGTGGTCTGTCGGGTGGCGCCTTCTTTTCTTCGGTTTGGGAATTATCAGATTTTTACTTCGCGCAATGATATTGCGGGATTGCAAAAATTGGTAGACTTTACTATTGAAAACTACTTTCCAGAATTGGGTGCTCCTTCTAAAGAAAACTATTTAAAGTTCTTTGCTGAAGTTTCAGAGCGCACGCTTGAGATGATCATTCATTGGCAGCGGGTGGGCTTTGTACACGGCGTTATGAATACCGATAATATGTCAATTCTCGGTCTCACCATAGATTACGGACCTTACGGTTGGTTAGAAGGTTTTGATTGGGGCTGGACGCCCAATACGACCGACAGGCAACACAAGCGTTATCGCTACGGAAATCAACCCAATATTGGCCTATGGAATTTATATCAATTGGCCAATGCGCTTTACCCGCTTGTTGAGGAGGCAGACGGTTTTGAAGAAATTTTAGATCGCTACAAAGAAGATTATGCCAAGAGATCTTTTCAAATGATGGCGGACAAATTGGGTCTTGAGGCGCCTGAGCAAAGTGATCTGCAACTTATAGCAGATCTCGAGGAATGTCTTCAAGTAACCGAAACCGATATGACCATTTTCTTTAGAAAACTGGCAGATTTTAAAAAGGATGCTTCGGTAGATGGTTTGACATTGATTTGGGAAGCTTTTTATACTACTGAAGAGATTTCAGAAAAAATACAAAACCAGTGGAAGCAGTGGTTTCAAGCCTATGCAACACGTTTGCAGCAAGATCAGCAAAGCGATGAAGCGCGTAAGAACGCAATGAATGCGACCAATCCTAAATACGTGTTGCGCAATTATATGGCGCAGCTGGCGATCGACGCCGCTGATGAAGGAAATTATAGCTTGATCGACGAATTGTATCAACTACTTAAAAAACCCTATGACGACCAACCAGAATACGAAAAATGGTTTGCCAAGCGTCCCGAATGGGCGCGAGACAAGGTAGGCTGTTCTATGCTTTCTTGCAGTTCGTAATGAAACTTAAATCTCTGATATCGCGCATTCCCGAAGGCTATTCGGAAGGTTTTTATAACAACCGAAAGTATAGCATAACCCGTACCGATTTCAACGAAGGTAAAAGTTCAAAGATTTACGCAAAAGAGTTGGGAGGGATTGATTTCATTAGCCTTAACTATTACGAGACTAAAATGGGTGAATTGCTAAAACCTTGCGAAATGCCGGAATTAAAAGTGATTACATTTTTAAAAGAAGTAAGAATTATTGACTAATTCATTAGAAAAAATAGCTGTAGGTGGCGGTTGCCATTGGTGTACCGAAGCAGTCTTCCAAGCCTTAAAAGGAGTTGAGAAAGTAGAACAAGGTTATGTTGCTTCACACCCACCTTTTGAACAATTTTCAGAAGGCGTGATCATTCATTTTGACCCACAAATTATTTCTTTAGAGATTCTTATTGAGATTCACTTGCACACGCATAAAAGCACTTCAAATCATAGTTTTCGGTCTAAATACCGTTCTGCGGTGTACTGTTTTTCCGAAGAACAAAAGCGGGAAGTACGCCGCATTCTAACATTATTACAAAGTGAATTTGATGATCCTTTAGTCACTCAAATTTTGCCTTTTCAGTGTTTTCAAGCTTCGCGAGAAAGCCAGCACAATTATTACCGAAGCAATCCGGAGAAGCCTTTTTGTGAACGCTATATTGCGCCAAAACTTCAGTTTCTTCTGAAGCGATATAGTAACCGTCTCAAATAGGGCAATTGCCGTATTGATAGTACAAGGTGTCTAAAACTACCTTTAGATCGTAAAAACTGCGATCTATGAGAATATTAGTTTTATTCCTCGTCTTTAGCTCCTCATTATGGGCGCAAGGACCTTACGACATCAATAAGAATCAAAATTACACCAAGTTTACAGCCTTAAAAAAGGCTGGCAATAACAAGGAGGCCTTTAATGTAGGCTTCAAGTTGCTAGATGCTTTTTATACTAATACAGACCTCTATTTTGAAGTAGGGATCTCGAGAGCTGCTTTGTCTCAAGAACCGATTATAGGAGCACAACTCATTCAGACGGCCTATGATATGGAACCTATTTACGATCGTTTGGCTCAGTCTGCTATCGCTTATGCTTTTTTTGCCAAAGATCTATCACGAGCTAAGCAACTGCTTTGGGAATACAGTTTTTATCCGCATCCGCCAGAGGATTTTAAAAGATCTGTAACGTACTTAGAAGGCGCGGTTGATTATTATAAAAATACGCTTACGGCTTCGCAGGTACAACAAGCGCAACGTATGCTCGATGTTTATAAAGCGGAGGCTTCACAGAATATGATGGTTTTTTGGGAAAAGTTTAATCCTATATACAGCGCTTCTTCAAAGGATATCATTCAAAAAGGTCCAGAGCATTATTTGAAAGTATTAGAACCTGTAAAACAGCAAATGGACGCTGGTAACTTTCCAGTAAGTTATTACAATGTAGCCTTAGAAACCCTTGCCGTTCTTACATTTTGGAATAATTGGCAACAAGCACACGTATTAATTCCGGAGCTTAAACTGCAATTTTCAAATCCGAAAACTGCTCCGATGATGAAATTTAAACTCTACGATATTCTTTCAAAAATCAATGAGGTAAATAGAAATTATGAGGAGAATATCACTCTTGCAGTCATTATGCGTAATGAGCTACCGCAATTCACCTATTCCAATTCGACCTTGATGCTTGCTTTGAACAATCAGCTATTTTCATTAGTGCAATTAGAGCGCTATAAAGAGGCGTATAAGCTAGCAGAAGGTGCTCAGAACTTTATGAACAAGGTGACAAATCCCGATGTTAAAATGATGGGGTATTATAATCTTTCGCGGGCCTTAACCTATGGCGGGGATAAAGAGAAAGGACTTCAATATGCGGAAGCTGGTGTAAACTATATGAAACAAAACGGTTATGAAGAGCATCCTCAATTTGGTAAAACCCTGCTTAGCAATCTTCAATCCTTAAAATTTTATAAGGATAACTCAGTAGCCATTGAAACCGATATTAATTCTACAGATATTATTGAATTGTATAATTATGGTTTGCAGTTGGGAATGAAGAAAAAATATGCTGAAGCCGTTCCTTTTTATGAAAAAGCTTTCAAACTTCAAAAGCCGAAAGTCAGCGAAACAACAGGATCACAACGTAATGCGCAGCTTGATCTTTTTACTAAAATAGGAGGAAACCTGATCGCTTGCCTTTTTGAGAGTAATCAGAAAGAAAAAATATTCTCTGTAATGGAGGAGTTAAAAGCTAATGGATTACTCGCGTCACAAGATGAAATTCCTACGCTAAGCCTTAGTGAAATTCAGCATGGCCTAAAAGCTGACGAGGCCTTGGTTTATTATGTTGATGTGATGCGCGGTAATGTCAATGAAGGTGTTTATATGGCCGCGGTGATTACGAAGAACGACATAAATTATAGATACATAAATACCATTGGAGCTTTAATGCGGGTCTATGTAGATCGTAATACAGAAATTGGAGCTATCGAGAAGGCTATGGCGCAACGCGAATTACGTCAACCAAAATATACGGTATACCGTAATCTGGATGAAGCAGGATTTAATCAATACAAGAAAGGTGATTTTGTGCTTTTGGCAGAACTGTATCGCAATTTTTTAAATCCTAACGAAGGCGGAGAAGTACGTGAAGAATATACGGATGCGGCCTATCGAGATTATATTGCTAACTCTTTTTTCATCGATATGATGAGCCGTATAGAACCTTGGTTTGAAGGTAAAAAACGTATTTACATTGCGGCAGATGGAGTGTTGCATTTTCTGCCTTTTGAAAGTTTTAAAAACAATGAAGGGCGTTATCTCGTAGAAGATTATGAAATAGGTTATGTTCCTGCCGGCAGTACACTTGTTGCATTGCGCAAGCGACCTAAAACCAATTATGAGAAGAATGTGCTTGCCTTTGGCGATGCTAAATATCAAAAGCGGGCCAATCCTGGACGTGACTTAGAATCGGCTGCAGATATTAAACGCTTAGAGCTTGATGTGGAAGAATCGTTACAGAAAAACGAACCTTTAGATTATGCATTTGCAACCTTTTCCAGCGAAGCCATGAAATACCTGAAAGGCGCAAAAGATGAAGTGCTTGCAATAAAGGGATTGGTACCAAAAACCGATTTGCGTCTGGATACTCAAATGACCGAAAACGAATTTAAAAAAATGAGTAGGGAAGGAGCATTGCACCACTACCGAAGCATTCATTTATCAAGCCACGCAGTAACGCATCCATTTGTTTTTGACCTTAGCGGGATTGCATTTTCGGTGTATAGTTATCCAAAAGATGGGGAAGACGGGATGCTTACTGTGAAAGAAATGGCCCAACTTGATATTGATACCGACTTTATGTTTCTTAGTGCCTGCCAGACTGGTTTGGGAAAATTAGTTCCGGGAGATGGGGTTCAAGGTCTTAATCAGGCTATGTTAATGGCGGGAGCTAATGCTACGTTAACCACACTTTGGTCTGTTAATGACTACGGCACAAGTGTATATACAAAAAGTCTTTATTACAAGATCTTTCAGGAAAATAAAGACTATCTCACCGCCAGCACTGAAGTCAAACGCGAATTTATTAAAGGATCTTACAATAAATATGTAGACCTGTCGAGTCCGCAATACTGGGCACCCTTCATCTACACTGGTAAATAGGGCAACTGCCGTATTGAAGTACGCCGATATGCTTTATAGCTTTAAGCTGTAAAAATCAAATACTTTCAATCTCGATTACTGATTAAAAACCTCAATTATGAAAACACTTATTTTAAGCAGTTTATTTTTTCTGTGCGCAGTAAGTTTTGCACAAGAAACGCCATGTTCTAAAGGTGATTGCCAAAATGGTTACGGCTTTTATTACAATAAAGAAACCGGCGATGTATACCACGGTTTCTATAAAAATGGGTTGTATAACGGTGTAGGCTATAGCCAGAATAAAACCAGTGATTATTATTATTCCAACTTTAAAGAGGGTAAACCTGACGGATTTACCGTATACGATGAGGGGGAAGGACGAACCTCAGGCCTGTTTGAAAAAGGAATTAAAATAGGAGATCACATCAGAGAGGTGCGCTCCCCACAAGGATTTTCAAGAGAATTGATCAGCTACGATCAGGGGCAAGTGCTTAGTCGCAATACCTTCACGCCTCAGGATATTGCAGATGCTACGTGTATTTCTGGGGATTGTTTTGACGATTACGGGATCTATTTCCAAAACAACACTATTATTTCGGGCAAGTTTGAAAACGGAAGATTTACCTATGGTGAGATGATGCACATCGAGACCAAAACATCAGACTTTTTTATGCCACCGGTAGAGACCGAACAACATACGCCATATTTTAAATTCAGTATTACTATGACCGATAATGGAGCAAACGAAGCCGCTTATATTTCGGTAGGTCCAAAAGCAGACGGACAATACATTCTCGTAAATATGAAACAGAATAATTTTGTTGGAGCGTTGTTTAAAGACAATCAATTGGTGGAACGGTATTAGTTGGTAAACCTTAAGAATACTGATAAGAAGGTTGAATGCTATTAAAGCGTTCAACCTTTCTTTTTTGTTTTCAAAACTATGATTCCTAACAAAACATTAACGCCAACCTTAAGAAAACCTTGGTATACAAGCCGCTACAGTCTTCTTAACTTTAAAAGAATTAACCAATTTAAATTATGAGTTATACCGTAAAAATCAATGAAATTCATTTTATTAACCACGATGTATTGCATATTGAGACAGAAAAACCTGAAGGATTTGATTTCACACCAGGTCAAGCTACAGAAGTAGCCATCAATAAAGCCAAATGGAAAGAGAAAAAAAGACCCTTTACATTCACAAATTTACCCGAAGAAGATGTTTTACAGTTTACTATCAAAACCTATCCTGACCATAACGGAGTTACCCAACGCTTAGGTAAACTTAAAAATGGAGACGAACTCATCATCGATGAGGCTTGGGGAGCAATATCTTATCAAGGTACCGGAGTATTCATTGCCGGTGGCGCCGGGATCACGCCATTTTTGTCCATTTTTAAACAATTAGAACAAGAAGGAAAAGTCAACGGGAACAAACTCATCTTTGCCAATAAAAAAGAAGAAGACATCATCTACGCTCCCGAACTAGAGGCCCTTTTAGAAGAGGATTTTATCAATATTCTTTCTGAACAGGAAGATACAGACTATGCATACGGGCACATTGATAAAGCCTTTTTAAATAAGAACATCAACAGCACCACGTTAAAAAAATTCTATGTCTGCGGACCGCCACCTATGATGGAATCGGTAATTAAGGATCTTAAAAAAATGGGCGTTACAGAAGAACGTATCGTTCAAGAAGCTATGGACTAATTCAACTTAATTAAATTCCGGGCAAGCATCAGAATATATAACGCTTTGGCGCCCACAATAAACTAAAAATACAATTTGATGAAAGCGATTGGATTTAAAAAATCATTACCTATAAACGAAGAAGAAAGCTTTATTGCTTTTGAAACTGAAATCCCAAAGCCCGAAGGGCGAGATCTACTGATAAAAGTTCAGGCAAATTCTGTCAATCCGGTGGATTATAAGATTCGGCAGAATGCTGCAAAAGACCAAGTTTTAGATAGTCCTAAAATTATAGGTTGGGATGCAGTAGGAATTGTGGAGGCAGTAGGAGAGGAGGTCTCTCTATTTAACGTGGGAGATGCAGTTTTTTATGCTGGTGATCTAACGCGAAGCGGAAGTAATGCCGAATACCAACTGGTTGACGAACGGATCGTAGGACGCAAACCAAGGAATTTAAGCATTGCCGAAGCTGCAGCGATTCCGTTGACGGGTTTGACTGCCTATGAAACTATTTTCGATCGGTTTAAATACAATCCGGCTACAGACAAAGGCAAAACACTACTTATTCTTGCCGGAGCCGACGGTGTTGGGTCTATAGCCATTCAACTTGCAAAAAAACTAACCGATCTCACGGTGATCGCCACCGCATCACGTAAGGAAACTGTGGACTGGTGCAAACAAATGGGCGCTGATATTATAGTCAATCATTATGAACTCAAAGACGAGCTCGCAGCAAAGGGTATTGAGCAGGTAGATTTTATTTTTGATTGTGTTGATCTTAACAGCTATTGGGAAACCGCTGCTGAATTGATCAAACCGCAGGGACATATTGTAAGTATTACCGGTAGTAGTGATCCTCTAAACTTGAATCTATTAAAAATTAAAAGCGTGACTTTTTCATGGGAATTGATGTACACGCGCTCTATGTATCAAACCCCAGATATGCAACGCCAGCACGATATTCTAAATCATCTTGCAGATCTTTTAGAGGAGGGAGCCATACAATCTACACTCACTACAACCTTCAATGGTTTTACCGTAGCCAATTTAAAAGAAGCACATAAATTACAGGAAAGCGGCAAAAGCATTGGTAAGAATGTTATTCTATTTTAAGCTTCCACAATAATGATAAAAAGCGATATAAGCTGTACTTGGCACAATTTCTGAATACTATTTACGTAACTATACGTTAGTATTTGAAACGACGTTAACTTGAAAATTAAAAGTAACATGATGAAGTCCACGTTAATACTTACATTAAGTTTTTTATGCACTTTCCCAATTATGGCTCAAGATTTTTGTTCTGAAGTTGAATGTCAATATCTCGATAATTTATACCAAGTAAGCGACTCTTTATACCGCTCTGAGCAACCCAGTAGAAAAGGATTTGGCGAACTTGATAAACTCGGAATCAAAACCGTACTCAATTTTAGAAGGCTTTGGAAAGACGATCGTAAAGCCAGAGATACAGATATGGAGCTGGTTTGGATGCCATTAAGAGCAGGCGAACTCACAGAAGGTGAGTTGCTGGCTGCTTTGACTGCGATTAAAAATGCCGAAAAACCGGTACTCATTCATTGCTGGCACGGTAGCGATCGCACCGGAGCCATCAGCGCAGCATATCGTATTGTTTTTGAAGGTTGGAGCAAAGCCCGCGCCATCGAAGAATTACGCATTGAAGCCTTGGGTTATCACGAAGACTGGTATCCTAACGTTATTGATCTGATAAAAGATTTAGATACACAATCGTTTAGGACAGCTTTGGATATAAAAACTAGTGAACTGGCCGCTGGTCAATAAGGAAAAACATCTAAAATAAAATGCCTTAGTGATAATATTTCCCGCGAAGGCCAACATAAAAAAGCGTTGATCTTAAGTATCAACGCTTTTTTTATGGGTTAAGCTGTTAATGAATCTTCCATCGCTAACGCTTCATCTTCGGCATTGTCGGCAGGAACAGATTCTTTAAGTCTAAGAAATTCTTCCAGGCGCTCTGAGTTTTCCTCCTCACCGGTAAAATAGGGGAATACATCAACAATAGGAGACTCTGCAATAGATGGGATACTAAATTCGCCCATCGTGTCTTTCATCGCGTGCATCGTGTTCTCATAAGCCTCTTTGACATCATTGGCCTGGACCAGTAGATACTCGTTAGTTTTACGTTCCTTTCCGCTTTCTTCGTCAAAAGCGATCAAAGAGATCTTAGCTTTAAACCAGCGATCTGCATTTTCAAAAGGGTGTATCTCAGCATAATTCGCCACTTTGATGTTGGTGATCAAAATCCCTTCGCCGTCGCTCAGGTATAACTGCATTTCTTCGGTAATGCGCTTTTCAGCTTCGGTATAAGACACTGCGTCTACCAAAAACGGTTCTGTTTTCAATTTTTTAGTCCCTGAAACTTCATCAAGTTTAGGATATTTCACTTTGCATTCGTACCAGATTACGCTCATAAATCAAATTTTTGGACGCCAAAAATAACCGTTTCACAAGGCCAAACAAGCACATTCTACGCTGAGATATTCACAATCTGAAATGCTTTTATTTATTCCGCTAGCACGTAGGAGCTTATACTAATAGAAAATAAAATTTGTTTTAAATGTCCGTGGGTAAGTCTTCCTATTATGTAAAAAGGAACTTTAAATGCTAACTTTGTATGAAATGCTATGAAACTTAAAAATGCTGGAAAAAAGAACCCAAGTACCCCAAAACTATGACCTAGATCCTGATAAGTTTATCTATTGTTTAGAAGGGGTTGAAGATATAGCGGTTGATGCACGTACTGAAGTGCAAAAAAGTCTAGAAGAGCTGGCGCTTCAATTTGGTGTGGCCAGTATTTATCAAAGCTGCGATACCATTGAAGGTCTTGAGGCGAGTTTAAACACGCTGATTATGGACGATCATTATTTCAAGGAATACGAAATCATTTACCTCGTAATGACCGGTGCTGCCAATAGCATTTCTCTAAATGGGTACAACTACAGTTTTCAGGAGATCGCAGAGCTTTTTGAAGGAAAATTAAGAGGAAAAATTGTTCACTTTTCTAATGCTAAAGTGCTGGATCTTGACGAAGAGGAAGCCCAATATTTTCTGGATATCACCAATGCCAGAGCAGTTTCGGGCTATGGCAATGCCTTTAGCGGAGTGAGTAGCGCCAATCTGGATAAAGTGTTCTTTAACTTATTTAATGAAGATGATGATATTTTTAATGTGGTAGAAGAGCTTCATCAAAAACATTATACAGCTTGTAAAGTATTAGATTTTAGAATGTATTATTAAACCGCATCCCAGCGTACTTCTAGATGTGTAGTAAAACGAGCAACGCGCACTGCCAACTGAGACTGCCGACTACAAACTAATCACTTCGTATTTTGTATTTCCCATTTCGTATCTCAATCCCTGTCATTTCTATTTATTCTCTTATCTAACATCTCAATTCTGGAACCAAAATCTCTTAGAACGTCAGCAGCGACCTATCAGAAGCTTCTGTAAGCCTAGACTTTTTTGTTTCTTTTTTGGGCGATGCAAAAAAGAAAAGGAATACAAATAGAAGTTCTAGTTTATTCAAAATCAGTACCTGCCTATCTTTAGATCTTAAATAAAACAAGTAACGCGCAATGCCAACTGTGACTGCCAACTACAAACTAATCGCTTCGTATTTTGTATTTCCCATTTCGTATCTCAATCACGGTCTTTTCTTTATGTTCTCTTATCTTTAATCTATCTTCTAAAATTTATCTTTACCCAAAAAATCATAATAATGGATCATAAACATTATATGCAAGAAGCCGTAACCGCGGCGCTTAAAGGAATGCAAAACAATGAAGGCGGACCTTTTGGCTGTGTGATTGTCAAAGACGGAAAAATCATTGGTAAAGGCAACAACAAAGTCACGTCTACCAATGATCCTACTGCACACGCCGAAGTCACGGCCATACGCGATGCGTGTAAAAACTTAGGTTCGTTTCAATTAGAAGGCTGTACGATTTACACCTCCTGTGAGCCCTGCCCAATGTGTTTAGGTGCGATCTACTGGGCACGACCGGAAAAGGTGTACTACGGAAGTACAAAAACCGATGCAGCACACATAGGCTTTGATGATGATTTTATCTACGAAGAGTTGAAACTACCTTACGCTGACCGAAGCATTCCCTTTGAACAGTTAGCTCCCGAAGTTGCCATCAAACCTTTTCAGGAATGGGCAGTAAAAGAAGATAAAACCGAGTATTAAAATGAAGTCAAGACTGAAATCGCTTTTAATTGGAAATGCGTAGGAGGAGGGGTCTACGCTGCAATTATGGCTGTATTTGACTATTATGATGAGCAGGAATTCAGTCTTTGGAAATTTGCAATTAACTTTTTGATTTTTGGTGGTTTTATGACGTTGACAACTTGGTATAGCTTGAAGCATGCTGATATAAAGGGAGAATGAATTATAAAAGTTTGCTTTTTCTAACAGGTTTATTATCTATGATTTTGACATCTGAAAAGTCGGATTTTATGAAAGACTGTACGTGTAAAAAAATAGATTTAACTAAAGGATTAGTTTTAAAGGGAAGTGGAAATCGATATTCAGTTACTTTACCAAATAAAGATTGGAATCCCGTAATTATTGAAAACGGTCTTAATGCAGCAGTATTTGAGAAGGGTGCTTTAAAATTTTTTGGAATCGTAGAAATGAAAAATTCTCAGCCAAAGCAGACGCTTGGCGAACAACAGCAAGATATTCAACGTAAGTTTGATGTGACTGAGTCTGGAACTACAATGATGTTCAACAAGAAATCAATATGGAATTTAGTAAAGGAAAAAGTTGATACAATTCCTTTAAAGGTGCTGTACGTTACTGTTGAAAATCCAAAAAATGATTTGATCTATACATTAAGTCTTGGAGTTTCTAGTAACCGTTATGGAAAGAAAGAATTATGTGAACTAGAAACTATAATAAAGTCATTTAAACTTAACTGAGCTTTTAATTTTTCAATTCCTGAGAATCGCGTATTTGAAAATTTCCGGACCCATTGTACGGAATACGCGATTTATAAGCGGTTACCCAAAGCGGCTATTTTAGTTTGAATTTGCATATTCTTATATTGTGTACTTTTGTATTATAATTTACATTATGTAAAATAGAGTATTTTCGACACGAATCCCATTATCTATCTCTGTGTGTTATAAAATTAACACCTGTTCCCTACAAGTGTTATATTCTTCTTAGATTTTAAGTTTGACTAACACAACTCTTGAGCCTTTGCTGCATATCTAGTAACTTAAAGAAAAAAGTCATGAAACAACGACCAAAGATTTTTATAATCACCTTTATTATTGTGACAGCTTTTGTGTTTGGATTCTACTATTTAGATACACACAATGTATTCAATTCACTAAAATTAGGTGCTATTGGCGGAATTGTCATTGCTGCGATGGCTGCGCTTTTAGTTCCTTTTGTATTGAAGAAGCGCTAATTACTTTTCACTTTCAGTTTCAGTTTTATCAGGATCATAGGCTTCAATACGCCCTTGATACTGAATCGCTGCACGCTGACTACTGTTTACCGCAATGTTCGCGGTCTGATTAGGATACAGATTTAAAACGATGTTATAACTTTCCGTGCGATCAGCTGCGGAAAATTTAACGCGGTAATATCCTTTTTCTGCGCTCACGGTATAATTCTTTATTGGTGCTTTAAACTCAATTCCCGAACCATTCTGGTTGTATCCTCCGCCCATAAAGCGTTCCCCAAAAAATGGCAGGTGCACATCGATACTATCATTGTACACACGTAAATGATTAGGGTTTCCGATTAAATTGATGCGGTTTGCGTTATTTCCCGGTCCTAGAATATTAGAATTGGCTACGGCCATAAACGCCGATGTTGGCATTGGTGACGCCCATTGTGATTCAATTGCATAAGTCCCAGATTCAATCCATTGATTCAGTTCTGCATTGCTATCTGCCGCTATTTTACTTCCAGAGCAACCCAATACTCCAAATGCTAGTACTATTAAAACTAAATTTTTCATAGATTTTATTTTACATAATGGAAACAAAAATGATTCCATTTCTTAATTCACATTGTTGACAAAGGCGCGATATTTAAGCAAGGCTACAAAAAATGCACCTCCAATCGCATTACCGATCAGCGCAGTAGATTGTACCCATACATAACGCCCCAGACTGATCTCATCTCCCAACACGTAAGCACAAAACACTTCAATATTCCCAATTATACTGTGATGCAATCCTACAAAAGCCATAGTAGCAGTGATCAGAAAGATAATGATGATGCGACTTACCGTGTCTTTAGACGAAGTCACCAACCAAGATAGTAAGCCCATCATCCAGCCAGCAAGTATTGCACTGACTAAGATGACTGGTAATGTATAATGGGCTACGTGGTCGCCAATACTGACCATAGTTTCCACCTCAAAAATTCCTAATTGTGGCCCGATCCACATTAATACCAAAGCGATCAACCACCCTCCTAGTAAATTCCCAAAAATTACAAGTCCCCAAATACGTAATAGACTCATTAAGCTGTGCTTTCGGTTCAATACCGGAAGTGTCAATAAAGAGGTCTGTTCTGTAAATAAGATAGACTGGCCTAGAACAACCAAAATAAACCCTAACGGATACACCAACGCGATCAATTTAAACAGTGTTGAATCACTAAAGGAATCTGAAAAATGAAAAAATACACTACACAGCATCATATAGCTGAAACCCAGCTCTAACCCAGCTGTGAGCGAACTTACCAAAACACTGCTGGTGCTTAGCGTGTATATTTTTTTTCCTTCACAAATTTGCTCTTTGAGTATTTCGCCGTGACTTTTGGCCTGCGAATCTTCAGAAACTTCAGATTTCTCAAGTTCCTTGTCTATGTTTTCTTGTTTTACTTCTTCTTCGCTCATAGTATTAATTCCATACGGCTACGGCTTCGTCGCGTAGCAGTTGCTTGAGTTTAAATTCTTGATGTCTCTTTCCGCTATGCGAATTGTAAAACAGCTCGCTATAAATATAACCGGCTTCTTTAGCGTCTGCTGCAGAAGCACCGTAATAGACAGCATCAAGTTCGGCCCAGCGCGTGGCTCCTAGGCACATTATGCACGGCTCACAACTGGTATATAAAATACACCCTGTTAGACTCTTAGATCGCATTTTTACACAAGCTTGTTGAATCATCGCTAGTTCTGCGTGTTGGGTACAATCTGTACTGGCACCTACGCTATTATGACCTTCTGCGATGATGATTCCATCTTTGACAATGACTGCTCCAAAGGCTCCTCCTCCTTTACTGGCTTTTCCTTTCCTAGCCCAATGAATCGCTTTTCTTAAGAAGTTTTCGTGTAGTTGTTGTTCCATATGAATTAAAAAGAGACGAATGTCAAAAATACCAAGCGCATTTGAGCATTCGTGCCTAAATTTTGTTATAAAATGTTTTTGAACCGTTTAGGCGGAAAGTTTTTCTTTAAAATCATTGATAATTCCACCTTTAAGCAAAACGCGTATTTGGCGATCGCTCAAACTATGCTTTGTTGGAATAGCAACTTCCCCGGTTTCTTTTTTAATAAGCACTTCAATAGTTTCTCGCTGCTCTACCAGTTGTCGTAGATTTTTCAACATAACGGTATCTCCTTGATCAATTTTATCTAAGTCGTCAGGATTCTCAAACTCTAATGGAAGAATTCCGAAGTTCACCAGATTCTGCCAAGCGATTCGTGCATAACTTTTAGCGATGACAGCAACCTGACCCAAATATTTTGGTGCTAAAGCCGCATGTTCTCTACTACTCCCCTGTGCATAATTGTCACCGGCAACCACAATATGTCCGCCTGTTTTTTCTTTGGTGGCCATTGCACGATCGTAAAAAGTTTCGTCAATAACCGTATAGCTGTACTTACTGATTTCCGGTAAATTAGAACGAAACGGAAGCACTTCTGCCCCTGCCTTAAGAATTTCGTCTGTAGAAATATTATCCTGCATTTTTAAAAGCACAGGTACTTCATAATCACTTTGTAAAGCTTCGATATGCGGTAAAGATTTGATGTTAGGCCCTTTTTTAAGCGTTACTTTGCTTCCATCTTCAGCCGGAGCTACCAACATATCTTCATTGATAATGTGCAACTCTGGATCTTGATACTTGGGATATTCCATATCGTAAAGTGAAGCGATATCACGAGGATCGGTAATTTTTCCGGTCAACGCAGAAGCTGCGGCAGTTTCCGGACTGCACAAATGCACTTGGTCATCTTTAGTTCCTGAACGATCCGGGAAATTACGCGGCATCGTACGCAAACTAATCGTTCCGCTTGCTGGTGCTTGTCCCATTCCAATACAGCCCATACAACCGCTCTGATGAAAACGTGCACCAGCGGTAATCAGATTAGCAAAAGCTTTGGTGTCGATCATATTCTGAATGATCTGCCTACTTGTAGGATTCACGTCAAACGAAACATCAGGATTCACTGATTTGCCCTTTACGATAGCTCCTGCGATCCAAAAATCACGCAGTCCGGGATTCGCAGAAGAACCAATCACCACCTGAGAAATAGATTTACCGGCTACTTCACTCACCGGAACCACATTCCCTGGACTGGTAGGCAATGCGATAAGTGGTACTAATTTATCAAGTTCAATATAATCATGTAAATCATAAGAACAGCCTTCATCGGCTACAAGTTCGGTCCAATCTTCTTCTCTGCCTTGAGATTTTAAAAAACGTTTGGTTTCCTGATCACTAGGAAAAACGGTAGTAGTGGCGCCTAATTCGGCTCCCATATTGGCAATCACGTGCCGGTCCATCGCACTGAGGTCTTTTAGACCTTCTCCATAATATTCAATCACTTTACCCACGCCTCCTTTTACATCGTGACGGCGCAGCATTTCTAAAATCACATCTTTAGCACTTACCCAATCTGGTAATTTCCCTGTCAACTTAACCCCCATCACTTGAGGCATTTTTACAAAATAAGGCTGACCGGCAATTGCGGCAGCAACATCTAATCCACCGGTACCAATGGCGAGCATTCCTAAAGAACCTGCAGCGCAACTATGACTATCACTACCTACAAGCGTTTTACCGGGCTTCCCAAAACGCTCCATATGTACGGGATGACTCACACCATTCCCCGGGCGTGAAAACCAAAGACCAAATTTTTGTGCAGCACTATGCAGAAACGCGTGATCATCTGCATTTTTAAAGTCGGTTTGAAGTAAGTTATGATCCACATATTGCACGGCAACTTCGGTTTTAGCCTGATCGAGATTCATAGCCTCTAATTCAAGTTGCACCAAAGTTCCGGTAGCATCCTGAAGCAGCGCTTGATCTATTTTGAGACCAATTTCTTCTCCGGGTGCTAACTTCCCTTCAATAAGATGATCGTTGATTAATTTTTGAGTAACATTTAGTGGTTTCATTGCAGTTTTTTTGTTTTCTTAGAAGTTAATCAGAAACAAAAAGGGCTACAATTATTTAACAGCAATTTACAACCAGAATCGGCTTAAGCCCTGTAAACTATGCTAACTTTACGGCCTATTTTGAATAACGCATTATAGTATTAAGCACCGTCTAATCAAAAATTGTATATGCTCGTCTGGGGAATTTTTATCGCTTTTATATTAGTTTGTCTCGCACTTGACCTAGGTGTTTTTAATAAACACGATCACGTGATCAAAAGTAAAGAAGCCGGTATTTGGACGGCGGTCTGGTTTAGTATTGCAATGGCGTTTAGTGGTGTGATTTACTGGCTTTTCAACGCAGAATTGATCGAGAACCCAACTAATATTACGGCGAACACCGCAGTTTTAAAATACATCACAGGCTATTTAATCGAACTTTCTTTAAGCATTGATAATGTGTTTGTGATCGCTGTGATCTTTTCTTCTTTCAAAATTCCACCTAAATATCAACATCGCGTGTTGTTTTGGGGGATTCTTGGCGCTATTATCTTTAGAGCTTTAATGATCGTATTTGGTGTGGCGCTCATCAACAAATTTGAATGGATTATTTATGTGTTTGGAGGATTTTTACTCATCACAGCATATAGAATGTTGAAATCTAACGACGATGATGATTATGATCCTCAAGATTCTGCGGTTTATAAAGGGGTGAAAAAATTATTCCCGGTTACTACTAAAATGGAAGGGCACGACTTTTTTATCATTGATCAAGGAAAAAAGGCGGCCACTCCCCTTTTTCTTGCTTTGATCGTGATCGAACTTACCGATATTCTATTTGCTCTTGACAGCATCCCAGCGATATTGGCCATTACGGCAGATCCGTTTCTGGTATTTACCTCCAATATTCTCGCGATCCTAGGCCTGCGCTCTATGTATTTCTTGATATCAAGAATGCTTCAGAAGTTTAGATATATACATTATAGTCTCGTGGTGATTCTAGCTTTTGTAGGTCTAAAGATGATTTTTTCGCATATGATAGATATACCGGAGTGGTTATCTCTAGGAGTGATCGTCGTTTCTTTAGTAGGCGGAATCTTAGCTTCTATTTATCTAAAAGGCGGCCAGGACCCTGAAGCCAATACCGCAAAGGCCGAAGAACTTCCTTAAAATTTAAAACACATTAACGTATAGGTGTCAAAGAAAGCCTAAAATGCATTGAAGAGGCATTGGCTTTACTTAACTTTAAGGTAATACTTTAAAATACACCTATATATGAACTATAATTTTGAATATCATGATGTTGCCGCAAGCGCAGCATTAGAAGAGTTTACCAAAGAGCAGTTAGATAAACTGGCTAATAAATATGACTTCATAGTACGCGCCGATATCTTTTTTAAGATCGAAAATACATCGAGCGATGAAACCGGTAAAATTGCCGGAATTCGCTTGAGCGCTCCAGGTCCACGACTCTTTGCAGATCATAGTTCAAAGAGTTTTCACGAATCGGTGAAAGAAGCGACGCGCGAATTGAATATTCAATTGAAAAAGCGCAAGGACAAAATGAAGTCTCACCACTAAGATCAACCAAAACGATGAAATCAATTGCAAGAGATGAAAATCAGGTAACGCTTATTTATAGCAGTACTACCCGCACGGGAGAACGTACGTACGGGCATATTTCGGCTGTAAAAGATAAAGAGTTACAAACGATAGATATAGCCAAAACTCCACTTACAGGAACCCAATGGGCTGAATTGGCAGACGAACTCAATAAACCTATCAAAGATCTGCTGAGCTTTGAAGATGTAAGCGATGATGACGAATTGAAAACGGCTGATTATGATGAGAATGATTATATCAACATCATCAAAAATCGCCCGGAACTTTTTGCACATCCTATCATCATTCATAAAGATGAGGTAAAACAGGTAACTAATCCAACCCAAGCGCAAGAGTTTCTTGGTGTGGACAGCGCCGGTCTTGATAAAAAAATGATGTACGATGAGCCAACCATAAGCAGTACAACTAAAAAAGAACATTTTATTGATAAGCCTGATAAAGGCGATCATAACTAAATGTTGAAACATTTTGGCAAACTTGAGAAGATTCTAACTTTAAAAGATGCCAATAAAAAAAACCGCGATTTTAGAATCGCGGTTTTTTTATGAACTCATTGTTTTCTGCAATCTAACTTATATAAGTTTACAAAGTTTTTAAGTCAAGACTTATCGGTTACAGCCTGGCGATAGGCTGAATACTTGATTTGATCTTTTCATATAATTCAAACTGCTGTTCGGTAAGTACCTCACTCATAGAACCGCTTTCTTTTTTACTCACTTTATACAACTCATTGAGTTTTTCGGTTCCTTTGTATTTCTTTTCTACTTCCTCTCGCAGAACCAAGTAATCTCCAATATTGGTTTTAAAAAGTAAATCTTGCTTTGGAGTTAATCCTAATTTCTTAGAATAAATCTGCGTAAGGGAATCGGCTTGTTTTTCAATATATGCCGGTTTGTCTTTCAAATACTGAATTTGGGCTTGCCCTACCAATGCACAAAGCAAAAAAGCAAGCACTACTGTAAACTGTTTCATATCTTATTTTGATTTAAAATTTCCGTTGAATGCAAATTCGTCGATAGCCATACGCTCACGTTTTGAATCTACCTCTTGCTCTTGTAATTCTTCGGGCAGACGATCAGGGTTTCCACCGTAATGACCTAAAGCAACTGCTGTAGCTACCTCAAAATCATCAGTAAACTCAAAAGTTTTATGCGCTTTTTCTTGATCAATTCCGCCCATATGATGCGCTGCAATACCGTTATGATTCGCTTGAATCACCAAATTGCCCATAAATAACCCTAAATCGTGCGGAGCGTGAAAATAAGTATCGCCATCAAAGTTGGTCTTCTTATACGCCGTGACCAGCAGTGCCTGTGCATTTTTGGCCCAATCCTGATTAAACGGAATCAGACAATCTAGAATTTGATCATAAACTTTATCGCCTTTAATACCATAGATGATACGCCAAGGCTGCTGATTATAGCTACTACTGGCCCATCTACCGGCTTCTAGCAATTGTTTTACTTCAGAAATGCTTAAAGGAACATCGTCAAACACTCGCGGACTCCAGCGTGTTTTGATTTCGTCCATAATTTCAAAAGCTGTAGGTGTAATTTTGGTAATTTCTTGCATAATAATTTTTTACAAGAAATATACTACACATAAACCGATTTTGCCTCAACTTTTAAAAACTCTTAACGCTTTATGACTGCGTTTAACGCGCTGCTAACTTTTGATCAATCAATGCGATAGAAGCCTTTACGGTCTCCATTTTATCAAGCTCGTCATCTTCAATAGTAATATCAAAAGCATCTTCTACATCAAGCACAATATCTACCAAGTGTGTAGAATTAATGTTGAGATCGGTCACAAGGTGACTCTCGTGGGAGATTGCGTCAGGATTGACATCTTCGGGTAAATAAGGCTTAATGATCTCTTTAAGTTGCGGGTATATATCCTGACTCATAGGTACAAGTTCTTCTAATTTTATGGTTTAAAAAGTTCTAAAAATAAGACAACAGTTGACATCGCCAAAACCAAAACTAGCTTTTGCCAGATAATTAAATTTTAAAGCGGTTTTTACCCTTGGAATTTTACTTTCTGAAATATGCTCAAGTACTTCATCGTGAACGGTATGTAAATTGATATTAGGAAATAAAAATTGATGTTTTAATTCTAATACCGAAGCCACACACTCTATACTTCCGGAAGCTGCCAGACAGTGGCCGGTCATTCCCTTTAATGAATTGATATACGGAAAGTCAACTCCAGAGCGTTTTAAGGCTTCGCTCCAATTCTTGATCTCTAATCCATCTTTTGAAGTTGCGGTAAGGTGCCCATTGATCACATCAATCTGTGCTGCGCTGATCTCTGCATCCAGCACTGCCTCTTCAATACAACGCTTAACAGCAATAGGATTTGGAGCGGTCATCGAACCTTCATTACGCTGCCCACCGCTGTTGCTACTTCCACCTAAAATTTCAGCATAGATTTTTGCGCCTCTTTGTTGCGCACTTTCTAAACTTTCTAGTACCAATGCGCCCGCACCACAGCCAGGAACAAATCCTGCTGCATCGCCTGCCAGTGGTCGTGATGCTTGCGTAGGTTTATCATTATACTTTGAAGGCAAAATACGTAAAGCATCAAAACCTCCCCAAACATAAGGGCCGCCGTCGCTAGTGCTTCCTGCAAGCATACGTTTTGCTTTTCCAGCTTTGATGCGCTCGTAGGCCATCAAAATAGCTTCAGTTCCCGTAGTACACGCCGAAGAATTTGTAGTCACCAAATTGCCCAAACCTAACATTCCACCAAGATAAGCACTTACGCCGCTACTCATCGTTTGTTGCACGCTGGTACTGCCTAACCTTCGGGTATTTCCTTCGTCAATTTTATAAATGCTTTCCCGGTATTTATCAACTCCCAGAGAACCAACACCAAATACGGTTCCGCTGTCAAAATCACATTGTCCCTCATCTGTAGGAAGCTGCGCATCTTGCCAGGCTTCAACTCCTGCAACCACGCCATATAAAATCCCTGCGGAATTAAAATTGCGCAGTTGTAAAGGCGTAAAGTATTTTGTTTTAACCGCCTCTGAAATCAGCGGCATCCCTCCTATTTGACAAGAAAATTTAAGCTTCTCGAGTTCGCTGTAAAATCGAATTCCGCTTTTTCCGGTTTCAAGCGCTTCCTTAAAAGCAGGAACGCCTACTCCGTTAGGAGCGCAGACTCCCAGACCCGTAATAACTACTCTTTGTTTACTCATCGCCGGGCTTTAAAATTCCAGAGAAAATTCCGCTACAAACAAGTTCGTTATCGGCATTTAGCATCT
Source organism: Leeuwenhoekiella sp. ZYFB001 (assembly GCF_011784865.1). NCBI lineage: Bacteria > Pseudomonadati > Bacteroidota > Flavobacteriia > Flavobacteriales > Flavobacteriaceae > Leeuwenhoekiella > Leeuwenhoekiella sp. ZYFB001. The sequence goes on from NZ_CP050460.1 coordinate 1,514,302, forward strand.
TAACTTTTGACTTTAACTTATGAAACCTAAAATATTCTAAATCAGATACAACCGTTACTTTTTCATTAGGAAATACAGGCTTGTGAAAACGCGCTTCATTTTCTACCATTGCCACTGTAGAATTACCTCTGAGGTCAAAACTTTTATCGCGCAGGAGATAAATGCCTAAACTCACAAGACCTATTTGCATCATACACTCTAAAAGAATCACTCCGGGGGTAACCGGAAAATTCACAAAATGGCCTCTGTAGAAATCACTGGTTTCATCAAAAGTATAATGCCCTTTGATGTGTTTTTGAGATACTTCGGTGATCTGATCTACGAATAAAAACGGATCAGCATACGGCAGTTTGGAAACAATTTCTTCTTTAGTCACAAATTAATGGTTAAGGCATTGAAAACTTCCTATGGGCGAACCATCAGGGATTTGAGGTGCAGGGATCGTCTCGTATTCTTCAGGGTCTTCCATAAATCTACCCAATTCAAGCGCGATAAAACGATCATTAGCATCTTTAGACATTGCCAGTTTAGAACTCAAATTTAAGAATTTTGCGAACGTTGCAGCCTTAACTTGTGGAATTGCATCCTTAGCTACCGAAAGTTTTTTAAGATGCTCCAATACCCTGTAATTGATGGTGCGCTGAATTTCAGCCGCATAGGTATCTTTAGTGTTTTTGTACAACGTTTTTTTCATAAGTTCATCTAAAACCGACTCAAAAGAAGGTAATTGATCATCCCAAGCGTGTTGCGCAACGATACGATTGGCGCGCTCAGCATTTAACAGAAATGCTAATGTCATATCTGCAGCGGTCTCTGGAGCAGCTAGCGGATCAAAGGTGATCCCAGTGTTGCCTTTAAAACTTTCTCGCGTTCTGCGATACCCAAAAGCACGTGGCGGAAACATAGCCAATTTATCCTTTGGAATAGCTAAATACTGAGCATCTAAGGTTTTTAGAACAGCATCAAGCGCTTGTTGTTGTTCTTTAGCACTTAGCGGTGTAACGATCTCTTGTTGCTCATCGCCTTTGACCGCATAGGTATAACGCTGCCCGCCAATGCTCTTGGTTGCAGCTTCGGCTTGATAACGGTGATAGAAATACAAAGGGACAAAAACATCTTCAAGCGTGCTTAAAGCTTCCCCTGTTTTAATATTAGCTAAAGAAAAATTCTCGATCGCCTTTTCGCGAAGCGCTAGAACATCTTCTAATTCCTGAGCGGCATTAGCGCCATTATCCCATAAATGTGCATCAGGATGCGCTCCTGTTGCAGCACGGGCGTCACTATCAGTGATGAAACGCAAGCCTTGTGCTTCGGCTTTTTCAAGTATATCGTTGAGATACCAGGATTCGGTCATTCCTTTAGGTACATCGCCATAACTATAGGCAACTGTAACTTTATCCCAAGTACCAATCCCAACGGCATAAGCATCGCTAAAATCGATATTTCCATTTTTTAAACGAATTGTAGGATGCGGATAATCCATCACCGATGCGCGATCAGCCACGCTGGCTGCAAAATTATGTGCAAAGCCTAACGTATGCCCTACCTCGTGCGCAGATAACTGACGTATACGTGCAAGCGCCATTTCTAGCATAGGTTCGTAGTTGTCATCAGAAGATTTAAAAGGCGCATTCATTAAAGCCTGAGCGATCATAAAATCTTGTCGAATACGTAAACTTCCTAAACTCACGTGACCTTTTAATATTTCACCTGTACGCGGGTCAACTACACTTGCGCCGTAACTCCATCCTCTTGTGCTACGATGTACCCACTGAATCAGGTTATATCTTAAATCTAACGGATCTGCATCTTCCGGAAGCATTTTAACCTGAAAAGCGTCTTTATAACCTATGCTTTCATAAGCTTGATTCCACCAGCGCGCACCTTCTAAAAGCGCAGATCGAATGGGTTCCGGGGTTCCGGGATCTAAATAGTAAACGATAGGTTCAACCGCCTCGCTGACAGCCAATTCAGGATTTTTCTTTTCTAGTTTATGTCTAATAATAAAACGCTTGGTCATATCTTCCTGTACCGGTGCAGAATAATCCATATAACTGCGGTGGATCGCACCTGATCTCGGGTCAAACGCGCGCACTTGGTAACCGTCTTCCAGAAGAGCTACAAATGAATGATGCTGTACTACAGAAACCGAGGAAGCATCAGGAGCCACAGAACGCAGGTTGCGACCTTCAGGAGTTCCTGTAAAGGTGATCAGAGCTTCAAACTCTGTATTTTTAGGGAAAGATTTTGTATTTGCTAAGGCCAAAGCACTTCTGGACTTATCTACTTTATACGAGCCCTCACGGTTTGCTTTAAGCCTTCTCGCCACACCGTGAGCATCTTCAAGCAAAAAAGGGGTCAAATCAATGATGTAAGAGCTGCCTTTTGTTTCTTTGATCTCAAACCCATAAAGTACAGATTTTGCAAAAGCTTCTTCTACCGATGCTTTTTCTGCAGCATTATCGGTAATTGCCCTGTAGTCTTGATTAGGCTGAACCAGAAGGAGTTTATTTCCGGCTTTGATAAATTTTACAATTGCGGTGCCTCCCAACTGGCCCCGATCTAAGCCAATGTCATTAGAACCTAAACCACTTTTTAACGCGTGCACATAGATGAATTCTTGGTCAACGTTATCAACTTCAAGATAAAGTTCGTCTTCCTTCTCGTTGTAATGAAAATCAAAAAAACCTTCGGTGGTTTTTAGATCCTTTTTCTGCTCTAAGAACTGAGCCGATCCCACAGCGAAAACGAGCATGAGAACAATCGTAATTTTTTTGGTCATGGATTTGTGTTTTAGATGAAGCTAGTTAGTCAAAATAAGAGGAAGTTGGAAAGCAAGTGTAAAAAATTTAAAGATTTAAAAAATTCATTAATAATACTGAAGATAACGCAGTATTAAGCTGAATAATTAAGAATTAATTATACTCATTTAGTAAGTAAATTCATAATTTGTCTAAAACTAATCACCAATGTCTACAACCCAGCAAACAATTTTCTCTTCTTATGACAAAGATCCCAAGTTTTTTGACGAGATCTTTGATGAGAAAGGTAATGTGAAAGAAGTTTATCAAACCTTATTCGATTTATACAGCGGTCACTCCAGTCAAGATTTCGCAAAGCTGAATGACAAAGCCAAAGCCTCTTTTTTCAATCAGGGCATTACTTTTCAAGTCTATACTGATCAGGAGGCTAAAGAAAAGATTTTTCCTTTTGATCTCTTTCCTAGGATCATTGATCATAAAGAATGGGAAACCATTGAACGCGGCGTGTTGCAACGCAGTAAGGCGCTCAATCACTTTATCTGGGACATTTACCACGACAAGAAAATCATAAAACAAGGAATCATTCCGTTGGATTTGATTACTTCCTCGGCAAATTATTTGCAGCAAATGATAGGTATTGATCCACCGGGTGGGATTTATAATCACATATCGGGTACTGATCTCATCAAACACGCTGACGGCAAATACTATGTTTTGGAAGACAACATTAGATGTCCGTCTGGAGTGAGCTATGTTATTTGTAATCGAACAGCTTTAAAACGGGCGTTATTTGGTGTTTTTAATCATTACAATGCGCATACCGTAACAGATTATGCACAGAATTTACTTGAAATCATGGAGTCAGTAAAGCCACGGGGCGTAGACGAACCCAATTGTGTGGTGATCACTCCCGGGGTTTACAATTCTGCATATTACGAGCATTCGTATCTCGCAAAATCTATGGGAGTTGAACTTGTAGAAGGCCGTGATCTTTTTGTAGAAAATGATTTTGTGTATATGCAAACCATTAAAGGTCCTGAACGTGTAGATGTGATCTACCGTAGAATTGACGATGCGTTTTTGGATCCTTTAGAGTTTAGACCGGATTCAGCATTGGGAGTTCCGGGATTATTTTCTGCTTATAAAAAGGGAAATGTTTGTTTAGTGAATGCTCCAGGAACCGGTTTTGCAGATGATAAAGCCGTATACACCTATATGCCTGAAATCATCAAATATTATTTAGGTGAAGAGCCTATTCTCAACAATGTACACACTTACCATTGTAGCAGACCTGACGAACTTAAATATGTGCTTGAAAATGTTGACAAGCTTGTTATTAAACCGGTAGACGAAGCTGGAGGTTACGGGATTTCAATAGGAAACCGACTTACCAAGGAAGAAATTGAGAAAGTAAAGAAAACCATTCAGGCGAGTCCACGAAAATACATCGCACAACCAATAATGAGTCTTTCGGTTCACGCCACGTATATAGAAGAAAGTGAATCTTTTGAATCCAGACACGTTGACTTGAGAACGTTCTGCCTTTTAGGAGCAGATAAAGAATTTGTACTTAAAGGAGGGCTTACCCGTGTTGCCCTTAAAAAAGGAAACCTTATAGTTAACAGTTCGCAAGGCGGAGGCTCAAAAGACACTTGGGTGCTCAAAAAATAACAAACTCTAACTCCTAACTTCACTAAAAGAACCAATATATGCTTGCACGCGTAGCAAATAATTTATTCTGGATGGGCCGTTATATCGAGCGCGCCGAACATCTTGCACGATATCTTAACGTAAATTATTTTTCATCTTTAGATGCTCCTAACGAAAAATCGCAATCCCGTGATCACGTGTTACACTCTCTACTTTTTATGGCGAACGGTCCTGTGGATGAAGAGTACGAACTTACCGAACAAAATGTTTTTTATGATATAGGAATGAGTTCAGAGCAGCCGTTCTCTATTTTGAACAGCATTAAATACGCTCGAGAAAATGCAAACGGAGCTCGTGATCTGATCTCTACTGAATTGTATGAGTCTATCAATAAGTTTTATCACTTCGTTTTAAGTTATGACAGCGATTATTTTGTAACCAAAGGCCTTTTTGACTTTACTACTCAAGTAGCCGAATCTACCTCTATAATCCGTGCAAAAATACGAGGCACACTGCTGCACGACGAAGTTTATGCGATCATCATGTTAGGTGTAAATATTGAACGGGCAACTCAGGTAGTACGCATAATTCAGGCAAAGTATTATGATGCACTCAATGCTCAGGGAGGCTATGATAAAAAATTCAGTAAAAGTTATGAATGGACAACGCTTTTAAAGTGTATTGAAGCCTATGATATGATGCGCAGGCATTATAAAAAAACACCTACCAGTTTAAGCACTTTAGAGTTTTTAATTCTAAATCCGGAATGTCCTCGTTCCGTAATGAATAGTTTAGTACAGGTAAAAAACCACATTAGTGTGTTAAATGAAGATAAATATCCGGGTAAAGACACTGCAGCCTTTTTAATCGGAAAAACTCATGCTCAATATCGCTACAGGACCGTAGATACTATTGAAGGCAATGTAGAGAGTTTTATAGAAGAGATTCAAGACACCCTAATAGAGATTGCAAAAAAGATCGAAAAAGAATACTTCAATTATTGATAAATAAAAAAATATGGGTTTTTAGTGCTATTTTTGCTTAGTTAAACCCCCTATACCTTGGAATATACAATTAAATACAAAGCTGTCAACACCTATGACGCACCGGTTGACGAGGCTTTCTGGCAGTTTTTACTTCGCCCGGAAGAGAATGACACACAACGCGTACGTCTTTCAAAGTTTTCAAATTCAATCAACGCTGCAGTTGATGCTTCTACAAACACCTTTGGTTTTCCCATTTGCCGTGTTCATCTTAAAAAAGCGGTAGATCGTATTAGCTTTGAAGCGAATTACATTATTAGCAAAAAACACAGTAATCCGTTTTCTGCGCTAGACAGCGTGGTAAACCCTGTTCATACCCAGCTTTTAAACAGTCTTGATTTTAAAATAGAGCATGAACGTTTCTTAGGAGAAACTTCTTTAACCACATTAAAAAGAGAGGCACTGCCGTTCAAATTTTCAGATTCACGTTCTATTTTTGATAATCTTAACGAGCTCAATACGTGGATCTACAAGAATTTTGAGTTTAAAACTCGGGTTACCGATGTTACCACTACTCCATCTGAATTTTTAGCGCAAGGCGCCGGAGTTTGTCAAGATTTCACCCATTTGTTCTTAACCATTGCACGCTTGCATCAGATTCCTGCACGATACACTTCGGGCTACTTACATCAAGGCAATGGCTATAAAGGTGACTCGCAAATGCACGCTTGGGCAGAATGCTATATTCCTGAAAAAGGTTGGTTAGGTTTTGATCCTGCAAATAATTTGATCGCGTTAGAGAATCACATCAAAGTCGCACACGGAAGAGACTACGCTGATTGCGCCCCGATTAAAGGGATTATTTACAGCAATTCTGAAAAGAATGAAACCAATTATGTCGTGGAAGTTCAGGCACGTGAAGAGAGCGAACCTGATGTTTTTATGGATTTTGAGTTTTCAGAACCATTACCTTTTGCACAGCAGTTAGCCTTTCAGTCCCAATGGCAACAGCAGCAATATCAACAGCAACAACAACTTAGACAACAGCAAAATCCGTTAGATAGTTCTGAGCTGTAAAGCCACGCTTTCAATAGAAAATAGTAACTTTCAACCAAACGGTTTAGCATGATAATGAGCGATCAGATCAAAGATCTTGTGCAGCGCCTTGACGCGCTTAAAATTCACTTGGGAATAGATCAGAAACGAGTAGAAATACAGAACGAAGAAGAGAAAACCTTTGATCCTAACTTTTGGAATGATCCTAAGGAAGCCGAGCAGTTTATGCGTACGCTTCGCGAAAAAAAGAATTGGGTTAAGAATTACGAACAAGCCATAGCGCTTACCGAAGATCTTGAGGTAATGCTCGAGTTTCACAAAGAAGGTGAAGCCTCTGAAGAAGATGTTGTAAAACAATACGATAAAGCAGTAAAACTTATTGAGGATATGGAGTTCAAAAATATGCTCTCTGATGAGGGAGATGATTTGAGCGCTGTGTTACAAATCACCGCGGGTGCCGGCGGCACCGAAAGTTGTGATTGGGCTTCTATGCTGATGCGTATGTACCTGATGTGGAGTGAAAAAAACGGCTTTAAAGTTAAAGAACTCAATTATCAGGAAGGTGATGTCGCCGGAATCAAAACCGTTACTTTAGAGATTGATGGTGCTTATGCTTTTGGCTGGTTAAAAAGTGAAAATGGTGTACACCGTTTGGTGCGTATTTCACCCTTTGATAGTAATGCTAAAAGACATACTTCATTCGCTTCGGTATATGTGTATCCCTTAGCCGATGACAGTATTGAGATTGATATCAATCCGGCGGATATTAGCTGGGATTTCGCACGATCTTCAGGTGCCGGAGGGCAAAATGTAAATAAAGTGGAAACTAAAGCCATTTTGACGCACCACCCTACCGGAATCGTGATTCATAATAGTGAAACGCGCTCGCAGCTTGAAAACCGCGAGAAAGCTATGCAAATGCTAAAATCGCAGTTGTATGAAATCGAACTGAAAAAACGCCAGGCGGCGCGTGATGAAATTGAAGCTGAGAAGAAAAGCATTGAGTGGGGATCGCAAATACGCAACTATGTCTTACACCCATACAAACTTATTAAGGATGTACGTACCGGAGAAGAAACCGGAAACACCGATGCCGCTCTAGATGGCGATATTGATAGCTTCTTAAAAGCCTATTTGATGATGACCGGTCAAAAAGAAACCAGTAACGAATTATAATTATGCTTAAAATATATCATAATCCACGTTGTAGAAAAAGTCGCGAAGGCCTCGCCATTCTTGAAGAATCAGGAAAAGAATTTGACATTGTTAAATATCTAGATACGCCTCCCTCCTACATCGAGCTTGCCGCGATAATTGGTAAACTAAAAATTGAACCTATTGCTCTGGTGCGCAAGAACGAAGCCATCTGGAAAGATCAGTTTAAAGGAAAAGAATTGACTGATGAAGAAATTATTCAAGCGATGGTAGATCACCCTAAACTAATTGAACGACCTATCGTAATTCTTGATAATCAAGCGGTTTTAGGAAGACCTCCGGAAGACATTAAGAAGCTCTTAAGATAAATCGTTTTACTTTAACAATATTTTAACCCCTTTCAATTAAACCTTATTTGTTCTCATAGTCTAACAACCGAAACCTTAAAACGACTATGAAAAACAAATTTCTATTTGCCCTAATGTGTTTCTGTACAGCATTGGGCTTTTCTCAATCTACTAACTATGCCATTACCGGTACTGTAACGGATAAAGATGCCGGTATCCCTTTAGAATATGCAACGGTAACAGTTACCGATGCCAATGACGCTCAAGATGTTGAAGGAGGAATTACCGATATGGACGGTAATTTTCGTGTTGAAGTTCCGCAAGGGAGCTACACCATTAAAATCGAGTACATTTCTTTTCAGCCCATTATTTTAAATAAAACTATAAATGGCGACCTTAATTTAGGGACCGTTCAATTAGAATTTGCTGCTTCAGACTTAGATGAAGTTACTGTAGTTGCAGAAACCACTACGGTAGATATTCGTCTAGACAAAAAAATCTATAATATTGGTAAAGACCTTACTACCGCCGGTGGTACAGTGAGTGACGCGCTTAACAACGTGCCTTCAGTATCTGTTGATGTAGAAGGAAGCATCAGTTTACGTGGTAATGAAAACGTACGTATTTTGATCAACGGTAAACCTTCAGCAATTGCGGGTTATGGTTCTACCGATGTACTTAGACAACTTCCGGCAGATGCTATTGAGCGCGTTGAAGTGATCACCTCTCCTTCTGCACGTTACGATGCTGAAGGTACTGCGGGTATTCTGAACATTATTTTACGTAAAGAAAAGACACTTGGATTTAATGGTTCGATCAACGGTAGTTTAGGAAATCCTGATTTGGCTAGTATTTCTGCCAACTTGAACTTGCGCACCGAAAAATTCAACATTTTTAATACTACAGGTTATAGATATTCAAGTTCTCCAGGAAATGGATATTTTGATACCCGCTACAATACTACCGATGAGATCACGCCTACTTACGAGCGTATCATTGAAGATCGCGATATTCAGCGCTTAAATCGTGGATTCAATACCAATTTAGGTTTGGAATATTATTTAGACGATCAATCTTCAATCACCGGTACTGTTTTCTATAGAAACGGAAATGATGTAGATGAAACTACAAACCTTACCCAGAGTTTTAATAATTCTTCACGTGTTTTAGAAACTTCACGTATAGAACGTCAGAAAGAAAAAGATGACCGTTATCAGTTCTCTTTAAACTACATCAACCGTTTTAATGACGAGGGGCATCAATTAACAGCAGATTTACAGTATGCAACCAGCGAGGAGACACAAAACACGTTCATAAACGAGGATATCACTTTTGATTCTGAAAATACAGACCCTATAATTGCAGAGCGTTTATTGAGTATTGAGAAGCAAGATGAGTATTTAATTCAAGCAGATTACGTGCTTCCTTTTGGTGAAGGTGCGCAGTTTGAAGCAGGATACCGCGGAAATTTTGAAAACGAAATCACAGATTACCGGGTAAACCAAGAGCAAATTGCAAACTCAAACAATTTTGTTCAAAATGATACTTTGACAAACGTTTTTGATTATACCGAAAATGTAAATGCGGTATATACGCAATTAGGAAGCAAGTTTGGAGACTTCTCTGTTCTTGCCGGTTTACGTTTAGAAAACACGCAATTGAAAGGTAAGATCGGTTCTGCTTTAACCGAAGCTGAATTGCAAGATATCTACGGCTTTGAGATCAACACTGATTTTGACAATAATTATTTAGGCCTCTTCCCTACTTTAAATGTTACATACGAACTTAACGAACGTGAGAATATTACATTAGGTTATAACCGTCGTATCAACAGACCAAGGGGTTGGTTCTTAAATCCGTTCCCGGATAGAAGCAGCCGTAACAACGTTTTTCAAGGGAATCCAAATTTACAACCGGCTTTTGCAAATGCCTATGACTTAGGTTATTTAAAGCGCTGGGACAAGTTAACCTTGACTTCATCTGTATATTTTCAGAGAGAAACAGAATCTTTTGAAGTGGTTGAAGAAATCATTGAACTTCAAGGACAAGGTTCAAACACTAATGGTAATACCGTAATTAGAAGTATTCCGGTAAACCTATCAAGCAACGAGCGTATTGGTGCTGAATTAGGACTTTTGTACAATCCGGCGAAATGGTTACGTCTTAACGGTAGTTTTAACTTCTTCCAGTTTAATACTGAAGGATTCTTTAATGATGTAGATTACAGTGCTAAAAACACCAGCTATTTTGCACGCTTCAGCTCAAAAGTTTCACTTCCTTGGAGTATAGATTGGCAAACCAATGCATTCTACCGTGGTGCTGCTCAAAACGCACAGTCTGATACAGACGGCATCCTTTCTGTAGATATGGCGTTGAGTAAAGATTTATTTGATGAAAAAGCGACCATCTCTATGAACGTAAGCGATTTGTTTAACGGAAGAAAGCGTAGTCAAATAACGACTAACGATCTTTTTACCAGAGACAGTCAGTTTCAGTGGAGACAAAGACAAATCAACTTATCATTTGTATATCGCTTCAACCAGCGTAAGAATGATAGACAAAACAACAGAAAATCTCCTGTCAATGACGATGACAACGAGGGAGATTACCAAAGTTAAAATACCCTTTCATTTCCCTTCAATGACGCAAAGCCATTTCGCAAGAAATGGCTTTGTTTTTTTATAGCAAAGAAAAATAGATCCATAAAAAAACCTGCTTCAATCTGAAGCAGGTTTTTCACTTAAAATTATATCGAGTAATACTTATTAATTTCCGCGTTCTAATTTTTTCTTCTCACGAATTTCTTTCATTCGCTCTACAAACGCTCCACCAATCCAATAAGGTAGAATAGATACTAAAAATATCATTAACCAAAATCCCATGGTTGCGATGGTTAAAAATGCTAAGAAGCCTAAGTATTGATCAAATTCAAACATAATATGGTTTTTGTCTGGTTGCAAATTTAAGTATTCTTGTTTAAAATACACAACAGAAATTTGAAGTTATAAACATATTTATAACAGCTGCAATCGATAGTAATTATACGCAAACCTTTACTTTTGTAGAACTACTAAAATAACCAAAATGGATTATAGAATAGAAAAAGATACGCTGGGCGAAGTAAAGGTTCCGGCAGATAAAATCTGGGGTGCGCAAACAGAGCGTTCCCGCAACAATTTTAAAATTGGTAATCCCGCTTCGATGCCTTTAGAGATCGTTTACGGTTTTGCTTATCTGAAGAAAGCTGCAGCTTACACCAATCACGAATTAGGTGTTTTAGCTGAAGAAAAACGCGATCTTATCGCTCAGGTGTGTGATGAGATTTTAGAAGGAAAACACGACGATCAGTTTCCGTTAGTCATCTGGCAAACTGGTTCGGGGACTCAAAGTAATATGAATGTGAACGAGGTGATCGCCAACCGCGCTCATATTCTTGCCGGAAAAAAATTAGGTGAGGGCGATAAAACCCTTCAGCCTAATGACGATGTCAATAAATCACAATCATCTAATGACACCTTCCCTACCGGGATGCATATCGCAGCCTATAAAAAGGTGATGGAAGTTACTCTTCCAGGAGTGATCAAACTTAGAAATACGCTTAAAAAGAAATCAGATGATTTCCGTGAAGTGGTAAAAATTGGTCGTACCCATTTAATGGACGCTACACCCCTAACCTTAGGTCAGGAATTTTCGGGATACGTTTCTCAATTAGACCACGGTATTAAAGCTCTTGAGCACACTCTTGACCATCTGTCTGAACTTGCTCTCGGCGGAACTGCTGTAGGAACAGGTTTAAACACGCCAAAAGGTTATGCAAAGTTAGTTGCTGATTACATCGCCAAATTCACAGAACAGCCTTTTAAAACCGCAGATAATAAGTTTGAAGCGCTTGCAGCCCACGATGCTATTGTGGAGTCTCACGGTGCTTTAAAACAACTTGCCGTTTCCCTCAATAAAATCGCAAATGATATTCGTTTGCTTGCCAGCGGACCGCGCTCAGGAATTGGTGAGATCATCATTCCGGCAAACGAACCGGGATCTTCAATTATGCCAGGGAAAGTAAATCCTACACAGTGTGAAGCACTAACTATGGTTTGTGCTCAAGTAGTGGGTAATGATATGGCTATCGCTGTGGGTGGTATGCAAGGTCAATACGAACTTAACGTATTTAAACCGGTGATGGCTGCCAACTTTTTACATAGTGCACAACTTATAGGGGATGCCTGCGCTTCATTTGAAGAGCATTGTGCTGCCGGAATTGAACCGAATCATCCGCGTATCAAAACAATGCTTGAAAACTCGCTAATGCTAGTTACCGCTTTAAATACTAAAATAGGTTATTATAAAGCTGCCGAAATTGCAAATACTGCACACGAGAATGGTACTACATTGCGTGAAGAAGCCGTAAATCTTGGTTACGTCACTCCTGAAGAATTTGACGAGTGGGTAAAACCTGAAGATATGGTAGGCGAACTCTAGTCACAAAGTTTATAAAACTAAAAAAGGAAGCATTTTGCAATGCTTCCTTTTTTTTATGCTTATTCGGTAAATTCTTATTTGTAAAACTTCTTGTATTTAGGATATGCGAGAAGTGCAAAAACGATCACACCTGCAAAAATACAAATGGCCTTATTCAGGTTTAGGATGTTGTCACCACTAGCATAACTGTGTAATCCTGATAGCCAGAAGTTCACGCCAAAATAGGTCATCAAAATACTTCCGTAAGCTAAGACGGCCATTAAGTTGAAAAACCATCTTCCGCGAAGACCGGGAACTAAGCGCATATGGATTACAAAGGCGTACACCATAATGCTGATCAACGCCCAAGTTTCTTTAGGGTCCCATCCCCAATAACGTCCCCAACTTTCGTTAGCCCATTGACCACCTAAGAAGTTTCCTATGGTTAGCATGACAAGACCAACGGTTAGAGCCATCTCATTAATAATGGTAAGTTCTTTAATATTTAGCTCCATACGCTTCTTATTCTTTGAGTTGGTCAAAAGCATCAAGAGCAACGAAACAATTCCTAAAATCATTCCTAAAGTAAACGGGCCATAACTCGCAACGATCACCGCTACGTGAATCATCAACCAGTAACTATCAAGTACCGGTTGCAAGTTAGAGATCGCAGGGTTCAGCCAGTTCATACTCGCTCCCCAAAGAATAAAACCGGCAACAAAAGCCGTACTCGCAATGGTAAGCGAACTTTTTCTACCGAAAGCCAATCCAAAGAACATTGTAGCCCAACCAACGTATAGGATCGATTCATAAGCGTCACTCCAAGGTGCGTGCCCCGAAATATACCAGCGCCAGATAAGTCCGGCAGTGTGCAGCGCAAACAGGATTGCTACGGCGAGTCCGCTAAGACGTACCATAGTTTTAATAAAGCGATTATCTTTAAAAATGCGAATGATCACAAAAATAAACATGACTACACTCGCCAATAAATACATCCAATACAACTTGGTAAAAATATCGTGTTTATTATAGAAAACTTCAGCATCCACTTTATTCTGAGAAGGAATAACGGCACTTCCGTATTTTTCTTGGAAACTCTTTATGCTCTTCAGAAACGTATCAGCTTTTGAAAAATCCCCGCTCTCATTGCCTTCTCGCAAAGCGGAAAAATAAAGCGGCAAAATCTGTTTGGTGTATAACGAGTCCATTCCTTTAAAACCAGACTCATTCAGTTCTGGGTAAGAAACCCATTTGTTGTTCTCGTCATTGACCAGCGGAAAAATTTTAAGAATTTCTCCACTTACTGCGCGATTGAGAAGACCTAAACGTTCTGCAATGTCAATAAAATCTTTGTCAAAACTGTTTTTAACTTCCGCCTGATAAGCAGCGGTTATATAAGGATCAAGTTTGTTGCGCCCCATATTATCTATAAAATCCAAAGCACTCACATACTTCTGATCTTTAGGAACACCGATTATTCCACGTAAACTATCGTTAGCCGGTTTTAGATAAATAAGATCTACATTATACCAGAAAAATGGAGTTTCAACCATAGATAGAAAAACCTGATCTGCTGTAAGTCCTTGATACTTATCACTTCGGCTGAGTTTTCTTAGAAGTTTGCTAGAAAAAGTGTTCACAGGCATCATACGTCCGCCATCATCCTGAATTACCAATTTACCAAACTTTGCAGCTTCTTCCGCAGGTACTTTATTAGCCATCAAAACCGAGTCGATTTGCTGCGCTGTAGGCACAGTGTGCTGCGTTTCTTCAGCAATTGCAGCCGTCCCCGGAATAAAATCCTCAGGTTGCTCTTCAACAACCTTTGTGTTTCCATTTTCAACGACCACTTCTTGTTCCTGCGCGTGTAAGGCCGTTCCGCTGAAAGCGATCAAAGCAGCAATTACACTAAGTTTAGCCTTTTTAGCCTTTACTTTATCTAAACGCACTTTGAGATCGCCAAAACGACTTCCTTTATCAAAAAGAATGATCATTAGACCTAAGTACAACAAAAAATACCCTATGTATGTGATCCAAGTTCCAACCATATCGTGATTTACCGAAAGTACAGTACCCAGTTCGTCAGGATCAAAACTCGCTTGAAAAAAGCGATAGCCCTTGTGATCCAGTACGTGATTCATATAAATATCATAGTCAAAAGTGTCCTGCGGACCGTTAATTACTGTGATCTCGCTCTCGTAAGAAGAGTACACATTGGTAGTTCCGGGATAACGCTCAGCGATAAAATCATTCAGCTTTATTGAAAACGGAAGTTCCTGAGCTAAGCTTCCATAGGCCATATGAAATTTAAGATCACCAATATCTGTAGATACCATCTCGTTGTTATAACCTTTTCCTCCTAACAGGCCTACAGTCTCCTGACCATCTGGTGTAGTCACGGTTACAAAAAGCGCATCTGCCTGACCTTTTTGCTTTGGGAAGGCTTCAACAATCCCATTTGTTCCTTTGATCACAGGATCAGGAATCACAAACTGCATTCCGCCTAATTGATATAATGCGCGCAGTTTAAGTTCTTGTACGCTGTCTTTAGCAACGGCATAATCGGTTTGCGTTGCCATTACCCGCGTGCTTCCTTCAAAAGGCGTATCAATCGTATAATTCTCACCATCATAACCAATATTGATTGCACCCTCTGTAGGTTGATTTAGTGCAAAAAGCATATTGTGAATGCTCGCCACCTGCCCTTCTTCAAGATAATGCTCGTGTCGCTGTCCATCTCCTGCTTCAACGATCTTCAATTGGGCTTTTCCATCAGTAGTTTCGATAAGGCCTTCCTCTGCCCCATCTATAAATTTTGAAAAAGAAATAGTTACCGGTTTTCCGTCAAAATCGGTTTCCCAATCAAAGCTGTTATCTAAACGTGTAGATAAATTCAGACGCTTCGGCTCGAGTTTTCTTCGCATAGGAGCACCGTCGCGTTCCCCATCAATAAAGACATTGAGGTATGTTTTTTCACTTAAAAACGTATTCTGTGTTTCCCCCTCACGAATAGGCATCACCCCTTCAAAACCAATATATCTCGTCCAGGCTGCACCAAAAATGATAAGAATAAAGGCGGCGTGAAATACCAGAGTTGACCATTTTTCTTTGCGCCACAGCCTGAATTTCCAAATATTACCAACAAAGTTGACTATAAATAAAATGTGAATTAATTCAAACCACCAGGCTTCATAGACCAGTTCGCGAGTATATGGGGTTGGTGATGTTTCTTGGCCTGCGTCAAGGATGGTTCCGGTTGCCATCGCTACAGCATAAACAATAAATAAAACGGCCATTAAGCGGGTAGAAAACAGAAAATCTGCAATACGTTTTTGCATGATAAATGTGCAATTTTTTGATGGCGCGAAGATACGAAACAAAAGAGCATTAATAAAGCTTTAACGCCAGCTATTGTCTAGTGTTTTTGCCGTTTTTATGTATTTTTGGAGCGTGATTTCAGTTTCAATAATTGGTACCGGTAATGTGGCTTTTCATCTCGCAAAAGCCTTGAGCACGTCTCAAAGCGCTAAGCTGCAGTTCGTTGCCGGAAGATCCACAACGCAATTAACCGATTTTGAACCCTTTGCTGAAGTAAGCACCCAAGTAAGCGATACCTTCCATTCAGATCTAATTATTCTAGCAGTAAGTGATAATGCTATTGGGGAAATAGCCGAAAAATTGCAACACACTAATGGTCTTTTGGTGCATACTTCCGGGAGCACTGCAATGGATGTTTTAGCTCCTAAAACCCGCATTGGCGTATGTTATCCTTTACAGACATTTTCTAAAAGTAAAGAGCTGAATTATAGCAAAATACCGTTTTTACTTGAAGCGAATTATCAAGAGGATTATGCATTGCTTGAAAAGCTTTTGGGTAGCTTGAATGGACCTGTTCATCAGATGAATTCTAAGGACCGTGCTTCAATACATCTTGCGGCAGTTTTTAGCAATAATTTTACCAATCATATTTTAACCGAAGCAGCGCAACTTTGTAATCAGCATCAGGTTTCTTTTGAGCTGTTAAGACCTTTATTAGAAGAAACGCTCGAGAAAGCATTTATAAACGGTCCCGAAAACAGCCAGACCGGACCTGCAAAGCGCCACGATACGCAAACCATTCAAAAGCAGCTTGAGGCGTTAAAGACTCCTGAGCAGCAAGAATTATATTCCACATTAACCAAGGCAATACAAAACTATTATGAGCGATAAAAGCTATAAAGAATACTTAAGAGACATCACAACCTTCATTTTTGACGTAGATGGCGTGATGACCGACGGATCATTAATAATCAATACGGAAGGCGAAATGTTTAGAACGATGAACGTTAAAGATGGGTATGCAATCAAATGTGCTTTAGATAACGGTTATAATATCTGCATTATCAGTGGCGGAACCAATGAAGGGGTTCGTAATAGACTTGCAGCACTAGGTGTGACTGACATTCATTTAGGCGCACACACTAAGATGAAGCAGTTCACCAAATACATTGAAGAAAAAAACATCAAGCCTGAAAATGTATTGTATATGGGTGACGATATTCCTGATTATCCTGTGATGAAAGAAGTTGGACTACCCACCTGTCCGCAAGATGCTGTAAAAGAAATTAAAGAAATTGCTAAATATGTTTCTCACAAAAAAGGCGGAAAAGGCTGCGTAAGAGATGTGATCGAACAAGTGCTTAAAGTGCAGGACAACTGGATGAATTATTTTGACGCCGGTTTAAAACAGCACTAGATAAAATTTAAACTACTACCGAAATTCTGAGCCACCGTTAATGGTGGCTTATTTGTTTTGATAACCCGTTATGGCAGCTTCAAGCACCTGTTGTGCAGCATCTTTATCTCCAAAACCTTTGGAAACCATTTTAGACGGACCTTTATAATTGCTGAACCAAAGCTTTATGATATCAGCGACTCCATTATACGTGGCCTCAAGATCTTCTAAAGAGTCTAATTGATAAAAAGGTGAATCTTTGGCCACTGCGATCAACTTGTCGTCTTGCTCTCCGCGATCCTGAAGGTATAAAACGCCAATGATCTTACATTTAATAACGCTTCCGCGATTTACGGGACTGCCCAACACAAGAATATCAAGCGGATCACCATCTCCCCCATCTTTCTCAGCAAGTAATGTTTGCGGGATGAAACCATAATTACCGGGATAACCTATATAATCTACGATTCGACCGGTACCGTCAACCTGCTCCCATTGTATGATTCCTGAGGTTTTATTGACTTCCCATTTCTGTTGGGTTCCTGCAGGAATTTCAATAACCGCATTTATACTTTCATCGTCAGCAATTGCAGGATAATCGGTAAGCAGGTTTTCTTCAGTAGAAGTCTTACAGGAAAATATGGCAACTAGTACGAATACTATACAGGTTAATCTAATGATCATCAGTCAAATTTTAAATCATACTGGTAATGCTCAGCAAGCTTTTGCGCTTCCGCCTTGGTAAGCTGAATTACAGCTCCGTGTTTAGGCGAACTAAAATTAGTAGTCTTCATCTTCCCCTCATTGAAATGCCCTAGATCTTTAAAATTTTTAAAGTCGGTGGTTTCTACAAATCCAAAATTATGCGGATTAATACTGTAAATATCGTACATCAACACAAAGGAATCAGTGCCTATACGCTGCCAAACATTAGGCGCTTCGCACGAACCCGGTTCCATATCAATCCACTCAGGATCATAAACATATCCGGAATTTATCGTGTCTGAAAAGGCCATTTTTATCCCTATAGGATTTTCTTGAGCGACATACATCATGCAAAATCTACCGTCAGGCATTTTAGTGATATCAGCATCTAATACCTGAATAGAGGCGTCAGGATATTCAAAGAGTTGCTTCGGCTGAGTTTCTAAAGCAGTAAAATCTTCATTCGCATAGGAGTAATAGAGTTTGGTCAAGCCGTGCTCCATACGCATCGTGTAATAAACCATCATTTTTCCTTCTTCAGGATCATAAATACTTTGAGGGGCCCAAGCGCAGCCTATTTCATCAAAACCTTCAAAGTTCTCATTAAACAGAAAATTACTGTGTGTCCAATGAATCAAATCATAAGATTTCATCATTACAAATCCTCTATTATTTCCCCAATCATAATCTTCAATAGGACGCTCCCAAGTGGTATCTCTATACCCAAGATCTTTTGCAAAAAGATGCAGATCAGTCATCACCACATAAAACGCACCATCAGGACCCCGTGAAATATGCGGATCCCGAATTCCTTTTTGACTTGCAATAGTATCCCCTGCAACTACTGGATTTCCTTCATTGATATCAGTAAAAGAATATCCATCTGTACTTAATGCCATATGCAGGCTATGCGTATCATCTTTAAAATACGTAAGCAAATAGGCCTGCATTGCGGTGGAGTCTGCTACAGATTCAGCGGTTTCGTCTGTACTATTGGAAGTCGCATTATTTTTGCAAGCAGTAAACGCCATAAGCAGAAGAGCAAACGGCAGATAAAGTTTTGTAGTCATTAATTATAGGATTTTAATATCAGCGTTGAGACTTAAAATGGTTTTGATGAAATCGTCATTATTTTGCGGACTTATATAAATTTCATCATAAAGATTGTACTTAATGATAAGCCCCTTTCTTGCGGTTGCAGGCTTAAGCCCTACCCATAAGGTTTTATCTCTAATGATCTCTCGAATATCTTTTAACGGAATAGAGCCAGTTAATGGACCTGATTTATATTTTAACAAAGAAGCTGACAAAGAATAAGAAGTGCCAAAATAAAACCAAATAAAAAGTAAAGAAGTTGGCGTTATACCTAACAGATACCAATACCAACCCGTTGCACTACCCGAATCTGAAAACACACCAATTAACACAAAAAGGGTGATCAGCACGAGCAGAATGCTGAAAAATAAAGGATCTTTTCTACTTTTAAAATTCATAAGGAAGGTTAAGTTAACTAAAAAAAGGCTGCAATTTAAAAATTGCAGCCTTTTTAAGTTTTTCCAAGTTATGATCTCTTAAATGAGATATTTAGATTGAATTACATTAGCATGATGAATCTCGTGCCCGCAGATTATGAAGCCTGCAGCTCTAGTGGTCAACGTGGCATCGCTGGCTGTTCCTTTAAAAGCCAAAGCTTCTTCATCAAAATGCTTAAACAAACTAATCGTACAATCTCTTACGAGCGCATACTCATCTAGTAATTCGTGCATTTGTCTTTGATTTGCTCGAGATGGCGTTATATAATCATCTTGCTCAAATCCCGGTAGCGGCGTACGATCTCCCCTACCTATTCGCAATGCGCGGTAACAAAAAATACGCTCGGTATCAATTACGTGTTGCAATACTTCTAAAATGGTCCATTTTCCATATTGGTAGGCATACGACCATTTATCTTCAGGGACATCATCATAAAAAGCTATGTTTTTCTCCTTCCCTTCAATTAAAGCATCTAACAATAATTGATCAGGTTTAACGAGTTCTACATAATTCTTGTAGAACGCGTTAAACTCACTATGATCAAGATCTATAACTTTAGCCATTATGCTGAATTACGACTCGCATTAATATTTCCGAATAAAGAACGTGTCACCATTTTCTCAAACATTTCTAGCTTTTTCTCATCCGGATTTTCTTCGCGTTGCATTTCTTGAATTTTCTTCAATGCAAATTGCTGAATGGTCAACAATGGCAATACAATACGCTCCCGTTCTTGAATTGAAGCCTTACCTGCCTGCTCATCTTCCATAAGCTCGCTGTAACCGGTCACTTTTAGCAATACGCGTTTACTACGCTCATATTCTTCATAAATAAGCTCCCAGAATGCTCCAAACTCAGGATCATCTTTCATATAAGCCGTAAGTGCAAAGAATGATTTGGTCAAACTCATCATACTGTTTTCTAGTAAGGTTCTAAAGAACATGCTATTGTTGTATAATGATTGCACGCGATCAAACTCACCACGCTCCTCTAATTTTTCGATTGCAGTACCTACACCAAAAAATCCGGGAACGTTTTGCTTTAATTGCGACCAAGATCCCACAAAAGGAATCGCACGCAGATCAGAGAAATCCAGTTTATCGCTTCCGCCACGCTTACTAGGACGGCTACCAATGTTAGTCTTCGCATAGAATTTCAAAGTACTCATACGCTCTAAATATCCTAAGAATTTAGGGTGCGCTTTGAAGTCAGAATATGCTTTGTAGCTGATCTCTGCAAGCTCTTCCATCGTCTTACGATCTTCATCCGGGAATGCTTTTGTTTTTTGAGAAAAGACTCCATTAAAGATCCCTGAACTTAACAACTGCTCTAAGTTGTACTGGCAAGAGTCTGGCGTACCAAAATTTGAACTAATGGTTTGCCCCTGAACAGTTACTTGAATTTCTTCATCTTCAATAGTATCGCCCAAAGAAGCGTAGAATTGATGTGTTTTACCACCACCACGTGCTGGTGGTCCACCTCTACCGTCAAAGAAAATCACTTTAATACCGAATTCTCTCGAAACCTGCGTAAGCTCCTCTTTCGCTTTAAAAATACTCCAGTTCGCCATTAAGTATCCTCCATCTTTAGTACCATCACTAAAGCCTAACATAATGGTTTGCTTCATATTACGCTTTTTCAAATGCGCAGCATAAGCCGGATTGGTGTACAAGCCACGCATAACTTCTTTAGCGATCTTTAAATCAGGAACCGTCTCAAATAAAGGTACAATGTCAACAGTAGGATCTTCCCAACCGGTAAGATGTATCATAGAGAACGCCTGCATTACATTGAGCCCGGTCTGGTTGTTACTAATTATGTAACGATTACAACTACGCTCGCCGTTTTGCTTCTGAATATCTTGCATCGCATAAATACTTTCCAAAGTTTTACGCGCAATATCATCTTGCAGGGTTGAAGGATCAACAGAACCTTTAACATCCTGAAGTACTTTAATTTGTTCTTCTTCTGAGAGTTCAAGATAATTATCTGGGAAAATACCCAAGTTATCCTTAGCACATTGCTTTACGATCTCTTCCATGACGTGCATATGCACACGACTATCCTGACGAATGTCTAGCACAGCAAAGTGATAACCAAACATTTTTACTTTGTTCAGAATATCATCAATTTCTTCTAGGAATAAGCTTTCGTGGCGCTCAACTACGATTTTACGAATACGAAGCAGAGTAGTTTCTAATTCTTCAAGGGACACAGTAACCTCGTCTCCCGGAAGGAAAATACTCTCATATAGACGTTTTTCTAGATCTGCAAGCGGTTCTTCGGTTCCTACAAAAGTGATGCGGCGACGAAGACTGCGTATATCGCGATAGTAGTTCTTAATAATGGTGTTACGTAACCGTGCAGCAACCTTTAAGGTGATTTCGGTTGTTACAAATGGGTTTCCGTCACGGTCACCTCCAGGCCAGAATCCTAAGTCGATCACTTCGTTGTCAAAAGCTTCTCCTTTAAATACATTCTGACGTACGTAATTGTAAATGTGGCTTGAGGCCTTGTAAAATACATTCTCAAGATACCAGATCAAACTTACTGCTTCATCGTAGGGCGTAGGTTTTTCTTTCTTGAAAAATGGAGTTTTACCTAATTGAGACAATAACTTCTTAATCATCTCAACATTGTTTTCATTTATGGCTTTACTCAAGTCATTAATGATCCCCAATACAGCTCCCGGATAAAATTGTGTAGGGTGTGCTGTAAGTACAGGTCTTATTTTAAAATCCTGAAGATAGGCTTTAAGCTCTTCGGTTTTTGATTGCGCTTCTGCCTCTTCTTTAATGTTACGAAGTGTTCCGCGCCCGTCCATATTATTTACGGTACGATAGGCTGCATCTTCGATTGCATCAAAGAGTACCACTTGACGCTCTATATATTGAATAAATCTAAAGAGCAAGTCATAGCGCTCCTCTTCAGAGACATCACGTTGATACTTATCAAAGAAGTAATTAACGATTTTTTCTGGGTTGTAATGCTTATCATAACCACGGGTACAAATACGATCAAAAAGTGGCAAAAGCACTCCGGTATCGGTTATTCCGTGGAATGGTAAGGTCATGAACAAGCTGTTATAGACCTGATATTTAGATTTTACCAGGTTATTAAAGCGTTCTAATTTTGGTTGTCTGGACATAAATAGTCTGGTTTTAGAATAAAAAAACCCTTTGTCAACAAAGCCAAAGGGTATATTATAAAAATATGCTTTGGTTTACTTTACAAATCTTGAAAAATACTATGCATTAAACGTTTCTTATCGTTAATGCTTTCATCAAGAGAAATCATTGTTTCAGTACGGTACACCCCTTCAATATCATCTAACATAAAGATAATATTTTTAGCGTGCTCTGTATTCTTAGCACGTACCTTACAGAAAATATTAAACTTGCCTGTAGTTACGTGCGCTACCGTAACATAAGGAATTTGGTTAATACGCTCCAAAACAAATGTGGTTTGACTGGTCTTATTTATATAAATACCTACGTAAGCAATGAAAGAATAGCCAAGTTTTGCATAGTCAAGCGTTAAGGATGACCCTACAATAATACCTGCTTCTTCCATCTTTTTTACACGTACATGAACAGTACCTGCAGATATCAACAACTTCTTTGCTATATCTGTAAAAGGAGTTCGGGTATTCTCAATCAGCATGTCTAAGATTTGATGATCAACCTCGTCTAATTTGAATTTTGCCATTATTAAGTAATTAAATTATATATAAATCAAAAATAATATAAAATCACTGAATAATTCATAATAAATTGTTGCTTTTTACCGAAAACGTTGTAGGTAAATTACTATTTGCTTGAAGATTCTCAAGATTTGCTCCTACTTCTAGTTTCATTCCTTCTGGAATTTGAATTTCTTTTTGATAAAAATCCAACTCCTTATGCCCCACAAAATCATCTAAACCAGCGATCTGGGCTATTTTAGGCACAAAATATAAGGTACCATTCTTTAAAGTTTCTTCATATTGAATAGCCATATCGGTCACTCCGATTTGCGGAATATTCACATTGCGAATTATGCAATCAAAGTAGCACTTTTTGTTCTCCGGAATAGCGAAATACGAATTTGAGTCCCTTATTTCTTCAGATTTGAGCAATAAAACCGACTCAAAAACGCGAATTAATGATAAAAACATAAAACATCTGGTCTGCTCCCGCTCGTAATCTTCGGGAAAATGACCGGCTTCAAACAAGATGGTAGGTATATTTAATTGCTGCAAGGTATCCCCTACACAGTTAAGATTAAATCCGTCATCATAACGCCCCACACTTCCCGGAATAAATTGCTGAAGCATCTCATTTAGATCACTTATAATAGACATTCCTATTTTTCTAGATGCCGTCACGGTGCGCAATTCATCCTGAGATGGTGATAAAAAGGATACTGTAGCGCTCTTGGCCGGACTTCCTACACCAAATATGGTGCGCTGTCCGTGTAGATTAAGACAATAATCAGGTTTGATCGAATTATAGGCCTCCTTAAGAATACTACTTTCAGGCTGTGTCAAGTTTTGCGCATCTCTATTTAAATCTACCTGATTGGCATTAACACGAGTATATGCCTCAGCGCCGTCAGGATTGAGCATAGGGATCATAGTAAACGTGCACGCATTTAAAAGGTGCTTAACCTCAGTTTGATCCTGATGTGCAGCAAACCACCTAAAAAGGTCAAATAAAGCTTTGGTTGTGGTGCTTTCATTCCCATGCATTTGAGACCAACCTAAGATCTGAATAGGACCGGTACCAAAAGTTACCGATTGTATCAGACGCTTCTCAACAGAATAGCCCAAACTTTTTACTTGAAACAGTTCTGGAAGTTGATCAATTAGCGGTTGTATATGTGAAGTTGTAATGTAACGCCCAAACAAGGCTTTCTCGTGATGAAGCTTATGCCAATCACGCAAAGTGGTATAATTCATAAGTATTTAAATAAGTAACAAATGTAAACATTAGTGATGTTACAAATGTAAACGAAGAATGATTTCTTATTTGTTTACATTGATAAACAGGATGTATTAATGGTAAATAGCGCAAAAGGAATTATTCCAAAGAGCATTTTTAATTTTAGTAATAATATTATATACAGCATCTTATATTCTTCTTATTAAATGAAAACTTCAATTAAAAGTAATTCTGTTTACAAATGTAATTTTACAATTGTGTTTATATTTTTTACATTTGTAATCTAATGTAGGGCTTATAGAATTTACAATGGTAAACAGCGAATTATTTACTAAAAGGCTTCAGAAAATAATGGATGAGTACGATTTGAACGCTACTTCATTTGCTGATGCTATTGATGTGGGGCGCTCTTCGATCTCTCATATTATTTCCGGCAGAAATAAACCAAGTCTAGAATTTGTAATGAAGATCATTGAGGCCTTCCCTGAAGTAGAGCTGTACTGGCTCTTAAATGGCAAAGGAAGCTTTCCTAAAAGTCAAGTCACAAAACGAGCTCCTATTGTGAGTTCGCAGCTTTCGGCAAATTTTGATGATGAACCGGTAGCGCTAGCCTCTAATTCCACAGATGCTTCAAGCACTGCTCAGCCAACTCCAGACACTAGTCCTTCGACTAAATCAGATATTGAGCGTATCGTGATCTTTTATAAGGATGGAACCTTTAAAAGTTTTAATCCATAATCGCCAGAATGTTTATTCTTCGCTAACTTTGGCCTAACCAAAATAATGTGATCTCCTATGCGGTATTTTTGCTTTTTGCTGCTCGCAATGCTTCTTCTCAACTCGTGTTATAATCCTGAACGCAACTGCACCGATTTTAAGACGGGCTCCTTTGAGTTTGAGACCTATTTGGATGGCGAAGTTGTAAAGACAACATTTACGCGTAATGACACCTTAGAAATTGATTATTATAAAGGTCAAGCAGACTCTTCAAGCATTCGTTGGATCAACGATTGTGAATATATTGCGAAAAAGATCAACCCTCAAAGTATGATGGATCGCAAAGCGCTACATTTTAAAATTCTTACAACTCAAGGTAACTCTTACACTTTTGAATATGCCTTGGTTGGTGACTCTAAAAAACAAAAAGGTACTGCCATTAAAGTGAAATAGTTTGATTTACATAAAATCTAAAATTCTAAATGTTTGATTATATAACGCAAAAGCATCTGTTTAAACTTTGTGCTATATTTATCCTGTTTTATAAATGATGTGTTTTTTTCATCATTGTCACAGGAAAAATCCTAAAGGCAATTATTAGAAACGAATTTTTAATTTCGAGGCATCCCGATAGCGATCGGAATGGAGTATTAAATACTTTGCGATGCCCGTAAAATCTGAAGCTTTTGTCGCGTGCTATTTTTTATACCTTCCTTTGCTTTTGTCTGTTTTCTTTCAGGCCCTCTTTTGGTCAGGATACCAATGTAAAAAATATCATTGATGAACTTCTGCAAAAAAGATTCACCACCTTTGATTCTTTGCAGAAATATACCTCTCGATTCAGACGCGATTCTCTAGGCATTACTTCTTTTATTGATCGATCTCAAAAAGCCAATTATGATTTTGGCGAAGCCTTTGGTGAAAATTTATATGGAATTTTTCTAAGAGATCGCTCGTATTATGACGAATCTATAGCGCATCATCAAAGAGCTCTAACCTTAGCCGAGCCCATTAATGATGTAGAATTAGAAGTTTCTATTCTCAATATGACCGGGGTTGTGTACCGAAGAATTGACGCGGTAAGTTCTGCCCTTGACAATCATAATGCTGCACTCGCTTTAGCAGAAAGTCAGCCCAAAAAATCCAATGCGCTTTTAAAAGGCATTGCTATCTCTCAAAACAGCATAGGAAACATCTATTTGCTTTTACGCGATTATGAGCAGGCAGAGAAATTCTTTAAGATGGCCATTAACAGCGAGATCAACTTAACGAGCGATCTGGGTATGGCAATCAATTATGCTAATCTGGGGATCACTTATGAAGAGCGCGAACTTTACGATAAGGCGCTGATTAATTATCAGAAGTCATTAGAATATAATGAGAAGATCAATAGTGATTTAGGTAGGGTCATTTGTCATAATAGTATAGGCCAAGTCTATTTAAAACAAGGAAAACCACAAGAAGCCCTAGCGCTTATAAAACCTTCGTTGCCCAAAGCTCTTGAGATAGGCGATAAATTTTATATCGCGTTGACATATATAAATTTGGGCTGGGCCAATAGCGAAGTGGGCAATTTAAGTCTCGGAGAAAACTATCTCCTTAAAGGAAAAAATATAGCCAAGGAGAACGATCAAAAGCAGTTTTTAAGCCTAGCTTATATGCACCTTTCTCAACTTAAAGAAAAAACCGGGGATTATAATGCGGCTTTACAATATCAACGAAAATCTCAGGAAGTACAAGAAGCCTACCTTAACGAAGCCAATCACAAATATGTAAGTAACCTCATTTACAAATACGATACAGAACAAAAGAAAAATACCATTAGCTTACTGCAGCAAAATAATGAGATCGCGCAAATTCAACTCAGTCAAAGCCGTAAAAATAACATCTTTATTCTCTTAGTTGCGTTTCTTATCTTGATCATTCTCATCATTTTGTATCGTCAAACCCAGTTAAGAAATCAAAAGCAACGCTTAAATGCAGAGCAAAAATTAATGCGCTCTCAAATGAATCCGCATTTTATTTTTAACGCGTTGCTTTCCATTCGTATTTATTTACAGAACAGCAATCTTGAGGATGCTACTAATTACCTCAATCAGTTTGCAAAACTTATTCGATCTATTTTATCCAGTTCGCTAGAAAAAGAAATTACACTTGCTGAAGAACTCGAAACGATGCGCTTGTACGTCAATATTGAGAATATCAGATTTTGTAATGAAATTGATTATAAAGAAACTATTGATGATCAAGTAGACATCTCGGCTATTAAAATTCCATCGCTCATATTACAACCTTTTCTAGAAAATGCTTTATGGCACGGTTTGCAAGCCAAAGAAGGTTATAAGCGACTTGCACTAGATGTAAAGAAAAAAGATGAGCATTATATAACAATTACCATTACAGATAATGGCATAGGCAGAAAGAAAACTATGGAAATGCCTAGTGAAAAAATCAATACTCAAAAGAAATCAATAGGGATCAATCTCACATTAAAGCGACTGCAAAACTTCTCGAAGAATCTAAGACACAATTACACCCTTAATTTCGTTGATTTGTATGACGCTAATGAAAACCCTGAAGGCACGCAAGTACTGCTGAATTTGCCAATCAAATAACAATTTTCTGAGAACCACCTATCCCAAAGTGCTCGTTAAGCACTAAGATCAATTTGCTCTTATCAATTGGCTTAGTTAGGTAATCACTCATTCCGCAATCAATTCCTTTATCCATTGCGCTCAGCGTAGAATCTGCTGAAAGCCCTAAAATCACCGTTGCTTTGTTAGCCAACTTGATTTGTTTGGTTGCCTCATACCCATCTATATCCGGCATATGAACATCCATAAAAATAAGGTCATACTTCTTTTTCTGAGCTTTAGAGACAGCATCTTTACCGGTGTACGCAATATCTGCGTCTAAGCCGAGTTTTTTGAGCAATTGCGAGAGTACAATTACATTGAGTTTGTTATCATCAACAGCAAGTATATTAAGATTCGGAATCTCAGATTTTGGGGTAGTATCTTTTGTTGAACAATTTTCAACAGCCGTATCAAAAGTAAGCGCAATGCTAAATTCAGAACCTTTACCTTCTTGACTCTTGACCGAAATCTTTCCTTTTAAT
This sequence comes from Leeuwenhoekiella sp. ZYFB001, assembly GCF_011784865.1. Lineage (NCBI taxonomy): Bacteria > Pseudomonadati > Bacteroidota > Flavobacteriia > Flavobacteriales > Flavobacteriaceae > Leeuwenhoekiella > Leeuwenhoekiella sp. ZYFB001. The sequence continues at coordinate 1,542,422 of NZ_CP050460.1, forward strand.
AATTCGACCAAATGCTTAGCAATAGATAAGCCAATTCCGCCTCCACTATGCTTTTTGCGCATTCCTGTATCCAGCTGAATAAAGCGCTCAAAGATTTTATCTAATTTATCTTGAGGAATACCTATTCCCGTGTCTTTGACGCTGATAGAGAGATGGGTTTTGTTTTCACTTACCTCCTCTTTATAGAGCACTTTTATACTTCCGGATTCGGTGAACTTGATAGCGTTACTGATAATATTATTGATGATCTGCTCATATTTAGCACGATCTCCCAATACAAAACTATGTTCTTCAGCTTCAATTTTTAATTCAAACGCAATGCCTTTGTCTTTTAATACCTGAAGGTTAAACTGTTCAATATTCTTTAAAATATCAGACGGACAAAATTTAATATGGGCAACTTCAGAAAAGCCAGACTCAATCTTGTCTAGACGCAAAATATCGTTGATTAGATTGAGTAAGGTTTTTGACGATTGTTTTAAAAGAGATAAGTAATGTTCTTCTTCAAACGTATTCGTTCCGGAACCTATAAGATCGGTGATCCCTACAATTGCGTTTAACGGAGTTCTGATCTCGTGACTCATATTAGATAGAAATTCCGTTTTAGCGATTGAAGCTTGATTGGCACGCTGCGTTTGTTCCTCAAGATGCTGATTGACCTTTTTCAATTCTTTGTTGATAATAAAGGTGCGTCTTGCGGCAACTTGAGCGTTTCGGTTGAAAAAAGAAAGCAAACCAATTGCCAGAGATAAAATTAGCCCCACTGCCAACGCAATATTGATCAGCAACATTTCTTCAGCAAAGAAATCTGGATTAGAAAAGGTAAGTTGAAAATTCCAGGATTCATTTAAATCAGAATCCATAATCATCGCAGTCTCAAAAATGTAATACGGATCTTTCTGAGCTAAATCATAATTATTATAATTATAAAACTGAGTCCCTTCTTCATCAAAAATTTGAATTGCAAAGTCTTTCAGGTAATAACTTAGCCGATCAAATTCCTCATTAAAATTCATTCCACCGGTTACGGTTCCTCGAAATTCATCATTAATATACACCGGGACATCAATAAGAAAAGAATCACCGCCTTGCGAAAGGTGCAACCATTGAGTAATGTTTGTAATCCCTTGGTTTGATTTACTTTTCCAGTCCTCAAAACGGTAGGCTAACTTTGAAATATCTAGTCCTATAGCAGGTACATTAGGCCTTCTAGGATACACATCTTCAATAATACCATCTGCGTTGATGATCTCAACAAAATCTAAAGACTCATTTTGCTTGAGCAAACGCTTCGCATCTTGTTTCCAATAATCATAGTATGCTCCGTCAGTTTCTTCAATGCGCTCTGTAAGGTTTTGTAGCGCCTGCACATTACTGCGCACGGTGCGCTTAAAGTCTTGTGTGGCCAAGCTTCCGGTCAATTGCACCTGGTCTGAAAGCCTTTGGGGTAAAGCTACTTTGTAGCTGTGATACACATAAAAGCAAACGAGCGCCGGTATTAAAAACCAGAGGAAGGCTATAAAATAGTGTTTGGGGGGTATTCCTTTTGCCATCTAGGAAGTAGCTGTCGCTTATTTATAATTTAATGTTAAAAGTACAGATTTTCTTGCGAGTGAAGCACTATAAAACAATAAATAATCGATTAACCACCTAAAATAATTATTAAAAATAATTTTAACGAAAGAAAATTCTTACTTTTTGCTTTTTTGTTGGTTTCTTAAAAGTTGATTTTGCTCTTCAAGTAAGGTTTCCATTCGTGACAAAAGCTGAATGTTTTTTGGAGTTTCAACAGCAGGATTCTGATCATCTTCACTTTGTCTTTTTAAACTATTCATCAATTTTACCACAATAAAAACTACAATCGCAATGATAAAAAAGTCGATCAATACCTCTATCAATTCTCCATAGCCAATGGCTATTTCTTCAACAGCAGTGCCGTCTACGGCGGTATATGCGTCTTTCAGCACAATCTTTTTATTGGCTAGACGCACACCATCTGTGAGTAACGAAAGTGGAGGCATCATAATTTTTTTTACAATGACATCCACTACACTTTGAAAAGCCGCACCGATGATCACACCAATAGCAATATCAACCATATTGCCTTTTACAGCAAAATTCTTAAACTCCTGAATTAATCCCATAATTTAAAATAATGATCCTTGACTCCCATCCCCTTTTATGTGATCCTCTTGATCGTTCTCAGAGTGATCTGTCTCTTCTGATTCTGAAGGGGTTTCAGCATCCTGTTCAGGCTGAGCTTCCACGGGCTCCTCATAAGGTAGCGGGTCTAATAAATTGATCTGCTTGAGCTTTTCAGTATAAAATTGATTACCTAAAGCATTTATTCCTTTAATCGATATAAAATCTTCTATATCAACCGTTTCATTTGCCTTTTGATCCTTGTTACGCTCTTTGTAAAATACCATTTCTACCACTGGCCTATGGTCTGTAGAAACAAGCTCTAATTGCGTATTTTCGTGATCAGAAACAAACGATTCTTCTTTCTCAGGATTATCAATCAGAAAGCGTTTTACATAATAACGTTCTCTGTTTCCATCCCAATAGATCGCCGAAATAGGTTTAGCAGGAATCCATTTTTCTAATATGATCATTTTATCGTCAAAACGCGTGGTAAGTTCCGGAGTTATGGTTTTGGCGATCCCATCTTGGGTGATGATCAACAGCTTGTCTTCTCCTTTAAATTCTCCCAGAAGTTCTCCTCTACCATCCACATTTAAACGCTGAATGGTATCATCAAACCATATTTTTCTTGGCTTTAATGTAGAAACCCCTTTCTCCTTCAGTTCTACAGTACGTACGGCGTGTTTGGTAGCAAGGTTTCCGTTAGCGTTTCGGCCTTTGATAAGAATATCAGAAAAGTCTAGATCAAACTTTAACTTCTTTATATTCCCTACCGCTCTCAAATAAACGGATACCACTTCAGCCTCTCCATTAGGGTTCGCAGAAAAATAAAGTACTTGAGAGCCTTTTTTTCCTTTAGTCATATCATACTCGCGGTCGCGCGTCGTACTGGTAACATTAAAGCGCTTGACATAAGTTGCGCCTCCTTTTCCATCGCGATACAACATATTATAAATGGTGCGCTTGTCTTTCTTTTTAAATACGGCTACGTGTATGATATCTTTACCCACAAAGGTTTTGGTGTCCACTTTAGAAACCATCATTTTTCCTTCTTTAGTAAAAACGATAATATCATCAATATCAGCGCAATCTGTGACATACTCGTCTTTCTTGAGAGACGTGCCCACAAAACCTTCTTTACGATTCACATAAAGTTTTGTGTTGCGAATAACCACTTTTGACGCTTCGATATCATCAAAAAGTTTGATCTCAGTTTTGCGCTCTCTACCAGCGCCATATTCTTTTTTAAGTCTTTTGAAATAAGCAATGGCAAACTCCGTAAGATGCTCTAAATGATGTTTTACTTCAGCGATCTGATCTTCTAGCGCCTCAATGCGCTGCTGCGCTTTATCTATATCAAATTTTGAAATTCGCTTGATACGAATTTCAGTCAGGCGCACAAGATCTTCTTCAACCACAGGACGTTTTAGATGCCCTATATGTGGTTTTAAACCTTCATTGATCGCGTGTAAAACGCCTTCCCAAGTGGTCTCTTCTTCAATATCACGGTAAATTCTATTTTCGATAAAAATGCGTTCTAAAGAAGCATAATGCCATTGATTTTCTAACTCCTCAAGTTGTATTTCAAGCTCTTGACGCAATAAATCTTTAGTGCGCTCTGTTGAAATACGCAGCATCTCACTGACACCTACAAACAACGGTTTGTTATCTTCAATCACACAACCTAAAGGCGAAATAGAAACCTCACAATTGGTAAACGCGTAAAGCGCTCCAATGGTTTTATCAGGAGAAAGTCCGGCTGGTAAATGCACCAAGATTTCAACTTCAGAAGAGGTGTTATCCTCTATTCTTTTTATTTTAAGCTTTCCTTTATCGTTTGCTTTTAAAATACTATCTATCAGTGATGTAGTAGTTGTTGTAAAAGGGATTTCGGTGATTACTAAAGTATTCTTATCCTGCTGACTGATCTTAGCACGTACGCGTACACGACCGCCTCGTTTTCCATCTTTGTAATCACTAAAATCTGCTTCTCCTGCGGAAGGAAAATCCGGTAAGATTTTAAATTTCTTTCCTTCTAAATGTTTTACCGAAGCATCAATCAATTCTATAAAATTATGCGGAAGCACCTTCGTACTTAAACCTACCGCAATACCTTCGGCACCTTGCGCTAACAACAATGGGAATTTAACCGGAAGATTTATGGGTTCTTTTCTTCTTCCATCGTAGGAGGCTTGCCAATCTGTAATTTTCGGACTAAACAATACTTCCAACGCAAATTTTGAAAGTCGGGCTTCAATATAACGCGAAGCTGCAGCGCTGTCACCGGTTAAGGTATTCCCCCAGTTTCCTTGGGTATCGATCAATAGATCTTTTTGACCCATCTGCACCATTGCATCGGCAATACTCGCATCACCGTGCGGGTGATACTGCATCGTATGCCCAACAATGTTTGCAACTTTGTTGTAGCGGCCATCATCAAGATCTTTCATCGAGTGCATGATACGGCGTTGTACGGGTTTAAAACCATCTTCAATCGCCGGTACCGCACGTTCTAAAATAACATAAGAGGCATAATCCAGAAACCAGTCTTTAAACATACCCGTTACTCGGGTTATGGTTTCACCTGAATTTTCGTCGTCTGGTTGTTCTAAATTTGGATCTTCGTAGTTTTCGCTCATAGTTTCTTTATCTCAAAAAGATAAATGGGGATTCTTATTCTAATTTTCTAATACAGGATCTAACTCCACCTTAAGGTTATTAATAATAAACTTCTGGCGGTCTGGCGTGTTTTTGCCCATATAGAACTGTAAAATTTCTTCAATAGACATCGCTTCGTCAAGCATAATTGGCGCTAAACGGATACTGTCACCAATAAAGTGTTTGAATTCGTCTGGCGAAATTTCACCTAAACCTTTAAATCGAGTGATCTCCGGTTTTCCGCTTAATTCTTCAATTGCATCACGACGCTCCTGCTCGCTATAACAGTAAATTGTTTTTTTCTTATTACGTACTCTAAAGAGTGGCGTTTCTAAAATATATAAATGCCCCTCTTTGATAAGCTCAGGGAAAAATTGCAAAAAGAACGTTATAAGCAATAATCTAATGTGCATCCCATCAACATCGGCATCAGTTGCGATCACAATGTTGTTGTAACGCAAATCTTCCATAGATTCTTCAATATTCAAAGCAGATTGCAAGAGATTGAATTCTTCATTCTCATATACAATCTTCTTACTCATATTGTACGAGTTGAGCGGTTTACCGCGTAAGCTAAAAACCGCCTGGGTATTGACATCACGAGATTTAGTAATAGACCCTGATGCTGAATCTCCCTCGGTTATAAATAATGTACTCTCTAGATTGCGTTCCTTCTTACTGTCTGTTAAATGTACGCGGCAATCTCTTAGTTTTTTGTTGTGCAAGCTTGCTTTTTTAGCGCGCTCTTTTGCCAATTTTCTAATTCCGCTTAGCTCGGTACGCTCCCGCTCTGCCTGAAGAATTTTGCGCTGAAGTTTTTCAGCGGTTTCCGGGTTTTTATGCAGATAGTTATCCAGTTTAGTTTTGAGAAAATCATTGACATAGGTACGTACCGTAGGCAAATCTCCTCCCATATCAGTAGAACCTAATTTGGTTTTAGTCTGTGACTCAAAAACCGGTTCCATGACTTTAATACTTATTGCCGAAACAATAGACTTCCGAATATCTGAAGCATCATAATTTTTATTGTAAAATTCGCGTATGGTCTTAACCACGGCTTCTCTAAAAGCCGCCTGATGCGTACCTCCTTGAGTGGTATTCTGACCATTCACAAAAGAGTGATATTCTTCAGAATACTGCGTGCGGCTGTGGGTAAGCGCTACTTCAATATCATCACCGCGTAAATGAATGATAGGATACAGCACATCATTCTCGGCGATACGGTCGCCCAGAAGATCTTTCAGTCCATTTTCTGAATAGAATTTTTCCCCATTAAAAACTATGGTCAATCCCGGATTGAGGTAAACATAGTTTTTAAGCATTCGCGAAACATACTCATTTCTAAATTTGTAATTCTTAAAAATGGTGTCATCCGGTACAAAAGTGACTTTAGTACCCTTTCGGCGTGAGGTTTCTTCCAGAAACTCTTGATCTTTTAGAGTTCCGCGTTCAAATTCTGCGGAAGCAGATTGCCCGTCACGGGTAGATTCTACTCTAAAATATTCAGAAAGTGCATTTACCGCTTTGGTACCTACACCATTTAATCCCACCGATTTTTTAAAGGCACGAGAATCATACTTACCACCGGTATTCATTTTTGAAACCACATCAACCACCTTCCCTAGCGGGATCCCACGGCCATAATCACGAATGATCACGCGGGTTCCTTGAATACTAACTTCAATGGTTTTACCGGAGCCCATTACAAACTCATCAATAGAGTTGTCTAAAACCTCTTTTAAAAGAATGTAAATTCCATCGTCTGCACTAGATCCATCGCCCAGTTTCCCGATGTACATCCCCGGACGCATACGTATATGTTCTTTCCAGTCAAGGGATCTAATATTGTCCTCGGTGTATTTTGTTTCTTCAGCCATAAAATAAAAGGGATGTCCGCTAATATAGCATTTCACAGAGGTTTTTTAAAGCCTCAAAAGTCATTTTAATTAACAAAGTTTTTAAGAAGCTGGATCAAAAAGCTAACTCTTTGAAAGCTAGAGAATAGATTCTCCGTTTAAATCTGTTGTCAAAACTTCGCTCATATAATCAAAAAACGGCAACAACAGCTTAAAGTGTTGTAATAAGGTTTGCTGAAAATCTTCTGCGAGGACTTCGGCATCTGTGTATTGGTGCGTGACAAAAAAGTTTTTATTCTTGATCAGATCAATATTAGGGTCGTCTTTGCTAAAACCTTTTGGAGCTGTTTTTACCTGACTTTCAGTATTAAATCCGCCGTAGACCGACTTAAATTCTTTTTGATTTAAAATAGATCGTATGGGCTCTGCGTCAAACTCAAACTCCTTACGAATTCTGAGCAAATCTGCCGATTCTGGCTTAAAGAAACCACCTCCGGCAAAACTGGCACCAGGCGCCATCTGAAAATAAAAACTACCTCTTCGCTGCACGCCAGACCTAGAGAAAATAGCTCCCCTGTTGGTTTTATACGGATTTTTATTCTTGCTAAAACGTATATCTCTGTTGATCCTAAATACCTTTGCGCGCTCGATCTCGTCAAAATTGTTCAACCGATTCTTGGTGTCTTCACAAAATTGTTTGAACTGTTTTTCCAGAGTTTTATATTCCGCCTTATGTGCGTCCATCCACTCTTTATGGTTGTTTTCTTTGAGTTCGTTTAAAAACGGAAAATAGGCTGCGGGGAGTTTAGTTGACATTAAAATAGCTTTTACAATGCAGTTAGAATTAATCTAGATTACAGGTCTAAAAGTCGAACTTTCTAAAAAATTATTACTTTAGATTATCGAAATTTTATACCCGATACCCGATCATTTTTGAAATTTAAAATTAACCAATTATGACTTCAAGTAAACCTAATCGTACGTTTTGGATTATCACCACTTTAGCAATTATTTGGAATTTAATGGGCGTTTTTGCCTTTATGGGGCAAACCTTTGTAAGTAGTGCTGCTCTTGCTGAATTACCCGCAGATCAAGCCGAACTTATTCAAAGCACACCGCAATGGCTTAAGGGAATTTTTGCCATAGCAACGATTACCGGTTTCATAGGAAGCTTGCTTTTATTACTGCGCAGAACTTCTGCAGTCACCTTGTTTTTGATTTCTTTGGTTGGAGTTCTGATTCAAATGGGATATTCCTTTTTTGCAACGCCGGCAATTGAAGTCTACGGAATGGTACAAGGTTTACTGATGCCTCTGATCGTGATCTTTATTGCAGTCTACCTTTATTTCTTCAGTAAACGCAGCCTTAAACAAGGCTTTTTAAAGAATTAACACGGTTACTTACAACCATTTTTTCCGTTTGAAATAGTACAGCAATCCTAAAAACACAAGGATCATTGCTGCCCATAAATAATAGTACCCGTATTTTAGATGTAATTCTGGGATGTATTCAAAATTCATCCCATAAATACCAGCCATAAACGTAAGCGGAATAAAAATACTGGCCATAATGGTCAATACTTTCATCACCTCGTTCATCTTGTTGCTAATGGTGGTCATATACATATCCATCAAGCCCCAGGTCATTTCTCGATAAATATCAATACTATCAGTCACTTGTGTCACGTGATCATACAAGTCGCGTATGTACGTTATCGTACGTTCATCAATAAGCTGACTGTCTATTTTTTCCAACCTGTTGACCACTTCTCTAAACGGAAAGACCGCTTTTCGCAAACGCAAAACCTCCCGCTTTAACTCTTGAATATCTTGTGTGATATCTTGATCTGCAGTATTAGAAAATAATATGTCTTCTAGCGATTCTATGCGATCGCTCATCGTTTCTATTAAAGTGAAATAGTGATCCACTACCGCATCCATAATTGCAAACATCAAATAGTCTGCACCGGCATTGCGCACTCGCCCTTTGGCATTGGCGATACGCTGTCGCAACGAGTCAAATACATCTCCGTCAGCTTCTTGAAATGTGATCAGGTAATTTTCGCCCAGAACAAGACTGATGTGTTCATTCATAAAAACTCCCTCACTATTGTAATAGAGCATTTTAAATACGATAAATAAATAATCTGGATACTCATCAATCTTGGGCCGTTGGCTGGTATCTACGATATCTTCTAATATAAGTGGGTGCAACTTATAGTGATCCCCCAGTTTTTCTATTTGATCAATATCACTCAGTCCGTTAACATTGATCCAGCTAATTTCTTCCGGATGCTTTTTATTGAATGCCTGCGAAACATCATCAACCGTGATATTTTTATGTGTAGAAGGAGAATAATCAATAAGTTCAACCGTCACGTGCTTCTGTTCCTTACTACCTGTATAGGTAAGTGTTCCCGGCACATCGTTTTGTATCTTCTTGTGCGCCAGCTTTATTTTTGGAATTTTAGGGATTCTCGGCTTCTTAATCTTTATTCTCTTTGACATCCATTACAATTTAGTAGGTTAAAAATAGAAAAAGTCCGCCATACGACGGACTTTTAAAATCTGATTATCTAGAAATCGAGGTCAATTTATGCGTGTTGTAAATCGTGCTTACCTTCATTGATTTCCTCGATTACTTTTGCATTAAATGCCGGTAAATCGTTAGGATTTCTACTGGTTACTAACGCTTCGTCTACCACAACTTCTTTATCTACCCACAATGCACCTGCGTTTTCTAGGTCTTTTTTAATTGATGAGAATGAAGTTAACGTTCTTCCTTCAACTACATCAGCACTGATCAATAATTGAGGTGCGTGACAGATTGCAGCCACCGGCTTATGCTGTTTAAAGAAATCTCTAATAAATACGAGCGCATTCTCGTTTCTTCTCAGCTGATCCGGATTAATCACTCCACCCGGCAATACTAAAGCATTATAATCTTTTGCTGAAACTTCGTCTAAGGTCTTATCAACATCGTAATCTTTCCCCCAGTCGGTTTCTGCCCACGCTTTAATCGTTCCTTTTTTTTCGCTTACAATATCAACCTGAAAGCCTTCTTTTTTCATTGCTTCTAATGGAGAAGTTAATTCACTTTCTTCAAATCCGTTAGTTGCTAAAATTGCTACCTTTTTCATAGTATATTGTTTTTGTTGGTTATAAAATCAATTCACTTACAAAGATAGTCAGCAGGTATGCGCTGCCGGGTTAAGACCGGGTTAAAGCTTTATTCATAAGGGTTAAGCTTTGTTAAGCTCTGGCAGATTTAACTTAAATTAAGTCAATGTTCCTCAAGATTGATCTCTTGCAGAATAAGACCAGATGCCTGAGCGATGTGTGTAAGTTTATAAGGGATGGTTCCGTCAAGACTCTTCTCAAAAGCCTCCCAAGAAAGAATTCCGCTTCCTAGATCAAATAGCGCGCCCATCATTAAGCGCACCTGATGTCGCTTAAAACCGGCTCCCACAACTTTGAATACATAGGAATGCTTCGGAAAAAAACTAGCTGTGTACAAAGTGTTTTCTTCAATAACTGAAGATTCAATTGTCATAAGCGTTTGCGTTTCGGCAGTAGCCTTGTAAGCATAATTTCGATAATCGTGCGTACCCTGCATTAGGCTTGCACCGCGTTGCATCAATGCGATATCAAGCGCTCCTTTTACATTCACCATATAGGGTGCGCAGAACGGATGATTTTTTTCGCCGAATGAAAATAGATAAATATACTCTTTGAGTTTGGGAGCTTGAATGATGTTAGTTTGTTTAGGCTTTTCAATAACTTCTAAAAGCCGAATATCCTGCGGAAGGTTGTCATTGAAGACTTTAAAAAAATCATTGACCGCTAAGGGTTCTTCTTGAAGTATGAGTTCTACATAGGTAGCATTAACCGAAACTTTAGCATCTGTACGACCGGCTGCAATGAATTTAAAGTTATTACGACCCAATACATATTTTAATGTACGTTGCATCATACGTTCTACGGTGAGCAGATCTGGTTGCTTTTGCCAACCGTGATATCTAAAACCGAGATACTGAATTTTAAAAAGGTAGAAGAATTCTTTTTTAAACATAGCCCAAAAATAGAATTTTACTATCATTACCAGATGTTGTGCAAATACATTTCAATACATTTGAATGAATTAAATAGCCTATGATCAATAAAGAGAACATCATAAGTCAGATACGCGCTCATAAGCAAAACGCCAATCTTAATTTCAAATTAAAAACAGATACACATCGTTTTACTAAAGAGCTTTTTTCAACCTTATTCAACTTTCCTAATGATCTTGATGAAGATTTAGATCGATTAGAACGCTTGTTTGAGAATCTAGTTGAGCTTGCCTGCTGGGAAATCGATAAGAAATGCAGCAAGGTTTGGGACGATTATGTGGCCCAGCTGCCTGAGATCTTGCGAAAACTAAATCTTGATGCCGAAGCTATATTTCAAAACGATCCTGCAGCGACGAGTATTGAAGAGGTATATCTGGCCTATCCCGGTTTTCACGCAATAGCTATTTACCGCTTAAGTCACGCGCTGCACCAAAAGGGATTTCCTATTGTACCGCGTTTAATGACAGAGTATGCGCATCACATTACCGGTGTTGATATCAATCCGGGAGCGGTTATTGGCGAGTACTTTTTTATGGATCACGCCACCGGAATTGTAATAGGAGAAACGGCAGTTATCAAAGATCACGTAAAACTTTATCAAGGGGTTACGTTGGGCGCACTGAGTGTTGCTAAAGATCTGAGCGCGGTAAAAAGACATCCTACCATTGAGGATAACGTGACCATCTATGCCAATGCGACCATCTTAGGTGGTGATACTGTAATTGGTTCCAATAGTATCATTGGCGGTAATGTGTGGTTAACCAAATCGGTCCCACCCTACTCTTTAGTTTCGCATAAACCCGAAATCTTGATCAGAGAACTCGAGAAAAAAGAATAGCGGGTATTTTAAAAAAAACAATTCATGAATTATTCTATAGAACGCCTTATAGGCAATACGCCTCTCGTAGAATCTAAGGTTTTACAGAAAAACCCTAAGGTAAAATTACTTTTTAAGCTCGAAGGGCAAAATCCCGGAGGAAGCGTCAAAGATCGTGCGGCATTTAATATGATCACCACAGCTATGGAGCGTGGTGAAATCACTAAAGAATCTAAATTGATCGAAGCTACAAGCGGAAATACAGGTATTGCCTTAGCAATGATCGCCTCAATGTATGGCCTGGATTTAGAAATTGTAATGCCCGAAAATGCAACTAAAGAACGCGTACAAACTATGCGTGCTTATGGTGCCAAAGTCATTCTCACTTCAAAAGATATCGGTATTGAAGGTGCTCGAGATTTTGCCGAAGCAAAAGTAAAAGAAGAAGGTTATTTTATGTTTAACCAGTTTTCTAATCCCGACAACTGGAAGGCGCATTACAAAACTACCGGCCCGGAAATTTGGAATGACACACAAGGTAAGGTAACGCATTTTGTATCTTCTATGGGAACTACGGGAACGATTATGGGAACTTCAACTTATCTAAAAGAGCAAAATAGTGCTGTACAAATTGTAGGCGTACAACCTACCGATGATTCCAGTATTCCCGGAATACGCAAATGGCCGCAAGAATATTTACCTAAAATCTTTGATGCTTCTAAAGTGGATGAAGTGCTTGAAGTTAGCGAAGCAGATGCGCGCAAAATGGCTAAAAGATTAGCTAAGGAAGAAGGTATTTTTAGCGGAATGAGCAGCGGGGGCGCTACAGTTGCGGCACTGCGCTTGTGTGAGCAACTAGAAGAAGGCGTTGTAGTTTCTATTATTTGTGATCGCGGTGATCGCTATTTATCATCAGATTTGTTTGACTAATATTAACCTGCAACATCAATATCAAGGATTTATAGATACGCCTCAAATCGACCTATCTTCAGAGATTTTAGGCGTATCTAATTTTGATTTCAAACCTGCTAATTTAGAATTACCAGAAGATTTTGAAATGCCTCAATCTATACGACTTGGTCAGCGTATGGAGTATTTTATGCAGATGTATCTTATCGCCCGTGGTTACAAGGTTCTTGCTCAGAATCTACAAGTCATAGCAAACAAGTTGACCTTAGGCGAACTTGATTTTATCATCGAAAATCAAACCGGTGAACGCATTCATTTAGAAATGGTTTACAAGTTTTACCTCTATCGCCCGGAACTTGAAGGCAACTGGATTGAACGACTAATAGGTCCAAACGCAAAAGATGCACTTAAAGAAAAGATTAAAAAATTAAGCACACATCAGTTCCCGATGCTACAGCATCCAGAAACTGAAAAAATGCTTCACGCCATAGATATCCTCCCTATTTCATTAATACAACAATTAAGTTTTAAAGCCCAAGTTTACATTCCGTTAGGGTTGAAGCTGCAACACATTGAGATACCGCATCAATTAATTGCCGGATACTATTACACTTTAGATCAGCTGTTGCAATTAAAAGATGAAGAAACAACCTTCTATATTCCGTCTAAGAATGATTGGGTTGGTGCTCCCACATCTGTTCAGCGTTTATCATTTGATCATTTCTTTGATTCAGCTAAAATACGATTGACACAATCCCGCTCATTCAAATTTTGGATTTTTAAGCCAAGTGGCGTTTTGAGCGCTTTTGCTGCGTGGTGGTAATACCTTTTTAACAACTCCTATTATGCATTTTGCCATTTATAACAGTATCAGTCATTTATATGTCTTGATACAAATAGATATAAAAGCAGAGGAAATAATAATAAATTTTAAGCATAGCTTATTTTATTTTGAAAGTTTTTTCCTACAAATAATAAATTAAATAGTTAATTATTATTTAATAAACCACTTTTTATATACTTTTACCCTATTATAAAAGTCACCCAATTGAAACATTTTCACCCAAATCTTCAACTTGTTGCTTTTACAATCATTCTCCTTTCTATTGTTCCTGTTTTGGGACAAACAACTGGAGTAGGAATTGGTACCACAAATCCAAGGGTCAAATTAGAGGTTGCAGGGGATGCACGCGTACAGAATACTGTAACCATAAGCACTATCAACGATTTAAAAGATGATGATACTAGCACATTCTTAATTCAAGATGGTAATAGTAAGATCAAATCTCTGGATGTTAGCAACCCTACCGGAGCCGCTCTAGGTTATATTCAGATATATGAATTATATGATCCTCAAGAAGATTGGGTTTTTGATTTTGATACTAGAGTAGATGCAAATGAATTTGTGCTTAATACTTTATCAGCATCATACGATCGTGAACTGGATATAAACAGTAATGCAACAATACCCTTTTACAGTGCATTTATTAAAGACGGTACTTGGCATATTACTGCAGATTTTCCTGCTGCAAATAATTTAAACCCAAATGAAAAAGGTACTTGGACTATTACCACACTGATATATTCAAAAGATTTATCAAAACAATTTGGACGCATACCTGTAGCTATGGAAGAAGCTAGTACGCAGTCGGCCACAAATCCCTTTATAGACTAATGTATAAAAAGTTTACATTTTCCTTTGTATTAAGTATTTTCTGTGTTGTACAGTTATTCGCACAAGTGGGAGTGGGGACTACTAATCCGGAATCAGATTTGCATATAATAGGTTCGATGGCCGTACAAAAACAATTTGAACTAGGTACCTTAGGAACGGTTACTAATACTGATGAAGATTTTAAACTTTTAACAAGGCGCACCGATTCTACAGCTTTAAATGGAGAAATTACCAAACTTAATGTAGATGAGTTAACTGTTGCACCAATCAATGTTTTGAAATATTATTTCCATAATCTAAGTTATGATAATATTGTTGATTTAAATCTAAGTTTTGAAACTTCAAGATATATAGTAGGACTAGCTGATATTCGTTATATAGGAGCGCCAGTAAACAAAAGACTTATAGATGGAGGTGATGATTCTATAGGAACATTTGTTGCTCGAACATTTGAAAGTAATGGCACTTGGCATTTAGAGATTAGAAACCGATTTCTTGATACCACAAATCGGCGAAATGCCGTACACTATGAATGTACTTTTATTATTTATGATACCTCTTTTTATCGCAAACTTCCGGTAATCAGAACTGACCTTGGAGGCAACCGTAATGGTTCGGCCTCAGCAATCCCAGATTTATATTAAAGATGAAATTACTTATAACTTCAATAGTAATTTTTATTTCTTGCTTGACATCTAAAGCACAAGTTGGAATAAATACAAATACTCCACGGGACCTTCTCGATGTAAATGGTGATACCAGAATTGATGGTAAACTTTTTCTAGAGGACCCTGGTAATTCTAATCAAATTCGAGGATCCAAACTCATCATTGAACGTCAAGATTTATCCATTGTTCAGTATGATATTGACATCAGTAAATATGGCCCCATAAATTATGCAGAATTAGTTTTCGAAAACACTTCGAATCGTGGTGTTGAAAATTACAATACTAAAATAAGTATCGAGGACTACGTTGTAACTGTGCAGGGTTACTATTTTATTGAACATGATACTGGTAATACAAGCGTAATCACGGAAAGTTACGCCGGAAATGATGTCGTGGAAGGTTTTCAGGTACATGCTTACAAAAACACTGATGAAGGTACTTGGTTCATTAGAGGCTTTGCTAATAACGGTTTTTTTAGAACCGGAAATACAGATATTACTATCGACCTCCATATGAATCTTATCATTTATAGAAAAGGCTTTATTGCCAAAGATGCGCCTGGAACTTATTACATTAACATGCAGCAATTCACAAATGCGACATTACTAAAACCTCCAGGCTTCTAATCAAACCATAATCTATTCTGATTTTTCGTGTTCTTCCAGGTCTTTTCTCAGATCTAATTTTCTGAATTTAGGTGAAATAATCCCTGTTGCCAAAACGGTAATCAACGTCATACTTCCGCCAAAAACTACTGCGGTCACTGTGCCCATCAGTTTTGCTGTCAATCCACTTTCAAAAGCACCTAATTCATTTGAACTACCCACAAACATAGAATTTACCGAAGCGACCCTACCGCGCATATGATCTGGAGTTTTTAGTTGAAGAATGGTTTGTCTGATGATCATTGAGATTCCATCGGTCACGCCGCTCATAAATAGTGCTAGAACAGAAAGCCAAAAGGTTGTTGAAAGTCCGAATACAATAATAGAAACACCAAATCCAAAAACTGCGGCTAGTAATTTTATCCCCGCCTTTTTATACAATGGAAAATACGCTGAGGTAAACATTGTGATCAATGCACCCACCGCCGGAGCTGCCCGCAAAACCCCAAATCCTTGTGGACCTACTTTTAAAATATCTTGAGCATAAATGGGCAACAGTGCTACCGCTCCACCAAACAGAACTGCGATCATATCTAATGTAAGTGCTCCTAAAACAGCTTTGCTATTTCTAACAAAGAGAATGCCTTCTTTAAGACTTTGCATCACCGGCTCCCCTATTTTAGGGTTCATTATTGGTTTTTTCTTGATTTGTGACAAGCAGACCAAAGCAAACAGTGAAAAGCCAAAAATCACACACATAGACCAGTGCACACCTAATAAATGTATGGTAAAACCACCTGCAGCCGGACCAACCACAGCTCCCATCTGCCACACCGAACTACTCCACGTAGCCGCGTTAGGATAAACCTTTTTAGGAACAATTAAAGCAAATAAAGAAAAAATAGTAGGCCCCAGAAAGGCACGAACGATACCACCACAAAACACCAAGAAATAAATAGCATATAAGGTTAAAGATGTGCTTAAATGCTCAGTAACTCTTGGCCAAGTAAGCAAAAACAAACCTATACTAACAAAAGAAAACCCAAAAAGACATTTAAATAAAAGTCCGCGTTTCTCACGCTGATCAACAATATGACCTGCAAACAAAGCTAAGGAGACTGCAGGTATGACTTCCATAAGACCTATAATACCCAGCGAAAGCGCATTTTTTGTAATACTATATACTTGCCATTCAATCACCACAAATTGCATTGACCAGGCAAAAACCATTGCAAAACGCAACATTAAAAAGATATTAAATTCTCTGTACCTTAAGGCTGCATAGGGATCATTTTTTGCCATAGTTTGCTTTTATCCACAACAAAAGTAGTCTACACAATTTTAGAATTGCGTATTCCCGCACTAAAAATTAAATGCAGCAACTACTGCCCGGTAAGCTAGGATCTGAAGCTGCTTTCATCAAAGGTGTAGTTTGCTGATTCTTAACGGTAGTATTGTTAGAAACAGAGGTATTATCGAGAGCGACCAATTTAAAATAGGGTTCGCCATTTTGCAATGTAAACCAAGTGGTTCCGTGGTCAAGCAAGGCTATTTCAATGGGTAAATCAAGTAAGTTTAAGCCTTGTTTTGCTTTATCTAAAAACGCTTGTAAATCGCTCGGGTTTCTTCTGTGATTGTTTTGGGAAGACGCGGTTAAGTGGATCTCGATAACTTCGTGTTTTCTAGTGCTTCCATTTGGTAGCATTTGATGTTCCTTTTTGAGACTTACTTTGGACCAATAGAAATGACTTGGAAGTAATTTTCCGTTAGGCAATTCAAAACCAATCTTATAAACTTTTTTGAGTACAGCCTGTAATTCAGATAATTTCATAGCTCTAGATCCATTCAAATTCGTGCTTAATTAAGGTAATTATTTAAAAACGAAGTGTTAAGCTAATGCAAATCTTAACAAAAGCGAAAAAGATTTAAAAAAGGATACTTACATTTACGAGTGCTTTGATATCAAGGCCTAACACAGTATTTACGATAAGAACACACATAAAATGAACGCTGAAAAACAGAAACTGAATTTAGAACTAACCGAAACACTTCAGAAATTATTGGTCAAAAATTACGATGCAGAGAAAGGCTTTATTAAGGCTATGCAAGAAATTGAACATACCGAATTGAGAGGGTTTATGCAGCGGCAAGCAGTAAAGCGTAATCATTTTGCAAATCAGTTGGATAAGGAGTTACACGCCTTAAACGCACGCCCCGAAGGTGATGGCAGTCTAGCGGCAGATTTGCACAGAATTTGGATCGATGTCAAGAGCATTATAAGCAAAGATGATATTTCTTCAGTTTTAGAAGAATGTATGCGCGGTGAAAAAATGAGTGCCGAAGAATATGAAAATGCTTTGGAGGAGCACGATTTTCCTCAGCATTTGCGCACTGTTTTAAATAATCAGCTTTCTCAAATTTATCATACGATCGAAGATTTGCAACAGTTAGATGATATTGCTAAATTGAGATAGATTTAAGTTAGACTTCGTTCGCAATAATCCGTTTCGGTTGAAAATCAATCAAAACGGATTATTTTTTTGTCTTTATTCTTACTAATTGCTTTGAAGTCATTGAAAGATTGCTAGTGAAACCTACTTTCCATTGTCAATTCGATATTTAAAACGCTGTTTTTTATCAACTTAAATGTCAATATGCAGTGGTGTTTTTTTAAATTTAAAAGAATTACAAACTAACACTATCTAAGCATGAGCACATCAAATCTTCACAGGAGAGATTGGTTAAAAAAAATGGCACTTTCTGTAGGTGCAGTAGCGGTAGCGCCCACTGCCTTATGGGCTGCAACCGTAGAAGAAGCACAAAAAAACAATCAAAAGTTTTTGTACAGAAATACTTCTTTTGACGAATTCACTCCGCCGCGTATGCCAGATCTAAGCACGGTTAAGGCGCGCTTGGTTTGGAATGAAAACCCACACGGTCCGTCTAAACTTGCAGCTAAGGCTTTTCAAGAAGCGGTATGGGATGGTAATCATTATTCTTGGTCCACTCTTGGTCAATTGGTCCAGAAAATTGCAGACAAAGAAGGGGTTACTCCTGATAACATTATGATGGGTCCGGGTTCGTCAGATTTACTAGAAAAAACGGCTTTGGTTTATTTTAGAGAAGGCGGAAACGTGGTAAGCGCAGACCCCAGTTATATGTCTCTTGTAAGCGTAGCTAAAGCTTCTGGAGGTTCGTGGAAAGCGGTAAAATTAACCGAAGATTATCAACACGATCTCAAAGCTATGGAGGCCGCGATTGACGACGATACAAAATTGGTTTACATCACCAATCCTAATAATCCAACAGCTACGCAAACCGATACTGAAGATCTCAAGGATTTTTGTAGACGCGTTTCAAAAAAGGTTCCGGTTTTTATTGATGAGGCTTATCTAGAGCTCGCTCCGGAAGGAATGGACGCAAGTATGGCACCATTAGTTGCTGAAGGTTATGATGTATTCGTGGCCCGTACTTTTTCAAAAATACACGGAATGGCCGGCTTGCGTATGGGATATATGTTGGGTAAAAAAGAATCCCTAGAAGCGATCAACGATATCACGCGTGGCGGAATGGGAATCGCAGGACCAACCATTGCTGCTGCTTCAGCGAGTATGGATGACGAAGCCTACCTGACAGACTGTAAAAATAAAATTAAAGAAGCTAGAGATTATACGACCTCCTATTTAGAGTCTCGTGGATTTGATTATATGCCTTCTTCTACAAATTTTGTGATCTTCCCGATCCCTATGGAAGGAGATGCATTTCTTGAAAAGATTTACGATAAAAAAGTGGTCGTTCGGGCGTTTCGTTTTTGGGATCAAAACTGGTGCCGCGTGAGTATGGGAACTATGGAAGAAATGAAATATTTTACCGATGCGATTGAAGAAATCCTCGTCTAATTATGGATATTAATCTTCAAAAAACCCTACTCTTTCTACTCTTTATAGGAATTGGTATCCTATTAAAAGTAAAACTCAAGAATAAATCTGAGCTAGCCGGCATTAAAGTTATTATACTCAATTTAGCATTACCGGCTACAATTTTCATTGCATTGATTGGTGTTAATATTGAAGCCTCGCTCCTACTTTTGCCCATCATTGCGCTTTTACTTAATGTAGTTCTATTTTTTGCGACGCCTTTGGTCTTTCCTTTATTAGGGATCAAAAAAGGAAGTCCTAATTACAGAACAGGACAATTACTGTTGTCATCACTGGCACCGGGACTAAGTTGTTTTCCTTTTATTTTAGAATACCTGGGAGATAGCTACCTGGCAAAAGCAGCTATGGCCGATTTAGGAAATAAAGTTTTTGTATTACTGGTACTGTATCTGGTGGCAATGCGCTGGCATTATAAAACACAAGAAATCGAGAACACTTCTAATAGAGCCAAATTTAAAAGCCTTTGTATAGCAATGGTTTCAGAACCTGTTAATCTGTTTATCATCGCAGCTTTGATCTTATTGTCCTTCGGTTTTCACATGAATAATTTGCCTTTTATTGTAAGTGAAAGCTTGAGCAGGCTCAGTTTATTAATGACACCTTTAGTATTATTATTTATCGGACTTTCCGTAAAAATTAAAAAAAGACAATTTGCTCAAATTATTTCGATGCTGCTTTTAAGAGCCGGTATTGTTGTGATTCTGGGAATAGCATTAATTACTGCAGTACAAATTAACGTAGCTCAAGATCGGCTGTTATTATTGGCTTTTGGGCTTAGTGCTTGTAGTTTTTGGCCATTTGCGCACATCGCTGCAGTAGACGCTCAAGAAAAGCGTGTTTTAAATTTCAAGAAGACATTTAACCAAAACTTCGCGATCAACATTCTGGCTGTATCCTTCCCACTTTCTGTGATACTTATTTTAGGAATTCTTTCTGCCGGAACTTTGTTTGCTTCAATAAAAACTATGGTTTTGCTTGCAGGTATTTTGATTGCAAGCGGATTGATCTATCCGGCGTTTATGCTTGTTGTAAAAAAGAAGACAATCGCTCAAATACAATCTCTGGATACTGAAACCGGCGATTCTTATAAATTGAAGCGTGTAAGTGAAAATTAAAAAGTCTCTTCTAAACAAAAAAAAGACCGGCTCAATGCCGGTCTTTCTATTTAAAAATAATTCAATCTTAAGTTGAATTGTTTTGATTATCTGGGATCAAGAATAAGATCTATACGCTCCATTAAATCCTGTAAGTGGTAACGACTTAAAGTATCACCGGTTCTACCAATTGCGCTGCGTACGCTACGCTTTAGGGTATTTAATTCGGCACGCGCTATCGCTCTAATATCAGATTGACTAACATTAACACTCGTTGCGTTACGGCGACCGCTTTGCTCTTCAGTTAGAAGGTATTCTAGGCGATCTACATAAGCGCGTTGTAAATTACGTCTGTAGGTATCAATTTTCTTACCTGAACGCAATTCGCTGAAAATTCCTGAACGTAGGTCGTTCATCATTTCAGTTAGCGTGTAGGCTTCCTTGCCGTTTAGCGTTTCGTTTTCGATCATACGACCAAGACGTCCAAAATCTAAAACATTTTCTAGCGTACGTACCTGTAAACCGCGTATGCGTTCCACATTTCCGTTATTCTCAATTTTATTCAAGATGTTGTTATCAATCATCCATTCTGGAGTTGTGAATAATTGATCTTGTAAAAATTGCATACTTTCTTCCTGACGCTCTTTAGGTACAGGAATAAATACAGCTCCTTCCTGATCATAGGTTTTGTTGTATTGATATACACCACCAATATTATTACTCACGTGACCCATATAACGATTAAACTGCGTTAAAACCTGGCCATATAAGGTTTCAAGATCATCATAATCCTTACCATCTTCTGAAGTCCAGCTGATAAGGTTAGGTATGATACGCTTTAGGTTTTCGATACCATAATTACTCGCTTTTACAGCGTCATCTCCTAAATCTTCCGTTTGCGAACTAGGGTCAACAACGCTCCATTGTTGTGCTCCAAAACGATATAAAGGATCTCCTGCGTGCTCTAAAATCCACTGATCAAGAATTGGTTTTTCTTCCATTCCTTCTTTGTCTAAAATAGGACGATATCCCCACTTGATAGAGTATTTATCGTAAACTCCAATATTAGGCATCATAGAAACGTCACCATCTCCCGGTTGAGCCACGTAGTTGAAACGTGCATAATCCATTATAGATGGTGCAGTCCCGTATTTATCAGTAAAGCTTTTAGAACGTAATGAATCTACAGGATACGCAACGCTGCTTCCCATATTATGCGGTAAACCTAAAGTATGACCAACTTCGTGTGAAGAAACAAAACGAATTAAACGCCCCATAATTTTGTCTTTAAACGCTACTCCTCTAGCTTCAGGATTTTTAGCAGCAGTTTGAACAAAATACCAATTACGCAATAACGTCATTACATTGTGATACCAGTTGATGTCTGATTCTAAAATCTCACCACTACGTGGGTCACTTACGTGAGGTCCATTTGCATTAGGAATTGGCGATGCTAAGTAACGTACCGTTGAATAACGTACATCTTCAGGAGACCAGTCTGGGTCCTCTTCTTTCGTTGGAGCCTCTTTAGCAATGATGGCATTTTTAAATCCTGCAGCCTCAAAAGCCACCTGCCAATCTTCTATACCTTCCTTGATAAACGGAATCCATTTTTTAGGAGTCGCGCGGTCAATATAGTAAACGATTTGCTTTTTAGGCTCAACAAGTTCGCCTGCTTTAAATTTAGCCTCGTCTTCCGGTTTAACTTCTAATCTCCATCTATCTAAATAACGCACTGTTTTACTTTCTTGAGCGTCCAGACCATAATCTACCTGCCCGCGAGCAAACCAGCCTACTCTTCGGTCAAAATAACGACGCTCCATAGGAACTTTTGGTAACAATACCATGCTGTTGCTCATCTCAACAGTGATAGAGCCTACACTTTCGTTACTTGGCGGATTTCCGGCATTGTAAGTTTTTACGTGGCGTGATTCGATATTTAATGGAAAACTCTTTAAGCTTTCAATATAGCCTCTGCCCTTATCTACGTTACGCACTTTATAAGATTCTCTGTAATAGCCAGGCAATCCTAAAGCTTGCACATCATCAGAAAACAGGTCATTTACCTGAACAACAGTCGCAGTAGAATCTTTGTTGATGGTTTTTACATCAAAAGAAAATAGAACCGGTTCAAAATTAGAATTACTCACCGCTTCGTGAATAGGTAAAGAATCTGCGGCAAAAATCTCATGTGAAACTACACGTAACAAAACCTTTTTATTCTTCTTTTCCCAGCGTAAAACCTGTGTGTTGGCTTTTCCTCCACCAAAACCTATTCCGGTAGCGGTTTTTGCGATTCGGGTAACCATCAACATTTCACGATTAAAAAGACTGTCAGGAATTTCGTAGAAATAGTCATCTTCTACTTTGTGAACGGTAAATAAACCTGAGTCTGAGACCGCTTCTTTTGTAATTACTTTGTCATAAGCTTTGAGATCGCTTTTAGACTTTTCTTGTTTTTCTTCGGTGGCTGCACTCGCATTTTTTTTCTTTTGCTTGGTACTTGCACAATTCACCGTCAACATCGCGAGCATAAATGTCGCAATGGGGTAAAGTTTTAATTTCATTATTACATTTTAGAGTTGCGCCAAATTAACACTCCTTAACAACATATGCTGTTAAGAATATCTTAACAAGATTTCTTAAAATGTAGTGAAATTCGGTTTTTGTAAATTATTTGAAAATTTTTTAGCGTTTTACACCTTCTTAAAAACAAAATTTATAAAGCAAAAGTGCACACGGAAATTCACAGCGAGAAGTTCATATTTACAATAATAGGCTAGAACTGCATTATGCCTATAGTAAAAGACATCTACGCACTCGCCTGATTTAAAAGTGCTAAGGCATCTTCATCCAATTGAAATTTTAATGCTTCATCAAAAGCGGTTAGTTGATTTTCTTTAGTCGCGCTGACTATTGGAGCAGTGACTCCCGGTTGGTGTAGCGTCCACGCAATGCTTAAGGCGGCCGGTGAACAGTCATAACGCTTCGCTAGAGTTTCTAAGGCGTTTAAGACTTCAAAACCTTTTGGAGTGAAGTATTTTTTAACAAAACGCTCGCGTGCTTTTCCTGAAGCTTCTTCCGCCGTTTTATATTTTCCGGTAAGGAAACCGCTCGCTAAGGTAAAATAGCTGGTGACACTCAAGTTTTCTTCTATACAAAATTCTTGATAGGCACCTTCAAAACTTTCCCGTTCCATTAAATTGTAATGCGGTTGTATAAACTGATATTTGGGTAAGCTTTCCTTTTTTGATAATTCTAGTGCTTCACGCAATACCGCTAGCGGAAAATTTGAAGCACCTATTTCACGTACTTTACCCGCATCGATGAGATGTTTATAGGCTGCAAGCGTTTCGCGCTGCTCAACACTGTCGTCATATTTATGACTAAAATACACATCTACATAATCAGTTTGTAACCGCTGTAAACTAAGATCTATTTGCTCTTTTATATAACTCGCAGATAAATTATTAGATTCATCGCCTATAGGGCTGCCCACCTTAGTTGCAATGATCACTTGATCTCGGTTTTTCCGCTCTTTAAGCCAGGCACCGATCATTGCTTCACTTTCACCTCCAGAATTCCCTTCACCCCAATAAGAATATACATTTGCAGTATCAATAAAGTTGAGACCGCGTTCTAATAAGGCATCTAACAGGTAAAACGACATTTTTTTATCAGCCGTCCAGCCAAAAACATTTCCTCCAAAAACCAATGAAGGAATTTTAATTTGAGATTGAGAATTTCTTAATGCACCCATCAATTTATTTTTACAGCTAAATTTACAAAAGCCCGTGGGCCTTGCTTATGCTTTGTGTTTAAAGTATTGTTAATCTGTACGAATCACAGCTGCACATCGTTAAATGATAGTAACTTAGCGAACTAGCTAACCAATATAATACTTATGAAAAAATTACTTAGAGCCCTTCTTGCAGGATATGGAGCAAAAAAAATTGGCGGCGGTCGTTGTGGATGTATTGGTACCATTGTGGTTTTTATCATTTTATACTGGCTTTTAGGCTTTGTCTTTGACGTTCTTTAAGCACGCGCTCCCTAAAAAATTGAAAGAGGCTTTACATGTTTGTAAAGCTTTTTTTTGTGTAGTAAACTGTTGGAATACATCGGGCTTTTAAACATTTTAAAACTTTAAGGAATAAAGAAATGTTCCTAAATTAGATGCTTGATTCATCTTCTATGGCTGTTAACAAAACAGATGCTTACGAGAAAAAAAAGTACAATGATTTTGGTCTTGGCGAGAAAGCTACCTCAGGGCATTATCGGGTGATCAATAAAGATGGTACGTTCAACATCAAAAAGAATAACGTACCGCTTTTAGAAAAGATCAACTTTTTTCATGCGTTGGTTTCTATGTCCTGGAGTAAGTTTCTACTCTTGGTTTTAGCAACATATTTCTGCGTCAATCTGCTTTTTGCAAGTATCTATATCCTCATAGGAATTGAAAACCTTACTGGAATTTACGGCACTAGCACACTTGAACAATTTATTGAAGCCTTCTTCTTTAGTGCGCAGACCATCACCACATTAGGATATGGTCAAGTGGCGCCTACCGGCATTTTAGCCAATATTGTCGCAGCCACAGAATCTATGCTTGGTTTATTGGGTTTTGCATTAGCAACCGGTATGGTATATGGCCGTTTTTCTAAACCTGCCGCCAAACTCAAATACAGTAAAAGTGCAGTGATTGCTCCATATAAAGATATTAATGGTTTTATGTTTAGAGTGGTCAACCCGCACGGCAATCAACTTCTAGAGCTTGAAGCTACCGTTGCATTGTCTATGCTGCGCGAAAATTCTAATCTACGTAATTTCTTTCCGTTAGAGTTAGAGCGATCTCAAGTGGTCTTTTTACCTGCCGCCTGGACGATCGTGCACCCAATAACAGAAACCAGCCCTTTTTATAGGTTGTCAAAAGAAGAATTAATGATTAAAGATGCAGAGATCATCGTTACGCTTAAAGCCTTTGACGACACCTTCTCGCAATCTGTTTACTCACGAACTTCCTACAAATATTCTGAAATTGAATGGGGTGCTAAATTCACTTATCTCATTACGCATGAAGGCGGAAAAATTTCAATTGATGTAAGCGGCATTGATAATACCGAAGCGGCACAACTCAATCACTATTAAAGTTTTAATAAAGCACCCTGCTAGGCCGTTAGAGATCAATATGTTTGTAAAAAGTGCGCTTTAACTGACTTTATGAGACAATCACTCTATCTATTTATTCTAAAATTACGCAACCTGCTTGCCCAAAAGTTCAAGCAATATGACGCCAAACTACCGTATTTAATTACCGTTTTCATCGCGCTGATCATTGTAGTTTTAGGCGTAAATGTTTTTATAGAATTGACAGATACCCTAGAGTCAGACATGTTAAATGAATGGGATTCTAAAATTACAACGTACGTGATTTCACACCGAAACCCGGCGCTCACCAAGTATTTTATGTTTGTGACAGACGTAGGTGATCTTTACGGCTACTTGATTGTTATGGGCCTTTTTGTTGGAATTTCTTACTTCATTTTTAAACGCTGGAAATACGTTGCGCAAACCGCATTGGTCCTTCTTCTCGCTTCTATTTCTAACGTGATTTTAAAGCGCTTTATTGATCGTGCACGGCCAAGTATTGAGCATTTGGTTTCGGTAGAAACGTTGAGTTATCCAAGTGGTCACGCGATGAGTGCCATGGCATTTTATGGGTTCCTGATCTATCTCACCACTCAATTTAAGATCAATAAATGGGCTAAAGTAGCGGCTATTACTTTTCTTGCATTCATTCTGCTGAGTATTGGCATCAGCCGAATTTACCTAGGGGTCCACTTTCCGTCAGATATTGCAGGTGGATTTATAGCTGGTTTTATTTGGGTAATATTTTGTATTCTTCTTTTTAATGTTATCGAACTTTTCAGAAGAGATCCCAGAACACATTAATCTAGAACGGGTATCCTATCGCGAAGTTTAAGATAGGATTTTCAAGATCCCAAGACCAACGTGATCCTTCAGCTAAACTCGGATCGTGAAACGGCGCTGCGAGATCTAGTCTGATTACAAAATTCTGAATATCTACACGCATTCCGAAGCCGCCACCAATACCCAGTTGCTTCATAAAGTCACTTCCAAAAGTATCGCTTTCAAGCGCTTCGTTATCTGTGGTGTTCCAGACGTTACCGGCATCTACAAAAAATGCGCCTTGCAGTAAACTTACGAGTGGAAACCGGTATTCTAAATTGGCCTCTAGTCGCAAATTTCCTGTTTGATCATAATAGCTAAACGTCTCGCTATCTTCTGGTTGATAAGTCCCCGGACCCAGTGAACGAGTTCTAAACGCTCTCACACTATACGGCCCTCCGGAAAAGTATTGTTTGGTATACGGTACCACATCTGAATTTCCGTAAGGAATACCCACTCCCGCAAATAATCGGGTAGCAATAATTTGCTTTTCGGTGAGTTTAAAGTGGTATCTAAAATCAGCATCTACGCGTGCAAATTGGGCATAATCTAAACCGAAGATATTTTGTGGTTTTTCTCCGCTTGCAATTAAACTTAAGCTATTACCGGCTGTTTCAAAATTGGCATTGAAATAAATTTGATGTTGACGTTGAGTATCGATCATTCCATTGTAAATAAAAGAATAGGTCAAACCAGAGATGAACTGTTGATCAAAACTCGTACGTAAAAATGGATTTTCATCTAAAATCTGTTCAAATTCGTCTGTGGTATTGGCTAGGGAAACATAATTAATCGCCACTGGATTGATCTCGTGTGTCACATATTTATTGGCTTGCCATACATAACCAAATTTTGCTTCAACAGAACCTAAAGTAAATAACTGCGTTCGGTTCAAATAAGAAATCCCCATCTCGATCTTCGTTTTGGGAATATCATACTTGAAATAATTTTTAGAGATTTCAATAGGGAAAAGCATTCGCGGAAAGATCAATTTTCCGCTTAAACCTAACTGTAAACTGGTAGAACCACTGTTACTTCCAGAACCACCCGCTTGTACCTCGTAAGCTCCATCAAGTGAAATATTGAGGCTTTCTCCTCCCTTAAACAAATTGCGATTGATAAAGGTCAATCCTAACCCTGGACCTGAAAAACCATTAGATTTGGTTACGCCTTTTACCTCTGCCCTAACCGCTCGTTTATTTAACGGGGATAAATAAATATTGGCTTCTAGAAGTCCTAAACTGTCCTCGGCATCAGTATCCATTTCTTGGTAGCGAATGTTCACAAACTTATAGGCGCCTATGGAACCCAGACGTCTTCCGGTCGCTTTTGATTTTGACGGACTATATAATTCTCCTTCTTCAATCAAAACAAAGGGGTCTAAACGTTTAGGTTTAAAATAAACTTCGTCCTGAATGAAATTCTTATTTGCAAATTGGGTGGTGTCTAAAGTTGTACTGTCAATATCCACACGATTATTAGGGAAGATATTCACTTTCCCTATTTGATATGGAATAATCGCTTTTGCGGGAACATCTTTCTTTAAACGTAAATACTGATCAAAGCGCTTATTTTTATATTGATTGGTATCTGTCTCAAAAATCAAAAAAGCACCATTGAAATTGTAATAGCCTTCACCTTTTAAATACGTGTCTATACGCTCGCGTTCGGCTTTCATAGCACTTAAATTGAACGGCATATCCTTTTTTAAAAGGGTTTCATTCATCGAATTTTGAATCTTAGCATACACCGGAAGCGTATCAGTATCCAATTGATATGTTTTCAGTCGGTACGGCTTTGTAAGTCGAAGCGAGTAAATTGCTTCGGCCTCTTTACTGCTAGTGTCTCTTACGATCTCAGAACTTACGGTGCTATAGAAAAACCCTTTGTTTTCTAAACGATTAAGCAAAATTTGCTCCATCTCGTAAGTTTCAATATCGGTATCATATACCGGCTCTTTTCCAAATTTTTTATTCAAGAATTTATTTAGAAATCCAGGTTTTTCACGTTGAGCTTTGTAATGGTAGTAAAGTCCCGGGTAGCCACCCAAAAATGAACCTACAGGTTCTGGTCGTAAAGCCGCTTTCAAATCGGTTTTAATAGCATCCAGATTTTCTACCACAGAATCTGGTGTAATATTAACGGTCTCTTTTGTATAAAGATATTTCCCGTCTGGAATATAGCGATCTACCGAACATCCGTAGCACACAAGCACGAGGAATAGCACCGCAAGCAGGTTTTTATTCATTTTCATTAAAACTGTTGACTTACTCATTAGTATCTTCCTCTTCTTCGGTTTTAGCAGGAAACATCGACTGCCATAATTCGGTAAACTTGTTGAACTCACGCGTAAACTGTAACGAAATACCGTTTACGATGATCTGACCATCAATAATATTTTCAAACTGACTGCTGCGATATCCGCGTAAGCGATAACGACCATCTTCAGTTAACAGATATTCTATACTCACGTTGCCTACCACAGGTGCGTTTCCGCTATCAGTATTTCCGCTGCCTTGCAGATCAACAGCGCTCCCCACACTTACCACTACCCGATCGTTAAATAGACTTTTTTGAGCTGCAATATCTAATGTGGTACGATCAGTAGGCGCGCTTCCTTGATAATCCGTATAGCTATCTAAACCAAAATTTAGATTAAAACCGGTGTCGCCTAATAGTTTATCTGAAAACATATTCAACTGGTCTGAGATCGCGTCGTTTAAGTTGTCACGTGCAATAGCCGCAGTACCACCGCTGCTTCCGTCTGATGAAGAAGTTGGAAAAAAGCGATTAAGAACAAGAAGTGAGAATACCTGTTTATTCAATTCATTCTCTTGTTGATTCAACTGCTGAACACGGCTATAAACCTGGCCGCCAACTGCCCCGCGACTACCCTCAGGAATGTCTAGATTAAAACTGATAATAGGCTGCATCAGTTCGCCATTGATATTAATATACACCTGAAACGGTACTTCCTGACGGTATTGCATTTGTGTACTGATATCTGCTCCGCTAGTTTGAGAAGCCATCAGTCCGCTGGCCGAAGTTTCTACGCTGTAATAGGCCTTGATGTCCAGATCAGCATCAAAAGGATCACCTGACCACGTGATACGGCTATCAGGAGCAAGTTCAAAACGGCGGTTAACAAGATTATACAGGCTCATTTCGTAGTGCCCATCTGTCACGTCGTAGCGTCCGCTAAGCGTCATTCTTCCGTTAGGATACATATCAAATTCAAAATCCCCGGTACCGCTCACTTGAAAATTATCTCCGGTTTGCTCATCGATCACAAGATTAAAAACCGCACCTTTTTCAATACCAAAATTCGCATCAATCGTAAAGCCCGAAACCGTATACGAGTCTTCTTCATTATTGGTTAAAATCGCATCCGGATTTTCTTTATTCACAAATAGCACAACGCCTTCTTTAGATTCAATTTGCACTTCAGATGGTGGAAGTACATAAGTCACATCAGTATCTGAATTTACGGTGAGATTAAGTGTTACTTTGGGCAAATTTAGGTCTCCCGTGATTTGAGCATCAGCATCAAAAACGGCAGTTCCGTAAACCAAATCAAAATCATCTTTAGTAGAATTGATCGCTTTAAAGTTGGTTGCTTTAAGATCAAGATCAAAAGTTGGATTCACAAAACTTTCGGTACCAATGGTTCCATTAACAACTATTGGATTAGCGTTCTCATCTTCTACTCTAAAATTATTAAAAGTGACTCCCTCATTGTTCAAATTCAGCTCTTCATTTTTCAGAAGGAACGACGCATTGAGTTTGGTAACTTCAAACTTTGCATTATCAAACTGAAAGGCGCCTTCATATCTGGGTTCTGCGGTGGTCCCAGCTAATTTCATCGCTCCGCTGATGGTCCCGTCTGCATTTGATAGTTCCCCAAAAGATAATTTTTCAAGCGCAGCCATGTCAAAGCGATTGAGATCTAAGTTAAGATCAATTTGAGCAGCCGTTTCATTTGCGGTGTAATTCCCTTTAAGGTCCAAGTCTGCCACACCCTCTTTGATCGCCATTTGAAAATCATATCCTGAATTACTTATAGAATTTCCTTGTGCGGTGAGAACGCCCATATTTGTTTCTAGTACTTCAAAGTCTTTAATATTGAGGTCTAAAACCATACCCGGACTGGTATATGGATCTTCAACAGCAAATTGACCGCTAAGTTTACCACGAGCCAACGCAGCATCAGGATTGAGCAAACTCATAATATTAGCGAGTTTAAAATTCTCAAAATTGATCCCCAAATGTTCTTTAGAAATACCTTGTAAATTATTCCCGGCGGTTATACGCTGGTTGTTGTACGACATTTCAAAATCTTCAAAAACTGTATTGGTCTTCGTTAAAGTCACCGAATTATTCGGGTTGATCTCCCACGGCTTTTTATTCAGAATAAAATCGTCAGGATCTATCTGAATTTTAATATTGTCTTCTTCCAAAGCGATTTTATAAAGCACATGCACCAGCTTTTCCTTATCGTGCATAGACAGAAAATCAATGTACATTTGACTGTTGGTCACCCTTCCGCCAATGCGTGTATCTTGCATATCAACCGGTCCTGCGATAAGTTCTTTCAGCCCAAAACCGAAATCCATATTCTCTTTGTTAGATACCATTTTTAATGCAAGACTGTCTATCGTATAGCCGTTATAATTGATATAAGGCAATTGAATATCTGCATTAAGCGTGCGCTTATATTCATCAAAATCAACCGATATATCAACCGTATCTAACTCTCTAAGATTAGGAATGAATACTTCGCCTAAAATGGGTGCTTGATGCACAGTCCCTTTAATTTTCATCAACACGGGATCTTGGATAGAGTCAAGAACGGGGTTTTTCTGCAAATAACGTTTAAAATGATTTTGTACCGAAGTGATCACCTGCTGCGGATTTGCATTAGATTCTAAATCCAGATTGAGAATTCTGTTGCTGATGGCTAACGAAGTCGTATCAGGTTTTACATACGCCGAAATATCAAGATCACCCAACTGATAAGCCCGGTCATCATAAACCGCTACTCCTTCATTGATCTGCGTTTGAATCTCATAATCTTCGGGATCCCCTTTAAAAGTTCCCTGAAGCGTTAAAGCTGCTTTTATATTTTGTTCGGTAAGACCTAGAGCCTGCAAATCAGCTCCTATGAGATCCAGATTTATTTCAGCTTGAGACGCAACAGAATCTAAAATTACCCGCGCATCTAAGGTCATATTTAGATTTTCATCTTTATAAGCCGTTTTTAAATCCCCGGTTCCTGACTTGAACGCACCATTGATCCCGAGATCTTTAAATGTGTAATTATTCAGCTGAATACTGTCAATGGTGGCATTTACTGTAGCATCAAGCGTATTTATGCTATTCCCGGCACCTTCTGCCTGCAGTTGTAGTTCAACAAAACCCAATTGCTCATTTTGCAGCAACTTGCCTAGATTGACCTGCTGCGCGCTAACGTCGCCCTTAAACTCAAGCGTATCGCCAAAACTGGCATTTCCATCAAGACTCACAATGCCATCTGTAGTGGTTAAAATACTTTTTGTAGCAGCACGGGTTGTGGTTCCTTTTAACGAACCTTGCAAAGTAACTTTTTCCGGAAATTGTACACCTAATGCTTGCTCATCCACAAATCTTCCTAAATCTTGTTTAGCGCTTTTTACGGTGTACACCGGTAGATTATATGACAAATTCTCTGGAGTAGAAGCGTTGTAAATACTTCCTTGTACTGCAAGACTTGTTTGATTTCCCCAATTAATACGTGTAGGTTTTAGATCAATAGCATCAAGTTTCCCCGAGAGATTTAAGCTTCCGCGTAGTGGTCGTTTACTTAGGGTCGCCAGATACTCATTAGCGCGTAATTCCGGTGAAAACTTAAACAGCGTGTTTAAATTCAGGGTCAATTGTGGTATGTTCAATTTAAGCCCTGCGGAACCGGGTTCTTCAATCAACGCATTCAGGCTGCTATAATCCAGCTGAAGCGTTCCTGCTAATGCATTCTGATTAAGTTGAAAAGCGATATTATCCAGATCTAAACGTGTATCGCTTACTTGTAGGTCAAACGCCAACTCATCTAAATTCATCCCCGATACTTCCTTAAAATCTGCACGAGTTACGTGTGCTTCTAAATTCTGGTCTTTCAAGTTTATGCCCTCTAGGTTTAGATTTAAATCAGAAAGTGCTATCGCATTCGGATTGAAACGTCCCGCACTCGGTTGTGCCCCATCAAGCGTATACTGAATTGCATTATTCTCTAAATTTATTTCGCCAACAGAAACTGTAAAAGGCGGCCAGAGTTCTTGAGAGGTTTCCGGTAATGTTTCAGCTGGTGCCTCTTGTTTTTCAACAGTTT
The DNA here is from genome assembly GCF_011784865.1 of Leeuwenhoekiella sp. ZYFB001. Classification (NCBI taxonomy): domain Bacteria; kingdom Pseudomonadati; phylum Bacteroidota; class Flavobacteriia; order Flavobacteriales; family Flavobacteriaceae; genus Leeuwenhoekiella; species Leeuwenhoekiella sp. ZYFB001. The sequence continues at coordinate 1,575,229 of NZ_CP050460.1, forward strand.
GTAAAGCCAAGTTTACCACGGAGTTTTTCAGCAGAAAATCTTCAACCTCAATAACGTTGTTTTTGAGATCTATTTGAGGAATATGAGTCTCTAATACTGCAAGCGTGCCATCGGCAGCAATTCCGTCTGGTGTCGAGGCGTAATCAAAGGTCACATCTTCGACTACCAATTCCCCAATACGCAAAATTGGCAAAGGGACTTCAGTAGTATCGGCTGATGGCGTGATGGGTTCCTTTTGTTTATAAACGACTTTAGTATTGGCTAATCGTACATCACCAATATCAAAAAGCATTTCTTCAAGATTGGTTTCTTGCATCTGAACCTCAAGCGCTCCTAAATTGAGATTAGCCTGCATACCGGTAACTTGATCTGCGTAATTTAATTGGATATCCTTAAAGTCAAACGTACCCAGATTTAACTGAAGCGCTGTGGTATCTTGCGCTGTAGGTGCGGGTTGTACACTAGTAGTATCTGTCGCGGCAAAGGCATCTATCAAAAATTGATAATTATAACCAGTTATGGAATCCTTGCGTACTACATTTGCCCTTACTCCTTCCCAAGTGACATCGTCCACACTAATGGGACCGCCGGTAATTACAGACCATAAAGGGATTTCTGCTTCAAGATGTTTACTAAACACCAAAGTATCTCCCTGCGTATCTTCGAGATACAAACCATCTAAAGAAATGTTTCCATCAAAGGTGACAAAAAGCTTATCTATACGAACTTCTGTATTGGTTTTAGCCTTTACATAATTTACAGCTTTGTCAACGATGATTCCTTGTCCCCACGGACTACGAACAAAAAGCACTAAGAGTATAAACAAAAGCAAAAGCACTCCTATAATTTTTCCTAAGATCTTGAGGATTTTGAAAAAGATTTTCTTGCTTTTTTTGCTCATAAAGTGGGAAATACTTGGGCTAAATTGTTTTAGCTTCAAAAAGCTAAAATACTATTAATACCAGTGTTGACCGTGCCTACAAGTATTAAAACCTTGTTATAGTTTTCAGTAGAAGCAGTTAAAAACGATGTGATAACGTTTTAGAATTTTTAAATTTTAGAAAAATTGAAAACTATGAGTACTAAAGAAAAAAGTAAAACAGATTATAACGCAGATCTTACCAAAGAAGATTTAGATCTTCTGAATCAAAAAAATGTGCATAAAGATGGTGGAGTTGATGAGCAGCTGCGGGATCGGGAAAAACCTGTAGATTTTACCGGCAAAGATCTGGATATCCCAACCGGAGAAGACCGTTCTAATGTGAAGGACGAGGAAAACAAATTGTACAGTCAAGGAGGTTCCAGAAACAACAACCTCGAGGAGCAGAAAGGAGAATTATAAAATTAAAAAAAGCGAGTCTATCTTGGGACTCGCTTTTTTAATATATTTTTCAATCGCTTACTCTTCCTTAACGATCATAATATTAGCTTTCACTCCGGTCAGTAAATTCCATTCGTTAGAACTAATAACGTTTCCTGAATCATCATAGACCGTAAAAGAAGCGGTGTTGGGTCCTGACGAACCTTGATTCAAAGCTTTAAACGAAATACGGTTAAATCCCTTTTTTAAAGGAAGATAAAAACTAGACCAGGTCTCTGTTAACCAAATGCTAGGAACAACTACTTCGTCGTTCACTAATACAGCCACGCGGTCCCCATCTACAAATTGATAATCTCTACATACAATTTTCACTTGCTGTGCGCCACTGTGAAAAGTTCCCAGATCTTGATCTGATTGATGTGCAGGCGTATCAGATTTATCGCTTTTTCTATTTGCTTCACGCTCATTCATCATATCTGTATAGCGTTGTCCGCTATCAGCAAAATCTTCTCGCTTTAGCATATAAAATTCGGCAGATTCCGATGCACGCAGTTGCGGGCGCTCGGTAAGCTTTCCATCAGGACCTATACTTAATCCACCTCGTGAAAGCGGGATATCTGGCTGAGCTTCTGAATCTAATGGAACCGTCGTGGGTGTTCCTGCAGTATCTACCACAGCCGGAATTTTAAAAGAACCTTTTCGGGTATCTACCTGCGCTTGAACCATAGAAAATGACAATACAAACGCACCGACCAAAATATATTTTAATCGAAAAGGGGTATTAAAGCGAAGTTCGTTGCTCATCAAGTTCAAAACGTTGTTATTCTTAAATACGTATTTATGCTGATTGTGTTGCAAATAGATTTACAAAGTTACAGCTATTCTAGAGAACAGAAATCGTGCCAACTGCATTTTTGGATGCATTTCAATCCTTAAATAATTCGTAATTATTCGTATCTTCAGTGGATAAATAATCAGTTTTAGCTATGATAAATTATAGATATAAAAAATATCACATTTTCAGAGGGAGTTTACTCCTACTCCTAATGTTTTTAATTCAGCCTTATTTAGGGTTAAAAGTCTATGCGCAGGATACACAGAAAATTGTGGAATATAAAGGGATAGTAGTTGATGCACAAACCGGAGACGCGTTGCCTTTTGTAAATCTTGAAATTGCAGGAACAAATATTGCCACAGTGACCAATAGCGAGGGAAATTTTTCTCTAAAACTTGACGAGGCTATGCCCAACGCAAAAGTTGCGATCACTTACCCCGGTTATAAGAAGCTTTTGGTCATCTTAAAAGATCTCGCAAAAACAAATAATGAAATAGCTTTGAGCGCACAACGCTTTGAATTGGATGAAGTCAGCATCAGCCGACCAAAAGATGCGTATACTTTAGTAGCTAAAGTTTTTTCTAATCGAAATCAAAATTATTTAGATACCGAAACCTATATGACTGCTTTTTACAGAGAAGCGATCAATAAGCGCAACCGAAGCGCTTCACTTGCCGAAGCTGTAGTAGCGATTAAAAAACGCCCATATACCAATGCTGGTTCAGACTTGGTGGGCGTCTATAAAGCGCGAAAAAGTACCAATTACAATCGTTTAGATACTTTGGCGATTAAATTACAAGGCGGACCGCTCAATGCGCTTTATGCAGACCTGATCAAATATCCTGAATATTTTATGACGCCTGCAACCTTATCAAATTACGAATTTTCATTTGGCGAACCGCTTATCAATGATAGCAAAATGGTTTATGTGGTAAACTTTAAACAGAAAGAAAACATATTAGATCCGTTGTATTATGGCAAACTCTACATTGAAGCAGAAACATTTGCGCTAACTAATGCGATTTATAATATGAATGTTGAAAATCGCAAACGTGCATCAGAACTTTTTGTAAAGAAAAAACCCAACCGTGTAAAAGTTTACCCATCCGAAATTAGTTATCGGGTAGATTATCGCAATACAGACGGCAAATGGTATTATAGTTATAGTAATGTACAGCTGGAATTTGTTGTAAACTGGAAACGCAAACTTTTTAATAATAAATACCGAATAAAAAGTGAGATGCTTATAACCGATTGGGAAGAAGAGTTAGGCGCACAAAACATTACCAATAAAACTAAATTTAAGAGCAATACGATTCTAGCTGATGAGGTTTCAGGGTTTAGAGATCCTGATTTTTGGGGGTCTTACAATGTTATTGAACCCGAGAAATCCATTCAACAGGCTATTGATAAAATACAGCGACAAATACGTAGAGAATAATTGTTAAGAAAACATACGTAACAAATAAAATGTAATTCTAAAGTAAGTCTCTACTATTTATATTTGTAGATGGTGTTTTAAGAACTAGGCACATTAATTGATAAATTTTTAATTATTAACTTAAAAACTTATCATTATTCGAAATTCTACTTCCATTCATGCAGGATCAATGGCAGATATTGCCTTTTTAATGCTCATTTTTTTTCTTACCACCACGACCATCAATACGGATCAAGGTCTTGATCAAACGCTACCGGAAGATTGTAAGACCGCAGACTGTGCAACCAAACTGCTAGAGCGAAACATTTTTGAAATTCACTTAAACAATCAAGGTACCTGTTTAATTCAAAATAAAGTTTCTTCTAAAAAAGAACTTGCAAATCAACTTATTGATTTCGTTGAAAACCAAAGCGGTAGTACGATTGCTCCAGAAAATCCAGCAGAGGCGGTAATTCGGCTTGAAGTTTCCCGTACCAATTCCTATAAAGATTATGTCTCAATAATGGATGAAATTAAAGCGGCCTACTTACAAATGCGAACGCAGTACAGTCAAGAAAAATTCAGTAAAAACTTCAATGATTTGAGTGCAATTGAGCGTAAGCTCGTGTTGAAGCAGTATCCTCTTCAACTTTCTGAAGCTACCAAGTAGTTAAAGGCCGGCGCCGAGTAAGCTGTCTTTTTTAAGCTCTTTTGCTATAACTTTTGAGAACTGGCTAAGGTTATAAGGTTTAGTGATCACATCATTCATTCCGCTTTCCTTAGCTTTTTGTTTGATATAATTAGCTTCGGCAGCCGTAAGCGCAATAATTGGAATGGTTTTGTCAAAAACCCTGATCTCTTTTGTTGTTTCATAACCATTCATACCCGGCATATTGATATCCATCAATATCAGATCAAAATGATGCTTACGCACGCGCTCTAAGGCTTCTTCGCCATTTTGAGCCTCAAATACCTGAGCACTTTGCTTTTCTAAAACACGGCGCGTAACCATTCGGTTGATCTTATTATCATCTACGATAAGAATACGCTGATTGGTTAAATCGGTTAAAACTTCCTCCTCTTCAGCTTCTCCTTTTTTACGCTTTCCTATAACTTCTAAAAGCGTTGCTTCCTTAAAGGTAATGGTGAAGCTAAACGTACTTCCCTTGCCCGGTGCACTTACAAGATGAATATCTGAGCCCATTTTGAGCAGTAATTTTCGTACGATAGGTAAGCCAAGACCGGTTCCTTTATTCACGGTGTTTACGTGATCAATCTGACTAAATTCATCGAAAATCGATTTGTGCATCGCTGCCGGAATTCCAATACCATTATCCTCTACTTCAAAATAAATGGCGTGTTTGCCATTAGCCAAATGATTACTGCGCAAGCGTAATGCAATAACACCTTTCGGCGTAAACTTTACTGCGTTCCCAAGAATATTGAGTAGTATTTGTGAAATACGTCGTGAATCTCCTACTACATAATTAGGAATAGAAGAATCTACATCACAAATGATTTTACAATCAGAATTTTTAAGACTGTTCTGATCAAAACTATTAGCCAATTCTTCTGCAAGCAACTTTAGATTGAAAGGCTTCTCAATAAATTTAAAACTTTCATCTTCTAACTTTGAAAGGTCTAAAAGATCATTTATGATCTCAAGCAAGTGGTCTGCACTAAATTTTAGCGAACCTATTTCTTCCTTATATTCTTTAAAAGCTTCACTTTTTTCTAGCAACGCCACAATACCAGTAACACCATAAAGCGGAGTTCGCATCTCGTGACTTAAATTAGAAAAGAACTTGGTCTTTGCTCGTTCACTCCTTTCAGCACTTTCTTTAGCCTGCTTAAGGTGTTTATTATTGACTTTAAGATTGCGAATTAACCCCAAACGTAATTTCTCGCTATAAAATAGATACGCTAAAAAGAGCACCATTAAACCGATTATGGATCCCAATAAAACCGACTGGGTTTTCTTTCGCTTAAGGTCTTGATCTAAAATCTCTTGTTTTAATTCGGCATCATTGCGCTCTCGTCTGAGTTCTTCAGCTTCTAAATGCGCTTGTGCCAGCTGAACGGTCTCTTTAGTTTTAGTGAGCTCTTTATTCTGATAGTAATCAAAGTACTTTTGATGCACCTCGTACGCTGCTTCGGGCCGATTATTTTCAGCTAAAAATTGAGCGTATTTGTCATAAAAATTAAGGGCCAAATAAGACATTTCAAAGCGCTCTATAATATCAAAAGCACTTTGATAATAGCTCAAAGCTTTATTATTAAAGTCTAATCCTCTGTAGTAATCACCCCATAAAACATCTAGATAAGCCTTAGGATCATCGTACCGTAAAGTATCTGATTTATAGGATTTTTGAGCCTCTTTAAGATAAGGATACATCATTGTATAGTTTTCCTCATCTCTATAAATCTCAGCAATATTTAAAGCCGCATCATTAAATTGATCGCTATTAAGCCTACGCTGAATCACTAAAGATTCCTTATACAATTTAAGCGCATCACTTCTTCGGTCTGGAAAATAGGATAAACTGGCAGCAAGATTGTTTAATCCCCAAGATATCAGCGTATCATTTTTAGAAAGCTTTGCATAATGCAAGGCTTTTTCTGCATAATCAAGCGCAGGAATAGTATCACTTAACTGATCGTATGTAAGACTGAGATAATTATAACCGTGAAAAAGAAAACCATTTTCACCCTTTTTAGAAGCTTGATTAATTAAAGCAGATGCAACTTCAATAACACGATCATATTCGTGTTGCTTATTAAGTTGACGCAACTGACGCAACTGCTTCTGGAGAGGAAGCTTTTGAGTTGAGTCTACATCATGAGCCACAATAGCCGGACGTACAACGCTAAAGCAGAACAAGAAAGCAACAAATATAAAAGTTGGGTGTAGGTTTTTCAATTACATCATTTAAGTAACCGGGGCAAAAGTACAATTTTTATCGATTAAAAACACTTTTAAAAACAATTTTAATTCTTCAACTATCTAATTTCCATTAGTTAAGTATAAAAATTACACTATAAGGGTTTTTGGTTTCAATTAGTAAGAATTAAGCTACTTTAAGACAGCGTGTACTCCTACAATTACAGAGAAATTACCAGAATTAATTGGTCTATATTTGCACTCATAAAAATTGCCAGAAATGAACATCGTTCTGAATCCTACTTATTTTCCTGATATAATTACCACTGCTGCCCTGGTACAAGCAACTGAGGTTCGTTTAGAGGTTTGCGACAATTATCAAAAACAGAGTTATCGCAATCGCATGTATATAAGTACTTCTAACGGCACGCTACTTTTAAATATCCCAATCAAGCATACTAAGACTGAAGGGCATAAAAAGACCAAAAACGCTTTAATAGAAAATAACTTTTTGTGGCAGCGTCAACACTGGCGCTCTATTGTTATCGCCTATCGCACTTCTCCCTTTTTTGAATTCTATGAAGATGACCTCTATCCTATTTTTCACACACCTTATGAGAATCTGCTGGAACTAAACAAAGCTACAATAGTGTGTATTTTAGAAATGCTTGATATTGAAATAGATTTTAGCAGCACCACAGCATATAAGAAGGAATATAGCGATCAGACTGATTTACGCTTTTTAGCAAACGCAAAGCGGAAAAACCGATTAGCGATCCCTGAATATCGTCAGGTATTTAGTGAAGAAAATGGTTTTACTCCACATTTGACGGTTCTTGACCTTATATTTAACTTAGGTCCTGAAGCATTACCCTATCTTCAAAGCCTGGACTTAAAGTTCTAAAACGGCCATTATAGGAAAGTGATCTGAATAGGTCACGTCAAAATTCTCAAAAGCGCGCACCTTAAATTCCGGATCTGAGAGGATAAAATCTATACGCAGCGGTATAATATCAAAAATAAAGGTTCGGCCAAAGCCGCTTCCCTGCTCTGCAAAAGCATCGATTTTTTCTCCTTTTATTTTATTATAGGTATACGAGAAAACGGTGTTGTTAAAATCTCCCGCAACGATCTTTTTGTAAGGGCAAGCCGCTTGATGCTCCAGAAACAATTCCACTTGATCTTCCTGCTTTTTAAAAGCCCTACCCAGACGTCCAACTAATGATTTTGTATTTTCTTGCTCGAGGGCTCCTAATTCAGGTGTGAGCGCCAAAGATTGCATATGCATATTGTAGATACGCAGGGTATCTTGCTTTTTTACAATATCCACAAAAATGGCATTATTAAAAGTACTTTCAAAATCCAACGAACCTTGATTGATTATCTTATACTTTGAATAAATAGCCTGAATACTACTTCGGGTATTTGCATTAACACCAAAATAGTGATACGGATAATTTAAATCAGGTGCGCCGTGATTCGAAAATTCCTGATAGCATACGATATCAGGATTTGCTTGTAAAACAAGCGCTTCGTTTCCCGCCTGAATCGTATCTCTGCTGAAAGACTCACTTCTGAAAACATGCGCATTATACGTTAGAAGACTGATTTGATCTTCTGAAGATTCAAGCTCCGCCGGAAAGATTCCCGACTCAATTTTATACAACGTGGTGTTATGCAGCAACCATAATCCTAAAACCAAAATAGACAGTAGCATTTGCCTTTTAAAAAGCAACAACCAATATACCGCAAAAGCTAAATTAACGACAATAAGCACCGGTATAATGAGTGTAAGCACTGCTATAGGTGGAAAAATCTTTGGTGGATAATACGGAAGTAAATAACCTACTAGAAGAAGTAACGCAAAGACGCTGTTTATAAGAAAAACAAATTTATTCCAGAGGTTCAAGTTTTTCATCAATTGTCTTTTCCGGCCTTAAATAAGAAATCTTTTTCTGCTTTAGAGAGGCTATCATAACCACTTTTGCTTATTTTATCAAGAATAGCATCTATTTGGGCTTGCTGTTCATTTTTTGAAACCCGAGAGCCTGAACGATACGTGCTTTTTTGTGCACTGGCCTGATTCTTATAAACCGTTTTCATATTGGCTTTTTTAGCCGACTTAGGCTTCGATTTAAAAAGATTAACAAAACTGTCAGCTAGACGCTCCCACCAGAGACCAATGTCATTACCCTTACTCAATTGCTGTGCGTAAACATAGCCAAAAATAGCTCCACCCACGTGTGCCAATAATCCACCTGCGTTACCTGAACTTGGTATTTGGATCAAATCTGTAAGTACCACAAAAACACCGATATGCCATAGTTTGACATTGAAAAAAATCACACGGACTTCAGTATTTGGAGTATATGCGGCAATAAAGATCATGATGGCTCTTACCGCTGCGCTTGCTCCTACGAGGTAAGCACTTGAAGTAATTAAAACCGGAAACAGATTATAAGCCAATACAAAGAGCACACCTCCGGCCAATGCGCCTAACAAATAAATAGTTAGGAAACGCTTTTCAGTAAAAAGATTGAGCACGATCTGACCAAACCAATACAGGATAAGCATATTCCAGAAAATATGCCAAAAACCTGCGTGCAAAAAGGCATACGTTAATAATGACCACGGCTGAATGAGCAATCGGCTTAAATCTGTAGGTAAACTAAACCATTGACTAAAAATAGATCCTGAATTCAGCATCCATTCTAAAAGCATAAAACCTATCCAGACCAATACGTTGATCACGATAAGTTTTACGACAATATTTGCCGTTTTGTATTGATAACTTAAGCTTGGTCCTGCCATAGATTAATACCAGCGTTTATCGTTAAAACTATTTTTTTTCCAATACCACATCATTATAAATCCAAATATCGCTCCACCAATATGCGCAAAATTGGCAATGTTTGCACCAAATATTGAAAAACCGGTCACTCCCGAAAACAAATCGAGCAAGATCAATCCCGGGATAAAAAACTTAGCTTTTATTGGAATTGGTAAGAAAATTAAGAATAATTCAGCATTAGGGAATAACATTCCAAAGGCCACTAAAACACCATAAATTGCTCCTGAAGCACCCACCGCCGAAGTCGAAAATGCTTCGATCATTCCTCTCACTTTGTCCAGCTCATTAATATTAGGATAACTGTACTGACCAGATTGTTGAATACTCGTAAATGCTTTATTTACGGTATCACTAATTTCTGAAGGCGTTAAGCCTGCATTGATCAAAGCCTCATACCCCGCTTGATAATGATAATAGCCCACAAGTGTATGAATCAAAGCTGCCCCCAATCCTGCTGAAAAATAAAAGAAAATAAACTTATTACGTCCCAAGGATTGTTCAACCGGCCCACCAAAAGCCCAAAGCGCATACATATTAAATAGAATATGAAAAATACTACTCTGATCGTGCATAAACATATGCGTAACCGGCTGCCAGAAATGGAAATTAGGATTTTCAGGGAACCACAGTCCAAACAGTTGCACTGCGTTAGGTATTAAAAACTGTGACCCCAGAAAAAAGATCACATTGATGATTAAAAGTACTTTTACAGTTTCGGTTATTCTACCCATTAATCTGGTTTGAAATGTTTAAACGCTCACAAGCGCTTTTAATTATGCGTTAAATTTACGATCCAGCTCGTCTATTGTAAGCGTAATAAACGTTTTTTTAAGAAAAGGAGACAAGGTTGGCTCTGTACACGCAAAAAGTTTATTTACTAAATGCTCTCTAGAAAGCTCATCTAACTTTTCACCGGTTTTCACCGCCATACTTTTTGCCATACTCTTGGCGAGCACATCAGTCTGGCTAAAACCGGTATCCGGAACCTCTTGTTCCACATCGCTTAAAAGTTGCTCTAACACAATAGAAACCTCACTTTCTTGAATACTCGCAGGAATACCTGAAACTTCTAAAACGCCGGCCTCAGGCATACTTAGGGCGAAGCCTGTATTTTCTAAAGAATCCTTTAATTCTTTTAAAATATCAATTTCTGAAGCTGAAAAGTCTAAACGTAGCGGAAACAATAGCTGCTGACTTACCGATTCTTTTACCGTAATATTCCGAAGGAATTCTTCATACAGTACCCGCTGATGCGCTCGACTCTGGTCTATGAGCATCATCCCGCTTTTAATCGCGCTTACAATATATTTATTGTGTAATTGATAGGTATTAGCCGAATCACTTTCGGTCTCCTTAGCCTCACTAAAGCCTTTACTTTCCTGTTCTACAAAAAGAGATTCGGCCTCCGGCTCGTTTTCAATTTCAACGTGACTAAAATTGCTGGTGTCGTTTTTTCTATCAAGTCCGGCATACAAATTTTCCCAACCGGCAGCACTTTTCTTTTCATAATTTGGTGCACTGCTAAAACCACTTGTTTTCACTTTCTGCTCTTGTTCAAACGGATTGAAATGACGATCCACTTCAACCTTAGGTACTTGAGCTTCCTTGTTTTTGTACGAGTATGGTGTATCCATATTTGACTCTCGATTAAAATCAAGAATCGGCGCGATATTAAACTGCCCCAGACTGTGCTTAACGGCAGCTCTCAAAAGGGTATAGATCGCGTGCTCATCTTCAAACTTCACCTCGGTTTTAGTGGGGTGAATATTGATATCAATGGTTTTAGGATTTACCTTTAGATAGATAAAATAACTGGCACGAGCGCGATCAGGAAGCAAACCATCAAACGCCGCACTAACCGAATGGTTGAGATACGGATGCTTAATAAAGCGATCGTTTACAAAGAAAAACTGCTCCCCTTTGGTTTTTTTTGAAAACTCAGGTTTAATGATAAACCCGTCAATATTCACAATTTCTGTTTCTTCAGAAACAGGAACCAATTTCTCATTTGTTTTGGGGCCGAAAACTCCCACGATACGCTGACGCTTATTCGTTTTAGGAAGGTTGAAAAGTTCACTGTCATTGTGATACAGCACAAAAGCGATCGCCTCATGTGCCAAGGCTACGCGCTGAAATTCGTCAATCACATGCCGTAATTCAACGGCATCTGATTTTAAAAAATTCCGCCTTGCGGGAATATTAAAAAACAAGTTTTTTACCGCTATCGAAGTTCCTTTAGGCGCTGCACAGACCTCTTGATTTTTTATCGTACTTCCTTCAATCTCAATACGCGTTCCTACCTCTTCATCTTCGGGCTTGGTTTTGAGATCTACGTGTGCTACCGCAGCGATAGAAGCTAAGGCTTCCCCTCTAAACCCTTTAGTGCTTAACGCAAAGAGATCATCTGCAGCAATGATTTTTGAAGTAGCGTGACGTTCAAAACTCAAACGAGCATCTGTGGGACTCATACCCTTTCCATCGTCAATAACCTGTATTAAGGTTCTTCCGGCATCTTTAACCACTAATTTGATGGTGGTCGCTCCTGCATCTATGGCGTTTTCTAATAACTCTTTTACCACCGAAGCCGGCCGCTGCACTACTTCTCCAGCAGCAATCTGGTTGGCAACGTGATCAGGTAAAAGTTTTATGATATCAGACATCTGGTAGTTTTACATAAACACCCATAAACGTTCAGCAAAATAAAGCTGACGGAAATGGGTGTAAAAAATTTTTAATCGATACGGTTTATGGGAAGCAACAACTAGCCAAAAAATATACTTAGATCAAAATCGATGATGTATAAAAAGAGAAATACAAGAACCATTAAGATGATCAACGTAATCTTGTTTGCCCGTTCATCTTTATTGTATTTAAAGTCGTCCAAGGCCGTAGTGAACTTTTTCTTAAGACCTTTATTCTCTAAGGTAGCTTTACGATACTGATCAAATTTTGACTCTAATTTAAACGGACTCCCTTCTCCCTCGTAATAACGAGGACTGTAGCTGTATTTCTTGTTTTTGCGTGTTTTTAAAACTCCCATAATTCCTAAATTTCAAAGTTACAATAAAAGGAAAGCGTATAAAAACAACTTTCTCTTAGATGTGAAATACAAAAAGCATTCCAACTAAGAATATAGAGAATTCTTTTTAAAAACGGGCGTCTTTGCGCAGTTGCGCCATTTTGATCGCAGCCACAGCAGCCTCTACTCCTTTATTTCCGTGCTGACCACCACTGCGGTCTACAGCCTGCTGCATCGTATTATCAGTAAGTACGCAGAAAATCACAGGAATATCACTCTGAATGTTAAGATCTTTGATCCCTTGCGTTACGCCTTCACACACAAAATCAAAATGCTTGGTCTGCCCTTGAATCACGCTACCAACTGCGATAACAGCATCAAGCATATCGTAACTCTGTTGCATTTTTTTGCAACCATAGATCAGTTCAAAACTTCCGGGAACATTCCATCTAACGATGTTTTCCTTTTTTACACCGCAGTCTATAAACGTGTCAAAAGCACCTTGAAAAAGACCTTCGGTGATTTTATCATTCCATTCTGAAACAACAATCCCAAACCGAAAATCTTTCGCATTTGGGATTGTTGCTTTATCGTAAACAGACAAGTCTGTTGTAGCCATATTTATATTTTTAATTATTCAGCGCCTGCAACGCCTAACAAAAGAGGTACTTCACCAGCTTCTGCAGATTCGCTATAATCTTCTTCAATTCTATTTAAGAAAGAAACAGCTTTATCATTTTCATCTAAAGAAATAGCAACCTTTGCTGCTTTTAATAAGAAACGCGGCGCAACAAAGTTATTTTCACTTTTAGATGCTGCTTCTTCATAATAAGACAAGGCTTCTTCAGGTTGATCAAGCTGCATAAATGCATCACCGATCGCTCCTTTAGCTAGAGGCGCTAACATCGCATCCTCGCTCTCAAAAGCGTCTAATTGATCTATTGCCTCTTGATACTTATTTGTATTCAGATAAGCCATCCCCGCATAATAATGTGCAAGGTTCCCTGCTTTTGTACTTCCGTAGTTATCAATAATATCTAAGAATCCATATTTACCTTCACCTCCAGAAAGCGCAAGATTGAAAAGAGAATCTTTTGCTACACTACCTTCTACAGCTTCGTTAAAATAGTTTTGTGCTTGATACATCTCGTTTGACGCTTCAAGTTCTTTAGGCTCTTGAATGAATTTTTCAAACGCCAAGTAACCTAAAACGGCAACAACGATAACAGCAATACCAATAAATATTGGCTTCTGGTTATTTTCTACCCAAGCTTCGGTTTTTGAAGCACCTTCATCTAAGGATTCAAAAACTTCTGCAGTTGTGCTTTCTTCTTGCACATGCTCCTCTACTTCTTCTTTAGTCTTGGGTTTGTAACCTCTTTTTTGATATGTTGCCATACTTTAACTTTTGTTGGGCGCAAAAATAAAATTTTTATTGAATATTAATAGCGTATTGTTTTGTTATTTTTCAATAATTTGCAAGCGGCACCACACTAAAACAAACATTTGTTTATCAAGGGTTTAGCGCATTTCAAACCTCATTTTTAATTATGATTCTTAAAGCCTTATCGCTTATTAACTATAAAAATTTTGAATCTGCATCCTTTACATTCGATGCTAAAATTAACTGTTTTGTAGGTAATAATGGCGTGGGAAAAACTAATGTGCTTGATGCGATCTACCATTTAAGCTTTGGCAAAAGCTATTTTAACCCAATTACTACACAGAATATTAATCACCAAGCTGATTTTTTTGTGATCGACGGTATTTATGACAAAAACGATCGGGATGAAAAAGTAATCGTAAGCGCAAAGCGCGGGCAAAAAAAAGTGATCAAACGCAACGGCAAGATCTATGAGCGATTTTCAGACCATATTGGTTTTTTACCTTTAGTGATAATTTCGCCTGCAGACCGGGATTTGATCATCGAAGGAAGTGAAACCCGCCGTAAATTTATGGATGGTGTGATTTCCCAGAGTGATAAAGCCTATTTAGATACTCTTATAAAGTACAACAAAACACTTTCTCAACGGAATGCGTTACTCAAATACTTTAACGCTAATCATACGTTCAACGCTGATACACTTTCTATTTATAACCAACAAATGCACGAACTGGGAACGGTGCTGCATACCAAGCGTACGAAGTTCTTAGAAGACTTTACTCCCATATTTAAAAAGCGATATGCGGCCATAAGCGGAGATAAAGAGGCGGTAAAATTGAAATACAAAAGTCAGCTTAACGATACCCCTTTAAGTCAATTATTTGAAGAAAACCTTAAAAAAGATCGCGCGTTACAATACACGAGTGTGGGCACACACCGCGACGATCTGAGTTTTAAAATTGAAAGTCATCCTATTAAGAAATTTGGTAGTCAAGGTCAGCAAAAATCATATCTCATCGCATTAAAACTGGCACAATTTGATTTTATCAAAGCACAAAGCAATACGACCCCAATCTTATTGCTAGATGATATTTTTGATAAATTAGACGAAAGCAGGGTGACGCAAATTATCGACTTGGTTAATGATGATAATTTTGGCCAACTCTTTATAAGTGATACGCACGCTGATCGTACTGAAGCTATTGTAAAAGAAATTCACCAAACCTATAAACTCTTTAAACTTTGAAGAAAACCGGATTCTTTATACTCGTAATACTTACATTAATTTCCTGCGGAAAAAACGATCCTAAGGTGCAATTGCAACATCTGAATGGCTATTGGGAAATTGAAAAGGTTGAAACGCCGTACGGTGAGGATAGAGGCTACAAATTTAATGAGCGCATAGACTATATTGAGGTTGAAGATTCTGTAGGATTTAGAACCAAAGTGCTTCCGCGTATTGACGGGACTTTTGTGAACAGTGAAACACAAGAAAAGATAACAGTTAGAATAATAGAAGATTCCCTACGTTTAAACTACAGCACGCCTTTTGCTGAATGGACAGAGACGGTTCTGGAAGCAAACGACGAACTTCTTAAAGTTAAAAACGATCGCGGAATGATCTATTCTTATAAAAAATTTGAAAAAATAAATATTACTGATTAATGGCACAACGTGACGCAGATCCTAAATCTATAAAAGATGTACTTGGAGCATTTGTTGAAACTAATAAACTACAAAAAGGCTTTGATAAAGTCAATGTCGCCGATGCTTGGTGCGATGTGATGGGCCCGGCAATAGCAAAATACACCACACAGATCAAGCTGGATAACGACCGACTCATAGTGCAATTAAGTTCGTCTGTATTGCGCGAAGAATTGAGTTATGGGAAAGAAAAAATTATGCGCAATCTCAATGAAGAATTGGGCAAAGAAATTATTACAAAACTTGTTTTAAGGTAGTTCTAGACCATAAAAAAAGCGGCAATTAAGCCGCTTTTTTTTATTAGCATCGCTAAAGAGATTAACCTCCATAAGCTTGCCTAAAATTTGAAATTTATTACTAGCAATAGCTCAAGTACTCTGCCTTGAGTAAATATTTCAAATTCTAATTGTATTAGAACATCTCTCTTCCTGAAAAGTGAAATGCACCTTCAATTGCTGCATTTTCATCGCTGTCACTTCCGTGAACTGCGTTTTCTCCTACAGACTTAGCATACATTTTTCTAATTGTTCCTTCCGCAGCATCAGCAGGATTAGTAGCACCTATAAGCGTTCTAAAATCTTCAACAGCATTTTCTTTTTCTAAGATAGCCGCAACAATAGGACCTCTGCTCATAAACTCAACAAGCTCTCCGTAAAAAGGACGCTCACTGTGTACTGCGTAGAACTCTTGCGCATCTGCTACAGTCATTTGAGTTAATTTTAAAGCTACGATACGAAATCCTGAAGCTGTAATTTTTTCTAGTATTGCTCCAATGTGTCCATCTTCAACAGCATCGGGCTTAATCATGGTAAACGTTCTGTTTGTTGCCATTTTTTGTGTTTTAATAATTTCGCTAAAGCGGAATTTTCTGTTTTTAAAATCGCTGCAAAAGTAATTCTTTTAATTACAATAGCTAAAAGCTTTACGATTATTAATAGTCCTGTTGTAATTCACCTAAGATTTCACCTCCTACTCCTATGATTTTCATAGCAATACGATTCGATTCTAAGTCAACATCAACCATTCCATAACTGCGGGTGCTTACTACGTTTCCTATGCGATACCTATTAGGTTCCCCATCATATTCGGTATACGAATGCGTAAGTCCGCTAGAAGTAAAGTCGATCAAAGGGTAATCCAGACCTTTAACTTTTTTCCTTGAGAATTCAGAAATATGACGGTCACCACTCAAAACCAAAACAGCCTGCGCCTTTGATTTATTCAAGGCCTTTTCAAAACGTTTCACCTCTTTAGGCAGGTTTCCCCAAGTTTCAAAACCGTGTTGAGCGCTCAGCAACTGAATACTGCTCATTATGATTGTAAAATCCGTGGACTCGGCGAGTTCCTCTTTAAACCACTCCCATTGCGCTGCACCTAAAATGGTTCCTCTTTTAATTTTTCGATACCGCTTTTCGGGATTGGTTGAAGGTGCTAAGTCGGTTCTAAAATACCGTGTATCAAGTACAATAATTTTGATAGTTTTACCGGCTTTAACAAAGGTTCTGGCGGCATATACGCCTTCTCTGCTACGCGCAGGTGCATCTTTAGAAGTTCCTATGAAATCTAAGAACAACTGCTGACTTTGCTGCTTTTTAGCGTAGGCAGCTCCACCGTCATTAATGCCATAATCGTGATCATCCCACGTGCCCATAACCGGTAGCTCTTCAATAAAATTGCGGTATGCAGTATTGGCTAATTGTTTAGCATACATCGCTTTCATTTTATCCATATCTTCAGTATCTGCATAGATCACATCACCACCCCAAATAAACAGATCAGCGTTGCGAGCATTCATATCTTCCCAAAATGGATTGGGCAAATCAACCTTATTACACGAACCAAATAGAATTTTAAAATTAGTGCTCGTTTGTGCCAAAAGCGCGCTGTACAAATTGAAGCACAGCATCAAAGCAAAAAATGCTTTTATTTTCAATCTCATAATATTTGTGTTTGGCCCAAAAATAAGGCATCTCACATTAAGCCTAGATGAAGAAATTGTATATTCGCCTCCTATGAAAGCATCAGAATTAGCTGTTCTTAAAGAGCTATTGGCTACGCCAAAAAAAATTGTGATTGTTCCCCATAAAAATCCAGACGGTGATGCTATGGGATCTACACTGGCACTCTATCAATATTTAGTAAAAACAGGACACAAAGCACACGTGGTCTCGCCTAACGATTATCCTAAATTTTTAAAATGGCTCCCGTACGAGGATACGGTGGTCAAATTCGATCTTCAGAATAAAAAGGCGGTACGGCTCATCAACGAGGCTGATCTTATATTCACATTAGACTTCAATGCCCTTTCACGAGTTGCCGAAATGGAACCTGCCTTACAAAACTCAAGTGCCCAATTTGTGATGATCGATCATCATCAGCAACCTGATGATTATGCTGTTGTAACTTATAGTGACACCAGTGTTTGCGCTACCTGCCAGATGGTTTACCATACCTTTGAGATGCTTGAAGTAACTGATCTGATCGATGCTGATATGGCCACGTGTTTATACACAGGAATTATGACCGATACAGGCTCATTTAGATTTCGTTCTACCACGGCTACAACGCATCAGGTTATCGCTGCTCTTATCGCTAAAGGCGCAGATAACGCATTGATCCACGAGAAGATATATGACGCCAATAATTTCTCCCGAATGCAATTGCTGGGTACTGCTTTGACAAACCTGCATCGTCTTGAAGAATACCATGCGGCCTATATCACGTTGTCGCAAGAAGAACTTGACGCGCACGATTTTCAAAAAGGAGATACTGAGGGTTTTGTAAACTACGGCTTGTCGCTCGAAAACACGGTGTTAGCATTAATCTTTATCGAAAATAAGCAGGAGGGAATAATTAAGATCTCTTTGCGTTCTAAAGGTGATTTTTCTGTGAATTTAATGGCACGTGAACATTTTGAAGGTGGTGGGCATACCAATGCCGCCGGTGGTAAAAGTGATCGCTCATTAGAAGATACTGTTGCTTATTTTATTAGTATATTACCTCAATACAAAGAAGCTCTTAATGAATAGATCAATATGCGCACTACTGCTGATTCTTTTTGTGATCAGTTGTAAAACTCCAGAAGCCAGGAGACCGGTGAGCCATTCTTCAGGCTCCTATATTGACGCTTCTATTGCGCGCAACAAAAAATTGAATAAAGCAGAAGAAACAGCCATCAAAGAGCTGATGGCTCAAAATCCTGAAGTTGAATATTTCGCTTCTGATAAAGGCTTTTGGTATTATTACAATTCCAGAGATACTACCGCATTGCCCACTGCGCAAACCGGAGATTTGGTAACTTTTGATTATGAGATCAATGCTCTTAACGGCGCTTCAATTGTTTCTAAAGCAGAACTAGGCACGCAGACTTACCAAATAGAACAAAGCAATCAAGAACTTATTTCAGGCCTTAAAGACGGCTTAAAGCTTATGAAAGAAGGTGAGACTGTGACTTTTTTGCTTCCTTCGCATAAAGCTTTTGGGTACTATGGTTTTGAAGATAAAATAGGTTCAAACCTTCCTATTCAAACCACCGTTACCCTCAACGATATTAAACCCGGAAATTCTGAAAATTAATTATGAGGAAAGCCCTTCTTTTTACATTCTTAATTCTTTTTGCGCTTGTTTCTTGTTCTGATGAGCAATACCCCGATCTTGATAACGGTTTGTATGCCGAAATCAAAACCAATAAAGGCACTATGGTTGTTCAGCTTTTTTACGATCAGGTGCCGGCGGCAGTGGCCAACTTTGTATCTCTTGCTGAAGGAAACAATCCGCTTGCTGATTCTATTTACAAAGGGAAACCGTATTATGATGGCATCAAGTTTCATCGAATCATCAAAGATTTTATGATTCAAGGCGGAGATCCCAACGGAACCGGTAGTGGCAGTCCCGGATATAAATTTCATGACGAATTTAGTCCTGAACTCAAACACGATACCATCGGCGTTTTATCTATGGCTAACTCGGGCTACGGAACCAACGGAAGTCAGTTTTTTATCACGGATGCCCCTACTCCACACCTTGATGGTTATGATGCTGAAAATAACCTTAAGAATTGTGAGAATCCTCAAATAGGCTGTCATACGGTATTTGGCCAACTTGTACTTGGTTTTGATGTTTTAAAAGCGATCACCGAAGTTGAAATGAAAGATGCGCGCCGCGGAAAACCTATGCGTCCTGTTACGATGGAATCGGTACGTATCATTCGCAAAGGGAAAGATGCAAGACACTTTGAAGCTCCTGAAGTTTTTACGGAAGAAATTGATAAACGCGCCGAAGAACTTGCCGAAGCCGCACGAGCTAAAGAGCAATTGAAAGAAGAACAACGCGCCCTTTTTGAAGAACAGCGTCAACAGGCGGATACCTTAGAAAGCGGACTAGCGATCTTTATTTCCGAAAAAGGAAGCGATGAAAAACCCAAACGTTCGCAAATGGTCAAAGTAAATTATGCAGGATATTTTGAGGATGGCGAACTCTTTGACAGCAGTATGAAAGCTTACGCTGAAAAATGGGATATGCAAACCCGCCCTAAAGAAGAAATGTACGGTCCTACTGAAATTCCATATGGTCCAGAAGCTCAGATGATCGCCGGTTTTAAAGAGGGTGTGCAACAACTCAACTACGGGGACAAAGCTACATTGTTCATTCCTTATTATTTAGGCTATGGTGAACGCGGATATCGTATTATTCCACCAAGGACCAATCTCGTGTTTGAGATCGAGTTGGTTGATGATCGCGAAACTGAAACTGAATAACTAATAAACCGCCTGAATTGGCGGTTTATTTATGAGTGCTATCCGCGATTGTCATCTCGCAAAATTGTTAACTTTCCTACCAAATGTTAATACAAGGGGCGCTTTCTGTTAAGCTCTTCTAAAAAACTAGCTTCTTTTCCTTAAATGCGATGAATTGGCAACACCTTTGCCTATACTTGTTTGTTCATATAAAAAGAAACAACAATGATTACATTCAAAAAGAATATTATAACACTAGCATTAACCGGGGCGCTTGTAGGTGGTTTAAGTACCGCAGCAAAAGCACAACAATTACCGGCTGCTGCTACTGCTCAAGCACAAACTTCGATCAGTACTGCTGAGCTTACAAAATTTGCTGATGCATTTCAAGAAGTACAGGTAGAGAATCAAGCCGCGCAACAGGAAATGATGGGCATTATAAAAACTGAAGGTTTAGATGTACAACGTTTTACCGAAATTCAAAAAGCACAAATGAATCCGGAAACTGAGGTAGAAGCAACAGATGAAGAGTTAAAAAAGCACGCTGCTGTACTTGCCGAATTAAAAAAGATGCAACCTGCATTAGAGACTAAAATGGCGGGCATCATTGAAGAGCACGGTTTAACTTTAGATCGTTATAAAGCCGTAGCAATGGCACTTCAGCAGGATAAAGAACTTCAGAAGAAGTTTCAAGGAATTATGATGAAGAAACAAACAGAAGGATAAATTCTGAACTGCATAAAATGAAAAGGGAGCTGAAATTCAGCTCCCTTTTTTTTATCTCAAAATTTCCGACTATTTCTTCACCGGAATATCTTTTAAAATTTCCTGCACAAACACCCAGAATTTCTGTACTGAAGAAATACTTGCACGTTCATCAGGCGAGTGCGCTCCGCGTATGGTAGGACCAAAAGAGATCATATCCATCTCCGGATAATTTTGCCCTAAAATTCCACATTCTAAGCCGGCGTGACAGGCGGCAACGTGAGGAGCTTCGTTATTTAAATTTGTGTATTTTTCAACCAAAACCTTTAAAATCGGACTGTCCATATTAGGCTTCCACCCCGGATATTCTCCTGACAATTCCACCTCACATCCTATAAGTTCAAATACACTGCGAATGGTATTGGCAAGATCTGTACGCGAAGATTCTACAGACGATCGCGTCAAACATAAAACCTCTATATTTCCATCCTTTACATTTACGCGCGCTACATTATTAGATGTTTCTACCAGACCCTCAATATCAGGACTCATACGGTAAACACCGTTCCAGGCCGCTTGTAAAGCTTTTAACAAACCTTCTTGAACCCCAAGATTCATAACGGTTTCTGGTAACTCTTGAGCTTCTAAAGTAACAGTTAAATTAGGTTCTAAGGTTTTATATTCCTCTTTAAGGGTTTCGGTAAATTCTGCAATATCTGCTTTAAACGCTTCGGTATAAATTTCATCAATACAAAATACAGCGATGCTTTCTCTAGGGATTGCATTACGCAGCCCACCACCGTTTATTTCAGCAATCTGCAATCCATAGTTCTCAAAACCGTCAAGCAAAAACCGATTCATAAATTTATTGGCATTGCCAAGACCTTTAATGATATCCATCCCAGAATGGCCGCCTTGCAATCCATTAACCGTTAATTTAAAAGCTGTTTTTCCTTTGGCAACCTTTTCTTCGCTATACGTTCGCGTAGCGGTAATATCAACCCCTCCGGCACAACCTACGCCAATTTCGTCATCTTCTTCGGTATCCAAATTGAGTAAGATATCACCTTGCAATACACCCGCTTTAAGGCCCATCGCTCCGGTCATTCCGGTTTCTTCATCAATCGTGAATAACGCTTCAAGCGCAGGGTGTGGGATATCGGTGCTTTCTAAAAGAGCCATAATGGTCGCAACACCTAGACCATTGTCGGCTCCTAGTGTAGTACCTTCGGCCTTCACCCAATCACCTTCTACTTTCATCTTGATTCCTTCGGTATCAAAATCAAACTGCGTGGCATTATTTTTTTGATGCACCATATCAAGATGCGATTGCATCACCACCGTCTGCCGATCTTCAAATCCGGGTGTGGCAGGCTTTCTGATGATCACATTTCCTACTTCGTCTACAAAGGTTTCCAAGTTCAATTCTTCGCCAAAAGACTGCATAAATGCGATCACACGAGCCTCTTTTTTAGACGCTCGGGGTACGGCATTAAGGTCTGCAAACTTCTGCCAGACTGCCTGTGGCTCTAGCTGGTGTATATCTTTATTTGTCATAATAATCTGTTTTTGCAAAGGTACAGGATAAGCATTCTTCCGCTTTTAAATTCTACTGGTTTTTAAGCGAAGTTTTAAACGTTAATCTTGGTTAAATCCTTTAGCAGCGCGTAAACTCTAATTAACTTTTACCAACTAAAATTTATACCGATGAAAAAATTAGATGAACGAAGCATAAAAGAGCGATTAGACAAATTAGAAGGCTGGGAATATAAAGACAATGCCATTCATACCTCTTTTGAATTTGAGAATTTTAAAGAAGCCTTTGCAACTATGACCCGCATCGCTTTTGAAGCAGAATTACAACAACATCACCCAGAATGGACTAATGTTTACAATACTTTAAACATATCGCTATCTACCCACGATGCCGGCGGACTCACAGAAAAAGATTTTAAGCTTGCGCACACTATTGAAGCATTGTTAGGCAATTAAGCAATATGGTGCGTTTCAAGGTTCATTTTAAATCTATAAATAGACTTTTGGAAATGCTGAATTTTGTTAAATTTACCGCCTTTAAAAATCCGAATTATGGGAAGAGCATTTGAGTTTAGAAAAGCTCGTAAGATGAAGCGCTGGAGCGCAATGGCAAAAGCCTTTACACGAATAGGAAAAGATATTGTAATGGCCGTTAAAGAAGGCGGTCCTGATCCTGATTCTAACTCTCGCTTGCGTGCCGTTATACAGAATGCCAAAAGTGTGAATATGCCTAAAGACAATATCGAGCGCGCGATTAAACGTGCCAGCGATAAAAGTCTAGGGGATTATAAAGAAGTGCTTTTTGAAGGATACGCGCCTCACGGAATTGCTATTCTTATTGAGACAGCTACTGATAACAATAACCGTACGGTAGCAAACATTCGCTCGTATTTTAATAAGTGTAACGGAAACCTAGGTACTTCAGGTTCGGTTGAGTTTATGTTTGATCATACGTGTAACTTTAGAATTAACGCAGAAGGTGTTGATGCTGAAGAACTCGAACTGGAATTGATAGATTACGGTGCCGAAGAAGTTTTTGAAGACGAGGACGGAATCATCATTTACGGTCCTTTTGGAAGCTTTGGAGCGTTACAGGCCTATCTTGAAGAAGCCGGCCACGAAATCCTTTCTAGTGGCTTTGAACGAATTCCTCAGGTAACAAAAACCCTTACGCCCGAAGAGGCAGGAGATGTTGAGAAGCTTTTAGAAAAAATTGAAGAAGACGATGACGTACAAAACGTATATCACTCAATGGATGAAAGCTTTTCAGGAAGTGAAGAATAAAAAGATTTCAATTTGAACGAATAAAAAAGGAGCCCATTGGCTCCTTTTTTATCTCTCTATTTCGCGGTTTTTATTTCGCAATATTCACCGCTCGAGTTTCTCTGATCACGGTGATCTTAACCTGACCCGGATAGGTCATATCGGTTTGAATTTTCTGTGAAATTTCAAAAGACAACGCCGATGCTTTCTCGTCGTTTACTTTTTCGCTTTCAACGATTACACGTAGCTCTCTACCCGCTTGAATCGCGTAAGCCTTCTTAACTCCAGCAAATCCAAAAGCGATATCCTCAAGGTCTTTTAAACGCTGAATATACGAATCTAACACCTGACGTCTCGCTCCAGGTCGGGCACCACTGATCGCATCACACACCTGAACAATAGGCGCTAGTAAGGTTTTCATTTCGATCTCGTCGTGGTGGGCTCCAATAGCATTGCACACATCAGGTTTCTCACCGTATTTCTCTGCCCACTCCATACCTAATAGTGCGTGCGGCATTTCACTTTCAGTTTCCGGAACTTTACCAATATCGTGCAAGAGTCCGGCGCGTTTGGCGAGTTTAGGATTGATACCTAATTCTGCAGCCATCGTAGCACAAAGTTTTGCTACTTCCCTACTGTGTTGTAATAAGTTTTGTCCGTAAGAAGAACGGTATTTCATTCTACCCACAGCTTTGATCAATTCTGGATGTAATCCGTGAATACCTAAATCAATTACCGTGCGCTTACCTACTTCAACAATTTCTTGCTCTATTTGTTTAGTGGTTTTCTTTACCACCTCTTCAATGCGTGCCGGGTGAATACGACCGTCGGTCACTAATTTGTGTAAAGAAAGTCTCGCTACTTCCCGACGCACACTATCAAAGCAAGAAAGTATGATCGCCTCTGGAGTATCATCAACAATGATCTCAACTCCGGTAGCCGCTTCGATCGCACGAATGTTTCGGCCTTCACGACCAATAATTCTACCTTTTACATCATCACTTTCTAAGTTGAATACAGAAACACAGTTTTCTACTGCTTCTTCAGTACCAATGCGTTGAATGGTATTGATGATGACTTTTTTAGCATCTTGCTCTGCGGTAAGCTTAGCTTCTTCCATAGCATTCTGAATAAAGGCCATCGCATCACTTTTAGCCTGATCTTTAAGCGATTCAACTAACTGTTCTTTAGCATCATCTGCAGAAAGTCCGGAAATCACCTCCAGCTGCTGTACCTTACTTGCGTGTAGTTTGTCTATATCTGCCTGACGTTTATCAAGATATTCTAAGCGGTCGTCATAGTCTTTTACCTTAGCCTCAATCTCTTTGTTCAGCTTTTTGTTTTTGGCAAGTTCGCTGCTTACTTGAGACTCCTTATCTCGAGTGCGTTTTTCGGCATCGTTTATTTTCTTATCGCGTGAAAGAATCACTTTTTCGTGCTCAGATTTAAGCTCGATAAACTTTTCTTTAGCTTGAAGGATCTTATCTTTTTTAAGAGACTCTCCCTCATTTTTAGCCTCCTTTACAATATTAGCAGCTTCTTTTTTTGCGTTGCTAACGATTTGCGAGGCATTATTTTTCTCTAGCAATTTTGCTAGTAAAAATCCCAGTGTGCCTGCTATTAAGATGACACCTACGATTATTAGTACAGTATTTCCCATTGAGTTAGTATATATAAAAAAAGCCTACAATGGAAGTGTTTTGAGTAAACTCCTTAAAATAAATCATAGGACTAACGAGCTGATCAAGAATCCGTTCAAAGACGGCGCGCTTTTACAACTCAGACTCATCCCTCTTAAAGAATATAGTGTTGAGTTTACCAAAAAATATAACCAATGTAGGCAGTAAGTATTCTATTTTAAAGAACGTTAGGATAGCTGACTTTTAACGAGCAACTCTAAATTTTTAAGTTGTTCGATGGCTTCAGAATGTTGTCCTGCGCCGTCCATATCCTGTTGTATAGCTTTTGAAGCGAATTGCAAGGCACACATGGCCAATACATCTTGCTTATCTCTAACAGCATAACTTTGCTCAAACTTTTTAATCATAGCCTCAATTTCCTTTGCCGCTTTACGTAAGCCTTCTTCCTGTTGAGGTTTTATAGTTAAAGGATAAACCCGGTCTGCTATAGACAATTTAATTTTTAAATAATCAGACATGAGATCCTTTTAAGTCTAATCTGCAAGTTGCGCGATACACGCGTCAAGTTCTCGCATCATAGCATTTATTTTGAGCTTGGTTTCCCGTTTATATTCGTTACTGCCCAGCATTGCATTAGCAGCTTTGAGTGTACTGTACTTTGCTTCCCAGTTAGCAAGAACCTCATTTAATTCTTGTTGTTCTAGCTTGAGTTTCTGATTTTCAGCCTCTAAAAGCTCGTGATTACGTTGAAGCTTTTGGTAGCGGTGCACCAATTTGCTCATAACATTTTGCAATGCATCAACACGCTCCAACAGTTCACTCATAACCTATATTTAACAATGCTTAGTCACACAAAGTTAACATTCGCGCACTAATATCCCAATACAATCTATTTTATTTTTAATAGGTATATAGCTGACAATAATGTTTAGGTATTTAAATTTTTGGCTTTGAAGTATTTAGATATTCAAGACTTAAACTAAAGATTTAATCCTTAGATCAAGACACATTCAACCTTAAAAATTGCTGTATTACCGGCACAATATTCTACCATAAGCAAGCGCTAATCATTTAAAGTTCGCTTCAAATAATTATCTTAGCTTTTCTATGAAAAAATCACTTTTATTCCTTTTTGGTATCGCGGCAAATGTTTTGTTTGCTCAAAACGAACTTCCGCAGGATGCTTTCATTAAACCTTTAAAAATACCTACCGTTTTTGCGGGAACTTTTGGCGAGCTCAGAAGTAATCATTTTCATAGTGGTCTTGATATTAAAACCCAACACCGAACCGGTCTTGAAGTGGTCGCCAGCGCCTCAGGGTGTGTGAGCCGTATTAAGGTTTCGCATTATGGTTATGGCAAAGCTTTATACATCACACATCCTAATGGTTATACCACTGTTTATGGACACCTGAGCAAATATGGCCCTGCGATCGAAGCTTATGTCAAACAAAAGCAATACGAAGCTGAAAATTATGAGGTCGAATTATTTCCGAATCCTGATGAGCTTGTGGTCGCGCAGGGTGATTTAGTAGCTTATAGTGGAAACACTGGCGGCAGCGGCGGCCCACACTTGCATTTTGAGATTCGAGATAAAAATGAGCGCCCCTTGAATGCCCAGCTTTTTGGCATTCAAGCGCCCGATCATCGAGACCCTATTCTTAAAGATCTAGTGGTATATACCTTGTCTGATTCCAGCCACGTAAATCAATCTCAAAAACGTCAGGAATTACGCTTTACCAAACAACCTGACGGCACTTTTTTAGCTGAAAAAATACGTGCTTATGGTCAGATTGGTTTTGCCTTAGGAACCATCGATCAGCAAGACGGAGCTAATAATAGCAACGGGATCTATTCCATTGAAACCAGCTTTAACGGCGAAAAGTATTTGGAAGTAAAAATGGACCAATTCTCCTTTGCTGAAACACGCTACCTTAACCGAATGATTGATTACGAACTTTATGAAGGTGACCGCAAACGGGTGCAAAAACTTTTTATAGAACGCAACAACCCTTTGAGCATTTTTACTTACGAGAAGAACAAAGGTGTGATCGACCTTACCCAAAATGGAAATGCTTCGGTGTATACCATTAAAGTTAAAGATATTCAAGGCAATACATCAACGCTTGTGGTTCCCATTACTATTGCTAAAGAGCCCATTCTTACGCCTAAAGAAATCAAAACGACTCCATATTTCGTGGAAGCCGACACCTACAAGAATTTTGAAGTTGGTGATTGGGAGGTTTTTATTCCGGAAGGTGCGTTCTATGATGATTACTACTTAGATATTACTGCGAATACCGACGCACTACATCTGGATGAAGATCTGATTCCGGTACATAAATACATACGCCTGGCTTATGATGTTTCTGCCTTTGCCGTTCAGGATCGTGAGAAGCTTTATATAGGACGCGTCAATTACCGCGGACTGCTACGCTACGAAGGAGCACGCCTGGAAAATGATCATCTTACCGCCTCCATAAACGCATTAGGTGATTTTAAAGTCGGCATAGATACCAAACCTCCTAAAATTCAGTCTTTAGATTTTTCTGACGGAAAATGGATTTCTAATTTAAACGAAATCAATTTTAAAATTATTGATGAAGATACCGGTATCAAAAGTTACCGGGCGACCATCAATGGTAAATTTGCTTTGATGGAATATGAATACAAAAAGAATCAGCTTACCTATTCTTTTGGCGATGGCATAAGTGTGAGCGGCGCCCACGAATTCAAACTGATCGTCACAGATAATGTAGGCAACAGCACAACTTTTGAAGCAACCTTCTACCGAAAATAATCTATTGAGAACCACTAGCCTTTTTTGCGTGCTTTGTATGTTGCTATCCGTTTCCGGGATGGCTCAGCAAGCGATCGTACGCGGAGTGGTTTTTAATGAACAGCAAGTTCCTCAAAGTGGCGTTAACATAACGTGGTCTGGTGGCGGAACGCAAACGGACGAATCGGGCTTTTATACTTTGAGCATTCCTGCGGAAAAAACAATTCAACTTAGCTTTTCTCATATCGCTTATAAAGCGATCAAGGTGCAATTTAATCTGAAAGAAAACGAAATGGTTGAATTCAATCCTGTTTTGAATGCTAAGGTCGAACAAATAAGTGATGTGGTGATCACTGCCAATACTACTGATCAACTCAGCGGAATCACCAGTCTTACTCCCGAAACGGTACGTAAAATTCCAGGAGCAAATCCGGGTATAGAAAATTTACTTCAGGCACTGCCCGGCGTGAGCAGCAATAACGAACTGAGCACGCAATATGCGGTACGTGGCGGAAACTATGATGAAAACCTTGTTTATATTAATGATATCGAAGTATATCGCCCTTTTCTGATTCGATCAGGACAGCAAGAAGGCTTAAGCATCATCAACCCCAATCTTGTGCGCGATATAGATTTTAGTGCAGGAGGTTTTCAGGCAAAATATGGCGACAAGCTTTCATCAGTACTTGATATTACCTATAAACGACCGGTAGAATTTGCAGCTTCGGTAGATGTAAGTCTCCTTGGTGCAAGTATATCCGCAGAAGGAATTAGTAAGAATAAAAAGTTTACGGCTATTGGCGGTGCGCGATATTGGGACAATAGTTTGCTGGTTGACGCTAAACAAACACAAACCAATTACAGACCTAGATTTACCGACCTACAAACGTATCTGACCTATACATTTAATCCAAAATTCAGTATTGATTTTTTAGGAACGGTAGCCGTGAACGGCTATAATTATGAGCCACAAACCCGGCAGACCAACTTTGGTACGCTTGCAGATCCTGTTGCTTTAGTCGTCGTTTACAATGGTCAGGAACAGGATCGTTACGAAACCTATTTTGGAGCGCTCTCTTCTACCTATCAACCTAACGAACAGTTAGACTTAAAATTCACTGCCTCTGCATATCACACCCAAGAACAAGAACATTATGATATCGCCGCACAATACGCTCTGGGAACACCTAATACCACAATTGGCAATGCAAATGCAGGCGAAGTTGATTTTATCCGAGCAATAGGTGCACAACTCACCCACGCCCGCAATGATCTGGATGCGCTCATTTTCAACCTACAGCATAAAGGCCAATTTATTAAAGATGAACATCAGCTGGATTGGGGATTAAAATATGCACACGAAAATATCAGAGACCGCTTGCAAGAATACGAGATCATTGACTCTGCCGGTTTTTCTGTGAGACCGCCGTTGGAAGAATTTGTCAATGAGCAACCTTATGAACCCTTTGATGCGCCTCTGGCGCCATTTACTTCTAGAAGGGCTCAAAACAGCGTGAGTATCGATCGCGTGATGGGCTATTTACAATATTCTAAACGAATTAATTGGTCTTCTGCAAAGGCTTGGTTTAATGCCGGTATTCGTAGTCAATTCTGGACGGTGAGTGGTTTAGGTATTGCTTCGACTTCACAGCAAGTGGTTAGTCCGCGGGGGCAATTCAGTTTAAAGCCGAATTGGAAAAGCGATATGCTTTTTAGACTTGCAGCAGGAATTTACCACCAACCTCCCTTCTACCGCGAACTGCGTGATGATCAAGGACAGGTAGTTCCTGATGTTGAAGCACAGCGCAGTGTGCATCTGGTGCTAGGAAACGACTGGAGTTTTGATATGTGGGGACGTCCTTTTACGCTGACCTCTGAAGCCTATTTTAAAAGTTTAGACAACGTAAATACGTATACCTTAGAAAATGTACGTATCAGGTATCGGGCAGCAAACGATGCGGAAGCTTATGCGTATGGATTAGATGTTCGGCTATCGGGTGAATTTGTTCCAGGAACTGACAGTTGGATCAGTCTCGGGTTATTAAAAACTGAAGAAAACATCCAAGATCGGGGCTATATCGCCAGACCTACCGATCAGCGTTTTAAAATGGCTTTTCTGTTTCAAGACTACGTGCCGCGTATTCCGGATATGAAATTGTATTTAAAAATGGTGTATCAAACCGGTTTGCCGGGAGGTTCTCCCAGTTATGCAGATCCTTACCTGTACCAGACCCGCTTGCCTTTTTACTTCAGGTCTGATGTTGGTTTTTTATATACGATCATCAATTCAGAGCGGAGTTCGTTACGTAACAGCTTTATAAAAGAGCTGAGTACAGGTATTGAGATCTTCAACATTTTTGACCGTCAGAACAGCATCACGAACACTTTTGTACGAGACGCTGCCACCCGCCAGCAATATGCTGTCCCTAATTATTTGACGCCTCGGGTTTTTAATATTCGGCTGAGCGCGCGTTTTTAAGCGATAAAATCTTTTAACGTAGCCACGACATAATCAACCTCTTCTTTGGTGTTTTCGTGGGAAAAAGAAAAACGTATGCTGGGTTTTTTCAGCTTGTCTTCTGTTAAGAATGCGTTGAGCACGTGACTGCCTTGATCGCTTCCACTCTGGCAAGCACTACCTTTAGAACACGCAATTCCCTTTAAATCCAATTGAAATAAAAGCATCAAGGCTTTATCTTCAGGTACCGGAAGACACACATTAAGCAAGGTGTACGTGCTTTTTGAACCATCGTGACAATTTCCATTAAAATGCACATCAGGAATATGTACTTCTAATTGCTCTTTAAAATACCACTTCAATTTTTCGATATACGCACGCTCTTCTGCGAGGTTTTCCTGTGCTTTGATCAGTGCGGTTTCCATACCTGCGATGTTGTGTACCGGCTCAGTTCCTGCGCGGCTTCCACGCTCCTGACCACCACCAAAGATCAAAGATTTTACCTTAGAATTTTTCCGAAGAAAAGCAAAACCTACGCCTTTGGGTCCGTGAAATTTATGTGCGGCTGCAGCGATAAAATCTACAGGTATTTCGCTTAAATTAAGATCAAAATGCCCCACAGACTGCACCATATCACTATGAAATAACGCATTATGTTCTTTAGCCAGTTTAGCCACCGCCTCAAGATCTAGCATATTACCGATCTCATTATTTATGTGCATTAGGCTTACTAATGTTTTCTCCTCAGTGCCCGCAAGCAGCTCTGTAAGATGATCAAGATCTACGCTTCCGCACTCTTTGATGCCCACCATAGAAACCTTAATGTCATAAGCGAGTTGTAGATGCTCAACCACGTGAATTACCGCATGGTGCTCGATAGGACTTGTGATAATGTGACGTACCCCAAGATCGCGCACAGCGCTGTTGATGATCAGGTTATCAGCTTCGGTACCACCAGAAGTAAAAACGATCTCACCCGGAGTTACGTGCAGATAATTAGCAATGGTTTTACGCGCTTGCTCTATAATTGACTTTGCTTTGCGCCCAACAGCGTGAGTTGATGAAGGATTGCCCGGCACTTCACGCATCACTTCGATCATACGCTCTAATACTTCGGGACGAATAGCGGTGGTTGCCGCATTATCAAAATAAACCTGTGACATTTTTACAATTTAGAGGCACAAAATTAAATAGAATAAAATTATTTAGTCCGCTTAACCGTTAGTAAAATGCATTTCTGTTATTTTTGCCCAAAATCGTGTATTGCTCTTATGAAAAAGATACTGCTTCTCTTTAGTTTAATCGCCTTAAATTCTTGTGATGACGGTGATATTATCGTTTCTTCTTTTGATTTTTCTGAACAAGATGTAGATTATTGTTCTACTGTAGATGATACCGAATCAGAGACCGTAAATTATATCTTTTATAAGATCAACTCTGACACTAACGAGGCGATCGCTTTTAGAATAAGTACAGACGAACCAATTTTAACCGAGTTAAGTAACGAAACGGCGTATACCTTTAACTTAGGAAGCAGCTCTAACACGTTTGTATCGTACCGCATCTTTAATAATCCCGTGACTTCAGACTATTTCTGTAATGAAGTACCACCTTCTCAACCTAGCGTTACTGAAGAATACATAAGTGCAGAAGGAACCGTTACCATTGTAACCGAAGGGGAGTATGATGATGACGATGATATCGATGCCGAGTTTGAAATGACTTTAAACGGGGAGACTGATCTTGACGGCGACGGAATCCCAAACTATTATGATTTTGACGATGATGGTGATAATGTACCCACCAACCAAGAAGGTGTGGTGTTAAATGAGGATAACTCGATCAATATGGAAGAATCGCTGGACACCGACGGTGACGGCATCCCTAACTTTATGGATCCTGATGACGACGGCGATGGTGTGCTTACCATTAATGAAGATGTTGACCGTGATCTCAATCCTAACAATGATGTAACTGATGTATCTATTGGCCCTGATTATTTAAATGATAACATCGCTATAGATTATAATGTAAATGCATTTAGAGAGCATACGTATAACCTAAATAATATCACACTCACCATCAACTTGACAGATCTGGTCTTTATTTCTCAAAACGGAGAAGCAACCATCAGACAGGAAGAATTATTATTTGGAGAATATAGCGCTCCAAGTGAAACAACGCAAGTAACACCTGAGTTTCCTGAGTAGGTAAAAGAATCAATATTATAAAAAAAACAGAAAGCCGAGTATAAATACTCGGCTTTCTGTTTTTAAACGAGTTTGGTAAAGACTTTTATTAATCCACTAGAAAGGAGCTAATTTTTCTATTGTAGCAATAGTAATTATTCACTTAAATGCTCTTGACTGATAAATTCTTCTAAAATTGGTTTTACTTTATCTAGATCAAAAGCTCTTATCTTCAAACGCATTCTACTCGGTGTTCCTCCTACGAAATCTGCTAAATTCCCAAAATTAAAATCATTCTGAACGATACCATTAACCTCAATAGTTTCTAGATCATTTTTAAGCTTCATTACCAATGATTTAGCTTCCTAAAAAAATCAATAAACTCGTTTTCAATATCTTATTCCTAAGTTATTATAAAACTATTTTTTAAGGTCAATGCTACACACCTGTCATCAGTGAGTGACTTTTAAACAAATGGTCTAGTCTAGTCTAGGGCTTTTCATAGGATTCATTGTTGTGTGTAGTTTTTTAAGCCAAATCATTTTCAATTGCATAATGCTTTCCTTTGTCTGTCAAGTATATATCGCCATCAGAATCCAAAGTTATATAACCGTGGTCTACTGCTTCACTAATTAATAAATCTAAGTATATTCTAGATAAGCTAGACTCTTTAAGAACATTGGCATAGTAAGCATAATTGTCAGTCGAATAGTTAAAATATTTTACCAAAATTGATATTAATTCCAACATACCATCATTTGATTTTTTTTCCAACAATGGACTTTCGGTTTTAAATGGATTATTACCAACTTTCGGTTTTTTTAATAATGGACTGTTGTGGACAGTCCTTATTAGTTCATCAAAGCTGTATTCAAATTGAGAGCTTTTTGAAAAGTCTAAATAAAGTTTTGTTTTCAAAAAAGTCGGAATCACTGAAGTTCCTGATTGTCTAATTATCGGAATAATTTTATTCTGGTCTATATTCTGTAGTAAGTTTGAGGTTATAATCATTTTTTCATATCCAACACCACCTTTTCCTTCATTTGCTTTTTTTACATAAACTTCAGAACAAATCATTAAGATATAATCGGAATTTTCAAGATTTGTTTCCATAAAATGCGGTAAATCTCCACCTGGCATCAAGTCCCATTGGTCAAGAATGGCGTCTATTCCATTATTTCTCATTTTTGTCGCTAGTTCATTAACCCATTTCTTATGGTCTAAACTATCGTGAGAATATGAAACAAATACTTTAGGTATACTCATAGTTCTTTTAAATTACACACAACTTGTTATATCAAAACTAAATATATCAATATCCCCTCAAAATTTACGGGACACCTACACTTTTTCTTGGCGATTTGGGATTTTTGTTAGCGTTATAATAAGCTATATGATTAAAATCTAAAGCAGCTTAAACAAACTGGTTTTTAAGCGTTTTGCGTTTAAACGAAACGGCTTCTCCGGGTCGTTTTTGAGCGAGTTGGCAAATACCAAATGCGCTCAACTGTAACACTCTGGGATAGCCTCCGGAAACCTGACAGTCCCGCATCAACGCGATAAGGCTTCCGTTTGGGGTAAGTTGCACCGTTCCCGGTAAAACCGGCCCCGTAGTGATGCCTTTCAATGTATTATTAAAAGTGTTTTCAAATGGGATCGCCATCCGGTTACTCTTAGAACTCAGCGTAAATGACCTCTCAAAAAGCTGTTGTTGCTCCTCGGTGCTCAACAGCTCAAACTCCGGCCCGGGATAGGCTTCTATTGCGGGACCCCAAAGCTGGGTGTCTTCAAAATTCACACGAGATAAGGCTTTAGCCGTTACTACTTCATCAGCAATAGCCAAAGACATCTCTTTTTCAAGCTTAGCAGCCGTTGTAAGGCCGGGATACTGACTTCGGCTACCCAATACGCTTTCGGTTTGAAAACCTCCGGAAACGGCAAGATAGGCTCGTAAACCTTTGTGAAGTCTGCCAAATTTGAGCACGTCACCTTTTTGTACGCGATAGCGTTTAGCTAAGCTTATGGTTTGGTCGTTGAGTAAAATATCAAATTGTGCTCCGCAAACCGCAATATAGGTTTCGCTGGTGAACTCCAATACCGGACCGTTCATCAGGATTTCGAGCACAGCAGCGTTGGGATCATTATTAAGTAACAAATTGGCTTTTCCGGCAGAGAACGAATCCATCACCCCGCTTTGTGGCACACCATACTGCGCCACGCCGTGTCTTCCGGTATCTTGAAGGGTGGTATAAAAACCTGGTCGTAGTACGTGTATGTTAGCCATGAGTTGGAGTTAATTGATAGGTTCTTGCTTGAACTTCCTGTTGAATTTCGTCATACCTCGTCTTAGAAACCGAATAGAACTGAATGCGATCTCCCGGCGCAAACGGACAGGGTGGTTCGCTTTTAGGATCGAATAAAGCTACCGGGCAATTCCCGATAATTTGCCATCCCGCCGGACTGCTGTTTGGGTAGATTCCGGTTTGGTTTTCGGCGATGCCCACTGCACCTTTTAAAACCGATGCGCGCGGCTCAGATTTACGTGGCATTATGAGGCGCTCGTCCATTCCGCCGAGGTATAAAAATCCGGGTAAGAAGCCTATGAAATAAAGCGTGTATTCCGGGGCAGTATGCAAGCTGATGACTTCGTCAATCGTCAAGGATTTTTCCTTTGCCAACAACTCAAGGTCGAGACCAAATTCAGCATCATAACATACCGGCACCCGATACAGTTTTGAAGCGACAGTCTCGAGTGGTATATTTTGAAAATCAAGCGTTTTTAAGCGCTCAAAATCGCTATAAACAAATTCTATTGAATTAACGTAATTTATTAATATTGAGTTGTATGTATTTGTTATTTCAACTTTATGTTTAACTATATTTGATGCGATGTATTTTTTTATTGAAAGCAGAAATTTCAAGTTTTTAGGCGAAATTTTAAAGTCCCATTGCAGGAGTATCGCCTGTTCACCAAGTCTGTTTATTCCGGGTTTTACGTGCACGATACGGTAGTTTTTTTAATCTGATTGTCGTCTAATTTTTGATTCAAAAGCTGAAGCAATTCCACTGCTTTTGGCGTGTCGCCGTGAACACAAATGGTATCAATTTTCACTTTCAAAATACCACCGTCAAGAGTCTTAATTTCGTTGTGTTGAACCATACGTAAAACGTGGTTGATCAAGGTATTTTCATCGATGATCACCGCGTGGTCTTTTTGACGAGAGACCAAGCTTCCGTCAGGTTCATAATTACGATCGGCAAATGCTTCAAAAAGCAACTTCAGTTTTCCTGTTGCCGCACGGGTCATTTCAGAATCAAAAGGTACATATACCGGGATTTTAGGATAGGCTTCAGCCAAAACTTCCGTCAGAAATTCAGCATATTCCATTTTTTGAGCACACAGATTATACAAGGCGCCGTGTGCTTTGATGTGATGCAAGGGCACTTGATGTTTCAAACACGCTTGATTCACTCTGGCAATTTGTTCTAAAACAGAATCTTTAAGTTCTTTAAACGAAAGCTGCATTTCCTTCCGCCCAAAATGCTCCCGATCAGGAAAAGAAGGGTGCGCTCCTACTCCAACCTTGTGCTGTTTTCCAAGCTGAACCACTTGGTCTATAGTTTCTAGATCACCGGCGTGCCCGCCGCAAGCCAGGTTGCACGAACTGATAAGCGGCATCAATGCGGCTTCATTGCCAATACCCTCACCTAAATCACAGTTAAGATCGATACTTGTTCTCATAAAAGTCCAAAAACGCTTAGAATTGCACGCGCTCCTAATATAAGGGTTACGATCAAGATGCACACGCTTATTACATTTTTCAGCTTGGAGTTCTGGTAGCTTCCTAAAAGCGTACTGCGATTGGCCAACCAGATCAAGATTCCAGCAATTACGGGTAAAAGAATACCGTTTGCCACCTGCGCAAACTGAATGATCTCAATAGGTTTAATTCCAAAAGTAGCCACGCCCACGCCGAGTACTAAAACGAGTATCCAAACCAATCTGAAATTTCGTGATTTGAGATCACCTCCCAGATTGAGGCATCCTTGCGCCACATAAGCCGCTGCAAGCGGTGCTGTGATCGCAGAAGTGATTCCGGCGGCAAAGAGTCCTAATCCTATACAATACCGCGCAGCGCTGCCGTAAAGCGGTTCTAAGCTTTGTGCGAGTCCGCTGGCGCCATCTACTTCTTGTCCGCTTAAAGCTGCAGCAGCAATGATCACACTCATAGATACGAGTCCGCCTAAGATCACTGCAACAATCGTATCTTTTTTTGCTGCGGAAAGTTCAGATGTATCCTTCCATTTTTGATTGACCAAAGAAGCGTGTAAAAACAAATTATACGGCACTACTGTAGTTCCTACCAATGCAACGATCATTAGAATACTTCCGTCAGGAAATTGCGGAATCAGGGCTCCTTTGAGCACCGTTAGGAGTTGAGGACCTGTGAGTATCGCAGTGATCACAAAAGATAAGCTCATCAAGATTACCAGAAGTAGAAAGACTTTTTCAAGCACTTTGTAGTTTCCTATGTAAAGCAGAATAAAGGCAATAGCTCCTATAAGTAAACTGTATCCGTTTATAGCATATCCCGCAACTTCAAGAGTGCCGGGGCTTCCTAAAGCCTGAAGTCCTAAAACGCCACCGCTTATATTTCCGCCTTCATAGGCTGCGTTACCTACGACTATAGCTGCCAAAACAAGACCTAAAACCGTTTTTCTAAGAATACCGCCGGGCAGTTCATCACGCAGTACTTGCGACAGGCTTTTTTGCGAAATCAAACCAATACGGGAAGCGGTTTCCTGTAGAATAATGGTCGCAATGATGGATAAGGTCATCGCCCACAACAGGCTAAAACCAAACTGAATGCCAGCAAGGGTACAAACGGTCACCGTACCGGGGCCGATAAACGCCGCTGCCACTAAAGCGCCGGGGCCAATGTTCTTAAAAGGATTTCGCATAGATCTTGTTAAATCCTAAATATAAAAACATCTGTTTTGATTTCGGCACAAACCTTTGGCTAAAGTGAAAACCATAATACTAGGCTAGCAGATAAAGAAATTGAATACTCCTCTTAACTTCAACGATAATTTTGCTAACAGATGTCTGGCTAACACTAACGAGAATCTTTGATGCAGGACAAAATAAAACCCGCTAAAGCCTGGCCTTAGCGGGTTCTAATTAAAGTAATTATAGAAGGTTTACTCCTTTATTTCTTCAAGCTTAACTTCATTCCCCTCTTTGTCGAGAAGCATTACTTCGTCAAAGCCCATATCTTTAAATTGCTGATACTGCGTTGCCGCATCCCCAACAACCAAGTACGCCATTTTAGACTCATCCAAGTATTTATTGGCTAAAGCTTTGTGCTGCTCTAAGGTCATATTCTTGATCGTTGCTTCTTCATTCTCAATATAGTTAGGATCTAGGTCGTAAGCACTACGCTCTTGTAACATTCCTAAAAGCGAACCTTGAGTTTCAAAACGACGCGCATTAGACTTGATCAAAGCGTTTTTAGTAAACTCAAGATCTTCGGGTGAAATCCCGTCTTTATATTTCTGAATTTCATCTCTAAAGATCGAAACTGATTCACCGGTGGTGTTGGTTCGTACAGAAGAAGATGCTGTAAACGTACCGGGAATTTTACTTCCGCTGAATCCAGAACGTGCACCATACGTATATCCTTTTTCTTCACGAAGTACCAGGTTTACATTACCGCTGAACGAACCTCCTAATTTGTAATTCATCACCTCAGCAGGATAGAAATCTTTATCGGTACGTGGCATAGAGATATAACCAATATTGATCACTGACTGCTTCGCATTAGGAACATCTACAAAATAAAGCGATGCTTTATCTCTGTTGTTCTCTACCGGGAATTCCGGAATCGTCACTTCTTTAGCCTCCCAGTTCTCTTTAAGACCTTCTAAGGAAGCCAAAGCCTGACTTTCACTAATGTCTCCCACTACGTGGAAACGACTTACACTAGGTGAAAAATAGTTGTTATAGTAGTCTTTTAAATCTTGCATCGTGATCGCCTCAACAGACTCTACAGTTCCTGAAGTAGAATACGCCAATGGATGATTTTCTCCATACAGACGTTTGCTGTACACACGATTTGCGATCACATTAGGATTTGCATCAGAACGCTTAATTCCGTTGATGGTGCTTGTTTTAATACGGGCAAATTCTTTCTCGTCCCAACGTGGCTCTAGAAGAATTTCCTGAACCAAAGCCATCGTCGCATCAAAGTTACGCGCTAGCGTATTTCCTCTTAAAACAATAGATTCGTCCGTGGTGTACATATTTATGCTCGCTCCAAGACGGTCAATAGCTTCTTCTAATTCTAACGGAGTTTTGGTTGCTGTACCTTCCATAAGAATATCGCTCATCAAGTTAGCCACTCCATTTTTGTTTAGATCATCTAATAAATGCCCTCCTTCGATCACAAGGCTGAAGTTTACCAGCGGAAGTTCGTCTTGAACAATCCCATATACTTCCATCTCATTAGGCAATTCGGCTGTCCAGCTATCCGGAATATTAAGTTTAGGAGTTTCACCCATTGCAGGTGCAACCGAACGATCAAACTTAGAAGGTGTTTTCTCGATCTCAACGTCTGCATCAACAATTTCGGTTTCTACATTTTCGGTGATCTCTTCTTCAACAACTTCTGCTTTTTCTGAATTTTCAGCGATCAGCTCCATTTGTCCTTTTGGTACAAAACTGGTCATTACATACGGTTTGCCTTTTACGTATTTTTCATAAACACGCATTACATCTTCTGCAGTAACCGCTTTGATATTCTCAATATCATCCTCGATAAATCCGGGATCTCCGGTAAACACATCGTACTGCGCCAGTTGGAAAGATTTACCTAATACACTGCTAATGCCATTATAAAAATCAGTTTCTAAACCTGCTTTAATACGCTCGATATCTCCGGCCTTCACGCCTTCTTCTTCAAACAGCGCAAATGCTTTGTTGATTCCGGTTTCTACACTGTCCAAATCAACGCCGGAATTTGCTGTTACCGAAATTCTGAATTTTCCTGCGATTTGATCAGAGCCATTCCACGCGTAAGGTTGTGAAGCCAACTCCATATCCTCTACCAGCACGCGGTATAATGGTGCCTTTTTTCCGTCTGAAAGAATTTCGCCTAAAAAGTCTAAAGCATACGCATCGTCTGTATATTGCTCAACTGTAGGCCAAACCATATTCAGCTGCGGTGCGGTCGCAAAATTATCTTCGTGATAAAAACGCTTGGTCTCGTCTAAAGTCACGTTCTGAACGGGTAAAGGCTCAACTTCTTGCCGTTTTTTAATTTCACCGAAATACTTTTCTACCAACTCTTTGGCTTTGCCTTCTTCAAAATCTCCGGCAATAACTAGTGTAGCGTTGTTAGGACCGTAGAATTTATCGTAGAATTCTTTTACATCTTCTACCGTAGCGTTTTGTAGATCTTCAAGTTCGCCAATGACCTGCCAGCTGTACGGATGCCCATCAGGAAATAAATTCTTGTCAATCACCCAACTGGTGTGCCCGTACGGATTGTTATCCACACGTTGACGTTTTTCATTCTGAACCACTTCTTGCTGATTCGCAAAAGCCGACTCGGTAACGGTATTGATCAGGAAGCCCATACGGTCAGACTCTAGCCACAATACCGTCTCCAACGCGTTGTTAGGCACCACTTCATAATACACTGTCCCATCTTGCCAAGTACCACCATTTAAGGTACCACCGGCATCTTGAATCGTTTTAAAGAATTGATCTTGCGGAACGTTTTCTGATTCCTGAAAGAGCATATGCTCAAATAAGTGTGCAAATCCCGTGCGCCCTTTTTTCTCGCGGTTAGATCCTACGCCGTACTGAATGGCTACAGATACAATAGGATCACTTTTGTCTTGATGAA
The DNA here is from genome assembly GCF_011784865.1 of Leeuwenhoekiella sp. ZYFB001. NCBI lineage: Bacteria > Pseudomonadati > Bacteroidota > Flavobacteriia > Flavobacteriales > Flavobacteriaceae > Leeuwenhoekiella > Leeuwenhoekiella sp. ZYFB001. The sequence continues at coordinate 1,615,859 of NZ_CP050460.1, forward strand.
GTACTACGTTTAACCCATTCTCGAGTTCGTACTTCTCATAATCGATTGATAGTTTGGCCTCTGCGACGTCTTTATCTCCTGCTTTTTTGTCGTCACAAGAAACAAAAGTTGCCACAAACAATGACAGCATCAGTGCCATTGGTGTCCATCTTGTTTTAATCATAGATGTTCGTTTTTTGATTAATAAAATTGATTAGCATTCCTAAAACTGTTAGAAAAGACGCAATATTTTAGCCTAAGTTACAAAACTGTTAGGGTTTATTTAACGAAATCAAAAAACTGATGCATTTTATTGAATGACTAAGTTTGTTTGAGCGCTTATCCCAACCATCCATCACGATCTAAGCTTCGATACTGAATCGCTTCTGTGATGTGATGCGCTTGTATCTGCTCTGAAGCATCTAAGTCGGCAATGGTGCGCGAAACCTTAAGAATACGATCATAGGCACGTGCAGAAAGATTAAGCTTTTCCATCGCGTTTTTCAATAGGTTTTTTGAAGTATCATCTAAAGCGCAGTGCTGTCTAATTTGTTTAACGCCCATCTGCGCGTTGTAATTGATGCTTTCGATTTCGGTAAATCGGCTCGTTTGTAATTTGCGTGCTTCGGTGACTCGTTTTCTGATCGCAACACTACTTTCCGCTTTGCGCTCTTCAGAAAGTTTATCAAAAGGCACAGGTGTCACTTCAATATGAATATCAATACGATCTAACAAAGGGCCGGAAACTTTGCTCAAATAGCGTTGCATTTCGGCTGGCGTACTGCTCACCGGAGCACTGGGATCGTTAAAATAACCACCCGGACTGGGATTCATACTGGCGACCAACATAAAACTACTGGGATAGGTCACCGTAAACTTGGCACGAGAAATCGTGACTTCGCGATCTTCCAGCGGTTGCCGCATCACTTCAAGAACCGTACGTTTAAATTCGGGTAATTCATCTAAAAAAAGGACACCATTGTGCGCCAGAGAGATCTCTCCCGGTTGTGGATACGCCCCACCGCCCACGAGGGCGACGTCTGAAATCGTGTGATGCGGACTTCTAAAAGGTCGTTGTGCCATCAAGCCCACGTGCTCCCGCATTCTACCCGAAACACTGTGTATTTTAGTCGTTTCAAGCGCTTCACGCAAAGTCATTGGCGGTAAGATAGAAGGCAAACGCTTTGCAAGCATCGTTTTTCCCGCACCCGGTGGACCAATTAAAATTATATTATGACCACCGGCTGCGGCGATCTCCATACACCGCTTTATAGACTCCTGCCCTTTTACATCACTAAAATCAAATTCAGGATGTTCTAAGGCGTTGAAAAATTCGTTACGGGTATCAACAATTGTGCGTTCTAAAGGCGCATCATTATCAAAATGATCAATCACCTGTGCAATAGAATCTATCCCATAAACCTCAAGATCTTTGACTATCGCCGCTTCCTTGGCATTCTGACTGGGCAGTAAAAACTTTTTAAACCCTTCTTCCTGCGCTTTGATCGCAATAGGTAAAGCGCCGCGAATGGGCTGCAAACTTCCGTCTAACGAGAGTTCGCCCATAATGATATATTCTTCTAGGTTTTCTGCTTTTATTTGTCCGCTTGCCGCAAGTATACCTATTGCGAGTGTAAGATCATAAGCGCTCCCTTCCTTGCGAAGATCGGCAGGCGCCATATTCAACGTGATTTTCTTTCCGGGAATTTTAAAACCGTTATTTTGAAGGGCCGCAGCAATGCGGTAATTGCTTTCTCTAATCGCGTTATCGGGCAGTCCTACCAAATGATAGCCAATGCCTTTGTCAATATTTACTTCGATCGTAATTGTAGAAGCCTCAACGCCAAAAACCGCTGAACCATAAACCTTTGTAAGCATAATTTTTTAGTTGGTTTTCTAAAGAAACAATATTATTTCCAACTTTTGAAATTAGTTTACTGGTTTTTAGTGGTTTATGTCAATCTGTCTAATCTAATTTCCATTCAGCACACCTTCGGCCCACTTACGAGCTGGTTTTCCGAAGCATTCGATCAAGTCATCTACCCCCACAACACTACCTTTTGCCAGCCGGCCTAACAACGCTATATTTTGGTGCGTATTTCCGCCTTTACTAATAATGCGACCATCTTCTAACGTATGTAATCCCAATTTATAGCTCACCGCATCCACGCGTTTATCAGTTCTGAGATGCGCTATTAAAGGACTACTCACTTTGGCTAATTGCGGCGCATCGATTACCGAATTAACCATCACCTGAACCACGATAGTTTTTCCATCCTTGCGCAATTGCCAACCTTCAGGCACTAAGCTAATTTCAGGATCTGCTACAAAATCAAGATTTAAAACTCCGGCTTTTACCAAAGCTATGAGTTGCTGCAAGCTTTTTACCGGTGGGCCATAAGAATAACGTTTACTGGCTTCAATGTACTTTACCACATCAACCATTGCGTCATCGCTAATATTCATATACGTGTAATCGTGATACAAAACTCCTAAAGTAAAACGCCACACCTGACCTAAACAGTAATCCAAGCTAATTTCGGTTTTGCCGTAAGCCATATGTAAGTACAATAGCATCGCCTCGAGCGTATCTTTTTTAGTGCTTACCAATAAAGTATGCTCGGAGTCCGGCTTTTTGATCACTTGTAGGGTCAATTCAGTCAAGTCATCAGCAGATAAATCTGTGGCTCTCGCTTTGCTTCCCAGTCTCTTGTAAACGGAACTGGTGATCTGCGCAATAGCTTCTATGAGGAAGGAAGCATCACTGATAGTTGATGCATTCGCTTCAGCTTGTTCGACTGCCTGAATGAGAAGTTTTAATTCTTCTTCGAAAGGTTTAAACCAAGAATCAATTTCACCCGAAAATGGTTTAGGCACCGGTGGCAAACCATTTAAAGAAAAAGCCACCAATTCACGTGGCGCTTCCTCTGAAGGAAAATAGTTGAGCTCAACAGAATCAGCAATAGGTACAAAACTTCCGCCAAAACCTATACTCAATGCTCTCACCTGATCTACCATAGACAAGCCAAAACCACGCAGCGCGATTTTAGTTTCAGGAGTTATCGCATCGGTTTCTAAAGCACCCACGGGATAAGGGTCTTTATACAGTTTCAAGTTATAATGTTTGGCGTGAGCATCCCATAATTGCAGCTGCTCAGAGTCGTACGTAGGCTGATGACCAATGGTAAGTACAATTTCATCAACCGTATGCTGTTGAGCGTCCTTGGTAATAATAATTCCGCTTTGCTCGTTAGCATCAATTTGAACAATTTCAGCGGAAAACAGTTCAGCTCTATTTTGACCCTTCAGAGCGTCATAGATGGTCAGAAATCGTTCATATAAATAAATACCCAACTTAGAACGCGCAGGAAAATGATCTTTTGATGCGTTTGCCGGAGCATCTTTTCTATCAGTCAGCCAATCTGCATAACCTGGAAATTCAGGAATAAAAATAGCACCGATATTTATTGCAGGTCTACCGGCCAGATCGTTTGATAAATTACGTTCATGAATGTTTGATAAATTGGTCTCCACTTGATCAGGCGTCCAGATTTGACCCGCCCCGGGATAGGGCGAAGCTTCAAACAATTTGACATGTAAGTCAAGGCTTGATTTGCTATTACTTTTGACTAAAAAAAGACTTTCAAGCGCGGCCAGCCCACGCGGACCAACTCCTACAATACCTATCGCATATGGTTTTGACACAGATTTTTTGTTTTAAAGCTTAATGCCTAAAATTAAAACTATAAATCTTAGTATTCCGTTAAGCCTGAAGCATAAGCCCTTAAGCTTATCATAAAGTTGTTATTCTAGTTTAAAAACAAAGGATTGAAGTGGTTTGATATCTACGCGCATCGTTCCTGCTTGATTTTGAACTTGAAGCGTAGCTTGCTCTTCATTATAAAGTTGATCTGTTGCTTTATACGTCCCGTCGTTGAGGTTCCATTGTTTAATAATATCCTGCGGAATTTGTAATTCAAAACCAAAAGTATCCTTAGCATCAAAATTGGTAACAATGATGAGTTTATCAGTGTCAGACCAGCGCACAAAGGAATGCACCCGATCATTATACCATTCGGTATGCTGGCGGTTATGCCATTGAATATCAGCATACTCCCCCATTATCGCCGAATTTTCTAAACTGAAATTCAGCAAGCGTTTATAAAAATCCCTAAGCTCTTTTTCTTCCGGAGTAGACTGCCCGCCGTCAAAGTTTTTGTCATTGACCCAACGCACTACACTAGGCACGCTTCCGTAGTCAAAAATTGAAGTCCGTGTAGGATCGCCAAAGCCCAGGTCTTCAAGTGCCGGCTCACCCAATTCCTGACCAAAATAGATCATTGTTGGAGCCGTACTGATCAACGCCGAAACAACCATCGCAGGTTTACCTTTTGCTGCATCTCCTGCAAATGCATCACTGGCTATGCGCTGCTCATCGTGGTTTTCCAGAAAGTGCAGCATATTATGTTCAATATCTTCCTGATACTTCAGGATTGGTGCGAAATGGTCTGTGCTTCCGTGGCCTTGCATCACGTGCTTTATCGTGTCATAAAGCTCCACTTTGTCGTATAGATAATCCATTTTTCCTTTAAATATATACTCGCGATACAACTGTGGATTATACACTTCGGCCATTAGAAATGCATCAGGACGCTCCATTTTAATAGCAGCATTCATATAACTCCAGAATTCTACAGGAACCATTTCGGCCATATCATAACGAAATCCGTCTACACCTTTGCTCAGCCAAAACAAGGCGATCTCTTTAAACTGTTTCCAAGAAGCCGGAATGCCTTTGTCTTTCCAAAAATTAAAATGCTTTTGATGATCCCAATGCCCGGCATCTTCTGGCAACGAAGCAAAATCTTTATGCCCTTCTGGACTCACGCCATAGTTTATTTTTACGGTCTCGTACCAATCATTCTGCGCAGGTTGCGCATCTCTTGCTCCATTACCTGTCCATTTTGCTGGAGACTCTGTAAACTGTGCATCCGCACTTGCCGACTTTTCGCCTAAAGGCACATATCCATTTTCCCATTGCGGAACTTTAAAATCAGTTCCCGGGATGTAGTAAAAGTTATTATTCTTGGCATATGCCACCGAAGTATCATCATTCGCCCCAAAAGGCACAGTATATTCCGGAGTGTTTAAACTTTCATATTTGCGTGCCACGTGATTGGGGACGATATCTATGATCACTTTTAAACCTGCTTGATGCGTACGATTTATGAGTGCATCAAACTCTTCAAGCCTATTTGCAGGATTTACAGCCATATCAGGATCAACCTGATAATAATCCTTTACCGCATAGGGTGAGCCGGCTCTGCCTTTTACCACATCAGGATCATCGTTAGAAATACCGTATTGCGTATAATCAGTGATTACCGCGTGATGCGGAACTCCGGTATACCAAATATGCGTTACGCCAAGCTCTTTAATCTCACTTAAAGCTTTGGCGGTAAAATCTTCAAATTTCCCTACACCATTTTCTTCGATGGTACCCCAAGGTTTATTGGTTGTGTTCGTGTTGCCAAACAATCTGCTAAAAACGTGATAAACTACTTTTTTCTTTGGGTCTGTATTCTGCATAGGCTCTTTTATGTGATTAGACTTGTTCTGTGCACAGCTTGTTAGAAGTATTCCAAGGCTAATTAAAAGGATATTTTTGATCATCCAACTAATTTAAAGTTATAATTAGAAAACAAATTTTATAAGATTTAAAACTAACATAAATTTAATTGCCCGCCTAAATCGATTAACCTGATTTCAGCGGTAAAAAAAGGGGATATTTCCCCCTTTTGTCACAAGTAAATTATAGATACTTTTATCTCGTATTAATAATTAAAGATTAATACCGTTTATAATCTAATTATTAGGGGAATTAAATTTTAAACGCATTAATGATTTAGGGGTGAAAGGCACTCTGCGCGAGCAGGGTGTTTTTCTTTTTTACACCATTTGTAAAAAATTGAAAAATTATAAAACGATTTAGTTATATTTTAACAGAAAGAGTTGCAAATTAATTTTGTAGTTTTACGATGTCATTGACAATTTAGGGGTGAAAGGCACTTTGCGCGAGCAAGGTGTTTTTCTTTTTTAGGCCTATTTCTACGCTGTAAAATTTGCTATTCAACACCTTAGGGCGCAAAACAATTTCTTGTACAAATCCCCTATTCAATTTGATTCTTCTCTCTTTTCCTGAAAGATAAGTTGAAGCGATCCCTGCGGATGAGAATTCTTTTTCTGAGGATTAAAAAAATGAGGTAGCCTAACCAACTGAAAATAGCTACTAAAAATAACCACAGCCATAGCTCTTTTACTGATTTGAACTTTTTATAGCGCAACTCGAGTAACACAAGGATTACAAAAAGAATTCTTAGATAAACCAAAAGGTAACTTTTATATGCATGTATTTACTACTGCAAGACTAACATTTTTAATACGCATTTTAAGTATCAATGTTTCAAAATATAAAAAGCGCTCAAATCGTTTACCTGATCTGAGCGCTTTTACAACAAGTTTAGTATTTGAATTACTTTAAAACCTTAAACTGAATTTCTGAATCTCCAAAAACAGTGTGTGTCTGCTTTTGAAAATCTTCCGCTTCTGCTTTATAGATATTAGGTACAAAAGTTTGTGGGTTGCGATCGATTAGCGGAAACCACGTACTCTGAATTTGAATTTGCATTTTATGTCCTTTTAAGAAGGTATGGTTTACCCCTTGTAAGGTCAGATCTACTTCGGTTTTTTGATTAGGTTCAAAAGCTTTAGGTTCACTAAAACTCTCACGGAAACGTCCACGCATTACTTCACTACGCACCATCATCTGGTAATTATCCATTTTTAGGTAGTCTTGAGTTTCAGGATAATCCTCTGCTCCTGCAGGATACACATCTACCAGTTTTACTACCCAATCTGCATCAGTACCTGTGGTAGCCACCTGAAGTTTAGCCAGTATTTCACCAGTGATCGTCATATCATCCTCTAAAACTTCGGTTTCATAAACTAAAACGTCTGGTCTGCGCGCTGCAAATCGCTGATCGTCGGTCATGTATTTTCTAGGAGTGAATACCATTTTAATATCTTCAGAATACGGAACCGGCTTAGATGGATCACTTACAAAAGCATTTTCAAAATCTGCCGAAGCGCTCTCAGTAAGTTTTTGATCTGCTCCTAAATAAAAACTTTTAGTTTCTGCTGCTTTTGGAGGCCATTGCGCGTAGCTATCCCACTCACGTGAACCGCTGTCATACATAGAAGCTTCAGGGAAATCAATCGCTACTTTACCGTCATTTTTCAGGAAATGGTTGAAAAATACCGTCTCGTAATTTTGCTGAAAATCTCTTGAAAGATTATCTCCAAAATATACATTCCCTATAGCTTGGCGCTCACTTGAACGCGCCCAATCTCCATGACTCCACGGCCCGTAAACCAAGATATTATAGTTATCACTGGTCTCCTCGATCTTTCTGTAGGTGTTGAAAGGTCCATAAAGATCTTCGGCGTCAAATAGTCCGCCTACAACCATTACGGCAGGCTTGATATCATTTAAATGCTGAATGATTCCGCGGCTTCTCCAGAATTCATCATAATTAGGATGGTCTTTAATTTGCTGCCAGAATACATTGTCTTCTTTGTAATACGCATCTAAATTGGTTAACGGACCTGCATCTAAGAAAAACTGATATTGATCTTGCGTAGGAAGATCAGGAAACGCATACCAAGGCTTGGTTACCGGTTCATCTTTCATATAGCCGAAAAGCGAAATCGCTCTCCAGTAGCTTTCTAGAAACGCTCCGTTATGATGGAAATCATCAAAGAAAAAATCTGAAATACACGCTTGTGGAGAGACTGCCTTGAGCGCAGGATGCTCACTCAGCAAAGAATACGTCGCATAAAAACCTGGATATGAAATTCCCCAAGTCCCTACATTTCCGTTGTTATTGTCTACATTCTTTACAAGCCAATCAATCGTATCGTAGGTATCGCTGGCTTCATCAACTTGTTTTCCTTTTTTATTCGGAATATACGCGCGCATATTGTCGTAAACGCCTTCACTATTCCAACGGCCACGCACATCTTGCTGTACAAAGATGTTACCTTCTTCAACCATAAACTTATTAGGTCCTATTCTGCCTTTATAGTTTTCTTCACCATACGGCGCACAGCTATAGGGCGTACGCATCATCAATATAGGATACTCTTGTGACTTGTCTTTTGGCGAATAAATAGTCGTATGCAAAAGCACGCCATCGCGCATTTTTATTTTGACTTCTTTCTTGTCGTAATGCTCGCGCACATATTCTTCGGTTTGTGCTTGTATGCAGCTCACGAAAAGCAAAAGCACCGCAAATACTAGATTTTTGACTTTTTTCATTTAGTAGTGTTTATTTAATCATTGAATTTAGAGATTCCATCTTCGAGCCAGGCTTCAAATTCATCTACATCTGGCGTGTAGCCCACAGGCGTGTTAAGTTCGTATTCATTATGGTTTAGCAACACATAATACGGCTGCGCATTGATCTGATATTTTTCAATCTGAAAATCGCTCCATTTATTTCCCACGGTTTGAATACGTTTGCCGGTAACTTCGCTTACATACTGTTCTGCTTCGGGCAGTTCTTCCTTTAGGTCTACAAATAACGAAATAAGGACCACATCGTTCTGTAATTTTCCAAGGATTTGCGGTTCGCCCCAAACGCGCTCTTCCATCTTGCGGCAATTAACACAGGCTTTTCCGGTAAAATCTATTAGTACCGGTTTATTTTCTGCTTTGGCATAGGCCATTCCTGCATCATAATCAGTAAACGTTACCAATTGATAAGGACCAAGTTCGGCTTCTTCTGGTAGTTCTCCTTCGGTTAAACCGGCAACACTTCCTTTAGAATATCCCACACCATAAGGCGATTCACTATAATTTAATGGTGGCGGAAATCCGCTGATCAATTTTAAGGGTGCACCCCACAAGCCGGGAATTAAGTATAAAGTGAATGATAACACAAAAAGCCCTAAAATCAAACTTCCGGAAGAAATATGCGTCAACGGACTGTCGTGCGACAATCTGATTTTCCCGAAAAGATAAAACGCCATAGCACCAAAAATAGCAATCCAAATCGCTAAGAATACTTCGCGCTCTAAAATATGTGCCTGCAAAACCAAATCAGCATTGGATAAAAATTTAAAAGCTAAGGCGAGCTCCAAAAAGCCCAAAACCACTTTTACTGAATTGAGCCAGCCTCCTGATTTGGGTAAAGAATTCATCAACCCGGGGAATAAGGCAAACAAAGCAAACGGGATCGCGATAGCTAATGAAAACCCAAGCATTCCTAAAATGGGCGCCAGACCACCTTCTGAAGCGGCTTGTACTAATAAGGTTCCTACAATGGGTCCGGTACAACTAAAACTTACAATGGCTAAAGCCAAGGCCATAAAAAAGATACCTATTATTCCGCCGCGATCTGCTTTGCGGTCTACGGCATTAGCCCAAGAATTGGGTAACATAATTTCAAAAGCACCAAAAAACGAAATTGCAAAAACTACGAGAAGTAAAAAGAATAATAAGTTGAACCAAACATTGGTTGATAAAGCGTTTAAGGCATCTGCGCCAAAAATCCCGGTAACCAATGATCCAAGCAATACGTAGATTACCACGATGAAAATTCCATATAAAATGGCATTTCTACGACCCACTGCCAGATTCTTGCTCTGTTTAGTAAAAAAGCTTACTGTCATAGGAATCATCGGGAATACACAAGGTGTGAGCAGCGCCAAAAATCCGCTGGCAAACGCAACGAAAAAGATCGTCCATAGATCTTGTTTTTCTTCTTTTTTTACAACCTCTTTAACCGGTTCAATCTGTTCAACTTCTTTTTGAATCTTACCATACGCCTGAAAATCATTGAAGTCTTTAAAAACCTTTCCGTTCTCTTTAACGAGGTCAAAAACTATGTATTTTTCTTCGTTGATACACACTTCTTTACACACCTGATATTTCAAGATCAGCTTGATATATTCAGTAGTTTCTTCAGCTATTATCTTTTGAGAAAGCTGCGCGGTTTCTGAGAAAAATGTTTCATCTACCTCAAAGATCTCACTGTAAGCTGTTGTGGTCTCACTTTCTACCGTGGGTCCTTCTAAGGAATAAGCTTTACCGGCTTCGAGGAACTCTAATTCTAAAGGTAAAGATCCGCCGGGATCTGTGAACTGCGAATACACATGCCATTCGGGCTCAATGCTCGCATTTAACAACAGGGTATATTCTGATTCACTTGTTTTATCTACTTGAGCCGTCCATTGGGCCGGATTTTGTGCTCCGGCTGAAGGTCCAAAAGCTTGTGCATTTCCTGTGAGCGAGATCAATAGCGTTACAAGAAGAAAGCCGTATTTAATCATAGTATGCGGTAATTTTTAAAAATTGAGAAGTATTAGGGGTTACTTTGTAGCGATCGTCAGTTCGTGCTCCAACGACCCAGATGATGTCTTGGTCGTTACACAGAAGCCAAACTGACTCTTTATCTAGAGTCGAATATTTTAAGTCTTTAAAGAATTTACTTAACTTCTTTTTGCCTTTTAAGCCAAATGGATGAAACCAATCGCCTTCCTCCCATTTTCTTAATTTAAGCGGAAAATCTAATTGGTCTTTATCAAAAATAGCTTCGGTTGCCGTTGTTTTTGAAAATTGATCTACAGCTTCTTTTTTGATCTTTAGATTGTCAAGAACAAGGTTTGCGTCTTGTTCATTCCATAAAACAACTTCATGTGTTTTTTTGTGTTCTGTAAGTAGTAACACCTCGCGATCTTTTATAAGACGGTGATTTTTTGCGGAAACATATTTACCGGGTTCGGCATCTAGTAAATCATAAATATCATCCCAAGCCGTAAATTCAAAATCCTTAAGTAATTGATACAAGACCGCCTTGGTATTTGGCGTCTGCTTCAGCTTCTGAATATTTAATTCGTAGCCTTTAAAAGACTGATTTACGATCTGAGAAAACAGCATTGCCGTGTAATCTTCAAGTAGCAAAGCAACTTCTTTTAAATGCTGTTGACTCTTTTGAAACTGTGTTAAAAATTGGGGTGCCGCTTCTTCTATTGCAGGGATAGCGTGATGTCGTAAATGATTGCGCAAATATTTATCTGAAGCATTGCTGCTATCTTCTCGCCACTTGATTTCATTGGCCTCTGCATACGCTAGAATCTCTTCTCTGCTGAACGGTAACAAGGGACGAATCAATTGCTCATTATGCGCTGTAATACCGGTGAGTCCATCTATTCCTGAACCTCGACTTAGGTTGATGAGAAAAGTCTCAAGATCATCTTTTGCGTGGTGTGCAGTAGCGACATACGATAACCCGTTTTTTTGACAAAGCTCCTCAAACCAATGATACCGCAATTCGCGCGCTGCCATTTGAATGGAAACCTTTTGATCCTTAGCATACGCTTCGGTATTGAAACTTTGAAGATGCAACTTAACTTGTAATGCTTCAGCCAGCTTTTCAACAAAAACCGCATCTGCATCGCTCTCGCTTCCGCGCAGCTTAAAATTGCAATGCGCCATCTCAAAATCAACATCACAAGCTTTTAATAAATAGGCCAAAACCACACTGTCTAATCCCCCGCTTATCGCTAACAAAACCGAAGTTTGTTTCAATGCATTAAACTGAGATTCTATATGCTGTTTAAACCTTTTGATCATAAAAACACGTGGTGTTCTCGCTATACGCTTTTAAAATTTCAAACCAAATCAGCGACGTTCACCAGCCATTAGTTTCGCATAAAAGTAAAATGTTTTACTAGTACGCATTTTCTAGGTGTTTGCGCTCTTGATTATCGAGTAAATATACAATTTAAGGCCTGTTTTGCAGCAAAGCTCAGCGCAAGTTTATTTAGTTTCTATTTAACATGGAATGGAAGCCGAAGCGGTTATTTGATACGCTTAAAATTGTATTTTTAATCCTGACGCTTTGTAACAAGAGTTACGAGCACATCAAAAGCTACGGTCTATATTTGCCGATAGTAAACCTCGAGGCAAGGCCGAAGGCACACGATGAAATTAGTTTTTAACATTGAACTACGTCTCAAGTCAGTATCGCTTAGGCTATGGTTCTAAAATTGAATATTTGAAGAAATTCTTCCCCATATTTGACTGGTTACCAAACTACAAGAAAAGTTATCTGTCTGGTGATATTTCAGCAGGAATAACCGTTGGAATTATGTTGATTCCGCAGGGAATGGCATACGCAATGATCGCCGGGTTGCCTCCTGTATTTGGGCTCTATGCAGCTCTTTTACCTCAAGTCATTTATGCTTTAATGGGTACTTCACGTCAAATCGCCATCGGTCCTGTGGCGATGGATTCCCTGATTATCGCTTCAGGATTGGGAGCGCTTTCGCTTAGCGGGATTGATGAATACATCGCGATGGCAATTTTTCTTGCATTATTTGTAGGGATCATTCAGATCCTGATGGGATTTTTAAAAATGGGTTTTCTCGTCAATTTTTTGTCTAAGCCGGTGATCAGTGGTTTTACTTCGGCAGCTGCATTGATTATTGGTATCACGCAACTTAAACATTTGCTAGGCATCAGCGTCACCAGCAACAGGACCTTGCCAATTATAAAGCAAACGTTGGAACAACTTGATCAGATCAATCCGGTTGCAGTGGTTGTTGGACTTACAGGAATTGGCATTATGCTCTTGATCAAACGTATTAATAGCCAGATTCCGGCCGCTATTGTGGTGGTGGTTTTTGGGATCACTCTGGCCTATTTTACCCCGCTAACAAATTATGGTTTGCTATTAGTGGGGAGAATTCCGCAAGGACTACCCGGCTTTGATATTCCCACAGTGCCTTGGGAAGATCTCGGTCAGCTTTTTACACTTGCCCTGGCGATGTCTCTTATTGCCTTTATGGAAGTTGTTTCCATTGGTAAAGCTTTAGAAGAAAAAGTCAAATCCAATACGATAAAGCCCAATCAAGAACTTATTGCATTAGGAACCGGGAATATAATCGGTTCGCTATTTCAATGTTATCCCACCACTGCGGGTTTTAGCCGGACCGCTGTAAACTTTCAAGCCGGTGCAAAAACAGGTGTTGCGGCATTCATAAGTGCCAGTCTTGTTGCACTCACATTACTTTTTCTCACACCGGTGTTTTACTATTTGCCTAATGCAATTCTGGCTTCGATCATTATGCTTGCGATCACCAGTCTGATCGATTTAAAATATCCAAAGGAGCTCTATAAAAACCAAAAGGATGAGTTTTTTCTATTAGTCACTACATTTATCATTACGCTATTTGTAGGTATTCAAGAGGGAATCATTCTTGGCGTTTTGTTCTCGCTGCTGCTAATGGTTTATCGAACTTCAAAACCACATATGGCTGTTTTGGGTCAAATTAAAGGCACTACTTATTTTAAGAATATCAACCGTTTTGCAACCGATATTATTGACCGAAAAGACATCCTTGTCGTGCGTTTTGATGCGCAGTTATTCTTCGGAAATAAAGATTATTTCTATAAGGAGTTGAAAAAACACATTAAAGCTAAAGGACCGGACCTCAAAACGATCATCATTAATGCCGAAGCGATCAATTACATTGACAGCAGTGCGATTTACATTTTAAAATTTGTGATCTTAGAACTGCGTCAAAAGGAAATCACGCTGATGATCGCCGCTGCCACAGGCCCTACACGAGATATCCTATTTAAAACCGGAGTAACCGAATTACTAGGTGCCGAAAACTTATTTGTTCGTGTTGTGGAAGCTGTTGAATTTATTGACGGCGTACATCCGCGTACCGAAATTGAAGATCGCGTCTCTCGACAAAAATTCTAACTAATTAAACTTATAGGTACCGGCCAGAATAGCAAACCGGTGCGGTTCATTTCCTTTTATTTCACCTTCGGTATAATTCCATTTTAGACCTATAGCATAGCGTTTCTGTGAAAAGAACACACCAACGTGTCCATTTAAAATACTGTGATTTACCAAGTTTTGCGGAACTACATTTTCGCCTTGCGCATTAGCATTTTCAACAGTCGCATTAAATGCTGAAAAATTCATATTAAAACCGGCTTCGATAAAAATTTCGGTTTCACCATTACCTAGCAAACTCTGTTGCCGTGCCACAGAACGCCCAATTGCATTAAACTGCCCAAATCTAAAATAAAGACCTTGCTCAAAAAAGGTAAATATATTTCCCGCGGAAATTCGGCTTAAACTGTACAGGTTGAGCCATTTTTCAGTAAAAATATCCTGAGCGTAATTCGCCCTCAAATTAAAACCAAACTGATTCGGAATCTGGTCTTCCCATTGATCAACAAAAATATCCTTAGAAAATTTTTGATGAATAAAATTCTGAATATCGCCAGCGTGAACAGCTGGTCCTAAAATTCCCAAGTCAACTTTTAACTGTAAAAACGCATTTTCAAATCCGTAGTTATTCGCATAATCTATATAGCCCCAACCGGCATAGGGCTGTCTGGTTTTTACAATTTGATAGGTACGCGCATAATCTGGAGTGTATGCTTGAATATGCGCCGCTATATAATTACTGAATGCCTTTTTATTCGGAAAAAGCTGAGTGATTAAGTTGGTTTGTTTGGGTCGCCAACCAAAACCTAAATGAATTCCGTATGTATAATGCCAATCTGTACGGGTGCCAAAAATCGTAAAATCATTATCGTGACCTGCCAGGACTTCGTATTTATAGGAGGTGTATTGCTGTGCATTAAGTAGAAAAGGAATTATAAGAAGCCACAGGGGAATACCGATTTTAACAATCTTCATTGGTCTAAACTAAACAGTTTTAAATTTAAACATAACCGCTTTCATAGGAATGTCAAGATTTGATTAAATTTAAAAAGCACAATTCCATTCTATAAAACTATGTCACAAGCAGCAGCTCTGGCGCAAAGACTACAGGAAGTGATTCTTGATGGTACCTGGATCGCCAACACAAATTTTAAAAAGGAATTGAATACGACCTCATTGGCGCAAGTTTCAATACCTATTAGATCGTACAATACTGTAGAGGTTCTTTCACAACATATTCATTATTATATCTCAGGTGTAAAGCAGGTTTTTCTTGGAGGTGAACTCAGCATCAGCGACCGATTTAGTTTTGATTTTGAGCCTTTACAAAATAATCAGGAATGGCACAATTTTCTAGCACTTTTCTGGAAAGATACCGAAGAACTGATCGCATTAATCCAACCGCTTAGCGATGCCCAACTAGACGCTATTTTTGTAAAAGAAGCATACGGAACTTATAAACGCAATATCGAGGCGCTTATTGAACACAGCTATTATCATCTGGGACAGATCGTACTGCTGCTAAAAACCGAAGCATCAACGTAATTTTAAAGCCTTAAAACCGACCTAACATACGTGGGAAAATATCTAAAGATCATACAGGATTCTTTTACGGGTTATTTTAATTACCTGATAGAAGAGATCACTAATCCCGGGTGGACCAACTATTTCTACTGGCTGCTTGGATTGTCTTTACTTGTTTTTGCTTTGGAGATCATTATTCCCTGGCGAAAAAAACAGCCTGTTTTTAGAAGGGGTTTTTGGCTTGATGCGTTTTATATGATCTTCAATTTTTTTCTCTTCTCTTTAATTGGTTATAACGCGCTTTCTAATGTAGGTGTTGAACTCTTCAATGACTTTTTAGGACTTTTTGGAATAGATAATCTGGTTGCGATCGAGGTTCAGGACTTTCCCGTGTGGGCGCAACTTTTAATCATGTTTATCATCGCTGATTTTATTCAGTGGAATGTACACCGAATGCTGCATCGTGTGCCGTGGTTGTGGAAATTTCATCAAGTGCACCACAGCGTAAAAGAGATGGGTTTTGCTGCTCAATTTCGGTTTCATTTTGTAGAAACTTTAGTTTATAAAAGCGCGCAGTATATTCCGCTGGCGATGATTGGTTTTGGGATCGAACAATTTTTTGTGGTGCATATGTTTTCGGTGTTCATCGGGCATTTAAACCACGCCAATCTCGATTGGAGTTACGGTCCGCTAGGTTATGTGTTGAATAATCCGCGTATGCACATTTGGCATCACGCTAAGGCACTTCCACCGGAGCATAAGTACGGAATGAATTTCGGTTTGAGTTTGAGCATTTGGGATTATCTTTTTGGTACCGCATACGTTCCTAAAAGCGGAAAAGATATAGAGATAGGTTTTGACGGCGATGAGCGCTTTCCACACGATTTTACGGGACAACTCACCTACCCTTTTAAAGAGCATTCTACCAAATAATTGCAGTTTTAGTATTCAAAAGCTATTGTATCAAAGGTTACACCCGGAAGCTGTTGCCTTTTTTATTTTTGAGTAAAATAATTGACCTATGATTGTTAAACAGTTTGAATACCAACCTTTAGCACATTTTTCTTATGCGATTTTAAGCGAAAACAAGATTGCTTTAGTAGACCCGGAACGTGATCCTGCGCAATACTATGCATTTGCAGAAGAGCACAATGCACAAATCGTAGCTGTTTTTGAAACACATCCACACGCCGATTTTATTTCTTCACACCTACAAATTCATAAAGAAACAGGCGCTACTATTTATGCTAGTAAATTATTAGGTGCAGACTATGCGCACGAGCATTTTGATGATGGTGACCTTGTTGAGATGGGTGAAATTCAATTTAAAGCTGTCAACACGCCCGGGCATTCTCCCGATAGTATCACGATAGTTGCTTCAAACGAAAATGAAACTGCTCTTTTTACAGGAGATACTTTATTTATAGGGGATATAGGTCGCCCTGATCTGCGAGAAAAAGCAGGAAAAATGAAAGCTAAACGCATAGACCTCGCAAAGTCTATGTATAAGACGATGACAAGTGCTTACAACGAATTTAGCGATGATGCGGTAGTTTATCCCGCGCACGGAGCAGGTTCGCTTTGCGGAAAAAACATGAGCAGCGATGGCAGCAGCACACTTGGTGAGCAACGTGCCACTAACTGGGCTTTTAAAGAACAATCTAAAGAAACTTTTGTAAATCATTTACTGGATTCTCAGCCGTTCATACCGCATTATTTTGGTTTTGATGTAGATATCAATAAAACCGGAGCGCAAAACTTAAATAGCAGTTTGGCTGATATACCGCTAAAGCTTTACGAAACGCGCTTAAATGGTGATGCATTAGTCATAGATACCCGTTTAGAAGAAGATTTTAAGAAGGGTCATAAGCGCAACAGTTTAAACATTATGGCGACCAAACCAGAGCATAAATTTGAAACTTGGCTAGGTGCTATTGTAAAACCTGAGGAAGAATTTTGCCTTGTTGCTAACAGCGCCGCACACGCTGAAACATTGCTGGATCGTGTAAGCAAAATAGGTTACGAGCATCAAGTTAAAATGGTCTATACACTTGGTGAACAGGATTGGCTAAAAATGAAAGATCTGGACCTTGAAGACTTCAAGAAAGCCCCAAAAGCATACACCATTGTTGACATTCGAAATCAAAGTGAAACGGAGGCCGGCAAATTCTTTGATCACGCCATCACGATTCCACTGAATGAATTGCGCGATCGTTACGAAGAGATTCCGGTAGATAGGCCTATCGTGGTGCACTGTGCCGGTGGTTATCGTAGCGCAGCAGGAAGTAGTATTTTGGCAATGCATATTGATGAAGTTACCGTCTATGATCTAGGAGATGCAGTAAAAGACTTTCAATAGAATTTAAATGAAAAAGGCATACAATATTTTATTGGTAACACTGCAAATCATAATAATGTGTGCCTTTTTCTTTCCAATGAGCCTCCTAAAATTTAGATTACCGGAAGCCTTTAACTACGGTGCTTACACGTTATTTGTTCTCGGAGTGTTGTGCGTTCTCATTGCCCTTTATCAATTACGACATCAATTATCTCCCTTTCCTAGTCCGCGCAAAAATTCAAAACTAATTAACTCCGGAATATTTAGATATAGTAGACACCCTATCTATTTTGGAATTTTACTTTCATATTTAAGTCTATCCATCCTGTTTGAAGATGTATACAAGCTCGTTTTGACAGCTGTTCTTTACCTCTTCTTCTGCTGGAAATCTACTTTTGAAGAAAACTTACTCATGGAACGCTTTCCCAAATACAAGATTTACAGAAAGAAAACCCCCAGGTTTTAAGTCCTTTTAATTTCAAAAAAAATGAAAGAACTTTAACAAGAAAACCTAGTGTTTTCAAGCTTTCAACCCAAGATTGGATTGTAAATTTATATCAGAATAAAAGCTCGAAAAGCTATTATAAATCCACCTCCAAGAACTCATAAAAATGGATGTAGAACTTCTCGCCCGAATACAATTTGCCTTTACAGTAGCTTTTCACTATATCTATCCGCCTTTGAGCATAGGAATAGGCCTTTTAATGGTGGTTTTTGAAAGTTTATATGTTAGAACAAAAAAGGAAGATTATCATATTCTCGCAAAATTTTGGACTAAAATCTTTGCGCTCACCTTTGGAATCGGTGTCGTTACCGGTATCGTAATGGAATTTGAATTTGGCACCAATTGGGCAACCTATTCACGCTATGTAGGAGATGTTTTTGGTAGTGCGCTCGCTGCCGAAGGTATTTTTGCCTTTGCTCTTGAAAGTGGTTTTCTTGGCGTTTTACTTTTTGGCTGGAACCGCGTAAAACCATGGGTTCACTTGGTTTCAACGATCGGCGTATTTCTAGGTTCTATGTTTTCTGCAATATGGATCGTAGTCGCAAACAGTTGGCAACAAACGCCGGCAGGATATCACATTGTTGGAGAAGGTATGCAAGCCCGTGCAGAGATCACTGATTTTTGGGCAATGGTTTTCAATCCGTCGAGTGTAGAGCGTATTTGGCACGTTTGGCTAGGTGCTTTCCTTGCGGGAGTATTCCTCATTCTAAGTGTGCACGCCTATTATATCTTAAGAGGACGTTACGTGAGCATTTCAAAAAAAGCATTCAAGATCACACTCGTAATCGCAACCATTACTTCGCTTGCACAGCTTGTAGCAGGGCACGCTTCGGCGGAAGTTGTAGCAGAACATCAACCGGCAAAATTAGCTGCACTAGAAGGACATTATGACGAAAGCGCTACGGCTGATATGTATTTGTTCGGTTGGGTAGATCAGGAGAAGCAAGAAGTGACTGGTTTAGCGATTCCCGGCGGACTTTCTTTTTTATTAGATCAGGATTTTGAAGCTCCAGTAACCGGTTTAAATGCTTTCCCCGCAGATGAGCGCCCTTCTCAGGTAAATGCTGTTTTTCAGTTTTATCACCTTATGGTTGCCATCGGTATGTTTTTGATCGCACTTACCTTATATGCATCGTTTTTACTGTGGAAAAAGAAATTATTTACTAAAAAATGGTTGCTGTGGGTTTTTGTATTTACTGCACTGCTTCCGCAGATCGCCAATCAAGTAGGCTGGTTTTCAGCAGAAATGGGAAGGCAACCTTGGGTTGTGTACGGTTTGTTGCGTACCAATGAAGCTTTTTCACAGGCAGTCACAGCAAATCAAGTATTATTTTCGCTCATTCTATTTTTTGCGGTGTACGCCCTACTCTTTTTACTTTTTGTATATCTGCTGAATAAAAAAATAAAACACGGACCTTATGAAGAGGCTAATGACGAGGATGACGATCGACCGTTAACTAAAGAGATCAGCGAAGTAGTAACAGGATAACAGAATAGTATGGAAACAATTTTAGGTATAGATTATCCCACCTGGTGGTTTTTAGTAATTGGTGGTTTATTCTCAGGCTATGCGATTTTAGATGGTTTTGATTTTGGCGCCGGGGCTTGGCATTTATTCTTTAAAAAGGAGTTGAATCGCCGTATCGCGCTTAATGCCGTTGGTCCTGTTTGGGATGGTAATGAAGTTTGGCTAGTGATTGGCGGCGGAGCCTTATTTGCTGGGTTCCCAGTGATGTATGCTACACTTTTTTCTTCATTGTATATCCCGTTTATGCTGTTTTTGATCTTTATTATTTTCAGAGCAATTTCCATTGAATTTAGAGGAAAAGAAGAAATGCTTTGGTGGCGAAGACTTTGGGATGTGAGTTACAGCATTTCAAGTATTATGCTTGCATTTTTGTTAGGCGTTGTTTTAGGAAATGTGCTGCAAGGTTTTGCTATAGGTGAAAATTATCAATACACAGGATCAGGCTTTTTTGAATTTTTGAATCCGTACGCGATAATGACCGGTGTTACGACACTCGCCCTATTTATGGCGCACGGAGCGATTTATCTTTTACTTAAAACCGAAGGAGCAATGTTTGATCAACTTACAAATCTGCTGCAAAAAGGAATGATCTTTTTTATGGTAAGCTTTGCGATCACTACGCTTTATACGCTGCTTTATATTCCGCATCTATCTGATGATTTTAAAAGTGCGCCTATTCTATTTGCCGTGCCTGTGCTCACCTTTTTGAGTATTGCTAACGTACCGCGTTTGGCGAGTAAAAAGAATTATAAACTGGCATTTTTCTTTTCGTCACTCACCATAAGTTTATTACTGGTTTTGGTTGCCGTAGAGTTGTATCCCAACCTGCTTTTTTCAACGGTTGATCCTAAATACAGTCTGGATGTTTATGAAGCTGCATCTTCTGAGCGCTCTCTGGGAATTATGCTCTTATTTGTAGCTATTGGAGGCCCCTTAGTTTTGGGCTACACTTTTTTCGTTTATCGAACTTTCAGAGGAAAAGTCAAACTAGACGATCACAGTTACTAAACGCATCTGAATAAGAATTAAGCGGATTTTATAGCATAAAAAAAGCCCCTGTTAACGGGGCTCTTTGCTGCTCAAGGTATAAAACACACTTACAATTAACCTTTAAACAGTGTCTTGTTAATTTTTGGTTTCGAGTACTAGGGTAACTACCGCTTTTTTGGGAATCTCAAATCCGTTTTTGGTTTGTATTGGCGTCAATTCAAGATTTGCATCTGCTGAAGTTACATAACTTTTTGCGTCATACGATTCGGTATAGTTGGCTAGTGTAATTGCTTTATTTGTATTGCTATCGTTTACAAAAACAAGAACGGTTTTATCTTTTTCCGGACTTCTAAATGCGGAATACAAAAAGTTCTCATCCAGCGTATTTGCTTCAAGATCTTCAATGCGAATACGTGTATATCCCGGGCGAATGAATCTGCTATAATTACCAAGCGCCCATAGCATTTTACTCTCTAGAACCGCACCGTCATTTTTATTTTTATCAATGTAAATCAAGCCATCTTTATAATCATATGGGGAAATAGCCGTCCACCAATGCCAGGCACTTGCGTTAGCCACAACAATATCGGTATTGATTACTTTGGCCATATACAGCGCCGAAGTCATCCCAAGATCCCTGCCGTTACCTTCAATCTCGCCCGCATTATCGCCAAGAATACAATATTCACTCATCCAAAAATGAAGATCAGGAATTTTGTTTACTGCATTAAAAAGGGTTGTACGCTGTTTAACCAGACTTTCAAAAGGTGAAGTCGTAAAATAACTATGCGCAGAAACAGACCTGCTCAGGTACTCAAGATCGCCTACATATTCGCTAGAATTTTCATCAAAAAAGGTTTGGATCACATCTGCTCTACCTGCTTTGTTTCCGTTTTCAAAAAGGTAATTGAGTTGCGCCGTTTCTGGAATATCAATCAAGGTATGTTGTAGCTTACGCGATTTCAATTCTTGATTGAGTGCCACAACCAAATC
This sequence comes from Leeuwenhoekiella sp. ZYFB001, assembly GCF_011784865.1. Taxonomy (NCBI): domain Bacteria; kingdom Pseudomonadati; phylum Bacteroidota; class Flavobacteriia; order Flavobacteriales; family Flavobacteriaceae; genus Leeuwenhoekiella; species Leeuwenhoekiella sp. ZYFB001. The sequence continues at coordinate 1,637,530 of NZ_CP050460.1, forward strand.
TTTAATCTGATCGTTCCAAAAAGGAGTGCCCTCCTGACCACCATCCGCCCAATCCCATTGCGGTTCATTTACCGGACTGATGTAATCAACCTCAAGTCCCATAGTATCAAATCCTTCGGTCACATCTGCCAGGTATTTAGCAAAGGCTTGGGTGTTAGTTGCCGCGAGATTACTTTCTTTTTTATTGCTGGTATATGCTTTTCCGTTATTGGTGAATTCAACCGGCGGACTGTTAGAAAAAAGAAGTAACTGCTCAACACCACGCTCTTTTGCCGCTTTAGCAAACCAAACTTGTCCGCTTTGCTTGCTCCAATCGTAAGTTCCTTCTTGAGTAAGAAAACTTTCGGCTCTGCGCCATTCATCGCGAATCCCACTAGACTTTCCTTGCTCTGCGCTTCCGGCTCCTAAATTCAATCTCCATAAGCTAAGACCTATTCCTTTAGGATTTCCCTCTTGATCCATTTGCGTACTGAATAAGAGATCAGCTATTTGCTCGCGTTTATGTATAGGCCAATTTTTTCCAACAAATTGTACAGACCACGCATCTGAAGCACCAAAATTGTCAATCCTTTGAAAAGTTGCTTCGGGATTCAGATGAAGCTGAACTGTTTCTTCAACAGATCCTGTAGCTTGATCATTCTTTTTAAGCTTAAAACTTGCAAAGGCAATAATTCCGCCTAGCGCGAACACACAAAGTACTATTTTAACAAATTTAAGCTTCAAAACAGGTTTTTAAATTTTAATATCCATTCGGTATTCAAAAGTGATTTTAACTACTACTTTTGTTGCATACAATTTTCACTATTTCGATTGAGTAAGATGCGGTATAAATTGGTTGAAAGTGCGGTGCTAATTGTTCAACATAGATAAACACTGGGATGAGGCATCCCTTTTTTTTACTTTGTTTAAAGTTTACACACACAAATATGATTTTTGCATGAGAGCAGTTTTACTAAGTGTTCTGATTTATTTAGGTTTTCAACTTTCTGTATGCGCGCAAAAGGACGCTTTAGAATATAGTGATCTGTATTTCTATCAAATAAACTCCAGCGATGGTCTGTCTAATAATGTCATCAATGATATCACTCAAGATTCTTTAGGCTTTTTATGGATCGCAACCTATGACGGTTTAAATAGATATGACGGGACGCAGTTTCTAAAATTCCGAAAGAATATTGCAGATGAAAAAACCGGAGTCTCTAATAATTACATTCAAGAATTACAGCTTTTAGATAACAACAGGTTGCTTATTGCAACCGATGCAGGTCTTAATATCTACGACTTGACCACAGAAACTTTTAAAGTGCTTACCACCACCGAAGGTTTATTGAACAATAGCGTGAGTGCTTTGACATTAAATGACAAACAGCAACCTATCATTGGCACCTATCGCGGAGGAATTCAATACCTGTCTTCTCTAGCATTTGAAACCATAGGTTTGAGTAAAGACGGTGAAGCCTTATCTTCTAACGAAATTTCGTCAATCGCAGCACAAGGTGACTCTATATTGTGGGTAGGAACTTACGATAAAGGACTCAACAAAATCACCCGTAAGCAAGGAATATACACATCTGAAGTTGTCGATATTCCACAATTAAAAAACGCTACCGTTTATCAAGTATATATTGATAGAGCACAAAATCTCTGGGGCGCGACCAATAAGGGTCTAGTCGTGATCACTCCTACTGGAGACTATAAATTTTTAAATAAAGGAAACACATTAACCACAGGTTTGAGTGATAGTGATATCTTGTCTATCGTTGATGATCAACACGGAAATCTTTTTGTAGGAACACGGTATGGCGGTTTGAATATTTTAAATAAGCGATCATTGTTAACTGAAAATATTCCTCTGGATATCCAGTGGTATCAGCCAACTAATGACGGGGCTAGTGTTTTTGACAGATCTGTTACCAGTCTTTTTATCGACAAAGATCAAGGCTTGTGGATAGGTACTCCTACCGGATTAAACTACACGAATTTAAAGGGTGAATTTGCCAAAACCATAAGTGAGAATGGCAGCTACCCCTATACGATTAGTGACGATCGCGTGAGTGCTATCGCTGTAAAATCTAATACGCAAGTCTGGGTAGGTACAGATGGCGAAGGTCTGGATCTGTATGATCTCAACACGGGAAAGCTTAAAACCTTTAGTTCGTCGAGTACTTCTGCTAATCCACTTTCCGGAAATAGTATTCTCGCGTTGTTGCCAGATGGTGATGAGCATATTTGGGTAGGTACTTATCAAAAAGGATTAAATTATCTCAATCATAAAACCGGTGAGTCGACGTATTTTCTTCAAGGAAGCCAGCAAGACGGTAACGATGTGCGAACCTTATTCAAAAGTAAAGATGGTACCCTTTGGGTTGGAACCAATCGCGGCGGACTTTTTAAATATGACGATTCTCTAGAAGACTTCACCTATGTTTCTGATCTAGAAAAGCTAGACATTCGGGATATTGAAGAACAGGACGGGTATTTATGGTTGGCGACTTTTGGTTCAGGACTCATCAGGTATAATCCATCAGACGGAAGCGCTATTTATTACAACAGCGATAATATCAAGAACCTAAACACCAATATTTTTTTCACCTTAGAAATTGTAGACGATTCAACCATTCTTTTAGGAACGCGTTATAACGGTCTTAAAATCTTTGATCCCAAAAATGAAACAGTTAAAAGCTACAGTGAAAATGATGGCTTGAGTAACAATACCATAAACAGCTTGTTGCTTCAGCAGGATCAATTTGTATGGATTGGTACCTACACCGGTATTGACCGTTTTGATCTGAAGAACAATGTGTTCAAAAACTTTACAGCGCTACGTAATGTACAAAATGAAGGTGTTGGCCCTATAGCTTCTACAACTGACGGAAAAGTTTTTGTGGGTGGATTAAAAGGTCTTCAAGTTATTGATGTAAGCGAACTTGAACGCTTAGAAGGTGATCAAAACATTGTCTTTAAACAGCTCAATGTACTGAACAAAGTAATTACTCCCGAAGAAAATTCGGTTTTACAAAAAACAATTACTTACCAAGATGCGTTAGAATTTGACTATTTTCAGAACGCCTTTTCTGTACATTTTACCGCATTAAAATACCCATTGGGGAATACGCTTTCTTATTCGTATAAACTTGAAAACTACAACGACTTCTGGATAGACACACAAGAGGGAATTGCCAACTTTACAGGAGTTCCTCCCGGTGATTATATCCTCAACGTAAAAACCGAATCAAGCTCTGGTAAAGAAATACTCAAAACGCTGGCAATAACCATACATCCTCCATTTTGGAAAACACCCCTAGCCTACATTATCTATATTTTAGCACTTGTGCTTATCATTTATCTGATCTCGCGCTATTTTTCTGAACGTTTAAAACTCAAAAACAGATTAATTCTAGAGCAGCAGCAGCGGCAATTAGAGCACGAACTCAACGAAGAACGTTTGCGTTTTTTTACCGCTTTTTCGCACGAATTAAAAACACCGCTCACATTGATTCTTGCTCCGCTTGATAATTTGATTACAGATGCTAACAATCGCAGCCTCAAAAAACAATTGAATATCATTAACCGAAACGCAAAAAAATTATCTGCTGCGATCAACAAATTGTTAGAGTTTAGAAAGTCTGAAGAAGGCTTGAGCAGACTTAATTTGAGCGATCATAATCTTTCGGCGAATCTTAAGAAATGGGTTAAAAACTATGCTCCTCTGGCGATTGATAAAAACATCACAATCCGCACGTTTATTGAAGAGTCTGAACAACGTTATCTTTTTGATATCGAAAAACTCAAGGTCATTATAAACAATTTGCTGTCTAACGCTATAAAATATTGTGATGATGACGGTACCATTGAAGTGCATTTATACATCAATAAGTATACGCTAGATATTTCTGTAAGTGATAATGGTGCAGGGATCGCCCCGCAAGAACTAGAAGAAATTTTTAGCTGGTACTACCGTTCTGAAACGGCAATTCAAAAAAGCGGAACCGGCATTGGTCTCGCGCTTTCCAAACGCTTTGCTGAATTGCATAACGGAAGTCTAAAAGTAACCAGTACACCCCACGTAAAAACAACCTTTATGGTTGAAATTCCGAAGTTAATTCCTGAATCGGAAACTATTTCTACGGCAACACCAAAAGAGGAAACTTCAGTAGAGACCAAAGATTTACACTTAGCTACGGAGATTGTAAATGCCGAAAAAGATAATACCAAGTCTATTGCTTCCGCTGAAAACAGGGCTTTAGTTATGGTGATCGATGACAATCCCGATATTCTTAATTTTTTAGATGAAATTTTAAAAGGAAATTATGATCTCGTCTTTGCGAATAATGGTGAAGAAGGTATCAAAAAGGCGCAAAAATTTGTTCCTGACCTTATTATTTCAGATATCATGATGCCCAAAAAGACCGGGATCGATCTTTGCCGTACGTTGAAAAATGATCTTGCGACAAGTCATATTCCTATTATTCTACTTACGGCAAAAGGCAATTTGGAAAGCTTAAAGACGGGGTATGAAGAAGGCGCTGATGATTACATCTCTAAACCTTTTCAGCCTCAATTATTAAAAACAAGGATCTCAAACCTTTTACGCAATCGCGAGGCAGTTCAGCGCTTTTTGCAAACCAAAGAAACGAAGCAGCAGCCAGAAGAAAGCAATTCCCCCGCACTGAACAAGGAAAAAGAATTTTTAGCAAAACTAGATGCGATCATTCACGCGAATATTGGTAGTGAAAACGAGAATGTTTTTGATATCGCCAAAGAGCTTGGAATGAGCCGCACCTCACTTTACCGAAAATTGAAATCAATTACCGGTTACAGTATCAATGAATATACGCGTAATTTAAAACTGGAAAAAGCCGCTGACTTGATCGAGAATCAAGAATACTCTGTTTCTCAAGCGGCTTATGAAGTTGGTTTTAACAGCCCAAAATATTTTAGAAAGATCTTTAAAGAAATGTATGGCAAATTGCCCTCTGAGTTTAAATCTTAGTTGTTTTCTGAAAAGTGATGCAAACTGGCTGAATCATTATTACGAGTAACCAAAAGTTTCTTTGCTCCCGAGGCAAAATGCAGTGTATTAAGGTCGCGAATATCACCTCGCAAATTTAATTGTGCAGTTTCTTCAAGTGAAAACCACTTTCCATTTTTAAACTGTAGTAAGCTACCAAAGGAAGCATCCATCTGTCCTAAGCTTATTTTAAACGGAAAGAAATTACCCGCTGCCAAGACTTCCTTTATACCATCATTATTAAAGTCTTCTATAATAAAATCTTGCACTACTGAAGTTTGTGCTGCTTTGGGTAATGGCTGCAAATCAAATGAACCCTTACCGGTATTTACTAACACCGAAGAACGCAATTCATTAATATCAAGAACAAATCGGGGTTTGATTTGTGCCACTTCGAGTAATTCTTCTGTAGTGGTTTTAGCATAATCTTCGTAGTACGGAAAGTGCTTTTTCAGTCCGGGAGCTTGAGCTAGAAGTTCGTCACGACCGGCTAATGGATAATTCTTATGCTGAATATAATACGATAAGATAGGATCAATACGACCATTATTATCAATATCCTGAATATAATAGCGCATTGGTTCTTCTACCGAAGCTTTCAATTGCGAATTGAGCCCCATATTTCCCAATAAATAATCTGTGTCTCCATCATTATCAAAATCAAAAGGAACAATGCAAGTCCACCAACCTGTGCTGTTATTTAGGTTGTAATCATCACTTCTCGACAGATTTCCATTAGTATTGAGAAGGATCGTAACCGGCATCCACTCTCCTACAACGATGAGGTCTGGTAAACCATCTTTATTAAAATCATCCCAAACGGCATCAGTAACCATCCCTAGGTTTTCTATATCATAATTGCGTTTTTCTAGAAAGACAACCCTTTGCTTATTACTCGTATTTTCAAGCAACATACTTTTAGGATTCATAGGATAATTCTTTCCGCTTATTCTACCACCTACAAATAGGTCCAGATCTCCATCATTATCAAAATCCGCAGCTTTTACGGTTCCTCCGCTAAAACGCATATTGGGTAAGGCATCTTTCGCTTCAGAAAATTTTGCATCGCCATCATTAAGATACAACCGATCTTGATAGAAATCATTTCCATTAAATTCTTCATTTCCTCCGCTCACCACATATAAGTCTAAGTCACCGTCTCCATCAGCGTCAAAGAACAAGGATGCTAAATCTTCTTGTGTTATTGCTTGAGGATCAAGCCAGGGTTGATTGTTATTAAAAATCTCCACCGTACCATCAGATTTCCCTAGATATAATACTGCCGGTTGATCTTTTGCTGCTTCAAAATAGATATCGTCGTTACCATCGTTATTGAGATCTGCAACACTCGCATTACCGCCCAGCATGGAGGCTCTATAGAGAATTAAATTCTCACTATTAAAGTCTTGGTACGCATTTTCTTGATGGGTATAGCTTAGCTTAGACGCCACAGTTAAATCTTTCAAAATGGTATTCGCTTCTTCTGAAACTGAATCAACATTTGCACGTGCATCCTTCTCCTCAATGACTAGTCTTTGATCTACTTTTACATTTTGAAACGTTGAAATTTTTCCACCGGGCCATGTGATTTTAAGTTCCTCAATGAACTGATTATCTCCTAAACCAATGGTCAACACCGGTTCTACCGAAGCTTGATATCCTCTGCCGTAATAGGCCTCTTGAAAAATGCTTGTGCTATCATTCAATTGAAGCAAAATTTTTGCACCTAGAGCCTTAGTGTTTTTGGAAGCACCTTTAAGCTCGATCTTCAAATAATGATGTTTGCGTTTTTCAGCGGTATTCTCATATAAATCTATCGGTGCGTTAAGGTTATTCACGATCAAATCGAGATCTCCATCATTATCAAAATCGGCATAAGCAGCGGCATTAGAAACTGTTTTCTTCTCAAAACCCCAAGCTGCTGTTTTATTTTCAAAATGCGCTTCACCCTTATTTTGATAGATATAATTTGATACTTGAGTAGAAGACATTTTACTCACCAAAAGTCCAATATCAACGTTAGTGTGATTTTGCTGTGCCTCACTGATCGCCTCATTTACGGTATAGTTTGTAAAATCGAGATTACTAAAATCTCTCAAATAACCATTAGTAATAAAAATATCTTTAAGACCGTCATTATCAAAATCAGCTAGTAAGGGTGCCCAACTCCAATCGGTATTAGAAATGCCTGAGAGTTGTGCCTGCTCGCTAAAAATCAAACTTGAATCTGCCGCAACACTTCGATTTAATTGAAGCGTATTGCGCATATATTGATGATGATAACCGCTATCAACAAGCGTGCGTTCTCTATTAAATTGATCAGGGCCTTTGAGCACTTTTTGACGGTAATTATCTTCGGGCAACATGTCAACTACAAATACATCAGGCTTTTGATCATTGTTTAAATCGGCAATATCAGAACCCATCGAAAATTTTGATAAATGCCCAAATGCTGACTTTGAAACTTCTTTAAAGCTTCCATCTTGGTTATTAATATAACAAAAATCCTGCTCTACATAATCATTGGTCACATAGATATCAGGATAGCCGTCATTGTTTAAATCGCTTATTGAAGCGCTGAGTCCGAAATTTATTCCAGTTCCCTTGATACCCGATTTTTCTGAAACCTCAACAAATGAGTTTCCTCTATTTTCAAAGAGTTTATTTCCGTAATAAGGATGTCTGATATTTCTCAGCGTTTTGACATTTAATAGCGTGTTATAAAATTTATTGGCGTGATTGAGTAGAAACATATCTAAGTCTCCATCTAAATCATAGTCTAAAAAATAAGCTTGCGTGCTAAAGGTTCCGGGTGCATCTAAACCATACTCTTTCGCCATTTCCTTAAAAACCGGAATACCTTCTGCGTTATTTCCATTATTGATAAATAAAGCGTTAGACCTTCCTTTGTATTCCTTTATAATAGGCTCTGTATGACCTTCCCCTTCTGCATTTCCGGAGTAGGATAAATAAATATCCATCAATCCGTCACCATTTACATCAGCTGCGGTAACGCCTGTTTTCCAGCCTTCTTTTTCATTAAGTTTAGCTGAATTTGTTACTTCTTTAAATTGCCACTCGCCAAGATTGAGAAACAGTTTATTCTTGACTTGATTTCCTGAAAGATATACATCGGCGTAACCATCGCTATTAAAGTCTGCAACCGCAATGCCGCCACCGTTATAGAAATATTCGTAGGTCATCACATTTTGCTCATCGGTCTCTGTGAGTGTATTTTCAAAATTCAGACCTGCCTTTTGAACATCAATTTCAGTAAAAAGCTTTTTTTCATCACAAGAAAACAGAAGAAAGCAAGTGCAAATAATTCCAAAAAAGAAATTATACCGTATCATGACCAGAGTAATTTTATATCTATATACTTTTGATTTTTATGGTGCTAGAAAGCTTATTCTTATTGCTTACTTTAAGCTGATTTTTTTCTTGAATAATTGTTCGAATAAAATAACTTGTTTACGACTACAAGATTATAAAATAATAGCTGCGTCATTCAGTAGTATTAAAATTAAATACCACAGAGTAAAAAAAAAGGCATCTAGGATGCCTCTTTTAAACTTGATTTATTTATTCGGCTACTATGATATCCCAAGATCTGATATTACAAAATCTTCCGGGAGTTTCACCCCATTGTGTTGTGATTTGACCAATGGTTATGGTCGCATCTTCTTCAAGAGTAAATTCTAATCTGTATGTATATTCACTACCAAGAGCGGAATTTATTCTTTTATAAGCAAGGACATTCTCAGCTGTTTCAATATCAGCTACGTCAGGTAAACTTTCACCTTTAGCAACTACAAAATAAGCCCCTCCTTCATCAGATAGTGCGTGATTTGTATCTCTTATCAAAACGTTTAAAATATATGATGCTGCTTGAACACCGCCTATATTTTGATAAATTTTACCATTAGTAATGGCAGGAGCACCCCATCCCGATTCTATATTGAAAATATTGCCATTCCACTCATCCCAGCCTCCGTGGCCGTTATGAATTTTAATAGGATCTGTAGTTGTCCAATCTTCTAAAATCCCCCATCTACCAGCTGTTGATACTGCCTTAAATGGAATTGCAGCATTAAGAATAACCGGTTTAGAAATAGGCGTAAAAGATATGTACTCAGTATAGAAAGTGTCAATTGCCGTTTCTTCTGGAATAAATACCGTACGGTACTTATAGGTAGACTGAGGTTTATAATCTAAAATTGATTTGAAGTCCTCTTCAATAGCCACAAATGTTGTCACTTGGTTATCAGACGTATTGGTGTAAATAATCTCTGTGCCGATGACTCCTGTTGTCAAATCCATCGATGCATATTCTATAGATAAACTATCCTCAATCAAATTATTTGCTACAACAGGGCGATTAAATAAAGTGTTCTGATAACGCTCGCCATAAACAACACCTGTAATATTTGAAGCCAGCGATTTATTACCTTGATCATCATAGGTACGCAACTCAAAATTATAGATATTTTCTTCTATTCCATCAATTATCACTTCAAGAGTATCAATACCCTCTGATCGAGTAACAGGTACTGCAACAGAGTCTCTTTTATCATTCCAGAATACTCTAAATTGTGTGATTTTAGGGTCTGCATTTATAATACCCTGTATCATTATTCTATTGTTACCAGAAAAGGTTTTCAACGAATCAATCTTCTCTGTATAACTAATTTCTCCACCTGCTGTAAACTCTTTGTAGTCGTCATATTCTTCGCTCGTACACGACCAATATAATGAGAGTATGCCAGCAAATGCAAACAGTATATATTTATAAATATTCTTCATTTTTCTGATTTTAAAAGTTAGAATTACCATAAACCTGTAGTTCTGAGATTCCCATAGAGTATGTTCCTGCCCAATTATCTATCATATGTATTCTTATGTATCTCACAGGCTCTGCATTTGGGTCAATATCCCAACTAAATCCACTATTAGCAGCTTCAAAATCTTCACTAGTACTTTGTCCATAAGGCAAGCCAGAAGGTTTGACTTGTTCATAAGAACCTAATAAAGTCCATTTATCTAAATCTCCCGTTGGTTCAAGCTCTGCAGAACCATAAATTTCAAATTCTTTCATACACACGTTATAGTAGTATTCTCTACCTCCATTGTAATATTCAGGGTAATCCCAGATTACAATACGACTTAGCTTTGTTAATTTTCCAATATCAAAACTTGTAATATGTGTGTCTTCTAGAAAGTTACCTTGTGTTAAATAACAACGTGGCCAATTAAGTATATCATTATCCCACATCCCACTTTTAGGGGTCGAATTGTGACCTGGTGCATCGTTAGGTAATCGTAAATCTCCATAATTTGATTTTGGGATGGCTTCTTCAAAAAGAGGTGTTATCGTCCTTTCTAAAGTATCTGTATAGTTAAGCCAGCGATCACGAATAGTAAATGCAAAATCTTTAGCAATAGTATCTAAACCACGTATTCTGCTTTTAATATCATTTGTAGAAGTATAGATACTGTTAGGACTCGCTACATAGTCACCATCTTCATTTTTATTTAGTACCAAAATAGCTAAGTCCATTCTCTCCGGGTTTTCAGCATTGATGTAAATTCCACCGAAAGCTTCTCCTACATCCAAGCTATTATAAACATCAAAAATGGGAGAAGGTAGTGGATTTACGGTTATACTCACTGGATCTGACTCTACCTCACTACGATTTACAGCTACCACATCAACATTTATATCATCATTTCCGGTGAAACCTTCTAACAGCATAGCGTTTGAGTAATATGAAGATTTAACTTCCATCTCTCGACCTGTTGGTAAAGTATAATTCGCTTTTATATAGAGTAAATCTTGATCTTTTGGTAAAGTGTATGTAAGACGCGCTTTACCTGGTAAATTTTCTACCTTAATATTACTTACTTGCTGTGGAGCTATACTGTTAGACTCCAAGGGTATTTGTTCTACTTCTTCAGAACAACTACATAGAAGCGTCAGCACGAAGGCAAAAGCTATCTGTTTTAAAATAATCGTTTTCATATTGCTAATTTTTAATATTACCATCCTGGATTTTGAACCAGATTTGTATTTCTTATCAAAGAAGTCTCACTTAGTGGCCAGAAATAATCTCTAGGGGATACAAAACTTTGCAGATGAATGGTACGCACTTGATAGTATGATGCTTCATCATCGCCAAATACATTCCAACCTTGAACATCGTCATTAAATTCTTCAACCGCTCTTTTCCACCTCAATAAATCCCAATAGCGCTGACCTTCAAATGCTAATTCTATCATACGCTCTTGTTGTATAATACTTCGTAAACCATCTTGTGATAAGGGTTTGTTAGGATTAACGGAATGATTAGCCCACGACTCAACAACTCCCTCTAAACCTGCTCTATCCCTAATAAGGTCTAAATAGTTATAAACATCTGAACTTGGACCTTGGGTTTCATTAAGAGCCTCTGCATATAAAAGGTATAACTCTGCCAAACGCATCTCTGGCCAAGCATAGTTTTCAAAACTACCGCCATCATTGCTAAAGGTCATTCTCCAATTAACTAATTTCTTACAATAGTACCCTGTCTCATTAAAAAAGAAAGGATGATCACTTCCTGAATAGTCACCAAATTTACCTTCAATATGCCATTTAGTTTCATCTCCTAATGCATCTCTCTTATACCAAGTACTACCATCAAAACCTAAATCAGCATAAAATCGAGGTTCTCTATCAAAATTTAATCTTGAAGTGCGATATCCCTCTTCGATATTAAAACGTTCTTCTGGAGTAGCCTCTCTTAGTTCTCTAATGTCATTAAAGTCATAATTACGATCTTCTGTAATAGGCACTCCGTTATCTGTATAAAACAGTTTTGCCATTGTTATGGTTGGAGACAAGACCTTACGTGCAACACGCGTATTATGACCTACCTGTAACGGTGCCATTGCACTGGCTTGTAGTCCATCTTCTCCAAGAGTTAGACTTTGTGTATTAGGCCATATAATTTCTATACTCTCTGGATCTGTAATAGCATTTCGGATACTCAATTTAGTTACGGTAGTATCTGTTAAATCAAACCCTGTTACTGACTCATTAAATTCAAAAAGCCTCAAGCCTGCGGCTTCCGCAGCATCTATTGCCTCTTTAGCTGCGTCTGCAGCGAGTTGCCACTTGTTAGGCTCATAGGTGTTATTATAAAGAGGTGTTCCATCTTTATTTACTACAATAGCTAAATCCTCATTACCATTATAAAGAGGACTCGCTGCCGTAACCAATACTCTTGCTTTTAATGATCTTGCTGTAACTGAAGTAATTCTTCCCAATTCTGTATTAATATCTGCAATTACAGGAGGAAGTACTGCTGCTGCCTCGTCTAACAATTCAACTATATATGCTATAGCTTCATCATATGGGGCTCTTGTAACATCAAACTCTTCGGTGGGAGCATCTATTGAAATATTCTCTCTCATAACAGGTATTGCTCCATAGAATTTTGTCAAATAAAAATGATAATACGCCTTGAGGAATTTAGCTTCAGCTATCCATCGTTCTCGTTCTGATTGAGTAATATCAGGTACGTTATTTTCATCAGACATATTCTCTATAAAAATATTACAGTGCCTTATTCCATCCCAGATCTCTGGTCCGTCGTATGGAGCTCCTGCTTGATATTCTCCTTGCCACACATTAAAATACGGGTTTGAAACGCGCTGTCTTCCAAGAGCTATTTCTAAGGCAAAATAATCTCCATTTTCACGATTGTCAGGGACCCACATTTCATCCCCTGCTAAAAATCCTGCATTTCTACGAGGGTCTCCTAAACGTGGCATATAGGAATAACAAGTAAATAAGTACTTCTCAGCCTCTTGTCTCAGATTAAAAACCTTGTCAACGGTTGCTAATCCATCAGGTACTACGTCTAGATAATCATCTTGGCAAGAATATGTACTGTTCAACAAGACCAGCAATAATAACGCCCCGATTCCCTGCTTAATTAATTTTTTAAATATTATAGTCTTCATCTATTAAAATCTTAAATTAAAAGTCAAATTGAACCCCTAGATTGTAGGTAGATTGAATAGGGTAACCCAAACCGTTACTACCCATCTCTGGATCCCATAGGTCAAAACTGCTCCATACAGCTAGGTTTATTCCACTTGCATAAATACGTAGAGATCGTATACCTAAGGCGTCTACCAGCTTCTCTGATGCTCTATAGCCAATCTCTAAATTTTTAAGTCTTAGAAAATCATTGTTTTGTAGCCACCAAGACGAACTTTGCACATTATTTTCAACAATATTCGGACTCAAACGTGGCCAAAAAGCATAAGAATCACGATTATCTTCAGACCAATAACTATCTGCAATTAGTCTTAGTAATCCATTTTGTTGTCCAGTTTCATTTCCTGTACCCAACACAAATGGTGAAATATCAGAGGGGCTGATCTGAAATGATGATCGTGCAGACCCTTGGAAGAAAACACTTAGATCAAAGTCTTTGTATCCAACAGTTCCTCCAAAACCATAAATTATTTCAGGAGTTGTTGGTAACCCAATAGGGACTCGGTCTAAGGAGGATATAACTCCATCTCCATTAACATCTCTATACTTAATATCTCCTCCAGTATAGTTACCAAATTGCGTAGGTGAATTGTTAACCTCTTCTTGATCTGTAAACAAACGCTCTGCTATATAGCCATACATCTGGCTTGCATTATTACCTACTTGTGATAAATAGCTAAGATTATCTGGATAATTAAGTTCGTTTGTCTGTTTTACTTCATTTGTAGCATAGGTGAGCGTTGCTCGTGCCTGTGTCCACCATTCTTGATTAATCTGTCTATTGTAATCCAATGATAAATCTATCCCTTTAGATTCTAACTCGGCAAAATTAACCTGTGGTTGTGCAGTTAGCCCAATCACGTCTCCAATTTCTGTACGACGCTCTAAAATATTTGACCTGTTTTGCTTGTAAATTTCTGCTGTAAAGTTTAGATCACGCCATAACCCGATATCGATACCTAGATTATATTGTTCTGAAACTTCCCACCCAATTGCTGCATTTGCATATCTATCAATTGAAATACCAGGTCTATAAAAATTATAATCTTGTCCAAATGTGGCTCCGAAACCTCCATTATTTGTATTTACACTCGACAGGTAAAAGAATCTGTCCTCATCAAGATTTCCTATTTCATCATTCCCAGCCTTTCCATATGTAAATCGTAGCTTAAGATTACTGATAGTTTCTTTTATGTTAGAAAAATAATCCTCATTTGAAATTACATAACTTACTCCAAAAGAAGGGAAAAAGCCATATCTATTGCTTCGATCGAAACGCTCAGAGCCATTATAACCGAAACTGAATTCACCTATATACCGTTTATCATATGCGTAGGTAAATCGCCCCGAGAATGTATGGTTTCTATATTGTAATGATTCTTGTAGACTATTAAATTCAGTTGTTTCATAACTTTGTAACACATTGATTAAAAAGCCAGAAACCGCGTGTTTTTCAGCAAATACTCTGTCGTAATTCAGCGTGAATTGATTGTAAATTCTAGAGTTGGATTCATTATTTTCTCCTGAAAGATTTAAAAATTCAGTACCAGGGGTTCCTATAGAAGATTGTGTACCATCATTAATAACACTAAGTAAAACACCATCATTAAGTGGATTTCTAGAAGCTTGATAAAAGAAGGGATTGTATGATCTACTAATCGAATAAGTATTATATCTACGTATATAATTCATAGTTCCTATTTTTAATCCTTCGGTAATAAAGTCTAATTTTTGATCAATAGCAATTTGAGCTTGTACTGTAGAGTTTTTAGTAGTTCTATATCCTTTAACCATTTCGGCATAGGGATTTGTATACAAGGCATTGCTTGCCAGAGATAAAGGTGAATTACCAAAAAGCGGATGCTCGGCTAATGGGTATAATTCTGATGGAAAAATTGATGTGAATGCAACTGGATTAGCATTAACTGTAGAAGCGATAATATCACCCCCATTAGATATTGGACCATTATAGTCGTCAAACTGACCATATATATTGACTGTTGCAAGAGTAGTAGGAGTTAAATCAATATCTAGTTTACTTCGTAATGAATAGTTCTGTAGTTTAATATTACTATTAAAATTATTTATTGGATTCACATCTAAAATTCCATTATCAATATTATATGTACCTGAAACATAATATCGTGCACGTTCAGACCCTCCACTTGCACTTATATTGAAACTTTGATTTATGGTATACTCTTTTAGTATCTGATCAATCCAATTATTGCTAGGGTATAAATACGGATTATCTCCTGCTGCAGTACGGTCAATTTTAATTTGAGAATACGGTAAAATGGCAAGAGGGTCACGAGTAAGCGCAGCCTCATTTGCTAGTTGCATATATGTGATGTTATCTGCAAATTCAAAATTTCTTGTGTTAGTAGAAATACGAGAAGCAGCACGTGCACTAAACTTTGCTTTACCTGCCTTACCGCTTTTTGTAGTGATTAAGATAACTCCGTTTGCCCCTCTAGCTCCATAAACTGAAGCTGCGGCAGCATCTTTAAGTACAGAAAATGTATCAATATCATCAGGTTGTAGACGTGCAAGATCTGTTGATGTAGACTCTATGTTATCTATTAAAATTAATGGATTGCGCTTACCTGAACCAAAGGTACTTAAACCACGTATAAAGAAATCTGAATTGTCTGCTCCTGGTTCTCCCGACCTTTGAAAGGATACCATCCCAGGAACCCTCCCAGCAATCATATTAGTTAGGTTATTTGTAGGCCCTTTAAGCTCTGCAGGATTAATTGTGGCTATTGAACTCACCTGACTTTCTTTCAGCTGTTTTCCTCCGAAAGCAATTACCACTGTCTCTTCTAGCGACTCTGAACTTAAGTTTAGAGAGACGTTAATACTTTCTTGATCACTAACGAGGACTTCTTTAGTTTCAAAACCCACAAAGGAAAATACCAAGGTTGATCCTGGTGAAACGCGTATAGAATAGTTCCCGTCAAAATCAGTAGAAGTTCCGTTTTGAGTTCCCTTTTCCACAACCGTTACACCTATTAATGGTTGGTTGCTATCACTACCGTCATAAACAGTACCTGTTATGATTTGTTGTGGTAGCTCATCTAAACTATGCGCCTTAAATTGGGGCCCAAATCCAAGCGCAAGTAGGAGCACAAGACACCTTAAAAAGTGTTTCACTCGTATTAATTGTTGTATCATAATCTGTTGATGTAATGTTTTTCTATAAAAATTAATTCTGTTTGATTAAAATGACATATTCGTTATTTGCTTAAGTTTTTTTAGGTTTCTCATATGTTTGTTTTTGGTTACTAATCTGCTTTGTGGTTATCTGAAATATATTTTAGTTGATCTAAACTCCATTCATCCTGCCATTCCATTGCTGGTTGCCCTTGTTTGACGACAAGCGGTAGCCAGATATATCTACCATCACTATGTTTCTTAGGATTCCATCTATCCCCCATATATATATAAATACCTTCTGCTCTATTTATAGGCAATACATAGGTGCTTTGAGAAAAAAATGTCACATCTGCATTTTTTCCTTTAGCTGGATTTGCTAGCTTTTCCCAAGGTCCGAACATGGACTTAGCTTTAAAAGACCGGGCTTTGTTGGGCTTCCATCCTGTAAGTCCTGAAGTTATCATGTAATAGGTTTCCTTATGTTTAAAAACAGCAGGAGCTTCATTCTGCCCTCCAGGTTGAACTCTTACCCATTCCTTTGAGAATCCTAAATAATCATCAGTGAGCTTAGAAATATGTAAGGTTTGATTCTCTTCTGAACTACTAATGTGGTACGCTGTATCATCATCATCTACAAACACTGTCATATCACGCGACATTTGCCCTTTTTTAAAATCTCGACGTACATACAGGCCATCCACAAGGGCGTGATGCCATTCCGCCGTCCACCATTCAAGATGCTGTTCTTCAAGATTTTCTTGGGTTTGTGATAACTCAAAATTCTGAGGCCATGATTTTTGATTGGGCCTAAAAGATTGAATATATTTAAAGGGTCCTGTGGGTGATTGACTTGTGGCTACTGCAGTACGGGCGGCAGCATAACCTTGTCCCTTAAGCTCCAAATGAAACCACATAACAAATAATTTTGTTTTCTTATTAAAAATGACTTTAGGACGCTCAATAACTGACCCAATCGTAATTTCTGAATTGGGATCTGTACTTACTTCTAATGCCACCCCCTCATTAGACCAATTGATTAAATCTTTTGACTTATATACGCGAACCCCAACTTCAGCTAGACTATTTGCCCCTTTATGTTCACCATACCAATAATAATTCTCGTTATGGTATAAAATACCACCACCATGTGCATTGATATGATTACCATCATTATCTGGCCAAAGTTTGCCTGGAAAAAAACTACTATGGTCGTTTTTTTGACCGTAGACAGATGCACTTAGAATTACCGCAGCAATTAATTGAAAGACTTTAATATAATTAGTAAACATGTCTGGAATGTTATATTCTGTTAAACGTTTGGATTATATTTACGCAGCGAAATCGAAATAGTTAACCATATTCTATTGCAATTTTCATTAATTCAAAGATTGATCAAGGGGGACAAACTATCTTTTTATAGGGGGGTATTTATTCAATAGTTAAAAAAAAACCTATTTATATATATAATTATTAATTTTTAGCGAATTTTAACAAAAATTAAATAATACTATGTGCGTGTTAAGCAGAAATAGCACTCTAGTTATTAAATGGTTCTTTTTAATATGCTTTTATAATTTGAGTTATACTCAAATTAAATATGATCTTAGAAATGAAACTTTAAAGGAGCAACTCACATTTTACCATCTAGATACCCAAAACGGACTATCAAACAATACCGTTAAAACAATTGAACAAGACGAGTTAGGTTTTATTTGGATTGGCACATCTGACGGTTTGAATAGGTATGATGGGAACGAATTCAAAATTTTTAGGAAAGAGAATTCAAATATTCGCAATAATTACATTCAAAACATTTCATTTGAAAATTCTGGGGAGCTTAAACTTGCAACCGATGGTGGACTGGTTACTTACAATCCGAAAAATGAAAGATTTTATTCCTTAAACGATTTCAATCCTCATTTAAAATTAAGCATCAATTCTTATATAGATATCTCAGAAAATAGCTATGCAATAGGCGTTTACGGTCAAGGTATTTTTACTTTTAATGATACTGAAGAAACAACTTTTTTAAATTCAGAAACTTCTGATCTATCATCGAATAAAATATCCTGTATGGTAAAACAGGGATCAAAAGGTGCTTGGATAGGAACTTTTGATGAAGGCCTCAATTATTTTGACTTTCAAGCAAATAAGATTACACCAATTCCTTTAGTAATTGATGATGAGAAAGTTGAAGAAATCAACACCTTGTATTTAGATGAAAATCAAATTTTATGGATAGGTAGCAGTCAAGGCTTGATCGCTAGGTCTTACAATGGAAAACTTTATACCCTTAAAGAAGGCTCTACCAAACAAACTTTGACAGATGACCAAATTCTAGCAATTGAGAAAGATGACTATGGAAAGTTATGGGTAGGTACCTACTCAGGTGGTATTAATAGATTTGATATTAAAGCTTTTCTATCTAAAAGCCCTTCATTTAGCATAGATACCTATCAACCTCAAGATGATGGAACCAGCATAACAAATGCTAGCATCAATGCTCTTAAAAAAGACAGAAATGGATATTTATGGATAGGTACAAATGCTGGGATAGATTTTGTAGATCCAAAAGGTGAGCCCGTAAAATTACTTAAGAATAATCTTAAGGGTGGTGCAAGACTTATTCATAATAGAATTACAGGATTAGAAGAATTAAAATCTGGCTTGATTTTAATAGCTACAGATGGAGGAGGCTTAGATTCTTTTAATCCTGACACTGGTATTTACAGTGATGCTGACTTTATAGATTCAGATAAATTAAGAACAAAACATCTAAATTGTTTATTTGAGGACAACCAAGAAAAATTGTGGATAGGTACCTATCAAAAAGGACTACATCAATATGACCCGAGAAATAATACTTGGAGTTACTATTTAAATGGATCTAAAGCTGATGGAAATGATGTTCGTTGTATTGCCCAAGATTCTAAAAATCAAATATGGGTAGGAACTAATCGTGGCGGTCTTTTTAAATACGATTCTAGTAAAAAGAAGTTTGTTTATGTAAAGGCTTTAGATCAAATTACAGAAAGAATGGATATAAGAGCCATTGATTTTGATTCTAATGGTGTATTATGGCTAGCAACCTACGGCAACGGAATTGTTAAATTCAATCCTGATAACAATGAGGTATTCTCTTATTTTCATGGAAATCTTGATGGACTTACTAATAATGTCATATTTAGCATCAAAGTGCTTTCTGACGATACTATCGCAGCAGGTCAGAAATATGGAGGTTTAATTTTATTTAAAGATGGAGATTCCTCGGGTACAACCTATACAGAATCTCAAGGCCTTAGCAACAACACTATAAACAGTATAATTAATTATAATTCTCAAAAATTGTTCTTAGGCACCTACAAAGGTCTAAGTGAATTTAACCTTGGCAACAAACAGGTTAAAAGCTTAAACTCCCTTTATAATATTCAAAAAAGTGAATATAATGTTGGTGCCGCACTTATTAGTAAAAAGGGGTATCTATATTTTGGAGGTAACAAAGGAGTTAACATATTTAGCCCTGAGGATCTAAAAAATCAAAATGAAGCAAACACAATTATTATAAAAGACTTAAAAGTACATAATGAAGATGTAAATGTTAGCCTTGATAATCCTAAGGCTATTCTTGACCAATCTATCATATATAAGGATCAAATAAAACTTCAGTACAATCAGAATAATTTTTCACTAGATTTTACTAGTTTAAATTTTCCCTTCGCTGCGTCTTTGAACTATTCTTATATTTTAGAAGGCTATTATGATCAGTATACTCACTTAAAAAATTCTAATAGAATTAATTTTAGTAATATTCCTCCGGGGAATTATACGCTCAAAATCAAAGCAGAAAATCAAGCAAACAGCACACGCTTTAAAGAATTATCAATAATAATTTTACCTCCATTTTGGCAGACATTGCCTGCTTATATATTCTATATAGTTACATTAATTATATTCATTTGGGGTGGTTTAAAATATTACGCAGAGCGCTTAAAACTTAAAAACTCACTTCTTTTTGAGCAGAAACAAAGACAACTGGAACACGAATTAAATGAAGAGCGTATTAGGTTTTACACTGGAATTTCACACGAGCTTAAAACCCCCCTCACTTTGATTTTGGCCCCGTTAGAATCGCTTATAGACAATGTGATTCACAAAAAGCAACAGAAAAGTTTAAGACTCATAAAAAAAAATGCAGAACATTTATTGCAATTTATAAATAAGCTATTAGAATTTAGAAAAAGTGAAGAAGGTCTAAGTACTCTTCACCTAAATAGTTATGACTTAAATAAAAACCTTTCTCATTGGCTTGAATCGTACAAGCATCTTCTCAAGAAAAAGAATATTAATTTAATATTTAATCAACCTGAAGCACCTGTATTGGTGGTCTGCGATCTCGAGAAAATTCACATTATCATTAATAATCTTATTACTAATGCTATTAAATACAGTAACATTAATAGTAAAATATATGTAAAACTGTGTTCTAATGCCTCAGATGTAACTATTGAAGTTGCAGATATTGGAGCGGGAATTGACGAAACTGAAATAAACCAAATTTTTGAGTGGTATTATCAAGCAAACTCCAAAATTAGAAAAGGTGGTAGTGGTATAGGTTTAGCCCTTTCTAAACGCTTTGCTCAACTTCATAATGGTAATCTGTATGTAGTAAGTTCTCCTCAAAAAGGAAGCACATTTACCCTCAGTTTTCCGGTTAGTCAGCCAAAGCAAAGTGAAGGATCACAGTCGTATCCAAAAAGAACAATTGAGGACAATCTTGCAAATATACAGGCCACAATCCATGAAGAGTTAACTGTAAACGATGTCATTATAGGTGCAGAGAAAGAGAGAAAGCTTGCCTTGTTGATTGATGACAACCCAGATATCTTAGCACTGTTAGATAGTATTCTTGCTACAGATTATGATCTTATTCATGCGCAAAACGGACAGGAAGGAATTTCACGTGCTATTAAATACATACCCGATATAATAATTAGCGATGTAATGATGCCTCAAAAAAATGGAATTGACCTATGCCGAGAGTTAAAAGAACAAAGAGCAACCTCACATATCCCAATTATTCTGCTTTCAGCTAAAAGTAATTTTGACATTATTGAAACAGGTTACAGCAAGGGCGCGGATGATTATATGGTTAAGCCCTTTAATATTAAAGTTCTAAAAGCACGTATTGCTAATTTAATTGCTTCAAGAACCTCACTTTTACAAAAATATGAGACTCATGATGCAATTAATGCTAATGTAGATGCTGACGAACTTAAAGTATTAGATTCTGAAAAGGCATTTCTGAAAGAGTTCAAAGAAATTGTTCATCAAAATATACAACAGGATATTAAAACAATCGATACCATTTCTGAACAAATGAATATGAGTAGATCGTCATTATACCGAAAGATTAAAGCAATTACTGGAAAAAATATCAATGAATATGTTCGTAATATTAAAGTTGAACACGCCGCTTACCTGATTGAAAAAAAGAATTTTAATATTACTGAAGCCGCGTATGAGGTTGGTTATTTAGATCCTAAGTATTTCCGAAAAATTTTTAAGCAACGTTATGGGAAGACTCCATCTGCATTTAAATCAAATTGAGTTTAGTTTTGTTTATAAAGATAGATTGCTACCTAAAGACTAAATGACCAACAGCAAAATAAGATTATACTTGAAGGACAGAAACAGGTTCCATTAGTAAAAGCTTTTACTAATGGAACCTGTTTCTTAAAAATTGCCAAATTTTATCTAAATCCAGCTGTTTTTCTAAGCTGAAATTTGCCTAATTGATAAACTTATGCAATGCTTGAGGGATTGAATCTTCCCCACTACTCATTTCAATAATTTTACCGAAGGTGTTCTTTTTATTGAGGACTTCTAAAACTGTTTCGGCTACTGCCTGTCTGGGTATTTTTGAGTTGACCTTTTCAGGATCTGTGCTCATCATCACGTTGCCGGCTTCGTCGTCATCAGTTAAAGTGACAGGGCGAAGGATGGTAAAGTCAAGATCGCTTCTTTGCAATTCTTGATCGGCGTAGTGCTTTGCAATATAATACGGCTTCATCCCTTCTACTTTACCCCAAAACGAGCGATCATCAGAATGTGAAGCTCCAACCATCACATAACGCTTAACTCCTGTTTGAGAAGCTGCGTGTATGGTTTTAATCGCTCCGTCAAGATCTATTTTCATCGTTTTATCGGCTCCTGTGCTTCCTCCCGAACCTGCTGTAAACACTACCGCATCATAGTTTTTAATCACTTTCTCAAGAGCTTCAGGGGTGTTTTCCAGACTTTCTACCACAGCAGGTACATTCATTTTTTCAAAAAGAGGTTTTTGTTCTTCCTTCCTTATAAAAGCTGTGGGTTCAAAATCGGTAGAAGCCTGCATTAGCTTAGCAATACGTTGTCCTACTTTGCCGTGTGCTCCTATTATTAACGTTTTCATAGTTTTTCTTTTTTTAGTTTTTCAGAATATAAAATTCCAATACTGAATATCTCCTAAAGTTCTATTAAACTTTAGGAGATATTCAGTTGTAGATTTGCTTTAAAACCTATAGGTTTTCATTAAAGAAAGATTCTAGTTTATCAAACGGAATAAAATCTTTATCACCACCATCGTAAAGATCTGTATGTACAGCATCATCAATGATCATTAGTTCTTTTGGTTCTTGAGCCGCTTTGTAAGCATCCTCACTAAAATAACGGGAATGCGCTTCAGAGCCGGCAATAATCAAGATGGGTCTAGGTGCAATTTCTTCGATGTACGTTAGAATAGGCATATTCATAAAGGAAATAGAATTGGTCGCGGTCCAAGAACCGTTTGAGTTGATCGATCTTGGATGAAAGCCTCTATCAGTCTTGTAAAAATCAAAATAGTCCTTTACAAACTGCGGTTCGTCTCCGTTAATTTCACTTGGTAAACCTTGCGGTGCCAGTGCTCTTTCACCATTTTGAGCATCTTCCCAGCGTTGTAAACTCATTTGCTCTAATTGCGCTGCACGCTGTTCTGGAGTTGTGCTATCAAAATATCCTTTTGCATTTACGCGGGACATATCGTACATACTTGTAGTTGCAACTGCTTTCACACGTTTGTCAGCTGCGACTGCGTTTAAAGCAAATCCTCCGAAACCGCAAATTCCAATAATACCAATCTTATCCCGATTGATTCCTTCCTGCACTCCCAAGAAATCTACTGCCGCGCTGAAATCTTCGGTATTAATATCTGGCGAAGCTGTATTGCGCGGTTCTCCACCGCTTTCTCCTGTATATGAAGGGTCAAATGTAAGTACCGCATAACCCCGTTTTGCGAATTCATTTGCGTATAACCCTGAAGCTTGTTCTTTAACCGCACCAAACGGACCGCTAATTGCTAAGGCAGATAATTGCTTATCACGGCTATTTTTAGGCAGATAAAGATCTCCGGCTACGGTGATTCCGTATCGGTTTTTAAAGCGTACCGAAGTGCGGGTCACTTCCTCATTCAATTCAAAAATATAATCATCTTCTGTTCTCATAGTATCTTGTATGTGCTCTTGATTTAATTCGTTTTCTGTTACAGCGATTTTATGTTCGCTTTTATTTTGATTATTAGCTATCCCTAATACCGAAAGGATCAGGACTGCAATTAGATTTATTGTTCTCATTTAAATTTCTTGTTATTATAACTCTTTAATTTTCTTTGCAGGAACTCCGGCATAAACGCTTTTTGGCTCTACATTTTTATTCACTACAGCCCCGGCAGCGATTACTGCATGCTCACCGATAGTAACCCCGGGTAACACCGTTACGTTGGCCCCAAGCCAAGCACCCTTTTTTATGGTTACTTTCTGTGGAATAAGTGTATTTCTAGTACTCGTTGCTATGGGATGATTTTCAGAGGTAATATTTACTCGAGGTCCAATCATAACATCATCTTCAATAACGATTCCTCCCAAATCCAAAAAACTACACGCGTGATTGATAAACACATTACTTCCCAGCTGTATATGACGCCCAAAATTTGTGTAAAACGGCGTGAATACCGTGGTATCTTCAGAGACTACAGTTCCTGTAATTTCACTTAAATAATGCCGGGCTTCATCTAAATCTTGTGCGTTATTGAGTTTAAGATTTAAACGCATTGTTGTTTCTACAGAAGCGCCAATAAGACCATAATCAGGGTCATTCATTGCAACTTCTTCATTAGCGCGTAATCGGTCAAAAATTGTTTTCATCTTGATTTAATCTTAGCTTACTTCTTATACTGCTCATCAGCAACCTTTTCGAGCCAGTCAACCACGTTACCATCAACTTCCTCCTGAATTGCCAGATGACTCATCGCCTTTTGAGGAGAAGCTCCGTGCCAGTGTTTTTCTTCTGGTTCAAAGTAGATGACATCTCCCGGAAAAACTTCAACAATAGCTTCACCCTCTTTTTGAACCCAGCCCAAACCTGATGTGATAATCAGCGTCTGCCCAGCAGGATGAGTATGCCAAGCTGTTCTAGCCCCCGCCTCAAAAGTCACCATTGCCGCAGCAGCTTTTGTTTTGGGTTGTTGACTAAATTGCATCTCTACTCGTACTGCTCCTGTAAAATAGGCCTCAGGCCCTGATGCAGAGTGGATCTCTTGATTTCTTGTAATTTTCATAGCGTTTAGTTTAAGAGGTTGTATTATTTAATATAGACTGAATCTGTTACCGTCTCCATCCAGTTTACGATTCCTTTTTCGGTGTTAGGGACAATGTACATTTGCTGAAGTCCAGTGTTTTCAGCAGCTCCGTGCCAGTGGCGTGTGTTTGGTGGACATTTAACAACATCTCCTTTTTGGATCACTTGCTTAGGCTGACCTTCTATCTGATGATACCCTTTTCCGTCAGTAATGATTAAAATTTGTCCGCCGGGATGCGTATGCCAATTACTTCGGCTTCCCGGTTCAAAATAGACGTTGCCAATTGCTGTGGTATAGGTAGAGTCTGGAGCGACTAAGCTTGTATTGTAGGCATTCCCTGTGAAGTTTTGATCAGGTCCCTTCTCTCCTTTTGAGAAAATGAATTCTGTTTGAGTTGTTGTTTGAGAAGTGTCTTTATGAGGCTTACGGTCATTGCAGGCTACACTAAGCAATGCGGCTATAACAGCAGGCGTAGCCAGGTTGAATACGGGTTTTGCAGTCATTGGTTTTTGCGGTTAAAATGAACTACAAAATTATAGACTGTAACCAACCATCAGCTAACGATAATCAAATGATAGCTTAAGAATTTCAACACAAGCTATTAAAGTGTTGTTAAGACCACTTCATTAGCTAAGTCAAATTTAAAAATGTGCTGCCCTAAAAGCTCCCGGATTGGTTTGCGTGGCTTTTTTGAAGAAATTATTGAAGTATGATGGGTAATCGAATCCTAATGCATAGGCGATGTCGCTCACATTCCAATCTGTATGTAAAAGCAAGGCTTTAGCCTCATTTGCTATACGATTATTGATGTGCGTAGTAGTCGAATGTCCCGTAACCTCACGTACTGCCTTGTTCAAATAATTAACGTGTACCGAAAGCGCCTCGGCATAATCTTTAGCGGTACGCATTTTTAGCGGTTGTGCCATTCCCTCAATAGGAAATTGTCGTTCTAGCAATTCGATAAAAACATTAGCTAAACGCGTCAAAGCATTAACGGGCTGATGCAAATTTTGAGAAGGCTCTATCTTTAAAGCCTCGTGAATCAGAAGATTAATGTAATTTCTGATCAAATCATCTTTAAGGCTATAATCTGTTTTTTGTTCTTCGATCATCTTTTTAAAGATGGTATTCAGAAATAACCGTTGCTCTTCTGAGATTTTTAAAACCGGAGTTCCATCTAGCTTGAACAAGGGAGATTGCTGTAAGCTTTCTGAACGATTAGAGGTTGCTAAAAATGCTTCGGAAAACAAACACGTGTAGCCGGTGTAAGTCGTTGAAATCGTTTCCCAAGAATAAGGAATGTGGGGATTTCCGAAAAATAAAACGGTTCCTTTATGATTAAAACTACGATCAGAATAATGAATTTTACTTTCGCCGGTGGTCAAACAGATTTTGTAGAAATCCTTTCGACTATAAATGCGCGTTGCATTGCTATCGGATTCGATTTGAAATACATTAAAACCTTTCAGCTTTAATTCTGTATTAAATTCAGAAACGGAACGTGTATTTTTCATTCACCAAAATTAAGATTTTCAAAACAAATGTGGAATTTTAAAAATCAGGACAAATAGAACGAGTAGAGGTAGCTTACTGACTACCTCTACAAAAAACCCATTATTGTAAGTGAATTTGGTGGTGGTGTTCTGAAAGGGTAACAAGGTCTAAAGTAATTTCGCTAATAGTGAAACATCTTCGCCCTCTTTTTTAAGTGATTTACTCGGATTTGCTACCCAGTAATACAATTTCGGAAGCTTCTACTTCAGTAACATAGCGCTTAAGCCCGGCAGTATCGGTATAGCTTCTGGATTTCAGTTTTCCGGTTAATGCCAGTTCTTTGCCCTTGGGTGCATAATTCTCAATAAGCTCGGCCGTTTTGCCCCACGCCACAATGGTGTGCCACTGGGTATCCTGTGTTTTTTCGCCCTTAGCATTTTTGTAAAACTCGTTGGTTGCCAATGAAAAGCGCACCACTTTTTTACCGCTTTCTAGGGTTGTTAGTGTAGGCTCTTGCCCTACGTTTCCGATTAATTGAACTTGATTTCTTAGTGTACTCATAACTCTAAAATTTCGATGATTAAAAATGCTGCCCAAACCCTTTGGACAGTTTGCGTTTATATCTTTAAAAAATGATTTACTTATGTTATCCTGAGCGTTTCCCTTTTTTGTTTTTAAGGTTTTTGATTCCGCTTCTTTTTGTATATTTTGAACTGATTTCATAAGATTTCATTTTGATTTACTTCCATTAGTGCCTATCGCTGTTCCCTTTTTTTTGTTGCTAATATGTTTTCAAGAGTTTGAATTAGTGAGGACATATAAAAGCGCGTAAGCAAGCGGTTATGCTGTCCGGCTAACTTCAAACTATTGGTATTTTGCTTTCAAAAAAAGAGAAGTACAGCAATACTGCTTAAGGGAATTCAAAAAGCTAACGAGGGAAGTTTTAAAACTTATGAAGGGGGCAAAATATTGGAACCATAAACTTAAAAGCAGAGAACGATTTCTAAGGAGTCCGTATTAAAATTAATGGAATAATAAAATGAATTAGCACATCATAAATTGCTTCCTTCCTATATTGAAATAAACTTCTTACTAGTTATAGTATATCAAAATGTTATTATGGAATATATAGGTTGGATTGGCGCATTACTATTTATTATCTCCTACTTACTTTTAAGTCTTGATTACCTCTCTGCTCAAAAATACTTGTATCACCTATTAAATGCTCTTGGGGCTTTATGCCTAGTGATAAATGCATTGGTTATTGATGATTACCCAAACATATTTGTGAATGCTGTTTGGGGGTTGATTGCATTAGTTGCTGTAATAAAGAGAATGCAACCTACTATAAAAGGAAAATCACGTGGTAAAATTTAGCAACTCAAGACTATATTTGGTGTAGATAGCTACTTGTTTTTTATATCTCGCTTCAGACTCTTCGAACATTCCTAAGTAGTAATAGGCACCATCAATTAGGGCAAAAATAACTTCAGTTACTTCTTTCAAATTAGTATTATTTATAATACCGTATGATTTGGCTTCAAGTAATCTTTGATATAATACTTGGTGTAATTCAAGTAGGTATGATTTAAAACTGTTTTTAAATTCAGGTACTCGATAGATAAGTGCATAACAGCTATAAAAAACACCATCATCAAAATAGCTATTCCAGGCTCTGGTAAATAAATTTTCAATAAAAAGCACTAAATGTTCTTTAGTGTTCATCACACCTATATCCTCAGAAATCATCACGTTAAGATGCTGTTCTAGGATATATTCATTTAATCCAATTAAGAGTTCCTCCCTATTCTCAAAGTAGTGTAGAACCAATCCTTTGCTGATATCCATATGCTGGGCAAGCTTTGCTATAGAGGCATTCTCCAGTCCCAATTGACGCGATACTTCATAAAACGCAATGATAATTTCTTTCCTTCTTTGCTCGCTAATATTTTTTCTACCCATACTAAAATTTATCAAAAATAGACTTTTCAATTTTTTATTGAATTCTGTAAAACATAATAACACAAAGACAACATTTAAGTAATCATTATTTAATTGAACGATTGGTCAATCTATTTTTTTTGTCTGCTACTTTTGATGCCATCAAATCAAAAAATATGCATCTCAAAAAAACAGTATTACTTATTACGTTATTCGCCTCAATTATAAACTTGAATGCTCAATTGCAAAAAACTACCTCAATTAAGCAAAAAGTAGTCTTCATTGTAGTTGATGGCATTGCGTACGACATGCTCGTGAACACCCCCTCACCTCGATTGGATGAAATTGCTGGCAAAGGATCGATAACCCAAGCATATGTTGGAGGTTTAAAAGATGGCTATTCTGAAACGCCTACAATTTCTGCTGTTGGTTATAATAGCCTACTTACTGGGGTATGGGCAAATAAACACAATGTTTGGGGCAACAGTATTAAAGATCCTAATTATAATTATCCTACAATTTTTAGACTATTCAAAGATCAATATCCGAATGGCAAAACCGCTGTATTCTCTACCTGGTTAGACAATCGCACAAAACTTATAGGAGAAGGCTTAGATCAGACTAGAGCGGTTGCAGTTGATTATAAATTTGATGGATACGAACTTGATACTATTAGGTTCCCACACGATGCCAAACGTGAATACATTAAAAATATAGATGCGCTAGTGGCTAAAGAAGCTGCATTTACTATAAAAACACAGGCTCCGGATCTTTCTTGGGTTTATCTAGAATATTCGGATGATATGGGCCACGGCTATGGAGATAGTCCACAACTTACTGCAGCCATTAAATACGAAGATAGTTTAATTGGTTCCATCTACGATGCAGTGAAATTTCGAGAACAAAGCCACCAAGAAGACTGGCTGTTTCTAGTAACTACAGATCACGGACGATCGCCTAAGGATGGAAAACATCACGGAGGACAGACAGATAGAGAACGTAGTACTTGGATTGTTACTAACAGTAAAAACACCAACACTTATTTCGACACGCAAATACCCGCTATCGTAGATCTGCTGCCTACGATGACTAGTTTTTTAAACCTAGATGTAGCCAAAGATATACGTTCAGAGTGGGATGGCGTTTCTCTTATAGATCCTGTTGATTTCATAAATGTTCAAGCTGCAGTGTTAGATAATCGACTGCATTTAGAATGGGAAAATTTAGGAAACAAGAATACCCAGGTCAGCATTTTGACAACTAACACTAATGATAAGAAGTTGGGTGGAAAGGATAACTATACCAAAATCGGTCAAACTTCCTTGGGATCAGAACGGTTTGATATTGTTCTAAAAAAAGGTAAAAAACTTCCGGTTAAAATTCTTCTACAGACGGAAAACACCACTCAAAATGTTTGGATTATCCCAAATAATTAATCAACAAAAAAGCAATTAATTTCAAAATGACATGAAGAAAATCTTTACCCTTTTTATCCTTTTAGTATCTCTGGTCTCGTTTGCTCAGCAGACAGTTAAAGGTATAGTCAAAGACCCTAACGGGGTGCCCTTGGGAGGCGTTACCGTTATGATCCCTGATAGTTCTCGAGGGACAGTAACTGATTTCGATGGAAATTTCAGTATTGAAGTGAATAGTGGCGAGACCTTACAATTTTCCTACGTTGGTTTTACAAAGCAAGAAGTAGTTATCTCAAATCAATCGGTTCTTGAAATTATCATGGCAGAAGATGCGCAAGCTCTTGACGCTGTAGTTGTAACAGCCTTAGGAATCAAAAAAGAGAAAAAAGCGCTGGGATACGCAGTTCAAGAAGTTGAAGGTGATAATCTAGAAAAAGCTAAAGAACCCAATTTTGTCAATCAACTTTCAGGTCGCGTAGCTGGGTTGAATATTAAGAACTCGACAGATTTGTTTCAAAATCCCACCATAGAGTTACGTGGAGCTACTCCCCTACTAGTAATTGATGGAATTCCTGATCGCACGTTAGATATCTGGAAAATTAATTCGGACGATATTGAAAGCATAAGTGTTTTGAAAGGTGCTACTGCTTCCGCACTTTATGGTTCTGTAGGAAGAAATGGGGCAATTATGATTACTACAAAACGAGGTAAAAAAGGAAAACTCAATGTAAGCTTTAATAATTCTACCTTATTTCAAACAGATTTCATCCGGGTGCCTGATGTTCAAACAACCTATGGAAACGGAAATCGAGGCGTCTATGCTTATGTTAATGGAAGTGGATCCGGTACTGAAGGTGGAGGATGGATCTGGGGTCCACGCCTAGATCAGCAGGATCCTTCTACTACGAGTGGTTTTTATGAAACCACGCAGTACAACAGTCCAATAGATCCCAACACAGGAGAATTAATTCCAATACCCTTTAGATCTAGAGGTAAAGATAATATCAAAAATTTCTTCGAAACAGGAATTATACAGTCCAACAATGTAAGTGTTGGTTGGGGTAATGATAAGGCTGACGTTCGCCTCTCTTTATCTAACAATTATCAGAAAGGAATTGTTCCTAATACAGATTTGAAAAACACATCATTCAACCTTGCTGGTACCATAAGACCTACTGATAAACTTACATTAAATGGCTCTTTAACCTACAATAAGCAATTCACTAGTAACTTTCCTGAAGTTGGTTATGGCCCTACTAACTATCTCTATAACCTGATATTATGGACAGGTACAGATGTTGATATTAGAGATTTAAAAAATTACTGGCGCGAAGGTCAAGAAGGCATACAGCAACGTCATTTTAATATATCCTATTATAACAACCCCTACTTTCAGGCATATGAATATGAAAGAGGTTATAATAAGACCAACATTTATGGTAATACTTCCTTC
Source organism: Leeuwenhoekiella sp. ZYFB001 (assembly GCF_011784865.1). Lineage (NCBI taxonomy): Bacteria > Pseudomonadati > Bacteroidota > Flavobacteriia > Flavobacteriales > Flavobacteriaceae > Leeuwenhoekiella > Leeuwenhoekiella sp. ZYFB001. The sequence goes on from NZ_CP050460.1 coordinate 1,668,700, forward strand.
AACTATGAAATCACCGATGCCTTAAGTCTAAGAGGACGTACAGGGGTAAATGAATACAGTCTTTACAGAACTTATAAAGAACCTAAAAGTTATATCGGTTATGGTAATAAATCCAGAGGAAACTTTTCAATTGCACAAACGGAGTATTTCGATATCACTTCAGATTTAGCACTACACTTTGAAAAGAAATTTTCAGATAATTTTGGGATCACTGCAGAAGGAGCATATGTCAATTATTATAGAAATTCAAAAAACACGTCTCAGTCTACTGACGGATTGAATGTCCCCGGTTTTTACAATTTAGCAAATAATGCTGGCGCTACATTATTAGGTTCCAATCGTGAAGAAAAAGAAACCATCAACAGCTTTTACGGTTTTATTGATCTTGAGTTCTATAACGCATTTTATCTATCATTAACAGGACGTAACGATAAAGTCTCAACATTACCTGAGGGTAACAATTCATTCTTTTATCCGTCTGTTTCCGGTTCGGTTGTACTAAGCAGTCTATTTGAAATGCCACAGTGGATAAGTTTTGCCAAACTTAGAGGTTCTTGGTCTCGAGTTTCTGAGGGTAAAATTGGCAGTGATCCATATGATTATATTTTAGCGTATGAAAAAGGAACGACTTGGAATGGTACACCGTCAACCTACTTTGGCAGTAATTTACTTTCTCCAAATTTAGAACCAGAAACCTCAGACACTTGGGAAGTTGGTGCAAATATAAGAACCTTAAATAATCGACTTGGATTGGATATTGCTTACTACCAAGCTAGAGATTATAATAATTTAATATATAGCCCCATTTCTGATGCTTCTGGGTATAGTAGTATTTTATTGAATGGAAATGAATTTCAAAGAAAAGGAATAGAATTAACGCTAGATGCGACACCTATTAAAAATAAAAACTTTAGCTGGAACACTCAGATAAATTTAAGTCATTACCGCAGATACCAAGAAGAAATCTATGGCGATCGTGAGCAAACTGAAGGATATATTCGTGTTGGTGATAGAACTGACAAAATATATACTGGAGTCTATCAAACTAATGCTGAAGGAGATGTAATTTTTGAAAATGGATTACCAGTTTCAGATCCATATGATCGATTCATTGGCTATGATGAACCTGACTTAACTTATGGAATTTCTAATAGTTTACAGTATAAAAACATCTCCTTATCATTCTTATTTGATGGTCGCTTAGGTGGTTTGATGTATTCAAATACAAACCAGAAAATGTGGTGGGGAGGTACTTCTAAAGGAACAGTAAATCAGTTTAGAGAAGATGCTGTAAACGGTGAAAATACATATATAGGAAATGGTGTTGTGGTCACAGGTGGTTCGGTTAGCTACGATGTTAATGGAACCATTACAGAAGATACGCGTACGTACGCTCCTAATGATGTACCTGTAAACTATATCAGTTTTATGCAGAGCACTAGTAATTACCACAATAAGAATTACCATTATTACAAAGAAACCTTTATAAAGCTAAGAGAAGTAACGCTAACCTACCAATTCAATGAAGCGTTCTTAGAACGAACACCATTTAAAAGCTTAGACGTTTCCCTTGTAGGCCGTAATCTATGGTTAGCATCCGATATTCCTAATGTTGATCCTGACTCAGGAGTAGATAATCTTCAAGCTCCGGCGACCCGCAATATTGGATTTAACATCAATGCAAAATTTTAATACACCAAATTAATGATGATGAAAAAGTATCTAATTATATTCTCGCTACTACTGCTTGCTGGATGTTCTAAAGTTGAAGATTTACAAAACGACCCTAACCGGGCTACTCAAGTAAGTCCAGATTTACTCCTAACCACAATTGAGACTACAGCCTTTAATAATGTAAGTCTTAATGCTGCATTAGCTAGTAGACAATTAACATTTACAGATGGCACCAATCAATATCAGTATTATAACTGGCAACGAGCTGGTTTTGGTCAATACGATGATCTAAAACAAGTTTATAAAATGATTCAAGAATCTCAACGTACAGATTCACAGGTGTATCAAATTTTGGCAAAGTTTTTCAATGCTTATTACGCTATTGAACTAACCCGTGTATTTGGCGACGTACCTTATACAGAAGCTGTAGGTGCTGAGATAGGAATTTATACTCCTTCTTATGACCGTCAAGAGCTAATTTATGCATCAGCCCTTGATTCTCTTAAGGCTGCTGGTTTAGAATTAGCTCAAAACACTGAAACTATTCGTGGTGATGTTATTTATGAGGGGAATAAAAGACAATGGCAAAAACTAATAAATAGTTATAGTCTTAGAGTTCTAATGAGCCTATCCAATAAAATTGATCAGACCGATATTGATATTGTTGGTCGGTTTAATGAAATCTTGAATAATTTTGATCAATTCCCAATATTTGAATCTAATTCAGATAATGCATCTTTAGTTTATGTAGATATTCAAGACAATCGCTATCCGTTATTTAATGATAATTCGCTTCAAACAGCCTATTATATGGAACAAACCTTTGTAGAAAGGCTTCAAAACTATGAAGATCCTAGATTGTTTATGATGGCGGACAAAAAGCCAAATGCATCAAATTTAAATGTGGAAGATTTTTCAGCATATGGTGGTTTGTATGGTAGCGCACCTTTAAGCGATAACGGATCTAAAGCCGTTAGTGGAGAGGCCTCTCGAATTAAGCCGCGATATTATAACAATCCTGTAAATGAGCCTTCAATACTTATGAGCTATGCTGAACTTCAATTTACACTAGCAGAAGCAGCTGCCCGCGGTTGGATTTCAGAACTAAGTGAACCGTATTATAAGTCAGGAATAGCTGCATCTTTAGCTTTCTACGGAATATCGCAGGCTGAAGATTACTTAAATAATCCTACAATTCAATTAAACAGTAATGAAGACCTAGAGTCGATACTAACTCAAAAGCACATTGCCTTGTTTTTGAATACTGGTTGGCAGAGTTTTTATGACCAAAGAAGAACAGGTTTTCCCGAATTTAATGTAGATGGTGGTGGAATTTTAAATAATGGTTTGATCCCAAAACGCTTTATGTATCCTCAAAATGAAAGCATCAACAACCCGGAAAATTTAAACGAAGCGATTAATCGACAATTCCCTTCGGGTGACAATATAAACGCTTCGATGTGGCTCATTGATTAAATTGTACAGCTTAACAAGTATAAAAAGCTATGATTTTAAAATCATAGCTTTTTTTTTACAATTATTCAATTACGAGCTGTTGGGATTAGATTATCAAATCACTATATCCTAAATAGATTCTTCATTTAAGGTTTTAATTCTAGCTTATAATCATTATTGAATGCTAGTTCAACAGTATAGCATACGAGGTTTTATAAGTACTTCTGCTTTTATAATTGAAAGTCCAACTGCATAAAAGTTTAAGTATATTATCCAAGAGGATATCTTATCTAACAATTCTTAAACCCTTATCAATCTTTAGTTCTAAGCGTTCCATATCCTGCTTAACTTTCTGGTCAATAACGCGAGCATAAATTTGAGTTGTAGCCAGCTTAGTATGTCCTAATAACTTGGAAACCGTTTCTATTGGGACGCCATTTGTAAGTGTTACCGTAGTTGCAAAAGTATGTCTGGCTACGTGAAAGGTTAGGTTTTTCTTTATACCACAGAAATCAGAAATTTCTTTGAGATAGCTGTTGGTCTTTTGATTCGATATTGTAGGCAATAGCCTGTTCCTTCCAGAAACCCGTGGATGATCTTGATATTTCAAAAGAATTCTTCTCGCTTTATTCAGCAATGGTATTCTAAGCTCTATGCTTGTTTTTTGTCGCTTGGTCTTAATCCATTGTTGCCCATCTAAATCGGTCTCTATGTTGTCAATGTTCAATTTGGCAACATCTATATAAGATAGTCCGGTATAGCAAGCAAAAAGAAACATATCTTTAACGATATCGAGACGCTCTAAGGAAGACGAAAAATCCTCTAGTTGTTCAAGTTCATACTGAGCTAGAAACTCTCTTCTATTTTTTACGTATGAGCTTTTAAAACGAATAAAAGGATCTTTATCTATCCATTCGTGGTGGTATGCCATCGTAAGCATTTTACGTAATCTTTGTAAATGCTTCATCGCCGTATTGTGCCCCATCTTTTTCTGATGATCCTTCGGCTCATAGGATTTTAAAAAGAACTCAAAGTTTTTAATAAAAGCATAGTCTAGTTTGGTAAGATAGATATCATCTGTTTTATACTTATCCACAAGAAACTTCAGTAAGTAGCGCTGTGTGACTTTATAATGACGAATTGTATGGGGAGAAAGGGATGTAACAGAAATGGAATTGTGATATTCAAATAATTCTGATAGGTTATTATTACGCTTATCCTCTCCTAAAAATTTGCTTTTTATGGCTGAGGCGGTAATAAGGTTCCCTTCATTCAACAAATCTTCATATGATTGATAGATCAGTGAACGTATTTGATCTAAATATTTATTTAGAGATTTCGCAAATGGTTTGGATCCACGAACCAATCCTTTACTACTATCCCAACTTTCAACAGGCACTTTTCGCTTTAAGCTAATATTTGCTCGTTTCCCGTTAACAGTGATTCGAGCATAGATTATTGCTTCTTCATTTTCAGCTCTACAACCGTTAATCCAGAAGTTTAAACTATACGTTAACCGAGTTCTCATAATATTCGTCTTTAAATGAAACAATTTTCTAGACGAAAGTCAAACGTAAGTTCTTAAATTTAAGCATTTTAAACCTTATTTCGGTCAACAAAATAAAAGTTTAAATTTGTTGACCGATTTGTGGTATTTTTTATTGAATTTAAAGCTATTTAAATAAACCCATAAAAAACATAAAACCCTGTAAATCATACAATTTACAGGGTTTTGATCCAATTTGAATGCTAAAAAAGTGATCGCGACAGGATTCGAACCTGTGACCGTCTGCTTAGAAGGCAGATGCTCTATCCAGCTGAGCTACGCGACCTTTTTGCGGGTGCAAATATAATGCTTTAACTAAAATTTGAAAGCATAACCATTCAGAAAATTTATAAATTTTATCTTTTGAAAAATATACCGCTCATTTACTGAATATTATAATCCTTTCAATCAACTTAACTGAATAGAAAGTCCTTCTACAAAATGAAAAACCCGCGCTTGCGCAACGGGCCTTTCTCCCAACTTAAACTCTTATTCAACTATGATTTGGGGGAATCGTAAGTGTAATTTCATCGTTACCGTCAACTTATGATTTGGGGTTGAAGTAATACGGCAATTAGAAAATCGGGTGTGTTGTAATTAAATCAATTATGACTTGGGGAAATCTTAATTTGGGGAATTAAGCTGTTTTAACTGGATTCTTAATATTTGCTAATTCTAAAGGCTTATGTGTATAAATCATTCTGTCTGTAAATTTAACCTTCTCCAATTGGTAAAGTCTCAATATGGCATCAGGTAAATCCTCACTAGCCAAAGACTCAACTTGCTGAGCAACTACTAAATCAAGAGCGCTAGTTAAAATGATTTTTTCAGAAACGGGCTTCACTTCATCTGTGTTAGCTGAAGCAAGTGCACTAAGAAAAAGAGCACAAATAAGAGTAAAAGTTTTAAGCATGATTTGGGTTTTGTTGTATTACACCCCAAATATATAACCGTTAATCCTTAAAAGTCAATTTTTTTCGACGAAATACACAATTATTGGAATTGTTTAAGATTTTCTATGTAATTAACCGCTATATAAGCACTTAAAATTGCAAGAACAGGAAAATATCTGAGCAGGATAAATTATCACAAAAATTAGATGTAGGTTTTTACCTACATCGCATGGTTTGAGTTCTGATATATATACACCTCAGTAGCGCCCAAACCATATTTTTGATAATCCGCATCATAATATTTAACGGTATCGTATCGCGAAAAAAGATATTCTAATTCTACACGCAATACGCCCTCTCCAACACCGTGTATAAAAACCACGCGTTGAATGCGTTTAAGAATTGCATATTCAAGTTTTCTTCTTGCAGTATCGACCTGCAGATTAAGCTTATCATGCGCAGACATCCCGCGCTCAGATTTCGTCAAGTGATGTATGTGTAAATCGACTTCCATTGGAGGAAGAACGCCTTTATTTTTTATAGGTTGCTTTTTTTTCTTTGAGTAAGCTTTCTCCTTTTCATTAATCAAATCATCGAAATCGTCATCAAATTCTAGATCTAGCATTTTATTAGGAACAATTTCTTTGATAGATACCTCAAACTCAAAACCATCTTTTGAAGTAATCAAAATCTTTTCGCCTTCAATTTTCGTAATTACTCCAGACAAATCATCATCTAAAAGTGTAACTCCTTGACCTATTTTGTATTGAGAACTCATAAAATTGGTTTTAACTCGATAAAAAGCTTCAAATCTTCTTTGAATTACGCAAACGGATTGGTAATTTTAGTATCTTCGCAAAAATATTTCAATATGAGAAATTTTTACTCAAAATTATTCTTTTTATTACTTCCGGCCATCGCTAGCTGCCAATTGTATGTAGGTGATGCAAATACTAACTCATATGTTTATAATAGTGGAGAGATTGTATTTGTTACACAAGATGTGAATTTACAAGGTGCGCCAGATCAAAATGAGGGTAACTTCTATCTTCGTAATGAAGGTCAGTTAATTCAAGGTGAGGATACTAGTACTAATGATGGTGCAGGTGTAATCTCTGTTTTTCAGCAGAATACGCGTAATAAATGGGATTACCACTATTGGTCCTCTCCGGTCGGTGATCCTTTGAACAATTTAACGCTTAGCTATAGCGGTACTAATGGAGGGAATAAAAGATACTACCTGACCTCAAATTATAATGGAGGCCTTTATCAACCAGAAAATGAAACTTCAATCACTTCAAGTCCTATAGCTTTTACTGGTGGTTATGACAGTCAAATCTCTGGTGGAAATTTCTCAATACCATCATACTGGTTATACAAATTTGTAACTTCTAACAGTTATGGTCAATGGCAACAATTAAATGATTCTAACCGTAGCTTAAATCCAGGCGAAGGCTTTACAATGAAAGGTCTTGGGGAAGATACCTCAGAGCAAGGAGTTGAGCGCTCTTTAGATTTTAGAGGAAGGCCTAATAACGGAACTATTGATGTTGCCGTAGCTAGCAGTCAATTAACCCTTGTAGGTAATCCGTATCCTTCAGCAATGAATCTTTCTTATTACCTTTTATACAATTCTAATCAATCTGTAACTAATTGTAACTTGCCAAACAGACCTGAAATAACTCCAAGTCAAAGAGGTTCTCAAGTAATAACAGGGAGCGCATACTTCTGGGAGTCAGACCCTTCAGTGCAATCGCACTATATTCAAGATTACGAAGGAGGATATGCAGTTTTTACTCCAATAGACTGTAGTTACACTGGTGCTTATACTCCCGCTGTTTTTAATCAATATAACAATGATGCTGAAGTTGAGTCCACTAATACAGGAACAGGAGCATCGGTTGACAGGTATTTTGCCCCTATAGGACAAGGTTTTTTTGTTGAAGGAACTGCTTCTGGTTTTGTTACTGCCCTCAATGATTTCAGAGTATTTGTCAAAGAAAGTACCAGTACTGAAAATAATTATTCAGAATTCAAACAAGGAAATAGTTTAAAATCTAAATCTGAATCTACTAAAAATAATACACCTGCTAATCTTAAGGCTGGAAAAATAGATTATAATGAAAAGGGATTTCTAATTCTTCCTGAATTTAATATCAATATCATAATTAATGATAATTATACGAGACAACTTAAAGGCATTACGTATTATGATTCTACTTTAGGCTTTGACACTGCTAAAGATGGTGATAACTTGTCGGTTGTCAGTACTGATATCAGTTATAAGCTAGAAGATACGGAAAGAGCTATTGTAACCAATGTGTTCCCATATGATATAGAAGTAAAACTGCCTTTAAAAATTACTGCGGGAGCTGAAACTAACAGCTTTGCTATGCAAGTTGCTAGTTTAAACTTCACCCCAGACGAAAGCATCTACTTACACGATAAGCTCACTGACGAATATCACGATATTCTTGATGAATCTTACGAATTTGAGCTAGAACAGGGCACGTATACTGATCGTTTTGAAATTGTATTTAAAGATTCTAAAACCCTAGATGTCGAAGAAGTTGAAGAGGTTAAACGTTCTTTTAATATTTATCAGAACAACGGTCGCGCTGAACTTACGGTACTAAATCCGTTGCAAACAGAACTTAAAGAAGTCAATGTATTTGATATTAGCGGGCGTCTTTTAGTCTCAAAATTAAATGAGGGTACAAGCGAAAAAGTGATCATTCCTTCTAATGCGTGGAGCGACGGGGTTTATATTGTGCGAGTGACCACGCGCGATAATATTGAGTATACTAAAAAAGTTTCTGTAAGAAATATTAAGTAAGCTATGGAAGAATACATGCTTCCTTGCCTGAATAAAAAATACTTAGGTTTTGAGTGCATGGGCTGTGGATTGCAGCGTTCTCTGGTTGCATTATTTCAAGGTGATTTTGTCAAAGCCTTTGAGCTCTATCCAGCAATTTATCCTTTAGTTTTGCTGGGTGTTATGATCAGCCTGAATTATATGGTGGGCGTTAAATATGGTAGCAAAATCGTTTCAGTTTTGGCAATCTTATCTGTAACCACTATTATTGTAAGCTATATACTCAAACTAACATCCTGATATGGAACAACAAAAACTACCTAACGTAACCATTTCCTTAATTCTAGGAATTGTATCATTTATCGCGTGCTGCTTCAGTTCTGGTTTTGGCGGACTCTTATTTTCTGGGATCGCGCTTTTTCTTGCGAATAAAGACAAAAAATTAGCTGCGCCTAATCCTGAACTGTATGAGAACTACGGTCAGCTTAAAACTGCACGTATTATCGCTATCATTGGTTTAATCTTAGCGGTTATTATATCTATTCTATGCATTATCATGTTGATTATCTTTGGTAGCGCAGAAGCTATTCAGCAATGGGCTTTGGAGATGCAAAACGCACAAGCTTAGTTACTATCTCGCGGCAAGCCTTTTCGGTTTTAGACCCTTTTAGCGGCGCGTTTGAAGTAAAAGCGTATTGTATGAAAGCCTGAGCGACTGCTCAGGCTTTTCTTTTATAGTTTAGTCTCAAAATCTTAATAATTTACTTAGATTATATTGAGATCTTTATCCTTAATTTTGCGCCCCTAATTAATCCTCATGGCCTACCAAATAGATACGTATTTAAAAGATTTTAGCTCCTATGTAGAAGACTTAGGTGTCGTTCCCTTTTATGCTGAAATGCTTACGGTATTTATCAATGCGTTTATCTTCATCCTGCTCATTGCCTTATTAGATAAACTTCTTAAAAAACTCATTGTCGAAGCATTTAAGGTTTTTAGCAATAAAACGAAAACCTCTTTTGACGACTTTTTGGTTCTTACCAATTTCCCTAGGTATATTGGCCATATTATTCCATTGGCCATTTTTAAATGGTTTTTTGTTGAGTTGCTTGAGGATTACCCCACCACGCTTTATTGGCTTCTAAAGATATTTGACCTTTACGTAATTCTGCTTATTCTAAAAATTATACGCAGTCTATTACGTACATCTCGCGATTACTTTCAAACCAAACAACAGTTTCACGACAAGCCTTTACAGAGTTACTTACAGGTAACTATGCTCTTTTTATGGGGCATCGGGATTTTCTTTTTTATTCTGGAGCTTTTTGATAAAAACGCGATGAATTTTGTGCTTCAGTTGGGAGCAGCTTCGGCAGTTATACTTTTGATATTTAAAGATACTATTCTTGGTTTTGTAGCTTCCATTCAGGTTTCTATCAATGATATTGTGCGTATTGGCGACTGGATCACCTTTAGCAAATATGGAGCAGATGGTACTGTAACTGAAATTAACCTTGCCACGGTAAAAGTGCAAAACTTTGATATGACCTATACCACAATCCCAACCTACAGTTTGATTTCAGATTCTTTTCAAAACTGGCGCGGAATGCAAGAAAGCGGGGGTCGACGTATAAAAAGATCGGTCTTTATCAAACAGAATTCCGTTAAGTTTCTTACCGAATCTGATTTAAAAGAACTTAAACGAATTCAACTTGTTGCTCCGTATATTGAACATATGGAAAAAGAAGTCCTGCGCACCAATAAAAAACAAGGCGTTGATCAAAGCTTAGCCATAAACGGATTGAATCAAACCAACTTAGGGGTATTTAGAAAATACATTGACGCCTATTTGTATGAAAATCCGGCGATCAATAAGGACTTATTTTTGATGGTGCGCCACCTTCCTCCTACTGCTCAGGGAATCCCGCTTGAGATCTTTTGTTTCAGCACTGATAAGCGCTGGGAGAACTATGAGCATATTCAAGCTGATATCTTTGATCACGTGATTGCTGCTGTACCGTTCTTTGGTCTTGAAATTTTTGAAGAACCTTCTTCTAAGGATATTACCAGTTTTTTAACGCAGAAAAACCAGTCAAAAGAGTAGCTTACGGTTAAACTGCTTTCAAGTGCATTTTTAAGCTCGAAAGTCCCTAACCTAACCTAAAATGACCTTTAAAAATGTACTCCAGATCATTGGAGGAATCGCTATTGTACTCACAATAGCTCCATTCATTGCGGCTGATTATTGGTGGATACGCATTTTTGACTTTCCACATATGCAACTCACCATCTTTACCGCGGCGGCTACCTTAGCGTATTTTTTAAAATTTGATATCAAATGGGCAAAAGATTATGCATTTATGAGCATAATGATTGCTTGTCTTACTTTTCAAGTTGTCAAAATTTATCCCTATACGCCTCTTGCGGATAAAGACGTTTTGGACAGTACCATCACTGATCAAAACAGAACTTTTAAGCTTTTAGTAGCTAATGTTTTACAAAAGAATAAAAAGCACGAGGCGCTTTTAGAAGAAGTTGAAGCAAAAGATCCACACATTTTATTGCTTCTAGAGACCGATAAAGATTGGTTGAATGCCATTGCACCTACATTATCAAAAAGCTACCCGCACTATAAAGGAATTCCGTTAGACAATACCTACGGAATGTTACTGTATTCAAAATTTCCATTAGAAGACCCAAAAATTCATTTCCAAATAGATGACAGCATACCTTCTATTGAATCTGTGGTGCAACTTCCTTCTGGCGACAGGTTTGAGCTTTATGCTATTCACCCAACCCCGCCAATGCCTCAGCACAATCCTATGTCTACTGATCGGGATGCTGAAATGATGAAAACTGCCTTCAAAAGCCGAAACAATACGTTACCGGTAATTGCGATTGGTGATTTTAATGATGTGGCGTGGTCAGAATCTACAGAGCTTTTTAAGGAAGTAAGCGAATTGCTTGATTTACGCATCGGGCGTGGGTTATTCAATACGTTTAGTGCTAAAAGTAAAATTATGCGCTGGCCGCTGGATCATATTTTTGTTTCTGAACACTTTAGGGCAAAAACGGTTCTGCGTGGTAATGCTATTGGCTCTGATCATTTTCCTGCTTTCGCCGAACTTACACTTGAACCTGAAAACAAAAAGGAGCAAATGCCTAAACCTCCTCGTGAAGAACAATTAGAGCGAGCGTATGATATTATCAAAAAGGAAGCTACTCAAAAGGATACGCGCAAACAATCTGACAATACCTAAACTATATACCAAAGCAGCGTAGAAACAAGCAAACCTATACACGCGATTAAGCTGGTGAGTATAGACCAACTTTTAAACGTCTGTTTTTCAGTTAAGCCTAAATATTGTTTTACAAGCCAGAATCCGCTATCGTTTACGTGTGAAAAAATTGAAGCTCCTGCTGCAATGGCGATCACTAAAATAGCAAGTTTCATATCATTTAAATTATTCTGAACTACTAAAGGCGCGGTGATTCCGGCGGCAGTGATCATTGCTACAGTTGAAGAACCTTGCATTATACGCACCAAAGCAGCAAGAATAAAACTGAAAATTACCGGTGGAAAATAATCGCTTTGCAGCGCATTAGCGATCATCTCACCTACACCGGTGTCAATCAATATTTGTTTAAACGCACCACCGGCTCCTGTCAATAATATAATGACACCTGCCGGATATAATGCTTTCGTCGAAATTTCTAAGAGTTTTTCTTTAGAAACATTTCGGCGTACGCCTAAGATATACCAAGCGATTAAATTGGCTAAGATTAACGCTGTAAAAGGATGTCCCAGCAATTGAATAATATCAAGTAAAGTTTCTGAAACTCCTATTCTTGCTCCAAGCGGACTGCTCAATACGGTGTTTAAAACGATCAGCAAAATGGGAAGAAAAATGATTAAAAGTATAGTTGCGGGTTTGGGCGCATTCGCGAACGATTCCTTTTCTTCTTCTATCTCCTCAGGTGCTTCAATATGAATTCGTTTTGCTATCCGTTTGGCAAAAAACGGTCCTGCAATCGCCGCAGTGGGAATTCCTGTTATAAACCCAAAGAGAATTACCCATCCCAGATTTGCATTCAAAATATCTGCCACGGCAATGGGTCCTGGTGTAGGCGGTATAAAGGCGTGAGTTACTGCTAAACCAGCCAACAGTGGCAATGCATAAAGTAAAAGTGATTTTTTTGTACTTCGCTGCAAAGCATAAATAAGCGGAATTAAAATAATAAACGCTACATCAAAAAACACTGGGATCGCAACAAAAAATCCCGTTAGCATAATTGACCACGGAGCATTTTTTACTCCGAATTTTTTAAGAAGATACTGAGCTATAGCCTGTGCTCCTCCTGAATGCTCAAGTACCGCTCCAAATAAAGACCCCAACCCCACAACGGTTGCAACAAATCCAAGCGTACCGCCTATTCCGTCTGTAACAGACTTAAGTACGCTTTCTGTTGGCAATCCGCTCAACACCCCTACAACGATTGCGGAAAGTAACAGCGCTAAAAACGCTTGTAGTTTTAATCGCAAGATCAAAAACAACAATAATCCGATCCCTGCAAAGACTGCAAAAAGTAACTGTGCTTCCATTATAAGGCTTTCAAAATTTCATCTACTATTTCTTCTGGCGATGGTGCAATTGATACGTGTATCCCATAATCTGCGGGTTCAAGCGTGTCTAACTGAGATTGCAGCAATTCTGCTTTAAAGTAGTGGTTTTTTCGAGCAGTCATTCGGGATTTAAGAAGTTCGTACGATCCGTCAAGAAAAACCCAAGTGACCTGCTTATTTACATCTAATAGTTTCCTATACGCTTCTTTTAGTGCGGAACAGGCCAAAACCGCACCGTCAGCACTGCTCCACTCTTCGATCTTTTTTGCAAGTATAGCAAGCCAAGGAGCACGATCTTGATCATTTAGTGGAAGTCCCGATCTCATTTTTTCAACATTTGCAGCTGGGTGAAAATCATCTGCATCTTTAAAATCAAGGGCTAACTTCTCAGCTAATAATCTTCCTATAGTTGTTTTTCCGGATCCTGAAACACCGGCAACAATAAATACGTTACTCATAAATCTAAGGTTGGATTAGCATCATCTTTACCCGGAAGGTGCAAATCAAAATCATACTTCTCATTCATCTTCTTGATAAAATGAGTAGCTAGTAATGGAGATTCTTTTTCAACATTTTGATGAATAAAGAAATCAATTTTTGAGATTCCTTCTTCAATCCAAACGCCTAGACGCGCAACCCAATCATCTAACCGTTCGTAATCAGTAGGATGATTTGCTCCTACAAAACGTATAAATGCTTCAGAATTGGTCATTCGCATATGCATAATATCACGCCGCCCCGCAGTGTCTACAAGCACATTTGCAATATCGTTGGTTTCTAAAAGGTGATAAAGTTTCTGCGCAACAGGCTCTTCGTTAAACCAATCCGTATGTCTAAATTCGATCGCAAGCGGTACTTCTTTAGGCCAGGCGGCGACAAACTTCTCTACCCGATCCCAATTTTTAGGTTGAAAATTATTATGCATCTGTAAAAAAATGCAACCTAATTTTTCTTTCAGAAGCAAGGTATGATCTAAATATTCCGGCAATAATTCGGGAGCGTTAATGAGTCGTTTTAAATGACTGATGTTCTGAGTAACCTTGGGAAAGAATTTAAAATCTGCCGGTACCTTCTCATACCATTTTTCAAATTGATCCTTCGGGAAAAGTCTGTAAAACGTCGCATTCAATTCTATGGAATTAAACTGTCTAGAATAATAACCCAGTTCATCTTTTGTTCCGCGGGGATAAAAATTCTTGAGATCCTGCTTATTCCATTTTGCGCACCCCACATACAATTGAGGTTTAGCTTTAGTCGCTTTGCTGTTAAGTAAAATCTTTGTGTCTGGGTGATCAGGCGGAAGCGTAAAGTCTATACTTCCGGGATCGTCAACTTTTCCAAATTTCATAAGGAGTACGATTTATATTGCAATACATGCATTTTGCTTAAAGATATAATTTGCATTGGTATTTTTCCGTTTTAAGCCTGAAGTAAACATAAAATTAGCACTTTACTTCAGTGCACATTATTTTGAAAGGAGTTAAGTAAAGCATACCGTTTTAATGCCTATTTTCGCAAAATACCAGTCTGTTACTTTTAGTATTATATCTATGAAAACATTAGCGTTTTTATCTTTTTTATTGATTACGTTTTCTTCAGTGGCACAAGAAGAGCTAATTGAAACCATGTATAATCAAACTGCCGATGAGATCATAACTAAATACATTGACAGAACCGGTGGTATTGAAGCTTGGTCTGAAATTGATGCGATTAAGACTAAAGGTTCATTTACTCAGGGTGATTTAAGCGTACCAATTACCATTTACAATACCCGAAGCGGGAAACAAGCGGTTGTGTTTGAATACAACAAGAAAAAAGTGACGCAGATGGCTTTTGACGGGGCTACAATGTGGACCACCAATTTTTTAACGATGGAGCCTGAGATCTCCTCTGATGATATGCGTAAAAACATGTTGCTGAAACGCAATGATTTTCCATCACCGCTCTTACATTACCGGGAAAATGGTTATAAAGCAGAATATATAAGTACTGTTGCTAAAAATGGGATTGTAGCATTTAAGATCAAACTTACTCAAGAACCAAAATTTGTAAATGGTGAAGAAGTCCCTAATGAAAGTTTTTACTTTTTTGATGCGCAAAACTACTACCCTATCGCTATTGAAACTACACAGCTAGGGCAACCGGTAAGTATTACTATGAGCGATTATCAAGAGGTTGAAGGACTTTATTTTCCGTTTACGATCAGCCAAGGCGGTCAACCAATTGATGTCAAAGAAATCATTTTAAACCCTGAAATTGATTACAGTATTTTTTCCTTTCCCGAGAATTAAATACTTGACGTAGCGCGTAGAATAAGACCTATAATTACCCTTAAAACCTTTAATTTTAAAATGTTAAGAGTCTAACCTCATTTGGAATTTTCTGGTGTTTTCTGTAATTTTTAAGAAATTATAGACACAAAAACGTTCTATTATGAGTTCTTTACAATTTAAAAACTACCTCAAAAACTATTCAAAACAACTGCTCGCAAGCAGCTTAGTTTGGTTTATCGGGATGTTATTGGTGGGTTATGCCATTAGTAATTCGGCTGCGCCAGATCAACTTTCTGAACTACGATTTATACCGGTTTATGCCGTCGCCTTTTTATCAACGCTTTGTGTAGGCTTGTGCCATTATCTTTATTGGCAAGACGCCGCAACGCATTAGGCTTTAATTTTTGTCTTCAAGTAACGGAACAAACCTAAACTCCCCATATTCTTTCTTTTCAAAATCGGTTTGTGTTTTGCGTACGATGCGTATCATCGTTTGAACGTCATCGCCCACAGGAATAACGAGTTTACCACCAATCTTAAGTTGTGCTAAAAGAGGTTTAGGAATATAAGGAGCACCCGCAGTTACGATTATACCGTCAAAAGGTGCAAATTCAGGCATTCCTAAATAGCCATCACCAAAAGTGAGTCGCTTAGGTCGATAACCCAATTTTGATAGAAAATTTTTAGTCTTTCTAAAAAGCTCTTGTTGGCGTTCTATAGAATACACTTTGGCGCCTACTTCACAGAGAACAGCGGTTTGATAACCACTCCCCGTGCCTATTTCTAAAATTTTATCACCTTTTTTTATTTCGAGTAATTCGGTTTGAAAACCTACGGTAAAGGGTTGAGAAATGGTTTGGTCTGCTGCGATCGGGAATGCTTTATCTTGATAGGCGTGATCTTCAAAACTACTATCCATAAAAAAATGCCTCGGAATTTTTCTAATAGCATCTAAAACAGCGGTGTTAGAAACTCCTTTTTTTTCTACAATTTGTGCGAGCAATCTACGCTTCCCTTGGTGACGAGTAGTATCCTTCATACCGCTAAAATACGTAAACCACAAGCCCACTTCCTAGACAAAAACCAGCATTTTTTCAACAACAGGTAGAATGGCAAAATTCTGCTTAAGAAAACCTATTTTTGTAGAAGGTCTCAATAAGATTATACTATTTACGTTGACCTTATATTGTATAAATCGATCCTTCTTAATTAAAAAGGAAAAACAACATATACTATGCTTAAAGCAGGCGTGCTGGGTGCAGGACACTTGGGAAAAATTCACCTTAAACTTTTAAATCAATCAGAACGCTATGAACTTGTAGGGTTTTACGATGAATCTGAAACTACCGCAAAAGCAGTCGCTGAAGAATATGGCTATCATCGTTTTGACAGTATTGCGCAGCTAATTGATGCTTGCGATATCGTTGATGTGGTTACGCCAACAACGCATCATTTTGATTGTGCAGAACAAGTCATAAAAGCCGGTAAGCATCTCTTTATAGAGAAACCTATTGCTCAAACTGTTGAGCAAGCGGTGGCCA
Source organism: Leeuwenhoekiella sp. ZYFB001 (assembly GCF_011784865.1). Classification (NCBI taxonomy): domain Bacteria; kingdom Pseudomonadati; phylum Bacteroidota; class Flavobacteriia; order Flavobacteriales; family Flavobacteriaceae; genus Leeuwenhoekiella; species Leeuwenhoekiella sp. ZYFB001. The sequence goes on from NZ_CP050460.1 coordinate 1,685,521, forward strand.
TACGTGAGCTTGCCAAAAAACACGGCGTTCGTGGTCAGGTAGGTCACGTAGAACGTTTCAATCCGGCGTTCACGGCAGTAAATCATCTTATTGAAAACCCGATGTTTATCGAGGCGCATCGCTTAGCCGAATTTAATCCTAGAGGTACTGATGTGCCCGTGGTTTTGGATTTGATGATTCACGACATTGATGCCATTTTAAGTGTGGTTAAAAGTGAGGTGAAACACATTTCTGCCTCGGGGGTTTCAGTAATAAGCGATACGCCTGATATTGCTAATGCCCGTATTGAATTTGCAAACGGATGCGTTGCTAATCTTACTGCCAGCCGTATTTCGATGAAAAAAATGCGTAAGGCGCGTTTCTTTCAAAAAGATGCATATATCTCTGTAGACTTTTTAGAGAAGAAATGCGAAGTAGTACGTATGAAAGATGCGCCTGAACAGGCAGATGACTTTGCGATGATTCTGCAGAATGCTGAAGGAGTAAAAAAACAAATCTATTTTGACAATCCTGAGGTGGAAGAGAATAATGCTATTTTAGACGAATTAGAAGCTTTTGCCGATGCTATTGAGCAAAATACCACACCTATTGTGAGTTTAGCAAATGGTACCGAAGCCTTAAGCATCGCCATGAAAATTATTGCTGATCTATAATATTCTGAAAAGAACCTTAAGCCTATGTTAGCAATTCTGAAAAAAGAATTCCATTCATTTTTCGCTTCTCCTGTTGGCTATTTAGTAATAGGACTATTCTTAATCCTAAACGGTCTTTTTCTGTGGGTTTTTGATAATGACTTTAATCTTTTTGATTACGGTTTTGCCGATTTAACGCCTTTTTTTCAGCTCGTACCGTGGATTTTTATTTTTCTAATTCCGGCGGTTACTATGCGTAGTTTTAGTGACGAACTACGTTTGGGGACTTTAGAGTTACTTCTTACCAGACCCATTACTACCCTGCAGCTTGTTTTAGGTAAGTTTTTTGGTGCATTGCTGCTTTTGATTTTGGCTTTAATTCCCACTCTTGTATACGTCTATGCTATTGATCAACTTGGTAATCCTCAGGGTAATTATGATCAAGGTGTTTTGATCGGTTCGTACTTGGGGCTTCTCTTTTTAGCTGCTACATATACTGCCATCGGCATTTTTGCATCTACGCTATCTGAGAATCAAATTGTTGCTTTTTTAATTGCTGCGCTTTTGTGCTTTCTGTTTTACTTTGGGTTCAATGGAATTGCAGATACGCTGAGTTTCGAAATTTTGAAAACCTTCAGTCTTCAAATGCACTTCGAAAGCATTGGCCGCGGAGTAATAGACAGTAGAGATCTTGTTTGTTTTTTGAGCATAACCTCTGTTTTTATTGGGCTTACCGTTTTAAAACTTGAATCTAAATCTGTAAAGGGATGATCAAGTCAAACTCAAAATTTTTAATTTTTGCAGCGATCGTTCTGATCGTACTAGTTTTATCTCAGTCCTTCAATTTCAGGCTGGATTTAACAGCTGACGGTCGCTATACGTTATCTGAAACTTCAAAAAATATCATTGCTAAAGCACAGGATCAGGTAGTTGTTGACGTATTTCTTTCAGGAAATGTGCCTAATGCTTTTCAAAAATTACAGTTTGAAACCCGCCAACTGCTTGAGGAATATGCTTCTCACAATGCAAACATCAAATTTGCCTTTGTAAATCCTGTTCCCGACGGAGTTTCCCCAGAGCAAATCGCTCAGGATTTTAACAATCGCGGAATGCGCCCAGAGCAGGTACAGCTTAGAGATAATGGAAAAGTAAGTCAGGAGTTTATATTTCCTTGGGCTTTGGTCTCATACAAAGGTAAAAGTATTCCTGTTCCGCTATTGAAGAAAAGCCTGGGAGCGGCACCAGATCAACTGGTAAGCAGATCGGTTCAAAATCTGGAGTATGCATTCTCTAACGGATTTTATAAAGCCCTCAGCCCAAAAAGTAAGCGTATTGCTGTTTTAAAAGGAAACGGCGAACTTGATGATAAATACATTGCAGACTTTTTTAAGACGCTTAGAGAGCGGTATTTTATTGCGCCTTTCCCTTTAGATTCTATCGCACAAACCCCGGATACAGTACTTACTGCGCTGAATAAGTTTGATCTTGTAGTTGCTGCAAAACCAACTAAGGCATTTAGTGATGCCGAAAAGTATGCCTTAGATCAATTTATTATGCACGGCGGAAAATCATTATTTCTGCTCGATCAAGTAGCGATGGAGACTGACAGTTTGTATCTGCGTGATGGTATGGCGCTGGCAACCGCAAGACAACTTAATCTAGATGATTTTTTCTTTAAGTACGGCTTACGCATCAATCCTATTTTGATTGAAGATCTCTACGCAGCACCCCTAGTTTTAGCGAGTGGAGAAGCAGCAAATTCACAATATACGCAACTCCCCTGGTTTTATTACCCGCTGGTGACGCCCGCTGAGAATCATCCTATAAACACCAATATTGATAATCCCATTGCATTTGAATACGCAAATCAAATTGATTTATTAAATACAGATTTACAACAAACCGTGTTGCTTCAAAGCTCTGTACTTTCTAAAGTAAATGGAGTGCCTGCACCGGTAAGTCTAGAATCTATTACCACAGAACCCAGCCCAGATCAATATGCAGCTGGAGCACAAAATCTGGCGGTTTTAGTTGAGGGGAAATTTACTTCGGCGTTTAAAAATAGAATTCTTCCGTTAGAAAATCTGAGGGAACCCTTTCGCGAAAGCGCAATAAAAAATACTGCAATGATCGTGGTTGCTGATGGTGATCTTATTAAAAATGATCTGGATCAAAACGGCAGACCTTTAGAATTAGGATTTGACAAATTCACATTTAAAGAGTACGGAAATAAAGAATTTTTACTTAATGCTGTCAATTACCTTCTTGACGATAATGGTCTTATTAACATTAGAAGCAAGAGTATAAATCTTCCTGCACTTGATATTCAAAAAATATCAAATGACCGCGCCACTTGGCAAGCCTTGACAATAGGGCTTCCGCTAGTGTTACTCGCTGTGTTTGCTCTAATTTATACAGCGCTGAGACGGCGTAAATATCGGGTCTAAGTGTTAATAAGTTTGTTTCGGCAAAAACGGCTATTACGATATCTTTGTGAGGCTGTGTGACAGCTAAAAAATAAATATTGTCAACCCATTTGAATTCTAGTTTTGACCTCGTGTCAAAGAGCATAAACAGCTTTTTCTTATGAAATTTATTGTATCAAGTTCTTACCTTTTAAAGCAATTACAGGTTTTAGGCGGGGTAATCAATAACAGTAACACGCTTCCTATTTTAGATAACTTTTTGTTTGAATTAGAAGAAAGCACTTTAAAAGTTTCGGCTTCTGATTTAGAAACTACCATGATCGCAACCCTAGAGGTTGAGTCCGATGATAGCGGAAGTATTGCAGTACCTGCACGTTTACTGCTCGATACATTAAAGACCTTTCCAGAACAACCGCTTACGTTTGTTGCAGGTGATAATAACACGATAGAGATTAGTTCTAATCACGGTAAGTATGCGCTGGCCTATGCCTCTGGAGAAGAGTTTCCTAATGCCGTAGAATTAGATGATCCTAGCAAAGTTAGCATTCCTGCAGGAGTGCTTGCAACCGCTGTAAGCAATACTATTTTTGCTACAGGAAATGACGACCTTAGACCGGTAATGAGCGGTGTTTTCTTTCAGTTTGATACCGAAGGATTAACCTTTGTAGCTACAGATGCGCACAAACTGGTTAAATACGGTCGTACTGATGTACAGGCCAATCAAACCGCTGAATTTATCATGCCTAAAAAACCTTTAAATCTTTTAAAAGGAATTTTAGCATCAAGTGATGATGACATCAGTGTTGAGTACAACGACTCAAATGCAAAATTTAGCTTTGATAATGTGCAGCTACTTTGCCGCTTGATCGATGGGAAATACCCAAATTATGAGGCGGTAATTCCTAAGGAGAATCCTAATAAACTCGTGATTGATCGTAACCAGTTTTTAAACTCGGTACGTAGGGTATCTATTTTCTCAAATAAGACAACACATCAAATCCGTTTAAAGATCGCGGGAGCAGAACTTAATATTTCTGCGGAAGATGTTGACTATAGCAATAAAGCCGAAGAGCGTTTAACCTGTGATTATCAAGGAGATGATATGCAAATAGGTTTCAACAGTAGATTTCTGGTAGAAATGCTTAATAATTTAAATGCCAATGATGTTTCCTTAGAAATGTCGTTACCTAACCGCGCCGGAATTTTAACTCCGGTTGATGGTCTAGATGAAGGTGAAAAAGTAACGATGCTGGTGATGCCGGTTATGCTTAATAATTAAGAGTAAGAAGGATAAGTAAGTACCTTTTATTTTAGAAGCGTTCTTGTGAGCAATTACAAGAGCGCTTTGTTATTTTATAAAAAACTGAAAAACAATAGATTATTGTTTTATTAAAAATTTCGCACTACATTTAAATACCCTTTGATCTCCTAGCAAATCCCCGATAATTAAATTCTTATACTATGAGAAGAGATTTTTTATCTGGTTTAGCTTTAGGTATTTTGGTAGGTCTCATTATCGGGCTGTCTATAGCACAAGTTACGGGCATTATTTTAGGAGCGCTTACATCTCTTTTAGCAGCCTTCTTTGGCTTACGCCCCGACAAGGAAGGTGAAAGTGGCAATAAAATAATTATTGGCAGCTTTAGTCTAGGGTGCTTTATCGCTTTACTTTTGGGCATTTTCTTACGTACGCACGACGTTCTGGCCCCTTCCCTTCAAAATGAGATCGCCCTGTATAAATCGGTTAATTTTTCGGATGAGGAAATAAAAGAACTGATTTACTTCAAACATTTCGGACTTGTTGCTAATCAAAAGCTGTCTTTTAATAAAGAAGCTGCAACCGCAAATGCGCTCAAAAGCACGTTACTGATGGCTGATGAAAATGATCTAGCGCTTTGCGCAGTAGAGCTTGAAGATTTATCACTCTTAGAGATCGAAGAACTCTTTATTGCTTCCGGCGGAAAGTTTCAAAGACTGTTTGACCAACTTCAACAAAATAGTATTGATGATAGCGAATTAAAATCTTCCGTACTTCTAATTAAGGAATTGCTATGCGAATAATACTACTACTCTTAAGCCTGTGCTGCTTAAATTCTGTTGTGTTTGGTGGTGTTAAAGAAGAGATCAGCAAAACTATTGTGCGGGTAAAATCAGGCAATAAATATTCTACCGGATTTTTCTACGGAAATGGCAATCAAATCATAGCTACTTTACATTCGATTGGTAACCCAGATCAAATTGAAGTTTTTATTCCTTCTGAAAAATCCTGGTGCTCAGTAAGATTAAACCGAATTTCTAAAAAATCAGATTTGGTCTTGCTCAGTCTTTCAGAATGCACTTCCGCAAACTATTTAAAACCTGAAAACATTACCACCTCTGCTATTGATACTAAAGTATTCACCGTAGGTTATTATGGAAGTAACGACAAATACCAAGATCGTGATTTTACTGTGGGTTTAATCGAAGGTAAACGCCTTAAAGACCTTTTAGAGCCGTCTGCAGAACAAGAGATTAGATCGCTTGGTTTTCCATCCCTAGATACCGAAATTGTTTACCTAAAAGGTCAGCTGCTACACGGATTTTCGGGTTCTCCTATTGTTGACTACCGTGGAAAATTGATAGGAATTGCAGACGGAGGTCTAGAAAATGGCGCCGCCGGAATCAGTTGGTGTATTACAGCTTCCGCCTTAAACGACCTCAAAACAGCAACCGATGCATTTCCTAGATCTAGTCTCAAAAAGGTAAATACCCTCTTCGCTGAAGAAATTTCCCCGTCAAATGCTAAAACTGTGAGTAATGGACAATTCTCCTTTCAGCTGATAAAATCCAGAACTTTTAAAGAACTAGATGCTACGGGCAATTATACACAATACCCTGAGATGGGTATGTATCAGATAATGCAAGCGCTTGATCAGGAAGGCATAGCTTATAACAATTTTAGTTTTGATATTTATCTCGAAGCCACAACCGGAGCCACAATAGCGCTCCCTAAAGGAATGGAATTAAAACAAGAAAACGGACTGTTTTACGCCACAACTTTTGATAATGAAGTTGTGATCTTAATCGCGTTATATGAGACTTATGATGTTATGCAAATGTCTTTAGAGTTTGAAAATATGTTACAAGCAGCTACCGGCGTTTACACGTGGCAACTAGATTCACGAATGTCTTTTTTGGTTCCTTATTACAGACCAGATAATGTGGTTATCAACAGAAAATCCTTTTTTAACTATCACCCTAATCGTTATCTCATAGAGGCGCTTGCAGCTAAAGAATTTACATTTTTTGGAGTGGCTACGGTTTTTAAAGAATCCTTCAATTTTAACACTTATGAATTTACTAATCAAGATCTTGCAGCTCAATTTATATTAGCGCTTCAGTTGACCACGTTCACTAATTAAAAAGGCTCAACGTTCTGTTGAGCCTCATTTTTTTTACTTCTGTAAGAGCATTATTCAAAGGTGTAATACAATCCTGGACCGTCACAACTTTGCCAAGAACTCTGCACACTATCTGAGGTGGTATACATAAGTAATTCTACTGTATCTCCAGTACAATTACCTACCAATTCGCCATCTGAATCGTGAGTAAATTGTAGGTATTTATCACTGTTGATCATTACAATATCAAATGTACCTTCAGATTTTAAAGTTTGTCCATCACGCTCTCTAACCTTTGTAAAATGCATTTCAGGGCCTAAAATATAGTATTCCTGCCACGCCATTTCGGCTCCAGTGGTTTCAGAATTTCGAATCTGTCCGCTCATTTTAACTAAGTTAAGTCGTACCGTTGCGGTTTCTTGAACAAGATTAGTTGTTGCAGTGTTATTATCATCAGTGCATGAGCTCAAACTCAATAGCATAAAACTGAAGAAAAGTAATCTAAACATCATGGAGAGTATTTTCTTTTAAGATGCTTAGAACTTAAAAAGGTTGCGTTTAGTATATAAAAAAAGCCTGAAGATTAATAACTTTCAGGCTTACAGTAAATTAAGTTTAAAAATAATTATACTCTTGGTAAATCACCATCTCCTTTTAACGGTAAATCAGAACTTCCCATAAGATATGTATCTACGTGATGGGCTGCTTGTCTTCCTTCTGAGATGGCCCAAACAATAAGCGATTGTCCTCGTCTAGAGTCTCCCGCCGCAAACACTCCGGGCACATTAGTCATATAATTATCTATTGAAGCTTCGATATTTGTTCGCGCATCCATTTTAATGCCCAATTGCTCGGCAACTGTAGGTTCACTACCTGTAAATCCTAAAGCAAGAAATACCATATCTGCTTTCCATTCTTTTTCGGTTCCCGGAACTTCTGAAAGCGTAGGTCGTTCTCCCGGTTTGTGCGTCCATACTACTTCAGCAGTTACAAGACCTGTTAGGTTTCCATTTTCATCACCTACAAATTTTTTAGTAGAAATTGAAAAGAAACGCTCTGCTCCTTCTTTATGAGAAGTACTTGTGCGCAGACGCATTGGCCAATAGGGCCAAGGCTGATTCTCAGGACGTTCAGGAGTTCCCTTACTCATAATCTCAAAGTTCTTCACGCTGGTTGCTCCGTGACGAATTGAGGTACCAATACAGTCACTTCCTGTATCACCACCACCTATTACGATCACGTCTTTACCGGTAGCTTTGATCTCTTCGCCTTTCCATTCTAAACCATCTACGCGACGGTTGTTTTGAGGCAAGAAATCCATCGCTTGATAAATTCCTTTTAGATCAGATCCCGGAATGGGTAAATTACGTCTCACCGTTGCACCGGTAGAAAGCACTACAGCATCAAAATCATTTTTCAAAGCATCAGCTTTGATATCCTTTCCTACGTGCACTCCGCATTTAAAAATAATTCCTTCTTCTTCTAAAATGGCCAATCTACGATCGATGACGTGCTTTTCCATTTTAAAATCAGGAATTCCATAGCGTAAAAGCCCGCCTGGTTTTTCGTCTCGCTCAAACACCGTTACTGAATGTCCGGCACGGTTTAACTGCTGTGCAGTAGCTAACCCTGCAGGACCAGAACCAATAACTGCAACCGTTTTTCCTGTACGTTTTTCAGGTGCATTTGGCTTAACCCAACCATTTTTAAAAGCTTCTTCAGCTATATTTTTTTCGATATTTTCAATCGTAACAGGGTCTTCGTTGATCCCTAGTACACAAGCTTCTTCGCAAGGCGCAGGACATAATCTTCCTGTAAATTCAGGAAAATTATTAGTACCGTGTAAGATGGACGCGGCCTCTTCCCAGCGCTCGCGATAAACAGCATCGTTAAAATCTGGAATCAAATTACCAAGCGGGCATCCACTATGGCAAAAGGGAATCCCACAATCCATACAACGTGCTCCCTGGTTTTTTATCTCTGGCTTATCAAGCGGAATGGTAAACTCCTCATATTTCTGAATCCGTTCCTCAACAGGTTTGTACGGTTCATTTTTTCTATCATATTCTAAAAATCCGGTTACTTTTCCCATGATTCTATTATTCCGTTAAATCTGTTAATTTTTCTTCTTCTTCCAATCGTATCAATGCCTGACGGTATTCTTCTGGTAATACTTTAATGAACTTAGGCAAGTATGCATCCCAGTTCTCAAGAATACGCTGTGCCAACGCACTTTGCGTATAATTGTAATGATTGGTAATCAATTCTTTTAATTGTTGTTTATCATTTTCTTCGGTAATTGGATCTAAGTTAAGATCTGCAGCATTACACTTAGATTTGAACTTTTGATCCTCGTCTAAAACGTAAGCGATACCGCCACTCATACCGGCACCAAAATTACGTCCTGTTTTACCAAGGATTACAGCAACACCACCGGTCATATACTCACAACCGTGATCTCCTATACCTTCTACAACTGCGGTAGCGCCACTATTACGCACACAGAAACGCTCTCCGGCCACACCGTTAAAATACGCTTCTCCGCTAGTTGCACCATAAAGAGCTACGTTACCTATGATGATATTCTCATTAGCTTCAAAAGTAGCCTCCTCAGGAACTTTAATAATTAATCGAGCTCCAGAAAGTCCTTTACCTACATAATCATTAGCGTTACCATCTATTTTAAGAGTAAGGCCTTTTGTAGCGAAAGCACCAAAACTCTGACCAGCCGAACCTTTAAAGTTCACCTTTAAAGTATTATCAGGTAAGCCTTGCTCACCATAGATCTTAGAAATTTCATTACTTAAAATCGCACCAACAGCACGGTTTAAGTTATTAATTTCAAGATCTAGCGTTGTTTTTTCCTTACGGAATAATGCAGTATGCGCTAATTCTATAATTTCAAAATCAATAGATTTCTCTAAATGATGATTTTGTGATTCGGTATTGTAAATCTTCACTCCTTCAGGAACTTGAATGTTATGTAGAATTGGTGAAAGATCTATACCTGCAGCTTTATAATGTTCAATTGCTTTGTTTCGGTCTAACTTATGTGCTTGACCTACCATTTCATCAACAGTTCTGAATCCTAGTTGAGCCATAATTTCTCTCAACTCTTCAGCAATAAAGTACATAAAGTTAACCACGTGTTCTGGTTGTCCTTTGAACTTCTTACGTAATTCAGGATTCTGCGTTGCAATCCCTACAGGGCAGGTATTAAGATGACATACACGCATCATAATACAACCTGAAGCCACTAATGGTGCCGTTGCAAATCCAAATTCTTCAGCACCTAATAGACAAGCGACAGCAACATCGCGTCCTGTTTTAAGCTGACCGTCACATTCTAAACGGATACGACTACGCAGGTTATTAAGCACAAGAGTTTGCTGCGCTTCGGCAATTCCTAATTCCCACGGTAAACCGGCGTGACGTAAGGAAGTAAGCGGTGATGCACCGGTTCCTCCATCATAGCCTGAAACTAGAATGACATCAGCCATTGCTTTAGCAACACCTGCAGCTACGGTACCTACACCTACTTCTGAAACAAGTTTGACGTTTACACGTGCTTCCCGGTTTGCAGATTTCAGGTCATAGATCAACTGCGCTAAATCTTCAATCGAATAGATATCGTGATGCGGTGGTGGAGAAATCAAACCTACGTAAGGAGTACTCTTACGGGTTTTCGCAATGAATTTATTTACTTTCTCTCCTGGCAATTGACCACCTTCTCCGGGTTTTGCACCCTGAGCCATTTTTATCTGAATTTCTTTTGCGCTGGTAAGGTAGTTACTCGTAACACCAAAACGTCCTGAAGCTACCTGTTTAATGGCAGAGTTTCTCCAATCACCATTAGGGCTTTTATAAAAACGCTCAGCGTCTTCTCCCCCTTCTCCACTATTACTTTTACCGCCAATACGGTTCATTGCAACAGCGAGATTTTCGTGCGCCTCCTTACTGATCGAACCGTACGACATTGCTCCCGTTTTAAAACGCTTTACAATTTCGGTCCACGGTTCTACTTCTTCAATAGGAATAGGGTCATAATTTGAAAATTCAAAAAGACCACGAATAGTCATTAACTTTTTTGACTGCTCATTAATAAGCTTAGAATATTCTTTATAAGTTGAAGGATTATTGCGTCTTACAGCTTCCTGAAGTTTTGCAATGGTCAACGGATTGAACATATGGCGCTCGCCATTACGTCTCCAGCGATACTCTCCACCTGCTTCGATCTCCAGATTACCTGAAATATGTTTACTTCCAAAACTACGGGTATGGCGTTTAGCAATCTCTTGCTCAACTTCATAAAGCCCTATACCTTCAATTCTACTTGGTGTATTTGGGAAATATTTTGAAATCAACTTAGAGTTTAAGCCTAAAGCTTCAAATAAACGAGAACCTCGATACGAGTTAAGCGTAGAGATTCCTATTTTATTCATTACTTTAATCACTCCTTTACCTATCGCTTTGTTGTAATTTTCTACTGCTGAAGTAAAGTCAATATCTCCTAGATTACCTGCTTCGATTTCCTTCTGAATGATCTCATTAACCATATATGGGTTGATCGCACTGGCTCCGTAACCGAATAATAACGCAAAGTGATGCACTTCTCGTGGTTCTGCCGACTCAACGATGATACTCATCTTAGAGCGCTGACCGCTTCTGAATAATCCACTGTTCAAGTACGAGCACGCTAAAAGTGCAGGAATTGGTGCCATCTCATCATTAACCCCTCTATCTGAAAGAATCAAAATGGTATGCCCATCATCAATTCCTTTTGAAGCTTTAGCAACCATTTCATCTAAAGCATCTTCAAGACCATTCAATCCACGTTTAGCTTCATAAAGCATCGGGATAGAAGTGACTTTAAAGTCTGGATTGTCAAAGTTTTTAATTTTATCAAGATCCTCTTTAGATATAACCGGATTCTGGATTCTGATTTTCTTACAATAATCAGGCGTGATTTCCATAAGGTTGGTATCAGGACCTAGTGTAAGACTTAAATCAGTAATAAGTTCTTCTCGAATACCATCGAGAGGCGGGTTAGTTACTTGTGCAAATAATTGCTTAAAATAGTTATATATAAGTTGTGGACGATCTGATAATACCGCTAGCGGGGTATCTGAACCCATAGATCCTATAGGCTCTTTACCTTTGGTAGCCATAGGTACAATTATCGTATTGATATCTTCTTTAGTATAACCAAAAGCATTTTTACGCAGACCAAAATCAGTATCTTCTAATTTAAAGTCAACATCACGGTAAGGTATGTCTTTAAGATGTACACGATTTTTAGATAACCATTCTTGATATGGTTTTTGCGTAACGATGCTTTCTTTAACTTCTTCATCATTAACAATGCGACCGGCTTTCATATCAACTAAAAACATTTTCCCCGGCTCTAATCTACCGTGGAATGCAACGTTTTTAGGCTCAATATTTAAAACCCCGGTTTCAGAAGACATGATTACATCACCGGTTTTGGTAACGGTATAACGCGATGGTCTTAATCCGTTACGGTCCAATACAGCTCCAATATAATCCCCATCTGTAAAAGGAATAGAAGCAGGACCATCCCACGGTTCCATGATACAGCTATTAAACTCATAGAACGCTTTTTTCTCAGGTGTCATATCTTGATGCTTTTCCCAAGCTTCTGGTACTAACATCATCATAATTTCCGGTAATGATCTTCCTGACATTAAGAGAAGTTCAACAACCATATCCATCGAAGCTGAATCTGATTTCCCCGGAAGAATAATTGGGAACAACTCTTTAATCTCTTCTCCAAACCAGTCACTTTTAAGAAGCTCTTCTCTACTACGCATACGCGAAACATTACCGCGCAGGGTATTGATCTCTCCGTTATGACACATATATCTAAACGGCTGTGCCAAATCCCAAGTTGGAAATGTATTTGTTGAGAATCGCTGATGTACTAACGCAAGTCTTGTAGTCAACTTAGGATCTAAAAGATCAACGTAATAGTACTTAATATCTTCAGGCATCAAAAGCCCTTTAAATATTAAGGTCTTATTAGATAGACTAGGCAGGTAAAAGTAAGTGCGTTCTGAAAGTTTACTATTTAATATAGTATGCTCTGTAATTTTTCTTGCAGAATAAAGTTTGATCATAAACTCTTGCTCCTGCATTTCATCATTGGGCTTACCAATAAAAATTTGCTCTATGTGAGGTTCTACGCTTGCCGCGATCGCACCAAGATAACCGGTATCTACCGGTACGCGTCTCCAGCCTAAAAGCTTAAGTCCTTTAGCCTCGATTTGCTCTTCAAAAATCTTCTTACAATATGCTCGTTGATTTTCCTTTTGAGGAAGAAACACATTACCCATTGCATACGCTCGCGCTTCGGGAAGATCAAAGTCACAATTCTCTTTAAAGAAATCATAAGGTATATCTATAAGTATACCTGCACCGTCTCCCGTTTTTCCGTCACTACTAACCGCTCCTCTGTGTTCTAGTTTTTCAAGAATTTCTAGCGCCTTATGAATAATTCCATTAGACTGTTTTCCTTCAAGACTACAAATGAACCCAGCACCGCAATTTTCATGCTCCCATTCTGGTGAATATAATCCTTGTTTTTCCATAAAATTTTTGCTCAATATTAAAGACAGAATGATAAAGCTATTCAATAAACTGAAATGCCAATAATTTTAAAGAATAAGATTTTTATTATTTCGTAATTGTCAAAAAAAGGTCTTTTAAATAAAAAGTAATTAATAAAACAGAGGTCTTTTTATAGAAAATGAAATGCATTTTTGCTCAAAAACGGCTATTTCGGCAAATTCTAAAAATGCTATAAATCTTAAGCGAATGTTAACAATTGGCGTTTTTGATACTTTTTTACCCTAAAAATTACCATAAATTAACAAAAACAGCACATTCTCCATAATTAAATTCACAATTTAAAACTTCCGAAATCGCTTTCGGATAGCATACCCTAAAAATTTAGGGGGTATATTTACAAAAACAATAAAAATTTTCACTTACCCCCTATTTTTTTGGGGGTGGTTTTAAATAATACCTAGTTTAGCAGCTCACCAATTAATCAATTTAAAAATGAAAAAATTAATTTTACCTGTAATGCTATGCTTAGGTCTTTCAGCCTTTGCTCAAGAAGAAGAAACCTCTTGGACTGACGGATTCTCACTTTCAGGATCTATCGATGCGTATTTTAGACAGAATATCACTACGCTTAATAAGGTTACAGATGAAGGCTATCCTGCACCGGGTTCTTCATTTGCTAATCAGCCAGGATTTGCTTTAGGTATGGCAAACGCAGTTTTAAGCTATGAAAAAGGAAGTGTAGGAGCTGTAGCAGATCTTGTTTATGGCCCACGTGGTACAGATGCTGTTTTTGGCTCTACTACTGAAAGTTCAAGCATCGTGAACCAATTGTATGTGTATTGGAACGTGAGCGAAAGTGTTACTTTAACCTTTGGTAACTGGAACACATTTTTAGGATATGAAGTTATTTCGCCTGCAGCGAACTTCAACTATTCTACTTCTTACATGTTCTCTTATGGACCATTCTCTCACTCTGGTTTAAAAGCAGACTTTGCCCTTGATGATAACTGGAGCGCAATGCTTGCAGTAATGAACCCAACTGATTGGACAGATTTTAATCCTGCAGGAAGCTACACTTTTGGAGGTCAGTTAGGATACTCAACAGACAGTGGTAGTACTTTCTTAAACTTAATTTATGGAGATCAGGATGGAGATTACACGGACCAAGGAATGGGAGAAGGAGCTGGCTCTACTTTTCAGGTTGACCTTACCACTGGTTACGACCTAAGTGACTCTTTCTATTTAGGCTTAAACGCTACTTATAACACTACAGACGCTGGTGATATGGGCGGTGATGATTACGGATTTTACGGTGTAGCTCTTTATGCTCAAGCTGCTTTAAGCGATTCTTTCTCTTTAGGATTACGTCCTGAATATTTTAGTGAGTTTGCTGGCGGTGCAGGTGCAATAGGAGGCTACGATACTGCAGGAGATGCAAATGTATTTGCGGTAACCCTATCTGGTAATGCAAAAGTTGGTCCTTTAACTTTTATTCCCGAATTTAGATTAGATTCTGCAAGTGAAGATGTATTTCTTGACTCGTATGACGGGACACCTACTTATACAGGTAGCTTAGGTTCTTTCTTACTTGCAGCCGTATATTCATTTTAACCTAAACTAAATTTTTACAATGAAAAAAATTGAAGCAATTATTAGAAAATCTAAATTTTCAGCTGTTAAAAAAGCGCTACACGAAAAAGGAGTGAACTTCTTTTCTTACTGGGACGTAACCGGTCTTGGGAACGAGAAAGAAGGTCATGTTTATCGCGGTGTTTCTTATAGCACAAGTGATATTCAACGTAGATACCTTTCTATAGTTGTAAATGATGATTTTGAACAAGCCGCTATTGCTGCCATTTTAGATGCTGCTGCAACCGGTGAAGTAGGTGATGGTAAAATATTTGTTTCTGATGTTAAAGATGCATACCGCATTAGAACAGGAAAGAAAGGACCGGATACTTTAAACTAAAACTAATCAAACTAAATAAATCAAATGAATTTTATGGCTAATATGTTATTACAAGAACCGGCTGATGCAGTACAAGCTGCTGTTGACGCAGTTAATGCAGATCTAGGTATTCTCTGGATCATCATCGCTGCCATTTTAGTATTCTTTATGCAAGCGGGCTTTACTTTAGTAGAAACCGGATTTACAAGTGCTAAAAACGCAGGTAACATTATTATGAAGAACTTTATGGATCTAGCAGTAGGATCTTTAATGTTCTGGGTAGTGGGTTACTCTATTATGTATGGTGGCGAAACCATTTTAGGTGGTTTTATGAGAGACCCTTCAGACTTAGCTTTCTTTAGCGAAGATGACTGGCACAACCTCTTTTTCCAAACTGTATTTTGTGCTACCGCAGCAACTATTGTTTCCGGTGCAGTTGCAGGACGTTTTAAGTTCTCTTCTTACCTTATCATTTCTGCGGTTTTAACCACATTTATCTATCCGGTATCAGGAAGCTGGTTATGGCCTTTTGATGATCAAGCTTGGTTAAACAATCTTGGATTTATTGATTTTGCTGGATCTACAATTGTTCACGCTGTAGGTGGTTTTGCCGCTTTAGTTGCAGCTAAACTTGTAGGACCTCGAATTGGTAAGTATGGGCCTGACGGAAAAGTTAACGCAATCCCTGGACATAACCTTGTTTTAGGTGCATTAGGGGTATTTATCCTTTGGTTAGGATGGTTTGGCTTTAACGGTGGATCTCAATTAGCCTTTGGTGGAGACGATTCTATTGCCGTAGGTAGCGTGATCATAAACACTAACCTTGCAGCAGCATTAGGTGGTATCGCAGCGCTATTCTTTACTTGGATTAAATATGGTAAACCAGATATTTCTATGACTTTGAATGGTGCCTTAGCAGGATTAGTAGGTATTACTGCAGGCTGTGGTAATGTAGACGCTTTTGGTTCTGTAGCAATTGGACTTATCAGTGGTATCGTTGTGGTATTATCTATTGAATTCATCGACAAAAAACTTAAGATTGATGATCCAGTAGGTGCAATTTCTGTACACGGAGTATGCGGTTTCTTAGGAACTGTTTTAGTTGGTGTTTTTGCAACCGAAGGCGGTGTGCTTTACGGTGGTGGATTTGGCCAGCTAGGTGTTCAGTTCTTAGGTTCGATCTCTATGATCGCTTGGGCAATTGTTGCTACCTTTATCGTATTGTTTATCGTTAAGAAAACAATTGGAATCCGCGTTTCTGAAAAAGAAGAGCTTGAAGGTCTTGATGCGCACGAGCACGGAACAACAGCTTACAACTTTGAAGTTGACGAATAATTTTAGACTTATGAGTTAAAACTCAAAACGCTATAATTTATAAACCCTCAGCGAATGCTGAGGGTTTATTTTTTTAGACTATTAGGGTATTTCGAAGCAACTTAGGAGATCTTCGTCTCTAGCAAATTTTCAATCTCGAAAAGAGCTTTTAAGACTTCTCCTTTTGATTAGTGCCGAAATACTATTCTATTTTAAAAACTGTATAGATATTGGGTAATATGTAGCTTCACCATTTGCAGCTTTGATCGCGTTAATTATCGGAAAAATTAGAACTAGCAAGCCTAAAGCTATAAACCCCAGAATTCCCAAGCCAAATAATAAGATTAAAGGAATACAGATTATACTATATATAAAGGTACTAATCTGAAAATTGAGAATTTGTTTCCCGTGCTCGTCCATATTAAGCACTTTTTCGCGCTGCGTTAACCACAGCACTAGCGGCACAATAAAGCCTCCTATTCCGGTTACAAAATCTAGCAATTGACTAAGATGTGCAACTACCAGTAAATTCTTATCTTCTCTAAGCATCATAATATGTTGATTTTTTGATTGTTTACCTATTAGTACTCCTGTTTTGATAAATGTTACAGTCGTGTGTTTTAACTACTCTCTCAAAATATGGCACGCTACTTGTATTTAAATAAGCGTACCATCCAAGAAATAGTTCAGAGTACAAACAATCTAAATCTAGAAATTATGAAAAACTTAATTTACCTTTTTATTGGTCTGCTTGCAGGAGTGTCTTCTGCAACCGCAGCGACCTTGGATGATACCTCAATTAATAGATATTATGATGGCAGTCGCTACATATTTGTAGAAGGCGGTGTAGAATTTTCTATATATCCTGATGGGGAATTTGACTTTGTTTTACCTCAAATCGCTCAAGGTGTAAATGTTAATGTAAATGCCGGTCCTGTAAATATTAGTTACAATTCAGGATACAACTATGATCCTTATGTGCAATATGATGATTATGGAGCTGTAATTCAGATTGAAAATGTGCCAATTTACTATGATAACTGGGGTAGAATTATTCAAGCAGGTGACGTATTTATAAATTACCAAAATAACAGAATCGTAAACGTAGGTGGCTTAAACGTTTTTTATCGTGGTAGTCGATTTTCACACGTAACGGGTTATATCAATGTATACAATCGAAGATATGTATATCATCCGTATCACAACTTCTTTTACAGACCATTTTTTGACAGATGTTTAGTATACACAACACCGTATAGAAGATTTTATCGTCCTGTAAGATATGATTATGCATACCACAGAAGTCACTATATGCAAGGATACCGCAATGGCTATAGAAACGCTTATCATGATTTCAAACGACCTCAAGGACGTATTGCTCATAATAATGCAAGACGCGGCAGTTATAGCAAAGCCCGCGCACGAGTAAATACTGATAGTAGATCTTATGCTTCAAGATCAAGCACGTCTAGAGCTACTGCAAATAGCAGAACCTCTAGAAACGTTGCAAACACAAGACAATCGCGAAGCTCAAATAATGCTATTATCAATAACAGGTCAAGCCGAAATTCTGATGCCAGAAGAGCTACGACTAATACAAATGCTCGTGTCACTCGTAATGCAAATACCATATCTCGAAGCAGTAATGCTGATAGAAATACGATAAGAACGCAAAGAACTAGTACTGCTACACGTAATAATGCTGTTCAAAGATCAAATCAACAGCGAACTATTGCTCAAAGAAGTACAAATAATCGTAATATTGCAAAGTCTAGAAACACAAGTAATCAGCGAAGCGTAGCACAACGCCCCAGCAATACGCAACGTGTTTCAAGAAACGTTCAAACACAGCGCACAGTAGCAAAGCGTTCAACCGCTCCTCAGCGCAGCGTTCAGCGTTCACAAAGCTCAAGAAGCAGTAATGCGGCAAGAGCATCAAATACTAGAAAAACAAGTTCTGTGAGAACATCTAGAAGTAGTTCTAGAGGTCGCGGAAACTAAATAAAGATTTTTTGGTTGGTTAGTTGGAAGGTCCCGTATCTGATTTATTCAGATCGGGATTTTCTCGTTAATAGATAGGTGTTAATCCAGTGATTTATCTCAGTAGAAATTTTAAGTCGATAAATTAGTACTAAATAAATCAGACCTAATATAACCGACTTCCCTCCTATTGCCAATACCGGATTCCACTTAAAATCCCAAAAGTAAAATCCTACTCCCAATAAGATAAGTACTATTGTTAAATACAATGATTCAGTAGTAAAAGGATGCATTTTAAATTTCTTCTGTACCACATAAATCTTAGAAAGTGCATAAACCACCGAAGCCACAAAGGTTGCTATTGCTGCTCCGCTAATTCCCAAAATGGGTATAAAAATCAGATTGAGTACTACAGCTATCACAACTAAAACAATTCCTAATACTAAAACCAATCGGTAATAATCGCTATTGTATAAAATAGCATTATTGTTACCCATTACGTTATCTATCAATTTAGCCAGCGCAATAAGCAACACCACATATATGCCTTTACTATACGCCGGATCAAGCATCAAGTACAAGGTGTTTATGTTACAAATAATGAGCAGAAAAATGAGTCCGGAAACGGCATAAAGCGTAATGGAGCTTTTTTTATACAAATCCCTAAGTTCAAGATAGCGCTGTGCATTAATATAAGTCGCGGTAAGCGGGTACATAATTTGATGCATAGCTCTTGCGGGCACTGCAATAACAGCGGCAATGTAAATTCCTACGGAATAATAGGCTACGTTTTGAATAGGAATCAATTTTCCTAGCATAAACATATCAATCTCTAAAATCATAACCGCTACAGAACCGGCAATGATGATTAGGATGCTATATTTTAAAATAGACAACCATTCTGCGGGAATTGCAATTCTAAAACGAGGCGCGCGCAATCTAAATGCGTAAAGCATCATCACAAGCATTCGCAGCGCATAAATAACTGCAACACCATACAAGAATCCTTCTGTACTAAACCATTTAAACGCAAAACCTACAAGTAAGAGCATAATGCAAAAGCGATGAAATACTTCATTCATCACATTTCCAAAAACACTTTGTAATTGTGTTTTAGCCCAAGCATAACTGATCTCAAAGTATGCCATTGAAAAGGCGATGATTGCAATCAAATAAGCATAAGGCCGAACAATATCATTTTTTGAAGCTAAAAAATCTACCAGCTCGCCGTAAAAACAACTTACCAAAATCGAAGCCGGAAGGATTATAAGTAAAGGAAGCATAAGCATAAAACTCAAAAAATCATCTTGCTTCCTACCACTGTAAGAAGAGTAAAATTTAATGAGAGTATTCTGAACTCCGAGCGCTACAAATGGCATTGCTAAGGTCGAAGCACTAAGCAAAAATCCCACAAGACCATAATATTCAGCATCAAAAAACTGCACATATAACACCAGCGTATTGAGCGCACCAATACCAAAACCTATATAGGTTGTAACTAGGTTTTTAAAGGATTGCGATGCAACTATTCCCATTACAAGGTGTGGATTAATTCGGCTAGTTTAGCAGTCAATGATTTACGTGTGAACTGCTCTAAATTACCGTTAGTTTGCGAAATACCACCACTTTTATACTCCTCATATTTTGTGAGAATAAATGCTTTTAATCGTTGTTTCTCATGGTATGTAAAATAGATTCCACCATCAGCTTCTTCTAAAATTGAGGTTATATCTGAATTTACAGGACCAATAGCTAATATAGGTCTTCGTGCTGCTAAATATTCAAACAGCTTACCCGGAATAATCGCTTGCGTTTCTATAGAATCAATTTCTAGAAGCAATAAAATTTGTGCGCTACGTTGTTTTATTAAAGCTTCTTGATGCGTGACATACCCCGGAATCATTAGATTATCCTCTAAGCCTTCGGCAATAATAGTTTGTTTCACCGCTTCACCTACTCGGCCAATCAGTTCTATTTTTAAATCCTTGCCAAAAGTTGGTATTTCAGTCTTTAATTCTGAAAGAATTTCCCACAAGATCTTAGGGTTTCGATCTTCTAATAGCGAACCAATATGAGCTAAAGAAAATACAGGATCTAATTCTGGCTGCATTACTTTTTCATCGTCAAAACCATTAGTAATGCAAGTTACCGGAGTATTTGTAGTTTTCTCAAAATCACTCTTTGTTGTGGGACTTGTTACCAAAATTTGAGTGGCTTCATTTAAGATCTGAAACTCGAGATCAGCATGCTTTCGCTGAGCGAATTTAGTTAATCGCAACTTTTTATGATAACCAATACTCGTCCACGGATCTCTAAAGTCGGCGATCCAAGGTAGATTATGAAGTTTCTTAAGATCCCTTCCTACAAGATGCAAGCTGTGCGGCGGACCTGTTGTAATTATGCAATCTACGGGGTGATCCTTTAAATAAGAATTTAAAAACGCAACCGATGGTTTTACCCAAAATTTACGCGCATCAGGAATGAAGAGATTACCACGAATAAACAGCATGAGTTTTTGTACTAGACTCTGTTTGCTCTCCTCTTTTATTATCCCAGAACTGATCTGTTTTGTGTTTTTCTTTGAGAAAAATTGAGCCATTTTATAAGGCTCCCAAATAGGATGTTTGAGAATGCTTACATCCTCCGGAATTTCATCGACTAAACTTTCATCCAGAATGGGATAATCTGGATTTTCTGGAATATAAACTACGGGCTCAACTCCAAATCCCCGCAAGTACTTAACAAATTTTAGCCAGCGCTGTACACCAGGTCCTCCGGCAGGAGGCCAATAATAGCATATGATCAACGCTTTTTTCACAAAAATAATTTAGAAACTTACTGTTACTTACTCCGTTTTAGCGCTATTCAACTTTCGGTAGGTAAAAAAGACGCCACCAAGAATAATCACTAGGAGCAGAATATTACTAGCCAAACTAATCGTACTTCCGGTCTTTACCACTTGAGGTTCAAATTTAAACTCGATGGTATGCTCACCTTCAGGAACCATCATCGCTCGCAAAATATAGTCTGCCTTAAAATAGGTTGAAGGTTCACCATCTATGTAAACATTCCAACCGTCAGGATAATACACCTCACTAAATACAGCCAATTTTGCTTCTTGAGCACTAGATTGGTATTTTAAATAGTTAGGCTGATGTTCCACAAGAGAGATGTTATCTGTACTGTCTTGCGGAAAAATATTCCGTGTTAGTTCATTTGCATAGCGCTCTTGAATCACAGCCGTCTGCAACGTATTTAAACTATCCAGAGCCAAAATTTCTGCATCGGCATCAGGCACAACCTTAACATTTTGTACAAACCAAACATTTCCATTTGCCTGCGGGTTTTGCTGCACTTGCTCAGCGCCCTCTTCATCTTGCGATATTATGTATTTCACGTTAAGCAAATTCAACGGTTGTATGTTGCCTTGATACAAATAAAACTCTGCCAATTCCTGCAAGCGTGCAGGTTTTGCACCGTGATAACCTCCTATTGAATTATGAAAATAACTTGTACGCGCTCCATTTAAACCTATGCGTTGTTCAAAAACACGATACCGCGAAGTGTCTTGCAAAATCTGCTTATCTGCTTCAGAAGCTTGAAAAGGCTGCTCTACCAATCGTGCCGCCATAAAGTTTTCGGTATTCACATAACGGCGATCTACTTGTACCAAATCAAAAACAATCAAAATTGCCATAACTAAAATCACTTGGATTTCAGATACTATTTGTTTGATGTAAAACCAAATTAACCCGGCCGCGATCAGTACTAAAATCAGCGTTTTGAGCGTGTCGTTTACCAGAAGTGATTTTCGGTCTTCTTTAACGGCACTTATAAAATCCATTCCGAAATTCTGAATGTAATATGCGTCATTGCCGCCGGCAAAAGAAAATAGACTTCCGTTGAATAATAGAATGATCAGAGATAGTCCTCCGGTAATTCCCGTAGTCCATTTTAAAGCTTTGAGCTTATCTTCTTTTGCTTCGGTTTTTTGTAAAATTTTATACAAGCCAAACACCGCCAGAACAGGTACACAAAGCTCAGCGATCACCTGTATTGAAGTTACAGCCCTAAACTTATTATAGAGCGGAAAATAGTCAATCCAAAGATCGGTAAACCAAGAAAGGTTACTTCCGAAGCTTAACAACAGCGAGAGTATCGTTCCGCCCAAAAGCCACCATTTAAGGCGTCCTTTTACCATAAAAATTCCTAAAACGAATAAAAATACTACAACAGCCCCGAGATAAGCCGGACCTGAAACTCCAGGTTGACTTCCCCAATAATATAGCCCGAATTGCCCAAAAATAGATTCAACCTGAGCAGGCGGAACTCCTTGTTGCAATAAAAACTGCGTAAAAGCACTGTCTTTATCATAAGGCTCAGAATTTGAACCTCCATAAAGACCCGCGATAAACAGGTCTAAAGTTTCAGAAATCCCGTAGCTGTATTGATTGATGTATTCTTTATCTAAACCACCAACATCAGTTTTAGGTGTTCCATCAGGATTGATGGTCAGATCGCTTTTTCCACGAGTACTAAAAGCGCTATACTCTGAAGTTGCCATCAAACTTGCCGCATTAGTACCTATAGCAAGGACAACAGCCAAAACTAAAACCCCCACACTTTTAAAGAAATGTGGTAATTCATTTTTTCGGAAAGCGTCTATTAAATAAGCTACGCCAAGCACTAGAACCAACAACATCAGGTAATAGGTCATCTGCACGTGATTGGCGACAATTTCTAACGCCATCGCAACCGTAGTGAGAATAAAACCCCAGATATACTTTTTTCTAAACGTAAGAAGGATTCCACTTAAAACCAGCGGCATATAGGCGATCGCGTGAGCTTTTGCATTATGGCCAACTCCTAAGATAATAATGAGATAACTAGAAAACCCAAAGGCTAAGGCACCCAGACCGGCATATTTCCAATCGAGTTTAAGCACAAGAAGCAGCACGTAAAAACCTACAAAATAGAGAAATAAATAGTCTGCGGGTCGTGGCAAAAACCTGATCCTAAGATCTAAACTTTTGATCCAGTTAAATGGATATTTAGCTCCCAATTGATACGTAGGCATTCCGCCAAAAGCTGCATCCGTCCAGTACGGTTCTTCGCCGGTAGCGGCTCTAAAATCCATTTGTTCCTTAGCCATCCCGCGGTATTGCTGAATGTCACTCTGAAACATCTTTTTCCCGGAGAGCACGGGACTAAAATAAAGTAATGCAGTAATTATAAATATCAAAACCACAACAAGGTGTGGCGCGATCTTTTTAAAGGAAAATGTCATATAAGTTAGCTATACTAAAGCGTGGAAATTAGTCAATTTCTTCATAATCGATATATTCTCCCACAGTTTTATTTGAAGTCTGATCGCGATGCGGAACACGGTCTATAACCGTCTCTCCTTCTTTTTTAGCTGCAGGTTCTTTATAGCCGGGACCTTGGGCCATATTCTGAAAACGCTCCCCTACCTTTTTGGCCAAGTAACGCATAATATAAGGAGATAAAAATCTAAAAAGGATTCGCAATCCAAAGAAGATTAATAAGATGATAAGCAATGTTTGAATAAACTTCATCAGCACAATATTTGCGACAAAATTAACCATTACCACACGTTTTCACCTTAAAAAAAGAATAAAACCTAGCCTGTTGGGTTGTATGTTAACTTTAGGCTATCTCTTATTTTTACACTATGTTTGTCAGATTGCAGGTCAAAAAAATTCTTAGTTCCAGTTTTATGAAATTCAGTGCTATGCCGAATAAATTGATTTTTAGTTTATCGCTGTTGTTGTGCGCATTTGCTCAACAAGCTAAAGCTCAATACACTGAAACCCTAAACTCAAACAGGCCGGGACAATCTCAAGGAGCCTTTGCCGTGGGCCGCGGCGTTTTTCAGGCAGAATTAGGAGCGACAATGGGTAAAGAATCACATAATTTACTCTACACAGAAACTGACAATATCGGGGCGGAATTTCAGTTGAGATACGGTGCCATTCGTGAGCAGTTAGAATTTAACTTCAGCGGAACTTATTTATATGAAGATATTGTTCCTACAGCCGGTGCTGCAGAACCATACAGCCATAGTGGTTTTCCCATTATTACGCTAGGAGCAAAATATCTGCTGTACGATCCTTATAAAAATTACGAAGAAAAAATTAATCTGTACAGTTACCACGCCAATCGTGCATTTAAGTGGCGTACACTAATTCCCGCAGTTTCTATTTACTCAGCCGCAAATTATGTGTACGAAGACGATAACCCATTTTTACCTAGCAGTCAGGCGGGTTTTACTCCAAAGGTCGTTGCGATCACACAACACAACTGGGGCCGTTGGGTTTGGGTCAATAACTTTATTTATGATCAATTTTTAACTGATTTTCCTACTAAAGCCTGGATCACCACAATGACGCATTCGTTCAATTCTAAAATTGCAGCTTTTGCAGAGTTTCAGGTGATTATGAGCGACATTTATGCTGATGACCTATTTCGCTTTGGCGGTGCTTACTTGATCACTAAAGATCTTCAGGTAGATGTAAGTGCACTCATCAATTTTAAAGAGACTCCTAAACGCCAGCAATTGGGATTAGGATTGTCTTACCGATTGGATTTTCATAGCCACGATGAATTGCTTCCGCAGAAATAAAAAATACGGTTACCTTTACAAGCTATATTATTAGAGTAGAATGATTACAATAAAAGAAATGAAAACAAAACAGGAACTGACAAAATTTGTCAAGTTTCCGTTTTCACTTTATGATAAGAACAGTAACTGGGTTCCTCCGTTAGTCAATGACGAGCTTGAAAGTATGGATCCTGAAAAGAATCCTGTTTTTAAAAATGCCGAGGCCCGCTTCTTTTTAGCTTATAAAAACAACAAACCGGTTGGTAGGATCGCAGCGATCATCAATCATATTGAGATCAATGAACAAGGTAAACCTAAAATGCGTTTTGGGTGGTTTGACG
This sequence comes from Leeuwenhoekiella sp. ZYFB001, assembly GCF_011784865.1. Lineage (NCBI taxonomy): Bacteria > Pseudomonadati > Bacteroidota > Flavobacteriia > Flavobacteriales > Flavobacteriaceae > Leeuwenhoekiella > Leeuwenhoekiella sp. ZYFB001. The sequence goes on from NZ_CP050460.1 coordinate 1,710,752, forward strand.
CCATTGATGACCTTGAAGTAACTAAAGCACTCATTGCTCAAGTAGAAGAAATTGGGCGCGCTAATAACTTAAATTGGATTGAAGGTCCGGTAGGTTTTAGCAATATGGAAAAGGCCGGAATGCTCATCGAAGGTTTTGAATACCTCAATACGATGATCACTTGGTATAACTACCCATACTACAAAGAACATTTTGAAAAACTGAATTTTGAGAAAGCTTCTGAATGGGTTGAATATAAGATCCAAATCCCTGAAAAATCTCCCGAAAAGGTTGAAAAATTTGCGCGAATCATTGTAGAGCGTTACAACCTTAAGTTGATTCACTTTAAAAATAGCAAAGAGATTCTGCCTTATGTAGATGATATGTTTGGGCTGCTCAATAAGACCTACAACGATCTGAGTACTTTTGTACCTATTCAACAATATCAGATCGATCATTATAAAGATAAGTACATCAAATACATCAATCCTCATTACATTAAATGTATTGAGAATGCTGAAGGTAAACTCATTGCCTTTGCGATCACGATGCCTTCATTTAGTAAAGCATTAAAAAAAGCTAACGGTAGTCTGTGGCCTTTTGGCTTTATTCATCTGTTACGCGCAAGAAATAATAACGATACGGCTGCCTTTTATTTAATTGGCATCGATCCCGAATATCAAGGTAAAGGGGTTACCGCAGCGATTTTTCAAACAATGCAAGATCTGTTTACTGCTAACGGTATTACTGAAGTGGAGACCAATCCTGAACTTGAAGAGAACAAAGCAATTCAGCAGCTTTGGAAAAAGTACGATCATCAACTGCATAAACGAAGAAGGACCTATAAACGTGATTTATAGGCCCTAAACTCTTTTAGATTATAGCTGTGCTATATTATTATTCGGTAAGAATAAAACTTACCTGAATTTTTGAAGTTATCGTTAATTCGCCAGGTGCTAAAGTACGTTGCGTGCTATCTGCCGATTCTGCCATTGCCATTTTGTACATTGGCTGTGGTTGAGGAACGCTTGTTCCTAATTCTGCGATCGTAATCGCTTTGCCAATTCCTTGTCCTAATACTTGCGCATATTCCTGTGCTTTAGCTTTAGCGTTAGCGATAGCTTTCTTGCGCGCTTCGGCTTCATAAACTTCCATTTTTGAAGAAGAAAATTCTACACCGTTGATGGTATTGATGCCCGAAGATAAAAGTCCTGCCATTATTTTATCGTAGTTAGAAAGATCTTTCAGTTTTACAGAAATAGTCTGACTCGCGCGATAATTATAGGTTTTGGTATTGTAATCGTAGTTTTTGTTCAGATTTACATATTCGGTCTGCACTTGATTCTGCGGAATATTCATCTTCAGTAAATAATCTAAAACCTTATCAACGCTGGTGTCATTTTCAGCCTTGACTGTTTTTGCGTCTTTTCCTTCGGTTTGAACTCCCATACGTATGGTAACTTCATCGGGTACTGCTACTACTTCCCCTTCTCCTGTTACGTTTACTGTTGGTTGAATAGCTTGTGCGCTTGCCATAGTGGTCATTGCGGTAATTGCTAGAATTAAAATAGATTTCATAATAGTTGTTTTTTATTTACCTCAATAAAAGCAAGTCCTGTGCCATTAAAGCCGACCTGTCTTGTTGAGTATAAATAAAATTACAATAGGAATCGCTAATAAACCTACCATCAAGGTATTAACCTGAAACAAAGCAGGCACCATTAACAAAGTAATAACATAACCACCAACTGCGCCACCAAAATGGGCATCGTGACCAATATTGTCATTATTAGCCCGCATCCCATAAATTGAGTACAATAAATAGCCAATCCCAAAAATATACGCCGGAATAGGTACAGGAATAAAAAACATATACAGACTCATATCTGGGTAAAGCAAGATCGCAGCATACAAAATTCCTGACACGGCGCCACTGGCTCCCACCGCAGTGTAATGATATTCATCTTTATGAAAATAATAGGAAAGTAAATTTCCCAGGATCAAACTGCCGAGATAAATAACCACAAATCCCCAATTGCCTAAAAACGAAATAACTATAGGCGCAAAGAAATAGAGCGTAAGCATATTAAAAAATAAATGCGACGTGCTCACGTGCAGAAAACCTGAAGATAATACACGTATCTGCTCGCCTCTACGCACCGCCCCCGTATTAAACTTATATTTTTTAAAAAAGGAATAATCGTTAAAACCTTTAATTGAGATCAACACATTGACACCAATTACAATGGCAGTAATTATACTTAAATCGCCCATAAAAGCTCAAATTTTGGATTCAAATATACCTATATTTGTGCACTAACTGCCGTTTCATGTGATGCCGTTTATAGGTAGAAATAAACTATAACTCGGAATGTTGTTGAGACGCTTGTAAGAAGTAAATTTTAATTTCTAAAACAGGTTAGAGATCCTAGACGCTTAGTAGAAACCTAAAAAGAACTTTATAGATTCAGAATTTTTACGCGCAGTTACCCATAAAAACAAAACGCACATGCAACGCCTTCTTTTTTGGCTGGTTTATCCTCTATTGTGGATTATCTCTAAACTCCCGTTCTGGCTATTTTATAAAGTTTCTGATGTTATTTTTTTCATCTTATACTACGCGGTAGGTTACCGAAAGAAAACGGTACGTTTCAATCTCAAAACGGCATTCCCTGAAAAATCAGATGCTGAACGTAAAAGCATCGAAAAGAAGTTCTATAGACATATGTGTGATATGTTTTTAGAAATGATCAAATCGATCTCTATCTCTGCCGATGAACTCAAAGAGCGCTTTCAATTTGATGACTTGAGTATCGTTGAGAAATTAGTTAAGGAGCAACGCAGCTCCTTAATTATGATGGGGCATTATGCCAGTTACGAATGGCTTACGGCGTTGCAATTCTATTTTGATCACAGTGGCTACGGAATTTACAAACGAATTAAAAACCCGTATTTTGATAAGCTAATTCACGAGATTAGAGAAAAATGGAATTCTAAGCTGTTAGCGAATAAAGAAGCTACTTTCATTATCAGAAAACAACAACGCGCCGGAAAAATGGCTACGTATGCGTTTATTGCAGATCAATCACCCAAAACCCGAAAAAACTATCACTGCACCGATTTTCTAGGAAAGAACGTGCCCTTTTTCACCGGAGTGGAGCGCCTGGCAAAATCTGAAGATATGCCAGTTATCTATCTCGCGGTAGACAAAATAAAAAGAGGCTATTATAAAGCCTCTTTTAAAGTTATTACCGAAGATCCCACCACGCTACCGGATTATCAAATTACCGATGAATTTGCAGCATTGCTAGAAGCGCAAATCAAAGCAAATCCGGAATATTATTTATGGACACATAAGCGGTTTAAACACGCCCTTTAGGTTTAAATACCCGCTATCGATTTAATTTCGCTGATCATTGTATCTGCAACTTGATCTGCTTCGGTTTGGGTTTGTGCTTCCGTATAGATACGAATGATAGGTTCTGTATTTGATTTTCTAAGATGTACCCAATAATTTTCAAAATCAATTTTCACTCCGTCTATGGTATTTACATCTTCATTTTGATAACGCTGCGCAATTTCCTTTAAAATAGCATCCACATCTAAGGTCGGCGTTAATTCAATTTTCTTTTTACTCATAAAATACGCCGGGTAACTCGCGCGTAATTCACTTACTTTAATTTTCTTTTTCGCCAAATGGGTTAAAAATAAAGCAACACCCACAAGCGCATCGCGGCCATAATGAGACTCCGGATAGATTATTCCACCGTTACCTTCTCCTCCAATTACAGCATTAACCTCTTTCATTTTAGTCACCACATTCACTTCCCCTACAGCTGCAGCGTGATAGGTTCCTCCGTGTTTTTGAGTGATGTCTCTTAAGGCTCTTGACGAACTCAAATTAGAAACCGTATCTCCGGGATTTTCACTCAATACATAATCTGCACAAGCTACTAGAGTGTATTCTTCGCCAAACATTTCGCCAGTCTCATCAATAAACGCAAGTCGATCTACATCAGGATCAACCACGATTCCTAAATCGGCATTTTCTTCCGGAACCAACTTACAAATGTCAGTGAGATGCTCTTTTAAGGGTTCAGGATTATGCGGAAAGTTTCCGGTAGGCTCACAATATAATTTTTCAACATAAACCCCTAAACGTTCTAGAAGCATTGGGATTGCAATACCTCCGGTAGAATTTACACCGTCAACCACAATCTTAAAATTAGCAGCTTTGATTGCATCTTCATCTACCAAATCCAGATCCAAGACCTCGTCAATATGAATGTCGATATAGGCATCATTTTTATGAATTGCACCCAAAGCATCAACTTCAGCAAAAGTTACCGCAGAATCTTCGGCAAGTTTTAAGATCTCTGCACCGGCTTCAGCATTGAGAAATTCACCATTTTTATCCAGAAGTTTTAATGCGTTCCACTGTTTAGGATTGTGAGATGCGGTTAGGATTATCCCGCCATCAGCGTGCTCTAATTGCACCGCGAGTTCTACCGTTGGTGTGGTAGAAAGATCAAGATCTACCACGTCAATCCCCAAACCTACTAAGGTTTGCATAACCAACTGCTGCAACATCTCTCCGCTCAGGCGCGCATCTCGACCTACCACGACTTTATACGTGTCTTTATTGCGTTGCTTTTTTATATAAGTGCCGTAAGCAGCTGCAAATTTCACCGCGTCTATAGGGGTTAAATTCTCTTCAGGCTTTCCTCCAATGGTACCACGTATTCCTGATATTGATTTTATTAGGGTCATAAATAAAGTATTCTGATTTTATTGAGCTTATTTTCAAAAACTGAAAATTATAATGCTCGTAGTTTTAAAATTTCTGGTCTGACAAATATAGCCATTAGAGGCGCTTCTGTATCTTCAGAATTTGTAATTTAAGCCTGTGAATTTTTTAGCGCACATATACCTGTCTGGCAACGATACGCTTATTAAGCTGGGTAATTTTATGGCTGATGGCATAAAAGGTAAACAATACAAAAACTACCGGCCTCAATTGCAAAAAGGAATTTTACTACACCGCAGTATTGATAGTTTTACAGACTCACATCCTATTGTAAAACAAAGTACAAAAAGACTGCATCCTAAATACAGTCATTATAGTGGGGTTATTGTAGATATTCTTTACGACCATTTTTTGGCAAAAAACTGGAAAAAATATAATAAGATCCCTTTACCTCAATATGTTGAAGATTTTTATGATTTGCTTGATGAGCATTATGATATTCTTACGCCCTCTATTCAGCGTATGGTACCGCATATGATCGCAGACAACTGGCTGTTGAGTTATGCTGAAATTAGCGGTATTGCGACGGTGCTTTACAATATGAATAGACGCACTAAAAACATAAGTGGAATGGATCGCGCAGTCGAAGATCTGCAGTTACATTATCACGACTTTGAAAACGAATTCACACTATTTTTTGAAGAACTTCGGGCATTTTGCTCCAACCGAATCAAAGAACTTGACATTCAATTTAGATTAAAAAACACCTGACCTTATGCAACAAAAAAACGTCTTGAAGCTCCCATTTTGTTTCCAATTTTTAGTGCTGAGCTTTTTCTTGATTTTAGCAGCCTGTAAAACAGAAACTCCAAAACCCCGCAGCATTGAGCGTGGGAAAATCGCAGATAGTATCATGGTGGTTTCTGCACGCGAAGAAGCATCTAGAATTGGAGCTCAAATTTTACAAAAGGGAGGAAATGCCTTTGACGCGTTGATTGCTGTTGATATGGCACTTAATGTGGCTTATCCGTTTGCAGGAAGTTTAGGCGGTGGCGGATTTATGGTCTACCGCAAAGCTGATGGTGAAGTAGGCAGTATTGACTATCGCGAGAAGGCTCCTATGGCAGCAACGCACGATATGTATCTTGATAAAGAAGGTAACGCAATAGATTCCTTAAGTCGGCAGGGACCTTTGGCGGTAGGCGTTCCCGGAAGCATCGCCGGTATGTTTGCCATTCACGAGAAATTGGGTTCAATGCCCATGGCAGAAATCCTTCAACCTGTGATCGAGTTGGCTGAAAAGGGTTATCAAATTACCGAGAATCAACTGGCGCGCTTTCAAAATTATGCTTCGGTTTTTGACCAAGTGAACGGCAAAGAAACACTGTATTCTATTGGATTTCGCGAAAGTGATTCCATAAAAATTAAAGCTGGTGATCGCATTAAAAATCCGCAATTAGCTTCAACGTTGAAACGGATTGCCGTTAATGGAAAACAGGAATTTTATGAGGGGGAAACCGCAAAAAAATTAGTTGATTTTATACAGAAACACGGCGGGATCATCAGCCTTGATGATTTAAAAAATTATGAAGCGGTATGGCGAGAACCCATCATTTCAAATTATAAAAATCTTCGGGTGATCGGGATGCCTCCACCATCAAGTGGCGGAGTCTGTTTAGCCGAAATATTAAAAATGATCGAACCTTATGATTTAAAATCTTTCGGTCATAATTCAGTAAAAAGCATTCAAGTTATTACCGAAGCAGAACGCCGAGCGTATGCTGATCGTAGTTTCTTTTTAGGTGATCCTGATTTTAATGAGATTCCTATTGACTCGCTTACAAGTGAGGCGTATGCCACGCGACGTATGCAATCTTTTGATTTTGACAAAGCAACGCCTTCTGCTGAAGTAAAGCACGGGGCGATCTCAGGATACGAGTCTATGGAAACCACACATTTTTCCCTCATTGATCAATATGGTAATGCAGTAGCCCTTACCACTACCCTAAATGGCGCTTACGGCTCAAAATTATATGCAGATGAATTGGGCTTCTTTTTAAATAATGAGATGGATGACTTTAGCGTAAAGCCCGGCGTGCCGAATATGTTCGGACTTATAGGCGCTGAAGCGAACAAGATTGAGCCTCAAAAACGAATGTTGAGTTCTATGACTCCTACTATTGTAGAAAAAGAGGGGCAACTCTGGATGACTGTAGGTACCCCTGGAGGATCAACCATCATTACTTCGGTGCTGCAGACCATTCTCAATGTAGCGGTTTTTGACTACGGAATGCAAGAAGCGGTAGATGCGCCACGCTTTCATCACCAATGGCTTCCTGATGTTGTTACTTTTGAGCCTGATGCTTTTGGTAAAGAGCTTTTAGACACCTTAAGTAAAAAGGGGTATGAAATACGTCAGGAGAATAGTGTGATTCTGGGTAAAGTAGATGGAGTTCTTGTTCTTCCTGATGGAAAGTTAGAAGGTGGTGCGGATCGCAGAGGCGATGATACCGCAGTTGGTTTTTAAAGCATTATACACTAATCAATGCATAATGCAAATTATAACGTTTTTAGTGTATATTTTAAATTATAATCAAAATAGATTATATTTGGCATTATATACTAAAATCTATAATTTTAAATGAAAGCTGTTCTTACAGGAGATATCGTAAATTCCAGAGCTTTTATGGGCTGGCAAGATGCTCTCATTGAAGTGTTAAATAGGTATGGTTCAAGCCCAAAGACCTGGGAAATCTTCCGTGGTGATAGTTTTCAATTGATTGTGGATGCAGCTTTGGCTTTAGAAGCCGCAATTCATATAAAGTCTGTAATAAAATCTAATGCAGCTATAGATGTACGTATCGCGATAGGCTTAGGTGAATGCTCTTATGATGCAGATCAAATTACCTTGGCAAACGGCAGTGCTTTTATACATTCGGGTACAGCTTTTGACGCTATTAAGAATAGAACGCTAGTGCTTCAATCAGCCAACGAGCAACTGGATGAAACGCTAAATCTTATGCTGTCGTTAGCAAGTCTTACGATGAATCAATGGCCACCGGTTACCGCGCAGATCGTTAAAGCGCGTCTCGAAGAACCTCAGCTCAATCAAACCGAATTGAGCCAGAAGCTTGATAAAGCTCAGAGTGCTATAAGTAAAGCGCTTTCCCGTGCAGGTTATGACGAGATTCATTCAATGCTACAGTATTACACTAAAAAAATTGAGACCTTATGATCGTTCTTGCGCTAAAATTGGTTCTGGCTCATATCTTAGGAGATTTTGTGCTTCAGCCGTCTAAGTGGGTAAAGCATAAAATGAAACACGGTTGGAAATCAAAATACTTACTAGCGCACGTAGGTGTTCATCTGATTGCTTTATTGATTTTACTCCAGTTTGACACCGCTTACTTTTTAGGCATTACAACTATCATTCTTACGCACTACGCCATTGATGCGCTTAAAATAAAGTTTACAACAAAAAAGAACAGCCGCAAGCTATTTGTCGCAGACCAGATCGCACACCTTATGGTGCTCAATCTCGTACTTTATTATTATACGCCATACCGCATTGATTTCACTGAAATCCTAACGTCACAATCTCTGTTGCTCGTCACCTTACTATTTTTTGTGACCTATGTTGCCGGAATTCTTATGCGTGTTGCGCTTCAGCCGTGGCAAGATGCTATTGAGCCTGCTTCAAAAAAAGAAAATGCAAAAAGCACCTCGCTCGCGGGAGCCGGAAAGATTATAGGGATTCTTGAACGCTTGTTTGTGTTCACCTTTATTTTACTCAACACCTGGTCTGCCATTGGATTTCTCATCACGGCCAAATCAGTATTCAGGTTTGGTGATTTAACCGAAGGCAAAAACCGAAGACTCACCGAATATGTCCTTATAGGCACCCTATTAAGTTTTGGGATCGCAATAGGTTGCGGCTTAATGTTTAGATACTTAAGCGCATTAGACACATTTAACGCCTAAACACCTTCTTTGCGTAACACTTCTAGTGGCGAACTTTTAATCACACTGCGACTGTTGCTCAATCCAATGGCTAAAACAAGCGCTGTAATTCCTGGTAATAGAACCAAAAATGGAATTGCCGATGGAATAAATGCCGTATCAAACGCAAAATAAGCGAGTAACAAACTGCTCAATAGCGACAGCAAAATACCAGACAGCGTTCCCAAAAGTCCTAAGTACAAATATTCTAGACCTTGAATGCGCAATATTTGCTTGCTCTTTGCTCCCATCGTGCGCAGCAATACACTTTCCCGAATCCGTTGAAATTTACTCGTACGCACAGCACCTAGCAAAACAATGATCCCAATTAGAATACTGAAAAACGCCATAAAGTTGATGATGTAACTTATTTTGGTAAGCAACTCTTCAACAACGCTAAGCACCTGCCGTAGATCAAGAATCGAAATATTAGGGAATGCTTTTACTAATTTCTGTTGAATGGCTGCTGAAGCTTTTGCATCAGGAACCTGTGTGGTGATCACACCAAACTGTGGCGCACGCTCCAACACTCCTGCCGGAAATACGATTGAAAAATTCAACTGCATTCTACTCCAATCTACGGTGCGTATACTTCCTATTTCGGTTTCTAAGAGTCGGCCTTGTACATTAAAGGTCACGCGGTCTCCTACTCCAACTTTTGCATCTTCAGCAAAATTGTCACTTACAGATATTGGAACAACCTCAGCTTCTTCGGTAAAGGTTCCTGTAAATGTTCCGACTTGTAAAACTTCCGAAGCGATTAAAGAATTCCTATAGGTCGTTCTGAATTCGTGGTTTAAGATCCATCGATTTATGTGTACGGTCGTGTCTTTTTTTAAGTCGGCATTATCACGACCGTTAATGCTTTGCACGCGCATCGTCACAATTGGAATCTGATCTAGCGGCGGCAATTCATTCGAAGTAAGTGTTTGTGCAACTTCAGTCATTTGATCATTTTGAACGTCGAGCAAGATCATATTGGCTTGATTGGCTTCACTATCTAAATTGGCCTGAGCGAGCAGAATATCTTTAGTAAAGTAAAGCGTACTTATCAAAAACGAACCAACGCCTATCGCGAGAATCAACACCACCGTTTGATTCTGAGGCCGGAACAAATTACGTAAGCTTTGCCGCGAGGTAAAGCTCCAACTTTCGGGAAAATACTTCCGAAGTAAACGCATGAATGCACGGGCGATTCCACCTAGAATACTAAAAACAACGAGAATTCCGCCTAAGAATGATGCGGCATACTTCCAATCTTCCAACAGCCAAAACGCAAATAAAAACACAAAGGTGAGTATCGCCAATGAGACTGCTATCGCCGTTTTTGACGACTGCTGATTGTCTGAAGCACTTACCCGTAAAGTTTGTAAAGGAGAAACCTGCAGCGTACTCAACAACGGGTAGAGCGCAAATAAAACCGACATAAAAGCGCCGATGAAGATTCCTAAAAAGATAACCGGCCAAGATAATTTAAGTGCGACATCTACCGGTAATAATCCTTCTAAAAGAATAGGAAATAACTGCTGCAACAACAAACCGGCAATGGTTCCTAGAATTCCACCTACGAGTCCTAAAACACCAATCTGGATCAAATAAATAAGAAATGCCTGCTTACGGCTTGCTCCCAAACACTTTAAAATAGCGACCGATTTGAGTTTGTCTTTGATATAAATCGTAGTCGCACTTGCAATGCCCACGCATCCTAAAAGTAAGGCGATAAAACCTACTAAATTCAAGAACTTCCCAAAGTTTTCGTAGCGTCGGCCAAGACGCTCACTGGTAGATGTATGGGTGTCGAGATCAGCATCTGCCTCATCCAGCCGATTATCAATCGCTTGATCAAGAAGTTCCATATCTTGATCAGGTGCTTCAAAATAAAACTCATAATCAATTCGGCTTCCCAACTGAACCAAACCGGTTTTTTCTATAAATGGGTACGGAATGACCACTGGTGGAGCGATTGCGCTAAAAACGGCGTTGCTTCCGGGAAGCGCTTCAACACCACCTAAAACAGGCAGTTTCACTTCACCTATTTTGATCGTATCTCCAACCTTTACATTTAGTTGAAGCATCACTGTAGCATCGAGCAAGGCACCTTGCTTCTCTTGAAAATCTTCAGCAGCCGATTCTGGTTGCGTCTCCAACTTTCCGTAGAATGGAAATCCGTTGCTAATCCCCCGCACTTGTAGTAATTTGGTCGCTTGATTTTTTGGAAACAGCGCCATCGAGGAAAACGAAATTTCTTCAGCATCTGCCCCTCCTAAAGAATCTACAATAGCTTGTGCTTCTTCGGTTAGTGGATGATCGCTGTCGATTTTAAAATCGGCGCCCATCAAGGCTTTTGACTGCAAGGAAATGTTATCCTTTAAAGTTTCTCCAAAAGATTGAATGGACACAATCGCTGCAACTCCCAAAATGATCGAAACCATAAAGAGGCTCAACTTCCCGGCACTTGCTTTAAAGTCGCGCCACGCCATTTTTCTCAACCAGCCTAAGCGCAAAGAACTTTTCAAACCGCTCATACGCTTGCTTTTGTAAGGTTTGCTATTCGGCCTCCTTTAATGGTGAGAATATTCTGCGTTTTCTGAGCGAGTTCCATATCGTGTGTAACCAAGACTAATGTTGTCCCCAATTCTTTATTCAACTCAAAAAGCAAATCAACAACAGTTTCACCGGTTTCAGCATCCAGATTTCCCGTGGGTTCGTCTGCGAACAAAATTTTAGGATCGTTGGCAAAAGCACGTGCAAGCGCTACCCGCTGCTGCTCTCCACCAGAAAGTTGCGATGCGTAATGATTTCCGCGATCTCCAAGACCAACTTTAGTGAGTAATTCGGCTGCTCTTTTCATTGCGTGCTTGGCACCTTGTAACTCTAAAGGAACCGCCACATTCTCAAGTGCGGTAAGCGTAGGTAATAATTGAAAATCCTGAAAAACAAAACCAACATCTTTATTGCGCAATAAGGCACGTTCATCTTCGGTAAGACTACTGAGCTCGACACCATTTAAAGTCACTGTTCCAGAATCTGGTTTATCAAGACCGGCACATAAACCAAGTAAGGTGGTTTTACCACTTCCCGACGGACCAACGATAGAAAAGGTTTCTTTTTCTGTTATACTAAAGTTAATATCATCAAGTACTTTGAGCGTTTTTGAGCCACTGGTATAGCTTTTTGCTAAATTTGAGATTTCTAATATAAATGCCATAAATGGGTATTGCTTGGAAGAATAGTTTTGGACGCTTTTTTAGTCCGAAGCTTACGTGAAAACCTCACGCGCGCCAATAAATGTTTAAAATAATCAATTACCTTTTAAATCTACCCTCTTGAAAAATAGAATTCCCTTTTATCTCCTTTTTGTTTTCTTGATCCTTGCTGCTTGTAAAGATGCTAACACCACTAATGTTGAAGAAAATGAATCACAAAATACTTCTGAAACTACTGATGCAGAAGATCAAAATGCTACTTCAAACAGCATTTTATTCTTTGGCGACAGCCTGACTGCCGGTTACGGCCTGGAAGATCCAGACAATGCATTTCCCGGTTTGATTCAGGAAAAATTAGACAGTCTCGGACTTGACTATAATGTGATCAACGCCGGTTTAAGTGGCGAAACTACCGCCGGAGGTAAAAACAGATTAGAATGGGTACTTGAACCTGATGTAGCTATTTTTGTATTAGAATTGGGAGCTAATGATGGTTTACGAGGCGTTTCGGTGGCAGAAACACGTGAAAATCTGCAATGGATGATTGACAAAGTAAAAACGGAAGCGCCGCAGGCGAAAATCGTTCTTGCGGGGATGCAGCTTCCGCCAAATTTGGGCACCGAATACACCACCGATTTTAAAAATATGTTTCCACAGTTAGCTGAAGAAAATAATATTGCTTTTATTCCTTTCCTATTACAAAACGTAGGAGGTATCGCAAGCTTAAACCAAAACGATGGTATTCATCCTACCGAAGAAGGGCATAAACTGGTAGCTGCCAATGTATGGCCTGTTTTAAGACCACTTGTTCAAGAGTAAACAATGGCGCAAAAAGAAACCAACCTGGAGCAGCTCTACGATTACCTCAATGATGAAGAAGATGCGAGGAGTTGCAAGGCGATCGATGAAGAATCTTGTAGAGAAACGCCAAAAAATTATTTCCTCATTCTCATAAGTAATATGCTCACCTCTCTGGGGGACACCTTGAGCAATCCTAAAACGGTACTCACGTGGATTATGAGTTATGTGAATGCTCCTGTGATGCTCATCAGTTTTATTGTTCCCATTCGAGAATCAGGGTCGATGTTGCCCCAATTGTTTATTGCTCATTACATAAGAAAACGTGCCGTACGCAAATACGTTTGGGTCTTAGGTTCGTTTCTACAATTTCTAGCTATTGCCGGTATCGGGTTGGTCGCCTTATCTTTTGAAGGAATTATTGCCGGTTGGTTGATAATCGGATGCCTAATTGCGTTTAGTCTTGCTCGCGGCTTGTGCTCCATTGCTTTTAAAGACGTTTTGGGAAAAACAATTCCGAAGAAAAAACGCGGAAAATTAAAAGGTTACACCTCATCGGTAAGCGGAATCTTGGTCTTAGCAGCCGGTCTATTTATTCTTTACCGATCTAAAGATGATGTGGGTATCGAATTTTACAGCTACCTCATATTCTTTGCTTCAGCATTATGGCTGATTGCTGCGTTGATCTATGCGAACATTAAAGAATTTCCCGGTGCTACCGAAGGAGGTAAAAACGGTCTAAAAGAAGCTTGGAATCGTCTGAGTTTACTCAAAGAAGACAAACCTTTTAGAAATTTTATTATCACTCGTTCTCTACTCCTTTGCTCTGCCTTAACTGCTCCTTATTACATTTTACTAGCACAGCGCTATGTAGGTAAAGAAGCCTATTTATTGGGTTTGTTCATTATTGCAAATGGAGTCGCTTCCATCATTAGTGCGCCGGTTTGGGGTAAAATGGCAGATAAATCCAGTAAAAAAGTAATGACTTATGCTGCGATGCTTACTGCAGGTTTAGGACTCATTGTAGTTGGATTAATTCAATTTATCCCAAGTTTACGCGATCAGGTTTGGTTGTATCCTTTGGCGCTTTTCGTCTTAGGAATTGCCCATCAAGGAGTGCGCCTGGGACGTAAGACCTACATTGTAGATATGGCAGAAGGCAACCGCCGTACCGATTATGTTGCAGTAAGCAACACGCTCATCGGCATCATACTACTAATAACTGGAGGTTTGAGTGCTCTTGCTTCGCTGATCTCTGTTGAAGGCGTAATTGTTTTACTTTCAGTTTTAGGCATTATTGGTGCCTTCAAGGGTTCTACCCTACCCGATGTAGAATAAACGTTTTGAAACATTCATTTTCTAAGCAGCAAAAAAAAAAAACGCCACGTTTTAAGTGGCGCTCTTTCCATTGCTGGATATTGTTATATCGGCTGCATCCTGGATGCCCTTAGATATTAAAGATTACTTCTTTTTAGAAGCAGTCTTCACCGGCTTAACAGCAGCAGGTTTTGTAGCCTGTTTAGCTGGAGCAGCCTTTTTAGATGACTTGTTTTGTGCCATTGTTTGACTCATTTTATAGTACTAATGTATGCCGAAATTTGATATGTTTTACAAAGTGTTCGGTGGATTTTAGTTAAATTTATAGTTAATATTTCGGTGCTTTTTTGAAGCGCTTTTTAACCAATAAAATATGAGCAATCCCAGTAAAATAGAGGCTTATTTTGAAACGGAACATCCTTTTAAAGATGCTATTTTAACATTAAGAACCATAGTTGAGCAAACAGAACTTGTTGAAACCTTTAAATGGAGTGCTCCTGTGTACACCATAGACGGCAAAAACGTCGCAGGGATCGGAAAATTTAAACATCATTTTGGGGTTTGGTTTTTTAACGGCTCGCTTATAAAAGATAAATATGGGCGGCTGCACAATGCACAGGAAGGTAAAACCAAAGCCTTGCGCCAGCTGCGCTACACCGATGCTTCAGAAATTAAAGAAGACGAACTTTTATACTACCTCAACGAGGCGATTAGCAATCAGAAAAAAGGATTAGAATTAAAATCCGCGAAGCCGGTAAAAAAAGTGGTTTTACCTACAGAACTCACTCAGGCGTTCTCAGAAGATAAAAACTTAGAAAAGGCTTTTAAAGCACTCACTCCGGGAAGACAAAAAGAATACGCCGAGCATATTGCTTCTGCCAAACAAGAAAAAACCAGACGATCCAGACTCGAAAAAGCCACACCACTTATTCTTGACGGCAAAGGCTTACACGATAAATATAAAAATTGCTAAGATGTCGGCTAACAAAACACAACCTACAGAAGCTTCGGTATTGGATTATATCAATGCAGTGCAACACGAGCAACGCAAGAAAGATGCATTAGAACTTTATGCCATTTTCAACGAACTTCTCCCTGAACCGGCAGTGCTATGGGGCGATAGCTTGATCGGCTATGGATTGTATCATTATAAATATGATAGCGGCCGCGAAGGTGATTTTTTTCTTACGGGATTTTCACCGCGTAAACAAAATCTTTCAATTTATATTATGCCGGGTTTTAAGCGCTATACAGAATTGCTTGAACAACTGGGCAAGCACAAAACCGGGGCTTCGTGCCTTTACATCAACAAACTCGCAGACATTGATCTTGAGATTCTAAAAAAACTGATTACCGAATCTGTGGCTTATATGCGTGAGAAATATAAAGCTTAAAACTTATCTCTTTACAACGCCAATAAAGCTATTATTTGCACGTTGACCTAACTACAACTACATAATTTAACTATGCGATTATCTCTTTCTATTCTTGTTGCCAGTATCATTTTAGCTAGCTGTGGTTCGGTGAAGAAAGAAAACATTGAGTATTTAGATACAGCGTATAAAGCTTCTGCAGAAGCTCCTGAGCTTAATATTTTTCAGCCTAAAGATTCCCTGGTAGCTCACGATGTGCTGATTTTTGTTCACGGTGGAAACTGGAACAGCGGGAATAAAAACACCTACTCTGTATTAGGGCGCAACTTTGCAGGCAAAGATTACCTAACCGTCATTCCCGGTTACTCGCTGAGTCCTTATGCTAATTACGATCAGATGACTCAAGAGATAGCCAAAGCTATTAAGTGGACGCACGAGAATGCCAAAGCATATGGCGGCGACCCTAACCGAATCTTTTTAATGGGGCATTCCGCAGGCGGTCATCTGGCTGCGCTAGCGGCTATGAATCCAAAATATTTAGAAAATACAGATTATATAAAAGGAATTATTCTCGACGATGCAGCCGGACTCGATATGTATTCCTATTTGCAAGAAAATCCTCCTGGTGATGATGAGTATTACAATGTGACTTGGACGACCAATCCCGATGAATGGAAAAACGCTTCGCCGTATTATTTTTTAGATGAAAATACGCCGCCTATTTTAACCTTGTTAGGAACTAAAACCATTCCGTCACTTTACTATTATAATGATTTGTTTCATAAGAAGCTTCTCGAGTTTCAGCCCGAAGCACAACTGCTGATTATGAATAAAAATCATACCGCGATGGTGACACAATTCTTCAATCCGTTGAGTAAGTATTTTAAGGAGATTCAAAATTTCACTTCAAGTATTGAGTAAACTACCTCAGGCAAGCCTTTGGCAGCGCCAATAAAAAAAAGGGACAGTAAAACTGTCCCTTTTTTGTTAATCTTCTTCTGCGATGATCTTGTTCTGTTTAAAAGGCCGTACGATGAGTCGGGCTGCTTTGTCGTAGTTGAGATAACTGTAAGTCCAGTTGAAAAAGGTCACTACCCTATTTCTAAAGCCCACGAGAAACCAAAGGTGTATGAACATCCAAATAAACCATGCCAGAAATCCACCAAAGTGAATTTTACCCATATCGACCACGGCTTTGTTTCTACCTATGGTCGCCATTGAGCCTTTATCAAAATACTTAAAGGGCTCTAACTCCTCTTTACGCAGCATCTTTTTAAAATTCTTCGCCAGGTTTTTACCCTGCTGAATAGCGGGCTGTGCCAATTGCGGATGACCTTTTGGGAAATCTTCGGTTTCCATTAAAGCAATATCTCCAATGGCATATATATTTTGAAAACCAGCGACATGGTTGTACCGGTCTACTTTATAGCGATTCAGTTTTGGTAATAAAGCAGTTTCTTCAAAACCTTTGATAGAAGCACCGGTCACACCTGCAGACCAAATAAAAGTTGCGGTGTCTAGCACTAGATCTCCTTTTGTAGTCACACGGTTATTCTCATAATTGCCTACAAAAGTTTCTAAGTGAATGGTCACGCCCATTTCCTCTAAAAACTTCTGCGCTTTTTCTGAAGATTGCTTGCTAAAAGGCGGTAACACGCGATCTGCACCTTCAATCAGGTGAATTTCAATCTCGCTGGTATCCATATCAGGATAATCGGCTTGGAGGACATTCGAGCGAAGTTCGGCAAAGGCACCACTCAGCTCAACACCAGTTGGGCCGGCTCCAGCGATTACAAAACGTAAAAGTTCTTTTCGTTTCACCGGATCTTCGGTTCTGTTGGCCTTCTCTAAATTTTCAAACATCAGACTTCGAATGTTTAAAGCCTGCGGAAGGCTTTTCATCCAGATCGCATTTTCTTCAATAGTTTTATTTCCGAAGAAATTAGTGCGCGTACCTGTAGCAATCACCAGATGATCATAGTGCAAGTCGCCAATATCAGTACGCACTTTTTGCAGTTGAGTATCTATACGATGCACTTCAGCCAACCTGAAATGCATATTTTTTTGCTTCCTGATGATTTTCCTGAGTGGGTATGCTATAGATTCTGGCTCGAGCCCAGAAGTAGATACTTGATACAATAAAGGCTGAAAGGTGTGGAAATTTCGCTTGTCGAGTAAAACTACTTGATAATCTGTTTTTTTAAGTTTTTTGATCAGGTTCATACCTCCAAACCCCCCACCAATAATAACGATGCGCGGTTGGTTAGTTTCAGGAATATTCATGGTAGTTAATTTGTATCAAAGTTAACGTACAGGCGCTAGAACCATTAATCTTTATCATTATTTTAGCAATAGCTGTAACATATTACTCCGCTTCTGTACAAATACTCCAACTAACAATTTAATATTGGATCCGCAACTTGAAAAACAATTTGTAACACAGCTTGAAGCCAATCAAAATATTGTGCATAAGATCTGCAGGCTTTATACCCACGATCAGGAATCGCATAATGATTTGTTTCAAGAAATAACCATTCAATTATTTAAAGCCTATCCTAAATTTAGAGGAGACTCTAAGTTTACCACCTGGATGTATCGTGTAGCGCTCAATACAGCAATTACGCTATATCGCAAGTCTAAGCGACGGATTAAAACGCAAGACTACGATAACGTGATGTTTAAAATAGCCAGTACCGATTATGACGACACTATTGAAGAACAATTAAAATTAATGTACTCGGCGATCAGGCAACTCAACGATATTGATAAAGCGCTAGTATTTCTTTATCTCGAAGACAAACCCTATAGCGAGATCTCTGAAACTTTAGGTATTTCTGAAGTGAACGCCAGAGTAAAAATGAACCGGGTAAAAGGAAAGTTGAAAGACTTATTAAATGTGTAGAACGATGGATGAATTAGATTTCTTAAAAAAAGACTGGAAGCGCCAAGAGGCAGATCTTCCTAAAGTAAGTGTAGACACTATATATAAAATGATTCATAAACGCTCTTCGTCTTTGATGAAGTGGATTTTATATGTATCTATTTTTGAGTTTGTATTATGGACTATTCTTAACATAACTACGGTAAACGCCGAAACCCTTGAGACACTTAGACAAATACATTTGTATGAATTTGAAATTGTAGGTATTGTATTGCAGTATGCCGTTCTAGGCATCTTTATCTATCTATTTTACAAGAATTATAGAGAAGTACAAACTACAGATAATACAAAGCATTTAATGAGTCGTATTCTCAAAGTGAGACGTACGGTTAACTTTTATGTCGCTTATAACCTGATAATCTTTTTTATTATAGGGATGGTGGTATTCATTGCAATGCTCAATTTTGACCCGAAGTTCAACGATGTAATGATACAAGCCGAAGACGGTACGCAATCTATGCCGTTAGGATTTATAGCCGTATTTATTGTGATGCTGCTCGTTCTAGTCGCATTGCTGTGGGCTTTCTATAAGCTGCTTTACGGTATTTTATTACGCCGATTAAAACGTAATTACAAAGAGCTTAGCAAGCTAGAAATGCGTGACTAGATTGCTTCTCTTCTTTATTCTTAGAATATCAAAGCCTGTCTTGATTGAGACAGGCTTTTTTATGCTCAAACCTTACCTCTACCCTAAACCATCTCCGGGCAGGCTTTTGGGGAACATGGTGATTAGCGAAAACTTTTAAAGATTTAAGAAAATCATAATCTTTTTTATGGAGCTATTAACAAGTGGTACACTTATTTTTGTGACAAACAACCTATTATGCCCAAAGTCTTACTCGTTCTTTTTATTGCTGTTTTGCTGAATGCATTTACTGTAAAAGCACAAGAATACACTTCTGCATCTATAAAGCAAACCATTCAAGATTTTAAGAAGGACCCTCGCGGTCCTTATTTACGTATACGTTGGTTTTGTGAAGACGGCACCATGCGTGAGCCTAAAGATCCGTGTCCGGAAGGCGTAGACGGTATTCAGCACGCAAGCTATAAACCGCTAACCGAAAATCTGGCGGAGCGTAATCATTTATTTTTTGGTGAAATTTTAGCCGCAACTGATAAAAATAAATTTTGGGATGCAGCACAAGAACAAAGCCGACTAAAACAATACCAACTCAACAAATATTTGCAAAGTGTAGATAATGGTTGGATTCTGGAAAAAGCACAATTTTACCGCGGGGCGATACAATCTGAAGATGAAGAAGCTTGGGGAATCGAATTCTACGAATGGTTACTTAAGGATGACGCCCGATTAGAAAAGAATTACTACGTTATTCGTCAATCTTTAAAAGATATTCCGCATTCAGGTGATGACAATATTGCCCAGCGTATGCGAAGCGAATCAAAAGTTATCGCTGAAGAATTCCCAAAATTTATGGACGTTCGCGTGAAAATTCACGGGCAACCTGAAGTAAGTGATCTCGCTCTTGTTCAAAATTTCCGTCAAGAATATAAAGATCAACTCACTCCGGAACTTAAGGAGCAATTTGATGCTTTAGTGGCTACGCTAAATGAATATTATGCACCTGTCAATTTAGAGCGCCTTAAAAATCAAGTTGCGAGCATTAAAGGGGACTTTGATGTAAAACAGCAACTGCTCAAGTTTACCACAGACTTTGATAACAACACTCCGGCTTACGACGTCATTCCTGAGATTAGTGATCTTTTGTGCAACATTAGAACGCAGGTAACGCAAGTGAAAAAGGCCTCAGAGCGTCTAACGCTTTTAGATGTTTCTTTAAAGTTAGAAGAAATGCTTCTGAAAAAAGCCGCAGACTGGGAGCCAGAAGATCTGCGCGACCTCTTAGATAAAAACTATTACCTAAGCTACGCAACCGCCGGTACCGGACTTCTCGAGGTTTGGGAATGGGAAGAAGTGGCTTCAGTTATTGCTCCTATAAATTATACCACAGTTTCTTTAGCCGAATTGAATTCCATTTTAAACACTTCACGCAGCATTGTGCAATGGAGTGCGGCAATGGCTAAAGCCAATTACGATGCTGTAGTTGAAAAATACGCCGAATTTGAACCTCTCGCAACGGGCTTTATTGACGATCGCGTGCGGTCATCTGTGGCGCTTCCTTTAGGAAAAACGGTTAGCGAATTGGGTGATTTTATTTCAAATAAATCAAACTTGGAGAACGATGTGATGCAAATTGATGAGCAAAGCGCTATTCACGGCTTGAATCCTGGTTATGCACTGGGCGAATTGGTTGTCGTATCGGGAAATCCGGATGCGGTTGAAGTTTCTAATAAAAAGATCTACATCTTTAAACGTCCACCTTCAGACCTAAAACCGGTTGCCGGAATTGCTACAGTAGATGAAGGAAATTTAGTTTCTCACGTACAACTTCTCGCGCGTAATCTAGGTATTCCTAATGCTGCTTTAAGCGATAATAACCTTGAAGATCTTCAAGAGTTTAATGGCAAAGAAGTGTTCTACGCAGTTTCAAATAAAGGTACAGTGATCCTAAAACCTGCAGATGAAATGACTTCGGAAGAAAAAGCGCTTTTTTCATCTGAAGAACGTAAGCAGACAAAAATTGCCGTCCCAATCGAAAAAATTCAGTTAGATCAAAAAAGCATCCTCAATATGCGGGATATCGATGCTTCCGCAAGCGGAATTCTTTCAGGACCAAAAGCTGCAAATTTAGGTCAGTTGAAAAAAATGTTCCCAGATCACGTAGTGGAAGGATTAGTGATCCCATTTGGGATTTTTAGAGATCATATGAATCTCCCAATGCCCGGTCAAGGCAAAAGTTACTGGGAATTTCTTACCGAAATGTTTGAAACCGCCGAAGCTAAACGCCAGACAGGAACTCCTGATGCTCAGGTGGTAGATTATCAACTTGCCAAACTTGCTACCTTGAGGGACGCGATCAATGCGATGCAATTGAAACCTGCCTTTATTAGCGAATTGCGTAATTCATTTGCTTCTATTTTTGGTAAACCTATAGGACAGGCCCCGGTGTTTTTACGTAGTGACACCAATATGGAAGACTTAAAAGAGTTCACAGGTGCCGGATTAAACCTGACGCTTTTTAATGTGGTAGAAGAACAAAAGATCTTAGACGGAATTAAAAAAGTATGGGCGTCGCCTTATACCGAGCGTAGTTTTAAATGGCGCCAAGTATATCTTTCTAATCCCGAAAATGTGTTTCCTTCAATACTTGTAATCCCAAGTGTTGATGTTGATTATAGCGGCGTTATGATCACCAAAGGAATCAACGAAGGTACAGACGAGGATCTTACAGTAGCATTTAGCCGAGGTGCCGGTGGAGCTGTTGATGGTCAAGCTGCCGAAACTCGCTTAGTAACCGCTAACACGACTAAACTATTAGCTCCGGCTAGACAGCCGGACTATATTAGACTTCCGGTTTCCGGGGGAACCAAAGGATATTCGACTTCTTTTGAAGCTTCGATCTTGAATGATAAGAATATTCAAAGCTTGAGAGAAGTGGCAGAAGAAATTAGATCAAAAATTCCTGAAGAAACTAACAGTGATCCTAAGGCTGCTTATGATGTAGAATTAGGTTTTCAAAATGATAAATTATGGCTATTTCAGATCAGGCCATTTGTCGAAAATAAAAATGCGCTGAGCAATGGATATCTTGACTCCATTTCGCCTAAAACCAATCCTGACGAATATATTGAGATGGACAGCAAACTTTAAACTTCCGCAGTAATTTCTATAAAAACAACCTATGAAAAAAGTACTAATCTGCATACCGGTCATTCTCCTCACCTTAGCATTTGCAGTACCTGACAGCTTCTACCCTATTGACGGATACGAACGTACAGGCATTGACAGATTGGCCCAACTAGAAAAAATAGTGCGCGACAGTATTGCGTATAATCGTATTCCGGCCGGAGCCTATCTTTCGGTTGAAGATATAAAACTTCGATTGACCGGAAAACAAGACAGCGCGATCGCTTATATGACTGAGGATGCAGAATTTCAGAAAAAAATAGGCGGTTTGTTTTATGGTTTAGACCAGAGCTATTCGATCTCGGTATTAGATATGACTGATAGTACTAATCTTAAATACGCTGCGCGAAATGAAACCCGAGGATATCAACCGGGAAGCGTGGGTAAATTAGCTATTCTCATCGCGATGTTTGACCAACTCGAAAAACTGTGTCCTGATGATTGGGGAGCACGAGTAAACCTACTTAAATATAAACGCGTAAAAGGCGGTCCGTTTGCAGTATATGATCATCACACGATTCCGGTTTATGATATTGAGCAAGATAAATTAACCCGAAGAACCGCGCGCGAAGATGATGTTTTTAGCCTTTATGAATGGATTGACCATATGGTTGCCGTGAGTAATAACGGGGCTGCAAGCGTGGTCTATCGTGAGGCTTTATTGCTGAAAGTTTTTGGAGAAAAATACTTTGACCTTACTGACGAAGAAGCTATGCAATGGTTTAAAGATACAGACCGTGGCGAGGTGACCAGACTTGCTAATGAAGTAGTAAACGAACCTTTACGCGCAATGGGAATCACAGA
This sequence comes from Leeuwenhoekiella sp. ZYFB001, assembly GCF_011784865.1. NCBI lineage: Bacteria > Pseudomonadati > Bacteroidota > Flavobacteriia > Flavobacteriales > Flavobacteriaceae > Leeuwenhoekiella > Leeuwenhoekiella sp. ZYFB001. The sequence continues at coordinate 1,733,682 of NZ_CP050460.1, forward strand.
AGATGAGTGGCGTCTGGGTGGTTTTTTTACTAACGGTGGAGAACGCTATGTAGGCAGAATGGGCGGCAGTATTGGTTCACCTAAAGGATTGATGAAGTTTTTGATCAATCTAGAACAAGGTAAAGCGGTAGATTCCCTTTCTAGTTTAGAAATGAAACGCATTATGTATCAAACAGAACGTCGTATTCGGTATGCATATTCTCACGAATTAGACTCAGCTGCTGTGTATTTCAAAAGCGGAAGTTTTTATAAATGTGATAAAAGTAAAGGTGCTTGCGGCGACTATGCCGGGAATGTTTTTAATTATATGAATTCTGTAATTATTGTAGAACATCCTGATGACGGTCCCAAGTATATTGTATGTCTAATGACTAATGTGCTTAGAAAAAATTCAGCTACAGATCATATGTATCTCGCAAGCCGTATTGATAAAGTTTTACAAGAAGTAAACCAGCCAAAAGCCTCAGCTACGGGGCAATAACATATAAAATTGGTACGCATTAAATCCCGTTCATTTTTTGGACGGGATTTTTTATTTACCAAGTTCATTTAAGTCTAAAAAATTCTCGTCAGATTATTAAAGAATCTTACTAAATTCAAACGGAATTCAGGTTCAGAAAATAACCAACACGCAGTACAAGTCCTATGAAAACTATTCAATATAAAAAAGAGATTCAAGCGCCCGCGACAAAAGTGTACCGTACAATGCTAGGCTTAGATAACATAAAAACTTATGAGAAGTGGACGGCAGCGTTTGACCCCTCCTCCACCTATGAAGGAAGTTGGGATAAAGGTTCAAAAATATACTTCGTGGGCAAAGATAAAGAAGGTAACCGTGGCGGAATGATTTCTGAAATCGTCGAGAATATTGCTAACGAATTTATCTCTATACGCCATTATGGAATTTTAAAAGGAACTCAGGAAATTACTGAAGGTCCAGAAGTAGCATCGTGGGCTGGTAACTTAGAGAATTATAGCTTTAAGGAGCATCAAGGGATCACCACAGTTACCGTAGATAGCGAGGTCCCTGAAGAATATCTTGATAACTTCAATACTACGTGGTCCAAAGCTTTAGACAAGCTTAAAGAACTTTCTGAAGCTTAAATCTTAGGTTGAGATACTTAAATTAAATTTCAGATTTGTGTCAAAAACATTTTTCAACTAAATTTACATCGTACACGATTTAATCGCAAAAGATATAAAATGAAATATACTACCACTCAAAGCGTTTTTAGGATTATCTTAGGTACTTTAATGGCCATTGCCGGCGTTGGGCATCTCACCTTTCAGCGACAAGAATTTCAGGCTCAGGTACCACGCTGGCTACCGGATAGTGCCGCTTTTATGGATTTTGTGGTACTCGCTTCGGGGGTTACAGAAATTCTATTAGGTCTCGCAATGATCTTTTTAACTAAACATCGCATTAAAGTGGGCTTGATCTTAGCGCTCTTTTATGTGCTGATCTTTCCCGGAAACATTTCGCAGTACACCAATGGTATTGATGCTTTTGGTTTAGATACGGATCAAAAAAGGTTAATACGCTTGTTCTTTCAACCGGTGTTGATCTTATGGGCGCTTTGGTCTACCGGAGCACTCACCTATTTGAAAAATCGATTTAAAAAATAAGCAATGAATTTCTACGATTTAGAAGCCAAAACACTTCAGGGAGAAACGATCTCAATGAATTCTTTTAAGGGAAAAACGGTTCTTGTAGTGAACACTGCGAGCAAGTGCGGCCTTACGCCACAATATGAGGGACTTGAGGCACTGTACGAGAAGTATAAAGATAATGGTTTAGAGATTTTAGGCTTTCCCTGTAATCAGTTTGGTAATCAAGAGCCCGGCAGCGCTGATGCTATAGAAGAATTTTGCCAGATGAATTACGGTGTTCATTTCAAAATGTTTGATAAAATTGAAGTTAATGGCAGTAATACGCATCCCGTTTTTAAATACCTAAAGAAGCAGCTTGGCGGAACTTTAGGAAGTCGCATTAAATGGAATTTCACCAAATTTCTCATTGACAAAAACGGACAACCTGTAAAGCGCTTTTCACCCCTGACTAAGCCCGAACATCTGACTAAAGAAATTGAAAAAATTCTGTAAATGAATCAAGAAACTCCTCAATTGCATCTTGAAAACCAATTATGTTTTCCACTTTATGCGGCTTCACGGCTTATGACCAAAATGTATGCACCTTTGCTAAAAGAACTGGATGTAACCTACCCGCAATATTTGGTTTTACTGGTTTTATGGCAAAATGGCGAACAGACCGTGAATGCCATTGGATCCTGCTTACTCTTAGAATCCAACACCCTCACTCCTCTTCTTAAACGCTTAGAACAAAAAGAGTTATTGGTGCGTAGTCGTGCCCAGCACGATGAGCGTGTGGTTTTAGTCAAACTCACACCTAGCGGTCAAGCGCTAAAGGAAAAAGCAGTAAGTATTCCGCAGCAAATTGCAAGTCTTTTTAGCGACGTAGATCTTAAAGAAGAAGATTATACCACCTTTGAGAAAACCTTAGCCCAGCTTGTACTGGTGTTGAAAGAACGCAGCCAGGAAGTTTAAGACCCCAATGAAGTACCAGTTGTCGTATCTAATAAAGCAGGTTGCAACTTTTTAAGCGCCAAGGACGCAAAGGAGCGCACATCACGGTTTTTAGCGGTTATTTTGAGTTCGGCAAGCAACGGCAGGAATGAAGTATCTCCTAAAAATTGAATCAAATAAATCACAGGAAGTCTAAGGTTTCCATCACCTACTTCAATGAGTTTTATAAGGGCCTTATTAAAACTAATATCATCTTCTAAAATCTCTTGATACACATCGACGTCCTCGATAATTGCGAGCTCTAATAAAGGCAATAAACTGTGTTTTAATTTAGGGGAAAGAATGTTATCTAAAAACTCGATGGCATTCGCCCGCGTATCGCGATCAGTACTTACAAAGCCTTTGTAGGCCACATCAAGATCTTTTCGACTGTAGTACACCGCAAGGAGTTGAAAAATTGTTTCAATACGCAAGCTTAGTTGCCGATCTAAAACCTCTAGCAAACCTTCGCGTGCTTGAAGTAATTCGGTTTGATCATCTTCCGGTAAGCGATCATATGCCTTAGCATTAAAATTACTTTTGATCACTTTACGACTACTTACAATATCCCGATACTCAAAGGTATACTGCAATAGAAGCCTAAATACCGTTTTGGGGAAATAATTAAGCTTAGGATTCTTTCCTTTTAATTTATGTAATGATTTTGCTGAAGCACGGCGAATAAGGTTATCGCGACTCTGGAGTAAGCGCAGTAAGACACGCACAGAAGCTTGTGTCTCAAACGTCTGTATCACCGCCGGGATATATTTCTTTGCATTGTTTTTCAATAACTTTTCAGCTTCTCTGGCTAGCAAGATCTCACTAATGCTTTCCCCGTAAGCAATAAGCGCTGCGATGGCATCTTTTCGGTACTGTTTAACCGTCAGAAAATCAATCAACGCATCAATAAATTGCGGAGCTCTCGAAATTCCTGCAGCGATAATGGCGTGGCTTACAATATGCGGATTCCGGTTATTAAAGTTAGCCGAAATAAAAGAATAAAATTGCGGCATCTGCGCGTAACCAATTGACTCTAACAGAAACGAAAGTTCCTCAGGACGGTGATCGCTATCTGGCAATTCTAATTCTGCCAGCCACAATTCGATACGCAATTCAAGATTGTAACGGCTTGCGATCTGTTGGTTATTTCGTGCTTCTTTGGCCAGGCAAAGTAAGGCTGCGTGCGCAATATAATCGCTGCTGTGATTGAGATAGCTATCAAAAATTCGGCTATCATTTAGCGAGGTATGCAAAATGAGATAATTCATCGCCGCGTACACTACTTCGTCATCTTTAAGATGCACCATATCGCGTACGGCTTCTAGCGCAGTGCCCTCAGGATAATGGTAGAGTTGATTAATAGCAGCGATTTTAACCGCATCGTCTTCGTGATTCAGTAGAGGAATGATCTTTTGCTTTAAGATCTTAGCATTACGTTTATTTAGATGGTTGAGATATTCTACAATTTGTAAAGGATTCCCATTGCTTAAAATACGTTTCCCCAGCTCTAAAGGTGACTTGCGCTTGCGTCTCGGAACTCCTTCGGTGACCTCAACAGCTTCTTTAAGACTTTGTCTAAAACTCTTAAAGTAAGAATCTCTAACTCTAAAAATTCCGACAATCCAAACCAAAATCAGAAAAATGATAATTACCGTAACATAGTTAGACGGTAACGACAATCCTTTTATCACAAAAATTAAAAGACAGCCGGCGATTCCTGTAGCGACACTATCAACCACCACATCGATAAATGATTTGGTGCGGTTTTTTATTTCTAAGGAAACCGGCACCATCGCAAGTTCGGTAGCAGCTTTATTGACAGATTGCTTAAAACTTCCGTCAATACCTTTGATGATTATGAGCACCCATAATTCTGGAAATGTCAGGAATAATAAAGAACCTAGTGCAATACCTAACGGAAGGATTAGCAACGAACTATTAACTCCCAACTTTTCTACTACCCGGTTGGTCAAAAACAATTGAATCCCAAGCGAGACCAAATTGAAGGTCGAAAACCAAAAGCCAAAAAACGAGGCCAGTTGATCTGCATCAGGAATGGATCGCGCAGCAAAATCACTAAATTGAAAGTCTACAAGTTTAGCAACAATAACACCTAAACCTATGATCAAGGCCAGATAGGTTAAGTGTCGCGATTTTAATAAAAGCTTATATGCAGAGTCCCCAAGCGATTGGTTACTACTTTCTGAAATTGAAGCTCTGCTGACGTATCCCTTTTTATAGATCAAGGATAGTAACGGAATACAGGAAATAATAAACAATGAGGCGATCAGCAACATATTTCCATTACCAATATACGGCACGAGAATAGTCGTTAAGTAGCCTCCAAAAATCCCTCCTGCAATTGCCCCGGAACCGATGAAACCAAAAAGTCTTTTGGCTTCTCTGGCGTTAAATACCATATTCGCTAACAACCAAAATTGACTTGTGGTGAGCACGGCGAAAATTCCGCTAATAACATAAAAAATATAAAGCGCTATGGCGCCGATAGCGTTTAGCTTATACAATACGGCTAAAAACACAAAAGCCAGTGCAAAGAACACCAGCGATGAAACCATAATACGACGTAAAGAATACCGCCTTACCGCTTGATTATAAAAATATGATGTTACGATTGCCGTTGCAGCTATAAGTAAGTAACCAAACGCAAGATTATCTGCTCCCAGCCCCTTTAGAAAAAGCGCGTTGACAGTAGGTTTTACAATAAGCAAGATCGTGATGATCAAAAAGACGTATAACTGCATGAAAAAAGAGATGGTTATTTCACCATCTCTTATATTAAACGTCTTTTTAAGGAACTTCTTAATCACCTAAGTTGCCAGCGCCTTTTGTAGCACTTGCAAGTAAAGTTCGAGATTTTTGTAGAGCTTTCTCTACAGGAAATACTAAATTTCTTATAATTTGTTCACCGTTAGGATCTTCAATAAGCGCAACCATAATATACTTGCGACCATCTTCTCCCCAAACTAAAATAGAATCTGAATGATATTGTTTCCAAGAACCAGATTTTCTAAATAGACGTGCATTAGGTGCTATACGCTCAAGCGTATTTACAAACTTGTGGTGTAATGAAGGATTCTCCATAATATCAAGCATTGCTTTAGAACGCTCTGGGCTTACCAATTTACCGGTAACTAATTTGTAGTAAAATCTGCAAACTTGTTCTGCAGTTGCGGCATGGCTTAGTCCTTTCATTGGGTCAGGTCTACGTTCTCCGGCAGCCGCATAGCGCTTTCCTACCCAAAGACCACCGCCTTTATTCTGATCGTATAACTTATAACGGTCGCTGGTAAGAACACTTGAGATCTTGTCATATCCCAAACGGTCAATCATACGCGTACTGGCCTGATTATTTGATTTGCTGATCATCAACCACATATCTTTTTTAACTTCTGCGGTTTCTTTAAGTTCTCCTTTTTCGATCGCATCCATCGCTGAAAGTAGGATTGCAATTTTAGGCAAACTCGCAGCATACATCATTTCTTCACCATTAAGACCTGCATATTGAATCGCATTAGGGTCATCAAGACTCACAATACCCACAGCCATCTTTTTCTGGTCTATCAGGCGTTTCATTGTAGGATCTTTAGCGATCTGATTGTATAATTGAGTAGTTAAAACACTGCTGTTAAAATCTTCTAGCGGTGCATCAATACAATCTTTAAATGGAAGTTCTTGTGCAGTTATTTTTGAAGTCATTGCTACTACTAGCAATACAAGGGCGAAACTTAGTTTTCTCATAAACAATTTTTGGGTCTAATTGATTTTGGGGCTTTAACGCAATATTTACATTAATAGTATGCAAAGGTTAAAGAAAAATCAACCTAAAATCAATATTTAACATTCTTTGTTTTAAATAGTTGCAAGCGCTATGCCAAAGAAATGTTAAAACTCAAGAAATTTGTAGGTTTATTTCACTGACTAATAGTCCCATCTACGGGTTTGATTAAGCTGTTCTTCTTTCTCTAATTCTTCCTGCGGAATTACTTTTAAGAAGGAAGGATGCTGCTCTATGGCATACTCAATCATTTCTACAATATCCTCTACGCTATCATTTTCGTAGTCGATATCTAATGGTTTTTTAATTTCCATAGTCTGAAGAATACCGCGTTTTTTAATACGAATTCCCTTTTTATCAAAAGATCTTCTAAAACCATCAATAACGATAGGCACTACTACAGGTTTGTATTGTTTAATGATATGCGCGGTACCTTTTCTAATAGGTTTCCAAGGTTTTGTAGTTCCCTGCGGAAAAGTGATCACCCAGCCGTCGTGCAATGCGATCCCAATATTTTCGGTATCGCTCAAGTTTACAGGTCTGTCAATCTCTTTTCCTTTAGATCGCCAAGTTCTGCTAACTGAAACTGCACCGGCATAAGCCATAATACGCGGTAATAATCCACTGCGCATCGTTTCGCTTGCTGCTACATAATAAATGTTGAGTTTAGGCTGCCACAGATAACCTACATTTTTGATGCTATCTACTCTACCGCTTAAACTCGCATTAAATACGTGAAACATCGCGACAACATCAGCAAAATAGGTTTGATGATTAGAGACAAAAAGTACGTTTGTGTCCGGCAGATCTTTTATAATTTCAGAACCGTCTATCTGTAACGCATTAAAACCACGATAGCGGCGATGTGACATCACACCCGCCACTCGTATAAGCCACTTCTTGATGAAGTCATAATGCCCAAACGGATTGGTTTTAAAAAGTCCCATAGTTTTTTGTACGTAATAAAAGGATAGTTGTGAAATATAAAATTAAAACTTCAAATTATATGCCTAAAGTCGATCTATTTGCTGAAATGCCCATTTGACTTCACTTAGCATCATTGCGGTCGCGCCCCAGACCACGTGCTCTGAAAGATAAAAAGCAGGAACGTCAAGCATCGTCCCGTAAGAGGTATCTATGCGTTGCTTTATAACGCTTTTGTCTGCAAGAAACTCCTCTAGCGGAACTTCTAATATCGCTTCAACTTCTGCATCTTCTTTGGTAAATACCGGAGTTTGCTCTACATAGCCTATAAAAGGTTGTACCCAAAAATTACTAGGTGGAATGTATAATTTAGTGAGCTTCTTCACGACATTTATTTCGCTTTGCGGAAGGCCTACTTCTTCTTCTGTTTCTCTCAAAGCAGTATGTTTAATACTCTCATCAAAGGTTTCGGCTTTACCACCGGGGAAGCCTACTTGGTTACTGTGAACTCCTTTATAGGTTTTTCTTAAAATGAGTACGAGTGTCGTTTCCCCTTTAGTATTAGGATAAAAAACTGCCATCACCCCTGCCCATCGCGGCTTTTTGGCTTCGATATCCATTTCGCTTAATGCACGAATGCGTTCATCGGGCGCCATAAGAAACTGCGCTTCTTGTCCTAATAATTCCAAATTGCTTAATTTTGGAACTTGTTTTAAAAACTCATCAAACTGCATATATGCGTACTTCTCTTTACTTTTTACTTAGCTTAATTCTATTGACGGGAGCCGGATGTGAAGATAAAAAAACAAAAGAAAAAGCCGAGGAAACGCAACAAACTGAGACTGTTTTAGATAGCACTCCAGAGCAAAAAGCTCAAGCCGAAAACGAGCGTCTTAAGAAAAAACCGGGTTCAATTATTGAATCTCAAGCAGAGCTAATCCCCTTTTTGACCGAATACGGAAAAAAGAATAAAGAAACGCGAGCACGTATTTCAACGAAATTTGGTGATATTGACATTCAACTTTACCGAGATACGCCTTTGCATCGTGCCAACTTTGTGCTTCTGGTAAAACAAGGTTATTTTGATGACACTATGATTCATCGCAATGCGCTGGATTTTGTTGTACAAGGGGGAAATAGCGATGGTTATGAAACACCTAAGAAGCGCCAGCGTATAGGAAATTATCTCATTCCCAACGAAGCTAGTGCTAATCACACTCACGTGCGCGGCGCATTTTCGGCAGCAAAATATTTAGAGCAAAACATCAGCGATGCCTCTTCTCCTTTTGAATGGTTTATTGTGGTTCCTGAGCGTGGCGCTCATCATCTTGACGGCGAGCATACGGTTTTTGGCCGCGTGACTCAAGGTATGGATGTGGTTGACGAAATCAATAAACTCAAAACAGATGACAACGAGTGGCCTATTGAAAATGTATATTTAAAAGTAGAATTGCTAGATTAAGCTTTTTAATCTTTGAAAATCCCGGTTTCTAAACCGTCTAAGCTGGTCTGATTTTTTTCGGTCCAGTATTCTTTAATACCGCTTTCTCCTTTTTGTTCTGCCCAAACCTTTAGCGTTTCGCGTTCCCCTTTATAGTCCATAAAAGGAACTCCAAAACCACAGGAAGTTTGTACCAAATCTATTTTTAACTTGAAGATCTGTCGGGAACCTGCAGTTTCTTCAAAATACTTCATATACGCAGCAAACTGATCATCGCGCTCATGGTAAACTTCGGCCTCACCATAAAGTCTCAAAATCAATGGATTTTTTTCAAACGAACAAAACATAATCGTCATCCGCGTATCTTCGAGCAAATGCGCTGCGGTTTCATTTCCGCTTCCGGTAAGATTGAGCCAAAGTACCTCTTGTTCATTCAGAATATAAAAGGTGTTCATGCCTTTAGGTGAAATATTCACACGTCCTTCGGCAGCTGCCGTACCCACAAAAAATATCTTTTGGGCATCTATAAATTCTTGAAGTTGTTGATTGAGATGCGGAAGCTTTTTGCCCATGATTGAAAGTTTTTTTAAAGCTACGAAAGTAATTGCAGTCTGCTACCGCTCTGCCTTGCTATAAATAGAAGGCAGTTGCACTTCATATACCACCGCTAACGTTCTAATGACAACTACCACAAGTCCTGAAACTACTGCATTTACACCAGCAGCAATGCCGTAATGGTGCATTATGACATACAACGTTCCTCCTGCAATACACGCACTCGCATAAATTTCCTTTCTAAAAATCACCGGAATTTCATTACACAGAATATCGCGAATCACTCCTCCAAAACAAGCAGTAATAGTCCCGAGAGCCACACAAATAACCGGGTCCAGGTTGATCAACAATGCAATTTCTACACCGGTGACCGTATATAACGCAATACCAATGGTATCAAATAAAAATAATGATCTGCGCACGTAACGCAATTGCTTTCTAAAAATAATACCTACTATAGTAGTCGCAACGATGATATACACAAAGGTTGAATCTAGCAACCAAGAAACCGGCGATTTGCCAATGAGCAAATCACGTAAAGTGCCACCGCCCACCGAAGTAACCGTCGCAATGATCAAGATCCCAAAAAGATCCATACGCTTTTTTGTTGCCGTGATCACTCCCGAAATCGCAAATGCGATAGTTCCTAAAATATCAATTATACTGGCAATATTTTCCATTACTGCTGGGTGTAATAGTTATAATCTTTAAGCACCCGATCTACGAAGTTAAAAGGTGTTTCTTCTGGAGTGATCTGCATGGTTGCCGCCAATTTCTGACTCAATTTTAGAATAACATTGTGTTTGCTGTGCAGGCGTGCTTCGGTATAAATGGTTTTTACCTTTTGAATATCGGCATCTGTAAACACAGTCACTTGTGGATATTTAGGTACATAATCGTCTGCTATAGTTTCTAAAATTGTATGGCTGATTTTTACCTTTTTACGTTCAGTAATTACGGTTGTTCCGGCAGCGATATCTCCCAGGCGTTGCCCTTTTCCGTTAAGCAAAATGGTAAATACCGCCACTCCCCCACTGGTAAGAGTTATGTCTACCATACGCATCAACCAGCGCACAAAATAACTTCCAAAACCTGGTTTTGAGCCATCTATTTTTACCACACGTAAACCTAAAGCGGCCTTGCCCGGGGTACGACCATCCCAAAAAGCTTCGAGTAATAAAAAGTATAAAAACGAAGGAATCCCAACGATCATAAAGTAAATATTGATCGAACCGTTAGAATTAGAGTCCAGTCCATACGCAGAAAGCAAAAAGATTGAGGCAATCCAGTAAGCACCTAAGATTAAAAGGTCTATCAGGTAGCCCAAAATACGATCACCAATACCTGCAACTTGCTGCTGTATGCTCACATTTTGAGCAGTTTCTATTTGAAAATTATCCATTAACTTAAATGCTATTCCCGACAGTCGAGATTAAAAAATGTCTATTAGAACTTTTGTTTCAGAGCGCTCAAAATGCAAAAAAATAAATTAGGCATTAAATAAGCACACGTAATCTACTATTCTTTTATCTTTGAACGATACCATTCTCATTAAACCCCATTTTGAGGCTGTTTTAATGAGCATCACAACAATTCAATTTATGCGCGAGGCGGCTTTTGTGAAGCAAAATAAGGACAAATGGATAAGATTTGAAAACGTTCTGTCTGGTAATCATACAGATTTATCACCTGACGAATTATCTGCTCTATATCTTGAAGTTACAGATCATCTTAGCTATGCGAAGACCTTTTATCCTCAGAGTAAAACCGCGCAATACTTAAACCATCTGGCCTCGCAATCGCATCAAAAAATCTATAAAACCAAGCAAGAATCCAGCACGCGTTTTATCACTTTTTTCACTCAAGAATTTCCGTTGTTGATGTACAAGTATCAGCGCCAGTTGCTCATTTCTTTCTTAGTGTTTACCCTATTTTGTGTCGTAGGTGCTTATAGCGCTGCGACAGATGGCGCTTACGTGCGTAGTATACTGGGAGATGCTTATGTAAATATGACCTTAGAAAATATTGCTGATAATGACCCGATGCGGGTGTATAAAGAAATGAACGAAGTTGAAATGTTTATGGGCATCACCGTAAATAATATTAAAGTCGCGCTAATGGCTTTTATCTTCGGAATTTTACTCAGTATTGGTTCCCTTTATCTAATGATGCAAAATGGAGTTATGTTGGGTTCTTTTCAATATTTCTTTTATGACAAAGGACTGCTATGGGAATCTGTACGCACGATCTGGATTCACGGTACGATTGAAATTTCGGTGATCATTATCGCCGGCGCAGCGGGTTTGGTTTTAGGAAACGGTATTTTATTCCCGGGAACCTATACCCGCCTAGAATCCTTTAAACGCGGTATGAAAGACGGATTAAAAATCGTGGTGAGTACGATTCCGTTTTTTATTATTGCCGGCTTTCTTGAAGGTTTTGTTACCCGGCATACCGAAATGCCAGACTGGCTAGCCATCTTAATTATTACACTTTCTTTGTTACTAATTTTATTTTACTACGTCGTATACCCCAAAATATATTTCAAAAAACAACTACAACCATTAGATGAAAGAACTGATCACATTTAAAAAACAACGCGAACTAGGCGACATAATTACCGATACATTTAAATTCATTCGGCTGGAGTACAAACCATTGTTTAAAGCACTTTTACGCAATGCAGCGATTCCATTTTTAGTGCTGATAGGTATCTCTGCGTACTACACGAGCGCAACGGCCAACTTTTCATTTTTAGAGGGTGGTACTTTTGGCGCAGCTAATTTATTCCTACCCATTTTAGCTTTATTTATCGCCCTGTTTTTTTATTATGGTGTGCTCTATGGTACCATCTTAAACTATATCAAGCTATATGTTGCCAATCAAGGGGTTGTAGATCAAGATGAGTTAAAACGTTCTGTAAAATCAGAACTGGGTAGCTTAACCGGGCTCACTTTTCTAATTTTCATAATGATCTTCTTTGGGTTTATGCTGTGTTTCTTTCCCGGAGTTTATATTGCGATTCCTCTGTCGTTAGCTTGGGCCATTCTGGTTTTTGAAAATAAAGCTGTGGGAGATTCTATCTCAGACAGTTTTAAACTCATCAAAAATGAATGGTGGATCACCTTTGCCACAATGTTGGTTTTAGGTATTTTACTCTACATCGCTAACATTGTACTTTCACTCCCTGTGATTTTATATAGCTTAACCAAAGGTTTTCTTTCTGCTGAAACAATCTCTCAAGGCGATATGTCAAGTATGTTTGATTGGGTTTATATTACGCTGAGCGTGCTTTCATCGGCGGTGCAATACATTCTTGCCGGTATTTTTACCATCGCGATCGCTTTCATTTATTTCAATCTGAATGAAAAGAAAAATCAAACCGGAACTTTTGAAACTATTGAAAGTATTGGCTCAGACCATTAATGATCACTAAGCTGTTTTACATATTGATTTGCTTGTTTTCGTTTGCAGCATTTGCTCAAAATACAAACGATTCAACAACTGTAGCCCGGCAAGTGCGCTATGATGACAGTGTTGTGGCGCCTAAATATTTTGAGGAGCAAGCACTTGAAGAATACCGTCAGGATGACGCCTTTGACTATGTGGCTTTTGTTCCGCCAGATAATATTTGGACACGCTTTAAAACCTGGCTTAATGACCTCTGGGCTTCTTTTATTCAATGGCTTTTACAGGGAGAAGAAGTTGGCGGTATTCTTGGTTTTCTGATTGAAGCACTGCCTTATTTGATCATTATTTTGGTGGTAGCCTTGCTCGTTTGGTTCATTATGCGCATTGACTTTGGCGGTTCGCCTCTCAAAACAAATGCTTTGAACAAAGTCATTCTTTCAGACGAACAAAAAATAATAGAGACCCAAAACATACAAGAACTTATTGACACTGCGCTGAAAGAAAACAATTATAGACTCGCCGTACGTTTTTATTATTTACTGTTATTACAAAAGTTAGCACAAAAAGATATTATAGATTGGCAAGCTCAAAAAACCAATGCCGATTATGTTTATGAAATCAAGAACGACACCTTGCGTGCAGACTTTACCAAATTAACCCGGATCTACGATTTTATCTGGTATGGAAATTTTAATGTGAGTTCGCACCAGTTTTTAAAAGCCGAAAAAGAATTTAAAAAGACCACTGCAGATTTATGAGCAAACGCTATAAAATAATGGCAGGGGTACTCATCGCTTTTCTTGCGGTTTTGATTCTTGCCGAAGCTTCACAACCCGAACCCATCAACTGGTTTAAGGGATACGGTAAGCAGGATAAAATTCCTTTTGGCACCTATGTTTTTCACGAGCAATTGCCCAGTGTGATTAATGCAAACCGAATTGAAGAAGTCAACATTCCCCCATTCGAGTTTTTACAAGACAGCACCCTACCAGCAGGAAGCACTTATTTTTTCCTAAACGGAAGTGTTTATAATGATGCCACCGAAAGTAATAAACTCTTAGAATGGGTAGGACGAGGCAATACCCTTTTTGTTTCGGCCGGCTCTATTAGCAAAACCATCTTAGACAGCCTTTGGTTAGGCCTGAACTTTTATAGCGAGACCGCCAACCTAAAAAAACGACCACTGGTTAATTTTACCAACCCGCGATTAAAAGCAGAGCGCCCTTTTCGGTTAAATAAAGATGTTGGTACCGTTTACTTTGATGAGATAGACACTCTTAAAACAACTGTTCTTGGCGTGTTTGATTTGATTCGTGATAACGATTCGTCACAAATAAAAAAGCCCAAAGTCAATTTTATTAAAACTCCGTACAAGAACGGAACTGTCTATTTACACACGTTCCCAGAAGGCTTTACCAATGTTTTTATGTTAGACAGTACTAATGCAGAATATACTGCAAAAGCTCTGTCTTACCTCCCAGATGATGGCACGATATACTTAGATCAATATTATAAAAACAGTAAAGAATATGCTGTTTCTCCATTGCGATTGATTTTGACCAATAAATATTTAAAATGGTCGTGGTACTTGCTAATTCTTGTAGCGGTTCTGTGGGTTATTTTTGAAGGAAAGCGTAAACAGCGCAGCATTCTGGTGATTCAGCCTTTACCGAATAAAACATTAGATTATACAAGAACTATTGCCGGAATGTACCTTGACAAAAAAGATAATCGGCAAATCGCGATGCACCAGATCAATCATATCTTAGAGCATATACGCAGCGTTTATTCCTTGTCAACAGAGCGCTTTAGTCAGGATTTTGTTGACAAATTAACCGCTAAAAGCGGCAAACCTCAAACCGAAATCAAATCGCTCGTAGATTATATTATCTTGATCAGACAAAAAGCTGTTGTGAGCGAGGACGAACTTATAAAGCTCAATACGCTTGTAGAAAATTTTAAAAACACCCATTAGTTATGGAAGAATCCTATAAAGACCCTGAAAATCAAAATACACCTCAAGATTCGACGGATGAAGCTTCAGAAAATTTAGCATTTCAGAGCAGAATTCCGCTCGAAGAATTACGAGATAACGTAGCTGCTTTAAAAGCTGAACTTGCAAAAGTGATTGTAGGCCAGCACGAGTTTATAGAGCTGCTGATCGTCGCTTTGCTTTCTGATGGCCACGTTTTGATCGAGGGTGTTCCGGGAATTGCTAAAACGGTTACCGCAAAACTTTTTGCCAAAACATTGAACACCAACTTTAGTCGTATTCAATTTACACCAGATTTAATGCCAAGTGACGTTCTGGGAACTTCGGTTTTAAATATGAAAACCAGTGATTTTGAATTCAAACACGGGCCTATTTTCTCTAACATCATATTAATTGATGAGATCAACCGCGCTCCGGCTAAAACTCAGGCTGCACTCTTTGAAGTGATGGAAGAACGCCAGATCACCATAGATGGGCATCGTTATGAATTAGAAAAACCTTTTATGGTTTTAGCCACACAAAACCCTATTGAACAAGAAGGAACTTACGCCCTTCCCGAAGCACAACTTGACCGTTTCTTATTCAAGATCAAAGTGAATTACCCCGACCTAGAAGATGAAATTCAAATTCTTAAATCACAAAACGAGCGTACCGGCTCACAAGCAGAAGCCATCAATAGTGTACTTTCACCAGAGCAACTTCAAGAATATCGCGAGCAAACCCGTAAAATCCTAGTAGAAGAAAAAATACTTAATTATATCGCGCAGATCACGGTAAAATCGCGCACGCATCCGCATTTATATCTAGGAGGATCGCCTCGTGCTTCCCTATCTATTATGAACGCTGCAAAAGCATTTGCTGCGATTTCCGGGAGAGATTTTGTGACTCCAGAAGATGTAAAACGCTCCGTAACTCCGGTTTTACGACATCGGGTTATTCTCTCTCCAGAACGCGAGATGGAAGGTATGACTCCGGAAACCGTTATCGATATGTTAGTACAATCTGTTGAAGTCCCTCGTTAGTGCGCATCGTTAACTTCATAAAAAATCTTTATCTCGGTAAGCGACTATTTTTTATACTCGCTGTGCTTATCGTACTCTTTCTTTTCTCCTACTGGTGGCATACGCTTTTTAGCATTGCGCTTTTAGGAACGTTTTTTTTAAGTGTCGCATTTCTATTTGATGTCGTACTACTTTTTAAAAACAAGGAAGGAATAAACGCAGCGCGGAAGCTTCCTGAGAAATTTTCAAATAGTGATCTTAATGAAGTCCCCTTAGCAATTCAAAACAAGTATAATTTTGCTATTGGTATTTCGGTGATTGATGAAATTCCTGTTCAGTTTCAAAAACGCGATTTTCTAAAAACCGGAAGCATTCCGTCTCGCGGAAAAACTATAATCAACTATCAATTAAGGCCGGTAGAACGCGGAGTCTATACTTTTGGACGCCTGAATATCTATGTCAATTCCACTTTAAATCTCGCCAGACGCAGGTTTACATTCGGCAAAGATCAAGAGGTCAAAGTGTATCCTTCATTTATTCAGATGAAAAAATATGCCTTTCTGGCGATTGATAATAAACTGACGCAATTTGGTCTCAAAAAAATCAGGCGTATAGGTCATACGATGGAGTTTGAGCAGATCAAAGAATATGTGAGTGGCGATGATGTGCGTACCATAAACTGGAAGGCAACCGCTAAGCGTGGCGAGCTGATGATCAATCAGTTTCAGGACGAAAAATCACAACCTGTCTACTCTATTATAGATGCAAGCCGCGTGATGAAAATGCCGTTCAACGGCCTTACCTTACTCGATTATGCGATAAACAGTTCGCTTGCTTTTAGCAATATAGCTTTAAAAAAGAACGATAAAACCGGGTTGTTAACCTTCAGCAACACCATTCACAATCATCTCGCAGCCAGCAGCAAGAAAACGCATTTAAATACTATTCTTGAAGTCCTTTATTCGATCTCAACAAATTTTCTTGATAGTGATTTTGGTAGATTATATGCTGAAGTAAAGCGAAAAATATCCCACCGCAGTTTATTGCTCTTGTACACTAATTTTGAGCATAGCAGCGCAATGCAACGCCAATTGCCCTATTTAAAAGGACTTTCCAAAAAGCACATTCTGGTGGTTATTTTCTTTGAAAACACAGAACTTGAAGATCTAATCGCTAAAAAAGCTCAGAACACACCAGAGATCTATCATAAAACGATTGCCCAAAAAATGCACTATGAGAAGAAGTTAATGGTTAAGGAACTGGAAAAAAATGGCATTCAAACCGTACTTACCAAGCCCGAAGATTTAACCGTGATTACCATCAATAAATATTTGGAAATAAAAGCACGCGGAATTCTGTAATGCTTCGATAAAACAAACACTATTTAAAACGTTTGAAGCGCTTAAAATCTTCTATAAATTTTTGAATAACTCCTATCTAATTTTCTCGCAAAAGCCTTTATCTTTGCAGCCTAAAATTTTATTATGATCCAAGTTACTTTGCCAGATGGCAGCGTAAAAGAATTTGAAAGCGGGGCAACACCTTTTGATGTTGCAAACAGCATAAGTGCCGGCTTGGCGCGAAATGTTATTTCAGCTAAATACAATAACAAAACGATTGAGACCACCACCCCACTTACCGAGGATGGTGCACTTGTTTTGTTTACTTGGAATGATGATGAAGGAAAAAAAGCTTTTTGGCATTCTTCGGCGCATATTTTAGCGCAAGCTTTAGAAGAATTGTATCCGGGAGTAAAACTTACCATTGGTCCCGCAATTGACAAAGGATTCTACTACGACGTAGATCTTGGTGAAAAATCCCTCAGCGAGAACGACTTTAAACAGATTGAAGATAAAATGCTTGAGATCGCTCGCGGAAAACACGAGTTTTCTATGCGCAGTGTTTCTAAAGCAGATGCGCTGGCAATGTATCAAAAGCAAGACAATCCGTATAAGGTAGAATTGATCGAAAATTTAGAAGACGGCTCGATCACTTTCTGCGATCACGATACCTTTACAGATCTATGTCGCGGTGGTCACTTGCCCAATACCGGTTTTGTAAAAGCGGTTAAATTGATGAGCGTTGCCGGAGCGTACTGGAGAGGCGATGAAAACAAGCCGCAACTTACTCGAGTTTATGGTATCTCATTTCCGAAGCAAAAAGATTTAAAAGAATATTTAGAATTACTTGAGGAAGCAAAAAAACGCGATCACAGAAAACTAGGTAAAGAGCTTCAGCTTTTTACTTTTTCGCAGAAAGTAGGACAAGGACTGCCATTATGGCTGCCTAAAGGTGCCGCTTTGCGTGAGCGTCTTGAAAATTTCTTAAAGGCTGCTCAGAAAAAAGCAGGTTATGAGATGGTGGTTTCTCCTCATATAGGTCAAAAAGAACTTTATGTGACTTCTGGGCATTATGCAAAATATGGAGAAGACAGCTTTCAGCCTATTACGACACCGGCAGAAGGTGAAGAGTTCTTATTGAAGCCTATGAACTGTCCGCATCACTGTGAGATCTATAATGCGATGCAGTGGAGTTATCGTGATCTCCCTAAGCGTTATGCTGAATTTGGTACAGTATACAGATATGAACAAAGCGGTGAATTGCACGGACTTACACGTGTACGTGGGTTTACGCAAGATGATGCGCATATTTTCTGTACTCCAGATCAGCTGGACGATGAGTTCATGAAAGTAATTGACCTTGTACTTTATGTATTTGGCTCACTAGGTTTTGAAAACTTTACCGCTCAGGTTTCTTTAAGAGACCCCGAGAATAAGGAGAAATATATAGGTACTGATGAGAACTGGGCAAAAGCCGAAAATGCGATCATCAATGCCGCTAAAGCTAAAGGTTTAAATTATGTCGTAGAGACCGGCGAAGCTGCGTTTTACGGGCCTAAGTTAGACTTTATGGTAAAAGATGCGTTAGGCCGTAGCTGGCAGTTAGGAACCATTCAGGTGGATTACAATCTTCCTGAACGTTTTGAACTTACCTACAAAGGCAGTGATAATGAAGAACACCGCCCGGTGATGATTCACAGAGCACCCTTTGGAAGTTTAGAGCGTTTTGTTGCTATTTTGCTTGAGCACACCGGCGGAAATTTCCCACTTTGGTTGATGCCAGAACAGGCTACCGTGTTAACACTCAGTGAAAACTATGAGGATTACGCACAAAAAGTATTAACTTTGCTCGAAAATCATGGTGTACGTGCCACGATAGATGATCGTGGAGAAACTATGGGAAGGAAGATTCGCGAAGCAGAAATGCAGAAAATGCCTTTCATGTTAATAATTGGCGAGAAAGAAGCCAATGATGGTACGGTTTCTGTACGTAAACATGGTGGAGAAGATTTAGGAACGATGACAGTTGCAAAATTTGCTGAACTGATTGATGCTGAAATCTCCAAGACATTGAAAAAATTTGAAGTTTAATTAAAATTATATAGCCATAGCAATACGTAGAAAAAGATCAAGAGGACCCGCAAGAGTCCAAAAGCAAGACCAACACAATATCAACCAAAAAATTCGTGCACGTGAGGTGCGCCTTGTGGGCGATAATGTAGAGATGGATATCTATCCTACCAGCAAAGCACTGGAAATCGCTCAAGAACTGGAATTGGATTTAGTGGAGATTTCTCCTAATGCCAATCCACCGGTTTGTAAGGTAATGGACTATAAAAAGTTTGTTTACGAGCAAAAGAAGCGTGAAAAAGCGATTAAAGCTAAAGCTTCTAAAGTGGTCGTAAAGGAAATTAGATTTGGTCCTAACACAGACGATCACGACTACGAGTTTAAAAAGAAACACGCATTGAAGTTCTTAGAAGAAGGAGCTAAATTAAAAGCGTATGTATTCTTTAAAGGGCGTTCAATCATCTATAAAGATCAAGGTCAGATTTTATTGCTTCGTTTAGCACAAGATCTTGAAGAATATGGTAAAGTTGAACAAATGCCAAAATTGGAGGGTAAACGTATGATTATGTTTATGGCTCCTAAGAAAAGTAAATAAAGGTCATTAGACTTTTTAAAATATAAATCCCGACCTTCTTAGAAAGGCCGGGATTGTTTTGATTAAAAAAAATCACAACAAACAGTAATAAGCGGAATAATTAAATAAACTAGGAATTATGCCTAAAATGAAAACAAAAGGCAGTGCTAAAAAGCGTTTTAAGCTTACAGGTACTGGTAAAATCAAAAGAAAGCACGCGTTTAAGAGTCACATCTTGACTAAAAAGTCTAAGAAACGTAAGCTAGCGTTAACTCACGACACTTTGGTACACAAAGCTGACGAGAATAACGTGAAAATTATGTTACGTCTTAAATAAGCACGTAACCGGTTAAATTATTTTATAAACCCTGGAGTTGGGCAAAACGAAAAAATCAGAGTTTTAAAAGTGGTGCTTGTCACCCGCCTGCTACAAAAACAATTAAATTATGCCAAGATCAGTAAATTCAGTTGCTTCTAGAGCCCGAAGAAAAAAGGTAATGAAGCAAGCCAAAGGTTACTTTGGAAGACGTAAAAACGTCTACACAGTTGCTAAAAATGCGGTGGAAAAGGCTATGCTTTATGCATACCGTGACCGTCGTCAAAAGAAAAGAAATTTCCGTACGTTATGGATCACTCGTATTAACGCGGGTGCTCGTATGCACGGAATGTCTTATTCTCAGTTTATGGGTAAAGTTAAAGCTGCAAACATCGAACTTAATCGTAAGGTACTTGCAGATTTAGCAATGAATCACCCAGAAGCTTTTGAAGCAATCGTAAATAAAGTAAAATAAGGCTATAACGCCTAATTAAACAATACTTCCGCTTAGAAATGAAAAGCCCGATCAAATTGATCGGGCTTTTTTATTGATGTTATTTTATAACAATCTCCACTAAATTACATCCAGTTAAAGATGATTTCCTTTTCCATATCAGGATGTAAACTATTTAATACGGGACACGTTCTTGCTGTATTTTCTAGAATTTTTCGGTTTTTATCATCAGCCACTCCTTTTAAATTAATCTTCACTTCTATTCTAGCGATTCTTCGAGGCTCTGCTTTCATTATTTTAGTCACTTCAGCAGTAGAACCGTCTATATGCACATCTTCCATCTGAGTAGCCTTAATACCCATTACCGTAAGCATACAGCTTGCTAAAGCAGTCGCTACAGTATCGGTAGGAGAAAAAGCTTCTCCTTTTCCATTATTATCTGTTGGAGCATCGGTGATAAACGTGTTACCAGATTTAACGTGTTCACATTCGGTACGTAAATTCCCCAGATATACTACTTTACTTGTCATACTTTTAGTTTTTAAGGTAAGACGAGGATCCTTGTTCAGAAGGAATTTCAACAACAATTTCCTCTAAATTTTCTCCATATTTTAAAATATAAGCTGCGGTATTGAAATAACCCGCCGAAACCGGATCCTGCACATACTTAAATTTATTCTCAACGTATTGTGTAATATAACCCGCATCTGCAGCATCATAAAGACTTTCTGCAGCCGCAAGACGCAAAATAGTATCAAAAGTAAGATCGTAACCGCGCACCGCATAACTATTGGGAACATATCCGTATTTATCTGCATAAGCTTGAACAAAACCTGCGTGATTTTCGGTATAGCTACGCGCTACAGAAGGGAAATGAAAATTAAGACGCATTAAGGTAATGTTTGAAATATCATCACTCTGATATGCTGAACCTTTGTCTGTAGTCAATAAAGTGATCTTTTTACTTGCCGCTTGCGTACTCAGGCTTGTAGTTACACTACTGATTAGCGCAATATCATTACTTTCTAAAATCACCCAGTTATCTATAGTTTCTGAAAGTTTAGAGGTAAGATTACTCGCTCTAAGATAATAGCCGCTATCTGAAGACTCCGGAAAAACCACTTTAGCGCTTGGATATAAATCTAAAAGTTTCGCCTTAATACCTGTGTTTTTAGAATCTGCAATAACAATTATATTTTTTCCTTTTCCTTCCTGCTTAATGTAACGCAGCATTTGCTCTCTCAAAATCTCATCATCAGGACGCGATTGAAACATATTAGAGCGCATACTTACATTAGGAACGATTGGAGAAACCACCGGTATGGCACGATCTCTTAATAACTGACTTGCTTTTTCGACATTCGACGTAAGCAACGGACCAATAACAGCATTCATTTTATTAAAATCTCCATTATTGATGAGTTGCTCAATTTTACGATCATTGCCCGCTTTACCATCTCCTCTCGAATATTGCGTATCAAACACATATAAATTCGAAGAAATACCCAAAGCTTTTGCTGAATCAATAGCCATTAATGCTCCACTATAAAAGTCAAGGGCAATATTCATTACCCGATCATTTTTGAGTACTTTTTTTCGAACATCACCTGTATCTACAACTGTTTTACCAAGATTAAAAGGCAACATCACGGCGATATTCTTGGTTGATCTGTTAGTTAAATTATCCGCTAAACGTGTAGCCTCGCCGGTAACGTCAAGAGCAGTATTACTAAGTTTTTCCTTCGGAAGCTTTAAAATCATTCCGCTTTTAAGTCCGTCGTTTAAAGAAGGATTTAAAGCGATCAATTCATCTTCGGTCATATCCCAGCGTTGGGTAAGTCGAAAAAAGTTTTCTTTGGGTTTAACCTCATAAAAACCATACTTACTCTCTTCAAGCACCGCATCTTTAGCATATGATTTATCCGGAACATTTAAAATAGTTCCTATTTGCAAGCCCTCTTTAATTTCCGGGTTCATTTGCTCCAATTCAGCAATGGTAATACCGTACATAGAAGCAAGACCGTATTTAGTCTCTTTAGATTTTACAATATGCTTTCTGTTGGTCACCGCTGGTTTAGTAGAATCGTCTTCTGCTACAGCTTCACTAGTATTAGGAATTTTTACCGTTTCGCCTCTTCTCAACTCTGCGCTGTAAAGATGCTTGTTATAACGTTTGATCTCTGACTCAGCCACATCATAATTTTTAGACAGCTTATACAATGTCTCGCCTTTAGCCACCGTGTGTAGTATAAACTTTCCGTCTGCAGAAATTTCTGATCCGCCCGGTGCTGACTCGCCTCCCGGTAAAATCAAGACCAGACCAGGATACAATTTGCTTTTAGCTTCAGGATTCAGTCTATAAATTTCATAAACCGTAACGTTGTATTTGTTGGCAATACTAGAAACTGTTTCGCCTTCCCGTACTTGATGACTTGCATATTTTTGCTGCCCAATACTCGAGCAACTGAACACTACAAAGATGACTACGAAAAGAATTGATATGTTTTTCATTGTGTTTATTTTTTACACCAATACCTCATAAAATTATGAGGTATTGCCATATAAATGAGTTTTAAACGCTGTTAAATCTTCTATTCCCACTCAATCGTGGCGGGTGGTTTAGAACTGATGTCATAGACTACTCTATTAACGCCTTTAACCTTATTTATTATATCATTTGAAACTTTTTGAAGAAAATTATAAGGCAGATTTACCCAATCTGCGGTCATCCCATCTGTACTTTCTACCGCACGCAAGGCAACACATTTTTCATAAGTACGCTCGTCTCCCATAACACCAACAGAATCCACAGGCAGCAACATAGCACCGGCTTGCCACACCTGATCATATAATCCCCAATCACGTAATCCGTTTATGAATATAGCATCAACCTCTTGAAGAATACGTACTTTCTCTGGTGTTATATCTCCAAGAATCCTAATGGCAAGGCCAGGTCCAGGGAATGGATGCCTTCCTAATAAAGTAGGGTTCATATCCATACTTGCACCCACTCGGCGAACTTCATCTTTAAAAAGCATTCGCAAAGGCTCCACCACTTTAAGCTTCATAAAATCTGGTAGACCGCCTACATTATGATGCGACTTTATTGTTGCCGAAGGCCCTCCGGTAGCCGAAACAGACTCGATCACATCAGGGTAGATCGTACCCTGAGCCAGCCATTTTGCATCCTCAACCATATGCGCTTCATCATCAAAAACTTCAATGAATACACGACCGATGGTTTTACGCTTCTCTTCAGGATCGCTCTTACCTGCTAATGCACTTAAAAAACGATCAGAAGCATCAACGCCTTTTACATTCAACCCCATGCCTTCATATTGTTGCAATACGTCATGGAATTCATTCTTTCTAAGCAGTCCGTTATTTACAAAAATACAGTGCAGGTTTTTGCCAATCGCTTTGTGCAAAAGCATTGCTGCAACTGAACTATCTACTCCGCCAGACAAGCCTAAGATCACTTTATCTGAACCTACCTTTTTCTTTAATTGCGCTACAGTGCTTTCAACAAAGCTATCGGGAGTCCAGGTTTGTTCAACCTTAGCAATATTAATCAAGAAATTCTCTAAAATCTTCTTACCGTCTGTAGAGTGGTATACTTCTGGGTGAAATTGAATTGCGTAGGTCTCTTCTCCTCCTATTCTGTAAGCCGCGTTTTCCACATCGTGCGTACTTGCAAGTTTCACCGAACCTTCAGGCAAAGCTTTAATCGTATCACTGTGGCTCATCCAAACTTGGCTTCCTACTTCTACACCTTCAAAAAACGCTTCATCCTCTTTAATCATAGAAAGATTAGCTCTACCGTATTCTCTGGTATTGGACTGCCCCACTTCACCACCGTGAAAATGCGCCAAATATTGCGCTCCATAGCATACCCCTAGCAAAGGCTTTTTCCCTCTAATTTGAGATAAATCAGGGTGCGGAGCATCTTCTGCTCTAACTGATGATGGAGAGCCTGATAAAATCACAGCTTTATAGCTGCTTAAATCTTCAGGTAAATTGTTGAATGGTTTGATCTCGCAGAAGATATTGAGTTCCCGTATACGTCTGGCGATTAACTGGGTATACTGCGATCCGAAATCTAGAATGAGTACGTTATTTTGCATAAACAAAAATAGCATTTCTATCTATTTTCAAAACATCAAAACCTAAGGTTCTTTTGCACAATTTAGTCAACAATCTTCCGGCTATATTAGCTACTTGAAATTCAATTTTTTAGCATAATCTCAATTTCTTTTTGTAGATAGACTATCAAAGCTATTCTATCGATAAATAACTTTTGCACTGTCTTTTTAAACGGTTAAATCTTACAGAAAATCATCTTATCATTATTATATTATCACTATTTAACGTTTTTTAAGAATTTAAACGTATTAGTTCTTCAGTTATCTTGGAAAAATAGAATTATTGCTTAAAAATATAATTAAAAACAATATTATCTTATTTAATCTTTATATTTGAAGAAATTAGATGTTCCCTAAACCTAATCTAAAATGTCAGTATCAAAACAACTTAAATCCCTCAGGGAAGGTGCTTCGCTTTCACAAAAGAAAGTAGCCGAAGAACTCGGTATCACTCAGGGCGCCTATTCTTTAATTGAAAACGGTCAGAATTCAATCACGACCGAACACTTGCTCACGCTTAGTAAATTGTACAGCGTTCCTACAGATCGCATTTTAAAAGGTTCTCATAATTCTATTATGATGAACTCAACTAATGGATTTGTACCATTAATTAATGTGGAAGCTCGAGCAGGTTTTATTGAAAACCGTGATAATGAACAATGGATGTCAACCTTAGACATGTTTAAACTGCCGGGCTACGAACCTTCAAAAGGTCAAAAACTTTTTGAAGTTGAAGGTGACAGTATGATGCCTACCCTAATGCACGGTGATATTCTTATTACACAACATACAGATGATCTAAACGAAATTTTAGACGGTTCTGTAGCGGTAATTGTAACTGCAAAATCGGTTTTAACCAAACGTATAAAAAAAGATTTACCTAACGATGCCATAATATTGATAAGCGATAACAGCAAGTACGAAAGTGTGAGCTATGACCTTAAAAATATTCTTGAAATATTAGTGGTTAGAGGTAAAATCACAAGCTCGTTAAATGTTGTGGATATGGATGCGAATAAACGTGTGCAGCATTTAGAAAGTCAGGTTGACAAGCTTCAAAGTGATATGAGCAAGCTTATTGAAAAAATCAATAAATTAGTTTAAGCGTTACTAAACTATAACCAATAAAAAAACCGGCAATTAGCCGGTTTTTTTATTTTAAGATAATCACAGAATTAATCACGTGTCACACGACCTACCGGAAAAGATGCTGTGTTTATTTGCATTGTATTCGTTACACTAGATCCTGCTTCCTGTGTCACAGTACCTACAAGAGGACGCAATACAAATGGACTGATGGAAGAAGAGCTGCTGGTGTTGTCAAAAATAGGCTGAATAGTGATAAATACTTGCTTTCCTACTAGGTTAGGCAATGTATTTACTCCGTATGCGCTCAACACATTTTCATTAATGAAATCCTCACCCGGAAAATCGGGTGCAGGGTTTATGTTCAAACTGAAAGGATCTGATTCATCAGCATTGTTCACGTTAGTAAACCTTCCTGTAGAAAGATCCACGTCACCACTAGCCCCCGGAACGGTTACCCAACCTTCGTATTTCCATCCTGCCGGTAAAGTAGGTAATTTTAACCCCGGTTGTCCTGTTGCAGGTACATACCAATAAAGTCCGCTGTTTTCATTAGTGCTCACATTATCTGTAGGCGTTTGAAGCACAAACTGACCAGACGCGCTGGTATACGAACCAAAATTTTGAGAAACGTCAACCGTAGCTGCATTCCCAACAAATTCTCCACTCAGCAAAATAGACTGACTAATTTCTGCACTGGAATCATTGCCCGGTTCTACGCTTAACAAAAATTGCGTAGCACCTTCAACATCTCCGGTAAGTGCTTCAAAACTTTTAGGGAAATTTACATCAGTAAATCTACCTAGTGAGATCACTTCGGCACCATTAGAGATCCAAGCCTGGTATTCAGCACCATTTTCTAAGCGCTCAAGACCAGAAATATCAATAGTCACCGTAGATCTTGCTACGGTGTCATCACCTGAGCACGAAGCGAATATCGCCAAAACTGCAAGTAGTAAAAGGTTTATTTTTTTCATAAGAATTTTTTTATAGTTTAAGTTGTTTCTGAAATGTAAAACGATGTTCTGTTTAAAAAATTTCATTTGCTTCAGACAATCATTTCCGCAAATAAAGGGAACAAAAAAACCAAACCACAAAATTGTGGTTTGGTTTAATACTATTTTAATATAATCTATTAAGCGTTTTGCTTTTTGATAAGATTTAAAGCAGAACCTTCACGATACCAAGCGATTTGCGCATCATTATAAGTATGATTTGCTTTAATCGTGTCTTTGCTTCCGTCAGCGTGTGTTACCTCGATTGTTAACGGCTTGTCTGGAGCAAATTCTTCGATATCTAAGAAGCTGAATGTATCATCTTCCTGAATCAGATCATAGTCATTTTCGTTAGCAAAAGTCAATCCTAACATTCCTTGTTTCTTAAGGTTTGTTTCGTGAATACGTGCAAAAGATTTAACCAATACTGCAGCTACACCAAGATGACGTGGCTCCATTGCAGCGTGCTCACGAGAAGAACCTTCACCATAGTTATGATCTCCAACAACAATGGTTTTGATTCCTTTAGCTTTGTACTCACGTTGTGTATCTGGCACACCGCCATACTCGCCTGTCAATTGACTTTTTACAAAGTTAGTCTTCTTATTGTATGCATTTACAGCACCAATCAGACAGTTATTTGAAATATTATCAAGATGTCCACGGTAACGTAACCAAGGTCCCGCCATAGAAATGTGGTCTGTCGTACATTTTCCGAAGGCTTTGATAAGAAGTTTTACTTCTTTTAACTCTGAGTCCTTAATAGGAACAAATGGAGTTAGCAACTGTAAACGCTCGCTGTCTGTAGCAACTTTTACTTCAACTTTACTTCCGTCTTCGGTAGGTGCTAAATACCCGTTTTCTTCAACAGCAAAACCTTTAGTAGGCAATTCTAAACCTACAGGTACGTCTAATTTCACTTCTTCTCCATCTTCGTTGATCAGTGTATCATTTAATGGATCAAAATCTAAACGTCCTGAAATAGCAATAGCTGCAACCATTTCTGGAGAACCTACAAATGCGTGCGTATTTGGGTTACCATCGGCACGTTTTGAGAAGTTTCGGTTGAAAGAGTGCACAATAGTGTTTTTCTCTTCCCCTTTACGATCACTACGATCCCACTGACCAATACAAGGTCCGCAGGCATTTGTAAAAATAGTCGCTCCTAAATTCTCAAAAACCTCTAACAAACCGTCACGCTCTGCAGTGTAACGAATTTGCTCTGATCCCGGGTTGATACCAAAATCACTCTTAGGTTTTAATTTCTTGTCAATCGCTTGCTGCGCGATAGAAGCTGCTCTTGATAAATCTTCATAAGAAGAGTTTGTACAAGAACCTATCAGACCCCAATCAACTTTAATTGGCCAGTCATTTTTAGCTGCCTTTTCTCCTAGTTCTCCTACCGGAGTAGCTAAATCTGGAGTAAAAGGACCATTAAGGTGTGGGCGTAATTCTGAAAGGTTAATTTCAATTACTTCATCAAAATACTGCTCAGGATTAGCATATACCTCGTCGTCACCTGTTAAATATTCTTTGATCTCATTTGCTGCGTCAGCAACATCTGCACGATCTGTAGCACGTAAGAAACGCTCCATAGATTCATCATAACCAAATGTAGACGTGGTTGCACCAATTTCTGCACCCATATTACAAATGGTTCCTTTACCAGTTGCTGAAAGGTTTTTAGCACCCGGGCCAAAATATTCAACAATAGCGCCAGTACCACCTTTTACAGTTAGAATACCTGCCACTTTAAGAATAACATCTTTAGAAGCAGTCCAACCGTTTAGTTCACCTGTTAATTTAACTCCAATTAATTTTGGAAATTTAAGTTCCCACGGCATTCCGGCCATTACATCGACAGCATCAGCACCACCTACACCAATAGCAACCATACCAAGACCTCCGGCATTTACCGTATGACTATCAGTACCAATCATCATTCCTCCAGGAAATGCATAATTTTCTAAAACTACTTGGTGAATAATACCTGCACCCGGCTTCCAGAAACCAATTCCGTATTTATTAGAAACGGACTCTAAGAAATCAAAAACTTCGTTGCTCGTTTCATTAGCACGTTTTAAATCCTTCTGAGCACCTTGCTTTGCTTGAATTAAGTGATCACAATGCACAGTGGTAGGCACGGCAACCTCTTTTTTTCCTGCTTGCATAAACTGCAAAAGCGCCATCTGAGCTGTAGCATCCTGACAAGCGATACGATCTGGAGCAAAATCTACGTAATCTTTACCACGTACAAATGCCTTATCAGTTTTACCATCCCAAAGGTGAGAGTATAATATTTTTTCTGCCAGTGTTAAAGGCTTACCGGTAATTTCTCGAGCGGCGTCAACACGCTCTGCCACCATACTGTAAACCGATTTGATCATATCGATATCAAATGCCATATCTAAATTTTAGTTAATTGAAATTGTAAATTAATTGCGCTTGAAAGCGGCGCTAAAATTACGAAAAAGCGAAGAATTTAGGAAGCCGACATATAGATTAAGGCAATGCTTGTAAATGCTAAACTTATTGCAATTTACCTCAAGAATATATCGATTTCGTTGCTTAATTATGATTATTAGGTAGTTAGAAGTCAAATGTTAATAAAAAAAGACCTCAGGCAATTATTTAGAGTCTTTCTATATTACTCTAGAGCAGGCTTTTTATGATTTTTTTAAGGGTTAAGCCTTCGGCCTCAGCCTTATAGTTCTTCAATAAACGGTGCCCTAAAATACCTTGAGCTACGGCTTTTACATCTTCGATATCAGGAGAATATTTCCCTTGGATCGCAGCGTGCGTTTTTGCAGCAAGAATTAAGTTCTGCGAAGCTCTAGGACCTGCCCCCCAATCAATATAATCTTTTACGATCTGAGGTGCACTTGTTGAATCAGGGCGTGTTTTACCCACTAATGCAACCGCATATTCAACAACATTATCTGCAACAGGAATTCGTCTTATGAGCTGCTGATAATTTACAATATCAGCTGCAGTGAACAGAGGCTTTACCGACACTTGAATATCTGCCGTAGTCGCTTTGACGATAGCTACCTCTTCTTCATAGCTGGGATAAACAAGATTAATCGCAAACATAAAACGATCTAACTGAGCTTCCGGCAAGGGATAGGTTCCCTCCTGCTCAATAGGGTTTTGCGTCGCTAAGACGAAGTAGGGTTTATCTAAAGGATATTGTTTACCGGCTACAGTAACCGCTTTTTCTTGCATCGCTTCTAAAAGCGCAGCCTGTGTTTTAGGCGGTGTACGGTTGATTTCATCTGCAAGAACAATATTAGCAAAAACAGGTCCTTTAAGGAATTTAAAATTGCGGGATTCGTCAAGAATTTCTGCACCTACAATATCGCTAGGCATCAAATCTGGCGTAAACTGAATTCGTTTAAAATCTAAACCTAAGGCTTGCGCAATCGTGTTGACCATTAATGTCTTAGCCAACCCCGGAACACCTATTAACAGCGCGTGACCGCCACTAAAAATTGAAATGACGATTTGATCTACAACCTCGTGCTGACCAATGATTACGCGACCTATTTCTTTTTTTAAATCTTGATAACGGGTGACCAGCGCATCAATTGCCTTAGCGTCTGACATAGTTTATTGTTTTATCCAGTTGCTACTATAATCGCAAGTTCTATAATCTCCGTTTAATTTAATATAGGTTTCCGCTATTTTTTCATTCTTCCATTTTTCAATGGCTTTGATACGTTTAGCTTGTAAAGCGAAGTTTTTAATTTTTACGTAATCAATCGCAAAATCTGCTTCGTGTTCTTCAATACGATCAGAAACGGTATAAATCTCATAACGTGTTTTTCCCGTACGCGTAGGATTATTAAAAGCTATTGAAACTTCTCCCTCTTTTAGATTTTGAACCTTAGGATATAATTCTGGCGGAAGGTTTTTAAGCTCAAACATACGGTCTTGTGTCACAGGATTGATCATAATCCCGCCGTCGCTAGCCGTTTCTTTTTCATCTGAAAATTCACGTGCAGCTTCCGCGAAAGTGATCTCGCCATCTTCAATGCGTTTTCTAATTTTTTCGATTTCGTCTTTTGCAGCGTTTTCTGCAGCAGCAGTCACTTTAGGGATTCTTAAAATATGACGAAGATCAATTTTTTGACCACGTATTTTTTCCACCTTTATAATATGATAACCAAATTCAGTCTCAAAAGGCTTACTTACTTCACCCTCCTGTAAACTAAAGGCCACATCTCTAAATTCTTTAACAAACTGTGATTTGCGATCTACATCTCTAATTAGACCACCGTCACCACGGGTTGATTCATCCTCAGACCACAACACCGCTTTGGTAGCAAAGCTGCTTCCGTTCTCAAGAATATCTGTTCTGTATCCGTTAAGCTGATCAATTACTTTCTGCTTCTCCTCCTGAGGTACATCTGGAATGATCTGAATTTTTGAAACTTCAAGCTCCACACCAAATTGTGGCAGCCCATCTTCTTCTAATTCTTTGTAATACGATCTGATCTCTTCTGGAGTTACCTCTATCTCTTCAACAATATTTTGCTGCATGGCTTTAGCCAATTCCTGATTGCGGTTAAGTTCCAAAAGCTCCTTTTTAAGATCGCTCATTTTTTCTTTACGGTAGAACTTCAATACTTTCTCCTCAGAGCCTAACTGATTGATAAAATAATCTATCTGCTGTTGGGTATACGAGCGCACTTGCTCTTCGTTGATCATCACACTATCAATCACTGCGTGATGCGCATAAAGCTTATCTTCCATCAGTTTATCCATCACGCTACACGTAGATAGATCTTGACCTTCTACTTTTTGCTGTTTGAGTGATTCGATTGCTTGCTGAATGTCGCTTTCTAGAATTACATATTCTCCAACCACAGCTGCCACACCATCTACTTTAAACGTGGTTCCTGATGTAAGCGGTTTATCCTCATTTTTAGCAGTATCGCCAGCGGCGTCTGTATCAATGATTTCTTGTGCGGTCAAGCCTGACCACATACTACACAAAAGAAAGAGCGCAAAAGCTTTAGTTATACAGTTCAAATTGTTTGTTTTTAATTGCATCCTTAGTAATATCCTTTTCTAATTGTTTTATCAAATCTAGTTTTCTTCGGTTAAGAAGAATTTGCTTCACCGTTGGCAACACATATTCTAATGGCGCGTCATCATTGCGATCAAGGCGATCATTAACTGCGATCAAATATAATCCTAATGAATCACGCAGTTGTAAAAATTCGGTTTTATTTAGTAGCTGGTCACTGTTTTCAACATTTACCGGAGGAATTTTAGCAATAACCTTATCTAGACTTATCCAGGTACTGTCATTTAAATATTGTGCTCTAAACTGAACCGAAATAGAGTCTAAAAAACGCTTGTCTTTAGCATTAAAGCGCGTAAAACGCTTTTTTATTTCATCTTCATTATAATCATTCTCTCCCATCTCAATGTACCGCAGTTTGAGTAGGGATTCATTCAGCTTAAAATTCTCTTTATTTTCAGTATAAAATTGTGAAGCCTCAGCATCTGTAATACTGCTGTCCAAGCTACGCGTAACCAAAGCGTCTTTGTAGGCCTGCGAAAACAAATCTAGTTTATACTGTTCTACCAGATTGTTCAATCGGTCTTGCTCGTCTAGCGTGATGTTGCGCTGTGCATTATCTACGAGTAATCGCTTAGTCGCCCAGCGATTGATGTAACCATTCACTAAGGTGATGCTGTCTTCCGGAGACATTTCTGCAGTGATCAACTTCTCTATATCTTCCTTATACAAATAAGCATTACCCACTCGCGCAACAGGAACACCGGCAGGTACTTTTGACCCCAAAAGATCACAAGAAACCACAAGGCCGGCAAAAAGCACGAGTATACTAAAACGCATTATAAATCTAGACATATCACTTAAACCAACTCAAAAGTCTCTCTCAAAGACTACAACTTGAGACCTCTGTTGCAAATGTTTTACAGAATTGCAAAATTAAGAATTCTCATGCAGAACTGATTATTTCATAAATCACTGAAAGCCTACAAGATAGATCTCAAACTTATTCTTAAGCCATCTAAAAACGAATTAATCTACTCTAAATCTGAAGAATTGAAAAAGCTTATGGGTAATTTTGCTCCGGTCATCGTACGCAATGACCTTTAATTTTGGCACACCTATTGACTCTATTTTATGGAACAAAGAATAAAACTGATATGGGATTTTAGAGGTCCTGATGCTTTTAAAATCGCAGAACACCACGTCATTCATTTAGATGAGTATAAGACTGCGCACGACCTGAAGGTTAATGAAACAGGCGTTGAGCAGAAATCTGAATTATACGCTATCGCGTATTTTATAGTTTCTAAAGCACAAATGCCTGCCGTGCGCGATGCTTTAAAACCACATCGTGGGGAATTTTGTGATTAAAGCTTGCGCTTAAAGTTTTGCTTTGAGGCTAAGGTGTTAAAAAATACTTTGATAGCATTCAAGCTTTTATATCTTTGCGCGTAATTTTTTTAAAAATTAACTGTATTACAAACAATCGCCTAGCACAAACAGGCAAAATTCAATTTAAAATGAAAAAAATTTTCTTACCCCTAGTAGCTTGTTTTATCAGCTTTTCTGCGCTGGCTCAAACAAAAGTTGGAACCATCGACAGCGATTTAGTGATCTCAAGCCTTGATGAAGTAGCACAAGTACAAAAAGACTTAGAGGCTTATAATGCTGAATTAGAAAAACAGTTTAAAGATTTAGTGACTAAATATCAAACCGCTGTAACCGCTTATCAGGATGCTGAGGCAACAGCTTCAGAGGAAGACAAGCAAACTAAACAAGAAGAAATCGTTGGTATGGAACAAGATATTCAGCGTTTTAGACAAAATTCTCAAGGGTTGATCTCAATCAGACAAAATGAATTGATGCAGCCTTTATACCAAAAAGTAGGTCAAGCACTCAATCAAGTTGCACAAGAGCAAAACTACTCTCAGGTGTTAACGCTTAATGCCGGCGTAGCTTACTTTGACCCTGCTCACGATTTAACACAAGCCGTAGCAGATAAGCTAGGAGTTACTTTAAAAGTACAAGGTCAACAAGACCAAACTGCCTTGCCTACTCAGAATTAATACGGCAATCTATCACATAAAAAAAGGGAGCAAATTGCTCCCTTTTTTTATGCTTCATCCTAGCTAGTATAGCTTGAGGTTTATCTGCTATAATTTGGTGATTCTTTAGTAATGGTCACATCGTGCGGATGACTCTCGTGAATACCACTTGACGTGATTTTTACAAAACGTCCATTTTCTTTTAAAGCTTCAACATCTTTGGCTCCGCAATATCCCATTCCGGCTCTTAGACCACCTATAAATTGATGCACGCTTTCATAAAGTTCGCCTTTATAAGGAACACGGCCTACAATTCCTTCCGGTACCAATTTCTTAATATCATCTTCAACATCTTGAAAATAACGATCTTTTGAACCTGTTTTCATAGCTTCTACAGAACCCATTCCGCGATAGGTTTTATATTTTCTACCTTCATAAATGATGGTTTCTCCCGGAGACTCCTTAGTACCCGCAAGCAAAGAACCAAGCATTACACAGTCTGCACCGGCAGCGATCGCTTTAGGAATATCTCCTGTATAGCGAATTCCTCCATCTGCGATTACCGGTATCCCGGTACCTTTTAGAGCTGCTGCTACTTCTAAAACCGCGCTAAATTGAGGAAAACCAACACCTGCCACAACACGTGTTGTACAGATAGAACCGGGTCCTATACCTACCTTAACCGCATCGGCACCTGCTTCCACTAGATATTTAGCAGCTGCGGCAGTAGCGATATTTCCTACTACAACATCAAGTGCAGGAAACTTTTCTTTTACACTTTGCAAAACACGAACCACACCTTGCGTATGTCCGTGTGCTGTATCGATCACCACAGCATCCACTCCGGCATTTACAAGTGCCTCAACACGCTCAACAGCATCAGCAGTAACACCTACAGCAGCGGCAACGCGCAATCTTCCGTAGGTATCTTTATTAGCAATAGGTTTTTGTGTAAGTTTTGTAATATCTCTAAAGGTTATTAGACCTATAAGCTTGTTATCTTTTGTAACAACCGGAAGTTTTTCGATCTTATTTTCCTGCAAGATCACTTCGGCCTCCGCTAACGAAGTCCCTTCAGAAGTAGTAATAAGATTTTCTGAAGTCATTACCTCAACAATAGCACGCTCGTTGTCTTTCTCAAAGCGCAAATCTCTATTTGTTACGATTCCTTCAAGGTGACCTTCAGAATCCACAATAGGAATCCCGCCAATGCTATGCTCTGCCATCAGACGCTTAGCATCTTTAACTTTAGCTTCTTTATTAAGCGTTACCGGATCAATGATCATCCCGCTTTCGGCACGTTTTACACGACGCACTTTAACAGCTTGCTGCTCAATAGTCATATTTTTATGCAACACCCCAATACCACCTTCACGAGCAATAGCGATCGCCATACTTGATTCGGTCACGGTATCCATCGCTGCAGAAACGATTGGCACATTAAGCGTGATGTTTTTAGAAAATTTTGACTGAATATTTACTTCTCTTGGAAGCACCTCAGAATAAGCAGGAACTAAGAGTACGTCATCGTAAGTAAGACCTTCTCCCAGTATTTTTGTTTCGTGAGCTGTCATTGCAATTAGGATTTAATTGCGTGCAAATATACTGCTAAAATCTCAAACTTTGGTGTAAAATGAATTTTAATAAAAGGCTATGCCTAATTTAACCTAATGATAATTATGAAAGATCTTAGAAGCCTCGTTGTGTGCCGACTCAAAACTCATTGGTCTGATTCCAGAATCTACTTTAACTGAATTGAAATAGGAAAGCATTTTTTCTGTAGGCATATTACCGGTAAGTTCGTCTTTTGCCATTGGGCACCCACCAAATCCCTGAATCGCACCGTCAAAGCGCCTGCACCCCGCTTTATACGCCGCGTTGACCTTCTCAAACCACTGATTTGGCGTGGTATGTAAATGCGCACCAAACTCGATTTGAGGATACGCCGGAATCAATTCGCTAAATAAATAATCAATCGTTTGAGCATCAGAAGATCCTACAGTATCCGAAAGTGAAATAATGCGCACTCCCATTGCTGCTAATTTTTCGGTCCAGGCTCCTACAATATCCACGTCCCAAGGATCACCATACGGATTACCAAAACCCATACTTAAATACGTAACTACTTCTTTATTGTGTTTAGTTGCGGTCTCTAAAATATCAGAAAGAACCACTACCGATTCTTCGATAGTTTTATGCGTATTACGCATTTGAAAAATTTCGGAGATACTAAAAGGATAGCCTAAGTACGCTATTTGGTCAAATTGCACAGCATCTTGAGCGCCTCTTAGGTTCGCCACGATGGCGAGCAATTTTGTTGCTGTTGCACTCAAATCTAATCGGTCTAAAACCTGAGCCGTATCTGCCATTTGTGGAATCGCCTTCGGACTCACAAAACTGCCAAAATCAAGGGTATCAAAGCCACAGCGCAGCAGCGATTGCAAGTATTGCGCTTTTGCTTCAGTAGGAATAAATTGCTTTATACCCTGCATAGCATCTCTGGGACATTCTATTATTTTAACCGGTTTTGACATTAAGCTCTTTTAAAGAATTTAAAGATACACAAACTGCTTGAAGCGCAAATTTTCATAAGAGATTTTAGTTCTTATTAAGGTCATAAACATCCGGTTAATACGCATTTGGTTTAGGATTTCCTTGCTCATTTCCGCTAATGGAAAAATTTAGCTCGAAAGATTATCAAGATCATTTATTTTATGATCGGAAGTTTTAACGTAAACGTAGAACCATTGGCAGGTTGGCTTGTAGCAAGGATCTCTCCGCCTATTTGATGAGCAATCTCCTGGCATAAAATAAGACCAATACCATTACCTGCTTCATCGTTTGTGCCCTTTACCGAAAATCGTTCTTTTTTAATCAATACTTTGTCTAGGTCAGCTTTAGAAATTCCCACACCGGTATCAGAAATAGAAAGTTCGTAAACTTCTGCAGTGCGGTTTGCACTAAAAGTTATTTTGCCGTTTGCAGGTGTGAACTTGATCGCATTGCTAAGCAGATTTCTCATAATCACGATGACTACTTGACGATCTGTAAAAATGATATCTTCCTTAGGAATTAAACAGTCAATTTTAAGATTTTTACGCTCTATAAAAACCTCTTCAGCCTCAACAACTTCGCTTACTACTTTATGCGGGTGCACTTCAGAGATTATAAATTTATAACCATTCATTTGTGATTTCGCCCACAGTAAAACGCTATCAATTAAGTAATAAAGATTAGATGTTTGTTTCTTTAGCTCTTCAGACAAGGCTTCAATTTCTTCAGAAGTAAAGTTTTTATAATTGTTATGCAGCAAATTAATACTGCTCAACACCGCCGCTACGGGGCTCTTTACATCGTGCGCAACTATTGAGAATAAGTTATTTTTCTGATGATTAATCGCGGTTAGGTTTTTATTACTCGTATTTAAAACCTGCTGCTCTTTTTTAAGAATGCGATTAGCGCTTTTTTTATAGCTGTACATTCGGTAAAGGATAAATAGCAGCAAGAACAATAAAACAATTAAAACAGAAATACCAATGATAGCATAGCGCTGGTGTTTGATCTGTAGCGCTTGCATTTCGGCATCGCTACGTAGCAATTCATTTTCTAACTGTTGTTCTTCAATACCAAATTGAATCTTGAGGTTTTGAAGAATATTAGATTGTTCTCTGTTGTGGATCTCATCATTGAGTTTAATATACTTTTGCGCATATGCTAATGCTTCAGCAGTATTATTATTGGCTTCATGCAGTTTCTGCCGTGCCTCATAATAGGCTAGAATAACGTACTGATCTTTTAAATCAAGAACTTGCTGCTCAATAGCCAAAAGCTCGTTAGCAGCCTCATCTAATCTACCCTGCGCTGTATAACTCTGCGCGATATACGATTTTGCCAAACATTGAAACTGCACCGGAAAATTGGAAGTCTGTAATGCCAGATTTAAATTAGCGATCGCATCATCGTACGAACCCAAAAAATAGCGAGCGGTTCCTAAGTTAAAATAGGCAACCCCGGCGATTCTAGGGTCTCCTCCTCCCTTTATGAGGTTCAAGGCTTTTTTTGAATAGTAAACGGCACTATCTAGAACTCGTTTTTCCCTAAATACACCACTTAAATTTACTATGTACTTTATGTACTGATTTCTGTTATTTACAGAATCTACATAATCCAATGCCTGCCTGAAGTTCTTTTCAGAAGACTCATAATCCCGTAGATAAAATTCGAGAACTCCAAGATTCCCGTAGCTTTCACTCAGGCCTAAACTGTCGTTTTTAGCTTTATATAGCGGAAGCGCCTTTTGAAATTCCAAGATAGCATCGGGGTATTTTGAAGTGACGATATAATAGGTTCCCATTCTATTATAAGCTTTTGCGATACCACGCTGGTAGTTGTTGAGTTGGGCGAGCTCTAAAGCCTTATCAATATAGCGCTTGGCACTATCGGGTTGATAATACAAATACTCATATGCAATGCGCTCATTAAAATCACTGCGAATCGTATCGTTCGCTGCTTTTTTCAACTCTTGCTTTAAAGAGTCTATTTGGGGAGTTTGACTATAAAGATTTACAGTAGCCACAATAGTCAACAATACAAACCAATTGATGGTTTGCGTGATTACTAGGGACTTCTTAAACTTTAAGTTCACTAAATTGGTAGATTTAGGTTGTATGTTTTTGAACGCAAAAAAGCGGTTTTGATACTTAGGTTCTGAAAACCCGTAAATGTATTAAAGCTTTTTAACTCTGCTTTATAATTTCTTCATTAATACGCTTGATTAATGAGGGCCCTTCATAGATAAATCCTGTATACAACTGAATCAAACTCGCTCCTGCCTCTAATTTCTCTAGTGCATCCTGTGGGCTGTGGATACCTCCTACTCCGATAATAGGAAAAGCACCTTGACTTTTTTGATGTAAAAACCTAATGACTTCTGTAGAACGATCACGTAAAGGACTTCCACTTAAACCTCCTATTTCCTCTTTATTTGAAGATTGAAGTCCGTCGCGACTAATCGTGGTATTGGTTGCAATAACGCCGGCGATCTTTGTGTCTTGAACAATTTCAATGATATCATTCAATTGTTCATCGGTGAGATCCGGTGCGATTTTAAGTAAAATAGGTTTTTGAGATCTAGTGCTGTTAAGCACTTGAAGGCCCGCTAATAATTTGGTAAGCGGTTCTTTATCTTGTAAGGCTCTTAAATTGGGGGTATTTGGCGAACTTACGTTAACTACAAAATAATCTACATAATCGTAAAGGGCTTCAAAGCAGATCTTATAGTCGTTAAACGCCTCCTCATTAGGGGTGACTTTATTCTTCCCAATATTCCCTCCTATCAGTACATTTTTATTTTTTTTGAGGCGCGAAACCGCTGCTGCCACTCCGCCATTATTAAATCCCATTCTGTTTATAATGGCTTTATCTTCTTTTAAACGGAATAAACGTTTTTTAGGATTTCCGGGTTGTGGCTTTGGCGTTAATGTGCCTATTTCAATAAAACCAAACCCGAAATCTGAAAGTTCTTGATATAATTTGGCATCTTTATCAAAACCCGCAGCAAGCCCCACCGGATTTTTAAATTTCAGTCCAAAAACCTCACGCTCTAAAGCTTTATGCTCAATGTTAAAAACAGGCTTAACTAATCGCGTTAACCCCAATCGTTTCATCAACTTAATGCTTTTAAAGCTAAAGTGATGCACACCTTCTGGATCAAAATTAAAAAGCAGTGGGCGTATAATTGATTTATACATAAAGGTCAGTTTTTTAGAGTCGTGCAAAAATAGGTTTATGTGATGCAACTCAAAAAGAAAATCAGTTCTTAATAGAACGAATTAAATATTTTATAAAATTGATTCTCTGTATTTTATTTTTTGATCATAACAGTACCTTTACACCCTAAAAACCATCTCGTTTAAAATTTGCCTATGATCCAAAAAGACCTTTTAATCAAGCGTTTTATTAGCTATGTAACCATAGATACTCAAAGTGATGAAAACAGTTCTAGCACGCCCAGCACCCAAAAACAATGGGACCTTGCAAACAAACTGCATCAAGAGCTTCTTGCAATGGGGCTTGATGATGTGAGCATTGATCAGAATGGGTATATTATGGCTACGCTACCCGCCACGGTCGCAAAACCGCTTCCTACTATTGGTTTCATTGCACATTATGACACTACGCCAGATTTTAGCGGCACCAATGTGAATCCGCAAATCATTGAGAATTACAATGGAAAAGACATTGTTTTAAATGAAGCATTAGATATCATTTTATCTCCTGATGATTTTGACGATCTCTTAGAGTATAAAGGTCAAACTATAATTACAACTGACGGAACAACGCTGCTTGGCGCTGATGATAAAGCCGGTATTACCGAAATTATGGAAGCGGTTCAATACCTAAAAAATCATCCTGAAATTGAACACGGCCCCATTCGTATTGGCTTTACACCTGATGAAGAAATTGGGCGTGGCGCGCATAAATTTGATGTCGAAAAATTTGGCGCCGAATGGGCATACACAATGGACGGAAGTCAAATTGGCGAACTCGAGTTTGAAAATTTTAATGCTGCAGGTGTCAAGGTTTTTGTAAAAGGAAAAAGCGTACATCCGGGTTATGCTAAAGGCAAAATGATCAACAGTATTCACATCGCTCAGGACTTTATCAGTTCGTTGCCGCGCTTAGAAACTCCGGAGCATACCACAGGGCGTGAAGGTTTTTTTCATCTAAATGGAATTCACGGAGATGTTGAGGAAACTGTTCTTGAATACATCTTAAGAGATCACGATAAAGAGCATTTTGAAGCACGTAAAGAGGTGCTTAACAATCTTGCTGCGGAAATCAACAGTCAATATGGTTTAGAACTTATTTCTATTGAGATTAAAGATCAGTATTTTAATATGCGGGAAAAAATTGAGCCGGTAATGCATATTGTTGAACTTGCAGAAAAAGCGATGCACGCCGTTGATGTCGAACCTATAATCAAACCCATTAGAGGCGGAACCGACGGATCACAACTTTCTTTTATGGGCTTACCCTGCCCTAACATTTTTGCCGGTGGACACAATTTTCACGGAAGGTTTGAATATGTACCTGTAGAAAGTATGATCAAAGCGACCGAGGTGATCATTAAGATCGCAGAATTGGCTGCAAAAAAATAATTACCGCAACCGAAGCAACCATTTAAAATATCTTGCGTCTAGAATGTGTAACACAAAAAATCACATTTCATATTATGACGTTAACTAACACAACAACGTATTTTAAATTATTTGCAGCAAGTATTGGTTTAGCTACACTTATCTCTTGCGGGACAGATGATACCAATTACGAAACACCTATCACCGAAACAGACGAGGAAGCCTTTGAGCGCAATGAAGCTGAAATCTTAGCGTATATTGAAGCAAACGAATTAGAGGCAACACGTACAGACAGCGGTTTATATTACGTGATAGAAACTGAAGGAACCGGCGAAACACCATCAAGCAGTGCCAACGTCACAGTCACTTACAAGGGTTACTTTTTAAATGACTCTGTTTTTGACCAGGCTGTAAACCCAATCGAATTTAATTTAGCCAACGTAATTGCAGGATTTAGAGAAGGTATCAGTTTAATGAAAGAAGGCGGAACTGCAACACTATTAATGCCTGCAAAATTAGCTTACGGTGCATCTGGAGCAGGCCCAATACCTCCTAACACTGCACTTGTCTTTGACATCGAACTCATTGCAACAGAATAATGCTATTAGAATAGCATTAAAAAAGGAGCGCCAATTGCGCTCCTTTTTTTTATACTACCCAAAGGTTTAAAACCTTGTGGTAGTTTATATATTGCACCATTTATAGCTTACTTTTCAAATGCCTTAAGTGTTTTAGTAATGATACTCACACAGTCTAAAAGTTGCTCTTCGTTCATTACTAAAGGTGGTGCAAAACGAATGATGTTTCCGTGAGTAGGTTTTGCCAGAAGTCCGTTTTCTTTCAAAGCCATACAAATATCCCAAGCCGTACTGCTATCTTCAGAATCATTTATTACAATCGCATTTAGCAATCCTTTACCACGCACTAAACTTACAATAGTACTCGTTTCAATATACTCGTTGAGTTTAGCTCTAAAAAGCTTCCCTAGAGCTTCGGCATTTTCTGCTAAATTTTCATCTTGAATAACCTGCAAGGCAGCCATTGCAACTGCCCCTGCAACAGGATTTCCTCCAAAGGTAGAACCGTGTTGTCCCGGCTTGATCACATTCATAACCGGATCATTTGCCAATACCGCCGAAACAGGATAAGCACCGCCAGATAAAGCTTTTCCTAAGATCAAAATATCTGGATTTACATTCTCGTGATTTACGGCAAGTAACTGCCCCGTTCTAGCGATCCCCGTTTGAACTTCATCAGCTATAAAAAGTACATTGTGTTCTTCACACAAGCCTTTACATTTAGCCA
Source organism: Leeuwenhoekiella sp. ZYFB001 (assembly GCF_011784865.1). Lineage (NCBI taxonomy): Bacteria > Pseudomonadati > Bacteroidota > Flavobacteriia > Flavobacteriales > Flavobacteriaceae > Leeuwenhoekiella > Leeuwenhoekiella sp. ZYFB001. Next base: position 1,775,881 of record NZ_CP050460.1, read on the forward strand.
AGTAGCCTTCATCAGGTACAAATACCCCGGCTTCTCCCTGAATAGGTTCCACTAAAAATCCGGCGATATTTTTATTTTCTATCAACGCACGCTCTAAAGCATCCGCATCGTTGTATGCAATTTTTATAAAACCAGGAGTATACGGACCAAAGTTTTTACGTGCATCTTCATCGTTAGAAAAAGAAATAATGGTTGTTGTTCTTCCGTGGAAATTATTTTCGCAAACAATGATCTGCGCATCTTGCTCAGGCACGCCTTTTTCTTCATACGCCCATTTACGAGCGATTTTTATGGCAGTCTCTACCGCTTCGGCACCCGTATTCATAGGTAACAACTTGTCAAACCCAAAATATTCGGTAGCATATTTCTCATAACGACCTAATACATCATTATGAAAAGCGCGAGAGGTAAGTGTAAGCACTTCGGCTTGTTTTGTCATTGCGCCTACAATGGCCGGGTGACAATGCCCTTGGTTAACTGCTGAATATGCTGATAAAAAATCATAATACTTTTTATCTTCTACATCCCACACGTAAACGCCTTCGCCACGTTTTAGCACCACAGGAAGCGGATGATAATTGTGCGCGCCGTGCTTGTCCTCAAGAGCAATCGCCTCTTGTGAAGTAAGTTGATCTACAGTAGTCATTTTGTAAAAATTTTAAAGGTAATCTTTCAACGATTCCTGCTTTTGATGCACTCTTGAAAATTCATTTTTCATAGCATCGTATTAAGGAGAGAAATCATCCTTATTAAGAAATCGCAAATTACTAAAAATAAAGCAGAAAACTTAAGAATTAAGCTTCGGTGTAACCTGATAATCCATAAATATCCCGCCGAGCATTATTTCGCTAAAACATATTAAAAAGCGGTTCTGCAGATCGTCTTATTTATACTATTTTTGCCGCGTGTCAAGAAGAAAGAAATCCAGAAAAATATTCTCAAATGTGTTGGTTACAGATGCCGGCGCAAAAGGGAAATCTATTGCCAAAGCGCCAGACGGGCGTGTAATTTTTATTAGCAATGCGGTACCCGGTGATGTGGTAGATATTCAAACAATGAAGCAGCGCAAAGCCTACTACGAAGGCAAAGCGATAAAAATTCATGAATATTCTCCTAAGCGCACTGAGCCGGTTTGTAAACATTTTGGGACCTGCGGCGGTTGTAAATGGCAAAATATGCATTACGACTATCAGCTGGAATACAAGCAGCGAGAAGTAGTCAACAACCTGCAACGTTTGGGCAAAATTGACTTGCCAGACATCACTCCTATTAGCGGTAGTAAAGACATTTACTTCTACAGAAATAAAATGGAATTTTCCTTTAGCGACAGCAAATGGCTTACGTTGAAGCAAATACAAAGCGATGAGATTATTGAAGATCGCAACGCGCTGGGCTTTCATATTCCGGGGATGTGGGACAAAATTCTGGACATTGATAAGTGTCATCTGCAACGCGACCCCAGTAACGCCATACGTAACGGCGTGAAAGAGTTTGCCACAAAAAACAACATTCCGTTTTTTAATGCGCGCAATCAAGAAGGACTCCTGCGTACGCTTATGATTCGTACAAGCAGTACCGGTGAACTGATGGTTTTGGTTCAATTTTTTGAAGATGCCGAAGCTCAACGCAAACTGGTTCTTGAGTATTTAAAGGAAACCTTTCCTGAAATTACTTCGCTACTTTATGTGATCAACGAGAAAGGTAATGACACCATTTATGATCAAGATGTTATTTGCTACGCCGGAAGAGATCATATTTTTGAGGAGATGGAAGGACTTAAGTTTAAAATAAACGCCAAATCTTTTTATCAAACCAACTCTGAACAAGCGTACGAACTTTACAAAATTACCCGAGATTTTGCCGAATTGAAAGGCGATGAAACGGTTTTTGACCTTTACACAGGAACGGGTACTATTGCTCAGTTTGTTGCCAAAAAGGCTAAAAAGGTGATCGGTGTAGAAGCCGTGCCTGATGCGATTTTTGCTGCAAAAGAAAATGCGCAATTAAACGAAATAGAAAACGTTGAGTTCTATGTGGGTGATATGAAAAATGTATTTAACGATGCATTTATTGCTCAGCACGGTCAGCCTGACGTCGTGATCACAGATCCACCTCGCGACGGAATGCACAAAGATGTAGTCGCTCAACTTATTAAAATTAAAGCAGATCGCATTGTTTATGTGAGCTGTAACAGTGCAACACAAGCCAGGGATCTTGCGTTGTTAGACCCATATTATAAAGTAGAACGCGTTCAACCGGTAGATATGTTTCCGCAAACACATCACGTAGAAAACGTAGTTTTACTAAAACTGAAATAAAGCTCATGCTTAAAAACGGGATTTTATTAGTTTTTATCATTGCGCTCATCGCGATTTCTTGCGAGCGCGATGATATCTGTGCAGCAAGCACCCCCACCACACCGGTACTCACTATTGGCTTTCAAGATGCTGATAACACCACCGAAGATAAGGAGCTTAATATCACGATCTATAAAGTGGACAACTCAGACAGCTTGGCGTATACCAGCGCATCAACTGTAGAAATTCCTTTACGTACAGATACTACCGCAACCGTTTTGGTTTTTGTAAAAAACCCTAATAATCTTGTGGCTGCTGAAGACCCTAACAATGCCGATACAGTGACTTTTAAATACACACCTCAAGAAGAATTTATAAGCAGAGCTTGTGGTTATCGGGTGAGTTTTTCAAACCTTACTATTCAGAATAATCCGGGTTCAGACGGGCGCTGGATAGACGATATTATTATAAACACCAGAACTATAACTAATAATGACACTACTCAGGTATATATTCGTCATTAGTAGTTTACTGATGACCGGTTTTTCGCTTAGCGCTCAGGACGAACAAGGCATTACTCAAGAAAGCATAACCGACTCAACAGCGGTAGACTCCCTTGCTTCTAAACCTAAAACCAATAAATACGGTTTACGCGTAGGTATTGACCTGAGTAAACCGCTAAGAACCATTCTGGATGATCGCTATCAAGGATTTGCTATTTTAGGGGATTTCAGAATAAAAGATCGCTATTATGTAGCTGCGGAATTAGGTACAGAAACCCGTGACTTTAACGAGCCTACTTATGATGCCCAGGTGCAGGGTAGCTATTTAAAAGGTGGAATAAATTACAACGCTTACAGCAATTGGGAAGGAATGTCTAACCTGATCTACGTGGGGTTACACGTAGGTTTTTCAACTTTTAATCAGGATTTAAACAACTATACCATTTACACCACCAATACCTTTTTTGAGCCTGATGTACGCACTGATCCACGCAATTATTCTAATCTCAATTTAATTTGGGCAGAACTGCAAATGGGAATTCAGGTAGAGTTATTCAACAATTTGTATATGGGACTTAATGTACAATTAAAACGTATTTTATCTCAAAAATCGCCTGATAATTTCACCAATCTTTATGCTCCGGGCTACAACAAAGTAACTTTTGAAAATGTTTATGGCGCGGGCTATGGCTACACCATTTCCTATTTAATTCCTATTTTCAAAAAATAAATAATCAAGGAGCACACCTCAGGTATGCAACATCCTTAAGTAACATCAATAAAAGCAGACTTTCACTAACACCGTCTGAATGGGATTACGTTCACGCATACGCATTATCAACACCTTCATCAAGAATCCGGATGACACCCCCTACGCTATTTCGGTTTGGGAAAAACTAAAGTTTTTAGTTTCCGGTATCATCTATGACTTTGGTTTTGCCTTTCTGTTTTTGATTCTTATGAGTCTTATTGAACCCTTGACCAAGGGGTATGAAAACGTGCTCAATCAAGAATTGTACAGCTTTTGGATGTCTATCTTGTTGATCACCATTGTTCCGCCGATTCTTGAAGAATTCGTATTTAGATTTCCATTAAAATACAAACGCAATTACCTTTTGCGGCTCATCGCTTACCTTTTTAAACTTGATTTAGAAACCTTCTGGAAAAAACATCTCCGCATCATCGTGTATGTATTTTCGGCAGCATTTGGTTTTGTTCATATGTCTAACTACAGCAATGTGGATCTTTGGTTTTTTATATTGTCACCCATTCTCGTTGGGGCGCAACTCTTTGCCGGAATTATTTTTAGTTTTCTCAGACTAAAACTTGGCTTTATTTGGGCGATACTGGGACATTTTAGCCATAATTTCATTTTAATTATGATGGCTTTTCTCTTTTATCACAATGTGATGATTCCGCTTGTTGATGATGACACAGTTAAGATAGAAGCTGCCGGACTTGCTTTTGAAGTGGAAGAAACTTCGATTTTACATTTTGACACCACGCAACAAGGAAATTTACTATGCCTTGAAGCTCAAAATTATAGCTTACAAAAGCTGGTTGACAGTTTGTACACTAGCGACACGCTAAAACTTAGAGATAACGAACTGATCAATTTACACCTGCTGAGCAAGCAAGATTCCGGTTATACAAAACTTAAATTTCTTGAAACGCTTCAAGAACATTATGTTTTTAAAAAAGTGGTTGACAGCACGCGTAACCAGAAATAAGCTGCCCCGGCTTTAGTATCTTTGCGTTATGATAAAAGAAATTAGCAGCACACAAAATCCTACGATAAAACACCTTGTAGCCTTACAAGAAAAGTCGAGAATTCGTCGTAAAACCGGTGAATTTCTGATTGAAGGTGTCCGAGAGATCAATCTGGCTTTTGATGCAGGTTTTGAACTGACTCAAATTTTCTTTTGTCCTGTAATTGCTCAAACAGAAGCATTAGAAGAACTTCAGACTAAAATCTCGAGTACAACTGAGCAAATTATAGTTACTGAAGAGGTCTACAAAAAAATCGCTTACCGATCAGGAACCGAAGGAATAATCGCTTCCGCGAAAGCAAAACAAAATACTTTAAACAATCTTGAGCTTCCTGAAAATCCGCTGATCTTAGTAGCCGAAGCTCCTGAAAAACCCGGAAATATCGGGGCGCTTTTACGTACTGCTGATGCGGCAGGAGTTGACGCTTTCATTTTAGCTAATCCGCGTACAGATCTGTACAACCCAAACATTATTCGTTCTAGCGTAGGTGGTTTGTTCACGATTCCAGTGGCCACAGGCAGTACAGAAGAAGTTATTAATTTTCTGAAGCACCAAAACATTTCGATTTACACCGCAATTTTACAGGAAGCTATTTCTTACGAAAAGCAAGATTTCACCACCTCTTCTGCCCTAGTTGTGGGTACCGAAGCAGATGGCCTTTCTGAAGAATGGCGTAACGCTGCAAAACAAAACATCATCATCCCGATGCAGGGCCGCCTCGACTCTATGAATGTTTCGGTGGCTGCAGCAATCCTTATTTTTGAAGCGCGCAGACAACGCGGTTTTACTCTTTAAATTTCCTCTAATGACACCCACGCTTGTTTTTTATATCATCATTGCATTTATCATCTTAAGTTTTGTGATAGATCAAATGCTCGATTGGCTTAACGCTAAGCATTTTGACGATCCTATTCCTCAGGAACTGGCAGATGTTTACGACTCAGAAACCTACCGGAAATCTCAAGATTATAAAAAGGTAAACGCAAAATTTAGCACGCTTACTTCAAGTTTTATGCTTGTGATCACTTTGTTATTTTTTGTTTTTGACGGATTTGCTTTCGTAGATCAAATTGCCAGAAGTATAAGTGATAACGAAATTATTGTGGGCCTGATTTTCTTCGGAATTATTATGCTTGGGTCTGATATTTTAACAACGCCTTTTAGCTACTATAAGACGTTCATCATTGAAGAGCGCTTCGGTTTTAATAAATCTACACCAAAGCTTTTTCTAGCAGATAAACTCAAAGGTTGGCTGATGACCATAATCGTGGGAGGCGGTTTGCTCGCTCTGGTCATTTGGTTTTATCAAATAAGCGGAAGTCTATTTTGGGTGTATGCCTGGATTGTTTTTGCGGTTTTTGCGTTAGTGATGAATATGTTTTACGCCAAGCTGATCGTTCCTCTTTTTAATAAGCAAACTCCGCTTGAAGAGGGCTCGCTTCGGAATAAAATTGAGCAGTATGCGGCCACAGTTGGTTTTAAACTGAATAATATTTTTGTGATCGACGGCTCTAAACGCAGCACTAAAGCCAATGCCTATTTTTCAGGATTTGGTTCTGAAAAACGCATTACGCTATACGACACCCTAATCAATGATCTGGAGGAAGATGAGATCGTTGCTGTTTTGGCGCACGAGGTGGGACACTACAAGAAAAACCACATTATTGTAAACTTATTTGCTTCGGTAATTCTAACAGGATTTACGTTGTGGCTTTTAGGAATTTTCATCAGCAATAGCATTTTTTCTGAAGCTTTAGGTGTTGCTGAACCCAGCTTTCACATCGGTCTTATTGCATTTGGTATTTTGTACAGCCCAATAAGCGGAATCACCGGTTTTTTAATGAGTGTTCTCTCGCGCAAATTTGAATATCAAGCAGATAATTTTGCAAAAAATACATACGCCGGGGATCCATTGATCAGTTCGCTAAAAAAATTATCCCGCAACAGTTTGAGCAATTTAACGCCGCATCCGCTCTACGTAAAGCTACATTACTCGCACCCCACGCTCTTGCAGCGCTACCGCAACTTAAAAGGGTAAAATACATGCTTTTTATTTCTTCAGACAAACCTGAATCACTGCCAAAATCCATTTGCTTTTTTAGGATATAATTGTACTTTTAAATTATGACTCCGGTTGATATAGAAAAAGAAAATAAAGAGCTCGCCAGACAATACAAAGAGTTGCTGCGCATAAGCTACCGCACGCTTTCTGACGATGATAAAAAATTGATCAGACAAGCGTTTGACGTGGCTGTTGATGCGCATAAAGATCAGCGTCGCAAATCTGGTGAAGCTTATATTTTTCACCCGCTTGCTGTTGCACGCATAGTCGCCAGCGAGATCGGGATGGACGCAACTTCTATTGCTGCAGCCTTACTGCACGATGTCGTAGAAGACACCATTTATACGCTTGAAGATCTCGAAGAACGCTTTGGCCCTACTGTCGCAAGAATTGTAGACGGACTCACTAAGATATCGAATCTCAAAAAGCACAGAGATGTCTCGCTTCAGGCCGAGAATTTCAGAAAGATGCTGCTTACCATAAACGATGACGTTAGGGTAATTATCATCAAGATCGCAGATCGTTTGCACAATATGCAGACAATGGATTCTATGCGGCCTGATAAGCAAATTAAAATCGCCAGTGAAACCCTTTACATCTATGCTCCGCTTGCGCATAGAATTGGGCTTTACAACATCAAAACAGAACTTGAAGATCTTGGTTTAAAATACACAGAGCCAGAAGTATTTAAAGATATTTCTCGCAAAATGAAAGAGACCAAAGAGCAACAAGATCAATATATTGAAGAGTTTACGCAGGCGGTTCAAAAATCTTTGGATAAAGAAATTTTGGACTATGAGATAAAAGGTCGGCCAAAATCTATTTACAGTATTCGTCGCAAAATGCTCAAGCAGAATATTCCGTTTGACGAAGTCTATGACAAATTTGCGATACGTATCATTTACAAGGCGACACCAGAAAGCGAGAAGTTTTTAGCCTGGAAGATATACTCCATAGTTACAGACCACTTCAGACCTAACCCTACGCGACTCAGAGATTGGATTTCCTCTCCAAAATCTACCGGTTACGAAGCACTTCACATCACCGTGATGGGTTTAAAAGGACGCTGGGTTGAAGTGCAAATTCGTTCTGAACGTATGAACGAAATCGCTGAAAAAGGTTACGCTGCACATTATAAATACAAGCAAGGTTCTTCAACTGAAAATGAAGAAGATAAAACGCTTGATGAATGGCTGAACCGCTTGCAAGATGCACTCGAGAACAACGAGACGAATGCCGTTGAATTTGTTGAGCAGTTTAAACTGAATCTTTACAACAAGGAGATTTTTGTTTTTACGCCGCAGGGAGATCTAAAATCACTACCCAAAGCTGCCACGCCACTCGATTTTGCTTTCAGTATTCACACCGAAATAGGAATGCATACTCGCGGAGCTCGGGTGAATGGCAAATTGGTTCCTTTGAGTCACGAACTTAAAAGTGGAGATCAGGTAGAGATCATTACTTCAGAGCACGCAAAACCTAACAACAACTGGTTAGACTACGCTACCACAGCGCGCGCGCGTTCTAAAATTAAATCTTCGCTTAAAGACGAAAAGAAAACCATTGCCGAAGACGGTAAAGTTATTCTTACCCGAAAACTGCGTTCGCAAAAGATCACGCTTGATGAGAATATCATCAACGAGATGGTTATTTACTTTAAGCTCAAAACCAGCCTAGACTTATTTTATCGTGTAGGTATTGGGACCATTGATAATAAAATGATTAAGGAGTACGCGGCTTCCCGAAGCAGCGCTATTGTAAGCTTCTTTAAAAATAAAATTCGGAAAGCTCCGATTGCAGAGCACGTTGACAAAGATGAGATAACTGATAAATACGATTTATTGGTTTTTGGGAAAGACGAGCAAAAGTTAGACTATACGCTTGCAGCTTGTTGTAATCCGATTCCCGGGGATAAGGTATTTGGTTTTACCACGGTTTCTGACGGAATTAAAGTACATAAGCAAAACTGCCCTAATTCTATTTCCTTACAAAGTAATTATGCGTATCGCATCATTCCGGCGAAATGGATAGATTCATCAGCTCAAGAATTTAGAGCAGATCTAGAATTAACCGGTATAGATACACTAGGACTTGTTAATCACGTGACGCGTGAAATTTCAGAACATATGCACGTAAATATGCGCGGACTGAATTTTACCACCAACGACGGCGTTTTTAAAGGGAACATAACCGTGATCGTTCAAAACAAAAAGCATTTACACAGACTTATCGAAAACTTGAAAAAAATAAACGGTATCGACAAAGTCATACGCTTGTAAATGCGTAACTTTGCAAATATTATTATGATACCAAAAGCTACAATAAATAAAGATCAGGAAGTCGTTAAAAACGTCTTCACAAAGTTTCTAGAAGATAACGGTCACCGTAAAACTCCAGAGCGCTACGCAATTCTACAGGAGATTTACAACTACAATGATCACTTTGATATTGAGACCCTCTACATCAGCATGAAGAATAAAAAATATCGTGTGAGTAGAGCAACCCTTTACAATACAATAGAGCTTTTGCTTGCTTGTGGTCTGGTACGTAAACATCAATTTGGTCAAAATCAATCGCAATACGAGAAATCGTATTTTGATAAACAACACGATCACGTGATCCTTACCGATACCGGTGAAGTGATTGAATTTTGTGACCCGCGTATTGAGTCTATTAAAAAGACTATTGAAGAGGTTTTTGATATAAAAATCAACAAGCACTCCCTTTATTTTTACGGTAACCGCAAGCAGGATAATTCAACCGAAAATACAACCGAAGACAACAACTCATAAATGGCAGTAGATTTACTTCTTGGTCTCCAATGGGGAGACGAAGGTAAGGGCAAAATCGTAGATGTTCTTACAAAGGATTATGATATTATAGCCCGTTTTCAAGGCGGACCAAACGCTGGACATACGCTAGAATTTGATGGAATTAAGCACGTTTTGCACACGATTCCTTCAGGAATTTTTCACGAAAATGCAATCAATCTTGTAGGTAACGGAGTCGTAATCGATCCTGTTATTTTTAAGAAGGAATTAGACAACTTAGCGCAATTCAAGATAAACATTAAGGAGAAACTTCTTATTTCTCGTAAAGCGCATCTAATTTTACCTACGCATCGCCTTCTTGATGCTGCTTCTGAAGCTTCAAAAGGAAAAGCAAAAATAGGTTCTACCCTTAAAGGAATAGGACCAACGTATATGGATAAAACCGGTCGTAACGGAATCCGTGTAGGAGACCTTGAACTTGCAGACTGGAAAGAGCGTTATGCTGCCTTAAGAGACAAGCATATTGATATGATTGACTTCTATGACGCAAAGATCGAATATGATCTTGAGGAACTAGAAGCTGAATTCTTTAAGGCTGTTGAAGTTTTAAAAGAGCTCACCTTTATTGATTCTGAAGAATATTTATATCAAGCGCAACAAGCCGGAAAATCTATTTTAGCTGAAGGTGCGCAAGGATCTTTATTAGATATTGATTTTGGTACGTATCCTTTTGTCACCTCTTCAAACACGACAGCTGCCGGCGCCTGCACAGGTCTGGGAGTAGCACCTAATCAAATTGGGGACGTATTTGGAATTTTTAAAGCTTACACTACTCGAGTAGGTTCTGGCCCCTTCCCTACCGAACTTTTTGACGAAGTTGGTGAGACTATGGGACGCGTAGGTAACGAGTTTGGAGCTACCACAGGTAGACCTCGCCGTTGCGGATGGTTAGATCTTGTAGCCCTTAAATATGCGGTGCGCGTAAATGGCGTTACTCAATTGATGATGATGAAAGGTGATGTTTTAAGTGGTTTTGACACGCTTAAAATTTGTACACAATACAAATACAAGGGTGAGGTTATTGATCACCTACCCTACAATATCGAACCGGAAAATGTAGAGCCTGTTTATTCAGAAATGAAAGGCTGGGAAGAAGATCTTACCAAAATGAAAGGTGATGAGCAGCTTCCTAAAGAGCTTAACGCCTACATTGAGTTCTTAGAAAAAGAATTGAATGTGCCTATCAAAATCGTTTCTGTAGGACCAGACAGAACCCAAACGATCCATCGATAGTCACAAGATTATAGAATTGATTAAAATCCGAAGTAAAAACTTCGGATTTTTTTATGCTTTCTTTTTAATAGTATTATGAAAAGCTCAACGCGTTAACACTTACATTTACAGTAAACTAACAATCAACTTTTCAATGAAATTATTTCAATGCAGTAACTGTAAAAATCCGGTGTATTTTGAAAATACAACCTGTGAAAAATGCGGTAACAACCTAGGATACCTTAATGCGATTGAAGAAATAGTCTCTTTTCCGGCTGAGCAAAAAACGGTTATAGCGCCTACCAAAGAAAAAACAGCGCTTACCTACTGTGCTAATCATCAATACAACGCCTGCAACTGGTTAGTAGCTACCGAAAATTCAACGCCGTTTTGTGAAGCTTGCAGTACTAACCGCACCATTCCTGATTTGAGCATTCCTGAAAATAAACTGGATTGGCAGAAAATTGAAACAGCAAAGCACCGTCTTTTTTATGCGCTTCATAAGCTAAAGCTCCCCACAAAATTTATTATTAATAAGCAACCGCTGAATCTTACATTTGACTTTTTGGCTCCAGACCCCAGCGATCCTTCCAAGATAAAAACAGGACACGCTAATGGTTTGATTACGCTCAATATTCAAGAAGCAAATGCTGCACACAGAGAATATATTAAAGAACAACTTTCAGAACGCTATCGCACGCTTTTAGGTCATTTTAGACACGAAGTCGGTCATTTTTACTGGGAAGTTTTAATTCAGCCTAATGCTAAGAATCTAGAAGAATTTAGAACTCTTTTTGGTGATGACACACAAGATTACGGTCAAGCTTTAGAAGCTCATTATAAAAATGGTGCTCCCGAAAATTGGCGCGAGAGTTACATCAGTAGTTATGCAACAATGCACGCTTGGGAAGATTGGGCAGAAACTTGGGCGCACTACTTACATCTGATGGATATGCTTGAAACCTCGTATAGTTTCGGCTTGAGTTTAGATCCTGATATCTCTAAAGTACGCAATCTTGAGGTAGCCTGTGATTTTGACCCCTATGAGGAAAAAGATTTTCAGAAAATCATTAAACACTACTTACCACTCACCTACGCCTTAAACTCTCTTAACCGCAGTATGGGGCATCAGGATGCATATCCTTTTGTGCTTTCTCCACCGGTTATTGAGAAATTGACGTTTATACATAAAGTGGTAAGGTTGTAAAGTTATTTGAACATTGATGATTATTTTTAGAGCACCAATTGTGTCCTATGTTTGAAGTTGAACTTACCGCACGCTTAAAAAATTATACCGATACTCGAGCTCAGATTTTAGCCTTACCCATTGATTCACATTATAAACTGGATTACGATGATCGTTATTATGACATCGATGACACTCTAACGCAAGGCGATCAAGAGTTTCGTTTACGTACAAAGACCAATCGAGATTCTGGTGAGGCTAAACATTACCTCACGTTTAAAGACAAGGCTTTTGAACAGGTGACGCGCTCTAAACCGGAATATGAAACTTTGGTTTCAGACCATTATAACACAGAGCAAATCCTTTTTAAGTTAGGCTACCAGAAAAGCGCACATTACACCAAACACTGCGAGATTTTTAATCTGAAATATCATAACGCTTCCATCGAGATTGCTTTAGTTCAGTTTGATAAATTAGCAGACACATTTATCGAAATTGAAACCAACACCCTTGATAAAGCGGAGACTGATGCTCTTTTTGAAAAACTTTACAAGCTTCTGGAAGAGATAGGACTTTCTAAAGATCAACTTACTAAAGAGTTTTATATAGATATGATCAAAGCAGCCCAATCTGAGTAGTTTCCCTTGCTTTGAGTCCTTTAGATTTTTGATTTAAACAAATACTTAAAGCGGGTGTTTTTCCGTTATATTTGCATCAAAATTTGCTATGCCCAATTTTTTTAGAAAAAGCGCCCTTTTGCTTCTCGTTCTTTTTTCGATCAGTCTGTCTGCTCAAGAGAAAAAGGAATTAGACATCACTTCAGATATCTCACAAATTGACGAAGTCAAGTATCCCGGAGCCTTGGTAATGTATAAAAATACCAAGCAGGTCTACATCCAGCACGAAGGAATCGAGATGTGGTGTGATCTGGCCTTCCATTACAAAGATGAAAATTTTGTGAGAGCCATTGGTAACGTGCGTATGAAACAAGGCGATACCATAAGTATGCGTAGCAATTATGCTGAGTATAATGGTGACACGCAATTTGCTTGGGCTTCCGGAGGCGTGAATCTCAGAACTCCGACTGCAACCTTAGATACTGACACGCTATACTTCAACCGAATTAAACAACAAGCGTATTACAGAACTGGCGGTACGCTGCGCGATACAGCTAGCGTTATCGAAAGTAAAATAGGTCGGTACTTTTTAGATCAAGATAAATACTCTTTTATTCAAAATGTGGTTGTTACCAATCCTGAATATGTGATCAATAGCGACCAACTCGACTTTTATTCAGAAACCGGAGCTGCATACTTATACGGCCCGTCGACCATTACAAGCGAGACCAGCACTGTGTATTGCGAGCGTGGCTACTATGACACGCGCAATGACAACGGCTATTTTGTAAAGAACTCTCGTATTGATTATGACAATCGTACAGTATATGGCGACAGTTTGTATTTTGACCGTCCTACGAGTTTTGCTTCGGCGACCAACAATATTCGCGTAATTGACACGGCAAATAACAGCGTGATCAAAGGGCATTATGCCGAAGTGTTTAAAGAAAAAGATTCGGTATTTATTACCAAAAGAGCGGTCGCTATAACCGTGCAAGATCAAGATTCTATTTATGTGCACGGTGATCGACTTGTAGTTACCGGAATTCCTGAAAAACGCATCGTACGCGGTTACTACAACGTGCGTCTTTTTAAAAGTGATATGAGTGGTAAATGCGACTCCATTCACATTAACCAAGCTAACGGACTTACCCAAATGATTGGAAAACCGGTTTTATGGAGCGGTCTGAGCCAAATGACCGGTGATTCTATTCACTTAAAAAGTAACACAAAAACAGAGCAGCTAGATTCGCTTCACGTTTTTGAAAATGCATTTCTGGTTCAACAAGATACCATTCCGCTATTTGACCAAGAGAAAAGTGGTTTTAATCAGGTTAAAGGTGATGTGCTCTACGGAACTTTTCAGGACAATGCTCTACATCAAATAGACATCATAAAAAATGCCGAAAGCATCAATTATATGCGAGCAGATGATGGTGCTTTACAGGGAATTGACAAAAGTAAATCGGCTTCTATTACTGCTATTTTAGAGGATAATGCTTTGGTAGAAATTACCAAATTCAAACAGGTAGATGGCGAGGTGTATCCGCTTTCAAAATTCCCTAAAGAGTCTCGAGAATTTGAAGGGTTGAACTGGCGTGGTGAAGAACGATTGCTCACAAAAGAAGATATTTTTAAAGGAGAAGCTCCGTTTAAACTTACGAAGATCGAAGGAATTCCGCTGCCGGAAATTGATGAAGACTTCTTTGATAATACGATCCCTGAAGAAGAGCTCGATATCCCCGAAGCTTCTAAACTCAACCCATCTGATCTAAAGAATCGAGAGGAAGATGCTCCGGCGATTGGGGTGCCAATCAATGAAAAAGCCACCATCAAAAAAGATTCGTTAGCTCCCAAACCTTCAAAGCCGGCAAGCAAACAACCGCTTAAACAATTACCTACTTTAAAAGTTCAAGATTCCACAGATAATGAAAGCTGATTTCTTTAAATATCAAGCGCAAACGAGTCCGCATCCTCTAGCGATGGAAGTCTCGCACGCAAAAGGCAGCTTTATTTATGACACCACAGGCAAAGCCTATTTAGACTTTGTAGCAGGCGTTTCGGCAGCGAGTATTGGGCATTGTCATCCGGCGGTAATTAAGGCGATTCAGAAGCAAAGTGAGAAGTATTTACACGTGATGGTTTACGGCGAGTATGCGCAAGATCCTGCTGTCGAATTAACGCGCTTAATTGCTGCAAATTTGCCAGATCCGTTAGAACAAACCTATTTGGTAAACAGCGGTACAGAAGCTATTGATGGTGCAATGAAGCTTGCTCGACGCGTCACAGGTCGAAGTAAAATAATTTCGGCAAATCAAGCCTACCACGGCAATACTTTTGGAGCATTGAGTCTGATGAATTACGAAGAACGTGTTGCCCCTTTTAGACCGGTGGTTGGCGCTATCTCACACATCAACTTCAATAGCTTTGAAGATTTAGAACAGATTACCGATGATGTCGCCGGGGTCGTTTTGGAGACCATTCAAGGGGGTGCGGGATTTATTCAACCGGAGCACGGCTGGCTAGCTGCAGTAAAAAAACGCTGCGAAGAAGTTGGAGCACTTTTAATCCTAGATGAAATTCAGCCCGGTTTTGGACGTACAGGAACATTTTTTGGTTTTGAAAATTATCATGTAGTTCCTGACGTGGTGGTGATGGGAAAAGGAATGGGTGGCGGAATGCCCATTGGCGCTTTTACTGCTTCAACGGCACATATGCGGTTGCTTTCTGACAATCCTAAAATGGGTCACATAACCACTTTTGGAGGTCATCCTGTCATTGCGGCAGCAGCTTTGGCTACTGCAAAAACGATTTTGGAAGGAGAGCTCATTCAGCAAACTTTAGAAAAAGAAAAACTTTTTAGACGCCTACTGAAACACGATCTGATCACCGAAGTACGTGGTAAAGGCCTTATGCTGGCAGCTATTACACCTTCCGCAGAAATTACAACCGAAGCCATTTTGATGGCGCGAGATGAAGGTCTTATTTTATTTTGGCTATTGTTTGAGACTAAAGCCATTCGCATCACTCCGCCCCTAACGATCTCTGAAGATGAGATTATAAAAGGCTGTGAGATCCTGCTTAAGGTTTTAGATAAAATTGCGACTAAATTGTCATAATCAACTGTTTAGGCGTAATTGTTGATTACTTTGTTAACAACAATATGTAGCCTACAGTCTTCTGCCTGTTATCCTTTATAAATTTATATAGGCAGAAATTTTAAAAGCAACGTGTATGAAGTTTAATCAAGAACACGAAGAGAATAATTTCCCGCTCACCCGTTTTGAATCTATGTTAAAGACAAATGATGTCCTTTTCTTCGATTCGGATGAATTTGAGAATATTGTCAACCATTATTTAGAAAATGGCAAAATTGCGCTCGCAAAGAAAGCTGTTAAACTTGGTCTTGACCAGCACCCTTCTTCCTCAAATCTCAAACTTTTTAAAATCGAAATTTTAATCTTTGAGAATAAACTTGATGAAGCAGATCGTTTGCTGGCAGAACTTTATGAATTAGAACCTCAAAACGAGGAAGTCTATATTCAGAAGGCTAATATTTTCTCAAAAAGAGACGATCACAAAAAAGCCATTGAGCTGCTAGAAACTGCACTGGAACTTACAGATGCAGATGCTGATATCTATTCTTTAATAGGAATGGAATATTTGTTTATGGACGATTTTCAGAACGCTAAGTATAGTTTTATGAAATGTCTGGAAGTAGATGAAGACGATTACTCTGCACTGTATAATGTGATCTATTGCTTTGACTTCTTAGAACAACACGAGGAGGCGATAGATTATCTCAATATGTTTATTGATAAAAATCCGTATTGTGAGGTCGCCTGGCATCAGGTGGGTAAGCAGTATTTTGATCTGAAAAATTATAACAAAGCGCTAGCCGCATATGACTTTGCGATCATTAGCGATGATACTTTTATCGGTGCCTATTTTGAAAAAGGAAAAGTGCTTGAAAAATTAGGTCGCTATAATGAAGCGATTGAAAATTATCAAATCACTCTTGGGCTGGATGATCCTACATCATTTGCATATTTAAGAATGGGTAAATGCTACCAAAAGTTGCATTGTGATGACCTTGCCATCGAATTCTTTTTAAAAACCGTTAAGGAAGATCCACTTTTAGATAAAGGCTGGATCGCGATTACCGATTTTTATACTAAGAAGATGGATTATCAAAATGCGCTTTACTACATCAACAAAGCCATTAATATTGATGGTGAAAATGTGTTGTATTGGAAACGCTATGCTAAAATCAACAACCGCTTAAAGTTTTATGAAGAAGCAGAACGCGGCTATCGCAAAACTTTAGAATTAGGAAATTATGAGCTAGACACTTGGTTAACGCGCTGCGATATTCTTATTTACCTAGGAGAATATGAAGCTGCCGTAACCAACTTGTTTGAAGCCATGGAGTTTTATCCTGAATCTCCGCAAATAGAATTCAGACTTGCAGGATTATATTTCAGTCTTAATCAAGAGGAAAAGGGGCATTTTCATCTAGAAAATGCATTGCGCTTAGAACCTGATTACGATATCATTCTTGAGGAACTTTTCCCTTTTGTTTATGCCAAACGTAGCGTACTCAAAAAAATAAAAAAGGCTAAGAAATCTTAATTCTGTAAAAAGGTCTATTTTAAAAATGATCATATCATAAATGATCTTAAGGAACTATTTTTCATTGAGACACCACTAAAAACCACAGGTCATACTACTTGTGGTTTTTTTATTTTTCTTGCCGGCACTTGCGGCTTTGAATTTATATTTCTTTCTTACTTTTGAGGCCAAACAACAACCTGCCTATGTCTCAAAACAGATCATTACTCAACTATGCGGTAATTACATTAAAAGGCCTTGCGATGGGCGCTGCTGATGTAGTTCCTGGAGTTTCTGGTGGTACTATCGCATTTATTGCAGGTATTTATGAAGAATTAATTGCGACTATTGACAAGCTTGACACATCTTTCTTTAAAGTCTGGAAGAATGATGGAATTAAAGCGGCTGTAAATGCATACAATTTAAAGTTTCTTGGAGCACTTTTCTTCGGTGTTATTCTTAGCATTCTCTCTTTAGCTAAGCTTATTACGTATTTACTCGAAGAACATCCGTTGCTGTTATGGGGATTCTTTTTTGGTCTGATCGTAGCAAGTATCGTTTATATCGGAGCTCAAATCAAAAAATGGAATTTTGGTGTCATACTCTCAGGAGTAATTGGTATTGTGATCTCCTACTACATCACCATCGCCGAACCTTTAAGCACAGGTGCAAGTTACTGGTTTATTTTTCTTTCAGGCTTTGTAGCCATCATTGCGATGATTCTTCCAGGAATATCCGGTTCGTTTATTCTGTTACTTTTAGGCTCTTACAGCATTGTTTTAGGCACTGTGCGTAACTTTGTTGATGCGCTTCTTGCCTTTGATTTTTCTGCTTTAAAAGATGCAGCTTTAAAGCTCGTACTCTTTATGTTAGGTTGCGTGGTAGGCTTAAAGACATTCTCAAAAGTTCTCACCTATCTCTTTAAAAATTATCAAAATATGACGCTCGCTTTACTTACAGGTTTCATGGTTGGCGCGCTCAATAAAGTTTGGCCTTGGAAAGAGGTGCTTTCGTACCGCACCAATTCTGAAGGGCATCAAGTACCCTTAATTGAAAAAAGCATTTTGCCTCAGTATTTTGACGGCGACCCTAAAGTACTCTTGGTTTGCATCTTGGCTCTTATAGGGTTTTTGACTATTTTTCTACTTGAACGCTTTGCCAATTCTAAACAAGAAAATGGAATCTAAACATCGCTCCTTTCCTGATAAGGTTTGGCTGGTACTTAAAGGGCTTGCAATGGGCGCAGCCAATAAAGTGCCGGGCGTTTCCGGCGGTGTGGTCGCTTACGTTGCAGGCTTCTATGAAGAGTTTATTTATTCGCTTCAAAAAGTCAATAAAAATGCGTTTAAACTATTGCTTAATGGAAGGTTTAGAAGCTTTGTGCGCTATGTAAATGGCAGATTTCTATTTCTGCTGATTCTGGGAATGATCATTAGTTATTTTAGTGTGTCAAAACTTTTAGACATCGCTATTGACCACTACCCTTTGTACGTTTGGAGTGCTTTTTTTGGAATGATCATAGGTAGTATCTATTACATCGCTAAAGATTTTAATGACTGGTCCCAGCGCAATATCATTATCCTAGCCCTCGGAATTATCACAGGAATTCTTATCAGTTTACTTGAGCCTGCTACACAAAACGACAATCTGATCTTTGTATTTTTCTGTGGAATTATTGGCGTTTCGGGAATGACATTGCCGGGATTATCGGGTTCTTTCATTTTGATCCTATTGGGTAACTACGTGTTGCTGTTAGTTGATTCGGTCAATGCACTTTACGACACACTGTCTGACCTCATTCAGGCTGATTTTTCATTTATTAACGATCCGCACCGTTTGCGCTTACTTCAAGTGATGGCGGTATTCACTTTAGGATCTGTAACCGGTCTTGTGACCTTATCTAACTTTTTAGGTTATTTGCTGAAGCATTATAAACATGCAACCAATGCAGCCATAATAGGTTTTATTGCCGGCTCTTTAGGGGTTGTTTGGCCTTGGAAAAATCCTGTTTTTGAGCGCAATGCACTCGGTGAAATCAATTATGATCGTGTAGGTGATCCTATTTTAACGAATTATGACCGATATTGGCCAGAAAGTTTTTCCGCAGAAAACATAATTGCAACGATATTCATACTTTTAGGAATCTTTAGTGTGGTAGCATTGGGTAAATACGGGGAAAAGACCCGTGTACAGTCTTAGGAAATACTCCATTTTTACAAGCACTAAAACCAACTAAATCATATAACCCCAACCAATTATGATTAAATTAGGCCTTATAGGTAAGAATATTGACTACTCCTTTTCAAGAAAATATTTTACCGAAAAGTTTGAAAGAGAAGCTATTGATGGATCATACGTTAACTTTGATTGCCAAAGCCCTGACGAAGTAAAACAGCTACTGGAGCGTACAGATTGCTCAGGATTCAATGTTACGATCCCTTACAAGGAAACGGTAATGCCCTACCTTGACGAACTCAATAAACACGCAAGTTCTATTGGCGCGATCAACACTATAAAACGGTTGAGCACCGGTAAGTTGAAAGGTTTCAACACAGATTATCTAGGATTTAGAAGATCTTTAAAGCCTTTTTTAGAGGAGCAAAATCATACGCACGCGCTTATTTTAGGAACCGGCGGCGCTTCAAAAGCCATCGCTTACGCCTTAGAATTAGAAGATATTTCATTTAAATTCGTTTCTCGAAACCCTGAGAAAGATCAGCTTGCGTATGACGCTTTAAATGGTGCAATTCTTTCAAAACATACGCTTATCATTAACACCACTCCGCTAGGAACGTATCCTAATATAACAGACTGTCCTAAAATCCCTTATCGCTTGCTGGGCAAATATCATTTGCTTTATGACTTGGTTTACAATCCGGTAGAAACGCAATTTTTAAAAAACGGAAAAGCCCAAGGCGCCCGCATTTCAAACGGTTATGAGATGCTTAAACTACAAGCCGAAGCAGCCTGGCAAATCTGGAATTGATCTAGCCTTCTCACATTGTGCTCTTGTTAATTGCTTTCTTAGTAGTATCTTTAAATACTAATAAAGCACCTTAACATTGAAACAAATGTCAGAAGAAAAAAAAGCATCAGACAAAGACGAGAAGATTGATAACGATAAAGCACAGAATTCTAGTCAGATAGAATCTCAACAACCATCAGATAACTCAGAAACGCCTGCAAATCCTTCAGAACAACAGGATGAAGCACTTGTTACTGAATCTATAGACGTTATACAAAGCGCCAAGAATGAGGAACATGATGACGAAGAATTTGTTGCTGAAGAATCAGACGAAGATGAGGAGACTGATCCTAATGATCTGGATGCAGCTTTAAATGAAGATAGTGAGGACGAGAGCACTTCTGAACGTCATAATATTCCTAAAAAAGAATACGATAGCCTTAGTAAAGAAGAACTCATAAAAGAGTTCAAATACCTGCTTAATAATCATAAAATTCAAGCCATTAAAGAGCACGTGACTGAATTGCGTGCAGCGTTTATATCTCAGTTTGAAGAAGAGCAGGAAGAGGCTAAAGAAAAGTTTTTAGAAGAAGGCGGAAACATCATTGACTTCAGATATTACAGTCCGTTAAAGAAGGAATTCAACTCACTTTATTTTGAGTATCGTGAAAAGCGTAATAACTATTACAAAAATCTCAAAAAGGATCTTAATGCCAATCTAGAGACGCGCAATGCATTAATAGAAGAGCTTAAAGAACTTAAAAATGAGGTAGGTGGTGAAGATAGCATCAATACTACATTTGAGAAGTTTAAAGACATTCAGGAACGCTGGCGCAATGCCGGGAATATTCCGCGAGACCGTTATAACCTGGTATGGAACAACTACCACCATCATATCGAAAATTTTTATGATTTTCTGCATCTCAACAGAGAGTTTAGAGACAAAGATTTTAAAGAAAATCTTGACAAAAAACTGAAACTTATTGAGCAGGCCGAAGAACTTGCTAAAGAACCGGATGTAAATAGAGCATTTAAAGAATTACAAATGCTGCATAAAATCTGGAAAGAAGAAGTAGGACCGGTTTCTAAAGAATACCGTGAGGAAATCTGGGAAAAATTTAGTGCGGCTACGCGTAAAATTCACGATGCGCGTCAAGAATATTTCAAGAATATAGATAAGATCTACGAAGAAAATCTTGAGAAAAAACAGGAGGTTATTGCTAAGATCGAAGACATAGCGGCTAATCCGGCGACTGCGCACAGCGGCTGGCAGAAACAAATGAAAGAAGTAAATACCCTGCGTGAAGAGTTTTTCAAAATAGGTAAAGTTCCTAAAAAGGATAACGAACCTACGTGGAAGGCGTTCAAAAAAGCGACGCGTGAATTCAATCATAATAAAAACGGATTCTATAAAAACCAGAAGAAGCAGCAGTATGAAAACCTGCAGAAAAAGCTAGAACTGGTTCAGATCGCTGAAGACAATAAGGACAATGAAGACATTAAAGTCACTATTGATCTTATGAAACGTATTCAAGCCGATTGGAAAAAAATTGGCCACGTTCCTCGTAAAGACAGCGATAAAATCTGGAAACGCTTTAAAAAGGCTTGTAATCATTTCTTTGACCGCTTA
The DNA here is from genome assembly GCF_011784865.1 of Leeuwenhoekiella sp. ZYFB001. Lineage (NCBI taxonomy): Bacteria > Pseudomonadati > Bacteroidota > Flavobacteriia > Flavobacteriales > Flavobacteriaceae > Leeuwenhoekiella > Leeuwenhoekiella sp. ZYFB001. Next base: position 1,797,565 of record NZ_CP050460.1, read on the forward strand.
CACGCAGAGAAAAAAGAAATCCTTGAAGAAGAGAAAGGAAACCTTGAAGAGAAAAATGCATTACTCGATAAGGTTAAAGCAATTGAACTCAGCGGTAGTCACGAAGATGATCTAAAAACCATTAAAAGTATCATTAAAGAATGGAAAGATACCGGTCGTGTACCTCATTCTAAAAAGAGTATTGAGCAAGACTTTAATAAAGTACTCGACGGTTTGTTTAAAAAATTAGATCTAGGTAAAAAAGAATCTGAACTTATTAAATATGAAAATCGGGTTGCGGCTATTGCCGATGAGGATAGTAATCAAGCGCTTAATAAAGAGCATTATTTCATCACTAAGAAAATAGATGAAATCAAAGCCGAAATCAATCAGCTTGAAAATAACTCAGGATTTTTTCAGCACGTTGCAGATGATAATCCATTAGTACGTGATGTTCATAAAAACATCGCTGATCACAAGAAAAACCTAGAAATATGGAAAGCTAAACTGGCTAAACTTAAATCTTTATACTAGTTATTGGATTTAGAAGTTTTAAAGCTTTCGATTCAAAAGATTACTTATTATCATAAAAAAAAGCACAGCTCTTACAGCTGTGCTTTTGATTTTTAAAACGTTTCAGTTCTTTAGTCTTTATAAAGATATAAAGAAGATACACCTGATAGTGTTGTTGCAGAATTAGGAGCAACATTACCTCCTGCCGACGAAGAAACATTTCCGTAGGTAAGGATTTGTCCGCCTCCGTTTGCTAATTCAGCTACGTAAACCGCATCGGTTTCTGCATCATAAACCACATTGACCGGATTCCCCATAAGTGTTGCATCACCTTCATATCTAACCTGATCAGTAACTGCTAAAGTTCCACCGTTATCAACCGCATCAAATTTAGAATCAAAATTAGTGATCACGTGAAATGCACCATCTACAGCAAAGTCTCCTCCTGAAGCTGCTGCAATATCAGTCATAATCATAGTTCCACCATCATAATCAAGTCCGTGTGTACGCACAATACCTTCAACCGTAATGCGCTTAGAAGCTGCAACAGTCGCATCTGTTGTGTTAGTAGATGCAAAGTTTGTAAATACCGCAAGATCACTACTGCTATCTACCACAGCATAAAGATCGTTACCAACAAACTCAATACCCCAAACTGCAAAATCAACAGTAACTGTATTTCTTAAAGTAAAAGAATCTCCATCTTTTTCAAAAACGAAAAATCTTCCGTTAGCATTGGCATTATCAGAAACAACATAGATATTTCCATTAACGGCTAAATCTCTAGGGCTTTGTAAAACAGTAGGTCCCATAATATCTACATCAAGACTAATAGTAGCCTCAATAATATCACTTACACTCAAATAAGATTGAAGTGACGTTTGTGTCGCGCCACGTGCTGCAATAGTAAAACTATCATCATCCGGACTGTAATAAATTCCTTCTGCATCTGCTGAAGCTGTTCCGTAAGTAGTAATTTCTCCTCTAAGAAGGTCGTATTTAGTTACGCTGCCATCTGTATGACTCGTTGCATATAAGTCTGCTGTTCCATTAATTTCGTTACCTGCATCATCCGTGTCATCATCACAAGAAGTTAAAGCTAATAATCCGATAGCTCCAACATAAATAAATTTAGAAATGTTCATAAATTGAATTTTAGTTAAAATTGTTTTGTTCCTCCTAAGAAACGCAAAACAGCTTGTTCTAGTTCTTAAAGATTTATCAACGCTATTAACACAAAATCATATTGGATTAGAATTCAATGTTTTACATCTTTTAGGTTATGAAGAATTAACGAAGGTTTAGCAGGGCTTTAGCACAAATTAAGAAGCTGCACTTTTGCCAAAAATTGCTAAAAACTTTAAAATCGTCTTAATTAACTGCGCTCAGGAAACTTGCCTTCAACGTTTTTGAAGAATAGTTGGAGTTGGCGCAAGTCGCGCTCGCAATCTCCGGTAGGATAAAATGGTCGCCCAATGCGATGTTCCTTCTTACCAAAATCCATTGTAATAGGAAGAATAGGCACTTGAGCTTTTAAAGCGATATAGTAAAATCCCGTTTTCCAATGGTCCACTTTCTTACGCGTACCTTCAGGCGAAAGAGCAAGTCTAAATGTATCGTGATCCTCAAACATTCGAGCAATACGATCTACTTTATTTTCGCTTTTAAAGCGATCTAAAGGAATTCCGCCAACTTTTCTGAAGTACCAGCCAAAAGGCCACTTGAACAATTCTTTTTTACCTAAAAAATTAATTTGAACATTGATGACGCTTCTGAACAAAAGTCCCATATAGAAGTCGTGCCAACTCGTGTGTGGAGCGGCAATGACAACCATTTTTTTGACCTCAGAAGGAAATGTGCCGTTAATTTTCCAACCTAAGGCTGTGTAGATAAAAAGTGCGAGTTTTCGCATTATGCTTGCTGCTTTTCTAGGATTGCGCGTGCTTCTTCTAAATCCTGAGGTGTATCAATACCAATAGCCGGTGAGTGTGACAACACCATTTTTATGCGTTTACCATATTCTAAATAACGTATAGCTTCAATTTTTTCTGAAGCTTCAAGCATACGCATCGGCAACTTTTCAAAGTCGAGCACAGCTTGCTTTCTAAAGGCATAAATACCTTTATGCTTAAAATACGTTACATCAACATCCCTATCACGACGAAAAGGTATCGCTGCACGCGAAAAATACAATGCAAAATCAGCTTGATCTACAATCACCTTTACATTGTTAGGATTTTCAATATCTTCAATTTTAGTAATAGGAGTCATCAAAGAAGCTAAGTCAATTTGCGCTGCATCTTCCTCATAAAACACTTGCAACACATTGCGCATATCTTCAACATTAGTAAATGGCTCATCTCCTTGTACATTCACAACAATATCAATATCTAGATCAGCAACAGCCTCAGCAATACGATCGCTCCCGCAGCTGTGTTCTTTGACGCTCATAATTGCCTGACCTCCGGCACTTACTATTGTATCATAAATGACCATACTGTCGGTTACTACATAAACCGTATCGAAAAGCTCTGTGTTTACGGCCGCTTCATAGGTGCGTAGAATTACCGGTTTTCCGCCGAGATCCTTCATTAATTTCCCCGGAAATCTAGATGCTTCATAGCGCGCAGGGATCATCGCAATAGTCTTTAATCGTTGAGTCATTGTAGCGAATTCTTTTTTAGCTTTCGTTTTTGATACCATTTATAGATTCGGTAGCCTAACAGAAGTACCAAAACGCCTGCAAGAATAGGAATAAAAATGGCAACTATGGAAAATATCGTGGATACTATAGCCTCTAAGGTTGCAAAAACCGAATTAGCAATTCCTAGTGTAGTTGCACTCGAAGTCGCTCTTAGTGCAGCGGTTGATCCTGCTATAAGCCCGGCAGTTCCTCCACCCCCAATGATTGCCAGCGACCAGGAAACCCACGGGCCGTAATCTCCTAAACTTACAAAAAACAAAATAGTGCCTGCAACCGCTGCGAGTGGAACAGCAATGGTATCAAGTGCATTATCAAACCATGGAATGTAATATGCTAGAATTTCAAAAACCGAAGCCACACCGAGCAGAACTAAAGTCTGCCAATTGCCCAACCACTCCCAAGTACTCAACTGGATCACATCAAAATAAGCCGCCATACTTAGCGCCAGCAGCGGCAAAAATATTCTAAAGCCTGAAGCAGCCGCCAACCCAATTCCTAAACAAATACTTATAGCAAGTTCCACATCTCTTAATTTTCGATAAACATATCGTCTTTAAAACCTATAAGATACAGCTTTTTGCGCGCACGTGTAACGGCGGTATACAGCCAACGCAGATAATCTTTATCCATTCCGTTAGGAAGATATGGCTGTTCTACCATAATCGTTTCCCACTGACCACCTTGTGATTTATGACATGTAATCGCATAGGAGAATTTGACCTGAAGGGCGTTAAAAAATTTGTTGTTCTTAACCTTCATAAACTTCTTGTACTTTGAAGTCTCATCGGCATAATCTTTCATCACTTCCTGATATAACGTATTGCCTTCTTCATAGGATAAAGAAGGTGTTTCTGAAGTTAAGGTGTCAAGCAATAAAACAGTTTCAAAAGGCGCCAAGTTAGGATAATCTGTCATTTGAATTTTTACTTCCGCAAAGCGGAAACCGTACAACTCCTTTATACTGAAAATCTCAAGAATTTCAATAATATCTCCGTTGGCGATAAACCCGGCTTCACTTTTAGTATCTAACCAAAAATAATTATTCTTCACCACCATAAAATAATCTCCGGCACTCACCTCTTCTTCTTTAAAAAGTATGCGGGAGCGAATTTGCTGGTTATAAAGATTTGCGCGCTTGTTTGAGCGTACAATAATAGCGGTCCCCTCATTGCCGTATTCTCTGTAAGAATCGCCTAAGGCATCCATAATTTCGTGGCCATCTATTAGGCGTATCACATCATCTTGGCCGCTCAGATCAAATTTAAAATCTTCGTAGAGTTCGTCATTTAAGAATTCTCTGATCCTAGTCGCATTTTTAAGAATTCCACTCGTTTCGGCTTGTCGCATAACTTCATCGAGTTCTATGCTTTTTACCGTTTTATCAAACTGCATTTGAAGATTGCGCGCATCAAGCGCCGGGCTTAAATCCATTTTTACGGGTGGAAGCTGTGCTTGATCTCCTATTAGAAGTAATTTGCATTTATGACCACTATATACATATGACATCAAATCATCAAGCAGCGAGCCGTTTTCAAATAATTTAGATTCTGCTGCATTATCAGATATCATTGAAGCTTCATCAACAATAAAAATTGTATTGCGATGCTTATTGCGTTGTAACGTAAAAGAGACTCCGCCTCCCCGCTCCTTTTTAGGATAATATATTTTTCTATGAATGGTATGCGCGGGTTTGTCACTGTAGTTAGAAATGACTTTCGCCGCCCTTCCTGTAGGTGCTAACTGCACCGATGACATTTTAATTTTCCACAAGTTTTTAACAATGGTACCAATCACGGTAGTTTTTCCGGTACCGGCAAAGCCTTTTAAAACGTAAATAGAATTGTTTTTAGGCTCGAAAATAAAGTCGCTAAGTTGTTGTAATAGAATATCTTGTTTCTGGGTTGGCGTAAAAGGAAAATCTTTAAGTAAAAGCTTATAAAATGCGTGCTGATCCAGCTCCATAAATAATTATTGAAAGTGTAAAGATACTAATGAATTTAAGGGGATATTCTTTAACGATTAAAAAAAAATTGTAGATTTGCTTATAACCTTAATTAAAATCTAAAACCACACATCGAATGAAAATAGTAATTCAGTTAGTACTTTGGGTTGTTATCGGAGTATTAGGATATTTACTTTTTAACGCTGTTTACGGCGAAGTAAAATTTAATGACCTTAAAGTTGTACGTTATCAAAAAGCCGTTAACAAACTAAAGGAAATTCAAAAATCTCAAATGGCTTACAAACAGATAACCGGAAAGTTTGCAGAAGATTTTGATCAATTAATTGCATTTATTGATACAGCCGAATTTGTACTTACTGAACGCCGTGATACTTTAGTATTAGATGAAGAAGCGACACGTCGTTACCGAGTTGATACTAACAAGGAGATTACTATTATTGATACGTTAGGATTCCGTTCTGTTAAAGATTCTCTTTTTCAAGGGACTGATCGTTACAAAACTATGATGAATGTTCCTGCTCCAGTAGCTGATGCTAAATTTGAAATGGAAGCCGGGACTATATTAAAGAGTGATGTGCCAATCCCGGTATTTGAAGCAAAAGTTTCTAAAGATATTTTGTTGGCTGATCAACCAAAAGATTATGTTGCTAAAGAAAAGCAAGTGGTTTCTGTTGAAGGAGTAAATGGAGCTTATCTTACTGTAGGTTCTATGACTGAAGTTAAAACAGCCGGTAACTGGCCTAAGAGTTACGGAGATGCAGAGGACTAAAAATCTGGAAAATCCAGAAAATCTTATAGTATCCATCCAGGTTAGCCTGGATGGATTTTCTTTTTATATCAAAAATAAAGAGCATCAATGTGTTGAAGCAAAAAGCATTGCATTTGCGCGATCACTTTCTCCTGAGAAAGCCTTAAGTGAAATTAAAAAGATCATTGAGGCAACTCCTAATCTTCAACAGAATTTTGAAGAAGTAGTTGTGGTTTACGTCAACGAACTTTTTACAGTAGTTCCACAGGCACTTTTTGACGAAAAACATCTCACCGATTATTTAAAATTCAATACTAAGATTTTAAAAACCGATTTCATCGTATACGACGAGCTCGAGGCCTTAGAATTGGTAAATATCTACGTGCCTTACGCAAATATCAATAATTTCTTTTTTGATCATTTTGGAACGTTTACTTACTTCCACAGTCAGTCAATACTACTAAACAACATTCTTGCAGTAGCATCAACACAAACTGCCGAAGTTTTTGTTCACGTTAGACCGCATACACTTTCGGTTATTGCTTATCAAGAGAAAAAACTATTATTGAGCAATCAGTTTAACTTTGATACACCTCAGGATTTTGTTTATTATATTTTGTTCTGTTACGAGCAACTTCAATTAAATCCTGAAATTCACCCGTTGGTCTTAAGCGGAGCTATTACTAAAGAGGATGCCAACTATGAGTACATCTACCAATATGTGAGAGAAGTTCGTCTTGTTCCTCCTGAAACTACTACTCCCGAAGAACTTAAAAACACGATTCTAAATTACCCATTGAGCTTATGAGAATAATCAGCGGAAGTTATAAGGGCAGACGTATACTTGCTCCAAAAAAATTACCAGTAAGGCCTACAACTGATATGGCCAAAGAATCGCTGTTTAATATTCTACGCAATAGATATACTTTTAGTACAGTTTCGGTACTTGATTTGTTTTCCGGCACCGGAAATATAAGCTACGAATTTGCATCCAGAGGTAGTGAAAATATCACAGCAGTTGATGCCAACGCTTCTTGTGCGCGCTTTATTCAGCAAACCTCAGACGACTTAGAGATGCAGATCAATGTCATAAAATCTGATGTTTACAGCTATCTGGCAAGAGGTGCTGCAAACTATGATATCATATTTGCAGATCCACCTTATGACTTTGAAACCTCTGAATTTTTAAAGATCGTTGACTTGGTTTTAGAAAACGAGCTACTTACTGATGATGGCACCTTAATCATAGAACATAGCAAGCATACAGATTTACAAGAACATTCTAATTGTTTTGAGACGCGTAAGTATGGGGGTAGTGTTTTTAGTTTTTTCAATAGAAATTCATAATACACTGATTTTTAGTATTTTTACTAAAAATCAATCCCAACTTGAAACCTCTTAAAATCATAAAACTCAACTTTTGTGTTTTAAGATTTTACGATCATTTTGTCATTTCAGAGATACTTGATGGCGTAAATCTCACGCAGGAACACATAGCACAAGCTCACGAAATTATCACTGATTTTTTTGGGCCTGCTACCTATTACGGCTATATATCGTTACGGATTAATGATTACAGTGTGAATCCTACAGATTATTTATCCTGCCCTTTCTATGATTATATTGCAGGAATGGCTGTGGTAAGTAATAGAGCGATAAAACGAGAAGCTGCTCAATTTGAAAAAGCCTTTTTTAAAAAACCTCTTGAAGTTTTTTTCACTTTAGAAGAAGCAATAGATTGGATTAAAAGGCTACCAAAGACCGATCTAAATAAAAAAGCAGACCTATAAGCCGGGTTCTGTAATTACAAAAATGTAATCCCTTATCATTTATCTAGACAAACAATTACTTGTTTGCTCAATCTGTCTACCCTCCGGCATCGCACGGGACGCACTTCATTGCCGGTATACATGACATTGCACCACATAGAGTTTACCTGATTTCACTACAGCATGATCTGTACATTCTTTCTGTTGCACTGGTCCTAATACTCTAGAAACCTAAAGTATTGACGGCTGTTAGCCGCTATGTTTCCCTATGGTGTCCGGACTTTCCTCTCGTTTGCACGAGCGATAAGGCGGTCTGCTTGCCGCAAAAGTACGTTTTTAAACTTAGCCATTCAGCGTGTTCATAATCTTATTAAATGTAAAAATTGTTGATAACATCATAGCAAAAATCAGCGCTATTGGGTGCCTATTGATATAGCTCTTTTTATATTTGTTTCCGTAAGAAATTATAGCGATTTCTATCTTAATCATCACCAGATTTCTGCATTGGAACAGTTTATAGTATCAGCCCGAAAATACAGACCTGCCACGTTTAAAGACGTTGTAGGCCAGCAGGCCATTACCAATACTTTAGAGAATGCCATTGCAAATAACCATCTGGCTCAAGCCCTACTTTTTACCGGTCCGCGTGGTGTAGGTAAAACTACCTGTGCACGTATACTTGCAAAAAAGATCAATCAAGAAGCTGATGAAGTTGTAGATGAAAATGAAGATTATGCATTTAATATTTTTGAATTGGATGCCGCTTCAAACAACTCTGTTGATGATATTAGAAACCTCATAGATCAAGTGCGTATTGCACCGCAAGTGGGTAATTATAAAGTCTATATCATTGATGAGGTACACATGTTATCTTCGGCGGCTTTTAATGCCTTTTTAAAAACGCTGGAAGAACCACCGAAACACGCTATTTTCATTCTTGCAACCACTGAAAAACATAAAATATTACCAACTATTCTATCTCGCTGTCAAATTTTTGACTTCAAAAGAATTACGGTAAAAGACATACGCGAGCACCTTGTTGATATCGCTAAGCAAGAAGGTATAACCGCTGATGAAGAAGCACTTCACATCATTGCACAAAAGGCAGACGGTGCTTTGCGTGATGCCTTGTCTACCTTTGATCGGGTGGTGAGTTTTTCTGGAGAAAATCTTACCCGCGCTGCCGTAACCGAAAACTTAAATGTTCTTGATTACGACACCTATTTTGAAACTACCGATCTCATTTTAGAAAATAATATCCCCCAACTACTGCTAAGTTTTAATGATATTTTAGCTCGCGGATTTGACGGCCACCACTACATCGCAGGTCTAGCATCGCATTATCGCGATCTTATGGTTTGTAAACAACCCGCGACCATTGCTCTTTTAGAAGTGGGCGATCAGACTAAAAAGAAGTACCACGAGCAAGCGCAAAAAACAAGCTTCAACTTTTTAATGCAAGCCTTAGAGCTCGCCAATGAATGCGATCTAAAATACAGAACTAGTCGCAATCCTCGCCTGTTAGTTGAATTATGCTTGATGCAAATGGCCTCTATCACTTTTGATGGAGAAAAAAAAAAGCCCGTAATTTCATAATTCCGGCTTCGTATTTCAAAAGTCAGCCTGAAAAAGCACCTAAAAATGTATCAGTAGAATCGAAACCGGTTTCTACTCCTGTTCAAAACAAAGAGCAGACAGCGGAAAAGATAGGTGAACCTGCTAAGCCAATACCAAATCAAGCGGCTGAACCAGAAATCACCCAAGAACAACCACGCGTAAAGCCCGATTTGATCAATCAAAGTCAGCGCGTTTCAGGACTTTCTTTAAAAGGTTTACGCCGCAAAAAAGAAATTCTTGAGCGACAAACTGAAAAAGAAGTTGATGTAAGCAAACTGCCGCGAGAGCCTTTCACCGAAATCGCAATGCAAGCCGCCTGGAAAGAATATGTGGCAAAACTTCAGAAAAAAGGTGAAAAAATTCTGGCTTCAAATCTAGAAACTGATACACCAACGTTAAAGGGAACCGCCATTCAGATTGAGTTTCCTAACGATACTATGCGGGTAGAATTAGAACGCGCGCAACACGGACTTTTAGAATTTTTAAAGCGTAAGTTGCAGAATTACGACATCACCATTGATATCACGGTCAATGAGGCCGCAGAGCGTAAATATGCGTACACGACCCGTGAGAAATATGAAAAACTAAAGGATAAAAATCCTGATCTCGACTTACTACGTAAAACTTTTGATCTTGATATCTAATGCTAGGACTTAAATTACCCACAGACCCAAGATGGGTCAATATTGTTGAAATGAATATTGATGATATTCTTACCGATCACGCTTTTTGCGAGCAAAAAGCAACCTCTACGGCGATATCTTTAATTGTTTCTTTTCCGGAATATACTGAGCTGGTGCAAGAAATGATTGCTTTGGTTAAAGAAGAAATCAGCCATTTTAAGCTCGTTCACGATAAAATAATTGCCAGAGGAAAGACTTTAGGTCAGGATCGAAAGGATGCTTACGTAAATAAATTGCTCAAATTTTTCCCCAAGGGAGGCAGTAGAACGACACAATTGGTACACCGTCTGTTATACGCGGCGCTTATAGAAGCCCGAAGCTGTGAACGATTTAGATTGCTATCACAGGAGCTTGAAGATGAAGAATTACGCACATTTTATCACAACCTAATGGTAAGTGAAGCCAATCATTATACTATGTTTTTAGGCTTTGCTCGTAAATATGGCGATGAAAAAGAAGTCAATAAGAAATGGCAGGATCTTCTAGATTTTGAAGCCGAAATAATGAAAGACCTTAGTAAAGAGGGTACTATTCACGGATAAACTAGCTTCGGCTCAATATACCTATTAAAGGATACTTGCAAAAAAATAGCCGGCTAGTTGCCGGCTATTTTTTTATCTAAGCTTTTTTAAAGTCGATAGGAGGCCATTAAAGCGAAATACTGATTTTTTCCTTCGATGCCTGAATAGCGCTCTTCGATTACATTTCTAAATCCTACAGAATAGCGTGCTTCAATAGATAGAAAATCAAATACCTGAACACCAATACCGCCAATTCCTGAATAATCGAAATTTTTATAAACCTCGTGATTGTCAGAATTCCATACAGCAACGCCTACTTGCGGTCCTAAATGAATATTGAATTTCCCAAAATTCTTTTTGAACAGTAAAGGCAACTGAAGGTAATCAAGTTCAGCACGCTCATCAAATGGACGCATAGGCAAACCATCTTCTCCATTACCAAAGTTATATTCAGGCCCTGTGTTAGGCTTTATACCTTGCCCGGAGTATAAAAATTCCGGTTGAAATTGAAATGCATTTCCCAGCGGAATTTCAGCAAAAACACCAGCTGCAAAACCATAGCGACTACTAGAGTCATCAAAGGCATCTCCACTCAAAGTAGAAACATTCATACCTATTTTAGCACCGTAGCGTACTCCTTGCGCAAAAGAATTAAATGCTGCCAAAAGAAATATTCCGAGTAAAAATTTCTTCATAATTATATTTTTAAATTTATTGAAGTTCAGTAAAGTAGCATAACAATATTACTACTATTTTTAATTGCAACCTAAACCGGCAGCTTTTTATCGTTGTAAAGCGATTTAATGATACCATCAGACAAGCCTATCTTAGGAACATGAATATTCTTAGCTCTACTCCATTTCATTGCAGAAAGATAAATACGGGTCGCCGGGATGATCACATCGGCACGATCCAGATTTAAACCAAGTTCTGTAACTCGTTCCTCATAAGTATAAGATTGTAAAAACTCGTAAAACGTGACCATGTAGAAATACGTCAAGGGTTTGCCGTCCTTTTTACCGCTGAGTTTAAAAATCTTGTTGATATTTCCACCAGAACCTATGAGTTCAATTTTGGTATGTCCGGCAGTGACTTCCTTAATCCAGTTTTCAACTTCGGTCCACGTGTTATGTCCTACTAAACCTTCTAGTAGTCGTACAGTTCCTAGTTTAAATGATCTAGAAGCAACTACCTCTCCTGCGCTATACAATGTAAATTCGGTACTACCACCTCCTACATCAACGTATAAATAAGAGCGGTCAGAAGCTATGAGGGACTTCAAATCGGTATTAGCAATAATCGCTGCCTCGTCGCTTCCATCAATTATAGTGATCTGAACACCTGTTTTTTTCTTTATCGTCTTCACAACCTCGCTTCCGTTTGTGGCTTCGCGCATTGCTGAAGTCGCACAAGCTTTATAGTCTACTACTTTATGCGCCTTCATTAAAAGCTTAAACGCTTCCATAGTATCAATCATGCGCTCGATATTTTCTTCGGAAATTTTCTTTTCCTTAAAAACATCAGCTCCCAACCGAATAGGCACACGCACTAAAGAACTTTTTCTAAAAATAGGATCGCGATCTTCTACCTCTATAACATTTGCTACCAGCAAGCGCACGGCATTAGAGCCAATGTCTATCGCACCGTATTTCTTTAGTTGAATCATAGTTTAAGTAAGTTTATTCAAATAGTAATCGTAAGTCGCAAACTGCGAGCGCAACGGAGCCTCATCATTTTTACGATATGCATTGTCCTGTTTTGCGGTAATCTCTCTGGCTTTCACATTATCATTCCAGCAGATGGTATAAGTATCTATAATTTCCTGCTTGATATCCTCATCATAGATTGGGCAAGTTACTTCTACCCTATTATCGAGATTTCGCGTCATCCAGTCTGACGACGAAATAAACACCTTCTCCTCGCCTTCTTCTCCAAAAATCATTACCCTAGGATGCTCTAGAAATTTATCTACGATGCTTATCAGTTTTATATTCTCACTCATCCCTTCAACTCCCGGGATCAAACAACATACGCCACGAATGATCATATCTATTTTTACCCCGGCATTGCTGGCCGCGTAAAGCTTATCTATGATAGCATAATTAGACATACTGTTAAGCTTCAGTCTAATGTATCCTTTCCCTCCATTTTTGACCTTTTTGATCTCGTTATCGATCAACTTATAAAATGTATTACGCGCATAATGCGGTGAGATCACTAAATGCTGATACGTATTTACGATATAATTGGTATCAAAGAAATTAAAGAGTTTACTCAGGTCTTTAAGTATTTGCTTATTTGCGGTAAATAGCGTGTAATCTGTATAAATGCGTGCGGTCATACCGTTGAAGTTTCCGGTACTTATAAACCCATAACGTTTAAGTCGTGAACCTTCTAAGCGCTCTATAACACACACTTTACTGTGCACTTTAAGCCCCGGAACACCAAAAATAAGCTTTACTCCTTCATCCTGCATTTTATTGGCATAACGCATATTACTCTCCTCATCAAAACGGGCACGCAATTCAATTTGTACGGTTACTTCTTTTCCATTTTTAGCCGCATTGATCAAAGCACTAGCTACATGGCTTAGTTTGGCCAAACGATAAATGGTAATTTTTATGGTTTTTACTTTAGGATCCAGAGCGGCCTCGCGTAAAAACTTGATCACATATGCAAAAGTGTGGTACGGCGTGTATTGCAAAAAGTCTTTTTCTGCGACTTTTTTAAACATACTATCGTTTAAACTGATTCCTTTAATGGGTAGCGGCTTTTGCTTAGCGTAAAGCAAATCTGTACGGCCAAGACTAGGAAAATCCATATAGTCCTTTCGGTTGTGATAACGGCCACCGGGAATGATACTGTCTGTATTTTCAATCCCTAATTTATTCAATAGAAAAGCTAGTGTATCGTCTCCGATAGTCTGATCGTGTACAAAGCGCACAGGCTCGGCATCTTCCCTACCTTTTACACTTTTAGATAACTTTTCAATAAAACTTTTCCCCAGATCAGATTCAAGATCAAGCTCAGCATCACGCGTGATCTTAATCATATGTGCCGAAATCTCATCGTACTCAAATATGCTGAAAACCGATTCTAAATTATACCGAATCAAATCATCAAGGATCATAATATAATCGTTGCCATCAACCTGCGGAAGCACCACAAAGCGATCAAGCTCACTAGGAATTTCAACCAAAGCATAAATAGGTTTTTTACTGCCCTTTTTCTTCATTGTGATCGTCAGATACGCCTCAAGATCCTGAATACGCGGAAGCTCCAGATCATCGCTTAAAACAATGGTAACCAAAGCCGGACTTACTTTTTCGGTAAAAAAAGATTTAATGTACTCGCTATGCTCAGGAAAATGAACCTCATTTTCTTTGATCACGTAAATTCCCTCTTCTTTTAAACGCTGAAGAATGTCATCAATAATATTTAAACTTTCTTCCTGCTGTTGAATTACGATGCGCGTAATTTTCTCAAGAAGTTCATCTGCTGCATAAACGCCTAAAGCCTTACGGCCTTTTTTACCCGCTTCTACAATACGTTTTACCGTGGCATAACGCACTTTAAAAAACTCATCTAGATTATTAGAGAAAATCCCTACAAACCTTAAACGCTCAATCAACGGAACCGTTTCATCAGCAGCCTCTTGCAAGACTCTAGCATTAAATTGCAGCCAGCTGATTTCTCTATTAATATAACGCGTTTCATCTGCTTCTAAAGTGGCCATATTTATTCGGTTATCCATTTATTTAATTTGCTTCGGTTTGATGTAAAGCTTGGTTTCGCCAAGATCTATTTCACTCCAGTGCTTCACATTAAAGGTAATTTCTGTAAATGCTGCAGTAGCTACATTATCTATTGGTTTATTTCCGTATTGATTTACCCAATAAGTCAGTGCATTATTGTGTCCAAATACCATCAAACGGTCAATCTCATCATCACAAGATCGTATAAAACTATCTAGACCCGTCCCATTAAAATCATACAATTGGTGCGAAAGCTCTAACCGCTCTTCCGGGATTCCTAATTCTTTCAAATACAATAAAGCTGTGGTTTTTGCACGAACAGCATCACTGCTCACTATGCGCTGTGGTAATGTAATTTTTTCACGAATATAGGCTCCCATTTTAGGAGCGTCTGAAAGGCCACGCTCGTTTAAGGGCCGCTCGTGATCATCAAGATCAAACTCCCACGATGACTTGGCGTGACGTACTAGATATAATGTTTTCATACTGTAAATTTAAGGGGCAAGGCGTTCTAATTTCCAGTGAACACCGCCCGGAGTATAGCGCAACCTATCGTGAAGACGGTTGGGTCTACCTTGCCAAAATTCAAATTCGGTAGGCACCACGAGATACCCACCCCAATGTGGTGGTTTAGGTATTTCGGTTGCGGCATATTTTTTTTCTAGGTCTGCAAGACGCTTCTCTAAAAATTCGCGATCAGGAATCACCTCACTTTGCGGTGACGTCCAAGCACCTAACTGACTTCCTGCAGGTCTGCTGTGAAAATAAGCTGTAGAAGTCGCTTCTGACACTTTTTCGGCACGACCTTTAATTATAACTTGTCGTTCCATATGGGGCCAGAAAAATGAAATACAGAGATTGGGATTTTGAGCGATCGCCTGGCCTTTTTCACTTTCATAATTGGTAAAAAAAACAAAGCCATTTTCATCGTAGCTTTTTAATAAAACCACACGACTTTTAGGATAACCATCAAGACCAATTGTAGATACCGTCATCGCGTTTACTTCGCTTTCTCCCGCTACGGCTTCGGTCTCTTGAAACCACTTTTTAAACTGCTCAAACGGATTGTTTTCGCTTTGCGAAATCGTTAATTCACTTTTTTCGTAAGACTTTCTATAATCGCTTAAATCTTCTGCCATTTTCTTATTTTGAAGCAAGGTACATCAATGTGCTATAAAGGTAAAAAGCACAAACGTATCTTTTACCAAAATTTAAAATTAAATAAGAAAAGAAATCAATTTAAATCCTAGACCGGCAGTTCGTCAAAATCAAAAACTTTACCATCATCAGCGGTAAGCACATTCTCAAAAACTGCTTTGGCCTCGTTAGCAAACAAGGTCAGATCAGGATAGCGGGTACTGTAATGTCCTAAGATTAAATAGTGAGCATTTGCGCCTTTTGCCATAAGACCGGCTTCACGCGCGGTAGAATGCCCGGTAGGATTCGCCAACTTGGCGTGAGCTTCTAAAAAAGTAGACTCGTGATACAAAAAGGTCACATTTTTTAACTGCGGAAGGTTGTCTGGCTTATAAATCGTATCACTACAAAACGCGTAACTGCGCGGTGGATCAGGATCAAAAGTAAGCTCCTTGTTCGGTATAACTGTACCGTCATCGAGTATCGCATCTCCCCCGGCTTTGATCTTTCGGTAATACACCACATCGATCTCGTGCTGTAAACAGGCATTCATATTGAGTTTACGCTCTCCCGGTTTTTCTTTGAATAGAAACCCGTTAGCGTAAATGCGATGCTTTAACGGAATGGTTTCTACGGAAACTTTTTCGTCCTCAAATATGAGCTGCGGCTCTTTGCTTTCTAACTCGTGAAAATATAGCGGATAATTGGTCCAGGAATTAGAAAGTTTCAACTGAAGCGTTATCGCTTGTTTGATTCCTTTAGGACCATACACGTGCAGTTCTTTTTCTCTATTGAGTAATCTAAACGTAGAAATAAGTCCAACTAATCCGAAGAAATGATCCCCGTGCAAATGCGAGATAAAGATGTGCTTAATCTTTGAAAACTTAACCTTATTGCGGCGTAATTCTACTTGGGTGCCCTCACCACAATCAATTAAAAACAAGTGGTTTTTAATTTGTAATACTTGTGAAGTAGGATTAGTAAAACTACGAGGTGTTGCTGCGTAACAGCCTAAAATGGTAAGCTTCATTAATAAGGAACGATTAATATGCGTAAGTTACTGCATAAAAATCTATTTAAAGAATGTAGTATTTAAAACCCTAGATCACGCTGTATTTCTTCAAGATCGATCACATCTTTAGCCTCATCCAGTGTAGGCACCACCATAAGTTCTTCAGGCACGTGATCAATATGAACCGCCTTATTTACCAGAACAAAAGACTTTTGCGCGGCGCGCTGCGCATTAGAAAGCGGTAAAAAGTACAAAAGCTCTTCCAATGTAAGGGTTTCATATTTTAAAAGGTCGATTACCAAGTTCTTTTCAGCGTGCGCTTTGGGGACTATAAAATCAAGAAAAGAAGCAAAACTTTTTACTCCGTTTTCCTCATCGGCAAGAATGGTATAAGAATCTTTTTCGGTTATGATCATTGCTGTTTGATTTTTGAAGCCAGCAAATATATCACTGCCATTCTAATTGCGACACCATTTTCGACCTGATTTAATATGATAGATTGGCCGCTGTCTGCCACATCACTGGTAATTTCTACCCCACGATTAATAGGCCCAGGGTGCATCACGACAATTTCTTTATCAAGCGAATCGAGCAATTCTTTATCCAAACCGTATTGTTGCGTATACTCCCGAGTAGATGGAAAATAGCTGATATCCATACGCTCATTTTGAACGCGCAACATATTGGCTACATCACACCACTCTAATGCTTTTCTGAGGTTAAGTTCAACCTCAACACCAAGCGATTCAATATGTTTTGGCATTAAAGTTTTGGGTCCACAGACTTTAACTTCAGCTCCCAAATGTTTCAGCGCATATATATTAGAAAGCGCCACACGACTGTGGAGAATATCTCCTACGATCACGACTTTCTTTCCGGCGACTTCTCCTAACTTTTTAGTAATAGAATAACTATCAAGTAAGGCTTGCGTAGGATGCTCATGCGCTCCATCGCCCGCATTTACGATGCTCGCTTTAATATTTTTAGAAAGAAAAACACCCGCTCCCGGATTAGGATGACGCATCACCACCATATCTACTTTCATAGACAAGATGTTGTTTACAGTGTCTATTAACGTTTCTCCTTTTTTAACCGAAGAAGCACCTGCCGAAAAATTGATCACATCTGCGCTCAGCCGTTTTTCCGCCAGTTCAAAAGAAAGTTTAGTACGTGTAGAATTCTCAAAGAAAAGATTGGCAATGGTAATATCTCGTAACGAAGGAACTTTCTTAATCGGCCTATTGATTACTTCTTTAAAATGATCTGCCGTTTCAAAAATGAGGTCAATATCTGCTTTTGTGATATACTTGATCCCCAATAAGTGGTTTACACTTAACTCGCTCATTCTGTTACTTTATAATTACTTATTTACAAGATATACAACATCTTCTCCCCCGTTTTCGACCCATTTTACCAAAACCTTTTCTTCATTGATCGCATCTACCTGACGCCCACGATAATTAGGCTGAATGGGCAAATGCCTGCTGAAACGACGATCAATTAAAGTAAAAAGCTCTACGTTTTTTGGCCGGCCAAAACTCTGTACTGCCGTTAACGCAGCATTAATGCTACGGCCGGTGTACAACACATCATCAATAAATACGACGTTTTTATCTTCGACTACAAAATTGATCTTAGTTTTATTAGCTTCCAGCGGTTTATCGCTACGTCTAAAATCATCTCTAAAAAAAGTGATATCTAAATAGCCCAGTTTAATTTCAGGGATTTGATAATCGGCTTCCAGAAGTTTTTTAATTCGCTCTGCGACGTAAATTCCGCGGGGTTGAATCCCTATAAGAACAGTATCTTTAAAATCTTTATGATTTTCTATAAGTTGACAAGCCAGTCGATTTAAAATGATGTTTATTTCTTTTGCATTAAGCAAGACTTTCTGGCTCATAATGGGAGAACTACTATTTTGGGAAACAAAGGTATTTATTTTTTTTGAACGAGGCTTTTCAACCTGCTGCCAAATACAAACAATTTAGTCTTTCTTTTTTCCAAACCAATTGAAGCCAAACGGTATCGCAAAAAACAGGAAAAAGTATTTACCGGTGACCAAACCTATAAGTGTAATTAAAGCGGCAATGATGTAAATCCAGTTGGTTTTTGAGATTTTCACTACTTGATCCCTTTTGATGGTTTCCGCCATTTATTTTCTAACTCCAAAAAGTTGACATCAATCGCAGGATCTTGCGGTTCTAAAACCTTAGCCTGAAAAGAACGCTGCAAAATATCTTCGATCAAATAATCTTCTTGCACATCAGCAGGGTCGTAAATTTCTTTTAGCGAAATATCAAAAAAGCTTGCGGTAGTATTCAGTAAAAAAGCCTTTAATCCGCTTCGGTAATTTTTGATAAGGTCAAAAGTCGTTTGACCGGTTTGACGGTACATCAGTTTTACAAGAATTTGACCTTCGGTACGAGTAAGTTTCTTCAGCTCTTCTTTAAACTCATCTTCTACATACCGCTGAATGATCTTCGTATAACGCTTGCGATCCCGTTTTGTTTTCATAGAATCCAGACGCTCGTTGAGTTCTACGAGTCGCTCACCTGCCAGTTTTGCATAAGGCCAGACTTTTCTTGTTTTCCGTCTTAAAATAAGATACCTACGTCTAGCCGTATTGTCATCAAACTTGAGCCTTCCTAAAACCACAACATCATCAAGAAAAATAGCTGATCGCGCAATACTATCGCCATCTACGAGGTAATACTCGGTAGCGGTAGTATCAGGTTCCTGCTCTGTAGTTTCAGTAGTCTGAGCTAAGAGGTTTCCACAAAAAAACAGAAAAAATATGTAGCTGCAATTCTTCAAATTCTTGTTTAAATGATGTTGTGCTAAAACTGTTCCAAAAGTACATAATCGCCAAGATTGCTTTATGCTTTTGGCATGAATATTCTTACTTTCGTACAAAATCATAATTATGTCAAAAAGCATTTTAAATAAGAAATCACTCGACTTTTTAGAGTCATACCTCAATAATGCCGCTCCTACCGGTTATGAGTGGGAAGGGCAAAAAATCTGGATGGACTACCTAAAACCCTT
This sequence comes from Leeuwenhoekiella sp. ZYFB001, assembly GCF_011784865.1. Classification (NCBI taxonomy): domain Bacteria; kingdom Pseudomonadati; phylum Bacteroidota; class Flavobacteriia; order Flavobacteriales; family Flavobacteriaceae; genus Leeuwenhoekiella; species Leeuwenhoekiella sp. ZYFB001. The sequence continues at coordinate 1,817,011 of NZ_CP050460.1, forward strand.
TGTAGACACGTTCATAACTGATAACTACGGAACCGCGGTAGGAGTCATCAACCCTGATGCTAAATACAAAGTGGTTATTGAAGGCCATGCTGACGAAATCTCGTGGTATGTAAATTACATCACAGATGACGGTCTTATTTACGTAATACGTAACGGTGGAAGCGATCATCAAATTGCCCCTTCTAAATTGGTAAATATTCACACCAAAAAAGGTATTGTTAAGGGAGTTTTTGGCTGGCCAGCGATTCATACGCGTGATAAAAGCAACGAGAAAGCTCCAAGTTTAGATAATATTTTTATCGATACTGGTTGTAAAACCAAAGAAGAAGTAGAAAAACTTGGTGTGCACGTGGGTTGCGTGATCACGTATCCGGATACATTTACCGTACTTAACGAAAACAAGTTTGTATGTCGCGCTCTTGATAACAGAATGGGCGGATTTATGATTGCTGAAGTGGCGCGTCTACTTAAAGAGAACAAGAATAAATTAGATTTTGGATTGTACATCGTGAACTCGGTTCAAGAGGAAATCGGACTTCGCGGCGCGGAAATGATCACGCACACAATTCAACCTAATGTGGCGATCGTTACCGATGTAACGCACGACACCACCACCCCAATGATCGAAAAGAAAACCAATGGTCACGCGGCAATAGGCGACGGACCGGTAATTTCTTACGCTCCTGCAATTCAGCAAAAACTAAGAGATTTGATCATTGATACTGCCGAAGAAAAGAACATTCCTTTTCAGCGTGCTGCAAGCAGTCGCGCTACCGGGACTGACACCGATGCATTCGCTTACAGTAACGGCGGTGTACCTTCGGCATTGATCAGTTTACCGTTACGCTATATGCATACCACTGTAGAAATGGTGCATCGTGATGACGTAGAGAATGTGATCAAAATGATTTACGAGAGTGTATTAAAAATAAAAGACGGTCAGAGCTTTAGTTATTTTGACTAAATTTAAGTGCTTTACTAGCCATCATAAGGAATGTCCGGATTGACCAAAAGTCACCGGACATTTTTTATTGAATCCCTTTTCTACTGAAGCTTTCATTTTTTCTGAAAGTACTTTCACAAATAATTAGAAATCTGCGATCTAATATTATTATTTCGTTAGCAAGCTTACGCTCAAATTGGGATTAAATTTGAGTTATGACCATTACTGAAGAAAAACTCGAGAATATTCTATCTAGCCCGGAAGAAGCTGCGCGCATTGCCGACCTTATTTATGTTACTGATGAACACCTTACCATTTGTCGTAAAAAGCACGGTAAAGGATTTACTTATTGCAAGAATAATAAGACGATAAAATCAAAGCAATTGCTTAAGCGCATAAAAGAATTAGTCATCCCGCCGGCTTGGCAAGATGTGTTGATCGCTGAGCCCGCTAATGGTCATTTACAAGCAGTGGGTCGCGATGAAAAAGATCGCAAAGTTTATCTCTATCACGAAACGTGGAATAAACTCAGAAATGAAACAAAATTTTTAAAACTCGCTGCATTTGCTAATGTTTTACCGCAAATACGCAAACAGGTAGATCAAGATCTTGATGCTCCAGAGATGACCAAACGCAAAGTTTTAGCCTTGGTAGTTCGGTTGATGGAAGAAACACATATACGTGTAGGCAATGATTGCTATGCCAAGCGGAATAAAACCTATGGGCTATCTACGTTACGCACCCGTCACGTAAAAACTACAGAAAGTGATATTCGGTTTCAATTTGTTGGAAAAAAAGGTAAGGAGCACGACATTGCCATTACAGATGAAAAACTCATTGATCTAGTCAACCAATGTGAAGAAATTCCTGGTTGGGAACTGTTTCAATTCTATGATTCAGACGGAAGCAAAGATCACGTAGACAGTACAATGATCAATGAATACATTCACGAATTAAGTGGCGATCTGTTTTCAGCAAAAGACTTTAGAACCTGGGCGGCGACTAAAATATTTTTTGAATGCTTACGTGACCTTGGCTATATAGCTGAAGAAAAGCAGAACGCTAAAAATTTACTTACCGCGTATGACGCTGCTGCTGATGGTCTGGGTAATACTCGTACGGTGTGTCGCAATTACTACGTACATCCCGTAATTCCAGAAGCCTATGCAGACGGATCTATCGTACCGTATTTTGAAAAAGTTGACAGCATAAAGCCAAAATCTGACTCACACCTCTCCCGCACAGAAACGGTTATCCAAGAAATGCTGGCTAACTACGAGGTCAATATTTAAATACTCATAAGAGTTACGCTAATGCTTGCTAAATAACACTTGCTTAATGTTTAGCAAACCTAGACTTGCTTCTATTTTTCACCCAATTACAGTACCTTTGCACACTTGAAAAAGAAAATGGCAGAATCACAAGAATACATTGAAGTTTATGGCGCGAGAGCACATAACCTTAAAAATATAGACGTTCAAATACCCCGAGAAAAACTGGTCGTAATTACCGGTCTTTCCGGTAGTGGTAAATCCTCTCTTGCATTTGACACCATTTACGCGGAAGGTCAGCGTAGATACATCGAAACGTTTTCGGCATATGCCAGACAATTTTTAGGTGGTTTAGAGCGCCCTGATGTAGATAAAATACAAGGGCTTTCACCGGTGATCGCGATCGAGCAGAAAACCACGAGTAAAAGTCCGCGGTCTACCGTAGGAACCATCACCGAAATTTATGACTTCTTACGCCTGTTGTATGCGCGTGCTAGTGATGCATACAGCTACGAAACCGGCGAGAAAATGGTAAGCTACAGCGACGAGCAGATCAAAGATCTTATTAAAACCGAATACGCCGGCAAACGGGTAAACGTGTTGGCTCCTGTTATCAGAAGTCGTAAAGGGCACTACCGCGAATTATTTGAACAAATCGCAAAACAAGGCTTTGTCAAAGTGCGTGTAGACGGTGAAGTACGCGACATTGAAAAGGGAATGAAGATTGACCGCTACAAAACCCACGATATTGAGATCGTGATCGATCGGTTGAAAATTGAGGAAGGTCAGGACATCGATAAACGCATCCTGGAAACCATCAATACCGCGATGTATCACGGCGAAGATGTGATGATGATTTTGGATCACGATACCAACGAAGCGCGTTATTTCAGCAGAAGCTTAATGTGTCCTACTTCCGGGGTTTCTTATCCTAACCCTGAACCTAATAATTTTTCGTTCAACTCACCCAAAGGCGCTTGTCCTAAATGTAACGGTATTGGTGAGTTACGCGTCGTTAACGAGGATAAAATCATCCCGGATCCTAAATTATCGATTAAAAATGGCGGACTAGCTCCTCACGGAAATCAAAAAAGTAATTGGATTTTTAAGCAACTAGAGATCATTGCGCAGCGTTTCGACTTTAAATTAACCGATCCTATTAAAGATATTCCTAAAGAAGCATTGACTATGATTCTTTACGGCGGAAAGGAAAAGTTCACTGTTGACTCCAAAACACTTGGAGTTAGCCGAAATTATAAAATTGATTTTGAAGGGGTTGCTAATTTTATTGAGAGCACCTATAACAATAATGATTCTGCTTCCCTGAAGCGCTGGGCTAAAGAATATATGGAAAAGGTGGTTTGCCCGGAATGCGAAGGATCACGCCTGCGAAAAGAATCGTTATACTTCCGCGTACGCGAAAAAAATATCGCCGAGCTTGCGCAAATGGATGTGCTAGAACTTGCAGCTTGGTTCAAGGATTTACCCGATAATTTAAGCGACAAACAAACCGCGATCGCCACCGAAATTTTAAAGGAGATCAATGCGAGACTTCAGTTTCTTGTAGATGTTGGTTTGACATACCTCTCCTTAAACCGAAGTTCAAAATCGCTTTCCGGTGGTGAGGCGCAGCGTATTCGCCTTGCAACACAAATAGGTTCGCAATTGGTAGGCGTGCTTTATATTCTTGATGAGCCGAGTATTGGTTTGCATCAGCGAGACAATGAAAAACTCATCAATTCGCTAGAATCCCTACGCGATTTAGGTAATTCAGTTTTGGTTGTAGAGCACGATAAAGATATGATTGAGCGTGCTGACTATGTGATTGATATTGGTCCGTTTGCCGGAAAGCACGGTGGTGAGATCATAAGTGAAGGTACACCAAAACAGCTTGTAAAGCAGCATACACTTACCGCTCAGTATCTCAATGGAGAAAAAGAAATCGCAGTTCCGGCAGAACGCCGCAAGGGCAATGGTAAAAAAATCGTTTTAAAAGGAGCTACAGGCAACAACCTAAAAAAGGTAAATGTTGAGTTTCCGTTAGGCAAAATGATCGTAGTCACCGGAGTTTCAGGAAGTGGAAAATCTACGTTGATCAACGAGACCCTCTACCCTATTATGAATGCGCATTATTTTAACGGTGTTAAAAAACCTGCACCGTATAAGAGCATCAAAGGTCTAGATGAATGCGATAAGGTTATTGATATTAATCAATCGCCTATTGGCCGCACACCACGTTCCAATCCCGCAACGTATACCGGGGTTTTTGGCGAAATTCGCAGTTTGTTTGCGCAAATCCCTGAGGCACAAATTCGTGGTTATAAGCCGGGCCGTTTTAGTTTTAACGTGGCTGGCGGACGCTGTGAAACCTGTAAAGGTGGTGGTTTACGCGTGATAGAAATGAACTTTCTACCGGATGTTTATGTTGAATGTGAAACTTGCCAGGGGAAACGCTTCAATAGAGAAACGCTAGAAATTAGATATAAAGGAAAAAGTATCGCCGATGTTCTTGAGATGACCATTGATGAGGCGGTTCCTTTTTTTGAGCATATTCCTAAAATCTACCGAAAGCTCAAAACCATTCAAGATGTAGGACTAGGTTATATTTCATTAGGGCAGCAATCAACTACGCTTTCAGGTGGTGAGGCCCAGCGTATAAAATTAGCTACAGAGCTTTCTAAACGCGACACCGGAAATACCTTCTACATCCTTGACGAACCTACAACCGGTTTGCATTTTGAAGACGTACGCATCTTGATGGACGTGCTTAACAGACTTACCGATAAAGGAAATACTATGTTGATCATCGAGCATAATCTCGATGTGATCAAGATGGCAGATCATATTATAGACATTGGGTATGAGGGCGGTAGAAATGGCGGCCAACTTGTTGCTAAAGGGACTCCTGAAGAAGTGGCTAAAGATAAAAAGAGCTTTACCGCCAAGTTTCTACGAAATGAATTAAATTAGGCTCTTGCCAAAATTTTACAAAACAAAATATTATGAGAACTGAACAAAAACCTAAGGGTTGGAATGAGATAAAAACAAACGACTCTTGGGCTATTTTTAAGATAATGGGCGAATTTGTAAGCGGTTTTGAAAAGCTTAGCAGAATTGGTCCTTGTGTTTCTATTTTTGGTAGCGCACGTACTAAACCAGATCAAAAATATTATAAGCTTTCTGTGGCTATCGCAGAAAAAATCGTTGAAAACGGCTACGGTGTGATCACCGGTGGTGGCCCCGGAATTATGGAAGCCGGTAACAAAGGTGCGCACCTTGCCGGCGGTACTTCGGTAGGTTTAAATATTGATTTGCCGTTTGAGCAACACGACAACCCATATATTGACGGTGATAAAAGCATCGACTTTGATTATTTCTTTGTTCGTAAGGTAATGTTTGTGAAGTATTCACAAGGCTTTGTTGTACTTCCTGGAGGGTTCGGGACCTTAGACGAACTTTTTGAATCGATCACGCTTATTCAAACCCATAAAATTGATAAGTTCCCCATCATTCTTGTAGGTACTGAATATTGGCAAGGACTTTTTGATTGGATTAAAAATACATTGCTAGACAAATTCAATACGATCAGCCCGGGAGATATTGATCTCTTACATCTTGTAGATACCGAAGATGAAGTACTTGAGGTGCTAAACAACTTCTACAATGAATATGAGTTGAGTCCTAATTTCTAAATAGAAAAACCATAGCGCTTCTATTTGCGTTGGTATAGTAATTGATTCATTCTAAAGAAAAACTGCCCGCGTGCTCATCTCAACTTTTTTACGCCTACATATTCAATCGAGCTTATGAAGACGTTGCTTCAAGCGCTTCTTCTCTGTTTTGGCCTGTTTCCTTTTACAAGCGAAGCACAGAATCGTATTGAGATAACGGCACGCTTGGTAGAAGAAGAAAAGTCGCTCTTTATTCAGCAGGATATCTATTTTAAGAATACTTCAAAGGATACGCTAACGGAACTTTTCTTCAATGACTGGGCACATAGTTTTTCATCAAAACAATCTAAACTCGGCAGGCGCTTTGCTGAGAATTACGACCGAAGGTTTCATCTTGCGAGTGATGATGCGCGGGGCGCTTCAAAGATCAATTCTATAATTGGGGAAAGCTTCAGAAATCTAACATTTACGAGACTTGAAGACGCTGAGGACGTCATTCAAGTAACATTGATAAATCCACTAGCTCCGAGTGAAACTACGCAGTTAAAACTCAATTACAATATACGTATTCCTGATGCCAAGTTTACCGGTTATGGGGCGCTGGAAAACGGAGATTTTAATCTAAAATATTGGTTTATTGCACCGGCGGTTTACGATGGGACTTGGCATTATTACAGCAATAAAAATCTGGATGACCTTTATATGGCGCCCACAGATTTCTCTATTCAATTTTCGTTTAAAAAGAATTATCGATTTATCAATGAACTTGAGCAAACCAATGCTACTGTAAGTGCTCAGAATAATTACAAGACCGTTTATTTAGAAGGCAATTCCAGAAATAACACTACAATTTATTTACGGCAGATTTCTGAATTTCAGATCACTGAAACAGATGATCTGACGGTGGTTACCAATATCACAGACGATAAGGTTATTGCCGAAAGAGAAGCTTTGATAATTGACAAAATCAGTCATTTTCTTGTTGCCGAATTGGGCGAATATCCTTTTAAGCAATTGGTTATTTCAAATATAGATTATGCCGAAAATCCGGTGTATGGCTTAAACCAGCTACCTGACTTTTTGAGTCCGTTTCCTGAAGATTTTAAGTACGAACTTAAAATTCTAAAAACAGCTATAGATAATTTTATAGATCGCACCTTATTTATCAATCCTCGAGATGACCGTTGGATCGCCGATGGAATAAAAATGTACACCATGATGAAATACATGGATCATTTTTATCCTAATTTAAAAGTGGTAGGTACGTTGAATCGATATTGGCTGGCGCGGCAATTCCACCTTTCAGATCTTGAATTTAATCAGCAGTACAACTTGCTGTATATGCATATGGCACGTATGAATCTAGATCAGCCGCTGACTACGCCTAGCGATTCGCTGATAAAATTCAATAAAAATATCGCAAACGCGTATAAAGCTGCTGCTGGTATGAACTACCTCTCAGAATATTTAGGTAATACTTTGGTTGAACAAAGCATTGACCAATTCTATTTAGAAAATAAATTAAAGCTCACCTCTTCAACAGCGTTTGAACAAATTCTCAGAGCTAATACTTCAAAAGATCTCGATTGGTTCTTTAATGATTATGTGAATTCACGTAAGATTATAGATTATAAATTCAACGAAGTCAAAAGAGAAGGCGATAGCATTAAAATTGAACTGAAGAATAAGACCAAAAGTCAGATGCCTATTCCCATTTATGGGATGAATAAAGATAAGATCGTCTCTAAAACTTGGGTTGACGGTTTTGAGAAAGAGCAACACCTTAGTATTGCCGGTGATAGTATTGATCGCGTCGTTATCAATGCTGAAGGTTTTGTACCAGAATACAACAGACGTAACAATTACAAGAAAATCAATCCGTTTCTTGGGGTGAATAAACCGTTTCAGTTTAAGTTATTACAGGATCTTGAAGATCCTTCTAAAAACCAGGTGTTTTTTATGCCGGTAGTAGAATACAACTTTTATGACGGCTTAAAACTGGGCGCTAAAATGTATAATAAAACGCTGCTTTCTAAAGCGTTTAATTACCGCATAGAACCGCAATACGGGTTAAAATCAAACAAGTTGACCGGTAGCGCCGGCTTTACCTATACGCAAAACGTAAATGAAGGTAATCTATACGCGATACGCTACGGAATTTCGGGCTCACTTTCTTCTTATGCGCCAGATGCTTTGTACAAGTCCTACAGTCCGTTTATTACATTTGGCTTTAGAACAGACGATTTTAGATCAGACAAAAGGCAGTTTCTCACGGTAAGCAATATCAATGTTTATAGAGACGAGTCTGATGTGATCACCAATGACGACCCTAATTATAGTGTATTTAACGTACGCTACACCAATAGTGATCCGGGAGTGATCAATGCGTTTACTTATGATACAGATTTTCAGCTGTCGCAGAAGTTCAGCAAGTTTGCACTTACCGCTAAATACCGCAAAGTATTTTTAAACAACAGGCAGTTTGATTTACGCTTTTTCGGTGGAATCTTTTTATACAATGATACGCGTTCTCAGGGGGATTATTTTAGTTTTGCACTAGACCGCCCTACCGATTATTTGTTCAGATACAATTATTACGGAAGGTCTGAAAACTCAGGAATATTTAGTCAGCAATTAATTTTAGCCGAAGGTGGATTCAAGTCAAAACTCGACACCCCTTTTGGTAATGAGTGGCTAACTACCGTAAATACCAGCACCACACTTTGGAATTTCATTCACGGATATGCAGATATAGGTCTGGTGAAAAATCAAGGCAGTTCTGCACGTTTCTTATACGATAGCGGTATACGTACGGTGTTGGTTGAAGATTACTTCGAACTCTTTTTCCCGGTGTACTCTTCTAATGGATGGGAAATTGGTCAGCCCAATTATGATCAAAAAATTCGTTTTATCGTTACCCTAGACCTGCGCACCATGTTGAGCTTATTTACTAGAAAGTGGTACTAGACTAAACACCCCGACAAAGCTCCTTCCATTTAAAAATTATTAGCAGAACAGATAATTTTCGCCTTGTTTTTAACAAAAATTCAATCAAAACGATTTTTATTAAAAATTTATCATTTTTTAAAGAAATTATTGAATTGTGTATAACGTGAAATTTCCGTACTTTTACACAAACTGATTAAAAATTATGCACACGCAATCTGAGCCTACTTCTGAAATTTCATTTGATGATTTTAAAGCCACAGTCCTTAATGACTATAGAATTGCAGTCACCAGCCGTGAATGCAGTTTATTAGGTCGTAGAGAAGTATTAACCGGGAAAGCAAAATTTGGAATTTTCGGTGATGGTAAAGAAGTCCCTCAGTTAGCGATGGCTAAAGCCTTTAAAAAAGGAGATTGGCGCTCGGGGTATTACCGCGATCAAACCTTTATGATGGCGATAGATCACTTTACCATCGAAAACTTTTTTGCCGGTTTATACGCCCATACGAGTCTTGAAAATGACCCTATGAGCGCCGGAAAACAAATGGGTGGTCATTTTGGTACGCATAGTTTAGATGAAAACGGTAAGCTTAAAAATCTTTTAGAACAATATAACTCTAGTGCAGATATCTCGCCTACCGCCGGTCAGATGCCGCGCTTATTAGGTCTTGCGCAAGCTTCAAAATTGTTTAGACAAGTTCCTGAAATGAACACAGACGGACTTTCTAACGAGGGTAATGAAGTCGCTTGGGGAACTATTGGTAATGCCAGTACTTCTGAGGGGATGTTTTTTGAAACCATCAACGCCGCAGGAGTATTGCAAATCCCGATGGTGACTGCAATTTGGGATGATGACTACGGAATTTCAGTACACGCGAAACATCAGACTACCAAAGAAAATATTTCTGAGATCCTGAGCGGTTTTCAGCGTAATGAAGAAGAAAATGGCTTTGAGATCATTCGCGTCAAAGGTTGGGATTATCCCGCACTTATAGATGCTTTTGAACAAGCCGGAAAAATAGCGCGTGAACAACACGTTCCTGTACTTTTACACGTCACCGAACTTACTCAGCCGCAAGGGCACTCAACTTCCGGATCGCACGAGCGTTATAAAAGTAAAGATCGTTTGCAATGGGAAAAAGAACACGATTGTAATACTAAGATGCGCGATTGGATGATCAACAACCAGATCGCCACTGATGAAGAACTTACTGATTTAGAAAAAGACATCAAGCGTAAAGTGCGCGAAGGAAAACGCAGAGCTTGGGAGTCTTTCTTAAATCCGATTAAGGCAGAAAAAAAGACGGTTGTAAGCTTGATAGATACCATCATTTCTGAAAGTGAAAACGGTCAATTTATTAAAGGGATCAAGCAAACTTTAGTTGATGAGAAAGATCCGCTGAAGTCTGATGTACTGATCGCTGCACGCAAAACATTACGTTTTGTAGCCCAAGAACAAAGTGAAGCGATCTCAGCATTAAAAGATTGGGTGACTAAATTTATCGCTAAAGAACAGCCTAATTACAGCAGTCACGTGTTTAGTGAATTTGACTCTAAAGCCACTAATATTGCTGAAGAACTTCCGCAGTATGCTGATGATGCAAAAACAGTAGATGCGCGCATTGTACTGCGAGATAATTTTGATGCGCTATTCAGTAAATATCCTAACAGTGTTGTATTTGGTGAAGATACCGGTACCATTGGTGATGTTAATCAAGGTTTAGAAGGACTTCAAGATAAATACGGCGAATTACGTGTTGCTGATGCTGGAATCCGCGAAACAACGATCATTGGTCAAGGAATAGGTTTAGCCCTGCGCGGGTTACGCCCTATCGCCGAAATTCAGTATTTAGATTATATACTTTATGCGATGGCAACCTTGAGTGATGATTTGGCCACGTTGCGCTATAGAACTCACGGTAAACAAACGGCTCCATTGATCGTAAGAACACGAGGACATCGTCTAGAAGGGATCTGGCACAGTGGATCTCAGATGGGAGCGCTTCTAGGCTTACTTCGCGGAGTGTATATTTTAACACCGCGTAATATGACCAAAGCGGCCGGTTTTTATAACACTTTAATGCAAAGTGATGAACCTGCGGTGATCGTAGAATGTCTTAATGGATATCGATTAAAAGAAAAGCTGCCTACTAACTTGGCGGAATTTAAAACACCAATAGGTAAGGTTGAAGTATTACGAGAAGGAACAGATATTACTGTGCTTTCTTATGGAAGTACCCTCCGATTGGTAGAGCTTGCTGCTAAGGACCTACAAGCGGTAAATATAAGTGTTGAAGTAATCGATGCGCAATCATTACTTCCTTTTGATTTGAATCACGATACGGTAAAAAGTATTGCAAAAACAAACCGAATCTTGGTCGTAGATGAGGATATGCCCGGTGGAGCTTCGGCGTATTTACTACAGCATATTTTAGATGAGCAAAAGGCTTTTAGACATCTGGATAGTGCGCCACAAACTCTTGCTGCAAGACCACACAGACCGGCTTATGGTACTGATGGGGATTATTTCTCTAAGCCTTCCGCAGAAGATATTTTTGAGAAAATATATGAGATTATGCACGAGGTAAATCCTAATGCATATCCGCAAATCAGATAAGGTTTACATCCAGGCTTCTCGCGAAACTTCAACGCGATACAGCGCATAGTTGATGTATCGCTGTGCTTCAGCACTCGTTACCGGAAAAGATAAATCACCGCCTGCGGTATGAAACGTGTAATTATAAAGATCACGCTTTTTATACCACACCGGTTGACTAACGGTTACAGATTGTAGCTTGAATAGTTCTATAATCTCAGTTTTCTGATTCCATACGCCTTTCCTAAGAATTACAAATTCAGGTGTAATTTCGAGCGCCAAGGCCTTGTACCAATAATACTGATACGGAATGATTAGCATCCCAAAAATGATAAAGAGAATGCTGAGAATTTCGGTCATATAATTAGGTACCAAAAATGAAGCGACAAGCGCGGTTAAAAGAAGCGGCAAACCTGCTATAATAAGCAAACGCACATATAAAATGAATGCCGGTTTAAATATACGGCCGGGACGCATTTGATGACTGAACAAAAAGCGTTTTACTTTTTCTACTTGAGCCCGCTCCAACCCCGGAATCGCAATTTTAGCTTTATTGAGATCATCCTGACTACTGGCAATTGCGATTTGCGCCTCGTTAAGATTTAGTCTTTTTTGAATAGGATTAGTAACCACGCGCATCAATTGCACTCTGCGCGGTTTTAAACTCACCTTAGTATTGGTTTTAAGCCCCATTGCCAATTCTAAGCTTTCTTTGGTCTGTTTAAGATTAAGATCAAAGTATTTGATAAAAATCTCGATACAGGAGATGAGCATTCCCAAAATAAAAACGCCGACAAATACTAAGGCGGTAAGTAGAAAAAGTTCAATGGGCTTACTGTAAGCGTCAAAATAGCCCCTAATTCCTTCTGTATATTGATCATCTTGCAGCAACTCAAAATCTCCCAATTGTTGGTATAAAGACCCCACAAAAAGTAGAATGAGCCAAACCCCTCTAAAATAATTACTGGTGATGCCCAATTTCAATAAGGCTAGAGGACTTAAACGGTGCGTCCAGAGTGCTTCTGGCTGTTTGCTAGCAGTTTCTTCCGATTGTGGTTCATTTGATTCACTAGCTTCAGAAGTGCCGATTTCTTCCTTAACAGCCTGCATCAGTACCTGCTGCAACTCCTTACCATCTTCATCAGACAAGGCTTTAATATCAATTTCCTGAGCGCTGCTTCCTGCGGAATCCACAATGACACTATTTACGCCGATCACGCGCTGCAATAATGAACGCTTAAAATAAACCTGCTGGATCTTAGAAAATGGTATCGAAGTAACTTTTGTCGCAAATACGCCTTGCTCTAGAATGAATTCAGCATTCTTATAATCTATATAAAACCGAAACTTTTTATACGATAAAATGCTATATCCTAAAATGGCCAGAAGCAATACAACCAACCCTATACTTATGGGCAGTACAACTTCTGAAGGAAATCCTTTAATGAGAAAATAAAGAAATGCAGCGCCAAAAGCACGCAAAAATTTATAAGCCTGAGATAAAAAAATGAAAAGAATCCCAAGCTTTGATTGTAATTGTGGAGTCTCAAACGGTTTAGACATCGGCTTCGGTTAGATGTTGAGCCACTTTATCTTTAAGGCGTGCCGCCATATCGGGATTTAATCCGGGAATATTGATATCACTTCCTGATCCACCAGCTGTAAAAATATTCAGATTAGCGATTTTGAAAGCCTTGTCTAAAACACCTGCAGAGGTTGAAATATGCTGAATTCTATTAAATGGAATAAGCGTAATCTTTTCAAAGATCACTCCGCGCCGAAACGCTATATCGTGTTCTCGCAGCGCATAGCCTATCTGTTTTTGCAATAAAAACTGATAACCTGCCATCAGCATAAACACGAAAGTCACCCCAATAAATAAAGCGGGAATTAAATACTTTACGTCAGAAACCGTACGCAAAAGCAGAATACCAATGATCAAGACAATATAAAACAAACCTATAACGAGTAAGGCTTTATAAAGTCTAGCTTTTAAAGTGGGCGTATAAAATAGCTGTTGATGATCAGGTAAGGCATCTAGGTCTACCGGGGCATTTGTAAACTTATATTCCATTGAGAAGTTTTTGACTGCGTTCTTTTAAAAATACTAGAACGTGATCAATTTTTCTGCTATGGAATCCATTTTTTATCAAAATTGGGTTTTCTTTTTTCTAAAAATGCGTTTCTCCCCTCTTTGGCCTCTTCGGTCATATACGCTAATCGTGTGGCTTCACCTGCAAAAACTTGCTGTCCAACCATTCCGTCATCGGTTAAGTTCATAGCAAATTTGAGCATCTTTATTGATGTTGGTGATTTTGCTAAAATCTCTTGAGCCCACTCGTAAGCCGTGGCTTCTAATTCGTCGTGCGGAATTACAGCATTGACCATTCCCATTTCAAAAGCCTCCTGTGCTGAGTAATTTCGACCTAAAAAGAAAATCTCACGCGCTTTTTTCTGACCTACCATTTTAGCTAAATAAGCAGAGCCATAACCTCCGTCAAAACTAGTAACATCAGCATCTGTCTGTTTAAAGATCGCATGCTCTTTACTTGCCAAAGTAAGATCACAAACTACGTGTAAACTATGACCTCCTCCTACTGCCCAACCGGGAACCACTGCAATTACTGCTTTAGGCATAAAACGAATTAAACGCTGCACATCAAGAATATTCAGGCGATGATACCCATCTTCGCCTACATAACCCTGATCGCCACGCGCTTTCTGATCACCCCCGCTACAAAAACTATACACACCATCTTTTGGCGACGGTCCTTCCGCAGAAAGCAATATCACACCTACTGACGTATCTTCTTGAGCGATGTGAAAAGCATCTAATAATTCTGACGTTGTTTTGGGTCTGAATGCGTTGCGTACTTCGGGCCTGTTGAAAGCGATACGGGCTACTCCGTTTGCTTTTTTAAACGTAATATCTTGATATTCTTTAACCGTTTCCCAGTGAGGTTCTTGCATAATGATTTGCTATTTATATGGACTTGGAGTTGTAATATTTCACCTTGATTTTGTTTAAATACTAAGGCTAAGCGTCTTTGTTGGTCAACTCGATACCTTGATCTGTAATTTTAATTTGTCGGTCTTTATATAAGGCGCCGATGGCCTTTTTAAATAACTTTTTGCTGATACCGAAATACGCATTGATATCTTCAGGCGAACTCTTATCGTGTATGGGTAAACTGCCTCCGTTTGCTTTGAGTTCGTCGTAAATAAACTGTGCATTAGGCTCAATACTCTTATAGCCTTCAGGCTGAAGCAATACATCGATCTTTTTATCTTCTCGCACACGCTTAATGTATCCCGGAAGCCGGTCACCTACCCGAATGTCTTCAAAAATAGTATCCTTATGAATCAAGCCTTGATGGCGCTCGTTAATAATCACATGCGCCCCGTGTTCTGAAAAGTGCGAGATGATCAAGTCAACTTTATCGTGCTTCTGAACAGTAACATCAGTATTATCTAAAAATTTATTGAATTTCGATGACCCCACTAACCTATTCGTACGCTCATCTAAATACATATAAACTAAATACCAATTACCTTCGTGCATAGGTGTCACTTGGTTAGAAAAAGGCACAAACAACTCTTTATCTAATCCCCAATCTACAAAAGCACCTATCTTAGTCACCGAAGTACATTCTAAATAGGCAAAACCATTTTTTTCAATATAGGGTTTAAGCGTGGTCGCTACCGGTCGCTCCTCATTATCGAGGTAGACAAAAACTTCAATTTCATCATCTAAAGCGAAACCTTCGGGAGCATATTTACCGGGTAATAACACCTCATTTTCTTCTTCATCCCTCAAATATAAACCGGGACTTACGTCACGATCAATTATCATTTTATGGTATTCTCCCAATTCAAGCATAGTTGTTATTTAAGACTTCAAAAATAACAAAAATCGAAGGATTAGTTTTAACGAAATGCGCTCCTTTATATTTAAAATTAGCTCAGATCAAAGCATAAAAAAACCGCTTAATAGAAGCGGTTTCAATATTATTAGAAGTTGAGATTAACTGTAAACCTCTTCTTTACCAAAATGCTTTGTAAGTAAATAATACACAACAGCTCTATACTTGTTGCGATTAGATTTCCCGTAATCTTCTAAAACTTTATGTAATCCTTCCATCAAAGCCGGACCATCTTCAAGACCTAATTTTTTAATCAAGAAATTTTTCTTCACCGTTTCAAGTTCTGATTCGCTTCCGGCAGAAACCGTAGCAGAATCCTTATTGTAAATTGAAGGGCCACAACCAATAGTCACTTTAGTTAGCAGGTCCATATCTGCATCGTGTCCCATTTTTTCTTTTAGATCGGTCGCGTACTTTGCGATCATTTCATCTCTTTTACTCATAAGATATTCTGTTAATTAAGGTTTTAAATTTTAGCTCCTTAAATATACATAAAAATCAAAATTTTTTATCTATTTATCGCAAGTACTTAAAATACCCTAACAAAACCTGATCATTCTCGATACGTGGAGTCTTAATTTCAAGTAAACACGGGCGGTCGTTTTCGGCGTAAAAAGCGTCCTGAGCTTCAGCTAGCTCACTTTCATTTTCAGCTGAAAAATAGGCTAACCCATACATCTTGCATAAATGCGAAGCATCTAGATTATGAACCGTTTCAAAATAGTTTTCAAAGGCTTGAGAAGTTTTATCCCCGGGTAAAATCCTAAAAATCCCACCCCCGGAATTATTTACGACAATGATCTTAAAATCTTTTGGGAGGTGTGCATTCCAAAGGGCATTGCTGTCATAGAAAAAACTAAGATCACCTGTAATAAGTGTAGTGGGCATAGCACTTCCCACAGCAGCACCTACCGCCGTAGATGTGCTGCCGTCAATACCACTGGTTCCACGATTGCAAAAAACCTTTAGAGTTTTATCTATATCAAAAAGCTGCACATAACGCACGGTTGAACTATTACCTAACTGCAATTGGCTGCAGTGACGCAGTCGAGAAAGAATGCGATCAAAAGCTTTAAAATCGCACCAACCCATATTTTGTATGTACTCTTGATGTTTTAGATCTCGCTGAGTTCTCACCGCAAGCCACTCCTTCTGATAATCGCTGGCAACTGATGAAGTTTGTGGTAAAAATTGATTCCAGAAATAATTTACAGGAACTTTAAAATGCTTATTAAGACAGAAAAACGTATCATACGCTTTTTTAGGGTCAATGTGCCAATGCTGATCAGGTTGATATTCTCTCAAAAAAGCCTTGATCTTCTTTGAGATAATCATTCCACCGATGGTTACCAGTAATTCCGGCTGAAGGTTTTTAAATCCGTTATCGTCTAGCGAACCAATAATATTATCAATTCTTGTAAAAAAATTGGGATGATGCAGATTAGAGGTAGTTTCGGTAAAAACCAGAACACTAGGATCTTCTCCTAGAGTATCAAGAAATTGCTGTTCAATCGTATTGGGATGTAAAACGCCCACGATGACTAGTTTCCGCTTCGCGGTATTCCATTTTTTAACAAACGGCTGTAAATAATCCTCGGTCAACTCCATCGATTTTACCGGTTCTTCCACAATTATTGGATTTACCAGTTTTTCTTCGGTGGTATTGTAAAGCGGCTCGTAAAAAGGCACATTAATATGTACCGGACCTTGACCACTTAACGCTTCGTTTAAAGCTTTATTGATCTCCTGCTGGTTATGCTTAGTGGCCTCCCTCTGCTTCTGAATGAGTTTGGGATCGGTCAACGTGCTATCTGGTACATATTCAGAATATAAATTTGCCGAATACAAAATGTGATTTTCAAACACATTACGCTGCCTAATGGTTTGCCCATCGCCTATATCAATACGCTCAATTGGCCTATCTGCCGAAATTACCACCAAAGGAATATCGCTGTAAAAAGCCTCAGAAATCGCCGGGTAATAGTTTAAAACAGCACTCCCTGACGAACAAACCAACGCCACGGGCTTTTGAATTTGTTGCGCAATTCCCAATGCAAAAAACGCTGCTGATCGTTCATCGACCACGCTATAGGTTTTCATTTCAGGATGATGCGTAAAGCCGATTGTTAATGGGGCATTTCGCGATCCTGGGGAAATTACAATGTGGTTGATTCCTTTTTCTAAACAAAGTAAAACCACAGATTGAGCGACGGGGATACTAGAATATTTCATTGGAATTCAAAAATACGACAAAGGCCAAATCTTAGAGAATACTGGCAATAGTTTGTGCTTTATTAACAGTTTCTTGCCACTCTTGCTTGGCGTCAGAACCCGCAGTTATGCCACCGCCAACATAAAGCGATGCCATTTGAGGTTTAAACTGCATACACCTCAAATTCACATATAATACTGAAGTTTTCTTTACGGTTTTGTAGGCCAGATTCTCAACGTTTCTACGGGTTCGCCGTTTAGAATGATCCTGCAACTGATTGATCTCTCCTAAAAAACCTGTGTAAAACGCACGATCATAACTTTCGTGCTCTAGAATGAACAACTTTGCAAGATCGCGTGGCAATCCACAAACCGCAGGTGTGGGATGCAATGCACTTAGCAAAGCTTTAAGTGGGTTTTCAGTAGGTGCTAAATTCCCGGTAATTTTGGTTCGTAAATGCAAGAGTCCACCGGCTCTGTAAGTTTCCCTATCGTGAACTCTAAAGGACTTAAAGTCAAAGCCTGCAAGTTTACTCGCAATTTCATCGGTTACCATTTGCTGCTCTTCTTGCTCCTTAAAACCCCAAACGACATCTGTGGATCCAGAATAAGATTGAGTTCCCGCAAGTGCCATCGTTTCTAGACGTTGACCTTTTAACGCTAATAAGGTTTCCGGAGTTGCACCTAGCCACGTGCCAACCTCAGGATGATGCCATAAATAGGTAAATGCCGTTGGATATTTTTGATTGAGTCTAAAAAATAGCGGTATTGGCGACGAGGCTTCAATTGAAATGTTTTGCTTTCGCGAAAGCACAACTTTCTTCAAATCTGAATCAGTGATTGTTTCAATCGCTTTTTCAACTAATGCAATATGCTGATCAGCATCCTTGGTTTCAATAGTTTTTTCAACTGAATTGAATTCGACAGCAGCGCTAGAAACGATAATATCGTTGGGCTTACCTTTAATAAGAATTCCGGGCTGATTGCTATCAAACGGAGCAAACACAAAACCTTCTTCATCATAAGTCAAAGTGGTATGTAGCTTCTTATCCTCTTGAAAGATAACCTGAAGCGCGGCAGCACCAGGTTTGCTGTAAATAACAAAAGGCAATTGCTTTTTAAAATGATTTTCTAATTGAGATGCTAATTCTTCCTGAGACATTCTTACTTTTTTGGTAAAGCAATCGTAGTTAGCTTGACTAAGGATATTAGGTCACCTGCGGTATTGGTAATCTTTATTTGCCAAAGCTGAGTGGTACGCCCTTTATGCAAATAGGTCGCTTTTGCATACACATCACCTTCAGAAATACTTTTTACATGGTTTGCAGAAATCTCAATTCCTCTTACAAAAACTTTTTCAACGTCAAGAAACATCATACTTGCTGCACTCCCCACACTTTCAGCCAGAGCGACTGATGCACCGCCATGCAACACGCCATCCGGTTGATGCACTTTTGAAGTGACCGGCATTCTTGCGGTAAGAAAATCCTCACCAATATCAATAAACTCTATCTGAAGCGTTTCCATCAATGTATTTTTACAAATCGCGTTGCAACGTTTAAGCGCTTCTTCTTTATTATCTTGAAACATATCTATTTGTTTATCCTTCCTTTGCAGTACCTTAAGCAATACGTTTTATAAAAACTTGCTCAATGCTATAAAACAAGTAAAAAAAACTAAAATTAAGCTCCTTACAAACCAGTATTTGCTCTTCTAAAACATATACAATTAAGAGCAATTATCCCTTAAACTTTTCTTACTTTCTCACTGAGTAAAGATACTTAAAGCAAAATGATGAACGAAGAAAAAAGCGTTAGCTACACTACAACAAACACCTACCAGACCTTGAATACTTTAAATGATCAAACCAAGAATATTTGGATTGTTTGTCACGGTCTGGGCCATTTGAGCAGCTTTTTTATAAAGCATTTTGAAAGTTTAGCTCCAGACACAAACTATATAATTGCGCCACAAGCCCCAAGTAAATATTATCAGGATAAACGTTATAAATACATAGGTGCCTCGTGGTTAACTCGAGAAAATACTGAATTAGAGATTGAGAACGTGTTGAACTATTTAGATCAGGTATATAATAAAGAACTGAGCAGCATAGATCTTCAAAAGTATACTGTAGTATTGATGGGTTTCTCGCAAGGCGTTTCTGTAATAACCCGCTGGATTGCGCGTAGAGAAATCCCTTGTGATGTTTTAATACTGCATTCGGGGAAAATACCTGCTGATGTCAAGCATATTGCGAATCAACCTAAACGTGTCTTTTCTATTTATGGCAACGAAGATCCATTAATCAGTAAAGAAGCGTTACGCCAACAGCAGCAGTTAGCAAAGTCTTTATTTAACGCCTATATGGAAGGTGTGATCTTTGATGGTTCTCATGTAGTACACGAAGCTAGCCTTCAGCAAATTGCTACTACAGTATTGAACACGTTGTAATCAAATCTGCTTCATTCTAGATCAGCCAAGGCGACTTGATCAATGGGTTCCTTTAATATCTTAGTATTTAAAATATTACAACGCACTTTACAAAATCTATTTTTGTGTATTTCAACGAATTAATTTGTTTTTAACGGAATTAAATCGCTATCTTAGAAGAAGATAACACAAAGAGTCCCTTACTCAATTCTGAAATTCGAGCTGGTATTACTTGTCGAGTTAGTTTGTTGTTTGTTTATATATTAGTTTTTAGTTGGTAGAGAGTCTGATTTTATATAAGTCAGACTCTTTTCATTTAGACAAACTACCACAAACAACATAAATATTTGATTTAAGTAGGAATTAACTTACTTTAAAATAAGTTGCAACTAGATTTTGTCCTTAAAAGCACCATAAAACCAGCTTGCAACCCATTAATAAATTGTATAAAATCACTAATTTTTAATTGTACAAAACAACTATTTGGATGAAATCGGTATTTAATCGTGTATTTCAACGAATATAATTGCATTTAAAGGTTTAACTACACTATATTTACGTCGTTAAACCAATTAATCAACCCATATGAAATCAATTTTTACTCTTTTCGCAGTTGCATTTCTAAGCTTAACAGCTTTTGCAGAGGTTTCTAATACTCAGAAACAAGCTTTGATTGATTTATATAATGCCACTAACGGTTCTGAATGGAATACTACCTGGGATCTTAGCGCTGATGTTGCTACTTGGCACGGGGTACGCGTTGTAAATAACAACGTTGTTGGTCTTAACTTAAGTATGAATAACCTCAATGGTCAATTACCAGAGACCTTAGGAGATCTTGACAGCTTAGTGACTTTAGAGTTATTCTTCAATAGAATTCAAGGTGAGATTCCTGCTTCTATAGGAAATTTGAAAAATCTTAAAGTACTTGTTCTTAACGGAAATATGCTTGACGGTAAATTACCTAAGACTATTTACAACTTAACCAAGCTAGAGCAACTTATGTTGACCAGCAATAACTTAAGCGGAAGCATTTCAAATGAGGTAAGCAACCTTAAAAATTTAGAGATCTTAAATCTTTTCGACAATAACTTAAATGGAAACCTTCCTTTAGCAGTTTTAAAACTTGAAAATCTTAAAGAATTAAATCTATCAAACAATCAATTAGCAGGTACAGTACCAGCAGGTATTAAGAGTATGAAAAACCTTAAGACTTTGGCACTTGCTGCTAATAATTTTGAAAACTATAATGAGGGTGTAGCATTTAATGAAGATTTAAATACTACAAATCCTTTAGCATCAAACGAATAATTTATTCCCCAAATCATAATAAATTAGTTTTAAGTTGGTAAAAGGTCTGTGCTTCGGTGCAGACCTTTTTGTTTGTATTTGCTCGCAAAGGATAAGGAGCTATCTTTAATATAGTAAGACAATGCTATTACAGGACTTTTATGTATCCCAATAGATCATAAATAATTCTTAGGGAATAGAACCTTAAACACACCAAATCATTCTTCAGCATAATAATACTTTCTCTTCTCAAATACTATGATACTTTATTCTGAAAGGTGTTCTGTAGTTATACTGATACAGCGAATTACAATAACTAAGATTGTTTTAAAACCTGCACTACTCCAATTGTAATCGTAGATAAAATTAGTTTTGAGGAACTTGCATTCTTCTTGGCTTAACTACAAACGGGGTAAACCAGTCCCAAGTTAACCCAATTGAAAATCGCGGATAACTATCTACAAAGCGATAATTATAATCGTCAAAACCAAAGCTAAAGCGCGCCATAATTCCAAGGTCTCCATCCCATGGATAGAGGGTCGCACTAGTTTCTGATCTATATAATTCTGCTGAAGGGTGTACGTCAGGATGCAAAAATACACGCTGCGTCAGGCTATAACGCATCTTTTTAAAATGTGCGGTAAATTCGTACCAGGCCTCGATTTGATGCCTTCCATAAATATCAATATCTTCAGGATTATATCCTCCAAATTGAAACACTCCCAAAAATCGATTATGATAAATCTGATAAGCCATTGTAAAGGAGTGTGATTGTAAGGGGTAGTTATCCTTATCAAACGTATTGATGCGGTAGTTCAAAGACAGCCGTGTAAGGTTGGTAGAAAAATTACCGGAAGATCGATTTAAAATTTCAGAGAGATTGGTATCATCTGTAATATCATCGTAAAGTGCCCTACTCTCCGGAATGTTATCTTCAAAATCTTCGCTAAAAGCAGATTTGCTTTGTCCGTTTGAGTAATGGCCTGTTTCGATCGCAGCGGTAAGAAAATTATTGTTTTCCGTTTTAATAATAGATTGCCATCCAATAAAAGCTTTATACGACGGCGTTTTTACCGGTTTTGAATTTTCATCATAAATACGCAGGTGCGGTTGAATACTCAAATAAACCGCATCACCCGCCACAATGGTATCTCTATTAAGCGCTTCACGTATATCATTATAGATGCTGTAGTAAACCACAGGTTTGGCTTCAAGTAAAATACGTTCGTACGGATTGTTTCCGGTTCCTGCCGCTAAAAATGGACGTTCTGCAATAGGGAAATAGTCTTTAAAACCTTTAGCAGACTTACTGTTTTGTGCACTTAAGAGTTGAAATGATACTATGCTGAAAAAGATACTGAACTGAAGTAGACGTTGATTCATAAGCTTAGGGGTTAAATAACACGAACTTGTATCAAGTTAAAAGTTGTAAAATTGCAAAGAACCATTATATTACGGGTTCTGTTTAAGAATATTTTGAGTTTTGGCTCAAATATTGAAACACCGTATACTGAACAGCGTCTTTAAGACGCATAACTAGAATAAATGAACATCGTTAATTCCCCAAAAATGAAATTTAAACACCTCGCCTTCCTCCTAGCTTTTTTTATTGCAACTACACTTAGTGCACAAGGAACTGTTGCACATATCAATATGGAAGAAGTGATCAATCTAATGCCGCAAACTTCTGAAGCCGAAGCAGAGCTTAATCGCTTAAGACAAGCGTATCAACGCGATTTTGAGACTTCGTATAGAGAGTATCAGGCAAAGTTTGTGAAGTATGAGGATGAAGCTTCTACTCTTTCTCCTGCGGAAAATGAAAAGCGGAAAAGCGATCTCGAACTTATTGAGCGTAATCTGGCGCAAACGCAACAAAATATTGAAAAACAAATCGCAGAAAAACGCAAACTATTATTCGAACCCGTAAAACAACAAGCTAGAGATCTTGTGACTAAAGTAGCCGATAATCTTGGTTTTCTCTACGTACTGGATTCTTCTAAAGATGCTGGTCTTGTTATGGCAAAAGGGAAAGATCTTATGCCTGAGGTTAAGCGTACTTTAGGGATGTAAAATGTACTTACCACGCTAAGCAATTCTGCAATTATTTTTTAAAAGCAGATCCTTTACAGAGACAAGACTTAAAAATTAATACCCGTAACACCAATAAAAAACCCCGATGCATTTGCATCGGGGTTTTTAGTATTAAACAACCAAACTAGTTGGTTTCTCTTTAATTATGAAGGCTTATTTAACCTCTTCAAAATCTACGTCTTCTACGTCACTTCCAGAAGCTCCTTCAGCGTTACCACCGCCCGCTTGACCTGCATCAGGTCCAGGTTGTGCTCCACCTTGTGCCTCAGCTTGAGCTTTGTAGATTTCTTCAGAAGCAGACTTCCAGATCTCATTTAAGTTATCTAAAGCAGGCTGCACTTTTTCTACCTCACCGGTAGCGTGCGCTTTTTTCAATTCTTCTAAAGCACCTTCAATTTTGGTCTTATTATCAGCAGATAATTTATCACCAGATTCTTTCAATAGTTTTTCAGTTTGGAAAACCATTTGATCTGCTTCATTCAATTTATCTACTTTCTCTTTAGCCTTTTTATCTGCTTCAGCATTTGCTTCAGCTTCAGACTTCATCTTTTGAATTTCTTCTTCTGTCAAACCTGAAGAAGCTTCAATTCTGATATCTTGTTTCTTACCAGTCGCTTTATCTTCTGCACTTACTTTGATGATACCGTTAGCATCAATATCAAACGTAACTTCAATTTGAGGAGTACCACGCTGTGCTGGTGGAATACCGTCTAAGTGGAAACGACCAATTGTTTTGTTGTCATTTGCCATAGGACGCTCACCTTGCAATACGTGAATCTCAACACTTGGTTGATTATCAGCTGCAGTTGAGAATACCTGAGACTTCTTCGTTGGGATCGTAGTGTTTGCTTCGATCAACTTAGTCATCACACCACCCATAGTTTCAATACCTAAAGAAAGTGGTGTTACATCCAATAACAATACATCTTTTACATCACCAGTTAATACACCACCTTGGATTGCTGCACCTACTGCTACAACCTCATCTGGGTTTACTCCTTTACTTGGCTTCTTGTTAAAGAATTTTTCAACAGCTTCTTGAACCGCAGGTATACGTGTAGAACCACCTACAAGAATGATCTCGTCAATATCGCTCTTAGAAAGACCTGCTGCTTTAAGCGCAGACTCACAAGGCTCAATAGTTCTTTTTACTAGATCGTCAATCAACTGTTCAAACTTAGAACGGGTAAGCGTACGTACCAAGTGTTTTGGTCCGCTTGCAGTAGCCGTTACGTATGGCAAGTTAATTTCAGTTTGGTTTGAAGAAGAAAGCTCGATTTTTGCTTTTTCAGCAGCTTCTTTTAAACGTTGAAGTGCCATTGGATCTTTACGAAGGTCCATATCTTCCTCAGCCTTAAATTCTTCAGCTAACCAGTTGATGATTTTGCTATCTACATCATCACCACCTAAGTGTGTATCACCATCAGTAGCAAGTACTTCAAATACACCATCACCTAATTCTAGAATAGAAACGTCATGTGTACCACCACCAAAGTCAAATACAACAATCTTTTGATCACTGTCTTTTTTATCAAGACCGTAAGCAAGAGCTGCAGATGTTGGCTCGTTGATGATACGCTCTACTTTAAGACCTGCGATCTCACCAGCTTCTTTTGTTGCTTGACGCTGAGAATCGTTAAAGTAAGCAGGTACAGTAATTACCGCTCCGGTTACTTCTTGTCCTAAATAATCTTCAGCAGTTTTCTTCATTTTCTGAAGAATCATCGCTGAAAGTTCTTGTGGAGTATATAAACGACCGTCGATATCCACACGTGGAGTATCGTTATCTCCTTTTACCACTTGGTAAGCAGAAGCATCAACCTCTTTAGAAGACTCGCTAAATTTATTCCCCATAAAACGCTTGATAGAAGAGATCGTTTTGGTTGGGTTAGTTACTGCTTGTCTTTTTGCAGGATCTCCTACTTTAATCTCTCCTCCTTCTACAAATGCTATTACAGAAGGAGTAGTTCTTTTACCCTCTGCATTAGGTATAACCACCGGCTCGTTACCTTCCATCACGGCAACACAAGAGTTAGTTGTACCTAAATCAATTCCTATGATTTTACTCATTATATATAATTTTAAGTGTTATTAAATTTTATTCAGCCTGTTAAAGTCAATCTTTATGCCAGTAGAAATTTGCTGACAAGCTGTCATAAATTTAAATTTCATCTTTTATAATTCAGACAACAACGCACAAAAGGTCGATGCTCTAGTGTCAATTTTGTAGGTTTTAAGCCAACTCTTCAAAGACACGTGCTGCAGCTTCGGCACCGGGATCGGGAATTCCTTCTAAGGAATTTTTAGATAAGTAAGAAGACCTACCAAATTTAGTCTGCGTAATTTCTTTGGTCTTATCAGCGCCATTTCGGGCTGCGCTAGCAACTTCCGCAAGGCTTTTGTCTTCAGCTAGAGCTTCAAATGCCGGTTGCAAGGCATCTATCATCGTTCGCTGCCCTTCTTCGGCCCCGCCAAACTCTTTCATTTTGTCAAGTCCTTCTAACAAAGATTTACCTAAATGTTGTGATTCTTTATATGCGTTTCCTGCTCTGGTGAATAAAATAGAAAGTAATACACCGCTTGAACCTCCGGTTTCCCGGGCTAAAATACGGCCAATAGTAATAAGTAATTCTGAGTAATCGGCTAGCGGAAGTTGATCTAGTACTTCTTGAAGCTTCTTTGCTCCTGTGGCAAAAGTTGATCCGGCATCACCATCCCCTACTTTTTCATCTATAGCATTGAGTTCATCTTTTGATTCAATCAGCATCGTAGTTATCGTACTAATAGCTTTGGAAACCTCATTATTGCTAGAAGCTTTATAAGGAAGCGTCTTAGGCAACTCCGGACTTTTAACCGAAGATTTTTCGGCGTACGTTCTGATCATCCAAGCTGCCGGCTGTGCTTTTGCGGTTAGTGCTTCGGTAATCTCATCATCTAATTGCAGCACCGAAATAGAAACACCATTCATATTAAGTGAAGTCATTAACTGCGCCGGCCCAACCAACAGTTTAATATGTTTAGAAAGCTCACTTTTACTAATACTATTAAGCAGAATGCTCATCTCTAAAGGAGTGACACTTCCTAAATTATTAATTAATAAAGCATACTCCTGCTTCTCATCAGGTAAAAATTGTTTCAGCTTCTTCAACATTTTCTCCACCAGCACATCTGCATTTTGCATACTAATCTTTTCGACGCCGGGTTCACCGTGAATCCCAAGTCCTAATTCAGCCTCAGAATCTTCTAAACGCGAAGCTTCGGGATATTCAAACTTTTTACCTTCTTCTAAAGATAAACCTATAGACCACGTCTGGCTGGCTACTTTTTGAGCCATTGCAGCAACTTCTTCAAGATCTTTTCCGGCTTCTGCCAAATATCCTGCGACTTTATGCACAAATAGCGTTCCGGCAAGGCCCCGCTGCTCAACCTCTTCACCAAGTGCGATATCGTCGCCCACAATCACGGTTTCTACTTTATATCCCATTTCACGAGCTTGCTCTGCTGCCAGGCCAAAATTGAGTCGGTCGCCCGTATAATTTTTAATCACAAGTAAACAACCTTGATCTCCGGTTGTAGCCACGATCGCAGATAACACCGCATCCACAGACGGAGACGCAAAAATGTCGCCGCATACTGCAGCGGTAAGCATTCCCTCGCCTACAAATCCGGCGTGGGCCGGTTCGTGACCACTTCCACCTCCTGAGATCACAGATACTTTATTGGCATCGATCTCCTTTCTAAGCACGACCCGCACCTCAGGAAAATTATCAAGTTTAGTCAGTTTAGGATCAGTCAATATCCCCTCGATCGCTTCATTGACGACATTTTGGGGTTCATTTATAAAAAATTTCATGAGTGTAATTTGAATAATTTGCAGCTTCAAATTACAATTTAGCGCAGCCTTACACTCTTAAAGCTTCCTTATAAAAATGTTTAAATTTCAATTGACATAGCGCTCTACCTTGATCTACTGCAACTTAAACTTTGTCATTTACTCCTATTGATGCTCTAAATAAATTTGGTCAAATAATGACTTTCAATGCCGGTTAATTAATCAATTTACCTTACCAAAACAATTGATTTTTCAACCTATGACAACGATATAGCATCATCTAAAATCCTATATTTGGCGCCAAATAAAACCCTATAATTCGTTTTAAATTTACCCTATGAAAAAAATCGAGAGCATTAGCGTCTTTGATATGCTTAAAATTGGTGTAGGCCCTTCTAGTTCGCATACGCTAGGGCCGTGGCGCGCTGCTCGCAGATGGATTAGTAAACTAAAGGATAAGGGTAAATTTGACAACGTTGAGCGCATTACCGTAGAGCTTTATGGTTCGCTTACACTTACAGGAAAAGGGCACGCTACAGATATTGCGGTGTTACTTGGTTTAGAAGGTCTTGACCCGCAAAAATTTCCTATTGAAGATATTAGCGGTGTTATTGAGCGTATTAAAAAAGAGGGGAAACTGAGCTTTAATAGCGAGCGTTTACTAGATTTTGATTCGGAAACTCAAATTATTTTCAACAAAAAGTTTAAACCTTTTCACCCTAACGGAATCACGTTTAGAGCTCAGTTGAGTTCAGGCAAACGCACCACAGATACGTTCTATTCAATTGGCGGTGGTTTTGTCGTGCAAGAAGAACGCAAGCGCTCTAAGATAAAACAAGAACAACTTAAAGGTTTTCCATATCCTATACAATCAGGAAAAGAATTATTAGCCTATTGTAAGGCCGAAAATCTAAAAATCTCTGAACTCGTTCTTGAGAATGAGAAATCCTTGAATACTGAGGAAGAGATCAATTTTAGACTGAAGGAGATCTGGAATGTAATGCTGGATTCTATGTACACCGGTTGCCACACCGAAGGTACATTACCGGGCGGACTCAATGTACGTCGTCGGGCATTTGATTCGCATAAAAACTTAATCGGTGACAGTAATTACACCAATGCCGAAGAATGGATCACTGCAATTCGCGGTACCGAGGTTAAGTTTAGGCAAATTCTCAAATGGGTTTCCTGCTTTGCGCTTGCTGTAAACGAAGTAAACGCTTCTTTAGGTCGGGTGGTAACTGCTCCCACAAATGGTAGCGCGGGTGTGATCCCGGCGGTGATGATGTATTATATGGTTATTGAGAATCACGATGCCAACTTTGAAGACATCAGACAATTTATGCTGGTAGCCGGTGAAATTGGTAGCTTGTTTAAAAAAGGAGCTACTATTTCTGCCGCGATGGGAGGCTGTCAAGCTGAAATAGGAGTTTCAAGCGCAATGGCAGCCGGCGCCTTAACCGAATTAATGGGCGGCACACCGGAACAAGTTTTAATGGCAAGTGAGATCGCAATGGAACATCACTTAGGACTAACCTGTGATCCTATTGCAGGTTTGGTTCAAATTCCGTGTATAGAGCGTAATGCGATGGGGGCGATCAAGGCCATTAACGCTTGTGAAATGGCTTTAGACACAGATGCTCGCAATGCCAAAGTGCCACTGGATAAAGTTATTGAAACGATGTGGCAAACAGCAAAAGATATGAACTCTAAATACAAAGAAACCAGCGAAGGCGGTCTGGCGGTAAATGTTGCGTTGAGCGATTGCTAGCGGTAAAGGCTCTCTTTTAATAACTGTCTGATGGATTTGTCTTCGGCGTAATCATAAACTGTTTGCCGTTTAATGGTCTGTGCTTCAACAAGCCCTCCATTTGCGAGTAGTTTTTTTATGATCTCTGTGTTTTGATTTCCGCCTTTTACCGCCCAATGCAGTGGGGTCTCTCCTATTTTATTTTTCGCATTAATATTCAACCCGTAGTCTAGTAAGTCCTCAATAAGCTGAAGATCTTCTTTATCGCTTTTAAACACAACATAATGTAAGAGCGTATTTCCTTCAAGGTCCAGCACTTTGGGATCTAAACCGGCATCCAACAAAACGGGTACTGCTTCTTGAAAATCAGCACGCATTACTCTAAATAGATCTTGATCTTCTGTCATTGCTCCTTTGGCAATACTTAAGTTTAACATTTCAACCTGCTTGGTTTCTAGAGCCGCTTTATATGCGTAATCCGGATTAGAAACACGGTCAATCAAATGAGATACCACTTGAGGCATCCCGTTTTTAACTGCATTAAAAATCAAGGTATTTGTAAATAAATCATCGGCAGCGCGCTCGATCAACTTTAAGGCTATTTCTTCACTCTTTGAGTCAACAGCCGCGCGCAGTGCTGCTGCGTCAGCCTGAGCACCATAACTTAAATTTGTTTCTACCAGCTTTGCATCTTTCAACGCAATAAGATCTAGCATAATCGCATCAGGATCCATTTGACGTGTTTCAAGCAGTACTTTGGCCAACTCAATATTTTGGTTCTTTGACGCACTTTTTAAAAGAATTGGGTTTTCAACTAAAGCTCCCTTTTCAATCAAATAGTGCGTGATACTACTGTTGCCCGATTGGATTGCTGCGTCAACCGCCAGTTGTGGATCTGCACGTTTTGAAATCAAAAACTCCACTAGCTCCTGATTTTCATTTTTGACGACTTCCGTGAGGTGTACATTGGGATCTACTTCAGCTTCTTTCTGCTGAAAAACATACTTTGCAAAATCAGTTTGATTGTATTTAACCGCAACACGCAAGGCTGTTTTAGGATCTCCGTTAAAACGATCTAGACTTTCCTTAAAAAGTGTAAAATCATTTTCCGCTGCAGCGTAATCAAAAGCAGGGACTGCATTTGCACCGTGTTCAAGACTTAACCTAACCGCAGGCGTGTTCTTAAAAAGTATTGCTTGTTCTAGTGAAAAGTCTGCACGGTCTTCCTGATCTAACGCTTGACCCAAAATTGCCAAGTTACTATTGGTTATTGCTGTGGTAATCACTTTGTCTGAAAGTTGCGCCTCCCCTTGCTGCAAAAAATAAGAGAATAATGGAGTATCATCGGCTTGAGCAACAACCTCAAAGACCTGTGTAGATGTTGTAGTGACCTTTTTAATCTGATCTACGAGCTCTGAATCTTCAGACTTTAAGGCTTCTTCTAAAATAGTAGCATTAGCCTCCGCTCCAAATTCAATAAACTGTTCGACGAGATCGGCATCCGCATTAGTTACGGCCAGCGCCAGCATTTCGGTATCAGCAGTAAAATTAGTGATCCCATCACTCATCAGCGCTTTGACTGCTTTATAGTCTTTGTTTCTAACGGCGAAAGCAATATCATTATTCACGGGTTTTGCCCCTTCTCTAAGCAGTGCATAAATCACCTCAGAAGCTTTGTAAGCAACTGCTTTAAAGATCATATTGTTCTTAGGTTTTGCGCCCCGTTCTAGTAATGCCAATGCCTTTTCTTTACTGAAATAATCCGGATCAAAAACCAGATCCAGATCACTGGTTTTAGGTTGCACGCCAAAATCAAAAATTGTATTCAGCACAGCTGCATCTTCAAAATTCTGTACTGCTGCGGCAATAACGCCGTCCACTGCCCGGGATGCCCCGGCTAGGTATTTTTCTACGATTGCTAGCGTATCTCCTCGTGCCGCAGCAGCGACCAATTCGGAGTCTAAAGCATAATTATAAGGATTCCCGGAAGCTACAATTGGCGTATGTTCTTTAAGTTGTTCTAAACTGTATTTGATGGTAAACACATCATTATCAATTGTAGTGATCTGAACTTCTTTAAATACAGGTTGTACCAGAGCTTCCTTAAAAGCCGTTCTTGCAGTCTCGGGTCCGCTAATAAATAAAGTGGTTCGGTTTTCACCTTTAACCAACTTTTTAGTATCATCCCAAATGCTGACGTAAGATCCCTTTAATTCTTCAGGCGAAATTGTAAAATCAAGAATCTTGTTGAGTGCAATTTCTTCATCTGTTAGCAATGTATTCAAGTCTATCCCCTGATACTCAATCAAAGGTTTAGTGTTCATAGGTTCACCATTAGCATTAAAACTTCCAAAAAAAAGATCGCCAACATAATTGGTTCTTGAAGACTCTTCTGCCGTTCCCATACTGTTTTTTACAACAGAGATCGCTTTTTGCCGAAAGCGCAACGAATATTTCTGAAAGAATGAAGAACTATGCTCTTGCGCTTGCCAGTTTTTGACTCTGGATTCCGCAAGTGCAAGGGCAGTCTCGAGCAAAGCTCTTTTTTCTGCTATATCATCAAGCTCCGGAAAGTTTTGAGGAGTTAGTAAGGTCGTCAGCGGCTTATAGGTTGCTTCGATTATTTGAGCATTCTCAGGAGTTACGGTTTGCTCCCAGCGCTCGTCCCAGATCTCTTTAGAGTCGCCACCTCGTGTAAAACGTTGTGGAGGACCTAACTGAATATAAGGATCTGTAAGTGTATCGCCACGTTGTTGCTCGCCGACTGCGATGAGTAATTTGGTTTTAAATTCTTTTTCTGAATAGGGAGAATTGACAAAGTTTTCAGACCGAATAATATTACGGGTTAGAAATAGTCCGCCATAGGTTACGCGGGTGGTATAGTGTGTTCCAAACCAACTGAGAAAACCTTCGGCTGTCAAATCGCGACCAAGCCGAGCGACCGCATCTTTAAACTTTTCAGAAATCTGATTCTGCTGAAGCTCTTGCGCAAATAAGCTCTTTTTACGTAACGTATAGACATACAACAGCTGATCTTTTTTCTCAGCATCGGCAGTACTATTATACGCTTGTGAAAAATTTGCCGAAGCCACTAAATCTTCAGCATCTAGCCCCAGAATCTTTTGCTCAAAATCATAAGCAGTTTGTACAAATTCATAGCGCAACTCTGAAGCATTCTCAAGAAGAAGCACTGCATTCGACTCATTTTTAGTCTCAAAAACATTGAAAGGAACTGAGCGAATAACTGATTTACGCCCGGGATCAAGAAGATCTAAAAAACGCATATCAACGGCAAATCCGGGTGTTTGCAACGTATCAATAGTTTGCTGCCCGAAACAAATCTGGAAACCAAATAGTACAAGAAAATAACAGAAGTAACAGGAGCCCCTCACGGTTTATGAATTTAAAATTAACGCTACGAGGGGATTATTAAGGGAGTTTGAAGATAGTTAAATCCCTGAAAAACACAAAGCTATTTAATCAATAATCGAGACTTAAATGTCGCAAGGCCCGTCCCGAATTCAATAGCAGTTATATAAAATAGCTTATGCGTTAACACAAAAGCAGATTACTTACAACCTTCTTGATGTCTGGTATCAACAATGTAAAAAATCTTCCAGGTATTGTCATCCCAGATCATCTGAAAATTATTGACTCCGCAGTGGCTCATTTCGTCGTTTATATAGAATTCATAGGGCGTCCATAAATTAGCCATCAGTGCATCAGCACGAACTTTGTAATCCAGAATGCGTTCTTCAAAATTTACGGTATCAGGAATCCCGGCGATCGATTGTAAGAAGGAATCAAAACTGCTAGTTGAAAGTTTTACCGAGCCTGATTTAGACAACCCAATAGATTGCATTTTAATCGAATCATAAACCAATTCTTTCATAGCTAAAGTATCTTGCTGATGAAATGCATTAAAAAATGCAATTATCACCTCTTTAGCCTGTTCCGGCTCTTGAGCTTTTACACAGCTAAATGAAATAATAAAAACGAGCGTAATAATTCTTTTCAAAGTGATGGTTTTTAGTAGCGGTTTGACAGTTAAAATACTAATGCATTAACACCCTTGCTTTTATATTCAAAGCTTTCTTTTTGGGGCAAAACGTGAGTAATTTACTACTTTTACGCGCATTTAAAAATTGTGCTATGTCAGCAGCAAAAAAAGAATACAAAAGAATTACGGTTAAATCTTTAACCGAAATGAAAAGTCAAGGCGAAAAAATCGCAATGCTTACCGCATATGACTATACTACAGCTAAAATTCTAGACCGTGCCGGTATCGATGTAATTTTAGTTGGCGACTCAGCCTCTAACGTTATGGCAGGTCACGAGACCACGCTACCGATCACTTTAGATCAAATGATTTACCACGCATCGTCGGTTATTCGTGCAATAAAACGTTCGCTTGTGGTAGTAGATCTCCCCTTCGGAACCTATCAAAGTGACCCTAAAGAAGCACTTCGTTCTGCAATTCGCATTATGAAAGAAAGCGGCGGTCACGCATTAAAATTGGAAGGTGGAAAAGAAATTAAAGAGTCTATCAAACGTATTCTACACGCTGGAATTCCGGTGATGGGACATTTGGGGTTAACACCACAGTCTATTTATAAATTTGGTACGTACACCGTACGCGCTAAAGAAGAAGCTGAAGCACAGAAGCTTAAAGAAGATGCATTACTTCTAGAAAAATTAGGCTGCTTTGCGGTGGTTTTAGAAAAAGTACCAAGCAAATTAGCTAAAGAAGTAGCCGAAAGTCTTACTATTCCTGTAATTGGTATTGGCGCCGGTAATGGTGTTGACGGTCAGGTTTTGGTAATGCACGATATGCTGGGAATGAGCAAAGAATTCAGTCCTCGCTTTTTACGCAGATATTTAGACCTGCACACCTTGATGACCGGTGCATTTGAGCAGTATATTACTGATGTAAAGGCTGTTGATTTTCCTTCTGAAGATGAGCAATACTAAGTCGTCTTTCCTCTGAAAAATCAAGCAATACATAGCACAAAAGAGAATCTTCAAGTCCTTTATGAAGACAACCATATTATTGTCGTCAATAAACGGCCTGGAGATATCGTACAAGGTGATAAAACCGGAGATAAGCCACTTAGCGAAGTGGTAAAAAGTTATATCGCAGAAAAGTACAATAAACCGGGAGCTGTTTATCTCGGCGTCGTGCATCGGTTAGACCGCCCTACGAGTGGCATTGTGATCTTTGCACGTACGTCGAAAGCCTTACCGAGACTCAATAAGCTGTTTGCGGCAAAAGAGGCAAAAAAAACCTATTGGGCGTTAGTAAAGGAAGACCCGCCTAAAACTTCAGATAGGCTTGTTCATTATTTAAAACGAAATCCTAAGCAAAACAAGTCGTACAGTCACATCAACGAAGTGCCTGACAGTAAAAAAGGAATTTTAGAATACCGTGTACTCAAAAAATTAAATACGTATTCTTTATTGGAAGTCGATTTACATACCGGACGCCATCATCAGATTAGATCCCAATTATCAGCGATTGGATGCCCGATCAAAGGAGATTTGAAATACGGTTTTGCCCGAAGCAATCCTGACGGAAGCATACATTTACACTCACGCAAATTAACGTTAGTACATCCTGTACAAAAGAAAGAAATGACTTTTATTGCAGATCCGCCACTAGATGATAATTTGTGGAGAGCCTGTTTAGATGATTAATAACTCTAGCTTTAATTGGAATTGCTGCTACTTATAAGTTAACTGCCTCTGGGCAAATACTTGAAGATTTACTTGGATAATAATTTTTATTTCGAAGCCTCCCGATAGCTAGTCTTACATCCTATTTAAACATTTGGCGATGCCAATAAAAAAAGCTCTTTCTTGCGAAAGAGCTTTACTATATAATTTTATAACTTTCAGAAAATTAAGCTGCATTGTTATGCGGAGCCCAGTGAGAGCATAGCATTTCTGGAGCTGCTTTCTGAGGATTTGCACAAGTAGGACCGTGAAAACGAGCACAGTTAGCGCAATTAGGATCATTTTTAAGTTCTGCTTTCATTGAAAAACTATCACAAGTGTAACCTGCAGTTACTTGTACATCGTGAAGTTTACATTGATTTGATGCTGTTAAATTTTCGCAATTTGAACAACTATTTCCGAGTCTGATAGCCATAACGTTTCTTTTTTGGATTAATACTGAAGTAAAAGTACAGGCTATTCTAGCAAGAATGAATTTAAATAGCTGATTTTGAATGATTTGTATTTAGATTGTTTAAAAACAATTATTCCTTTATACTCACAGTCAACCGTTTAGGCTTTCGGTTTAACATTACGTAAACTTTCTATGATCACTGCACTAATGATCAAAACTCCGCCAATTATAGTGCTCCATTGCGGCATTTCCCCTAAAAGTAAAATCCCTAAAGCGATCCCATATACCGGCTGCACACTACTTATAATACTTGCAGTAGTGATCGAAAAATGTCTAAAAGTCAATAAAAATAAGGTATGCCCTAAAGCTGTAGTGAGCAACGCTAAGGCTAAGAGCCAGAAGAGATTTTCCTGAAGTGCTTCAACACTGGTTTGAAAACTCAACGGAATTAATGCAATTCCTACAATAAGTGCTTGATAGGTCATTAATAAACTACCGTGATATTTTTCCACCTGTTTTTTCATCAAAATATTACGCAAAGCATACGCCAATGCCGAACCTAAGCCAAAAGCTACCGCCTGTGTATATTCATTCTCAAAATCCAGATCAGGTATTAAGAACGCAATACCGGCAAGTACCAGCAATCCTAAAAATAAATGGATTTTCTGAAATGGAAGTTTCAACAACAATGGTTCTAAAATACTGGTTAACGCGGGATAGGTGAAAATGGTAAGCATCCCAATAGCGACATTACTCAGTTGCAATGCTTTGAAATAAGCGACCCAGTGAATGCCCATTAAAATTCCGCCTAAAATCACCTTAAAACGATCTTCTCGATCTATTTTTAGACTGATCCTTTTCCATTTTAAAAATATAAACAGAAACCCTACTGCTAAGAGTGCCCGCCAGCCAATGGTTACCACAGGTGGCAAAGTGACCGCTCTCCCTAAAACACCACTGGTACTCACTAAGAGCATTGCCAGATTAAGCTGCAAAATATTTTTGAAATAGGAATTTTGGGTTTGGGTCAAAACAAGAATTTTCTTCGAACACTAGCGATTAAGCAAAGATGCTTTTTCTTTAATAATATCGGCAACAGGGCGGTTTTCAATTCGGCTATCCAACCAAGAAAGAATATCAAGGTATAAAAATGCCCGGCGCTCATACGGATCATCTTCATAGACTTCTAGCCTATTCCGTAATTTTTTGAATTCGTTTTTCAATTCGCCCGGGAAGATCTCACCTAGATTTCTTAGGAATTTGATCATCTCTTTTTGCACCTCGTGCAGGTCATCCATTTTGATCAAAAACTTATAAGTGCTTCGTAAAAGCGTTTCTAAATGATAATCCATTCCGGCTTCATAATGCGCCACAAGATTAAGAATACGTGCAAAACACATCAAATCTTCGCGCATTTTGAGCGATTTATTGTTGATGATTTTTCCAAGATACTCGATGCACTTTTTATTCTGACCATTTCCAAAATACAGACTAGCGATCTTGTAATAAAACACCATTATATGGTGTTCATCCATGCGTTGCCCCGACTGCTTCAGGTATTTTTCAATTTTTTCTATGAGTCCGTCATCTGTACTGAAATCACCCACCATAAACTTATGATTCAGCTTGTGCGAGTACACATATAGAAATTCTAAAATCTCCAAATTATCACTGTGCGGAAAGTCTGTAGAGGCTAAACGAGTTTCTAGTCGAGCAAGGACTTCTTCAAATTTGGTGTGATGTTTCAAGAAGAATAACGACTCTAGCAAATAATGATTTCCCTTAAGATAAAACACCGGATTACGGGCGATCATTGACGGTGTTTCTTCAAACAGCTCTACGTAGCGCGTGGCATATTTAAAGCAGCTTAAAAAATCTTGAATTAAAAAACTATACCAGAGGTAGGCCTTATTCAGCCAGAGCTTCTCTCGAAATCCCAGATCGCTCATTTTATACTTGGGCATCGATTTTGTAAAAAATTGAGTGATCTCTCGTTTCTCTTCATCACTACGCACATATCCCGTTTTCAACATCAAACCATACAGCTGAAGCGATAAATTAGAGAGTTTGCTGGTCATCAGATTCTGCTGACTAAGGATCTTAGCTTCGTTTGCCAACTCTTCAGAGCGGGTGCTCATACTACGCGTGATGTATTGACTTTCGATCACTTTTTCAAGCTCAACGATCTCATACGCCACATTTTTTTCTTCATTCTCAATTGCCATATGCTTGGCTTTCTCCAGAAGCTTTAAGCTTTGTTGATACAAGCCTTTTTGATAAAGCACCGTAGCAAAGTCCAACTGTTCTCGTATTTGAACACGTATATTTTGATGCGCCGGACTCAAGCGCAGCGAGATTAAAATCTGCTTATAGAGATGCGCTTTTAGATTAGACAGCTGTTGTTTCTTGACAATATTCTGCTTAAAAATTTCGCTTTCATCATAGGTATTCATTTTATCCAGCAGGTTAAAAAGCTGTAAATACTTAGAATCTGCGTTTCCGTCCAGGCGACCTACGTAAAGTTTAAATTGTCGTTTTTCAGACTTTGATAACGACTTGATGAGCACGTAAAGCGAATCTTTTGAATCATTTGCTGTTGTAATGATTTTACGCATAAAATATTGTTTATCAGTACTTTAAATAAAGACGTTTTTGCTTAAACATCGTAGGTTATTTTGCTTTGGTAACCTCAAAAGTACTACCAATATATATATTCACACTTAAATTGAGAAAAAAAGCACTATGACCGATAACAAAGTCCAAATTTTTGACACAACACTACGAGACGGGGAGCAAGTCCCGGGCTGTAAATTAGACACCCAACAAAAGCTAATTATTGCAGAACGTCTCGACCTGCTGGGTGTTGATGTTATTGAGGCCGGTTTCCCTATCTCTAGCCCCGGTGATTTTAAATCTGTTGAAGAAATTTCGCGTTTGATAAAAAACGCAACGGTATGCGGTCTTACCCGTGCCGTTAAAAAAGATATTGAAGTAGCTGCTGAAGCTTTAAAACATGCTGTAAAGCCACGTATTCACACAGGAATTGGTACCAGCGACTCACACATTAAATACAAGTTCAAATCAAATCGTGAGGACATTATTAAACGTGCTTACGATGCTGTGGCTTATGCAAAAACCTTTGTAGAAGATGTAGAGTTTTATGCTGAAGACGCTGGCCGTACAGACAATGAGTATCTGGCACGTGTATGTGAAGCTGCTGTAAAAGCAGGTGCTACGGTCCTTAATATTCCTGATACTACAGGATACTGCTTACCCGAAGAATACGGAGCAAAAATGAAATACCTTATGGAAAACGTAAAAGGTATTGACAAAGCCATTCTATCTTGCCACTGTCATAACGATCTGGGCCTTGCAACTGCCAACTCTATTGCCGGTGTGGTTAATGGTGCGCGACAGATAGAATGTACTATAAACGGTATTGGCGAACGTGCCGGAAATACCGCTCTTGAAGAAGTCGTGATGATCTTACGTCAACATCCGGACTTAGGTTTAGATACTAACATCAATTCTCGTCTACTTTGGGATACCAGCAAAATGGTAAGTGACAAAATGGGAATGCCGGTACAACCTAACAAAGCGGTTGTCGGCTCTAATGCTTTTGCTCACAGCTCAGGGATTCACCAAGACGGTGTGATCAAAAACCGCGAGACTTACGAAATTATGGATCCAGAAGAAGTTGGTGTTACCGAAAGCGCCATCATTCTTACTGCTCGTAGCGGTCGCGCAGCTTTAGCGTATCGTTCTAAAAAAGTAGGGTACGAATTAACCAAGCTTCAGTTAGATGATGTTTATGAGGTCTTTCTTAAATTTGCAGATAAGCAGAAGGAAATTCACGATGAAGACATTCACGAAATCATGAAAGAAGCGAAAATTCAGACGCAAGTCGAAGCATAACACATTATAAATTAAACTATTAAATAAGGATTCTTGAATTAGAATCCTTATTTTTTCATATAATCTAAGTGTTCTCAGGAACCAATTAAATTAAAATGGCAGGAAAAACCCTATTTGATAAAGTCTGGGATGCACACGTGGTTGACACGGTGCCTAATGGACCACAAGTACTTTATATTGACAAACACCTTATTCACGAGGTTACCAGTCCGCAAGCTTTTTCAGAATTAGAAGAACGCGGCATCCCCGTAGCACGCCCTGATCAGATCGTGGCGACTGCAGATCACAACACACCAACCGTAGATCAACACTTGCCGGTACGTGATGTATTATCAAGAAATCAGCTGAAGCAACTTTCAGAAAACTGTGAGAAACACGGGATCACGCTTTATGGTCTTGGTCACAAATACAACGGAATCGTACACGTGATGGCTCCCGAATTAGGAATCACACAACCGGGAATGACGATGGTTTGTGGGGATAGCCATACTTCTACTCACGGCGCATTTGGCACGATCGCTTTTGGTATTGGTACCAGCCAGGTTGCTCAGGTTTTTGCGAGCCAGTGTTTATTATTGACTAAGCCAAAAAGTCTACGAGTAAACGTAAACGGAAAATTAAAACCTAACGTGCTTCCTAAAGATGTAATTCTTTATGTGATCTCAAAAATTGGCACCAACGCTGGTACTGGATATTTCTGTGAATATGCCGGAAATGTTTTTGAAGAAATGTCTATGGAAGGCCGTATGACAGTTTGTAATATGAGTATCGAAATGGGTGCGCGAGGCGGAATGATCGCTCCAGACCAAACTACTTTTGACTACGTTCAAGGGCGTGAGTTCGCTCCGGAAAGTGCAGAATGGGAAGAAAAGTTGGCCTACTGGAAAACGCTTCCTACAGATGCTGATGCGGTTTTTGATAAAGAATACTCGTTTGATGCAGAAGACATCGAGCCAATGGTTACTTACGGTACAAACCCGGGAATGGGAATTAAAGTTACCGGTACCATTCCTGATAAAGAGGATGTAAATTTAGATAAGGCACTCGCTTATATGAACTTTAAAAAGGGGGAAAGCCTTATTGATAAACCTATCAATTATGTATTTATTGGTAGTTGTACCAATTCACGTATTGAAGATTTCCGCATTGCGGCAGATTTTGTAAAAGGAAAACAAAAAGCACCAAATGTAAACGCTTGGTTAGTTCCGGGATCGCAGCAAGTTGCTAAGCAACTCGTAGAAGAAGGACTGGATAAAGTCTTTACTGAAGCCGGATTTGCATTGAGACAGCCCGGTTGTTCTGCTTGTTTAGCGATGAACGATGATAAAATTCCGGAAGGTGAATATTGCGTTTCTACTTCAAACCGAAACTTTGAAGGACGCCAAGGACAAGGCGCTCGTACGATTTTAGCGAGTCCGCTAATGGCTGCCGCCACCGCCGTTGCCGGAAAAATTACAGACATTACAAAACAATTAAACTAGATGGAAAAGTTTACAAAACTTACCGATACTGCTGTTCCGTTACCTATTGAAAATATAGATACAGACCAGATCATACCTGCACGCTTCCTAAAGTCTACCGACAAAAAAGGCTTTGGCGATAATGTTTTTAGAGATTGGAGATTTAAACAAAACGGTGAAGTAAATGAGGATTTTGTTTTGAACGATCCTACGTACAGCGGTCCTATTTTAGTTGCCGGAGATAACTTTGGTTGTGGTTCTAGTAGAGAACACGCCGCCTGGGCGATTGCAGGATATGGTTTTAAAGTAGTGATCAGCAGTTTCTTTGCAGATATCTTCAAAGGAAACGCGCTTAACAATGGTATTCTTCCTATTCAGGTAACTCCGGAATATTTAAAAGAACTTTTAGCACTTGTTGCTGAAAAACCGGATACCAAACTCACCATCGATCTAGAAAACCAATTATTGAGTACCCCTGCGGGCGAACTCGAGTTTGAGATCGATCCGTATAAAAAGGTTTGTATGATCAATGGCTATGATGACATTGATTTCTTGATCAGTAAAAAAGATAAAATCGAAGCTTTTGAACTTGAACGCAGCTTCTAACTAATAAACGATAAAGTAGCACTTATGAAATTTGATATAGCACTTTTAGCAGGAGACGGTATTGGCCCTGAGGTCACTGAGCAAGCCGTGAAGGCGCTTGATGCGATCGCAGACGTTTACAATCATACATTTAAATTTAACAAAGCGCTGGTAGGCGCTTGCGCTATTGACGAGACGGGAGACCCGCTTCCTAAAGATACGATCAAGTTGTGTCAGGAAAGCGACGCGGTACTTTTTGGTGCCATTGGTCATCCTAAATACGACAATGATCCTTCAGCAAAAGTTAGACCTGAACAAGGTTTATTAAAGCTGCGTAAGTCGCTTGGTCTATTCTGTAACATCAGACCGGTAAAAGCTTACGAGCGCTTGATCGAAAATTCTCCTTTGAAAAAAGAGATCATCAGCGGGACCGATATTTCTATCTATCGCGAACTTACCGGGGGAATTTATTTTGGATCAAAAGAATTAAGCGAAGACGGACAAGTAGCAAGCGATGGTTGCTCCTACTCTGTTGAAGAAATCACGCGTATTGCGCATCTAGCCTTTAAAGAAGCACAAAATCGAAGAAAAAAATTAACGCTTGTAGATAAGGCAAACGTATTAGAAACTTCGCGTTTATGGCGTAAAACCGTTACCGAGATCGCTAAAGAATATGATGATGTAGAACTCGACTTTTTATTTGTGGACAACGCAGCAATGCAAATGATCTTAAATCCGAGTCAGTTTGATGTGATCTTAACCGAAAATCTTTTTGGAGATATCATTTCTGATGAAGCATCAGTAATTGGTGGTTCTATCGGGCTATTGGCTTCTGCATCTATCGGAAGCACTGTAGGAATGTTTGAGCCTATTCACGGCTCATTCCCGCAAGCTACTGGTAAAAATATTGCTAACCCGCTGGCTTCTATTCTTTCTGCAGCAATGATGTTACGCCATTTGGATCTTCACAAAGAAGCAGATGCTATAGAAAAAGCAGTAGAAAAGTCATTAGAATTAGGGATCACTACTGGCGATATCAATCCTAAAAAGCCATATAGCACAACCAAAGTGGGTGACTTTATCGCTGACTACATCACACATCCCGAAGATTCTAATCGTAATTTTAGAAACATTCACGCGGGACAAAGCACGATTATCTAGGGATAAATTTTAGAATAAAAAAAAGCGACCAACTTAGGTCGCTTTTTTTATTCTAAAATTTTTGGTTTCTAATTATCCTCAAGAATTTCCTTGAGATTTTTGAGTCCGGCTTCAAAATCTTTGCCTACCATTTTATCCATACTCATAAAATGCGTCATTACTGTAAAGGGAAACTTATTCTTTCCGCTAAAACCCCAAGCAACGTTAGTGATCCCGGGATTAGGTGTACTTACCGCTAACCATGCATCGCTGGTACTTTTCATAGGTTTAATAAAGCGCAACTGACTTTCTATACGTTTACCGGGAATGATCCCTGTAATCTCTTGTTCGCCACTTCCTACTTCTTTATTTCCATCCCATTTAGAAACAAAGCCTACGGTACCATCTACCCCTTCATAGACTTTCTTCATATCTGGATCCTTTCGGCTCCAAGGAGACCAATGATCTTGATTTTTTAAGTACTTTAAATACTCAAAAACTTTATCTGCTGGTTTTTGAATGTTGATATCACGCTTTACTACGTATTGCTTTTTGGCTGTCAAATGCAGAATAGCGATTAAAACTAAAATTCCGATGAGGATATAGACGAATAACATATCAGGTTGTTTGAGGTTGCTACAGACTAAAGTAGAAAAATTTTAAATGTAATTCTCAAACTTTTATAAACAACCACTTCCAAAACCATATTTTGTGTCTTAATTGATTTCAATAAAAAACCGCCCGGGACATCACCACCGGGCGGTTTCTAGTTTGCATGCTTCCGATATCAAAAGAAGCGATGCAAACAACCTCAACACTAACTAAAAACTAGTTCCAGCCGCCACCTAGCGCCTGGTACATATGCACATAGGCATTCATTTGAGCCATTTTAGTTTCCACTAAATCAAAATTAGACTCTAACGCATCGCGCTGCGTCATTAAAACTTCCATATAATCAGCTCTTGCCGAAGAGAACAACTGCCCTGAAATATTCACCGAACGATTTAAGGCATCTACTTCTTGCGACTTCAGCGCAAAACTCTGTTCTAAATTATCAACCTTCGCTAATTGGTTAGCCACTTCTATATATGCATTCAACACGGTTTGCTCATAATCAAAAACCGCCTGAATTTGTTTCGCATTTGCACCTGCGTAAGCTGCTTTGATCTCGTTTCTATTGATCAAAGGCGCTGTCAACTCTCCTGCGATCGAGTACAATAAAGACTCCGGAGTGTCTAGCAAATACTTCGGGTTGAACGCTTCAAAACCTACTCCGGCTGAAATACCGAGGGAAGGATAAAAACGT
The DNA here is from genome assembly GCF_011784865.1 of Leeuwenhoekiella sp. ZYFB001. NCBI lineage: Bacteria > Pseudomonadati > Bacteroidota > Flavobacteriia > Flavobacteriales > Flavobacteriaceae > Leeuwenhoekiella > Leeuwenhoekiella sp. ZYFB001. The sequence continues at coordinate 1,860,498 of NZ_CP050460.1, forward strand.
GCTTTTGCCACTTTTACGTTAAGCTTAGCTGCTTCAAGCGCTAATTCGGCTTGCTTGATATCAGTACGATTCTCTAAGAGTTGTGCGGGAACTCCAGACTGAATAACCGCAGGTTTCATTGCCATCAGATCTTCAGAACTGCGGGCAACGTGCTGCGGAAAGCGACCCACCAGAAAATTAATTCGGTTTTGAGCTTCTACAATGCGTTGCTGAATATCAAACTGCAAACTTTTAGTGTGCAATACCTCTGCTTCAAATTTACTTACCGCAAGACCGGTTGCGCGTGCAGCCTCCTTTTGAAGTCTTACAATACGGTATGCATTACTCTGAATTTCAATATTTCGGTTAACGATCGCAAGTTGATTATCTAAGGCTAAAAGTTCGTAATAGCTTTCAGCGATTTCACCTACGAGTTGTGTAACCATAAAATTTCGACCTTCAACACTTGATAGATAATTGAACACGGCTGCTTTTTTTGCATTGCGCAGCTTTTTCCAGATATCTAACTCCCAAGTCGCATGCAAACCAAATTGATAATTGGGTAAGGGTTCAGGAAATTCAACACCTTCTTTAATATCGGTGTTGGCATCGTTTGCTCCTTGACTGGTGTATCTACCAACTTTTTCAGTTTCGGCACCGGCGCCAAAGCCTACAAAGGGTAAATACTCACCTTTTTTTGCTTTGATCTCTGCTTTTGAAATCGCAATTTCTTGCAGCATAATATTTAACTCTTGGTTATTTGCCAGAGCAGAATCTATAAGCACGGTTAAATAAGGATCTGTAAAATACTGCTTCCAGTGTATCAAAGCAGTGTTGGTCGTATCAGTCACCGCATAGTTGGTATAGCTTTGTGGGAGGTCTTTTAAATCGACCTCCCGCTCTGCTAAACCTGGTGCTTTACAGGCAGAAAATGCCAGTATGAACAACACCATTACGGTATATAAAAATTGCGTTTTATTTATCTTCTTGATCATCTTCTTCTGAATTTGAAAAACTATCTATTTCGTGTACAAAGCCTTCGGTTAAAGAACTGTCTTCTTCGTCTCTAATTAATTTTCTTCCGTCTGCGAGAGAGCCAAAAATAAAGTACAATCCGGGCACGATAATTACCCCGAAAATGGTACCGAATAACATTCCGCCTAATGCCGAAGCACCAATCGTATGGTTACCAATCGCTCCTGCTCCTGATGCTAATAGCAACGGAATTAAACCGGCGATAAAGGCAAACGAAGTCATTAAAATAGGTCTGAAACGTACCTTTGCACCTTCTATCGCAGCATCGAGTATCGTGGCGCCCTGAGAGCGTTTTAATACCGCAAATTCTACAATAAGCACAGCGTTTTTACCCAGAAGACCTACTAACATTATGAGACCAATTTGAGCATATATGTCATTTTGTAGTCCCATCATTTTAAGCACCATAAATGATCCAAACACCCCAACCGGAAGCGAGAACACTACCGATAACGGAATGATAAAGGATTCGTACTGTGCAGCTAAAACAAAGTACACAAAGACTAATACAATCAAGAAAATATAAACAGACTCATTACCGCGGTTAGCCTCGTCATAAGAAAGACCTTCCCAGCCAATGTCATATCCTTTGGGTAAGGTTGTCACTGCTACTTCACGAATTGCTTCAATCGCGTCTGCTGTGGTATATCCGGGAGCCGGAAGACCGCGTATTGCCGCAGAATTGTACATATTGAAACGCGTTACCTCGTTAGGGCCCTGTGTTTTTTTCAAGGTCATAAATGCAGAATACGGAACCATTTCGCCATCCTCATTCTTCACAAACATATTGAGCACATCTGAAGGTAATCTTCTGAATTTAGGATCAGACTGCACATATACCTTAAAGAAGCGACCAAACTTAATAAAGCCTTGCTCGTAGGTACTACCTATCATAATGTTCAGATTTTCCATAGCCTTACCTATTGAAACACCTTTTTGCATGGCAAGATCATTATTGAATTCGAGTTCATATTGCGGATAATTTGCCGCAAAGAAGGTAAATACACCGGTGAGCTCTTTACGCTCCTTTAAATGATCTACAAACTCTTGGTTCACCTTATCAAAATCTTGATAATCGGTCTCCGTATTTTCATCTAGCAAACGCATTGAGAAACCACCAGAAGAACCAAAACCAGGGATGGCAGGCGGTTCAAAGAATTCAATTACGGCACCTAGCCCTTTTGATTTCTCCTCAAGCTCTTCCATAATTTCGGTCACATCGTGCTCGCGTTCAGACCAAGGTTTTAAGTTGATCAAACACGTACCTGCGTTAGAACCACGACCTTCGGTCATAATCTCATAACCCGCAAGCGAAGAAACCGACTCGATACCGTCAACTTCTTCAGCGATTTTCTGAAGTTCAAGCGAAACTTTATTGGTTCGCTCTAAAGTTGCTCCCGGAGGTGTTTGGATGATCGCATAGATCGTACCTTGATCCTCACTAGGAATAAACCCTGACGGAAGCACTTGACTTTCTAAGAAAATACCAATACAAAACGCGATCAAAATTCCGAAGGTTAACCATCTTCTACTCACGATACGCTTCAGTACTGCAACGTATTTTCCGGTGAGTTTATCAAAACCACTGTTGAATTTATCCAGCGCACGTGTAAAGAGATTACGCTTCTTCTCTTTTCCGTGGTTGTTCTTTAAAAGCATCGCACACAATACCGGCGTCAGCGTCAACGCGATCAATGCTGAAATTACAATGGAACTCGCCATAGTAATGGAGAATTGTCTATAGAACGTTCCTACGGGACCAGACATAAATGATATAGGTAAGAATACCGAAACCATTACACCGGTTATCGCTATAATCGCTCCGCTTATTTCACCCAAAACTTGTTTAACGGCGAGATACGGCGATATATGCGGATGCTCTTCAAACTTGGCGTGCACCGCCTCGACGACAACAATCGCATCATCCACCACAATACCAATAGCCAGCACGAGTGCAAACAGCGTCACCATATTTATCGAGATCCCAAAAAACTGAATGACGAAGAACGCCCCGATTAAAGAGACCGGCACCGCGATGATAGGGATTAACGTGGAGCGCCAGTCTCCTAAGAATATAAATACTACTAAGGCAACTAAAATAAAAGCATCTCGTAAGGTATCTATTACCTGTTCAATAGAAGAATCTAAGAATTTAGAAACATCATAACTGATTTTATAATCCATTCCCGGAGGGAAATCAGCACGCATTTCTTCAAGCTTTTCCTTTACTTCATCAATAACGTCACTGGCGTTACTTCCGTAGTTTTGCTTCAATACGATCGCCGCAGAAGGGTGACCATCTAAGTTGGAGTAGATATCAAAGAATTCACTTCCCAACTCTACTTTACCAATATCTTTCAGGCGAATGCTTTCCCCTTCAGAATTGGCTCTAATAATGATATTTTCATATTGTTCAGGCTCATTATAACGGCCTTTATAGGTCAACACATATTCTAATGATTGTGCCTCTATACCAGAACTTCGTCCCAAGCGTCCGGGACGTCCCACGATACTTTGCTCCTGCATCGCTTCCATCACTTCATCAACCGAAACATCATAAGCACGCATACGATCTGGATTTAACCAAACACGCATCGCGTATCTACGACTTCCTAAAATTTGAGAACGCGCAACCCCTTTTAGACGGTTGATCTCAGGAATCATTTTTACGTTAGCATAGTTGTACAGAAATTTTTCATCCATACTTTTTTCCTTAGAATACAGGTTCACATACATCAACATACTAGGCTGTATGGGTGTAATCACTACCCCTTCTCGCTGAACCAATTCGGGCAAGAGGGGCATCACCTGGTCAACCCTGGTCTTGACCCTCACCACAGCTTGGTTAGGATCTGTACCGGGTTCAAAAATGATTCTAAGCGTGGCCTCACCTGCACTGGTAGCATCGGTAGCCATATAACGCATTCCTTGAACCCCGTTAATCGAATTCTCTAAGGTTACTAAGGTTGATTTTACTAAAACATCTGCACTCGCACCGGGATACGCGATAAAAATATTTACCGTGGTAGGCGCAATTTGCGGGAACTGTGATATAGGCAGCTGCTTGATCGCGAGCGAACCTATAAACACGATAATAATCGAAATTACTATCGCAAATACGGGTCTGTGAATAAATCTACTAAACATTATTTTCCTTTTTTAGAAGAAGTGCTTACTCAGCGTAAAGAGCTAATTCAGCCATCGCTTCACTAGGATCTTCTACTTCATATTCTACTTTATCATTCTCTCTTACCAATCGTAATCCTTCAAGAAGAATTTTATCATCGGTGCTCAGACCGTCGCTCACAGCATACAAGTGCGGCATTTCTTCAGCGATGGTAATTTGTCTAGAGTGAACAACGCCTTCGTCATCTATCACATAGCAATACTTCTTGTCTAGGACTTCAAAAGTTGCTTTCTGTGGAATTAAAAGCGCATTTTCTAAAGGAATAGTAACGTGTACATTACCGGTTTCTCCGTGACGTAGTAGCGCGTCAGGGTTAGGGAAAGTAGCTCTAAAAGGAATATTACCCGTTTCGTTATTGAAGTCGGCTTCAATGGTTTCTACAATACCTTTGTGACCAAAGTATTTGTTGTTTGCCATAAGCAATTCAACTTCTGGTTTTGTAGCATCTTTCAGCGCAGCTTTATAATCAAGATACTCTGCTTCAGGAACATTGTAGTACACCCACATAATATTATTATCTGAAAGATTGGTGAGCAATTCGCCCTCATCTACCAGACTACCTAAACGCACGTGGAAGCGGTCAACGATCCCGTCAAATGGTGCTCGTATCTGAGTAAATTCAAGATGTACTTGGGATAGCGCAAGCTCTGCATTGGCCTTTTCTAACTTGGCTTTAGCCATAGCCAGTTCGTTAGGCGCAACCACATTGCTATCGGCGAGTTTTTTAGTGTTTTGGTATTCAATATTGGCAAATTGTGCTTCGGCTTTTGCTTTTTGCATTTCTGCTTCATAAAGCTTCGGCATAATTTGAAAAAGAAGCTGTCCTTTTTTTACGGCTTGACCTTCGTCAACAAATATTTTCTGAAGATACCCGCGCTCCTGAGCACGTAATTCAATATGACGACTTGAGTGAATTTGGGCAACGTAATCTTTTGTAATTACCGTATCCTTTCGCATAGGATTAGTAACATAAAAGGTAGTTTCTTCTTCCTTTTCGTGGTGTTCTGACTTGCAGCTTACGTGGAACAACATAGTCCCCAAGCCCAACATCATGAGAATCTTTTTCATGTGATGTGAATTTTACTTTAAAAAATTAAATGGATTTAAAAGCTTTTCCCGAACGGAAAAAACATAGGAATGTCTCGGCTTCTTGGCTAAGTGTGAGGCACCAAAAAACTGAAACAGGTTTAGCCCAAACAATGTGGGCTTAAAAGTTTAAATCAAAGTCTAAATACCTGGAATAAAAGGTATGGCTTTACTGAAGCGCTTAAAGAAGAACGCGCCTTAGTTTTTAAATGTTTGTATTTAAAGTAAAAACATCTGGGAACAGATGTCTGTGTAGCGAGGGCTGCGGTTGCAAGGCTTTGGCTTGTTTTAGAAATTGAACGATCGCTTTCTTCAATTTCAAATTCTGCGATTCTTAATTCTAAGTTTTGACTGTGAACCACATCAAAATGTGGTTGATTCAAATCATTGACGAAGGTTTCTTCAGAAGCATTGGATTGCATTGCTGAATCAGCCGGCAGGTAAGAACTACCTGAAAGCTGCACAAAGCCAGCAAAGAATACAATAATTGAAAAAAGAAACTTCATAAGTCCTTTGAATTAAGACGAGACAAAATTAACAGAAGACTTAGCAAACCACCAAAAATTGTAAACGAAAAGTTTTAAGAAAAATCATTTTCTTAGCTTTTCATCTAAACACAAAGTGATCTCATAAAAAAAGTGGCATAAAAATAACTTTATGCCACTTTTTAGCTTAAAAGCTTACGCAATGCTATTTAATATCTAAAGCGGTGGAAACTTTGCGCATTTTAGCCTTAATTTCGGCAAATCCCGGATTATGAATGCTCCCTATGTGAGTATGATTTTTTCCGGCTTCCGGCTTGTACGTCCCATCTTGTACCTGGCCTCCTATTTGTTGATAAGCCTCTCTAAACGATTTACCTTCTACTACCAAATCGTTAATGCTATCAACAGTAAACAGGTATTTATACTTCTCATCGTTCAGGTCAATTTCTTTAACGATCACCTGACCAATCACATAATCAAAGATCTCTAAAATGTCCTTGATGGTCTCAACCGCGCTTATCGTATTTTCTTTCAGCAACTGATAATCTCTATGATACCCGCTGGGCAAATTGTTAGTGATCAAGACCATTTCGGTACTTAAGGATTGAATCTGATTACACTTCCCTCTAATCAACTCAAAAACATCAGGATTCTTTTTATGCGGCATAATACTGCTTCCCGTAGTCAGATGCTCCGGAAAACTCACAAAGCCAAAATTCTGACTCATATACAAGCACACATCCATCGCAAAACGGGATAGTGTGTTGGCTAAACTTCCCAAAGTAGAAGCCAATGTACGTTCACTTTTACCGCGTGCCATTTGTGCTGCAACCACGTTATATTTCATCGTGGCAAAACCCAATTCTTTGGTCGTCATCTGACGATCTATAGGAAACGAACTTCCATAACCTGCCGCAGAACCCAGTGGATTTTGGTCAACAATATCCTGAGTCGCATTGATCAATATTACATCGTCGATCAATAATTCGGCATACGCTGTAAACCAAAGACCAAAACTGCTAGGCATTGCAACCTGTAAATGTGTATAACCAGGCAACAACTTATCTTTATGCTTTTCACCAAGATGCATTAAGGTTTCAAATAATGAAACCGTACGTGCTTTTATTTGCTGTAACTGTTCTTTATAATACAACTGAAGCGCTACCAAAACCTGATCGTTACGCGAGCGCGCAGTATGTACTTTTTTACCGGTATCACCTAGAATAAGCGTTAATTCTGCTTCTAGTTTAGAATGAATGTCTTCATATTCGGGCTCTATAAAGAAATCCGGATTTTGCGTATGCGCTTCTAAAATATCAAGCTGCGGAAGCAAACTTTTCAATTCCTCATCGGTGAGAATGCCTATTTTATTCAGCATTTTTACGTGCGCGCGTGTCGCTTGCACATCATATTTAGCAATATGCACATCGATCTCACGGTCGTTACCCACCGTAAAATCGATTATCTTGGTATCTATATCGGCACCTTTGTCCCAAAGTTTCATATCTCTTGTTTTTTATTCCCTAGGTATAGGGAATCTAATTATTCCGCGAAGGCGGAAATCTTAAAGTATACTTTTCAGCAAATCTATATAAATTTCGATTCCTTCTTCTATTTCATTTACATAGATAAATTCGTTAGCACTATGTGAACGTGTGCTATCACCGGGACCCAATTTAAGCGAAGGACAACTCAACACCGCCTGATCACTAAGTGTAGGCGAACCGTAAGTACTTCTTCCTAGCGCAATACCGGCTTTAACCAAATCGTGATCTACAGGAATTGAAGAAGAGTTCAATCGCAAACTACGCGGAATAATCTCGTCGCACGGTGCTTTTTCCTGAAGTAGATCGGCTATTTCTTTATTGGAATACGCATCATTCACGCGTACGTCAACAACCAATTCCACATCTGCTGGAACCGCGTTATGTTGCTTCCCTCCTTTGATCTGCGTAACGGTCATTTTTACATCGCCCAACGCATCTGAAGATTTATCAAATTTGAAATTCTTAAACCATTCTAAAACTTCAATACAATTGTAAATCGCGTTGTTATCGTTAGGATGCGCTGCATGAGAAGGTGTTCCTTTCACTTTGGCGTCAAACACCACAAGACCTTTTTCAGCAACTGCAAGATTCATCAAGGTAGGTTCACCCACGATTGCAACATCAACCGGCGGAATCACCTTCAGCATACTGTTCAAACCATTGGGACCGCTGCTTTCTTCCTCCCCACTGGCAACAATAACCAAATTGTATTTTGGATTTTTCTGCGCGTAGAAATAGGTAAAGGTTGCGATTAGCGAAACCAAACATCCACCAGCATCATTACTCCCTAAACCATACAATTTACCATCTTCTATATCGGGACTGTATGGATCGCGTGTATACCCATTATTAGGCTGCACCGTGTCGTGATGACTGTTAAGCAGCAATGTAGTTTTGCCTTCTTGAAAATCTTTATTGGTTGCCCAGATATTATTGGCCTGTCTTTTAAAAGGAATATCGTGCGCATTAAACCAAGCTTCAATTATCGCAGCGGTACCTTCTTCTTCGGAAGAAAAAGATTGGGTCGCGATCAATTTTTTAAGTAGCTCAATGGCTTCCTGTGTAAGTTGCTCTCTATTCATTACAGTCTTAAGGTTGTAAAATTAGCATCTTTATGGTGTAGCATTTCGGGTTTTCCTAAACGTACTTGCTGCACACCGCCTTTTAAAGCGTAAAAACAGTTTTCCATCTTCGGAAGCATTCCGTCTGCTATAATTTTTTCTTCTAACAATTCAGCATATTTGGCCAAATCAATGTCTTTAACTACTGAAGTATCGTCGTTAATATCGAGTAAAACACCGTTCTTTTCAAAGCAATAATTCAATGTAACCTCATAGTTTGTTGAAAGTCCACGTGCCAATTCGCATGCGATCGTATCTGCATTGGTATTGAATAATTGCCCGTTTCCGTCGTGTGTTATCGCACAAAATGCCGGCGTAATCCCAATACTCAAAAGCTTATCGATCATCTCTGAATCTACAGCTATCACGTCACCTACAAAACCAAAATCGATTTCCTTAACCGGTCTTTTTACAGACAAGATCGTATTCCCATCTGCGCCCGAAAATCCAATGGCATTACAATTTCTGGCTTGCAAACCGGCGACGATGCTTTTGTTCACTTTTCCTCCGTAAACCATCGTGATTACTTCAACCGTTTCGGCATCGGTAATTCGACGACCATTCACCATATTTACCGGGATTGCCAATCGCTCAGCTAGCTGACTTGCCAGCTTTCCGCCACCGTGCACTAAAATCTTCGGCTCCGGAAGCGCTGCAAAAGCATCTAAAAAAGACTGAAGATCTTCTTCTTTCTCGATAATGTTTCCACCTACTTTGACGATGTTTAGCTTTTTCATTTTCGGCGTTTAATTCAGGTTTTCTAATATCTTTTTCAAAACCACCTGGGCTGAAAACGTACGATTATTTGCCTGCTCGATCACCACAGATTGTTCGCCATCTAAAACTTCGTCTGCAACGATCACATTACGACGTACCGGCAAACAATGCATAAATTTGGCATCACCCAGTTTTTCATCGGTGATCGTCCAACTGCTGTGCGAATCTACAGTTGCTAAAACTTTACCGTAATCCTCATAATTACTCCAGTTTTTAACATAAACAAAATCTGCATCTTTTAAGGCCTCATCTTGATCATAAACCACAGGCGTATCCTTCATCGTAGCATCGCTCAGTTCGTAACCTTTAGGATGCGTAACGGTAAGGTCAACATCCATTTTCTGCATCATCCCAATAAAGGAATTGGCCACCGCATGCGGTAATGCTTTAGGGTGTGGCGCCCAGCTCAATACCACTTTCGGCTTTTTCTTTTGAGAAAGCTCCGTGATGGTAATAGCATCTGCCAAAGCTTGTAACGGGTGTGCCGTTGCACTTTCCATATTTACCACCGGTACTGTGGCGTATTTTACGAAATTGGAGATCACGTATTCTGACTCGTCCTTGGCTTTATCAGTCAAGGTTGGGAAAGCACGTACCGCAATCACATCACCGTATTGCGAGATCACTTTTGCCGCTTCTTTCACGTGCTCAGAAGTATCTGCATTCATCACAGTGCCGTCTTCAAATTCTAATTTCCAGGCGTCGCTGTTAAAGTTCATCACCGTAACATCCATTCCTAAGTTACTTGCTGCTTTTTCTGTACTTAGACGCGTGCGCAAACTCGAGTTGAAAAACAGCATCACCAGGCGCTTGCGCTTTCCTAAATGTTCATATGCATAGGGATTTGCTTTTAACGCGCGTGCTTCTGCGATTAATTCCTGTAGATCTGTAATGTCGTCTAAACCGGTGTATTTTTTCATTAGTTGATTCCTGTCAAAATGTTAGTTAGCAGCCGAAATCTCTGCTAGAGTTATGTTTATTATAAGTTGTTTAATTCTATTTTAAGTGCTTCAAAAAACTGATCAATATGCTCGTTCTGAACCGTTAACGGTGGAAGAATGCGTATCAAGTTTTTATTTTTTGCACTTCCTGTAAAAATATGCTGATCGTAAATCAGCTTTTTGCGTAAGGCTGCCGTATCAAAATCAAATTCGATTCCCAGCATCAAACCGCGACCTTTTACCGCTTTGATCTGCGGAATTTCAGTAGTTTTTGCTTTAAAATGATCTGAAACACGTAACGCGTGCGCCATCAAATCTTCTTCTTCTAAAACTTCAAGAACAGTCAAGGCTGCGGTACACGCCAAGTGATTTCCCCCAAAGGTGGTTCCTAGCATTCCGTATTCTGCTTTGATCGAAGGGTGAATAAGAATTGCTCCAACCGGAAATCCGTTCCCCATTCCTTTAGCCATCGAGATCAACTCAGGCTCCACGTTATATTCTTGAAAAGCAAAGAATTTGCCGGTACGGCCAAAACCTGCCTGAACTTCGTCTGCAATAAGGCAGGTGCCAGTTTCCTTGCATAGTTTATCAACGCCTTCGTAAAATTCAGCAGTACTGATGTCTAAACCACCAACACCTTGAATAAACTCCACGATTACCGCACAAACATCGCCCTTTGCTAAAACTGCGGCTAAAGCGTCCAGATCTCCTAGGGGTAAAAATTCAACTTCTTGCTGTGCGTTAATAGGTGCGACAATCTTAGGATTATCGGTCGCGGCGACAGCTGCTGAAGTTCTTCCGTGGAAACTGTTATGAAAAGCGACTACTTTTTTTCTTCCGGTAACGAAAGATGCCATTTTCAGTGCATTCTCATTAGCCTCAGCCCCACTGCTACACATAAACAATTGATAACCGAGACAGTTTGCCTGAAGTGGTAATTTTTCGCCTAAAGCTTCCTGTAATGGGTTTTTAACCGCATTGCTATAAAAGCCGATATCGCCCAATTGCTTGGTAAGATTTTCTACATATTTAGGATGTGCGTGACCTATAGAGATCACTGCATGACCTCCATATAAATCCAAATATTTGGTAGGCGCTGCATCATAAACCCAGACGTCCTGAGCTTTAATGGGTGTCACATCATAAAGTGGATAAACATCAAATAAACTCATTATTTCGATCTGTTTTTATAACATTAATTTTATTGAAAGATGCAACCATACCTTGAATCAATGACGAACTCAAGCCTTTATGCTCCATCTCGTTCAATCCTTCTATGGTACAGCCTTTTGGTGTGGTTACACGATCGATCTCTTCTTCCGGATGATTCCCGGAATCGATCAATAATTTTGACGCACCGTTACAGGTATGCATCGCCAATTCTTGTGCTTCTTTAGCATCAAATCCTAATTGAATTGCTGCCTGTGTTGTGGCACGAATTAAGCGCATCCAGAATGCAATTCCGCTGGCGCAAACTACTGTTGCTGCTTGCATTTGTTTTTCAGGAATGATCAAGCTGTTTCCTAATCTGTTGAAAATAGCTTCGGCGATCTTAATACGCTTCATTCCTTTCTCGTTACTCGCCAAACACGTCATCGACGCACCAACCGCAATCGCCGTATTCGGCATCGCCCGAATGATGAATTGGTCAGTCCCCACAATATCTTCAATTTGCGAAATTTGATAACCTGTGATGGTTGAGATCAACACGTGTTTATCTGTCAATTCATTTTTGATATCGTGTAAAATATTTGCCAATTGTGCGGGTTGCACTGCAAAAATCAAAATATCAGATTTTTGAACAGCCTCAACATTATCTGAAGTAACAAAAACATTTTTATATTCGGCGTACGACTCAATTCCCGCAGGATTACGACGGGTCATATATAACGAAGTGATCGCATTATTGGTAATTAAACCTTTAGCTATTGAAAGCCCCAAATTACCTGTACCTATGATTGCTATTTTCATTTTTAATATCTTTTTATCATTTCCGTGAAGACGGAAATCTTTTTATACGCCTCTCTAAAGGCTTAGAAATAACTTCCTTTTAAATTCAAGCCTTCGGTTTGTGGTAGGCCGAAAATCAAGTTCATATTCTCTACCGCCTGTCCTGAAGCTCCTTTTAAAAGATTATCAATACAACTGGTGATCAATAATTGATTTTCATGCTTGTGCAAGTGAATCAGACATTTATTGGTGTTCACCACTTGCTTCATATGAATATCCGAATCGGAAACAAAAGTGAATGGTGCTTCGGCATAAAAATCGGTGTAGATTTTTTTAATAGCTTCCAGGTCTCCTTCAAATTTGGTGTACGCGGTTGCGAAAATTCCACGAGAGAAATTCCCACGATTTGGAAGGAAGAAAATCTCCTTGTCAAAACCGCTTTGCAAACTTTTAACCGACTGATTGATCTCACCCATATGTTGGTGGGTAAACGGCTTGTAATATGAGAAGTTATTATCTCTCCAAGTATAATGCGTCGTTGCCGAAAGTGAGGTTCCCGCGCCGGTAGCACCGGTAACCGCATTGATATGAATGTCTGAAGTAATATTTTTTGAATCTGCTAACGGAAGTAACGCCAACTGGATGGCAGTTGCAAAACATCCCGGATTTGCAATAGAACCCGCTTGTTTGATCTCGTCTTTATTCAGTTCTGGAAGACCGTAAATGAATTCCCTTCCTTGAAACTCAGCGTCTGGTTTTAGCCTGAAATCATTACTTAAATCAATAATGATGGTTTTTTCAGAAAACACATTTTTATCTAAAAAAGCTGTTGAATTTCCGTGTCCTAAACACAAGAAAACCACATCAACATTAAAATCAACCGTATCAGCAAACCGAATATCAGTACTTCCTAGTAGGTCTTGATGCACATCGCTTAAAAGATTTCCGGCATTTGAAGTACTGAAAACAAAACTTAGATCAACATACTTATGATTCAGTAAAATTCTGATTAACTCTCCTGCCGTATAACCGGCTCCACCAATTATTCCAGCTTTGATCATGAGTCTCCGTTTACGTGGTTATAAATTTTATTTTGATTCCCGGTGATTTTGATAAAGCCTTTAGCATCATCTGCCGTCCAGCCTTTGTTCATCTCACCATACGCACCAAACGAAGCATTCATCAAGTCGTGATCAGACTTTATTCCTTCTAATGTGAATCGATACGGTTGAAGCGTCACATACACTTCACCTGAAACATTCTTTTGACTATCGGTTAAAAATGCTTCCAAGTTGCGCATTGCGGGATCAAGATATTGTCCCTCGTGCAGGTGCATTCCATAGAAATTAGATAAATAATCTTTGTGCTGCATTTGCCATTTTGTAAGCGTGTGCTTCTCTAGCAAATGATGCGCTTTTAAAATAATCACAGGTGCAGCAGCTTCAAAACCTACACGACCTTTAATCCCAATAATCGTGTCACCCACGTGAATATCACGACCGATACCAAACGGAGCCGCAAGTTTTTGTAAAGCTTCAATATTTTCTACAGGAGATCCTAATTTGCCATTTACAGCGGTAAGTTCGCCCTTTTCAAAGGTCAAGGTTACTTTTTCTGCTTCAGATTTTTCTACCTGAGAAGGAAAAGCAGATTCCGGCAAACCTTGGTGTGAAGTCAAGGTCTCACTTCCGCCAACAGAAGTTCCCCATAGTCCACGGTTTATAGAGTATTGTGCTTTTTCCCAAGACATCTCCACCCCGTGACTTTTTAAATAATCGATCTCTTCCTGACGTGAAAGTTTTAAATCTCTAATAGGTGTGATGATCTCAATCTCAGGTGCCAAAGTTTGAAAGATCATATCAAAACGCACCTGATCGTTTCCTGCTCCCGTGCTTCCGTGAGCTACGTATTCTGCCCCAATAGATTTCGCATAATTGATGATCTCAACCGCCTGAATGATACGTTCTGCACTTACCGAAAGCGGATAGGTATTGTTTTTCAAAACATTTCCATAGATCAAATACTTAACTACTTTGTCATAAAAGCGGTCTACCGCTTGTACATTTTTGTAAGTTTTTGCACCGATCTTTAAGGCTTTAGATTCGATTTCGTCAATCTCTTCTTGCGTAAAACCACCGGTATTAATGCTTACCGCGTGAACATCAAATCCTTTTTCTTCTGAAAGGTATTTTGCACAATAACTGGTATCTAATCCGCCGCTGTAGGCGAGAACTAATTTTTTCATTTTATTCTATTTATTCTGAAAACGCTCGGTAAGTGAGCTTAAGGTTTTTATTCTTCTTTTTTTTTATCTTTTTTCAAAAACAAGTGTTCTTTGATGCTTTTTAAGCGCGTAAATGCTTTAGGATTCACCTCCTCTTTCTCACGAACTCTTTGATTGATTTTCTCTTCAATTTCCTGCTTTTTCTTTTCTTCTTTTTCAGGATCATAAAGCATTCCTGTGCACAAACACATTTTTTGCTCAGTACGTTGAAGAATGTCATAGTTTCTGCAGGTTTGGCAACCTTTCCAAAAGGTAGGATCATCTGTCAATTCTGAGAAGGTCACAGGGCGATATCCCAAGTCTGAATTGATCTTCATCACGGCAAGACCGGTAGTGATTCCAAATACTTTAGCATCAGGATATTTAGCTCTGGAGTGATTAAAGATCGCTTCTTTGATCTGGCGCGCGAGTCCGCTACCTCTATAATCCGGATGTACTATAAGTCCTGAATTAGCAACAAACTTACCGTGGCCCCAAGCCTCGATGTAGCAAAAGCCGGCAAATTTCTCACCGTCAAGGGCGATCACTGCATTGCCGTTTTCCATCTTGGTAATGACGTATTCAGGTGTACGCTTGGCGATTCCGGTGCCGCGTACTTTTGCAGATTCTGCGATGGTATCGCAAATATATTGTGCATATCCCGCATGGGATTTGTTAGCAATAATAATTTCCATATTCAATTGAATTGGAAGTTAGAAAAAAGTGAAATTGTAATTTGAATCGAAAGTTGGAACCGGACTCACCTAAGTTCCCTAAAAATATGCACCCACTAGGGGCGGCGGCGCTCACGGCGGCGTACAGGAATATAAACCAATGTAGTGTTGGTTCTGTTAACTGGGTATAAAGAATTAAGCAACGCATTTACCGCTTGCTTTAGCTCTGTTATATGTCTTTTTATTCCCTTCATTGTTGATGCTAAAATACAAAGTAGATTTAAATGAACCTCCAGATTTTACTAGAAATATCAAATAAATCTACTTTTTTAAATATTCTTCAGTTTTCAATACAAAAAGCACTTTTCACTGATTGATTCATAATAAACCAAATCATTTTTGAAGGTTACAGCAAGTAATCTGTACTTACAAAGTTTGATTTTTTGGTATCCAACAGCTCATTAAGGATCGCATTGTTGTATGCATTGTCTTTAGAAGCCACAAAGGTACGTATGGAGAACGAACGCAAGGCATCGTGTACGCTTAATGTACTCACCGCTGAATCCTTTCTACCTGTAAACGGATAAACATCTGGACCGCGCTGACACGAACTGTTTAAATTCACACGACATACTAAATTAACCAAGGTGTCTATCAAGGGAGCAAGTGCTTTTACATCTTTACCGAAAAGACTTACTTGCTGTCCGTAATTCGATTCAGCCATATCATCTAAAGGTTCGTCGATGTGTTTAAACGTCAACACCGGAACTACAGGGCCAAATTGTTCTTCTTTGTAAACCTCCATTTCTTTAGTCACCGGAAACAATACTGCCGGCCAAATAAAGTTTTCTGAGCGCTCCCCGCCTTTTGCGTTGATCACTTTTGCGCCTTTGGCTTTAGCATCATCAATCAATTGCTGAATATAATCAGGTTTTGAAGGTTCTGGGAGCGGCGTAAGTTTCACATCATCTTCCCAAGGCAAACCAAATTTTAAAGCATCAACAGCCTCAGCATATTTTCTATTGAAGGTTTCTGCGATATTTTCATGTACATAGATCACTTTCAACGCTGTACAGCGCTGACCATTAAAAGATAGTGTTCCGGCGATGCATTCTGCAACTGCAAGATCTAGATCAGCATCCGGTAAAATTATTGCGGGATTTTTTGCTTCGAGACCTAAAACTAAGCGCAAACGGTTTTGTTTTGGGTGCAATGCCTGAAGCGAATTGGCCGAAGAACTATGACCAATTAAAGCTAGAACATCCACCTTTCCGGTTTTCATAATTGGTGTTGCCACGGCTCTACCTCTACCAAAAAGAATGTTCACCACTCCGGCAGGGAAACTTTCTTGAAAAGCTTCAAGCAACGGCGTGATTAATAGAACGCCATGCTTAGCCGGCTTGAACACAGCCGTATTTCCCATAATCAATGCAGGAATCAACAAACAAAATGTCTCGTTAAGCGGGTAGTTATAAGGACCTAAACAAAGCACAACGCCTAAAGGACCTCGTCTAATATGCGCGTGAATACCACCTTCTTTATAGAATTTAGCACTCTCCCGATCCATATTCTTATAATCTTCGATGGTATCAAGAATATATTCAACTGTGCGATCAAACTCTTTTTGCGAATCCGGGTAATTTTTACCAATCTCCCACATCAGCAGTTTTACAATGAGTTCGCGCTTTTCTTTCATTTTTGTAACGAAAGTTTCCATACACTTAATACGGTCGGCAACTTTCATTGTGGGCCACAAGCCCTGACCGCGATCGTAGGCTTTGTGCGCAGCATCAACTGCTGCAATAGCTTCAGATTCGCCCAAAGAAGGAATAGAGCCCAAACGAGTTGGTTGACGCTCTCCATCTTTTTCTGTATGAATGCTTGAGAAAACATCTGCTACTTCACCATTCCAATTGTGCATTTTCCCGTCAATTAGATAGGTGCGCTGCTCAATAGAGTCAACTTTAAACTGATCTGGAATATCTGTGGGTAATTGTTTCATAGGTTGATTAGATTTTGACAAAATGAATTGACTTTAAGACTGCTATATTGAAAATATACAACTTAAAGAGCTAAGCGGTAGGTTATTAAATCTTTAAATCAGGAATTCAAACAAGTCTGGTTTATCATTGAGATATTCTCCGAAGAAATTTCTACTCTTCATTCGGGCTATTAACGGGTCAAGATCCTTACGGTCTTTCAGCTCTATGCCTACCACCGCAGGGCCATCTTCACGAGAGGTTTTCTTCTTATATTCAAAAAAGGTAATATCGTCTTCCGGACCTAGGATTTCATTTAAGAACTCGCGCAATGCACCTGCGCGCTGTGGGAATCTTATGATGAAGTAGTGTTTTAATCCTCGATACAAAAGGGCACGTTCTTTAATTTCGGCAGTACGGGTGATATCGTTGTTGCTTCCGCTCACGATACATACTACATTTTTACCTTTGATCTCATCAGCAAACTGATCTAGCACCGATAAAGTTAAAGCCCCAGCCGGTTCAACTACAATCGCTTCTTTGTTATAAAGATCAAGTATAGTCTGGCAAACCTTCCCTTCAGGTACAGTTACCATTTTCTCCAAATATTCTTTACAGATAGCAAATGTGCGATCTCCTACGCGCTGTACAGCAGCACCGTCAACAAACTTTTCGATCAGCGAAAGCGTCGTATTTTCCTTATTAAAGATCGAAGTGCTCATTGAAGGAGCGCCTTCGGGCTCTACCCCTATTACTTTAGTATTGGGCGAAAGCAAATGAAAAACCGTACTCAACCCGGAAGCTAAACCACCACCACCTACGGGAACAAAAACATAGTCTATCTCTTCTTTACTCTGTTCAATAATTTCTAAACCAACGGTTGCTTGACCTTCAATAATCTTTTCATCATCAAAAGGATGTACAAAGATTTTACCTAGCGCATCGCATTCAATTTTAGAAGCTTTATAGGCATCGTCAAAAGTATCTCCGGTAAGCACTATTTTAGCATATTCACCACCAAACATTTCTACCTGCTCGATCTTTTGCTTAGGCGTAGGTGACGGCATAAAAATAGTACCGTTGATCTTCAGCTTGGCACAAGCAAAAGCCACGCCTTGCGCGTGATTTCCTGCACTGGCACAAACAATTCCTTTGGCGCGCTCTTCATCGCTAAGCGAATTGATCTTATTGAATGCTCCCCGAATTTTATACGATCTTACCTGTTGCAAATCTTCACGCTTCAACATAACATTGGCGTCAAACTTGCGCGAATAGTTTAAACTCGGCATTAAAGGAGTCAACGCAGCAACCCCTTCTAAGGTTTTGGCTGCTTCCCTTATTTGCTCCAGGTCAGGAAAAAATGTAGTTTTTAAATCGCCCAAAATAAAAGTATTAGGATTAAGTAAGCCTGTCTCAAAATGCATTGTGACAGGCTTATTCTATATGAGTTAAGAAAATTTTTAAGCTGTCACAGCCTCTCCAGAAGCTACGGTCTTAATATCTTTCATCGCAGTCATTGACTCACGTAACCAAGCTCCAACCGCTTCAACTTCGTGTTCACGAATCGCATCGTTTACAGCAATAAGTGTTTTGTTATCAACACTATTGTCTGTCGCATACGCTTTACCAATCACATTGGTATCAATACCTTTCATAAACTCAGTAAGCATTGGTTTACACGCGTGATCAAATAAATAACAACCGTATTCTGCAGTGTCAGAAATTACGCGGTTCATCTCGAATAATTTCTTACGTGCAATAGTATTTGCGATAAGTGGCGTTTCGTGAAGAGACTCGTAATAAGCAGATTCTTCAATGATTCCGGCTTCGGTCATGGTTTCAAAAGCGAGTTCTACACCGGCTTTTACCATAGCTACCATCAACACCCCGTGATCAAAGAATTCCTGCTCGCTGATTTCCTGACTTCCTGCAGGTGTTTTTTCAAAAGCAGTTTCTCCTGTTGCTGCTCTCCATTTAAGAAGATTCGCATCATCATTAGCCCAGTCTTCCATCATTGTTTTTGAGAAATGACCAGAGATGATATCATCCATATGTTTGTGGAATAATGGACGTGTGATATCTTTAATTTCTTCAGCAAGTTCAAAAGCTTTGATTTTTGAAGGATTGTTCAAACGATCCATCATATTGGTGATTCCACCGTGCTTTAACGCTTCGGTAATGGTTTCCCATCCATACTGAATCAATTTTGAAGCGTAACCTGCATCAATTCCTTTTTCAACCATTTTGTCAAAGCAAAGAATAGAACCGGTCTGCAACATTCCGCATAGAATGGTTTGCTCCCCCATCAAATCACTTTTTACTTCAGCAACAAAAGAAGATTCAAGAACACCTGCTCTGTGACCACCGGTTGCTACAGCATAAGCTTTTGCCTGATCAAGACCTTTTCCTTCAGGATCATTCTCAGGGTGTACCGCAATAAGCGTAGGTACACCAAAACCACGCTTGTATTCCTCACGTACTTCAGAACCAGGACATTTAGGCGCGCACATAATAACGGTTAAGTCTTTACGCACTTGCATTCCTTCTTCTACAATATTGAAACCGTGGCTATATGCCAAAGTAGCACCTTCTTTCATCAATGGCATAATCGTATTCACCACTGAAGTATGCTGCTTGTCTGGAGTAAGGTTACAAACCAAATCTGCAGTTGGGATGAGTTCGTCATAGGTTCCTACGGTAAACCCGTTATCTACAGCATTTTTATACGAAGCTCTTTTCTCTTTAATCGCACCTTCGCGCAACGCATAAGAAATATCTAAGCCGCTGTCACGCATATTTAACCCTTGGTTTAACCCTTGCGCACCACAACCTACGATGACTACTTTTTTTCCGCGTAAAGCTTCTACCCCATTTGAAAATTCTTCAGATTCCATAAAGCGGCATTTGGCAAGTTGTGCCAACTGTTCTCTTAGGGATAGTGTATTAAAGTAATTTGACATTTTGATTTATTTTTAATGATATTGATTAGTTAATTTTATTAGCGCCGCTAAAAGGCTTTTACCTTTTGGGCTGTTTACTCGGCAAATTCTGCCAGCATTTTAGAGATTTTCATTTCGTCTTTAGTTACCGAAATTCTTCCGGAACGTACAAATTGCATAATTCCAAAAGCACTTAATTCGCGGTATAAAAGTTCGATCTCACTACGACGACCGGCTTTCTCCAGAACAAAAAACTCTTTGTTCACCGTCACAATACGCGCGCTACTTTCTTTTATGATATTTTGAATTTGGCGCTCTTCAAATAACAAGTCAGATTTGATTTTAAACAGACAAGTCTCTAAAAAAATCGTCTCTTCATCGGTATGATAGAAGGCTTTGATCACCTCTACCTGCTTTTCAAGCTGACCGATGATCTTTTTCATACGTTCTTCGGTAAGGTTGATCACGATGGTAAATCGCGACACGCCTTCGATCTCTGAAATCGAAGTGTTTAAACTCTCGATATTTATTTTTCTACGCTGAAATATCGCCGAAATACGGTTAAGCAAACCGATGTTATTTTCGGTATATATAGAAACGGTATATGTTTTTATCTCGCTCATAACTACTCAAGTCTAATATCTGAAACTGATGCTCCTGTTGGGATCATCGGGAATACGTTATCTTCTTTTTCTACAGTAACTTCAAGGAAATATGGTCCATCTGAAGCTAGCATCTCTTCGATAGCTCCTGCAAGATCTTCACGTTTTGAAACGCGTTTTGCATCTATATAATAGCCTTTGGCAATTGCTACAAAATCAGGGTTGATCAATTCGGTTGAAGCATAACGACGGTCAAAGAACAACTGCTGCCACTGGCGCACCATTCCGAGGAAATCATTATTCAACACCACGATCTTTACAGGAACTTTAGTTTGAAAAATGGTTCCTAGTTCTTGAATAGTCATCTGATAACCACCATCACCAATGATTGCAACTACAGGACGCTCTGGCGCTCCCATTTTTGCTCCAATTGCTGCCGGAAGTGCAAATCCCATCGTTCCTAAACCACCGGAAGTTACATTGCTTTTTGACTGGTTGAATTTGGCGTAACGACAAGCGATCATTTGATGTTGCCCCACATCTGAAACGATCACCGCATCTCCTTTTGAAACTTTATTGATTCCTTCAAGGACTTCACCCATCGTCAAACCTTCTTTCTCAGGAGTGATATCGTCTTTAATGATTTTATCAAATTCTACTTGATACAGCTCTTTAAAACGGTTGAGCCATTCGGTATGTTTTTTCTCTTCTAGAAGAGGAAGTAAAGCCGCCAGCGTTTCTTTACTGTTTCCAAGAACAGCAATATCAGCAGTAACGTTTTTATTCACCTCAGCAGGATCAATTTCAAAATGAATCACTTTTGCCTGCTTTGCATACGTATTTAAATCACCGGTAACACGATCATCAAAACGCATCCCGATAGCGATTAACACATCACACTCATTAGTCAATAAGTTAGGTGCATAATTTCCGTGCATCCCTACCATACCCACATTTAAAGGGTGATCTGTAGGAATCGCCGAAACTCCAAGTATCGTCCAGGCTGCAGGAACTCCAGATTTTTCAACTACTGCCTTAAACTCTTCTTCTGCTTTACCTAAAATAACACCTTGCCCCCAAACGATCATTGGCTTTTTAGCATTATTGATCGCTTCAGCTGCAGCTTGTAAAGCTTCAGGGTTTAGTTTTGGCACCGGTTTGTAACTACGAACCGCAGTACATTTTTTATACGCAAAATCAAACTCTTCAAACTGTGCATCTTTTGTAATATCGATAAGCACAGGTCCCGGACGGCCACTTTTTGCGATGTAAAACGCTTTAGCCATCACCTCCGGAATTTCAGAAGCTTTTGTGATCTGATAATTCCATTTTGTAACGGGTGTAGAAATACCAATAATATCAGTCTCTTGAAACGCATCACTACCTAATAAATGCGAAGCCACCTGCCCGGTAATACAAACCATCGGCGTAGAGTCTATTTGTGCATCAGCGATCCCGGTAATAAGGTTAGTTGCACCAGGTCCCGATGTTGCAATTGCGACGCCTACTCTTCCGCTTACACGTGCGTACCCTTGAGCGGCGTGCGTAGCACCTTGCTCGTGACGGGTCAAGACGTGATGAAGCTTGTCTTGATATTTGTACAACTCGTCATAAACGGGCATAATCGCCCCTCCGGGATAGCCATAAAGTGTATCTACACCTTCGGCAAGCAAGCATTTTATGATAGCTTCTTTTCCGGTTAAACGCTGCGTAGCTTCTACTGCAGTGTCTTGCAATTTGATTGTTTGTGTATTATCCATACCCTTCTACATTTCGTCTGTCACGCAACCTTTAGAAGCTGACGAGACTGTTTTCGCATATTTATATAACGCTCCGCGTTGGAATCTAAGTTCCGGAGCCGTCCATTTTTCTCTTCGTTTTGCCAATTCTTCATCGGTAATATCGATGTTGATAGTATTCTTTACAGCATCGATGGAAATGATATCTCCATTTTCAACAAGTGCGATATTTCCGCCCACTTGTGCTTCAGGAGAAACGTGCCCTACCACAAAACCGTGCGATCCCCCAGAGAATCTTCCGTCAGTAATCAGAGCCACGTCTTTACCTAAACCGGCACCCATAATTGAGGATGTAGGCTTAAGCATTTCCGGCATTCCGGGACCACCTTTAGGTCCTTCATAACGAATGATCACCACGTCTCCCTTTTTGACTTTACCAGATTTAATTCCGTCGTTAACTTCAAGTTCGCTATTGAATACGTTTGCAGTTCCCGTAAACGAAAGTCCTTCTTTACCGGTGATCTTTGCAACAGCACCTTCAGTAGCCAAGTTCCCGAATAAAATACGGATGTGACCACTGTCTTTAATCGGCTTGTCTAATGGTCTAATGATATCTTGACCATCAATAAGATTAGGAACATCTTTTAGGTTTTCAGCTAAAGACTTTCCGGTAACGGTTAAGCAATCCCCGTGAAGCATATCATTATCCAGCATATATTTTAATACACCCGGAATACCACCAACACCGTGTAAATCTTCCATAGAATATTTACCTGAAGGCTTAAGGTCTGCTAACAATGGTGTGTTATCACTGATTCGCTGAAAATCTTCAAGTGTAAAATCTACCTGCGCTGCTTTAGCGATAGCTAAGAAGTGTAACACCGCATTGGTAGAACCTCCTAAAACAGTTACTAAACGAATCGCATTCTCAAGCGATTGCTTCGTTACAATATCTGAAGGTTTAATGTCGTGTTCTAATAAGTACTTTAAGGCCTCACCTGCTTTTACACATTCCTGCTCTTTGATATTTGCATCTGTAACTGCTGGATTTGACGAGTTAAAAGGTAACGACATTCCTAACGCCTCAATAGCAGAAGCCATGGTATTTGCGGTGTACATTCCACCACAAGCCCCGGCACCCGGACACGCTTTATGCACCACTTCTTTAAACTCATTATCATCAATAGTTCCTGCTACTTTTTGACCATAAGCCTCAAATGCAGAGATGATATCTAGTTTTTTTCCGTTATGGCATCCGGAAGCGATGGTTCCTCCATAAACTAAGATTGAAGGGCGATTTAATCGCAATTGCGCAATTAAAGCTCCAGGCATATTTTTATCACAACCTACAACCGTCACAAGACCGTCATAGCTCATTGCCTGCACAACAGTTTCCATTGAATCAGCAATAATATCACGTGAGGGTAGCGAGAAGCGCATTCCCGGAGTTCCGTTAGAAATACCATCACTTACCCCGATCGTATTGAATACAAGCCCTACCAAGTCTGCATTAGCAGCTCCTTGTTTCACGTGCGTTGCCAAAGCATTCAAATGCATATTACACGGATTCCCCTCATAACCGGTACTTGCGATACCAATTAAAGGCTTTTTTAAATCGTCATCGGTCAAACCAATTGCGTGCAGCATCGCCTGAGCAGCAGGCAACGTAGGGTCTTGAGTTACAGTCTTACTGTATTTATTTAATTCCATTGTTATAATTCTAATTCGAAATTAGTTATTCCTGTTTTTTATCAGTTCTTTTCTTAAAAACCTTCGGATATACCAAAAAATCTTAAATAGTTTTCAATTATTTGATTAACAGCTATTTAAACTTAAAATACTACTATGTTCAAGTTTTAAAATTCAATTAGATTCCAAAAAAAAACCTTCCAGATTAACGGAAGGTCTCTATTTAGAATAGCACGTTCCGCATCAACTACAGTTAATGACACTAATAGAACGTACGAGAATTGTTGCTGTTTTCATATGGTAAAGCTATTTATTCTAATTGGGGCAGCCCTAGAAAGCGTCCTAAAATATCGGGTTTGAGGGCATTTTTAAAAATACCATATTTTGGCAAGGGTTTAAGATGTTTCCATTATCGAAACTTTATTGCTTTTGTATTTTTAGTGAAAATTTTAAAAGCACTTTTTAATGAAGTTTCGCAAATTAGGCAAAACCAACCTTAAAATTTCTGAAATCTCGCTAGGCACTTGGCAAGTGGGCGGTAAATGGGGCTCTGGTTTTGACGATAACAAAGCTGAGCATATAATTAATACGGCAATAGATCAAGGCATCAATTTTATTGACACTGCTGATGTTTATGAAAACGGAATGAGCGAAGCCGCAGTGGGCCGCGTGGTACGTAGCAGGTTTGAAGAGGTTTATGTCGCCACCAAATGCGGTAGACAAATCACACCTCACGTTGATGCAGGATATACCGTAAAAGTTTTACGCAAGTACGTTGAAGATAGTCTGAAAAACACCGGTTTAGAATGTCTAGATTTGATTCAGTTGCATTGTCCACCGACAGATACATTTTACCGTCCGGAAATTTTCAGACTTTTTGAAGACCTTAAGCAAGAAGGAAAAATCGCTAATCTTGGTGTAAGCGTAGAAAAAGTAGAAGAAGGTTTGAAAGCGATGCAATATGATAATGTCACTACCGTACAGATCATCTTTAATGTATTTAGACAGCGCCCTGCGGGATTATTCTTTCGCGAAGCGGAAAAAAATGATATTGGTATTATCGTAAGGGTTCCTTTAGCCAGCGGACTACTCACAGGTAAGTTTGATCAAAACTCCTCATTTGACAAAGAAGATCACCGAAACTTTAACCGAAACGGAGAAGCCTTTGATAAAGGAGAAACTTTCAGCGGAATTGATTTTGAAACCGGGCTGCAAGCCGTGGATGAATTGAAAAGCATTTTCCCTAAGGTTGAAAATCTTGCTCCTGTAGCGCTTCAATGGATTTTACAGCATCCACAAGTAAGCACTATTATTCCCGGAGCTTCTAAGGTTGAGCATTTGATGTCAAATCTTTCGCTTTATGAGCGACCTGATCTAACTTCAGAAGAAATTGAAAAAATGAATGCGGTTTATACTGAAAAGATAAAGCCGCTTGTTCATCAAAAATGGTAAAACCAAAAACTAATGACAACCCCAACTAAAAAAGGAAATCTTTACAAACTAAGTTTAGAACAACTTAGTGTATTAAAAGAAGAAAAGCGCGTTGATACCGCTCTTGAATTGGAATTCTCAAACCACGACGAACTCTTTGAAATTATTGAGCGTGTAAAAACAAAGCAGCTTTTTGCTACCGCTGAAGAATCAACAGAATTTGCACTTGGTCTTAAATTATTCACTGAAGTTATGCTGCGCAACAAGAAGCACCCTTTGTTTGAAGATTTGAGACCGCACATCGTAGATTTTATGAAAAAACTGAAGAGCTCTTAGTAAAGAGCTAAATTTAAAAAAAGCATCATAGCTTGAAATACAACAATAAAAAAGCGACCTGATTGGGTCGCTTTTTTAGTTACAATATTTTGCCGTATTTGGTTAGATCCGGAGTAAAACCTAAAGATTGATAAAGCTTTCTGGCCTTTTTATTATCGTCAAAGACATTCAACGTTAATAGACTGTAGCCACAATCTTTAGTCCATTCTTCTGCTTTTTGCATCAGCATTTTACCAATGCCTCTGCCGCGAGCTTCAGGTGCTACAATAATATCAGCAATATGGCCGTGAGGTTCTCTGTGATAATAGTCGGTGCCTATTTCCAAAAAAATAAAACCCAACCTCTGATGATCCTGAGCATCTTCAGCAATAAAAATAGCATTATCCTTGTTGCCCTCTTCTATTTCAGCTTTTAAGATACGTTGATCAATATCAAGCATTACTTCTGGATCGCGCCAATGTGGCAATTCTGGATCCATTAGACTTGGTAGAAGGTTTAATATGAAATCTGTATCACTTTTGGTGACGCGTCTAATCGTTACTTTAGGCATTATAAGGTTGGTTTAAAAGTTGGATTTTTTAGAAAATTAGTCAATTAAGCAGAAAGTTTGCTCGTAGCTTATGAATAGCTATTAAAATACACCGTCTTTTTATTTACAAACTCCTTGATACCATCTTCAGAGAGTTCGCGACCGTAACCCGAGATTTTGGTTCCGCCAAAAGGTAATCTGGGATCACTTTTAACTAATTCGTTTACAAAAACAGCTCCGTCATCAAAAAGTGGAATCAGTTTTTTAGCTTTTTCAAAGTCTTCAGTAAAAATAGAAACCCCTAATCCAAAATTTGAAGAATTTACCAAATAAACCGCTTCGTCTTCATTTTTAAATGTGGTAATCCCGATGACAGGACCAAAAGTTTCCTCCTTAAAAATAGGCATTGAAGGAGTAACATCAGTGACTACTGTAGGCTCAAAATACGCACCATCACGCTTTCCTCCTACTAATATAACCGCGCCTTGTTTTACACTTTTAGTTAACTGCTCGTGCAATTCTTCGGCAAGATCTTCCCGCGCCATTACTCCTATAAAAGTTTCTTCATCTGCAGGATCACCGCTTTTAAGCTTTCGCACTTCTTCTACAAATTTTTGGGTGAATTCTTCGGCGATGTTTTTATGTAAAAGCAAACGCTTCCCTGCAATACAGCTTTGCCCCGTATTTTGAAAACGCGCCTGAACTGCAATTTTTACCGCTTCTTCCATATTACAATCTTCAAAAACCACCAGAGCGTTACTTCCTCCCAATTCTAAAACCGATTTTTTAATTTCGCTTCCTGCAACTGATGCCACAGCGCTTCCTGCAGGTTTACTTCCAGTTAAAGTCACTGCTTTGACCTTTGGGTTCTTTATGATGCTTTCTACTTTAGCGCTAGCAATAGGAAGATTAGTAAAGCACCCTTTAGGAAAACCGGCACGCTCAAAAACCTTCTGAATGTTCTGAGCGCTCCCCATCACGTTACTCGCGTGCTTTAAAATACCTATATTTCCTGCCATTAAAGCCGGAGCGGCAAACCTAAAGACTTGCCAAAAGGGGTAATTCCAAGGCATTACCGCAAGCACCACGCCTAAGGGCTCATAGCTTACATAGCTCTCCACCGCATCGGTCTCAATGCTTTTAGGCGCGAGATGCTTAGGTGCATTTTCTGCATAATACTCACAAACCCACGCGCATTTTTCAACCTCAGCAATGGCTTGTTTAATAGGTTTTCCCATTTCTAAAGAAATGGTTTTAGCGTAAGCTTCTTTGTGTTCTTTTAGATCAGCAGCAGCCGCCTGCATTAAAGTAGCGCGCTCTTCAAAGGTTGTTTTTCGCCAGGAAAGAAAACGCTCGTGTGCGATTTCTATATGTTCAACAAGTTCGGCTTTAGTTAATTCTTTTACTTCAGATATAACCTCTTGGTTATAAGGATTTATGGACGTTATCATGATTTTTTGTCAGTATTTTCCTAAAATTAAAGAATGCTGAACAAATAATATGGCCGATTAAGAGCACTTTAACCCTAATTGTTTATAAGTCGTTTACAACTCTTTAAAGCGCATTACACAAGCTTCTTTAATATGTGTAATTTTAGAAAACTTCACGCTATGAATTCTAGAGATTCCCAATTACTAGCACTTAGACCAGAAATTTTATCCGCCCGAGTTGATGACACGATGAGTGCAGATGAGCAATTTCAAAACGGAACTTTGCGCCCTGTGGTCAAACTTCAAAATGAGCTTCTGCTTGAAGCTTTTCGCAACTATATTAAAAAGCACAAAAATGTTTTTTACACGCTGAATATAGACCGTAGAATGCAATACATAGAGAATGCCATTCAAAAGGATATCAAGTTCAGAAACAGCCTAAAAGGTATGGTTATCGGTCAATTTACTGTAGAAGAATATCAGAAGTATATTCAGAATTCTTCGGCGTTAAATAAACGAATGATGAATTTGGTAAAAGAGCGTATTCAAAGTAATATTCAGTTGTTAGAAAGAGAGTTGGTTTAATAATAGCGAATAGATCAAGATACCGCCAGCAAGGACGAAAATAAATATCTAATAAAAAATCCCTTTGATATTGTTACCAAAGGGATTTTTTAATTTATAGGTTTTGTAGCCTGCTTATTCCAACTGCAGTCTGCAAACTGAATTATACATTAAATAGGAAGTGCATAATGTCCCCATCTTTAACAATGTAGTTTTTACCTTCTACACCCATTTTACCGGCTTCTTTCACTTTAGTTTCACTTCCGTAGGAAACATAGTCTTCATAAGCGATTACTTCAGCTCTAATAAAGCCTTTTTCGAAATCGGTATGAATTACACCGGCTGCTTGAGGTGCTGTTGAACCAATTTTAGTAGTCCACGCACGCACTTCTTTTTTCCCGGCGGTAAAATAGGTTTGCTGATTAAGCAGTTTATAGGCAGTACGAATTAGTTTTGAAGAACCCGGCTCCTCAAGACCGATATCTTGTAAAAACATCTGACGCTCTTCATAGTCGTCTAGTTCGTTGATATCTGCTTCGGTACCTACGGCAAGCACAAGCACTTCTGCATTTTCCTCTTTAACAGCTTCACGAACCTGATCTACATATTTATTACCGCTTACTGCTGAATTTTCATCTACATTACACACATACATCACAGGTTTGTCTGTAATAAACTGAAGTGGTTTTACAAACTCTGCGTAATCTTCTTCAGAAAAATCTACTGCTCGCACTGACTTTCCTTGCTCTAGCGCTTCTTTAATCTGTGCAAGCACTGACTCTTCTTTTTGAGCTTCTTTATTTCCGGTACGCGCTGCTTTTTTAACTTTCTCAAGTTTCTTTTCAACGGTTTCCAGATCTTTAAGCTGAAGCTCTATATCTATAGTTTCTTTATCGCGAATTGGGTTTACACTCCCGTCAACGTGTACGATGTTATCATTATCAAAACAACGCAAAACGTGTAGAATTGCATCGGTTTCTCTAATATTTCCTAAAAACTGATTTCCTAAACCTTCACCCTTGCTTGCTCCTTTTACAAGACCTGCAATATCTACGATATCAACAGTCGCAGGCACCACGCGCTCGGGTTTTACCAATTCCTCTAACTTAGATAAACGCGGGTCTGGCACATTCACCACCCCAACGTTAGGCTCAATGGTACAAAACGGAAAGTTTGCACTTTGCGCTTTAGCATTAGATAAACAATTAAAAAGAGTTGATTTACCTACGTTAGGCAATCCTACAATACCTGCTTTCATGGTTCAGAATTTTGAGGCGCAAATATAGGAAGCTTATCTAAAACTTTACACCTTTAGTTTATAATCAAATTTGATTGTTTTGCAAGAGATCAGCGCTTTGAATTATCATGAATACATATACCAGTAAAAAACTATACCTCAGCGACATAGCACACCAATAAGTTTTATTTAAGCGCAAAAAAAAGTCTGGTAGTGACACCAGACTCTTTTAATGCTATAAAAAGTTTGTGCTAATTGTGATGCATAAAGGCTTGCTTACCTAAAAGTTCTTCTTCGGTTTCTACGTGATCTTCATCAGGCACACAGCAATCTACCGGGCAAACCGCAGCACATTGAGGCTCTTCGTGAAAGCCCATACATTCTGTACACTTATCAGGCGCGATGTAATATACCTCATCACTTATAGGCTCTTGAGTCTCATCTGCATCAACCTCTCTTCCGTTAGGCAATACAATTTTACCTTCAAGATCAGTTCCGTCAGAATAGCGCCAGTCATCTGCTCCTTCATAAATCGCTGTGTTTGGGCATTCCGGTTCACAAGCCCCACAGTTAATGCATTCATCAGTTATTATAATTGCCATAGTATAATCGTTTTCTAATCCTTAATTTTGCCAAAGGTAGGCTCTATTTTTTAAACCCTACTAAATTAGTAGAAATTAATGAGAAACCTTACAATCAACTTAAGGTTTTCGTTACAAATTTAAGTTGCAAAATTAAGGCGTGGTCCTTACTTCACCAAACCATTTATGGATTTAAACCAAAGAATTACCGCATTCTCAAACCTCAGTCTATTTTTAAAGAATTTTTTGTTAGATGCTACTAAATGCGAGGCTACGTTAAATGATTTTGAACACTTAAAAGAAGAATTACAGCGGGTAATACAAACCGCAAACAGACATAACGCTTGGTTTACTCCAGAGCATATAACCCAAGCGTTATCAAGCTGGTCTGCAGCGCTACAGAAAGATAATTTGACAACATGGCTCGATGCCTATGCTATTAATTCTTCTTCAGAAAAAAGGGTTGCGGTGATTATGGCAGGTAACTTACCGCTGGTTGGATTTCACGATTTTTTGAGCGTGCTGATCACCGGGCACCATCTAGTCGCAAAACTATCTAGCGACGATCAACTTCTGATGCCATTTCTGGCGAAAGTACTTATCAGTATCGAGCCTGATTTTGATTCAAAAATTACATTTACCAAAGAGAAACTCCCACAATTTGACGCGGTGATCGCTACCGGAAGCAACAATACCGCGCGATATTTTGAATACTATTTTAAAAACAAACCCAGCATTATACGCAAAAATCGAAATGCTGTCGCTGTATTAGCCGGTAATGAAACTAAGCAACAACTAGAAGCTTTAGGGGACGACATCTTTGGCTATTTTGGAATGGGATGTCGTAGTGTGGCTAAGCTCTACGTACCTCAAAACTATGATTTTGACACGTTTTTTAATGCGATGTTTAAACAGCAAGATGTGATCAATCATCATAAATATGCCAACAACTACGACTATAACAAAGCGGTGTATTTAATGAGCTTATTTCCTGTTTTAGACAATGGCTTTCTGGTATTAAAAGAAGACACAAATTTCTCATCCCCGATCTCTGTGGTATTTTACGAGCGCTATACTAACGTTGAAACTTTAAAGGCCGAGTTGCAATCCAAAGCTGATCAAATTCAGTGTATTGTTGCTGATGATTTTATTGATGAGAAGGTCGCTTTTGGACAGGCACAAAATCCAAAACTTTATGATTATGCAGACGGTGTTGATACCGTTGCATTTTTATTAAAATTATAAGAGAAATTCATCGATTATTTATTGATTTATCAAACCGCTTTGCAAGTGTTTTAAGCATCTTTGCATGTCTTTTTAAGCACGCAAAGACTTGCACATATAAAAGGTGGAATCTTATGCATTCTGTTTGAAAAGCCGTAATTTTCCAACTGAATAAAATTCAAAAAAGAGACCAAATATTCAATCTAATGAAAAAACATAATTTCAGTGCCGGGCCTTGTATTCTTCCACAGGAAGTTTTTAAACAAGCCTCTGAAGCCGTTTTAAATTTTAATAACCTCGATCTTTCTATTTTAGAAATCTCCCATAGAAGTAAGGATTTTGTTGATGTGATGGAAGAAGCACGTGAGCTTGCTCTTGAACTTTTGGGACTTGAAGGAAAAGGATATAAAGCTCTTTTTCTACAAGGTGGTGCAAGTATGCAGTTTGTAATGACCGCATACAACTTACTCGAGAACAAAGCAGGTTACATCAATACAGGAACGTGGAGTGATAAAGCGATCAAAGAAGCTAAGATCTTTGGCGAAGTCGTTGAGGTTGCAAGTTCAAAAGACAAGAATTACAATTACATCCCTAAAGGTTTTGATGTTCCTAAAGATCTAGATTATCTACATCTTACAACCAACAATACCATATTCGGAACCCAGATCAAAGATATTCCTACTACAGATGTACCGCTAGTGGCTGATATGAGTAGTGATATTTTCTCTCGTGAGATCGATTTTTCAAAGTTTGATCTTATATATGCTGGAGCTCAGAAAAATATGGGTCCTGC
Organism: Leeuwenhoekiella sp. ZYFB001; assembly: GCF_011784865.1. Lineage (NCBI taxonomy): Bacteria > Pseudomonadati > Bacteroidota > Flavobacteriia > Flavobacteriales > Flavobacteriaceae > Leeuwenhoekiella > Leeuwenhoekiella sp. ZYFB001. Next base: position 1,892,616 of record NZ_CP050460.1, read on the forward strand.
AGGTACTACACTCGTTGTCGTGAAGGAAGATATTTTAGGTAAAGTAACACGCCAGATTCCTAGTATGCTTAGCTATGCTACGCATGTATCTAAAGGAAGTATGTTTAACACGCCTCCGGTTTTTGCGGTTTATGTTTCGATGCTTACACTTCGTGCTATGAAGGCTAAAGGCGGTATCAGTGCTGCAGCTGAAGAAAACGAGAAAAAGGCTACGCTTTTATATTCTGAAATAGACCTTAACCCATTATTTAAAGGGTATGCAGCAAAAGAAGACCGCTCTCTGATGAACGCTACGTTTAATCTAACAGAAGACAATCTTAAAGAAACCTTTGATACGATGCTTAAAGAAGCAGGTATTAATGGTCTTAACGGTCACCGAAGCGTAGGTGGTTATCGTGCTTCTATGTACAATGCGTTACCGCTAAACAGCGTTGGTGTTCTGGTTGATGTAATGAGCGAATTAGAGCGCAAAGCTTAACCAAACCAATCCAAATAATATAAATTTTTAAAACATGAAAGTTTTAGCAAATGATGGTATTTCTCAAAGCGGAGTAGATGCTCTTAAAGCCGCCGGTTTTGAAGTAATTACCACAAAAGTTGCGCAAGAGCAACTTATCAATTACATAAATGAAAATAAAGTTGATGCGCTACTTGTACGCAGCGCAACTAAAGTTCGTCAAGATTTAATCGATGCGTGCCCAGACCTTAAATTAATTGGTCGTGGCGGTGTAGGTATGGATAATATTGATGTTCAATACGCAAAAGACAAAGGTCTTAGCGTGATCAACACACCGGCTGCTTCTTCTGCTTCGGTTGCAGAATTGGTTTTTGCGCATTTATATGGTGGTGTGCGTTTCCTTTTTGATGCTAACCGCAATATGCCGTTAGAGGGCGAGGAAAAATTTGGTGCACTTAAAAAAGCATATGCAAAAGGTGTTGAGCTGCGCGGAAAAACCTTAGGTGTTATCGGTTTTGGCCGAATCGGGCAAGCTACTGCTAAAGTTGCGCTTGGTGCCGGAATGAAAGTGATCTATTCTGACCCATATATGGAAAAAGCCGAAGTGAAATTAGACTTTTTCGATGGTCAGGAGGTTGCTTTTAAATTTGAAAGCGAAGCCAAAGAAGATGTTCTTGCAGAAGCTGACTTTATCACCCTACACGTTCCTGCTCAAAAGGAATATGTAATTGGCAAAGCCGAAATTGAAAAAATGAAAGACGGTGCTGCATTGGTTAATGCTGCGCGTGGCGGAGTAATTGATGAATTGGCCCTTATTGAAGCGCTAGATTCTGGTAAACTTGCATTTGCTGCTCTTGACGTTTTTGAGAGCGAGCCAAAGCCGGAAATCAAAATTTTGATGCATCCTAAAATTTCTTTGTCTCCGCACATTGGGGCAGCGACTAATGAAGCTCAGGATCGTATAGGTGTTGAACTTGCTGAACAGATTTCTTCGATCTTAAAAGCATAGTCGTTCAGACACATAGCCTATCAAAGCCGAATAGTTATTCGGCTTTTTTTATGGAAAAAAGTTAAAGAATTCAAAACATGTAACTAAATTTAAAGTATTAACAAAAACTCATTTACAATGTCAGGCTTACTAGATTTATTAAATAGCGACTTAGGAAAACAATTGATAAGCGGTGCCAGTGCTCAGACCGGAGCATCAGAAAGCAAAACCGCAGATGTGCTGAGTATGGCGATGCCCTTACTTTTAGGCGCGATGAAAAAGAATGCTTCTTCGCAAGAAGGCGCATCTGGACTTATGGGTGCTTTAAGCGGAAAACACGACGGGAGTATCCTTGATAATTTAGGAAGTATTCTTGGCGGCGGAAGCGTAGATCAGAATGTAATTCAGGATGGTGCAGGTATTTTGGGCCACGTTTTGGGCGGAAAACAACCCATGATCGAAAATGCTTTGAGTACAAAAACAGGTCTTGATGCCGGCACGGTAGCACAGATTCTGAAGATCGCTGCTCCTATCCTACTCGGCATTATTGGGAAACAAACTAAAGAAAACAATATTCAAGATCAGGATGGTCTTACAGGTATTTTAGGCAGTATGTTAGGCGGACAACCTAAAGAAAACCAAAGCCTGATTGAATCTCTTATAGACTCAGATGGTGACGGCAGCGTTCTAGACGATGTTGCAGATATGGTTTTAGGTTCAAATAAGAAAAAAGGCGGCCTTGGCGGAATGCTCGGCGGACTTTTCGGTAAATAGTTTCAGCTTAAGTCAATTAAGGAGCCGCTTTGAATAAGCGGCTTTTTTTATGCCGATAAATAGGAGTTGGATCAGATCTATAAAACACGCGTTGAGAGAAGTATCTTTCAGTTCACATTAAAATTAAACGTCAATATCTGGCAGGAGTTTTGTAGCTTTAAAAGAAAAGCTGGTATGAAAAATTTAATTTACGTTTTTATAGCCCTTCTTGTCATTTATGGCTGCGCATCTTCACAGGGAGAAAAAAAACTTGAAACAAACGATCCACTGAGCACTTCAAACGATACGGTACGCATTGCAAACGACAGCCTCGAATATGAGATCATTATTATTGAACCCGGTTACAATGCTTTTTTAAATTCTATCGCGCGACCAGAAGGCTATTATTCTCAAAATTATCTTGAAAATAAAAATCGGTTTATTGTTCCTGAGTACAACCAACGGGTATTGCAACCTTTTAGATACAATAACAATTTATACCCACAACAAATAGATTATAACAGCTCTGTAGATTACGGCTATGAGGTAAATTATAAACTATATTATTACTTCGTGTACTTCTGCCGTAAGTATAACCAGCGTTTTAGCGTACCAACACGTATTTAAGTTTTTACTATTTATCTTAGTTCTAAATAGTATATTTGACGCGTGAAAAAATTCAAGGAACACTGGGAAATCACCCAGAACTGGCAACTTATTTATCCTATTTTAGGCATTATTCTTTCATTAGCCTGCGGAATTCTGATCGCCCGAAGATTGGATTTCTTTCTTGAACCCGGAGCCTTACAGACGGTGTATTTGGTGATACTCACTTTGGTGCTTACGTATCTTATAATAAAACTAAGCTTGTATTGCTTCAAAAAACTCAAAAACCGCTGGATTTTAGACTACCGTTGGCAGTTTATTGCTGCATTCATTGTTTTTGCCATTACAGGATCTACCGCCGGCCGCATCTCTAGTCCAGTTATGCAAGCCTTAGGACTAGGAAGCGATTCGATCTCCGGATGGATTTACTGGCCGCTACGTATCATTATTATTTTTCCGCTGTATCAGGTTTTACTGCTTATCGTTGCCTGGATTTTTGGTATGTTTTCTTTTTTCTATGCGTTTGAAAAAAAGATGCTTTCCAGAATGGGATTAGGCTTTTTATTTAAAAATTAAGTCTAGAAAAGAGTCTTCCAAGAATTTCACTTTTCACTGCACAACTACTGCTTTTGCTCAGGCTGAGCAAAAAGATCAAGATACGCCTGACCTAAAAATTCTGTGATCATACTTGCGGTCAAGCCCTCATAAGCAGTATGGTTAATCGCAATATCTGCAGCCTTCCCGTGTAAATACACTCCAAAAATTGCCGCAGTTAAAGCATCATATCCCTGAGCCATCAATCCTGTAATACTCCCCGTTAAAACATCACCACTTCCACCGGTTGCGAGTCCAGGATTTCCGGTGTTATTTACGTAGTACTTTCCATCAAAAACGGTTATGGTATGCGCATCTTTAAGTACTAAAACACAATGGTATTTTATGCTGAATGCTTCGGCTTTTTTCAACTTTTCAAAATCATCTTCCCACGCACCTATTAAACGCTCTAGCTCCTTGGGATGCGGTGTAAGCACGCTATACTTCGGTAAAAACTCTAAGAATTCTTGATTTTCTGATAATATATTTAAGGCGTCAGCATCAACAACAAGTGGGGTTTTATTTGCCTTTAAAAATGTTTTTAAAGCTTGCTGAGTTATCTTTTCAGTTCCTAATCCGGGCCCGACTCCTATAACCGTAGGAGCAAGATCAAATTGAATTTCTTCTAGGTATTTCCCGTTATATCTGTCAGCTAAAACCATTGCCTCCGGCAAACTCGATTGTAAAATAGGCAAGCCCTGCTGTGTTGTGTAAGCAGTTACGAGACCTGCTCCTGCACTCAAAGCGCCTTTACAACTCAACACCGCAGCACCCGTTTTACCATAACTCCCGGCGATCAGCAATGCGTGACCGTAAGTGCCCTTATGACTAAATTTAGTACGCGGTTTATACATTTGTTGCGCTTCGGCTTTATCTATCAATTGAGCTTGTGTCTGCACCGAATTCATAAAATTTCGATCTAAACCGATATCAAGAACCGTCCAATTGTTGATGTATTTTCCGCTTTGCGGAAGAAAAAACGCAAGCTTAGGCGTCTGAAAAGACAAGACGATGGTAGGCTTGATCACCTCAGAATCCTTGATATAAACATCAACACCCATCCCCGATGGTACATCAATGGCTACCGTATAAGCTCCACTTTGGTTAATATTCACAAACAGCTGCTGTACCCATTTAGGTGCGGGCCGATTAATACCTATACCAAAAATGCAATCCACCACAAGGTCTTCTCTGTTTATCTGAGGCAGGTCGTCTTCTGATTTTAATACTTGAGGCCATTTTCGGGTTACTTTTTTAAGCTCTTCCAATGCCAATAGAAAATCTTTACTTCGGTTGTCGCTGTAATTCACCACATACACATCTACCGGATACTGATGCTCAACAAAATATCTTGCGATCACCAGACCGTCACCTCCATTATTTCCTATTCCGCAAAAGATTTTGACCGGTACCGGTTGGCCTTGCAGTCGTTGATGCATAAACTCAAATGCATAACCGCCGGCACGCTCCATCAGATTATAAGAAGGAATGTTTTCGGCATTCTCAGTTGCTTTATCTGCTTGATAAACTTGCTCTTTGCTTAATATTTTCATCGGGAATAATTTCGAGTTTAGAATATTCGTAAGGAAAAGCCTTTGATTTCTATTTAATTAGTGATTTCTTGATAAAAAAAGTTTTCCTTGAATTATCCTCAAAAATCAATAATCTGGCTTGTGATTATGAGTAAAAATAATACTTTTGAAAGCAACAGTTAAGCAGAAAATGAAAGCAATTAACACTATTACCACTTCTACCATCGCGACCACAGGTCTTGCGATTGCTTTCATTATTATTACCCCTTTGGGGTATTCTTTTAACATATAACTTCGGTACATCTCGTGTTTACACGACAAGCAACTTATTTTTATAAAAACTCATTTCAAACACTAAAGCCATGCGTGTTTTAAAATTTGGCGGTACTTCAGTAGGAAGCGTCGCAAACATAAATCAAGTCATCAACATCGTAAAAAACGGTGCTCAAGATCAACATATAGCCGTTGTAGTTTCTGCACTAGGCGGAATTACCGACTTACTTATGCAAGCCGGAACCGATGCCAGCAATAAGGACGATTACAACACTGCCTTTAAAGACATCGAAGCCAAGCATATTGAATTTACACGAACGCTTATTCCTGATAGCGATGAGGCCTTAGACGAGATCAAAAATTTACTCAAAAGCCTAGAGTCTCTTTTACAAGGCATTTACTTGATCAATGAACTTTCTCCAAAGACCGTTGATAAATTATTAGCCTACGGCGAAATTTTATCTTCTTCTATCATTGCGCGTGCGATGTATGCGCAAGGTTTAGATGCTGTGCGAAAAGACAGCCGAGACTTGATCACAACCAACGATAAACACACCAAAGCCGGAGTAAATTATAAAGTGACCAACAGTCAAATTGAATATTATTTCACCAAGGCTAAACAAAAGATCACCGTGCTACCCGGTTTTATTGCCAGTACAGCAAACGGTGATACTACAACTTTAGGTCGTGGTGGTTCTGATTTTACCGCTGCGATCGTTGCAGCAGCGCTTGATGTGGATCAAGTGGAGATCTATACCGACGTAAGCGGAATGTACACCGCTAACCCTAAAATGGTCAAGCAGGCAAAACCTATTGAAAGTATTTCGTATCACGAAGCAATGGAGCTTTCTCACTTTGGCGCCAAAGTGTTGTATCCGCCTACGATCGTACCGGTGATGAGTAAAAACATCCCCATACGCATTAAAAATACTTTGCAACCCGAAGAACCCGGAACGCTTATTCACAACCAAAACGGACAAAGCACCAATCCTATCAAGGGCTTAAGCAATATCAGTAATGTGGCTTTACTCACCCTCGAAGGTGGCGGAATGGTCGGAATTCCTGGTATCAGTAAGCGTTTGTTTGAAACCTTAAGTAACCAGGGAATCAACATCATCTTGATCACCCAAGCGTCTAGCGAACACAGCATTTGTCTAGGAGTTATGGAAGATGATGCCGGCAAAGCTAAAAATGCTATTGACGAAGAATTTGAATATGAAATCTCATTGAACAAAATCGATCCGTTAACGATCGAGATCGGTTTGAGTATTATTGCGCTTGTTGGTGATCAAATGAAAAGTCATCAAGGCATCAGCGGTAAAATGTTCAGTACGCTTGGTAAAAACAACGTAAACATTCGCGCTATTGCGCAAGGAGCGAGTGAGAAGAATATTTCTGCAGTGATCGCTCAAAAAGACGTTAAAAAGGCTTTGAACAGCCTTCACGAGCGTTTCTTTGAAGCGCAACGCAAGCAATTGAACTTATTCATTACAGGAGTTGGAAATGTTGGCGAAAAACTGCTGAACCAAATTCAGCAACAGCAAGAGTATCTTAAGAAACAGCTCAACATCAATATGCGTGTGCTGGGATTGAGTAATTCTCGCAAAATGCTTGTTGATGAAAACGGGATCGACTTGCAAAATTGGAGCACACTTTTAGATTCTGGAGAACCTGCGACTTTGGATGGTTTTCTAGATCACGTGGTAGAGCTCAATCAGCGAAACAGCATCTTTGTAGATATCACAGCTAATGCTGATGTCGCCGATATGTACGGTAAATACTTAAAACAAAGTGTTGCTGTAGTAGCCTGTAACAAGATCGCTGCTGCTTCTGATTACAAAAATTATAGCGAGTTGAAACGCTTAAGTAAAGCCTATAATGCGCCTTTATTATTTGAAACTAATGTAGGTGCAGGATTGCCTATTATCGACACCCTGAACAACCTGATTGCATCTGGAGATCGTGTAAATCGCATTCAAGCGGTATTATCTGGAAGTTTAAATTTTGTGTTTAACAATTTTAAATCCGGCGATAGTTTCCACGATGTGGTGCAAGCTGCAAAAGCTGAAGGATTTACTGAACCCGATCCGCGTATTGATTTGAGCGGTGTAGATGTTGCGCGTAAGATTTTAATTCTAGCACGTGAAAGCGGACTAAAAATCAACCTAGAAGACATCGAGAACGAACCATTTTTAACGGAAAACAACTTGAACAGTTCTGACGTTCCGCACTTCTTTGAAACTTTAAAAGAAGACGCAGCACATTTCGAAAAGCTAGTCGCTCAAGCCGAAGCTAAAAACTGCCGCTTAAAATATGTTGCACAACTTGATAACGGCAAGGCAAGCGTAGGCCTTCAAGAAATTCCTGAAGGTCACCCATTTTACAATCTTGAAGGTTCAGATAACATTGTATTGTTCTTTACAGACCGCTACCCTACCCAACCTATGCAGATCAAAGGTGCTGGCGCCGGTGGTGACGTAACCGCTTCAGGATTGTTTGCAGACATCATAAGAACAGCCACTTTTTAAGCCGAAATAATGAAAGAAATACGTGTTTTTTCGCCGGCGACTGTCGCAAACGTAAACTGCGGTTTTGATGTTTTAGGTTTTGCTCTGGATGGTCTGGGTGACGAAATGGTAATTCGTAAAGTTCCTGAAAAAGGAATCAAGATCACAGAGATCACCGGAGCCGAATTACCCTTTGAAACTAAAGAAAATGTAGTAGGCGTTGCCGGCTTAGCTATGGTTGAAGCTTTAGCGCTTGATTATGGTTTTGAGGTAGAAATTCATAAAAAAATAAGACTTGGCAGCGGTGTGGGAAGCAGCGCAGCAAGTGCTTCAGGCATTGTTTTTGGAATCAATCAGTTTCTTGATGAACCCTTATCTAATTTAGAACTTACTGAATTTGGGATGAAAGGGGAAGCGGTAGCCAGCGGCAATGAACATGCTGATAATGTTGCGCCGTGTCTTTACGGTGGTTTCACTTTAATAACCGGTTACGAACCTTTAAAAATTGTTTCTCTACCGGTTCCTGAAGAATTGTATGTGACGATTATTCATCCGCATATAACGATTAAAACTAAAGAAGCTCGGGAGATTTTACCTAAAGAAGTTTCGCTAAAAAATGCGATTAAACAAACCGGAAATCTGGCCGGATTAATCGCCGGTCTTTATACTAAAGATTACGACTTGATCGCTTCTAGCGCCACCGATGTTTTGGTAGAACCATACCGTAAAAACCTGATTCCTGATTTTGATTTTTACCGAGAGACCGCACTAAAAAATGGCGGAATTGCTTTTGGAATTAGTGGCTCCGGACCTTCAATGTTTACACTAAGTAAAGGGTTGCAAAATGCTGGTGCAGTAGAATTTGCACTAAAAAAAGCATTGAAAGAGAAAAATATGCGTAGTGATAGCTATGTGTCTCCCGCATCAAAGCACGGAAACAGAATTTTAGAAAAGAATTAAACAGTTTATTTCGTGTGATTTGGAATATTTCCTAGCTGTAGGAATTGCCTAACTAGCACGAATACACATTCAATATTTATAGAAAAATGAACTTTTATAGTTTAAATGGTAAAGCACCAGAAGTAGGTTTAGAGGAAGCTGTTGTACGTGGAATTGCACCAGACAAAGGATTGTATTTCCCCGAGTCGATCACACCGCTTCCGCAGTCTTTTTTTGATAACATAGAAAACCTATCAAATAACGAAATCGCATTTACTGCAATCCGCCAATTTGTTGATGGGGTTATTCCTGACGAAGCCTTAAAAGATATCATTGCAGATGTGCTTTCTTTCGATTTTCCCGTCGTAGAAGTTGAAGAAAATATTGGTACGCTAGAACTTTTTCACGGCCCTACAATGGCATTTAAGGATGTAGGCGCTCGATTTATGGCACGCTGTCTTGGCTATTTTTCGGCTCAAAAAGAAACCCAAGAACCGGTGACGGTTTTGGTAGCTACCAGTGGCGATACCGGCGGTGCTGTTGCTCGTGGTTTTCTAAATGTGGAAGGTGTTGATGTTGTGATTCTGTATCCAACCGGCAAAGTGAGCGATATTCAAGAAAAACAGTTAACTACATTGGGCGCAAATATTACAGCACTGGAAGTTGATGGAGTTTTTGATGATTGCCAAGCCATGGTAAAAACAGCATTTTTAGATGAAGAAATCACTTCTCAACGTAGGTTAACTTCAGCCAACTCTATAAATATTGCGCGCTGGTTGCCACAATTATTCTATTTTCTTTTCGCTTACAAACAAGCAAAATCAAAAGGTAAAGAATTGGTTTTCTCTGTACCTAGCGGAAACTTTGGGAATATTTGCGCGGGGATGGTTGCTCATAAATTAGGAATGCCCGTAAAACATTTTGTGGCTTCAGTAAACAGTAATGACATCGTTCCTGAATATTTAAAAACAGGAGAATACAAACCAAAACCTTCGGTTGCAACGATCAGTAACGCGATGGATGTAGGCGATCCTTCAAACTTTATTAGAATTCAGAAGTTATTCAACAACGATCTGGAAGCCCTTTCGCAGAAATTATCCTCTTTTTCATACTCTGACGAGGAAACTAAGGCAGCGATGCAAAAGATTTATGCAGAGACCGGTTATATAGCAGATCCTCATGGCGCAGTTGGTTATTTAGGTTTGAAACATTACCTAAATAACCACCCTGATGCTTATGGTATTTTCTTAGAAACCGCGCATCCGGTTAAGTTTTTACCTGTTGTGAATCCTGTGATTGATGCAGAAATTGAAATTCCTGAGCAGATCAAAGCGGTTATGGACAAAGAAAAACACGCGATCGCTATTAAAAATTACGACGAATTTAAGTCGTTTTTGTTAAGCTAGGTGCTGCGCTTTTCAGTGTAGTTTTGATACATTTGTGCTCTTAAAATTTACAGATGAAATCTACTGCACTTACCAAAATACATGAAAGTTTAGGAGCTAAAATGGTTCCGTTTGCGGGTTATAATATGCCGGTTTCTTACGAAGGCGTAAATGCCGAACACGAGACCGTACGCAACGGCGTAGGCGTTTTTGACGTTTCGCATATGGGTGAATTTCTTGCCATTGGCGAGCGAGCTCTTGAACTGCTTCAAAAAGTATGTAGCAACGATATTTCAAAAATTAAAGTTGGTGGTGCGCAGTACAATTGCTTACCAAATAACGAAGGCGGGATTGTAGATGATCTTATTGTTTATCGCATTCGCGAAAACGAGTATTTGCTCGTGGTAAACGCTTCAAATATTGAAAAGGATTGGGAATGGATCAGCAGTCATAACGAATTTGGCGTTGAACTGAAGAATATTTCTGATGACTATTCGCTTCTAGCAATTCAAGGGCCAAAAGCAATTGAAGCCATGCAATCGCTTACCGAGACCGATCTTTCTGCGATCAAATTCTACAATTTTGAAGTAGCTCCGTTTGCAGGTATCGATCACGTGATCATCAGCGCAACAGGATATACCGGCAGCGGTGGATTTGAGATTTATTGCCACAACGATCACGCAGAACAGCTTTGGGCTAAGGTTTTTGAAGCCGGAAAAGATTTTGGTATCAAGCCTATTGGTCTTGCGGCTCGTGATACTTTGCGTCTGGAAATGGGCTATTGCCTTTATGGAAACGACATTGACGATACCACTTCGCCAATTGAAGCAGGTTTAGGGTGGATCACAAAATTCACCAAAGATTTTGTCAATGCTGAAGCCTTAAAAGCCCAAAAAGAAAACGGTCCTGAGCGCAAGCTCGTTGGCTTTGAACTTACAACGCGCGGTATTCCTCGTAAAGATTATGAGATCGTAGATGCAGATGATAATGTTATTGGCGTAGTAACTTCAGGAACGATGTCTCCTTCCCTATCGAAAGGTATTGGTTTAGGTTACGTCAAAACTTCAAATGCTAAACCTGATACCGAAATTTTTATCAAGGTGCGCAATAAAAGCATTCCGGCAAAGGTTGTAAAACTACCTTTTTATAAAGCATAAAACACTAATTAGGTCGCTGCGATACACACAGCGACCTTAATTAAAACGTGAACGCTCATTCAAAATACACACAAAATATTGATTTTGGGAGCCAGTGGCTTCTTGGGCGGTGCCTTGTATAAAGAATTACACAGGTATTACGACACCTATGGCACCTATCACACCGGCCGAATCTACTCAGACAATCAACATTTTATTCATTTTGATGTTGCTCAAGACAGCATTTACGAAGTCTTGAATCAAGTACGGCCTACTTTTGTAATCTCGGCGTTGCGGGGTGATTTTGAAGGACAAGTAGAAGCGCACGAAGATCTTTGCGATTATGCGCAACGCACTGGTATTTATGTAATCTATCTTTCTTCGGCCAATGTTTTTGATGCTTTTGTGAACTACCCAAGTTATGAGTATGATAAAACCTTATCAGAAAGTAAATATGGAAAACTTAAAATACGCTGCGAGAATTTTTTTCTGAATTACCTGCCGGAAGAACAATACGCCATTATTAGATTACCGATGGTTTTTGGGATGAATTCGCCACGCGTGCGGGCTATTAAAAATGCTATTTTGCTTCAAGAGCAAATTGAAGTTTTTCCGCATCTAATTATGAATACGACCACAGATCGTAAGCTGGCACAACAAATTCATTTCATCATAAATAGAAGTCGGTTTGGTATTTTTCATTTAGGAAGTAATGATCTCATTCACCATCAAGAATTTATTAATGAGATCATTGCCAAACTGGACATCAAAGTAAAACCGCAGTTCAAATTGGTTTACACTTCTAACTTTGACAGGTATCTGGCGGTATTGCCTAAAGACAATAAGCTACCCAAGCATTTGAGCATTACAAATGAAGAAGTAGTGGCAGAATCTCAAGCCTATTAACCTATGAACGTTAAAAAGCTCCTTTTATATGCTGCCGTATTACTCCTTCAATTTTTTGGAATTAAATGGATTGCTGCATATCCTGAGGCTGTAGAACGCTATTACAGCACAGGTCTTTTTGAATATATTTCGGTGCTTTTTAGATATCTCTTTGGATGGATTCCGTTTTCTTTTGGCGATGTAATGTATACTGCGATCATTATTTACGCGATCATCGCTCTGGTAAAACTTATTAAAAACCGGTTTAAAACACTTGGCATATTCTGTACTAAAACATTGCTTTTTGCAAATGTAATTTACTTCGCTTTCCATTTTTTATGGGGATTTAATTATTACCGACTTCCGCTACATATAGCATTGAATATTGAAAATGAGTACACCACAGAAGAGCTCATTAGCCTTACCCAAAGACTCATAAAGGAAGCGAATGCTTTACACGAAACCCTTCAGCCTACCGACAGTCTTCCTGTGGAGTTTCAGCAAAATCTAGAAGAAATTTTTGATAAAACTCCTGACGGTTATGCTATTGTAGAAGACAATTTCCCAGAACTGGAATACCATCCCAAAAGCATTAAGAATTCGCTGTATCGATACCCCTTAAGTTATATGGGTTTTGGCGGATACCTCAATCCCATCACTTTAGAAAGTCAGGTGAATGGGCTGCTTCCCGCGCATCGCTGGCCTTTAGTAAGTTGTCACGAAGAAGCGCATCAATTGGGCTTTGCAAAGGAAAATGAAGCTAATTTCATTGCCGTTATGGCAACCACTAACAATCCTGACCCTTATTTTAAATATTCGGGATATATTTTTGCGTTACGTTATTGTCTCAACGACGTTTATGCCCGTAATCCTGCCGCAGGCGAATTGCTTACCAACAAAATCAGACCAGGTATCCTTGCGAATTACAGGCAATCTCGCGACTTTTGGAGCGCTTACCAAAATCCGTTAGAACCGCTTTTAGCGAAATTTTACGGCGGATTTCTCAAAGCTAACAATCAACCTGCAGGTATGCAGAGCTATAGCTACGTGGTCGCCCTTTTAGTGAATTATTTCAAGTCAAGGCCACAGCTGCCATAAGCGTTAAAAATTTCCTAATTACTCTTAAAAAGTCTTAAAGCCATAGAATAACTCATAATTTAGGGAAGACTCTTAAATTAAGTTAAATTATGAACAAAAAACTATTCTTCACCGGATGGTTATTATTTGTGTTCTGTATGGTTTCAGGGCAGGAATATTTTCCGGTAAACGATGGTGTAAAATCCATCAACACAAACTACACACTCTTTAAAAATGCCACTTTACATCCCTCTCCAGGTAAAACGATTTCAAGCGGAAGTCTGCTGATCAAAGATGGTAAAATTGTTTCAGCAGGAAAATCAGTAAACGCACCAAAAAATGCCGTGGTAATTGATTTAGAAGGAAAGCACATTTACCCTTCATTTGTAGAAACCTATTCAAGTTTTGGTGTAAAAATTCCAGAACGTTCCTTTGGTGGGCGCAGTCCGCAGTACGAAGCGACACGCGCCGGTTATTATTGGAATGACCACGTGAGAGCCGAAACCAATGCGCTCAACGAATTTGAGTACGACAATAAAGCTGCTAAAGCTTTGGTCGAAGCCGGTTTTGGTACGGTAAGTACGCATATGGCAGACGGCCTTGCACGCGGAAACGGTATTCTAGTAGCTTTGAATTCTGACGGTAATACTGCAGAACGTTTACTGGATACGCGCTCTGCTCAGTTCTTTTCATTTGAAAAAAGTAATCTTTCACAACAGTCTTACCCGTCTTCTATTATGGGTTCTACAGCGCTGATCCGTCAGATGTTTGAAGATGCTGACTGGTATGAGGCTGGTAATATTGAAACGCGCGACCTGTCACTTGAGGCTTTAAACGCTAATATGGATTTGCCTCAAATCTTTTATGGTGATGGCCTTTATGATGACCTGCGCATCTCTAGTTTATCTCAAGAAACCGGCGTACCATTCATCATTGTTGGTGGCGGTGACGAATACAAACGTATTGATGAGATCAAAGCTACCGGCGCACAATATATAATTCCTGTAAATTTTCAAGATGCATATGATGTTGAAGATCCTTATCAAGCCAGTTTTGTAAGCTTGAGCCAAATGCTTGAGTGGAATCAGGAACCTACAAATCCTGCAAAACTTCAGGAAGCAGGATTAACTTTTGCTATTACTACAAACGATCTAAAATCTCCAGATATGCTTTTCCCTATGTTAAGAAAAGCATTTAAATACGGTTTGGATGAAGAAACAGCACTAGCCGCACTTACTACGATTCCTGCACAACTTTTAGGAAAATCAGAAGAACTAGGAACGCTAAACCAGAATGCTTGGGCAAACTTCTTAATTACTTCAGGTCCTATCTTCGACGAAGAAACTATCTTGTATGAAAACTGGGTGCAAGGCGCTCAAAACATCGTCAAAGATGCTTCAGTGATCGATATTGACGGAAGTTACACGTTAACTACCGGCGGAAAATCTTATGATCTGACGATCTCAAAATCTACCGAAAAGCCTTCGGTTACTGTAAAAGATGGCGAGACTAAGCTGGGATCAAAAATTGCATACACTGACGGTTGGTTAAACATCACATTCACTGGTGATGCAGATAAAAAAGAATATACCCGCATAATTGCTCAGGCTAGTAACACCACTCCATGGAATGGGAAAGCGATTTTACCTGATGGATCTGAAAGCACCTTTAGCATTTCTAAAAAAGCTTCAACCGAAGAGGAAGAAGAAAAAGAAGAGGATAAAGAGGAAATAACTCCAGAAGTTATGCCGCTTACTTACCCTAATGTGGCTTACGGTTATGATAAGCAACCTCAAGCTGAAACCATCTTATTTAAAAATGCCACGGTATGGACAAATGAGGAAGACGGAATTTTAGAAGAAACTGACGTTCTTGTCAAAAACGGAAAAATCGATAAAATAGGAAAAGACTTAAGTGCCGGTGGCGCCAAAGTTATTGATGCTACAGGCAAACACCTCACCAGCGGAATTGTAGATGAACACTCGCATATCGCAGCCTTCTCAATCAATGAATCTGGTCAAAACTCTTCTGCAGAAGTGCGTATGCGAGATGCAGTTAATCCTGATGATCTGGACATCTACAGAGATCTTGCCGGTGGCGTGACCACAATTCAGTTATTACACGGTTCTGCGAACCCAATTGGAGGCCAGTCTGCCGTTATGAAACTAAAATGGGGCTCTAGTATTGATGAGATGGTTCTTGAGAATACCAAGTTCATCAAGTTTGCTTTAGGTGAAAACGTAAAACAATCTAACTGGGGCAGCTATAGCAGATTCCCACAAACGCGAATGGGAGTACAGCAAATGTTTACTGATTATTTTCAACGTGCTAAGGAATACGAAGCTAAGAAAAACAGTGGCGAACCTTACCGCACAGATTATGAAATGGAAACTTTAATGGATGTTTTAAACGAAGAGCGTCACATCACTTCGCATTCTTATGTACAAAGTGAGATCAATATGTTGATGAAAGTTGCTGACAGCTTTGATTTTAATGTAAACACGTTTACTCACATTCTTGAAGGCTACAAGGTCGCCGATAAAATGGCAGAACACGGTGTTGCCGGCTCTACCTTTAGTGATTGGTGGGCGTATAAGTATGAGGTAAATGATGCTATCCCATACAATGCTGCAATTATGTGGAGCCAAGGAGTTCTTACAGGAATCAACAGTGACGATGCCGAAATGAGCCGCAGATTAAATCAGGAAGCTGCAAAGACTATGAAGTACGGCGGTGTTCCGGAAGAAGAAGCGTGGAAATTTGTAACGCTTAATCCGGCTAAAATGCTTCATATTGACGATCGCACCGGAAGCATTAAAGTTGGTAAAGATGCTGATTTAGTACTTTGGTCTACCTACCCGATGTCTGTAAGTGCTGTAGCTGAAAAAACCTTGGTTGAAGGCGCAGTATATTTTGACATCGAAAAAGACAAAGAACTTAAAGAAAAAGTAGAAGCTAAAAAGAACAAGCTGACCACGATGATGCTTAGCGCAAAAAACAAAGGGCTCAAAACGCAACCTGCTAAGAAAGAAGAAAAACAGCGTTTAGATTGTGACACTTTAGAAACTCTTTACTAGATATGAAGACCATTAAAAAATTATATTTATTACTATTTTTTGCAGTCTTTACGCTGCAAGCACAGCAGACCCCTGCTCCCGTTCAAAAAGGTGACATCACCCTTACAGGTGGTGTAGCTCACATAGGAAACGGAGAGGTTATTGAAAACAGCTTGATTTTTATAACCGATGGAAAGATCGTAGGCGTTTACGATGCGACAACTACTAAAAGACCTTTAAAAGGTGAAATCATAAAAATTGATGGGCAGCACGTGTATCCCGGTTTTATCGCACCTGACACTACATTAGGACTTGTTGAAATATCAGCGGTACGTGCAACCGAAGATCAGGATGAGATAGGCGAATACAATCCGCATATTGAAGCTATCATCGCATATAATGCTGAATCTAAGGTTGTAGAAAGTATGCGTCCAAATGGTGTCTTAATTGCTCAAACCGTTCCGCAAGGCGGAACCATCTCCGGAGAATCTTCGGTGGTGCAATTAGACGCTTGGAATTGGGAAGATGCCGCCATTAAACGCGGTGACGGTATTCACCTTAATTGGCCTAGCAGTTTTAGACGCGGCCGCTGGTGGATGGGTGAAGATGCCGGTTACAGTCCAGATAAAAACTATGCTTCAGAAATTACACAGATCAAAGATTTTATCGGTCAGTCCAAAGCTTATGAAGCTGGAGATTCTTCGATTAAAAATCTACCTTTTGCAGCGATGCAAGGTGTTTTAGACGGAGGTCAAAATCTGTATGTACACGTAGATTCAGAAAAAGAAATTCTTGACGTGTTGAAGTTCAAAGAAGATATGGGTATTGAAAAATTGGTTCTAGTAGGTGCATATCGCGCTTATAAAATAGCCGATGCTATCGCTAAAGCCGAAGTGCCTGTAATTCTAGCTCGTGTACACAGCTTACCGGAAGCCGAAGATGATGATTATAATATCTCTTTTAAAATGGCTAAAACCCTTGTCGATGCCGGCGTTAAAGTAGCTTTAGGTAATAGTGGTGAATACTGGCAAGCCCGTAACATCCCATTTTATGCGGGACAAACCACTGCACACGGATTAAGCTTTGAAGACGCGCTTCAGTTAATCACAAAAAACAGTGCTGAGATATTAGGTCTTGGTGACCAGCTAGGAACTTTAGAAAGTGGTAAAGATGCTACCTTATTTGTAAGCACCGGAAATGCTTTAGAAATGAAAGGGAACAACCTTACACACGCCTTTATTAACGGAAGAAGCATCAGTTTAGAATCTCATCAAACAGAACTCTGGAAACGCTATATGGAAAAATACGACAGAACCGAATAGTTTGTATTTTCTTGAGTTGAGCTCTAAAGATCAATCAATTGCATAAAAAAAGTCCGATTCAAAATTGAATCGGACTTTTTAATTTATATGACCTTATTAAGGCTTATCCTTGCATTGCATCAAGTTTTGCTTTGTACTCATCTGCTTCAGCAGTGTTTCCTAACTGAACGTGAATATTATACAATGTGCGCACAGCTTCGATGTTAGGATTTTCACCTGAGGTAGCTTTCTCTAAGTAAGGAACAGCATCTCTATAAAGCTTTAAACGCTCTTCTTTAAGCACTTCATACTTATCGTTATCAGCTTTAGTGTTTCCTAAAGAATTCATTTGCTCAATGATATCTTTATCTTGGCTAAGCATCAACGCTGCGATGTTAAGGTTTGCACCAGCATAATTAGGGTCGATCTCTAGTGCCTTTTTGTAATAACCTAAAGCTTTCTCAGTATTTCCTGCATCTGCAGCGCCTACACCAAGGTTAAAGTACAATCCAGGATTGTTAGGATCTTTAGCAATTACTTTTTGTAATGCTGCCTCATACTCATCTGTCATTCCCATTTTTAAATACACATCAGCCGCAGAACGAATTAACGCATCGTCATCTGGATTTTCAGCTAAAGCATCTTTAATTGCAGAAAGAGCTTCTTCATTCTTCCCTTCTTGGATGTAAATTAAAGCGATGTTTTTTGCAATTTCACCAGAGCGAGACTCGGTTACCTCAGTCTTAGGATCTTCGTGAGAACCAGACTTCACAAAAAGGTCACGCTGTTGTTTATCAGGAAAACTTTCAACTTGACCGCTTTCTTTATTTTTAGCAGTGTACTTCGTTTCGATACCAGTGTATCCTAATTCTTTCAACTGCCCGTAATAATCCAATGCGGTATCATAATCCTGACCATTTACAGCGTTAGATGCTGCAAAATATAGGTAAGATGTATCTTTAGGAGTTAAGGTATATAATTTATAAAGCTTACTTGCAGCTGCATCATATTTCTGAGCATTCTGATCATCTACCGCTGAAGAGATAATAGCGTTCATAGCTGTTTGCTTGTACTGGGTTGCTTCATCACCGTACTTATCACCGTCGTTGAATTCTGAAACCTTAGCAAAAGCTTCCATAGCTTTTAAAAGTTCGTCTGCATTGGTATTTTTTTCACCACCTAAAAATGCACGACCTTTTACAAAATAGTAATATTCTTTTTCTTTTTCATCCATCTCCCCCATCAAACTTTCAACGGCGGCGATTTCAGTTTGCGCTTGAGCATAGTTCTCATCATCTACAGTCTTCTCTGCAGATCTGATTTCCTTTTTCTGCGCAAAGGTTACAGCAGTAAAAGATAATGCTGCTAGCAATAAAGATTTAGTTTTCATTATTTGTTCAATTTATATTCGACTTTATTTATTCTTCTTCATCAGAAGAAGGTTTATTATTTTTTGGTTCTTCGGTAGACTCAGATGCATCTGCTGCTCTTTCCACTCCATCTAACTCTTCATCTTCAATATCATCCTCATCTTTCTTTACCTTGGTCACTGCTGCAATCGTATCACCTTTTTTAAGGTTGATAAGGCGCACTCCCTGAGTTGCGCGGCCCATCACTCTTAATTCTGAAACTTCCATTCTGATGGCAATTCCAGATTTATTGATGATCATTAAATCATCTTCGTCGGTAACGTTATTGATCGCGACGAGATTTCCGGTCTTTTCTGTAATAGATATAGTCTTTACTCCCTTACCGCCACGGTTGGTGACACGGTAATCTTCTACGAGTGATCGCTTACCATAACCGTTCTCAGAAACTACGAGAACATTAGACTCAGGATCGTTTACAGCAACCATTCCTATCACTTCATCATTATCATCTGCAAGAGTTATGCCACGCACACCTGAAGCATTTCTACCCATAGGTCTGGTTTTCTCTTCTTCAAAGCGAATGGCTTTACCAGATTTAACCGCAAGCATCACCTGGCTGTCTCCTGTAGTTAATTTTGCAGCAAGCAATTCGTCTCCATCTTTAATCGTGATTGCATTAATCCCGTTAGTACGTGGTCTCGAGTATTGCTCTAATGAAGTTTTCTTAACCTGTCCTTTTTTAGTTGCCATAATGACATAATGACTGTTGATGTATTCTTCATCCTTTAAATCATTAGTACAGATAAAAGCTTTCACTTTATCGTCCGGCTCAATATTGATCAAGTTTTGAATTGCACGTCCTTTTGAGGTTTTGCTTCCTTCAGGAATTTCAAAAACGCGCACCCAGAAACATTTTCCTTTTTCAGTAAAGAAAATCAGATACTGATGATTAGTTCCTACGAACAGATGCTCTAAGAAATCCTCATTACGCGTGGTAGAACCTTTTTGACCTACTCCTCCTCTATTTTGGGTTTTATATTCCATTAGAGAAGTTCGCTTAACATAACCGGCGTGAGAAATAGTAAGTACTACTTTCTCGTCAGGAATAAGGTCTGTGATACTAACATCACCACCGGCAATATCAATATCAGTACGGCGGTCATCACCATACTTGGCTTTAATTTCCTCAAGCTCTTCCTTAATAATATCCATTCTGCGCTCTTTGCGGGCAAGAATGTCCTTTAAGTCTTCAATGGTTTTTAAGAGCTCCTCATATTCTTCACGTAGTTTATCCTGCTCCAGACCGGTAAGCTGTCTTAATCGCATTTCTACGATGGCGCGCGCCTGAATTTCAGTAAGTTCAAAACGCTCAATTAATTTTTCGCGAGCTTCTTCGGCATTACTACTAGCACGAATCAGGGCAATAACTTCATCTATATTATCTGATGCGATTATTAATCCTTCTAAAATATGCGCGCGGTCTTCAGCCTTTTTTAATTCGTACTGGGTACGGCGAACAACTACCTCGTGACGGTGCTCCACAAAATGATGAATCATATCTTTAAGATTCAGCATTTCTGGTCTTCCGTTAACCAGTGCGATATTGTTTACGCTAAACGATGATTGTAGCGCGGTATACTTATATAACGTGTTTAAAACGATGTTAGGAATTGCATCACGCTTCAAAACGTATACAATACGCATTCCCTTACGGTCCGACTCATCACGTATAGAAGCGATTCCATCAATTTTCTTCTCGTTGACAAGATCAGCGGTTTTCTTGATCATATCAGCTTTGTTCACCTGATATGGAATCTCGCTAACGATGATACACTCTCTCCCTTTAACCTCTTCGATGATTGCTTTAGCTCTTAATACCACACGACCACGGCCCGTTTTAAAAGCTTCGCGCACACCATCATAGCCATAGATCGTTCCTCCGGTAGGAAAATCTGGTGCTGTAATGTGCTGCATCAACTCGTCTATCTCGATATCGTTATTCTCGATGTATGCAACAGTGCCATTAACAACTTCGGTAAGGTTGTGCGGAGGCATATTTGTAGCCATACCTACAGCAATACCAGATGCTCCATTTACTAAAAGCCCCGGAATACGCGTAGGTAAAACAGTAGGTTCTTTTAAAGTATCGTCAAAATTTAAGGTATGATCAACCGTATCTTTATCAATATCTGCAAGCATTTCTTCAGAAATCTTGCGCATACGTGCTTCGGTATAACGCATTGCTGCAGGGCTATCACCATCTACAGACCCAAAGTTACCTTGACCATCAACCAGCATATAACGCAAGCTCCATTCCTGAGCCATACGCACCATAGTATCGTAAACCGAAGAATCCCCGTGCGGGTGGTATTTACCTAAAACTTCCCCAACGATTCTCGCTGATTTTTTATGAGAGGTATTTGAACGAACACCCAGCTCGTGCATTCCAAATAAAACACGTCTATGTACAGGTTTTAAACCGTCGCGTACATCAGGTAATGCACGTGACACGATGACCGACATTGAATAATCAATGTAGGCTGATTTCATTTCATCTTCAATGTTGATAGGAATTAACTTCTCTCCTTCAGCCATATATATTTATCTTTAATTGTGGTTTAAACAGTATGGGGCAATATACGGTTTTCTTGTCTGTTTTCGCCGTTTGGCGCCGCATCCCATCCTGCTTTTTATTAACAAAAATTAGTTTTGGTTTTTGATAAGTATGCTTAACTTCCATTGTGTCTTTGAAAGTAATTTTGTCAATTTACTTACAAAGTAATCAACGGAACGGTTTTTGACTTATTATTACCAAAAACCTAAGAAAAGATTGGAGCGTTTATGGATGATAATTTTTCCCCTCGAGTTAAAGATGTTATAGCCTATAGTAAAGAAGAAGCTTTGCGTTTAGGACACGATTTTATAGGAACCGAACATTTAATGTTAGGTTTATTGCGTGACGGAAGCGGCAAAGCCATCGAGATTTTACAGGCGTTAGATGTAGACTTAAGCCACTTAAGGCGCAAAGTTGAAATTCTTAGTCCGGCAAATCCGGGTTCTGGTTTAGCCAGCAATGAAAAGAAAAATCTACATCTTACCAGACAGGCAGAGCGTGCTTTAAAAACAACTTTTTTAGAAGCTAAACTTTTTCAGAGTTCTTCTATTAACACGGCGCATCTTTTACTTTGTGTTTTACGCAACGAGAATGATCCTACAACCAAGTTGCTTAACAAACTCAAAGTGGATTATGACAACGTAAAAGATCAATTTAAACTTATGATGACAAGCGACGACGATTATATAGAGCCAATTAAAAATGAATCTTTCAGCGAAGATGACAGCACAGCAGAATCTTCTAAAGAAAATCCATTTAATGCTCCCGGAAATAAATCAAATAAAAAATCTAAAACTCCTGTTTTGGATAACTTCGGTCGTGATCTTACCGCAATGGCTGAAGAAGATAAACTCGATCCGGTAGTGGGTCGAGAAAAAGAAATAGAACGTGTTTCTCAAATTTTGAGTAGACGTAAGAAAAACAATCCGCTGCTTATTGGTGAGCCTGGTGTGGGTAAATCAGCAATTGCTGAAGGACTTGCGCTACGTATTGTAAAACGTAAGGTTTCTCGTATACTTTTTGATAAACGCGTGGTTACATTAGATCTTGCAAGCTTAGTTGCTGGTACTAAATACCGCGGTCAGTTTGAAGAGCGTATGAAAGCCGTAATGAATGAATTAGAAAAGAATTCTGATATAATTTTATTCATCGATGAGATCCATACCATTGTAGGTGCCGGTGGCGCAACAGGATCTTTAGACGCGAGTAATATGTTTAAACCGGCTCTTGCACGTGGAGAAATTCAATGCATTGGTGCCACTACTCTTGATGAATATCGCCAGTATATCGAGAAAGATGGTGCTTTAGAGCGTCGTTTTCAGAAAGTGATCGTAGAGCCTACAAATATTGATGAGACTGTTGAAATCCTAAATAACATTAAGGATAAATACGAGGATCATCATAATGTAATTTATACACCCGAAGCGATAAAAGCTTGTGTTACGCTTACCAATAGATATATGACTGATCGTTTTCTTCCGGACAAAGCTATTGATGCTTTAGACGAAGCAGGATCTCGTGTACACATCGTAAATATTGATGTACCTAAAAAGATTCTTGATCTAGAACGTCAGTTAGAAGAAGTACGTGAGCGCAAAAATTCTGTGGTTAAAAAGCAGAAATATGAAGAAGCAGCAAAGCTGAGAGATGATGAAAAAAATCTTGAAAAAGAACTTGCCGTTGCTCAGCAAAACTGGGAAGAAGATTCTAAACAACATAGAGAAACAGTAACTGAAGATAATGTTGCTGATGTGGTTTCTATGATGTCTGGAATTCCGGTAAATCGTATCGCTAAAACCGAAAGTAACAAGTTGGCCGAGTTGCCAAAATCAATAAAATCTAAAGTTATTGGTCAAGATGATGCGGTAGCTAAAGTTGCAAAAGCAATACAGCGTAACCGCGCAGGTCTGAAAGATCCGCAGAAGCCAATTGGTTCTTTTATCTTCCTTGGTCAAACAGGTGTGGGTAAAACACAATTAGCTAAGATTCTTGCTACAGAATTATTTGATAACGAAGATTCTCTAGTACGTATCGATATGAGTGAGTATATGGAGAAGTTCGCTGTTTCTCGCTTAATTGGTGCACCTCCGGGATACGTAGGTTATGAAGAAGGTGGTCAGTTGACTGAGAAAGTGCGAAGAAAACCGTATTCAGTAATTCTTCTTGATGAGATCGAAAAAGCGCATCCTGACGTATTTAATATGTTGCTTCAAGTGCTTGATGATGGTTATATTACAGATTCTCTAGGTCGCAAGATCGATTTTAGAAACACAGTGATCATTATGACTTCAAATATTGGAGCACGTAAACTTAAAGACTTTGGACAAGGTGTAGGTTTTGGTACCGCTGCCCGCAAGGAACAAGCCGAAGAAAATGCAAAAGGCATTATTCAACAAGCATTGAAGAAGGCTTTTGCTCCAGAATTTTTAAATCGTGTGGATGACGTAATTGTGTTCAATGCTCTTGATCGCAAAGAAATTCATCAGATCATTGATATCGAATTGAAAAAACTATATGCGCGAATTGAAACGCTTGGATATCACTTAAAATTAAGTGACAAAGCTAAAGACTTCATTAGTGATAAAGGTTTTGACAAGGAGTATGGTGCCCGACCTCTAAAGCGCGCAATTCAGAAGTACATTGAGGATGCTTTAGCTGAAGAAATCATCACTTCAAATATTAATGAAGGAGATCGCATTTTTATGGATCTTGAAGATGGCAAAGAAGAACTGAGCATTTCAATAGAAAAAACTGAAAATTCTGCGCAGTCCTAAAAATTGTCGAAACATTAACTCTCAAAAGCCGCTCTTAAGCGGCTTTTTTTTATAGCTTAGTTATTGAATATTAGGAGGATATATTTTGAAAATCGAAAAACGTCTTGATTTAGGTATTGGTGTAATTGAATTCACTAAGAACATCGCTATGGGTTATGTAAACCCTAGTGTAAATTTTGATGATAAAGAGCGTAAAGCATTTCTAGAAGCTTGCTTAAAGCACTTTGACGGGAAGCCTTTTGGGTATATTTCGGTAAGAAAACATAGTTACAGCATCAATCCTTTAATATATACGCAACTAAACACCGTTGAATCTCTGAAAGCTTTTGCAATCGTACCTTTTTCAAAACTAAGTAAAGATATAGCTAAGATCGAAGGTAAATTTTATCACAATCCGTTTGGAATTTTTGACGACCTGAAGGAAGCTGTGAAATGGATGGAAGAAAAAATTGAGGAAGCATCTTAGCGCAACTCATCCGCATAAAAAAAGAGCGACGTTATTACGTCGCTCTTTTTATTTATCGATTCACTTTAATGGGAATCGTTTTTAAATTTCTTTTAGGTTCTGAACTTAAAAGATACGTGTAAATCCACATCAATGTAAATGATGGAATTATATCTGTAAAAGGTAATAGCTCCTCAATAAATACTAGAATGGATGCAAATTTCCCATTTCTACCGGGATACATTTTAGTCATTTGTTTTGCAGCAACGGGTGCCCAAGCTAAATCTAAAAAGGGCCCAACTACCGGTATTGCCATGGTAAGCATTCCTACAGCATCAAAAAACAAACCCTTGAAGAGCAAATTATAATTTAATGTTCTCATACTATCAATTTTAAATTGGGTTAAAAATTTGACCCTAAACGCAGTTGTCAAATCTCTGGTAATCAATTTTAATAGAGCAAATAACCTGCCAAACTAACTAAGATCTGAACCTATGAGTTTTAAAAACTCGTTGCGTGTTTCATTATGTTCAAATTGACCTCTAAATCCTGATGTTGTCGTGGTAGAATTTTGTTTCTGCACCCCGCGCATCATCATACACATGTGTGAAGCTTCAATAACCACGGCAACACCCTGAGGCTTCAAGGTGGTATTGATACATTCTAAAATATCGTGCGTGAGACGCTCCTGAACTTGCAATCTTCTCGAGAATACATCTACTACGCGCGGTAATTTACTCAGGCCCACGATATGACCATTAGGAATGTAAGCTATATGGGCCTTTCCAAAGAAGGGTAACAAATGGTGCTCACAAAGGGAATATAACTCAATGTTTTTTACTATAACCATTTCATTATAATCCTCCTTAAACATAGCTCCTTTTAAAATTTCACTAGCGTCCATATCATAGCCGCTAGTTAAATACATCATAGCTTTGGCCGCACGTTCAGGAGTTTTAACAATGCCCTCTCGATTTACGTCTTCTCCAAGATCTGAAATGATCGCTTTGTATCTATCTTTGACATCATCTTGCACACTGATATTATATTCTTCAAATTTTCTATAGGGAGCCATAAATGCTTGTTTTATTTAGAGATACACCTCTTGTAATTTATCTTGGTATAGCTTCTTTATTTTATTGACTTTAGGATTGATTATAAACTGACAATACCCTTGTTCTGTATGCTTATTGTAAAAGGAGTGATGCTCTTCTTCTGCGATATAAAAAGGTTTTGCCGGGGTAACTTCGGTTACGATTTTTGCATCAAAAACAGCTTGCTCATCAAGATAGGCAATATAATCCTCTGCATGTTGGCGCTGTTCTTCATTGTGGTAGAAAATCGCGCTTCGGTACTGTGTTCCTACGTCATTACCTTGTCTATTTAAAGTGGTAGGATCGTGTGTGGTAAAAAACACTTCTAGCAATTCTTGATAGCTGATGATCTCTGGATCATAATCAAACTGAATTCCTTCAGCGTGCCCGGTTCTACCTTGACATACTTCACGATACGGCGGATTTTTAATCGTCCCTCCCGTGTAACCACTTTGTACATTATAAATCCCTTTAAAGCGTTGAAAAACTGCTTCGGTACACCAAAAGCAACCGTTAGCGAAAGTAGCTTTCATCAAATTTTCTTTCATAGCATAACAAATTTATAATCTCCCTTTTAACTCTAGCCCTGTTTAACCTTTTGTTAATACATTTGCTCAAATCATTAAACAAAAACAAATCTTAAGTGCAAAGATGCAGATCTTTTATACTGTAGTATCTTTGAATCTTATTGCTTAAAGTTAAAAGCGATATATAATTTTAAGCAAGCAAGTAGTCGTAAACCTCAACACCGGCTTACGTAGCTCACAAGTTTACATATTATGATAAAAGCTGAAAATATATTCAAATCTTACGGTGATGTTCAGGTCCTAAAAGGCGTAGATCTTTTAATTGAAAATGGTGAGGTAGTCTCAGTAGTTGGTGCCAGTGGTGCCGGAAAAACCACCTTGCTTCAGATTCTAGGAACCTTAGACCGTGCAGATAAAAAGGCAAACACTTCACTCCAAATTAATGATACGCAAATTGCTGACCTCAACGAAAAAGAGCTGAGTAAATTCCGTAATCTGAATATTGGGTTTATTTTTCAGTTTCATCAATTACTACCTGAATTCACTGCTTTAGAAAACGTGTGTATTCCGGCTTTTATCGCAAAGAAAAGTAAAGAGGCAGCAGAAGCTAAAGCGAAAGAATTATTAAGTTTTCTAGGTCTCAGCCATCGCATTCATCATAAGCCCGGAGCGCTCTCCGGAGGTGAACAACAACGGGTGGCTGTTGCGCGTTCTTTAATAAACGAGCCCGCACTTATTCTAGCCGATGAACCTTCTGGTAATTTAGATAGTGAATCTGCTGAAAATTTGCACCAACTCTTTTTTAAGCTGCGCGACACTTATAATCAAACTTTTGTAATCGTAACGCATAACGAAGATCTTGCCGCAATGGCTGATCGCAAACTTACTATGGTAGATGGCAAAATCATCTCTTAGACTCAAGAAAAGCGAACTCAAAGAATTTTTAGACGAAAAAGCTGCACTCTACGAAAGTCCTAAATTTATTGGTACAGACCCAATACAGATTCCGCATCAATTCAGTAGAAAAGAAGATATAGAGATCATAGGCTTTCTTGTGGCGACAATTGCCTGGGGTAATCGTAAAAGCATAATTAAAAATGGTAATAGCCTTGTTGAATTATTAGACAACAGTCCGTTTGATTTTGTATTGAACCATACTGAGCAGGATCTTGAGCGTTTACAGCACTTTGTACACCGCACCTTTAATGGAAACGACTTGATCACTTTTATTAAAGGTCTCCGACATGTTTACACCAATCATTACGGTCTTGAAGCTATTTTTAGCAGTTATGTTATGAATAACGAACTGCAAACTGCAATCCATCATTTTAAGAAGCATTTTTTTGAAGTTGAACACGAGCCCCGTACGCTAAAGCACGTGAGCGATCCATTAAAAAAATCTGCCGCAAAACGCATCAATATGTTCCTACGCTGGATGGTAAGGCCTAACACCGCAGGAGTAGATTTTGGTATTTGGTCAAGTTTGTCTCCTGCATTTCTTTCGTGCCCCTTAGATGTGCACTCCGGGCGGGTTGCGCGCCAATTAGGATTATTAAAACGAAAGCAAAACGACGCGATCGCTTTGGCAGAACTCGACAAACAATTAAGACGCTTAGACCCTATTGATCCTGTAAAATATGATTTCGCCTTATTCGGACTTAGCGCTTTTGAAAAAGATTTATTTTAGAACACTATAATTATTTTTATAAACAATATTCCTGATTGGATTTTTTCATCAGAATAGTGTATTTTAGACCGTTGCTAAAGAGCACAATACCCACCAACTTATGCAGAAACCAGCACTACCCGCTAATGAACAAATTCGCCTTTCAGAGTTGAGGCAGTTGGCGTTGTTACATACCGAACCTGATCCTAATTACGACACGATAACGCGTTTGGCTGCTGCGATCTGTGAAGTGCCCATTGCTTTGGTTTCGTTAATTGATGCAGACAAACAATGGTTTAAAGCAAAAATAGGTTGGGATCTTTGTGACACCGCTAGAGATATTTCATTTTGTGCTCACGCAATTCTTCAGCCTCGCGAGATCACCATTATTCCTGATTCTCGCTTAGACGAGCGTTTTAAAGGAAATCCTTTATTAACCTCAGATTATCCCGTGATCTTTTATGCAGGTGTACCGCTCTTATCAAAAACAGGAAACCCTATTGGTACGTTGTGCATTATTGATCATAAGCCTAGAAATCTTTCCGAAGCACAAATAAGCGCACTTAAAGATCTCGCCTTGCAAGTTGAAAACCTTTTTGAGCTTAGACGTAGTAATTTGCAATTGCAAGAGGTTGAACAATTATTGACAAAGAAAAATGAGCAATTAAAAAAGTTTGCCGGAACGGTTTCGCACGACATGAAAATGCCTTTAGCTAATATGATTGTCACGACTGATATTCTTCGGGCTAAATACGCTCCTAAACTTGATGCGCAAGGCATAGATTACTTGTCTTATTTAAAACAATCCTCATTTTCGCTTAGTGACTATATTGACAATTTGCTATCGTATTATGAGAGTGAAGAGCTTCAGGTTAAAAACTTAGAAAAATTTGATCTGC
Source organism: Leeuwenhoekiella sp. ZYFB001 (assembly GCF_011784865.1). Lineage (NCBI taxonomy): Bacteria > Pseudomonadati > Bacteroidota > Flavobacteriia > Flavobacteriales > Flavobacteriaceae > Leeuwenhoekiella > Leeuwenhoekiella sp. ZYFB001. The sequence goes on from NZ_CP050460.1 coordinate 1,921,494, forward strand.
ACCATCTGCTGGAAGAGATTATTGATTTGCTTAAAATAAATGAAGACTACATTATAAATTTACCCGAATCTGGCATTGAACTGCACAGCAGTAAATCTGCAGTACAACAGATTCTTCTGAATCTTATCACAAACAGTCTAAAGTACAACGACAAAGACACCGGTATTATTACCATCAACTGTGTTGAAGATCACGCTTATTATTACATACAAATAAGCGACAACGGTAAGGGCATTGCAGCAGATAAGTTAGATTCTATTTTTGACTTATTCAGTATTGCTTCAGAAACTGATAATAAAGGAAAAAAAGGTAACGGAATTGGTCTTTCTACAGTGCGTAATCTGGTGCATTCTTTAGGTGGAATTATAAGTGTGAGCAGTACCGAAGGTGAAGGAGCTACATTTGACTTTACGATTCAAAAAGTAAGTGCCTAACACGGACTTTCAATTAAGTTAAATGCTTATATTTATAAGCAATGAGCATAGTGAAAATAGACGAAAAGAAACGACAAAAGGCGGTAGACTCTTACAAACTGGTGGGTACGCTGCCTGAGAAGAGTTACGATAATATCACACAGATCGCCTCCTATATCTGCGGCACTCCCATTGCATTGATCACTATGCTTGATTACAACCGTAATTTTTTAAAATCGCATTACGGAGTTCCGTTTAACGAATCTCCGCGTGAAATTTCATTTTGTACGCACGCAATTCAAACCCACGATCCCATTTTTATCATTCCTGACGCGCGCGAAGATGACCGATTCAAAGACAATCCGCTGGTTACCGGCCCTATGAAAGCCATTTTTTATGCGGGTGTTCCGCTGGTGGATAAAGGCGGGCACGCTTTAGGAACTCTTTGTGTATTTGATCACGAGCCCCGTACGCTCAACGAGCATCAGGTGAGTACATTGATCGCTTTGGCCAGTCAAGTCGTTAATCTTTTTGAACTCCGTCGCCAGAATATTGAGAATAAGGCACTTCAAAAAAACCTTCTCAAAAAAAATAGCCTTCTTAAAGAATTTGCCGGAGTGGTTTCTCACGATATGAAAATGCCTCTGGCGAATATTATCACCACCACAGATATTCTCAAGGCAAAATACAAAGAGCTTTTAGATGAAAAAGGGCTCGATTACCTCAACTACCTTAAAAGTTCCTCCTTTTCGCTAAGCGAGTATATAAGCGGAATTTTGCAACACTATGAGAGTGATAATTTAACTATAGATCAGCGAGACTCGTTTGACATTCACGATCTTCTTGAGGAAGTTGAAGATATGCTCAATCACGATTATAAAACCGTTATTCATCTGCCGGAAGCCAATCATATCATCTCCTGTAATCGTGCTGCTTTGCATCAGATTTTTATCAATCTTTTAGGCAACAGTATCAAATACAACGATAAAGAAGAACCTGAGATTACAGTGACCTTTACCGAAGACAATGATTTTTATCGTTTTGAAGTCATCGATAATGGAATTGGGATTCCGCAGGATAAAATCGATAAAATTTTTGAACTCTTTTCCATCGTAGCTTCTAAAGACAAAAACGGAAACCGCGGCAATGGGATTGGCTTATCTACCGTAAAAAAACTTGTCGCCAACTTAGGCGGGCGCATCAGTGTAGCTTCGGTGGAGGGAGAAGGAAGTACGTTTAGCTTTTCTGCAAGAAAACAAGATATCCCTACTCAAATCGCAGGTCCTGAGAATGACACTTCCGCAGTAAAAAATTAAGAGAATAAAACGCTTCAATAAGGTGTAATAATTTCTAAAACCAGTATTTTCGTTTACTGAGAAATGTAAACTTGTATGCAGTTTAAAAATCCTGAAATTCTTTACGCGCTTTTTCTGCTACTTATTCCTATTCTCATTCATTTATTCCAGCTTAGACGTTACAAAAAAACACCTTTTACTAACGTCGCTTTTCTTGAAACCGTAATTCAAAACACCCGTAAAAGCAGTACCTTAAAAAAATGGTTGGTGCTCTGCACGCGTTTACTTGCGCTTACTTTTTTAATCTTTGCTTTCGCCGAACCGTTTATACCAAATACTGAGCGCGCGTTACAACCTCAGGAAACGGTTATTTTTATTGATAATTCTTTCAGTATGCAAGCTACAGGTAAAAAAGGCAACTTACTTACCGAGGCTAAACAAGAACTTCTTGCTGCTCTGCATAAAGATGAGCGCTATACACTGGTCACTTGGGATGACGTGTTGCGTGATTTTAATCCTGTGACCGATCGTAACGAACTCTTAGACTTAGATTTTACTCAGAAAACCATTGATGTTCAAAGCCTTCGAATGCGTCTGAATAACGTATTTTCAACCAGAGATGAAAGCTCCAGACAACGCATTCTTATTTCTGATTTTCAAGATACAGGATGGAGTTCTCAATTAGATTCTTTGCACAAAACAGAGCATCGCATACTGTTAGAGCCTACTACTCTAGAAAATATAAGTATAGACAGTCTGCACCTCAATCGGGTTAGTGCGGCGTATTCGCTAGATGTTTTTTTAGCAAGCACCACATCGATCACCCAAGACATACCGGTTTCATTATTTAATAAAGAAAAACTGATAGCCAAGGGTTCAGCCACTTTTGAAAATTCAAAGCATTCAAAAATTCAGTTTCAATTGACTTCCGGGGCTGCTATTCAAGGAAAGCTGAGCATTACAACTCCGGATTTAAAGTTTGATAATGATTTTTATTTCAGTATAAATACGACAGAACCGCTAAAGGTGCTCGCCGTTTCAAATGCGGAAGATACTTTTCTGAGTAGGTTGTATCAAGAACCACAGTTTTCCTATACCAATGTTGCCGAAGATCAATTAGAATACAGCATACTCGACGATCAGGATTTAATTATCCTAAATGAACCGCAACGCATTTCGACAGCACTGATCAATGCTTTAAAAAAACACACCCAAAGCGGCGGCACCTTGTTGCTTATTCCTAACATGAATGCCGCTGCGACGAACTACAACAGCCTCCTAAACGCTTACGGGTTCGCTGGTTTTCAATCAAAAATTGAAGCTCCACAACGCATCACAACGATCAATTATGACCATCCTTTATACCAAAATGTTTTTACAGGAAGGTCTTCTAATTTACAAACCCATCAGGTGAAAGCCTATTTCCCAATAGCTACCACAGACGCGATTTTAAGTTTAGAAAATAATGCCCCGTTTTTGGCTGAAAATAATCGGTTATATCTATTTACAGGAAGTTTAACGAGTACCAACAGCAACTTCATCAATGGTCAACTCATCGTGCCTACATTTGATAAAATTGCTACCGAAGCTTTAAAGCTTCCTCAGATGTATTATTCCATTGGCAGTAAAAACACTTTTGACATAACCACACCCTTGCCTGACGATGCAGTGCTCACCCTAGAACAGCAAGAGCAGGCGTTTATTCCGCTTCAGCAAAGACGAGGCGACAAAGTAAGTATAGACACCCAAGAAGGAATTAAAAACGACGGACTCTACGCAGTAAAATACAAGCAAGATACGCTGGCAATGGTCGCGTACAATTTTGATAGAGCAGAAAGCAATTTAAGGCCGCTTGAAGCCATAACTGCAGAAAATATAGATTTTGAAACCAATATCCCAGACCTATTTAATAAGCTAGAACAAGACACAAATCTTAATTTACTTTACAAATGGTTTGTTATTTTTGCACTGCTCGCATTTCTAGCCGAAATGCTTCTTCTAAAAAAGTTTAAATGAACGCACGTATCACCAAGGCAACCCTCCTGGATGAGAGTAATGAACATCACGGAAAACAAGTAGATCTAAGAATTGAAAACGGGATCATCACTGAAATAGGTACCGATCTAACCCCAAAAAATAACGAAGAAGAGCTTCAGTTTGAAAATTTAAGCGTTTCTCCCGGTTGGTTTGACAGCAGCGTTAGCGTTGGTGAGCCAGGCTTTGAAGAACGAGAAACAATAAGCAATGCGTTAAAAGTTGCCGGTAAGAGTGGCTTTACTTCTATCGCTGTAAATGCTAACAGCGCACCAGTCATTGACAACAATGCTTCGGTGGCGTTCCTAAAAAATAAAGCAGCCGGTAATGCGGTTAATTTGCATCCTATTGGCGCACTCACAAAAAATGCTTCCGGGGTTGATCTCGCCGAACTGTACGACATGCAACAAGCCGGAGCCGTGGCGTTTGGTGATTACCAGCACGCGATATCCAATCCTAATCTTATCAAGATCGCGCTGCAATATGCTCAGGGATTTGATGGTTTAGTTTTGTCTTTTCCGCAAGAAGATGATTTGATTATAAAAGGTGTTGCTAATGAAGGAGAAACAGCTATTAGCCTTGGCTTAAAAGGTATTCCTTCTTTGGCCGAACACATACAGGTGGCGCGTGATTTATATATTTTAGAATACACCGGTGGTAAATTGCACATCCCAACCATTTCTACCGCTCAAAGTGTTGCTCTTATTAAAGAAGCTAAAGCAAAAGGCCTTGACGTAACCTGTAGCGTTGCTATTGTAAATTTATTTTACACTGAGGCGATGCTTAATGAATTTGACACCCGCTATAAAGTGCTTCCGCCATTACGCACAGAAACTGATCGGCAAGCACTCATTGCCGGAATCAAAGACGGTACGATTGATATGGTCACCAGTGATCATAATCCGCTTGATATTGAATTAAAAAAACTGGAGTTTGATCACGCCAAATTTGGCACTATTGCTCAAGAAGCTACTTGGGGTGCTTTACTCACATTAGTTTCTGAAAAAAGAGCGGTAAAATTACTTACCGCGGCTCAAGAACGATTTACCAAAGTAAAATCAAAAATTGAAATCGGTCAACCGGCAAATCTCAGTTTATTTACGACTAAAGGAACTACGGTGTTTGACAAAGAGCATATTCTTTCTAAGTCTAAAAACACAGCATTCTTAGGAGCTAAATTAAAAGGAAAAGTTTACGGAATTATATCAAATAACCAATTTATAGCTTCTTAAATGACAACAGAAGACATTAAAAACGGTAAAACTTCAGCGATTGTCGCATACTTAACCATGCTAGGCGCAATCATCGCTATTTTTATGAATATGGAACCTAAAAATCCGTTTGCGCGTTTTCATATACGTCAAGCATTTGGGATTTTTCTAACCTTCTTTGCTTTAGGATTTTTAGTTTCGTTCTTGAATAGCTGGCCGGCATCCTTCGGTTTTTATATTTTCATATTTATCCTCTGGGGTTATGGCTTTGTAAATGCCATTCAAGGAAACATCGTACCGGTACCACTGCTGGGCAAATACTATCAAAAGTGGTTTAGATTTATAGAATAATATGGCGCAACTTTCATTAGAACATCTTATACAAAGACCTAAAAAAACTTCGGAAAAGCCTCCGTTATTATTGCTGTTACACGGCTACGGAAGCAACGAGCAGGATTTATTTTCTTTTGCTCCAAAGCTACCCGAGGAATATTTTGTGATCTCTGCAAAAGCGCCAATGGCAATGCAACCTTATGGCAATGCGTGGTACACCATTCACTGGGATGCTACAGACGGAAAATGGTCTGACGATGAAGAGGCTATTTCTTCGCGCGAATTGATCAAAACTTTTATTGACGAAGCCATCGATGCTTATCACCTTGACGCTGAAAATGTGACCCTTTTGGGCTTCAGCCAGGGTTGTATTTTGAGTTACGCAGTAGCGCTTACTTACCCTGAAAAGATCAAAAATGTGATTGGCTTAAGCGGATATGTCAACGAAGCGATTGTAACGCCAAAATCAGATGTAAACGCCTATAAGCACCTTTCTGTATTCAGTTCACACGGCACAGTAGATCAGGTAATTCCAGTTGAAGCTGCGCGCAAGATCGCTCCATATTTAGCAACTTTAGGTATTGAATCTAACTTGAAAGAATATCCTGTAGGACACGGTGTCGCTCCACAAAACTTTTTTGACCTTAAAGATTGGTTACTGCAACACTAAGGATAAATTACGCTCTGTAATGTTTCAAAAGTTATGTTGCCTTCTTTATCAATAGAATAAAGAAGAATGAGTTCGCCCCAGCGTTTTCCATCGCTAAAGTCGGCGATCACCCATTTGTGGTTAAGGACCTCTACCCTGTTGATCTGAAAAATTCCCGTGGCATTCTCATACGGAATTAACGCGTTTCCTTCGGTGGTATTTTTGCTGATGATCGCGCTTTCGATCTTGGCTTCAAGATCATCTACAGCAACACCGAAGCGTTCAAAATAATCATAAGCTTGCTCGTTTCCTTTCAACTTAAAATAACGCTCGCCACCATTCCCACGTACCGCTTGCAAAGAATCAGCCTTAGCCAGTTGTTGTTCTAATTTGGCGATATGCTTTTCTTGAGACTCATATACCTTAGTAGAATTTACATATTGAAATACCACCCAGAGAGCAGTAAATAAAAACAAATACATAAAAATGTTTCTGCGCATAGCTTAAAGTTCTAATTGAAGTCCGTCATAAGCCAGATGTACATTGTCAGGCAGTTGTTTTTCAACCTCTGCGTGAAAGCCCAGCAAATGACTAATATGAGTAAAATAAGTTTGTTTTGGTTTGATCTCGGCTACAAAAGCAAGCGCTTCCTCTAGATTAAAATGCGAATAATGCGGTTCCTCTCGCAAAGCATTTACCACCAAAACATCAAGATCTCGTAGTTTTTGTTTTTCTTCAGCTGCAATGGTTTTGACATCAGTGAGATACGCAAAAGAGCCAAAACGATAGCCAAAAACCTGAAGTTTACCGTGCATCACATTAATAGGCTCAACCTGTAAATTATTTATGCTGAATGGCTGATTGTTGATAACCTCAAATAGTGCTACAGCAGGTGCACCGGGATATCTGTTCTCGGTCTTAAAAATATATTCAAAACGCTTTCTGAGTTCGCCAATTACCCGCTGATGCGCATAAACCGGTATATCTCCTTGTCTGAAAAAAAAGGGTCTAATATCATCAAGGCCCGCAGTGTGATCTGCGTGCTCATGAGTAAACAATAACGCTTCAAGATGATCTACATTATGGGTCAACATTTGTTGTCTAAAATCTGGACCGCAATCAATCACATAATTTGCGCCTTCAAATTCTATTAAAAGTGACACACGCAAACGTTTGTCTCGGGGGTCTTTGCTCTTGCAAACCGGGTGTGTACTCCCAATAATGGGGATTCCTTGTGATGTGCCTGTGCCTAAAAAGGTAATTCTCAAACCTGTGAAATTTAGCACAAAACTACACTTAATTTTTTGTAAGCCCTACCATTTTGTTACCTTTAACCCGCAAAGGAAACCACCAATACTCACCCTAAAAATAAGCGCTATGCCGATCACGATTCAAGGTGATAAAGAGTTTGAAAATATCCCGTCGATAACTAATAAAGCCCTGCGAATAAATCTCAACGAAAACATCTACGGTACATTTGCCGAGATTGGTGCAGGACAAGAAACCGTAAGACATTTTTTTAGAGCAGGTGGCGCGAGCGGTACCATTGCGAAGGCGATGTCTGCTTATGACAAAGATTTTAGTGATGCAGTATATGGTGTAGAGCAAGATCATCGCTATGTAACAGAAGCCCGACTAAAAAAGATGCTTGCGCACGAAACCAACCTGTTAGAAAACAGAATCTCTCGCGAGAAGCATCCTAATAAAATCTATTTTACGTACGCAAATACCGTAGCGACTATTGATTTTGCAAAAAAATATAAAGGTCACGGTTGGGTAGGTATAAAATATCAGGTAGAACCTCAGGCAGAATTTAACGAGATAATTTTACACGTACGTTTTCACGAAACTGACGCACGTTTACAGCAGCTTACCTTAGGTACGCTAGGCGTAAACCTTATTTATGGCGCTTATTACAAATACGATTCGCCTAAAAAGCTCCTGCGCTACTTATATGACCATATTGATAAAGATCAGATCGAGATTGATATGATCAACTTCTCGGGACCGGTTTTCTCTAAAGTAGATAACCGTCTTATGAGTTTGCAGTTGGTTAAAAACGGTTTTACAGATGCTGTAATGTTTGGTGCTGACGGAAACAATATCCTTGCTGCAAAAATTCTTTACAAGAAAAATATTCTTGCGCTTCGCGGAAGCTTTAGACCTGTGACCAAGGTTAATACAGACATGTATCGCAAATCGCTTGAAATCTTTTTAAGCGAAAATCGCGTAAAAGAAGACAATACTGAAGTGATTTTTGAAATCACCCTTTCTAACCTTCGGGCGGAAGGTGAGATCGATGAAGAAGATTTTATGGCAAGAGCCCGATTATTATGTAATCTGGGCCACACGGTAATGATTTCAAATTTCCAAGAATATTATCGTTTAGTGGAGTACTTCTCACGCTATACTAAAGAGCGTATGGGTCTTGCGATGGGTGTAAACAACTTGATCGATATTTTTGACGAGTCATACTACCGCCATTTGAGTGGAGGTATTCTAGAAGCCTTTGGTAAACTTTTCTTTAAAGATTTACGTGTTTATCTGTATCCAATGCGCGATCCGGAAACAGGTGAATTCTTTACAAGCGAAAATCTAAAAGTACATCCGCGAATGAAAGAGTTGTACAAATTCTTTAAGTACAATGGTCGTGTTGTAGATATCGAAGATTATAATCCTGATATTCTGAATGTATTTTCGCGACAGGTTCTTAAAATGATCGCAAACAATGAAGAAGGATGGGAAGCCATGCTTCCAAAAGGTATTGCGCAACAGATTAAAGAGCAAGGCTTGTTTGATTACAAATCAAAAACCATCGAGCAGTCTTAACAAACAAACTGATTAAACATAAACTGCCTCGGGGTATTGTTTCCTGTGGTGAGTTCATAAAAAAATCCCGAAGACATTCGGGATTTTTTTATTGTTAGCATTTATATCTAAGCAAGTGCTTTGATCAATCCGTTGAGATCTACTCGGGTCTGATCACCTGTTTTCATATTCTTAAGAGTATAAACGCCTTCTTCCATTTCTTGTGTCCCTGCTAAAACCACAAATTGAATATTGCGTTTGTCTGCGTGCGACATTTGCTTTTTCATCTTAGCAGCATCAGGATATAATTCTGAAGTAATTCCCGCTTCGCGCAAGGATTTAACAGCTTTTAGACAATACAACGATTCTGCTTCTCCAAAGTTGATGAACAATAATTTGGTCCCTTTAATCGCTTGCTCCGGAAAAAGACCGAGTTCTTCAAGCACCAAATAAATACGATCCAAACCAAAAGAGATCCCAACTCCGCTCATATTCTTCAGTCCAAAAATTCCGGTAAGATCGTCATAACGGCCTCCACCTCCAATGCTTCCCATTTTTACACCTTCGGGTGCAGCAACTTCAAAAATCGCTCCTGTATAATAATTGAGTCCACGTGCTAAAGTCACATCGAGATCAAGAGTTACTGTTGCAAGTCCGAGCGCTTCGATCTTCTCATTAATGTATGCCAATTCTTCGATGCCTTCTTTACCAACCTGAGAATCTGCCAGCAAATCTTTTAGCAGATTCAGCTTTTCAGCAAAATTTCCGCCTACGTTAAAAATGGGTTTAACCCGGGTAATGGCTTCTTCAGAAATTCCTTTAGCCAACATCTCTTTGACAACGCCCTCCTCACCTATTTTGTCGAGTTTATCTAGCGCCACCGTAAAATCGATCAGCTTATCAGCCGCACCTATCGCTTCCGCAAGACCAGAAAGTATTTTGCGGTTATTCATTTTAACCGTAGTTCCTTTCAGTCCTAAATCGGTGAAAACCGCATCATACAACTGTACAAAAGCCACTTCCTGCAATAGCGAATCAGATCCCACAGCATCAGCATCACACTGAAAAAACTCTCTAAACCTTCCCTTTTGAGGACGATCTGCACGCCAAACCGGCTGAATCTGATAACGCTTAAAAGGAAATTCGATCTCGTTTTGATGCTGCACCACATAACGCGCAAAAGGCACGGTAAGATCGTAACGTAAGGCTTTTTCTGAAATTTCAGCCGTTAATTTTGTACTGTCCTTTGCTGTATACACGGCATCATCAATCTTGTTCAAATAATCCCCACTATTCAAAATCTTAAAAATAAGACGATCTCCTTCATCGCCATACTTTCCCATCAGCGTACTGCTATTTTCAAAGGATGGCGTTTCAATAGGTTGAAAACCAAAAAGCTCAAAATTGGTACGCAACGTATTGATGATATAATTGCGTCTTAAAACTTCTTCAGGTGAAAAATCGCGGGTTCCTTTAGGGATACTAGGTTTTTGAGCCATTGTGTGTATTATTGTATACGCTTGTAAAATTAATTTGCTAAACGCGTTTTAGCGCCTGCAAATATCTTAAAAATTGAGGGTTTGTAAGGCTTAATTTTATAAAACAGTAACAATTTTAAACAATAGTAGACCTATTGGTTCAAACCGGTAAATCTATGTTCTCACTCTTTAGAGAAAATATTCGTATCGCATACGATTCTATTCGCAGCCAATTACTAAGAACGATTCTTACAGTAGTAATTATAGCAATTGGTATCACAGCACTAGTAGCCATTTTAAGTCTCGTAAAAGCTCTTGAAAACACAATTAGTAGTGATTTTTCTTCAATGGGAGCCAATACTTTTAATATTCAGCGCTACGACCGTACCACGCGTAGTCAAGGTAGTGGTGAAAAACAGAAAGTAAATCCGGTGATACGCTATACGGAAGTGCGTGATTTTGAAGACCGCTACACCTATCCGTTCACGCAAGTTTCGGTTTCTTTTACCGGAACTTCTTCTGCGGAAGTTAAATATGAAAATCTGGATACAGATCCTGAAGTTACCGTTTTAGGTGCTAATGAAAACTTTTTGGACAATGCCGGACTCGAACTGGATCTAGGCCGAAACTTTACACTTTTTGACATTAAGAATAACAATAATGTATGTGTTCTGGGAAGTGATTTTAAAAACGGTCTGCTTAAAAATGTAAATCCTATAGGTCAAACGATAAGTATTCGTGGCGCTAAATTTAAGGTGATTGGTGTTCTGGAAGAAAAGGGTTCGACCTTTGGTAACAATCAGGATTTACGCGTGATCATTCCAATTCAGGTAGCGCGATCGCTATTTACACAAGCTAATATTAACTACGCTTTAAGTGTAAAAGTAGATGATAAAGAAATGTTTGAAGGCGCTCTTGATGAAGCAATCATTACGTTTAGAAACCTGAGAAAACTTGCTCCTGTAGAAGAAAATAACTTTGGTATCAGCCGAAGCGATGATTTACTGAATCAAATCGCTGAGATCAGCGGATATCTCTCGCTCGCCGCCTGGGTCATCAGTTTGATCACGATCTTAGGTTCGTCTATTGCTCTGATGAATATTATGCTGGTTTCGGTAACTGAACGCACGCGCGAAATTGGAGTACGAAAGGCACTAGGCGCCAAAAAATCGATCATTGCCGGGCAATTTTTAATGGAAACAATTATGATTGGGCAATTTGGAGGAATTCTGGGTATAATTCTCGGTATTGGTATAGGAATCTTAATTTCAACTGTGGCTAATTTTAATTTTACCACACCGTGGATGGCGATGCTGGCAGCTACTGCAGTAACTCTGCTCGTCGCAGTTATCGCCGGACTTTTCCCTGCATTGAAAGCAGCAAAACTAGATCCGGTTGAATCCTTGAGATACGAGTAACTTTAAACCATAAAAAAACCTGAAGCTGAAACTTCAGGTTTTTTTATAAAGTGTTTTGTCAATAGGTAGCTATAAAGAAACAATTCTCCCAGCCCAATATTTACAAAATGCCTTTTATGTTCGCCGCTGAAATAACTACTCTACTTCAACGAATTTCTCAAACCAGCGGTACAAATCTCCTTTTGTGATATTTGCTCCTTGTCTAATGAGCACAAAAATATCGTTGTTTCGATCGTCTGATAAGAGTTTACTAGAGCTGTATAGATTCACTTCATCTTTCATAAAGTTATCCTGCAGCCATTTATAACCCTGAGGCGTTGTGATATCTATGCTTTTGTTTTCAACTTCGATTGAAATCATACTTATTTTAAGTTCACCTACTTTAAACAAAAACATGTGCTGCGGTGAAAAGTGCTCAAGATATTCCACCTTGCTCAAAACACCTTCCCAGATCAAATCGCTGAATACATCAAGCTCTTGCTCAGCGGTTTCCGGCTGATTTTTCTTGATACTATCCCACTCTTCAGCAGTGATCGATTGTGCTGCCAGAAAGTTTATGAATTCCTGGTGCATTTCATCTAATTGCTCTTTTGAAAGTCTTATGTACTTCATAATCTGAGTTTTTAGAAGTAAACTACCTCTGGGGCAAACCCAAAAAGGTATTGTTTAGAAACGAATTTTTCAGTTTCAAGGCAGGCCAAAAAGGATTAAACCCTTAGCGGTGCCAATAAAAAAAGCTTCCGCAAAATTACGGAAGCTTTAAATTTTATTGAGAAAGGCTTAAGCCTCTGCTACAACGTCAAAAGTGAAATTCTTCACTACATCACGGTGAAAACGAAGACTTGCCTCGTACTGACCTAAACGCTTGATGTTACCACCAGCGATAGTGATGTATTTTTTGTCGATCTCAACACCTTCTTTAGCTAAAGCTTCAGAAAGATCTGCGTCAGTGATAGAACCAAAAAGTTTATCAGCCTCACCTGCTTTTGCAGTAAGTTTAACTTCTAAACCTTCTAGTTTAGCAGCTTGTGCCTGAGCAGCATCAACAATTTTCTTCTCTTTGTATGCGCGCTGCTTTAAGTTTTCAGCTAAAACTTTTTTAGCAGAAGGAGTTGCAAGCACTGCATACCCTTGAGGAATTAAATAATTTCTTCCGTAACCATTCTTAACAGTTACTAAATCGTCAACAAATCCTAGATTATCGACGTCTTTCTTAAGTATAACTTCCATCTCTTATCTAGTTTTTATTTATATAAATCTGTTACGTATGGCATAAGTGCTAAGTGACGCGCACGTTTAACAGCCACACTTACCTTACGCTGGTATTTTAAAGAAGTACCGGTAAGACGACGTGGTAACAGTTTACCTTGCTCGTTTACAAAAGACGCTAACCAATCTGCATCTTTATAATCTACATACTTAATACCTGAACGCTTAAAACGACAGTATTTTTTTGTCTTAGAGGTCTCAATATTTAACGGAGTTAAATATCTGATTTCCCCATCTTTTTTAGCTTTTGCTTGTTGCTCTATAGATGATGCCATAATTACGCTTTTTCTTTGTTTCTTTTTCTACGTTTTTCAGCCCACTCGATCGCATATTTGTCAAGCTTTACTGTTAAGAAACGCATTACACGCTCGTCACGTCTAAACTCAAGTTCAAAGTTTGCGATAACCTCTCCTGGTACCGTAAATTCAAATAAGTGATAAAAACCACTCTTTTTGTTCTGGATCGCGTAAGCTAATTTTTTTAGCCCCCAATCTTCTTTAGAAATCATCTTGGCACCGTTTGAAACAAGAAAATCTTCAAATTTCTTTACTGTTTCCTTTACCTGGTCATCAGATAAAACGGGATTCAAGATGAAAACAGTTTCGTAATGATTCATAAAAATAGTTTATTAAAAAATGAGTGCAAAAGTAACCTTAATTTCTCACACAACAAAACAGATTTCCATTAAATCGATTATCAACTCATTATTTTTCAAATAGCTGCTCAAATATTGAAAAAAATATCGATGAACTACACAAAAAAGTTGGTTAATACATTTATTGTAAGTAGTTTTGGTAAACTAACGCTATCTCAAAACTTTACCTTTGGAAGAATTAATTTTAGACTGTGCGGTTGTTGACGATTCTAGTTTACAACGCCTAGCTATAGTAAAAATGATCAAAGATCATCCCAACTTACGATTGGCTGCACAATACAACAACGCTATCGAAACTAAGAATGGCTTATTAGAAACTAAGGTTGACCTTATTTTTCTTGATATTGAAATGCCAATTCTTACCGGTTTTGACCTTCTTGATGATTTGGTTCATAAACCACAAATCATTTTTGTTACCGGAAAAACCAAATATGCTTACAAAGCCTTTAATTACAATGCGATCGATTATCTAAGGAAACCCCTTACTAAAGATCGTTTCTTAAATGCGGTACACAAGGCCATTAATTTACATCGGCTGAAAACTGAAGGAAGTGTTGAGGATGATGATTATATTTTTGTAAAGAGTAATCTTAAGAAGAAAAAGGTATTTCTTAATGATTTAAAATTTATCGAAGCGTTAGGTGACTATGTAAAATTAGTAACTTACAATGAACCCATTATTGTTCTTTCTACAATGAAAGCTTTTGAAGCGCAGCTTCCGGCAGATCGATTTATGCGTATTCATAAATCGTATATCATCAATATGGATAAGGTAGAAAAATACAATAGCAGAAATATCGAGATCGAAGGTGATAAAATTCCGTTGAGTCGTCATAAGAAAACAAAACTTATGGAAGCTCTATCTAAATAAGAACTGCAAATCAAGTAAACTTCCATGAGGCAAGCCCAATCGGCACTCGTTGGAAACAAATTTATAATTTCGAGGCAAGCCTCAGAGTATTTAACCCTTTGGCGGTGCCAACAAAAAATCCCGCAAATTGCGGGATTTTTTGTTTTTTAGTAGTTATCTACGTTCAATATAATTTTAACGCTTCGGTACTGCGAAATGCTTAAAAACGTCGTACGTACTTTTAGTATTGCTTTTTTAGTTTTTTCTAAGCTTTGCTTCCGCGGAATTTTAATGAGTATATTGCGATAATATTCATTTCTAATTCGAGAAACCGGCGGAGGCTCAGGCCCTAAAACCTGATCTTTAAATACATTTTTCAGCGCTTGACCCATCCACATCGAAGCCTCTTCTATTTTCTGAAAATCTCTATGTTTTAACGTGATTTTTATAAGTCGGCAAAACGGCGGATATTTGTAAATATGCCGTTCTTCAAGTTGTTCTTTATACATCGCTTCATAGTCATTCATCGAGACTTGCTGCAAAATCTGATGATGCGGATTAAAGCTTTGAATCAAAACGTTTCCTCTTTTTTCGGTACGTCCTGCTCTACCCGAAACCTGTTGAATCAACTGAAAGCTACGCTCGTGTGCTCTAAAATCAGGAATGTTAAGCATACTGTCTGCATTGAGAATTCCTACAAGGGTAACATTTCTAAAATCCAAGCCTTTTGTAAGCATTTGCGTTCCTACAAGGATATCTAATTCGCCCTGTTCAAAAGCAGTAATTATCTTTTCAAAACCGTGTTTACCCCGAGTAGTATCACTATCCATCCTGCCAATATTATGATCAGGATACAGTTCTTTTAGTTCAGCTTCAACCTGTTCAGTACCAAATCCCTTAGTATCCAGTTCTTCGCTTCCACAGGCCATACATTTTTGCGGCATTGCGATATGATAGCCACAGTAATGACACCGCAGCTGCCCACGGTGCCGGTGATACGTTAAACTCACATCACAATTAGGACATTGCGGCGCGTGACCACATACATTGCATTCAACAATTGGAGAATATCCTCTTCGGTTTTGAAATAAAATGACTTGTTCTCCGAATTCAAGGGTATCTGTAATGGCGCGTAACAGATCGTCACTAAAATGTCCCGTCATCCGTTTCTTACGATGCTTTTCCTGAATGTCTATGATCGTATTTTCGGGAAGGAGAATATTACCAAAACGCTTCTTCATCGTTACGAGTGCATATTTGCCGATACTCGCATTGTAAAAGGTTTCTAAAGCCGGTGTGGCTGAACCTAATAGAACTTTTGCGCCTTGCTGATATGCTAATACAATACTCGCATCTCTTGCTTGATAACGAGGTGCAGGATCGTACTGCTTAAAACTGCTTTCATGTTCCTCATCAACAACCACGAGTCCCAAATTTTCAAAAGGCAGAAAAAGCGCACTGCGGGCTCCTAAGATCAGCTGCGCTTTAGGTGCTTTATTCAAGACGTTATTCCATACTTCGACGCGCTCGTGTATGGAATATTTACTGTGATATACCGAAAGTTGATTGCCAAAATACGCCTTGAGACGTGCTACCAGCTGAGTGGTTAATGCAATTTCCGGAAGTAAATACAATACTTGCTTTCCTTCGGCTAAATAATCTTTTATAAGATTCACATAAACCTCTGTCTTGCCCGAAGCAGTGACGCCGTGCAACAGGCAAACATCGTGATTGTTAAAGCTCGCTTTCACTTCAGTTAATGCGCGTGCCTGCTCTTCATTTAGCGCCTTAACTTGATCCTGCTCCTTTCCGGAATATGAAATTCGATCCTGCTGAATTTTATAAATTTCAAAAATTCCTTTATCTACTAGTGCTTTTAATTGCGAGCTCGTGGCATCACTTTGCTTCTGTAATTCCTTTGCTTTTATCGGCTTTTGTGACCGTGCTTTTTGCGTAAAATAATTGAGAAGTAATTCGCGCTGTTTGGGAGCCCTACCAAGATCATCTAATGCTTCGTGCATTTTTTCTTCCTGCTCATAAGTCGGGGTAAGCCGCACGTATTTTACCAGTTTTGGCTTATACGACTCGTAAATTTCCTGATCAATAGTAACTAGATCCAAATCGATCAATTTATTGATACTTGGCAGTACCTTTTTTTTATTTAAGGCATTCATCACTTCGCTGATGCGCAAAATAGAACTCCCCTCAAACGCATTAAGTATCGTCAGACCATCCTCATCAATTTCATCTAAATACGGCTCAAAATCATTCTTCAGTATACGTTTGATAATGGTTTCACTTTCTAACAAAAAAGCTCCGGGAAGTGCGGCGCGCATTACGTCACCTAAAGTGCACATATAGTAGTTAGCCATCCACTTCCAGAAATTCAATTGCGCCAGATTAACAATAGGAATCTCGTCAAGAATTTGCTCAATTTCTTTAGCCTCGTAGATGCGAGGTTCTACTTGATGCACAGCTATGGCCAGGGCAGTATAAATCTTACTTTTACCAAAAGGAACCGCGAGCCGCATCCCTGGTTTTATAAAAGCATATTCGGCCTCACTAATGCGATAGGTAAACGCATTTTCGACCGGAATGGGTAAGATTACATCAACAAAATACACGGATGTAAAGATAAAAAAAAGGCTGTCTCAGAAATTAGAAACAGCCTTAGTTTTAATAGGAAGTATTGTTATTTTACTCGGTGCCAATATTGGGTTCTTCCGATGAGTGAAAAACCAATATAACCACGAACTTTTAATTTATCTGCGTTCTCTAGCTCGATAAGGCATTTGTATAATTTTCCGCTTTGCGGATCTAGGATCTTACCATCATTATACTCGTCTCCATCTTTTTCAAGGCCTTTAATAATAACCAAACCATTAATAGGTTTACCTTTATCAGCTCCCGGACAGTCTATACATTTTGCATCCTGGCGATCTTTGTTTAAAATTTCAACAATTTTACCATAAACCTTACCATCCTGCTTGTAAATCTCAACAATAGACTTTGCGTCACCAGTCTCATCATCAATTGTCTTCCACTTTCCGGTTACATCTTGAGCAAAAACTCCTGCTGTGCATACAAGCATCATAATTAAAAAAGCGCTAATCTTTTTCATATTCATTATTTAAGGGGTTAATAAATTTTTAATTCTTAATTAAAGTATATCAATAATAAGATATTTTCAACACTATTGAAATTAATTTGAAGATAATTGCGCTTTTTTATAATCTCTTCTGCGTTTTAGCCTGTACAAACTTGCATTGAGTTCAAAACCTAGCAACAATAAGTTTGCATTCAGCCAGATGTAAACCATCATAATCAATAAGGCTCCAATAGAACCGTATAACTGGTTATAGGTTGCAAAATTATTAATGTAAATCCCAAATAAATAGGTTGTCACAATAAACAAGATCGTCGTCAAGGTCGCGCCAATTGATAAAAACCGCGTGTCTTTACCCTCTTTTGTTCCAAAATAATACAAGGTTGCCACTACAGTATAGATCAAAACGATCAAAGCGATATAACTTCCTAATTGGGAAATCCACAAATTATCTTCATTAACTATGCCGCGCCTTTTGAGTTCTGTTATACTAAACTGCAAATAAAGCACAGCTATAACTACCAATAACAACAACAATGCCAACATTATAGAAACTCCTAAGGCAACAGCATATTGCCTAAAAATACTGCGATTGGTAATGGAATGAAAACTATATTCAAACCCCGTAAAAATCGCATTGACGCCGTTTGCCATTAAAAAAATAGCAAAAATTAAAGTGAATGATAAAAGTCCGCCACGTTGGTTCGCTGCAATATCTAAAAGAATCGGATCAAAAAACTCCTGTGTTTGCGGCGGTAGTAAATTATTTATAAAAGAAAGAAAGTCGCTTTGAAACCCGTTAATAGGTACATAAGGGATAAGGTTGAGCACAAAGAGAAAAAACGGAAATAGCGCCATAAAAAAGCTGAAAGCAATGGCACTGGCTCTTGTAGCAAAAGTACCCTTAAGAATACCTATCGCATACATTTCCCAGAAATCGTACAACGACAACCCTTCAAAACCAGGAAGAATGATTCCTTTTGCCCACTTCACTACCGGGAGTAAAAATGGAATGGTTTTCAGCTTATCGTCCCACTCTTCAGCCATTAAACTGCTTTTAAGCTTAAATCCATATTATAGACCGAATGGGTTAGCGCCCCGCTTGAGATATAATCTACACCGCATTTTGCATATTCGGCAAGCGTTTCTTCGTTGATGTTACCTGAAGATTCTGTAAGACATTGTTCGCCTATGATTTTTACAGCAGTTTTAGTATCCTCATAATTAAAATTATCAAGCAATATGCGATACACTCCGCCTGCTTTTAAAATAGCGTTCACTTCGTCAAGATCACGCGCTTCAACAATAATCTTAAGATCCAGATTATTACCGGCTAGATAGTTTTTTGTTTTTTCGATCGCCTGATCAATTCCACCAGCAAAATCGATATGATTGTCTTTAAGCATCACCATATCGTAAAGCGCAAAACGATGATTTTCACCACCACCAATCTTTACCGCCATTTTTTCTAAAGCTCTAAAACCAGGTGTAGTTTTTCTGGTGTCTAAAATTTTTGCTTTAGTTCCTTCTAAGAGCTTGGTATAGGCATTAGTTTTAGTCGCAATAGCACTCATTCGCTGCATTCCGTTTAAAACTAGACGCTCAGCTTTTAAAATACTCTGAGAACTACCGGAAACGTAAAGTACAATATCTCCTACTTTAACTTCTTCCCCATCCTGAATCATCACCTCAACTTCAAGCTGATCGTCTACGTACGCAAAAACCTTCTGAGCAAAGGCAACCCCCGCGATTATGCCTTTTTCTTTAACTAAAAGTTTAGCCTTACCTGTTGCCGTTTCCGGAATACACGCAAGCGAACTGTAGTCTCCGGGACCAACATCTTCTCTAATGGCATTGGCTATTATTGCCGCTATTTCTTCATTCAGCTTTGCTTCAGAAATCATAAAGTCTAGTAATTTAAGCTTAGTTCTCGTTACAGCCGGTTAATTTACAACACCGGTGTGCAAATATCGTGAAGATATAGGCTTTTATAAAACACTCAAAATTGAAATGATGTAATTTTGAATTATGAATATAAAATTACTTTGCATAGGCAAAACCGATGATCGTAATCTTGAGTCGCTAATTTCGGTTTACACCAATCGTTTAAAACATTATGTAAATTTTGAGCTCGAAATTATTCCTGACCTCAAGAAAACTAAAAACCTTTCGGAAGAACAGCAAAAAGAAAAAGAAGGCGAACTTATATTAAACAAGATCACGCCTCAAGACCAACTGATTCTTTTAGACGAAAACGGAAAAGAGTTAAGCAGCGTAAAATTTGCCGATTATCTTCAAAAGAAAATGAACAGCGGCATCAAAACTTTAGTCTTTGTTATTGGTGGGCCATATGGTTTTTCTGAAGCGGTTTATGCCAAAGCTCAAGGCAAAGTTTCTTTATCAAAAATGACCTTTTCGCATCAGATGATTCGGCTTTTTATCACCGAACAAATCTATCGCGGTTTTACGATTTTACGCAACGAACCTTATCACCATCGTTAAGATTTGGCGCTTATAGGTACCCAAATTTCTTCTTCAGATTCTGGGTGCTCAGGCCCGTAGTATTTAGCTCCTAAACGCTCAAAATGCGCTCGATCATCAAGCTTATAATCAGATTGCGGTAACCACGTATCAAAAATATAGTTAGAAGTTTCTACAAATTTCTTTACGGGACCAACGTGGATGAATACTGCGTAAAGTCCACCGGCAATGGTTTTAGTTTGCATTCCTTCGGGAACCAAATCAAAAGAGGTCACTTCAACTGCAGCCCAACGCTCAAATTCTGTTTCCCGATCAAAACGCTCAAAATTCATCCCAAAAGGATAGACCTGCATCGAGTAAAAGCCGGAGTCTATTCTATTTTTCACTTCTTTGTGCCTACTCATAAAGGCTTTCCACAGTGCGGCAGTATCATCAAATGAAAGAGTAGTCGTCAAACATTTACCAATGATCTTTCGTGGCTCGATTTCAAGTAATTCTGGCTGCATAGAATAGAGTAGATTTTATGTATAAATTTTAAAAATAAGAATTCTTTAACCCATAGAACAAAGAACAATGGTTATCCTTGGGAAAACTAATGTTATGAAACCAAGAAAACTAATCAAGAGATTTTTCCTATTCACAAGCGCAATGCAAGTAGGTTATTATGCGGTGGTTTATGCCGATAAATATAAAGAAGATATTAAGCGTGTGATCAAGAGATCTTAGGTTTACTCGGCAACCTCAAGTTCTAGTTCACGCTGTTTTTGTTGCTGTACGCGTTCTTCTTTTAATTTTTGACGCATTTGTTTGATGGTGAGCGTGCTTCCATCGTGGCTCCATCCAGGCGGGCCAAAGGCATACATAAACTTATGTTTCAACTTGGGTGAGCGCTTCATATCCTTCCAAATATCCTTGTACTCGTGGGTTAATATGACTAAAGGATTGTAGCTGTCCGGTGATTTTGTCACGCCATATTCAATTTCTATTTCCTCATCGAGTTCTTTAAATGTGCCGAACATGCGATCGAAAATATTCAAGAATCCCCCGTGATTTTTGTCCATATATTCCAAATTTCGGGCGTGGTGCACTTGGTGCATCGTGTGCGTATTGAAGATCTTATCAATAATACCCAGCTTCGGTACATATTGTGAATGCAGCTGAAATTGCCATAATGCTTCGATACCCAGACAGACCACGAGCATTTCCGGCGGAAAGCCTATAGCGACGATCCAAACATAGAATAAGGGTTTGTAAAAAATAGTAAACCAGCCGTTTCGGACCGCGGTACCTAAATTGAAATTCTCTGAAGAATGGTGTACAATATGGGCTGCCCAAAAAAAGCGAACCATATGGTTTTGTCGATGAAACCAGTAATAAGAAAAGTCATCTGCCAACTGACAAAGAATCCATACGTACCAGGCATAGCCAAAGGATTCCCACCCAAAAATATTGGTGCGTACACCATCAACCACCGGATTAAAAATATCGTAAACCCAATTGAATAAAAGAATGACCGTAACGGTCTTGATCAACGGGGCTATTAAAGTAGAGCCAATTCCCATCGTAAGGCTTGCTCCTAAATCCTTCCAGTGATAGAGTTCATCATTATCGTGATGCTTGCTGTAAGTAAGCTCCACGAGGATCAGGCCTAGAAAACATGGTACTCCGTAAATCAACGGGTTTGTAAAATCCATAAAGTTGGTTTACTCGATAATCGAGATTTATATTTTTGAAACGATTTCCATCGGAAATTCTAGAAATACTTTAGGAATTTCTGATGGAACACCTATTAAAATCAGGCGTTTGTTCCAAAAATAACCTTTAGAAGATACAAACCAAGAGAAATAAGGTTAAACCCCGAAAAATTGCGATAAATCGCCAAATTTGATCAGAAATTCACCGAAAACGAACTATTCTGAGCAGATTTAAAGCTTTTTGGCTTCTTCCCAAAACACATCCATCTCACGTAAAGTCATATCGCGTAATGCTTTATTATTCTCTTTTGCTTTTTGTTCTAAGTATTGAAAACGCTTAATAAACTTCTTATTGGTACGCTCCAGAGCACTTTCGGCATCTACTTTTAAAAACCGCGCGTAGTTGATCATAGAAAACATCACATCACCAAATTCCGCTTCGATCTTCTCTTGATCTCTGGCTTCAACCTCTTCTTGCAGCTCAGCAAGCTCTTCCTGCAATTTCTCGAAAACCTGCTGTGGCTCTTCCCAATCAAACCCTACTCCGGCAACTTTATCTTGAATTCGGCTTGCTTTTACCAGAGCCGGCAAAGAACGCGGGACACCTTCTAAAACTGACTTTTTACCTTCCTTCAATTTTAGATTTTCCCAATTGCGCTTGACATCCTCTTCGTCTTCGACAGCAACATCACCATAAATATGAGGGTGTCGCGAAATGAGTTTTTCGCAAATTTCGTTAGCGACATCAGCAATGTCAAAATCTTCGGTCTCACTTCCTATTTTGGCGTAGAATACAATGTGCAGCAGCAAATCGCCCAGCTCTTTTTTTACTTCCTCAAGATCATTATCAAGAATCGCATCGCCCAATTCATAGGTTTCTTCGATTGTAAGGTGCCTAAGACTTTGTAAGGTTTGCTTGCGGTCCCAGGGACACTGTTCCCGAAGTTCATTCATAATAGTTAGCAATCTGTCTATGGCTTTAAGCTGGCTTGCTCTGTTGTTCATAAGGCGTTTTTTTGCGATGCAATAGGTTGAAATAAAAAATCCTTCAGTAAAAGTACCGAAGGATTTCTATATTTTAGTTGTATTTGCGACTATTCTTCTTCGTCTGCTTTTGCAGTTTCAGAAGGTGCTTCAGTAGTTTCTAGTAAATCATTTGCCTGTAACAAATTGTACCACTGAATCACTTTTTTCATATCGCTTGCATATACACGATCTTCATCAAAATTAGGAAGCACATCAAAAAAGTATGCTTCTAGCTCATCTTTAGCAACCTTGTGGCTAATCGCCTTTTCGCCGTTTTCTTTTTCAGCAATTTTTGCAAAAACATCACGTAAAGGTGCCTCGCCATCTAAAGTATAAATAGAAATTTCTGAAAGCACACTCACATTATGACGCAATCCTACCGGTATTTTTTTTCCGTCAGTTAATGATTCTGCAATAAAACCAGAACGCGTTTGCGCTCGCAAATGATATAATCCCGGTTTTCCTGAAATTGAAACTATTTTATCTAGACTCATAGTATGTATTTTATCCTTAAACGGATTTTTAAGTGGTTTATTCTAATTTTAAAGGCGGCAAATATCTAGGCTCTTTTTGAATTTTCAAAATTTAAACCGCCTGCAATATCTTTTTTAACGTCCTTTTTTTACTGCCGGAAATCGCATACGGTAATCTGCATTCACTTTTCCTTTACTAATTCCGGCGAGCTTACTTTTAATAATGCGCTTTTTAAGACTGCTCAATTTATCAGTAAACAAGATTCCTTCAATATGATCATACTCGTGCTGAATCACGCGCGCAAGTAACCCATCAAATTCTTCTACGTGCTCGTTAAAATCTTCATCCTGATATTTGATCTTGATGTTGGGACATCTAAACACATCTTCGTTAATCCCGGGAATACTGAGACAACCTTCACTAAAAGCCCATTCATCGCCGGTTTCTTCTAAAATCTGCGGATTAATAAATGCTTTTTTGAATGTTCTTAAACGCTCTTGTTCCTCATCAGAAAGATCTTCGTCGTCTGCAAAAGGTGTCGCGTCAACTACAAATAATCTAATCGCTCTGCCTATTTGCGGAGCGGCAAGCCCCACGCCACTGGCGCCATACATAGTTTCAAACATATTGGCTACAAGCTCCTTTAGCTCAGGATAATCTTGAGGAATTTCTACTGCTTTTTTGCGTAAAACCGGATCGCCGTAAGCAACTATAGGTAAAATCATGTTCTTGTGTTTAGTATAAATTCAGCCTATTGATACAAATAGGTTTGAAGTATTATTGTTGCGCTGATCTCGTCAAGAAGCGCTTTATTTTTTCGTTGTTTTTTCTTCAAGCCGCTATCAAGCATCGTTTGTGCAGCCATCTTTGAGGTAAACCGCTCATCTACTCTTTTGATTGGAATTGAAGTAATTTTTTCTAAGCTTTCGCGAAATTTTAAAATCTCGGTCTCCACGTGAGAGGCTTCGTTATTCATGCGCTTAGGCTCGCCAAGGAGAATGAGTTCGACGCTTTCTTCAGAAAAATACTTCTTAAGAAAATCAAGCAGGTCAGTCGTGTTTACTGTCGTTAAACCGGAAGCAATAAGCTGAAGCTCATCGGTCACTGCGATGCCCGTACGTTTGGTTCCAAAATCTAATGCCAGTATGCGACCCATTTTGCTCAATACTCAAGAGGTTTCTTCTATAACTTACAGAGGCTAAAATCGGTTGCCTAAAAGTTACCTGAACCTGCCTTAAAAATTTATTTTGGCAAAAATAAGATTTTAGATGCATATAGTATCAAAGGCCATAGTATTCTTTAGAACTTGAAAACCTCACCATTGGGTTTTGTGAATGCTGAATAAAGAAAACAAATGATGGTATTTTCGTTTTTTACACACGCCTAAACTATATTTGGAGCCGCAAAAATTTGGACTAATCAACAAAAACAAGTTTAGAATATGCAACAAGTTAAAAACCTTATTGAAGCAGCTTGGGAAGACAGATCGCTACTTTCAGATAAAGTAACTCATGAAGCCATACGCGAAGTCATTGAGCTTATAGACGGCGGTACGCTGCGCGTTGCAGAACCTAAAGGTGATGACTGGCAGGTGAATGAATGGGTAAAAAAAGCAGTAGTGCTGTATTTCCCAATTCAAAAAATGGAAAAATTAGAAGTTGGTATTTTTGAATATCACGATAAAATGCCCCTTAAGAAAGGCTATCAGGATAAAGGAATTCGTGTAGTTCCTAATGCTGTTGCACGTCACGGAGCTTTTATTTCTAAGGGTGTGATTATGATGCCTAGTTATGTAAACATCGGAGCTTATGTAGACGAAGGCACTATGGTTGACACTTGGGCAACCGTAGGAAGCTGTGCACAAATTGGTAAAAATGTACACCTAAGTGGTGGTGTAGGAATTGGTGGTGTGCTAGAGCCATTACAGGCAGCTCCTGTGATCATCGAAGATAACGCATTTATAGGATCGCGTTGTATCGTGGTTGAAGGTGTACGCGTGGGTAAAGAAGCGGTTCTTGGAGCCAATGTGGTACTTACTGCATCTACTAAGATTATTGATGTAACTGGTGATGAACCTAAAGAAATGAAAGGTGCTGTGCCTCCAAGATCTGTAGTGATCCCAGGTAGTTATACAAAGAAATTTGCTGCAGGAGAATACAATGTTCCTTGTGCATTGATCATAGGTACTCGTAAAGAAAGTACTAATAAAAAGACGTCGCTTAATGACGCGCTACGTGAGTATGATGTAGCTGTGTAGTTTTCTAAATGCAGAAAATGAAAATATTAGTGATTCAGCAAAAGATGATAGGTGACGTTTTAACGTCATCTATCCTTTTTAGGGCCATACGTGAACAGTTTCCTGATGCTGAATTGCACTATTTAATTCAACCGCACACATTACCCGTGGTTGAAAACAATCCGTATATCGATCATATTATTTTTGATCGTAACACTACCGATGCTACGAATGTTAGCCTTGCGGCTTTTGCAAAATATATAGCGGCGCAAAGTTTTGATTACATCATTGATGTATATTCAAAACTTGGTACTGCCTATTTATGTTTGCGAAGTAGCGCAAAAAGCATTGGTTATAAAAAGTGGTATACGCAATTTGTATACAACCAAACCATCAGCTACCTCAAAGAACCAAAAATAAATGCTGGTCTGGCAATAGAAAACCGCATGCGTTTGCTTCAAGTATTGCCGGGAAATTTTCCTGATTCGCTAAAGCCAAAAATTTACCTTTCTGCGGAAGAAAAGCAAAACGCACTTCAGTTTTTGAAAGAGGCTGATGTAAATCTTCAAGCTCCGGTTTATATGATAGGACTGTTAGGAAGCAGTGCTTCAAAAACCTATCCTCTAGATTATCTCGCTGAACTCTTGAATATTCTTATTAGCGAAGAACCCGAAGCTCAAATTCTGCTTAATTATATTCCGAATCAAAAAGAGGAAGTCAACACATTTTTAGCGCATTGCAGCACGGCATTAAAAAGCAATATTTTTGCTAATGTTTATGCGAAAAATTTACGTGATTTTATTGCAGTCTTAGCTCACTGTAAAGCTCTGATAGGTAATGAAGGTGGCGCTGTAAATATGGCTAAAGCGCTTGACGTGCCTACGTTTGCTATCTTTTCTCCTTGGATCGCTAAAGACGCTTGGGCCTTGTATGAAGATGCTAGCAATGTCGCAGTACATCTTAACGATTTTAAACCAGAATTCTTTCAGAAGAAATCAAATAAGCACCTAAATAAAGAATCTGAAATGCTGTATCAGCAGTTTTCCCCAGAGCTGATTAAACCGCAACTGGCTACGTTTCTTAGGAATCTTTCTTGATGCCAAAAGCCGTGTAGGTCTTACGCTGCAGTTTGGTTTCCTTTCTAATCGCAGCATTCTTAACAAGCATTTCTTCCTTTACATAACCTCGAGCGTGATCAAGATGCACACAAACCGCGCTATAACGTATTTGCTTAGATTTTAAACCCTTATTAAAGAGGCGTTCACCCAACTCGCGATCTTCTCCCCCATATTGCATACGCTCATCAAAACCATTAACTGCTAGTATATCTTGTTTCCAGCCGCTAGCGTTATGACCATTCCAGGTAGGTTTAGTTGGCGTGACCAGATTGAGAAATTTTGATTCAAAAGTTCCTGCAGATAGCTTTTTATTTTTAATGGAATTATTCAATCCTTGCGCTTTAAGCCATTTGAGATCAAAACACCGTTGTTTCTTTATATCCTCTTGCGTGATCGCCTGAGAAATAGACATGGGCAGTTTAAAATATCCGCCCGAAAGAAAATATCCAGGTTCTTTATGCTTTAAATGTACCTGAACAAAATTGGCCTTCGGAATACAGTCTCCGTCTGACATTAAGATATATTCTGCGCTGCATGCTTCAACCGCCTTATTTAGAATAATTGTTTTCCTGAAGCCGATATCCTCGTGCCACACGTGAATTATTGGTCGGTCAAATAATGGCGATAATTGTGCTATCGCATGTTTTGTTTCTGCACCAGAACCGTCATCTGCAATTACTATTTCAAAATCTTTAAAATCTTGATACGCGTATCCCCATAAGGTTTTCTTTAACCATTCAACGGAGTTATACGTGCTAATAATTATAGACACTTCGGGTTTTTGCTTCATAAATCAAAGAAAACAAATTTTATGTTAAAACCATATTTTAATTAGCTTTACGCAACACTTTTAGATGGAAAAACTCACAGCGATCATACCTGTTTTTAATGAGGCGCATCATATTGAAGCCGCTATTCAATCGGTTTTATTTGCTGATGAGATTTTAATCGTAGATTCATTCAGTACTGATGAAACGCTAAGCATTGCCAAAAAATTTCCTGTAAAAATTCTTCAGCGTGAATATGAGTATTCTGCATCTCAAAAAAATTGGGCGATACCGCAAGCAACCCATAACTGGATTTTTATTTTAGATGCTGACGAACGTGTCACACCACAATTGCAAGAAGAAATTCAAAAAATACTTAGCAATCCGCCTCACGATCTTGTGGGCTATTGGGTCTATCGCAACAATCACTTTATAGATAAAAAAATCAAGTACAGCGGCTGGCAAAATGATAAGGTGATTCGGCTTTTTAAAAAAAACTTTTGCCGTTATAAAGACCAACACGTTCACGCCGAGATCAGCACCAACGGGAAGCTTGATTATTTACAACATACGCTACAGCATTTTAGTTTTAGCTCTATCCAGCAGTTTACCGCAAAACTCAATAAATATGCGGTGTGGCAAGCCAAAGATTACGATGCACATACCGGAACGTTAACGCCTTATCATTTTATGGGTAAACCCGTGTGGCGCTTTATTAAACATTATGTGATCCAACAAGGGTTTAGAGATGGTGTTCCCGGTTTAACCATAAGCTATCTACAGGCGTACGCGGTTTTTATGCGTTACGTTAATCTTTGGATTCTTAGAAATTCAAAGAAAAACTGAGTTATTTCTTCCAGAATTTCACCTTCTTTTTAAAGGCTTGTTTTTTGGCAAAGTGATTTTGAAAATCCTCTGTAGCTTTCCACATAGCAGCTTTGGTTTGCTCCATATCGTAGTTTCCTACTCGGGCATATTCTTCTGCCATAATATCAACCATTTCTTTTTTCGGAGTCAATCGCGCAAAATTCTGAATACGCGTTTCAAAATCAAGCGGCTTGAATTCCATTCTATTTAGATCAACCAAATAAAACTCGTAACCATTTTCAGTAATGACGATCAATGTATTCCCGGCAGAATGATCCAGAAAATGAATCTGCTTTTCGTGCATTTCATAGGTAAACCGCGTAAATGCTTTTAGGATCTCAATACGATCAGGAAAATGCTCCTCGTTAATCAAAGTTCTAAATGTGGCATCAGCATTCACCAACTTACACGCATAAAAACTCTTTCCAAATAAAAGTCCGTTTGAAGCGATGCCATACCCTATAGGAAACGGAGTCAAAATACCCAAGTCAAGCAATTTACACGCATATTCATATGAGCGCTGGGCTTTAGATTTTCTAAAATACTGGTAGGCGATTTTATTCACAAAATTAGGAACCTTAAACGCTTTGATCGTGATCTGAGTGTCGTCTAGATCAAAAATTTTAATCTGATTACGGTTGCCGTCTGCAAGGATTTTTCCTTCCTGCTCAAAATTCAAAAAGAACTCCTTTAGTTTTAAAAGATTATTTTTGACCGATTTGTGAACTGTGACTTTCATGAAGAAATTTAGAGTGCAAAAGTAGTTTTAATAAAACAAGTTCTCAAAAGCAAGGCTAAAGAATGAAACAGATTTTTCTAGAATCTCATAATATAAAAAATCAATTTTCGGGTTTAGGGCAGTTTAACTATCACTTGATCAAGGGTTTTTATCAGAATGCACAAAGCGATTTTAAATTTACCCTTCACAGCAATATTTCGGCTAAACTAAAAAGTGAATTTGGTACTCATTTTGACTATCAGCACTATTTTTCCTTCACACGTTATAAAGCATTACGGCTTCCCTTTAAATATGATCTCTGGCATTCTTTAAATCAAAATACTAAAGTAGAGCCACGTTTTAAAATGCCGTATGTTCTTACTGTTCACGATGTGCATTTTGCTGAAGGGCCTGATAGTACAGACAAAACTGCGCGTATAAAACGTTTTGAAGCAAAGCTGAAACGCGCCGACGCCTTAGTCTATATCTCGAAGTTTGCGCGCCAAGCTACCCAGCAATGTTTTGATACTTCAGATAAGCCTGAATATGTGATTTACAATGGCAACCCGATGCTTGACACTTCGATTCCTGAAGATTTCATTCCTGAGACAGCACCAAAAAAACCTTATTTATTCACTATTGGCGAGTTTACTGCACGAAAGAATTTTCATGCCTTGATTGATATGCTTCAGCATTTACCTGATTATGAACTTATCATTGCCGGAAATTCTGACCGGCCTTATACCGAAAAAATAAAAGAGACTATCTCAAAAAACAAGTTACAGAACCGTGTTTACCTTCCCGGTAAAATTTCTGAAACGGAAAAAAAATACCATTTAAAAAATAGTGCGGCATTTGTTTTTCCGTCATTAAAAGAAGGCTTTGGTATCCCTATAATTGAAGCTTTGCGATATGGCACTCCAGTTATTACTTCAAACAACACTTCGCTTCCTGAAGTCGGTGGTGATTTTGCTACCTATTGGGAGCATTATGAGCCTGAATATATGGCTGAGAAAGTTCTTGAAGGTATTGCCAATTATCAAGATCAAAGCTTGATCAATGCCGGAATCGCGCACGCAAAATCATTTAATTGGAACGCCACTGCAAAAGAGTATCTAAATGTTTACAGATCGGTCTTAAACAAATAACTTTGCACAACTAATTTGGGACGCCATGGCTATGAAAAAATACGATCAAAATATTCTCAACGAAGTAAATGAATCTCTTGGCGTGTTAAAACGCGGCGGTTTGTTGCTATACCCAACAGATACGGTCTGGGGCATTGGTTGCGACGCCACAAACGCTAATGCTATCGATAAAATTTACGCACTTAAAAAGCGTAAGGAAAGTAAAGCCCTGATTTGCCTGGTAAGTGATATGAAAATGCTCAATCAGTTTGTTGAGGAAATTCCGGAGGTTGCTTACAACATCTTAAAATATGCATCTCAACCCACCACAATTATTTATGATAAGCCTATTAGAATAGCTGAAAATCTTGTGGGGGAAGATAACACTTTGGGAATTCGTATTGTTCAAGACGAATTTTGCCGAACACTGATTAAAAAACTAGGTAAACCTTTAGTTTCTACTTCGGCTAATATTAGTGGCGAAAAAACACCTATGCGCTACCCTGAAATAAGCCAACCAATTTTGGAAGGAGTGGACTATATCGTAAATTTGCAACGCAAACATTTGTCGACCAAATCTTCAACGATCATTAAGTTGAGTAATGACGGTCAGGTCAAGATTTTACGTAAATAATACTCCATGCCAGTTCCTAATTTTCCGGAAGCTTTAAAGCCGAAAATCTTTGAGGTGATCACTCAAGCTTCGGAAGAATTAAACCTTGAAACCTATGTGATAGGTGGTTACGTTCGCGATTTTCTTTTAAAAAGAGGTTCCGCAAAAGATATTGATATTGTTGCCGTAGGTAGCGGTATCGGACTTGCCGAAAAAGTGGCTTCCCTCCTTCCTCACAAACCTAAAGTTCAGGTTTTTAAAACCTATGGAACAGCGATGTTGCGTGACGGTGATATTGAAGTAGAGTTTGTAGGCGCACGCAAAGAGTCTTACAATGAAAACAGCCGCAATCCGGTGGTTGAAAACGGCAGTCTTGAAGACGATCAAAACCGTAGAGATTTTACTATCAATGCGCTTGCTCTAAGTCTTAATAAAAACACTTTAGGAGACCTTGTTGATCCTTTTGATGGGATTGTAGATCTTGAACGTGAGATCATAAGAACACCGCTTGATCCCGATATCACGTACAGCGACGACCCGCTGCGTATGATGCGCGCAATACGATTTGCCACTCAACTCGATTTTACGATCGAACGCAAATCACTCGAAGCGATCTCGGCCAATAAAGACCGCATAAAGATCATCACTAAAGAACGTATTGTAGACGAACTGCATAAAATTATGCTGAGTAAAACACCATCTAAAGGTTTTTTACTCCTCGAAAAAACAGAATTACTGCCTTACATTCTTCCGGAATTGACTGCACTAAAAGGCATTGAAGAAAAGGAAGGTCAAAAGCATAAAGACAATTTTTACCACACCCTAGAAGTGGTTGATAATATTTCAGAAAATACTGAAGATCTATGGTTACGCTGGGCTGCGTTGCTTCACGATATTGGTAAAGCGCCTACCAAACGTTTCCATAAAAAAATTGGTTGGACGTTTCACGGGCACGAATTTGTGGGTTCAAAAATGGTTTTTAAACTTTTTAAACGTTTAAAAATGCCATTGAATGAAAAAATGAAATTCGTTCAAAAATTAGTTTTGATGAGTTCGCGACCCATCGTTATCGCCGAAGACTTTGTCACTGATAGTGCCGTACGTCGTCTCATTTTTGATGCCGGCGATTATCTGGAATCGTTGATGACGCTTTGCGAGGCAGACATTACAACTAAAAATCCTAAGCGCTACCGAAAATATCATAACAACTTCAAGACGGTGCGACAAAAGATCGAAGAAGTTGAGGAGCGTGATCACGTGCGTAATTTTCAACCGCCGGTAAGTGGTGAAGAAATTATGAGCACATTCGACTTACAACCTTCAAAGGAAATCGGGATCATCAAAGAAGCTATTAAAGAAGCGATTCTTGAAGGGGAGATCCCTAATGAATATGAAGCCGCCCACGCCTTTATGTTGAAAAAAGGCGAAGAGTTAGGTCTGGAAGCTGTAAAAAGTTAATTATTCAATACGTTTAAAATCGTGTATAGAAAATCTATAATTGTTGCTCTGGTTCTGATTTATCTGGTAATAATTGCCGGAGCTGTAGTACGAATGACCGGCAGCGGAATGGGTTGCCCTGACTGGCCAAAATGTTTTGGGTACATCATTCCTCCTACTTCTGAAACTGAATTAGAATGGACTCCCGGAAAAACCTATGAAAAAGGTCAGGTGATCATTGTTGAAGAAACCTTACGCGTGGCAAAGTCAGATTTCACTACGACTGAAAACTTCAACCCTCAAAACTGGAACGGTTACGAAAAACACGATTATGCCATTTTTAATCCGTGGCACACGTGGATTGAGTATATCAACCGCCTATGTGGAGCGCTCGCCGGATTAGCATTTTTAGTGATGTTGGGTGCAGCAATTTTTAAAGAACGTAAGCGTAAGCGCATCCTACTCTCTATTTTTGCAGTATTCCTCATCGGTTTTCAAGGATGGGTTGGGGCAACTGTGGTCTACTCTGTTCTTTCTCCCGTGCGCATCACGATTCATATGGTGATCGCACTGCTCCTTGTGGCGCTATTGATTTATATGCTCTATGAATCGTCTAAAATCAAACACAAGTATACGTTTGACAAGGCGTTTAGAAATGGAATGAGTATCGCTATTGTACTTACAATGATCCAGATTATACTGGGTACTCAGGTACGGCAGCATATTGATGAGCAAGTAGATCTTGTAGGCTATGCTGCAAAAAGTTTGTGGCTAGATAATCCTGAAATCACTTTTTACATTCACCGCTCCTTCTCTATTATCGTATTTCTCTTGAATGCGTGGTTGTTTATACGCACTAGAAAATTGAATCTAGGACACCGCAGTTTCAATTGGGTGGTTCTTTTAATTTTAATCGAAATTGCGACCGGAGTATTGATGAATTATTTTGAATTTCCATTTTTGACGCAGCCGATACATTTGGTTGTCGCTTCGGTTTTATTCGGAATTCAATTCTATATTCTGCTTACAGCAACTCGAAAAGAAAAAAGTATAGACATTGCTTAAGCTTTCGGCTAAATTGTATATTCGCCGCCCTTTTTTTAGATAAACCATCAAGGGCAGCTTTATGAAACATTGCTTGGAAACTAGTTTTCAATTTCGAGTCGTCCCTGAGCTATAAGGAAGAAGAATTAGTAAACCCTCTGACGGTTGCAACAAAAAACCATTTGGCTGAAAATCTTGAAATTTTACTCATTTTTTTTCGGCTTGTATATTTAAAAAACACACTTAATAATTAAGAAAATAGATTTTAGTTATTTGCTGCTATTACCTAATTTGAAGTTATAAATTTGCCTAAAAATAAGCTTATGATTTATCGTTTCCGCGTCATCCTGGATACTGAAGAAGATATCTTCAGAGACATTGAAATCGAACAGCAAGCCACTTGCGAAGATTTTCATAATACCATCACGCAAAGTTTTGGATTTGATGGCACCGAGATGGCTTCTTTTTACATCAGTGATGATGAGTGGCGTCAGGGCGAAGAAATTCCGCTATTTGATATGAGTGAGTCAGATTTGCCCTTGCGTATGATGAATGAGACCTTGCTCGAAGATGTACTTTCTGAAGATCAAACACGTCTAATCTACGTGTATGACTTTTTAAATCTGTGGACGTTTTTTGTTGAATTAGCTGAAATTGCAGAACCTCAGGACGGAGTTTCTTATCCTAATTTGATGTATGTACACGGTCAGATTCCTGCAGAAGCACCACCGGCAGATTTTTCTGGAGACGAAGATGATTTTGATGAGGACGATCCTTTTGCTGATGATGACGATGATTACGATATTGAAGATTATGAAGGTCTCGACTTTGATGAAAACTGGAATTAAGCGCAATTTCTATTAGATTTTACACCCAGACATCTCCTTTTTTAGCTTCTAAAATCTAAACAAACACCACAATGATCAACTTATATTCGGCTCAGATCGAGTCGCTTTCCATACATAGAATAGGCAACAAAAGCCGCAATGAAGGTGCTTTTTTATCTAAAGAACGGTATCACCTCAATGATGAGATCACCCCATTGATCAAGGAGTTTTTCTTTAAACCTTTTCGGGATAAAGAAGAAAATTATTACCAGTTTGTACACGAAGCTGACTTAGAATTTCACTCGTTATCTAACCTTGCTGCTTCGCTTTTTAACGATCCCAGACAATCTCACGAGATTTCTATTGAGATCGCTAAATTATTGTACGAGCAATCCAGTCACCCGCATATTAAACCCGGTGAAGTTTATGTTGCGCATATTGAAAATGCGATGATGGATAATGAAAAGGTTGATGCTATTGGTATTTTTAAATCTGAGCTTAAACAAGATTTTCTGCAGTTTCAAGAAGGAGAAACCAACCTGCAAATGCATCTGGAACAAGGTGTGAACCTGAGCAAACTAGACAAAGGTTGCCTCATTTTTAATAAGAATGCTGAAAACGGTTACAAGATTCTTTCCATCGATTCTAACCGCTACGACACTAAGTATTGGCTCGAGAATTTCTTAGGCGTTGACATTCTCGCTGACGAAAACTTCTACACCAAAAAGTATTTAAAGTTCTGTCAGGATTTTGCTAAAGACGTCGTGCTTCCTGCTGAAGATAAAAAAGAAGAAGTGATGTTCATGAATCGCGCGGTGAATCATTTTGCCAAAAATGACGAATTTGTAGAGCAAAACTTTATGAGCGAAGTAATGGAAAATCCGGCGCTGATTCCTGAGTTCAATAATTATAAAATGGAGAAAGCTCCTAAATATAAAATTGAAGATCTAACTACATTTCCTATTTCAAACACTGCCGTTAGTGGCGCCCGCAAACGCATTAAAAGTGTGATCGAGCTGGACACTAACGTTCAGATCAAGCTAGACTTTGTAAATCCTGAAAGTGCTGAGAAGTTCGTAGAAAAAGGTTGGGATGAAGAACGCCAGATGTACTATTATCTGGTTTATTTCAATAAAGAACAAAAGAGTTAGACAACAGTTTACTGTAAAACACAAAAGCCGAATCGTTATAGATTCGGCTTTTGTGTTTTATGATTATCCCAGTTCCTTTACTTGCTCTTGATAACTTTTAATACGGTCGCGTAGTTTCGCAGCTTCCATAAAGTCGAGTTCTTTTGCTGCTGCTTCCATTTGCTTGCGTGTATCTCGTATGAGCTGCTCTAATTTAGGTTTACTCATATACGCAGTATCGGGCTCGGCGGCCATATTCATCAGCTCTTCAGCCTCAAACTTGAACTTCTCTTTTTTGGCAAGAGCATTATCCAAGGACTTTTTAATCGCCATTGGTTTAAGTCCGTGCTCCTCATTGTAAGCTATCTGTTTCTGACGACGATACTCTGAAGCATCTATGGTTTCTTGCATACTCTGCGTAATCTTATCTGCATACATTATCGCCAGACCATTGATATTTCGAGCTGCACGACCAATGGTTTGCGTTAAGGATCTATTGCTACGCAGAAAGCCTTCTTTATCAGCATCTAGAATGGCTACGAGAGAAACTTCCGGAAGGTCCAAGCCTTCTCTTAAAAGGTTCACACCTACCAAAACATCAAAGATTCCTTTACGCAGGTCAGACATAATTTCTACACGTTCCAGCGTATCTACATCAGAGTGAATGTAGCGTGTCCTAATGTCAACTCGTGTCAGATATTTGGTCAATTCTTCAGCCATACGCTTGGTGAGCGTGGTGACTAGAGTACGCTCATCTTTTTCTACACGCTTTTGAATTTCTTCGATCAAATCATCGATCTGATTCAAACTCGGGCGTACTTCAACCACCGGATCCAGCAGGCCTGTTGGTCTAATAATTTGTTCTACGTATGTTCCTTCAGACTTTTGTAATTCGTAATCAGCGGGAGTCGCACTCACATAAATCACCTGATTCTGTAATGCCTCAAACTCTTCAAATTTCAACGGACGGTTGTCCATCGCAGCCGGAAGTCTGAATCCGTATTCTACCAGATTTTCCTTACGGCTTCGGTCGCCACCGTACATTGCGCTAACTTGAGAAACCGTTACGTGACTTTCGTCAACGACCATCAGATAATCATCAGGAAAATAATCCAGTAGGCAGAAGGGTCGCGTACCCGGTTCTCTTCCATCTAAATAGCGCGAATAGTTCTCGATACCGCTACAATACCCCAATTCTCTAATCATTTCGAGATCAAAATTGGTTCGTTCTTCCAAACGTTTGGCCTCAAGATGCTTTCCTATTTCTTTAAAATAATCCACTTGTTTGACCATATCAAAACCGATCTGATCTATGGCATTCTGTAACACATCCGGACTCGTAACAAACATATTTGCCGGATAAATATTCAGACGATCGTACTTCTCTAAAACCTCGTTGGTCGTCACATCAAAAGCTTCGATCTCCTCGATCTCATCACCAAAAAAATGCACTCTAAATGCGTGATCATCATATCCCGGGAAAATATCAACCGTATCTCCTTTTATGCGGAAATTTCCCCGGTTAAATTCTGCTGTGGTTCTACTGTAGAGACTTTGAACCAATCGTTTTAAAAGCTGCGTTCGTGAGATCACCATGTCGCGTTCCAAAGCGATCACATTTTTTTGAAATTCCACAGGATTCCCGATACCGTACAAACAAGAAACCGAAGCCACTACGATAATGTCCCGACGTCCCGAAAGTAAAGACGAAGTGGTGCTCAAACGCAGTTTTTCGATCTCTTCATTGATGGATAGATCTTTCTCAATATATGTTCCTGAAGTTGGGATATACGCTTCCGGTTGGTAATAATCGTAATAGGAAACAAAATATTCAACCGCATTATTTGGAAAAAACGCTTTAAACTCACTATACAACTGCGCTGCTAAGGTTTTATTATGAGCCAAAACCAAGGTTGGTTTCTGTACTTCTTGCAACACATTAGCCACCGTAAAGGTTTTACCACTACCCGTTACTCCTAACAAAGTCTGATAGCGTTCGCCGGCATCAATGCCTTCCACCAATTGCTCGATCGCACTGGGTTGATCTCCCGTTGGTTTAAATTCTGATTGTATATTGAATTTCAAAATATATCTGATTTGCGTGCTTGAATGCACGATTTTAGGAAAAAGTAATTCTGTAAAATTAAACTATTTGAAAGTCAGAGTAAAGCTTGTAATTCTTAGGATTCCCTTAAAATTAGCTTTAGCGTTTAAGCGTAAAATGTGATTTGAACAGGCGCCCGTCTTCGAGTAGTACACTGAACCAGTAATCATCTGCAGGTAAGTTGCTACCGCTGAAAGTACCGTCCCAACCTTGCCCTAACGGATTCAATTCTTTAAGCAATTTTCCGTATCTGTTAAAAATACGAATTACGGTACCGGGCTGAACCATTGCGCTAATTCCCTGCACTTGCCAAAAGTCATGGTAACCATCACCGTTGGGCGTAAAATATTTTGAAAAGCCAATGATGCTAAATTCCTGCGCTATTGCAGTACATCCATTCTTAGAGCGCACATACAGGGTATGAAATCCCGGCTTGAGACCGTCAAAATATAGATCGTCTTGATACGGGCCTATTTCGTCATCTAAAGCGACTTCATATGCGCCATTCCCCGAAAGGGTGATCGTAGCCGTGTTGTTTTCGGTTGCATCAGTCACCTCGATATTTTCAATGATCGGTATTTCTTCTTCTATAATGGTTATGGTTGCCTCTCTGTAGCAGCCGGTATTTACATCTGTCACACGTATTGTATGACTTCCCGGTAAATTAGTTTCAAGATAAGGTGTGGTTTGTCCTTCCGGGAACCACTCGTAGCTATATGTTCGAGATGCATCGAGATTAGTATAATCGGGACTATAGGTTTGAATTTCTGGAAAAGAAGCGGCACAATAGATCGCTTCAGAATCTAATGAAAAATCAGGCTGAGGTATTAGGTTCAACTCTACCGTGCTAATCGCAAAACACGCATTATTGTTCTCCACGCGAGCAAAAACAGTCTCATTATATGCTGTTTGATTGGTATACAACTGCGGAAGCTCTAAAGCTGAATCTTCAAGCAAAGCTGCTTCTTCTGTGGGATAATAATGAACATCATAGCTGCCGGTTAGTCCCCCTAAAACTTGTGCATCTGCCTGAGAAAGATCAAACTCGGCATAGCCGGTATCATTTAAATCACAACCCTCAAGAAGTGCAGTGTTTGCGGTAGTACTGCTAACTTGTAAGTCAATTGTATTGATGATTGAACAACCAGCCGGATTGGTGATCCGTGCATAAACGGTTTCAACGGGCGTGGTATTCTCATAACCTATGGGATCAATCGGATTGCTGCTAGTGTTCGCATCTGCAATCGTCTGGTAGTAAGCTACTTCAAAAGTGGTATCGCCACCGGTAAGCGTGCTTTCAACTTCGGTAAGGTTGAATATACTTAAACCATCTGCGGTAGCAGCATCTTCGCATTGTATCAATGAAACCCCAGAAACTGTTGGCGGATACGCATAGTACGTAACTTCTGCCACCCCTACTTTTTCACAACTACCGTCATTAGGGTCTAAACGAAATTCATAAGTTTCTGTATACGGTAAGCTTGCTGCGACCGGCTGTCGTATAGACAACTGATTGCTTGTGGCCCCCGGAATCAGCACGTCATCGCGATACCAAGAATACGATGCTCCTGAAACCGGATCATAACCCAAAACGTAATTATCACCATCGCAAAGTGATAATTCTGTTGAGCTTAAGTCATTTTGAATGATGTCTAATTCATTAAACAATGATTGATTAAAAGGCGGCAATCCCTGATAACTGATGCCACTACCTAAATTCACCGCTCGATCATTATAACTTGCCGCAAGCCCTGCTGCATTGGGATTTTCAATAGCTCCTAAATAGTTGAGTCCTTCGGTGTAAGATGCGCTCAGCGCTCTATAAATTTTACCATTAGGAGCGAGTTGCAAACTTCCTCTAAAATATCCGCTTTCATTTAAAGAAACTTGACTGCCACTGATGTTAGCAGCTTCTAGATCATACTGAATTAAAGAGGAAAAATGATTTCCGGCTCCTAGTTCAGTATCAGCATTGTTTGAACTTGCTGAATATAAATATTGATTATTGGGTGAAAATTCAACGCCATAGGCTGCAAAATTACTTCCGTTAATCGTTAGGCGTTGTGTATTGAATACTTGACCACTTTCTGAGTCAAATTCGGCTAAATACAAACCATCTGAAGCGTTAGCAATCGCAAGCTTGGTCCCATCTGGAGAAAACTTCAAATTTCCTCTGGGATCATTGGAGTTAAAACCGGCGTTAGAGCGCACTGCAGTTGTATTCAACCCGGCCGAACTTAGCTGGTAAGCATAAAACGTATTGACCGTGGTTTGCGTACCCGATGCCGATGATAAGGTAACTAACCACACACTATTATCATCACAGCTTTTAATTACAGCGCTTAATTTTTCAGCAGCATAATTTAGAAGTCGGGTATTTTTATCTCTAACTATTCCATCAGGATTTGCAGTAAAATCGACTATAGAATAATTAACTCCTTGATGCACCTCTCCTACGCGTGTTACGGCATCTACGGTAAAAATGTAATAGATTCCCGGCGTATCGGGTTGCGGTATTATAAGTGCTGATTGCGTGCTTGAAGAATTGCCAAAAAGACCGGTCCCATTTTGTAAAATACTGTGATCACTACCATAAACGGTTGATCCATCGGTATAAAACAATAGGTTTCCGTCATCATCAGAAATAGATGCGCAGCCTTCTAAGGTATACAGGCTACCATCAGTTAATGCTCTTGGTGTCCCGGTACTAAAATTTAAACCTGCACCGCCGCCAAAATACCAGTTATTCGCTTGTCCTTGAGATCGGGCAACACTCCCCAGTAGCAGTCCTATAAGTCCAAAAAGTATAAGTTGGCGCATTAACTAAATTCCTGATTAATTAAATAGGACTACAATTTAATGTATTAAAAATGCTTACCGAAGAACTATCGATATATCTTATATTTTTTCGGTTTAAGCTGAAAATGCTCTTGAGGAACGCTTCGATTTCTAAAGGTCTCGTTTCATCAATAATCTATTGGCGCCGTAGATAAACAAGAAAATCCATACCGAAACTATACCAACTTCATACCAATGCACCGCGTAATCTATTTGAATATCTGCCTGTAATTGATTTGCGGCAGTCTCAATAAAATTCAACCGTTGAAAAGGTAAATTGATCAGGTTTTTCATCGCTTCCAGCGGAAAGAATTGTACGATTGCATCAGCAGTTTCTGCATTTATTTGCCAACGTAGAATTCCGTAAGAGATGTTTTCAAAGATCCACCACACAAATAAAAAACCCAGCGCGAACGCTGAACGTTTCACTAAAACCCCTAAGAAAAGACAGAAAGAGAAGAACCCTACCAGCTTGAAGAAGTATGCAAGAAGAAATTCCATCTCTCGGGTAACGATGCTAAGTTCAGTATAATCAGAAAACGAGTACCCCAAGATCAATGTCATCACAAAGATGAACAGCGTAGATAAAGCAGCAAACGCGATCACCGTGTAAAACTTAGACAACATAAATTCTTTCTTGCTCAAGCCATCAATTAAATTTTGCTTGAGCGTTCTGTTGCTATATTCATTGGAAATCATCGAGACGATCACGATCGCCAGGAAAAACTTAAGTGTAGCAGCGACCCAAGTATTAAAATGCCAGATAAACGGAAAATTAAAAATTCCCTGATCTGCAATACGAATTTGAAAATCGCCCAGATTAAATTCTATCGAAGCGATAAGCGCAATAAAAGATAAGATCACAAAATAGGCGATGCTCAGTACTTTTGAAGAGCGACTGTGTTTTAATTTATAAAATTCTATAGTGAGTAATCGTAGCATGAAATCTTAGTTAAGGTTGGCAGTAAGTTGTAAAAATTGTTCTTCAAGACTTTCTTTGCGCTTCACCAAATGGGAAAGCACAATGCCTTGAGTAAAAAGAAGCGTATTGAGCTCTTCGGCTGTAAGCGGATTTTTCAAAAATGCGGTTACTAGTCCGTTTTCTTCTTTTACCGAAGCAAAATCTTGGTGACGTTCTAGAACTTCAATAAGCTCAGTTTGCTTTTCACAACGTAATTCAAAGAAGCCGTGACTTGCGTTTAACTCATCTACCGGCCCTGCATATAGTTTCACTCCCTTTCTAATGATCACGACATGCGAACAAACTTTCTCAACCTCATCCAGTAAATGTGAGGCAAGCAAAATCGTGGTACCACCACTAGCGATGTTCTTTATGATCTCTCGTATTTGGTGAATTCCCTGAGGGTCTAGACCGTTTGTTGGTTCGTCTAAAATTAAAATCTCCGGATCATTTAAAAGCGCAGAAGCAATGGCCAAACGCTGCTTCATTCCCAAAGAAAATGTACTGAATTTACTGTCCTTGCGATCCAGAAGGTGAACGATCTCTAGCTTTTCTTCAATCTTACTTGGGTCAACATCTTTAATAGTACAAACCAACTCCAAATTTTGAGCAGCGGTCATATACGGGTAAAAATTAGGACGCTCGATGATCGCTCCTACTTTTTTAAGCGCATTGTGGGTGGTGTCACTTCCGTCAAACCATTTAAAGTTTCCCGAAGTTGCATTAACCACATTGAGGACCATTCCTAAGGTTGTTGATTTCCCACTTCCGTTTGGGCCTAAAATGCCGTACACATTGCCTTTTTCAATAGTAAAACTCAGGTCGTTTACCGCTTTAACCTTTCCGTAATGTTTGGTGAGATTATTTAGTGTAAGAATTGTTTCCAAAAGCGTATTTTTAGAATTAACGTTCCCTAACAAGACGGTTTAGCTTATGTTTTGTTACATCACATTAGTACCTTTACATCAGAATCGCATTAGAAAATCAGTAGTTTTTCTTTATCAAATTCATCAAAATTACCTGCTATGGAAGATAAATTAATGTCTCGTAAAAAGCCTACGTATCCCATTGGAGAACGCTTAGAGGAGTATTTGAACAAATACAATCGTTTGACGCAAATACCTGTTTTTTATGATGACCTTTTGCGGTTTTCCGGCGGAATAAATATTTACGATAAAAATGACAAAGACACTTTATGGATCAGTGTCTACTACCCGGAACATGAGCGTAAAGAAATTGAAGAAAGCTTAAAGCGCGTGTATGCGATTTTACATTCTGACGGAAACGAGAATGTACTTCCTTTTTTAAGTGTGACTGCTATTGATTATTGTACGTTTGGAAACTCGAAGCCTTTCCGAATAAAAGTCAATAATATTTTTAATGATAACTACACCTATTTTTACGTAAAAAAAGCTGACGCCAGTCGTATTTATGGACTGGATCTCGAGCATATTTTATCGCCTAACCGTATTAACTTTTTGGTCTATAAAGACACCTTAATCGAGGAACATATCGTGGGTATTCCCGGAGATGTTTTTATTTCTGATTATCTCGAAGAATGTGATGATGTGGGTAAAGCGCAGTTGGCTAAAGAATTTGTAAAGTTTAATGAACGTTGTATGATCTTGTTATTGGGTGATATGCGCTCGTATAATTATGTCGTGATCCCAACCCACGACTTTGATCATATTAAATATAAAATACGCGCTATAGATTTTGACCAGCAAGCTTACGAAGGAAACTTTAAAGTCTACAAACCACACATTTTTAAGGAAAACTTCAGAATGGTTGAGTTGGTTTCTAACCGGCTACGCGATAAATCTATTGAACAATATCGCGAGGAAGAACGTGCGGTTCTCGCTAAGAGAATTATCACGTCAAAAAACAGACTACGCCGACTTTTAAAATGTATGACGCACGATAACATTTCTACCGAAGAAAATCTGAAAGAATTACGTAGTCAGTTGTACGACTACACAATGGATATGAAATTTAAACGGGCCAAGTCTATGGGACAAATCGTAAA
Source organism: Leeuwenhoekiella sp. ZYFB001 (assembly GCF_011784865.1). NCBI lineage: Bacteria > Pseudomonadati > Bacteroidota > Flavobacteriia > Flavobacteriales > Flavobacteriaceae > Leeuwenhoekiella > Leeuwenhoekiella sp. ZYFB001. Next base: position 1,964,501 of record NZ_CP050460.1, read on the forward strand.
AACGGCTTTAGCTTTTGTTAAACGAAACTACGAAGATGTAAGTATGAAGCGTATTATGGAGGCGAGACAGTAAATCAACGTCAGTTACAATAGTCGCTTGTTTCTACGTTGAAGTATGAAGGTACTTTTTGCCTAATTTCTTTTTTAATCTACAAAGGTTTCTCTAAGTACTTCTTTACATTTTTTGATTTCAGCTTTTGTTAGATTTTCAAAAACTCTTACAATTCTAGCTTTATCAACAGTTCGGATTTGATCAATGGCAATCATTCCTTTTTTGCCATTATGTTTTACAGCAACTCTGGTGGGATACCTTTTTAAGTTAGTGGTCATAGGTGCAAGCACGATGGTATTCAAGTATTTATTCATTTCATTTGGTGAAACGATAACACAAGGTCTTGTCTTTTTTATTTCACTCCCTATCGTTGGGTCTAGGTTTACAAGAACAATTGAGTATTGATTTAACTCCATTCCTCTAGGTTTTCGTCATCAAACACATCATTCATTAATAATTTGTCATCTCCGTTCTCACTCATTTTTTTAAATTCTTTATCCCAATCCTTTCTAGGTGTTTTGATCGGTTTAAGAATTATCTGTCCTTTTTCAAGTATAAGTTCAACCTTATCCTTAATACCATATTTTTCTAAAATGGTCTTGCTTAAACGAAGTCCCTTTGAATTTCCAATTTTGATTATTGATGTTTCCATAATTTTAAAAGTTATTACAAAGTAACTACATTTAATAAATACTTCAAAATTAATACCCTAATAGTTATTCACTTAGCATTTAAACTTTTAGCTGATCTATTGATAATAAAAGCGGCTTCAAAGCCGCTTTCATATCATATATACTTTGCATTCTTCTAATACAAAATAGGTTTAAACTGTGTTTCTTCTTCATCTTCCTGACCGTACTTGGCAAAATTGGTGGCTGTTTCTATCAAAGCCAAGTGAGAATACGCTTGAGGGAAATTCCCTAGTAAACGTTTCGTTTTAAAATCAATATCCTCACTGAACAAACCCAAATGGTTGCTATAAGATAACAATTGATCAAAGTACTTTATCGCTTTTTGCTTCTGCCCTATTTTATATAAACTGTCAATAAACCAAAAAGTACAAATGGTAAAAGACGAACTCGGTTCACCGAAGTCATCTTCATTTTTATAACGGTACATCAAACCATCTTTACAAAGTTCGCGTTCGGTGGCTTCTACGGTAGATACAAAGCGAGGATCTTTGGCATCAATAAAGCCATATTGCTCCATTAGGAGTGTCGAAGCATCCATATCTTTTGAACCGTAATACTGTGTGTAGGCCTGCATATCCTCATTCCAAGCGTTGTCGTGAATCTCATCGTGAATTTCCTTACGCAACACATCCCAATCTTCAAGATGGCGTCTTCGATTCAAGACTTCAGCAATTTTAATGGCGCGGTCTACTGCTACCCAGCAAAGTAATTTTGAGAAGGTAAAGTGACGATCTTCGGTGCGCAATTCCCAAATTCCTTTATCGGGTTCTTGCCAATGGCGCTTAACGATTTTCACAATTCCGAGAACCACCGTCCACAGCTCTTCGCTGTTCTCAAGCGTTGTTTCAAACTGAATGAATTGCTGATAGATCACTTCCATCAAAATTCCATAGATATCATTCTGCTTTTGAACGTAAGCTGCATTACCAATGCGTACCGGTGCCGAATTTTTATAGCCCGAAAGATGATCTAGCGTATGCTCTGTGAGTTCTTTTTCTCCATTAATACCATACATAATTTGCATTTTCTCATCTTTATCAGGAAGTGTATCTATGATAAACTGAAGAAAATTCTGCGCATATTTAGTATGTCCTAAATTAGAGATCACCCGAATCACCATCGAAGCATCTCGCACCCAACAAAAACGATAATCCCAGTTGCGCACTTCGCCTATAGTTTCGGGTAACGAAGTAGTCGCAGCGGCGAGGACAGCACCAGATTTCTCAAACGTAAGCGCCTTTAAGGTAAGCGCGCTTCGCATAATTTCGTTTTGATATAAAGGATATTTTGTGGTCGCTTCACTCCAGTTCATCCAGTATACTTTAGTACGCTGAAACTTCAAATATGCACGATCTAGCGTTTGCTCCATTAGTTTTTCATGATAAGACATCAAGAGAAAAGCATTGCCGTCTAGGGTAATTTCTTTCTTATTGAGGATAGCTTCCTTTTCTAGATTGGTATACAAATACAAGGAATCGTATTTCCCTTCATTAGTATAACTTTCTATGTATTCCCCTTTATTTACTGTGATAGTTTCGGTGCTGGCATATTCTAGTTTGGGATCGTAATTGCACACAAATTTAGGCGCACCCTTAACCAATCGTATAAATCGAATAATATCTGGAGGGGCGTAAAAAGAGCCGCTGCGCTTTTCATATCTAGGCATAAAATCAAACACCTCAAAAGCATCGGTACCATTATCGTACATCGTGCGTAAGATATTGGTTTGCCACATATATTGCTGGGTAATGGTATAAGCGTCACTGACCTCAAAACTCTGTGAACCTCCTTTTTCTTCATCTAAAAGTTTAGCAAAAACCGAAGGTGAATCAAAGATGGGCAGACAACACCAATCTAAAGAGCCTTTGTCTGAGATAAGGGCTGCACTCTTGCAGTTGCCTATAATTCCATAATTCAAATTGTCCATAAGGGAATAAAAATTCTAAAGTTCTATTAAACGTATAGCTTAACCGCTACGATTTTCCGAAATTTAAGCAATCACAAAAAATCTAACCCTCCGATTACCTGTTTTTATGAGTAAAACTATCATTATTTCAAATCGACTGCCTTTACAATTACAAATTGACAATAATACCATCAAAGCGACGCCAAGTGTAGGTGGATTAGCAACCGGAATGAAATCTGTACATAGAGACAGTAACGGTGTCTGGATCGGTTGGACCGGTCTGACCGAAGAAGAAACGCCAGAAGAACTGGTAGAGGAGGTTGTCGCTGCCGCAAAAAAAGAGCAATGTGTACCCGTCTCACTTACTGAAAAAGACATTGATGGTTTCTACTACGGTTTTTCTAACCGTACAATTTGGCCGTTATTCCATTACTTTATGGAGTATACCGAGTTTGAGAAGGAAAGCTATCAAACTTATGTTGAGGTTAATAAAAAATATGCTCAAGTAGTTCTGGAGAACATCGAGGAAGGCGACACCGTATGGGTGCACGATTATCAATTAATGCTCTTGCCCGAGCTGATCAAAAAAGAGCGCCCAGATGTACAGATTGGATTCTTTTTACACATTCCCTTTCCTTCTTATGAGGTTTTTAGAACGCTCCCGTGGAGAGAAGAAATATTAAAAGGGCTGCTGGGTTCAGACCTTATTGGTTTTCATACTTATGATTATCAGCGTCACTTTTTAAGTTCGGTTTCGCGTATTCTGCGACAAGAAGTAAGTTTTAATGAGATTACCTTAAAAGACCGCATCGTCACGGTGAACTCCTACCCTATGGGAATTGACTATGAAAAATTTTCTGAAGCTGCTGCCAAGCACGATGCTGCTAAAAATCAGTCAGAGCTTCAGCGTCGTTTAGATTTACATATTGATTCGACTCCCGATGCAAAAATGATCCTATCTATAGACCGTTTAGATTATAGCAAAGGGATCGCAAATCGCATTCGCGCTTATGAATACTTCTTAGAAAAGTATCCGGAGTTTAAAGAAAAGGTACGCTTGGTGATGCTGGCTGTACCCTCGCGTTCTAATGTTCCGCAGTATCAATTGTTGAAAAAAGAGGTAGACGAACTCGTAGGACGAATTAACGGAAAGTTTGCAACCGTAAGTTGGACACCCATCTGGTATTTCTACCGTTCAATGCCTTTTGAAAATTTAATCGATTTATATACTACTTGTGATGTCGCATTGCTGACACCGATTAGAGATGGAATGAATCTCGTTGCAAAGGAATATATCGCTACCAGAACAGATAGAACGGGAGTACTTATTCTTAGTGAAATGGCCGGTGCTGCGCAAGAAATGAGCGAAGCTTTGATCATTAACCCGAATAACTTTGAAGAGATCGCCGATGCATTAAAACAGGCGATGGAAATGCCCGAAGCAGAACAGATCAAGCGCAACAAATTTCTTCAAAAACGTTTAAAGCGCTATAATGTGGAGAAGTGGGCGCACGATTTTATGCATTCATTAGAAGACACCGCTCATAAATCTGATATTGTAAAAGCAATACGTATGCGTCAAGATCAAGAAGAAGAAATGTTCAACGCTTATAAAGCTTCACAAAAACGTATTTTGTTTTTAGACTATGACGGGACTTTAAGAGGTTTTGTAAACAACCCGGAAGATGCAAGCCCTGATGAAGAACTACTCGAGTTAATAAAAACAATTCACAGTCAAGAAAATACTGAGGTGGTGATCATTAGCGGTCGCGATCGCCATACACTAGGGACTTGGTGGCAAGATGTGCCTATCACGCTCATCGCAGAACACGGCGTTTGGAAACGTCCTGTGGGCGGAGAATGGGCAGTAACAGAAAATCTTAAAAATGATTGGATGGAAACGGTGCGTCCTATTCTTGAAAAATATGTTGACCGCACCGCAGGTACATTTATCGAGGAGAAAAATTATTCATTGGCTTGGCATTACCGCAATGCCGATCCCGACTTAGGCGAAAAACGCGCCAGTGAACTTTCAACCGTATTGAAAGAACTTTCGGCGAATAACGAACTTGGAGTTCTTGACGGAAATAAAGTATTGGAAATTAAAGACAGTACAATCCATAAGGGTAAAGCAGTGACCAAGCATATTTTCGGAAAAGACTACACGTTTAAATTTGCGATAGGTGATGACTGGACCGATGAATATATGTTTCACGACCTTCCTGACGATGCATTTACGATCAAAGTGGGACTTCAAAAAACAGCAGCAAAATATTATGTAGACGATACCGATCGTGTACGAGACTTGCTTAAAAAGTTTGCTGCATACTAGTAAACTAACTTAAGGCAGGCATAGGTGGTATTTCAGCCTTTGGTGATGCCAATAAATTAGCATAAATTTATCACGAGCAGTATTTTTTCTAATACTGCTCGTACTTTTTTCAACCCTAAATAACAATATGAAGTATCCTTTTACCCTCGCTTTCCTTTGCTGTTTCACAGCTTTATTTGCGCAAAACAATGTGCCTTCAGAAACAGATTTACGTATTTACAGCATCATCGATGCGGTTTCTGCAGATCGAATTGAAAACGATGTACGCACGCTCGCCGGCTTTGGAACTCGAAATACCTTTAGCGATACCCTTAGCGACACCCGCGGCATTGGCGCGGCACGCCGCTTTATAAAAGCTGATTTTGAAAAAACTTCAGAAAATTGCGGCGACTGCCTTGAAGTTTTTTATCAGAAAGATCTGGTAACTCCAAGTATGGGCAGCCGTATTCCAAAACAAACCTATGTGGTCAATGTTGTGGCAATTCAACGAGGAACAAAATATCCTAATCGGTTTATCATTATGAGTGGTGATATAGATTCTCGCGCGAGCGATGCAACCGATTTTACAACTGATGCTCCGGGTGCAAACGACAATGCAAGCGGAATGGCGGGCACTATGGAAGCTGCGCGCGTTTTGTCTAAATACAAATTTGAAAACAGCATCATTTATGTTGGTCTGTCTGGTGAAGAGCAAGGCTTATTTGGTGGTAAAGGACTTGCAGAATATGCAACGGCACAAGGCTGGGATATTATCGGGATTCTAAATAATGATATGATAGGAAATATCAAAGGGGTAGACGGTGTGATCAGCAATCGCGATTTTAGAATTTTTTCTGAACCGGTTCCTGCAAATGAAACTGAAAATCAACGCAGAGCCCGAAGATTTTATGGTGGAGAAGTTGACGGAAATTCGCGCCAACTGGCACGCTATGTACATAAAAATGTAAAAGATTATATGCCAGAAATGAACCCAATGATGATCTATCGTTTAGATCGTTTTGGTCGCGGCGGGCACCACAGACCTTTTAATGATCTGGGCTTCGCCGGAATTCGCATTATGGAAGCACATGAAAATTACACCCAGCAGCATCAAGACATTCGCACGGAAGATGGTATCGCTTACGGCGATGTCGTAGAACACGTTAATTTCCCGTACGCAGCAAAACTTACCGCAGTAAATGCGATCAACTTGGCCAGCTTAGCTTGGGCACCTCCCGCCCCAGAAACTGTTGAGATTGGTGGCATTGTAGAAGCTGATGTAAAACTCAAATGGAGCAAAGTAGACGGAGCTTTTGGTTATAAAATCTATTGGCGTGACACTACCTCTCCTACATGGGATCACAGCCGCTATGTGGGTGATGTTTCAGAAATCACTTTAGACGGAATTGTAATTGACAATTCATTTTTTGGTGTTGCTGCTGTAGGTGCTAACGGTCACGAAAGTGTCGTGGTTTTTCCTAATGCTATTATGCGCTAATTTTTCTTTTTTTGGAACAACATTTGAATTACAGTTTTTAAATACGCAAAATGCACAAACTATTTTCAATGCTTTTAGGCTTCTTTTGCCTGACTGCATTTGCTCAAGAGCACCAATTCACACATCAAGACACCTTAAAAGGAAGTATTACGCCAGAACGGGCGTGGTGGGATGTCAGCCATTACGATTTAAAAGTGACCGTTGATCCTGACAATAAGTTCATTTCTGGTTCAAATACCATCACCTATAAAGTACTAGAGCCTTATCAAACTTTGCAAATTGATTTGCAAGAACCGATGAAAATTTTGAGCGCTACTCAAAACGACAAGAAATTAGCGATCAAAAAAGACGGCGCAGCCTATTTTATTTCACTTCAGAAAAAACAGAAAAAAGAAGCTTCTAATAAAATTACCATAACTTTTGAAGGCAAACCGGTAGAAGGAGCGCGCCTTCCTTGGGACGGTGGCTGGACCTGGCAAAAAGACGCCAAGGGTAAAGCCTTTGCAGCTAATGCCAATCAGGGTATTGGCTCTTCCATCTGGTGGCCTAATAAAGATATTCCTTATGATGAGGTTGAAGGTTTAGACTTATACATTACAGTTCCTAAGGGCTTGACTGCTGTAGGAAACGGCACATTGGTTGATTCTTCTTCAACTACTGATAAGAATACGTTTCATTGGAGTGTTGAAAATCCTATCAATAGTTATGGCATCAGTGCTGACATTGCAGACTATGCGCATTTTTCAGAAACTTATAAAGGTGAAAAAGGTCCGCTTGACCTAAACTTTTATGTGCTTAAAGAAAATCTTGATAAAGCTCACGAACAGTTTAAGCAGGTACCAATGATGCTCGAAGCTTTTGAGCATTGGTTTGGACCGTATCCGTTTTATGAAGATGGGTACAAATTGGTTGAAGTGCCTTATTTAGGAATGGAACATCAAAGTAATGTGACGTACGGAAACAAGTATGAGAACGGCTATTTAGGCCGGGATCTTTCGGGTACCGGATGGGGTTTAAAATTTGATTTTATTATCATTCACGAAAGTGGGCACGAGTGGTTTGCCAACAACATCACCAATAAAGATGTTGCCGATATGTGGGTACATGAAGGTTTTACGGCATATTCTGAAAATCTATATCTGGATTATTTCTTCGGAAAAGAAGCTTCAGCAGATTACGTTATAGGAACCCGAAGTGCTATCCGTAACGATCGCCCTATTATAGGCACCTATGGGGTAGATCACGAAGGAAGCGGAGATATGTATTATAAAGGGGCTAATGTGCTGCATACCCTTAGACAACTCATAGAGGATGATGAAAAGTGGCGTGCGATTCTACGCGGATTGAATAAAGAATTTTATCACCAAACCGTTACCACCGCTCAGATTGAAAACTATATTAGCGAACAAAGCGGTATTGACCTAACCGAATTCTGGGAGCAATATTTACGTACAACGATGATTCCGGAGTTAGAATATTCTATTGACGGGAACACGTTAAAATTCCGCTATGCGGATATTGTGGAAGGTTTTGATATGCCTATTCAAATTAACGTAAATGACCAGAAAGAATGGATTTATCCTTCAGCAGCATGGAAAACCAAGTCCTTTGATGCGCCGATCACCGATTTTAATATTGATCGTAATTTCTATATCGAATTTGAAGAGATCAACTAGTAATGACCAAACCCAAGCGTCCACTACTCTATTTTAAAAATGCCGAAGAATGGCGGGCCTGGCTGCATGAAAACCACGAAAGTGATACCGGAGTCGATCTTGTTTTCTACAAGGTGACATCTGAACAACCCAGTATGCGCTGGGAAGAAGCGGTTCAAGTCGCAATCTGTTACGGCTGGATCGACAGCACCGTAAGAAAAATTGATGAAGACAGGCGTAAGCAGTACTTCTGTAAGCGAAATGCCAAAAGCGTTTGGAGCGCCGTAAACAAAGCCTATATTGAACAATTAGTTCAAGATGGTCTAATGCACAAAAGTGGTCATAAATCTATTGAAATTGCAAAAGAAAACGGTTCGTGGACGGCTTTAGACGATGTAGAAAACGGAATCATTCCTGATGATCTTCAAACGGCGTTCAACAACAATCCCAAAGCTTTTGAGAACTATGAGAATTTTGCCCGCGGCTATCGCAAAAGCTATTTGTATTGGCTCAATCAAGCTAAAAGAGAAGCAACGAGGCAGAAGCGCATTGAACAAATCGTCGCGCTCTGCGAACAAAATTTGAAGCAACGCTCGTGAACAACAAAAAGCCCAATGTAAATTACATTGGGCTTTTTCATCTAAACACAAATGCTCAACGCATTTTTATTTTACTGAAAACTTAAAGCTTGTAGTTGTGCTATACGTTTCTCCCGGTTTTAAAACAGTAGATGGAAAGTCAGATTGATTAGGTGAATCTGGGTAATGCTGTGTTTCTAAACAAAAACCACTTCTCAAAGCATACGTACCTTCGCCTCCTTTTTGCGGTAAAGTCCCGTCTAAGAAATTCCCAGTATAAAACTGAATCGCAGGCTCTGTAGTCATCACTTCTAAGAATCTTCCACTACGTGGATCGTAAGCTGTAGCGGCTAAATGCATCGCTCCGCTTTTGTCATTTAGAACCCAGCAATGATCATAACCCTGACCTTTTTTAAGTTGATCGTTTTCAGCTTCAATTTCTGCACCAATGGCTTTCGCTTCGCGGAAGTCAAAAGGTGTACCTTCTACAGCACGCAACTCCCCTGTTGGAATCAAGGTTTCATCAACCGGTAAATATTGATCTGCATTCAGCATAACTTCGGTATCTAAAATGGTATTGTCAAAATCCCCAGATAAATTGAAATACGAGTGCTGAGTAAGATTTACAACCGTTGCCTTATCTGTAGTTGCCTCATAATCTACTTTAAGCGTATTGTCTGCCTGAAGTGTATAAACCACAGTAGTTTCTAAATTCCCCGGATAGCCTTGATCACCGTCAGGACTCGTATAGGTCAACTTCAAACCTACGTTGTCGCCGTCTTCTATTTCCTCAGCTGTCCAAACTACTTTATCAAAACCTTTTCCACCGTGCAGGCTGTTTGGTCCGTCGTTAGTTGGTAATTGATATTGTTCACCGTCTATAGAAAATTTACCTTTAGCAATACGGTTTCCATAGCGCCCGATCAAAGCTCCAAAAAAGGTTGGATTTCCGGTCGTAGTATATTCCTCTAAAGTATCATATCCCAAAACTACATCTTGAAACGTGCTGTCTTGGCTAGGTGCCTTCAAGCTTGTAATTATACCACCGTACGTGATGATATCCACTTCCATCCCATTAGCGTTAATAAGGCTATATTTTTCAACAGCGATGCTATCTGGCGTCATACCAAAGTCTGACTTGGTAATGCTTGCTTCAGGCATTTCAGCCACCACGGCGGTTTCTTCTTTCTTCGGCTCATTTTTACAATTTACCATCGAAAGCGCCATTCCTAATACAACAGGAACAACTAAAAGATTTCTATTTAATTTCATAATTCGATTATTTAAAACTTACATACGATGCTGAAAGATATGATAATAAGCTTCGTTAGCGTTTATCGTATCCTTAAAATCACGCACTCGGGTTTGATCGTCGATCACAAGTAATTCGATGCCTGCGATATCGGCAAAATCTTCCATAAATTCAGTTGTTACCGCCTGGCTATACACGGTATGGTGGGCGCCTCCTGCGTGAATCCAGCTTGTTGCGGCGATGTCAAGATTTGGTTTACAATCCCAAAGTACACGCGCTACCGGTAAATGCGGAAGATCTGCTTCCGGCTTAACGGCTTCAACTTCGTTCACGATTAGACGAAAACGGTTACCCATATCAACTAATGAAGCATTGATCGCAGGTCCTGCCGGTGAATTGAACACCAAACGCGCCGGATCTTCTTTACCGCCAATTCCTAACGGATGTACTTCACATTTTGGTTTAGCATCAGCAATAGATGGACAAATCTCCAACATATGTGAACCTAGCACGTAAGAACCTTGTGGTGTGAAGTGGTAGGTGTAATCTTCCATAAACGAAGTTCCCCCTTCAAGACCAATAGCCATTACTTTCATCGCACGCGTCAAGGCTGCTGTTTTCCAGTCTCCTTCTCCACCAAAACCGTAACCATCTGCCATAAGGCGCTGCGTAGCGATTCCCGGTAATTGTTTCAATTCACCAAGATTTTCAAACGTATCTGTAAACGCTCCAAAACCACCTTCTTCTAAAAAGGCTCGTAAGCCTAATTCAATTTTTGCGGCATCAACTAAAGACTGGCGCTTCTCACCGCCTTCTTTAATAGAATCGTGCAACTCATATTCGGTTTCATAGGTTTTTAATAACGCATCAAGATCTTCTTGCTTGATCTCATTGATCTTCGCCACAATGTCTGAAGAATCAAATCCGTTTACGGTAAACCCAAAACGCATTTGTGCTTCTACCTTATCTCCTTCAGTTACTGCAACCTCTCGCATATTGTCGCCTATACGTGCTACTTTAAGATTTTGGAATTCATTCCATCCTAAAGCTACACGTGTAAATATGCCTAATTTCGTTTGTACTCTAGCATCTTGCCAGTGGCCTACAACAACCTTGCGTTTTTTACGCATACGCGACATCATAAAACCAAATTCACGATCACCGTGGGCAGATTGATTAAGATTCATAAAATCCATATCAATCTCGCCCCAAGGGATTTCTGCATTAAATTGTGTGTGTAAATGGCAGACAGGCTTTTGAAGAATATTCAATCCTTTAATCCACATTTTCGCCGGTGAAAATGTATGCATCCATAAAATTAAACCGATGCAATTTTTGTTACTATTTGCCTCAAGACATAAATCAGTGATTTCGGTTGGGGTAGTAACTAGATCTTTATAAACGATCTTAACAGGTACAGCCGCAGCGTCGTTAAGTCCTTCTGAAATTTTCTTAGAGTGATCTGCTACTTGTTTTAAAGCTTCCGCTCCATATAAATGTTGACTTCCGGTTACAAACCAAACCTCAAGATGATCAATGTTATAATTCATAATTTCTAATATAATGTGCTTTATTTAAATGTTGATTAGGAGAAATAAACGTAAATACTTACCACTGCGATGCAAATCACAACGCCTGCCGGTTTTAAGTATTTCCAAGGGGTAATATCAACCTGACGGGTGTATTCTTCAAGATAATCTGTTTGACGTGGAAAGAATTTACTCACGGTAAACAAGATGATAAGGACCAAGACAAAAATGATTCCCATAATATGTAAGAAACTAGGGAACGCGTCTTTAGCGACCATTGCAAGCTCTGAAGCATCAGTTACCCCTGCAAGTTCTGCAGCCGCTACTGCATTGCCGGCGATAATAGGTTTTACAACGTAAAGCGTGACCAGATACGTTACTACTGCAAAAACAATTGCAATATTGGCAGCTTTTCCTGAAACACGTTTAGAGAAGTATCCAACCAAAATGATCGCAAGAATAGGTACACTAAACGAACCATTTAATTCTTGAAGGTAGTTGAAAATACCACCTTCTACTCCGTAAAGTAAGGGTGCCAACGCCATAGAAAAAATGGCTAAAAAGATACCAAAGGTTTTTCCTGCGCGTACCACTTGTTTTTCTGAAGCATTATTGTTGAAATACTGTTTATACAAGTCCAGACCGAATAAGGTTACAGAACTGTTTAGGGCGGAGTTGAACGAACTCAAGATGGCACCAAACAATACGGCTGCAAAGAACCCTACAAACGCGGTTGGTAGTACTGCTTTTACAAGCATCGGGTACGCTTCGTCTGCATTGTCAAGGTTTCCGTTGAAATATTCAAAAGCAATAACTCCAGGCAGAACAACAATGATAGGACCTAATATCTTTACAATAGCTGCAAGACATAAACCTTTTTGTCCTTCTGCTAAGTTTTTTGCTCCCAGCGCACGCTGAATGATCGCTTGATTGGTTCCCCAATAGTAGAAGTTCACGATAAGCATACCTGTGAATAAAGTAGTCCACGGCACAGACGAATTAGGTCCACCTAGGATTTCAAACTTTTCAGGAAGATTAGTAGTTACTACATTCAATCCTTCAAAAACGCTTCCATTACCTACAGCCATCAGACCAAAAACAGGAATTAATAAACCTCCTACGATCAGACCAACAGCATTAATCGAGTCAGAAACCGCAACTGCTTTTAATCCACCAAAAATGGCATAAATAGATCCTATAAGTCCAATTCCCCATACGGTTACCCAAAGCGCAGCTTCGGGATCAAGTCCCATACGCTCCGGAATATCAAACATCGTGTTGATGGCCAACGCTCCCGAATACAATACCGTTGGAAGCATCGAGATCGCATAAGCCATCAAAAACAGGATGGACACAATCGTTTTCGTAAGTTTTCCGTAGCGCTTCTCTAAAAATTGAGGAATGGTAGAAATTCCGCCTTTTAAATACTTTGGGAGCAAAACAAAAGCCGTAAATACCATAGCCACAGCGGCAACGATTTCATAAGCTGCAATGAGTATTCCTTCGCTAAAACCTACCCCGTTTGTACCTATGATTTGTTCGGTAGAAAGATTGGTTAATAAAAGAGAACCTGCGATCACAGGTCCGGTAAGACTACGCCCTCCCAGAAAGTATCCGTCAGAAGTTGTTTCATCAGTCTTACGCGAAGCGAAATAAGAAATAACCGCAACCAGAAGGGTAAACGCGGCAAATGTGATTAATCCCATAATTTGAAATTGTAATTGATTAGTTTAACGATTAGCAGCCCTGCCCATAATAAGCATCTTTACCGTGCTTGCGCTCATAATGCTTTTTTATAAGCGAATCTTTAAGTCTTGGTGCATTAGGATTGATCTGAAGTGTCAATTGCGCCATACGGGCAACTTCTTCTAAAACCTTACTATTATAAACTGCTTTTGCAGCAGTTTCACCCCAAGCAAAAGGACCGTGGTTACCCAAAAGTACCATATTAACCTCTTTATAATCCAAACCTTTGTCTTTAAAACAGTCTAGAATCTGAATCCCGGTATTGTGTTCATAATTCCCGGAAATAAGGTCGTCGTGCATCGGCGGCGCACACGGAATATCTGCCGTCAGATGATCTGCGTGTGTGGTTCCAAAAATAGGAATGTCCATTTGTGCCTGAGCCCAAGCTACCGAATACGTAGCATGCGTGTGTGCAATACCGCCCACATCTTCCCAATGCTTGTATAAATAGGCGTGTGTTTTGGTATCTGAAGAAGGTCGTTTATCGCCTTCTACAATGTTGTTATCATAATCAACGATAACAATATCTTCCGGTTTTAAGGTTTCGTAGGGTACTCCACTAGGTTTAATGGCAAAGACACCATTTTTACGATCTACCGCGCTTACGTTACCAAAAGTGTAAATAACCAGACCTAAAGCGTCTAGCTCCATATTAGCTTCGTAGCATTCTTCCTTTAAAGATTTATACATGTTCTTTGATGTTCTTTTTCGGTTTGGTAATATGTTTCTCGACAAAGTCACTTAAAACTTCATAGCGTTGCATCAATGCAGCATATTCAGCTAAATGATCTTCCTGCGGAAGGTATTCTGCTTCATAATCACTTCCTAAAGTTTTACTGGCTTCAATGACATTAGGATAAATGCCTGCAGCAACAGCAGCGTAAACAGCCGCTCCTAAAGCCGGAGCTTGATCTGAAGCTGCAACCTTGATAGGTACATTGAGCGTATTGGCTAGTGACTGCATAATAAATTTAGATTTACGGGCAACACCGCCAATACCTACAACAGATTTGATCTCGATACCTTCCTCATCAAAACGATCTAGGATCTTTTTAGATCCGAAGCAAATCGCGTTGACCAAAGCTTTAAAGATATGCGGAGCTCGTGTTCCCATATTCAGGTTTGTGATCGCAGCTTCAAGCTCTTGATTTGCGTCAGGAGTTCGTCTACCGTTGATCCAATCTAAAGCAACAGGAATTGCTTCGCTATGCGGAATCGCTTCTGCAGCATCAGATAATTTTCTGATAAAATCAGCTTCAATCTCTTCTTTAAGCTGCGCTTTTTGTTCTTCGGAAAGAATAGCTGAAGTAAGCACGAGGTTGTCAATTGGCCAACTCAATACATCTTTAAACCAAGCCAATAAATCTCCAAAAGCAGATTGTCCTGCTTCTAAACCTACAGCGCCCGGTATCACCGAGCCGTCAACTTGACCACAAATACCACGAACGGTTTTATCGTGAACTACATCTGGCGATGAAATGCTTATATCACAGGTAGATGTTCCCATTACGCGCACCAGTGTATGCTCTTCTACTTTGGCTCCCACAGCTCCTGCGTGGGCATCAAAAGTTCCTACTGCGATTTTAGTTGCGGTAGAAAGGCCTAATTTCTCAGCCCAAGCGGCGCTTAAATGACCGGCAACCTCATCAGAAGTAAAAGTTTCAGTATAAAGTCTGCTTCTTAATTCTGCCAGATAAGGGTCTAGTTTTTCTAAAAACTCTTCAGGTGGTAAGCCGCCCCAGCTCTCGTGCCACATCGCTTTATGTCCGGCTGCACAGCGACTGCGTTTAAAATCTTCTAAGGCTACGTTTTCAAGCAGCGCAAAAGTGATCCAATCGCAATGCTCCATCCAGGAGTATGCCGCTTGTTTCACAGGTTCGTCTTCACGCACTACGTGTAAAATCTTAGCCCAAAACCACTCAGAAGAATAGATTCCTCCTTCATATTTTGTAAAATCTTCACCGCCCCAAGTGCGTGCGAGATGATTGATCTCGTTCGCTTCAGCGATTGCGGTATGATCTTTCCAGAGTACCATCATCGCATTCGGGTTTTCTTCAAAACCTTCGGTGAGCGATAAAGGAATTCCTTCTTTGGTAACCGGAATAGGTGATGATCCGGTCGTATCGATACAAATTCCTTTTACAGCTTCAGCCGAAACACCACTTCTTGAAACTACCGCTTTTATGGTTGCTTCTAAACCTTCTAAAAGATCTAAAGGATGCTGGCGAAAACGATTTTCTGAAGCGTCACAAAATAAACGCTGTTTCCAGCGTTTATAATAGCTTACTTCTGCTTCTATCTCTGTTCCTGTAACGGCATCAATGAGAACTGCACGTACAGAATCTGATCCATAGTCAAGACCAATAACATATTCTTTCATAAACTAAAATCTTACTGCCAAACAAATCTACTATAATCTATTTAAAAATGTATATTTAACACTTAATATTTTTAGTTTTTTTTTAAGACAATTTATTTTACAGGTATTCTAATGATATTTAATGAGTAAGCAGCTACTTCATAACTTGCTGAATCACCTTTTACTTTGATCTCTTCGGTTGACGGACTGATTGCCTCTTGCGCATCAAATGAATTTTCCTGCGTAAGGTTTTCTTCTTTTAAGACGATCACTTCACCCTTATTCTTGATTGATTTCCCTTTAAAATTCAATTGAATCTTTTGGGCACGGTTTGAAGTATTCACAACTTTTACTACAACTTCCTTAGCTTCTGAATCCAAGGTCGCTGAAGCATAGAGTTCGTCTTGCCCAACCAGAGTTTTACCATCCTGGGTTACCGAAATCAGATCGGTTCCTTTGTTGGTTGAATATAATTTTTGAACATAATAATTCGGGGTTCCATAAGATTCTAAGTTGTTAAACCAGATCATATCTGGTGTCCACTGCCAACCTTCGGCATGTGCCATCAACGGAGCGTACGAAGTAAGCTGAACCACCTCTGCATTACGCTCCAAACCGGTCATAAATGCAGCTTCAGATAATGCAGTTTCCCAGTTGTTTTTGTTATCCGGACTCGCAATAGCGACGCTTTGCGCGGCGTATTCTCCCGCGAAAATTTTTGGACCATTGCGATCATAGCTATCATAACGGGTTGAATTTTCTCTAAACCACTCCGGGCTTCTGTAATAATGCTCATCAATGATCTCTGCTCCTATTTTCTTGAGTTCTTTCATACCGTATTCAAAGTAGTCTCCATCAGGAAATGGTCCGCTTCCTGAAACTATAATGATCTCAGGATATTTTTCTGAAATAGCTTCATTAAATACTTTGTATCGCTCGATGTATTCTGGTCCCCATTGCTCGTTACCTACTCCAATATATTTCATATTGAAAGGCTCAGGATGCCCCATATCTGCACGAACTTTTCCCCAAGGAGTATCTGTTGAACCGTTAGCAAACTCAATCAAATCCAGCGCGTCTTGCACGTAAGGTCCTAGTTCGTCCATTGGCACTAATTCTCCAGTATTGAACTGACACGCGATCCCACAACTTAAGATAGGAAGCGGCTCTGCACCTAGATCTTCAGACAACTGAAAATACTCAAAGAAGCCCAACCCAAACGACTGATAATAATCTGGAGTTAAACGGTGGTCAAACTCGGTATTCCAACGGTTAACTAAACTAGGGCGTTCTTCAACAGGACCTACGGTTTTTTTCCATTGGTAACGGCGCGCCAGCGTGCGACCTTCTACAATACAACCTCCCGGGAATCTTAAAAATCCAGGATCTAGATCGTATAATAATTGAACTAAATCTTTACGTAAACCATTCTCACGACCATTCCATGTATCTGTTGGGAAAAGCGAAATCATATCAAGACCTAATTCACCCGTACCTTCAAAGGTTAACTTTAAAGAACCTTTCATCACGGTCTTACTCGGAACGATTTCAGCTTTATAATTTGTCCATTCTGAACCAGAAACCGGGATTGAAGCTTCAGCGATGGTATTTCCTTCCTCATCCAAAAGTTCTGCCTTCACTGCTGAAACTGCACCTTCCATTTGTTTGGCATCAAAAGTAAAGCGATAGGTATCTCCTTCTTTGATTCCCATCCCGCGGAAGCCTTCATTGTGCAATTCGTAACCTTCAGCATTCTTAACCTGAACGCGCAAGAAGTTCAAATTACCTTCTCCCTCAAAATATTTTACGGGCAATGCATAGCCAGATTCATTGTTATACGAATGCCTGTCACTATTAGGCTGCGACCAACCCATCATTGGGATCGTAAATTCAAACGAACGGTTTTTGATCATCTCTGCATACAAACCACCATCGGCAGCAAAGTTGATATCTTCAAAGAAAATCCCGTACATCGTAGGTTGAATGGGTGCGATGGTCTCGCTCATATCAACCGTTAATTCTTTTTGAGCAAAAAGCGCATTACCTGCCAGAAAAGTTCCGGCTATTACAGCGGCTAGTCCTGCTTTTTTAATTGTTTGTGTGATCATTATATAAGTGTGTTTATGCGTTTTTATTCTTGAGTTGCGGGTACGCTCAATAAGCGTACGCCGTAAATTCCGGCTGTGGTTGAACCTTCTTCGGCTTCAAAGCGCACCGTTAGAATTTCATTAGTTGCTGCAAGTTCCTGCGGAATCGTATAATCGACTTCAAAAAAGTCATTCCCACGAGTTCCTTTGAAATGCGGTTCGGCAATTGTTGTCCCGTTTACCATAATTTTAAACTTGCGACCAGCATCTTTACCAAAATAGGTCACGCGCAAAGTTTTAGCTTTAGCTTCTTTATTTCTAAGATCGTAGCTAAACCAACCTGTGGCGTCACGCCAGTGCTTGTTTTGATTTAAGCCACTATTTGAATTTTCTGACAAAATTCCGTGATCAGATTCTGGTTGTTGTTCTCCCGGAGCCACAAAATCTAATGTGATCTCTCGCAAATAAGCTTCGGCTTTCTGCTTTTCTTCAAGCTTGCGTTGCTCTTCAGCTAAACCTTCAGGAGTTTGTTTTTTAAAGTGAATCGAATAGCGCTTCTCGTGAATTTTATAAAACGGCTGAAGTACCAAATCTGAATACTTTTCAGGATAAAATAAACCTGGTGCTGTAAAGTGTAATGGCTCTCCTTCAACCGGCTTGATCTCATTTAAAAGATCTTCTCCGTCTTTAGTAAGAAACATCGGCGCTTCGGTTAAAGGTAAAAATGGACCGTCTGCAATATGACCTCCTCGACTATCGTCTGCAAAAAGTCCATCTTGATTTGCATCACCTGTCACTGCGGCCAAAACAATTGGACCGTATTTCACAGAAACATAGCCTGAATCATCAGGCAATTCTTCTAAACTTAAATGCATTGGCAATTCCATCTTAATGCGATCGCCATTTTTCCATTTGCGTTCTAAGGAAACATAAGAACCCGGAGTCGCATCTATTTTCTCTAGTTTATCATTCACATAAACCTTCAGTTCACCGGCATTTACCCATTGTGGATAGCGCAACATTAAAGTTGCCTTAGTTTTCTTTTTGCTATTCCAAATAAGTTCAGTTAATGCTTCTTCAGGAAAGTTTGTTTTTTGAGTAAGTGTAGCGTTTTTCTCTTCCCAGTTCACTTCCGAAGGAATAAACAAATTCACATAAAGTTTATCCTCTTTTTTGGCATAAATGAGTTCGTTATACTTGGTGTGATTTTCCATTCCCGAACCTACACAACACCAAAAACTGGTTTCCGGCTGCGAATACACGCGATAATGACCAGGTCGAATGGGCGTAAAATACACAAAACCACCATCAGGATTCTGAGAAGACAAAATGTGATTGTACAAACCGCGCTCGTAAAAATCGATGTAATGCTCCTTTGAAGTATCTTCAAACAAGAGCTTACTCAACTTGAGCATATTGTAGGTGTTACAACTTTCTGGTCCTTGTTCGCTGCTCACCACCGACGAAAAATCATCAACAGGATTAAAATGCTCGCGCACACTGTTACCGCCAATGCTTATGGAACGCTGTGTTGTGACATTATCGAAGAAATTTGATGCGGCATCGTGATAATCTTTAGCCTCTTCCAACAGACTGATGCGCTCAAAACCAATAAACTTAGGGATTTGCGTATTCGCGTGCATTCCGGTTAAGATATCTTCATTTGCAGCTAGCGGTTTTAATAAAGCGTGCTGCGAAAAATCTTCAGCGAGTTTCAGGAATTTTTTATCGCCTGTAATCGCATAAACCTCAGCAAAAACTTCGTTGAGTCCGCCATGTTCTGAACGCAGCATATCTTGAATTTGCGCCTCACTTAGATCGGCTGTAATGTCCAGAAACCAATCGGTTAGCTCAATGAGCATACGCTTTGCCTGCGGAAGTTCTGCGTGAATCCAAGCATCTTTTAAACCATTAAAGGTTTTATGGATGTTATACAGCGGCACCCACTTATCGTTTAGACTGAAACTTCCCGCATTGATCTTTCCTGCTTTGATTTCTGCCCAAAGCGCATCGCTTCCGGGTACGCCACCAATGTAACCGTTCCCATTTGCTTTTTGGACGCGATCTAATTCGGCTAAGGCATATTCAAGCATCTCCTTTGCTTTTTGATCACCGGTAGAAGCATAATACATCGACAATGCCGAAATATAATGTCCTGCGGTATGACCGTCGAGTCCGGTATTTTCCCAATTGGTGTAGGAATCCGCTTGAGGCTCAAGACCGGCTTCTCGCAAAAAAGGAGCCAGTAAGCGGTCTGCATCAAGCGCTTGTATGTATTTAAAATCGGTTAGTGCTGCCTCTTTAAAAACTCCGGATTCTACCGAAACCGCATTTAATGGAAAAAGCGAAACCTTCTCCTGCGCTTTGGCAAAAGCACTTAGTAGAAACAGACTAACAACAAAGTATTTCATTTTAATCAAGAACATTATCTTTTAAAGTTGGCCAACCTTCAGTATCCCACTGAAGTTCAGCAATTTTTAGTTTTGGTGCGCCATTGTCATTAGCATCATACGCGTGAAAAATGATGTAATCCTTTCCGTCGAACGTGTAGGTACTGTTATGACCCGCGCCATACCAATTTTCATTTCCTTCGATGATCAAGGTTCCGCCACCGTTATTTAAGGCAATACCATTTTTATCTACATAAGGACCAGTCGCGCTTTTAGATCGCCCTACCACTACTTTGTAGGTGCTGTTTTCACCGCGACAGCATAAATCCCAAGACAAAAATTCATAATACCAATCTCCTTTTTTAAAGATGAATGGCGCTTCTAGCGCTGCATCTCCGGGATTGGCATCTGCCAGATCAAAAGAACGTTCCCGGCGCGCGATCGTATGCCACTCTTGCGGCTGCGCGATAGCTTTCAAATCTTCAGAAAGCTTTACCATTTTTAATCCTTCCCAAAAGGAACCAAATGCCAGATACGGCGTATCATTCTCGTCAAAAATCAAATTAGGATCAATGGCATTCCATAAATCGCGATTAGGAACCGACTGGATCACGATCCCCTGATCTTCCCATTTGTAATTGGGATCGTCTGCATCAAGAGTTGTATTGATCGTCAAACCGATCGCTGAAGTATTTTTTGCAAAAGCAGAAACCGAATAATACAAATAGTATTTACCATTATGGAACGTGATATCCGGAGCCCAAATATGATTATTGAAATCTACCGCAACATCATCTGCCCAAACCGGTTCTTCCGTAAACACTTGAGGTTCTTTTTCCCAGTTTTTTAAATCGGGCGAACTGAATACTGAAATTCCTCTTCCAGTACAAAAGAGATAATACATATCGCCCTGCTTGATCGCAACCGGATCGTGAACGCGGATGTTTTGAGCGAAAAGGCTATGGAAAACTAAAAGACTAAAAAAGGTAAAAAGCGTTTTCATAGTTTAGTTTTCTGGTTGAATTCCTTCTGAAGTCATCACGATGCGTTTGATCGTCCCGTCTTCGTTGTAGTATAAACGATCTACACAAACCGAACGGTGAAAACTGCTCCCGTTTGTTGGAATGCTTCCGTTATGATAGACGAAATACCATTTATCCTTAAACTCAATAATCGATTGATGATTGGTATTACTGTTACCCGCAACTTCATTTAAAATCCCTTTATATTCCCACGGACCGGTAATTGATTTTGACATCGCATAAGCGGTTTTTTCCGGAAAATCATAAGCATAAGAAAGGTAATACCAGTCACCACGTTTATGAATGTATGGTGCCTCAGTAAATTTAGGAAGATCAACGGTGTGGATAGGACCGTCCATCTCGATCATATTGTCTTTCAACTTTACGTATTTACAAACCTGATTTCCCCAGTATAAATACGGCGTTCCGTCATCATCAATAAAAACCGTTGGATCAATATCATCCCAGCTAATGCCGGTTTGCGTGGTCATATCGTTAGTGATCAAAGCTTTGCCTATAGCATCTTTCCAAGGACCTTCAGGGCTGTCTGCCACGGCTACACCAATTGCTTTACCGTGCTTTGACTCGTCGTGTTGAACGGTCACAAACCAATAGAATTTCCCATCCTTCTCCACTACCTCAGCAGCCCAAGCCGAATGAATTGCCCAATCAAAATCGGTAGGTTTTAGCGGTACGGGATGTTCTTTCCAATTGACCATATCATCTGAAGAATACAGCAACCACTCATCCATAATGTAGCGCTCTTCATTGTCAGGTGCCATATCGTGACCGGCGTAAATATAAACGCGACCGTCGTGTACCAAAGCCGCAGGATCTGCAGTGTATTTGTCTTTTATAATCGGATTATTATAAGACGCTTCAAGCTCTTCAAAAAGGGCTTGACCACGTTCTACACTCACCTCTTCTGTCTGTGCTGTAGTTTTGCAGCTGACTAAAAGCGCTGTTACTGCTAATACTGTATAAATCTGCTTTTTCATTTTAATTTATTTTTTTGCCCCAAATGGCAGTTCCTTCATTATTCAACCCTGACAAAAGGATCGTTGATTCAATTTTATTCTCCCAGTCTCTACCGCGCTCTACGTAGAGTTTATCTACAAATGTTCCATCACCAAAATTCAACGTAAGCCACGGCGCGTCATAACTCCATACATCATTGGCGTTAGTGTTAATACTCCCGTCAGCATTTAAAGTCAGATCAATTGAATTTTGAAAATCAGGATAGCGTTGTTCATCGGCATATCCCGGTGTGACGGTGTATCCAAAAATGATTTGTTCGTAATTTCCAACTAAGTCTGCATTAGTGATTGTAGTCTGCGCCACATCTGCAAATCGCTCAGGAGAAACAATAGGCCAACCGTCTTCCGTCCAGTGAATTTTACGGACGTGCAATACCATAAAGAAGCTGTTTTCACCTGGTCTTCCTTGATGTGCCATATAATACTGACCGCTATCGTCTTTAAATACTCCCGGATGCGAAACTCCTTGCCAACCCGAATGCTCATCAAAACGATAAGGCGCCAGAATCATTGGCCCATTATCTTCTTCCGTATTGATATCTAAACCATTATAGTCATAAAACGGTCCATCTGGAGTATCGCTTCGGCCTACGCGCACGTTATATTTGGTTTGCAGCCAATCGTACGCGATGAACATGTAATACTTGTTTTGATCTTCATTATAGATCACTTCGGGTCCCTCAATATTTCCGTTGACGATTCCATTTGTGAAACCACGTTGTGCAACTCTACTTCCTGTATCGCCGGGGCTTGCAGCAAGACCGGTTTGTGGATTTAGTTTGAGTTTATAAATTCCGTCATACGCAGAACCATAGTAAAACCAATGTTCGCCTGCCGGAGTAACCACCACCGAGGGGTCGATCGCATTGGTTTGCACGGGACCTCCCGGTTCTGATGAAACCACCAAATCCTTTTCGACCCAAGGTCCTTCAGGACTGTCAGAAGTGGCGAGCCCCATAGTGCTTAACCTTCCGGTTGAAGAAGATAAAGAATAGTACAAGCGATACTCGTCACCAACTTTCTTTACATACGGTGCCCAAAGCGCTTGAAAAGGCGTACCGCCTTTGCTTCTGATATACGCGGCGCCTTTGGCAGGCAACCCGTTAAACGCCCAACCAATCCATTCCCAATTGATCAAATCCTCTGATTTACGAATCTGAATACCAGGTCGTACATCTGAGCCAAAAGATACATCTGTATTATAACAATAATAGGTATTACCCACTTTGATCACAGAAGGGTCGTGCACGTTATACGGTCCCCAATTGGCAACATTCTCAACACCGGCAACATCGTAATAGGTATCGGTAATGTTGTCGACCGTATATACTTTTGCTGCTACAGGTTCTTCCGGCTCTTCTTCTGGAGTTGTTGGTGTTTCAGGCTCACCACCTGTTTCTTCCACCGGTGAATCTGATGAACACGAAATTGCCAATACACACCAAAAGACTAAAAGACCTTTATGTAGCAAACTTGTATTTTCGTCATTCCTTTTCATAGCAATAGATTTATTTTCCTTCTAGAACTACTACCGAAAATGCCGGCAATGTCACTTCTAGCACCCCTTTCTTGAATTTAAAATCTTTAAATCCTTCAGGCATGATATGTTTAGGATCTTCAAAAGAATTGTGATCCTGAAGTTTTTCTGAAGCTAAAATTTCAGCAGAAAAATCTTTAATGTCTAATTCGCTTAGATCAATACTCACTGTGTTTTCTTTATGTGCATCGATATTTACTAAAGAAATATGTGTTTTGCCTTCAGCATCTTTTGAAGCCGAAGCAGAAATCGCCGGAAGTTTATCACCGTTAAGTTCGTAATCTGGCGTATCTAAATCCATAGGAATCAATTGCGCATCTTGATGCACCATATACATTTTCAAAATGTGGTAGGTAGGCGTCAAGATCATTTGCTCCCCTTTTGTAAGTGCAACAGCCTGCAGCACATTAACAGTTTGCGCCAAGTTTGCCATTTTTACCCGATCACTATGGTTGTGAAAAATATTTAAGGTAGTCCCTGCGATCATCGCATCACGCATCGTGTTTTGCTGATATAAGAAGCCCGGGTTAGTACCTTCTTGTACTTCGTACCATCCACCCCACTCGTCAACAACAAGATCAACTTCTTTATTCTTGTCATATTTATCCATAATCGCCACGTGCTTGGTGATGAGCTCATCCATAAATAAAGATGACTTCATTGTGGTAAAATATTGCTCTTCAGAAAAAGTTACATCTGGACCTTTTGCTCCCCAATCGATCACAGAATAATGGTGCAGCGCAACCCCATCGATTAGGTTTTTAGGAATGTTTTTCATCAACACTTCGGTCCAGTTATAGTCTGCACTATTAGCTCCCGAAGCAATTCGGTATAAACCGGCTTCGTTGTTCCAGCTGCCCATAAACGTTGCATACTGGCGGTACAGGTTGGCATAGAACTCCGGCTCCATGTTTCCACCGCAGCCCCACATTTCGTTTCCAACGCCCCAATAGGTAACTCCCCAAGATTTCTCGCGACCGTTTTCTTTACGCAAATCGGCCATCGGGCTCGTACCATCGTGGTTCACATATTGTACCCAATCTGCCAATTCCTTTACTGTACCGCTACCTACATTTCCGGCGAGATAAGGTTCTGTTTCTAAAGCCTCACATAAGTTTAGAAAGTTGTGTGTACCAAAGCTGTTATCTTCAGTCACCCCACCCCACCAAGTGTTTACAATAGTTGGGCGATCCTCTTGTGGACCAATACCATCTTTCCAATGATAGGTGTCTGCAAAACAACCTCCCGGCCAACGCAGGTTAGGAATCTTGATCGCTTTTAAAGCTTCAATCAAATCATTACGCACTCCATCTGTATTAGGGATGGGGCTATCTTCTCCCACATAAAAACCATCATAAATAGAACGTCCTAAGTGTTCTGCAAAATGGCCATAAATATGTTTGCTGATCGTAGGCGCATCTTCCGAAGGTTTTACGGTAATGGTTGCATCTTGAGCATTAAGCACCGTAACGCTGCAAAATGCAATTACAAATGCACCTACAAGCTGTAATTTGTTCATCATAGTGTAATTATTTGGTGTTTGAATTGTGTGTAATTTTATTTGAGTATTTAAAGGTCGCTATCGTATCACCGTTGCGACCAACTAGAATTAAATCGTCATTACTGACAGGTACTTTTACAATGCTTTTTGAATCTCCTTTTAGCGTGAAACCAGAGCGTTTACGGGGAAATTCTTTAAAGCCGCCATCTTGAGTATTCAGCAAAGTAGTACCAAAAGACGCATCGTAACGCCCGCCGTTGACTTCTGCGCTGTAATCATTACCCACAAGTAACAGATCTAGATATCCATCCTGATCAATATCTTCACAAAGCATTGCATTTACCGGCGCCAGCTGCGCTGCATTAGGTAAAGGTTTTATAATAAATCCTGTTTCTGTATTTTCAATGAGTATGCTTCTCAACTCTTCGGCTTTAAGCGTTTGATACGGAGTTTTTAAAAGCTGAAGCAACTCACTTGTGTTTGCTTTTGCAAACCTGTGATAATAGAGGAATTTCTTTTTAAGTTGTGGTAATTGCTGCGTTAACTGATCTAGTGTAGCTATCGGAAAATAAGCTCCTTCCTCATATTTTGAAAAGATAGGATCTACGTAACCGTTGTTGTCAAAATCGGCATAATCTACTTTTAGTGCTTTATTTTGTCCCGAATTTAAAACCGTATTCAAGCCTATATTTCCTGCAACAAAATCTATATCGCCATCATTATCAAAGTCAGCTGCGGCCATACTATTCCATAAACCTGTTGTGTTGCTGAGGCCGAGTGCATCGGTTTTATTTTCAAACGTACTGCCTGTATTCTCCAGTACCGTTATTGGCATAAATTCGCCTGCAAGAATGAGATCGACTTTTCCGTCGTTGTTATAATCGCTAAAAGTAGCAGCAGTTACCATTCCCGCATTTTGCAGAAACGGGCAAACCTCAGCCGTTACATCTACAAAATTTCCACCGTTACTCTTCAGAATATAACTCTGCGGCGCCATTGGAAATTTCCCCGGTACCACGCGTCCTCCCACAAATAGATCTACAAAACCATCATTATCATAATCTGCTGCCGTCACGGCTAAAGTACTCGTAAGCATTTCGGGCAATGGCTGTGCTACAAAACCTGAAGTAGTATTGAAATACAAGCGATCCTGATAGGCTTTATGACCTGCATAACGCTCCGTACCTCCGCTGGTCACATACAGGTCCAACCTACCATCGTTATTGGCATCAAAAATTACTGCCTGACCATCTTCAAAAAGTTCTGTTTCCGGGAGTTCTTGCTTTTTAAAGCTTTGATCATTTTGCTGATATAAGATGGTAGAATTTTCACCATAGCTTCCGCCGATGAATACATCTTCAAAACCATCTCCATTTAAATCTCCTACCGCGAGACTTGGCCCTTGCTCAGAGTATTTGTGCATCAGCAAAGGTTGCGTAGCATAATCATTGTTAAAACGATCAATATGCTCATAATCCATTGTTTTAACCCGTGTTAGAATACCCGGTTTTTTAACTGGTACATTCTTAAGCTCTTGTGCATCCTCATAACTCAATGTCAACTGCTGATTGGTTTGTATATTTCGTTCAATAGATTGCTTGCCATCTGGCCAGTGCACAATCAAGCTATCAATTGTTTTAGTATCCTTCAGTCCGAAGTGTAATGTGGTACTCACCGTACTTTGAAAACCACGCACCGGATTGTTAGCTCTAATTTTTTCAGTACTGTCTGAATAAACACGCACAGATGCGCCAATTCCTTTTAAATTATTTTTTGAACCTTTTAAATCTACTTTTAAATAGTTTGAATCTGGTCCTAAACTGTCATTGAGGGTATTCTTATAAACAAAAGCCGGAGCATTAATATTACTTGCGATAAGGTCAAGGTCTCCGTCTTTATCAAAATCAGCATACACCGCGCCGCTTGAAATAGACGCTTCGTCAAAACCCCAAGCTTCAGTATTTTTAGTGAAGGACTGCCCATCTACATTTTTAAAAGCATAGTTAGCGACCTTAATTGCCGGCCGCGTAGCTAAACAGTCTTTAACTGCTTTTTGCAATTGGCCGCCACTACCAAAAGACGAACTTCTACTTTCTCTAAACTTCACAAAATCCATATCGGTAATGTCTTTGCCAAAACCGTTTGTTATATACAGATCATTAAAGCCATCGTTGTCAAAATCTGCAAGAAGCGGAGCCCAACTCCAATCTGTTTTATCTATACCGGTAAACTGGCCTATTTCGCTATAGGTTCCGTCACCGTTGTTGTGCTGAAGCATATTGCGCATATACTGATGCCCATAACCATAGCGTAAGGCAATCTGAAATATGTCGTATGAATTGGCTCCAGACATTAATTTTCTTCGTTTTAAATCTTCGGGCAACATATCAACGGTAATCACATCTGTAAAACCGTCGTTATCAATATCTGCTACATCATTCCCCATTGAAAAGTGACTCATATGCCCAAAATAGTTCAAGCCCTCTTCGTTAAATCTTCCATTTTGTTGATTTACATATAGTAAATCTCTTGATAAGTAATCATTTGAAATATAAAGGTCTGGCCAGTTGTCGTTATTGGCATCTAATACCGAAACGCCTAATCCAAAACCTTCAAAAGTGATTCCGGCTTCTGCCGAAACATTAGTAAAAACCGGATGTGCCAGTTGCTCATTGTAATCGTTGCGATATAACCGATCTGTATTTCTGGCGCTTCCGTTAGTTTGCATTGGTCTAACACTGATTGCAGAATTCTCAAATCCGCCGCCGGTTAATAGATACATATCCAGATCTCCGTCTAGATCGTAATCAAAAAACACCGCTTGAATAGACTCTCCCTGATCTGCCAAACCGTATTCGATTGCAGCTTCAGTAAAGGTTAAATCGCCGTTATTGATGTAAAGCAGATTGGGGAACTCACTTTTGTTCCCCATTCCACCCACACTTAAATAAATATCATCATAACCATCTTGATTCACATCAATCACACTCACTCCGGTTGTCCACTTTCCGGAAGTATCAATACCAGAAGTTGTAGTGATATCTTCAAACTGCATAGCTCCTTTATTGAGATAGAGTTTACTAGAAGTAAGATTTCCACTGAAAAAAACATCAGGTAAGTGATCGTTGTTAAAATCCCCAACTCCTACTCCACCTCCATTATAGAGGTACTCGTAATTGAGTATGTTGATCGAATCATTTGTGGTTATTGTATTTTCAAAATCAATACCCGTATAAGAAGCACTGAGACGCTCAAAGAGCGTCTCAGACTTTTTATTATCTGCACAAGAACTTACCACAACGGCAAATACTAAAACAAATAGGTTTTTGATTTTCAAGGTTTACTCTTTAAAAATTTAAACTACTCTTAGTTAGCAGAGTTAGGAACTAAATTAGGATTACGGTCTAACTCTCCTTGAGGTAACGGCTGGTATTCTCTACCGTTGGCAAAGGTGTCAAACTCATCATCATTAGCTTGTAACTGCGATAACCTTGAAGAATCTTCTAACCATCCCCAGCGCTTAATATCGTAGTAGCGTAACCCTTCAATGGCTAATTCGGTTACACGCTCGTGCGCTAATTGGTTCATAAACTGAGTCAAGTTATACCCCGCAAATTCTGCTTCTCTATCCGGAAGATTTGCACGATCACGCACACGCTGTACTTGTGCCGCTGCCGTAGGAATATCACCGGTATTCGCAAGACATTCAGCATACATTAATAATACATCTGCAAAGCGAATCACGTGGTAATTGATACCCGCGGTAAACGGATCACCTCCAGAATTTGCCAAGGTATATTTAGCTATATAATTCAAGTTTCGGTCTAAGAAATAATCACGACCGTAAGCTTGTGTAAGACCTTCTTCTTCGTGGTAGCTTAAGATAGTTGCCGCATAGCGTGGATCTAAATTTCCGTCTACGGTTCTTTCTGATGACAATTCATCAACTAAAAACTGCGTAGGGAAAAAGTCATAGAAATCAGCTCCTGAATAGGTAGGTGCCAAAGCGATAAACTGTCTCCAATTCACACTAGGATCACCACCCCAGTTGAAAACAGAATTTAAACTCTGTGTGAATTCAGCCCAAAAGATGCGACCCGGATTTGCCGCTTCTACGCTAGGATCTTGAGAAAAAAGATCTTGGTAATTCGCAGCTAGATCATAGCGTTGTGATTCAACAACTGTTCTAAAATAAGGTAAGGCAGCATCATAATCGCCTTGATATAGCTTTAATTTACCCATTAAAGATTGTGCAGCACCTAAAGTTGCTCTACCCACGTGACCGCTATCTGCGCCACTAACCGAAGTATAATCTGCCGGTAAACTTGCGATAGCCTCAGTAAGGTCTGCCTCTACTTGCGCATAAATAGTAGCTTGAGTCACCTCTTGATTTGAAGGAAAGAAATCATCTTCACTTTTGGGAACACTCAATACTAAAGGAACATTATCATAAATGTTAGTTAGATTAAAGTATGCCAAGGCTCTTAAAAAATAAGCTTGACCTAATAATCTACCTCTCAGATCTTCATCCATCTCTTCAATCAACGGAATATTCTCTAAAGCCTGATTGGCACGGTTTACCGTGATATAATACCCCTCATAACACCAGCCTACAGCATCGTCTGTACCGGGAACTGTGAAATTACTGGTCTGTTGTAAGAAAGCCCAAGGACTTCTAGATTTAGTTTCATCGCTTCGACCGTCTCCAATAACCGGTGTCATACGCTGGTACAAACCGTCTATGATCAACGTATTGTAAATCGCATCAACCGCAGCTATTGCCTGATCTTCATTGGTATAGTACGCATCAGCCGCCAAGCGGTTTGGGTTTATGATTTCTAATTCATCACCACAGCTGTAGAACAAGCTTGTGGTAAGCGCAATTAGAAAAACTTTTATCGTGTGTTTTTTCATTTTCTTAAAATTTTAATTGAGCACCAAGCATTGTTGTTAATGGTCTAGGATAGGTTCCATAGTCAAAACCAGGGCTTAATACACCTGCTTGAAAATCTGGGTTATATCCTTTATAGCTTGAAAGAACAGCTACATTTTGAAGCGTCACGTAAAAACGTGCACTTGACATATGAATGTTTTCAACAAATGTATCTGGCAGTGTATATCCTAAAGAAATCGTATTAATTCTAAAGTAATCTCCTTTTTGCAACCATCCCGGTCTGTTAGAATCTCTACCGTTGTTGTTAGGATCTAAGAATACTACTCTAGGAACTGTAGTATTTGTATTCTCTGGAGTCCAACGATTTAAGATATCCTCGTGCCAGTTTGTATATCCCGTTGTTGGCATTAAGCCTTTGTACAGGTTACTGTTGATGTAATTTCCGCCAGCTCCCTGACCAAAGATCGTAAAATCAAAATCTTTGTAACGTGCTGAGATGTTGATACCGTAATTAAACGTTGGAAGTGCGCTACCTAAGAAAGTTCTATCTTCGTCTGTAATGCTTCCGTCGCCGTCAAGATCTCTAAATCGAATATCTCCAGCAGCTGTTCCGGGAGTTTGAAATGGCGCATTGTCAACCTCTTCCTGAGACTGAAAAATTCCATCATAAACCCATCCGTAATGCTCTCCTAACGATCTTCCTACCACAGTACGAGCTCCGGTAGATGAGATCAAATCAAGACCGCCAATATCCAGAACTTCGTTGTTTACGGTATAAAAGTTTGGCGCAACTTCAAGATAGAAATCTCCAAACTGCTTTCTGATCACTGCAGAAAGTTCAATTCCACTGTTTTTGATCGAACCTGCATTAGTAAGCAATTGTGAACCAATAGAACCATTAGAGATCGGGATTGGCACATAAGTAAGTACGTCGTTTGAAGTGTTTGAATAATATTCTGCCGTAAAATCAACACCGCCATTAAATAATGTAGCATCAATACCAACACTACGCGTCACACGAGTTTCCCACTTGATGTCTTGGTCAACAAGAGCTGTAACTGCGGCTCCTATTGCACGACCGTAAGCAAATGAATATGGGATACCACGGTTGATGGTGTTTTGATACGCATAGTTCAAAATTTCTTGGTTACCTACTTCACCAATACCTCCTCTAAGTTTTAAAGCAGTAATGAATTCAGGTAATTCAAATTCGTTGTGAATTTTCCAACCTAAACCTACAGAAGGGAAATAATCGTAGCGCAATTCTTCTCTAAATTTTGAAGAACCGTCACGTCTGATATTTGCAGTAAGCAAGTATTTATCATCAAATGAATAATTCACACGACCTAGTAACGAACTGATCGCTGAGTTCTGAATGTCGTCATTAACACTGAAGTTTTCAGCATTTACCAGGTTTTTTACATAAGGCGCCGTTAAACCAACACCGGTTGCTGAAACATTGCGCGCATTAAACTTCTGATAGGTTTGACCTGCTAAAACAGTAAGGTTATGTTTACCAAATTCTTTAGTCCAGTTGATCGTATTTTCGATCAAGAATGAGCTGCTCTTTCTTGAACCATACTGCAGTTGTGCGGTAGGGTTTGGAAAAAAGTATCCTAAATCGTACTGAGGAACAAACAATTGATCTTCAATATCTGTATTATCATACTGAAGGTTTGTCTTTAATTTTAAACCTTCAATAGGCTCAAACTGTGCATAAAAATTCGCTAAAACACGATTTACTTTGGTTTGATTTTCAATAAGTGTATTGATACCAGGAACGTTAAGTGTGATCGACTGATGAATTGTAGCATCTGCCCCACCAAAACCTCCTAAGCGATTAGGATCGTAAACAGGAATGGTTGGCGCCGCTTGCAATAAGTCGTTTACCAATGATGGTCGACCACCAGGAAGTCCTATAGTAGTCGTATTGAATAATGGGTTTTCGTCAGAGTGTACGATATATACATTCTCACCAAAATTGAATTTACCCACTTCAGTATCAGAATTCACACGGAATGAATATCTTTTATAGTCAGGTCCAGAACCCACAAGCGTTCCTTCATTGTCTAAATAGTCTAAAGACACAAAGTAGCTTGTCTTCTCAGATCCACCAGAAATATTAAAGTTATGGTTCATGATATAACCATCTTTATATCCTTCATCCTGCCAGTCTGTATCAATATCATCTATATACAAATCTGAACTAGGATCATTACCAGGGGTCAAAGGCTGTCCTGCATTCGTTAAAAGTTCGCTGTTGATCATTTGATATCCTTCACGATCCAACAAAGGAAGTTTTTGAGTAATGGTCTGAATACCATAATACGAGTTTACCTCAACGGCAAACTTCTTCCCTTTAGCACCGCTTTTAGTAGTGATGATCACAACACCGTTTGCAGCACGGTTACCATAAATAGCACCTGCGGTAGCATCTTTTAAAACCTGGATAGACTTTATATCATTAGGGTTGATATCACGTATTCCTCCAGAGATAGGAAAACCATCTACAACATAAAGTGGCTCTGCACTCGCTCCTTGCCCAAAGGTTGACACCCCACGTATTCTAACACTAGGCGAAGCACCCGGCTGACCGTCACTGGTAATAGTAACCCCGGCAACACGCCCCTGCATCATTTGTGTGACATCATTAGAAGCCTGCTTGGTCATTTCTTCAGTATCTACAACACTAACGGCTCCTGTTAAATCAGACTTGCGTTGCGTACCATAACCTACTACAACGACTTCGTCTAAAGAGGATAAAGCCTCTTCTAGTGTTACGGTAAGGGAGGTCTGCTCACCCACAGTTATACGTTGCTCTTGAAATCCTAGATAGGTAAATACTAATACATCGTTTGCGCTAGCTTCAATTGAAAAGTTACCGTCAAAGTCTGTTACCGCACCAGTAGTGGTTCCTTCAACCAGAACATTCACTCCGGGAATAGGCATATTACCGTTTGAAGACAGGACGGTACCTGTAATGGTCTTGCTTTCTTGTGCTTGAGCACTCACAATGGGTGCCAAGACAATTGCGAGAAGAAATATCCCTTTCTTAAAGAGGTATTCAAAAACGCAAAGACAATCATAAAGTTTGTTTTGCTTCATGTGAACAAAAGTTTAAAAGTTAATTATAAGTGTGTATTTTACATTTCCAAATGTAAGTAAAGATATCTCAATGAAACAAATTTATTTTAAGAAAAATTTAAACTTTAGCAATTGAATATTTCAAAACAACATTGCGATAACGATTTTTTATTATTGTATTCTTAACATTTATTTTATTTTTACCCTTATTATTACATTTGCGACGGTTTAAATTCAACCTTTAATTCGGCCCCGTTAACCCATTTTTAAAATGACAGATCAACTCAATAATTACAACTCTGAAGATAAAGTGCTGCTTGCAGTAGATTGTATCATCTTTGGTTTTGATCAAGAAGACCTAAAAATTCTTTTAATTAAACGGGACTTTGAACCAGAAAAAGGCAAGTGGTCGCTTATAGGTGGGTTTTTAAAAAACACAGAGACTTTAGATGACGCCGCAAACCGTATCCTGCACCACCTTACGGGATTTGACAAAATCTATATGGAGCAGCTTTATAACTTTAGTAAGGTAGATCGTGATCCTGCTGAGCGTACCCTGTCTGTCGCCTATTACGCACTCATTAATATTGAAGATCACGACGAGCATTTAATAGAACAATATTCAGCGCAATGGTTTAGTATAGAAGAGGCACCTTCACTTATTTTTGACCACAACGAGATGGTGCGCAAAGCAATTCTTCGCTTACGCAGACGTGCTATTTCTAAACCTATAGGTTTTGAATTACTTCCCGAAAAATTCACGATGCGCCAATTACAAAAGCTTTATGAGTCTATCCTAAATGAAAAGCTCGATAAACGCAATTTTATCAATAAGGTAAATGGATTGGATGTATTGGTTAAACTAGAAGAGAAAGACATGTCTTCGTCACGCAAAGGTTCTTATCTCTATCAGTTTGATAAGGAAAAATATGATCGAAACGTTGAAGACGGAATCACGTTTAAGATCTAAGATCATCCCATTTTAAACCGTATAGCCTTTCTTAAAGCAATGCTAAAGTTTCTGTTTTGTTGAAGTTTTTACCAGTTCTATTAAACAAAACTGTACATTTGAGTAGATTAGAATACGCCAGATCTACTTATGAATACGGTCAAGACAAATTTCAGCATTAAAGATTTAGAAAGCTTTGGCGGCATTAAAGCCCACACCATACGTATGTGGGAGCGCCGATATAATCTTCTAGATCCAGATCGTACTCCTACAAATATTCGCACCTATAGTTTAGATGATTTGCAAAAACTACTCAATGTAACGTTTTTGCTAGATCACAACTATAAAATTTCTAAGATCGCTAAAAGGTCAAGTGATGAGATTGCATCGCTAGTGGCTGAGATCGTTGAAGAGCAAGATCTGGGCGCCAACCATCACGCGATCAATTCGTTTAAAATAGCGATGATGAATTTTGATCAACGTTTGTTTTCCCAGACGTATAATCACTTGCGACAGACGCTTGGCTTTAGTGAGCTCTTTTTTTCAGTATTTATCCCGCTACTAGAAAAAATTGGTTTTTTATGGCAGGCAGGGGTGGTCAATCCGGCGCACGAGCATTTTATATCTAACCTAATTAAACAGAAAATTTTACTCAATCTTGATGCTTGCATCAACACCGTTGAGCAAAAATCTGACAATCTTTTCGTTTTGTTTTTACCCGAAAATGAAATTCACGATCTGGGCTTAATGTTCTTGAATTATGAATTAGAATCGCGCGGTCACAAGTGTGTTTATTTAGGGCAAAACATTCATATCGAAAATTTAAAATACATCGTAAAGACACATAATAATCCGCATTTTGTGTCCTATCTCACGGTTAATCCTTGCGATATGGGAGTATCCAAATTTGCTGAGCATTTCAACAAAACTATTGAAGAAGAACACATTCCGCTTTATTTATTAGGTAGAATGGTTCAAAAAATTGAACAGCAAGAAATGCCCGAAAACGTCAAAATCATTAAATCTATAGAAGCTTTATCCGCTGTACTTAACTAAACTGTATGCCTAAAAAAATTACTATTCTTGGATCTGGATTTTCTTCACTTGCCGCTGCGAGTTACTTAGCTCAAGCCGGTCACGAAGTTCATATCTATGATAAAAATGCCACTTTGGGCGGTCGTGCACGACAATACAAACGCGACGGATTTACCTTTGATATGGGACCTTCCTGGTATTGGATGCCGGATGTTTTTGACCGCTTTTTTGCCGACTTTGGTAAAAAAACCTCAGACTTTTACAACATAAGCAAACTTGACCCGGCGTACCGGGTCTATTTTGGCAAGCACGATTCTATTGCCATTGGCGATTCTTTAGGCAAAATCAAAGAAACTTTTGAAGCTATTGAGCCCGGGAGTGCACAAAAATTGCAAGAATTTATTGACGATGCGGGAAACAACTATGAAGTTGCTATTAAAGATTTGGTGTATAGACCGGGCGTTTCTCCGCTGGAATTAGTAACTCCACAAACGATAAAAAAGATAGGGAGCTTTTTCAGTACCATCAGTCGCGATGTGCGCAAGGCATTCAAGAATCCTAAACTAATTCAGATTTTAGAATTTCCGGTTTTGTTCTTAGGAGCAAAACCCAGTGATACTCCCTCCTTTTATAGCTTTATGAATTATGCTGATTTTGGAATTGGCACTTTTCACCCAAAAAAAGGAATGCACGCTGTAATTGAAGGTATGATTACTTTAGCGGAATCTCTAGGAGTACAGATGCACGCCAATAGCAATGTGGAATCTATTGTTACCAAAAATAATACCGCAACCGGGATCACTGTTAATGGAAAAACTATTAAAGCCGATATTGTACTTAGCGGTGCTGATTATCACCATACCGAAACACTTTTACCTAAGAATTTAAGACAGTATTCTGAAACATATTGGGATAAAAAAACCTTTGCGCCCTCTTCTCTCTTATTTTATGTGGGATTTGATAAAAAGCTAGATAACGTAAATCATCACACGTTATTTTTTGACACTGATTTTGACAAGCACGCCGTAGAAATCTACGACAAACCTAAGTGGCCAGATGCTCCGCTATTCTATGCCAATTTTCCATCAATCAGTGATAAGGCGATGGCACCAGAAGGTAAAGAAGCCGGATTTTTCTTAATTCCACTCGCTCCGGGCTTGCACGATACTCAAGAACTACGTGAGGAGTATTTTGATCGTA
Source organism: Leeuwenhoekiella sp. ZYFB001 (assembly GCF_011784865.1). Taxonomy (NCBI): domain Bacteria; kingdom Pseudomonadati; phylum Bacteroidota; class Flavobacteriia; order Flavobacteriales; family Flavobacteriaceae; genus Leeuwenhoekiella; species Leeuwenhoekiella sp. ZYFB001. The sequence continues at coordinate 2,000,815 of NZ_CP050460.1, forward strand.
TCATCAATCGTTTAGAAGAACTTACGGGGCAATCGGTTAAAAAAAATATTATATTTAAAGAGTCCTTTTGCGTAAAAGACTTTGTGGAGCAGTATAATTCTTATAAAGGCAATGCCTATGGTCTTGCAAATACCTTATTGCAAACTGCATTTTTAAGACCAAAACTAAAAAGTAAAAAAGTTGCTAATTTATATTTCACAGGTCAGTTGACAGTTCCCGGACCGGGAGTACCACCTGCCCTAATTTCCGGTAAACTAGTGGCCGGTCTAATAACTAAAAATGACAAGAAAAAGAAATGAAACAAATTTTTGACAACGTATCGCTAGCTTGTTCAGAGACGGTCACGCGCTCCTACAGCACTTCTTTCTCCACAGCTACAAGAATGCTCGCTCCCAGCATAAGGCAGGACATACACAACATTTATGGCTTTGTGCGCTTTGCCGATGAGATCGTAGACACCTTTCACGCCTACGATAAGGAAAGCCTTTTTAATCGATTTGAGGCTGATCTGGAAAACGCTTTAGAGGAAAAAATTAGTCTGAATCCTATTCTAAATTCTTTTCAGCACACCTTTCATACGTATAATATTGAGAAACATCTGGTAGATGCTTTTATGAATAGTATGCGTCTGGATCTTTCAAAAAGTAAATATTTAACCGAAGAAGAATACAAAAATTACATTTACGGTTCGGCTGATGTTGTTGGCCTGATGTGTCTAACGGTTTTTGTTAAGGGAGATCGAGAGAAATATGACGAACTCAAAGACTGTGCTATGAGTCTGGGTTCGGCGTTTCAGAAGGTAAATTTTTTAAGAGACTTAAAAGCTGATCACGAAGAATTGAGCCGAACGTACTTTCCAAATACCAATCTTAACGAACTCGACGAGGCTTCTAAGCAAAAAATTATTGTAGAAATCGAAGCTGATTTTGCAAAAGGTCTTGCGGGTATTTGTAAATTGCCGGTAGAAGCAAAATTTGGTGTTTACACTGCCTATCGCTATTACCGTAAGCTTTTAAGCAAGTTAAAAAGTACGCCATCACTTGAGATTAAAAATGCGCGCATACGCGTTCCTAATTATGTAAAGGCCTCTTTACTTGCCCGCAGTTATGTAAAGTACCGCCTAAATCTTATTTAACATGCAAATAGCACTCTGGATTCTCGTATTCTTACTCACCTTTGCCCTTATGGAGTTTATGGCGTGGTTCACCCATAAATATGTTATGCACGGGTTTTTATGGTCGTTACACAGAGATCATCATCATAAAGATCACGGCTCTTGGTGGGAACGCAATGATTTTTTCTTCATCTTCTACGCCTTAATCAGTATTGGCTGTTTCTTATTATGGCAATATGAAAATGTATGGATTGGTCTTCCTATAGGACTTGGTATTTTTGCTTATGGCGTGACGTACTTTATGGTACACGATATCTTTATTCATCAGCGCTTTAAACTTTTTAGAAATGCCAATAATTGGTATGCAAAAGGAATTAGACGCGCGCACAAAATTCATCATAAACACTTAGGAAAAGAAGAAGGAGAATGCTTCGGGATGCTCCTTCCGCCAACGAAATATTTCAAAAAGTAAATGAGTTTTCTTACCGCTTCGTGGAAAAAGCTATGTTTTGCGAATTACGCGATCGATCCTGAAATTCTTTTACCCTACGTTCCCGCCCATACCGAACTTGATTTTTTTGAAGGGAAATGCTACGTGAGTCTCGTAGGTTTTCTTTTTGACGATGTCAAACTCAAAGGCATTACAATTCCTTTTCATAAGCGCTTTGAAGAAATCAATCTTAGATTTTACGTTAAACATTTTGACGGAAAACAATGGAAACGCGGTACCGTGTTTATTTCAGAAATCGTACAGAAACCGGCAATCGCCTGGGTTGCAAACACACTGTATAACGAGCAATACAGTGTGTATAAAATGCACTACAAACATGATTTAAATCACGATGAAAATTTCTTCAGTTATGGCATTGAGCTCGAAGAGCAGTGGCAGCTCTTTCAGGTAGCGACTGCTCCTGAACCCACAACTTATGCTCCCGGAAGCATCACCGAATTTATTACCGAACATTTCTGGGGCTACAGTCGTAAATCAGCAACGGAAAGTTGGGAGTACGAAGTCAAACATCCGCTTTGGAAAGCCTATGAGGTTCTTGATTATGAAATCATTTTTGATCTTGAAAAGCTGTACGGAGAAGCCTTTGCTGAACTCGCAACCAGAGATCCTGACAGCATTCAATGTATGGATGGCTCTGCGATTAGTATAGAAGGTAAAAAACTGATCAAATAGTATTATTGCGTTACTACTGTAAAGCGATAATCTAAAGGATCTAAAGCTTCAAATAACTGCGGAATCAATCCTTTTCCGTAGTGCAGATAAAACTCTGAAAAGTTGGTCACACGCTCTTGCAAGTTTTCCTGCGGAAACAATTCGTTCTGAATACTCGTAAAGCGCTTTACGTGATCACTTAATTTTTTCTTTTGTGCTTTTAACAGGCGCTTTTCTAAATGCTCTAAGCCTTTAAGTTGCTTTACTTCCTGAGCTTTTACCGCGCCTAAAAAAGAAGCATCGGTTTCTTGAGCGATGCTGTACATTGCTTCAAACTGCTTGACTAAATGTTCTTTTTGCGGAGTAAAATCAACATCGATATTTGAGATCCGTCTAATTTTGCGATTTACAAGATCATTCTGACTTAAGAATAATTCTTCAATAGAAAGGTCCAGTTTGTGTAGCTTTTCTTCTTGTTTCTCGGTGATCAAAACCGCCGAATTACGCAACATCAACATTGGAAATGGAACTTCCACCTTATCAAAAAAGCTTTTCAATTCTAACCAATAAGCGATCTCTCCTCCTCCACCTATATACGCCAGATTGGGTAAGATCACCTCTTGATACAGCGGTCGCATTATTACATTAGGACTAAAGGCTTCGGGTCGCTCAGCTAATGCTTCTAAGAGTTCGTCTTTAGAAAATGCTATGTTTGTATCATTTACAAAATACCTTCCTTCTTTCTCAATAATACGCTCCCGAATTCCTTCCGCCAGATAGAACAAATTGATCTCCCGCGGATTCACCTGAACGCTATACCCTGCTTCTTCCAGCTTTTTGGCTTGTGTTTGTACTGCATCAAATGCAGTTTGCGCTACCAACTCGTTTTGCATATAAGGCGCAAAAATGCGCTTTAAATCGGCATCATCTCCATCAACGATCACCAGACCATACGCCGCAAATAATTCGTTAGCAAGGTAACGTGTAGCTTCCGTAAGCGTGTTGTGTTTCAGATAGGCATCTTCAAACAATTTGCAAAGATCTCTAGCCGCGTTTGTGTTTCCAAATTCAGCACAAATAAGCTCATAAATTTGCTCTAGCCCTTCAGTGTTTAATTGCCCAACCGCACCGCTATCATTGTCGGTAGTATCCGGTCTATTCCATTGAATTTTTTTCCCGTGAATTCTAAAATAGTTAATCTCTTCAAAATCGTGATCCTCAGTTGCCATCCAGTAAACAGGAACAAAATCTTGCTCAGGATAGGTTGCTTTTAGCTTTTTAGCCAAGTTGATCGTACTAATGATCTTGTATAAAAAATACAATGGGCCCGTAAATAGATTGAGTTGGTGCCCGGTAGTTACCGTAAAAGTTTGTGGTTCTGACAGCAAATTGATGGCCTGCGTTACCTCATCACTAGAATTTAGATTCTGATATTGACGGTGTAAGGCTTTTACGAGAGTTGCTCTATTTTCAGTTGAAAACTTCTTATCTGCGATCTGCTTTTTAAAATTTTCCAGATTCGGAAAATGCCCATAAAATGATTTTAACTCCTCTTTCTGCTCCAGATAATCACAAATCAACTTTGAGTAGTAACCGGTATTTTTATAAGGTATATGCTTTACAGACATTGATAAAGGTTTCAAAAAAAACTGATTAGGAAATTCCTAATTTATCACAGCAAATTTTACTTTTTAAGTTATTTAAACTGCTGAAATTAACAATCACAAAATGATTGCAAAACTACTAGTCTTAACCGAGTTTATGCCACAAATTTACGTTAATTCGCAGACATCACTTAATCACAATTTTAGTAGATTTACCGCTTACTAACCCTATAATTGTATGCACAAGTTTACTTATCTTTTCGCTTTTCTTTTTTCTATTCTTTCCATAGCTCAAGACTTAAAATCACCTGAAGAATTTTTAGGGTATCAAGTTGGGACCCAATTTTCAAGACACGCAGATGTTGTGGCCTATTTTAAATATGTCGCAGAACATTCTGATTGGGTTACGTTTGATGAATATGGAAAAACCAATGAACGCAGGCCATTAACCTATGCCGTGATCACCACGCCCGAAAATCAGGCGAATATTGAAACGATACGTACTAACCAACTTAAAAATGCCGGTTTAACTGAAGGAAGCGCTTTGCCCGATAAAGCGATCGTTTGGCTCAGTTATAACGTGCACGGTAACGAGGCTAGTAGCACCGAAGCTTCTATGCTTACGCTATACGAACTGATCACCACTAAAAAAGATTGGCTGCAAAATATTGTGGTAATCATTGATCCTTGTGTCAATCCTGATGGACGCGATCGCTATGCCAACTGGTACAATAAAGTTAAAGCTACACCGTATGACACCACTCCTGATGCGGCTGAGCATAACGAACCGTGGCCGGGCGGGCGTGCCAATCATTACCTTTTTGATTTAAACCGCGACTGGGCTTGGGCGACTCAAGTAGAGACCCAGCAACGCTTAAAAGTTTACAATAAATGGATGCCACATATTCACGTAGATTTTCACGAACAAGGGATCAACAGTCCGTATTATTTTGCTCCGGCTGCTGAACCTTATCACGAGATCATTACGCCATTTCAGTTTGAATTTCAGCGTGAAATAGGTACGAATAACGCAAAATACTTTGATGAAAACGGATGGTTATTTTTTACCCGAGAGGTTTTTGACCTGCTCTACCCTAGTTACGGGGACACTTACCCGACTTACACGGGAACCATTGGGATGACGTATGAGCAAGCTGGTGGCGGCCGCGCAGGCTTAGGAATTGAAAAAGCAGACGGTACCATTCTTACGTTAGTAGATCGTGTTGCGCATCACTTTACCACCGGACTTTCTACTGTGGAAGTTGCTTCACAAAACGTTGACCGTCTAAATACTGAATTCAACACGTATTACAGCAATCCTGACGTTGAGTTTAAAACATTTACGCTTACCGGTGAACTCGATCATCTGAATGCCCTTGCAGCTTTGTTAGACATTCACCAAATTGAATATTCTTTCACCGGCGCAGGTAAAGCATCAGGTACCGCTTATGGCGATGCTGATAAAACTTCGCTGAGCTACCCAAAAGCGATAACACTTAGCACAGATCAGCCTAAAGGAAAACTAGTACACGTTCTGTTTGAGCCCGAAGCAGTTTTAACAACACCCCTAACCTACGATATTACCGCTTGGAGTTTACCGTATGCTTATGGTTTAGATGCTGTTGCCAGTACTAAAGCTGCAGCTTCAGCTTCAGAATATGTTGCTTCATCTACTCAAAATTCAGTCTCTAAAAGCGCAGCAGGATATATTGCAAAATGGAATAGTATGCGTGACGCACGCTTTTTAAGCGCCTTGCTTCAGGCAGGCATTAAAGTGCGGTTTACAGAAGAAGCCTTTACTAACAGTGCAGTAAATTATCCTAGCGGAAGTTTGATTATCACGCGTAGCGATAATCCTTCAGAAAATTTTGACACTGATCTAGTGGCGATCGCTAATGAGTTTGAGCGCTCAATTACCGCAGTACCTACAAGTTTTGCGACTGCAGGTCCAGACTTTGGTTCTTCTGCTGTAAAGCTTATTAATAAAGCAAAAATTGGCGTGCTTACCGGCGAGCAAACTTCTTCATTAAGCTACGGTGCTACTTGGCATTTCTTTGAGCAGCAGTTACACTACCCTGTGACTTCTATAGATGCTTCAGATTTAGGGCGCATCAATTGGAGTGATTATGATGTTTTAGTCTTGCCTAGCGGAAGGTATAATTTTAATGATAATGTGCTACAAGATTTAAGAGCTTGGGTACGCAGTGGCGGAAATCTAATCGCTATTGATAACGCGCTACGTGTATTTGCAGATCAGGAAGGTTTCAATCTAAAAACTGCGATCACCGAAGCGCCAAAAGACACCATCACCGCCAAAACTATCGCTTATGCAGATCGTCAAAAAGAAAGCGCTAAAAACCTGATCAGTGGTAGTATTTTTAAAACCAATATAGATACGACACATCCATTAGCTTTTGGTTATTCAGACACCTATTATAGCTTAAAAATAGGTAGCGATTCTTATGCGCTTTTAGATCGTGGTTACAATGTAGGCTATTTAGATGCTGAACCTAAACGCGTATCTGGTTTTGCAGGCGAAGCAGCTTTGAAAGGTCTAAGCAACAGTTTAGTATTTGGCGTAGAACCTATGGGCCGCGGAACGATCACATATATGGTAGACGATCCTCTTTTTAGAGCCTTCTGGGAAAATGGAAAACTATTTTTTGCAAACGCCTTATTCCTTAACAACCCCAATAATTACAGAAAATAAATACCTTGACTCCACTCGAATTCAAACTTATTGAAAGCCTGATTCTCCTATTTGTTTTAGGCATTATTCGCTACGTCGTTTCAAAACTTATCGTAAGCAGATACAGGCGTGCTAATTTTGATATCACCCGCAAACAACTCACCATAAAGGTCCTGAACATTCTATTCTTTATGGTACTAGGATTCTGTCTAGCAGTGATCTGGGGACTTTCGGGACAAGATGTAATTGCCGGAATTGGATCTGTAATTACTATTTTAGGTGTTGCCTTTTTTGCGCAGTGGTCTTTGCTTTGCAATATTACTTCCGGCTTGATTTTGTTTTTTAATCATCCGCTAAAAATTGGTGATTACGTAGAGATCGTAGATAAGGATTTCCCAATGTCAGGGCGTGTTGAGAATATTACCTTATTTTTTCTGCACCTGCGGAATAAAGACAACCACGTATACACGTTATCTAATACCATTGTTGTTCAGAAAACGATGCGTATTATGAAGCCTGAAGAATTTTTTGAAGAGATCGAAAAATTAGAAGAAGATAAAAATACACCTGGTGCCGAAAGCGCTCTAGATTAATTACTATGAAAAATACTTTTATATACCTATTGCTCCTGAGCTTTAGTTTTATCGCATGTGATCAAGAGAAAAAAACTAAGCCTGAATCTAACACGACTGAAACCGAATTTAAAGTTGATTATGAAGAATATACACTAGACAATGGTCTGACGGTAATTTTGCATAAGGATACTTCAGATCCTGTGGTTGGTGTTGCACTCACGGCACACGTAGGATCTGCACGTGAGAAGGAAGGGCGTACAGGTTTTGCGCATCTTTTTGAGCATTTGCTTTTTCTAGAATCTGAAAATTTAGGAAAAGGTGGTCTTGACCAATTGAGCGCACGTGTAGGTGGTAGCGGCGCTAATGGCTCAACCAACAGAGATCGTACCAACTACTTTCAGACTGTGCCCAGCGATGCCCTAGAAAAAATGATTTGGGCAGAAGCTGATAAATTGGGCTATTTTATCAATACCGTGACTGATCCAGTTTTGGCTAAAGAAAAGCAGGTCGTAAAAAACGAAAAGCGCCAAAGCTATGACAACCGCCCTTATGGTCACGAGCGTTATGTGATTCATAAAAATCTATATCCTAAAGACCATCCTTACAACTGGCAAGTGATCGGTTCTTTAGAAGATTTGCAAAATGCTACCCTTGCTGATGTCAAAGAATTTTACAACCGCTGGTATGTTCCTAATAATGTAACCTTGACTATTGCCGGAGATTTTGATACAGCACAAACTAAAGAATGGATCCAGAAGTATTTTGGTGAGATTCCTCGTGGCGAAGCCATAGCGCCTCTCGAGAAACAAATTCCGCAGCTTACTGAAAACAAGAACTTATATTACGAAGATAATTTTGCCCGCCTGCCTCAACTTACAATGACTTGGCCGGCAACTCCGGAATACACTAAAGATTCCTATGCGCTAGAAGTTTTAACTACATACTTATCTGACGGAAAAAAAGCGCCGCTAAATACGGTACTTATTGACGAACTTCAGCTAGCCTCTAACCCTAGAATGTATTACAGCGGCTCAGAACTCGCCGGAGAAATCAGCTTGAGCGTACGCGCCAATTCTGGTGTTGATCTTGATTCGGTTAAAGTAGGGATCGATCAGGCTTTGGCACTTTTTGAAAGTAACGGAATGACCGCAGAAGATTTGGAACGTATCAAAGCAAAACAGGAAACCCGTTTTTACAACGGACTGAGCAGCGTTTTGGGTAAAGGATTTCAGTTGGCACAATATCAAATTTTTGCCGGAAGTCCGGGCTATATCAATGAAGATATTAAGCAGATTCAAAAAGTAAGCCTTGAAGATGTTCAGCGTGTTTATGAAGCCTACATCAAAAATAAAAATTATGTTGTAACCAGTTTTGTCCCAAAGGGTGAAGCAACACTTGCCCTTGCTGACGCTCAGGAAGCAGAGGTTGTAGAAGAAAAAATTGTAAACGGCGCCGAAGAAACTTTTGATCCTTCAATCGCTGCCGAGTATGAGCGTACCCCTTCTTCTTTTGACCGCACCGTGGAGCCACCTTATGGCGAAAGTCCACAGCTTAAAGTTCCTCAAGTTTGGGAAAAAGAGTTAGAAAACGGACTCAAAATTTATGGGATAGAAAATACTGAAGTTCCGCTTATAAATTTTGCAATAACCATCGCCGGAGGTCAGATTAGCGAGCCTGAGAATCAAAGTGGCGTGGCTAATCTTACTGCAGAACTTCTTACTAAAGGAACTCAAAATAAAACCACAGCGCAGTTAGAAGAGGCATTAGATATATTAGGTGCATCGGTACGGGTCTATGCTGGTCAAGAAGCCACAACCCTAAGCGGAACCACGCTCGCACGCAATTTTGATAAAACCATGCAACTGGTTTCTGAAATGCTTTTGACTCCCCGCTGGGATGCTGAAGAATTTCAGATAGAGAAAAAGAATGTGCTCACAAGCTTAGAGCAGCAAAAAGCAGATCCCGGCAGTATCGCTGACCTCGCTTTTGCTAAAGCGATCTACGGCCCAGATCATACACTGTCTAAGAATATTCTTGGCACAACTGCTTCAGTCGAAGCGTTAAGCCTTGAAGATGTAAAGCAATTTTATGAAACCTTTGCTCCTAATCTTTCCACTATTGAAGTAGTAGGTGCGCTTGATGAAAGTAGCATTACTGATGCCTTGGCTCCATTAACCCAAGAATGGAAATTAAAAGATATTAGCGTTAAAATGCCTATTGTGCAAGCCAATTTAGAGCGTGGAATGGTGTATTTTATTGACGTTCCCGGAGCTAAACAGTCGCAATTGCGATTTGGCTATGCGGCACTTTCGGCTAAAGATCCAGATTTTCTTCCGGCGCAAATGATGAATTATCGTCTAGGTGGTGGTGGCTTTGCAAGTGAACTTACACAGATGTTGCGCGAGACCAAAGGCTACACCTATGGTGTGCGATCTAGATTTGCAGGTTCTGCCCTCCCCGGTCCATTCATCGTGAGCAGTGGAGTTCGTAGTAATGTGACTGCAGAAAGCACGGAGCTTGTTAGAGAGATTATGCGTAGTTATGCTGAAGATTTCAATGCAGACGACCTGGAATTGACTAAAGGCTATTTTATTAAAAGTAACGCCCGTAGTTTTGAAACTCCGTATGCAAAACTGGGCTATCTTACCGAAATCGCTACGCTTGATTTTGAACCCGATTATATTCTAGATCAACAGGAAACCGTAAAAGAGATTACACTAGACAAAATCAAAGAACTGGCAAACACCTATGCTGATCCTGAAAAACTCATCTATGTGATTGTAGGTGATGCTAAAACCCAACTTAAAAAAGTGCAGGATTTAGGACTCGAGGTGAAGTTAGTAAACCAAAATCTTGAGGCTCAAGAAGCTTTGAAGAAATAAAGGTTAATTTAGATAGATTTGAAAACTATTATTGTAGTTTTATAACTGCAGTAATAGTTTTTTTATGCATTATCGTTTCCTCTTGCTAGTAATTCTTTCAGGCTCTTTATTTGGTCAACAACGCTTAGAGGGCTATGTGTACAGTACAAAAGACTCTACCGTTTTAGAAGCTGCAAGTGTCTATTTTGATGGTACTACCGTAGGCACCATTACCAATAAAAATGGACATTACAGTATTCCGGTTCAAGAAGGCATTACGAGCCCTTTAGTGATCACGATGATGGGCTACGCCCCTGTCTACCTCAATAAATATACAAATGGCGAAATGCCGCCTGTTTACCTTTCTGAAAAAACCGAAACCTTAGATCAGGTATTTTTAGAAACCGATCCGTGGTCGAGGCAACGTAAACTTGACGTTTTCAGAACGCAATTTCTGGGGAATTCACCCGAAGCACAAAAGTGTCGCATTTTAAATGAAGATGCGTTAGGATTGCACTACAGTCCATCGAAACTGAAGCTTTCGGCCTGGGCTAATGAACCACTTATTATAGAAAATAAACACCTGGGATACACCATAAGATATACCTTGACTGATTTTTATGTGGCTTACGATAAAGGAAGATCTATACAATACCCTATTATGAATATGGTATATTACGAGGGATTCAGCTTTTTTCAAGAACTGAAAGATAAAACACGTAGAAAATTTCTAAAGAATCGGGAAGGATCTTACAATGGCTCTGTATTGCATTTTATGCGCGCTTTGGCTCAAAAGCAATTACACGAAAATAACTTTAGAATATTTTACAAGAAGTTTGAAACCCCGCCTTACCTACATTTTGAGTTCAGAAAAATTTTAGACCGTACTTACGTCAAACTCGATGTAGAGACATTAAGCATTCTCTATGACAACGCGGAGCAATCTTCAATACAAGCTAACGAAACTTTTGTCATTGATGCTTTTGGCAATCATAGCCCGCCCAGTGCTGTTATAATGAGTGGAGCAATGTCATACCGAAGGTTTGCGTTTACGCTTCCGCTAGATTATAAGCTTCAGTCTCAGTAAGCTCGCCTTCTACAAAGTCCTTTTTAAAAAACTCTAGGTCTTCTGTTCTGAAATAATCAAGATCTAACATTTCGCCATCGCCCAGTCCGGCATTTATGGTAAGACTTTTATCAGTTAATTTAACTGATTTAATTGCGCTACGTTTAAACTGAACGAATTTAGATTCAGGGCTTTTAAAAGCTAAAATATTATCATTCCATTTTATGATGGAAAAGTAATTGCCTTTGTACGCTTGATAGCCAATAGTGCCTAACATAACGACGCCAACGAAGATATAACTCCAAGAAACTAAAGAAGACTCCTCATTAAATTGTGGGATGATCCCCATTATCAAGTAAAAAAGCCCATAAACTATCAGCGCATTGCGCTGCTTTTTATGAATTTTAGATGTGATCGCTTTCATTTCTAGGAATATATATTCCTAAAGATAACCTTTTATTTACTTACCGGCGCAGCGTACAGATCAAAATCTTCTGCATCAGTGATAGTTACAGTAACATATTCGCCCGTTTTCAAATAATGCTGAGTAGCATCTATAAGCACCTCGTTATCTACGTCTGGTGAATCAAATTCAGTACGGCCTACAAAGTAATTTCCTTCTTTTCGGTCAATAACGATGCGGTATTCCTTTCCTATTTTCTCCTGATTCAATTCCCAACTAATTTGCGATTGTATCGCCATAATCTCATTAGCACGTTCCATTTTCACCTCTTCGGGAACATCATCTTCAAGAGTATAGGCGTGGGTATTTTCTTCGTGTGAGTACGTAAAACAACCTAAACGCTCAAAACGCATCTCTTTTACCCAATCGCGCAGCAACTCAAAATCTTCTTGAGTTTCGCCGGGGTAACCCACGATCAGAGTAGTTCTGATCGCCATTTGCGGCACTTTTTCTCTAAAGGTTTTCAGCAATGCATTAGTCTTTTCGTATGTGGTTCCACGACGCATCGACTTTAATAATTTAGTCGAAATATGTTGCAACGGAATATCTAAGTAAAAACACACTTTTGGCTCCTCATTCATCACATCAAGCACATCCATCGGGAAACCGGTAGGAAATGCATAGTGTAAGCGAATCCACTCAATCCCTTCGACCTTTACTAATTCGCGTAATAATTTTGCCAACGCACGCTCCTTGTACAGATCAAGTCCATAATAGGTTAAATCTTGTGCGATTAGAATCAATTCTTTAATCCCGTTTGCAGCAAGTTTTTCAGCTTCGGTTACTAAATGTTCAATTGGCGTACTCTTGTGTCCTCCGCGCATTAACGGAATCGCGCAAAACGAACAAGGGCGGTCGCAACCTTCAGCAATTTTTAAATAAGCGTAGTTTTTAGGCGTGGTGGTAAGACGCTCGCCTATCAATTCGTGCTTGTAATCTGCACCTAAAGCTTTTAGTAAACCTGGCAATTCTGTAGTCCCAAAGTACTGATCTACATTAGGAATTTCCTTCTGCAAATCAGGCTTATAACGCTCAGAAAGACAGCCTGTAACAAAAACTTTATCTACAACACCATCTTCTTTTTTCTGCACGTAGTCAAGAATAGTATTTACAGATTCTTCTTTAGCATTAGCGATAAAACCACAGGTATTGATCACCACCACATTACCTTCTTCCTCGTGCACCACCTCTTTGTTGTTTGCACGTAACTGGCCCATCAACACTTCACTATCATAAACGTTTTTAGAACAACCTAAAGTCACCACGTTTATTTTATTCTTCTTAAGGGTTTTAGTACGCATAATGCTCTTTATTTTGGGGCGCAAAGATACGGTATTTTAAGGCTTTTATATCTTAAATTAGTGGATTCTTAAACCTACTGACTATGAGAGCTTTATTTTTTATGCTGATGGTATTAGGGTTAATCGCTTGTTCTTCTGATGAAACCAATGCTCCCGAAAATCCTACAGATGAATCGCTTTATTTCCCACCGCTAAGCGGAACGGAGTGGGCAACGAGCGATCCGGCCGACTTAGGTTGGAATACCGCTAAAATTGCTGAATTAGAAAGCTTTTTGACTGCAACGCATACCGAAGCATTTTTGATACTACAAAATGGAAAGATCGCTTATGAAACCTATTTTAATGAAAAAACAGCAACAGATCTATTTCCGTGGAATTCCGCCGGAAAAACCCTGACGGCTTTTACAGTCGGCATTGCTGCTCAGCAAAATTTACTGGCTCTTAATGATAAAACCACCGCGTTTTTAGGCCGTGGATGGACATCTATGACTGCCGAACAAGAAGATGCTATACTAATCAAGAATCAACTCACGATGACTTCGGGAGGTGATTTTACTGCTGAGAATACCGCATGCTATGATCCTGAATGCTTACACTTTAAAACTACTCCCGATACCGAATGGTATTATTATAACGCATATTACACCTTGCTTCAACCGGTGTTAGATGCTGCAACATCCAAGGGTTTTGAAGCTTTTTTTGAAAATGAACTAAAGACTCAAATAGGTCTCGATGGGCGCTGGGTAAGCTTAGGTTATAACAACATCTACTTTAGTACGGCGCGCAGTATGGCACGCTTTGGTTTACTTAATTTAAATCAAGGAAGTTGGGATGGAAACCAATTGCTAAATAGCGCATATTACGAGGCAATGACTACCACATCGCAAGAACTCAATCCAGCTTATGGATATCTCTGGTGGCTTAATGGAAAAGCTCGTTATCAACTTCCAGGTTCTACACAAACCTTTACCGGAAAACTAATTCCAAACGCGCCTGATGATCTTATTGCCGGTTTGGGCGCCAACGATAAAAAGCTTTACGTGATTCCCAGTAAAAAAATGGTTATTGTAAGATTAGGGCCGGCGGCCTATTTTGAGGATTTAGGCCCTACTTCTTATGATAATGATTTATGGGGTGTATTGAATGAGGTTTTTTAATAGTTACTCCTCAAAATTCGTCGGTGTTTTACGCATTTTTGAAATTTGCTCGTACGCATAAGCGAGTTCTAAAAGCTGCGCTTCAGATAAGGTGGGAGCAATAAAGGTCAATCCCATAGGGCGGTTATCTTCTTGATAACCCATAGGCACAGTAATTGCCGGATATTTTGCCACAGCCGCATAGCCCGCCATATAATTATTGATAGATAATACTGCATCAAGATTATTAGCCTTCATAGGTTCGTCAAAAAAGCGTCTCCCATTGCTTTCTAGTGTATCTTTTATGGCTGTAAATTCTTCCGCTGAAGCAGAATCTGCAAGCACTCCATATAACAGCTTCTGACCATAAGGCATTCTGATCAAAGAATCTTTTTTATTGAATCCTGTGATATCTTCGAGATCCTTCACAGCCAGATTCTTTGATCCATAATTGGCTATATATGCCGGTAAATCCTTCTGCATATCAAGATTGAGAACACGCGTAAACTGCGGCAAATCAACTTCCGGGCGCTCAATAGGTATTAATGTTGCTCCGGCTTCTCGTAACGCCTCAACAGCTTGCAGATAAAGCGTATCATCATAATTGGTATAATAGCCTAGACGCTTTTCGCTTAAATAAGCAGACGCCTCTACATCTTTTAATCCGTTTACATAATCAGTGGATGCTGCTTTTAAATTAACAGCAGCCGCATCGTCTTCGTCAAGACCGGTCATTGCCTGTAACAAGATCGCATTGTCAATTACACTACGGGTCATAGGTCCCGGTGTGTCTAGCGTGCTTGATATGGGAATGATCCCGCCGCGAGATAATAAACCAATTGTTGGCTTCAGACCTACAACCGAGTTTGAACTGGATGGTGAAAGTATAGAACCACTAGTTTCTGAACCTACCGCTGCCACCGCAAAATTAGCAGCCATTGCAACGCCACTACCCGAACTAGAGCCACCGGTATCGTGTATTTTTCTTCCGTAGGGATTTAAGGTTTGTCCGCCCACTGCTGAATAACCGCTTGGGCAATCACCACAAAAGAAATACGCCCACTCGCTCAAATTGGCTTTTCCTAAAATAAGCGCACCGTGTTCTTTAAGCTTTTGGGTGATAAATGCATCTCCGGTGTCATTATTTTCAAAAACCACAGCTCCGGCAGTAGTAGGCATATCTGCTGCATTGATGTTATCCTTCAGTAGAATAGGCATTCCATAAATTGAATATGGATCTAAGTCATTTGCACGATTCTTATCTAATTCGCGGGCCTGATCCAAAACTTTAGGATTTAAAGCTATAACCGAATTTAATGACAAATCATTGTTGCGGTCGTATTTTTTAATTCGGCTTAGATAAAAAAGAACCAACTCTTCATAAGTAAGTTGACCTTGAGCCACAGCCTGTTGAATTTCAGGAATGGTTTTCTCGAAAATAAAAGGCTTGAGTTTATCGTATTTTGTTTCGGCAAACGTCTTCACTTCAAAATCAAACGACTTCCAAAGTGCTTCAGCATCTAAGACTTTAGAGTCTATAACAGCATATTCACGTTCTTGAACGGTAGAGTCATTTAGGGTCTGCGTTGCTTCTTCAGAAGAAGCATTTGAAGAGGTTTCTTTACACGAAAATAAAAAGGTAAGGCTTAATAAAAGTAGTAGTTGTTTCATGAGGTGCTTAAATTTCACCCTAAAATACAAAAAGGCATCTCACAATTGTGGATGCCTTCTTATTTAATAGTGTTGAACTGCTAATTTCTAAAAAACGAATCAACAAATTCAATTTTATTGAAAACCTGTAAATCATCAATTCCTTCTCCTACACCAATGTATTTCACCGGAATTTGAAACTGGTCGCTAATACCAATGACAACACCGCCTTTTGCGGTTCCGTCTAGCTTGGTAACAGCAAGCGAAGTCACCTCTGTAGCCGCTGTAAACTGCTTAGCCTGCTCAAATGCATTTTGACCTGTAGAACCATCTAAAACCAATAAAACCTCGTCTGGAGCATCATCGATCACTTTTTGCATCACGCGTTTTACTTTGGTCAATTCTTTCATCAAATTAATCTTGTTATGTAAACGCCCGGCAGTATCAATGATCACCACATCAGCATCCATCTTTACAGCGCTCTGTACGGTATCAAAAGCCACCGATGCCGGATCGCTTCCCATCTGCTGTTTTACGATAGGAACATCTACCCGGTCAGCCCAAATTTGTAATTGATCTATCGCTGCGGCTCTAAATGTATCTGCCGCACCAAGAACCACCTTAAGTCCTTTCTGCTTGAATTGATGTGCCAGTTTGCCGATGGTTGTAGTTTTCCCTACACCGTTTACACCAACTACCATAATCACATAAGGCTTTTTAGCAGGAACGGTAAAATCTGTAGCGTCACCGGTATTGGTCTCGCTCATCAAACCTGCGATCTCTTCTCTTAAAATAGTATTGAGTTCTTCGGTTCCTAAATATTTATCGCGTGCCACACGAGCCTCGATCCTGTCAATGACCTTTATAGTAGTCGCAACGCCCACATCGCTTGACACTAATACTTCTTCAAGATCGTCAAGCACCTCATCATCAACCTTGCTTTTACCCGCAACAGCTTTACCTAACTTGTTTAAAAAATTAGCATTGGTTTTCTCTAGACCTTTGTCTAAAGTTTCCTTTTTTTCCTTTGAAAATATTTTTTTGAAAAAACTCATCGTATTTAAGATGCATAGTTAACAATGCAAAGGTATCTCTTTAACCTTGTTTAAAATTGAGACAAAAATAAAAAAATACAAAAAGCCGTTACACCAAAGCGTAACGGCTACTTATAAACATTTAGAATGTCTTATTTTTTGTCTAAAAACTCTCCAACCATTTCTGGTGCCATAACAGCTTCCACAAAAGTGTAAGCTCCTGTCTTAGGAGATTTTACCATTTTAATGGCTTTGGTCAAACGTTTTGAACCGGTCTGTAATGTTGCTACTGATTTCTTTGCCATGTCTTATTTTATTTCTTTGTGAACAGTCATTTTATTCAAGATAGGGTTGAATTTTTTCAACTCCATTCTATCTGGTGTGTTCTTCTTGTTCTTAGTGGTAATATAACGAGAAGTTCCTGGTTTCCCAGAAGCTTTATGCTCTGTGCACTCTAAAATTACCTGTACTCTATTGCCTTTCTTTGCCATAATTCCTAATCGTTATACCGTTATTATTTAGTAAGAAAGCCTTTAGCGCGTGCTTCTTTAAGCACAGCAGTAATACCTTTCTTATTTATATTTTTAAGAGCGGCTGTAGAAATTTTTAATGTAATCCACTTATCTTCTTCAGGAATATAGAAACGCTTTTTGATTAAATTGGCATCAAATTTACGCTTGGTCTTATTCATCGCGTGAGAAACATTGTTTCCTACCATTGCTTTTTTGCCCGTAAGCTCACAAACTCTTGACATGATTCTAAACTTTATAATGTGTTACTGAAAAACAGGGTGCAAATTTACACAACTAAAACAAGTTGACCAACTTAAATTACGAGTTTTTTAAAATTTCTTTCTGAAGCAGTTCAAAAGCTTTATTGACGCTTTTTGAAACTACCCGTTCGCGCTGACTGCCCATCATAAATTTATGAGCAACTACGCCACTTGGCGAAGCAATCCCTATGTAAACCGTGCCAACATCTGCATCAGAATCACCCTTCGTGGGTCCGGCGTTTCCTGTAGTGGCAATTGCATAATCTGCTCCATACCATTGCTGTACCGATCGTGCCATCGCTTCTGCAACTTCTGCACTCACCACCGAATGTTCATCAATGAGCTTTTGCTCTATTTTTAGCAATTCAATTTTTGAATGTGTGGCATAGGTGACCATTCCGCCTTTATAATAAGCTGACGCCCCCGGGATACTTGTAATTGCCGCTGAAATCTGCCCGCCGGTACAACTTTCTGCAACGGCCAAGGTGCTGTTTCTTTCGGTTAATAGTCTCGCGACCACGGTTTCAATAGATTCCCCGTCATCATAACCTACTATAATTTCTCCTATAAGTGCGTGCAAACCTTTGATCTGCTCGTCTAAACGTTGCTCTAATAAAGCTTTATCCGGTCCTTTAGTTGAAAGTCGAAGACGTACTTTTCCCAGTGCAGGCAAATAAGCAAGCTTAATATCTGCAGGAAGCGCATTTTCCCAATCAACTATTCGATCTGCGATCTCGCTTTCCCCCATCCCGTAGGTTTGTAGCGTTCTATGCAAAATAAAAGGCCTGCTGAATTCCTTCTGAAGCCGCGGAATAACCTCAGAAGTCATTAAACCTTTCATTTCAAAAGGCACACCGGGCATCGATATAAACACCGTCTTACCTGATTTCATCCACATTCCGGGTGCAGTGCCGTTATGATTCATCAAAACCGTAGCCTGACTAGGCACAAGCGCTTGCGACCGATTTGCCGGAAGCATGGGCCTATTGACATGATGCTTAAAAATGCGTTCAATGTTTTGTAGTACCGCTTGATCTTCAACTAAAACATCATCAAAAAATTCGCAAAAGGTATGTTTAGTGACGTCATCTTTTGTTGGGCCTAAACCACCTGTGATCAATACGATTTCGGCAGTTTTCTGAGCTTCTTTAAGACAGTGTACAATATGTTCTTTAGAGTCTGAGATCGAAGAAATCTGATACACCTCAACCCCTATTTTATCGAGTTCTTTCGCAATAAAAGCCGAGTTGGTATCTACGATCTGACCTATAAGTATTTCATCACCAATGGTAATAATATGAGCTCGCATTACATCTTCCAGTCTTTGCGCATTTCTTCTATTGCATTATTAATATAAGTCACGATGGTATTGAGCTGTGGTCTGATCGCAGAAGTAGGTTTGTTGCTATCAGCCCAGCGTTCCATCGCCGAAATTTCACGTATTAGATCTATCCCAAACATTTCTAGGTTAGGCTTCATTTTATGAGCAAATTGATACGCCATCTTATGGTTGTCATTGTCAATAGCCATTTGCATACTCTCAAGATCAGGCGGAATTTCGGTAAGAAATGCTTCGACAACAGTTTTCATAAATTCTTTGTCGCCGCCAGACATATCTTCTAACTGATATAAATCGTAATGGGTGGGCATAAGTTTTTTGATTTAAGGTTATTTTATATTCACTGTAAATATGGGTTCATTCTCTAAATAGCCGGTCAATCTATCATCTATTGCTACAGGCCCTACCCCGGCAGGTGTTCCTGTAAATAATATGTCACCAATTTTGAGGGTCATGAATTGAGACACGTGCGCGATCAGGGTGTCAATATCATAAATCATATTAGCCGTATTCCCTGATTGCACAATTTTATCATTTTTTTCTAAATGAAAGTTAATATCATTCAATTCTTTGAACTTTTCTTTAGGTACCCAGAAATCTCCTAAAACCGCCGAACCATCAAAGCCCTTGGCCTTTTCCCAGGGATGCCCTTTTTCTTTACATTCCCGCTGTAAATCACGTGCAGTAAAATCAATACCTAAACCTATTTCATCATAATATTTATGCGCAAACTTAGGCTGAATATATTTCCCTAACCGATTGATACGCACCAGAAGCTCTACCTCGTAATGCACCTCATTAGTAAATTCAGGAATTACAAATGGATGCTTTTTAAGCAATACCGCCGAGTCTGGCTTTAAAAAAAACATAGGCTCTGATGACGCCTTGCTGTTCAATTCTTTTATGTGGTCGTTGTAATTCTGACCTATGCAAATAATTTTCATCGTCTAATCTGTAAATAAAACTTTAAAAGCAGGTGCCGGCGCGTTACCCGCCAAAGCACTGCCTGCTGTATCTAATTGCGTTACTGGTTTCCAGCCGGTTAAGCTTTTATAAAAGCAGCGCGGGTTGCGCTGCTTTTTTGCAATTTCAACACCTTTAAAAATAGGTGCATAGCGCTCTACTTCATAATTGATATAATCCCCCTCATTGTTTTGAACACTTACGATTTCGGTAAATTTATTCTCCGGAATAAATAAATGCTCAACTACAATATATATGCCTTCGGAAGGAACACTTAATTTATAAGGCAACATATTCACTTTCATTCTGGCTGCATTTTCAGGCATTTCCAAGACTAATCCTTCATCCAGTAGATCGGTACCAGGAAGCCCATCTTCAGCAATTTTTAAAATACGTAACCTAAATTTTGCAGCCGGGTTGTATGCACCCAACACCCGATAAAAGTCAATTTCCAGATTTTTCAAAAAACATCCTTGATCAAACTTTTTAGGTCGCGCATAATAGCGTGCTAAAGCTGAAGGATAAGCGCCTCCACTAAAATTCCCCAAGCCCACGATCTTTGCCCCTATAAACGGGTTTACGCGCTTACTGCGGCGATCTTGAAGATCATAAATCATGACTTCCCGCAATGCATTTAAGCTAGGCTGAAGGGCTATGGTTTCACTCATAGTGCTTAGTGTAAGCGTTCTAGTCTCATAACCAACACTTGACACGAGCACCTGCATAGACTGAGCAACATCGCCTGCTTCAAATCTGAAATCACCATGCGCATCTGCCGAAGTTCCGCGTTTGAGTTCAGGTAAGATCAAATGAGCATAAGGCACTCCTTCTTTAGAATTTGCATCAATCACTTTTCCTCTAAATGCAGTTTCTTGAGCAAATATGAGACTACTTGCTAAAAGAAAACTAAAGAGGAAAAATACACGAGACATCGCTAAAAAAGCTTGGTGTTCAATTTTCTGAGCTTTATTGCCGTCAATACTTTTTTAGTATACAACGGGAAGTCGGCATTCTGAATCCATCCAAAATAGCCGGGCTCATTTTCTAGCACCTCTTCTACTTTCTTCCCTTTGTGTTTTCCGAAAGAAAAGATCTCTTCTCCCTCTTTGTTAAAGGCAATAAATCCGGCAAAATCCGCAAACTTCTTACGCGCACTAAACTCCGCCAGACTTTTCATATTATTTTCGAGATCCTCATAACGATCAAGCTGCGACTTCAACACCTCATAAGTGGCGATCGTATCAGCCTCTGCACTATGCGCATCTTCTAAAGTTTGATCACAATAAAATTTGTAAGCTGCGCTTAAGGTACGCTGTTCCATTTTGTGAAAAATAGTCTGCACATCAATGGCATTTCTATTTTTCATATCAAAATCAACTTCAGCTCTCAACATTTCTTCGGCCAAAAGCGGGATATCAAAACGATTAGAATTAAAACCGGCCAGATCAGAATCTTTAATCAGATTGTTGATCTCTGTAGCCAATTCTTTAAATGTGGGTTTATCTGCTACATCTTCATCTTTGATGCCGTGTACCGCTGTGGTTTCAGCAGGGATGGGTATAGTAGGATTTACGAGCCAGGTATGCTTTTCTTCCTTTCCGTCAGGAAAAACTTTCAATACCGAAATTTCAACAATGCGGTCTTTAGCCACATTAATTCCGGTTGTTTCCAGATCAAAAAAGCAAATAGGTCGAGTTAGGTTAAGATTCATTGCTATAAATTTTCTACAAAAGTACGATTACCAATTTTATAAGAATCACATTAATAAACGTATTTTATACGTTAAAAAGTTACATATTATTCTTTTGTTTAACATCCCAAACCGCGTTATATTTACAAAACAACCAACTTTTTAACGAAAATGATTTCGCATATCGCTTATCTAAGCACGCAAAGTTTTATTCTAAACGATTCGGACTTAGAAAGCTTACTTCAACACGCAAGAACCTCTAATGCTTTACTAGGACTCACCGGAATCTTAATTCATCTTGACGGCCATTTTATTCAATTTATTGAGGGTGATAAACCAGCACTTGATCAGATTTATAAAAAGATTACCACAGATCCCAGGCATTTTGATCTGAAGATTTTATCTGAAGGAAGTTCTACAAAACGCTGCTTTGGAGCTTGGGATATGTATTATAAAAAACTTGCCAATACCCAGCTCAATTCGCTAGAGGCTTCAGAGAACTTGAAATCCTACGATCATTTAAAACCTTTAAGTGCGCAAGCCGCAGAAGAAGTCCCTGCCTTACAATTACTGCACAATTTTGTTGAAGCGCTGTCTTAGACAGAGTGAATTCTACAAAACATTAAGAACAACCTCAGGGCAGACCCACGAAAATTACTTTGAAACGAATTTTCAATTTTCAAGCATCTCGATAGCTAACTAGACGTAGTATTAACCCTTTGGCGGTGCCAATAAAAAAACCTGTGAAGTTTTGGACCTCACAGGTTTTTTTATGTTTACAAGATGCGCTCAAACAGTTCTAAACTGCTCGATCCACATCCCAAGCCTCTAAGTACTGCGCCACACGCTGAACAAATTGCCCACCAAGAGCACCATTTACCACGCGATGATCATATGAATGTGATAAGAACATTTTTTGTCTTATGCCTATAAAATCACCTTCAGGAGTTTCTATTACCGCCGGAACTTTTCTAATCGCTCCTAACGCTAAAATCCCTACTTGTGGCTGATTAATAATTGGGGTTCCCATAACACTACCAAAAGTACCTACGTTAGTCACAGTATATGTTCCACCAACGGTATCATCTGGTTTTAACTTTCCGGCTCTGGCTCTTGAAGCCAAATCATTAACCGCTTTGGCCATTCCTACTAAATTCAATTGATCTGCCTTTTTAATAACAGGAACAATTAAATTTCCGTCAGGGAGTGCCGCAGCCATACCCAGATTGATATCTTTTTTCTTAATGACTTTATCTCCATCAACCGAAATGTTGATCATTGGGAAATCACGAATTGCCTTCGCCACGGCTTCCATAAAGATCGGAGTAAACGTCAACTTCTCTCCTTCTCGTTTTTGGAATTCATTCTTTACCTTATTTCTCCAGTTCCAAATATTGGTTACGTCAACCTCTATAAACGATTGTACGTGTGCCGAAGTCTGCACCGAAGCGATCATATGCTTTGAGATCATTTTGCCCATACGCGACATCTCAATGATTTCGTCACCTCCGTTAACACTTACCGGAGCAGCCGGTGTTTCTTGTTTAACCGCCTGTGTTGGTTTGGCCGCAGGCTTAGATGGCGCTCCGCCGTCTTGACGCTTAGCCACATAAGTAAGTATATCATCTTTAGTCACACGGCCTTCTAAACCGGTACCTTCAACCTGATCTAATTCTTCCTGAGCAATGCCTTCTTCCTGAGCGATACTCTTTACTAAAGGAGAATAAAAACGCTCTCCATCGTTGCTAATGCTCGGTGTTGAAGTGGTTTCTTTTGCTTCTGTAAGCATTTGCTCAGCGGCCTGTTCTGAAGCATTTTCTTCTTCTGAAGTGTTATCTTCATTTGCTTCACTCTTAGCCGGTTCTGGCGTTGCATCCCCTTCTCCTTCTGTTTCAATGATCGCAATGGTTTGCCCTACCTGTACTACATCGTCAGCTTCAAAAAGCTTTTCTACCAATACACCTTCTACTTCACTTGGAACCTCACTGTCAACTTTATCTGTGGCAATCTCAACAACGGGTTCATCCAATTCAATGGTATCCCCTACCTCTTTGAGCCAGTTTGTCACTGTAGCTTCAGCGACGCTTTCTCCCATTTTCGGTAACTTCAGTTCAAATTTTGCCATATTATCAATATAAATATTAGTTGACTTTAATTTTTTGCGAATTTACTAAAATAAAGCTTATGAAAACGATTTTTATTTAAACCGCCTACCATTTTAGTAACGCCCCGCGATGTGTAGAGGCATCGCTTCCGAGGATAAAATTACAATTTGAGGGGCGTATGCGAAACCTATTTTTGCTGTTTTTTAACAGCTGCATCGTCGAGATCACCTCAGTAAATGACAGCGCATTCATATCAAAAATGAGTATTCCGGGCGGTAATTTTGTCGTAATCTGATCTAAACGAACAGACTCACATTTCATTTGAGGCTCCAATTTAGTTGCTAAGCCTTTCGGGATTTCCCTATCAGAACACCAATACGCGCGCTCCAACGATTCTTCACTCGTTATTTTATCAAGCGTTTCTGGTTTTTTACTGAATGCTAAAAAGTTTAAAACCAGCGCTAAAAGCTTATCAGACACGAAGCCTTGTGAAAAATGCTTCCGCTGAAAAATATGCATTGCTTTATAAAATCTTCGGAAATACCGGCGATCTTTTATCGTGCTTTCTCCTTTAAAATGAATTACCGAAAGGTTTCCGCAGTAAAAATTGGTATAGCCCAGCTGAAGCAAGCGATAACTAAGATCGATGTCTTCACCATACATAAAAAAGGCCTCATCAAACCCACCTAGCTCGTGATATGCCGACGGTGTAATGAGCATAAATGCCCCAACCAACACCGGCGCTAAACCCACCTCATCCTGTGCGAGTTGATTAGCATAATACGATGATGTATCTCCGGTCATTTTCTTAAGTGCCACTTTGGGAGTGGGAATATTGCGTTTACTTTCCGGAAGATAAGCGCCGGCGCCATCGATCAATCTGGGACCTAAAGCGCCAAAATTTTGTTGCTTTTCAGCAAATGCCAGAAGGGTCTTAAAACAAGCTTCGGGAAGCACCGTATCTGGATTTAAAATGCAAAAATATTTTCCTTTAGCTTGCTGAGCAGCTTGATTGTACGCCCGAGCAAAACCCAGATTTTCTAAATTCTCAATAAAATGTACCTGCGGAAAATTGGTTGTGACCAGATGCTCCGTTTCATCTGAAGAGTTATTGTCAGCAACAATTATTTCGGCTTCGATATCTTGAGTTGCACGTTGCACACTTTCTAAACAAAGCTGTAAATAATACGGCACTTTATACGAAAGTATGATCACCGAAAGCAACATAGCTACTGCTTTAATGAATTTTCAAACGGAATACGATTGAGAATACTACGTCCCAAAGTAACCTCATCAGCAAATTCGAGCTCATCTCCCACCGCAATACCTCGTGCGATCGTAGAAGTTTTAATCCCAAAAGATTCGATCTGGCGATAGATGTAAAAGTTGGTCGTATCGCCTTCCATCGTAGAACTCAGCGCAAAAATAAGTTCGTCTACCTCTCCTTTTTTCACCTTTTCGACTAAAGAATAAATATTCAAATCCTGTGGACCAATGCCATCCAAAGGAGAAATTTTTCCTCCTAAAACGTGATAATGCCCACGATACTGGCTGGTATTTTCAATAGCCATCACGTCTCGTATGTCCTCAACCACACAAACTATAGCAGCTTCTCTATTAGGATTGGCGCAAATCTCACACAGCTCTGTATCTGAAATGTTGTGGCAGTTTTTACAAAATTTGATTCCGCTACGTAAACCGGTAAGTGCTTCTGCTAATTGTTCGGTTTGACTTTCGGGTTGCCGCAACAAGTGTAAAACCAGTCTCAATGCGGTGCGTTTACCAATTCCCGGTAATTGCGACATTTCATAAACGGCTTGTTCCAGAAGTTTAGATGAGAATTCCATAGAGGGTAAAGTTAGCAAAGATTAAGGCCAAAATTGCAATTTAAAAGATTGCTAAGCCTTAAAATAATGGAGAACCAAATCGAGTATGCGCTGTGCGGCTTTCCCATCACCATAAGGATTGTGTGCGGCGCTCATAGTTTTATAAGCTTCGGTATCCTCTAGAAGACGCTGTACTTCCGTTTTTAATTGCACCGCATCAGTACCTACAAGCTTTACCGTTCCGGCTGCTACTGCTTCGGGGCGCTCGGTGGTATCGCGTGTTACCAGCACCGGCTTTCCCAAGCTTGGCGCTTCTTCCTGCACGCCGCCACTGTCTGTAATGATTAAAAATGATTTATCAAGTAGCCACACAAAATCTGGATATTCTAAAGGCGGAATTAAAGTGATGTTGGGATGATTACCTAGAATGGTATGAACCACAGATTTTACATTAGGGTTCAAATGCACAGGGTATACAAAATGAATATCATCGTGCTGAGTTGCGAGTTGTACGATGGCTCGACAAATACGTTGCATCCCGGCACCAAAATTCTCTCGTCGATGTCCTGTTACCAAAATTACTTTTTTGGTCTTAAACGGAATATTTTCAGCAAAATCGGGAGTCTGCTGCTGAACTTTTTCTACAGTTTCCTGAAGCGCGTCAATAACGGTATTCCCGGTTACGCAAATAGAATCTTCCGGAATGCGCTCTTTTAACAGATTGGCTTTAGCCTGAGTTGTTGGCGCAAAATGAATGTTTGCAACTAGACCTGTAAACTGCCTGTTGAGCTCTTCGGGGAAAGGTGATTTCAAATTGTGAGTGCGCAAACCTGCTTCAATATGACCTACTTTAATACCAGCATAGAATGCTGCCAAACTCGCGGTCATCGTTGTTGTGGTATCGCCATGAACCAAAACCAGATCAGGTTTAAAGTCTTCCAAAGGAATTTTTAGCGCGAGTAATGCGCGAGAAGTAAGGGTATACAAATCTTGATTTTTTTGCATTAGATCAAGATCATAATCTGGAGTAATTGAAAAAAAATCAAGCACCTGATCAAGCATTTCCCGATGTTGAGCGGTAATACAAACTTTAGTGATTAAAGAAGTATTACTTTTAAATGCTTTAATTACCGGAGCCATCTTGATTGCTTCAGGACGGGTGCCAAAGATGAACAATATGCGTTTTGCACTAGAGTCGGCCATCTGTTCCTTCTTTTAAAAAGCCTTTGACATCATACACCACTCCAGTATCGTTTTTCAATTCCTCTAGATCAAGCTTTTCAAAATCACGATGTGCAACAGCTAAAACTATCGCCTCAAATTTTTGATTTTCTATAGATGGAAGCAACTCAATACCATATTCTTCTTTTACCAAATGCGCATCTGCCTGCGGATCATACACCGAAACTTTTGCCCCATATTCCTGCAAATCTGTGATGATATCAATCACACGCGTGTTGCGCACATCAGGACAATTTTCTTTAAAGGTGATTCCTAGCACTAAAATGCGACTGTTTTTAAGCTTGATGTCCTTTTGCGCCATAAGTTTAACCACTTGTGAAGCTACATAAGGCCCCATACTATCATTGAGCTTTCTACCTGCCAAAATAATTTCAGGATGATACCCCACTTGTTTTGCTTTTTGCGCCAGATAATATGGATCAACACCTATACAATGACCGCCAACCAACCCCGGTTTGAAGGGTAAAAAATTCCACTTTGTGCCCGCTGCTTCCAGCACAGCTTGCGTATCAATATTTAATAAATTGAAAATCTTAGCGAGTTCGTTTACAAAAGCAATGTTGATGTCGCGTTGAGAATTTTCGATCACTTTTGCCGCTTCAGCTACCTTAATAGAGGAAGCTTTAAAAGTGCCTGCGCTGATTACCGAAGCATAGAGCGCGTCTATCTTTTCAGCAACTTCAAGCGTTGACCCAGAAGTTACTTTTCTAATTTTATCTACCGTATGGGTTTTATCCCCGGGATTAATACGCTCTGGAGAATAGCCCACAAAAAAGTGGGAATTAAAAGTAAGTCTGGAAGTTTCCTCAAGAATGGGCACACAGATTTCTTCGGTCACACCGGGATACACAGTAGACTCATAAATTACGATATCGCCTTCTTTAAGATAGCTTCCTACAAGTTTACTAGCCTTGATAAGTGGCATTAAATCTGGATTGTTATTCTCATCAATAGGCGTAGGAACCGTAATGATATATGTTGTACAGGCTGACAAATCATCTGCTTCGGCAGTACAGTACAATCCGGGTTGATCTACTAATTCAGCAAGTAAAACCTCGTCGAGAAGTTCTTTTTCAAGTTCACCGGTTTTATCAAAACCTCGTTTCAATTGGGTGATGCGTTCTGTATTAATATCAAAACCAACGGTTACATATTTTGTGGCAAATAAGCGCGCTAATGGCAATCCTACGTAACCTAACCCAATTATGGCTATACTCATTTATCTTCTTTAACTGTTTTTAAATGCGCTCTATACCACATTATCGCTTTACGCAGACCAGCGTCTAAATCATAATCAGGATCATAACCTAACAGATTTTTTGCCTTACTAATCGATGCCAATGAATGCGGTACATCGCCCGGCCGCTCAGGGCCATATTTTGGCTGAACTTTTACTAAATCACTATCATAATTCAGCAAGCGTTCTTTGAGCAAATTTACTAATTCGGTTAAAGAAGTACGCGCTCCATACGCGATATTATAAATTTCATTTAACGCCAATGGATTTTCTGTAGTAAGCGCTAGTAAATTGGCTTGAACTACGTTGTCGATGTAAGTATAATCTCTAGAAAAACTACCATCACCATTAATAACAGGAGATTCTTGATTGAGCAATGCAGCAATGAATTTAGGGATCACCGCAGCGTATGCACCGTCAGGATCTTGCTTAGGACCAAACACATTAAAATAGCGCAGACCAATAGTATTAAAGCCATAATTTCGCTTATAAACATCAGCATAATACTCATTGATGAGTTTGGTTACCGCATAGGGCGAAAGCGGTTTACCGATCTCACTTTCGATTTTAGGCAAGGCTTCATTATCTCCATAGGTCGAAGAACTCGCCGCATATACAAAACGCGTAACACCTTCTAGTCTAGATGCTTCGAGCATATTTAGGAATCCGGTGACATTCACCGAATGCGTAAGCAATGGCGTCTTTAAACTGCGTGGCACAGATCCTAGCGCAGCTTGATGGCTTACAAATTCGCAGCCAGCCACAGCCTGCTTGCAGGTTTCCAAGTCTCGTATATCTCCTTCTATAAACTCAAAATTAGCAAGAGCCAAAAAGTCTTGAATATTGTCTTTATTTCCGGTTGATAAATTGTCTAAACAACGCACAGAAGCGCCAGCTTGTAGTAAGGCTTCAATAAGATTAGAGCCTATAAAGCCGGAACCGCCCGTAACGAGGGTTTTCTTATTTTTTAGGGGTTGTAAATTCATTATTCGTGTGAAGTAGGGTTGAATTTTGCTAATATATTATATCGAGTGTTATTTTCACAATTAATTTTAACTTTTTTTTAACGCGTTATTAAATACTTAACATCTTAGAACCAACTCAGTTAAAGTAAAGCTAAACCAGACATCCATACACAATATGCCCAAAATCAATAGTAATTTTGAGGTACATATTTAATATTTTAAATCATGAACTATTTAAATCTCGATAAGAATAGAACTAAAGAAACGGTTGAACAACTCAACACACTCTTAGCAGATTATCATCTGTATTATCAAAAATTGAGAAACTTTCACTGGAATGTAGTTGGTGAGAATTTCTTTGACCTTCACGAAAAGTTTGAAGAAATGTACAACGACACGCTGATTAAGATCGATGAAGTTGCAGAACGTATCTTAACTTTAAGATACCAGCCTGTAAGTCACTTATCTCAATACTTAAAAATGGCTAATATTGAAGAATCTCCCAGTGAAACCGCTGATCTTGAGATGATCGATATTTTGCTGAACGATCACGGAAAGTTGCTTACTCAAATGCGTAAAACTGTAGAATTTGCAGACAAAGGTGGTGATGAAGGTACAATTGACCTGCTTGGTGCATACATCAGAGAGTTAGAAAAAACCAGCTGGATGCTCGACTCTTGGAGAATGACAAAATCCGGTACGCACAAAAAATCGTAACTTATAACAGATAATGAACCAACCAATATATATTATGCTTTTACTTCAAGAAGAAACACAAAATTCAGATTTAACCTTTTTAGGTTTTGACCTATACAAATTAATCGAAAAGCTTCAAAGCTGGGGTGAAAGCATAATATTAAAGTTGCCTAATTTCTTAGTCGCCGTACTGGTATTCATTATATTTTGGTACGTCGCAAAATACGTTTCAAAATTTGTGCGCAATATTTTGATGCGCAGTGTGAGTCAAGATTCGATTAAAACAATGGCGGGGCAAACAGCTTTTGCCATTACTGTTCTCATTGGCTTCTTTATTGCCCTTGGCGTAATGGATCTTGATAAAGTGCTTACCTCTGTTCTTGCAGGTGCAGGTGTTGTTGGTTTGGCAATTGGTCTAGCCCTTCAAGGAACATTAAATAACACCTTTAGCGGAGTTATTTTAAGTTTTATGCCTAAGCTTCAATTGGGAGACTGGGTTGAATCTAATGACTATGCGGGTGTTGTTGAAGAAATTACCCTGCGAAATGTTACCCTAAAACAATCTGATAACAATTATGTTATCATTCCAAACTCTAGTATTGTTGATTCTCCATTTAAAAACTGGAGTCAAACTGCACGTTCCAGAGTGTTTATCAATTGTGGCGTAGGCTATGAAAGTGACTTGGAAGCAGTAAAAAAACTTACCCTAGAAACGCTTACCAAGGAGTTTGAACAACAATCTCCTGAAGAAATTGAGTTTTATTACGAAGGTTTTGGTGATAGCTCAATAAACTTTGTTGCACGCTTTTGGGCGCCGGTTACGAAGCGCAGAGATATGCTCATCGCCCAAGACCGCGCGATCATTGCGATCAAGAAAGCATTTGATGCTAATGATATCAATATTCCATTCCCAATTCGCACATTAGATTTTGGCAAGAATAAATTCAGATCAGAAACTATTACTATTGCCAATTCTAACGGATCTGATTCTGCTGAAGCTTAAATACCAATGAAAACTTTCTTTTTCTTCAGCTTAAGTGTATTAATGCTTTGCAGTTGCCAGGATTATGGGAAACTGAAAAAGAAAGGAGACTTAGACCGAAGCTTAGCTGAAATTTCCGGACTTGCGGTATTCTCCAATGATTCTTTGATCTATACCGCGACCGATCACGGTAATCCAAATTTTATTTACGGTTTAGATCCGTCAGGGAATATTATCCGTGAGATTACAATTAGCAATGCGCCTAATGAAGACTGGGAAGATTTAACTAAGGACTCTAGCGGTACACTATATATTTCTGATACCGGAAATAATGAAAATGACCGCGAAGATCAGTTTATATACATCATTCCAAACTTTGCCAATCTAGCGCAACAACGTGAATCGCTAAAAGCTCAAAAAATAACCTTTACCCTTTCCGATCAGGAAGATTATCCACCTAGTTTAAAAAACCTGAATTTTGATATTGAAGCGTTGATCTATAAGGACGAATACCTCTATATGTTTACCCGCAACCGCAGCCGTAATTTTGATGGAATCACAAAAGTCTACAAATTACCTGCACTCCCGGGCACTTTCGAAGCAGAATTGATCGATGAGTATTACGTTTGTGATGATCTAAATACGTGCGCTATTACCGGTGCAGATATTTCTGAAGATGGAAGTAAAATCGCGCTTCTTACTACCAACAAAGTTTTGATTCTTTCTGATTTTGATGGTGAACGCTTCTTCTCCGGAAACATTAAAACCTATGATCTAGGCTACAATTCACAAAAAGAAGGGGTTGCCTTTAAAAATAATTCTACCTTATATCTTGTTGATGAACGCCGTGCACAAACCGGCGGCAATTTTTATGAATTTTCGCTAGATTAACACCCTACTAAAATATCTAAGCAACATTCTGTTAACGGATGCGTTTATAGTATTTTTAAGCTTTATCAATGTTTAAATTATGCTTGAAGAACGCCTTTCTCAACTAGAAGCAGAAAATCTAAAGCTCAAAGAACAGCTAGACCGACAAGAAAATAAAAATAAAAACCGCCGCAAACTCGGCTGGAATTTTCTTAAACGTTCGTCTGGAATGATCTTAGGAGCGCAACTCAAAAAAAGTATTGAGAAGTTTCTGGACGAGATCGCAGAGCAGCAACGGGTTTCGCGCGAAACGCTTTCAGATTTATTGAGCAGTATAATTATACGTCTTACGCGCGTAGGATTTTTGTTGATTCTCACAGCCATCCTCCCTTCTATCCTACTCATTTTTCAAACGTATTATTTAGGAAAACAGAACACCCTGATTACCGGTCAAAGCGAAATGTTTAAACAACAAAATAAGCGCTTAGATCAACAAACCTATTTGCAGGAAGCAGATCGTCGCGGGCAGACGCTACTTATTATGGATAATATGCTGAAGGAAATTAACACGGATGTTTCCCGAAGTAGTGCTAATGCCATTGATGACGCCACCGCAGGCCGACTGATTTCTTTAAGCAAGATGCTGAAACCTTATAAATATTTAGAAAACGATAGTTTGATCGCACGTGTCACCAGTCCGGAGCGTGGATATTTGTTAGTTTCATTATTAGAAACCGGTATCAATCTCAATACGAGCACCCGCTCTCGGTCTAACGGAAGACTTATTGAGCGTCTAGATTTTACTTACGCAGAATTGCGCAACCTCTCATTAAAAGGTGCTGATTTGATCCAAATCAACCTAGCAAATGCTGATTTAAGAAATTCGAGCTTTAACGGTACAGATTTTGAAAAAGCAAATTTGCAAAATGCGTGGTTACACGAGACCAATCTTACCTATGTAAGTTTTAAAGATGCTAATCTTGAGCAAGCAATTTTACAAAATACTATTCTTGATTATGCAAACCTGCAAAACGCAAATCTATCTTCAACAGATTTACGCAACGCAAGCTTATTGAAAACCAAACTCTTGGATGCAGACCTTACTAACGCCAGAGTGAACGAAACCTTTGAGCGTGATGCAACTCAACAACTCAATAAAGATCAAAGTGAATGGTTATTTTCAAACTTTGAAGTTGTCGAGATTGATGACGACCATTATCAATTGCTGCCCATTGATAACTAGCAGTTTATTGAACTTAGGCTTGCTCTAAATTATTTACTTTTTCTTCCATTTTAGTTGAAATAGATCTTTTCTTCGGTCTACTAAATTGTGAACGCTTCCAAATTGGTTCAACTCTTTCAATAGATCAAGATCCACATCAGCAACAAGGATCATCTCAGCATTAGGTGTAGCTTCGGCCTTTACTCCATTTGTTGGAAACTGAAAATCGCAAGGCGTCAACACCATACTTTGCGCAAATTGCATGTCCATATTATGCACCTTCGGAATGTTACCTACACTTCCGGCGATCGCCACGTAACACTCATTTTCAATAGCACGCGCTTGAGCACAATGCCGCACGCGACTATATCCATTTTGCGTATCGGTCAAGAAAGGCACAAAAAGAATATCCATCCCTTCATCGGCTAGCAAACGCCCTAATTCAGGGAATTCAACATCGTAGCAGATTAAAATCCCAATCTTACCACAATCGGTATTAAAAGTTTTGAGTTTTTCGCCACCACTCATTCCCCAAGCTTTAGCTTCATCAGGAGTTACGTGTAGTTTGTAAAACTTTTCGATCGTACCGTCACGTTTACATAAAAAGCCCACGTTATAGAGCGTTCCATCTTCCATATACGGCATACTACCGGTAATGATGTTGATGTTATAACTAACGGAAAGTTCGCTGAAACGATCCCTGATACGCTCAGTATATTTTGCCAATTCTCGTATGGCTTCCGGCTCAGAAAGATGATTATACGCCGCCATAAGTGGTGCATTAAAAAACTCAGGAAACAGCGCAAAATCTGATCGATACCCGGAAATGGTATCAATGAAATACTCCGCCTGCTCAAAAAGTTCTTCAAAGTTTTTATAGGTACGCATTTGCCATTGTACCAGGCCTAAACGCACCACCGTTTTGATCGCATTTGGCTTTTTTGCCGGTTTTTGATAATAGATATTATCCCACTCCAAGAGCGCAGCATATTCTTTGGACTGCTTGTCTCCTTCCAGGTAATTGGTGATGATACGTTTAACGTGAAAATCATTACTCAATTGAAAATCAAGTACAGGATCATTGATCTCTCTACTGCGCACTTTCTCGATGTATGCCTTCGGACTTAAGTCTTTTGCGTATTGATGATAGTTGGGCAATCTTCCGCCAAAAACAATACGTTCTAGATTGAGGTTTTCACACAATTCTTTTCGATAATCATAAAGGCGGCGACCTATACGCATACCGCGGTATTTGTGCGAAATAAAAATATCTATACCATACAGTACATTTCCCTTTGGGGTATGGGTGCTAAAACTTTCATTCCCGGTGATCTGCATATAAGTATGCGCATCAGAAAACTTGTCATAGTCCACAATGATCGAAAGCGCGCACCCGGCGATTTCCCCATTCACCTTCACGACCACCTGACCTTCCGGAAAAATAGAAACCAGTTTTTGCAAGTCTTTTTTCTTCCAATACGGATCCGGGATGTTTGGGTATACCGCAATCATAATCTCTTTAAGCTCCTCAAAATCTTTGACTTTGAGGTACTCTAAGTTAATGGTGTCTATGCGCTCGCGTTTTTCCGAACTCTCCATATTATCTATATTGTCTATCTCTTTCATATTCGTTAAGCCTTACGGCGAAATTATTTCTTAAAAATTAAAACCAAATCCGAAGGAAACACGGTAGCCCTCGCTAGATTTGAATAAATTGAAAGTTCCGCTAAGCGCATCTGCACTATTTACCCAGAACCCAATTCCGTAGCTATCATGCCATTTTTCTGAATCTTGATCTACATCAGACCATACTCTACCAATATCATAACCTCCAAATACACCAATCTGAAGCGGTAAGAATCCGGTTTTAAAAGTATCAAACGCATACCGTACATCGCCGGTCGCCGAAAATGCACTATTACCCGTAAAACGGTCAAAACGATAACCACGCAAACCACTAGATTGCCCCAAGGTAGCCGCCTGATAAAACTCGGTATCGTCACCAAATCTAAATTGCCCACGTGCAAGCGTCTTAAGCACTAGTTTACGGTTTGCACTTATGGCGTTATAAAATCCCATACTCGGATTAAGGTACGCAAAGCGATTACCGCTATCACTCAAACTATTAGTAAAACCACCATTGAGGATAAAGTCCATTCCACGGGTTGGTGCTAATGCATTATCTGCACTGTGGTATTCATAAGTGGCATCAACGGTACCAAAATATTTCCGCTCTTCTTGCTCAATAATGTCCACAAAATCTATGTATCTCAACGCGTTGTCTGCTACTCGAATACCTTCAAAAAGCGCTTGTATTGAAAAAGTGCTACCATAATCTGAATTTCTAAGAAGCCCCACAGAAGCTTCCATTCTGCTTAAACGCACCCGATTAAAATTCATTCCTAACGCATCATCATTATTCACCGACTCATTGCCGTAACCAAAAAAGTTTCGGGCGTAATTAGGTGTGGTATAGCGTGCTCCCAGCGTTAAATTCCAATCATTCATAATACCTGCGAACTCCCCGTTATACGTAAAATCTAATCCGCTTGTTGCAAAAAAGTATAACATTTTAAAACGGTGCTGTTGTGAGAAAGGATTCTGTCTAAAACCTTGCACAGTATAAACGTCAGTTAAACCAAGACTCACCCCATTATCAGGATTGTATCCAAACGCCGGAGTCAAACCGTTGGTACGTAAAATTTGCTTTTGATAGTCGTACGTATTGTAATCGTAAACGTCAGTCAGTCTAAAGTTCGCCCCTCCGCGCGCTTCAATCGTGTTAGGTAAACTTTCGTGGTCATACACCTTGATCTTTCGGCCGTTGTTAATACGATAAACATCATTGTTTTGCCCACCAATGATACGCAGAAAAATAGGATTTCTTCCCGCTCCGTTTACTTCAAAAACGTCATCGTCATCAAGACCATAAATCCATAATTGTTTCGTTTCTTTTGATGCATACGTGCGATCATGCATCAAGTCTGCCTTTTCTCCTTTTTTGATTCTCCAGACCTGCACGCGGGTAGCATCGTCTGCTCTGGTGATTTCAAAATAGTCATCTTTATCTGTCCCCACCACCATTTGAAGCTCTACCAAATAATCATAAAAAGATTCTGCAATAGCGACAAGATTATCACGACGCCCCTTTAGATTCTTCTTAATCTCGTCTATTGACTCACCGCTTCTTACTTCTGGCGGAAGATCTCTAAAAGCTTCTTCTATTACCTCATCTGTAACATGCTCTTTTATAAACTGTGCTTCTTTATGCCAAACTACTCTTCCCGAGCGTTGAGCCAAAGCACGGTCTAGTTTTATACCGGCATTGTTGAACCACTTCATATCATCCAGATTTTCATCATAAACCTGAAACTGTCGTGCCATCCCAAATAAGGTACGGGCAATATCTAGGATGGCTCCATCAAAATTGGTAAACACTTGATCCCGATCTCTGGGAATGGGCACAAAAATATCTTTACCGTTTTGATCTTTATACTCTGCCCAGCGCCATTGGTCGTTGTGGCGATCCCAATCTCCCACAAGCATATCAAACATACGGGCACGTATATAAGCTTGCTCGTCCACAATATTCTCCTCGTCACTGCGTAATTTATCTAGAATATCATCTGTACTTTCTATATCATCGGGGTAAGAGAACGTGGCTCCGCTGTATTCTTTTGCCGGCCGCTCAACGATCATATACAATTGATCGCCATAATCTTCATTATACTTTTCTAATGCGGGCTGTTTGGGCACATAGTACAATTTTGGAGTGGTGTGCAGTACCTGTGCAGCTTCACTCAGTCTTGGGATTGCAAAAGCTCCATACGGGTGCGCTGAAGTATAAAAATCCTGAATCAACGATTCTGGCAAGGTGTTGTCAAGATCTTCTTCTACGTCAGCATTTTCTTTGAGAATAACCTTCTGTAGAAATTGCACAGCGCTTTTACGCAAGGCGCGCATATTGTATTCTCTTCCGCTTTTATCCTTTAACCGAAGTGAAACCGTCTGATGTCCGCCTCCGGGT
The DNA here is from genome assembly GCF_011784865.1 of Leeuwenhoekiella sp. ZYFB001. Lineage (NCBI taxonomy): Bacteria > Pseudomonadati > Bacteroidota > Flavobacteriia > Flavobacteriales > Flavobacteriaceae > Leeuwenhoekiella > Leeuwenhoekiella sp. ZYFB001. The sequence continues at coordinate 2,037,406 of NZ_CP050460.1, forward strand.
CGTACGACCTCCAGTCCGCCATAAAGCGTATCTAAAAGAGCTACGGGCGCAGTAACTTGCTTGCCATAGACTTCACGATAATGCTCTCCCCAAACACTCTCAAAAAGCTCAGAACGCTCAGTCTCTTCAATAGAATACACCGAAGTTTTTATCGTCTGCGGAAAGCTGGTGGACAGCCTAGAATAATCTGATATAGGATCTGGAGGAAAAACTTCTTTCTGAAAAAACAAAACCGGCTCGCCGTTTTCTTGATCGGTACCATAGTATTGTACCCACGCCGAACCATCTTCAAAAATATCGAGTTTTGCAAAACCTTCATAATCTGAGCTGAAGAGTCCGTCATTACCTAAATAAGCGTACGAAGATTTTGAACCGGAGCCTGAAACCACCTGCCTTACTTCATCGTGCTCTATGTACTGCAAACCGTGCTCGTGCCCAGAAACAAAAATGGTTTTATTATGCGTCTGCGCCAATACGCGTAAACGCTTCATCAACTCGTTGTATTTCTCATTAAAACGGTCTTGCTTTGAAACTCCACCTTGGGTACGAATTTGCGTCACGAGCGAAGCCAAGATAGGCAAAGGAATTTTCTGCTGCGATGGATATAAATGTTTATCAAGAGCAAATTTACCCCCGTGCACACCATTAGTAAACATAGGGTGATGCATCGCGATCACCAGTGTTTTGTGCTGATTCTTTTTGATCTCACCTTCCAGCTCAATAAAAAATTTCTCGCGGTCTTTAATATTGTCGCAATTGTCATTGATCTTAGGACTTTTATCCCAATCCTCTAGATACCATTGCGTATCAATAAGCAACATATGCACCGTCTCATTGATGTCATAACTCACCAAAGGACAACCATCTTTAGGCAAGAAAATATCATCTAGGCCGGTAATTTTCTTGAGATATTCTTCTTGGCGGTTCAGCCCGTGTAAATGATCGTTGTACCAGTCGTGATTTCCGGGGATAAAAATGGGCGTTCCCGTATATTCTGAAAAGGTTTCTACCTGTGCGTCCAGTCTGTGCTGCGCTAAGGCACGCTCTTCATCGCCTTCGGGAGGCATTCCTACCGGATAAATATTATCGCCCAAAAAAATAGCAAATGACGAATCGTCATTTGCTTTGTCTAAAAATTTCTTAAATAATTTGATTCCTTCTGTGCTTTCACCCATTTCAGAATTCCCTGCATCGCCCAGCAAATAAAAGGTACGATCTATCTTTTTTGAAGTGGGGTAAATCCCTTGTTCTACGCCGTCTTTATATCTGGAAGTGTAAGTGGCACAAGCCGAAAAAAGTAAGAGTATGACAAGTGTTAGAAGTATGTTATTTTTTATCATGCAAATTATTTTGGAAATTCTTTTTCGTATTTTCCCTTACTTTAACCAAGATACTCTATGGCTGAAACAGCAGAAAAACCGATAAAATCTTTTTCGAAAGCAGATCAATTTGTTTTAGAACTTTTCAAGGAAAAACTTCCTAACAGCTATCTCTATCACAACTATAATCATACTGTGAGAGTTGTTAAAAGTACAAAGGAAATCATCGAAAATTCTCAAATTAATGTTAAACAGAAAGAGGCATTAATCCTTGCAGCGTGGATGCATGATACGGGTTATACGGTAACGCGTGATGGTCACGAAGAGGCTAGCATTGATATCGCTAAAGAGTATATGACCAAAGAAGGCGTAGATGCCGACACCCAAAAACTAGTGGTTGAGCTCATCGCTTCTACTAAAATGGGTGTTGAGCCAAAAAACGAATTAGAGTGCATTTTAAAAGATGCTGATAATTCACATTTTGCAAAAGAGTACTACGCTCAAACCAGTGAATTTTTACGTCAAGAATTATTACTAACGGAAACCAAAAAGTTTACTCCGGCAGAGTGGCGCGAAGAAAACATACAAATGTTCACGCACAAGCATAAGTTTTACACGGATTATGCTGCCCGCAACTGGAAAAACCAAAAAGACGAGAACCTGATTTCTCTTCTTAAGAAAGAAAAAAAGAAAAAGAAAAAATACCGTAAAGAAGAGGTTAAAGCCAAACTCAAAGCAAAATTTAAAGACGAAAGCCCTGATCGTGGCGTACAGACGCTTTATCGAACTACTTTGAGAAACCATATCAAACTGAGTGATATTGCAGATACGAAAGCAAACATTCTGCTCTCCGTAAATGCGATTATTATTTCACTAGCTTTATCTAACATGATCCCAAAGTTGGATGCGCCAAGTAATCGTCACTTGTTAATTCCTACGCTAATCCTTGTAGTTTTTAGTGTGGCTTCGATCATTATGTCTATTCTTTCTACCCGACCCAATGTTACTTCGGGAGAATTTACAAGAGAACAAGTGAAAAAGAAACAAGTGAATATTTTATTCTTTGGGAATTTTCATAAAATGAAATACGACCAGTACCAGTGGGCGATCAACGAGATCATTTATGATAAGGATTATATTTATGAAGCACTGACTAAAGATTTATACCTGTTAGGTGTTGTACTGAATAAAAAGTACCTCTTACTTAGAAAAACCTACACCGTGTTTATGGTTGGGATAATCGTTTCGGTAATAAGTTTTATAATCGCATTCTGGTTGATCTAAACACTACAGAAACACTATAATCAAAAATGCTTCAGATAGTATATTAATTGAATTTACCAATAAGAAAAGCCCCAAATTGGGGCTTTTTTATGTCTATGTTTTACTCGAATTAATCAAGAATCTCCATTAAATCCTCGTAAGTAATAGTTTCTTCTTCATTGGTGCGTGGCAACTTAGAAGTATAAAGTACATTAACCCGGATCGCTTTTAAACCTACAACACCTTGTACATCTTCTAGTTCAAGATATTCTACTTCAGTACCTAAATACTCTTTACGCTGCAGGTAATGAATGTAGCGTGTGTATTCTTCGGCATCAGCGTCTTGCGAGTAAATGATCGCAATTTTTCCTTTTTGCGTTATGCGCTCATCGGTACCTTTTACCAGTGCTTTGTCAATTCGCTTTTTAATAATTTCGTAGCGGGCATTATACGTACCATCCACATCAAATTTCTTTTCATCCATTCGGTATCTGATAGATAATGTAGTGCTGAAAACCAGAATAAGCGAAGCCGCATCAAGTTGCAATTCTGCACCTTCCTGTTTGTGATAGAAATGATTTTCCATCTCGCACATCGTGCATAATTGCCACAATCTTAAGTTATACAAATAAACCTTATTGAACTTCTCTTTCGGAGTCATAGAAGCCCCGATATAAATATTATGATCAACGCCGTCTGTTTTATAGCGCTCAAAATAATGCGGAAAGATCTGTTGTGCTTCTTGCTGCTTTCGATCTAAAAAGGTTGCCAGATTCTGATTGATCAATTGCACCGTATCATCATAATTTTTACGATTCTCGTAGATGAGTCCGGTGTCTTTGTTGATCGAAGCTTTATAGTTATCAATGGCTTTCTTAAGCTCAGGAATTTTAGTGTTCAAATGACTTAACAAAGGATTTACCTCTTCTTGCAGCAATGCAAAAACCTCGCTTTCACTATTTGCATTCAAGCGTTCAGTGATCTCAGCAGTAAACTCTTCGATTCTAAATTTCACCTGCTCATAGATAGGCATTGGTGCCGTAGCAATGGCGAGGTCAAGAATATCGTAAACCATTTTCAGCTGAATCAAAATATCCTGCTGAATCGCTTTATTACGCTCTTCGCTACTCCCTACAATATCGATCTGACCATATAGCGGATACACATCTTCAAAGGCTATATCTTTAAAAGCAGCAAATTTACCTTGGTTTTGATTCGCTATAAAACGTCTTGCTTCTTCCTCAAAAACCCATAAAACACTTGGGTGAATACTGGTACATTCACTTTGAATTACCGCTTTAATTCGGTTTTCTAATTCAAACTTTTTCCGCTCAACCGTAGAAACTATATACGGCATTACATCGTCTAGTTTGGTAGCGTTTAAGCTGTGTAAACTGTTGCGTTTAGAAGAAACAAGCTCCAGTACCGCAAGCAATTCATTTCCGCGGGAAATAGGCGCCAGAATACAACTTTTGATTCCTTGTTCCTGAAGATTTTTAGCAAGCAAATTAGTTTTATGCTTAACTGCATATTCATCAACATCAGGAATCACAAAATACTTTTTGTCTTTTATAAGCGTATCATAGGAACAATCGCACATGCTCTGACGACAATCGGTACGCATTTTATCGTTTAAGATAAAACTGTAACCGATGCCGTTATTCATTCGCATAAAACATTCTTCATCCTTATCAAATTCGGTAAAACCTACCTGTAAGTCCGGAATATTAAAAATTGAACTGAAAATACTTTGGAACTGCTGTACAGCATCTTTCTTAATATTTTTCTGTGCGAGCAATGTACTCTTTAGATCAGAAATAGAATCATCAACTGTAACATCTGTAAGGTTAAGAATGGTAATCCCTTTTAAAATCCAGCTATTGGGAGGAAAATACTCTTTCCATAATTTAAAATCATTGCCATTCTCAATCAGCTTATCTACAATTTCCGGAGTGATTTCTACCGCTTCTTCGGTAGGTTCACAAAACGTAAAATCAGCATTGATAGACGCTCTATACGTACGAATCACACCATTTTTATCGGGAATTTCATAAAATACGGGACGCTTAAAATCGATATCATAGTTGTAATAACTATTTAAAATAACCACACAACCTATGATATAATAATATGCAGGATCAAGATTTCTGATCGAAAGATCAAAATCCTCACCTGCGTCCTTCATAATGGCAGCAAATCGTTTTGTAGGATTAAAAATCTTATTCATAAACGGCATTGTTGCCGCTTTGATCTCATTCTTAGTAAGCGCCGCAGGGAAAAGATTGTCTAAAAGCGTACTTAATACCTCCTCATATTCATCAATCTTATCTGTGTGCTCAATACCATTAATCAGTTCAGGATAGCTTTCGGCATAATCCAGAACCGCTTTGAGGTAATCTTTAGTCACCTCATTTTGCGACTGCTGCATACGCACCTTAAACTCTTCAAGTAACTTAGAAAAGCTTAACTGCACCTGTAGTGGAAACTCCTGTAAATCTTCCATAGCCTGATTGTTTCTATTCAAAATACTAAAATTGTGGGGAACCCGTTAGAACCTATTGGTCTTTAACAAAGGTTTAAACTTACACGCAAGTAAGATCAAATATCAAGCCCTTTTTTAAAGACCTGCCATAACTTCTAATTTAAGTTTGGGCAAAGCCCTTGAGGTATTGGTTAGAAACATAATTTCAATTCTGGGGCAGCCTAGGCGTTTTAAACCTTTTGGCAGCGTCAATAAACCTTAAAATCCTGTATATTGCAGGCCTAATTTAACTCGTAAATAATGAATAAACTTTTTTTAGTAGTTGCAACCGCAATCGTACTTCTATCGTGTGCTTCTGAAGGGAAGTTTAAGATTACCGGTACCACTCCTGACATCAATAACGGTACTAACGTTTTCCTGCAAAAAATAGATGCAAATAATCAGTTACAGAATGTAGATACCACAGTAATTAAAGAAGGGAAATTCAATTTTACCCCAGAGCCTGTAGCAGCTCCAGAAATGATGGTGCTTAGCTTTGAAGGTGCGCGCGGAAACGTGATTCTTATTGCTGAAAATGAAGAGATCACGGTTAAGGCTTACAAAGACAGTTTGTATACTTCTGAAGTAAAAGGCGGTTCTGAAAATGACTTTTTTAAGTTGTATTATGATGATGTTGTCGCGTCAAATAAAGAAAAACAAAAGCTTCAAGAAGAAGGAATGGCTGCAATGCAAAGTGGTGACACTTCTAAAGTGACAATCATACGCAATGAATTTGACCAGATCAATGAAGCTGACACCCGCAGACGCCTTAAATTGATCGAAGAACATCCCGGAGAATTCGTAAGTGTGATCATTCTTTCAGATCTAGTAGGAACTCGCGCTATTGATTCCGGCGAAGCCGAAGCGCTTTTTGAAAGTCTTGATACTACCTTACAAGAAACCGAAAAAGGAAAAAAACTCAGCGAGATGATCGCACAGCTAAAATCACAAGAAGCTGCTGCATCTCAGGCTGAAATAGGCAATAAAGCACCTGAGTTTAGCGCGCCAACACCTGACGGGGGTGATCTTGCTCTTAAAGATGCGATGGGAAAATATACGATCATTGATTTCTGGGCGAGCTGGTGCAAACCTTGCCGTCAAGAAAATCCAAATGTGGTTTCGGTTTACAACACCTATCACGAAAAAGGATTAAATATCATTAGTGTTTCTCTAGACCGAGCCTCTGCAAAAGACAAATGGCTTGCGGCTATTGAAAATGATAAGATGAACTGGTATCACGTATCTAATCTAATGGAATGGCAAGATCCAGTGGCTCGCAAATATGGAGTAACAGCAATACCTGCAACCTATCTTTTAGATGAAAATGGGGTGATCATCGACAAGAATTTGCGCGGTGATGCTTTAGTTTCTAAAATGCAAGAATTATTAGGAGAAGGCTAATTCATACAACCTTCTAACAAGCATAAAAAAGCCTTAAACGCAATGTTTAAGGCTTTTCTTTTGTTGATATTTTTAAACTTTTGAATTACTTGATCTCAAAAGCCTGTACCTTATCATTATTATTCCCTACTAAAATGTATGGCTGTTCTTTGACTTTAATTGGTAGCAGTTGTTTGACATCACGATTAGCAAAGAATCCTGTGTCTTTTGAAGCTTTAGCGGTAAAATCGCCCTGACCGTTCCCCAAAAGTAAAACTCCGGTGCCCGCATCTGCACGTGGCGTTTCAATTTCTGAAACAAATAAGTTTCCGGCGAGTAGCGCATCTAGGTTTCCATCTTGGTTAAAATCTTCGATCACTATCGCATTTGCGGGTGCCAATTGTGCAAGTTCTGGAAGTTGATGCACTTTAAAGTCTCCTCCGGTATTCTCTAAATAAATAGAACTAAATGTATCAGCCTTGTAATGTAAGGACCGTGCTAGATCTTTCTTTCCATAAACTTCATCAATCTCCAAGGAAGCAAAAATATTGTACTGCTTAATTTCTTTTTTTAAGCTAGGTATTTGCTCTGAAGAACACGAAAATCCGCGTAACGGGAAATGCCCATCACCATTATAATAGCCCAAAACGATATCACCGCGACCGTTATCATCAAAATCATCATAATAGATGTCAAAGGGTTTTTCAATACTGGTTTGATACTTATAATTCTCACCTAGATTCCCGATGATGAAATCTTCATCTCCATCCTTGTCAAAATCCCCTTTCTCTATACTGAACCACCATCCCGAAGTATCTGCTAAAGAGGCAAAATCTTGTTTTACAAGTTGGTTATTTTGATTCAAAAATACTGTGACCGGCATCCATTCGCCTACTACTAAGAGATCGAGGTCGCCGTCTTGATCAACGTCTGACCATACCGCATCTGTGACTAAACCTAGATCTTTAAAATCCGGCGCTAAGTTTGTCGTTTGGTTGCTTAGCGTACCCGCTTCATTCATCAATAACTGACTTGTCGCCGGTAAAGGATATTGATGCGGATTGATTCGTCCTGCTACAAAAAGATCAATATCGCCATCACCATCATAATCTGCCGGTAAAACTTTAGACCCGCTTTCAGGCTTCAGATCTGTAATCGCTGTTTTGACAAAGCCATTATTTTGATCATTTAAATACAAGCGGTCCAGATAAAAATCAGCTTGAGCTTCTTCTTCATTACCGCCGCTTACCACATATAAATCCTGAAATCCGTCAGCATTGATATCAACGAAAACAGCATCAAGATCCTCGTGACTCGCATCATTTGCCAATGCCGAACTGACAAGTTTCATAAACGCTCCTTCTTTAGTTTGAATAAATAAAGAAGCTTCTATTCCTGCTGCGCCGCCAACAAAAAGATCTTCTAAGCCATCGTTATTAATGTCTCCTTTGGCAAGTGCCGGACCAAATTGTGATAATTTATGCGGAAGCAATACCTGCTCTTGAAAATCATCATACTCATTTTCCGGTGTTTCTAGCTGCAACGGAAATTCAGCGGTAACTTCTTCAAAAACTTCATTTTTCAAACCGAAAGCATAAAGATCCTGCGCTCCTTCTACAGCATCTGCAATAGAAAGCGTTAGTTCTTGATTGGCTTTAACATTCTTTAGACGCAGCTGTTTTCCGTTAGGCCAAGTAACAATAAGACTATCTACAAGAGTTTTTCCACCTAAACCAAAATGCGCCACTTGCTCGCTTGTAGAATAAATACCGCGCACATTGGTAAGCTCCTGCATTTGCGTTTCATCATCTGTAAAAACAGATACTCGGGCACCTAATGTCGCCAATTTATTTAAACCTATAGGTTTTACTCTAAGGTAATTAGCCTTAGCATTTTTTTCGGAATTATTTCTATACAAAAAGGCTTCTGCATTGATGTTATTAACGACTATATCCAAATCTCCATCATTATCCAAGTCAGCATAAGCGGCCCCATTTGAAAATGAGGGTTGATCAAGTCCCCAATCCTGTTGCGCTTCAGTGAATTTTAAGTTTCCTTGATTTTTAAAAGCGAAATTTTTTAAAGGCTGAGAAGGAATAAGCTTTACAACATCATCAATTTTTAGAATATCAAAAATAGACTCAATACCACCACCATCAGGATGTTCTTGTACCCATTTAAAGGTAAGTTGGTTGATATAATGTGCTACCTCTTTATCAGCATCAGTATTTCTAATATCGCGCAGCAACCCATTAGTCACATAAGTATCTTTGAGTCCGTCATTATCAAAATCAGCAATAAGATTGGCCCAACTCCAGTCGGTTGCGGCCATCCCTGTGTATTGGCCAATATCGCTAAATGTGCCGCTACCGTTATTCATTTGAAGCGTGTTGTACATATATTGATAGTGACCGCCGTCGTCAACGACTTTCCAGAAGGCTTTTGGGTTCATACCACTCATATTTGACTTAAGGCGGTAATTATCCTGAGCAACCATATCTACCACAAAAAGATCCAACAAATTGTCGTTATTAAAATCAGCAACATCAACCCCCATACTGTAATACGGAATATGCTGAAACGCCTCTTCTGTTTTATAAGTAAACGTGCCATCCTGATTATTAATAAAGAAAAAATCTGGTGCTGCAAAATCATTAGCAATGTAGAGGTCTGTCCATCCATCGTTATTAAAATCGCTTGCAGACACTGCATTAGGAAAGCCAGATTTGCTCACTCCTGCAGCTTCAGAAACTTCGGTAAACGAAGTTCCCTTGTTGTTTTTATACAATTTAATATGGAATTCTTTCTTAAGCAGGTCAGTACCTTTATAGTCAGAATAACTTCCGGGATTGGGTGGCTGGGTCAGCAAGAGTAAATCTAGAAATCCGTCTTTATCGTAATCCAAAAATGTTGCGTGCCGCGTACGCTGCTCATCTGCAACACCGTATGCTTGCGCGCTTTCGGTAAACGTATTGTCTTGATTATTGATGTAAAGCAAATTTGCTCTCAGCTCAGGCTTGTCATCATAAAGTTCGCGGCTAACATAAATATCTTGAAAACCATCGTTATTTACATCAGCGATCGTCACACCGGTAGACCAGCCTCCGTCAAAATCAATTCCTGCTTCTTTGGTTATTTTTTCAAATTTAAAATTGCCCTTATTGAGGTAAAGCTGGTTAGGTACTAAGTTGCCTACAAAAAACAAATCTTCGAGCCCATCATTATTGACGTCGATTATTCCTACCCCACCGCCGCCATAAAAATTGGCATAGATCAGAATATTGGCTGTCTGAGAATCATTCAGTGCGTTCACAAAATCAACCTGTGTGGTTGAAGTCGGTAATAAATCAAAAAGCTTAGTAGTTTGCGCTTGTATATTCTGAGCAAAAACTATAAATACTATCAATGCTTTGGCAGCATTTAAAAAGGAAGGTTTCAGCATAATTATTTTTGATTTACAACATTCTAATTTATAAAAAAAGGAGGGCTAATGCCCTCCTTTAATTTGCTAAATATTAAATCTAAGGAGACTTAAAATCTTAATTATTGTCCCACCATACGTTAGCAGTCCAAACATCGCCACCCATCGCAGCAGCTGCTGCTTCGTAATTCTCTGGGTTGTATGTAGACTCATCTGCAGGGTATATCTGACGTACAGGAATGGTTCCATTTGAGAAGTTTCCTACGTAATTTACAGGGGTTAATTCTGGATAAGCAGATCTTCTCCAGTTTGACCAAGCTTCTGTAAAGTTGCCTAATAAACCGGTAGTTGCCCAATACTGCACGTTGATCATTTCTAATGCAGCTTCGGTAGAAGAAACATCAAGCGGATTAGCTGCAACATAAGCTGCAATATCAGCTGCTGCAATTTGCGAGCCTCCGTATTTGTTGATAGCTGTCATTGCACCGCTTACACCGTTTGCATAATACTCTGCCGCTGTACCACCCACATTATACCCTCTTAAAGCAGACTCGGCTAGTAAAAGTTGTGTTTCTGCATAAGTCAAAACAAATACAGGCGCTTCTAAGTTACGATACATTCCTGTAGGTCTCGAATACGCTCCTATAGGCGCTTGATCATCACCTGTACCCGTTGGTCCTGGGTAATCAGGAGAATTAGAGATATCCGTTGCTCCACCGTTTAAGTCATATCCGTTAGGCATTCCTAACTGAATTGATGGATCTGAATCACCAGCTAAGCTTGCATTTTGATTCGCAGCTAAACCAGCTTCAGGAACTTCAGCAATCACGCCTAATCGTGGATCATCAGTAGAATTTAAATAATCAATCATCACATCAGACCAACGTACCTCGTAATAATCAGAAGCGGTTGCTAATGCAGCACTGTTACTGTTATGAAAACCTGTTGAGTTATCTGTTAAAAGAATAGCCTCGTCAGCAGCGGAAGCAAATACACCTCCTGCAGCAGCAGTTTCAACGTAAGATTGTGCCAATGCAGCATCAACATTAACTAAACGCATAGCCATTTTAAGCATTAATGAATATCCAAATTTTCTCCACTGGCTGATATCCCCGTTAAAGAAAATGTCATTGGTAGGGCTGTCTGCACTCGTATCTAAATCACTTACTGCTGTATTCAATTCCTCTAATAACTGAGGATAAAGAGTCGCTTGATCATCATATGAAGGTCTTGAAACACCATCCTCTAGTTGAAGCGCTTCAGAGTAAGGCACGTCACCATACACATCAGACATAAATGCGATAGATTGTATCTTAACGATATCTGCAATATTTGCCAGGTTAGAATACCCTTGCTCAATTGCTAGTTTTTTCATCTGATACATTTCCGAAGCCACACGGTAGTTGTCTGACCAGATGTTTGTAGCATAACCAGGAGTACTTCCTGAGGCTACATATTTATCTGCATTCACATAATAGTTTGCGATGGTAGAAGTTGATGCCATCAACTGTACCCACATGGATTGAAAGAGAATAGGACCTCTATATCCCGTGGTACTGTTAGCGTAGTTGTATAGCGCGTCTGGTAAAATAAGATTGGGATCAAAGATCTCACCCGAAGCTTTATCAGGATCTGTATTAATATCCGTGAAGTCGTTATCACAAGATGCTAATCCCAGAACTACAACCGCGGCTATAAGTTTTATATACTTTTTCATTTTACTTTATTTTGAAATTAACATTAAGACCTAGAGATCGAGATGATGGTAAACTACCTCCTTCAATACCGATGAAGTTAATTGTAGAACCAAAACTACTTTCAGGATCTATATTCTCTGCCTTACGCCATAAGATCGCAAGGTTACGAGCAACTAGTGAAATATCAACTCCCTCAAAGAATTTCATATTTTCAAATAGGCTGTCAGGAAGCGAGTATCCTAGTGTTACTTGACGAAGTTTAATGAAGTCTCCATCTACCACACTCTTACTATTGATACGCTGAATTTCGGTTTGATAATAGGTTTGAGCATCTACGGTTACCCCGTTATTGGTCAATCCGCCTTCACGACCTACTAATGTTTCTTTGGTTAAACCATTAAAACGTGCATAATATTCAGTTGCTGATAAAACCTTATTTCCATAGTTGAAGTCAACCAAGAAAGACAAGTTGAAGTTTTTATAAGAAAAATCGTTGTTTAAACCTCCGTAGAATTTAGGCAATACCTGGCCAAAAGACTTAAGCTCCCCACGTACCGGTAAACCATCTGAATCATACTGAATGCTTCCATCTTCATTATAAGCGTAGTCATAAGCACGAATCTGTGGTCCAGCTTCTCCTACAACAAAAGCTGTTGTTGCAGCACCTACTACCGCACGGTTAGTTCCTAAAGTTATAGGATTGTTATCTGCATCTGTTTGTAATACTTCGTTTTTAATTGAAGTCATATTTAACGAGGTATTCCAAGTAAAGTTCTCTGTTCTTACCGGTGTACCTGTCAATAATACTTCTAAACCTTGGTTTCTGATAGATCCTGTTGCAACAACCCCAGAACTAAATCCTGTTGCTGCACTGTAATTTGCGTTCTGAATCTCGTCGTGAGAAGTCTTGGTAAAATACGCAAGGTCAAGACCTAAACGGTTTCCGAAGAATTGTAAGTTTAAACCAACCTCAACTTCATCTGTTGTAAACGGCTTTAAGGTTAAGTTAGGTAAAGCACTTGGGCTTGAACCTGTAGCCACACCGTTGATAGAATTACCTGCAGTGTAGTAAAAACTTGTTTGGTAAGCAGAACCCGGTTCACCACTAGTAACCGCATAAGATGCTCTCAATTTACCAAAGCTTAATGCGTCTATATTCAAGATATCATCAAATACAAATGCACCGGTAACCGAAGGTGTAAAAATGCTGTTGTTATCCTCAGGCAACGTAGAATAAACATCATATCTACCTGTAGTCGTCAAGGTTAAGAAACGCTTATAACTAAAGTCAAAAGAGTAGTAAGCAGATTGCACTTCTTTTTCTTCGTAGTCATATGATCTACCAATATTCACCACGTTTAATGGAGAGTATAAATATGGAAAGATAAACGGACCACCGCTTACTCCTACAATTTCATATTTATTTCTTCGTAAAGTCGCACCCGCTAATGCGTCTACCTCAAAATTTTCGGTTAAATTGAAGTTCGCTCCAAAAATACCATCAACGTTAAGCTCTGATCTACTTGATTGCCCTTTTCCGCTCAAATTACCATTAGAGTTCGCTTCAGATAAATAACCCAATCCGTAAGGATCTATGCTGAAAAACTTATCGTTAGAAGTGTCATTACCTAAACGTAATAGACCATAAATTTTATCGGTAAAGCTATATTTGGTAGATAAGATCGAAATAAAGCGTTTACGTGAAGGATCATTAACTCCTTGATTTGTGATGAAATATGGGTTAGTTGCATAATTGTCATCACTAAAAATGATCTCTTGTCCATTTTCATCATAACCTGGCGCAAAAATAGTGTGATCTACGTTAGGCGCAAGCAGAATAAAGTTAGTTGGGTTTTTAGGACCGTCACTCAAGAACGGTTGATTATCGTAACGCTCATCAGTATAATTAACAGTTGCTGAAACATTCAACTTATCTGTGATGTTCTGATCTGCGGTAAGGTTTACAGTTATACGATCAAGCCCACTGTTAGGAACAATAGATTCTGAACTTAAATTAGATAACGAAAGTCTGAAAGCGCCATCACCTACTCCCTTAGAAACCGAAAGTGTGTTTGTAAATGTAGTTCCTGTTTCATAAAAATCAATATAGCTGTTATCTGCTTTGCTATAGGTATATGTATTTCCATCATAACCTATTACATCACTTCCGTCTAAACGCGCACCCCAAGATCTGCGATTAGTCGCTTGAGCGATAGCTGCAGTAGCCGGCTTCACACCGTTAATACCCTGACCATATTCAGATTGAAAATTAGTCAAATCCATCGCTTGCTCCATAGTGAAGTTACTATTGAAGTTGATGTTATAATCTCCTTTTTTAGCTTTTTTAGTAGTAATTAAAATCACCCCATTAGAAGCACGAGCTCCATAAAGTGCTGATGCTGCCTGACCTTTTAATACGGTCATCTTCTCGATATCATCAGGGTTGATGTTACCAATACCATCACCAGCATCAGAGCCACCCCATTCTCCGGCAGATCCACGCTGAGTGTTATCCATAGGTACACCATCAATTACAAATAAAGGAGAAGTTGAACCTCCTGCTGTACTCGCAACACCACGCAATAATATTTTTGCAGTACCACCTGGCCCACTATTGGTTTGCTTTACTACAAGACCAGATACTTTACCAGATAGACCGTTAGCAACGTTAGTTTCACGAGCTTGAGTTAGACCTTCACCTCCAACTTCGGCTACTGAGTAACCCAGTTTGCGCTGTTCTTTACTAATACCTAAAGCAGTTACCACAACTTCACTAAGTTGCTGTGCATCTTCTTCCATCTGCATATTAATTACAGTTTGATCACCTACAGTCACATCTTTAGAAAGAAATCCTAAAGATGAAAATGTAAGAACCGCATCAGAAGAAGAAACATCAATGGTGTAGTTACCATCAAAATCTGTTGAAGCACCATTAGAGGTACCCTTCTCAATCACATTGGCTCCAGGCAGGGGCATTCCGGTATTATCTGTTACCGTACCGGTAATGGTTTGTGCCACGACCCCTTGCATAAAGAGCAGTAAAACAAACCCAAGTATGTACTTTACCTTCACATTCATGTTTGTTGAATTTTGAGTTAATTAATTGTTATGAAAAACTTAATACAACTTAAAGGTGTTTATAAAAATGTGTTAAAAGAAACTATTTCGACGTACAACAGTTGTAAGTAGGTTAATAACAAATGAAACGGTATAAAATGAATCGTTTAGAGCATAAACAACATTATATATTCAGCAAACATCATCTTTAATAAGTACCAAAAACACATGTTAACACTCCATTTAAAGCAATTATAGACAACACATTACGCTAAAACATTCACATATGATAATCCCAAAAAATCAAGATTTTAGTAGACCTAATGCTTACAATGAATAGATAAACGCAAAAAAAAAGCCCGATCCTTTTCAGGATCGGGCTTTGTAATTATAATATGAATTAAGAATTAAGCTTCCATTGAAGCTTGAACTCCTGCAGATAGTCTTTTGTATGTTCCATTTTCTAGACGCTCTCTAATTGCCGAGAAAGCATCTAGAGTTTCTTCTACATCTTGTAGCGTATGAGACGCTGTAGGTATAAGTCTTAGTAGAATTAATCCTTTTGGAATCACCGGATACACTACGATAGAACAGAATATTCCGTGGTTTTCACGTAAATCTTTAACCAACGCCATCGCTTCAGGAATACTTCCTTTTAGATAAACCGGGGTAACACAACTTTGTGTAGTTCCTATATCAAAACCACGATCTTTTAATCCGTTTTGAAGCGCGTTTACATTTTCCCAAAGCTTTTTTCTAAGCTCTGGCATAGTACGTAACATATCTAAACGCTTTAGGGCGCCTACTACCAATTGCATCTGCAGTGATTTTGCAAACATCTGCGAACGCAGGTTATATTTTAGGTAATCAATGATTTCTTGATCAGCAGCGATAAAAGCTCCGGTGCTCGCCATAGACTTTGCAAATGTTGCGAAGTACACGTCAATACCATCTTGTACACCTTGCTCCTCACCTGCTCCTGCTCCTGTAGCTCCAAGAGTTCCAAAACCGTGAGCATCATCTACAAACAGTCTAAAGTTATATTTTTCTTTTAGCGCAACGATTTCTTTCAATCTACCTTGCTCACCGCGCATACCGAACACTCCTTCAGAAATCAATAAGATCCCCCCACCGGTTTGTTCTGCTAACTTGGTCGCACGTTGTAAATTTTTCTCGATACTTTCAATATCATTATGCTTGTAAGTAAAACGTTTACCCATATGCAAACGCACCCCATCAATGATACAAGCGTGAGCATCTACATCATAAACAATGATATCATCTTTAGCTACCAAAGCATCGACCGTAGATACCATTCCCTGATATCCAAAATTTAAAAGATACGCAGCTTCTTTTTGAACAAAAGCAGCAAGCTCATCTTGCAACTGCTCGTGAAGTGAAGTGTGACCACTCATCATACGAGCGCCCATTGGGTAAGCAGAACCATATTGTGCAGCAGCATCTGCGTCCACTTTACGCACTTCGGCGTTATTTGCAAGACCCAAATAATCGTTTACACTCCAGGTAATAACATCTTTACCCTGAAATTTCATTCGGTTTGAAATTGGACCTTCTAACTTAGGGAATACAAAATATCCTTCTGCCTGTGCTGCCCATTTTCCTAAAGGACCCTTGTCCTTATAAATTTTGTCAAATAAATCTTTCATACATCAATATTCAAACAAAAAGCTTCTACTCACACTCTTTGTTATTCATTCTAATTCCTTAATCAATTTAGGGTTATCTATTTGTATTTGAGAACAACTCAAGATACTACTTTATAAATTCAATTTTCTGAGCAGCAAATTCATTTTGGCTATCAAAGAATCCTTGCTCATTCATCCAATCATCACTATAAATCTTACTCATATAGCTTCTTCCGTGATCCGGAAACATAATCACCACTTTAGAATTTTCATCAAATTCTCCGTGCTCTGCCATTTGAATAGTTCCTTGAACGGCGGCACCACTTGTATAACCTACAAACAAACCTTCGGTCTTGCAGATTTTGCGCGCGGTATGTGCACTATCTTCATCTGAAACTTTCTCAAAGTAATCGATGACGTCAAAATTAGTAGCAGTTGGAATCAAGTTTTTCCCTAAACCTTCAATGCGGTAAGGGTAAATTTCGTTTTTATCAAATTCTTGCGTTTCGTGATATTTTTTTAAAACACTACCATAAGCATCAATCCCAAGAATTCTAATGTTTGGATTTTTTTCTTTGAGGTATTTTGCCGTTCCGGAAATGGTTCCTCCGGTTCCGCTACAAGCAACTAAATGCGTGATCTTACCTTCGGTCTGTTTCCAAATCTCTGGTCCTGAAGACGCGTAATGCGCTTCGGCATTTAATTGATTAAAATATTGATTGATATAGACCGAACCTTTTGTCTCACTATGCAAGCGCTTTGCAACCTGATAATATGATCGTGGATCGTCTGCGCTTACATTTGCGGGGCATACATATACTTTTGCTCCCATTGCGCGCAAGGCGTCTATTTTATCTTTTGAAGATTTTGAACTAACGGCTAGAATGCATTTATAACCTTTAATTATACTCACCATTGCAATACTAAAACCGGTGTTACCCGAAGTAGTCTCTATAATGGTGTCGCCGGGTTTTAAGATACCTTTACGCTCTGCATCCTCAATGATGTAAAGTGCAATGCGGTCTTTAGAAGAATTTCCCGGATTAAACGCCTCGACCTTTGCAAAATAAGACCCTGGAAGATCTTTGGTAATTCTGTTAAGTCGTACTAAAGGTGTATTTCCTACCAGCTGAAGGACGTCATTATAAACGTTAAGGTGTTCTTTCATAGAAGAATTATCGTTTGGAGTACTCGTTTAGTATTTCCTAAAACCGTTATTTAAAACCTTGCAAATTTACAGGAAATATTTGGAATTACTTGGCTTTTCCTGCTAAATCAATTAAAAAGGCGTAATCTTTTGCGGTTTCTTTTAAGGCTTCAAAACGTCCCGAAGCCCCGCCGTGACCCGCATCCATATTGGTTTCAAAGTAAATTTTAGTATCTGCAATATTCTTATCTCGCAGGCGAGCAACCCATTTCGCAGGTTCCCAATACTGTACTTGACTGTCGTGATACCCTGTAGTTACCAGAATATTAGGGTAATTTTGCACCTTTACCTGATCATAAGGAGAATACGATTTCATATACTCATAATATATCTTCTCATTAGGATTTCCCCACTCATCATATTCTGAAGTCGTAAGCGGGATAGAGTCATCTAACATCGTGGTGACTACATCTACAAAAGGTACGGCTGCAATCACACCATTATATAATTCTGGCGCCAAGTTTAAAATGGCTCCCATAAGTAAGCCTCCGGCAGAACCTCCATAAGCATACAGATTTCCCGCATTAGTATAACCTTCGAAAATTAAATATTTAGAGCACGCGATAAAATCGGTAAAGGTGTTACGCTTTTTAAGCAGTTTCCCATCTTCATACCAGTTTCTGCCCAAATACTCGCTCCCACGTATGTGCGCTATAGCAAACACAAAACCATGGTCAAGCAAGCTTAATCTAGAAGTAGAAAACGACGGATCTGAGGTGATCCCATAACTACCATAAGCGTATTGAAGCAATGGGTGACTTCCGTCTAAGGTGATTCCTTTTTTGTAAACAATAGAGATGGGTATTTTGACTCCGTCGTCAGCGGTTGCCCAAAGTCGTTTAGACTCATAATTGTTCTTATCAAAAGTTCCGCCTAATACTTCAACTTCCTTTAAGATCTCCTTTTCTTTTGTGATCATATTGAAAGCGATCACAGATGGTGGCGTATCAAGTGAATTGAATCCATAGCGCAGATACTGTGTATCAAAGTCGGGATTAATTCCTATGTACGCTGTGTAGGTTTCACTATCAAAAGGAAGGTAGTAATCTGCTGTACCATCCCAACGCTGGATATTGATTTTATTCAATCCTTCATTACGCTCTTCGACAACTAGAAAGTCTTCAAAAATCTCCACGTCTTCCAGCAACGTGTCTTCACGATGCGCGATCACATCTACCCAGTGCTCTTTTGAAGTTTGACCTACCGGAGTCTTCATCAGCTTAAAGTTGGTCGCCTCGTCCTTATTTGTAACCAGATAAAAATGCTCTTTAAAATGCGAAACACTGTATTCTAATCCGCGTGTTCGTTCTTGCAACATCATGAACTCAAAATCAGGTCCTTTTGCTTCGGCAAAACGATATTCGGTGGTAAGCGTGCTCGACGAACCAATAAAAATGTAGTCTCTTGATTTGGTCTTAAAAACTCCTACATCAAAGGTTTCATCCTCTTCCTCAAAAACCAAAACATCGGTATCAGGGTTAGTTCCTAGAACGTGTTTATAGATCTGGCTGCTGCGCAACGTCTGTGGATCCTTTCGCGTATAAAAAATAGTTTTATTATCCCCTGCCCAAATCGCTCTACCTGTGGTGTTTTCAATCTTAATATCGTAGACTTCACCGGTCAATAGGTTTTTAAATTGTAAAACATATTGTCTGCGACTTACGGTATCGATTCCAAAAACAGCGATCTCGTTATTTTCAGAAACCGAATAACCTGCCTGCTTAAAATAACTGTGCCCTTCGGCCATCACGTTATTATCAAACATGACCTCTTCGGGAGCAGACATCGCTTCCTTTTTTCTGCAATACAGCGGGTAGTTTTTTCCGGTCTCAAATCTGGTGTAATACCAATATCCATTGTATTTATACGGTACACTAGAATCATCTTCTTTAATGCGCGCCTTCATCTCCTCAAACAACTGTTGTTGCAACGGCTTTGTATGTGCCGTCATCTGCTCATAGTAGGCATTTTCTGCTTCGAGATACGCGACCACATCAGGATGATCACGCTCATTCATCCAGTAATATTCATCAATACGAATATCTCCGTGCTTTTCTAATTCGTGCGGTATTTGCTTGGCATCCGGTGGTAAAACCGATGCATTTAGGGCTTCTAATTCATTTTTCATACAGAACGCAAAAATAGCAGTAATCGCTACAATCACCGAGATTTTTTTAAATTTCTTAAGCTCGATTATGCACACTAAATTTGCAGCATAACTATTAATTAAAAATTGAAACTATGTTTGGAGATATGATGGGAATGATGGGCAAGATCAAAGAAGCTCAGCAAAAAGCCGAAGACACAAAAAAACGCCTAGAAAACGTTTATATTGATGAAAAAAGCAGCGACGGACTCATAGAAGTTACTGTGAGCGTTGCAGGGCAAGTCAAGAAAGTAGATTTTAAAGATGAACTACTTGAAGACAAAGAACAATTAGAAGATTATTTGATTCTCACTTTAAACAAAGCGCTCTCAAGAGCTAAGACAACTTACGATCAAGAGCTAGCTGCGGTCGCAAAAGAAGGGATGCCAGATATTCCCGGACTTGATATGTTTAAATAAGAGATCAATTTGCTACAAACGCTTGTACATTACAGCTTACATTTTATAGTACCCGGGTTGATCGCCCGGGTATTTTTTCCTGAGTATTGGATTAAGGCTTGGCTAATTATGATCGCCACTATGCTTGTAGATCTTGATCATTTGCTGGCCAGCCCTATATTTAACCCTAATAGATGTAGCATCAATTTTCACCCGCTTCACTCCTACTGGGCCATCGCCGGCTATTGTGTTTTATTCTTTATTCCTAAATTTAGAGTGATCGCTGTGGGACTATTGTTCCATATGCTTACTGATTTTCAAGACTGTCTTTGGTAATTTTATTTATGCTTCAACACATTCATCATATCGCAATTATTTGTTCAGATTATGCAAAATCTAAAGCTTTTTATACTGAAGTTTTAGGGCTAGAGATCATTAAAGAAACCTATCGTGAAGAACGAAAATCATACAAACTTGATCTCGCCTTAAACGGCACTTATTGCATAGAACTCTTCTGGTTCCCCAACGCGCCCAACAGGGTTTCACGTCCCGAAGCACAAGGCTTACGCCATCTTGCGTTTTCGGTAAAAGATATTGAAGTTGCCATTAAGGAACTCCAATCAAAAGGTGTGACCACCGAAGCCATTCGCATTGACGAAATTACCGGAAAGCGTTTTACTTTTTTTGAAGATCCAGATCAATTACCCTTAGAACTCTATGAGGTTTAAATGCATATCACAAGTTACAAAACTGGCACTTCTGTTCTATTTCTGTTTGAGTTGCAGTTCAGAGGAAAATGAATCATTGAGTAGTCAAAATAGTATTTACACAACCGATGGAGCTCAAATTTTAAAAGATGGCAATGCGATAGACCAAAACGGCGTTAATGCTCTAAACACTTTTGGCATTGATAATTCTTCCTTAATGCAGGATTGGAACATAAAGATCGTTAGGGAGTTTATTGGCAATTTAAGAGAAGAGCCTGTTACAGGAAATGCGGTTCGAGATTCAAAAAATCAATGGCTTCACCCGCTTCAGCAAATTGTAGAAACGCACAGACAACAAGGTAGAGTTACCATTCTTTGTCCGTTTGGTTGGGTTGATACTGACGGAAATCAACAACTTTTAACCGGTTTGAATCCATCTGAACAACTATTTTTTGAAGCTTATAAAGAACGTATGCAGGCTATCGCAAATCAATTTAAAGGGCAGAGTGATGTATGGCTTGAACTATGGAATGAACCGTATGCCTTTGATGACAGCAATGGATATACTCACGAAATGTGGCTAAAGGATCAGTTGGAAATGATTCAAAATATTAGAGAAACCGGTTTTGATAATATTATTCTCGTTCCCGGAAATTCGCAAGGCCAGTCTGAAGATGCCATTCTTGTTTATGGCGATCAAATTACAACAGCTTACGATAATATCGTATTTGACCTGCACGCTTACGAAAATTGGCTTATCAACACCAATGAAACAACAATTCAAAACCGATTTGTAAAACTGAAAAACGCCAACTTCCCGATAATCTTCGGAGAAATTGGCGTCATAAATACCAGTGGCTTAATGCAAGTACAAGATTTTCTAAAAGTCGCTAATCGAGCTAAAATTCCCACCTTAGGCTGGCTTTGGAAAAAAGATCAAAATGATCAAAATGCCCTAATGGATGGTCAAGGCAATCCTAACGATCTAAATAATAATTCTTGGGGAACTACATTTTTCAATTTCCTCACTGATTAAACCGCCACCTCTAAAGCGTCAAAAACTTCACTTACCAATTGGTAAGATTTTAAACGCGCTGCTTGATCATAGATATTTGCGATCACAATAATCTCATTAACGCGCGTCTCTTCAACAAAAGTTTGCAATCCCTGAGCGATCGTTTCTTTAGAACCTATAAAGCTATAAAACATCATTTTTTCGATCTGCATACGCTCCATTGTAGACCACTCGCCTTCCATAGATTTAACCGGCGGTGGTAAAGGTTTTCTTGTATTCCTGATGACGCCAAGCATAAACTTTTTGGCGCTGGTTGCTAAATATTCTGCCTCCTCATCAGTGTCAGCAGCTATTATGTTCAAACAAGCCATTGTATAAGGTTTTTCTAACTGCGCAGAAGGTTTAAAGTGCTGGTGATATAGGCGTAGCGCATCGTGCAGATGTGTGGGTGCAAAATGACTTGCAAATGCATAAGGTAGCCCTTTTTTACCCGCTAGTTGTGCACTAAAGGTGCTTGACCCCAACAAATACAGGGGAATATCAAGTCCTTCTCCCGGAGTTGCTCTCACAGGTGCGGTACTGTTCTCCTCAGAAAGATACATTTGCAATTCATCTATATTATTTGGAAAATCTTGAACCGTTTCCTGCTGATACCGTCTCAATGCCATTGCCGTTCGCTGATCGGTGCCAGGAGCGCGACCCAACCCAAGATCAATACGGTTGGGATGAATACTGGCAAGCGTACCAAATTGTTCTGCAACCACCAAGGGCGCGTGGTTAGGTAGCATCACTCCGCCTGATCCCACGCGAATACGTTGTGTATTTTGAGCTACTTGATTTATTAAAATTACCGGAGACGAACTAGCCAGACTCTCCATATTATGATGTTCAGAGATCCAAAACCGTTGGTATCCATAACGCTCGGCATGCTGCGCTAGGTCAACGCTTCGGTCTATCGCCTCTTTTGTAGAAATCCCTTCAACAAGAGGAACCAAATCTAAAACTGAATATTTTATGGAGGATAACGTGTTATTGTTTGTACTTTTCATAAAAATATAGTCTGTTTTAGAGCGTTTTCCTTACGGAAGAACCTCAACGATCAGGCTTCTGATTCAATCTAATTAGTATTCAATACTTTATGAAAAAATATATCGCAGTGGTTTGTATTCTGCTCCTGACTATAGGCTGTAAACAAACACCAAAAGAAACCGAAGAAACTGATTTTCCCATTAGTGTAGGGTGCTACGGCTACACACAAGACGGTTCTACAATTACCTTTCAGGTTACGCGGGTTGACCCAATGGTTCAAGGAACATTGATTTATAATTGGGCAGAAAAAGATCGTAACTCGGGTAGCTTCAGCGGAAGCATTGATGATAATATCATTTTGGGCACCTACACCTTTATCTCTGAAGGCGTTGAAAGTACGCGCCAAGTGGCTTTCAAAATATCTGGAGACCAACTCATTGAAGGATTTGGCGAAGTGACCTCTTCCGGAAAGATGGTCGCTTTTAAAAATGCTTCTGCCCTGAATTTTGACGGTTCTGTGACCTTAACAAAAGATCAATGTGCTAATTAAATTGCAATCCTATTTGATTTATCCTGCAAGTAATGTCTTACGAGACTAAACGGAGCCAAACATAAATACTTGTAAAAATTTACTTATTTTACATTTATCTCAAAAACACTATTGATTTTTCAATCAATCGTTTTAGTTAATGCATTATTTTTGAAGAAATCTCAGATTTTACAGATACTTAACCGATAATCAATTATTAGAAAAAATTACCCGCCCAAATTCCATGAAGAAAAAAAGACCTTCTCTCAAAGATATTGCAGAGGTTTTAAATGTTTCTACCACAACCGTCTCTTTTGTTTTAAATGGTAAAGGAAAAGAGAAAAAAATCTCTGACGAACTCATAGCAAAAGTTGAAGCATACCTCAAAGAAATTAACTATAAACCCAACCTAGTTGCTCGTAGCCTACGCACAGGAAGCACCCGGATTCTCGTGTTTATGGTAGAAGATATCAGCAATCATTTTTTCTCAAAAGTAGGCCGACTCATCGAAGATATCTCCTATAAAAATGATTACCGCGTGCTCTTTTGTAGTACCGAAAATGACCTCAAACGCACACAAGATCTTATTCAGATTTTTCATGAACGTCAAGTAGATGGCTTCATTATCGTTCCTCCTCCGGGTATTCAAGAAGACATCGAGAATCTTATAGAAAGTGAAATGCCTGTTATCCTTTTTGACCGTAAAATCCCTGAAATTGACTGCGACTACGTCATTATCAATAATTTTGAAGGCGCTAAAAATTCTACTGAACACCTTATTGATTCAGGCTTTAAGAATATCGCATTCATCACCATTGATCTCGATCAGGTGCAAATGCACGACAGAGAAGCGGGCTATATTGCTGCGATGAACGAGGCCGGACTTACGCCTAACATTCTAAAACTTCCTTATAATACTTCGACTGTGGGCTCTTCTCGCGAAACCATGAAGGAGTTTATCAATAACAGTAAAGATCTGGATGCCATATTTTTTGCAACCAACTATCTTTCGCAAAGCGGATTAAAAGGTATTCATCAAATTGACACTCAACTTATAGATAAGCTTGGCATCGTAAGTTTTGATGATAGCGGATTTTTTGAGATGTATTCTCCTACCATAAGCGCTTTTGCGCAACCGGTTGAAGATATGGCAGAAAACCTGATGCGTATTATGTTTCAAAAACTGAAAAACAAAGAAACCGCAAAACCCGAACAACTTGTGTTAGAAGGAACACTCGTAAAAAGAGAATCTTCCAAAGCTAAAGTCGTTTAAGTACGGAACATTTACATTTATTATCAAATTTGCTGGAAGCAAGCTCAACGCCCGTTCCTTTTGGCTCAGCTAGTGATTTCTGAACGAATTTTGTTGCATTAGATTACGAGAAGACGCTTTAAAAATTAGTGGCGTTGCAGGATACCGCAGGATTACTATATCGATATATATAAATACTTTTAAAGTGCCAAAATCGAAAATTCAGTAAATGAAATCAATACTTAGCTCCTTAATTCTTATTTCTATAATATTAGTGTCCAACCCGGCGCAAGCTCAGGATCTTTTTCCTGACGGTACGCCAATTCCGGAATGGTTTAGAGATACGACTCCAACTGATATAAGTGCTCTTGGTAAGCAATACACTATAACTGATTATGGAGTTTCTAGCGACAGCACCCTTGTACAAACTAAAGCCATACAGGCGGTAATAGATACTGCATTTGAGAATGGTGGCGGGGTCATTATAATTCCAAAAGGAACTTTTTTAAGTGGTGCTTTGTTTTTCAAACAGGGTACCCATCTGTATTTGGAACAAGACGGAGTTCTTAAAGGTAGCGATGACATCAGCGACTTCCCTGTTCTTATGACGCGTATTGAAGGCGAAAGCGTAGATTATTTTCCGGCATTGATCAATGCAGACGGAATCGATGGGTTTACGATTTCCGGGAAAGGAACGCTCGACGGTAACGGCCTGCGCTATTGGAAAGCTTTTTGGTTACGCAGAGCGTGGAATCCAGACTGCACCAACAAAGATGAAATGCGACCACGTCTGGTGTATATTTCCAATTGCAAAAACGTACAGATTTCTGATATCAAACTGAAAAACTCTCCCTTTTGGACCACGCATTATTACAAAAGTGAATATATAAAACTTCTTAACCTGCACATCACTTCCCCAAAAGAGCCCGTAAAGGCTCCCAGTACCGATGCTGTGGATATTGATGCCTGCCAGAATATGCTGATCAAAAACTGCTACATGGCTGTAAATGATGATGCAGTGGCTTTAAAAGGCGGAAAAGGACCACATGCCGATGAAGATCCTAACAATGGCGAGAATAGAAATATCATCATCGAAGACAACACATACGGTTTTTGTCACAGCGCCCTAACCTGCGGAAGCGAATCTATACACAATTATAATATTATTTTTCGCCGAAGCACTGTAGATACGGCGCACCGCATTTTTTGGTTAAAAATGCGTCCGGATACTCCACAGCATTACGAATACATCACTATCGTAGATATCAAAGGAAGCGTTAGAAGTATGATACTGATCAAACCTTGGACGCAATTTTTCAATTTAAAAGGGGAAAAAGATATGATCACTTCTATGGCTAATAATATTACAATGAAAAATATAAAACTCGATTGTGAGATGGGTTTTAATATAGAAGCTTCAGATCAATATGAACTTTCAAAATTCACCTTTGAAAACATCAAACTTAATACGCAAAATGCAATGCTAGATAATACTGAAAGTATTAACCAACTCACCTTAGAAAATGTAGAAGTAAAGTGAATTAACTAAAATTGCTGAACATTTGATCTAAGGTAGAAATCTTAGGCTTGTTCAAAGGTTTTTCAATGTAACCTTGTACCAGATCATAAGCTTTGGCCTTACTTTTATCTACGGCATCGATAGAGGAAGTTACCAATATAACCGAAAACCGATCCTTATTTTTAAACTGGTACAGACGATCCAGAAAATCCCAACCATTCAAAACAGGCATATTGATATCTAGGTAAATAATGTATTTGCTAGAATTGGGACTGTTAGCAATACATTTTAGCGCATCGCCGGCACAGGTATAAAAACGCGGTTCAATATTATGAACGGTTTTCAACAAATACTTATGAATCAAGCAAATGGTTTTATCGTCGTCAACAATGAGTACTTCTCCCTGCATACGCTAATTGGATTGAATGGTTTCTACTAATGAAGCTTTAGCTGCAATTTCGCGCACCACAGTATCTAGCTCGTGCGCAGCTCCTAATAGTTCATTTAAAAAGAACGCGTGTTCTTCCGCTCCTAAATTGAGATCAGATTGTATCAGCTGAATGATTCCCATGAGTTTGGCCAAAGGAGCCCGTACCACATGTGACTGTATTCTGGCGATCTCTTGTAGAGTGGCGTTACGACCTTCAATTTGCTTAATGTATTGATAGCGTTCTGAAACATTGATCGCCATCACAACGCGAGAAAGTTGGTTACTTTTTTTAAGCTGGTTGCTATGAATCTCTACGGTAAATTCTGATTGGTTTTTTCGTTGATGCGTATATACGCCAACTTTATTGGCGCCCATATTACGGCGAGTATCTTCAACAACATCCAGCAGTTTTGGGATTTCATCTGCCGGCCTTAATTCTTTAATTGTTTTTTCTAAAAATTCTGCTCTAGAATAGCCATACTCTTTAATCGCAGCCTGATTTACCTCTATGATTTTTAACGTACGCAGGTCGTAGATCCAAGAAGGAATTGGCATCAGCTGGAACAAATTGGTATACCTCAATTCTGATTCTTCTAAAGAGATTTTTAATGCCTTTTGCGAGGTTATATCTTGCAGTGTACCTTCAATAATACTGGTATCATCTGTATCAATGAGGCGACTGGCATAGATCCATTTTGTCTTTCCTGTTGCAGTAATGATCCTAAACTCGAAATCCGCTTCAAGTTCAAAAGAATCATCGTGATAATAAGGCTTCACGACAGACTGATCATCAGGGTGAATGAATTCCATCATGCGATCAAAACTCAATTCCTGAGAATAAAATTCTAATTCTAAAATGGCATAAACTTGCTCACTACAATAGAAAGAATGATCCTTTTTATCCACCTCCCAATAACCGAGTTTGGCGATTTTTTGGGCCAGTTTCAACCTTTTATTAGAGAGCGTAAGACGCTCTGAGGCTATTTTTCGCCTCGTGATATCTGTTATAGTACCGGACATTACCAGCGGATTTCCCTCGTGATCTTCTCTTACGACACTACCCCGATCTAAAATCCATACCCAAGATCCATTTTTATGTTTAATTCGGTATTCCCCTGTGTAAAAGTCAGTAATGCCATCAAAATAATCATTGAGCTTCACCAGCGCACGCTGCAGATCTTCAGGGTGAAGTTCTTTTTGCATACGCTCTATGCTTGTATTACCCAATTCTTTTTCATCCCGACCTATGATCTCAAAAAATTTATCGTTGTATTTAAGATAGTTGGTTTTAAGATCCCACTCCCAGGTAGCTACGTTAGCCGCTTCGATGATATTTGAAAGCCTATTAGCATTTAATTTGTGTAGTTTTTTACTTTTTTCTAGATCAAATTTGTTTTTCTGGAGTTCTACGATTTGAAGTGTTTGGTTAATTAAACACGAGATCGCTTCATATTGTTTTGGTGTCAATTCGCGGGGAACACGATCTATAATACAGAGAGAACCTATCAAGAAGTTGTCCTTGGTAATTAATGGGAACCCGGCGTAAAAACGAATATTCGGTTCATTCTGCACATATTTGTTAGACGAAAACCGGGAATCTTGTAAGGTATCACCAATAATCAGTGGCTCATAAGGCTCACTTTCTAATAGAAATTGACAAAAAGTTTCTTCTCTGGGCACCTCTTCAAGATCAACACCGTGATGTGCCAAAAAATGTTGAGTACAATCATCCATCAAACTGATCAGGACAATAGGAACATCGCACACGATGGAAGCCAGGCGTGCTAGTTCATCAAAATCTTGTTTGGCCGCAGTATTTATTATTTGGTAAGATTTAACAACTTCAAGGCGCTGTTTTTCTTTTTCCGAAACATTCAACATAAATCACTTCTGGTTGGTAATGACGTTGGTTTATAATCTTACTGATGTTGGGCATTATTTAAAACTATTAATTTAAGAATTTTTAGTTCACAATACATTAGAATTCAACAATGTAACCAATAATTTAACACATTCACCTAAGTATACCACCCGATCCAAATTACTTACTCAACAAATAACCCTTTACATATCAGCACATTAAGCTTAAAAATAAAAAAACCTCACTTAAAAAGTGAGGCTTTCTAAATTCTCTTTATTTTCAATTATATCACATTCAGTGCTTTACCTACCTTAGTAAATGCCGCTACCGCTTTGGTTATATGCTCGTCCTCGTGACCTGCAGAAAGTTGTACACGTATACGCGCTTTCTCTTTAGGCACAACAGGATAGAAAAAGGCAATAACATAAATTCCTTCATCTAATAACCGAGCGGCAAATTCCTGAGCTAATTTTGCATCATACAACATTATAGGCACGATAGGATGCTCTCCCGGAATGATATCAAAACCGGCATCAGTCATTTCTTTTCTAAAACGCTTCGCGTTGTTTTGCACCTTTCTGATCAAGTCACCAGACTCACTCAACATATCGATCGCTTTGATCGAAGCTCCAGCAATCGCCGGCGCCAGTGTGTTAGAAAACAAATACGGTCTTGATTTTTGACGCAACATATCTACGATCTCTTTGCGAGCTGCGGTAAAACCGCCCGAGGCTCCGCCAAGGGCTTTTCCATAAGTACCGGTAATGATATCTACACGACCCATTACTTTATTGTACTCATGAGTTCCTTTACCGCTCTCACCAATGAATCCTGTGGCATGGCAATCGTCTACCATCACCATTGCGTCATATTTCTCTGCCAGATCACAAATTTTATCTAGCTGCGCGATGGTGCCATCCATTGAGAACACACCATCAGTTACAATTAGTTTTCTACGCGCTCCTGAAGCTTTTTTCAATTCTTCTTCAAGCGCTTCCATATCATTATTTTTATAACGGTGACGCGCTGCTTTACACAAACGTATTCCGTCTATGATACTCGCGTGATTCAATTCGTCTGAAATGATCGCATCCTCGCTAGTCAAAATGGGTTCAAAAACACCACCATTGGCATCAAATGCTGCAGCGTAAAGAATACAATCTTCCATCCCTAAAAATTCGGCAGTCTTTCGCTCTAATTCTTTATGAATGTCCTGAGTACCACAAATAAAACGCACAGAAGAAAGTCCAAAACCGTGACTTTGAATGGTTTCAATTCCTGCATTAATAATTTCTGGATGTGCCGAAAGTCCTAAGTAATTATTAGCACAAAAATTGAGTACTTCGCTTCCTTTTTGCGTGTTGATCTCAGCACGTTGCGGAGTGGTAATAATGCGCTCTTCTTTGTAAAGACCGGCTTCCTTTATCTCTTCTAATTCTTGTTGTATACTTTCTCTTACAGATGTAAACATGATTTTATTTTTAGGCGAAAACGCTCAGGTTTCTATTTTTTTTTAATTCAAGACGGTAGATCATTTCTTCGGTCATACGTTTAAGATCAAAGCTTGGCTCCCATCCCCACTCGTCTCTTGCACGTGCATCGTCTAACGAAATTGGCCAACTTTCTGCAATCTGTTGACGCGAATCTGGCTGATAACTGATCTCAAAATCAGGAAAAGTTTTCTTGATCTCAGCAGCAATAAGTTCAGGTGAAAAACTCACGCCTTGAATGTTATATCCTACGGTTTTAATATCTCGTTTTGAGGCTTCCATCATTCTTATGGTTGCATCTATCGCATCGTCCATATACAACATAGGAAGCTGTGTGTCAGGCTTAAGATAACAAACAAATTCCTCATTATTAATGGCTTTATGAAAAATATCTACCGCATAATCTGTAGTACCGCCGCCGGGTAAAGACTGATAACTAATCAAACCGGGGTAACGCAAGCAACGTACATCCATACCATATTTTGTGTTATAATACCGTGCCCAATGCTCTCCCGCAACTTTGCTTATTCCGTACACAGTGGTAGGGTTCAAAGCAAAATCTTGAGCCACATTTTCTTGTCTCGCATCAGGTCCAAATACCGCGATAGAACTTGGGAAAAAGACTTTTTGCACATCATTTAAACGCGCAGCTTCTAACACATTAAAAAAGGTCGAATTATTTAAATCCCAGGTTCTAAGGGGTTGCTGTTCTCCTTTAGCAGAAAGTACCGCAGCTAAATGATATATCTGCGTAACTCTGTATTTGCGTACAACCTCATCAATCGCTTCTAAATTGGTTGCATCAAGCTCTAAAGTTTCGCAATCAAAATCATCACGAACTTTAAGATCTGAAGCGATAACCGCATCGCTGCCATATTTATAAATTAAAGCTTCGGTTAAGGCGGTTCCTAACTGACCAAAAGCTCCTGTAATCAATAGTTTATGTGTGCTCATAGCTATTTATATTTTTAATATAAAATTAATAAACTACAAGGCGTGACCTTTTAATTATCTGTTAAACCTAAAAAACTAAGTGTTTTTAACTTTAAAATAGTATTTTAGAAGTTGTTTATGCTTCTAAGCAAATTATAGCACATACTACACAGTAAATTTTTCTGCGATGACCGAAAGACTTGACGATACCGATTTAAAGATTTTAAGAATCCTACAGGAGAATGCAAAAATGACCACTAAAGAAATTGCAGATCAGCTACATCTAACCGCTTCTCCGGTTTATGAGCGCATTAAGCGATTGGAGCAAAGAGGCTATATAAAAAACTATGTCGCACTGCTCGACAAGAAAAAATTAAACCGCCCGGTTACGGCGATCTGCATGGTGTCTTTACGGTATCACAATGAAGGCTTTATTGAAACTTTTGAGCTTCAGATCAAAGAATTGGTCGAGGTTCAAGAGTGCTATCATATGGCAGGAAAAGTTGACTTTTTCCTTAAAATTCATTTGGAAAGTCTTGAAGAATATCACGAATTTGTGCGCACCAAACTTTCAAAAATTCAGAATATTGGGGTTTTAGAAAGTTACTTTGTGCTGAAAGAAATTTACAACACCACGACCATTGCTATTTAAGCCGGGTTTCATAGTCTGATGCACGCTTGAAACCTTCTATTTTTAAGTGAGCTTCGTCGAGTTCTACGATACTAAAGCTATTATTCTCGAGTCCTTCGTAGTCAACCATTCCTAATTGTGTGATGTAATGAATACCCTTGATGGTTTTAAATTCTTCTTTGTGCACGTGCCCGTGAAAACACGCGATTACTTTTTGAGAAGCATCCATAAGTTCTTGTACTTCTTGATGATTGGTAACGTGAAATTTTGAACCCTCCTTATAAAATGGGTATAGCGGATGATGACAGAACACCAAGACCGGTTTTTGCGCTTGAGTCAATGTATTTTTAAACCATTCTAGCTCTTCCGGCGGAATATGAGCATCTTCCCAGTTAGCACCTTCAGCATAAAAATGGTCCTTCCCAGCTGTATCGTAATTTGCATCTAATACAATACAAGTAAACCCTGAAGTTTCAAATGAATAGTAACTTCTCGCCTGCTCCTGCCCTGCATTCTTTATATTTCTCAAAAATTCAGCTTTGCGAATGCTGTCTACATCGTGATTGCCTAAAGCGTGATAAGCGTCTCCGTCAAAGCGTTGAAAAACCGCCTCAACCTCTTGCAGGTACTTCAAAGTTTCCAGCGGATTGGCTTCTGCTCCTTGATCTTTAAAATCCCCCAAATGAATTAAAAAGTGTAAGTTGGCCTCATTTAAAGCTTTGATCGCTTCATTCATTTTTGGCAATGCATCGCGGTAAAAACGTGTTCCGGCAGGATCCCGATCTGCATAGTGTGAATCTGTAATAATCCCAAAACGTAAAGGTTTCGCTACCTTCTTAGCACTCCATAATACATTTGGCATTGTGAGAATTGTGGTTCCGCTGAGGGCAAAAAGTTTAAGAGAATTACGACGGGTTATGCTGACTTGTTTCATAGATCACAAAATTAAACCTTACACATGAGATCAAAACTGTTTCGATGTAGTTTAAAGATTTATTAAAGAGTTGAGCGGCGCTGGTAGATTTAGTATTCTTATGTATTGTTTAAAGAAAATTTACTGCTTTGAAAAAAATAACGCTTGCACTCCTTTGTTGTTTCAGTATTATGCTTTGTAAAGCTCAAGAGGATCAGTTGCAACTCCTGGACCTTCAACTAGCCAATTATGAATATCCTTATGAAGTTGCAACTATTCAAATAGAGGCTCAAAATCAAACGCTCGAGATGGCTTTTATGGATGTTAAACCGAAGAACTACAACGGTAAAAACATCATGCTCTTACACGGTAAAAACTTTAATGGCGCGTATTGGCAGACCACAATCGCTGCGTTAACCGCCGAAGGATTTCGTGTGATCGTCCCTGATCAAATAGGCTTCGGAAAATCTTCTAAGCCAGAGCATTTTCATTACACCTTTCAACAGCTGGCCTTAAATACTAAAGCGGTTTTAGACAGTATAGGTGTTGAAAAAACTGCGGTTTTAGGACACTCTATGGGCGGAATGCTCGCCACCCGATTCGCTTTAATGTTTCCTGAAACTACTGAAAAATTGATTCTAGAAAACCCAATTGGACTTGAAGATTGGAAATTAAAAGTGCCTTATAAACCTGTTATCTGGTGGTATGAAAACGAACTCAAGAAAGATTATAAATCGATCAAAAAATACCAATTAGAAAGCTACTATGATGGTAATTGGGATCCTGCATACGATGAATGGGTAAACCTTCTGGCAGGTTGGACGCTCAATTCTGATTATGAAACGATCGCTTGGAATGCCGCTCTTACCTACGATATGATTTTTACTCAGCCCGTGGTTTATGAATTTAAAAATATACAGTCTCCAACGCTGCTCATAATTGGTACTCGAGATCGTACCGCTTTAGGCAAGCCGTTAGTTAGTGAGGAAGTTCGTGCCACTATGGGTCTTTACAATAAGTTAGGGAAGGCAACACAGGAGAAAATTCCTAATAGCGAATTGGTTGAAATTCCTAATACTGGACATCTACCGCACATTGAGCGTTTTGAAAAATTTATTGCACCTTTGGTGTCCTTTTTAAGCAAATAAATGAGTTCAGATAAAGCCCCGCAAATCAATCTTAAACAAAGTTCTGATGAAGACCTCGTCAGAATTGTAACGGTTCAGGTTCATAAGTACGAACCCTATACAGTACAAGCGGCCGAAGCGGAAATCTCCCGGCGCGGCATTGACAAAATGCGTATGGCACACCTAGTTAAAAAAGTGGCTCAGGATAATACCGCTGTTCAGGAAATACAAGATTATATGAGTACGACCTGGCCACGTTTTGTGAATTTTCTAATTGATTTTATCGTATTTCTACTGCTCGTACTCATTGGCAGCTTATCGCTAGATTCTGTTTTTGTTACTTCAAACAGCGACTTTTTACTCGCCGTAGGCTACGGAATGGTACTCTTGATTTTTTTATTATATCACGGCCTCACCGAATATTTCTTTCAAAAAACTGTGGGAAAATATATTACCAAAACCATTGTGGTCACTAAGGACGGTGAAAAACCGAATGCTGCTACGATTGCATTACGCACGCTGTGCAGGTTGATTCCATTTGATCGCCTATCTTTTTTGATCACTAAAAACGGTTTTCACGATCGCTTTTCAAATACTCAGGTATTAAAAGACCCCAGCTAGTAGCTGAGGCCTTTCATAAGCATATTTAGATTCACTTTATCCCATTTTTACGATCTCATCTATCTTACCTTTAAAAGCGGTCAAAGTCTTCGCTAGCTTTTCAATTTGTTCTTGAGCTTCTTCAAAATTCTTTTGTTTGATCGCTTCGCGCACACCGGGTAGCGTTTTTACACCGTAGCCGGTATAAAATCCCGGAGCATAGATTTGATGTTTAAACCAAGGACGTCTGGGTAATCCGCTTTCGCTCAATAAGGCTTTTTCAAGATCTTTCAATTTGGCATTTACCATCTTTTGCTTCGATGCACTTAAACTGGTAAAGTCAGTTTTTGAAAAATCATGAACACTTGTCTTTACTGAAGCTAGAGCATTTTGCAAAGGAGAAAAATCCAGATAAGGAATATCTTTTTCAGCTTCCGGTGCTTTCAAATTATCTTTAGGATCTGCCGCAATAACGTAAGCATTTTCAGCGACCAATTGTTGCTGTTTTTCGGCCTGCTTACGCATCGCATCAGTTGTTTCGGTAACCTCATCCATATATTCTGAAATGGTTATGTACCACGCATTCATTTCAAAAGGAAGAATATCTGCGTTTGCCATACGCAATGTAATGTGCCCCGCGGTTTTAGCTAAAGTGATTCCGTAGTCAAATCCGGGATCTTTAAAACGCGTATAATGACTATAGGTATCAAAAATTGTATGATACTCCCCTCCAGAACTTTCACCGCCAAAGCCCAGGTTAAGAGAAGGAATTCCCGTATGCTGAATGAATGGCGTATAATCTGATCCCGAGCCCAAAGCTGAAAGTCTAAAATCAGTATCGCGATTAGCAACTTTTGCAGCTGCAGCGCGACGCTCAACAAGTGAAACCCCGGTTTGTGGATCTTCTATGCTACCGGCAATTTCCTTAACCATAGTTTCTAAGGTATGCGAACCACCCACTCCTAAAAATCCGCGACCGTTTCCATCTGTGTTGATGTAAACTACAGCTTTATCTTTAAGTACTTCCTGATGATCTTCAACCCACTCCGTAGAGCCTATCAAACCGGGTTCTTCAGCATCCCATGCACAATACACAATGGTGCGCTTTGGTTTTTGACCCGCCTTAGCCAATTCTCCCACTGCACGGGCTTCTTCCATCAAAGCGACCATCCCACTTACAGGATCTGACGCACCGTGAACCCAGGCATCGTGATGATTACCTCGCATCACCCACTCCTCCGGATAAACAGCACCTTTAAGTTTTGCAATGACGTTATACGCCGGTTTTAACTGCCAGTCGAATTCTAGTTTTAAATGCACTTTGGCAGGACCTGGACCTATGTGATACGTAATTGGTAAACCTCCACGCCAAGCTGAAGGTGCTACAGGTCCGTTTAAAGCCTCAAGAAAAGGCTGTGCATCTGCATAAGAAATAGGTAAAACCGGGATTTTAGTAATGGTAGGCGCCTCTTTACGATCTAAACGCTTGGCGTTTTTTGTAGCTCCGTAACCAGGCGTTAACACATCGCCGGGATATAAAGGCATATCCATCACGCTTCCGCGTTGTACGCCGGTTTCAGGCTTAAATGCACCTTCAGGATACACATCGCCTTGCACATAACCATCATCAGCTGGATCAGAATAAATGATACAACCTATCGCCCCTTTTTCGGCGGCCAGCTTCGGTTTAATCCCGCGCCACGAACCATAATACTTAGCGATCACAATTTTGCCTTTCACATCTATTCCTAATTTCTCTAGTTCTTCATAATCCTTTGGTACACCATAATTCACAAAAATCAATTCTGCGGTCACGTCACCATCAGTTGAAAAGGCATTGTAGCTGGGCAATAAGGCTTCTCCTTGTTGGGTATATTTATCTTCGGCAATAGGTTCTGATGCCAAAGCGGCTTTAAAAGCAGTAGGTTCCGTAAGTTCTAAAAGCCGAATTTTAGGATACGGGAACAGCACCTGATATTCATCGATCTCCACATCGTAGCCCCAAGATTCAAATTGTTCTTTCATCCATTCGGCATTCTTTTTACCATACTCCGTACCTACATAATGCGGTTCTGCTGCCATAAACTGCATCCACTCATCTAGATTTTCTTTTTTAAGCTTAGCATCAAACTGAGTCTCTAAAGCCAACTGATCTTGTGTGCTTTTAGTGGTAAATCCTTGAATAGCTTGCGCTAGCGCTATATGCGACCATACACAAAGCAATAACAAAACGTACTGTTTTTTCATAAATAATGTTTGTATTAGTTTAGACTTCAGCCTTTAAGTTATGAAATAAGTAGCGCCAAATAACATCGTAGCTTTATACAAGAATTACTTTTATCAATTCGGAAATTATTGGAGTGATAATTGTTTAAATTGACAATAAAATAAATTGTTGCTACCCAAAAAAATAGCGAGCGTGGTAAACAGATTTAGACTAATTTCGCCCGCCTTAAAAACAGAAACGCTACATGCAAAAGAAAGTACTTATACAAGAATTACGCTTGCGCTTAACCGCCAAATTTGATCAGTTACAAGAGACCAAAGCCGGTCTTATCGAATCGCGTGATAGTGATACTAAAAGCAGTGCCGGAGATAAATATGAAACCGGCGTTGAAATGATTCAGCAGGAATTAGAGCGTACGCAAGGACAGCTTGATCAGGTTGAAAAGCAGAAAGAATTTTTAAACCGAATCAGCCTCACTCCTAATGCCGTTGTGGGTGAAGGAAGTCTTGTGCTTACTGATAAAGCGAACTATCTTATAGGAATTCCGTATGGCGAACTCAAATTAGATACGGGCAATGTGTATTGCATCTCGAGTGCATCTCCTATTGGTGAATTGCTCACCGGAACACAAAAAGACGAGGTGATCACTTTTAGAGAACAAAAGATAACCGTTAAAGAAATTCTTTAGGTAAACTACCACAGGCTAGTTTTTATATTCATTACGACACAAGCCTCAAAGTAGCATACCCTTAGACTACGCCAATAAAAAAATCCCGAAGCAGAACTTCGGGATTTTTTTATGCTTGTGCAAGCAGCTTTTTAGTGTTTAAAAAGCGGTCTGTGCCCCATCATTTCATTTACTTGGCCGGCGATTTCTTCAAGCTTCTCATCATCCTGATAGTTTACGATCGCAGCATCAATAAGTTCAACTACCTTTTTCATATCGTCTTCTACCAATCCGCGTGTGGTTACCGCAGCAACTCCAATACGCATTCCTGAAGTTACAAATGGCGAACGCGTATCAAACGGTACCATATTTTTATTAACGGTAATATCTGCTTTGCCTAAAGCTTCTTCAGCATCTTTACCGGAAATATCTTTATTTCTAAGGTCGATCAACATCATATGATTATCAGTTCCTCCTGAAATAATATCGTAACCTTTAGCTACAAATTCTGCAGCCATCACAGCAGCATTCTTCTTAACCTGAACCATATAATGTAAGAAATCATCAGTAAGCGCTTCACCAAAAGCAATTGCTTTTGCAGCGATGATGTGCTCTAATGGTCCGCCTTGATTACCTGGGAAGATTCCGCTGTCTAATAAAGAAGACATCATTCTCAGATTACCATTCTTTAATTTAATCCCGAATGGATTCTCAAAATCTTTCCCCATCAAGATCAAACCTCCACGAGGTCCTCTTAAGGTTTTGTGGGTAGTGGTGGTAACAATATGACAATGTGGTACAGGGTCACCAATAATTCCCTTGGCAATAAGACCTGCAGGATGCGCCATATCACATAACAAGATCGCTCCTACTTTATCTGCGATCTCACGAAAACGCTTATAATCGATCTCACGGCTATACGCAGAAGCTCCCGCGATGATCATCTTAGGCTGCTCCTTTACTGCAAGTTCTTCGATCTTATCGTAGTTTAATAAGCCGGTTTCTTGGTCTACCCCATAAAACACAGGATTATATAAGCGACCAGAAAAGTTTACCGGCGAACCGTGGGTCAAGTGACCTCCGTGTGCTAGATCAAAACCTAAAAAGGTTTCGCCAGGCTTCATACAAGCGTGAAATACTGCTGTATTTGCTTGTGATCCTGAGTGTGGTTGTACGTTTGCATAGTCTGCCCCAAAGAGTTCCTTAGCCCGGTCAATAGCAATTTGTTCTACTACATCTACTACTTCACAACCTCCATAGTAGCGCTTTCCGGGATACCCTTCGGCGTATTTATTAGTAAGCACAGAGCCCGCCGCTTCCATCACTTGTTCGCTGACGAAGTTCTCTGATGCAATTAACTCTAAACCATTAAGTTGACGTTGTTTTTCTTCCTGAATAAGATCAAAGATTTCAGTATCCCGTTGCATGCTTTATAAAGTTTGTTAAATTAGGTGCAAAAGTAGTCATTAGAATTGGTTGGTACTATTTTAATTCTATATTTGAAATGAGCATTTACTAACATTTTATCAAGAATTTATGCCTTCCAAAGCAAACGACCCTAAACGTAAAACCTGGTTAGAGACCCCTACGCATACTGATTTTCCTATTCAAAATATTCCATTTGGCGTATTTCTTACCCGTGATGATATCATTACCATTGGTACCCGAATTGGAGATTATGCAATTGACTTGGGTGCGCTGCATCAACTGGGCTACTTTGAAGGAATCCCGCTTACCGATGATATCTTCCTACAAGATACCTTGAACGATTTTATTGCTGACGGGCGCAAAACCTGGCGTGCCGTGCGCAATCGGATTTCTCATATTTTTGAGGAAAGCAATGCTGATTTACGCGATAATGAAGAACACCGGGATATCGTAATTTTTGAATTGAATGAAGTAGAGATGCAACTTCCTGTTCAGATTGGAGATTATACTGATTTTTACAGCAGTAAAGAACACGCTACCAATGTGGGTAAAATCTTTCGCGGTGGCGAAAATGCGTTAATGCCTAACTGGATGCATATGCCGGTTGCCTATCACGGAAGAAGCAGCTCGATCATTCCTTCAGGAATACCGGTGCACAGACCGCAAGGGCAAAAGCTCCCTAACGGAGCGACTAAACCTATATTTGGTCCGTCGCGCCAGTTGGATTTTGAATTGGAGATGGCATTTATCACTACTGATGCTAATGAGTTAGGTCAACCCATTCCTGCAGATCAGGCTGAAGAATACATCTTTGGGATGGTATTGTTTAATGACTGGAGTGCGCGCGACATTCAGCGTTGGGAATATGTGCCTCTTGGACCCTTTTTAGGAAAAAACTTTGCTTCGTCTGTTTCTCCTTGGATCGTAACTCTTGACGCCTTAGAACCCTTTAGAACTACAAGTCCGAAGCCCGAAGAAGAACTGCTTCCTTATCTGAATTATTCAGGAAAAAAGACTTTTGATATCAATCTTCAGGTGAGTATCAAGCCCGAAGACAAAGCGGAAACCATCGTGAGTAAATCTAATTTCAAATATCTTTATTGGAATATGAGTCAGCAATTGGCGCATCACACCATCAATGGTTGTCCCGTAAATAGTGGAGATATGATGGGCAGTGGTACCATTTCTGGACCTACTCCTGATTCTTACGGCTCAATGCTTGAACTCAGCTGGAAAGGTTCAAAACCAGTAAAACTTTCCGAAGGTGGCGACCGAAAATATATTGAAGATAATGATACCGTAATCGTGCGTGGACACTGTGAGAAAGCCGGTGCAGCCCGCATAGGGTTTGGAGAAGTAGCCACAAAGATCCTACCCGTGTTTAAACACAAGAAAAAATAAAACCAAAACATACTCATTAAAAAACGCGCTAAATCCTTAAATATTTAGCGCGTTTTTAAATTGTAGACACGTACCTTTACACCACAAAATGGGGTGCTTGCTCTAATGATGCAGGCTGAGATGATACCCAGAGGCTTTACCTCGCACCTGATCCGGTTAGTACCGGCGTAGGGATTTTAAACGACACCACTCGTGTGCTTCTGCCCTTAGGGCTCATCTCCTCATTCAATACATTTTTAACTGATCACAATGGAGGAGTTTTTTATGGATTTTGTATGGTTGCAATGGATTGGGACCGCCTTTGGCGTTACTCAGGTCTTGCTCGCTCGCAAAAACAACGTCAACAACTATATTTTTGGAATCATAGGTATTCTCATCGGTATTTGGGTACTCTATCACTCCAAGCTGTATGCAGATATTTTACTGCACCTCTACTATCTGGTGATGAGTATTTATGGATATCTGTATTGGAAATTTGGCAAAGAAAAGCAAGAAGCGCCAATCGCCTATTCTAAACGTGATGAACACCTAAAAGCCGGCGGTATTGTCTTGGGCTGTTTTGTGTTGATGAGCTACTGGCTCACACAACATACAGATTCTGATGTGCCGTATCTGGATGCCGTTGTGAGCGCCTTTGCCTGGGCAGGAATGTGGTTGATGGCCAAACGTAAGATCGAGAATTGGGTGTACCTCAACATCAGCAATATCATTTCAATCCCATTATTGATCTATAAAGAATTGTACATCTACGCAGGTCTCACAGTCTTTCTCTTCATCGTTGGTACTTCGGGCTATTTAAAATGGCGTAAACTCATCAAACAAAATCATTCGCATGCAGCATTGGCACAATCTTAAAACCTGTAACGGTCATCAAAAAGTTTTTGATGCGGAAACGCTAAAAGCTATCGCAGCGGCAAAACTTTGGAATATTTGGGTGCCAAAAACACACGGCGGACTAGAATTAGATCTTACCGAAGGTTTACGTACACTTCAACAGCTCGCCAGCATTGACGGAAGCTTAGGTTGGACGGTCACGCTGTGTAGCGGTGCTAATTATTTCATCGGGAATTTACAACCGGAAACAGCCGGAGAACTCTTCAATCCTAATGAAGTTACCATTCTGGGAGGAAGTGGCGGACTCTTTGGCTTCGCCGAAAAAAAAGGAGATGCTTACCTCCTCAACGGAACTTGGAAATATGCTACCGGAGCACCTTACCTTACGCACTTCACTTTAAATGCAAAGATCATTGAAGACGGAAGAGAATTAAAAGATGACGATGGCGCTCCCATTTTTAGATCTTTTGTTATTCCGTGCGAAGCGGTGCGCATTATAGACGATTGGCACACGATGGGTTTACAAGCGACGGCTACACAATCTTTTGCGGTTACGGATTATCTGGTGCATCAAGATTATAGTTTTATCTACAATCGGTTTTATCTGCCTCAAGATATTTTTAAGATCAACTTCAGGGTTTTTGCAGATCTAACACTTTGGGTAAATTATATTGGCATGGTGCAACATCACCTGGCGGAAGCCTCAAAACTTCTAGACGAAAAAACACTAGAAGATCCGCATAAAAACACTACCGAAGCCGAAGATTTACTTTATAAATATGCAAATGAAGTCGAAGCGGCAACGGCTGACAATGCTTCGTTTGCAGATGATCAAATCGAAGCATTACATACGGCAGCAGCAGCTTCGGTTAAACGGCTATCTAAAATCCTGATGGAATTGCACCCGCTTTTGGGAATTAAAGCGGCACAAGTGGAGCATCCGCTCAATCAGATTTTCAGGGATTATTTTACCGCAACACAGCATCATATTTTTACACGATAAAACGAATTATAAAGCATAAAAAAGGAACCACATTGGTTCCTTTTTGTTTAACATATTTAAAATGATCGTTAGTTCATTACCA
Source organism: Leeuwenhoekiella sp. ZYFB001 (assembly GCF_011784865.1). NCBI lineage: Bacteria > Pseudomonadati > Bacteroidota > Flavobacteriia > Flavobacteriales > Flavobacteriaceae > Leeuwenhoekiella > Leeuwenhoekiella sp. ZYFB001. The sequence goes on from NZ_CP050460.1 coordinate 2,079,139, forward strand.
TTTTATTATAGCGCTTGCCCAGGTAAATCCGCTACCAAAGGCAGCCAAGACTACCGTATCGCCTTCTTTGATTTTCCCTTCCTCCCAAGCTTCGGTTAACGCAATAGGTATAGACGCCGCAGTGGTATTTCCATATTTCTGAATATTGTTAAATACCTGATTGTCCTTCAGCTTAAATTGTTTTTGCACAAACTGCGAAATACGCAAATTAGCCTGATGCGGAATCAACATATCAATATCTTCTGCTGTGAGTTTGTTTTGTTGCAAACCTTCGTTGATCACTTCTGCAAAACGCACCACGGCATTTTTAAATACAAACTGTCCGTTCATATACGGATAATAGGGTATATCCTCTTGCGGATCTTTCTCGATCAACTCAGGTACCCACTCCATCGTACTAGGTCCTTTAAGTGAAAGCTCTAGCGCGTGCGCTCCCTCACTATGCAAATGCGTAGATAAAATACCTTTGTTATTATCTTCTTCTCGAGTGAGCACAGCAGCTCCTGCCCCATCACCAAAGATCACCGAAACACTACGCCCGCGCGTGGTCATATCTAAACCACCACTATGATTTTCAGAGCCTATCACGAGAATGTTTTTATACATTCCGGTTTTGATAAATTGGTCTGCTGTAGAAAGCGCATAAACAAAACCACTACATTGGTTACGAACGTCGAGCGCCGGTACCGTACGCATCTCAAGCATTTCTTGTACCTGCACCCCACAGCCCGGAAAATAATAATCTGGACTAAGCGTCGCAAAAACGATCATATCAATATCTTGAGCCGTCATCTTTGCTCGCTCTAATGCGATTTTTGCAGCTTTCACACCCATTACCGCGGTCGTGTTGCCGTCCCCTTCTTTAATATGACGACGTTCTTTAATACCGGTTCGCTCTTGAATCCACGCATCGTTAGTATCCATCATCTTTGAAAGGTCTTCATTGGTGACCACATTTTCGGGAACATAAGCGCCCATTCCGGCAATTCGAGAATTATACATAGTTTATTAAAATCTAGTTGAAATAAGAATCTGTAAAATTACAGAGGTTATATGGGTGGTAATATAGTATTTCTTCAATTTGTAGCGTATTAGTGATTTCCTATTTAGCTATGCACGCATAGCAATAGCGTGGCATTAAGAATATTTTTTAAGTATTTTTAAAACAGTTAAAAAGCCACTTTTTGTCTAACACATAGACGCTAAGCCATTTAAATCAACAAACACAAATAACTATGAAAAAACTCAACCTGCTGAGCTTGTTTTTACTGCTTACTGTTTCGGTAGTTGCACAGGTAAATCTAGATTACCAAAAACCACCTCAGGAAATTCTAGACCTTGTAGATGTACCGCGTGCGCCGTGGGTATTGATGAATACTGAAGGTGACACGATGCTCTTAATGTATCGCGACAGCTATAAAACCATCGCCGAACTTTCTGAAGAAGAGCTACGTCTTGGCGGTCTGCGTATCAATCCTAAAACGAATATAGGTAGCCGTACTACTTTTTACAACGACATCAAGATCAAAGGTATTGAGGAAACTGAAGCCGGCACCATCAGCGGACTTCCTGAAGATGCTAAACTCAGTAATTTTAACTGGTCTCCTGACGAAAGTAAAATGGCGTTTACTAACACCATTGAAGACGGAGTACAAGTTTGGGTTCTTGATCTGGAAACAGCAACTGCAAAGCGCGTAACCGAAGCTTTTGTGAATGCTAATATGAGGAATCCTATCAGCTGGTTTAAAGATGGGGAGAGCCTGCTGGTTAATATGCTTCCGGCGACGCGTAAAGAGCTTGTGAATACCGCAGAGGCAGTCCCGACCGGACCAACGATCTCTACAAGTGACGGTTCTAAAGCGCAAAACCGCACCTATCAGGATCTTCTTCAAAACCCTAACGATGTATTCAACTTTGAGCAACTGGCGACTTCTGCTCTCGTAAAAGTAAACCTAGATGGAACTTCTACCTTATGGAAAGACGCAGCGATGTATAGCGATGTTTCGTTCTCGCCTGATGGCAACTACATCATGACAAGTACCATCCACAAACCCTTCTCGTACATCGTTCCTTATTATCGTTTTCCCGAAACCGTGACGGTTTATCAGCAAGATGGTACTGAGGTAAAAGTGGTTAATGAAACCCCACTTCTTGAAGAATTACCGCAAGGGTTTATGGCTACACAAACCGGTAAAAGACGCGTTTCTTGGCGTGCAGATCAACCGGCAACTTTATACTGGGTAGAAGCCTTAGATCAAGGAGATCCTGAGGTTGAAGTTGAATATAGAGATCAGGTTTTTATGCAAAAAGCACCCTTTAGTGCGGCTCCGCAAAAAGTGATCAAAACGATCAACCGATACAGCGGAATCTTATGGGGTGATGCCAATACAGCTATTGCTTACGATCGCTGGTGGAATACCCGAAACACTAAAACCTATGTCTTTAATCCTTCGGATGGAAGCAATATGGGCGAAGTCATTTCTGACCGAAGCTATCAAGATGTGTATAGCGACCCTGGAAATTTTGTAACCCACGATAACGAATATGGGCGTTCAGTACTGACTTTAGTAAACGGTAATGCTTATTTGATGGGAGACGGATTCAGCGATAAAGGCCAGTTTCCGTTCATTGACAAAATGAATTTAAAAACCCAGGAAACAGAGCGTATTTATGAATCTGAATACACCGATAAGTTAGAAAGTCTTCAAAAGGCTTTAGATATTGAGGCCGGTAAAATCTTGGTTCGCATAGAAGCACCAACAGAATATCCTAACTATTACATCAGAGATCTTAACGACAACTCGTTAGATCAAATCACGCGTTTTGAAAATCCGTTTAAAAGTATTCAAGATGTGCATAAAGAAGTGATCACCTATAAGCGAGAAGATGGACTTGAACTTTCTGGAACTTTATACCTTCCGGTAGGTTATGATATGAACAAAAAAGAAAAGAAACCTATGTTGCTTTGGGCTTATCCTCGCGAGTATAAAGACAAAAGCAGTGCAGCCCAAACAACCACAAACCCTAACGAATTCACCTATCCTTATTATGGTTCTATGGTGTACTGGGTAACCAGAGGTTATGTGGTGCTTGATGATGCGGCATTCCCAATCGTAGGAGAAGGCGAAGAAGAACCTAATGATACCTTCAGAAGTCAGCTAGTTGCTAATGCCAAAGCTGCAATTGACGCTGTAGATGACTTAGGATATATTGACCGTGATCGCGTAGCAGTAGGTGGCCACAGCTACGGAGCTTTTATGACAGCCAACCTGTTAAGCCACTCCAACTTATTTGCCGCCGGAATCGCCCGAAGCGGTGCGTATAACCGTACGCTAACGCCGTTTGGCTTTCAGTCTGAAGAGCGTAATTATTGGGAAGCTCCAGAGATTTATTATGAAATGAGTCCGTTTATGCACGCTGACAAGATGAAAACTCCGCTTTTACTCATACACGGAGTTGCAGATAATAACAGTGGTACATATCCGCTTCAAAGTGAGCGCTATTTCAATGCGCTAAAAGGTTTAGGCGCCACGGCACGATTAGTGATGCTACCTAAAGAGAGTCACGGTTATGTTGCCAAAGAATCTATCTTACATATGCTTTGGGAACAAGACCAATGGCTTGAAAAGTATGTAAAGAATCGTGACGTACAAGAGATCAAAAAACAAGAAGAAGTAAAACAATAATGCAGTAAGTAGTCGCAGTGAGCAGCGTAAATGTGTGCGCCGATTCACGTCTGCTCACTGCGACTAAACACTGAACCTATGTATTTTAAACTACGTATTCCCGAACCTTGTCACGAAGACTGGTCACAAATGACTCTAAGTGAGCAGGGACGCTTTTGTAGCAGTTGCGAAAAAGAAGTTATTGATTTTACACAGCTGACGCGTAAGCAAATTGCAGATAAAGTGCAGAGTGGCGGTCAACTTTGCGGGCGCTACCGCAAAGATCAGTTAGATACCACCTATTTCATTCCTGAGGAAAAATCTCCTTTTAAGCATTTAGGTATTGCTGCAGCGTTTACTTCGTTGCTGGCTTTATGTGAACCGGTGCTGGGGCAAGAGAATAATTCTAAGTCCAATACGGAGCTAATCACACAAGAAAATCAAATCACGACTGTTGACTCGATAAACAATTATATATTTTCTGGAATTATACTTGCTGAAGACAGCCTGCCGCTTCCTGGTGCTAATATCCATTTAAAAGATTCTTCAATTGGTGCTATAGCAGACTTTGATGGACATTTTAGTATTTCCATTCCATCAGAGTACTTTAAGAAATCTAGAAAATTATTAATTACGTTTTTAGGATACGAAGATAAAGAGGTACTGCTTTCAGCGAATATACCTAAAATGAATATTATTCTTAAGGAAGACCCCTCAATGATGGAGCTTGGGGTTGTAGTTGTTGGTCAAACTATCGAGGTAAAGAAAACTAAAAAACCCCGATCTAAGCATCAATAAGTAGTTTTGATATTCTGCATTACGCGTATTCAAAACTGAACATCAAACCTCTATACTTAAGCTACATTCAAAACTATGCGTGCATAACAAGTGTCTATCACAAATAGGGTGCATACCGTTTAAAACAGCTACCTTTACGCCTATGCGAGTAACAGATAAGCTCGCACCCCTAAACCATGTTTTAATTTTTGAACACACACGATGAATTTAAATAATATACGTCTTGAAGTGATGCAAACCATAGGTAAGTCTATGGACGAGCTCATTGGTAAATATTTGAAATCGGTTGAAGAAAACTGGCAACCTACCGATATGCTTCCAGACGCGACAAATCCTGAGTTTATAGAAGATGTAAGAGAGATTCAAGAGCTCTGCCGCGAGATGGATTATGATCTGTTTACCGTTTTAGTAGGTGATACGATTACAGAGGAAGCTTTACCCACCTACGAATCTTGGCTAATGAGCGTACAAGGTGTAGATCAGGTAAACGGCAACGGCTGGTCTAAATGGGTGCGCGCCTGGACCGCAGAAGAAAACCGTCACGGTGACTTGCTTAATAAATATCTATACCTGTCAGGACGCGTAAATATGCGCGAGATGGAAGTTAGTACGCAGTACCTCATTAGCGATGGTTTTGACATTGGTACCGGTATGGATCCTTATAAAAACTTTGTATACACCAGTTTTCAGGAATTGGCAACTAACGTGTCACACCGCCGTGTAGCATCGTTTTCGCGTAAAGCGGGCAACAAACAGTTGGCTAAAATTTGTAATACGATCGCTAAAGACGAAGCGAGGCACGCTTCGGCATATATGGATTTTGTACGCCGAATTTTTGAACTGGATCCTAGTGAAATGATGATGGCCTTTGAAGCCATGATGAAAAATAAGATCGTAATGCCGGCGATGTTCTTACGCGAGAGCGGTCAGCAAATTGGCGAACTGTGGGAACATTTTTCTGATGCTGCACAGCGTTCTATGGTGTACACCACTCAGGACTACATCACGATCCTAAAATCTTTAATTGCAGACTGGAAAATCAATGATATAAAAGGTCTTAATGACAAAGGGGAACGCGCTCGCGATTACCTGATGAATTTACCTGATCGTCTGGAACGCATTTCGCAGCGTATTGTAGTACCTAAGCGTGACCATACGTTTAAATGGATCGCTACCTAGAACGTGCTTTTCAGATTAAAAAAATCAATCCTCGATATGCTATGTATCGGGGATTTTTTGTTTTGAAGTACTTCGGAATTAATCACAGAGTATTTTCCATGCTTTAGCGTGTGGTAAATTTTTACTCGGAATATGAAACGTAAAACTGCTGTAGGCTGCAATGGAATCTTTGAGCAGCGTCAATATTTCTTCCTTTAGATAACCAATTTTTTGAAGCATTGCACCGGTAAGTGCGCGGGTGCGTGCGTTATAATTCAAAGCAAGTTTAGCTATAGTCTTATGCTCCGGGCTGCTCAGCGCTGTAAGTCGCTTGGTCATATGATAACACAATTCTTCTGGTGTTGCGTTGTTAGTGCTATGTACCGCCCGCAAAACATCAAGAATTTGAAGATAAGGAATGTGCGCTGCAATAATGGGATTATTTTGCTTTACAAAACATATTTTAAACGCACCTCGCTTTATGGGATTACGCTTTTCTGCCAGCCCCACTTCTAATTGTGTAGCTTTAACAGCATCAAAATCAAAGTTTGCAAATACCGAAGCACCTGTTAGATAACCCACTTGTTGTTCGCCATCATAAAGCAAATCCTTTACTACCTCATAGGGTTTTAAAAGCTGCTCCCCTTCAGCAAGAATTTCAGGTTTATAGAATTTATCTTTAGCCAGTTTGGTTATCGTTCCGCGTTTTGCAAGGGTATTCAAAAAGTGCTCAACAGAATTTTCGTTTTCTGTAAATTCCTTAAAATCGTTATGGGTAAATACATAGCCTTCCGGTAACTCTTCAATCTGTTCTTCGAGATGCGCAATCGTTTTCATGAAATTCTTATTTGATTGATCTATATGTAAAAGACCTGCAAATAGATCAAGTGTTACGGTAGATATGGCGCTTCATCTCATTTTAACGTTAACGCGCGATCTACACGTAGGGTTTATTTATGTTGGACATAAAAAAACGAGGAACGTTTAATCAAGCATACCGTTAAAATTGTGTTCTTGCATCGCACACCGTATAAAACTTAAGATTGAAGTCTAGAAGTTCTTTAAGCCAATTCTAAAGCCGAATTTTAAAAATGCATAGGCTCGCAGGGTTTGGCAGGCTTATGCATTGATGTGCATATAGCAGCAGGATCTTTTGGAAAAACAAGGGGTTTCCTTCGGTATTCGTTCGGTATTGGTTCGGTACTGCCTCGGGTTATAAAGGATTAAAAAACAGCGGAGCTGGTGCATAATGCAGCTCCTGTTTTTAAAAAATACACACTTTACCGAAGGAAGTACGAAGCAAACCGCCAGGAGATCAAAGTAGGTAATACGGGTCTGCGCGTTATTTAAGGGTTTGATAACACCACTTAAAAGTATGGATATCCCCTAAATTCTAAGGGGATATGTATATATTTAATGTTGATATAATGAGTTGTAACCAATTTAGCAAATGAGACGAATACTATTCGGAATAGGAATAATATTATTCATCGGACTGTTAGTTTTGCGATGTGATATTCCTATGACAAAGAATAATGTCGTTGGAGTTTATGCAAATACGAATTTCGGAAATGAAACTTGCTGTTTGGAATCGCCTCATATAGCGGACACTTTGCAATTAAAATCGGACGGAACATTTACGAGAGGATATTACGGAAATGGAACTTATAAAGTTAATTACGGAATACTGACAACGGAAATTGACTGGACTTACGACTATGAATTTGAAAAAGCAGGATATAGCACATATTTCAGTAATAAAATTTATGAAAAACCGAAAATCATAATGAATTACGACTTGAATCATTACTATGAGAAAGTTGAATAAAAAACTGGTTACAACAACGTATAACAACAATTGCGGCTTTGTGTCCTGCGGACACAACCGCCCAAGCATAAAAGTCGGTAATTTTAGCTTTCTTAGTTTTTAACCAACCCGCAACTAATCATACACAAACCGTTGCCCACAATTTGAGAAATGAGCAGAGTAAAAAAGTTTCTGACTGAATTAGATGACTATGAATTAGCATATTTTGCAAAATTCAAGCTTCAGACTTATATGAAGGATACTCAATCAGAAATAAAAGAATTTCTCAGTGAAAGAAACCTAAACCCATCAAAAATTGACCGATTGATTTTGGAAAACCCAAAATCTAAATTGAAGGATATTAAAGAAAGGTGTTTACGTTGTTATTCTGATAAAATCCGAAAAGACAAAGTGGAATGGACAAATACTGTTGGCGGAATTGGAATTGGAGATGAAGTAGCAACTTGGGATGGAATTGGTGGACAAGCGACTTATAAAGATGAAGTTATTTGTAATGTTTGCGGAAACTGGTTAGAAGACCCTAATCAGGAAAAACCATTACCGACTTCCAAAAAAATATTAAATGGAATTTGGGACTTTGTAATCGGAGTCCTTCGGAATTAAAAAAGCTGTGGACAACAATGTATAACCGCAATTACGGCGGATTCGACTGCGTCCGAATCCAGCGCGAATTGCTAAAACTTGTACTTAATTTTAATACTACCAACTAAATACCGTAACTTCGGTTATACTAACCGTTGGCAAACATTTGGAAAAAACTTTACGACATTTATTGACAAAGCAAATGTCGTCTAAAAATCAGATGAAAACCGTTATCACATCTTGACCGAATAACTACTTTTAGAATTAAATAAAAGTAACCAATAGAATGAACTGGATTGCAAAGAAAATAAGCGAAACTCGAAAAATAAAAGGACTGACTCAAGAAGAATTAGCTGAACAAGCAAAAATAAACTTGAGAACAATTCAACGAATTGAAAACTCTGAAAGTGAACCGAGAGGAAAAACTCTTAATTTGATTTGTGAAGCTTTAGAAATTGACTCTAAAGAATTGATTTTAACGGAAAAATCTATTCAAGAAAAAAATATTGGAACAAAAATTATTAACGGACTTTTTCTCATAGCTCTGAATATGGTATTAATGGGAATAATTGGATTCCTCACTTTGGACTCAAACGCAAATATAAATAGTGTTTTTGGCGGATACTTAGTTAGTGTTTTTCTTCCATTTTTCATAGTTGTAATTACAAAGAGAATGAGCGGAATGGAAAGAATGCTCAAATTCGGATTTGGTTATATTGTTTATTTCATTTTGGTAATGGCAAAACACGGATTTCCAACTGGATTTGTGACTGGATTATTCCCTTGTCTTTTAATTAGCTTATCTGCGCTATACTTTGGAAATGAACTTATCAAAAACAGAGCATAGAAACGTTTTACAACATTGCTAACCCTTGCACACGACTGTAAAACGCAATATTATGAACATAAACAAGCCGCTTTAAAGCGGTTTTTCTTTTTTTTTGATCATCTATTCAGAACTTTTAGAACCGATTTATCGCTGTTTGTGAGTCTGTTTTTCAGCAAAAAAAAGGGAACAAGCATTCCTGCTCCGCTATTCACTCGTTTTTGAGTGAACTTGAATTATTTCTTGAGGTTGTAGACTCCACCTCAAGTATATCTCCTCCAAATTCAAAATACCTCTAATGTAGTTTTTATTGGATATCGCAAACACTTCAACTACTTTTAAAGTATATACTGGTAGTTTTAAGATAGACTGCCGTTATCTATAACTTAAAACCAGATAATTGAAATTTTCAAAATCAAATATTCTATACCTACTTAGACTTTTATGTCGATACTATATTGCCTATCAAATGTTTTCCTATGCATTTGCTAAAATCCTTAAATCACAATTTGACCTAGGATTATCTTCAACTATTGATGAAAGTTTAAACAGTCTAAATGGTTTCGCGCTAACTTGGTACTACTATGGTTTTTCTAGAACTTATGGGCTAATTATTGCGTGTACTCAAATAGCTTCTGCCCTACTTCTACTATTTAGAAAGACAGAAAGGATTGGAGTAGTTCTTTTCCTTAGTTTTATGGTGAACATTTTACTGGTGAACTACTTTTACGAAATTGATGGAGCTAAATCTATGTCAATTCGATTAACAATAATGGGAGTTTTTCTACTTCTAACTGATTGGAAAGCTTTTAAATACTATTTCTTTAAAACGAATATAAAAGAACATTTTATTCCAGAAATAATCCCTTCTAAGATTAAAAACATTTACTGGATTAAATTTCTAATAATTCCTGTTATGATATTCTATTCTTACCAATACATAGCAGATATTAAAAAAGTTTTCCTAGTAAAAAATGAACTTTTTGGAGTTTGGGAAATATTTCCAAGAAATACGAAAACCAAAATTGACAAACTCTATATTGACTACGATAATAGGATAAAGATTCGTGATACTTTAGACAATCAATACTACGGGAAAATAGCATTGGACTTAGAAAATAAAAAGTTAGATTTTAAAGTTGATCATTATTCAGATAGGGCTTATTACTTCATCAAAGACAGTCTAGATAAATTAGATGTAGAAGAAAAAGACATTAAAGAAGTTAGAAGTAAAATTCGAGAATTCTACAACACTAAAAATAATACCCTACCAATCAATTTAAATTACAGTTATTCTCTTAAAGGAGATACTTTAATTCTAAATGGAGAAACACAATTAAGATATTTAAACATCACCGACAACTATAAAAACTAATAAATCTAGTAGCTAGTACCGGTAACCGTTGCACAAGACTGTAAAACTTGATATTACGAACATATATAAGCCTCCTGAAGCTTCTGCGCTAGCGGATATTTACACGCAAAGAAACCAAGACGAAACAGGTTGTGCAACATTTGACAAAAATATCTCCTACTGACAATAAACTATAATGAAACTGATAAGTCAATAGAAATAACAGACGGAATAAAGACTTATTCTGTATTAATGAAACTCTCAATGAGTTTGACTTTGCTCAATGCAATTCTGAATCTTTATGATGTTTACAAAACTGGATTGGGGTTTACTGAAATTGTTTGGATCATTTTAGGAATTGCTTCAATACTAATTCTATTCCGTCTTGTCTATAAAAAATCAACGTTGGAAAAAATTCCTGTTGACAAAATTGAACGAATAAAGGAAAAATCAGTTTTCGGAAGAAGAAGATTCACAATACAACTAAAAAATGGAAAAAACAGAGACCTAAATGAAATAAAAACGCAATCAGAATTTAATGAATTAAAAAAGATGTTTTCCGCAATTGGAATTGCCAACTGAACTTAAAAACGTTGCACAGCAAAGGTTGTTAGTAACAGCTTGGTCTCACCTACTCGCAAAATTCTGCGCATTCCCCTCTAGTTCATTCCGTTTTTAGTAAGTTAGCTGCTAGTACTTAGTAATACTTACACCTAGCCGTTGTAACGCCTATGAGAAAAATTCTAACTCTAATAATAAGCGGAATACTTATCTATTCTTGTTCCTCTTCACTAAGAGATTTTACTTATTTAGATATTGATAATAAAGAAATATCTAGATCAAAATTTAGACAAAAGAGATCAACGAATCAATATTTAGATATTCAGATTGATTCCTTAAATCAGAAAAAGTTAATTGAAAGAACTAAAACAGGAAAACTCGAAAATTTTGAAGCTTATCGTTCCTTAGTCTCCAATAAAACCTCAGTAAAATTAGATAACACTAAGCCTTTAGTAATTATCTATCATCCAGGAAAAGACGCTTGCAATTCGTCCGGATCAGCTACAAAAGAAACACTTAAAAATTGGCATAAAACTTTAGAAGATGGAGTTCAACAATTAAAAGCTAACACTCCTATTTATATATATAAGGAAAAAGAAGGCTTAGAAAAATATGATGGAGTACTCAATTGGCATAAAGATCCTGATGGCCTAACTGAAAAACTGTTTTTTAAATATCATTATCCCTGCTCAAGTTTCGTAGTAATTTCGTCAGATGGAGAATATGTTTCCTATTTCGGAGAATTTAGTAAAGAATATGTTTGGAATGCTATAAATCTAATTTCAAAATAGCATACACGCTACTCCCCTTACACTTCATTAGTTCTCCAATCCCCTTCACCTATTACCTCACAAAAGTAGATACCATTTTTACATAAATTGTGGTTTGAAAATCACCCTATTCGTATATCAATATGTAGGTCGTCTAAAGGAATTAATGCATACGATAATCCTATCAATTTCTTTGCGTTTAAATACGCTTTAAATTGTAACGAATGCTAAAGTTTTGAAACATATAAGTTACAATCAGCAATTACCCAATGGCTTCAAAGCGTACAACCACGATCATCAGAATTTTACTTTTTACAGCAACGTTCATCTCTTTATATTTTGTTCCCTGGCCTATTGTAAGTGCCTGGATCAAACCCTTACCAGACACCATTCAAGAGCAAGTGGATAAAGCTCCAGATTATGGTTTTGACGGTATTATCGTCTATATAGATCAAGGTGCTAAAGCGCCTGCCTGGTATACCGCAGGTACGCACAGTAGGGCAACACAAGAACCCGCGCGTGCCGATGCGTTATTTAAAATCGCAAGCGTAAGTAAATTATACACGGCTTTAGCTGTTACCAAATTAGCAAATAAGGGGCAATTAGATTTAGATCAATCGCTTGCACATTACTTTCCGGAATTAGCCCATCGTATCGAATACGCAGATGAAATCACTATAAAAATGTTGGTGAAACACCGCAGCGGAATACCAAACTTTACAGATATCAATTCGTATTGGGCGCATCCTAAAGATAACAATGAAGAACGTCTGGCTTTAATACTAGATTTACCTGCAGATTTTGCGCCAGATACTGATTACGCCTATTGCAATACCAACTATTTACTTTTGCACGAACTCATTAAAAAAGTAACCGGCCAGCCATCCTTTTGCACCATCAAAAAAGAGATTCTAGAACCTTTAAACCTCAACAACACCTATGGTTCTATACACGATGTTGATCTGGATCGTATAATGAGCGGGTATTACGTGGGCTACGCTCAGGATTTAAAAGCTGATGATAACGATCTGATGCTTGCTACAGCTCAAGATCTGGGCGATTTTCTTAGAGCCCTTAATGACGGAAGCGTTTTCAATAATCAAGAGGAACGGGATTTGTATGCTTCACTCTATGAATTAGAACACACCGGTTTGATCCCGGGCTATCAAAGCATTGCTAAGTATCATAAAGAATTGGATGCGGTTGTGATTCAGTTTACCAATACTGTGGATTTTGAAGGCTACAACTGGAATCTTTCAGAAGTGATGTACAACAGAGTCGTAAAAATTCTAAAACAGAAATCTTAAAAAAGACCTACAAACCCTAAATCTGCACCAACTTATTTTAAATAAATAGTTGAAGTTAAGGGCCTGCACGTCTTTAATTTCTGTTACAGACATTGAGATCAGTCTTGTAAAACTTCCTCAAAATGGTGTTCGAGAAAAGTTGTATAGTCTCGTAAGGCTTTCGGCACATCTGCATTTTTCTCTACATCGTGAAAGTGCTTAGAATCTAAATGTTCTAATCCTAAAAATTGGTTCATTTTATGAAAACCAAACAACACTCCGTCATCAACAGATTTTTGATCGAAAAACTCGCCGGCTAAGGTAAAAGCTTCTTCCGGAGCATTCCAACTCGTAGTGATAATGTACTTTTTCCCGTGTAAAGTACCTCCCGTTCCGTAATTGATCGCAGGATTTTTACGCGTTCTTCCGTCACTCTCGTACATTCCATTCTGGTGGCCGTGGGTTAGAACCTTGTCCAGATAGGTTTTAAAACCAAATGGCAGTTGAAACCACCAAATTGGGGTGTGATAAATAATAAGATCCGCCCAAGTAAATTTCTCAACTTCCTCCTGCAGCTCATACCTTTCAGCAACCTGCGTGGTTCGTACCGTATACCCTTTCTTAGCTGTAAAAAAAGCTTCGGTGGTTTCTAAAAGAGTTTTATTAAAAGCTCCCGGAGAATGCGCAAATGGATGTCCGCCGTTGAGGATTAAAATATTATTCATCAGATTTATTTTTTAATTCGGGACAAAATTAGACGGGGACTAACTATTATAAAAATAATATAAATAATATCTTTGTATAAAATTTTTGATAATGGTAAATCTAGAATGGTATCGCACCTTTCGGGCAATTGTTGAGAAGAAAACCCTTACGCGTGCTGCGGAAGCCTTGTATGCTTCGCAACCCGGAGTGAGCGTCCACCTCAATGCCTTAGAGGCTTACGTAGGCAAAAAGCTTTTTGAACGTACGTCACGTAAAATGATTCCTACGGAAGAAGGAAAACAGCTCTATAATTTTGTGGTGGAAGCCTTAGAGCGCTTAGAGCAAGCCGAGCAGCATTTTAAAAAATCCACTAAAGAAAAAGTGCCTTCTTTGCATATAGGAATGTGTACCGAAACATTTCAGACCATTTTAGAGCCAGAAGTTTCAAAACTGCGCTTCAATCTTGTCGCCAAGTTTGGAGGTCATCAAGACTTAATCAAAGACCTCAACAAAGGCCTCTTGGATCTGGTCATTACACCTAAAAATAACCACGCCAATACACTGGCGGAGTATGAGGCATTTTCTAAAGAGCGCATCGTGCTGGTTGCGGGATCTAAAACTCCGCTTAACGAAGTAAACAAACTTCTGGAGCAACAAGATCTTAAAGCCTTGTCTGCGCATTTAAAACAGCAGATTTGGTATAGTGCATCTAATGAAATGGATCATTTTAGGAGGTTTTGGTATGATAATTTTAAGTCAAGAGCCGACTTTAAACCCAATTACATTTTACCGAACATTGGTTCTATAATCCGCTGTATAGAAGCTGAAAACGGCTTTGCAATTGTTCCTGATTTTCTTGTGCAAGAAGCGATTGCTAAAGGAAGCATTCACTTGGTTTGGCAAGGGATTAAAGAAAGTGCAAACACCTTATATTTTGCCACCCGAAGTGACCTGCAATACAAAGAAGAAGTAAATACGATCAAAGAGGTTTTTAAGCAAAAAATGCAACCCCATTAAGGTGTTGCATTTCTTTTTTAGTGCTACAAAGCGATATCGAGGTAAGCCTCAGCATTTTCAATCTATGGACTACGCCAAAACGTTTCAAGCTAAGATCTGATAAAATTATAAACCCCTTTACCTTCAGCAACCAGAACGGTTTCTTGAAAGGCTTTCATTTTAGTCACCATAATACGATTACCCATACGCACAAGTTTACCTTCAACTGTGAGCGGTTTTGCTTTAGCGCCACGCAGATAATCTATACGTAAATCAATGGTCGCAAGACTGTCATCAGGCGTTTTAAAATTGGCAACACCTATAGCCCCGCCTACGGAGTCCATTATGGTGGCAATAATGCCTCCGTGCCAACGGTTTTTGCGTATGTCGCCAACAAAATCACTTCGATAGGGAACTTCGACTCTGATAAAATCTTGTTCCAGCGTTGTTACTTTTAAGCCTAGAAATTTATGAATAGGTATCTCTTCTTCGGCCAACTTGATCAGTCGCTCTTTAGTTATCGCATCCATATTCTAAAAATACTACTTTTCGCCTCTGGCGGGATAATCATTCTCTAAGATAAAGTCAATAGCTTTAATAAAGGAAGGTAAATAAGGTCTTCCCCAAGGATTGCTGGTGATCGAGGAATAGTAAATTTTATGTTCATTATCGATTAAAAACAAACCGGGTTCACTAAACAGCTCAGGCTCGCCTTCTTTAATACCTTCGCTTAAGTATAAGCCCCATCGTTTGGCAGTTGCTTCAGGTAAATCATAGCCTAAAGTCAGCGCATCAAGTTCCCACTTTTGACGGGAAAGTCTGGCACGCTCTTCAGCATCCATACTAACTGCAGCTACTTCCACTCCACGTTCTTTGAAGTCAGGAAGCAAGTTTTGTAATTCTTGTAAATACTTTTTACAAATTGGGCAATGTAGGCCACGGTAAAATACTACCAACGTAAAATTTTTAGGCTGTTGCGCTTTTAAATTCCACGAATTGGCTCCCAAAATTGGAAATTCTAATTCAGGTGCAAGTTGTTTTGGTGTGGGTCGATTCATAGTCTTTTTTTTTGATTAATAGATGTATCTCAAACTGCTAAAGCCGTGCCTTTAGAAATGCTTTAGCTCTAAATTGGCAAAATTACTAGCCCAAATCAGCTAAGCAAAGAACATTTGGTATTAACTACCTTGTTTTATTCTTTCGGCTAAAGCAGCAGATACTTTTCTTAATCTTTAGCCGTAAAAGAGCGTTTGAACTTACTTTTCATTTAAAATAGGATAGCTTTTTCCGAAATCGTTAGCGAAGTACTTTTATTAGTATATTTAAGTATAAAATATACACTTATGAAAATAGTACTACTATCGCTCTTAACACTTATTGCTTTTAATTCGGTAAGCAACGCTCAAGAAGTACAAACCAACGAAAACGGTGAGCCTCCTTTTGAGCCCAATAATCCTTATGTTCACGACCCGGTAATGGCGAAAGATGGTGATACGTATTATGTTTTTGGAACAGGAGTTGGTATTTCGGTGATGTCTTCCAAAGATTTAAAAACCTGGAAAAAGGAAGCGCCTATATTTAGTGAAGTTCCTGAATGGACTAAAGAAGCTTTACCGGGATTTAGCAATCATATTTGGGCTCCAGATATTATTTTTTATCAAGGCAGATACCACATTTTTTATTCCTGTAATGCCAAGCCCGGCAAACCTCACGCTGCTATAGGCCACGCTTCTACTCCAACTTTAGATCCAGAAAGTTCCGATTTTAAATGGACAGACCACGGGAAAATCGTACAATCCGTAATGGGTCGCGACACTTGGCAAGCGATTGACGCAAATGCAATTATTGATGAGAGCGGCACTCCTTGGTTGGCCTTTGGATCGTTTTGGGACGGTATTGAACTTGTAAAATTAAAAGATGATATGAGTGCAATGGCTTGGCCTCAAGAGTGGCATAGTTTAGCCAGAAGGCCTAGTACCCAACAACCTTATGAGTTCGAATTGACCGATAGTCAGATAGAAGCTGCATTTTTATATAAACATAATGACTATTATTACCTTTTTGTTTCTCTAGATATGTGTTGCCGCGGCATAAACAGTGATTATAAAATAGCAGTAGGCCGTTCAAAAGAACTTACCGGTCCATATATTGACCGCGCCGGATTTACCATGCTCGATGGCAACAGTACCGTGATCGCAATAGGCGATGGAAAACAGTTTGCTGCGCTCGGGCACAATTCCGTTTATGAGATCGATGGTAAAGATTACTTGTTTGCACACGGGTATTCTATACCTGACGACGGAGAATCAAAACTCATTATTACTCCTATTCATTGGGATAATGACGACTGGCCGATAATTGATATTAATGAGCGAATAACAAAATAATCATTAAAATTTTCAGATAAGAAATTGCCACCAATTCCAAAACAAGAAATAAATTTTTCGGCTACAACATTCAAAAAAATTAAAGAACAAAGTACGTACACTACGCAACTTGTTAACCTCGGTCTAGGTTGTATTGCATTTGCCTTACTCCTTTTCTTTATTGATTCTAATACAACACCAGTCAACCAACTAACTGTTTGGATCAGTATAATTGCTCTTACTGGAATGGTATTTTATACAATTTCTTATATCTATCAATTCTTTGATTATGAAAAAATAGAAACTTACGACCGAGGTTCAATTACGATTTTGGAAGAAGGGATTCTCATCGATCATAAGGTCCTTGTTCAGTATGCAGCTATTGAATATTTTAGTCTTCATATTGATGCTTATTATGAGCAAAGGATTAATATGGCAATGCGAACACCAATGGAACAAAAAAGTTTAGGCCTAAAGAATACGATTAGCTTTAAAACAGAAACCGGTAAACTCACGCGCTACTTTAAACTTGAAAATAAACTGCGTAAAGAACTTCTAGAACAAACCCTTTTAAACTTGGTAACCACTAACAGATTTTCGAGGTTAGATGCAAAAAGAACTATCAAACTGATCCCGGAACGTTTCAGAGCACACGGTAGGTAAAAGGAATTTGTAATCCAACAAATTAAAGCAGGTCGCATCAATTGTACCGAAGGCTTACTCCTACACGGTTATTCAAGTGATTCTGAAGCAAAAATGCTCCGATCAAAATATTGCAATTAGTTTATGCATATTTGTCTTTCCAAGACTCATTAAATGCAAGAACAAAACTACTCCCACAAAGGTTGGCAACGTATTTTACTATTCATTATTCCCTATTTATTTGTAGTAGGTCTTTTTCAATATGCGGGGTATTTGATCGCAGGCCTTGATATTACTGACCCTCAACCTACAAAGAGTATCAGTCATCAACTCATCATTAGAGTTTTTGATCTCGTGGGTACCCTATTGGTTTTATATTTTTTTATGACCTTTTTAGACAAAAAACCTTTTGTCGCTCTTGGATTTCAAACACACAAACGACAGCGCGAATTCTGGACAGGGATAGCCATTGGATTTCTGATTATGTTCACGGGGTATAGCATCTTGTATTTTTCTAGCGAAATAACGGTAATCACAACAGATCTAGATGCTACAAAATTGATACAATCAGTGGTGTTTTTCAGTATTATCGCCGTAGTTGAAGAAAGTATTTTCCGCGGTTACATCCTGCGTAATTTAATGCTCTCAATGCCAAAATATATTGCGTTGAGTGTTTCGGCTTTGGTTTTTGCTTTGATGCACGCCTTCAATCCTAACGTGAGCAGCTTTGCACTATTCAATATCTTTTTAGCGGGAATTCTCTTAGGCCTTTCGTATGTGCACACTAAAAATCTTTGGTTCCCGATCGCTTTGCATCTCAGCTGGAATCTTTTTCAATCGCTCTTCGGCTTTAACGTGAGCGGTCAAGGATTCTATTCCGTAGTAAAAATTCAGGTAGATCAGGCAAATGGGCTAAATGGAGGCGCTTTTGGTTTTGAAGGTTCGTATATTGCTGTCATTGCGCAACTAATCACCATTGCCGCGATCGCGATATACTATAATTCAAAAAGTAAAACGGATGCCGTCACAACATCAACAACCGAATACTAAAAATCAAAAATCATTGCTTTTGCTAGCGAGCTCTTTTCTATTAGGCTATGCACTGTTTTCAAATTGGGATATGCTCAAACAGCTGCTTCCCGGTTTTTAATACCGGCCGAAGCACTTACCGTCAGCAAAATGTACAATGTTATTTTGGCTAAAAGAATAACCGTATCTTTGCCGCTTATAACACTATATGACATTTAAAGATTTAGGTCTTATTGACCCCATCCTTAAGGCATTGACCGACAAAGGATATACCCACCCTACCCCAATTCAACAGCAAGCGATACCCATACTTTTAAAAGGAAAAGATCTTTTGGGTTCTGCGCAAACCGGTACCGGAAAAACCGCAGCTTTTACCATTCCTATCCTGCAACAGATCTACAACGGTATTGGTGCTAAAAAAGGGGGACGAAAGCTCAAAGCGCTTATCGTTACACCTACACGTGAACTCGCTATACAAATTGATGACAATGTCACTGAGTACAGCAAATACACGGGTATTAAAAGTACCGTGATTTTTGGAGGTGTTAAGCAAGCCTCACAAGTTTTGGCTATGCGCAAAGGCGTTGACGTGCTCACTGCTACTCCAGGTCGCTTATTAGATTTGGTAAAACAAGGGTTTATAGATCTGGGAAGTATTGAATATCTGGTGCTTGATGAAGCAGACCAGATGCTTGATATGGGCTTTATTCACGACATTAAAAAAATTCTGAAGCTTGTACCGCATAAGCGTCAATCTTTGTTCTTTTCGGCAACAATGCCCAGAGAGATCGTTGACCTTTCTAAACTGATTCTGGGCGATTTCGAAAAAGTTACCATCGCTCCGGAAAAACCCACTGCAGAACGTGTAGATCAGGCGGTATATTTTGTGGGAAAACGTAATAAAGCTAATCTGCTAAAATTTATAATTGAAACCGAAAAACCTCAGTCGCTGTTGGTTTTTTCTCGTACCAAGCACGGTGCCAATAAAATCGTTAAAGTTCTGGATAAAGCCGGAATTCAATCAGCTGCGATTCACGGAAATAAATCACAAGGGGCGCGACAAAAAGCATTGAATGATTTTAAAGATGGAAAATTGCACGTTCTCGTCGCTACCGATATCGCTGCCCGCGGAATTGATGTTTCTGAGCTCGAACTCGTTATTCAATATGATCTGCCTAATGTGCCCGAAACTTATGTACACCGCATTGGTCGTACCGGAAGAGCTAAAGCCAGCGGAATTGCAATTTCGTTCTGCGCAACTGATGAGCGCCCATATTTAAAGGATATTGAAAAACTCATAAAACAAAAAGTGCACGTGGTAACAGAGCATCCGTTTTTAAGCGATGAAGCTTCTGAAGCCGGCCAGGTGAAAGGTGGTGATGCTCCAGAGCAGCCTAAACGCAACAATCGTAATCGTTCTAGAAATCGCAACCGAAACCGCAACAAACCTAAAGGTCAGAACAACAACGGACCAAAAAAGCAGACTGCCCGAAAGCCTAACAAACGTTTTGGCAGCAAGCCAAAGTCTGAGTAACGAGTGCAGAAAATGCCACGCGATTGACAGTATCAATAAAATCCGTTTTAGTAATTCTAGAACGGATTTTTTTATTCGATCTATATTTAGATCTTCAGCTAAAGCAACTATAGAATTCTAACTTTTCCTTTAAATTCTAACGATTATTTAACAGCAAGTGCATCGCATTCTTGGCTATCTTTAATCGTAAATTAATTGATTATTTATTATGAAAAAATACCTTGTATTTAGCTTTTTAGCTACAATACTTTTTACCGCCTGCGACGATACCCGTCAAGCCATGCACGATGAATACTTAGAATTTGTAATGCACACAGACAGTCTTGAAACCGTGCACGAAGCTATGGTTGTATCTCACGAAGCTGTAAAAGCAGATACACGTACGCTGGCGCAAAAACTTAAAGATGTTGAGGCCACAGACTCTATCGCAATGGCAGATGTACAGGAACATCAAATGCAATTGAAAGCGCAAGCGACCAGCCTCGCTAGACTCAAAAAATTGATTGAAAGCCACGCCGATGTAAAAGGTTACTTTATGTCAGACAGCATTTCGGTGGAGCAAATGGAGCAACAACTATTGGATATGGAAGCCAATAACGAAGAGATCGCTGCTCGTTTAAATCAGATCAAAACCGAATTACAAAAAATTGAAGCAGAGCAAGAGATCCTAAAAAATCAGGATTCTGAAGAATAACAAATTATAACACCTGTATTTTTCGATTTTCTAAAAAATAACTGGCAATAACTACAAGTCCGTTGAAATTGTTTTCAACGGACTTTTTTATGGCGTAACAGCGACTTTTCAGCATTAAAAAAGAGGAGTTTTTAGTAACTTCAAAGATTTAATCATTCCATATCAATAGAATTTCAATTCATGCTGAAAAACATTTTCGAGCTACTAATTATTAGCATTTTAAGCCTCTCACAGGTTTTTAGTCAAGAAGACAACAAAGACCCTAAAGCCTGGACTCCAGAAGATATTGTTTACACCGAGTCTATGCGCTCGCCTGTTTTTTCGCCAGACGGTACTATGGTGGTCTGGAGCAAAAGCAAGGCGGTAAAGAAAAAAGATCGTTTTGTTGCTGATCTTTATTTGACGCGTCTGAGTTTAAAAGAAGACGATTCCTTTCTCACTACCCAACTTACCTACGGTGACGATAGCGATTACAGCCCTATATTCTCTAAAGACGGAAAATCACTATATTTTTTGAGTTCGCGAGACAAAGGCAAAAAACTTTGGAAACTCAGCCTTTATGGTGGCGAAGCCGAAGAAATCCACGAGTTTGACAACGGTATCTCGAGCATTCAGCTTAAAGATGAAAACACCTTGTTCTTCACTGCTAAAAACGGAAAAACATTATACGATCTTGAAGCAGAAGAAAAAGAAGATGATGTTCAGATCATTGAAGATTCGCTGCACTGGCAGCCAAGTCACATTTATGCATTTGACCTTAAAGAAGACCAAATTACCAGAATCACCGATAATGAAAAACCCATACGCAGCTACCAACTTTCGCACGATGGCAACTGGTTATATTATACCATCACACGCAGTTTGAGCTATGGCGCAGATGCACAGAAAGATCCGTACAGCTATCTTGTAAACCTTAAAACTGACGCCAAAAAGCAAGTCTTGCAAGACTTTGAATTCCCTATTTATGACGTACAATTCACGGCTGATGATAGCGGTTTTTATTTCGGAACCGGCTTTTCTTCAGATCCTGAATGGAATGGCGCCGGGATCACCGAACTGTATTATTACGATTTGGCTTCGGCTAAAGCGACCAAAGTGGATCTTGATTGGGAACTTGGTGTAGGTGGCGGCTATACCGTGGCGGGGAATGACGTGATCGTTTCATTAGCCAATAAAGCCACAATGAAGCTTGCCTATTACACCAAAAAAGGAACGAGCTGGTCACGCTCAGAAATGGATTATGATGACAAGAACGAGCACGTAAGTCTTAATGCAATTGCTAACGATGCTTCTAAGATCATGTACTCCTACTCTACCGCTTCAAAACTTCCGCAGTACTTCGTTGCAGATCTTAAAAAAGCTAAAGTTAGCAACGAAGAAACGTTCATCACGCTGAACAAAAAGCTTGAAAAAAAGTATATGCCTAAAAGCGAAATTATGACGTGGACGGGTTATAACGGTGATGAAGTAACCGGAATCTTATATTACCCAAACGATTATCAAGAAGGAAAGAAATATCCCTTGATGCTCAATATTCACGGCGGTCCATCAAGTCAAGATACCGATGAATGGTCGGGCAGCTGGGCATATTACCCTTCGATACTTACACAGAAAAATATGTTTGTGCTGATGCCTAATTATCACGGTTCAACCAATCACGGTCTTGAATATACCGAAGCGATAAAGGGCAATTATTACGAACCGGAATTAGAAGACATCACTAAAGGGATCGACAAACTTGTTTCCGAAGGCAAAGTAGATCGGGATCAAATGGGAACTATGGGTTGGTCTAACGGGGCGATCATCACAACGATGCTTACGGTCAAATATCCTGATATGTTTAAAGTTGCTGCGCCGGGCGCCGGCGATGTGAACTGGACATCTGATTTTGGCACTTGCCAGTTTGGAGTGAGTTTTGACCAGAGTTATTTTGGGGGTGCACCTTGGGACGATACCAACGGCAAAACCTATAACGAGAACTACCTCATCAAATCTCCCCTTTTTGAGATTGAAAAGATTAAAACGCCGACTATCATTTTCCACGGAAGTGAAGACCGCGCGGTACCACGCGATCAGGGTTGGGAGTATTACCGCGGACTACAGCAAGTTGGTAAAACGCCGGTGAAATTTTTATGGTTTCCGGGGCAACCTCACGGTTTAGGAAAGATCACGCATCAGCTGCGCAAAATGAAAGAAGAGATCGCCTGGATCGACACCTACCTTTTTGATAAAAAACCTACAGATAACGAAGCCTTTAAAGAAGATAGTCCCCTGGCGGAAATATTTAAGCTTGAAGAAGCCCAACAAGTAAACGGGCTGTATGGAGTTTCAAATAAAGGAATGCTGATTCCGGAAACGGTTTCAGTTAAAGAAGACTCCATCAGTTTAGGACGTTTTGAAGTTACCAACGCGCAGTTTAAGGCTTTTAAAAACACATTCTCTTTTGAAAGCGGAAAAGACAATTATCCGGCCGTGGTTTCCAAAACAGATGCTGAAAACTATGTGACTTGGCTTTCTCAACAAACCGGAACCACCTATCGCTTACCCAATGCTAAAGAAGCTGAAAAACTTCAGCAAAAAGCAGCAAAAAGATCTAAAGGTCAAAACAACTTGAATACTTGGGCGGGATACGACCTCACCGCAGATGATGCTGACCTTTTGCTTCAAAAAGTTAACAGCTTAAACTATTCCCTTTTAAAGCCGGTAGGTTCTAATAAAAGTGTAAAAGTTGGCGAAGCAACAATCTATGATCTGGGAGGAAATGTCGCCGAATACAGTGCCACAGGAACTTATGATTATAGTGCTTATGACTTTGCAGATCCTTACGATCAAAAACCGGTAAAGAGTGAGCACGTAGGCTTTCGAGTAGTAAAAAAATAAATAAAATGCAGTTATAAGGCATTCGTTAGAAACAGCTATTAAATGTTAGGCAAGCCAAAGGGTTTGATATCCTTTGGCGACGCCAATAAATTTTATCAATCAAATCATGAAAATCACAAAGTACTTTTTAAACTTCATTCTTTGGACAGTTTCGATCACGGCGGTGGCACAGATCAATCAGACAGACACCCGGTTAATGAGCGAACCGGCCATTAGCGATAGCCATATCGCATTTATCTATGCCGAAGATCTTTGGGTTGCGAACCGTAATGGATCTCAACCACGACGCCTAACCATCGACGAAGGCGTTGAGTCTAATCCTATTTTTTCACCAGACGGTAAAACGATTGCTTTTAGTGCAGAATATGATGGCAATATGGATATTTTCAGCGTGCCGGTTACCGGTGGTGTCCCTACCCGATTGACTTATCATCCGTACCCGGATATCGCTCGGGATTTTACACCTGACGGAAAAAATGTTGTTTTTGCATCGCAGCGTACCTTATTTACTAATCGCTATACTTCGCTGTTTACAGTGGCTCTAGATGGTGGTCCGGTTTCAGAATTAGAGATCCCAAATGCATATTGGGCAAGCTATTCTGATGATGGAAAGTACATCGCGTATACGCCAATTCCTGATCGGTTCAACCAATGGAAACATTACCGTGGCGGAACGCAAACTCGCATTTACATCTACGATACCACTACGCAAGAAGTAGTAGAAATCCCAAAACCGGCAGCAGGAAGCAACGATGCGCAACCGGAATTTATAGGAAATAGTCTGTATTTTAGAAGCGATCGCGATGGAGAATTCAACCTTTATGCTTATGATCTGGCTTCAAAACAAGTGAGTAAGTTGACCGACTTTAAAGATTTTGGTCTGGAAGATTTAGAAGCAAGCAGCGATGGGATGCTGATTTTAGAGCAAGCCGGATACTTGCACACCTTTAATCCTTCCAACCAACAACTTACCAAGTTTAAAATAGGTATTGCAACCGATTTGCTTGAGCTACGTCCGCGTTTTGTTAGTGGAAGTTATTATGTACGCAGCGGCGGTATTTCGCCTTCCGGAGCACGTGTGGTGGCTGACTTTAGAGGAGAAATTGTAACGCTTCCTTCGGAAAAAGGAGATATGGTTAATCTTACCCAAACTCCCGGAGTTCACGAGACCTTCCCAAAATGGTCGCCGGATAGCAAGCATATTGCTTATTTTTCTGATGCCAGCGGCGAGTATGCGCTGCATATAAAAGATCAAAACAGCACCGATGCAGCCAAAGCGATCGCCCTTGATGGCACCGGATTTTATGCGCACCTGCACTGGTCTCCAGATAGTGAAAAAATCGCTTACGTAGATAACGGTAGAAACTTATACATCACCACCGCTGCAACTGGTAAAACCCAAAAAATAGCTCAAGATGTATTGTATCAGCCGGGCGATTACCGGGATTTATTTGGAAGCTGGTCGGCTGACGGAAATTGGCTCGCTTACACCTTGATCACCAACACCAACTTTGAACAGGCTTATGTATATTCGCTTAGCGAAAACAAGTCCTATCCCATTTCAGACGGCTTATCTAACGTGACCGAACCTACCTTTGACCCGAGCGGAAAGTACCTGTACCTTACTGCTTCTACCGATGCCGGTCCGGTGGTAAACTGGTTTGACCAGTCTAATCAAGATATGACTTCGTCAAATGCTTTGTATTTAATTACGCTTCAAAAGGAGGTGAAATCGCCTTTTGCCAAAGAAAATGACGTTGAAAAAATCGCTGAAGCTGAAGAAGAACAAAAGGAAGATAAAAAAGAGGAAAGTGTGCCGACTTTAAAAATTGATTGGGACGGTATTATGGATCGTATGGTTTCAGTACCGGTAGGCACAGGCAATTTTATGTCGCTTGCTGCTCCTAAAGAAGGAATGCTGTACTACATTTCCTATCCTTCCTATGATGCTCCTGCGATGTTGCATCTTTATAATTTAGGCGAACAAAAAGACGAAGAACTTTTTGAGGTAGATTCCTTTGAAATTTCTGCGAGCGGAGAGAAAATGATGTATTACAGTAATGGAAGCTGGTTTGTTTCTGACACCGTGAAAAAATCAGATCAAGGTCCGTTGGCTTTTGATGCGATCAAGGTTAAGATCGATCCTAAACAAGAATGGGAAAACATTTTTAATGAAGCCTGGCGCGTGAACCGCGATTACTTCTATGACCCGGGAATGCACGGTGTAGACTGGGATGCGATGAAAGAAAAATACAGCGTATTCCTTCCTGATGTTCCTTCAAAAAGCGACCTCTACCGCGTGATGAGTTGGATGTTTGCTGAGCTTTCAGTTGGGCATCACCGCTTTGATTATCGAGGCGATTCTCGCGTAGAAAAAGAAAACATCAACGGAGGTTTACTAGGTGCTGATTTTGAGATCAAGAACAACCGTTACCAGATCACTAAAATTTACGGTGGACTCAATTGGAATCCAGATCTGCGTTCTCCCCTTACCGAACCCGGTGTAAATGCCAGCGAAGGCGATTATATCATCAAGGTAAACGGAAAAGAAGTAACCGGTGAAGATAACCTCTACCGCTTTTTTGAAAATAAAGCCGGAGATATTGTGACCCTTACCTTGTCTAGCAATGCCAATGGAACCAATGCACATGACGAAGAAGTAACCACGATCGCTTCAGAACGTGCATTGCGTAATCGCGATTGGGTAGAAGGCAATATCAAGAAAGTGAACGAAGCGACAAACGGCCAGGTAGCTTATGTCTATGTACCGAATACAGCAACGGCAGGCCACGAGTATTTTAAACGCTATTTCTATCCGCAGGCAGATAAAAAAGCGATTATTGTTGACGAGCGCTTTAATGGTGGTGGTCAACTGGCAGATTATGTCATCGACCTTTTAAACAAGCCGATGCAGAGTTATTGGAATTTCAGATATGGTAAGGATATGAAAGCTCCAAGCGCTTCAATCCAGGGACCCAAAGTGATGCTTATTGATGAAACTGCAGGTTCGGGAGGAGATTATTTGCCCTATTTATTCCGAAGAAATAATCTGGGGACGCTGGTAGGAAAACGCACCTGGGGCGGACTCGTGGGCGTTTTAGGCTATCCTGAATTCATCGATGGCGGTTATGTGACTGCGCCTAACGTGGCCTTTTACAATGAAGAAGGCTTCGGAATTGAAAATGTAGGCACGCCACCAGATGTTGAAGTGGAGCAAACTCCAAAAGACGTGATTGCCGGTAAAGATCCGCAGTTAGAAAAAGCGATCGAGATCATCTTACAACAGCTTGAAGAAAATCCGCCGAAGTCGCTTAACACTCCGGAATATCCCGATAAAACCAAAAATTAAATTCATATTGGGTGTTTTTGTTCAAGTAAAGTAGCCAAGTTGAGTAAAACCTCTTTGAGCAACACCAACAAAAACACCCGTTTTTATGGCTATGAAAAAC
This sequence comes from Leeuwenhoekiella sp. ZYFB001, assembly GCF_011784865.1. Classification (NCBI taxonomy): domain Bacteria; kingdom Pseudomonadati; phylum Bacteroidota; class Flavobacteriia; order Flavobacteriales; family Flavobacteriaceae; genus Leeuwenhoekiella; species Leeuwenhoekiella sp. ZYFB001. The sequence continues at coordinate 2,106,262 of NZ_CP050460.1, forward strand.
CTATTTCAAACTGTCATTTTATTATTTACAAGTCTTTATTGCTTTTCGCAAACCACTTACGAAGCTGAGATCCTTCAGTTTCAAAAAGACTTAAATGCTGAATATAAAAATCCGGAAGAGTCGCCCTTAACGCCGCAAGAACAAGAGGAATTTAAAGGACATAGCTTCTACCCTATTGATTCGACTTATAGGGTTGTGGCACAATTTCAAAAAATAGAAGATCCGGAAGAGATTCAATTTCCAACCTCATCGGGCGCGATCAAAACCTATGACACCTATGCCCTTGCTACTTTTGAACTGAAAGGGAATACCTATCATTTACCAATATATCAAAGTCACGCGCTCCGTAAAATGGAGGAATACAAAGATTATCTCTTTTTACCCTTTACTGATTACACTAGCGGTGTGGAAACCTACGGCGCCGGGCGCTACATAGATCTTAGAATCCCCGAAGACAACACGATTGTAATTGATTTCAACAAAGCATATAATCCCTTTTGTGCGTACAGCCCTAATTATTCGTGTCCAATTCCACCGGAAGCCAATGATCTAAAACTAGAAATTAAAGCTGGAATACGAGGACCAGAAGGACATTAGCTTACAATTCTTTAACCAAAACCACATTGAGGTAATACATTTTTTCAATACGATCTGGCGTTAGCAGGTATTGATTTTTCATCGTAATATCTACTGCTTTCCAGGTATTCGCTACCGGAAAGATTTTTAGCTCCTCGTGCGTTCCTACAAGACTTAAGGGCAAATCAAAACCTTCAATACAGTTGACGTAGCGGTATTTGATCTGGTTATTTTCAGCATCTACAAAAAGCTCTAAAGTTGGAATCTCGGTCGTAGTCAAATACTGCTCAAAAACTTTAGAATAATCAAAGCCGGCTTTGCGCGAAATATAATCCTGTACCTCACTCCCATCAACGGTTTTATTATGAAAAGTCTGATTCAAACCGGCCAAAATGTTTCTGAACAATTGGTCGTTATTGATGCTGTGGCGAATGCTGTGCAGCATATTTCCGCCTTTGGGGTACATATCACCACTTCCCTGAGCGTTCACGCCATACGCCGGAATAATAGGCGTTTTATTGCCAATCCCTTGTCGAATACCATAATTATATGCATTGGCAGCTTCGGGACCGTAGTTATAATCTATAAAAAGGGTCTCGCTGTAATTGGTAAAGCTCTCGTGAACATACATATCGGCAAGATCGTTTGTGGTGATGTTGTTGCCAAACCACTCGTGACCGCTTTCGTGAATGATAATAAAATCCCAAGTCAAGCCCAATCCGGTGCCTGAGCCGTCACGACCGCGATAACCGCCGGCATAATGATTTCCGTAAGAAACCGCCGATTGATGCTCCATACCAGTATTGTCTACTTCTATCAGCTTGTAACCATCCTCGTAAAACGGATACGGCCCAAACCAATACTCAAAGGCATTCAGCATATTATGCACTTCTTTAGGCATATACTCTTTGGCTTTTTCCAGGTTGTAATCCAGCACCCAATAATTGAGATCAAGATCGCCTTTGACACCGGGATAGACCTCTTTAAAATTCTCGTAATGCCCGATATACGGAATGATTGTATAATTACTTATCGGGTTTTCAACGCCCCATTTGTAACTCGTGGTACCATCTTGATGTTCGGTTTTATCAAGTAAGCGACCGTTAGCTACAGCAGTCAACGCATCAGGAACACGCATCGTTAATGAAGCACCACGATCGGGTTCGTCGCTTTGATGATCTTTATTGGGATACCAGATCGAAGCACCCAAACCTTGACACGTAACAGTCATCAACGGTCGGTCTTTTGCATCTTTTGAAAACGACCAGCCGCCATCCCAAGGAGGTCGTACCGCTACGTGCGGATTTCCACTGAAAAAAATCTTCACGGTATGCTCAGAATCTAAGTCCTGTGGAAGCGTATTAACCCAATACACATTGCCTTCTCTTTTAAATTGCAGTTCGGTTGCATCGTCAAAAAGAATGCGGTCAATCACCAGCGGTTCTTGCAAATCAATCTGCATCACATCAGGATGTTTTTCCTGAACTACTTTATAAGTAATTTGATTTGCCCCGGAAGTAAACTGCTTGTCATAATCGGGTTGCACCTCAATATCGTAGCGCATCACATCCCACCACGCCCGTTGTGGAGTAATGCTTCCGCGTAAACTATCGGCTCTTGTAAATTCTTGTGCGGCCACAGAAAGACTCAAAATAAGTCCGAAAACTGTCAGCAAAATGACTTTTCTATTCAATGTTTAATGTTTTAGGGTAAGTGTGATCGGTTTTGCTTGAAGCGGAATTTTATAAGCACCGCGCACCTTCTCATAGTCTAATGTATATTCCTCTGGAAGGTTTACGTAGGCAAACGGAGTGATTTCAGATTTAGGCGCTAGCGTAAGCTGTACCTCTTTCGTTTTCTTATCAAAGCTAACTTGCTGAACCGCTCCGGCATCTAAAGTGATCCACAAAGCTAACGGCTGAACAAATACAGCATTTTTAGCAGCGGTCGTCAATTGCATCGTAACAGAATTCTTTTCTTCTGTAAGATTTCCGCCGAAGGCTAAATAGCCCAATTCTGCATCTTCAACCAAATACGCCGAAGAATTGATCGCGTAACCATAGAAATTAGAACCGTAATCGCCCGACAGGTAATCGATCTCCAGCGTTGAAGGCCAACTGTGAAAAGCTGCCGCGCCAAAACCATCTTCCGTAATATTAGAAACCGCGCCAAGCAAGCCACCGTAGCCAACCTTCAACAAATGTAAATCCTCAGGATTTTCCCGATAATTGTTCAATACAGGAATCGCATTAAGTCCGGAACCGTAATGATGAATCTGGCGTTCTACACGCGATAATTTACCACCATAAAGAAAATCCCAATAACGGCGAGCATTCCCATTATAAGCCCAGTGTGGCATTGTAGGCATATAGGCTAAAATAGCGCTCAAAGTCACCGCTGCTTTGGCGTCATATCCAAAATAATCAGACCACATATACACCTCTTCCTGCCCCGTAGAATCCCACGGCATCTCGCTACCAAAAGGATAGGCCAAGGACTCCCAATGGTCAGCACGTTTTTTCATTTCGGCTTCAAGCTTGGTGGCTTCTGCTGTGAGTTGCTCGCGTTTTAAATCCTTAAGAACGTGCAGAAAAATACTTCCTTCCATCTGACCAAACTGCGCATAATACGGAGCCTGAGTAGTCATCGCCAGTGTGGTTTGATACGCCTGTTCGAGATACCATTTCCAGTCTTTTTGTGTGACCAGATTATCGTGATAGCGTGACAAGCGGTAGAGCGTCCAATAGGCAGCAACCACGTGCGGATAGTTGTACGATCTACCCGGATCTGCGGCCCCTTCTTTATTCCAGGCCGCCCAGGTATTCCAATTTATCGTGTCGTTATAAGTGCCTGCCGGAAATTCTTCAGGCTCATAATACAACACACTTTTACGCACGCCGTATTTATGTTCGCCCTCAGCATTTTGTAACACACCCCAAACGGTTTGGTTTACAAAATCTTCCAGTTTTGAAACCTGTTCCTGATCAGGCTGAAGGTATTGTTTCATCATTCCGCCTAACCAGCTTCCGGCGCCACCTTCATCGCTCAAACCGGCAATCCAAACCCTTCCGTCTTGCGTAACCTGACGCTTGTTCTGATAATCATACGAAATCAATGAAGGTGCTCTATTGAACAGATCTTCATCGTCATCAAACCACTGCTTGTCAAAAAGGAAATTCCCAAAATCGGCAACCAGTTCACTTTCGGGCTTAATCACTTTATAGTTGATACTTTGCGTTTTTCCATTCGTGTACTTGATCTCAACTCGGGCTCTTCCCCATTGATTTCCGGTAACGGTGTACACATCATACGCATTCATAGCTGCATCTTTCTCAACCGAAAGCGCACCTTCAGGAGTCACTTTGATACTGTTTACATCAGAATTATATTTTAAAAACAGTTTTCCCTGTACATCCTGCGGAAGCACATATCCCGGTACACCAACAGCCACCGGCATATCTTTTTCGGTCAGTTGTTGCTGTACTTTTTTGATTTCCGGAGCGAGTGTTAATCGTACAGAAAATGTTTTGAGTTCGCCTGGTTTTAAGAAACTTGACGTTGGCGTATTCCATTGCTTTACACCTTTCCATTCATCTGAAGCATAAGCCTTGCTGTTGGCCATCCACTCGTGAAACCCTTCAAACACAATACTGCGCGGCGAAGGATCGTCAAGCAACGGGCGATAGGCTTCAAATGGCATATTGTTCTCAGGAAGAACGAGTAAGGTTTTACCTTTTCCGTCTAAGCGTTTTACTTCAAGATAGCCTGCATCCAGCCCGATATACGGATCAAAAAATACATTCTTAGCGTGCGCTTCTTCCAGCGAATTTCCTTCTAAAATATTATTGAAGATCATCGGGATTCCCAACGCGCCCAACTCGATCGGTTGATCGGTTTTATTCTGAAAATCAAACGCCAAGATCAAGTCACCATTGGCTTCGGTATAGTAGCGTATAATGTCAAGCGGAAGATCTTCCGGCAACGTATTGGCTAAATTAGCAGCAGCCAAAGCGCCTTCTTTAGCTATCGCTTCCACAGGTTTTCTGGCAGTCGCGGTTGAGACCGTATTCCATTCATTTGAACCTTCTAGGCGGTATCTAAAATTGATATCTCCTAAATGGTAGAGTCCGTTGCCGGATCTGATCTCCAAGCGGTCTCCGGGAGTAAAATCAAATTCAGAATCTGATTTTGGAGCCAAAGAAGCTACGGTTTGCGAAGCCTTGACCAACTTCAGTATAAATTGATCGGTTTCTAAGGTTTCAAAGCCCGATTCTAAGCCTAAAGTCGCTTCTCGCTCTTTCACCTTATCCCAATATTCCTGGGCTTGTACTCCGGCGGCAATGCCTATAAAAAGAAGAATAAATACCCCTAAGGCTTTTTTATACGTGTTCATATCCGTTGATTTCTAATTTAATTTGAATTTATAGATTCCCGCCGACTCCCTAGCAATCTCTAAGCTGTTTTGCTCCAACTCAAAAGAAGTTTCTTCGAGGTAAATACTGTTTTTGTGCATCACGTCATTATACACCATATCGTTGGCTCCTGTGATCATAAAAGCTGTTCCTTGTGTTGGAATGTCCTCTGTAATAAAGTCAAGCGCCAATTGATACTCCTGATGCGTAGCATTGATAACCGAAAGCGTTAAATAGTTTCCATCTTCGGTTAGCGTGGCCGCAACATCTAAAGGTTCTGGAGCACCCGAAACCGCAACAGGAATAGTACCGAATTCTTTACGATATACTTTTAAAACCAATCCGGTTCCCTCAAGCCAGCTGTCGGTGGGTGTTGTTTTTATCGCTCCGATCACATTTACCGTTTGCGCATAATTGGCCATATAGTACATCTCAGACTGGCGTGAGAATTCATTCAATCCGGCGGCAATTCCTAGAGCATCACGCAAGAAATAACGTGTACCCAACAATCCAAACTCGTGCGGACCGTACCAATAATTCCATTCATCAAGTGCGATCTTAATATCACGATCTGCAATCTCTGGAACCTCCTTACGAGCTCGACGGTGTTCTTCTGCTATTGCTCTAATCGCATCGGGCATTTGCTTAACGTGTGTAAGCAAACCGCCTGCGTGCCAATCCTGACGGTAAAAATGCTCGCTGATGTAAGTCATATTTTCAGCAGTATTTTGATACATCATATCATTCCATTCCCCGGGATAACCCACAGCGATGAGATCTATATCAGGATCTACTGCCCACATTGCTTCGGCTACTTTGTTATGCTTTTTTACATACTCTTTGATTGGCATATGGCCTAATTGCCAGTCGCCAAACATCTCGTTTCCTACCGCCCAAAGTTGAACATCATACGGCTCAGGATGACCATTTGCCGCTCGGCGTTTTCCCATAGGCGTAGTGGCAGCACCGTTAAAGTACTCCACTTCGTTTGCTGCCAATGCTGCATCACCTAAGCCGGTATTCACGGCAATATTGGCTTCAGCATCTAGAATTTTGCAGAGTTGCATAAACTCGTGAATTCCCACATCGTTATATTCTAAGCCATTCCAAGCGCGCTCATATCGTGTAGGACGTGTATCGGGATTCCCAATACCATCTTTCCAATCATAACCCGAAACAAAATTTCCACCGGGCCATCGGTAAATGGGAGAATCTAATTCTTTCAACAACGCGATCACATCCGGGCGAAAACCATCAATATTATCTTCCGGCATTAAGGAAATTGCGGCGAGCGTGACCGTACCCTTTCCTTCAAAAGAGATCTCTAGACTTGCTAAACTTCCTGAATTCTCCCCTGTATGCAATTCAAATTCTTTGGTAACAAATGCTTCCGATTCCGAAATACTGAAACCAACCGTATTTTTAGAATTGAGCGCCTCCAAACCAATACTAACCTCTTTAAAAGGTCCTTTAGTTTTGTAAACAATTCGGCCTACATAATTCGTATTTGGTTTAACAGCGATTGAGTCTTGTTTCAAGAAAATTTGATTCTCATCCAATTTAAAAACTGGCAATGCCTGTTCTGAGAAGCCATTTTTTGCATCTAAAGCTATCGCTGTACTGTCTACTGAAACTTCCCAAGGCGAAGCTGAAGTACCGGGTTTGTGGTAAAATTTACGGTCGGTAAGCATTTCAGCCCAAAGTCCGCCGTAAATAGATTTTCCCATATGTTCAATAAACTGTCCATAGATATATGGCGACATCGGCACTTTTTGCGCTTCCAGATCGATGCTAACTTTAGGTTCAAGGGTTTGCGAGGAAAGTTCTTCAAGCTTAATATCCTTAAAATAAGCCGTTCCGGAAGCAGGCGCATTTTTCCCTAATAGACATTCTATAATAAAACTGTCGTCTCCTTCTGTATTAAATGTCATTTCGACCGGTGTCCAGTCTTTGGTTCCCTTAAAAACAGTATCTGTTTTAGAGGAAAATTTCCCCAAACCAAATCCCGCTCCGGCATTGGATTTTTCAGTCGAAACATCCTCTGTTTTAATAAATCCGCTAACCTTATATTGAGCATAGGGCTTGACATTTACTTTCTTAAAAATACGTCCCGTTTGAAGACTGTCGTGCGTGATCACTAATACTTTAGTATCGGTATCCTTAAAAATACTGTCTGAATAATTCTCTTGATTGCTCCAATACTCTGTTTCCCATCCGGCATCTTTGAATGCAAGATTTTTATCTGGCGATAAGAGCACCGTAGATGGTTGCTTTTCGGTTGGAGCGCAACCAGAAACCAACACAAACAGAATACTTATAAAATTGATTTTATATATAGTGTGAAGCGATTTAGTCGTGAAATTCATACCCGGAAGAAGTCTTAAAATAACAGATAAAAAGTCTGACTAAAATAAATGTAATTAACCAAGACCTTATTTGTTAAAGTTAGCGAAAGATAATAGCATATTAACTGAAATACAGTTTTTACTATACCGTTATAGTTAATCAAGTACTAATACCGATGAAATATCGCCCAAATAAAACGTTTTATGCAGTTCAAGTAGAAGCCAAATGTTAAAGTCTCTTTTTTATGATGAATAAGTAACCTATGTTGATACTATATTACCCCTAAACTTGACATGAATCATTTTTTAATGCCAATTTTATAGCAAGCACAAACAAATAGTCACCCTTACCCCTATGAAAGTTCTTCCTTTTAAAATACCCAAGCCCGGTAAAGAAGCGCTTGTTTACCAAGAAGATCACGAACTCAAATTTTACGACAAACTTCACGAGCACGAGGAGATCCAAATCAGTTATATCGCAAAAGGTTCGGGAAATTTAATTCTTGGTGATACGATTAATGATTATCGAGAAGGCGATATTCTGGTCATTGGCGAACACGTTCCGCACGTATTTAGAAGCGATGATAACGCGATCGATAAATCTGTTATGTACACGCTATTTTTCACTAAGAATTCCTTTGGAAAAGAGTTTTTCAAGCTTACTGAAATGTCAGGAATAGATAGTTTTTTTGATGAAGCCGAATACGGAATGAAGATCGAAACGAATACCGAATCACTCATTAGAAAATTTTCTAAGTTGAAACATCAAAGCCGTATTGAACGCTTGGCTTCATTTCTTCAAATTCTTGATTTGATTCAGCAGTCAGATAAAACTCCACTTTCATCCTTTGTCTACCATAAAAAATACACAGATATCGAAGGGAAACGTATGAGTGACGTGTATCAATACACGCTTGATCATTTTCACGAAAATATTACGCTTGACACCATCGCAGAAATCGCCAATATGACCAAAAACGCGTTCTGTCGTTATTTTAAACGGCGTACCAATAAGACGTTTTTACAGTTTTTGATCGAACTGCGTATCGAGCACGCGTGCAAACTTTTGTACAAAGAAAAAGAGCTTTCTGTAGCCGCCATTTCTGAACTGTGCGGGTTTCAGAACATAGCCAATTTCAACCGAAAGTTTAAAGAATTAAAGCATACTACACCGTCACAATACCGCCTGCACGTAGCTTAAGAGATCTTGAGCAATAGATTAGGATCAGGGCAATTATTCTTATAAAAATCCAGCTTTTTATGCGTGGAAACTCCGGGATAATCGCCTTTAAACTCTTGCATATCCTTTATGATTTGAAAGTGCAAGTGCGGCCCGTAATCGCCATTTTCTTCTGAGGTTCCCAGATGCGCAAAGGTTTGACCCGCCGAGATCTTCTGCCCAACGGTTAAAGCAGATAAGGAGGCCCTAGACAAATGACCATAGAGTGTATAAAAATGGAAATCTTCAAAACGGTGTTCTAAAACAATACACGGACCGTAATCTCCATAGTTTGTGTTGTCTTTAAAACTATGAACGGTACCAGCTACCGGCGCCAAAATCGCTGTTCCGGCGGGAACCCAGACATCTAATCCCAAATGGATGTTGCGCTTAAGTTCTGGATCATCATTATTAAAATAAAGGCTTCGGTCATAAATACTACGCTTTTCTAGATAACCGCCATATGCGACACGCCCACCAGTTTTTGCAAGAAATGTATTGATATAAAGCTGAATCGCTTTTGAAGAACTTGTATCTACTTCCTTTAGGATCTCGTTAGTCGTAGAAAGATCTAAAAATCGGTAATCTGAAGCCGCGTATACCGCATCTACCACCGGTGTGAATTGGGCAGTACATTGTGCGATTCGGTTTAAAAAAAGGCTGTGTTCCATCGCGCCAAAAATACAATTCTCTATGCAGTCTAAAACAAAAAAGTCCGTTCTGGCAGGAACGGACTTTTTACAACAATTAAACTAAAAAACTCAATTAAGGACGATATCACTATACTTAGATGAAATCGCTATAATACTGTCTGTATTTCTTGATTTATAGAAGCCGTTAACCATACTGCTGTTGTAGCCTTCCATAACTTTAGCCTCGATCTTTCTCGGATAATTTAGACGACTGCGCACACCATTAAAATTAAAATGGAAAGGTGTTTCCGGCAGGTTGAGTACTACATCGCTGTTCTCTACACTAATGTTTAAGGTTTTAAAATTCTTACCCAATTTTGGGATTGAAAGTTCGCCAAAGCTTCCCGTAATCACCGCCGCATCTTCGAGTTCGTTGATCACGATACTGCTTGCTCTAGAATCTACATTGATGCTTTTTGCTTTATCAATCACACAGTTCTTAATATAATTTGCGCGTAACGTACCGTAATCCCAAGTAGTCACATCAACCGGACTGTACGCAACGTTGATCAAGGTTTTTTCACCAGAAATAGTATTTGCCATAAAATCTCCGTGCGCGAGCGTTACCCGGGCGTTGGTAGCCTCAGAGATCTTCACGTTACCGTGGCGTACGTTAAGGTCTAGCTGTGCCGCTTTAGGCATATGCACGATAATTTTACGAGAAAATGTGCCTTTAGGCTTTACTGCGATAGCAGCCCCAGAAGGAGCCCCCGAATAGCTATAGGTCATTTGCGTGCTCACATTTCCATTAGCGTCTGTAGTAACCGTTTTTTTAAGACTTCCGCCTTGGGCTTCAGCCATTTGCTCTAATTTCTTTGCAAAGTCATTACTCCAACTTTGCATTGCTTTTTCAACATTTTGCCCTAAAGCCGCCATATCACTCTCAATAGCACGGCCAAAGGTAGCTCCCAAAGCCTCAGTAGAACCGCCCAGCTGCTTACCAAAACGTTCTCCCCAAGCCTTCATATCTGCACTAAACTCATCGCCCCAATCTTCAATGGCACTACGCCACTGATCTACTTGAGAAACACTTACATTGGTTCCGTATTTTTTATTCATCGCGGCAACGTAGGCTTTCTTATCGCGATTAAAAGCAGCGCTGTCAAAACTCATATCTTCTCCGAAAGGTGATTTTGGCATCCCGAGTAGACTGCTTCCGGCAAGACCTTGCCCTGCGGCAACTCGCTTTTTATTATTCTGCTCCCATTTTTTCATTACCACATCAAAATCTTCTCCCAGATTCTGCTCAATCTTGCGCTTATACTGCTCTAAATATTTAGCCCCGTCACGTTTATACGCCTGGTAGTCAAATGAAACAGCATTCATCCCCTTGTAGAATTCTGCAGGAATCTGCATAGATGCAAACTGTTGCAAAACTGGTGAAACATTAGGTTGCTGCATCACCGGCTGAATCATTTGCTGCATAGATGCCGTGATCAAGTCATTGATGCCACGTACTTGAGTATCCCCTAAAGCTATACTGGCCGTCGAAGGCGCACCACTGCTAATGATACGTACAGCTTTACTATTGCCTTGAACGTTAACTTGCCAGCCTTTAAGCAGCTGATTGATCTCTTCTTTACTTAAATCTTCAGACTCAATAACAGCTTCGACTTCAACTTCATTTTTATTCCAATCTTCAAAAACAATGTCAGCGTATTGTGACTCTGTAAGGATGGCCACGTTAGCATTAGTAGCAAAGCGCTCATTGAGCTTGCTGTTTGTAGTTTGTGCGTTTGCCTGCGGAATAAAAACCAAAACCGCCAACAGCTTCGCATAACACTTCATAATCCTCATCATCGATTTATAAGGTATTGGTTTGTATCTCATTATTTTGAGACACTTGTAATTCGTTTAATTTCTCTTTCAATTTGTTCAATAAATCCAATCTAAACTGAAGGTTATCAATCAAAGATTGAATATTGTAATCGTTCACTCCTGTTTCTACCAGATCAGCGTTAAGACGATCATACTCTTGATTCAACTCTTCGAGCTGGCCCATATAAGCATCAACAATGGCTTTGTTATCATCGGTGACGTTAAGTTGTGCCAATTCCATATGAATGGTTGCCAGATAACTATCTTCAATTTGCTTGTACTCTGGAGAGAAGTCGCTCAGCTGCACTTTTACCGGCTGGGTGGTCGCAAGCGAGTTAGCCTCTACGGCTTGCTCAGCCTGAGTGCCGGTACTCAATGGATTGTTTAGCAACAGCCCACTAATTGCGATCAGCACAACCAAAACGGCTGCTATTTTCATCCAGAGATAACCTTCGGCTTTGGCTTTTGCCTCCTTCCCAAAGTGCGCATTCAGACGCGCATTAAATCGCGCTTCGTGCCCTCGTTTAAGCCCCTCATCAGGAATGCTCAAATCATTTTTAAACATTTCTCTAATATCCTGTGCCATGATATTTAGTTTTAAGTTTCTCCTGCAATTTTTTCTTTCCGCGGTGCACCAGCGTACGCGATGCAACCTCAGTTATTTCTAATATTTCTGATATTTCCTGGTGGTCGTATCCCTCTATTAAAAAGAGCATCACCGCATAGCGATACCGCTCTGGTAATTCTTCAATAGCTGCTTTGATTTGATCTAGCGTAATCCCATCATCTACAGACCAGTCATTATGCTCATCTACCGTACCCAATACTTGTTCATTAATGGCGACCAGCTCTAGTTTTTTAGCCTTCAGCATATCAATACTTTTATTGATCACGATACGCTTTAACCAAGCCCCAAAAGTCACCTCTCCGTTGTATTGATGCATTTTAGTAAACGCTTTTACAAAACCTTCCTGCATTGCTTCTTCGGCTTCAAAAGAATTCTTTAAAAACCTAAAAGCAACATAATACATGCCCTCGCTATACTTATTATAAAGTTGCATTTGCGCACGCCGGTCGTTTTGCTTACATCGTTCAAGTATTTCGGTAATTTGCAAAATGGTAAATGGTTAGTTGCTAATTCCTTTTCTAAAGACGAAGTTTTTTCGTCTGCGTTGCAAAGTGCAACATTTTTTTTCGTTTGCTTAAAACTATCTACTAAAACTCAATTACAAGCAAAAAAAAACCCGCTTAAAAAGCGGGTCTCAATCTTTAAAGTAAGTATGAGTTACTCGTCGTCTAACAATAAGTTTAACGTGACATCAATGTTATCCATCGTAGCTCTAGAATATGGGCAAACCTCGTGAGCCTCATTTACTAAAGCCTCACCTTCTTCAACATCCACAGTAGGTAAATAGCAATCAAGCACTACTGCAAGCTGAAACATATCTTCTTCATTCTTACCGATCTTTACCGTAGCAGTCACCGTATAATCGCCAAGATCTACCTTTTTTCCACGTGCTACGTGCGCCAATGCACTACCAAAACACGCCGAATATCCCGCCGCAAACAATTGCTCTGGATTGGTACCTTCTCCACCGGCTCCACCCAGTCCTTTAGGCACACTCAAATCAAGATCGAGAGTTCCGTCATCTGTTGAAACACTACTGTCACGACCACCTGTGGCGGTAGCCTTTGCCTTATATAAAGCTTTCATAATAAAATTTTCGTTGATTAATATTTTGAATATACCAATCCTTTAGAGAGGAATCAACGTGAGATTCTTAAAGATTTCACAAAAATCCGCAAGCCGGATTTTGAGCCAAGATTTTTGAACGGTAAGAGCGGTATCGGTAAGGTTTTCTTTTACCTTTAACAGTTCAGAATAGAAGACTTGAAAACACCTAAGAATAAGCATATTGACCTTATTGCAGCTCAAAAACTGATTAAAAACAGAAAGCGCCCTATTGATCCTCAAGTGTTAAGCGCCGAAATTTTAGCAGGAAATACCATTGCGCTCAGCAGGGCGATCACGCTGATCGAAAGTACAACCTCAGCACATCAGGAAACTGCTCAAGAAGTTCTGGCGGCCTGTCTTCCGCACACAAAAAATGCATTGCGCGTAGGGATCACCGGTGTTCCGGGTGTAGGAAAAAGTACCTTTATAGAAGCGCTAGGAATGCTTGCCATCGCACAAGGAAAAAAAGTTGCTGTTCTTGCCGTAGATCCCAGCAGTTCTATTTCTCAAGGAAGCATCCTAGGCGATAAAACCAGAATGGAACGACTTACGGCTAATGCTAAGGCTTTTATAAGGCCTTCACCGGCAGGTGACGCTTTGGGCGGTGTGGCTCGTAAAACCCGAGAGGCCATAAGCCTTTGTGAAGCGGCAGGCTTTGACCTCATTTTTATTGAAACGGTGGGCGTGGGTCAAAGTGAAACAGCCGTGCATCAAATGACTGATTTTTTCTTACTGCTGAAGCTTGCCGGAGCGGGAGATGAATTGCAAGGTATTAAACGTGGAATTATTGAAATGGCCGATGCGATCGTCATCAACAAGGCAGACGGTACAAATACCACAGCGGCCAAACATGCTAAAACCGAATTTTCAAGAGCGCTTCATTTATACCGACCTAAAGCAAGCGCCTGGCAACCAAAAATCATGTTGTGCAGCGCACTCGAAGAAACAGGCATTGATGAGATCCGGCAGACGCTTCTGGAATTTGAAGCGCACACAAAAGCTAATGGCTTTTTTGAAAGTAATCGTCAAGATCAAAATAAATACTGGTTACAGGCTACTGTTGTGAATGCTTTAAAAGACCGATTTTATAAAGATGAAACGGTTAAACAGCAATTACCGCAACTGTTAGACGCCATAAATGCAGGTGAGGTTTCGGCGTTTCAGGCGGCACAAGAACTCTTGAAAAACTTCAAATAAGTTACCTCTGGCAATTCTATCTATCAGCGATACCTATTAACTACTAACCAAACTTGATCAGGATTTTAAACGTGCATACCGCTTTTCGTTCTTTTGGTATTTTAAAAAGCCTACAACAACACCTAAAACCAAACCGATTACACCAAAAAGTATAAAATCTGTAGTATCAAAAATACCTCCCATAAAATAAGTGATCACTAATTTATAGGTGAGCGCTCCTAAAATAACTTGAAGTGTAACCCCGAGAATAAATTGAAATTTAGCCTCTCGCTTTTCTTTCCAGTCGGTTAAAAATTTTCGGTCTTTAGGATCTAGTCGCATCTCAAATAATTAGTCTACAAATTCTTGACGGTACCATTCTATTTGTTTCTGAAGACCTTCTTTTAAGGTCGTTGAAGGATTGTAATTCAGCAAGCGACGCGCCTTCTCAATATTGGCTTTGGTAAACATCTGATCCCCGCCACGTTTCGGTACAATATCCTTGCGAATTTTAGTATTCAGAAGTTCTTCAACAATCGCAATACCTTCTCCGGTGGTGTGTTCTTGTTCAGTACCCAGATTGATCACTTCGCCGCGCACCACATCTTCTTTTCCGATAACGCTAACTACACCATCAATGATATCATCTACAAACGTAAAACTACGCACGTGATCCTCGCTACCTTCAAACAGCGGAAATTCTTGATGGAAGAAGCCGCAGCCTATTAATTTAGTGTATAACTTTTCTGGACGCTCACGCGGACCGTAAACCGAAAATAAACGCAATGAGCAGGTATTCATTTTTTGCTCTCTGGTTTTAGAGAGTACGATTTGCTCTGCTGCAAGTTTAGTCACGCCATAGAAAGACGCAGGTTCTGGAGCCGCATCTTCGGTCAAGGTCGCTCTTAAACCGTAAATAGACGAAGTAGAAATATTAGCAAACAGTTTAAGACCCTCACATTTTAACGCAAAATCGATCAGGTTTTTAGTCGCCACCAGGTTGTTCATCAAATAATCTTCAAAGCTTGAAGTCGCTGCAATACCGGGCTGTGCGGCAAAGTGAAAGATATAATCAAAATCTGTAGGAAGCTTTTCAAAATCTTTAGGCGTTCTAAGATCTACAATAAGAATTGGGATTCCCGCACACTCCAACGCTTTGGCATTTCGATCTTTTAAATCCGGACTGTAATAAGGAGAGAAATTGTCTATCCCTGTTACTTCGTGATTCATCGCCTGTAAACGTTCGGCGCAATGTGATCCTATAAAACCGGCAGCTCCGGTCACCAATATTTTCATACTAATATGTTTCTTTAAAAATTTTGGCATAGCCAAAACGATGCAGCCACTGCATCAGTAAACCAATGAGGCCGCCAATTATAAATCCGGTGAGTACATCGCCGGGATAATGCACACCTACGTAAATTCGGCTGTATCCTACAAGCAGCGCCCACACGATTAAAAACGGAAAAATCCACTTGAATCTTGAGCGCAAAAGCAAGCCTACAAAAATGGCCAGCGCCATTGTACTTGCTGCATGTGCCGAAAAATACCCGTAGCTTCCGCAGCGTACTGCGATAAAACGCGCCTGTTCCATAATTCCTTCTTGCCCGCAAGGACGCAAACGTTCAAAACCGTGTTTAAAAACATTGGCTAACTGGTCTGTAGCCGTGATCAAAAGGGTAACAGTCACTAGCGTATACAGTGTACCTTTAAGACCGAATTTCTTAAAAATCAAAAACAGTAACAACGCGTACAGCGGAATGCTCGACCATTTATTGGTCAAAAATAACCAGAATGGATCCCAAGTCTCTGACCCCAAATTATTGAGGAAGAGATACAACTCATAATCCAATTCTTTTAATTGATTCATTTAATCTTCTTCGTAGCGTGCTACTTCTCTATCGTAAAAATCAGTTGCCGCTTGAATTAAACCTTCGGCTTCGGTAGCGAGTTCTTCTTCATCATTTTTATCAAAATCCTCCAGCCACTCCACATCGTCAGTTTTAAGGTCAATGATAAACCGCGGAAAATCAGTGTGAATCACAAAGATAGATTCTGGGTAATCAGTGTTATCGCCCAATATAAATTTAGGAAGCTCCATAAATGAAATTTAAGTTTAACGTCTTGATAAAACGGTCGGCAAATTTAGGCATCTCAACTAACATTTAATTTAAAAGCCCGCCGAAAATTGCATTATTCTGAGCAAAGGTAAGTTTCCTAAAGAGAACCGCCTTAAAAGCCCGCACTAGCCCTAAGTTCTCAAAACAGCGACGCCACATTGTTGCAATTTTATACCGTATCTTCGTGCCCAATTCTATAAACCCTCAAGCGCTATGCAGCCCACAACCATTCTCCTATTAATTGCTGGCTATTTTATCACCTTGATGTTGATCTCCTATTTCACCGGAAAAGGTGGCTCTAATGAAGATTTTTTTAAAGCGAGTAAACAATCGCCGTGGTATCTGGTCGCATTTGGGATGATCGGAGCTTCGCTTTCGGGAGTGACGTTTATTTCTGTGCCGGGTTGGGTTGAAGCGTCACAGTTTAGCTACTTTCAGGTGGTTTTAGGTTATACCGTGGGATATGCTGTTATCAGCCTTGTTTTGCTTCCACTCTATTACCGATTGAATCTAACTTCGATCTACACTTATCTTGAAGGGCGTTTTGGTGTCGCTAGTTATAAAACCGGCGCATCCTTTTTTCTACTCAGCCGTGTGGTTGGTGCGAGTTTTAGATTATACCTCGTGGCAAATGTGCTACAACTCTTGGTTTTTGACAGTATGCAAGTTCCGTTTTGGGTAACCGTAACCATCACCATTCTGCTCATTTGGCTGTACACATTTAAGAGCGGTATCAAAACCATTGTATGGACAGACACGCTGCAAACCCTGTTTATGCTTACCGCACTGGGTGTTGCCATCTATTTTGTCTCAACCGATTTAGGCCTTCAGCCCGGTGGGATTTTTAATTTTATTGCGGAAAGTGATCTATCGCAAATGTTCTTTTTTGATAATTGGAAAAGCGAAGATTTCTTCTTTAAGCAGTTCATCAGCGGGGCGTTTATCGCAATTGTGATGACCGGTCTCGATCAAGATATGATGCAAAAAAATCTTACCTGCCGAAGCCTTAAAGACGCTCAGAAAAATATGTTTTGGTTTACGATCGTACTCACCGTGGTGAATTTTGTGTTCCTCGCACTTGGAGTTTTGCTTACCGTTTATGCACAGAAAAATGGGATCGAAGCTTCAAAAGACGATCTTTTCCCATTCATCGCAACAAAAAGCGGATTGGGCTTTGGGATTGCCATCTGTTTTATTTTAGGGTTGATTGCTGCAGCCTATTCGAGCGCAGACAGTGCATTGACTTCGCTCACGACATCTTTCAGTATTGATATTTTAGGGATCGAAAAAAAGTATGATCAGGCGAAGCAGATCGCCATTCGTAAAAAAATACACGTTGCAGCTTCTTTGCTTTTAATCCTTGTGATCATTGGTTTTAAATACCTCATTGCTGATGAAAGCGTGATCGCCAGATTGTTTGTATTTGCAGGCTACACCTACGGGCCTTTATTAGGCTTATATGCTTTCGGATTGTTTACAAAATGGCAAGTCAAAGACAGGCTTGTCCCGGTCGCTGCCGTAGCTTCTCCGATTTTAGGATACATCATCAGTCAGTTGACCTTGACCTACCTTAATTTTGAATTTGGTTTCTTTATCTTGATCTTAAACGGACTCCTAACCTTTTTGGGCTTAGTAGTTATTCGTACTCAAAAGCACTAACGTACACGCAGGATCTACTTCTACATCTGCGGCTTGCAGGAGTTTATAAAACTCCGGATTCTCAGTCCCCGGATTAAAGATCACACGTTTAGGTTGCAATCCTATGATATAGTCGTAATAAGCTTCCTGACGCTGTGCATTGAGATACAGCGTGACCGTATCTATATACTCATATGCTGGCATACCGGTGTCAATGGTTATCCCGGCGACTTCCCCTTCCCTTAAACCGATCGCCACCACAGGTTGGTTATTTTTCACCAATTTATGTATTGCCATATACGAGTAGCGTATAGGTTTTAGAGAGGCGCCAAGCACCAAGGTTTTCTTTGCTTTCATAAATCAAAGTTAAAGGTTTCCCGCAGCTGTAACAATAGCTTTTAAGACTAGTCTATGTAATAGAAGTCGACTTCCAAGTTTGAATCGTTTATAAATTAGTTTTGATGGTTAGTGTTAATTTCTAGCGTTCAAGCTTGATAACCCGAGATTTAGCGGTCTCGGGTTATCTTTTATTCTAGTACATCAAATTTATTCCGCTTACAACCGCTTTAAAATCAATAAACTAGCGTGGCTAAATTAGGGTTTACAGAATAAATGTAACTTTTACTGTAACAGATTTAAAACACGTTCGTCTATTTATAAACCGCTAATCACGGGGTACTTTGTTTCAGCTATTATGCATTACAAAGTATTATGTTTTATCAATCAACAAAATCGAACAGTTATGAAATCTAACCATGGGCTTTTATGCCTACTCTTCACACTATGTACCACGCTGCTTTTTGCTCAGCCAAAACCCAATGAGGTAGTTACCGGCTCTGTAAGTGGTGTTGTACTTGACGCCGACCTAAACCAGCCTATTCCCTACGCTACCGTAATTATTACTTCGGGAGAACAAACGATAACCGGTGGCATCACCAACGACGATGGGGCTTTTGAAATCAACAAAATTCCGGAAGGTATTTACACGCTTAGGGTTCAATTTATAGGGTATGAAGCTTTTGAACGCGATTTAAAAATCGATCGTGACCATCGCAAGCACGATATGGGCAACCTAAATCTTAGCGCTGTTCCGGCAGAATTAGATGCCGTGAACATTGTCGCTGAGCGCACGACGATAGAGCAAAAAATTGACCGTAAAGTGATCAACGTTGGGAAAGATCTGACTACTGCCGGAGCTTCGGCAGCAGATATAATGAACAATATCCCTTCGGTGAATTTAGACCAGCAATCAGGAGCACTTACGCTACGCGGAAACAGCAACGTACAAGTTATGGTTGACGGAAAATTATCTAATATTCCTGCAGATCAATTATTAAAACAGCTTCCGTCTAACTCGATCAAAAAGATCGAATTGATCACCAATCCTTCAGCCAAATACAACCCGGACGGAATGAGCGGGATTATCAATATTGTATTGCACAAAAATGTGAACATTGGCTTTAACGGTGATGTAAGCGCCGGTCTGGCTTATGAGAAAAATCCGCAGTTTAACAGTGGTTTGAATTTGAACTACCGCAACGGTAAATTCAACCTGTATTCTAATTACAGTAACACCATCGCAAAACGTGCCAATTACGGAACGATCTTTCGCGAAGGCGATAATTCGACACAATTTTTTGATATGCTGAATGACCAGAATTCACACCTGCTTAAAGTGGGTCTTGACGTGTATCTTAATGATAAGAACACGCTTTCCGTTTTCACTTCTCAAAATAGTTTTATAGGCACTCCCGGCGGAAATATAAACATTGTTTATGCTGATGATATGACGCGCAATCTGATGCAAGATTTTGGCGCAGATATGGACAATTACTCGCAGCAGTACAACTTTGACTACAAACTTGATTTTGAAAAAGAAGGGCACAACATCGAGTTTGAAGCCGATTACAATACGTTTGACGCAGACGAAGACACCTTCTTCGACTTTACAGGTGCTACGCCTCTACCCGATTACGAAGATTTTGTAGATACCAAGCGCGATCGCACTACCTTGAATTTAGATTATGTCAATCCACTTTCTGAAAGTGAAAAACTTGAAGTTGGCTTACAAGCGATCTTGTTTAACACCGATATTGGCTACAGCAGCACCGGACAATCTTATAACTCAGAGGGCAATCTGGTTCCTACGCCCAACACGCTTTTTGACTACAGTAGGGATATTTATTCGGCATATGTGACTTATGGAAAAAACTACGAGAAGTGGTCGTATCAAGCCGGGGTGCGTGCAGAGCAGGTGAACGTAGCTGCAGATACCAATAGCGTTCGCGCATTTACCAACGACTATTTTGAGTTGTATCCTTCGGCTTATGTAACCTTTAATCCTTCGGAAAAAAATCAGTATCAGGTAAGTTATAGCCGAAGAATTGATCGCCCGGGCGTTGGGCAGGTCAATCCTATTAGAGAATGGAGTTCACCATTGGTAACCGAATACGGAAACGTGAATTTACGTCCGCAGTTTACTAATTCGCTAGAAGCCAATTACACACGTTCTCTGGACAAGGGAAGCATCACCGCCGGTGTATTTTACCGCATCATTGAAGATCAGATCAACCAGGCGGTTTATGTAGATCGCTTCAATCTAGATCGTATGGTATTAACCAACGATAATTTTGATTCAACCACCGCATACGGTTTTGAAGTAAGTGCCAACTATAAACCTACCGAATGGTGGAGCTTGAATGCAAGTTTTGATCTGTTTAGTCAGACGCAGACCGGTATTTCAGAATCCTTAGATCCAGACATTGAGAATCCAACAGCAGCAGATATTATGCTTACGGAACGTGAGGTGACCAATTCTATATTCAACACCCGTATTATCAATAATTTTACGGCTACTCAGCGACTTACCTTTACGGCGTTTGCGATGTTTAGAGGTCCTGCGGAAAGTATTCAGTTTAGAAACAAGTCGATGTTTATGACCAATGTTGGCGCGCGTTATAGCATTTTTGACGGTAAAGGGACCATCAGCTTAAACTACAATGACATTTTTAATACGATGAAAGCGCGCTTTACGGCTGTGAGTCCGTATCGCGTAGAGGGTCAGTTCAACTGGGAAAGCAACACGATATACGTAGGATTTAACTATCGTTTTGGCGATAGTAAGTTCAGAGCGAAGAAACGCAAAAACCGTGATGACAATGAAAAAGACGGCGGTGGATTATTTTAACACAATTTTAATTTTTTTATTATAATTGCAATAGAATTGAATATTTGGTAACATATAATCAATCAACCTATTAAAACATACGGTTATTGTTTATTAGAGTTAGCCTTCTACAGACGAATAACCAATTAATGGGTAAAAAAAACCCGGAGCGCCTGCTCCGGGTTTTCAATTTTAAAAATGTTTTCTCTTTTAGAGTTTCTCCAGCAAGTTTTCGGCCTCTATAGCGCCGTGGGAGGTATGATAGGTAACCGTCCCATTTTTGATCAATAACAATTGCGGACTCTCGTGCTGTACGTTGAATTTTGTTGCAATTGCATTACTGATGTCGCGATGCGCTTTTAGATCTAAAAAATAAGGCTCTAGTTGCTTTTTGTCGTAATTGTATGCTTTCTCAAAACTACGCAGTACCATTCTACTGATTCCGCAGGTGGTACTATGCTTAAAGATTAGCACCGGCACCGCATTAGAAATTTCTACAATTTCATCAAGCTGTTCCATACGCTCGAGTGGGATCCAGTTCATTTCCTTTATCTCTTCCTTCGCAATATCACGCTGACTTTTAAACATATCAAAAAGTCCCATAGTCTTTTCTTTTTAAAGTTTGTTAACGCTCGTAATTCCTAAGCGGTTGTAAATTTAAGGAAACTAAACCGGCTATTGTATTAAGGAAATCCAAAGCCTTTAACCGACAAAAAGACAGCTAATTCCATGCTACAACTGACTAAACGTCGGTTTTAACAAATGGTACAGCAATTGCCATATCAACATCGAAATACAAATACGATGAACTTTAATAATTTCACCATAAAATCACAAGAAGCCATACAGCAAGCCCAGGCGCTTGCTCAAGGGTATGGCCATCAGCAAATCGAGAATGAGCATATTTTTAAAGCCATTCTTGAAGTTGATGAGAACGTTACTCCGTTTCTGCTTCAGAAACTGGATGTGAATGTAAATCTGTTAAAGCAGATTTTAGAGAGCACGCTTACCAGTTTTCCTAAAGTAAGCGGTGGCGATATTATGCTGTCTCGTGAAGCCGGTAAAACGGTAACCGAAGCCAGCAACATCGCCAAAAAAATGAACGATGAGTATGTTTCTTTAGAGCATTTGATCCTGGCGATCTTTAAATCGAGCAGCAAGATCGCACAGATCTTAAAAGATCAGGGCGTTACCGAAAAACACCTGAAAGCTGCGATTGAAGAATTGCGCAAAGGCGACCGCGTGACTTCACAAAGCGCTGAAGAAACCTATAATTCGTTAAGCAAATACGCCAAAAACCTCAACCAACTCGCCCGCGACGGGAAGCTCGATCCGGTGATCGGTCGTGATGAAGAGATACGCAGAATCCTGCAAATTCTTTCACGTCGAACCAAGAATAACCCGATTCTCGTTGGGGAACCCGGTACCGGTAAAACCGCGATCGCAGAAGGTCTCGCCCACCGAATCATCGATGGCGACGTGCCTGAAAATCTTCAGGAAAAACAGATCTGGGCGCTCGATATGGGAGCCTTGATCGCCGGTGCAAAATATAAAGGCGAGTTTGAAGAGCGTCTAAAAGCCGTGATCAAAGAAGTAACTACCAGTGCCGGCGATATCGTCTTGTTTATAGACGAGATTCACACGCTTGTAGGTGCCGGTGGCGGTCAGGGTGCAATGGATGCCGCAAACATCCTCAAGCCTGCGTTGGCTCGTGGGGAATTACGCGCAATAGGTGCCACCACGCTAGACGAGTATCAAAAATACTTTGAGCAGGATAAAGCTTTAGAGCGCCGCTTTCAGAAAGTGAGTGTTTTTGAGCCCGATACCGAGTCTGCGATTTCCATCTTAAGGGGAATCAAAGAAAAGTATGAGACGCACCACAAGGTGCGTATTAAAGACAACGCGATCATTGCGGCAGTAGAGCTTTCGCAACGCTATATCACCAACCGCTTTTTACCCGATAAGGCGATCGACCTGATGGACGAGGCAGCTTCAAAAATGCGTATGGAGATCAACTCCAAGCCCGAAGAACTTGACGTACTCGACCGTAAGATTATGCAACTCGAGATCGAGATCGAGGCGATCAAGCGCGAGCAGGATGAGAACAAGCTCAAGTCCTTACGCGCCGATCTTGCCAATCTTAAAGAAGAGCGCAACGAGATCAACGCCAAGTGGAAGAGCGAGAAAGATGTGGTAGATAACATCCAGAATGCCAAGCAGGATATTGAAAACTTTAAGCTGGAAGCCGAGCGTGCCGAGCGCGAAGGCAATTATGGTCTGGTAGCCGAGTTACGCTACGGAAAGATCAAGCAAGCTCAGGAACAGTTGGAGAAATTGCAGGAGCAACTGGCCGCACAAGCCGATAACAGCCTTATTAAAGAGGAAGTAACCAGCGAAGACATCGCCGAAGTGGTAGCTAAATGGACAGGAATCCCCGTAACCAAAATGCTGCAAAGCGAGCGCGAAAAATTACTGCACCTGGAGGGCGAACTGCACAAACGTGTGGTAGGTCAGGAAGAAGCGATCATCGCCGTGAGTGATGCGGTGCGCAGAAGCCGCGCCGGCCTGCAGGATCAAAAACGACCTATAGGTTCGTTCTTATTCCTCGGGACCACAGGGGTGGGTAAAACCGAACTCGCAAAGGCGCTGGCAGAATATCTGTTTGACGATGAGAACAACATCACCCGTATAGATATGAGTGAATACCAGGAGCGTCACAGCGTGAGCCGTCTGGTAGGTGCACCTCCGGGATATGTGGGTTATGATGAAGGCGGGCAGTTGACCGAAGCCGTACGTCGCAAGCCCTACAGTGTGATCTTGCTCGACGAGATCGAGAAAGCACACCCAGACACCTTTAATATCCTGTTACAAGTGCTTGATGAAGGTAGACTTACAGACAACAAAGGCCGTCTGGCTGACTTTAAGAACACCATCATCATTATGACCTCAAATATGGGAAGTCATATCATACAGGAGAAATTTGAGACCATCAAAGATCCTGAGACCGCGATGGAAGGTGCAAAAACCGAAGTGCTGGGGATGTTGAAACAAACCATACGTCCTGAGTTTATAAACCGTATAGACGATATCGTGATGTTTACCCCGCTTACGCGAAAAGACATCGAGCAGGTCGTGAGTTTACAACTCAAAGGCGTGACCCGTATGCTGGCAAAACAAGGCATCACGCTAGATGCTACGGCCGAAGCCATCAAGTTTTTAGCAGACCGCGGTTTTCAACCGGAGTTTGGGGCACGTCCTGTAAAACGTACCATACAGAAAGAAGTGTTGAACAAACTGTCTAAAGAGATCTTAGGCGGAAAAGTCACCACAGACAGTATCATTTTACTCGATGCTTTTGATGACGAACTCGTGTTTCGTAACCAAAGCGATCTGGTAGAAAATGACTGAAGAGCATTGCTCGTATAAATCAAAAGCGACATCGTAGTGATGTCGCTTTTTTTTGGTTTTAGATTGTCGCGTTGATAACTCGTTGATAAGAGCTTCTGATTTTCTGCAGGTTGCGTTTTTAAAAAGGGTAGTTTTAGGAATATAAAATTGGTAATCTACTTAAGAATTGCATATCAACAATAGATGCATAATAAAAATAGTTGCCACACATTTGAAAAAACTATGGAATTGAAAACAGTTAATCAAATTCGAGAAAAAAGAGACGAAATTCGAGAGCAAATTAAAGGTTTGAATTTGAGAGACTATAGTGATACAAAATATGGAGGTGAGAACGAATACAGTTTTAAAGGTTTAATAGGGGGGAATTGAAGCGCTATTAACCGACGTTTCAACACTAACTCGTTATCCATCTAAATTTGTTAAAATATCGTCCCATACCGAGAGAAGTAATATTCTATCATATTTAATACGAATAGACACATATTTAGAGACACCTGTAAACTATATTACCCAATTCGAAGCGCTAAAAACACTTTTACGAAGTTTCAACGTTCGCTATTTTTCTGATAGACAAGTTGAGTTTGAATCTGAAATCGACGAAGTCCGAAAAATTAAATTACAGCTTCAACAGGTACTTGTAGATTCTAAAAAACTAAAAGATGATATTGATGAGAATAATAATAGTATAGAAGAAAAATTAGAAAAGGCAACCGAAAAACTAGCAGAAATTGAGAGTGAGTTAGAAACTATTATTGATCGCAAAACTCAATTAACAGAACAATCAGAAACTTTAGAATCACTAAATAAAGATTTAGAATCAATTAAAGAAACTGCTAGCGGAAACCTTGCAGAAATAGAGGAATCACTTACTGAATGTAAATCAAACGAAAAGCTAATTACATCATTTGCTAACAAGGTTCAAGACAGAGAGAAAAGATTAGATGATTTAGAACAGAAAACTGAAGAAAATAATAAGAAGCTATCAGAATACGAAACAGAAAGAAAAGCAATATTAAACCAGGCCAATCAACTTATCGAATCATCCAAAAAAGCTTTAAACTATACTACTGCAGAAGGTATTAGTGCTTCATTTCAAGGTCAATACGAAAATTCAAATAATAAGTGGATTTTTGGAAGTTGGATTTTAGGTGCTGTAGCTTGTTTAATTGGTACTGTATGTTTAGGAATTTGGATTTTAAAAGCTAATCCAAATAATATTGGTGTTTTGGTCGGTAGAATATCTCTATTACCTTTACCCATAATTGGAGCGATCTTTTGTGCAAATCAATACACTAAACAAAAGAACATCATAGAAGACTATGCTTATAAAATGGTATTATCTAAAGCTATTGTTGGTTTTTCAGAACAATTAAAAAAGAATGGAACTGATGGGAACGAAGAGTACGTTCATTATATAAAAACAGCATTAGAAGAAATCCATAGAGATCCATTGAGAAAAAGGGACTCCAAAAAATCAAGCGAAGTAAAAGAGTCAAGTTTAAAAGATTTGGTTGAAATGGCTGAGCGTATTGTTAAAATGACCAAATTGGATTAAAAAACCTGTGGTGACAATGTTTAAGATTTGCGTCAATGTATATTAAGGTCACAACCGTTCCAATATATAGGTCGATAATTTTAGTCAAACTCCTACATTTTATAAAATATTAACCAAATAATATACTTTAAAATTTAACTAACTTATAATAAATAAAATTTTGAAAGTTCTTAAGTATACTATCCTAGCAACTTTTTGTTTACTCATTTCTTGTAATCAAAAAAATGAAAATGAATTTACATACTCCGAATTTAAAGAGGCACTCTATTACAATGAATCTTCAGGTAGTTTTTCTGATTTAGGCAATCTAGAAATGTGTATCAATAGATGGGGAGAACCTAAATATGTGAAATCAATTGGGACTATGAGTGATCTTTATGGTACAAATTCAAAACTTCATACAATAGTATTTAAATGGAGTAATATAGAAGTAGATAATAAACACGTAGAGATTTATTTCGAAATGGATGATAGTGGTAAAACTATCAACGATGTATTTAATAGAAGTATAAGATCCTTAAATGCAAAGCACGCAATTGTAAAAGAATTCAGACTAACAAATTGATATATTTTACCTCACTCCCCTATTGCCATACTATGGCATCAATTATAACAAGCTAGTACAATCGCGCAGGAGCACATAAAAAAATAAACTAATCTCCAGTTACCCTCTTGTTACCGCGCGATTGTATCGCGTGGGAAGATCCTACCCGCCACCTTCAGGGTCATTTCCTGTAAAAAAATAAGAGCGATTTCCTTTTTAAAAAGGGTCAACCGCTCTGATAATGTGACGCATAGCCTTGCTAAGTTTGTATCAAACGAATCCAAAAAAACTTAAGTTATGCCACATTATGCACAAGGAACTTCAGGATGGACCAAATTAAACGGCTATCAGGCGCTTTGGGATCCTAAGATCGATCTGGGTAAATTCTATTTTACCACCTTTCAAGGTAAACGCGAAGAAACGCCGTATATGACCGCAGAAAATTTTGCCCGCGTCATCGACATCCTTAGAAACGAAACGCCGGTTTATGGTAACGCCAGCACCGGCTCGGTCACCACCCAAGCCGAAGAAGTGGGTGAAGAAGAAAGTTAGTCTTCAAAACTTCAGAGAATTGCTAACAACCAGCCAAAACGCAGCAACGCCTATATCTTTTGATGTAGGCGTTGTTTTTGTTGTTGCGCGATACAATCGCGTAGGAGCACCATAAAAATAAACTCATCTTATGTTACCGCGCGATTGTATCGCGTGGTAAAAAGTTAGAATTACTCTTACTAAAATCAACTACACAGAATAATAGAATAATAAATCATATAGTATAAGTTGCTACCTCTGCGCGATGCAATCGCGCAGGAGCAAAAAACTAGAAAAAACTACCTTTAAAGAATAGATACCGTTACCGCGCGATTGTATCGCGTGGTAAAATGTTCAAATTATAAAAGAGGCTAGCCTATTTGCAAAACTGCTCTAGTTTCTAGAATTTTAGGTAAACAATTAATCCCAAGCAGCGCGATACAATTGCGCTGTAATAAAAACTAGAAAAGAACTACCTTTTAAAAATAGACACCGTTGCCGCGCGATTGCATCGCGTGGTAAGCCACAACGAGCCACGCGATACTCGCGATTGAGCAGCTTTTTTAGTTTAAATAAACCAATCTAAAATGAGCAGAAACTATAAATTCCATAATCCTGAGGGTTTGTATTTTGTAAGTTTTGCTGTTGTAGAATGGCTTGATGTTTTTACAGGAGATTACTATAAAGATATTCTTGTAGACAGTTTAAAGTACTGCCAATCAAATAAGGGAATGGAACTTATAGCCTGGTGTATAATGACGAATCACGTACATCTGATTTATAGAAGTTGCGCCGGGCAAAAACCGGAATTACTCCTCGGAGACTTTAAAAGACATACTAGCAAAACATTAGTAAGAGTCATTCAAGAAAACCCCGAGGAAAACCGAAAGGAGATTTTCCTAAAGCACTTTCAAAAAGCAGCTCAGAAATCATCAAATGTTAATAATTATCAATTTTGGCAACACGACAACCATCCTATTGAACTCTGGAGTAATGAAGTGATATGGCAAAAGGTCAACTATGTCCATAATAACCCGGTAAAAGCAGGTTTGGTTGAAAACCCGGAAGATTATACCTATAGCAGTGCCAAAAACTATGTAGACGAAAAAGGTTTGCTAGACGTAGTAGTATTTCAATATTTTGGATAAACTAGAAATATATTTTGTGTTCAATAGTGAGGAGCTGCGCGATACAATCGCGCAGGAGCAGAAATATTGGAGATCTAGCTCTAAAGAATAGATACCGTTGCCGCGGTGCCTCTCGGAAAAGAAAGGAAGCCCAGTTGCCGCGCGATTGTATCGCGTGGTAAAACCAAAAATCATCCTCTTTTCCAAATCTAAACTTTGGTTAGATTCCTATCTTACCGAGCTATCTGTCCCAGTACATATAAAATTACCTTAGGTCGGATAAGCTTCAATCGTCTGATGCTAAATTGGTGTATATTTACACCAAATATAATGTTATGGCACGTCAAAGTATTTCCTTTACAAAACCCAATGATGATTGGTTAAAAGAACAGGTGGACTCTCAAGAATACACCAGTAAAAGTGAACTGATCAATGATCTTGTTAGACAAGCCCGCAAACAGCAAGCTGAGATAGACTGGATACGCACTAAACTCGACGACGCCGAACAAAGCGGCTTTACAAGCGAAAGCAAAGAAGAAATTTTAGCTCAGGCTAAGTCTTCTTTAAAATGAATTATCGGCTTAGCAATACCGCTAAAGACGATTTAATTCGCATTTACAGATACGGTGTTTACAAATTTGGTAGTGCTCAGGCTGAGCAGTATTTTGAGAACTTCTTTCTGTATTTTGATCGCATTGCCAAAAATCCATATGCTTTTGAAGCAGTTGATTTTATTAAAATAGGATACAGACGTTGCGTCTGCGGAGTAGACAGTATTTATTATAGAATCAATAAAAATACGGTGGAAATTATGACCATCATTGGCAGGCAAGACACTCAAACTAAAATCTAATAGTATTTTCATTTGCTACGCTTAATTCGATATCTATTGGTATTGAATCGACTGATTTTATACAGATTCAACTAAATCAAAAAAACTACTAGAGTACTAGCCTCACAGGCGTTATTTCCATATTTGCGCCCATAAAAAACAAATTCCTTTGAGGCCTTTTTACCATCTGATTGTTCAGAATAATTGAACCGTTTTAAGGGTCGCTAGGGCGTCATTTTTAAATTTTATTATTTTTATTTATTCTAAATAAAAACATTTTATACATTCGCATCGTAACTTTTTAACCTTTAATAACTATTCAAAATAACGACGCAGATGAAACAACTAACTACACTGCTCGCCCTAACTCTTCTAAGTTTTTCGTTGTTTGCACAACAAGGAAATGCTATCAGCGGTACGGTAGTCGACCAAAATGGAAATGCATTGCCCAACGCCAATGTATATCTTGAGAACACCAATTATGGCACCTCTTCTAACGAAGATGGTTTTTATCAAATAAGCAATATCAGTAACGGTACTTATGTGGTTAAAGTTTCTGAAATGGGTTTCAAAACCTTCACTTCAAAAGCGATCACGATCAATGGCGCAGTAACGCTTAACGTGAAACTTCAGGAGGATGTGAGCGCACTTGATGACGTGATCATCTCAGGTGCGGGAAAATCTGAATATGTCGAACGCAACCCTTCGGCTTCTTTACGCCTGCAACAGGATCTTAATAAAATTCCGCAGAACATACAGGTGATTAGCGCAGACGTGATCAAAGATCAGCAAGCCATTAGTATGATGGAAAACATTACCCGTAACGTGAGTGGTGCGCAGATGATTGAGCACTGGGGCAATTTTGCACGTATCAATATGCGCGGATTTAGAATTCCGCCATTTAGAAATGGACAAAATGTGTTGTCTACTTGGGGACCTCTCGCCGAAGATATGGCGCTTGTAGAACGTATTGAAGTGGTAAAAGGTCCGTCTGCATTTATGCTTTCAAGTGGCGAACCCGGTGGTTTGTATAACGTGGTCACTAAAAAACCTACCGGCATTTCTCACGGTGAAGTTGGCTTAGTGACCGGTAGTTACAACACCTTGAGAGCCACCTTAGATGTAGAAGGCAAGCTTAGCGACGATAATAAATTGCAATATCGCTTTGTGGGTGCCGGTACTACACAAGAAGCACACCGCGCGTACGAAGACCAAAATCGCTATACGTTTGCTCCTTCGGTAAAATACTTGATTGACGATAAAACTTCGGTTACTGTGCAAT
Organism: Leeuwenhoekiella sp. ZYFB001; assembly: GCF_011784865.1. NCBI lineage: Bacteria > Pseudomonadati > Bacteroidota > Flavobacteriia > Flavobacteriales > Flavobacteriaceae > Leeuwenhoekiella > Leeuwenhoekiella sp. ZYFB001. The sequence goes on from NZ_CP050460.1 coordinate 2,136,438, forward strand.
ACACGTTTCAGTATTACAAAACCCGTTTAATAGGTTCTGCTTATGTTTTTGCTCCTGAAGAATATGCCAGCCTCGACAGAGATTTTACTTTAAACGATCCTAAGTTAGGCCCGTCAATTATGAAAGAACATTACGGACTTGTAAATTTTGAGCATAAGCTTAGCAACAACTGGTCAGTTAGCGCGCAACTCGCGTATCTTAATTACCAGCACGAAGGCTCTAGCCTTTGGTTAGATGGTAGTTTTGGTGTTCAAGCCAATGGGGATCTAATTCGTCGCGTGAGCATTTGGGATGCCAAAGAAGAGAAAAAACTGGGGCAGGCTTTCGTAAACGGAACCGCAAAAACCGGTGGCATGAGTCATAAAATTTTGGGCGGACTTGATTTTGGAAATAGTTCGTATATCGCAGATTGGTCTACCGGAATCAATATTGATACCGAAGAAAATCCGTTTAATATTTACAATCCGCAACCGGCGGCGATCGCTCCTGTTTTTGACCGTTCTACTCCCCTTACCCAGCGTGCCGTAGGTTATATCACTTATGAGTATCTGGCCTATTACGCACAAGATGAATTGGGCTTTTTTAATGATGATTTACGCCTTACCCTTGCCGGAAGGTACACCGAAATGAAGACCAACAGTTACGGTTCTACCTCTACAGATAAAGTGTTCACCCCGCGTGTCGCAGCTTCCTACTCTATCTTAGATAACTTGAGCGCTTATGCTATGTTTGATCAGTCATTTTTACCCACGCAAGGTGCAGATGCCGAAGGAAATTCTTTTGATCCCGTTACTGCCGAAGATATCGAGGGAGGAATCAAATATGAATTTGGCGATGGAAAGTGGAATGTAGCCGCAGGATACTTCAACATTACCAAAGATAAAATCTTAGTTCCGGGGCCAGATCCTAATTATTCTATTCAGATTGATAGTGATGTGACTTCTCGTGGGTTTGAATTTGACCTGCGCGGTGAGCTTTTTACCGGTCTGGGTGTTGTGCTTAATTATGCCAACACTAATGTAGAAGATGCAGACGGAAACAAAGTCGTAGGCTTCTCTAAACACATCACAAACGGATGGTTCAATTATAAATTTCAAGAACGCGCTTTAGAAGGCTTTGGAGTTTCGCTTGGCTATCAATACCTCGTAGATCGCTCTACTTGGGCTTGGGGCGCTGATGGAGAAACAGACCTTCCTGATTACTTTAGAATGGATGGTGCACTGTCTTGGGAAAACAACAAATTCCGTGTGGCGCTTAATCTTAACAACCTGCTGAATGAGTACCTCTACAGCGGTGCTGATTATGGCTCGTATGTATATTGGCAAAGTGAGCCGGGTCGCAATTTTAGACTCAGCTTGAATTATAAATTTTAGAGCGCTCGTGCTTTGCGTTCTTAAACCAGAAAAGCTATCTCTCGCGAGATAGCTTTTCACTTTTTATAAAAATATTGATTATCCTAAAATAGCTGTTTCTTGCTCCAAGATCATATACGGCTGACGGTAATAGCGCTTGCTCGTCGCTTTATACAAAGCATTGGCCAGAGCTCCTGCAACCGGTGGCAAACCGGGTTCGCCCAATCCCGTAGGTGCGATTTCGTTTTCTGCGAAAAATACTTCGATCTCTAGCGGAGCTTCGTTGTTTCTGATCAATCGGTAGCGGTCAAAATTCTGTTGTTCCGGCGCCCCGTCTTTAAACGTCAACTGGCTGTACATCGCGTGTCCTAGTCCGTCTACAATTCCACCTTCAATTTGATTTAAAGCGCCTTCTTTATTGACTACAATTCCGCAGTCTACCGCACACCATACTTTTTGTACAACCGGATTTCCGCGATCATCCATCACCAGATCAATCACCTGCGCCACATACGAATTGTGACAGTAATACGCCGAAACACCGCGGTAAACACCGTCAATCTCGGTTCCCCAATTACTCTTCTCACGCACGAGTTTTAGAACTCCGGCATAACGCTCGGCATCATAATCGTTGCGCTCCCCAACCGGATTGGCGATCGCGTTATCAAAAAGCTCCAATCTAAAATCAATAGGATCTTTACCTGCGGCTTCAGCAACCTCATCAATAAAGGATTGCTCTGCTCCCGCGGTAAAATTAGAACGCGGGGCACGCCAGGCTCCTGTTGAAATATTAGTGTCAATACCAAAATTCTCAGCACGATAGTTGGCGAGTGTTCCCGCCGGATAGCGATCTGCAAACACCGGACTTGATGGAATACCACTTCCTTGCACCTCAAAAGCTGTCAGGTTTTTATTGGCGTCCAAGGCGGCTTTATATTTTAAAGTGTACGAAGGACGATAGGTCCCCTGCGTCATATCATCTTCCCGGGTGTAAATGAGTTTTACCGGAGCTCCTATTTTTTGCGAAATAGCAGCAGCCTCAAGACCGAAATTTCCATACAATCTGCGACCAAAACCGCCTCCCATACGTGTCATATCTACGTGAATGTTATTCTCAGGGATATTGAGCATTGCAGCAGCCGAACCGCGTAAAGCTTCCGGAGTTTGAATAGGCCCGATCAAACGCGCCGAATCTGCTTTGACATCGGCAAAAAAGTTCATCGGCTCTAACGTATTATGCGCTAAAAACGACCCGAAATACGTGCGTTCGATCACGGTATCGGCATTGGCAAAAGCTGCATCAGGATCGCCGTCTTGACGCGCTACTTCTCCCTTTCCTTTAGAAAATACTGAGGCAAATTGCTCTAAATGCGCTGCGGTACTTTCCGCAGTTGCTTCGGTTTCCCATTCGGCTTGTACCGCCTTTTTAGCCTGCATCACCTGCCAGGTACTCTCTCCCACTACAACAATGAGTTCATTAAACGCATTTACATCTGCCCAGCTTGGGTTTTGTAAAGAAGTGTCTACGGTAAATACGTCTTTGATTCCCGGCATCGCTTTCGCTTCGCTAGCATCAAAACTTTTGAGTTTCATTCCAAAAGCGGGTGCGTGAATGAGCATGGCAATCGCTGCGCCCTCTTCCATATAATCTAATCCGAATAAGGGTTTTCCCGTAGCGATCTTAACGCCATCTACGTTTTTAACCGCGGTCCCAATAAGTTTAAAATCTTTAGGCGCTTTCAGCGGAACTTCTTCCGGTATTTCAATTTTTGAAGCCTCATCGATCAGTTCTTTGTACGCAATAGTTTTATTGGTAGGTAAATGCTTGACCATTCCTTCTTCGGTTACCAGATCTTCCGCAGGAATATTCCACAGTTTTGCAGCTGCATTCACGAATAAATACCGCGCAGTGGCGCCTGCCATACGCAAGCCGTCCCAACCGGCGCGAATAGACTGACTTCCTCCTGCGATTTGACGACTGAACTTTTTAGTATCCAGAGGTGCTTGCTCTACCGTTACCTGATCCCAGGCTACGTCTAATTCTTCGGCCACAATTAGCGGCATTGAGGTTTTTACGTTCTGACCGATTTCAGGATTGGGTGAAAAGATAGTCACGGTGCCATTCCCATTTATGCGTATGTATGCATTGAGGTCAAACGCTATATCTTCTGGTTGCGCATCGCTTTGAGCCAAGCCCGAAAACCAACTGAATTGCAACAGCAGTCCCGCGCCGCCGGCAGCAGAAACTTTTAAAAACGATCTACGGTTGTGTTTTGTCTTAATAAGTGCCATAATCGATTATTTTTTTGTTGCTGCAAGAGCGACAGCTTTATTGATTCGGGTATAGGTTCCGCAGCGGCAAAGGTTACCGCTCATTGCGTTTTTGATCTCATCTTCAGAAGGAGTTGCATTGCGATTGAGCAAAGCGGCTGCGCTCATAATCTGGCCAGCCTGACAATATCCGCATTGCGGAACGTCAACTTCTACCCAGGCTTTTTGTACCGGATGATCACCGGTTTCTGAAAGCCCTTCTATTGTAGTAATCTTCATCGAAGCATTTGCGATGGCACTCACTGGTAGCGAACACGAGCGCACGGCGTTTCCGTTTAAGTGAATGGTGCAGGCTCCACATTGGCCAATACCACAGCCGTACTTGGTTCCTACCATTTTAAGATGGTCTCGCAACACCCAAAGAACGGGAGTATTTGCGGCGACATCTACTTGATGTTCTTGCTCGTTAATCATTAGGGAATACTGTGGCATAGCGCATTATTTTTATTAAACATCTGTAATTGAGCGCAATAGAAAAGCGCAATGCTTTAAAGTTACTTATTTTAAACGTGCGCCACTTATACTTTTCAAACCAAATCTTAAGCTAGAAACCTTTAAAAAATTAGCATTTCCTTACAATTTGAGCTGATTTTATCCGCTGTTAAAGGGCTACTTTTGCCTGAAAATCAACAATGCCGAGAAACTTACGCGCGCTTTTATTGGGTCTACCCCTCGTGCTTTTAGCTGTTCAGCTGCAAGCGCAAGACACTTCAATTCCCAACGAAACTCCCAAAAAAGGATTTATTTCCCGTTATCTCAACAGGGTTTTTAACGATACCGTCTCTCAAGAAAAACCACAATTCTTGATCTATCCGGTTTTAGGTATTCGGCCTGAAACAGGTCTGGAATTTGCCGTTGCGCCACTCTTTGTGTTCTATGCCAATGAGGACACTAATAACCGACTTAGTGAAATTAATACTTATGCGTTTTTTACCTTTAATGGGCAGTACGGTATACGCATCAACCACGCCGTTTATTCTGATCAGGACAAATGGTTTTTCTTAGGTGATCTAGATGCAGAACGTTTTCCGCTGAAATATTACGGAATAGGAAATGATGTTCCTAAAGACAATATTGCTCTGGTAGATGCTACGCAAATTCAGATTAAAGAACGGGTATTGCGCAAGGTTGTAAAGAATTTTTATGTAGGTCTCGAGACCGACTTTAGAAGTCTGTCTAACGTTTCTTTTGAAGCTCCCGAAGACAGCGATGAAGCTCTGGACATTGAGCTTCCCTTTGGTGCCGAGGGAACGACCAGCTTTGGTATGGGTGCCGGTCTGGTTTACGACGCCCGTCACAATGTATTGAATGAGCGGAATGCCTTTTTTAGCGAATTGGCTTACCTCAATTACAACCCATTCTGGAAAAGCGATGTAGAATACCAGACCATCACCACAGACAACCGGTTTTTTACACCCATAGGCAAAAGAGATGTACTGGCGGCTCAGGTAATTGGTCAGTTTAGTTTTGGTGGCGAAGTGCCCTTTAACCAGCTATCGTACTTAGGCGGTGAGAATATTATGCGTGGTTATTTTAGCGGAAGGTTTAGAGATCGCAATCAAGTCGCAGCACAAGTAGAATATCGTTTTCTACCGCTCAAACTGGGTTTTACTGACCGTTTAGGAGCAACTGTTTTTACCGGTGTAGGCGAAGTATTTGACGATTGGAACGAGCTGGAGATGAATAAGATCAAATGGTCTGCCGGTGCCGGTGCACGCTTTCTGATCTTTAGAGAAAAAGATATTTTTATTCGCTTTGATTATGCGTTTACCAAAGATGGAAATAACTTTTATCTGAGTATAGGAGAAGCTTTTTAGTCCAACTTGACCAAAAACTTTCAGACAATAATTTAATAAGCTTTTGGCTATTCAATCCCTTGCCCACTACTAAAAATAATTTCTGAAGAGCGCTTTACTAATTTCTTCTTGCAATTTATTTTCAGGGGCTTTTCGCTTTAATTGATAAGCGCATTTTACACGCTCAGTTGACGGGTCGTCGTTTACCGTCAGATCAAGCTCCAGCGCTCCATAGCTTAAATACTTCTCGTAATCTGGGGTCTCTGTAGTTTCAACGTAATGGCGCAATTCGTCTAAAGGTTTACCCGCCATTTGAGCGACCGTTTCCCAAAACTCTTCTTCGGTATAGCCGCGCTGTTGTTCACGAAAATAAGTTTTATACATCGCTCGCATCACATCATCTAACGACTTTTCATTTTCACTCTCGTGGCGAATGGCAAGATCAAGCAACAGCCCTATAATTGGGCCTTTATGATAATAGGAAATCGTTGTGGCATCTGAAACAGCATCGTTGTTCAAGAAATGATTCCAAACATCATAACTGGAGCGTTCTAAAGACATATGCTCTTTCCCCTCTTTATTTTCGATCGCCTGAAAGTGACTGCTTAAATACTGCAGCATATCTTCTTCAGTTATCAAATCTGCATCACGCATAATGAGATATTCGTAATACACCGTAAAACCTTCAGCCACCCAGAGCATCGTCGTGTAATTTTCTTTGCTATAGTCAAACGGTCCCAATTCAATAGGCCGTAAAGCTTTTACATTATACAGGTGAAAATATTCGTGCGTGATAAAATTGAGAAAGGCCTTGTAGTCAGCATCGGTTTTAAAGTCAAAACTTCCATAGGTGAATACCGCTTGCGAGTTGGCGTGTTCTAGTCCGCCTCCGCCGGGTTCCATCATAATGAAAGCATATTCCTCAAAAGGAATGTGCTGCATTAAATCGGTCGTACGCAAAATGATCTCTCGCAAATCTGTTACAAATTGCTGCTCATCTAATCCCTCTGGTGTTGCGATAGCCAGCGTAAACTCTTTACCCAATTGCTGAAACTCGATCATTTTCTGATTTCCCAGATAAAACGGACTGTCATAAAGCACGTCTGCTGACGCAGCATAAAAAGTGGTTTGATTTACTTTTCCTAGTCCAGTCGCAATGTGCTCCCAAGTTTCCGGAAGTTGAAAGGTCACCGAAATGGGTGCTTCTTTTTGCCCTTCGGGAAACATAAAAATATCAGTATTCGCCAGAAAAGCCCGAGTCTCCTTCACATTAGATTCTGCCACCGAAGTACGATTAGCATAAACCCGGTAGGTCACCTCTAATTCGGTATTTTTAGGATGCGTGATCGTCCATTTGTTTTTAGAAGTTTTCTTCCAATCTAGTGCAACACCTTTAGAAGCCTGCACCTTAAAATCAACAATATGCGCCGGGTTGTCGAGAATCTTGTAATATCCCGGAGTCCAAACCGGCAAAACGAGTGTGGTTTTGGTAGTGTCTTGCTGATCAATATGCAAGGTAACTTCAACATAATGCGCTTCTGCCTGAGGAAAGGATAGTTGATACTGCATTTGTGGATCGCCCTTCTGCGCGAAAAGAGTTCCGGAAATCAGAAGAATAACACAAGTCAGATAAACACGTAGAATCATAAATGGAAATTAATTGTGCCTGTGAAATTACTCAATCTATCACGAAGAATAGTTGCCGTTTATCCCTAAAATATTCGCAAGAGCTGATACGATGTTAACCTAAAATACATCCCTCTATTTAAACAACTACCAATCAAGTTAGCGTAATTTTAAAATACTGCAAGACTCTATTTAGTATGTAAATTGAGCATAAGGTGTTTTTAAAGTTTGTCTATGAATAAAAAACTATCTAGAACTGAAAAACTAGGATATTACCTCACTCCTATTGAAGTTGTTTTTACCGGTTTTCGGCATAACTATACTGATCGACTTAAGAAAAAACAGGATAAAGAATTAAAAGCTTTAAAGGAATTCGGGGAACTTGAGAAAGTGAAAGAGCTCAGGGCTATTCACAAAAGCTATGGGAAATTTTATGTGTATTGCTGCATAGCAATGATGCTAGTTTCCCTAGCAGAGTTTCTTTTTGAAACCCAGATTAAGCTTTATTGATCTTTTTTGTTACTACCTTATTCGCAAAAATCAAACGGATTAGATAAGTTCCAGTAATTAAGCTACTCAAATCGATACTTTTCTTTGATTCTATTTCTCTAAGATACCTCCCACTTAAATCAAATAACTCTATTTTTTCAGGGAGTTCATCGTGATACTGAATGGTTAAAAAATCACTTGTTGGATTGGGATAAAAACTTAAAGAAATAAGATTGGGGTCTTCTATGCTTAAACCACCTCTACACTGTTCTAGAACCTCTTCTTTACTCGAGCAGCCTTCTTTATTGTAACCGAAAGAAATAATTTTGTCCTCTTCTAAAAATTCACAAATGATCTTTAAATTACAAGTGCTTAGATTGGGATTGTTATAAATTCCTATTGAACTACCAACTTCTTCAATATTATCTAAAGAACCTATGTAATCTAAATTTTTGTTGTTCCCTAAGTAAAAACGATCGCCTATACTTTTTAAATTCTGAAATCCTTCAATTCGCTCAAATCCTTCATTAATATTTATATCTAGATTCTCCCCAATGACAGTCAAATTAGAAAAGCCCTTAAACTCATTAATGTGAGAATATGACATCTCAAAACTTACTTCAATATCTTCCAAAGCATCAAACCCGGTAAAGTTTTGAACACTTGTGTTATTTATACGTATCCATCGTATAGAAGTTAATTTGTTAAAGCCACTGAACTCGGAGATACTTACTTTATAGGTTGAAAAATCTCCCATATAACCTTCAAGATTATTTAACCCTCCTAAATTGATAACCCCGGTATTGTATGATATAGACATTGATCCTAGGTGTACGAGACTGTTAAACCCACTAATATCTTCGAGTGCATTTTCACTTAACCTTAAATCACCTTCAATCCTATCAATTGTACTGAAGCCTTTAATCGTTTTTAAAACAGGATTATTCTCAATTTCCAGACCTCCTCGCAGAATTCTCAATTGATTAAATCCGGATAGCCCCATCAAAAATTCATTATCCCAAATCCTGAAATCTCCTGATACTTCTTGAAGTTTATCAAAACCGTCTACTGCTCTCAAATTGTAACCTGATCTAATCGAAAGGTTAGAGACCCCAAGGGTTAGTGCATTAAAACCATCTATATTTTCTAAGGCATGTAGGAATAGCATAAATTCTCCTTGTATACTTTCTAATTGCTCGAATTGACTCAAAGAGTTGAGTTTAGAATTATACATAAAAGACAAGTTCCCCTCAATTTTTCTTAAGTTATTAAACCCCTCTATTCTTAATAATTCTTCATTCTTATAAAAAGACAACCCATCTCCTATTGTTTCGATTTCTTCAAATCCAACCACTTGTTCCAAAGTCCTATTATCTTCAAAACTTAAATAACCTCCTATACTTTGTAGTTTATTAAAACCAAGTATTGCTACTCCATTCCCTTCGAATTCTAAATTACCTTCAACGTTTTCTAAGTTTTCAAAACCTTCGATTCTCTCTGATCGATTGTGTATTATCCTAACAGAGCCTAAAATGTTTTTAATCGTTTCAAAAGCACCTAAGGAACTTAAAGCATGATTATAGCTTATATGTAAATTTCCTGCTAAGTGACTTAGAGAACTAAATCCATCAAAATTCACAAGATTTTCGCAATCACTGATCGTAAGGTTCCCTTCTACAGTCGTTAATTTTTCAAATCCCTGTACGTCATTTAGCTGAGTATTATTCTCGATTGTGAGATCACCCCCTAGCCTCTCTAGTTCGTCAAATCCTTTAATCAAGTGACTTTCGTTTTGTCTTAATTGTAAACTCCCCTCGATCTCCTTTATTGAAGAAAAACCTGAAAATTCAGGTATTCGCGTATAAGCTATATCGACATTTCCTCCTATAGTTTGTAATGCATTGATTGAATTTAAAACCTCCGCATCGCCAGTACTACTAAAAATAAAATCTCCACCTACAGACTCTAGATTATCTAATATAGATACTTCATTATTTGTGTTGTAGGTATAGGTTAAATCATCTCCTATAGAAACTATACTTTTAAAACCTACAAGTTGATCAACTGTGATATTGGAAATTAATAAGTTACCAGATATGGTCTCTAAATTATTTAAGCCATCAATATTTATAGTCCCGTCGAAGAATTGAAAAGTCAAAGTCCCATTGACTGCGGTCAGGTTTGAGAAAGCATCCAAATTCTCAATAGAGCCATTATTATTCATTAATACCAAATCATAATCTAATGTTGTACAATTAGGATAATCTATTTTAAATGCGTCTACATCCTCTTGTGAATATATATAAAGTGTTTGAGGAGGGCACTGCGAAAAAGCTATTGCTGATGAAAATAAAATTAAGAATAAGTAGTTTTTTTGCATAAAGAAATGGTTTAATGCAAAGTAACATTAATTACATTTAGTAATACAAAATATTATTTGGTATATATTTTTTCTAAAATATATAAACCAAAGGCTCTTTATTGTCCGCAATAATTAAAATTGTAATTCCGTACAAACCTCTCAATTTTCGTAACTTCACGCCTCCTCCTACGCGATTAAATCCAAAGTCATGAAAATCCTGCATACGGCCGACTGGCACATTGGCAAAAAACTGCACAAACACTATTTATATACCGATTTTGAACGCTTTATTTCTTGGCTGATTGCGGTTATTCAAGAGGAAAAAATCGAACTCGTTTTGGTCTCCGGAGATGTTTTTGACCTTGCTAATCCTTCCGCCGAAGCGCGCAAACAATACTACAAATCTTTAAAACAGTTAAGCAACCTCAATTGTAAACTCATCATCACTGGCGGAAACCACGATTCGCCGTCCATGCTTGATGCCCCACGCGAAATACTAGAAGCACTTAATGTGCATATCCTTGGCGGAATGCCCGAAAATCCGGCAGATTGCTTGATTCCTGTACAGGGGAAAAAGGAGAATGACGAGCTTGTTGTTGCTGCAATTCCGTTTTTACGGGATGGAGATATTCGTGCGGCAGAATCTGGCGTCACTTATGAAAATCGCATTGAAGCCATAAGAAAAGGGATTGAAGCAGTCTTTACTCAGGCAGCAGAGCTTTGTAAGCATAAATTTCCCGGACAACCGGTGATCGCTATGGGGCATTTGTATGCAGCGGGTATCGAACCTTCAGAGAGTGAACGCGACATACAGATCGGTAATCAGGCTGCCTTTCAGGCGAGTCAGTTTGGAGAGTATTTCAGTTATGTGGCGTTGGGACATATCCATAAACCACAACGCGTGAATGCTGCGATTCCCGCATTTTACAGCGGTTCGCCTTTACCGCTTTCTTTCAGCGAGCGTACCGATGAAAAACGGGTGCTGATCTTGGATACTTCAACGGGTTTTGAACCCAAAAGTGTTGCGATTCCAACATTTAGAAAGCTGAACAAATTGAGTGGCGATCTGGAGCGTATACAAAGCAAATTGCAAGCATTAACATCTGAAGGCGAACTCACCAACCTCATCGAAGTCGAGTTGATCGAAGAAAACTTTGATACCAACCGCATTGCACAGCTCGACACGCTGGTTACCGAATTTAATACACCTGGTCTGGAGATCGTTAAACATCGTGCGACCTTTAAAAACCGACTAAAAGCAACCGGGAAATTGTTTGATGCGGAGCAACATCTAGAAGATCTCAAACCGCTGGAAGTTTTTACTAAAATGTTAGAGCAAAACTCGTATGATGCAGAAACCAAGGCGAAAGTAACTTTGGCGTTTCAGGAACTTGTAGAACACCTCAACACCGCAGATCCCGCTTAACATGAAAATATTAAAAATTGCTTTTAAAAACATCAACTCGCTGCGTGGTGAGCACGAGATCGATTTTACTCAAGAACCCTTTTTGCAAAACAGCCTTTTTGCGATCACGGGCCCAACTGGAAGCGGAAAAACCACGATCCTTGATGTGATCTCCCTGGCGTTATTCAATCACGTGCCACGTTTAGGAAAGATGAGTACGAACGAGGTGCTCAAAAAAGGAGCTATTCTTACCCGCAATCAGGAAGATGCGAATGCGCAAATCACCTATCAATGCAATCAAGGGATTTTTACCTCGCGCTGGGAAATTTCGACCAACCGAAATGGTAATCTACGCGATTATCATATGGAGCTCATAAACACAGTAAGCAACGAAATTCTCGATTTAAAAAAATCGGATGTCCCGGGAAAAAATGAGGAGCTGATCGGTTTGAATTATGATCAGTTTATCAAGTCGGTTGTATTGGCGCAGGGCGAATTTGCCAAGTTTTTACAAGTGCCCAAAAAGGAACGCGGTGCACTTCTTGAAAAAATCACGGGTACCGATATCTATCGCAGAATTGGGATAGAAGTGTTTCTTCGGAATAAAGAGCGTGCTAAGGAAATTGATGCTAAACGCGCTAAAATTGAGACTTTCAGAGAGCAATTGTTGGAAGAAGATACGTTCGCAACAAAGCAAAAAGAAGCTGAAACTTTAGCCAAAAGGCAAAAGGAATTAAAGCAATCGATCGAACAATTTACCAAAGAGATCGAGCTTAAAAAGAAACTGCAAGCCGAAGAACGCGAACTGCAAAAAACACAGAAAGAATTGGGCGAAGTGCTTGCGCTTCAAGAAAATTTTGAAAAAGAAAAAGGAGAAGCATTAAAACATCACGAGACTGTTCAACTTTTTGCTGAAGAACTCAATCAATGGCAGGGTTTACAGGAAAAGCAAAAGGAAAAACAAGCAGAAATTGCCAAGGCCTCGGAAGCTTTAGAAACTGCAAAAGCCCAACGAGAAACTTTAACGCAGCAAATTAGCAAGCAATTTAAACTTACAGTCACGCCAACTGATTTTCCGCAAAAAATGGAACGTTACAAAGCGGAAGTCCGTGCCTTGATCGATGAGCGCAATGCTTTACGCACCGCTTTTGAAACCAGTAAAAACCCGTTGCAAACCGCAGCTAGGGAATTCGATTTACATTTAGACCTAAAAGATCTCAAAGGTTTTGAAACTGCTTTACAGGAGAAACAGACGAGAGCCAAAACAACGTATGCAGCTTTAGAGAACCGATTTGACCTTAAAAATGCTTCGGTAGCAGAACGTCTGGCAACAATTCAATCCAAACTGAAAAACATCCGCGCAGCTGAAAAAGCGCACACAGCTTTAAACACTTTGCAAAGTCAGCGTAAGGAACGTAATGAAGAATACGTTTCTATTCAAAAGCAACAAGCGCAGTTGCCCGAAGAGGTCAAACAACTGAAACAGCAGATCGAGTTAAAAGAAGCTCAGCACACCGCTAAGCAAAAAACGCTGGAAGTAGAACAGCTGCAAAAACAACTTGAGGATTACCGCAAAGACTTGAAAAATAACGAACCTTGTCCTCTTTGTGGTTCGCTCGATCATCCTTTTGCAGCCCATATTCCGCAAGAAGAAAACGGACTCAAAGCTGCGGTGCTTCAATTAGAACACGAATTAAAAACGCTGAACAAAGAACTCGTGACTAAAGAAAGTTCGCTTCAGCAATTAACGCAACAAATACAACAGCTCGAACAGCGTATAAAAGTTCTCGATGAAGAACTGAGTGCTCAGCAAACCACTTTTGATGCCCAATTCAAAAAACTCATGCAATCCAAGGGCAGCGCCACGTTTAACGAATTAGAGCTCCAACTGGAACAGCAAGAAAGAGAGTTGAATTCCGCTGAAAAACTTCAGCAAAACATAAAGGTGCTTGCGCAAATTCAGCAGCAAACAACCGATCTAAAAGGGCTGTTGGCAAAGGGTAAAAAGAAAGCGGAGGCCATTGCACAATTATATCCTGCAATCAAAAACTTTGAGCAAAAGGTTAGTCAGATTGAAACCTCTTGGAATCGTAACGAGCAAACCGCAAACCAGCAACAACAGCTGCTCACAGCAGCTAAAGAAACAGAACACGATCTTGCAAAAACCTTAGAAAGTCTCACTACCAGCCTAGTAGAGCAATTGAACAAGAAAGGCTATGAATCTATTGAAGATGCATTACAAAAGCGTTTGAATGCCGCAACCGCTCAAGCTTGGAAACAAGAATTAGAAAAGATCAACGAGGATGCTTTACGTCTAAAAACCTTGCGTAACAAACTCATTGAAGAAATTCAAACCCTAACGGATACGGCGAGTGAGGCACCACTTGAAAAACTTCAAGATCAGCATCAGGAACAAACAGAAACGCTTCAGCAAAATGAACATTTAGCCTCTGATCTATCGCGGCAACTCTTAAATCATAAGGATAATCTGGAGCAGATTAGAAAACTTCAGAAACAGATTGATCAGGAACTTAAAGATGGTGAACATTGGTTGATTCTCAATAACCTGATCGGTGATGCTAACGGGAATAAGTTTAATGATTTTGCGCAAGATCTTACACTAGCGCAATTGCTACAGCTAGCCAACAAGCGCCTAAAACATCTTACCGATCGTTATCAAATAGATCAACCGGCAGAGGATGAAGACGACAGTCTGGTTGCGATTGATGAGCATATGGGTGGGCAACGGCGATCGATCAAAACGCTGAGCGGTGGCGAGACTTTTATTTTAAGTCTGGCATTGGCCTTGGCACTATCTGATCTCGCATCACGCAATATTGAGATCAACAGCCTGTTTATTGACGAAGGTTTTGGAACTCTTGACCCTGAAACTCTTGATCAAACGCTGGACACGCTTGAGGTGCTGCAAGCCGAATCTTCAAAAATGATCGGGGTGATCAGCCACGTAGATAGTTTAAAAGAGCGTATTGCAACGCAGATCCAACTTACGCAAAATGGGCAGGGATATAGCAGTCTAAAAATCGTATAATCCTATATAAATTGGTTATCATACCATAGAGGAAACCGCAGCGATCGGGGAGCTTTTGGGCATTATAAGTCTTAAATTTACAGTAGAATTTTTAAGAGAAAAACTATGAATTTTCACACTAGAAAATGGATTAAACCGCAAGACCTCAATCCCAATCGTTCACTCTTTGGAGGCCGACTTTTAGAATGGATTGATGAGGAGGCAGCGCTTTATGCCATTATACAATTAGAGAATCCGCGTACGGTTACTAAATACATTTCTGAGATCGATTTTAAGTCCAGCGCTCGTGAAGGTGATATTGTTGAAATTGGTATCGAACCGGTAAAATTTGGTACCGCTTCCCTAACCTTAAAATGTGAGGTACGTAACAAAATGACCCGCGAGACCATCATCACCATCGACAAGATCGTGATGGTAGGCTTAGATGAAAACGGAAATGCCAAACCCCACGGAAAAACGAAAGTTGAGTATGTAAAGGACCGTTTAGAAGACAAATAAGGTCTATCACAAATAGAATTGTTTGCACAAAAAGAGGCTTTGAGCGCCTCTTTTTGCATTCAGAATGCTAATAAGTGCATACAATAGGGCAATCGCCGGTTATTCTTTCTAAAGAGGTTTCGGTAATTTAGCAGCCATTAGCGGTTTTAAAGTTTCCTATAAACCATAAAACTCACAAAATTTTATTCACTTTATGTTCCCTAAAAGCACATACGTCAATAGACGAAATAACTTAAAACAAACCTTAAAAAGTGGCATCATCCTCTTTCCAGGAAATGGCGAAAGCTCAATGAATTATGCCGATAACTGGTATCCTTTTAAGCAGGATAGCAGCTTTTTATATTATACAGGAATTGATCATATTCCAAATCTGTATTTCTTGATCAACATTGATACCGGTGAAGAAATCCTCTTCGGAAACAATGCCACTCCGGAAGAAAAAGTATGGATCGGTTCTGCTGAAAAATTAGAAAGCTTTGCTGAAAAGTCAGGCTTCAGTACCGTAAAACCTTTAGATCAGGTAGCTTCTTATTTAAAAACGCAGTTAGCCAAAGGACAACGGGTGCATTACCTTCCACCCTATCGTTCGGCTCAAAAAATTGCGATCAGTGAACTTTTAGATATTCCGCTCAATGAAGTAGAAGCTAACAAATCTGTTACCTTGATTCAGGCGATCGTTGCTCAGCGCGAGCGCAAGTCGGCTGAAGAATTGGTACAACTTGAAGAAGCTGTGAATATTACCCGCAAAATGCACGAGTATGCCATCATCAATACTAAAGCGGGAATGACCGAAATGCAAATGGCAGGTACGCTTAACGGTATTGCAGTAAGCGGCGGCGGTGGACTCGCTTTCCCTATAATCTTAACCAAGGACGGCCAATACCTGCACAACCACGCAACCACAGCGGTGTTGAATGAAGGTGATCTGGTACTTTGCGATTGCGGCGCGTATAACACGATGGGTTATGGTGGTGATATGACGCGCACCTTCCCTGCCGGAAAAACGTTCAGTCCGTTGCAAAAAGACGTTTATAATATCGTGCTTAATGCGCACGAGAGTGCCATTGCTGCATTAAAACCGGGTACGCGTTTTAAAGACATTCACCTGCTGGCTTCCAAGAAGCTCGTAGAAGGTCTTACTGATCTTGGCCTGATGAAAGGTGACGCTGACGAGGCCGTTGCCGCAGGTGCACACACGCTTTTCTTTCAATGCGGTTTGGGTCATATGATGGGCTTAGACATTCACGACATGGAAAATCTGGGCGAGCAATATGTGGGCTATACTCCTGAGCTGAAGAAAAGCACTGAATTTGGTCTGAAATCCTTAAGATTAGGAAAAGAACTTCAAGAGGATTTTGTACTTACGGTAGAACCCGGTTTGTATTTCAATCCGTTCTTGATCGATGAGCGCAGAGCGCAGAAAAAGTATATGGACTTTGTGAATTATGATGAAGTCGAAAAATTTAAATCTTTTGGCGGAATACGCGTAGAAGAAGATTTTGTCATTACCAAAGACGGCAGCAAACTATTGGGTGAACCACTTGCCAAAACATCTGAAGCCATCGAAAAACTTAGAAATAACTAACCTATGAAAGCCATAAAACTAGGCCTGCTTTGCTTATTTACAATTGCAGTAAATAGTACAGCAAATGCTCAAGACGCCTCTCAATTAACATTAGATCGAATTTATTCCTCTGAATTTCGCGGCGAGAGCGCCCGAGCAATAAGTTGGATCAACAATGGGGATGCCTTTGTCACCATCGAACAAACCGAAGACGGCCAAGACCAACTCATCAAGTATGCAAGTAAATCAAATGCTCAAGAGATCTTTTTAAGTGCGGAAGCACTAACCCCTTCGGGTGAAGATCAAGCGCTTCAAATTGCTGATTTCAGTCTTTCTAATGATGAAAGCAAAGTGCTCATTTTCACTAATACCAGTCGGGTGTGGCGCTCGAACACTAAAGGAGATTATTGGGTTTATGATTTAGATACCAAAGCTTTAAAGCAATTGGGTGCGGAGCTTCCTTCGTCCTCGTTGATGTTTGCCAAGTTTTCTGACTCTAATGAAAACGTAGCCTATGTTTCGGGCTTCAATCTTTATGAAGAGAACTTTAAAACAGGCGAGGTGACCCAGCTTACGACAGACGGAACCGGCGATATCATCAACGGAACTTTTGACTGGGTCTATGAAGAAGAGTTTGGGGCGCGTGATGGTTTTAGATGGAATCCTGACGGTAAACACATCGCCTATTGGCAGCTTGATGCATCACAAATCGGTACGTTCTATATGATCAACACCACCGATTCTGTGTATGCTAAACCAATTCCGTTGCAATACCCAAAAGTGGGTTACGATCCTTCTTCGACTAAAGTAGGCATTGTTGATACCAAAACACAAGAGACTACCTGGATTCCGGTTCCCGGTGATCCTGTTCAGCATTATTTGCCCGCTTTACAGTGGATTGATGAAGATCTTTTGTTGATTCAGCAGTTGAATCGCAAGCAAAATACGCTGAAGATCTACACCTATGTACCTTCTTCAGAAGCTCTAAAAGAAGTATATACCGAAACCGAAGAAACCTGGGTAGATCTTGATTATCCCGATGTTTCTGCCAACCAGTGGGGTAAAAATGATTTGCTCTTAACACCGGATAAGACTGAGTTTCTAAGAATGACCGAAAATGATGCGTGGCGGCATATTTACAAAGTAAGTTTAGAAACCGGCGAGCGTACGTTATTAACTCCGGGCGACTACGATGTGGCGGCTTTTTATACCGCAACAGATAAGGAAGTATTCTTTTCAGCTTCGCCGGAAGATCCTGCGCAGCGTTATTTATTCTCGACTTCATTAAAAGGAAAAGGTACTCCCAAACGGCTTACACTAGAAGAATTTGAAGGGATCAATACCTATCAAATCGCACCAAACGGAAAGTATGCGATTCATTCGCACACAAGTGTTGATGAACCAACGACCGTACGCTTGATAAGTCTGCCTAATCACAAGACCATCAAAGTCTTGGTTGACAATGCCGGTTTAAAAGAGAAACTAAGCAGCTTAGCGCTTCCGGAAACTGAATTTTTTCAAGTAGAAACCGAAGACGGTATTCTGGTTGAAGGTAGAATCACCAAGCCTGTAGGTTTTGATGAATCTCAAGAATACCCTGTGCTTTTCCATGTTTATGGCGAACCTTGGGGACAAATGGCCACCGACAATTTCATTGGTTTGTACGATATCTTTTTAGCGCAGCAAGGCTTTGTGATCATCAATATGGATAACCGCGGCACGCCATCTTTAAAAGGTAGCGCTTGGCGTAAATCGATCTACCGCAAGGTTGGTGTGGTGAATTCGCGTGATCAAGCGATGGCAACCAAAGCTTTACTAGAAAAATGGAGTTTTCTTGATGAAGATCGGGTTTCAGTCTGGGGCTGGAGCGGCGGTGGCTCAATGACGTTAAACCTGTTATTCCGCTATCCTGAAATTTATCAAACCGGAATGGCGGTAGCCGCAGTGGCGAATCAACTGTTTTATGACAATGTTTATCAAGAGCGTTATATGGGACTTCCGCAGGAAAATCTTGAAGATTTTATTGAAGGTTCTCCGGTAACCTATGCTAAGAATTTAGAAGGCAATCTATTGGTGGTTCACGGTACCGGCGACGATAACGTGCATTACCAAAATATGGAGTATCTAGTAAATGAACTCATCAAACAAAACAAGCAATTTACGATGATGGCGTATCCTAACCGCTCCCACAGTATTTACGAGGGAGTGAATACCCGAAGACATTTATACACCTTGCTCACGAATTACCTTTTTGAGCACAACAAAAAATAAGCTTCAAAAAGCTATTTTGTTAAAACATAAAACCTCGGCTTTTCAGCCGAGGTTTTTTTGTCAATTAAGGGGTAAAAGACAAAATTAAGCAGCTACAACGGCAGCTTGCTTTGCGGTTAATGCGTTTTGAATATCAGACTTCCAGGCACTTGCACGCTTCATCTCAAAATTCTGAGCTGAATCTATAAGCGAGTCGTAAAAATTTAGAAGTATTGGCGCTCCACTGTTTTGTGGTATCAGTTCTAATGTAAGATTCTCTAAAGTGCTACTTACTTTTCCGTCAATGCGTTTAGTTTGTAGATCCTCAAGAAGATTCACGCGAGAAATTGTAGATAGATCAACCGCTTTGTGCACGATTTGCTCTTGTACTAACTGTGCGTAAAATAGCACATTATTTTTAAGATCAATACCAATGATGCGCGAAGCCCAATGCTCTGTTTTATCAAAAGCGAGGTTTTGTTTTGTTGCTTCGGTTTTAAAAAAAGTACTGAGTTTTTTAGTGTTTGATCCAAAAAGGATAAAAAGAATATAGGGTACTGCTACGGCTCCCACCACAACGGCAAAAACCAAAATCATATTTAATTTCATAATATAAAGAATTGTTTAATTTTTAAGCGTCCCAGTAGCTATCGGGACTGCGTATTAACACCTTTAGCGATGCCGAATACATTTTGATGCATAAAGCGCATCTAAGCCGAAGCTTAAAAGGATAAGCCCGACTTTTAAAGTCAAAAAATTAAAACTCTTTACGGAAACAAATGAAAAGGAAAAATGATATCTAGCCGACTGAGCGAAGGGGTAATACGTTCACACAGCGTCAAATACTGAAGGTTTAGTGTCGTAGGTAGCGTAGTAGACTCTGAAGCAAGACCTGCCCAAAAATCAGAACCATTAAGAGAATGATCCTTTTGCTGGTGCAGAGAAACTTCAGGAGCAGTAAGCAGAAGTTGCTCGACTGCAACCGCCTTGTCATTGCCCTCTTGAACAGATGCACGGTGTTCTCCCGGCACAACTGGCGCAAAAGTATCTGCCGGAGTAACTCCATAAGAAAACTCTCCAGCTCCCAAAAGGAGCAGCAAGAAGAGAAAAACAGATTTTACAAATGCCTTCATATTAGGCACAAAGTTAAAGCAGCAACCTGTTAAGTTGCTGCTAAAATTTAAATAATTTAATGAAACCCCAAACGCTTAATAAACGACCTCTTCGGGCACATCAGTGAGAGTTTTCAAGAAAGCTACTAAAGCTTGCTGTTCTTCGGCGGTAAGTTCGAGGTTGTCAAACGGTAGTGTTTGATGCGGCAGATCAAAGCCAAGGCCACCACCGCCGCCTTTATTATAAAAGTCAATAACTTCTTCTAAACTTTCATACACACCGTTATGCATATAGGGCGCAGTAAGTGCTGCGTTACGCACAGTTGGCGTTTTGAACATTCCCAATTGTATGGGTTCTTCATACATAAAATAAAAGCCCAGATCGTCGTCAAGCTCTTTATTTGCTGCAGTTTCCGGAACTCCGATCACTTCTTTCTCTGTATCAGTAAAAAAGGGAGGCACTGTCCCACTGGTGAGCGGCATAAAATGACAGGTAGCGCAAAGCGCTTTTCCCATAAATAAGTTTAACCCCAGTTTTTCTTCCGTAGTAAATGTGTTTTCTTCTCCACGCATATTTTTATCGAACTTTGAACTGAAACCATTAAGCGTACTGATGTATGCCGAAAGTGCTTTGATGGTTTCGTCGTTAGTCCAACTTCTGCGCGTACCGAATACTTCTTTGAAAGCTTCGTAATAGGTGGAATCGGTTAACACTTCTTCAGAAAATTCGTGTACTGTACTGTTGAATTCTTCTTTATTGGTAAATACCCCTGAAATCTGAGCAAGCAAGGTCTCGGCTCTGCCATCCCAAAAAAATGCGCGTTGAAAAACCGAATTGATCAAGGTGGGAGAATTCCGTTTTAACGGCGAACCGGTATTATTCATATTGGTTACCTTCCCGTCTGTGTAGGCTAGTTTGGGATCGTGGCAAGTAACACAAGCCATATCTTTTCCTTTTGAAAGATTTTTGTCAAAAAACAGACGCTTTCCTAATGCAATTTGAGCTTCAGAAGGATTACGATTTGTGATCTCTCTGAAATATTCCACATTAAAAGAATCCTCTTCAAAAAAGGTAGGTGCGTCAAAATTATAGGGTTTATTAGTCACCGGTTCCCAAACGTCTGAAGCTTTGCGTATCGCCACCCAACTGCGCGTAATGGGATTAAAATATTCCCGTATAAATGTGTAGCGATCAAAAGTTGCAAAATCTTTATAGGTCGCTATAAACGCAATAGCCTTCTCAACCTGATCTTGAAATTGAAGATCTAACTGTGCATCAGCAGCTTTTACACGCTCTTGTATACTCAATGCATAAACATCCTTGAGACTCTGTAAAGACTCTTGAGTTTCTCCTAAACCTAATCCGCTTACCGGTGTATCAAAACCAGCGATCGCTAGACTCACCATACGCATCAACTGTTGATGTGTTGCGATAAAAAATCGTTCAGCGTTGAGTTCGCGCTCTGCAATATTTCCTTTTAAAATTTCTAGTAAACCTTTGGTGAGACGCAGTTCTTTTTGATAAGCAGTTTCGTTCTCAATTCCCTCATAAATAGATTCTTCAATTTTTTGAAGTCCCACGGGCTCCAAAACCTTTTGAGAATCATCTGTTAAAAATGGCAGTCCGGGACCATTGGCGCGATGCCCTACCACAGGATTGATGTACGAAGCGTAGGGTTCGGCTTTTTTAAAAGCCATGCGGGCTTTACTAAAATAGATTTTGGCCTTAGCACTTTCAGCGGGAGTGACCGCTAACGAATCTAAGTACTGCATCGCTTCGGTTAAATGCATTTTATAATAGTTCTGAGTAGGTTGCCAGTCTACTAAAGCGGTAAGCGTTTCATCAGCCTTCTTATCGTTTTTACAAGCCGAAAAACACAGTAAAACAATCAGGCCGAGTCGGGTAAGTAATTTCATAGGAACAGGTACTAGGTATTTATGACAAAACCTCCACAAGAATTTGTGGAGGTTTAAAGACTATAATGATTTGGTTGTTATCTTGGTAAGCCTTGTAATAAAATTACTTGAGAACCTTGTCTGTTTTCACGTCCAGAAATGATGTGACCATCTAATCCTTGGAAGAAATCATCAGTCCAGTAATGAGGCTGAAGCGCTAGTACAAAAGTACCGTCTACACCTATCTTATCCGAAATATCAATTAAAGAACCAAACTCTCCGTTGTAAACCACACCTGGATCTTCAGCTAAGTTCTGGTCAACGCGTAGGCGCAATACAACTTCGATATTATCTCCATTTAAATCACTTTGATAGATGTATGAATTGTGATTTCTGTTGAATGAATTTGGATCTTCTTGAAAGTATACATAGTTCTCAGTCACACAAATGTTGTCAGGGCTCTGCAAGCTTGCAAGGTTCCCGTCCATATTGTTAGTATCTGTGTTTCCGCTTACTACTTGGGTAAGCTTTCCGGTTAACGGAGCATCTGCATCAAGTTCTAATTTGTAAACGGTTCCCCAGTCGTTATATGTTCCTGCTCCAGGACCTCTACCGGTTACAGCGAAATACACATTGCGACCGTTAGCATCAGAACCTTTCTGATAATCTACATCTTCAACACGCATAAATGCCGAAGCACCAACTTCAATACAAGCATCTTCCATCTCGCTTGCGCTTAGGTTTGCAGCATCAGGAATTTCAACAAATTCTACATCATAAGTCGCTTTGAAATCAAGATCACCTTCGTTGTAGATCTGGCCTTCTTCAGCAGCGATTACGCCACCGTTTCCGTCAGAGATTTGCTTCAGTTTTAAAACATAAACTTTACCTCCTTCAAGATCTGCGTCGCCATTTTCTGAATAATATAGAACAACTTGGCCTTCAGAACCGCTAGAATCGTCATCACCACCTATGATCACCGTTTTTCCGGTATAGGCATCTTTAGGTAACGGAACCGCGTTTTCCCAAGAGAATTCGCCCAATGCTGCCAGACCAAAATCTGCAGTAGGCGTTGGAGTCTCTACATAAGGATCAATAGCTTTTACTTTATAGCTATAGCTCTCTGAAGCTGATAAGAAAATATCTTCGCTACCTCCGTGAATGTCTGCTTCCCACATTGTAGCACTACATTGGCGTGCCCAATCTGCCACACCAGAATTCAATAAGTAATCACCTTTAACAGGGATCAAGTTCTCGTCTAAGAAAATACGAGATACCGCATAGTGATCTTCGTTATTAACTACATAAATATATCCGTCGCTGTTAGGGTCTTTTAAGAAACCTGCACCGTCAGCTGAACCTGCCATTTGAAAATTGGTCTCACCAATTACATCAGAAGTACTGATCAACGAATAAGGCTTTACAAAGTTAAAAGCCGGCGACATTTGTACTAGCGGCTCTAAACTTGATTTGTTTGCAAAAAGCTCAGCGGTTGGAGTAAAGTCTTCTCCATCTTCACCATCCTGGCCGTCAACACCATCGGTACCGTCAACGCCATCAACGCCGTCTGCCCCATCAAGGCCATCTTCACCCTCACAAGCAATAAATACCACACCCACAGATGCAAGCATCATAAGGTTGAATAAAAGTTTTTTTAATGTAGTCATGTTTAATAGAAATTTGATTTTTAGTTGGAAACAAATCTATCTAGACCAGCATTTTTCGGCGTTAACTCAGTATCGTGCTTGAATTAATTTTAAATCAATTGAAGGTTAAAAAAGTTACCTCAACATTACTATTTAAAATTGTTCTAAGGCTTTATGTTAAGAAGCTCATTTGAGGGTAAAATTGAAGGTTGCGAGGTAGCTGCTTTAAATGCATACCAATAGAAAATTCACCTTCAATAGGTTGCAAAAAAAAATCCGCTACAGGAGCGGATTTCTAATAGTATGTTTTGAAACGTTTTATGCTTCGGTTAAAATTTGGGCGGCGTGGTCTTTGGTTTTTACCTTTCCTATAACCCGGGTTACCGTTCCGTTTTCTACGATAAAGGTGGTACGATGGATTCCATCATATTCTTTGCCCATAAACTTTTTTGGTCCCCAAACACCAAAAGCGTTGATCACGGTTTTATCTTCATCTGCTAAAAGCGGAAAAGGAAACTCATACTTATTTCTAAAATTGGTTTGACGACGTTCTGAATCTGCACTAACGCCTAGTAGTTCGTAACCTTCTGCTTGTAATTCTTTGTAATTATCTCTCAAGTTACAAGCTTCGGCAGTACAACCCGGTGTTGACGCTTTTGGGTAGAAAAACACAACGACTTTTTTGTCTGCATAATCGCTCCATTGTACTTCGTTTCCGTCCTGATCCTTAGTGGTGAATGCAGGTACTTGATCTCCTTCTTTTAGCATATTCATGATTTTCTATATTTTAATGTGTAGAATTGATTCTTTTTAAGGTTTCAAAAAATCCCTTCTTTGTATTTTCGTTTTCAAAATTACAGATAATGACTAAAGCCGAGAAGGTAACCTTTGTTATAGATACGTTAAAGCAACTTTATCCTCAGATTCCCATTCCGTTAGATCATAAAGATCCGTACACCCTGCTTATCGCGGTTTTGCTGAGTGCGCAGAGTACTGATGTCAAGGTAAATCAGATCACGCCGCTTCTTTTTGAAGTCGCCGATAACCCTTATGATATGGTCAAACTCTCTGTGGAAGAAATACGGGAGATCATCAAGCCGGTGGGTTTATCGCCGATGAAGGCAAAAGGTATTCACGGTCTTTCTCTTATACTTATCGATAAATACGATGGAAAAGTTCCTGAAAGTATCGAAGCGTTAGAGCAGCTCCCTGCGGTGGGTCACAAAACGGCAAGCGTAGTGGTTTCTCAAGCATTTAACATTCCGGCATTTCCTGTGGATACGCACATTCACCGTTTGATGTACCGGTGGAATTTAACCAATGGAAAAAACGTAGTTCAAACCGAAAAAGATGCTAAACGCCTTTTTCCGAAAGATCTTTGGAATGAACTGCACTTACAAATTATATGGTACGGTCGACAGTACAGTCCGGCCCGAGGTTGGGATCTAGAAAAAGATATTATCACCGCAACCATTGGCCGTAAAAGTGTTTTAAAAGAATATTATAAGTCAAAAAAATGAGCGATTCTTGGAAGACTTAAAAGTTCTTTTCTAGCTTTTATTCTTCTCTTTAAGCGCGCGTTTTATTTTGTTTAAGATATTGATTTTTTTCTCGGAAATAATAGCTGTATGCTTGGTTAAAAATTCAATCTGAGCAATCTCAATGCGTATTTGCCGAGCGCTATGAAGTAATCTAAAGGTTTCATTAAAACGCTTATTGATCTCTGCAAAAAGATGCTCTTCTTGAGCTTCGTCTTTATCTAATAGAAGTAGACAAAAGCTGACTTCTGTCATCCCGAGAAGTACCGAAATATCTAAATCTTCCGGATCTACATCGTCTAGTTGCTTATGAAAATCCCTCAGATAGGTCAGCGGATCTTTAGTCGTAAACCGTTCAAACAAAGCTTTGAGACTTCCGTGGCCATAACCTTCTAGCAAATATGCAATAAACACCATATTTGAAAAAGCATCCAGACTGTTGCCATCATAGAGATCGCTGTTGATCATAAAAGCTTCGGTGTAATAATCTAGCGCAAATTTGAGGTACAAATCGCGCTTTTTTGGCTGCTCATAGGCCGAAGCAAATTTGTAGGCATTACCTACCACACCCAGTCGCAAAGTGGTTTTGCCTATCATAGCGAGTTTGGTCACCTGATCTAATTCTGCCAAACGTTTTTCGGCATCTTCTGAAAAATTATGAGAACGCAACAAACAAAAATGCTCTAATACTTTCAGAGAAAAGTTAGCATCTTCTAGCGTAAGTACTGCACCAAAAGTTTCTAATGCCTTTAGTGGCTCATTCAATTCATCGTAAATAAGTGCCTCTTTTTCTCGAATGACACCATCGATTAAATTATTACTCGCCGCATTGTTCAGAATGGTTTCCAAGCGCTTTTGACCTTGTTTCTTTTTCGTTGCATTATGCTTTACTTCTGAATAGAGATTTTCAAGATCAATGTAAACCTGCGAACTCAACACATAATCGTAATCATCATCTTGTGCCTTGCTAAGGTCAAAAAACTTATAATGCTGATTTCCGTAGCATTGATACGCTCCCCACGTATTGGTATGCCCGTGATTCTGATAACACATTTTACGCGCCATTTGCACCGCTTCGCCAAATTCATATCCCAAAAGCATGCGCTTGTAGAAATGTTCAGAAAAGGTCGCGGCCGCCGCGTCATCTACTGCCCAACCGGTTATCACAATGGCTTTAACTCCCATATTGATCAACTGCGTTCCCACATTGGCGGCCAGCTTAAATCGGGATTGCGTGTATGCCGAATCTTTAGCATCTAAAGTTCCCGAATAACAGCAATTGATAAAAACAAATTCCGGCACGTAGCTGAGTTGCTTGATCATTGCGGGATTGATGCAAATACCATCCCCGATGGCAATCCCTACACGCTCGTTAGCTAAATCATAAAGACCGTGACCTGCAAAATGCAGGATCTTATAAGGGCGCGTATAGAGCTCCAGCATAATTTCTGCCGGTTCTGCGTTAATGAGGGAAAAGGTTTCAAATGCAGCCTGCTCTAACTTTGCATTGACATCCTGAGCTTCTTTTTTTGCTGCCGGCAGCTGCGGCAAATTTTCTTCATTATAAAGTGGATCGCCAATAATGAGTGCCGAATTGCTAGCAGCTCGTAACGGAAGGCTTTCGTATTCTGAAGTGAGCAATTGACGTATGAGTCCGCTGTTAACGGCAGCCGGAGTTTCATCTGAATCAAAATCGTGAAACATTTCCCACGGAAATTGTGCTGCTTCAAGATCTAACTTAAGTAAAATATTGTTTTGATTGCGAATTATATCTTTAAAACGATTGGGAATGAGCAGCTCAAACAACGCCTTTGACAAGCGTTTATCCCAAGCAGCACTGTGCGACATACGTTCTAGCAGAACCTCAACCTGGTCTAACCCGTTATGTACCTCTTCTTCTTCAATACGCGCCAAACCGCTTGATGAATTGAAGGCAAACCCTTTGATACATTCTTTGGTGAGCAAACTTTCAATATTAAATTGATGCCACCAATCATCACGATCGTTGATGAATGCTCGTTTCTTTTTGGCGCCTTCTTTACTTTTCACTCCTTTAACCAACTCAAAACTAAAGCGGTTATCTGCGTGTTGTAATCTGCTTAAGCCCCAATACGCCTGACTCGACAAAGACTCATAATGATTGATCAACTCAATTTCGGTAATGGGCATTAAGCCGTCTTGATGTTGACGGATGTAGGCATTAGCATTACTAACACCTAACAAAATTCCTTTGAGCGAATCTTCTACCTGTAACCTTCCGTAGCCGGTTCCTATAAAAATGAACGAGATTCCTTCAGCAAAAGATTTAGCTCGCGCTAGCGTGTAATTATCCCGCATAAACATGGCGTATTTTAAAGTCGCCATTTCTGTAGTTTTTGCCAGCAGGTAATGCGTGAGTTCCTGCGTATTGCCCAATCCACAAACGATAGCTCCTCGCGGGTTTGTATTCAGATTAAAAAACACTTCACTCTCTCCTATTTTACCGGGATAATAGCCCATATCGTAACGCTGCATCAACCTACCGCCCAAACAGCGGTTAAGCGCTTTTTCTGCACTATGCACGCCGTCGTTATTAAAATGTCCCACCATCACCGGGTAGCGCGCCACTTTAAGGTCTGCATTGATCACTTCAACCTTAACTTTGGGTTGTTGTTCTGCAGTAGGTTGTTGCACTGGCGTAATCCCGAAAAGTGCATCTGCTGCTTCCTGCTGATTGCTAAATGGTTGTGGTACGCCGTGCATTTCAGTGATGACTTCTCCTGCCCTGCTCAACGGTTTTGTTTTAGACAAAAGTTGCGTTTTCCCCTCTTGTAAGAGTTCTACGATTCCTTCAAATAATTTTGGGTCGTTAGCCAATTCACCGTGCGAAGTTTCGGTGTAGTACAAATTGGTTTCCGGCAATCTTGACGGAATTCCGGTTGCCCAAGTTACACTACTGTCACCATGCGTTGTGGCCAGATATACTAACTTTTTCTTTTTAGACAGAAATCTGGACTTTGAAGTATAATCGTAAACGGTTTGCTCCGCGTGCCCGGCAATATAGTACACGTTTTTTAGATCATCTTCTTTGATCTTCGTTATTAAATCGAGCACCTTTTCACGGTATTTCTTAAATGCATCTAACTCTTTTTTAAGCGGAATAACCATTGCGTCATCGCATTCCTCTTTTATCTTTTTCCAAAAATCAGTCTCCCAGAATTTTCGCTTTAGATTGTTTTCAATGGGGAGTAATTCAAATATGCCCGGGTATTCTCTAAACACATACAACAGATCTCTTTTAGTGTTTTTAAAGTCCATCATCGCAAGTTGTTTAACCCTGCTGCTGTGCCCTGTGAGTACTTCCATAATTAGATACGAACCTAACCAAGGAGTTCCCAGCATGATAAATTTGGTTGAAGGTTTATTGATGAGCTTTTTCCACAATGCAGGAAAATCGATCATCACTTGTCTAACGACCAGACCACCCATAGAATGCGCAATGATCTGAATAGGCTGCGTTGGTTCAACGAGCAACTGCTCTATTTTTTCTGCTAGAAGCTGGGCTGCGCTTTTTACACTTTTCCGCCAATCAAAAGGAAACGTGATCACATCGTGTGTTTTGCCCAAATGCTGAGCAAAATCATCATAATATTTTTTGATTACTCCGCTTGCGGAAACATCTTCGGTTTTAATACTTAAGTCATCTTTGATTGCGCCGCGATTCAGTTCTCTAAAATCAATCCATTGGGGATTTCCATTATGATCAAGACTAGATCCCATAATTCCCGGGAGTAACAGTGCGATTGGTTTTGTTCCGCTAATCTTTTCATAATGCACACCTTTCATAGAAAGCAAGCCCAGCAGTACACCCCTGCTCCCCGAAGTATTGCGTTTTTTAATAAAGAAATTTGCAAGTTCACCCGGTGGCGTGATCGCTGCCTGCAGAATAGCATCACATGTATTTTGATTCCTGAAATAATTAAAGTGATTGGTTGCTGCATTTTTAGAAAGAAAGTAGTTGATGCCGTTTAAGCGCGGTGCACCTTGCTCCATTCGGTTGGAATCTACCACCAGATCATTAGCTTTCCAATAAAATAGGTTGGCCAAAATCACTTTAAGTGTATCTACTAAAGATCCACCTGCCTCGGCATCTCCTGCGATCACATAAAGATCGCTTTCTACAGGATTAGCAGAATAATTGAGCATTTTTTGAAATGCACTATCAGGAACCATACTATACAAACCCGCCATAGCTTCAGGATTGGCTTTTTGTTTAACCACCTCCAGCAAAAACAAGCGTACAGTGGTGTACAGCACATTTGCCTGCGCACCTATTGCAAGGCCCATTGCGTTCATAATCACATTTAAAAAGTGATCAAGTCGTCTAGATAAGATGGTCGTCCCGCTTGCCGGCGCAGCAACGCGTATTACTTTATGTATTTGAATTTGTTTTTTTTGAGCAAGCTTATTCAGCTTCACCATCAATTTATGCGTGCTGTCATCCTCTCTGAGCATCATTCCCAACTCGAGATCGCTAAACCCAATAATCTGATTGCGTCGATCGCATTTAGCGAGAATATCAGCGACGAGTCCGCCGCGGGAATGACTTAAAATATCCAGATCAATCCCTTTTTCTACCGACTCTAAAAAGTCTATCGCATTCTGAATAGGACTAACCGAAAGCGTGCGATGCTCTAAGGCTAAAATTCCGGAGGCATATTCTTGCAACAGTTGATCCCAGATAGGATTGGCGCCTATTCGCAGATCAGAAAATGCAGCAAAGGTATTAGAAAGTGTGCCGTGAATTAGTAGTAAATATGGTGTAGTTTGCTTATCAACTTTAGCAACAGGCAGATATTGAAATGTAGCATCCATCTTAAAAACACCGGGTTGCGGCATTACCTTTTTATCATAAGCTTCGGCCAATACTGCTGCTGTTTCCTCAGCGGCGATCGCTGCTGCTTTAGGTTTGAGCAGGTGCAGCGCTTTAATGATCACTTCACTTACAATTCCGCGAGACGGACTCGTTTCTACAAGTTTGGCTTCAAAAACCAATGCCTCACCAGAGCGTGAGGTATTCAAAGGTGTATTGTAAATTTCCTGAACGTCTAACGCATTACCTATCCATTCGGTATCGTCTGAAAAAGTGAATTGAATGATAGCATCATCATCAAGATCTAAAGGAATCGCTTTGCCCGATGCCCTATTTTTAGCCAATTCGACACTTTTTACAATTTCAAATTCAGCATAAATACCTGAAAGTTGCTTTTGGGCGGGAGCGCTCTCTGTCCCGTAAACTACGGCCTTGATCATAATACGTTAGTTTTAAGTGTATTATAAATGTAATAAAAGCCTAATAGGCAAAAACTTAGCCATTGAATTTAGGGGCAAACACCCCTAAACTAAAGGGGGAAATGCAGTAGCAACTAGAGTTCTTTCATTCTCATTATCTTTGAAGCACATTACTAAAAATATAAACTTTGAAAACCACCAAAACCCCAGATAAAATAGCGGTCAAAGCACTCATTTTTGATATGGATGGGACGATGATCGATAATATGATGATTCATCATCGCGCTTGGCAAAAGAAACTCAAAGAGCTAGGTCTTGAAATGACACTAGACGAAGTAAAGCGTGACATTCACGGCGTGAATAACGAGATCATTAAGCGCCTTTTTGGTGACCGTTTTACTGCGGAAGAAATTGCACAGATCGCTTGGGACAAAGAAGCTGCCTATCGAGAGATCTATGCAGATAAAATCAGAATGCTTCCCGGACTACAGCAATTTTTAGATACGGCAAAAGCTTTAAAAATCCCGATGGGAATTGGTACTGCGGCTCCTAAAGAAAATGCTGAATTTGCCGTTGAAGCGCTACAGTTGGAGCCGTATTTTCAAACCGTGGTGCACTCTGATATGGTTGATCGCGGGAAGCCGGATCCTCAAGTTTTTGAGATGGTTGCAGCGCGGCTTCAGGTTGATCTTAAAGACTGTGTGATCTTTGAAGACAGTCCTACCGGAGCTCAGGCAGCTGCCAACGGAAACGCACAATCGGTGATCTTAAACACTACACACACTCCTGACGAGTTTGAGCGTATTTCAAGAATTCAACACTTTATGACCGATTATAAAAACATTCAACTTACAAAGTCAGATGATGGAGCGTTTTACCTTCAGTTTTAAAGAAACTAAAAATATCAGCGCTACTCGTTGTAAAATCTTTTCATTTAAATAAAAACAACCTTACTAAAAGCGTATTTTTAACGCTTTAATTAAAAGTACCTATGAAACAAATTGTTTATATGGCCGGCGTTCTTGCCAGTGTTATGCTGGTAAATTGCGGCCCAAAAATGACCGAATCTTCAAATCATTCTGGTAAAGAGGTAACCCTTACCGATGTTGACCCAATGCCGTATGCCGAAAGTATTACTGCAGATGAGTTAAAAGAAATGCTTTACGTTTATGCTTCAGATGAATTTGAAGGTCGTAACACCGGTGAACCGGGACAAAAGAAGGCAGTAGCTTATCTTAAAGACTACTATATCGATCAGGATATTCCATCTGCGTTAGAAGACTCGTATTTTCAGATTGTTCCTGAAAGTTTTTTCAGAGCCGGAAGCGGGATCAAAGCTTCAGAAAATGTAGTGGCGTACATCAAGGGAAATACTAAACCAGAAGAATATATTGTTATTTCTGCACATTTAGATCACGTAGGTGTACGTGATGATGGTGAAGTATTTAATGGTGCTGATGATGATGGTTCTGGAACAGTTGGTGTTCTGGAGATTGCCGAGGCATTTAACAAAGCTGTTGAAGCAGGTTACAGACCACAGCGCTCTATTGTTTTCTTGCACGTAACCGGAGAAGAAAAAGGACTTTACGGTTCACGCTATTATGCAGAAAACCCTATTTTCCCTATTGAAAATACCGTGGCTGACTTAAATATTGATATGATTGGCCGTGTTGATGATGCACACAAAGACAACGAAAATTACATTTATTTAATAGGTTCAGATAAGTTAAGCACACAGTTAGATAGTATTTCTACTGCCGTGAATAATAAATATATGAACATCGATCTTGATTATACTTACAATGATGAGAACGATCCTAATCGTTTTTATTACCGTTCTGATCACTACAACTTTGCTAAGCAAGGTGTACCTATTATCTTCTATTTCAACGGAACCCACGAGGATTACCATAAAGTAACTGACACACCAGATAAGATCAATTACCCAATGCTGGCAAAACGCGCACAGCTTGTTTTCTTAACCGCTTGGGAACTGGCCAATCGCGAAGATCGCATCATCGTTGATAAAGCACCATAATTACAAAGCACTCCTAGATACAAAAGCCTCTTTTTAGAGGCTTTTTTTATGCTTATGAAGTAGTTTTATAACACAAATCAAAACCCACAGGTTATGCAAAAATGGATTGCCCATCCGTTAGAATTAGAAGATGCCACAGTTAAACTTGTACCATTGAAACGTGAGCATCGCGATGGCTTGCTCGCCGCAGCATCTGACGGAAGTTTATGGGAGTTGTGGTACACTTCGGTGCCTTCTGCTGAAACCATAGATGCGTATATCGCCACTGCGCTTGAACAACAAAAAAAAGGGGAAGAATATCCTTTTAGCGTTATTGATGCGCAAAGCGGAAAAATCATAGGATGTACACGGTTCTACGGGATGCAACCGCAGCATAAACGACTGGAAATTGGTTACACCTGGTATGCAAAAAGTCTTCAGCGCACCGGTGTGAATACCGCCTGCAAACGCTTATTACTTGCTTATGCCTTTGAACAACTTAACTGTATCGCTGTTCAAATAGTAACTGACTGGTTTAATCTTAGATCGCGCACAGCCATCGCCAGACTGGGCGCAAAACAGGATGGTGTGTTGCGCAATCACCGCATTAATGCAGATGGAAGCTACAGAGACACAGTTGTGTTTTCTATAACTAATTCAGAATGGCACGGCGTCAAGAAAAATTTAGACTACAAAATGCTTACCTATAATTCAGGCTTATGAGCTCAACAAAAATTGCATTATTACGCGGAATAAACGTAGGCGGTAACCGAAAAGTCCCAATGGCCAAGCTACGCCAATTGATGACAGATCTGGGTTTTGAGCAGGTTAAAACCTATATTCAAAGCGGAAATATCATTTTTGAAGCTGATTTAGAAGATACTGCGAAACTTGCCCTAAGAATACAAAATGGAATTTTAGAACGTTTTGGTTTTGAAGTTCCTGTGATTTGCTTGACAGCAGAAACGCTTCAACACGCTGTAAAGAATAATCCGTTTGTTACCGAAGCTACTCCCCTATCACAGTTACATCTTAGCTTTTTAAATAAAGAACCTGAGAAATCGCTTGCCGAAGCCTTACAAGAAATTGATCTTTCTCCAGATCAATACCATCTCCAAAATACATTTATTTATTTAAACATTCCCGGGAAATACCATAAGACCAAACTCTCAAACGCTCTGTTTGAGAAAAAACTTAAAGTCAGCGCCACCACTCGGAACTGGAAAACGGTAATGAAGTTGATTACGCTTTCAGAATAGCAGTGTAAGGAGAGTATAAACGAAAAGATCCCCACATTGCTGTGAGGATCTTTACTTTCGGGTGGAAGATCGGTCTCGAACCGACGACCTCCTGAACCACAATCAGGCGCTCTAACCAACTGAGCTACAACCACCATTTAAATGCATATTTCGCTAGCGATTTATGCGGGTGCAAATGTAATGCAAATCCGCATTATGAGCAATACATTTATTTAAAAAATTTTAGATCAAATCAAAAATTGAATCTACAGCAGGATAGCGTTCCACAGTAAAACCTTCGGCATAGTCAGTCCCAATAAGTCTGCCCAAGTCTTGCGCTCTGTACTTTACACTATCTTGAAAGTTCTTGCTTGATATAGGCGTATTATTATCTGGATTATTAGGATCATAAAATTGGGATGCATACGCAAGAACAGATTTCATCTTAACATCCATAAAGCCGCTGATGTCTACCACAACATCAGGTTGCAAGTTTTTCCATTGAATATAATGATACACGTGTTTAGGCCTCCAAGCTTCCTGAGCTTTACCATCTAGACGGGTTTCAATCTTTTTCAAACCACTTAAAAAGCAGGCGTCGCTCGCTAATTTGCTCCCTTTACCGTGATCAATATGCCGATCATCAATGGCATTACACAGCACAATCTCCGGACGGTATTTACGTATGATCTCAATAATGCGCAGCTGCGATTCTTTATCATTTATAAAGAAACCATCAGCTAAAGCAATGTTTTCGCGTACGCTTAAACCTAAGATCTTAGCTGCCGCTGCAGCTTCCTGATCTCGTATTTCTGCCGAACCTCGTGTGCCCAATTCGCCTCGTGTAAGATCTAGAATTCCTGTTTTCTTTCCGCGACTGGCCTCTTTTGCAAGAACACCACTGCACGACAGTTCTACATCGTCAGGATGCGCGCCAATGGCAAGTATATCTAATTTCAATTGTGTTGCTTTTAATAATGATCCCTAATCTGTCGATGCGCTGCAGCGAACCTAACTTATATGCTAAAATCCAAACTATCTTTCACCACTTTCTCCAAAGCCTGCTTAAGGTCTGCGATAAGATCTTCTTTTTCTTCAATCCCCACCGAAAAACGTAATAAACCATCTGCGATACCTTGATTTTCGCGCTCTTCAGCACTTAACAAGGCGTGCGAAGTTTGCGTAGGCGAGAGAATGGTCGACTCTACTCCCGCTAAACTCATGGAAGGTTTGATCAGTTTTAATTCTTTCATAAACGCAGGAGCATCCAACTCATCTGAAAGTTCAAAAGAAAGCATTCCGCCATAGCCTCGCATTTGTTTTTTTGCCAACTCGTGATCAGGATGTGTTTTTAATCCGGGATAATAAACCGCTTTCACGTGTCCGTTTTGATCAAGCCATTTGGCCAGTTTCTTCGCATTCTTATTCTGCTGCTTTACGCGGAGTACTAAGGTTTTTAAGCTACGCTCTAACATCCATACCGAAAAATCGCTTAAGCTTCCACCCAGGTTTTTAGCTTTATTCCAGATCTTATCCATATGCACTTCTGAACAAGCGACCGCACCGGCAAGAATATCGCTATGTCCGCCCATATACTTTGTTGCGCTATGAATCATGATATCGATCCCAAAATCTGCCGGATTCTGATTTACCGGCGAGGCAAACGTATTATCTATCATCGTAACGATTCCCTTAGCCTTGGCCATGTCTGCAACCATTTGCATGTCTGTGATAGTCATCAAGGGGTTTGATGGCGTTTCAATATAAATCACCTTAGTGTTATCTTGAATAGCGGCCTCAAAATCGGCCTGCTCGAGACCCGAAGTGAAAGTGTACTCGATTCCCATTTTAGAGAATTCTTCTTCCACGAGGTTAAACGTTCCGCCGTAAAGCGTTTTTTGCAACACAATATGATCACCAGCATTTAAAAAAGCAAGCAATGTGGTACTTACTGCCGCCATCCCGCTGCCAAAGATCATTCCTGCTTCTGTGCTTTCTAATGCAGCAATTTTTTTGCCTAACATCTCTTGGTTAGGGGTATTGAAATAACGCGGATAACGTTTAACTGCAACATCTTCATATGCATACGATGTAGACATATAAATTGGAGAGATCGCTCCTTTAAACTGAGTATCTTCAACCTCACCCACGTGAGTGCAAATGGTATTTAAACCTAATTTTCGATCGGCCATAATAGGATTATTTTGTCTGATTCGAATTTACAAAAAGCCTATTGAACAATTGGAGGTGTGGGCTTGAATTCGTTCTAAAAATGCAGTCAGCATGTGCTTCTGTAGTACCTTTGCGCTCCTAAATTATCCTATGAAACTAATTTTTGATACTTACCAGCTTAACTATGCCCAAGCTTTTAAACAGCTTAATTTACATTGGTTGGAGCAGTTTTTTGTGGTAGAACCACACGACGACGAGGTTTTGAGTGATCCCGATCGCTTTATAATTCAACCCGGTGGAGAAATTCTTGTTGCGCTTCAAAATCAAAAAGTGGTTGGGGTGGTTGCCCTTATGCCCGATGAACACGGCATTTTTGAGATGACTAAAATGGCGGTAGATGCCAACCTGCGCGGGCAAAAAATAGGACAGCAATTGTTGCGCTATACGCTTGACTTTGCACAACAAAAAGGCTTAGATCGACTTCTGTTATATTCTAACCGAAAACTAGAAAATGCGATCTATCTCTATCGTAAATTTGGTTTTGAAGAAATTCCGCTAGAGCATCCCAATCCCTACGCCCGTGCCGACATTAAAATGGAGATCCGGTTTTAAAGTTTATAAATTCTTTAATACAAATTCAGCTTGATTCTTTTTTCCTTTAGGTAGAAACCTATAATACCTATTATGAAAAATCTAGTTTTAGTTGCATTAGCAATAACCACACTATACAGTTGTAAGAATCAAAATAAAGCAGAAGATGAGTCTTCTTTAGCTTCAGAAGAAGCCGCGATGACCACTGAAGCAACCACCGAAGCTGAGTTTAATATAACACCTATTGAACATGCCACTGCTATTTTTGATTTTGGCGAAGACGTGTTTTACATTGATCCTGTGGGTGGTGCCAAAGCTTTTGAAAACAAGCCAAAACCTCAAGTGATCCTGATCACTGATATTCACGGCGATCACCTTAACGAAGAAACCTTAACCGCTGTTGCTGATAGTAGCACGACTATTTTTGCACCACAAGCAGTAGTTGATCAATTAAAAGGTGCGATCAAAGAGCAAGTGACTGTGATCGCTAATGACGAAACACAAACTTGGGATGGCTACA
Source organism: Leeuwenhoekiella sp. ZYFB001 (assembly GCF_011784865.1). Classification (NCBI taxonomy): domain Bacteria; kingdom Pseudomonadati; phylum Bacteroidota; class Flavobacteriia; order Flavobacteriales; family Flavobacteriaceae; genus Leeuwenhoekiella; species Leeuwenhoekiella sp. ZYFB001. The sequence continues at coordinate 2,173,161 of NZ_CP050460.1, forward strand.
CGCTTACCGCGATCCCAATGTATAATCTTAGAGAGGAAGCCAAGCAATTTCATACCAAAGGCCGCGGAAATGGTTATCTTATTGAAAAAGATGGAATGCGCGTCTATTTTTCAGGGGATACTGAAGACATCCCAGAAATGCGCAATTTGAAAAATATTGACAAAGCTTTTATTTGTATGAATCTTCCGTACACGATGCCGGTCACTAGCGCCGCTGATGCGGTCATAGATTTTAAACCCAAAGAAGCTTACCCGTATCATTTTAGAGGTCAAAATGGTTTGAGCGATGTAGATCAATTTAAAGGTATTGTAGATTCTGCTGATGTGGGCACAGAAGTGATCATTTTAGATTGGTATCCCAACGGGGCCGAGTAAATCCTAAAAAAATAAAAATCCCAATGCAACACGTTGGGATTTTTTTCTGCCATTTTTATCGATTTTCCTTTATCAACACACTTGAGAATTAAAGCATTTCACCTCTTGCAGGATAGCCTGACTGAACGATATAATCTACCGCTTTTACAAAAGACGGCAAATATGGTCTTCCCCAAGGATTACTGTTTATAGCTGAATAATAAACTTGATTATTATTGTCAATTAAAAACAATCCCGGTTCACTAAATTCACTTGGCTCACCAGCTTTTACACCAGCACTTAAATACAAAGCCCAATCTCTTGCTGATTTTTCAGATAAACCATAGCCCAAAGTAAGATTAGACAATTCCCACTTTTGACGAGAAAGTCTAGCTCTCTTTTCGGTATCCATACTTACTGCTACTACATTCACGCCTCTTTGTTCAAATTCGGGTAACAACTCTTGTAGTTGTTGTAAGTAATTTTTACACAATGGACAATGTAAGCCTCGGTAAAAAACAACTAAAGTAAAATTATCCGGACTTTGGTCTGCTAAATGCCATTGATTTCCATCTAATAATGGAAGTTTTAAATCTGGTGCTGTATGCTTTGGTGTTGGTCTGTTCATTGTCAAAGTTTTAAAAGTTTGCTTTTAAATGATTTTCAAATCGAATGAAATCATTCTCTATTTCTGGATTTTTCATTACATCATATGCCATAAATGTTGGTAATGGTTCAAAACCAAACCACTTAAAATTGAGATGCATTGGCTTTAAAAGTTCATCTTCGCTTATTCCATTAAAAAATGTTTCCTCTGGATTGTTAAAAGCTTCTTTTGGTGCATTAGCGGTTACTGACATCATGTACTTTCCGTTTAACTTTCCACCCAATCCATAATTCTTCTTGGGGGCTTCTTTACTTCTGCCATCACCAGCAGACATTTCGCCCATCATACCCATCGAAAATACTTCATCAATGTATTTTTTAAACGACCAACTTACACCCATCCAGTTTAATGGTGTTTGAAAAAAGACCACATCTGCCCATTTGAACTTTTCAATTTCTTCATTGACATCATAATTGTCTTCCATCGTAGTTTTCTTGATATTGTAACCATTGCTCTTAAAGTAGCTTTCCGCTTTTTCAGTTAAAGTTGCGTTTAATTTCCCTTCAGAAAATGGATATTTCTGATGACCATTGATGATAAAAATATTTTTCATTTTGAAATTTTAATTACATTTGTTTCACAAAGAAACTATTATTGGTTCATATTTGAAACTAACGTGTTTGAATTTGGATAAATAGTGGTAACTAAAAAGTAACTAATGGCAAGAAAATATATAGATAACCCAAATGCTTGTTCCCTTGTGCATACGATGAACGTAATTGGCAACAAATGGAAACCGATTATTTTATACTTATTATCAAATGGTTCTATGCGATTTGGAATGCTGAATACGCTAATACCTACAATCTCAAAAAAGGTGCTGACTAATCAGCTGAAAGAATTAGAAACCGATGGATTACTTTTGAGACAATCTTTTGCAGAAACTCCACCAAGAGTTGAATATTCATTAACCGAAAAAGCACTTGGACTTTTACCTGTTTTAAGAATGTTAAGTGATTGGGCAAATGAAGCTTATCCCGAAATGGATTTTGAACAATGTAGAATCATAGAGAATGGAAGAAAGCCCGCTTATAAAAATATATAGACGGAAAAGTTTTTAGTTCCAACTATCGAGTAAACGACCTCATTTAACGCCATGCGCTTAATATCTTTTTGACAAAGCCAAAAAAATTGTAATACCAAACACGTGTTATTTGCAGGTTAATATGAATTTGCCCTGTAAAAACAGTACTTTTAAATGCAATTACGCACGTACTAAAAGCACTATTTTTTATGAAAGCAGCACTGTTGGGACTGAGTTTGTGTACCCTTCTTTCTTGTAAAAACACCGAAAAGAAATCTGAAACTGATATGACTGATACCGCCGCTTCCCCGCGCACAACCTTTTATCTAGGCACTTATACTGATGGTGAAAGTCAAGGGATTTACAAAGCCGGTATAGAAGACGACGGCACCTTCACAAAACCTGTACTGGTCACAGCGACTTCTAATCCATCTTTTTTGGCTTTAAGTGCTACGAAGCATACGCTGCTTGCTGTAAATGAAGACGACCCCGGAATGATCACTTCGTTCGAGGTTAAAAATGACAGCTTAGTTCAATTATCGCAAACCGAAACAGGCGGTGCGCACCCTTGTTTTGTAACGCTTAATGAGAATAATGATGTTCTGGTAGCCAATTATAGTGGCGGGAACTTGGGCTTATTAAAACTGAATGAAAAAGACGGCAGCCTTTCTGCGCTTTTAGATGTAGAACAACATGAAGGTCAAGGAACCACCGATCGTCAAGAAGGTCCACATGCACATTCTGTATGGTTTTTACCTGAAGAAAGCGGAATTGTTTCGGCTGATTTAGGAACCAATCAATTATGGTTTTCTAAGATCAATACTGAAACTCAAAAACTAGAACCCGCAGAAAATCAGAAGCTAGACTTCCCGGAAGGTGCGGGCCCAAGACATTTGGTTTTTCATCCTTCCAACGGATTTATCTATGTCTTGAACGAACTAGACAACACCATTGCACAGGTTGGTAAGGATAACGGTCAATACAGCGTTTTAGCAGTTACTTCAATATTACCCGAGGGATTTTCCGAATACAGCAAAGCAGCAGATATTCACATCAGCGATGATGGTAGGTTTATTTATGCTTCAAATCGCGGACACGACAGTATCGCTATTTTGGAAGTTGATGATCAAGGGGCGCTCTCATTAATCGCTAACGAGCCTACCAAAGGAAAAGATCCTAGAAACTTTCAGATTACACCAGATCAAAATTTTGTGATCGTGGCGAATCAAAACAGCAATAACTTGGTATCCTATACCAGAGATCCTGAAACTGGATTATTAACGTATGCTTCTGAAATTGCTGCTCCTAAACCTGTGTGTATTTTGTTTGATTAGATCTATTTTTTATCTTATCTGAAACAAAATTTTACAACCATGAATCGTTTTACGGTTATATTTCTAAGCTTACTTGCATCTTTTATCTGCTACATAGGAATTTGGTATACGCTACAATGGTTATTTCCAAGTTTTGAGGGCGCAGTTAAAGCTGCAACGTGCGCGGTAATCACTGTATTCTTAACGCCGCGAATTCATAAAATAGATTCCCAAACAGGTAAAAAACAAACGTTGATCTCTTGGATGCTTGTTGGAAAAAGTTGGGTCGTTTAGCAATCTGAAAAAAATATGCGTACAAAACTTCAGATTTTTAAAGTGGTGGCAAAGCATTTGAGTTTTACAAAGGCCGCCGAACAGCTTTATCTCTCGCAACCGGCAGTTTCTAAAGCGATCAAAAGTCTTGAAGAAGAATTTAAGACCACACTTTTTGTCCGCAAACGTAATGCCATTGAGCTTACCGCAGAAGGCAAAGCATTTCTCATTCATACGCAAAAGATCCTGAGCATTTATGCGGAAATGGACGAGCAATTCACGCATAAAAACGAAGCCTTTCCTGAGACCATTGATATGGGGGTGAGCACCACCTTGTCTGACTATGTGATTCCGCAAGTGATCGCTCAATACAACTTAAGATTTCCCAAAACAAAGTTTAGTATTCGAGCTGCTAATACTGAATATATTGAGAAGCTTATTTTAGAAGAAGAAATTCATTTTGGCATAACCGAAGGCAATACCAACAACAACAAATTATCGTACACCAAATTTTTAAAAGACGAGATCGTGTTGGTGACCAATGCCACAAATACCAGCATTAAAGAAAATGCGATCGCATTGAAAAAATTAAAAGATTTACCGTTGGTCTCACGCGAATCAGGCTCAGGAACACGGGAGGTTATTGATTCGTTCTTACAGCAACACCAGATCAAGTCTATTGATCGAAATATTTTGTTTAACAGCACAGAAGCCATCAAGAACTTTTTATATCATTCTGAACACTTTGCGCTACTCTCTATTCATTCAGTCGCAGACGATTTAAAGAATAACCGTCTCAAAATCATAGATATTAAAAACTTCAGTATCGAGCGCTGGTTCTACTTTGTACGCCGCACGGGTTATCTTTCTAAAAATATAGATTATCTGGAGCGCTTCATTCAAAAAAGAAATAACTTTTAGTTATCTATAAGAACAAATAAGATTCCTCAAAGGCATTTCAGTCAACGTATTTTTGTATCAAATTATTGATATGAAAAGTCGTTATTCTAAGCTTATATTCTTCGCACTGATCCTACTAGCACTAAGCGGGGCCTTTACAAGTCCATTAGCTTTAATTGCTGGTTTTCTATTCAATTTATTTTTCACAACACCCTACCGGCAACAGCAGCATCAGGCTATAAATTACTTGCTCAAATTTGCAGTGATCGGGCTGGGCTTTGGTATGTTTATTTCTGAAACCATCGCCACCGGAAGCAAAGGTTTCAGTCTAACGTTGAGTACCATCGTTCTTACGGTCTTTCTGGGATTTATATTGACCAAGTACCTAAAAATAGATTTGCGTCTGGGCCATTTGATCACCTCAGGAACGGCTATCTGCGGCGGAAGCGCAATCGCCGCGATCAGTCCCGCGATCAAAGCCAATGCAAAAACCATAAGCGTTTCACTGGCGATAGTTTTTATGCTGAATGCTATTGCGTTATTTATCTTCCCGGTGTTAGGGCACGCATTTCATTTAAGTCAAGAGCAATTTGGTATCTGGTGCGCAGTGGCGATACACGACACGAGTTCTGTAGTTGGCGCAGCATTGCAATATGGCGAAGAGGCGCTCAAAATTGCAACCACCGTAAAACTTACCCGTACGTTGTGGATCATCCCAATGGCGGTGTTCTCTATGTTTTATTTTAAGACGAAAAACGAACGCGTACGCGTACCGTATTTTATCATTTTTTTCGTACTAGCCATTTTAGCGCACAGCTATCACCTCCTACCTGAACTTTGGGCCGAAGGATTAGTATTGCTGTCCAAACGATTATTGCTTGTATCGCTTCTCTTAATAGGTATCAACATATCGTTGAAAGATTTTAAAACCATCGGACTCAAACCTGTGGCGTTAGCTTTAGTGCTATGGATCTTTATTGCTACGTTTTCACTGTTGTTTATTCTGTACTGAAGTAGTATTTTTTTTCAGTATAATAAAATTCCGCAGGAAGCTTTTTTAGTTTTTAATCCGGATTATTGAGTAAATCACATTAGGAACGCAACCATTTAAGCAACTGAACATCATATAAATAAGCGCAAATTTTGATATGATTGAAAATATCTACTTATGAATAAAATCTACAATTATCTATTCCTGTTTATTCTTTTGATAAGCTTAGGATGCAGTAAAGACGAAGCTATAAGCGTTGATCTGTCTCAGTTTGAATCGATCACTGAGCGTTTTCCCTATGCCGATCTTACTACAAATATTGCTTACGATTACTATGAGCTGTTGTACTCTTTTGATGTCCCCGGAAATGAAGAGCTCATCGTTTCTGAGGGAAGTCTTTGTGTGAATGCGTCAAATACTGATGCGTGTATTGAATCCTTCAACACGCTCGAAACTCCGTTTGGTTTCGCCGGAAGCTGTCTGCCCTCCTATTGCTTTTTATACATTAAACTTCAGCAAGGCGATAACAACACTATCCTAAATACGCCGGAACAATTATTGACATTTCTAGGCACGATAGACACCCGTTCTGAGGCAATACTTTGGGCTAACGCTAACGGTTATTTTCACAGTTTAGACATTAAAGAAATAGGAGCTATAAAGGCAACTGATGATCACTTTGAACTTTTAGTTTCTGAACTTGTAAGTGGCTGTCTTCCCTACCAAAGTGACCAAGTTCATTTGCGTATTGATGCAGATGGTAAAATTACTGAGTTAGACAGAGTTGTTTACTCCTACTCTAAAAATAGCTGCATCTAATACTTATTTTACTTGCTTACCTCCTAACCAAGTCTGATTCACTTCCAAATCAGGAATAGCGTCTTCTTCGATGGTCATGATATCTTGATCCATCACGATGAAATCTGCAAATTTACCGGCTTCAATGCTACCTTTTTCGTTTTCTTCAAAATTAGAATAAGCAGCCCAAATTGTCATACCGCGCAGGGTTTCTTCACGCGAAAGCGCATCTTTTTTCTGAAATCCGTCTTGCGGATAATGCTCTAGATCCTTTCGGGCTACAGCGGCATAAAACGTGTAAAATGGATTTACCTGCTCTACGGGAAAGTCGGTACCTAAGGCGATCATTCCGGCTTCGTCAAGCAGTTTTTTATAGGCGTATGCTCCTTTCATTCTGCGCTCTCCTAAACGGTCTTTTGCCCAATACATATCACTGGTTGCGTGGGTAGGTTGTACAGACGGCAGAATATTATCATCAAAATAATTAAAATCATCAGGTGAAATAACTTGCGCGTGTTCTACCTTCCAGCGGCGATCAGATTGACCTTCTAAAGCTTCGGTATAAGCGTTTAAGATTACTGTATTTGCAGAATCTCCAATCGCGTGTGTATTCATCTGGAAATCTGTTGCGGCAAGCTTTTTTGCTAAGGCTTTGATATCTTCTACCGGAGTAACCATCGCTCCATAGTGATCGTGGCGGTCAGAATACGGCGCGCGTAACGCGGCACCACGCGAACCTAAAGCACCATCACCATACACCTTTACCGAGCGGACATTGAGCTTTTCGGTTTTTAAAATTCCGTTTTCTATAAAGTAATCCACATCTTCCGGACTGTTACTGATCATCACATACATACGCATACTCAAGGCATCGGCTTGCTGAAGACTATCGATCAACATAATTGTGGCACGATCAAGTCCTGCATCATTCACCGTGGTCAAACCATAATCAAAGCAATAACGTTGCGCATCTTTTAAAGCCTGAATGCTTTGCTCCCGACTTAATTTTGGCATTACTGCGTAAACTAAATCCATTGCATTATCAATGAGTACGCCGCTTACTTTACTATTTTCTTTGATGATCTCACCACCTTCAATTTGCGTATTCTTATCTATTTTAGCCAGTTCCAAAGCCTTTTGATTCACCAAAAGCGCGTGGCCATCTATACGCTGTAAAGCAACAGGTGTATTAGGAAAAACAGAATCTAGCTTTGATTTATTCGGAAAATCCTTAACCGCCCAATCGTTTTGATCCCAACCACGACCAAAAATAAAAGAGGAAGGTTTTTTCTCGTGAAAAGCTACTAGGCGTTCTAGGATCTCTTGGTAACTTGTAGTTCCCACCAAATCTGCATTCTGAAGACTTTCGCCAAAGCGGTAAAAATGACAATGCGCATCAATCAATCCCGGAAGCACGGTTTTACCCTTAAGGTCAACCGTTTCTTTTGCATAATACTTTGCCTGAATAGAATCTGTTAGCCCTACTGCGACAAACTTCCCGTCTTTAACCGCAAAAGCTTCCGCCTTAGAAAAATCAGTATTTACGGTGTAAACCGTTCCGTTGTAAAAAATAGAATCTACTTCCATTTTATCAGTCGGTTTTTGATCACAACTCAGCAATAAAGTAAAAATGGTAAAACCTAAAAGTATAGCGCGCATAGTCAAATTTTTGGCGAATGTACAAATTAAGATATCATCTTGTAAAACAAAAAAACTCCCTAAAAAGGGAGTTTTTTAAAATTTATAAGTCCTAAAGGTATTACCAGTCAAAACGGTACGTAGCTCCCGCCATACCTTGCAGCCCTTGTACCGGATAGTTTACCCAGCGCTGGTAGTTGTTGCCCAAAGCGTTATTAACCCGCGCAAAAAAGGAAAGTTGATCGTTCACACGATAACCGGCGTGTGCATTGGCATCAAAGTAACTTTCTAATTCAACCAGCTGTGGATTAGAACTTATTGAGCTTGTTTGGACATCGACCTGGTCTTTACGAGCACCAACATAGAATAAAGTTACACCGGCAAACCAGTGTTCATCAATCTGATAATCTGCAAAGAATGAGGCTTGAAAGTCAGGTAAATTCCAGGCTTCTTCCTCTAAATCTGTAGAATAACTAAAGGCCTCCCCATTGATGCGCATTTTTAAATTGCTATTGACATCAAAATTGAGTTCTCCAAAAATCGAAAGCGTTTTGAGGTTTTCATTTACGATGCCAAATGAATTGCCATACTGGTAATTTTCAGCGCCGGCCAGGGTTGCTTCACTTACTGATCTGTAATTGTTTTTATAGAGCAAGCGGTTATCTTCCGCTAAATAACTCGCGCGCAAGTTATAGCTCATTGCGCTGCTTAATTTCCCTTTAATTCCGGCAAAAAGATCATATTTCTGATCTGTTGGAGAAAGGGAATCTAAAGTGGGTGAAACAAACGGATTTGCAGTAGCGAGCTCTTGATAACTATTTTGGATCAAGCCACCTTCAAGACCACCGTAAGCGATAAAATACTCGTCAACTACATTGTAAGAAGCCTGCACACTAGGATAAATATTAATATCAGTCTCATCTGCATCCGGATTAAGATCTGCAGCTACATTGACCCCAAGATCAAGCATAAGATCATCTAGAAAGATCTGCAAACTGGGATTTGCACTTGCGATAAGATGTGTATACTCGATAGCTTCAGAATTCTGGTAATTGCGGTCAAAACTTCCATTTAAATAATCAAGATTAAGATCAATACTAATTTTCTGATCGGTAATCGGGATCATAAACTCCGGAGCAATAACAGCTCGTATTTCGCTTGACTCGTAAGAATCTCCAAAGTATCCTACACGAGCGGTTGCGCCCTCAAAAAATCCTTCATTAAACTCAATACCTCCACTTAATCCTGCCTGAAAATAGCTATGCACGGGATCTATATTTTGAACCAAAGTTGGTGACGCCGCAACAAACTCGTCAAGCCCATACCAGTTGTATAATTTATGCCCTAAGTCAAGATCAGTGTACCAATTAAAATCACGGTTTCGCGAGGTATAGTTTAGGTTCAGATCAGTGTCATAAAACTGGTTATCCAGCACCACGCCATCAATATCGCCTTGAGACGAGTTATGGTTTAAATAGATTCCGAAATTAGAATCGCGATCAATCTCAAAATTGCTGTAGAATTCGGCCAAAGCGGTGGTATAGGTACCAAAACCTAAACGCACATAATTATCATAAAGTTTGACCGGCTTTGCCTTTTCTACTTGAGCAGCCTTACCTTTTGCTGGGGTAAATGTCGAAGCAACCGGCACCGAAAAAATACCATAGGTCACTTTTTTCTTTGCCGTATTTACCGAATCATTAAGTGCCGGCGTTGCTTTAACTTTAAACGCATCACCAATTTCTGGCGTGTAGGGTTTTACAACATTTACTACTTCGGTGCCCAGATTGTCTTTTTCCTGAGCGTGTACAAACCCGATTCCGGCAAGCACAAAACTGAATGTAAAAATTGATTTTATCTTTTGAATCATAACTGATTTTCTAATTATAGGTTGATTACGCATAGCTACAGAATTAATTACCTTCCTCTAAAGAAGAGTTGGTTTTAGACTCTGCTGCTTTAATGCGCTTAAGTTCCTGTTGCGCTTCAGCCACAACTTGTGGATAATCGGTAAAATTGGTGATCACATTATCTAAGATGTAAGTTGCTTGGTAGGCGTCATTCAACTCATAAAAGTTTTTAGCCATCAGGACTAAACCTTTAGCGCCATACTCTTTATAACCGCTATAATCTTTAGCTAATTTTTGTACCGAAGTATTAGAACCGGCATAATCGCCATTCTTATTTTTAAAATAAGCATCGTAGTATAAAGCTTCTGCTGCTAGTGCTCCGGTTGCAATTTTTGAAACCTCAGCATAAGCGGTTGCTGCTTTGCTTTCATCACCGGTTTGCATCGCGCTTCGGGCAATGATCACTTGTGCATCACTTTTTACTTTGTTATCGATTTTTGAATTAGCTAATACCTTATCTGCATAACTTACGGCATTTGAATATTGCTGCAATTCGTAATAGGATTTCATCAAGTTGCTTTGCGCAAAAATCACATTCTGTGCACTATCAGCTTCAGTCTCTAAACGTTTTAAAACAGGAACGGCATCAGCATAATTACTTTCACTTAAATACACCTGACCTAAACGTGCCAAGGCTTGCTCAGTAAATTCGCTGCGTTCTTTGTCGATCACATATTTATAATGCGATTTTGTTTTTGCATATTCATTCTGACCAAAATAAAGCTGACCAAGATAAAAATGTGCTTCCATCGCACGTTGTCCGTTTGGATATTCTCTCAGGTATTTTTCAAAATTCTGAATTGCCTGCGCGTTGTTGCTTCCTACCAATTGCTGCTCTGCTGAAGAGAAAGCTGCATCGTCTAATTCTGAATCTTCAACCGAAATATAATCTAAGGTATTGGCCCATCTTCCGTATTCATCAACCTGACCTTTGTCTATATAAATAAGTTTTGCTGAAGCTACCGCCTGCACACCCTCTGGCGTTCCCGGATAGTCCTGAGCCACACGCTTGAATAAATTCAACGCCTGATCACTTCTACCGGTATTGTCATAAATAAGGGCTTTTTTAAGCTGGGCTTTTGCAGCGAACTTACTTTTGGGAATCTCGCGTACTAAGCGATCATAGGCTTGAATACCGCGCTCGTTATCGCCCGTAGCAACATAGGTGTTTCCTAATTCGTACAACGCATCATCTCTGTAGCTAGACTGCGGAAACATATTAGCAAAGTTGCTTAAGCCTTCGATCTTTTGTGCGTTGCGATCTACAAAACCGTAGCTTATAGACTTCTGAAAAGTCGCATAGTCTTTATTTCCGCCGGGCATTGCGATAGCGGCATTGTAAGCTTCCATCGCCGGCCAGTATTCACTTTCAATAAAATGACTATCACCCAAACGCATAAAAGCATCCATCTTTCTCACATTATCATCGGTTCCCGAAGTGGTAAACTGACTAAAATATTTTGTCGCTTGATTATAGTTTTTCTTCTTGAAATAGGCATAGCCCAAATTATAGGCGAGGTTGTCATATTCTGGCAACGATCGCGCTGCGCTGTTTTGTTCAAACTGCTTAAACGTCAATAACGCATCATCAATACGATTGATGGTATATTCACTTTCGGCTTTCCAATATAACGCGCGTGCGGTGAACTCCGGAGTGCGTGGTTCACTTAAAGATTTTTCAAAATTGATGATCGCCTCTTGGTAGTCGCCGTCATTATAAAGTTCGATTCCGCGATAAAAAGCGACTTTTTGATAGGCTACTTTATCTTCAAAATTGCGATTGTTCTCAATAAGTTCCATCGCTCCTTCATAATTCTTAGAAGTGATGTAAGAGTCGATCAATAAGGTCTGTAATTGCTGACGCTCAGGAGTGTCAGGATATTGCTCTAAATAGTTACCTATGGCCTGTGGAGCAGGCTCATACGCATTCCCGATCTCATAACTCAACTTGGCATAATTGAGTCCGCTATCCTCTTTGATCTTCGGCTCAAAATCCATTTGATAAGCATTTCTAAACGCGTTTAAAGCTTCCTGCTTTTTTCCGGTTTGTAAATACGCATCGGCAAGGTGGTAATAGGCATTTTGCGCAACACTATTTTTTCCATCAATAATTTTATTGAACTCTCCTATTGCGCTGTCGTAATCACCTTGTTTGTAATAGGCATAACCTAGTTGATAATAATCGGTATTCGTCCATTTTCCGCGTTTTCCACGGTATTCCTTTAAATACGGAAGCGCTTCATCAAATTGCCCTAGATTGAAATAACTCTCTCCAATGATCTTATTCAATTCAGATTGATCGAGACGGTTTGCAGTAGGCAGTTGTTCTTTAGCCAGCTTGATCGCTTCTTCAAAATTACCTTGCTTAAAATTCAAGTCAGCTTTAAAATAACTCAGGTCTTCGCGAGTTCCTTCTTCGGCTTCAACTTCTTCAAAAAGCTGACTTGCCTCTTCATAATCGTCATTCTCATACGCCATAAAACCTTCATAATACTTCGCCTGCGCTCCGTATTTTTCAGAATTACGCACACGGCTGAAATATACCTTAGCCTCTTCCGGCCTGTTGGTTTTAAGATGAATGTAGCCCATATTAAAATTGAAACGCTCCAGTTCGCTCCAATTCAATCTTGACAGATCTACTTGCTCATACCAGCGCTTAGCTACCGAATATTTCCCATTCTCGTAGTAGTAATCGGCAACATCTTTATAAGCAGAATTACGTTTGGTACTCGTAGGGTATTCTTCAACAAATTTTTGCATCGCGGCATCTGCTCCACTTTGGTTGAGACGCACCGCAGCATTTGCGATATAATAGGCACAATCTCCCTTGATCGTGGGATCTTTAGCTTCCTGTTTTATTTCGTTGAAAAGTGTTTGCGCAGCGAGGTATTGTTTGCTGTTATACAGCGAGAGCGCCTTGTTGTATTTTGCCAGATCGTTTGTAAATGCGGCAGACTGCTGTGCCGTGAGAGCCGGCAAGGTCAGCAGCGTGAGAAGCCCTATACAGGCATATTTCTTGATCATATTTTCTAAGTTAAGTTGCAAAAGCAGCACGGTCAAAAGTAGGTTTTTTAACAAGTGACTACTGTTAATAACGTTACAAAACTAGGATAATTATATCTACAGTAGCCTTCTTAAAAAGAACTTCCTTTTAGGAAATTAATCCGCCAATTCAATAGACTCTAAAGCTACTATACAAATGAAATAGTTATTGTACTTTTGACGTTAGCTAATTGTCAAATATTAGAAGCTTTTTTATGTCTACACCGGTATTGCAACTTCAAAACGCCTCGATTTTTCAACGTGAAAGCCTTATTCTTTCTGAAGTGAGCCTCACGATCAATAAAGGCGAGTTTGTGTACCTCATAGGTAAGACCGGAAGCGGTAAAAGTAGTTTTATGAAAACCCTGTATGGTGATCTTCCACTACAGCAAGGTCAAGGAACCATTGTAGACTTTGACCTGACTACTTTAAAAGAAAAGCAAATCCCGTATCTACGCAGAAAGCTTGGCGTTGTTTTTCAAGATTTTAAACTACTGAATGATCGCACTGTAAAAGAGAACCTCAAATTTGTTTTAAAAGCTACCGGCTGGAAAAACCAAAGCGAGATGGACGACAAAATCGATAAGGTGCTGGATAAAGTAGGAATGAAAACCAAAGGTTTTAAATATCCTTACCAGCTTTCCGGTGGTGAGCAACAACGTGTAGCTATCGCGCGCGCACTCTTGAACGACCCGGAGTTGATCCTTGCCGATGAGCCAACCGGAAATCTCGATCCGCAGACTTCTGTTGAAGTAATGGGCGTTTTGCAAGAGATCAACAAAAACGGAAATACGATTTTAATGGCGACGCACGATTATGCATTGCTTTTAAAATACCCTTCCAAAACCCTCAAATGCGACGGCAATAAAATCTTTGAAGTCGTGCAAAAGACGATTTAGCGCCTATGCCCAAGATTGTGTTCTCCATACTTATCTTGTTTTGCCTGACTGCAACAGCACAGCAAAAGTATATGGATTATAACAATCAACTCATTTCAGAGCGTGATCTTGAACAGCATTATAAAGGCAGAAACTATTTTGCTATTGAAACCACCATTCCTAACGTTACCAAACTCATTTTAAGAACGCAGGAAGACACGCTGCAACAAGTTGAAAATCTCTACGCGCATCTTGAAGAAATTACAGGGCAGACTTTAGAGCGTGATAAAATGATTGCTATTATTTATTATCCGGGGCTTGACACTTGCAATGATAGAGGATCGATAAATTTTGGTACAAGAAAATTATGGTACAAAGAAATGGAGCGTAAACTCAATCGTATAGCTGATATTAATACTGTTTACATTTATAAAAACGATGAGGGTTTAAAGAAATGGAGAAAAGCCAATTGGACTGAAGATAAAAATCAAATCATCGAGCGACTGTTTTTTAAATACCATTATCCCTGCGGAAGTTTTACCGTTGTACATCCTTCGGGGCATTATAAGAGCGGCTTGGGTGAATATTCTAAAAGCTGGGTCTGGAAGTTAACCGAAGACCTCGTTCAAGCACATTAAGACTATCGCACTTTCCATTCTCATACCTGTCTATAATGTTGCGCTAAACGATTTGATCAAGCGCTTGATCCCCCAGACCGAAAAATTACAGATCGCTTTTGAGATCTGTATAGCAGATGATGCTTCGACAGCTAGTAAAATTGAAAAAGCAAATCAGCTACTTGTAGCACGGCATAATTGCCGGTATACCCGATTTAATGAAAACCGTGGTAGAACGGCAACGCGGCATTTTCTTGCGGAAAATGCGTTGTACGATAATTTGCTTTTTTTAGACGCAGATGTACTTCCCACAAAACCTGATTTTCTTCAAATCTTTGAACAAAACCTAGACCGTGCGCAAGTGATTTTTGGCGGAATCGCGTATCCCAAAATTTTACCCGATACCGAACGCGCACTCCACTACACTTACGGAAAATCCCGCGAAGGCCGGTCGGTTGCCAAGCGTAAAAAAAAGCCCTACTTATCGCTGGTTAGTCAGCATTTATTGATTGACAAATCGGTTTTTTTGAAATGCAATCCCGCCGAAGAAAACGCCTATGGCTTAGACCCTTATTTCGCTCACCGCCTGGAGCAGCAACAGGTTTCGGTTTTACATATAAACAACCCTACAACGCACTTTGGTTTAGAAACTTCGGCCTCTTATATAATAAAAACGCATCAAGCTTTACAAACCTTGGTGCGTTTAGAAATCGAAGAAAAAATGCCTAGAGACTATCGGCCTTTACAACGTGTAGCCCGGCAGATAGTAAAACGAAATCTTCAGCATAAAATACTGCGTCTCTTTAAAAGGTATGAGCATCATATTCTCAAGAACCTCTGCGGAAACAATCCCAATCTGCGACTTTTTGACCTGTACCGACTTTGCTATTATTTAAAGTTAACTTTGGAAGATGACAGCAATTAGCATCATTATTCCGGTTTTTAACAAGGAAGCTTATCTGGCGGAAACCATTACTTCTGTACTGAAGCAATCCTACACGCATTTTGAACTTATTCTAATTAATGATGGTTCTACCGATGACAGTCTGAAAGTTATGCAGTGCTTTAAAGATGCACGCATTCGCATCATTGATCAAGAAAACCACGGACTATCAAAAACCCGAAATCGCGGAGTAGTGGAAGCCAAAAATAAACTCATCGCGCTTCTTGATGCTGACGACCTTTGGTTGCCCGATCATCTGGAGCACCTTGTAAAACTCTCCGAAAAGTTTCCGGATGCGCAGCTTTTTGCGACAGGTTATCAAGAGCTCTTCAACTCCGGGAAGACTGTAAAACCCAAATTAAATACGACACACAAGCAACCCTATATACTCACTGACTTTTTTACCGAAAGTCTCTATCAACCTTTGGTGATTCCCAGTACACTGGCATTTACTAAAATGAGTTTCACACATCTTGGCGGTTTTAATGAAGCAACGACCTATTCTGAAGATGTAGATTTTTTGATCAGGGCCAATCTTCAGTTTAAAATGGCTTATGATCCTAAAATAACCTGTTATTACCGCACGGGAATCGCCGGTCAAATCAGTAGTTTAAATAAAAGTGATCTGCAAGTCCCAAAGTTTGGCCAACTCTTAAGGGCATATCCCAATCATCATACCTTGCACGTTTATATTCATACTAAACGCTACTTTCTGTGTATTTTCTATAAAACTGAAGGTCGTCTGGATCTGTTTAAAAAACTCAAAGCAAAACTAGACCCATCTATATTGAATAGTAAGCAACGTTTTTTGCTAAATGCGCCGCGCTTCCTGTTGATCAGTATAAGAAAAGTAAAAGCGTTTTTACTTAAAAAAGGAATCAGACTTACTACTTTTTAAAATGAAGAAATTCAGCAAAATCTCGTATATAATCTGCCTCAATAAAAATTTCGCTTGCGAGCACGAGACAAATACCTCCGCTCGAGAAGTTGTCCAATTCGCGCCAATACCCATTTGGAATCAACAAACCTTCATCGGGTTTATTGAGCGTGTAAGTTTGTTTTTTAGTTCCATTGTGAATAAGCACATCAAAACTTCCCGAAAGTGCGATCAAAAACTCGCTCTGCTCCCGGTGTGCGTGACCGCCACGAGAAGCACCACTAGGCACATCATATAAATAGTACACCCGCTTGAACTCAAAAGGCAATATGTCTTTTTCCAGCACCGAAAGATTACCTCTTCGATCTTCTATTTTAGGGAGTTTTATGCGTTCAATCATCATACAGCGCGTTGAGATAGCTTTGCCATTGCGGGGTCACTTGTGTGATGTCAAACTTACGAATACTCTTTTGGCTAGCAGCTTTAAATCGGTTTCTTGTGGGTTCATCAAGCGCCAGCTTGTTCATCGCCTGCCGCAATGCGTCAAAATCCTGATGCGGAACTAGAATCCCATTGGTACCATCAAGAAGTTCACGCGGACCGGTAAGACAATCAGTTGCAATTATGGGAGTTCCGCATGCGAGACTTTCTAAGATCACCCTGGGAAAACCTTCAAAAGCACTGCATAAAACCGTAAAAAGCGCATGGGCAACATACCGTTCGGTATGTTTTACAAAGCCTTTAAAAATAACTTTATCCCTTATATTTAAATCTTCTACAAGTTGCTGGAGCTCTTCAAGCATTTCGCCTTGTCCCAAAATATACAGGTCAATGCCTAGTTTTGGTAGTTCACTTTTTGCATAGGTTGCGATGAGTTTATCAAATTGCTTCACCCCTTTTTGTAACCTTCCACTCGCTAGAATATACGGACGAGTTACATCATTGGGTTCAGGATAATTTCGCTCGTAAGCAGACAACTCAATTGCATTGGGAAGCACCTTAACTTTTTTAAAACCGAAACGTCGCTCAATGGACTGCTTCATAGCTTCGGTAAGCACGCAAAGTTCCGCATTTTTGAAAAGTCGCTTGGCAACGAAGTCGGGCTTCGGAAAATAATATCCCAAATTAGCGCTGCGCACCATAAACACAACTTTAAATCCCGGATACAAATACCGCTGAATGCAATATTCCTTTAACGCATTACGCCGCATTCTAAAGTCGAGAACAATATCAACATTCTGCTCGTGCAGGTATTTTTTAAAACGACGGAACCGTTTTAATTTATTGAAGATGCCGTTGGTTGCATTCTTGTATTTCCCCAGATTATAAAGCTTAGCTGAAAACTCATACCCTATTTTGTCGGTGATCGTGACCAAGTGAATCTCAAAACCAAGATCTGAAAGCATTTGCGTTAACAAAGCAGCCGAACGCTCTGCCCCACCGCCGGCGAGTGATTCAACGAGAACACAAATATTTTGAGGTTTTGATTTCAGAGTTTACGTATCTTTTCGCTTTAAATGTAGCGCATTTATGAGAATTCTTTTAGTAGGAGAATACAGCAATTTACATAACAGTCTGAAGGCCGGATTACTCGCAAATGGGCACGAAGTCACCCTCATAAGTACCGGTGACGCATTTAAAAAATTACCTTCAGATGTCCTGATTAAAGCAAAACGCATAGAAGGCAGTCGTCTTTTGCAAACACTTAGAAAAGGTATTTTTGAATTGACCAAATTTGATCTTGCTACACTAGAAATAGGTTATCGCGTCCTCGATTGGTTGGTTGATCAAACCCGATTTGACGTCATTCAGCTTATTAATGAATATCCTTTTAAAACGCCGTATTTTATTGAAAAACGCATCGTAAAACGCTTGCGACAGCTTACACCAAAGCTCGTTATTTTAGCCTGTGGTGATGATTACATTTACTTGAATAATATCGAGAAACTAGCGCATCACCCTATTTTACAACACCCGGATATCGACTTTCCGTACAGCGAAAAATACTTGACTGCGGCGCATAAGAAGTATCACGAATTTGTATTTAAACTAAAAGATTTGGTCATCAGCACAGACCTGGATTACCACCCTATTTATAAAGGTCGAACAGATTATTATGGTTTGATTCCAAATCCCGTAAATCTGAATAACTTCAGCCGTAACCAGCCAGAAAAGCAAGACCGTATCGTTATTTTTCATGGGGTTAATCGAAGTAATTACTATAAAAAGGGTAATTACTATTTTGACTCGGCTTTGTGCATCATTCGGAAAAAATTCAGCGATCGCATTAAGCTCATTTGTGTTACGAGTCTCCCCTATGCAGAATATATTGGCTCCTACCGTGAGGCCGATATCATCCTTGATCAAACCTATGCCGAAGATCAAGGTTATAATGCGTTGGAGGCGATGGCACAAGGCAAAGTAGTGTTCACCGGCGCCGGAGCTTCGTTTTGTGAGCGTTACCAAGTAGCACCCAACAGTGTTGCGATTCACACCATTCCGGATGCTAAAAAAATCGCTCAAGACTTGGAAGAACTTATTCTAAATCCCCAACGAATTGCTGAAATAGGAACTCGTGCTAAGCGTTTTGTTCAAGAACATCACGACTATTTAAAAGTCGCTGAAAAGTATGTTAGCGCGTGGAATAGTATTAAAAGTGACGACGCAGTTTCTGCTTCATCGGAAGCTCAAAAAAGCGATACGAAAAATAGCAAACCAACAGAATGAGCATAAAACTCAAACTGTAGAATTGCCAATCTGCAAGTGTGATTTCAAAATGGATCACAGCGCGTCGTGCGTATCTCAAAATGAGTTGATGCCAGAGGTAAAATCCAAAACTCAAATTTCCCAAAAAAAGAAACACCGGTTTTGAAAGCAGTTTTGACAACGCACCTTTCTGTTGCGCAAAAACTCCAATCACAGCCAACATCGGCAACCAGTAATACACAGAATATCTTAGTACTTTCGGAAAAAGAGCTGCGGAAGTATAAAAGATCACGAGTAGTACAAGTGACCCAATTTCATACCAGGTAAATCTAGAATCAAATTTTCCGAAGGAGGTTTTCTTTAAAAGCTGATACAGCAACATTCCTAAAGCAAAATCAAAAAGCCGCAGCAACGGATTGATGTAGAAAAACCAGTGTTGCAGTTCCTGTGGAATGATATACATCAAACTTAAAATGAGTATAAAAAATAAGCTAAAAACGCCACAAATGCTTCGATGCGTATATTTTCTGAATCCCCATAACAACACAGGAAACAGCGTATAAAAAAAGAATAAATCTGAAATACTCCATCCCAAACTGTTGAATGCAAAATAATATTCGGCGTTGGGGATAAAGCTTTGCAACATAAACAAATTTGCCACAAACTGAAGCGCCCACTGCACAGCATTACTCGCTAAAAATCCCAAACTTAAAGGAATCGCTGTAAGCAAAGTCAATACATAAAGTGGATATAGTCTGCTCAAGCGCAATTTTAAAAACCGGCTTAAACTGATTTTCTGTTCCGCGAAGCGTTCGGCATACACATAAGACAATATAAAACCACTTAAAGCGTAAAAGAACGCGTGACCTAAAGCATCCTGCAGCACGTTTATATGATGCATAAACACCAAAAAAGCGAAAACAAATCGTAATGAGGCCAGAGATTTTAACAAAACTTACCGAATAAAGCGTTTCGAAAAATAAGCAACAATACCAACAAATACAGCACATAACTTAGCAAATGCCCCATTGCCGCACCCACAAAACCATAATCTTGAATGAAGAAAACACTACTAAAATAAATAATACTCAGCGAGAGCACTTGTGTACCAATAAAAAGCCAGAATTTATTTTTTGCCAGCATTTGGTACGCGATCACCAAACTTGCGACTCTAAAGAAATCACCCGCCAACTGCCAGATAAAAATAGGCTGCATATCTAAGAAAGAAGCGTTGTAAACCAACCGGATAACCCAGGTCTTTATAAAGAAAAGAACGATCAATCCCGCTCCAAATAGTGGCAAAAACGTCTTGTAATACCGAAACACTTCAGCTCTGAATTCCTTTTTTGATGTCGCAGCAGACAGTTTCGGTAAAATGTAAAGCGTAAGTAAGGTAGTGGCAAACATTAAATAATAATCAGACAACCGGAGCATCGCATCCCAATAACCAGCATTGGCTAGTCCGTCAACTGCAATAATCTCTTGGCGAATTGCGATGTACACCCAAGGAGAAACGATTGCAGAAAACAGAGTCATTCCGCCGTAAGAAGCTAATCTTATAAGCATAGAGGCATCAATCTGTTCTTGAAGCAATTCCCTAAAAAGACTTCGGTTTTTAAAAACAGTGCTCAGGGTAATAAGCAAACCAATACCCGCGCTTAGCACCACCGCAAGCATCGCCCCAGAAAGCTGATAGTTGATAATTAATATCGCGGTAAGTGCTACACCGGCCAAATTGGTGATACTGTTGATCAGAATTACTTTTTTGTAATTCCCGATGCCGTTAATGATGTTCAGCATTAAGGCATTGAGTGTAAAAAAAGGCAGCACCAAAGCAAACACCTTGATGATCGTGGTGTAATTTGCTTCAGTATTAAAAACTTGGGTATTGATGACTGAAGCCGTAAAAAAGAGCAAAACACCCAAAAATACCGAAGCTATAAAACCGACTTTCAAAACCGTACTTATCAGTTTTTGTAAACGGGTTTTATCTGTTTTGAATTCGGCGCTGTATTTGATCACACCGTTGCTGATGCCCAATTGTCCAATGCTTTGCACAGAACTCATAAAATTGCGTAAATCGCCCAGCACCGCCATCCCGGAGGCCCCCAAATAAAAAGCGATTAGTTTTGAAGTTATTAGTCCGCAAACCAAGCGCACACCAACACCCACAGCATTGAACGAACTGACTTTAAGCAGTACGTTTTGTGTGATAAGTTGGCGTAAAAATTTAAGCATTATACTGATTTAAAACGCTGATGATTTGAGTCACTTCTTCTGCATCCAAAGTTGGATTTAACGGTATACTCACACAGGTCTGAGCTACCTTTTCGGTTTGTGGAAATTTCAAATGATTATAGGCTTTCAATACTTTTTGCTGATACGGCGGAATGGCATAATGCACTCCAAAACCGACTTCAGATTTTTTTAAATAACTGAGGAAATGATCTCGGTTTTCTACCAGAATGACAAAGAGATGAAAAACGTGCTGCGCTGAAGTATCCCAAAACGGCAAAGTGATTTTCGGATTGGTGATCTCTGCTAGGTAACGTGTTGCGATCGCTCTGCGTTGCAGATTTTCTGCATTCAAGTTTTTCAGTTTTTCACTTAAAAAAGCCGCTTGTAAAGTATCAAGACGCGAATTAAAACCGGCATAACTATTTTCAGCAAAAGAGGTTCTTCCATAATTGCGCAAGCTTTTAATAAGCGTTATCAAAGTTTCGTCATTAGAAGTTACTGCTCCGCCGTCTCCCAATGCACCCAGGTTTTTAGTAGGGTAAAAACTGAACGCTGCCGCATCGCCAAAACTTCCTGCTTTCTTGGTATCCAAAGTAGCTCCGTGCGCTTGAGCCGCATCTTCGATAAACAATAAATTGTGCTTTTGAGCATAAGCCGCAACAACTGTTACCGGGCCTAGTTGTCCATATAAATGCGTGATCAAGATTGCTTTTACAGAAGAATTAGGCTCGGGTAGCTGCTCTAGATCCATATTGAAGGTGGAGGTTTCAATCTCGACAAAAACCGGTCTTAAACCCGCATGCATTACAGCCAGAACAGTTGCGATATACGAATTGGCCGCCAGCAAAACTTCGTCTCCTTCATTCAGTTTCCCTAAGTACTTATAGCCTTCAAAAATCAATTGAAGCGCATCAAGACCATTGCCCGTTCCTATACAATATTCTGTACCACAATAGTTTGCGAACTCATTTTCGAAGCGGGTTACTGCATCGCCAAGAATATAGTCTCCTTTGTGCAGCGTATTTTTAAAAGCAGCAGTGAGCACTTCTTTATAAGGCGCATTGAGTTTCTTTAAATCTAAAAATGGAATCATAGCACAACACGTTCAAGTTTAAAGCTATTCTTCGTCTGCAACCTATAGGTGCGCTGAATTCTGGTGCGTGCGCCAAAGGTTTCTTTCCAAAACTGTAAGCCAGCATTGAGTTTGGTTCCCGCTTGCTCATTTGAAGTACCAAAATCGAAATACCATTTATGGGAAAACCGCTCCTCTATCAACTGCTGAAATAAGAAGTCTAAAGCGCCTTGTTTTTTACCATCAGGAGTTGCTGAAATATATTGCACGTGCGCCACCACTTGCGTTTCAAAAATAGTCGCACCTGCTAAAAGTTGCTGCTGCGCATCTCGCACTTCAAATTGATGAATATTGTATTTGAAACGCTTTGCAAGAGTTGTAATTTCTTCTAAAGAATGTGTGGGTTCGGCGTCGTGCTGTGCTTCGAGATTTGGGATCAGCACTTGATCCCAGAAAGGTTCAAAGTCATTGGTTTTTTGAATGGTGAATCCGGCTTTTACAGCTTGATTCACCGCATTTTTTCGCGAACTATTCAACGGAATACGATTGCGGTAATCGATCACCGCTGCGGTTTCTGCCTTAACGAGTTTAGCTTCCGTGAGAAAAAGAAGGTAGTCCAGTTCGTCTCCCGGCAACTCCTGATAAAATTGCGGTAACATTTTAAGCTCAAACTCTTCGATTCCGCTTTGCGAAAGATAACTGAGGAGTTCTTTAAACAACTCCAAGACTTCTTTCAGTCTAATTTCAGCATCTAAAACGAGTCCGCCATACGTCAAACCTTGATGCGAATAAAGCGTAGCTCCCTCCCGATTTGCAGGTAATACTGCACGCAGTTTTTCCTCCTTAAAAATCAATAAACTGAAATCTTCAAAGCGGTCTTGATGGTATTCTATAAAATCCCGATGAAACAAAAAAGAAGTATTTTTTGATCCTTTATACGTCCCGTTTAAAGAAGCGACAAAACGATCCCAACGTGATTTATATTCCCGGGAATATGGTATGATCTGATACTTTGACAAGGTGAAATTTTAAGGGAAAATACAAAAATAACCTCCGTTTGAAGCAAACAAAAAAGCACCTTATAAAAGGTGCTTTACGTGTATAAAATAGTTTTTACTACTCAGTAACTGTGATGGTATATTTATTTATGGAAGTGATGTAAAAATTAGCATCTCCGTTAGATGCTTTATTGGTCACTTCAAGATAATCTTCTCCTGTAAAATCAACACCGGGAACATATTTAATAGTAAAAGCATCAAGCAAAACCTCGCCGTGTTCCGGTTGAACGCTTACTTCGCGACCACCTTCTATAGGTGCTGAATCACGCTGCGCGACAATCAGTGTATCATTTATCGCAACTTGAAGTGCTGCAGTTGTTGTAGTAACTTCCGTATCATCAGCATTACACGCACTTAGTATTAAAAGACTAGCAAGTACTGCAAAAAAATTAAATTTCATCTGTTTTGGTTTGTTGTTCATAAACTAGATGATAAACTACGTAAAAGGTTGCGTTCTGACACACAATATGCTGTAAAAACAAAAAGCACCTCCAATTACGGAAGTGCTTTTCTATTATCTATTTGTTTACGCTTAGATCGCTTTATTACGCTTGCGCTCGTTTTCAGTAAGCAAAATTTTACGTAAACGTAAGTGATTTGGCGTTACTTCAACGTATTCATCTTTTTGAATATATTCTAATGCTTCTTCTAAACTGAATTTAATAGCAGGAACAATTTTTGCCTTGTCATCTGCACCCGAAGAACGTACGTTAGAAAGTTTTTTGGTTTTTGTGATGTTTACGGTCATATCATCCTGACGTGAGTTTTCACCAATTACCTGACCTTCATAAATATCTTCACCCGGATCAACGAAGAAACGACCACGATCTTGAAGTTTGTCGATAGAATAAGGGATTGCGGTACCTTTTTCCATAGAAACTAGTGAACCATTTAAACGCTCTGGAATACCTCCTTTTAATGGCTGATATTCTTTATAACGGTGTGCCATAATTGCCTCACCAGCGGTTGCTGTCAATAATTGATTACGTAAACCAATGATACCACGCGATGGAATGATAAACTCACAAACCATACGGTCACCTTTAGCTTCCATACTCAACATCTCCCCTTTTCTCAAGGTCACGAATTCAACTGCTTTACCAGAAACATTCTCCGGTAAGTCAATCGTTAATTCTTCAACCGGCTCACATTTAACGCCATCAATCTCTTTAATGATTACCTGTGGCTGACCGATTTGCAATTCGTATCCTTCACGACGCATCGTCTCGATCAAAACAGATAAGTGCAATACCCCACGACCGTAAACCATAAATTTATCGGCGCTGTCTGTCTCCTCAACACGTAATGCAAGGTTTTTCTCTAATTCTTTAGTCAAACGATCTTTGATATGACGTGAAGTCACAAACTTTCCGTCTTTACCGAAGAAAGGCGAATCGTTGATCGTAAACAACATACTCATCGTAGGCTCATCGATCGCGATGGTTTTAAGCGCTTCAGGATTTTCAAAATCTGCAACAGTATCACCAATTTCAAAACCTTCAAGACCTACTAGCGCACAAATATCTCCTGCCTGAACCTCAGCCACTTTAATTCGACCGAGACCTTCAAAAGTGTGTAATTCTTTAATACGTGATTTTTTAATGCTTCCGTCACGCTTTACAAGCGATACTTGCATTCCTTCTTTTAACGTACCACGCTGCAAACGACCAATCGCGATACGACCGGTGAATGAAGAGTAATCTAAAGAAGTGATCAACATTTGCACCGTACCTTCTTCTATTTTTGGCGAAGGAATATGCTCCATTACCATATCAAGAAGCGGCTCAATATTTTCAGTTTGCTTTTGCCAATCTTCGCTCATCCAGTTGTTCTTTGCTGAACCATAAACTGCAGGGAAATCCAGCTGCCACTCTTCTGCACCCAACTCAAACATCAAGTCAAAAACTTTCTCGTGCACTTCGTCTGGTGTACAGTTTTCTTTATCAACTTTGTTGATCACCACACAAGGCTTCAAGCCTAAGTCAATCGCTTTTTGAAGTACAAAACGCGTTTGCGGCATAGGACCTTCAAAGGCATCTACAAGTAGTAAAACCCCGTCTGCCATATTTAAAACACGCTCTACCTCACCACCAAAGTCGGCGTGACCAGGAGTATCAATGATATTGATCTTAGTATCCTTATAGGTTACAGAAACGTTTTTTGAAGTAATGGTAATACCACGTTCACGCTCAAGATCATTGTTATCAAGAATGAGGTCACCGGTGTTTTCGTTTTCACGAAACAACTGGCAATGGTACATAATTTTGTCTACCAAAGTAGTCTTACCGTGGTCAACGTGCGCGATAATCGCAATGTTTTTAATATCCATAGAGGCCTTATTTTAAGGGCGCAAATATAGTGGTAATTAATGGATTATAAGCGACTTATTCCTATAATGTTTTGAGGTCCTAAAAAAGCTTCAAAAAAGTGCTAATATTTTGATTCTCAAGGTTAAAATACAACCATTTTTTAATGCTGACTTAACTTGTTTTATCCCTTTAATCTTCAAGCACTACTTCTCACTTGTAAAAGAGACCTGCCGAAATGCATTTTCAACAAAAACATAATCTTCTACAAAGCCGTATCTTTGCCGCTTAAATTTATACTGATGAAACTTTCAAATATTCCCAAAATAAAACACACTGACGGTAATAACTTTTTTCTGCTTGCAGGGCCTTGCGCAATAGAAGGTGAAGAGATGGCACTTCGCATCGCTGAAGAGATCGTGAGCATTACCGATAAACTGAAAATTCCTTACGTATTTAAAGGAAGTTTTAAAAAAGCTAATCGTAGCCGAATTGACAGCTTTACCGGAATTGGCGATGAAAAAGCACTGAAGATCTTACGCAAAGTTTCAGAGACTTTTGATGTTCCTACCGTAACGGATATTCATGTAAATGAGGACGCCGCAATGGCCGCAGAATATGTAGATGTGCTTCAAATCCCGGCATTCTTAGTACGTCAAACTGATTTGGTAGTCGCAGCTGCAGAAACCGGAAAAGTAGTCAACTTAAAGAAAGGACAATTTATGAGTCCGGAGGCGATGAAACACGCTGTAACCAAAGTGACCGATACCGGCAATGAAAATGTGTGGATCACAGACCGCGGAACGATGTTTGGCTATCAAGATCTCATTGTTGATTTTAGAGGAATTCCTACTATGAAAAGTTATGCTCCCACCGTGCTTGACGTTACGCACAGTTTGCAACAACCTAACCAAAGCAGCGGCGTAACCGGCGGTCGCCCGGAGTTAATCGGTACAATGGCCAAAGCGGGTATCGCTACCGGAGTTGACGGTTTGTTTATCGAGACGCATTTTGATCCTAAAAACGCAAAAAGTGATGGTGCTAATATGCTTGACCTAAGTTTATTGGAAGGCCTGTTGACCAAGCTCGTTGCGATACGCCAAGTAGTGATCGACTAAAAAGTTTCGGTTTTAACATAATTCATATTTAATAATTAAAAGGTTCTCAAAAGCGCTGCTTTTGTAGAACCTTTATTTTTTCGGTCCTATTTTGCTAAATTCTAAAGATCCAAGGCCTTTCGGCATTAGGTATCGAAAATTAAAAATTCAGAGCATCAGCAGTAAACTAAATTCTTAGTACATTTAAGTACAATCAAAAGACATTATTATGAAACACTTACGCCTTTCGGCAATTTTGGCCTTTACTGCTTTAAGCCTTTTTTCTTGTTCAGACGAACCTAAAGAAACTCCGCTTAGCATTGGTAATCTTGAACTTTCTGAAACTAAACCTTCACCGGGTGATAGTTTAAAAGTTTCCTATACTTTAAAAGATTCTTTAGCCCCTGAAGCTTTTTACGTGTATACCGTAAAATCTTATGCATATCCTGTAGATCTGAATTTGATTAAGGATGGTGAGCGTTTTACCGATGCTATCAAAATTCCGGATTCTGCCGATGGTTTGATCTTTCACTTTAAGAATGGGGAAGAATATGAAGCCAATGACGAAAAGGGATATACGGTTAATCTTTATGATGCTGAGGGTGAAATGCTTCCCTCCTCAAAAGTGGCTATAGCTCATTACATCTCCGGCAGAGGAAGTTATTACGGAATCAAAACGGAATCTGATTCAACCTTAGCAGCTTACACTCAAGCTTTGGAAAATGACGCTGCTAGCAGTGAAGACTGGCTGCTGCCACAAATCTATTTAATGAGCCGTTCTGATGCTGAACAAGCAAATACGCTAGCTCAAAAAACTATTGATTCGTATTCTGGAAAAACACTTACCGAAAAGGATTATACAACCCTTTTTAGACTGGCTCAATTTAAAAAAGATCAACCGGCTCAGGATTCGTTATTAGCTATTTTAAAAACAGAATATCCTAAAAACACTTGGGTGCTCAACAATTATGTTACTCAAATGCGTCAGGCAAAAAGTGTAGATGAACAGTTAGAAATTCTAGATGATTTTAATGAAAACTCCGGAGCCGATGGGACTCAGAAAGACTTTTTATATCGTACGATTGCGACCACATTTTTAGAAAATGGGAATATTGAAGCGTATAAAGAGTATATGGATAAGGCTTCTGATGATATGTCTAAGGCTTCCATCTTGAATAATCTAGCTTGGGAACGTGCCGAAAATGGTGAGGAATTAGAAGTTGCGGAAACTATGTCAAAACAATCTCTAGACATCATCGATGCCCAAAAATCAGATAAACCTGATTATTATACTGCAAAGCAGTTTGAAAAGAGCTTAGCTTCTACTAAAGCGATGTATTCTGACACCTACGGCCTGATTTTATTCAAACAAGGAAAGATTAAAGAAGCGATCGCTGCGCAGGAAGTAGCCGTTGCTGACCGCGCAACCGCAGACGTGACTGAGCGCTACTTACAATTCTTGACTGCTGATGAGCAATATGATAAAGTGGTGGAAAAAGCTACAGATTACATTAAAGATGGCAATGGAACTACTGCTACAAAAGAATATTTGAAGACCGCGTATACAGCCACAGAGCAAGAAGAAGATTTTGAAAGCTATTTGAGCGGACTCGAAAAAATTGCGCACGATAATGCTTTAGCCGAATTGAAAAAAGAAATGATTGATGAAGAAGCACCAACCTTTAACCTGAAGAATTTAAATGGTGAAGAAATCGCACTGGCTGATCTTAAAGGTAAAACCGTGGTACTTGACTTCTGGGCAACCTGGTGTGGACCGTGTAAGATCTCATTCCCGGGAATGCAAAAAGCAGTGACTAAATATGCTGATAACGATCAGGTTGAATTCTTATTTATCGATACTTGGGAAAGTACCAGTGGCGAGGCTCGTGAAAAAGGAGTTTCTGATTTTATCGCTTCTAATGCATACACCTTTAACGTGCTTATGGATACGCCTAAAGAAGAAGGAAGCCGGGAATATGATGTGGTTTCTGCTTATGAAGTTGATGGAATTCCTACGAAATTTGTGCTAGGCCCAGATGGAAAAATCAAGTTTAAAGCCGTAGGATTTGACGGCAATACAGACGGTCTCGTTGAAGAACTTGATATGATGATCGCACTAGCTAGTGGGCAGTAAGCGACAACTTATATAATTACTTCCTCAGCTATAATTACCTCTGAGTCCAAATCCTAAACTACCAATAAACCCCGGTACAAAAGCTATTTGCACCGGGGTTTCCATTTTAAAAATATTTGATCCACGTAGCGCTACTCGCTTTTTTGTATGCTGAAAACCACTTGGTAGGCCAGTAAAGTAAAAAGGCTAATACAGCAGCGATCGCCCAAACCATCCAGACGTGATCAACGCCTAGATAATCGCCTTTATTTGTACCAAAAAATTGTACTCCTACAGCATAAATAAGTAACAACACATACAAATGCACTATGTAAAAAAACATAGGTACCGAACCAAAGGTTTTTAGCACAAGCATCCAGCGATGCTCAAAACGCTCAAATACATAAAGCAGTAAAGCCCCTACTCCTAACGTAAGAAGAATAAAATCTAACGAAGGTGGGTATTTAGTATAGTTGAGAAAAGAACTTACAGTTTCTAATACAGTTTGCTGCTGCTCCCAAGGGAGTGTTTCACCATAAATATTAAAACCTCTTAGAAAAAGCAGCAAGATCAAGCTCAAAACTCCCACACCTAAAAGCCACTTATAGCGTTGCTGTACCTGTAGTGCGGCATCATAAACGGGTCCGGCGAAATAACCCAAAGCGATCACACCGATCCACGGTAATAAAGGATATGAAATTTTTACCGGTATCAACGCATCTTGAATCAAATAGCCACGGTCATGTAAAATTGTCCAAATAGGATACATCCATTCTTCTGGCGTGAAGCTAATGGGTGTCAATGCGTTGTGACCAAAAACAATTAGTAAACCTAAAACTGCTAGGAGATAACGCGGCATTTTAACAAGGAGTGCTAAAGCAATCATACTTAAGCCTATCGCCCACATCACCTGTAAATACAAAGCTTGGTAGCTGCCAAACCAAGAAAAATTGATGAGCGTAACTTCTAGTAGAATTAAAAACAGACCGCGTTTAAAAAGAAACCCACTTGCAGAGCGTTGTGATTTTTGACGCGGATGCGCATACAACCACGCGGATAATCCGGTTAGAAATACAAAAATGGGAGCGCAAAAATGCGCAGTCAATCTCGTAAAGAATAACGAAGTACTTGTCGCATCAATTTGCATAGGATCGGTCACTTGCTCGTGCAGAAAAAAACGTTCTCTGGTATGATCTACCAGCATCAGGAGAATTACCAAACCTCGTAGTATGTCTATTGCGTGTATACGTTTGCTTTTGGCGTTTAAAGCCTTTTCAGGGGTCATAACTCAATTTTAGGTAGCGCAAAACTACCGTAAAAATCAGGCTTAGCCTTTGACAAATGTCACGAAGTCTTTGTTAAAAATGTTTCGGTAGTATGTGTGGCGCTGGCTGTATTTAGCGTAGCTTTTTAGCTTGTTCTAAGAAGGAAATCACCACTTCAGCATCAATTGCTTCGGTGGTATCAAAACGCAGCGAGCGTAATCTTTTTCTCCCCTCACCGGCGATCAAATGCTTTTCAGGGTCGATCAATTCGTTTCCATAGATAAAACTCAGGTCCACAAAACGCTTTCTAAAATTCAGAAAACAGAACATTTTTCCATTCAAATAATAAAATGGCAAATGCCATTTATACAGCAGTTCTGCCTCGGGCACCGTATGTTCTACAAGTAACTGCAATTGCAGTAAAATACTTTTAAAAGGTTCTGGTTTAGAAAGAATATAATGCGCTGCCGGATTCATACCATCTGGATTTTAAAACTTGTGAAAACCTTAAAAAAATCTTTCAAAAACATTAAAAAACTATTAATTAGGTGATTTTGGACGGTCTTTTCTAAAATTTCCGTCTATTTTTCCAATTCTACAAAAATCCCTAATCCAATTGTGAATGATTAAAAACTACATCTATTCAAGTCTGCTGTGCACTTTTATGTTTCCGTTTTTGAGTTTTGGTCAAAATAAAGATAAACCAAAACTAGAACTGGGAGGTGCATTACGCTTTAATTATATCTACTCTTCTTGGAAGGAAGAACAAAAAACAAAAGGTGGCGAACTGGGTTACGATATGTTCCGCATAAACGCTAAAGCTTCTTATAAAAAGGTTTTTCTCAATGCCGAATACCGCTTGTATTCTGATGCTTTTGGTGGCGGCTTCCTGAAACAAGGTTGGGTGGGCTATAAATTCTCTGAAAAAGATGAAGTACACGCCGGTCTGGTTTATGTGCCTTTTGGGATCAAGCAGTACAATTCACACAACTGGTTTTTCAACATTACCTATTACGCAGGTCTCGAGGATGATCACGATATGGGTTTAAAATATGTGCATACCGGAGCAAACTGGGACTACGCCGTTGCGTTTCTTAAAAATGCCGAAGAGCTCAATTTTGGTGGTGATGTAGAAAACAGTTCTAGCAGGTACTCGTATGATATCGTAGGCAGAAATAAAGAGACCAATCAGTTTAACCTGAAACTTGTGCGCAAACTAGGTAATGCCGCTAAACATCGCATTGGATTTTCTGGTCAATACGGAAGTTTGTATAATTTAGATACTGACACTAACGGAAATCACTATGCGCTGGCGCTGCACTATGAGGTAGATTACAATTCGTGGAATCTTAAAACCGAAGCGATTACCGTAGCGCATAATCCTGAGAACGAAACAGGGCAATCTAATGCCATTGTACAAATGGGAGCCTACGGAACACCTTATGAGGTAGCAGCCGATTTTAATATGTACACCGCGGCGCTTTCAAAAACCTTTAAGGTCAATTGGGGACCTATCTCACAGCTTGAAGTTTATAACGACTTTGGGTATATGCAGAAAAAAGAACAAGAGTTTACAGACTCTTTTCAAAATGTGACCGGCGTTTTAGTTACCGCAGGTCAGGTGTACACCTACATTGATTATGCTGCCGGCTACAATCACTCTTGGTTGGGCGGAAACTTTATCGATGATTTTTCTACCGGAAATCCCGATGCGAAATGGGAAGCCCGTTTTAATATAAATATTGGATACTACTTTTAACCGAATCATTTTATGGCAAAAAAAATTACGCGAAGCGACGAAAAGAAATCAATTTTTGGACTCGAAGTCAACGGACCAGTGTTTTTTACTTCGGCTATTTTTATCATCATAAGTATTGCATTGACGCTTATTTATGAGAAGAAAGCCGAAAAAATATTTGCAGACATCCAGCACGCAGTTGCTGAAAAAGCCGACTGGTTTTTTATTCTAACCATTAATTTGTTCCTCATTTTTCTGGTCTATCTGGCTTTAGGAAAATACGGTAAACTCAGAATTGGTGGGCAAAAGGCAAAACCAGAATTTAAGACGATGTCATGGTTTGCGATGCTCTTTAGCGCAGGGATGGGGATTGGCCTGTTATTCTTTGGCGTTGCAGAACCTGTAAAACATTTAATGAGTCCGCCTACGGCTGAACCCAACACAGTCGCAGCAGCTCAAGAAGCGATGAATTTCACCTTTTTACATTGGGGTTTTCACGCTTGGGCTGTGTATGCGCTGGTAGGTCTTGCCCTCTCCTACTTCACGTATTCCCGCGGCTTGCCATTAACCATCCGGTCTATCTTTTACCCATTTTTAGGCGATAAAATCCACGGAAAAATAGGCGATGCTATTGATGTTTTTGCGGTACTCGCTACGCTTTTTGGCTTAGCCACAAGTTTAGGTTTTGGAGTGCAGCAGATCGCGAGCGGACTCAACCACGTTTTTGGTCTCCCTGACGGAATACTTACGCAAGTGCTTTTAATTGCCGGTATCACATTGGTTGCCACCACATCTGTAGTTCTTGGTGTTGATAAAGGGGTACGTATTCTGAGTGAATGGAATATGCGCGTAGCAGTAGTTTTATTACTTCTCGCGCTAATCTTAGGGCCCACGCTCTTTATTTTTAGATCTTTTGTGGAAAACACCGGAAGCTATCTCTTTAATTTCTTGAAGATCTCTACCTGGAGTGAAACCTTTAGCGGAACCTCTTGGCAAAACGACTGGACCGTTTTTTATTGGGGCTGGTGGATTGGCTGGTCACCTTTTGTGGGGATGTTTATCGCACGTATTTCTAAAGGAAGAACTATACGTGAATTCATTCTCGGCGTTTTGCTAGTTCCTTCGTTAGTGACCTTCTTCTGGATGTCGTCTTTTGGTAGTGTTGCGATTCAGCAAGCTTTAGGCGGTGATATGACAATTGTTTCGGCGGTGAAAGATGATATCGCAACCGCGCTTTTTGTATTCTTTGAAGATTACCCGCTGTCGATGATCATAAACATTGTAGCTGTTATTCTTATCGCAGGATTCTTCATCACCTCATCAGACTCCGGATCGCTGGTAGTTGACAGTTTAACTTCAGGCGGAAAAATTGAAGCTCCGGTAGGGCAACGCATTTTTTGGGCCGTAACCGAAGGTACCGTAGCCGCCGTGCTTCTAATTGGCGGCGGACTCGAAGCCTTACAAACAGCTACTATTGTGACCGGCTTGCCTTTCGCCATTATTCTTCTCATAATGTGCTACTCCTTATACAAAGGCTTGCGAGAAGATCTTCAGAAACTGGAAAAGAAAAAATCTGAAAAACAAATGGATGATTATGAAGAAGTCGTTAAAGAGATTGTTGCACGCAGAAATAAAACCGAATAATTATGGATCGTATTAAGAACATTCTGGTCGCTCTAGACCTTTCAGCACTAGACAATCACCTTATTGAATACAGTGCGTTTTTAGCCGAAAAACTTAACGCAGAGCACGTCTATTTCGTTCATAATATCAAGAAATATGAAATCTCAGCCCTTTTTGAAGAAGAGTTGAGCAAACTTAATCTTGACCAACTCATCGGTGATGAGCTGAATGATAAAATTGAAGAACGCTTTACCGGCAGTATGAGCTGGGAAGTGTTGATCTCTGAAGATTCTAACACAGAATCGCTTATTCATTATATCGTTAATAAATACCAGATAGACCTGACTATTGTGGGCAATAAACCGGCAAAAGAAGGAACGGGCGTCGTCACCTCAAAACTGCTTCGCTTGTTAAAATGCAGCATTCTGAGTGTTCCTGAAGCGGCGCCACTGACTTTAGATAAATTGTGGGTAGGTACTGATTTCTCCAATCCTTCTAAAAAGTCGTTTACATTTGCTGAAAATTTACGTCACCAACCGTCTACACAACTAAGTGCTGTGCACATCTACCACGTACCGATGCAGTTTTCGCCTTACGTGAGCAGTGAGGATGCGGTAAAAAAGATTGAAAAGCACCTTGAGCAGAAGTCTACTAAATTCTTTAAAAAGTCTACCTCCCCTGCTCCAGACCATAGTCAGTTGCTTTTTGCAAAAGATAAAAGTGTTGGAGATAAATTTCAAATAGAGCTTCAAAAGCAAAAACCAGATTTGCTGATTCTATCTGATAAAGGCAGTAATAATATCTCGTCACTACTCATTGGCAGTCTAACCGAAGAACTGTTTGACGAACACCTCAGCTGTCCGCTTCTGGTGGTAAAATAGACTTTGATTTTAGAGAAACCCCGCTCAATAAATGGTTTTGCAACTCCAAAAAACCTCTTGAATCCAAGAGGTTTTTTATTGCGTAATCTGAAAAAATACATTTACTTTGCATTTCAAAGTACTTTATATGAAAGATCGTGACTATTTAAATGATATCTCTGAGATCAAAACGATGATGAGCCGTTCTTCTCGTTTTATGTCGCTAAGCGGTCTCTCAGGAATCCTCGCCGGAATCTATGCTCTGGTGGCAGCAATCTATGCCCATTTTAGAATTGCTGAAGTAAGTGCGTATACCGCGAACTCCAATGCGGGCAAAGCCATCGGTCGGTTTTTACTGAGTTATGATGCGATTGGTGACCTTATGCTGGCAGCACTGCTTACGCTGGCCTTAGCCCTTTTGACAGGAGCTTTTCTCACAATTAAAAAAGCAAAAAAACGCAACGAGCAGTTATGGAATCCGGTTTCTAAGCGATTGTTGTTTAATTTTGCTGTTCCACTAGTGGCAGGTGGTTTATTCTCCTTAGTATTGTTGCAATATGAATTTATAGGTTTGGTTGCTCCTACTACACTCATTTTTTACGGTCTCGCGCTACTAAATGCCAGTAAATTTACCGTAGGAGACATTAAATATCTGGGATTAGCCAATCTATTGATCGGTCTAGTGGCCACGCAGTTTATAGGTTTCGGTATTTACTTTTGGGCGCTTGGCTTCGGAATTTTTCATATCATTTACGGAATCATACTTTACAACAAATACGATAAGTAAACGAAACAGACGCCTTTTGATTTAAATCAATTCAATTTTTAAAGAAGCGCTTCAGCCTTGAAAAATATCATTCAACATATTAATAAAGCTTTTGATCATCGGGTGCGATTAGGCATCATGAGCATTCTAATGGTGAATGAATATGCCGATTTTAATATGTTGAAAGAATTGCTGGGTGCTACTGACGGTAACATCGCCAGCCATACTAAGGCGCTAGAAAAAGAAGCATATATCAAAGTCGAAAAATCATTCATTAACCGAAAACCCAATACACGCTACAGTACGACAGCTGCAGGCCGCGAGGCATTTTCAAAACATATAGAAGCTTTAGAAAAATTAATCAATCCCTAACCTTTTTTATTTATCAATCAACTTTGAATTTCAAAGTACTTTAATCAAAAGTTATGCAACATCAGGAAACACCTTCAAACAAAATTGTTCAGTGGATCAAAACTTCGATCACAGCCCGTATGGCGATGGTTGGATTTCTAACTTTAGTCCTTATCATTCCGCTTGTATTTGTACAAGAATTGATACAAGAGCGCGCCCGACGTCAACAAGAGGTCATCGCTGAGATCAATGACAAATGGGGCGAAGAACTCCTGGTGTATGGGCCTATTCTTAAAATTCCGTATAAATCCTATACCGAAAAAGCGATTAAAAACACCGAGACACAAACCCTCACTACCGAAACCGTTACCCAAACCAATTACGCCTATTTCTTTCCAGAAACCTTAGACATTAAGAGTGCTGTGAATCCTGAAGTACGTAACCGCAGTATTTATAAAACTACTGTGTTTAGTGCCACTGCCGCTCTTAAAGGTACTTTTAGTATGCCTGATTTTACAGAAGCCGGTGTGCAACCGGAAGATATTGAGTGGGAGAACGCCCGAATCATTCTTAAAACTTCGAACCTAAAAGGTGTTTTAGAAGCCGTAAAAATTAAGATGGGAACTAGTGCCTATGATTTTGTTTCGCAATATGATAGTGCTGCTGCGCATACAACGCTTGATGAAGTTCCGCTGCATTTGGTGCAAAGTGCTTTTCTCAAAACAAAAGATGTTCCGCAAGAAGGAAAAATTCCGTTTCAAATGGACTTAAAAATTAACGGAAGCGAGCAAATTCGCTTTGTTCCCATAGGAAAAAGTACCTCAGCAACAATAACTTCTACTTGGAAAACAGCCAGTTTCATAGGCGATTTTTTACCCCATAACACTGATAAATTTACGGCAGAAGGTTTTAATGCTAAATGGAATGTTCTAGACATCAATAGACCTTTTTCGCAACAGTTTTTCAATACGCTGCCCAATCTTACCGCTTATGCTTTTGGTGTGAATTTTATGATCCCTGTTGATCATTATCAAAAAAGTGAGCGTACGGCCAAGTATGGTTTTCTGGTCATTGGCTTGACCTTTCTGATCTTCTTTATGATTCAAACCTTGAGTAAAATAGGTATTCACCCATTTCAGTATTTAATGATCGGGATCGCGCTGGTTCTCTTTTATACCTTACTTATTGCCCTGACCGAACACAGTAATTTCCTCACCGCCTACCTTATTTCGGGAAGTATGGTGATCGTGCTCATTTCGCTTTACACCTATAGTATTCTAAAACATTTAAAATTTGCACTGTTTATC
This sequence comes from Leeuwenhoekiella sp. ZYFB001, assembly GCF_011784865.1. Classification (NCBI taxonomy): domain Bacteria; kingdom Pseudomonadati; phylum Bacteroidota; class Flavobacteriia; order Flavobacteriales; family Flavobacteriaceae; genus Leeuwenhoekiella; species Leeuwenhoekiella sp. ZYFB001. The sequence goes on from NZ_CP050460.1 coordinate 2,209,885, forward strand.
GCGTCAGCGCTGACGCTACTTTATGGTTTTATCTATGTGATCATTCAACTTGAACAATATGCACTGTTAGTAGGCAGTCTAGGACTGTTTACCATTCTTGCTCTGGTGATGTTTACCTCCAGAAAAATTGATTGGAATTCCTAATTTAGAGCAAACCTGGGCGCAGCGGCTCCTACCGGAAGTTGCTGCGCTTACTAATTACGCGGAAGTATGAAAAGCTATTTTACCCGTTTTTACATTCACGTGCGCCGAAACTTTTGGCACGCGCTGTTCTATTTGTTTTGCAGATGTACTTTGGCATTAGGCTTTATTCTCGCCGGTTACGTTAAGATCATTGACGAGCGTTTTGCAAGCGGACTTTCAATAAAACATCCTATGGGCGCGTACTTGGAAGCCTTGCACCATACCGGCTTTTACTATCCGTTTATTGGAGTTATTCAGATTATAGCGGGAATACTGTTAATCATTCCACGTACCGTACTTTTAGGCGGGTTGCTCTACTTCCCCATCATCCTCAATATTTGGGTGTTGTCGTGGGCGGTACGTTTTGAAGGGTCGTTGTTTACTTCAACTTTAATGGTCTTGGCGAACTTGTACATTCTGCTATACAATTACGAGCGCTTAAAATTTATTTTGCCTTTTCAGTCCAAAACACTGCGCTATACCCCGCCACTTGATGTACGTGAAATTTCTGAACATAGCAGGCTTGCTTCAGAACAACCGCTACAATTCACTCCCGGAATTGCTGCTTTTAAAAATCCGGTGATCAGTAAAAAATTCCCGTTCCTTTTTGCGGGAATAGTACTGTTGATCGCCATTTTGACACTGCTAAGCACTAACCGAATCTATGAAATTATGCCGCGCAATTCGTACAATGATTGCATAACACGCCTCCCGGAAGCGCTCGAAAAAAATGCAGCAAGCTTTGACTTTTGCAACTGCATTCACAATCAAGGTAAACCGCTAAAAGCCTGTATTACCGAATTTGATCAAAACAAAAACAACGGAAACCCTCCTGTTTCTTCTCCTTAAATAACTCTTATGAAAGACTTTATTATTACTAAATACGATACGCTCAAATACCTTTTTGGTGCCTTACTGCTTTGTCTTTGCCTGCTGGTTTTTCGTATTAAAGCAACACATGATTTCTTTGGCCTCTTTTTGATATGGAATCTATTCCTTGCTTTTGTTCCGTTAGGGATCACGTGGTATATGCAGCATAAGAGATCACACATCAACTCAGTTATAAAATATGCTTTACTTGTGCTTTGGCTGCTTTTTCTTCCGAACGCACCGTATGTGATTACCGACGTAATTCATTTGTCTTACAGTCCGTTAAATTGGTTTATTTATGACGGAATCACCATTGCTGCATTTGCGCTTTTAAGTCTGTATTTTGGCTTTCAATCTTTGATAGAAGTGCGTAAACTTTTTAAACCCGAAATAGCTGAAGCTAGACTGAACATTTTCACCATAGGCGTTTTGATCTTATGCGGTTTCGGGATTTATCTGGGGCGGGTGGTTCGTTTCAACTCTTGGGATCTGATCACCAATCCGCTGGATCTTTTCAGCACCATGGGTCACTATCTTATCAATCCTATTGAAAACAAATCTGTATGGCTATTCACTCTAGGGTTTGGAATATTTTTAAACTTCAGTTTTTTCCTATTTAAAATGTGGCAACAAAATGGGCTACTAACCAAATCGTATACCTCTTGAACTATGCCTAAACGCGGAATCTATTTCTTGATTTTTCTTTTTCTCTTAGGGGTGGAAATCGCCATCGCGACCTACTTAAAAACCGGCTTTATCCGGGCGTATCTCGGCGATCTGCTGGTTGTGATCCTGTTGTATTGCTTATTGATGAGCACCCTGAAACCTTCCGTAAAAACGGGATTAGTACTCACGCTTGCCATCGCTTTTGTGATAGAACTATTGCAACTCATAGACCTGACAAGATTTTTTCCGCAGGAATATAAACAGCTTGCAATCTTAGTTTTAGGCAGTCAGTTCTCGTGGTTAGATTTACTGATGTACCTACTCGGAATCACATGCGCCGGGATCACAGAAGTAGTGCTGCATAAGCGCTATTCTTTCCCGTCTACATAATCCTGCAAATAACTAAAGCGTTTGGTGAGTTTACCATCTTTGGTCATTCGTGCACGGTAGAGAATCCCGTCTTTATCGTCATTAAAAAATGCAGGTAATACCCGTTCTATAAAGAGTTCGCCAAAACCTTCACTGGCATCTTTAGGCAACTCACACGGCAGATTATCAACCGCCATCACGGTAATTGCTCCCGGAGCATCAAAAGCGACTTCTTTCTCCGTTTGCGGATCGTAGCCATAAAAAGGATCTGCAATCGTAGAAGCGCGTAAAGTAGAAGCCACGGGACCATCGATGTCGCACGAAATATCAGCGATAACCTCGATGTTAAAATCTTCGGACTTGGCTTCTTCTCGGGTGAATAAGTACGGCGCACCATCACCATAAAAATGCCCGGCGATAAACATCTGACTCACTTTAGCAAAACGCAAAAAGTTGGTCTCGTAACCTGTAGGATCTTTGATGAATTGTGCAAGGCTGCCTTTTACGCCATCCTTCCGCTTTGCGTAATCCATCACCCCGATTTTACAATACACCGGTTTTTTAAATTCTTTAGTAAGATACTCCTCAATGGTCACTTTTTTAATGCCCATAGCTTCCAGAATTTCCTGTGCGCCACCAGCAACTTTACCACTTCCGGAAAGGCAGATTTTAATCGCAGGAAGCTCAATTTTCTTTAGCTGTGCAATCAACGCGCTAACATCGGTAAGCGTGTTGGCGGGTGGTAAATCAAATGTTTTGTGCCTTTTACCATATGCTCTAAACGCATTATAAGCACCAACGAGCCCGGCATATCGACCAAAACCTATCAGGCGCAGTCCACTTTTTCGGGTAATCACCTCGTGATCGTAGAGTTCGATATTTTTCTCTAAAACCGCTTTGAGTAAGTCGCGGTTGTAGGGTTGTTTTTTAATCGTATGACTGAAGAAAAAATACTTCTTATTGGGGATCAACGCTTCAATAGGCACCTCTTTAACGCCCAACATCACATCGGCTTCAGAAATATCTTCTTTAACCTCAAATTCTGCTTTCTCATAAGCCACATCAGGAAAAACCCGTATTGGTGAAGCTTCGACGATGAAGGACGCTTTGGGGAAAGCTTCTTGCGCCTTAGACATGGCTATCGGCGAAAGTACCGCACGACGATCTGGCGGGGTTTTACGTTCTCGTAATAAAGCAAATTTTAGAGGAGCCATAAAAGTAATATTTGGTGTAAAATACAATTTTACAAAGAGAATCATCAACCTATTTTAATTGAACTTTAATAGGTCCTTAGCAAAGCTTTAATAAGACATTGGCTAATCTTGCGCGCAATTTGAGGTATATTCTCACAAAAGAATTTTTATGAAAAAACTAGTTGGTTTGGGTGTTGTATGCGCCCTGATCTTAAGCTCTTGTGGAGCAAACAAATCTAAAATTAAAGGAGATCGCGATGTGATTTCTGTAAACGGAACACTGCAAACGGGAATCAATACCATTGAAATAGATGATGAAATTCAGGTGGAATTGGTCCAGGCACAAAGCAACGATTATATTCTAACCACAGACCGCAATCTGGTAAGTGTGGTTGATTTTAAAGTGACTGATAGTGTGTTGCGTATTAGCACCAATATGGAAGTGACCAGTGCCAAAGCGCTTTCGGTATATTTAAAACTGCAAAACCCGAAGCATGTCATCCTAAAAAATGATAGCGATCTTGAAACTCCGGGGCAGATCGAAGTTCCTGAGTTTACAGTCACTGCGGCATCTTCATCAGAAATTGATGTAAACCTAACTACGACGAAATCTCAAATCAATTTAAGAGAAAACGCTAAAGGACAATTGAATATCCGTACCGAGCAACTCGAGGTTAAAATGAGTGATCGCACTGATCTTAGAGGGAAATTCACTGCGCAATCTGCTCAAGTAACTATGGGTGGTTCGGCAGAATTTAATCCACGTGGTAAAACGTCTAGTTTAAATCTTGCCCTAACCGGAAAAGCAGATTATAAGGGAGATGACTTTGATAGTAAGAATGCTTCAGCGACGTTAAGCGATCGTTCTACTGCTGCTGTTAGTGCCGAAGAAAGTCTTTCTGTTTTTGCTCAAGATAAAGCAGTTATCAATGTCTATGGCAAACCAGACATTAGTGTAAAGGCACTTAATGATGATGCGCAAATCAATAAAAAATAGTAACTTTGCAGCCCTCAAATTTTGAGGATTACTAGCAATGGGGTCGATTTGGTTTTGACAGCGGGTCTAATTGAGTAGTAAGCACGTCGAGCGCTGGGACATAGCTCGTAAATCTCAGGTTTCACACTTTTTAAACGGCGAGAATAACTACGCCATGGCTGCATAACCCGAATTATAGTACGGTTATCTTAATCTCACACAAGGTGTGAGACCATGATGCCTCTGAAAAGCCTTGGTTTACGGCGTTTCATCAAGAGGTACCGAAAAAGTAAACATAGCCTGCTCAGGGGCTTGATGAGTAGGTGAAACTTAATCGAGAATAAGGTAGCAGTTGGTAGTTGCCGACCGGCTGTTGCACGAAAACCAATTGGCAAATAAACGTGTAGAAAGCTATTGAGTTGCCTGTTTGGACGGCGGTTCGAACCCGCCCGACTCCACGATCAACCATAACTGTGTTATGGATTAAAACAAGAGAAGCCCATTCAAATTAATTTGAATGGGCTTTTTGTTTTAAGTCATTTGGACTGCAAGGACAGGCAGTTATACTTGCTAGACTGGAGTTCCTGCGATGAAGTAAGGCTAGCCCGCCCGACTCCACAGAAAACGTTAAAAATCCTGCCAGGTTTATCTGAGCAGGATTTTTTATGTCTCTTGGGGCGTATAAAGCAAGTCTAATTGTGCTATAAACTAAACTTCAAAGTAACCAAGACCTGACTGGGGCATAACCGATAACTACACTGAACATAGTAAAAATCAATACTAAAGGCATTGATAAACGATTTGATATTCAGTATGTTATTACAAAAATCAAGATTGTTTTGCGTTGCTACCTTTTGAAAATAAAACGTCCCCAGTCCGGATCTAAAAGAATAATGGATATAATACCTAAAGAATTACACCAGCGTGTTCCGTTTTACTGTGGTAGTAAAAACCTGATGGACAAAGCGCACGAATTCTTAAATTGAAAAATCCCTGATTTTTCAATCAAGGATTTTCAAAGTAAATACCACAATGGTATTATACTATTTGGCTGTGCTTTTATGATCTGTACTATTATTTAGACCAGCTAAATTTTTGAAAAGCATCATCTAAGGGCGTTTCAGCGATATGATTAGTATAGTTACTAATAACCTTTTGAGACAAACCTAAAATGATATCTAAAAGATTGCGTTGCGTATAACCTTCTTCATAAAACGCATACAATTCTTCTTCAGAAATATAGCCGCGATTACGCGTAAGGGCTAACGTGGTGTTGTGCAATACCTGCAACTTCTTTGTTGGTAATTCTGATTGGTCTCTTAGCGCATTGATAATAGCATCGTCTACCTTCATAGTCTTAGCTATTCCTGTATGCGCCGGTACACAATAATGACACTCGTGCTCCACATTTATCGTTTGCCATACTACCGTGAGTTCTTCTTTATTAAACGAGGAATTGGCAAACAATTCGTGCAGATTTTGATAGGCTTCTAAAAGATTAGGTGACCCGGCTAAAACACCGTGTAAATTAGGAATGTACCCGTAAGCATCTTTAGATTTTTGAAGCAATGTTTTACTTTTTTCACTAGCAGTGTTGATATCAAAGATTTCTAAGCTAGCTGTGTTTTCTTTCTTATTCATAGTTATAAAATTAAATTTTATTTCTAAACGACCGTTTAGAAATAGGTTAAAAAAATAGTTATATAGTTTTAAATGTATATTCGATAAAATTTTCCAATTGGCTTCTATTAAACATTTTACTCGCAGAAGAAAGCCCGAACATCGCTAATAATAAATAATCTGCCTTTTCAGGAATATGCTCTGTCTTTATCTGCTCATCTCGGTTCAATACCTCGATAAAAACTTGTTTAACATCCATTGTAAACGAGTTGATATAGTTCTTAATATCTAAGGCTGTATCCGCATTCATTTCATTCGCGGTATTCGTAATTAAGCAACCTTTTCCAAATTCTTTCTCCTTTGAAAACTCGATAAAATCATAAAAGTAGTTTTTAATGGCTGAAGCTCCTACCCCATCAGTTGCTAGGGGCTTTAACAGCTTAAACAGTTCTTTTTTATAACACTTTAAACTACTTAAAAAAAGTCCATTTTTACTTCCGAAACTAGAATAGATCGAAAATTTATTGATACCGAGCTCAGATTCAAGCATCTTAACTGAAGTTGCCTCAAACCCATTCTTCCAAAACAGATTCATTGCTTTAAAAAGCACATCTTCTTCGTTATATTGTTTTAGTCTAGCCATTTCCCTTTACTACTGCACAAAACTAACCAATCGTTTAGAAATAAGAAAAGATTTAACCCTGTATTAAGATTTGTGCCTTCTTACTAAATATCTAGACATAAAGGCAGGCCGCTATATATGCACGACTGAGGCTAATTCGGTAAGGTGAAATTAGCTTGCCAACTTCATAAACAGCTTTTTCCTATCACTCCCTATACTCCGCTTTCATCCAGTTGTACGGACTTCTTGCAACCCACTGCCCTCGTGTAAAATCGGGGAATTCTTGCGGTTCGCCATTATTGGCAATCGAGGCTTCAGAAAGTGGCGTGATCGCACTCCAAGCTGCTGCGTCGTAAGCATCAATAGGTGGAGCTACATTAGCGAGTGCTGACTCTACAAAGGCTTTCATCACAAAATAATCCATCCCGCCGTGACCGGCTCCGGTGGCTTCTGCTTCATACTTTTTCCAGACCGGATGATCGTATTGGGTCAACCACTCTTGTGCATCATCCCAGCGGTGCGGCTCAGATTTGCCTTCGATGTAGATTCGGTCGCCATCCTTTTCCCATAATCCATTTGCCCCTTGCACCCTAAACCCTAACGAATAAGGTCTGGGCAAATTGGTGTCGTGGGTCACAATGATGGTTTCCCCGTTAGCACAAGCTATGGTAGACGTGATCACATCGCCTTGCTTGAATTTGACCTTGGCATTAGGATGCGCTGCACCAGCTTGGGCTACAATATGATTGTGCAGGCCTACAGCTTTGGTAGCACTGGCGGTCATACTCACAAAACGATTACCCCGATTAATGTCTGCCATTGCCGCGATAGGTCCCACTCCGTGTGTAGGATAGGTATCCCCGTTGCGATACACCGAATGTTTGGTGCGCCATTTTGCTTCAGAGATTCCTTTTTCACCAAATTCTACACCACCGCCATAGGGTTGTTTCCCATCATTAAACTTCACTTCTCTAAGGTCGTGTTGATAGCCACAACGGTAGTGAATCATTTCACCAAAAACCTGTTGTTTTACCATATTGAGCACGGCCATCACATCTCTGCGAAAATTCACATTCTCCAAAAACATCATATGCGTGCCGGTCGCCTCGTGGGTATTTACCAGATCCCAGCACTCCTCGATGGTTTGTGATGCCGAAACTTCCAAGCCGGCATATACCCCGGCCTTCATCGCCGCCACGGCCATCTTGGTATGCCACAACCACGGCGTAGCAATGATTACTGCATCTACTTCTTTTGAATCCAAAAGGTTTAAATAATCTTCTTCGTGCTTGCCAAAAACCAAGGGCTTCTTTCTCCCCTGTTTATCGATTAGATCTAACGCGATCTCAATCCGCTGCGGATCAATGTCGCAAATCGCAGTGATCTCCGTATCGGTACGTCGCATTGCGTTGTTTAAGTGATTGGTTCCTCTTAAACCAACCCCGATGAAACCAAGTTTTAATTTTTCGGCCAAAGGCTTTGCATTTAGTGGAAAAACCAAATGCGGTGCAAGGCTTATTCCGGCTCCAACCACCGCAGTTCCTTTGATAAACGTTCTTCTGGAATTCATAGATTTTAGTTTGACATTGGAGCATGCTTCATTGCTACTCGTATCTTTGTTAAATTAAAACATTCCTTCGGTCCTACAAAACCCTGCTAAACCTCAACCTATGTTACGCCCTTTTATCGATGCTCACGTTCATCTTAATACCAATACGCAGGCTAAGCTTCAACTGGCAGCGCAGTACGATGCGTATTTCGTTTCCATCAATACTGATATTCCTTTCTTTATTGACCTCCAAGCGCAACAAGAGATGATCACTACCCTAAACAAAAGTGCGCAGCGTTCGTTTTTTATCACCTCCTTTGATACTCAATATTGGAATACCCCCCGCTGGCTTCCTCACGCAATGAGTCAAATTAAAGCGGGAATTGCCGCCGGTGCCAAGGGCGTTAAGATCTGGAAGAATATTGGGATGGATGAAAACCTGAAAGATGCGCAAGGAAATTTTGTTTTGCTTGATGACACGCGTTTTGATCCCATTTTCCAATACTTAAGCGATGCCGGGATTTTATTGATCAACCATCAAGGCGAACCGCGTAATTGCTGGTTACCGCTGGAAGAAATGACTGTCGCTTCTGACCGGAACTATTTTGCTGCGCATCCCGAATACCATATGTTTAAAAACAAGCACTACCCATCTTACGAAACGCATATGGCCGCACGGGACCGGGTGTTAGAACGCTATCCAAAGTTGAACTATGTAGGCTTGCATTTGTTTAGTATGGAATATGATCTCGACGAGGTCGCTAAGCGGCTCGACCGGTTTCCCAACACAAAAACAGATCTTGCCGAACGCATTTGCCACGTACAGCTGCAAGCAATGCAGGATTGGGAAAAAGTCCGGCAGTTTTTTATAGACTATCAGGATCGCATCATTTATGGAACCGATGTTATTGATGACGGAAGTACCTCTGCGGAAGCTATTGCCGCCAAACTAGAACAACTTTGGCAGTATCACTGGGAGTTCTTTGCCACAGACCATATTATGGAAGCTCCTGAATTCACCGGAAGCTTTAAAGGTTTGAACCTGCCGCAACCCGTCTTGAAAAAAATCTTTTACAGCAACGCCGCAGCCACCTACAAGCTAGACCTTCCCCAAACGGATTTTTAATAGAAGAAATACGAGATTCAGTCAGCAGTATCAGTAGGCAGTCTCAGTGGGCGGTTTGCCATTGTTTTGGATTTCTGATTTATTATTCCGCATTAAAGTACAAAGTCAGAAGTACGAAATACAGAGATCAGTCTGCAGTTTGCAGTGGGCAGTTTGCAGTTTGCAGTTTGATAGACTTGAGATGTTAGGTTCTAGATAAAAGAATAAAGAGCAAAGACTATTGAAAGTACAAAGTCAGAAGTACGAGATATAAATAAGCTACGAGCTGTCACTTCGAGCGCATCCCGAAAGCTTTCGGGAGAGAAGCTTTTTGCAGTCAGCAGCGGCAGTTCGCAATGGGCAATTGCGCTATTCATAATTCGTGATTTATTATTCTAAGGCGTTCTCACGCTGCCTGTTCCAATGAATATTAGGAATGGTATCGCGTGTTTATGAGCAGTACAGTCATTTAGACCATCGGGAGAAATCACATCTGGTGTGCGCCTCGTTAAAAGCCCTCATCCCCAACCCTTCTCCCGCAAAAGAAGGGAGTGAGCAACCTGTGTGATCTTCCTGATAGCTATCGGAAGTCGTCGAAATGACTGATTGTTTTTAAAAACAATTTTTACTCATACTAGAAGGGTTTGATAAAATGTAAAATACAAAAGTAGAAATACGAAATGCAGAGTTCAGTAGTCAGTGCCAGTGGGCAGTTTTCTGTTTAGGGTTTATTGTTTTGAGTTTGCTTTTTATAATACAAAACACAACGCTAATGTCACTTCGAGCGCAGTCGAGAAGCCTAGCTGATGAGATGCTGAAACGAGTTCAGCTTGACAGCTCTTATTCATAAGCGTTACACACATTCATACCCGAAGGGTTAAACGAAACTAAACCTCCCTCGGTTCAGTATAGATGAAGGAAGCTCCGAAGGACAGGAGCGGTAGCGACGCGGAGCTGACAAGACGGTTTTTGCCTGACAAGGCAAAAAATTCCTAAGCGAGGGCGTCGTTTCTTTTCTGCATACGACGACCGCAGGGAGAGGAATGCACCTGTTGTGCTATGTGAAAATGCTAGTCGAATTAGTACTAGTAAAGAAAATGAACAGAACGTGATTTGAAAGAAAACATATCAAAATGACGTAATAAGTTCGTACAAAAACCTCACGCCGCCTGTCCTAATGAATTTTAGAAATGGTATCGCGTGTATGTAATCTTTTACTATAACTTCAACCTTACGAAATTCGATCCTTGAATAGCACCTATAAAAAATCCCTGTAACCAAAAGCTTACAGGGATTAGCACATTTTAAAATGTTGTACTTACAATTCGATTTTCTCTGCAGTTTTTTTCCCGATAGAATGATGATCGCGCAATGCCCTAGAAATAGTAGACGTAGAATAATTTAATTTTTTCGCTATATCGTAAATGGTAATTGATTTCTTTGACATATATACCTTCTTAGTTTGGCGAAAATAGAACTTCTCTGATAAAAATAATATTTATTAAAAATTGCATTACCCTTAATTCATGATGCGCTTACAAATTAATTTGAAAAAACGCATGATCTCCGTTACCTAAAAATGCTGATACCGTGCTTATAAAAAGTAAGAAAATCATAACTTACACAACCGATTATTTAATACGTCTATCGTAAAATGCAAATACAAAGTGCGCTTAATTTTTTTCACTATTTTACTTACAAACACTAATAAAGAGCTTTTTCGATTTACCCCTGTGCCGTGGTAACAACCTCAGTGCAAGCCCAAAACGCAGTTATAAAAAGTAACGATCAAGCAAGCCTTACAAGTTCTAAACTCTTTTGGCGGCTATGATAGAATAATAGCTGACTGTGTGTAAATTAAAATCTACTAATCTACAGATACCTTTACCAACCAAATAAATACCTATGAATTTACTGTATCTAGAGCCCTTACAAAAAATCAAATTAGGCTTAATTTTGTCTTTAATCCTCATAACTGCTTGTAACAAAACCCAACATCAAGATGACGGGCTAAACTACAAACTTCCGCCTATTCCAGATATTGAACACTTGGCTGAAGAAAATTCGATATCTCTTGAGGGTGCAGATACCTTCAAAGAGGTTAATATTGATATTCCTATAACAAAAGGACCTTATAAGCCCACTTGGCAATCCATTGAAGATAATTATCCCGGTACACCTCAATGGCTTAGAGATGCTAAACTGGGGATTTGGGTTCATTTTGGACCTCAATCTGCGGGGCAGAGTGGAGATTGGTATGCACGACGTTTATACACCGAGGGAACAGAGGCGTACAAAAATCATCTCACCCACTATGGGCATCCTTCTAAAATTGGCTATAAAGACGTTCTAAATAGCTGGAATCCAAAAAAGCTTGATCCCAAAAGCCTAGTTGAAACATATAAAGAAGCCGGAATAAAATTTTTAATTATTCAAGGGGTACATCACGATCAATTCGATATGTGGGATTCTAAATATCAACCATGGAATGCAACCAATATAGGGCCTAAACGCGATCTTTTGGGCGAATGGGAAAAAGCTGCACGAGAAGCAGACATGAGATTTGGTATTACCTTTCATCACGAATACTCTTGGTGGTGGTGGCAAACTGCGTTTCAAAGTGATACTAAAGGGCCTAAAAAAGGAGTTCCCTATGACGGTAATCTTACACTAAAGGATGGTAAGGGCACCTGGTGGGAGGGCTACGATCCCAGATTGCTTTATGGGGTTAATTTAAGAGAATATAAGGGAGTGGCAGATGCTGCCAACTCACGATGGTCGCCTCCACCGGCAGGCATTTTTAAAAATCACCTAGCATATAGTACATGGTATAGTCAGTGGTGGGCTGCTCGTATGATGGACGCAGTAGATAAATATCAACCGGATTTTATTTATACGGATGGGACAGATCAACAGCCATTTAGTGGCTTTGGTACAGGAACTGGTTTTAAATCAAATGCCATGCAGCACGTAATTGCCGATTTTTACAATAAAACCTTGCAAAGACGGGGCGAAGTTGATGTGTTTAGTATTGTCAAATTTAGAGATAAAACCAATGGCACGGTGAATACGCAAGAAGGAGGCATTCCTGAGGACATTAAAACAGATCAAGATTGGATTGCGGAGACACCTGTAGGAGATTGGTTTTACGGCCCAGATTTTACTTACAGTGCAGACGCCGTTATACGCTATTTATTAGAAGAAGTTGCACGTGATGGTAATGTAGGTATTTGCGTATCGCTGCTTCCTGACGGTTCTCTTGATCAAGGCAGTACGCAAATGCTAAAAGATATCGGCACCTGGATGCGTATCAATGGTCAAGGCATTTATGGAAGTGCTGCCTGGAAGGTTTTGGGTGAAGGAGCTAATGAGAGACTCAATGTGCTTCCCGGAGGAAAAATAGGTAAGCGGCAAGCCGAGCATCAATTCTCAACACAGGATATACGTTTTACCAAAGGCAAAGATGGTCACGTGTATGCTTGGGTTATGACGGTCCCACAACCCGGCGAAACGCTTAAGTTTAAGTCTCTAGGTCTGAACAAAAACAATGCTAAGATAAAGACCATTACCCTTTTAGGACATCAAGGCCAGTTACAATGGAATCAAAGTGCAGATTTTTTAACCATTACCTGCCCACAAAAAATGCCCTTCAATACTGCAGTCGGTTTTAAAATTGAATTAAAGTAGTTTCCTATGTATAGTACCCTAATCAAGATAAATATTTTCCTTGTATTGGCTTGCCAAACTGCAGTGCTTCTAGGTCAAGAGGCTGCTTTAAAAATCAAGCAGCGTATAGAGGTTGATAAAATTGAAGCCAGCTTTCCGGTTGGATTCTCACAGGTGATAACAGCACATAAGCACTATATTGCCTATTACGATGCTGATAAAAACTTTTCTATAGCTTACAGATCGCTTACAGATAGTCTATTTAAAAAAACCATACTACATTCAAAAATTGGGTGGGATAGTCACAATTACACAACTCTGATCGTGGATAATGAGGGTTATATTCATGTAAGTGGCAACATGCATAATGATCAACTACGCTATTGGCGCTCTGAATATCCAGAAGATGCCACCAGCTTAAAACCCATTCATTTTATGACTGGAAACGATGAGCATAGCGTTACCTACCCTCATTTTCTCAAAACCAATACCGGAGAACTTCTATTTCATTACAGAAACGGAGGCAGCGGCAATGGCTATGAGCTATATAACAAGTGGAATCCTAATAAAAAGGAATGGGAGCGCTTTTTAGAAAAACCGCTTATTGATGGCAAAGGCAAAAAGAATGCCTATATGTCTGGACCTTTTTATGAAGATGACGGTTATTACCATCTATATTGGGTATGGCGCCAAAGTCCGGATTGCTCTACTAATCACGATTTTTCATACGCTCGTAGCAAAGATTTAAAACATTGGGAAAATGTTGCAGGAACAACAGTCGACAGCCCAATGACCTTTGAAAATCAATTACTAAAAGTAGACTCCTCACCCATTAAAGGATCAGGAATGCTTAACGGAGTGCAAGCGCACGCTTTAGATGAAAAAAATCAAATTGTGCTGTGTAATATGAAATATGATGCGGAAGGAAACACTCAACTTTATCTTTATAGGTCTGATGGCAGCAAACATTGGAAGGAACAACAAATCACAAATTGGGAACATCGATTTAAATTCTCAGGATGGGGGTCTATAGATTTTGATGTGCAACTAATAAACATGCAACGTCTTAAAAATGGTAATTTGAGTGTAGTAGTAAAGCATAAAAAATATGGCCTGCAGCAAATTATAGTTGATGCTAAAACCTTAAAGCCTGTGTCCAAAAAAAAATGGAAAGCTCCTCTTCCTGAAGAACTGACTCAAAGCCAAAGATCTGACTTCGGCAACAAACCAATAAAAGTACATCTAAATACGGTAGGCAAATACCTCCTTCGCTGGGAAACCTCAACAGCAAATAATGACAGCAAACCTTCAGGTAAATTGCCAGATCCCGGTAAACTTGAACTTATAATTCTTGAATAGCCAAAAAAATTAGTAGACCAAAGAATACTTCAAACCAAAAACCGGTTAGATATAACTTTGACTATTAGTTGACAAGACTCTTATTAAAGAAAAAACGAATTGAATGAAATGAGTTTGCGTTGCATAGCTTCCTTCAACGCACTACAATAAGCAAAAAAAAATTAAATAATTAGTTAACTCACATAGTTCATCTAAATAAAGTGCAAACTAACGCACTTAGACAGCTATACCTACTATGATGTGTACACGGTCAAAAAAGTTATTATTTTGATACACGCCAAATCTAGGGGCTTCAAGAAAGATGTAATTCATGAAAAGAACAAACAATTCAGCATTAGGAAAAATAGATAAACTGGTGTATCAAAGCGCTTGGTCTAATTAAAAAAAAGGATGGGTTAATTGCGGTAGCTCATGCTCAATACTAATATAAGTTAGTGAATCACGATCATCACAAAGGATTGTCCTATCCTGTACGACGCGAAAAAAATATAGTAATCAATCACAACTATGCCATTTAGTTCATCGATGAATACCCTACCAAAATTAACGATTAACCACATCTAAAAACAAGTACCTCTTAAAGCACAGACTTATGTTAAGCTTTTAGATAGAAACAATGAAATGTTATCTATAGGTTTGAAGCTGCTATAAATCGATAAATACCTTCATGGTATTAGGATTGGTATACAAAAAAACTGCCGATGAGTATATTTCATCGGCAGTTTTTATCAAAGTGTATACAAAGATTAATTGTACCCAGGGTTTTGTTCTAGGTTATTATCTGAGGCTAAGATCTCAGATCTTGGTATGGGTAACCAGTAATGTTGTTCACTAAAACTTTTACCATCCAAAGCTGTTTTGATCTCATAAGATAGTGTGCCGTCCTGATTTTTTGTAATTGTAATCCCTTGTGCCGGTTCATTTTCCACCTCATCTGCAATAAGCCATCTTCGTACATCATAATAACGATGTTCTTCAAAAGCTAATTCAATCCTTCTTTCGTGACGAATTGCTTCTCTCATAGCATCTTGTGACAATCCGGTCTGTAACGGAGGCATTTGTGCACGTTGGCGTATGGTGTTAACCGCTTCATAAACGCTTTGGTCAGGCCCCACTGCTTCATTTTGTGCTTCAGCATAGTTCAATAGGATTTCACCGTATCTCAAGTAGATCCAATTTTGTAAGCCTGCTGCTCCCCAAGGATTTTGTATAGGCAATTGCTCGTCAATAAACTTTTTGAGATAGTAGCCTGATTTACTGGTATTCCAGTTAGAAGGGCCATCAGGACTATCAAGACCACCCGTAACTCCCTCTGCGCCTACAAATGTTTCCACTGCTCTTCCTCTATATTGCGCTCCGTCATATAATATGGTTTCGTAAAAACGTGGATCTCGATTTTCATAAGGTTGAGCAGCGTGCTCAGCGTTATCCCAATCAAATTCGTCACCATCTACCATCTCATAATCATCAACTAGATTTTGAAGCGGTACATTACCTCCCCAACCCCCATAACCATTAGGTCCATTGGCGATTTCTAGATGTGTGTGTAATTGATTAAGGTTATAATATCGTGCAAAAATTATTTCACTGTTACTACCTGTTGATAGAAAAAGGTCTCCATAATCTTCATATAATTGATACATATCTAAATCCATAACTTCCTGAGCCGCCGCAGCAGCAGCCTGCCACTTCTGTGTGTCAGAACTACCTCCTGTATATAAGGGGCTAGCTCCATAAAGCAATAATCTAGACTTAAGCGCCATTGCCGCTCCTTTAGTCGCTCTACCCAATAACCAATTAGCACTGTTCTGTTCAGGCAAACCTGTTATAGCACGATCTAATTCGCTTACTGCATAAGCAATCCCTTCCTGAATAGCGCTTTTTTCAAACAAAGCTGGATCTGTAAAATCTTCACCTAACTGAGACACATTATCGCCCACGAGTACGACTCTACCATAATTTCTAATCAAATCATGATAGCGATAGGCCCGTATAAAATGTAGTTCTGCTTCTATGCGCGCTTTATGGCTTTCGCTCATTTCTACTTGGTCAAGATTAGCCAGTGCGTAATTGACTTCTCTTATGCTTCTATAGCTCCTACCCCAAAAAGTACCTGCTATACCCAGGTTTTCTGGTGATAATTGACCTTGTTGAATAACCCATGTATTATCATCGTTATTGTATACAGATTCATCCGTTAAAGAGCTCCATAGCGCGTATTCAAAGCTTCGACCAAAACCGGGAACACTGCCATCTCCCTCTTTATTCGTGAGGCGCACACCTAAATAGCGGTTGATTACATAGGCCTCAAAAAGTGTGGAGTCTGCGAGTATTGCTGCGTCAGAAACACGATCTGTAGGTGTTATATCAAGATAATCGTCTTCACAACTTGTAAAAATTATGCAACTCAGTAATGCAGCATACATAAATTTCATATTCATAAAATAGTTCATAATGCGTTATTTTTTTTAGAATTGAACGTTAATTCCAAGATTAATAATTTTTTGCTGCGGATAAAATTGTCCGCTTTCACTAAAACCTTCAGGGTCGTAATCTTCTACATCTGTAAGGGTAAATAAGTTGAAAGCACTTGCATAGATCCTAGCACTTGCTAAGGTTAAACGCTCCATCAATGCTGATGGCAAGGTATAGCCCACCTGAATATTTTTTAAGCGTACAAAAGCATTATTATCTAACCAAAAATTATTGCGATATAAGCCTCCACTAATGGCAGAAGATGAGCGCTCGCTCACACGTGGGTAAGTTCCTGAGGTGTTGTTAGGACTCCATCTATTATCCGCCCAACTGCTATAAAAATTACCTACTGTTCCAGATTCGGGTAATACATATTGCCTTACTTGAGCCTGACCTGCAAATACTGTAGAAAAATCAAAGTTTTTATACGTTGCATTAAAAGTCAGACCAAAGGTCATACGAGGGATATTCCCAAATTTTGTACGGTATTGATCGTCTGCAGTAATTTGACCATCTCCATTGAGATCCTCATAAATCAAATCTCCGGGTTGAGCTCCAGGCACCGATGGAGTATTGTCAATTTGTTCTTGAGATTGAAAGATTCCTAATGTATTATAAACAAGATAGGTATTTAAAGACCTGCCGGTTTGCTGTTGATACTCAGGAATTCCTGCGGCTTCATCAATAAATTGAATTTCATTTTTAGCATAGGTAAAATTCCCCATTACACTAAAATCAAAATCACCAGTACTTTTTAATTGATACCCCACACTGGTCTCAAATCCATAACTATCTACTGCACCTATGTTCTCTGCAGGCACCAACGTTTGACCACCATACGGATTAACAATTCCGGTCACTCCTGGAATGGACGCATTTCTGTTGATTAAAATATCGGTTCTATTTTGAGAAAAATACACAAATTCTGTGTTGAAGTGCCCTAACCATTTTGCATTAATAGCAATATCAGTTTTCTTGGCAACCTCCCAAGTAATTGTAGGGTTTGCCAACCTCGTTAAGTCAATACCCGTAACCACCTCGTTGCCTATAACATATCTATTGTTAAAGGAGTAATTGTCATAATACTGAAATTGACCTATATTATCATTACCTAATTGACCATAAGACGCTCTTAATTTTAAATCATCAAAAAAGTCAACTTTAAACCATGATTCTTCAGATATTCTATACCCCGCTGAAATCGATGGAAAATAACCAAACCTTTTACCATCAGGGAAATTAGATGAGCCATCTGCACGCATTTGAAATTCAGCCAAATATTTTTCATTATAATCATATGCTATACGACCTAAGAAACTTTGACGAGTGAAATTAAAACTATACCCATAATTATTTCGATCTGTAGCTGCAGGTCCTCCTTGTGAAAGCTCTGGGGTTTCTGTTGTAGGATAATGAATACGACTCGCGCCTAACGTATTTGAATTGGTTTCACTTTGTTCATAACCTACAAAAGCATCAATACTATGACCATTAAAGTAGCCTTTATAGTTCAGTTTGAGGTTTGCTACACGTTGAGACTGATTGTATTGCTCCTCATTCAAAGAGGCTTGTTGATCTGGGCCTCCTCCTACAACTATAGGATCGTAAGTATCTCCCTCTCTATTGTAATTATATAGGGTATAAGGAGTTGCAAAGTTCTTGGTACTATTAAACAATTGATCTACTGAGAAAAAACCATCCACAGAAAGACCATCAACAAAAGGAAGATCATATTTTGCCTTTAAAATGCCATTAAAGACGTATTTAGGATTTTTATTAAGACCTCCTATATCAGTACCTAAAACAGCAGGATTGGCATTTTCGATTCCAGTTGAAGGCAACCCGTTAGGATAAAAAGCTGGAATGGTTGGATACGCTCTATAAATAGTTCTAAAAATATAACCTGCACCTTCGGTTGGGTATTGGCGTTCTTCTTTTCTTCCGTTCAATGACAAACCTACATTTAAACGTTCGGTCACATCAACATCAATATTCGAGCGAAAACTATACTGGTTGTACTTCGTCGCTCCATTTTCATATAAACCATCTTGAGATGTTTTTCCTATAGAGATGAAATAGTTGTTATTTTCCCCTCCCCCTTGTACATCTAGGTTGTGCTGTGTTTGAATAGCAACATCTTGTAGAGCTATATCGGCCCAATTGGTATTCGGATAGTTTATAGGATCTGCCCCTTCTCTAAAAAGAGCGATTTCGCTAGGATCGTAAATTTGATTAAAACCACCATCAGGATTGTTATAATAAGCAATCTCATTCCGAATATTCGCATAAGTCTCGGCATCCGCCATTTCTGGAAGTCGTGTAGGAGATGAAAATCCGATATCAAATTTATACGAAACCACCGGAGTCGCATTGTTTTTACCTCTTTTAGTAGTAACTAGTATGACTCCGTTTGCAGCTCTACTACCATAAATCGCAGCAGAAGCATCTTTGAGTACCGTTACACTTTCTATATCTTGAGGATTAAGACGTGAAAGCCCCCCTACTTGACCGGGAACTCCATCAACTACCACCAATACATCATTATTCCCGGTTGTAGCTAAACCACGTATAAGTATAGAAGAGTCATCATAGCCTGGTTCACCCGCTCTGTTTGTGGTGACAACTCCAGACATTCTACCAGCAAAAGAGTTAGAAAGGTTAGGCTGCGGACTCTGTGCTAAGGCCTCACCTTCTACCTCAGAGACTGAACCCGTTAAGGTGGCACGCTTTTTCCCTCCATACCCCACAACAACGATTTCGCTTAAGGATTGCTCATCTGGCATTAACGTAATGGTAAATGTAGTTTCATCATTAATAGGAAGTTCTTGAGTAGCAAAACTGATAAAAGAAATGACGAGTATTTTCTCATTAGGTTCCGAAACCGTTAATGAAAAATTCCCATCAAAATCTGTGGTAGACCCATTTGTGGTTCCTTTTATAAGCACCGAAGCCCCCGGCAAGGGCATACCGGTGTCGTCATAAACAGTACCTGTTATTTGACGATCCTGAGCCTGAACAAATGCCGTAAACAGGAAAAGTAAAAGAAAATACCTCAACCTTAAACTTGGAGGATTTTTAAAAACAGTATTCATATATGAAAGGTTTTGTAATACGATGTTCTCTGTGCAAATCAATAGCACAAGAAAACGTTTGCGTTAATTTATCGTTACAATGTTCTTAAACTTGCTGAATTTCCAACGGATGTTAATTGTCCATTTGTGGGGTACAAATCAACCTTAAATGGCAAGTTTACCACTTTTTATGCGTTAGATTAATAAAAGTGTAATTCTACCGACACTAAAAAGTGTTTACTTAACATTTGTAGTCCGAAAACGATTTATGACTTCAAGGCTGCTTTTGTTTTTATTCCGTTATTCGTGGTTTGTGATTTATAATTCGGGAATGCGTACCTAAGACTTTTTAAATACGGAGTTCAGAATTCAGTTGGCAGTAGGCAGTTGTTATGCTGCTGTTTGTTATTTCTAATCTATTATTTTGGATTGTGGGAATACGAAGTTAGAAATACGAAATACAAATAAGCAACGCACTGTTACTTCGAGTGATTCTCGAGCGCCTTAGCGCGAGAGGATTGTATCGAGAAGTCATATGAAGTCAGTAGTCCCGGTTGGCAGTTTGTTGTTCTCAGTTTACTGTTTGCTGTTTGCTGTTTGAAATACGAAAGTAGAAATACAAAATACCTCTTAAACGTCTTTTCGACCTTCGGGAGAAATCACATCTGCTGCGCACTTTGTCATAAGCCCTCATCCCCAACCCTTCTCCCGCAGGAGAAGGGAGCTTCTTTGCTAGTGAGATCTCTCCTAGCGTCGAGATGACTGCACACCTTTGAGAATGTTTTTATTCATACCCGAAGGGTTAGGGTTCTTTTTCTTCAGTATAGCAAGAGGCTCAGTTAAGAATTTCTGAAGCCTTGGAAGAAATTTAGGAGCCTTCTTGCGGTTTGCCTGATAAGGCAAAATACCTAAGAAAAAGGGTCTTTTCTTTTCTGCATCCGACGACCGCAGGGAGAGGAATGCACCTGTTGTGCTTTGTAATACTGTTAGTCGAATTAGTAATGGCAAAGAAAATGAATGAACATGATTTAAAACATAAATGTATCAAGCTAATAGTAATACATTAATACGAAGATCTCTCACCACCTATCCCAATGAATATAGAGAATGGTATCCCGCGTTGATGAGCACACACAGTTGAGAAATCACATCGTATTACATTGCAACCACGATCCCTGCTTACAACTTTATCTGTTTAAAACTATCTGGCACTAGTTCAAGTGTGCCGTCTTTCAAACGCAATTGAACACTACCGGTTTTACGCGGACCAACTTGATTCTTTGAGTTATGAGTATGCAGCACATAGCGCAGCATTCCGTTTTGATCTGTAAAGAGATCGCCGTGACCTATTCCCGGTTGTTGAGTAGTATTTTCACTGATTATGGGATTGCCTTTATACTTTGTCCAAGGCCCCAACGGATGGGTTGCTGTGGCATAGCCTACCGCATAATCAGGATTTCTGAAGTCATTAGCCGAATACATCAAGTAATAGGTTTTCCCCTTTTTAAAAACAGTAGGCCCTTCTGAAACCGGCCAATCGGTATTTTGTGTGTTTTCCCAACCTGTGGTGGCGTGTAAACATTCGTTTAGTGTTTCGGTTTTAATAGCTGAAAGATCTTCCGTTAGTTCAGCAACAAATATGCGGTTACCTTCTTGCAGACGCACATGATACAAATAGACTTTTCCACCATCAAAAAACACAAACGGATCGATCTGCTTTACCAATGCTGCTAAAGCAGTTCCGGAATTGGTAAAAGGTCCTAACGGACTATCAGCTGTTGCGATGGCGATCTGCTCGTTGGCGGTATACGCCATATAATAGCGTTCCTTATGCTTAAATACTTGCGGTGCCCAAAAGCCTTTGGTCCCAAAACCGGCTCCCTTCTTAAATGCATAACCGTCCGTTGCTCCCGCCGGACCCGACCAATGTTCCAAGTCGGTTGACGTATATACTAAAAATCCGGCTCCCGGTATTGTCGCATCCTCCTTGGTTCCATAGAGATAAAAGACACCTTCCTCTTCAAAGATCATTGGGTCTGCCAAAAGGATGTCATCTTCAGGTTGTTGGGCAACAACTGCACAATTTACAAGCAACAGAACTATAAGGCAAAAACGGATAGACAAAGGCACTGGTATTGATTTTTTAAATTAGCTATTTGTAAATATAAACTTCTTACACCAAGATCTTAGGGACTTCTTTTAAGCATCCTTAGGTTCGACTATCCCTTTCTATGAATTATTTACAAAGTGGCCTGTAAAACCGACGCGTTCTGACGCTTCCTCATACTACCTTTATAATATAAAATAAACCTATGAACATTCTTTACCTCCACGGATTAGACGGAAGCTTGAGCCAACCCAAGCGCAGTATCTTAGAACAGTATGGGGCTGTGTATGCGCCACAACTCGATTACCGTAACGAACCCAATTGTATGCGCTTGATTTATGAACAGTTTAAAGACCATAACATAGATCGCCTGATCGGAAGCAGTATGGGCGGTTATATGGGCTATTATCTATCAAATGCATTGGATTGTAAAGCCTGCTCTTCAATCCGGCATTGGCAGCACGCCCGGTAGAACAAGAACCCATGAATTTTAATCCACCTACGACACAGACCAAAACGCTCGTATAAGGTGCTGAGGATACTGTAGTTCCGCCGAAACAAACCCTGCAATTCTTAAGCAATCAAGCTTTATGCTGTGATTACCACATCAGCATACAACAAGGCTTGGCGCACCGCATTCCGATTACTATTTTTGAAACCGCGGTGCAACGCTTCTTTACTCACTTATGATCGCTGCCTAATATGTATTCCTTATTCTTAGATGATCTCCGAACACCGGAAATGATTTACCCGGCTTCCGCGGCTGAAACTTTTGTCGTGGTACGTAGTTGGCAAGGGCTATTGGATTATTTTTGTTGCTGATTTGTTATTCGGGATTGGGGAAATACGAAGTTAGAAATACGAAATACAAATAAGCAACGCACTGTCACTTCGAGTGATTCTCGAGCGCCTTAGCGCGAGAGGATTGTATCGAGAAGTCATATGAAGTCAGTAGTCCCGGTTGGCAGTTTGTTGTTTTCAGTTTACGGTTTGCTGTTTGAAATACACAAGGGTCTGTCACTTCGAGCGCATCCCGAAAGCTTTCGGGAGAGAAGCCTAGCTGATGAGATGCTGAAACAATCCCGATAGTTATCGGGACAGCACATCAGCTCTTATTCATAAGCGTTATACACTCATACCCGAAGGGTTGGATAAAATGAAAAATACAATAGTAGAAATACGAAATATCGCTTAAACGTCATTTCGACCATAGGGAGCAATTACACCTGCTGCGCACTTCATCATAAGGCCTCATCCCCAGCCCTTCTCCCGCAGGAGAAGGGAGCTCCCATGCGAGTGAGATCTCTCCTAGCGTCGAGATGACTGAACACCTTTGAGAAGGTTCTTATACATACCCGAAGGGTTGAACGCAATCAAAAATCCCTCGGTTCAGAATAGATGAAGGAAGCTCCGAAGGACAGGAGCGATAGCGACGCGGAGCTGACAAGGCGGTTTTTGCCTGGTAAGGCAAAAAATTCCTAAGCGAGGGCGTCGTTTCTTTTGGTTCGTTTTCTTTAGGCGAGTAAAGAAAATGAACAGAACATGGATTTAAAAATAAACTTTTATTCATCTTCCTTTCTTTTTGCATCGCCCAAAAAGAAACAATCCCGATAGTTATCGGGACAGCATGACAGCACTTATTCATAAGCCTTATACGCATTCTTACCCGAAAGGTTAAACACGATCAGCTCCCCTCCTCGTTGAGGATGATGGCAGCACGGCGCACGCCGTGTGCAACAGCTAGCGGGGTAGTATTGACACGAACGATCAAGAACCATCCCCTACTTTTACTTCGGTAACTTTGGTGCGCGAGTACGTAAATCACCGGAAATAAGCGTGTTTAAAAAGGCTTCTAAGGCATTCATCTCATCACGAGTAAGGTGGAGTTTTTGAAGGATGGGTGAGACTTCAGGGATCAGGGAATCCCGGGGAGTGCCCCGATAGCGTTTTTGAATCACTTGCGGATTTCCCAGATTATAATACTCTACCACATCACGCAAGCTTGGGAAATGTCCGTGATGCATCCAAGGGCCGGTACGCCCTACTTCGCGCAACGAGGGTGTTCTAAACTTTGCTATATCTGCCGTATCTCCGGTTACCGCAAATCTTCCGAAGTCTTCATCTTTGGTCCCAAACAATACCTGCCCATCGTTATGATACTGATTGTCGCTAAAATAACCACTATTATGACAATTGATACAGCGGGCTTTGGTACGAAACAAATGCAGCCCCAGCACTTCTTCATCGGTAAACTGATCTGCCTTGCCATCAATAAAGCGGTCAAACTTGCTGGTATGACTAATCAAGGTACGTTCAAACGTAGCAATAGCTTTTTGTATGTATTCTAAAGAAATAGTATCCTCCCCAAAAGCTTCCTGAAACAGGGGTTTATACCCTTCAACTTCAGCGATCTTGTCTACCGCCAGATTCAGGGTTTCATTCATCTCAACAGGATCGGCTATAGGAAAACGTGCTTGATCTTCCAGGCTGCTTGCACGCCCATCCCAAAATAACTCGTGCGCAAAAGCGGCATTCATAATGGTCATCGCATTACGCTTTCCATTTTGGCGGTCGTGCCCAAAAGAACGCGTGAGGTTATCCGTCCATCCCAATTCTGAATTATGACAAGAAGCACACGCTATTTGTCCGCTAACTGAAAGTCTAGGATCAAAGAACAGCTTCTTCCCGAGATCAGCCTTTGCTTTGGAGTACGGATTATCTTCAGGAAAAGGCACTTTGTCCAGATGGCCTATTTCTTGAAAATTGACGATGCTGCTGTCTAGATTGGGTGCAGGCCAGCGCTGCGGATCTCCCGAAGCATATACTTCACGAAGTTCGGCGATGCTGAAATATTCTTCCTGCTTCGTTTCCTTACAAGAACTCAAACAAAGCAACACGAGACACCATACAGACAGCTTATACATAATCAAAGAATTAAAATTTAAAGAGTGATCTCTGCCACACACGAATTACCAGACAAGTCTGCCGGGTCATCATAACCGCGATCACTATAGATATAATATTCTGAAGTGATAATTCCGCCGTACAGGGCATCATTGGTCACCCGCAGTTCTAGTTGCATTTCCCAAAGGTCTTCACTTACCTGACGGTAGCTTCCACTTCCTGAAATAGCCAGTTCAAACAGTTCGCCATCCCGGTTTGAAATAGTTAAGAACTGCGGAATCACCGCCACACTCCCTTGAGTGGTGCTGGTTCCGTTTTCGGGATAAAATTCAATAGCTGCATCGATATTAAAACCCGGTGATGCCGAAGCATCGGTGGCTTCATTATCAAACCAACGCTGCAGATTGAACGGATTGGTGGTTCTACCGGCCAATGGGGATCTAAACCCAATGCGATAAGCATCGTAATAAATATCATCACTAGGGTCTGCCGTGCCATTGTCTGAGCCTAAGATCGCGTTAGGATGGTCTGCATCTACCTCAACCGGTACTGCAAAAGCCGTCCAAGCACGCCAACTGCATACACCATCATTATCGTGATCCATCCAGTTTTCGCCACGAACTAAATAATACTGGTTACTGGTATCATAAAAATGCGAAGCCGGATTGGTAGCACGATCGCGGTCGGTTTGTATGGGTTTGATCACCAAAAGATTGGCATTCCCCGAAATGCTATACGCCGCTTGTTCTTGTAGGCTGATAATAGTCTGAAAATTAACATCAGAAGCACTCAAGTCCTCGTTTATGGTCAAGCTATACTGAATAAAATCAGTTCCCTGCTCGGTACGCTCCAAGGTATAGTCAAACCCATTTAAGAAGCTGAAAAGCGCTGCTTCATCTACCTCATCTTCAATATAGCCGTTAGGGAATTCTACACGAAAATCTACCGTTTCTCCCAGTGTTCCTGTAAGATCTATTCTGCTTGTGTTGAATTGATAGGTCGTGTTCACCGCACCTAAAGTAACTTCAAAGCGATCGCCAACCGTAGCATCGTTCAATGCTCCTAACTGAATGCTAGGATCAGAAACTCCGGTGAGACTAAAGGTTAAGCTTTCGCCAATACTCCAGCGCTGACTAAAACGCACCTCGATGGTATCAGTAGGTTGCGCAGCTGTAAATTGAAGTTCTTCAGGTTGCACCTCATAGGCTGTATCAGGCAAGTCACTGTTTACACTGTACGTAGCGGTCACCGTTTCCTTTAGTTCACTGGCACTCAACACCACAGGGATCTTTAAGGTGCGCAAGGAGGTATTTTCATACGTTGCTACCGGTAAAAAACTTCCACTTACTTCAGGGTATTCAAGAGGTTCTTGATTGTTGTTGACCAAAAAATTAAAACGCAACGATGCCGGCAGGTCTTGATTTTGCTGATTGCTCAAATCATCATCGGTACATCCTAAGATAAGGGCTAATGCCAAGAGAAATAGTAGTTTAGTAGCCTTCATTTTGTATCAAGTTTGCGTTGAGATTAATAGTACTTTGCGGGATAGGGAGCACAAAAAAGTTGGAGGGATAGTTCAGACTACAAGCAGTCGACAGACAACCGTCATTGCGGTTGACATCACGTCCCAAGCGTTTCAGATCAAAAAAGAGTTGGTTCTCAAAAGCGAGTTCGCGTCTGCGCTCTAAAAACAATTCTTCCTCGAGATTCTCAGTTGTTACTAAAGCAGGTAGGCCCGCACGCTCGCGTATCGCATTCAGGTTGCTCAGCGCGGCATCGGTATTGTTGCGTTGGTAAGCAGCTTCTGCAGCGATCAGGTATTGCTCGCTCAAGCGCAAGAGAGGATTCCCGGGATTCCCCTGAAACTTTCCGGTGAAATAATACGGGCGATTGACCAATTGCTCATTTTCTAACGTGGGTAATTCCTGCTCCACAAACAGCGCCCCACGTATATCTTCAGCAGCATATAGGTCAAGCAGGTCTTGAGAAGCTACATAGTCTGCATAGCTGGTTGCACTGCTATATCCGTATTGCGCAGCCCTACTCGCACCAATGGCGCCATCAGCGTCTACCGGAACTGATAGCTCCAATAAGATCTCCGATACCGGTTGCAGCGGTGCTTCCCAAGACTCCAGATAACTTTCTTTAGGCGTAAGCGTCACCCCTGAAGTTGCGATCACTTGCGTAGCGTGAGTATATGCATTCTCCCAGGCGCCTTGAGCCAGGTAAACGCGCGCCAGCAAGGCTTCGGTACTCATGGCTCTAAAATACGAGTATGCGGGGCCTTCCAGAATGGGAGCATCGGGAAACAGATTGAGTGCTTGTTCCAGATCGGCGACAATGGCCGTATAGGTTTCCTGCAATCCTAAACGCGGCGCGTAATCTAAGGTTTCCTGCAGCGTTTCAGTTTTATAAACGATTCCCGGCATATCAGCTTCGGGATAGTTGGTGTCCTGCGCATATACCTGCAGGAGTGCAAAATGCATCAGCGCCCGTACGCTCAATGCTTCGGCAGCAATAGCATCCCGTTCTGTAGCGCTTAAATAAGCTACTGCATCTAGGTGTTCTAACAGCAAGTTGGCCGCAGCGATCGTTGAATAACTGTTTCCGTAAAACGATTCCAGCTCGCTCTCTAAAGCCGTATCGCTAAAGTTATACACCTGTTGGACATTAAAAGGTACGCTGAGTTCGCCCTGATTGCTTCCTGAGGCTGTGGGCGAGAATTTTAAATTTCCGCCCTGCAGATCCGCATAAACCGTATAACGCTCAAAACGCAAGGTGCTTTCCATCAAGGAATACATGCCCGTTACAGCTTCTAGCATACCCTCACGGGTAGCCAACTGTTCATCAATCGAGATCTGACTTCCCGGTTGTTGTTCTAAAAAGTCACTGCAGCCTACCTGTACGAGCAGCAGCAACAAAAGACTTGTAGTATATCGTAATTTTTTCATCTTCATCTGTTTAAAAGCTGGTTTTAACCCCTAGTGAAATCGTGCGTGCCTGCGGATAGGTAAAACGAAATTCACGAATTCCGTTGCGGCCTTCCGGTGATTCATCTTTATACCAATAGGCTACATTAGACACATCGAGAAATACCGAAAGTTGGTCTACAGGAACCCTTAGTGTTCGTACCGGTACGTTGTACGTCAAGTTGATGTTACTCAGTTTGACAAACGTCGCATCGTATACATATTTACTCATATTTGGGGTTGTAGGATTGCTACTGCTCACTAAAGGCTGTAAGGCTGAGGTGTCTCCCGGGCCTCTCCAATAGTCAAACGCATTGACCGAAAGATTACGGTTTGTAGTGAGGTTGTACTGTGAGATCAGTTGGTAATCGGCCAAGTACTCCCCGCCTATTTGGTACGAACCTCTCACGCTCAGGCTTAAACTGTTCCCAAACTGAAAACTGGTGCTGAAGCCACCGTATGCATCAGGCTGACTGTCGCCAATAGGTTCCCAGTTGGCTTCAGTAAATAAAGAGCGGTAAGTGGCAAGGTCATAAACCTGATCGTTGTAGCGAATCAAGTCTCTTCCTGTTGCCGGATCAATACCTACCCAGTTCAGTCCCCAAATGGCCGAAGTACTATAACCGATGCGCTGTGCCAAAGCCCGAGCTGCAGTAGAATAATCGCTACCCAACCCAACTAGGTCGGTTACTTCATTTTTTAGGGTCGCTATATTGAAACTGGTATTCCATTTAAACTTTTTACTGTCTATCCATTGTATACGCGCACTAAACTCTAGTCCGGTGTTGTACATCTGCGCAGCATTGAGCTGTAGACTGCTAAACCCGTTTTCTGATGGAATATCACGCGAGGTGATCAGGTCTCTCAAATCGTCGTAATAGTATTCTGCCGTAAGCTGTAAACGCCCAAACAGATTAAGATCGAGCCCGGCGTTGTACTTGAGGTTGCGCTCCCAGCTTAACTGCGGATTGGGTGCAGCACTGGGCGTTGCTTCCGTCAGGCCATTGTAGCCCGAGTTGATGCTGCGGTTGTATAAGCCCAAAGCACGGTACGAACCAATACGCGAGTTGCCGGTGCTTCCGTAACTGGTGCGCAGTCTTAAAAAGTCTAACCAAGGGGTGTTGTTTAAAAAGTTTTCTTTAGACACTACCCAGCTTAAACCGGCACCGCCGTTGTAGGCAACATTGCTATCGCTCCCAAACACCGAACTCTCATCTCTTCGGAAGTTGGCTAAAAAGAAATACTTGCCTTTATAATCGTAATTCAACTGCCCGTAAAACGAAACGCGCGAGCTGTTATTGATATCGGCACGGTAGGTTTGATTGCTGAAACGATCATCGGCATTTGTATCGGGATCGTCATCCTGAATGGCATCGGCAACGGCATTGATCCTATCAGGATTTGTAAATCCGGTTCCTGAAGCATACTCCAGATCGGTTTGCTCCTCACTCAGTTCGAGTCCGCCCAGAACATCAAAACCGTGATCACCCCACTGTTTTTCATAAAAGGCTTGTGTTTGCCAGTTCCATCGGGTGCTGTTACGGCTGTTGATAAGGCGACGCCCCCAGCGTGGGTAGGTTGCTCCATCGAGTACAAAGGTTCCGTTACCTCTTCCGCTTTCATTAGCTCCTGAGAAATACCGGTCTTGTTCCTTATCTTTATAATCCAAGCCGAATAAAGACGAAATCTTTAAGCTTTCGGTTACCTTATAGTTGACATTAAAGCTTCCTAAGAGTCCGTAACCGGTGTTATCGTTTCGGTTTTGTGCGATGGCCGCTAGCGGATTGGCCACGGTATTTACACCAAGTAAGGCAAAGGAGCCGTCTTCATTATACGGACTCAAGCGTGGTACGAAAGCATAACCGTAATAAATGTTGGGCTGTGTACGTTGCTGATAATTGGGAGAAAGGGATAAGCGAAAGTCTAACTTCCCAAGGTCGTAACCCAAATTGATGTTGGCATTGATCTGTTTATTTTCATTCCCCATTTGTGGCTCATCGATATCCAGATAGGTCACACTCGCCCGGTAGTTGAAACGTTCTGAAGCGCCCGAAGCACTCAGGTTGTATTTAGTATATACGCCGGTAGTATTTAAGAGGTCAAACCAGTTAGTATCTATCCCGTTCTCGGGAAGTAAGGTCCCGCCGGTATTGCGTAAAAACTCATTGCGCAGTTGGGTGTATTGCGGTCCGCTTAAATACTGAATTTGGTTGATTGCTTCAGAGACCCCAAGCTGGGTAGAAAAGTTAAAACGGGTTTTGCCACGTTTTCCTTTTTTGGTGGTAATGATGATCACTCCGTTTG
Source organism: Leeuwenhoekiella sp. ZYFB001 (assembly GCF_011784865.1). NCBI lineage: Bacteria > Pseudomonadati > Bacteroidota > Flavobacteriia > Flavobacteriales > Flavobacteriaceae > Leeuwenhoekiella > Leeuwenhoekiella sp. ZYFB001. The sequence continues at coordinate 2,239,893 of NZ_CP050460.1, forward strand.
CACCATCAGCACCATAGATCCCTACCGCTGCAGCATCTTTTAATACGTTGATGCTCTCAATATCTCCGGGAGCGATCTTAGACAACGGATTAGTAAAAGATTCTCCGGCTACCCCTGCACCATCAAAAAAGTTATTATCAATCCCGGTTTCTTCGGTCATAATGACTCCATCAATAATGATGAGCGGCTGGGTAGAGGTTCCTAATAATGCATTGTTCAACGGTGTTAATGAACCCTGGCCACGAATATCGATGCGCACCGGTTCACCCACACCCGACGTATTTTCCACCAAAACCCCGGCAACCTGCCCTTCCAGCATTTTATCAATACTTTCAGAAGCCTGCTCAACAGGGATCTCATCGTCGGTAACGGTGACGATACTTCCTACCACTTCCTCCTTAAGCTTTTGGGTTCCGTAGGACGAAGTGATCACCACCTGATCCAGCTCGCTCTGGGCTTCTTGCAATTGAATGTTCAATCGGCTTTGCGATCCTAAGGTCACCACCTGCGTTTCCATCCCCAAGTATTTTACTTCTAACTGAACCGCATCAGGATTTGCAGCTTGCACCAAGTATTTAAAGTTACCGTCTGCATCAGTCATCGCTCCACGCCCGGTACCCAGTACCATCAAGGTCGCTCCGGGTAGTGGATTGCCTTGCGCATCTGTAACGGTCCCTTGCAGCATTCGGCTTTTTTGTGGAGCGGTAGTTCTTTTTTTAGACTGCAAGAGCATGACCTGCTTCCCTTTAAGCTCATAGGTATAGGGCAAGGATTTGAATAAGTTTTTTAAAAGTGTGGTTAAGTCCTGAGGAGTAGCAACCTCAGCTATTTGGGTATCCATATTGATCTTCCCTGCGTTATAAACCACGCGATAGTCACTTTGTGCCTCAATTGCTTCCACCAATTGGTTCAACGTATTTGGAGTACCGCTGGCAGGCAAACTGATTTGCTGTGCTTGAACTGCTGCCGAAAAGCAAAGCAAGAACAAGGCAATAACCCACACCGGATGTGTTACGCACCACCGCTTCTGTGTAATGTTTAGCATGTTAATAGATTAGTTGATTGTATTGGGTTTAGTGATTGTAATGTTGTTGTCTTCAATGTGATATTCAAAAGCCGTATCCAATTGAAGCAACTGCAAGAGGTCTTCAATAGGGACATCCAGTTTGAGCGTACCGCTAAAGCTTTGCTGGCCTAATTGCGTATATCGGTTGATGATCTGCACGTTGTAATGCCGCTCAAGGGTTTTAAACAGTTGCGCACTTGGAGTATCGTTTAACATGAGTTCGCCATAGATCCACGCGATCTTAGGCGCTACCTCTACCTGTTGCTTGCTCAACTGTTGAGTAGCCGTATGGTAATACGCCATCTCGCCCGGCACTAGACGTAACCCCTCTTTGCTGTTGAGCGCTTCAACGAGCACACTTCCTTCCTCTAGGGTCGCCGTAATATGCTGGGTGTCGGGATAGGCTTCTACATTAAACCGGGTTCCCAATACGGCTATCGTCATCGGCCCCGCAAGTACTTTAAAAGGTTTTTCAGCATTCTTAGCCACTTCAAAAAAGCCTTCTCCACTAAGTTGCACTACACGGATACTGTCTGCAAATACGTTAGGAAAGCGCAGGCTACTGCCCGCATTAAGGTGTACTCGGGTTCCATCGGCCAGTACCACCTTATAAGTTTTTCCGTAAGGCACTTTAAGGTATTGCTGCATTTGTGTGTTTCCTTCTGCCTGTTGGCTATAATCTAGTTGTCCTCCCGAGGCCTGTGCTAAGGGAATCCCGCTTGCGGTCGTGATCTGGGTAATCCCGGAATCTTGTAAGGTATACGTAGCGGCATCAGGCAGTGCTAACACCACCTCAGGTGTGGCAGTGGGCATCCCGGGAGTACGCGTGATATACCACGTGAGTGCGCCGCCCAACAGGAGTACCAAGATCGCAGCGTATTGCCACAGCTTCGTCTTTTTCTTTTTCGTAGGAAGCTGCGGACGGTAGGCCTTCAAGGTAGCGGCATCCATCGGTTCCTCTGCCGTTAAAGCCCAGGCGATTTTTAAGCGAATGAATTCACGTTTATGTTCCGAGTCTGCTGCGATCCACGCATACACCGCTTCGATCTCTACTTCGCTGGCTTCGTTATTAAAGTATTTATATAGAATAATGCGTTCCATTGCTATTTAAAGCGGGTTTATCTTACGTACAACTCAGCATTCGCAAACCCTATGTTAAATTGTGATTTTTTTAAGACTGACCCAATATCAGGGCCACAACGACCGCCGGTAGGTAGTCGCTTAAAGCTTGACGAAGATGGCTTAATGCCCGTGTCATATGGGCTTCCACCGTTTTTACAGAAATCTGAAGTTCTGCTGCGATCTCTGTGTTTTTTTTATGCTCCATACGCTTCATTTTAAAAATGGTTTGCGTTTGAGTGGGTAATTCGGCTATAAACCGATTGATGCTTTCCTGAAGTTCGTTTAAGCTGAGACTGTCATAGTCCATTGCCTGAAGCACCTCTAGATTGATGGCTTGCTCCTGCTCAGCCAACTTCTGGTTTTCGTACTTCCGTACCACCTGCTGATGCTTGATCAGATTCAGGCACTTGGAGCGTGCGGCGGTGTATAAAAAGGAAGGGATGCCGCCGGGCGTATCCAGCTTCTCCCTGCTCAGCCAAAGATTTACAAAGGCTTCCTGCGCTATGCTGCGCGCCTGTTCCTCGTCGTAAACAAACTGTTTACAAAAACCCGTTAAAGCGGGATAATGCCGCTCAAAAAAGTACGTAAACGCCTGTTCGCTTCCATTCTTCAATTGGGAGAACACTAAAGATTCAGCAGTGTGATCAGGTTTAGGGGACATGATAGGAAAACTAAGATGCAAATATACTCATTATTTAGAACGAGAATAAATAACTATTACTTTTTAAAATAGGAAGTTTAGTTAGGAGTGGCAGTTGTTATTCTATTGTTTGTTGTTTGGGATTTGTTATTCCGGATTGGGGAAATACGAAGTTAGAAATACGAAATACAAATAAGTAACGCACTGTCACTTCGAGTGATTCTCGAGCGCCTTAGCGCGAGAGGATTGTATCGAGAAGTCATATGAAGTCAGTAGTCCCGGTTGGCAGTTTGATGTTTTCAGTTTGCTTGTTTTCAACGTTACCGCGCTACCTGTCCCAACGAAGATTGGGAATGGTATTGCGTGTTCCGTATAATCTAAATACTAGTTCATAAACCAAAGGAGTAGCTCCCTTACTTGGAAGGAAGGGTTGGGGATGGATGTTAAATAAGAAACTAAAACATCCCTCTAAATCTCCCTTCAAAGGGAGACTTGGCTTATTGACTTTTTATAAAACACGGTGAACTCAAGTATTTTTTGATAGCAATAGAAAAACGAAATACAGAGTTCAGTTGGCAGGGGTAGTGGGCAGTTGTTATTCCATTGTTTGTTGTTTCTGATTTGCTATTCGGGATTGGGGAAATACGAAGTTAGAAATACGAAATACAAATAAGCAACGCACTGTCACTTCGAGTGATTCTCGAGCGCCTTAGCGCGAGAGGATTGTATCGAGAAGTCATATGAAGTCAGTAGTCCCAGTTGGCAGTTTTCTGTTTTCAGTTTGCTTGTTTTCAACGTTACCGCGCTGCCTGTCCCAATGAAGATTGGGAATTGTATCACATATTTTAGAGTTGGACAACTATCCGCACCTCTAACGCGATCAGCTCCCTCCTTGATGAGGAGGGGTGGCAGCGAAGCGCACGCGGTGCGCAGTAGCTGACGGGGTGGTGTTGCCGCAACTGTACTAGACCCCCCCTGCCCTGCTACGCGGGCTTTCCCCTCCTTCAAAAGGAGGGGAGCTTTGTTGTATTCTATTATTAATAATCCTTGTAATGTGATGCTGAAACAATCCCGATAGTTATCGGGACAGCATGACAGCTCTTATTCATAGGCGTTATACGCATTCATACCCGAAAGGTTGGATAAAATAAATAATACGAAAGTAGAAATACAAAATATATCTTGATGTTCGCGCGCGATTGTATCGCGTGTTTATGAGCAAGCACAGTCATTTCGACCATCGGGAGAAATCACATCTGGTATACTCTTATTCATAAGCGTTATACGCATTCATACCCGAAGGGTTAAACGAATCAAAAACTCCCTCGGTTCAGAATAGACACAGGAAGCTCCGAAGGACAGGAGCGGTAGCGACGCGGAGCTGACAAGGCGGTTTTCGCGATAGCGAAAAATTCCTAAGCGAGGGGCTCTTTTCTTTTGTTACTTTTCTTTGGAGAAGCAAAGAAAAGTAAAGAACAAGAATAAAGATACACTTTCTGTTCTTTTGCCTTGATGCCAAAGAACCAAAAAATCAAGGCTTATTTTTAGATCTTTCAAAACTACGCAAACGCCTTTGCCTGCGGATAGCAAACCGCTGCGCTAGGCTATCCTCCACTGCCCAACGCTGCGGCGTCCGCTTGTTTTACTACAGATCTAAAAAGTAGGCCAGTTTTTATTCAGTTGGCAGTTACAGTATTCAGTAAGCAGAATACTTATTTAAATCAATAAGAAGACGCTCTTATTCATAAGCGTTACACACTCATACCCGAAAGGTTTGATACAATTTAAAAATACAAAAGTAGAAATAAGAAATACCTCTTAAACGTCATTTCGACCATCGGGAGAAATCACATCTGATATACTCTTATTCATAAGCGTTATACACACTCATACCCGAAGGGTTAAGCTTCCTTTTGGTCAGTATAGCGAGGGTATCCCGTTAAGAATTTCTGAAGCCTTGGAAGAAATTTTGGGATGCGCTTGCGGTTTTTGCGATAGCAAAAAATACCTATCCAAAAGGCGTCGTTTCTTTTGGTTCGTTTTCTTTAGACGAGTAAAGAAAATGAACAGAACATGATTTAAGGTAAAACCTATCAAACTAACCTTAGGAAGCTCCTTGCATTAAAAGCCGAAAAAGAAAAGATATATAGAAAAACCTGCAGTACACCTGCAGGTTTCCTCCTCCTCTTGAATCCTAGATCAAAGTAACAGCACCCAAATACACACTGGTAGCGGCTTCTTTTTCATCGGCGGTGACGAAGGTTGCGTAGAGCTGGACCTCCATCCCGGCGAGATAAGCCGGAAATTGCAAGGTATCTGTCGTGGCATCTCGTTGTATACCGTCGTTAAAGATCAACGCGCGGTTAAGCGATTCCACATACCCGATCGCGATGAGCAGATCATCAGCTTGGGCAAAGCCCTGCCCGCTGTTGTCTTCCCAGGTTAGGGTGATCTGTTCGCCTGCGGCCGGTGCTGCTGCCGGATTCGCCAAACTCTGCAAATCCCCTTTACTGATGAGCACCCTGGGATAGTCTATCGTAAACCCACCCGACCCGTCGGGGATCACCACCTCTCTAATAAAATAGGAGGTCGCCAGGTTATAGATACTCTTATCCTGCTGGTTGCTCCCAAAGTAGCGCGACACCACGCTCTTGATGGGATTGAGAAAGCGTACCGCTGCCGCAAAGCGCAGACGTTGTTCTACCTGTGCTGTGGTGGGTACTTTGTTGCTAGGTGCCGGTAAGCTGCGCATCACATTTTTGCCGCGCCAGCGGGTCCCGATCACTGACCCTACTTTACCTGAGAAACCGCCCAGAATTCCTTTGTCATAAGTTGCCATAATAATGGATTTTTAAGTTAGACAATTGGTTTACAGGAGCTAAAGTAGCAGCAGCATGTTCCAAAACCAAGATACGCTCGAGCCTCGCCCGGCGCGGTATGGGCGTGCGTTGGGTAAGCGAGTAGGAACCGTTTTGTGCATAGTCTGGCATACAGTTGCACATAGCTGCAGGCAGTTCCAAAAAAAACAGGGGTTTCCTTCGGTATTGGTTCGGTATTCCTTCGGTATTGGGTTGGTTGTTTTTGGGGCAGGTTTTCCCCGCGCTTAGGTAGTGTTCTTAAAAAATAGGGTCTTGACCGAACGAAGTACGAAGCAAACCGGGAGCACAACCGTAAAAAACACGCAAAACACTGTTTTACAGAATTTTACAGTTAATTTGAGATCGTTTTTGGTTAAAATAGGAGAAGCCTTGCTTTGGTATGCCATGTATCTTAGTAGTCCCTCTTGATCATTAGAAGCTTTAACTAGCTTCTCGCCCGATAGTCATCGGGATGCACTCCCCTTCACCTGGTACAGGTGTGTGCTGTTGTGTAGTGTATTAACCTTGCCTTGTGGCGTAAATTAAATGGATATGAAGAACATCAACAACCACAAAGCCCCTAAACCCGAGATCGTATTATTAACCGATGCCGATTTGGTACGGCTGTTTCACGTGACGCCCTCCTGCCTGTACCGCTGGCGACGTAAGAATGTCTTGCCCTTTTTAAAGGTGAGCTACTCGGTGTATTACATCAAAGATGAGATCGAGACCTTTTTACGGCATAGAAGCCGGATGAACCGACTGCGGCAGGAGGATCTGGATGCTGACCCAGAAACCAAAAAGTAAGCTTTTAAACCCCTGCGCTGCGTGTTGTGGAGCGGGGGTTTAAATATAATTACACAAGAGCATCTGAAAATTACTGTTTTTAAGAACCTAATGCTTTTGCACTATTAGCTTGTTGAAAAGATCTGGTTATCCAACTCTTTCTTAAAGTCTTCACCTAATTGTTTATTCAAGGAATCATCACTATTTAATACAGATACGGTAGCTATACCGCATTGGTGATTATCATTGTCACCGATTTTTTCAAAGCCACTTAGGTTTATAGTACTAGCTGTGTTAGCAGGATATAGTAACAACGCACTAGCTGATTGCCAATACTCGTTGTACACATACATTTGTCTAAGGTCATGTGTTGAGGGTTTATTGTGCTCGATGACTTTCCATTTCGTATCAATGATTAGCTCCGTTTTATCACCATTCATAATAACAATATCAGGTCTTATCGTGATACCATTCCAAAGAACTTTCTTACGCTGACCCAATACGCGATACTGCTCTTCTTTAAAGGCTCTTTTCAGCTGAACTAGAATATACTCTTCCCACAGATTGTTCATGTCAAACAGCAAGGCGATCATCTTCTCCGAACCACTTTTTACATTTGGCGAATACTGTAGTATTATAAATCGGGCGATTTTTAGAGCAGTGATATAGGGTTGTTCTTTACGACCTAATACGAGTTTATCAAATGTTGCCGCTGTTGCGTGAATATTCCTTACCTCAGGAAAATCTAATTGGATCGCTTTGCATTTCCCATATAAATAGCCGCCTCGCGTAAACTGCTCTATGATACTTAGCGCTTGATTTAGAATTTGATGAATTAAATGGTTAGTATCATACACCTGATGCTCTGTGTAAAAGCGTTCTTTATGAACTAAATTTTGAGATACTTGTTTTGCAAAAACAAGCTTTCCTTTAAGGGTGTTGAGATTGCCCTGTCTACGGTAATATTTTTTAATCAGTCCTTGATACAAGAGCTTTTGCACCTCCTTTAAATACCACTCAAAATAAATATCCAACAGATGCTTACTTTGCTTAGTAACATTGGCGTGATCTACCTGATTGACCTTAAGTTTTTTAGTTACTTTGAGCATCTCAATCAAGGCTTTTTGCCAAGCATCCTTATTCCCGCTCGAGCGGTCTGCCTTAGGTAAAACCTCTATACAAACATCAGCTACTTGTAAAACGCCTACATACTGCTTGAAGATTATTTTCTTATGGCCAACTGTAAAGTATTTGTTATTGTGCAATTCATTGAGCTTGACCAAAGCATCAAAATGCTTTTTATTAAATACAGCCTTACCTCTAGTCGTACCGATTTTTAAACTATCATATTCAAAAACTTGTATGGGATTACGACTATGCATTGCTTGTTAACTGTTCTAATGCATTGCCTATATTAAATTGCTCATTGATCGGAATTAACTCATAGCGCTCGGAAATCTCAACACTATCATTAGTATCCTTAAACTTTGCGAATATCTTGTCATCTACTTGTCCTGCTTGTTTAACAAAGCCTTCCCCTAACACTAAACCAATCCTACTATAATCCCCGTAAAAATATTCTTGTAGGAGTGGGATGATGTTATCCTTAAACACTTGCTTGAGTGCTTCTTCTTTATTGGTTGCATCTTTCACTTTAAAAAAATACGAATGACCAATAGTATGATCGCGATCTAAAAGAGCCTCAATCCTTAAATTTATAATTTCTAATACCTCCTTAAGATCAAAACCAGCGACCGCAATGGCAGCAAACAATTCTGGTTGCGGCATAATCTCTTCAAACGAAAAGCGTCTGCGCAAGGCCGTATCTAAAGCTTCAACACTTCGGTCTGCGGTATTCATAGTACCTATAAGGTAAAGGTTAGGTGGTACACCAAATTCAGTTCGACTGTATGGCAATTTCACTTTTAATTCATTTTCCTCTCCCAAGCGCTTATCTTTTTCAATTAATGTAATCAGCTCACCAAAAATTGCCGATACATTACCTCGATTAATTTCATCTATAAATAAGGCATAGTTGTTCTCAGGGTCTGCTTTTGCTTTAAGCGCCAATCGTTTGAATATCCCATCTTGTATTTCATACTCCAGATCCGTGCTTTGTTCTTCCATTTTGGGTTTTATACCTTCTACAAAATCTTCATATCCAAACGACTGGTGAAAGGTTACAAACTCATAGTTCTTAATTATTTTTCCTGCATCGGGTTTGTAGTTTTTCCACTTTTCTAATATTTCTAGAGCTTCCGGATATTGTTCTTTTAAAAGTTCTTTTTCTATTCTCCAATTTGAAGATTGATCTTTATAAAATAGCTGCGGTTCACTGCGTGCCTTTACATTTACATTCGGACAATTTAATACCGTGTGTGCCTGCAGACGACTCCACAAAATGGGTTTAATAGTCTTTGCGCTTGAAAGGCGCTCTTTGGCTCTAACAATCTCATGATTCAAAATGTCATTAGAATTAGATAGTCCTAAATCCTGTAGCGCAACCGCAAAGGTTTGCCACCAAGTCAAATCTGCAACCAGATTTTCTAAATTCTGCTCTTTGGTTAAACTACTTTCAGAAACCGTAAACTGACCAAAATATTCACGCTGTAGTTTAAAAGTCTTACCTGTACCCGGTGGGCCATATAAAATCCTGTTCAATGGAAAATTTTTCTCTTCATTCATTCTCGATAAGGTTGAAGTTGATAGGTTACTTTCTAGATTTTTAAGACGTCTATATTGAGGCATTAAATTTTTGATGTCTTGTTTAGTGCGTTTTATTAAATCAAGCCATCCTGATACGCTTTCTAAAGGATATCTACACACTATTTCAGAGGAATTAAATTCTCCGCGCTCTTTAAAGTACTTCTGCCTTAAAGTAGAGCTATCGGCTAAACCCACGGTATCAATTTTAACTTCAAAATGATATACTGAAATACCCACAGTAAACGCCAGCCACTTTGCTTCAAAGTCTTCCTTAGATGGATATATTCTACTCCATATATACCCATCAAAATTATTAGCTTGATTGGTAGGCTTTTTTACTGTTTTGGCTACACCATTAGGAAACAAATCTCTCTTTACTTGTTTCGCCCAATGTTCATTCTTGACATAAGCTTCCCTTAAAAGATCATATTTTCGTTTAAGTTCTTTATCTGCTTTATTATAGCTTAAGCCTCTGGTTTCTTGTAAAACATCAAACTCACTTTTATTAAAAAAATGTATTTTATGAATACTACCTAATTCATTTAACGCACTTAGATCACTGTAAACTAAATGTTTTAGATAATTATTGGTCGTTCGTGCTTCTCTGTTCCACTCTGTAAGTTTTGAATCCTTTATTTTAGTATACAATGATTCTATCTGCTGCATATTTTCAGCAAGTATAGTACTAGGAATATCATTCCAAGATCTTACTACAAATCGTTCTAAACTTGTATGATCTGCAAATTTAAAAGTGCTATGATGTTCTAAGGCTATTTCATTATTTTTAATAAAGTTCTCGTCAAGAACAAAACCTATAATTGGCATTCCCCCTTCTTCTTTATAGGCTAGAATATTTGGCTTACCTAAAATCATCATCGCCTCCTCAGGGTTGGTTCTGAGCGCCAGCCTTAACTTGGTAGCATCAATTGCTACATGCTGTACTACTTGATAAGCATGATGGAGCCACTTATCAAAAAGCTCTTGGTGTTTTACACGCAGATCCCAAAACTTAAATAAGTCTTCTTTTTCTTTCTGTAAATATTCGATCATTTTATTTTTTTAATTAGTTGTACTCCAACCACTCCATAATGATTCACTTTTTTGCTTTACCCATTTTATATCCAAGCCCTTTTGAAGCGTTTTGGAGTGTTTCTTTGCTTGCGATGGTGTGTTTAGCGTATTATGCCATTTCTCTATATGCATTAAGTTACACTCGTGTTGTCAGTTCGAGTGCTTTTTGAAAGCCTGAGCTTTTAAAAAGTGTATCGAGAACCAGTAGAACTATATAGCTTCTCGACTGCGCTCGAAGTGACACGCTAACTATTCTCCACAATCTCAATTTACTCGTGTCATTCTATTTTACGTGAACTCGTGAATCAGAATTTAATAGCTTTCACGTTTTCGATTAACTATTCTCAACAATTGCAATCTCCTCCTCCGTCAAGCCATAAAGCTTGTAGACCATTTGGTCGATCTCGTGTTCGGTTTGATTGATCTGGGTTTGCAGGTCTTGAGCTTTCTTTTTGTTTTCTTCAAAAAGGGACATCCACTCAAACTCGTCTTTTTTGGTAAGGGCAGGCACCTCAACATAGTTCTCGTCCCGATAGCTATCGGTAGTGCTCGAACTGACAGTAGCGGCAGCGGCTTTTTGACGGAGTTTGTTATTGGCTTTGATGCTTTTATTGAGCTCTTTGATAAACTCACCAAACTCCAACTCGTGCCAGCTCTCTAGCTTGCGGGATACCTTTTCTAGTTTATATTGAGAAGTGAAAAAGGTTTGAAATTTATTTATTTTATCATTTAAATCACGATTTAACACAATTATTAATCTCGCATTTAAATCAAGTTTAGGCTCCTTACTTAATTCTGGCACAGGCACTTTTTTCATATATTGAGTAAAAAACCTAAAATAACCACCCCTAATGCTTGGAGATAATTTACTGTAAATAAAGTTGAAAACCTTTGAATTTAAATAACCAAGAAGACTAACGGAATCTGTATTAAAAAAATAGGCTGTGTTATTTAAGAAAAAATTTTCTGACCTATCTAAATAAAATCTTCCAACTGTGGAGATATCCGGATATATTATTTTGCAGCTATTAAACTTCTCTGAGTAAGAAATGGAACTCTGTAATTCATACCAAGGAATTTTAGAAGATGCTCGCTTTTGTAATTTCTCTCTGTAGTTTTCTAGATGTTCTAGTACCTCAGGATATTGGTCTATTTTTATTCCCCGAATTGATAGTATTATATACTTTTCCTTAAAATTTACTGAGTAGCGATGAATATTTCTTCCTTCAATTAATGGCTTAATGATGTCTGCATTTTTGACATTTTTATTAATTAACTCATCTCTTTTAATTCTGTCAATAATAAAAGCTTCATTTAAGCCAGTTTTTATCCCATAATATATCTCGTCTACTATAAACTCATTTAAATTAGACTTTGCTTGAAAAAATTTTGTTAGTAAATTATGCGAAGATCTTGCAATTAAGCTCCAACCTTGTGGGTTTAAAGATTCTCTGCTTACAAGAAACTTATTTTTATCGCAGTATTGCTTTAAATCGGCAAACTTTAAATTTTCAACAATAGTGGTATAAACGTCAGAATCATTTGATTGATTAAAAACAGATATTATCATTGGGTATGCAGCCACGTTCCTAAAGACATCTAAATCTCCAAAATCTATTATTTCGACTATATCCTTTTTCCCCAACCAATCGCGAAGAGGCTTGCCATAATTGGCTTGCATCCACTTATTAGCCACTATTATGCTGTAAATCCCTTTATTCTTCAATAACTTATCAATACTCAATTCAAAAAAATAAGTATATAAATCAGCTGTTCCTTGGTAAACCTTAAACCTTTTTTCTAAATAACTCTTCTGTTCAGAAAATAGCTCCTGTCTTACATAAGGCGGATTCCCAATTACCACATCAAAGCCTCCCTTTTCGAAAACCGCAGGAAATTGTGTTTCCCATTTAAAGGCTTTATCACCGGCAACGGCTTTACTGTCTATTAAACTGTTACCGCACTTGATGTTGCTGCTTAGGTCGTTGAGCTTTCGGCGGGGTTGAGCGGTACGTAACCAAAGGGACAGCTTGGCGATCTCTACAGACTCTTCATTAAGGTCTACGCCATAGATGTTGTTCTCTAAAATAGTGTTCTCAATATCTGCAAACACGAGCCCGCCTCCCAATACTTTTGCTTTGAGTTCGTCTATATAGCGGTGCTCTTTGATCAAAAAGTCTAACGCCTGGTTTAAGAAAGCCCCAGAGCCGCAGGCAGGGTCACAAATGGTGATCTGTAGCAACCACTCTCGGTAGTCGTCAAGAATGGCAACCAATTTTTTAAGCGTGTCTTTGTTACGGCCTTTACGGCTTTTAAAATACTCGGCTTCCTCAAAGCCCAGTTCGGCTTTCTTTTCCTCACAGAGTTTGCCTACGGTATTTTCAACAATATATTTGGTGATGTATTTGGGCGTATAGAACACCCCGTCTTTTTTACGCTTGCTGGTTTGCTTATCAAAGGTGTCGCCTTCTATTTCGGCATTCACGCTTTCGATCTCATTAAGCGAGTTCTCAAAAATATGGCCTAAGATGTTGACGTCTACCTGACTGGCAAAGTCATAGTTCGCCAGCTTGCGGGTATGTTTTAACAAGAGTTCGTCATCGATCACCAACTGGTCTAAGATCGCATCCGGTTTAAAGAGTCCGCCATTATAGGCATAGATTTCATCTTGCCCGGTGCCGCCTTTGCGCCCCTGATCGAGGTAATTGAAGTGCAGTTTAAAGCGGTCATACACCGGTACATCAACCGCAAGGGTCTGTAACTGCTTGTATTCATCAAGAATGGTCAGCGTCCAGTTGGGCGGTAAGAGTCCACGGTCTTCTGCAAAAAAGATAAACAGAAAACGGTCTATAAGCTTCTGCGACTTTTTAAACAGTGTAAGTTTGATGTTCTTTTGCAGGCGGTTACGCTCTGCGCGTTCTTCTTCGGTAAGTTCGGCTGTGGTGGCATCTTCCAGTTCGCTCTGGCGGTTACTGCGGATGCGTTTTACATTGCGCTTTACGAGGTCTCTAAAGAGTTCGCGTTTAAATACCGAGTAATCCTTATAAAACTCCTTAGTGATCTTTTCTTCCTCAGCGATCGAAGCTTCCTTTACTTTAAGCGGAAGGTCGCTCATCAGGTTATCGTGCTGTAAGCACAGGTACAACAGCGTAAAACGCTCGAGGGTCAATTCAAATAAATTGAACTCTTCAAACTCAGTCGCATCGTTGATGTAAAAGCGTAGCTTCTCAAAGTTAGACGTGATCACATACACACAGCCCTTTTGATTGGCCTTGTAATCAAACGCCTGCCGGCGGATGCTCTCTAAGTCTTTGGTATTGGTTCCCTTTAACTCAATAACGCCGGTAGCGCTCCCCTTTTTAAGGATTGCCCCGTCGGCCTTACGGTTGTTCTTTTCGTTCTTAAACTCGGTTGTGAGGTTATAGTTGGGATTGGGGTTTAAGGTATAACCCAGTATGCTTACAAAGAGTTCGTTTAAAAAGGTAGCCTGAAACTGCTCTTCCTTTGACTTACGGATGTTCTCCTGGATCACCGGGTTGAGGAAATAGGCGGTATATGCTTTATAGGCTTTGGCAACGGGTTTTTGATCTTGTGCGTTCAGGTACTTGTTGAGTACCGATGCTTGAAATAAGGCCATTTAGAGAATTTGGTAGTTGAAAGACTAAAAATAAGGAAATCAATACGTTTAATCACTTTTTAAAACTACGAGTAATACACAAGTTATTAATGAGGAAAACCTCATTTTACGCATAACCTTTTATAAAACAGCATATTAAAGCGAATATTAAATACCTAAACATCAATATAGCATTAGTAAAAACCTGCAAATAAAACTATCTTGTTATTATCTAAAACCCTGTAAACCAACCCATAAAAAAAACAATAACTGCTTACATGTAATACACGAGCTATGAATTCTACAAACGATCACGACCACCACAAGGGGCAACAGCCACACAACGCATCAAAGCAGACTTCTTATGACACCAAGTACTGCCGTGTCGATAATGAGCAACCTAAACCGCATCTGCCTTATGTGCGCCTGGGTACTTCAATTTATTATCTACGGAGTTGCAGTGATATCAAATCACAGAATTAAGGGGTGTACATTTTTTGTCTAAAGTGGTTGGGGTTTGCTTCTGTATTCGGTTAGAAAGGCATCTAACTTCTTAAAAATTGAGAGTAAATGATCTTCTTCTATTCTTCGAATTAAAAAGGCGCTTAGATAATTAAAGTTGATTTCTGTTTCGGTGTAATTTTTCTTTGCAAAATGACACCAGTTTTGATTAGTTTCTTTATAAAAGTTATTTGCTATACAATCATACTCTTTATCTGTAAATGCTATTTCTTTATATATCGATCGATTATTGAGGGCTTTCTTTTGCAATTCAACAATCACATTCATACTATGACTTTCATTATCCCATAGGCGTGCAAAACCTATTGTGAACATAAGATCTGGATTACGCTTTGAAAATATATGCAAATGGTTTTTGCCTTTGTTGTTTTTAATGACTAAAAAAGATTTATCCCGGTCTAATTGACTAAAAGCTTCTTCTATTTGTTTCTTTATATAATCTTCAAAACGCTCAAAAAACTTCTTAGCCTGTATTAAGCGATCTCTATTATCTTTATAAAATTGCAGCTCCTCTGGTTTCATATCTGGTGTACTCATATTTTGAATGTTTTGGGCTAAATCTTTTAAATAAACAGCATATTTATCACTTGCTTGAAGTAAGTATGATCCACTGTTTTTTAAAATTCTTTGAATTAAATCTTGGTGTAAAATGTTTATATAATGCAATACCGTTTCAGGTTTCTTACACTCGATATTATAAATTGGATCTAAGGAGAGAATGATCCCTATCATTTCAGACTCTTGACGCCCCTTTTTTATAATACTCTCCCAATAGTCATCAAGATCATTTGCTAAGAAGTGATACACTTTATTCTCAATGATGATGGCTTGCTGCTCATTATGTAACAGTAGGTCAATTCGCCCTCCATTATCTGTGTTATATTCGGTTTCTATTGCAAAATCACTAAAACTTTGCAAAGCTTCCTTTTCTTTGCCTAGTTTAGACTCCTGTATCAATTCAAGTAAACTTTGTATAAACAGGTCTTGAAATCCGTGCTCTTGTGCTACATCAAAGAAGAACGCGTAAATATTGGATAACACATTCTCGTAATGGGGTTGCTTTGCGATTTCTAAAAAAGTTAAGGGTTTGGGTTCGATTATAGGTATTTCTGCGGTGTCGAGAAATTCTTGGAGGGTGGTTAGGTTCATTGGGTGGTGATAAATTATTTGGTGTATTCTTGGTTGCGTTGCTCTAGGTTTTCTTTATTTCTTTCAATAAATCTTAATACCTCCTCAATAATTATTTCTTCTTTTTTCTTACGTATCTTTGGTTTTGTTAGTTCAACTAACTGCTTAAAATTACTTAAATCAATTTGTAAGCTTTGAAAAACGGGATACTGAACTGAATATCCTTTTCCCAATTTTGACCATTCAGAGTTTAACTTTAAGGCAACCGCTTCTTGCAATGTTGAATTACAAATTGAGATACTCAGAATGCCCTCAAAATTATTGAATGGCGCGATATAATAATAAACTGTAGCCTCTTGTATATGATTTTTAATTTGAGGTTTTACTACAATCCCAGATTCTTCATAATTGATATCACCCCAAATTTCACAAGTATAGTCTGCATCACTTAATTTTGTTTGCAAATTAAGTAATAGGTCATCTCTAAATGATTCTCTCACGTGTCGTTCAGCTAGATCATAATTATCCTTGATGTAATTAGCTTCTTCTAAATTACTACTGATCAAATTCTTGAATTCACTCATATATTTGGGAGTTAATTGGTTAGTTATCTTTCTTACTAATAAATAATATTGCTTGACACCATCAAGAACATATTGGTTTTTAAGGTCTTTTAGAGAATATTCTAACCATTCTAAAATTTCTGACTGATAGCTAATACAGTGATAATCTATACCAGCCTTTAAGTCACCAGCTGTTTTATTTACAGCCTCATTGATATTCCATTTAGTTAGATAAAGCACAATATCATTCTCTACACAAAAATTTTTATAGCGTGTCAATTGTAGCTCTTGATCGTCAGCATCAACCTTATTTTCAATAATTACTTTGAAATCATTAAAAATCAACAAAATATCTATTCTTCCACCAAATAGCTTATCTTCAGAGACAGGACCTATAGTATATTCAACAAAAACACTTGGCGTTGATTTCAAATTAGTATGAATAGGGTGCTCTTCTGATACTAAATCCTTTATGATACTTAAGAAATAAAATAGAAAGCAATTTCCCTGATGATGCGTCCCGTAAGGATTTAAAAGTTCTGCAATCATTGATGAATGTGTATGTACTTCCTTTTTCTCAATATTTGTAATACTGAAGATGTTAAAATCTTCTCCCGATTCTTTTAAGAAGCGCTTGTTTACGTCAATTAGCTCTTTAGTTGATAATAAAAGGTTTTGTAAATCATTTTTATGCATTGGTATTTATACTAGGTTAGTTAATTTTCTTGTATCACTTCTCTAAAATATTCCAGGATCATCACCATCGCGAGGGTGTCGAGTTCGCAATAGCGTAGGAGTCCGTTTTCTATTTCTTGGCGTTCTTCTGGGGTTACGGCTTCAAACTGTAGTTTTCCGTAGGCGGTAAGCGCTGCTCCTCCATCGCTGATGCCCTCAATGTTGGTGACTGCGGCATCCAGTTGTTCGGCATCCCAGTGGTCAAACAAGGGCGGCAGGTTTTTATACGGACTCACCACCGTACCGGCTTCGTCCTCCTGAATAAATCGGTGCTGGGGTGCAAAGTTGAGGCTGCTCACGTCAATGTGTTCCAGCGGCTGACTGTATTTAACCCTAAGGTAGGCGCTGCTGTTGAGCACCGCAGGCAATACCGCTTTGATGCTGTTAGACCAGCCCAATTGCAGGTCGTAGTAATAGTCGGTCACCAATTTATACAGGTCGATCATATCGCGGGCGCCCGTCCAGCTGTCTGCATTGCTACCGGTGTTGTGGCTGATGTGTTGTATAAACTGCATCAGGGCTTCCCGGTCGGGCTCGTCTGAGGTTTTGAGTTGGTTATAGATCACATTGAGAATGGTATTCTCGTGGTTGTGGTATCTAAAGATGCTTCCGGTATTGGTTTCCAGCGCTGCTTTAAGCGCCCGTACAAATTCAAAGTTGGGAAACGCGCCGATGCGGGTATTGATATATTCGGTATGGTGGGTGACGCTGCCATCCTCTGCTATGATATGATGGCTGAACTGAAACGCCAATTGCTCATAGGGGTGCATCCCCTTTACAAAGGGAATCGCCACGGCGGTGGTCTCAAAATCGATGCAATTGAGCGGCCAGGTAAACTGTGCAAAAGCATCTCGCAGTCCGTCACGTTCAAAATACGGCTCGGGATCCTGAGCGAGCGTCTTTTCCACTTGCAGGGCTTTGCGCTCGGTGCTGCTGATCTTTCCGGCTTCGGTTTTGACCTTTAGATCGGCATCGGTAAGCTCGTGCATAAAAAAGGTGCCGGCCTCCATCAATTTTTTAGAAGCTCTAAAATTCCATACCTCATACACCTTCGGTTTATTGATCTCGCCTACCCGAAGCTGCAACTGCTCCTGCCAGCACTCGTGAAAACCACTGCGGTGGGTTTCGGTAGGCTTTTCGGTATAAAACTCGCAGCCCTTGCAGTGTTTACCTATAGGTGTGTGTAGTTTGATATCTTCGGCATAATGCTGTTTAAAGAAGGTCAAGGTTTCGGCAAAAGTCATCCCCTCAAAGCTTGGGTTTGTGGTAAAAATCTTCTGAATTTCTTCCGCAACAGGGATCTTGGCTAAAATAGACGCGCCTAAGTCGGTTATCCGGAGTCCGGGAGTCACTCGTACGCCCGTACGCAGATCAGTGTCGCTAACGAGCTGAAAATGCTGATGCAAGCCATCTACGGTAGCCACAGCGTCTTTGTCGGCAAGGAAAAGATAGGGTGTGATCTGAAATTCAGGATGTGCCTGCGCGATCACATACTGCTGAAAGGCAACATCGTATAAATAAGCAGACCAGCCACCGGTCACGCTAAACCCGTCATGCCCCCTACTGCCTACGGATTTTGCTTTGACTTCGATAAGCTGGATCTGCTTTCCTTTTTTGACTAAAATATCGGTGCGAATGAAATAGCCGTCGTGTAGAAACGCGGCTTCAAAAATAACCACCTCTTTTTGCTGTAAGAGTTCGTGGGTGCGTGTAGCTAAAGCTTCATAATTATAATCTTCGCCTAAAATGGCGATGCCCTGCGGAAAGTGTAACCGTGCTAATTCTTCGATCTGAAAACCACCTTGGGCTAAGGCTTCGAGAAAGGTATCGCCCACCTGCTGATTTTCATACTCCGGCTTGCGGGTATAATACAGTTTAGTAGGGCAATCAAGGGCCAGTTTAAAACGAGACTTGGTTAGGAGTCGGTTATGAGTTTGGGGCATAGTTGATTATTGCTTTAAATATAGTTGCTATTTTTTTAATGGCTTTACGGAAATCCTCATTTAGAGGATATTAATGGTTAAATTATTTATTTCGCACCAGGCTTTTAACAGTTGCTCTTCGGCCTCAGTAGCATTACGGTTCATTTTTCCTTTAAACTGAACGACCGTTTTATCGATGACTTGAATGGTACAACACGGAGTAAAATGCCCTTTACGTTGCACCCGTAATCCAAAAATGCGAGAATAGTCCTGAAGACAACGATTTACATAACCGTAAACACAATGTTTCAACACTTTAGACTCTTTGAGTAGCGTATGGCTATCTATGATCTCTTCGATCTTATACACGCTGTCATCCAGAGTGGCTGTATAGGTTTTAAACGTTCTGGGCTCCCAAATGACCATGGGCTTCTCAAGGTCTACCTCTTCAAAACCGTAGCGATGCCAATGATTCATTTCCCGATTGAAGGACGCCAGCGTTTTATCTTTTAAGGAATAGGTACCGGTAGTGTCTATATCGGTGTAGCGCTTATATTCAATATAATCTAGAAATATCCTTGCACCATCAAAGTCCGCTTCTTTAAAATTGCTGATGTAAAAGCGTACTGCCTCTTGCCAAAAGGCGATGTCGTTTTCAAAGAGGTCAATTTCATAGTTCCACCTATGCGATAGCGTAAGTAACTCTAGTAGTGCATCTAGGTGCTGCGGTACATTTTTGTACAGGCGTACAATACTGCGGTAATGTTTCAGCGTATTGATTTGCTCAATCCCTTCTGTTTCCAGATACGGAATACCTCCATAGAGAAATAAGTGGGCTTCCTGTTTAGACAAGCCTAAAAACGGCAAGGTTTTTCTCAGGCTACGTTCTTCAAAAAGTACCGAAAAGATTCTTCGCTCTAGTGCAAGCAGCTTGGTTTTAGATGTATTGATATAGCCCGGCATCTCCAAACTACGACCAAATAAGAGTTCGTGTAGCGCAATACAGGCTTGCAGATCACGTACAGAGGTCCACTTCTGGGCAAACAGTCGTGCACAGGGTGACAAGCGGTTAGGGTGGTTGCCGTAATAACACGCCAGCTGAATCATCGCTTGTGCAATGAGTTCGCCCCGTAGCCACAAGTTGGTGGCCAGCACCTCTTTCATAAAACACAAACTGCGACTGAGCGCCTCAAAGGATTGGCGCGTAATCAGGTAATCATCTGCCATCAAATAATTAAGAGCCGACTTGTACAGCGGATACCGATATTCTTTGGCATCAAAATACGAATCAAAAAAGCTACTCCAAATCTCGTATAAGGTGGCCTTGCTTAGACACGGGTAATCTACTTCTAACCCAAAGTCGTGCAACTTCTCGTGTAACAGATGCAAGGATGCTGTTACTTTAGGAGGAAACGTATGCTGTGCTAAATAGGCTTGAAGATCCATAGACATTGTTTGTGATTTCAAAGGTCTAAGGAAGCTTCGCCAATTTACGTCGGTGGTAAAACTTATTTATAGTGCGCCAAAGCCTCTTGCATCATGTGCTGAATCTCTTCACGCAATTCTTGTGGCTCTTCAACGATCACAAAACTGTGCATTTTAAGGAGTTGTATTTTAAACTCGTAGTTAGGAATCAGCAAATAGGTTACAGTGCCGTATTCCGCATTCTTTTCATACTGAATGTCTTGAGAGCGGTGCAAAGGTAAGCTTTGTAAATACTTGAGGTGTTTATGATACACCTTCAGCCGGATCTTCTGAGGCCGAGCAGCCCCCTCATTAAAGTTGAGACCAACAATCTTAGCAAATTGGCCGAGTTGGTCTTCAAAGTCCGTACGCTTCACTAGGGTAGGTCCGCTGATTTGAAGCTCTTGTATCCGGTCGATCCCAAAGGTTCGGATCTCGTCTTCTCCCTCCGGAACGCCCACCACATACCAGCGGTTCAGGTATTCCCTTATTTGTAAAGGGGTTATGGTATATTCCTTTGTGGTTTGATTCCAATAATTGATATGTACAAAGCTCAGTTGTTGCTGTTGCTGAATCGCTGCCACGATGGTCTTGACTTGCTCGATGCCTTGGAAGATTGACGAATCGTCCAGGTGTACGATATCTGCCAGCTTGCTGAAATCAGTAGTCCCTTCTTTAAGCAAGTGGCCTACGTTAGCAAACTCGATAAGCTTTAAGAATTCGTAGACTGCTTCCTGATCGCGTTGCTCTACATGGTATCCGTTAGAAACACTCTCGTAGACAATATCAATAGAAAACTCCTCCCGGATGGTTTTGAGGTCACGCTCGAGCGTTCGGGAAGATACTTCGCCTCCGGTGAATTCGGTTACAGCATCTAGCAATTGGTCTTTTGAAATTCCGGGTTTATGGGTTACATAGCTGATAATTTTTGCGAGTCGGGCTGCTTTTTTGTACGTACTCATACTGTGGAAGGTTTCTTCAAAGATAAGATAGTCCGTCATAATTTGACGTACTTAATCTTTATTTTTATATTTTAAATCCAAACGTATGTCTACCACCCGAAAACAAAAGTATGCTCAACTTACACAGCAGCTACACGACAGCTTAAGCTTAATCAACAGCCTGAAAACGCAAGCTCTAAACCTCCATCAATACGCCCTCGCCGCGCAAGACCAAGAGGTTGAGGCGCTTTTGGAAGAGGCGGTGCGTAGACTTCAGGTATGAGATGTGAGACTTGAGACTTGAGACGTTAGATGTTAGATGTTAGATAAGAGAATATAGAACAGAGACTGTCTTGAGTACAAAGTTCAGTGGACAGTTTGCTGTTTTGTTGTTTATTGTTTTTGATTTATTATTCAGCGTTAAAGTACAAAGTAAGAATGCACAACGATCTGTCACTTCGAGCGCAGTCAAGAAGCTTTCAAGGGAGTGAAGCCTCACTGGATGAGATGCTGAAACACGTTCAGCATGACGCTTGTATCAATGTTACCGCGCGATTGTATCGCGTGTTTATGAGCACGCACAGTCTTTTAACTCGCTAGAGAAATAGCAGCCTTTAAGGAAAGAATATTAATTAATACTTCTATTTATACTATTTTCTTTTTTGCATCGCCCAAAAAAGAAACAAAAAAGTCTAGGCTTATTTTTAAATCCTTGAAAACTACGCAACCGCCTTTGCCTGCGGATAGCAAACCGCTACGCTAGGCTATCCTCCGCTGCCCACCGCTGCGGCGCTCGCTTGTTTTACTACAGATCTAAAAAGTAGGCCGGTTTTTTATTCCGTATTCCGTTTGTAGTTTACGATTTGCTGTTTGCAATAGAAATACACAACGGTCTGTCACTTCGAGCGCATCCCGAAAGCTTTCGAGAGAGAAGCTTTCGAGAGAGAAGCCTCACTGGATGAGATGCTGAAACACGTTCAGCATGACGCTTGTTTCAATGTTACCGCGCTGCCTGTCCTAATGAAGATTGGGAATCGTATCGCGTGTTGCGTTCACCCAAATACCACTTGATCAGTTCCCCTCCTCGTTGAGGAGGGGTGGCAGCCAAGCGCACTGAGTGTGTTGAAACTGACGGGGTGGTATTGCCGCCTATGCGCTAGAACCTCTCCTGCCCTGCTGGGCTACTTTCGCTTTTAATAACCGTGCTGATCGTAGGCAATATCATAGGTGTCGTTTTGGGTATTATAGCGAAGTACTAACCTATATTGCGAATCCGTACAAACAAAGAGTTCTTCTGCACTAATGGTCATCAATTCTTCTTGGTCTTTGTAAACGGTAAAAAAGATACCCTCTAAATGCGTTCCTAAAGTAAGTTCGATATAATCAGGATCAAAAGGTGGGATAGAAAGATCTATTTTTATTTCATTTCCTGTGATATTCTCAAAACGTTGTGAGATCTCTACCCCATTTCCGGCAAGCCATTCACCTACTCCTAAAAAACCATCGCTACTGCTGGTTTCAATGTAAAAATAGCTTGAATTGTCTGGCTCTTTGTTACAATAGTAATAATCGCTAAACCCACGAAAATCTATACTATAAACAGCCTGTGGCTCTTCAACGTCAGTCAGGTGAATAACCACCTGAACCTGAGTGGAAATACTTCCGTTAGAAACTCTGATGGTTGCCGTAAGCATAGGGTTAATCTCGTAATCATACAAACTACTATCGTTCACGAGGACCTCTCCTGCAGCATCAATAACGATAGCATTGGGATGGCTTTCTTCGATAAGTTCAAAGGTCAATTCACCATCATTGGTGCTTGCCTCAATTTGTCCTAGATAGGTTTGTCCATATGGATTTTCCTCAAGTGTTACTTCAAAGCCTTCGGCATTTAAAACCGATTCATAAACATCTTTGATTTGTATATCGACATTAGAAAACACTGCCGCAGCATTAGCTTCCACTTTAACTTTAGCGGTTATAGAAGGATACAACTCATAATCAAAAAGTGATGAATCTCGAACTTGTAGGACACCCGTTTTTTCATCAATAGTCAATGCGTCTTGTGGACTTGAAGCTTCTAAAAAATAGGCATACAACAACTGCTGTTCTGAATTGCCTTGTATAGTGCCTAGTACGCTTTGATTTTTTGGATTTTCATCCATAATAACCGTCAGATCATTTACCCAAAAGACCGTATCATTTGTTTCCGGTGGCACGACCTCTTCTACCTCACAACCATTCGCTATAAAAACGATTAGCAAAAAACTAAAAAATCTTATATTCTTCATAAGATGCTGTTAGTCTATATAACTAAAGGCTGCAGTATAAAAATCAACTGCACCGTTATGCTCATAATTTGTTGCCTTAATGGTAGCGTTGGTTGGGTAGTTAAGGTCATTATAGGAATAATCAACCTTGATATCGTATAAAGGATCGCCGTTTTCATCAAAGTATACAACTTGCGAAGGATTGTTATTAAACAAGAGCGCTCGAGCCTTTACCACTTCTGAAGCTTGTGGCGTCATGGTCAAATGAAGTTGCACGCCGTCAAGCACGTCTATGATGCCTGCAGCTTTCAAGGTATAGAAATACGGATTAGGCGCATCATCATAGGTAACCACGGCCATATATTCCTTGTCTATGGTAGTGCCGGTTGTAGGATCATAATCCTCACTATAAAAAGCAATGCGCTTAGGATTTCCGTTAGCATCATACTCCCGTACTTCCCCCACTTCAAATGCATTATAGGGCGACTGATACAGTTCTTCAATATCTAGATTATCGTTCTCACCGGTCACATTAACCAAGTCATCATCCTCGTAAATAAAATAGTCGGTATCCTCCCCGTTAGACACTTCGGTCAATCGGGTATTGGCATCATAGCTTAAAAATAAGGTCGTACGGTCTGAAGCATCTGCGGTTGAGGTTACGATCGTAGAGGTAATGTATTGCGCCTCTACCTCCCCATTCACTTCTTCAAATTCGTCTGAAGCAGTTTCAGAACAGGATAATGCGGTTAAGGCTGTTGCTGTTAAAAAAGCGAAGTACTGTTTTCTCATAATAGATTTGGTGTTCCTTTAATTTCGTTAAAGAAGCAAACCTAAACTTCTCTATACTATCTACTTTACAGAATTCAGTACTTTCTAAAAAAAGGGGATTTTTCCTGTAGGTGGTAGGAGTTGGCAGTGGGCAGTTTACAGTGGGCAGTCACAGTAGGCAGTTGGCAATTGTTATGCTACTATTTGTTATTTCTGATTTATTATTTGGCATTTAAGTAGTAATTACAAAATACAAATAGATAATGCTATGTCACTTCGAGCGCATCCCGATAGCTATCGGGAGAGAAGCCTAGCTCATGAGATGCTGAAACACGTTCAGCATGACGCTTGTATCAATAGTGTCGCGCGACCTATCCCAATGTTTCCACGCTGCCTGTTTCAATGAAGATTGGGAATCGTATCGCTTGTTACGTTCATCCAAATACCATTTTAAACCAATCAAGCAACTCCCTTCCTTCAAAGGAAGGGTTGGGGAAGGATGTAGTTAAAAAGACTAAAACATCCTTCTAAATCTCTCTTTCGATAGCTATCGGAAGGGAGACTTGGTTTTATTGACTGGTGTTCAAACAGACAGTCATTTCGACCACCGGGAGAAATCGCAGCCTATAGGTAAAAATAATGACCTAAACTTCAATTCATATTTCTGTTCTTTTGCCTTGATGCCAAAGAAACGATTCCGATAGCTATAGAGACTAGGCTTATTTTCAGAGAATTAAATGCATAGGCCTATACGTTTTGATAGAAATGAGTATTTTACACAAATTAATTCCTGCTATACAGGTGTATGAAACCAAAACTACTCGCACTCTTTTTATTCTTGTCCACCATTACCTTAGCGCAGCAACATAAGGCTGCCGCGTTAAAAAAACCAGATAAGGGCTTTATCAAAAACTATGGGCAGGTCGTAGATCAGAATAGTATTCCAAATGATGCCGTACGCTATCTTTTAAATACCAATGGACTTAACGTGCAATTGCGCGCTTCCGGCTTTTCCTATGATGTCTATGAGCGCAAAACACAAGCTACTCCTTTCGATTGGTTAGGATATACTACGGATATATTCAAGCCTCAAAATCGGTTTCAACCCAAAGACAGCGTGCAGACAAGTCTTTCCTTTCATCGGGTGGATATCGATTTTTTAGATACCAGCAACGAGATAAAAATTCAGGAATACGAGCGAGGAAGTGCTTATTACAACTATTACAATGTTCCTAATTGTCAAGAAGGAATAACCCACGTACCTTTTTACAAGCGTATTGTTTATAAAAATCTTTACAGAGGTATTGATCTGGAATTCATCATCCCTGAAGATCAAAGCAAACCGGTTGAATACAATTTTAAAGTACAACCGGGCAGTAATCTTGCCGATATCAAAATGCAGATTAAAGGTGCTCCGGTAGCCTTAAAAAACAATAGGCTTGAGCTCAGCCTTGCTCAGGGAATCTTACAGGAAACCATACCTAAAAGCTGGATTCAAGATGATGAGGCACAACAGGAAGTTCAGGTAAGCTACACCCAATTGGCAGCCAACACCTTTGGTTTTGAAGTAACAAATGTACTCCATTACAAAAAGCCATTAATTATAGACCCTACTCCGGTAAGGCTGTGGGGAACGTATTTTGGGGGGAATGAGCTCGAGACACAATATCAAGGGGGTGTACAATCAGACAGTAAAACCAATGTGATTATCTGCGGGTATACTAGAAGTAAAAACAACATTGCGACATCAGGCAGTTTTCAATCCTCTTATTATAACGAAACAGATTCGTCAGTAGCCCATCTTTCAAAATTCTCTTCCCAAGGTGAGCTTATCTGGAGTACATATTATGGCAACAATTCAGAATTTAGAGACATAGCTATAGCTACCGACGATTATATCATTGCGGTTGGCAACACCAATAAAACTGATAATGTAGCAACCGCAGGTTCTCATCAAGAAGACTTCCACAAAGGTTCATCAAATTATGTTGACGGGATAATTGTAAAATTTAAACCAGAAGGCACAAGGGATTGGGGCACTTATTATGGTGGAGAATTTTATGATGATTGCTTAAGTGTGAATACAGATTCTACAAACAATTTATATGTTGTCGGATATACGCACAGTAAAGAGAACATAGCTTCTCCTGGTGCATTTAGAGAATTTCCTGAAGTTACAGGACACGATAATTCTGATGCATTTTTAATTAAGTTCAACAAAGAAGGAAAACGTATTTGGTCAACCTATTATGGCGGCTCATTTGCAAATGGCGTCGATAGTGATAGTCAAGGAAATATTTATTTAATTGGAGCAGCGTATGGCTCCGAAGATTTTGAGAACATTGTAACCCCCGGGGCATTTCAAGAAATTCATGCCGATCTTAACACCTCTTTTTTAGACGCATTTGTAGCTAAATTTAATTCTGTAGGAAATAGAATGTGGGGTACGTATTACGGGGATCATTCCTATGATTTCGGAAATGAAATTAAAGTTGATTCAAATGATGATGTTATCATTTGCGGAACAACAAATGGCAGTAATCTCAATACCTATGAGGCCTTTCAACCGAATTCTGGAGGAAGCAGTGATGCATTCTTGGCTAAATTCAATACAGATGGTAAAGTTATATGGAACACCTATTACGGAGGGGCTGGGGCTGATAGTGCTGAAAGTATTTCAATAGATCATGATAATAATATTTTTTTAATCGGTGGGTCGAGTAATCTGAGCCCTTCACTTCCAACTCCTGACAGTTACCCAATTCCGTCCACTTACAAAAATGGATTAGTATTAATGGCCAAATTTGACACTATGGGTGATCGAATATGGACAACCTTTTATGGTGGAGAAAATCCCGATTATGCTTTAGATATTGAAATTAGTGACTTCGGTGATATACACGTGTTAGGTTATACACACAGCATAGTAGGTATAGCTACTACAGGAGTTCACCAAGAAACCTTTGCAGGTATATCTGACAGCTTTCTCGTAAAATTTAAAGATTGTGAATCAGCAATTACAGCTACAGCGACTCCATATCTGTGTACAGGGGAAGATATTCAGTTTACTGCATCGGGAGGTACTTCCTATACATGGAGTGGTCCCAACGGTTATAGCAGTACTGACCAAAACCCAATAATTGTTGCAGCAACCCCTGCACAATCGGGTACTTACACTGTTTTGGTTACTGGTGATGCGGGCTGTGACGACAGCCGTACGTTTGAGGTGTTAGTTTCAGCCCAACCCATAGCAAATCCTATCCCTCCCCTTGAAGCTTGTGAAGATTTCTATAATACAGGTATTTCTTCCGCATTCAATACCGCAAGTGTTCAAGACCAAATCTTAAACGGACAGACAAATAAAGTAATTAAATACTTAGACGAAGCAGGTACCGAACTACCCAGTCCCCTGCCCAACCCATTTACCAATACTACACCCAACACACAAACTATAACCGCGCAAGTTTATAACGTCGATAATCCACAGTGCTACTCAGAAACCTCTTTTGATCTCATCATAAGCCCTTTACCTCAGGTCAATTCTATTGCGGATCTTGTATTCTGCGATACAGATACCGATGGCATTACCACTTTTGACAGCTCCAATTTAAGGAGCGATCTTGTAGGAAGTCAGCCTAATTTAGAAGTCAGCCTGATACACGAAGATGGTCAACAACTCGCAGAACCCTTACCACAAACACTAACCAATAAAGTGCCCCACGAGGAAACCATTACAGCGCAAGTGACCAACACGCTTAACGGGTGTACTACTTCCACTAACTTCAAACTTATAGTAAGCGCGATCCCTAACATTGGCAATCTCCCAGACCTCATAGGCTGTGACGATAACAACGACGGTATCTCTGAGTATTTTAACACCGCTCAGATTGAAACCCTGGCGCTTCAAGGACAAACCGGAATGGAAGTTACCTATTATGATGCTTCGGGTAACCTGCTCCCCGGGCCCTTACCTGATCCTTATACCAACAGCCAGCCCTATAATGAAACCCTTACCGTGCGCGTAAGCAATACCCAATCGGGTTGCTATGCGGAGACGACTTTAAACCTGATCACCTCCGCCCAACCCCAAATCAACACACCGGCGCCCCGCTTTGCTTGTGATGCCGGTAATGGGTATTCCAGTTTTGATCTGACCGATATAGAACAAGAAGTGATAGGCTCTCAAACCGGATTAACAGTGCGTTATTCGGATGAATCGGGTAACGCATTGACCACTCCTCTGTCTGCCAACTTTCAAAATACGACGGTCTGGTCTCAACGCATCAACATACGCGTAGAAAACGCAGACAATGCGCGCTGCTTTAGTGAAACCTATCTCGATCTCAAGGTTAATGAACTCCCTCAACTCAGCATAGAGGAAGGCTTTGTGATCTGTGATAACGAACCGGGATTACAACTTTCACGTTCGGAACACTTTGACTTCTGGCAATGGGAAGATCCTGCAGGCACAAGTATCTCCTCAACGCCAGAAGCCTACCTGATACATGAAGGCAGCTACACACTTACCGTGGGCGAACTCCAAAACGGTATTCTGTGTACCAACTCTTACACTTTTACGCTAGAACGCTCTGCTCCTCCAACGATCACTACTGTGGATTTTGCCGACTGGTCAGACCACAACTTTATTGAAGTAACGGCCACCGGAGATGGGGTTTTTGAGTATAGCATCGACGGTGAAGACTATCAGGATTCTAATTATTTCCCCTTTCTTAAAGGCGGTGTTTATTCGGTGAGTGTACGCGATAAAGCCGGCTGTGGTTTGGCTAACACTGAAGTGGTTTTAGTCGACTATCCTAAAGTATTTACCCCCAATGGAGACGGGTACCACGACTATTGGCAGATCGAAGGTATTGAAGCCTTCCCCGATGCTCAGATCTTTATTTTTGACCGCTACGGCAAACTCTTAAAACAGCTGAGTCCGCAAGAGACCGGCTGGGACGGCAGCTTCACCAACCAAAACCTACCTGCTGCAGATTATTGGTTTGAGGTAGACTTAGGCAACGGACGTATCTATAAAAATCACTTTACGCTTAAACGCTAAGCTTTTTTGAAGTCAGCAGTTGCAGTTGGCAGTTTACGGTTTGCAGTTTGAAATGCGAAAGTAGAGATTCAACGCTAACGTCACTTCGAGCGCAGTCAAGAAGCTTTTAGGAGAGAAGCCTAGCTGATGAGATGCTGAAACGAGTTCAATATGACAGCGTGTATTAAAAAGTGTTACATTCACTCATACCCGAAGGGTTTAGTTTCCTTTTGGTCAGTGTAGTAAGTGCATCCCGTTAAGAATTTCTGAAGCCTTGGAAGAAATTTAGGGATGCGCTTGCGGTTTTTGCGATAGCAAAAAACACCTATCCAAAAGGCGTCGTTTCTTTTCTGCATCCGACGACCGCAGGGAGAGGAATGCACCTGTTGTGCTATGTGAAAATGCTAGTCGAATTAGTAATGGTAAAGAAAATGAACAGAACATCAATTGAAAAAATGAACTTTTATTCATACTCCTGTTCATTTTTTCCATCGATAAAAAATGAAGCAAACCTAAGAGCCGACAAAGGCAGGCCTCGGAGTTTTAAACCCTTTGGCGGCGCCAATAAAGGGTGTGTCACTTCGAGACAAGCCTCGGAACATTTAAATCTCGGTTATCGAGTAAAACAATTAGAATAGAAAATTAATCATCTCTATATAAGCATTTAAAGCCAAACTAAAATACGATATAAACATACTGTTATTAAAATACAATTTCTATTTTTATAGACTTTAGTATAGTCTACCATCAAATTTTATTAATGAAACAACTCTACGCGTGTTTATTTATAGCGCTTATAATACCCGTATTATCTTATAGTCAGCGATTTGTTTATGAATTTCAATCTTTTGAAGAGTTTGTTTCCATAGATGGTATTACTTTTTTTGTAGCTCAAGATGCAGAACATGGAAAAGAGCTCTGGAAGACCGATGGTAGCGAAAAAGGAACCGTACTTGTAAAAGATATTTATGAGGGTGGCTCTAGTAGCAATCCCGCTAACCTTTTCGTCTTTAAAGGGTCTGTTTATTTTTCAGCAGACAATGGGATACTAGGCTCAGAACTCTACAAAACTGATGGTACTGCATCGGGGACTATCATGGTAAAAAATATTCACGAGGCTCACCGCGTGGGTTCTCAACCCGGAAATTTTACACAATATAACAATGAACTTTATTTTACTGCCACCAATAAATACATAAATGGCAGCTATAACCTTTATAAAACTGATGGTACTGCAGAAGGGACAGTGTTGGTTTACGAGTTAGGCCCTTATACAACGGCTTCATTTGGAAACTTGACCGTTGCTAATAATAAATTGTACTTTAGAAATTCAAGAAGTTCTTTTTTATATGAATATGATAGTGCTACAAACCAAGTAACTGTAAAAGAGATAGATGAGCATTTATCTGTGAATTACTTAAATAGTTTTAACAACGAGCTCTATTTTATAACCCATACTACATACAATCAGGAAATACATTTCTACCGCTTACCTGAATCCGGGACAATTGTTCGCCTTAAGGATTTTGCTCAGGAGCAATATGGGAATATTGACATTAAGAACTTTATACAAGTGGGCGATCAGGTCTACTTTTCGATGACCATTGAAGATGGATCTGGCAATTACTCGAATGAGCTATGGAAAACAGATGGCACTCCTGAAAATACGCTTGTATTAAAATCATACGACTGGAAACGACATCTTTCTGGTTCCGAAATTTCAAACTTTACTTCCTACAAAAACCAACTTTACTTTAACGGCGGGGAGAGTAACTCTTATAACCTCATGAAGTCTGACGGTACAGCAGAAGGTACAGTACCCGTATCTGCCAATCGCATTATACCTGTAGACGTAGACTCTCGTTTTGTAGAGGCAAACGACCTGCTTTATTTCTCAAGTGGCTTAAATATATGGTCTTCTGACGGAACAGACGCTAACACAACGAAAAATTCTATACTAAGCCTAACACGAGATACCACCGGTGAACAATATTTTATGCATTCTGACGGTGAACAGGTATATTTTAAAGTACGACAACAAACCTCAACCTATACCCATAGTAAGCTATTATATAGCACAGAAGGTAGTGCTTTACTAAAAGTTGAAATCCAAGGGCAATATGTTGATAAAGGTAAAGAACTGTATTTTAATGCTAAAAAAGACAGTTTAATCCTAATTCCCTTAACGATACACAATAAGGGGCTCAAACCTTTACGCTTTTCTAAAATTGAAATTACCGGAGGCGAATTTTATTTAAATGGTGAAAACCTCAGCCTAAATTCTGTACAACAGGCCTATTTTCCACAAGAATTGGCTCCCGAAAAAAAGGGGATATTTAATCTTTCGTTTTTTCCATCTAAAAGTGGGTTTCAAAAAGGCTTGCTCACGCTTTACAGCAACGACACTCAACATCCTAAATTTACAATTAACCTTAGCAGTTATACTACTGAAGAAAGAGCTTCCAATAATGAAGGTTTAGCAAGTTTAAAAAAAGAAATTCAGTTTAAACCAGATTCAATAGCGATATCAAATCATAGCTTTTCTGATCAATCACCATTAGGAAGTGTTATAGGCTTTCTTAGCGTTTTAGACAATAGTGATGATTACATATATACACTAATATCTGGAGAAGGAGACCACGATAATGCTTCGTTCCAAATTGAGAACAACCAACTGCAAACAAACAAAACTGATTTTGATGCTACTTTAAATAATACGCTAAGCATTAGAATTCAGGCTAAACATAAAGATACTAATGATCTGACCACAGGAGTACTGGTTCTAAACGTAGAAGCCGCTGCTCCCCAAACTATCCATTTAGAATCCTGCCCTTTAGTTAGCCAAAGTATCAGTTACGAATTAAGAGACATTATCTATATAAATCAAACTGAGGCCGTAGCAATAGGCAGTCATGGAATGATCTTAAAAAGCTATGATGGTGGGCTCAGCTGGTCCCAAATAAAACATAAAGCCTTTTCCAGATTATTGAAGCTTCAATTTGTTAGCGATAAAACGGGCTATGCACTTGGAGAAAGAACGCTGCTAAAAACTATTGATAAAGGGGAAACCTGGACCAGTTTAGAAAACCCGTCCGTCACGTATCCCTATGGTACTAATATGTTATTTATCAACCCACAAACTGGTTTTATAATTGGGAATGAATCCCCCGTATATAAAACCACAGACGGGGGTAAAAACTGGCGTGTGGTTCTAAATAATTACAATGGAGCAACCGCAGGTTTTTTCTTGAATGATCAGATGGGTTTTCTTTGCGGTAACGCCCCTAACACCATATGGAAAACAACAGACGCCGGTGAAAGCTGGGAAACAGTTAATTTAAATCTGGAAGAATCCTATAACAGGAAGTTTGTAGCCATACATTTTACTACAGATCAAAAAGGTCTGTTATTCGACAATAAAGGCAATATCTATACCTCTAATGACGGCGGAAGCTCCTGGACTTTTAATAATGCAATCGAATCAGCTCCAACAAGCCTCTATTTTTATTCAGAAAACAGCGGTTATGTTGCAATTGATGGTAAGCTTTACAAAACTGAAGACGGTGGTGAAACCTGGTCTGTTGAGTATGATAACTATAGACTAACACCACTTGCCATTGCGCTATCTGAAGACCAGCAACGTATGTTGATGGTTGGTCAAAGTAATTATTATTCCGGCAACGTTATTGCTTATAAAGAGACCGGTACAGATTGGCAGATCACATCAGAACTTTTTTCTTCAGATGATTATCCGGTGAGTGATTTTTCCGAAGATTTAGGTTTTCACGCATCAGAAAACGGAATTCACATCACTCAGGATGGGGGTCTTACGTGGCAAAAAACGAATATGCCTGAAGATTACTATTTCAGCGCTATTAAAATAGCAGGAAATTCCGTGTTTCTACAAGGTAATGAAAATCTGTTTAAGAGTACAGATTTGGGAGAAACCTGGGTTGTGGTACCCACTAAAGAAAATACCGAAATACTACACATAATTAATGATAACGAGCTTATTTTGGTAGGTAGGGGTGAAATTTCAAGTATCTACAAATCCTCTGACGGTGGTTTATCCTATACCGAAGTTTATCCTGAGGGCTTTTATATCCGTAAAGCACATTTTTTAGATTCAAACCATGGAATCATATTAGGCTTTAATGACTTATTGATTACAAAAGATGGCGGGAACACATGGACTGAGTCAACAATCACTACAGATTCTGAAAGCAGCTTTTTACGTTCTGCAGCAATGTATAATACAGACCTTGCCATTGTAGGTTCAGATAGAGGTGTTATTTATAAAACGCTTGATGGAGGCATCAACTGGGAACGCATTCCAACCACCATACGCTGGAGCGTTGAATTTTTGCATGCTAAATCAGAACTGGAATGGTATGCTTCAGATGGAGAACACCTATATGTAAGTAATGATGGTGGTTATAGCTGGCAGGATAAACTACTGTTGCAAGAAGATTTTCACCAGTATCAGGTAGATAATGGTATTTTTTATTTTACAGGCGGTGACACGGATTTATTTAAAGCTTACACTTCAGATCAGCCTCCGGTTGCACCAGCATATATAGAAGGACCAACTTTAGTTCAGGTAGATAGTACTACGGGTTATTCAGTTATAAAAGAGGAAAATCAATCCTATATATGGGAAATTTCTGGTGGTCAGCAACTGTATTATCAAAACAATACTGCGCGTATTACGTGGGACTCACCGGGAGTTTATGAGTTGAGCATCACGCCATACACAGCCTGTACTATAGGAAAAAAACAGACTTATGAAATAAAGGTTCAAGAAGTAACGGGTGACGCTCCTGCGATCAACGGGCCTGATGAAGTTGTAGAATTCTCTCCTTCCCACACCTATTCGATAACACCTAAACCCGGAGCTTCCTATCAATGGCTTACAGAAGGTGCTATAAGTATAAAACCTGCTCAACATACGGTAGAAATAGACTGGGGTAATTCTGGTACTGGTATAGTTCAGGTAATAGAAACCGATACAGTGACCGGTAATCGATTTACAAATAACTTGGAGGTTACTATAACAGCATCTGCTCCTCCTGTAATTCAGGTTTTTGATGCCACCTGCCGAGGTAAAAGCAATGGCCGTATTAGCGTGAGTATCGATCTGGAATTGGAGCATACCATTAGAATACAAAATCTTAACACCAATGCGCTGACCATAGAAGAGTTCAATAAAAATGTAACTATAGAAAATTTAAGTCCGGGGGGATACAGCCTATGTCTTATTCGCACTATAGATCAGGCAGAATCCTGTTATTGGTTGGAAGTTGGGGAACCCGAAGCTTTTAGCGTGAAAACAAAAGTATCTAAGCAAGCTACAGATCAAGTTGAAATTGCTATTCAGGGCGGTACAAAACCGTATAGCATTTTTGTTAACGGTAAAGAAGTTGCTCGTACCCTTCAAGAGGTAGTCGCTGTGAATGCTAAAACAGGTGACTATCTCGAGGTTGTTTCTAATGGTAGCTGTGCTGTTTCATTTGAAGCGCATATCTATACCGATGAGCAAGCCTTAATTTACCCCAATCCAACTTCAGGACCTGTTACACTTGACTTGGTCAACGCAATGCTTTCTAATAAGAAACAAGTGAAGTTGAATGTTTACAGCAGTGCCGGTTTATTGCTTAAAAGCTTTGAGCAAACACCTATTAACCATAAATTGAATATAGACCTTAGCGATCTACCTGATGCAGTATACTTGCTTAAAATAGATGGTGAGGAACAACAAAACTTTAAACTAATTAAACAATGAGGATTCTAATTGGTCTTGCTATACTCATTTTCTTGGCATCCTGTTCTCCAGACAGTCCAGATGATTCTGAGAAGCCCGAGGAACCTGTTGCAAATGCAGCTCCTCCTGTGCCTGAACTTATCTATCCCACTGATAATTTACTCTGTATTGGGGCTGAACTCACTTTTAAGTGGTCTGAAGTAACAGATCCCGAGGATGATGCTGTAACCTATACTATTGAAGTTGCCACAGACCGTTCTTTTACTAATTTGGTAGAATCTAGAACGGTAAACGCGCATACACTCCCCTTAACTTTAGAAAAAGGAATCGCGTATTATTGGAGAACAAGGGCTCAGGACTCTAATGACCATCAGAGCTCTTATACTAAAACCAACGCATTTTACGTAGAAGGTGATGCTAC
The DNA here is from genome assembly GCF_011784865.1 of Leeuwenhoekiella sp. ZYFB001. Taxonomy (NCBI): domain Bacteria; kingdom Pseudomonadati; phylum Bacteroidota; class Flavobacteriia; order Flavobacteriales; family Flavobacteriaceae; genus Leeuwenhoekiella; species Leeuwenhoekiella sp. ZYFB001. Next base: position 2,275,297 of record NZ_CP050460.1, read on the forward strand.
AGCAAACTATGTCCCTTTTACAGCAAAATGTATTTATCCTTTACCACATACGTTAATCAAAGATGTACAGGAAATAAAACTCGATTGGGAAACAGTGGACCTAGACGGAGATGAGCTTACGTATACGGTATACATGAGAACGGGATCTAATACAATGACCCGTATAGCCGAAAATCTGACTGCAAGTGAATATACCATTCAGGTGGCTCCTGGAACCACTTATACTTGGAGGGTAGACAGCGCTGATGAGTTTTCAGAAAGTGTAGGTGATTTTTGGCAGTTTACTACCGAGTAGCAGAAACCTCAACATTCTATTACTTCTATGAATCAATGTTTCAGTACCGATACGCTTTTTTGTACTTTCTTATGAAGAACCTTAAACTAAAAATCTGGAGTCATCCAGAGCGCAGTCAAGTAACTTTTTAAAGTAAGCAGTGGCAGTTTTCAGTGAGCAATTGGCCTCTTGTTGTTTGTTATTTCTGATTTATGATTCTGGGTTTTTCTCGCGCTGCCTGTCCCAATGTTCTCGCTCTGCTTGTCCCAATATAGTTTGAGAATTATATCGCGTGTCTAGGAGTAGCCACAGTATTTACTATCGGGAGCAATCGCAGCCTGTAGGTAAAAATAATGACCCAAACTTCAATTCATCTTCCCTTTCTTTTGCCTTGATGCAAAAGAACCAACCTGCCTGTCGGCAGGCAGGAAGATCAAGGCTTATTTTTAGATCCTTGAAAACTACGCAAACGCCTTATCCTGCGGATAGCAAACCGCTGCGCTTGTGCATTCCTCTAGTTACACTCGTCGGATACAGGCCTCCGCTGCCCACCGCTGCGGCGCCCGCTTGTTTTACTACAGCTCTAAAAAGTAGGCCAGTTTCCCAAATAAAAAACGTGAATAGCATTCTTTAGCCTTCTTTTTCTTCAGTATAGGAAAAAGGCTCCGTTAAAAATTTTTGAAGCCTTGGAGAAAATTTAGGAGCCTTATTGCGGTTTTCGCCCTAAGGCGAAAAATACCTAAGAAATGTACCTTAACTAAATCAAGGTAAGCATTAGAATTGCTTTAGGCACATTCAATCTGACCTATTAAAACAATAGGAAATACAGATTAAAAAGAGGCTTTTCTTTTCTGCATCCGACGACCGCAGGGAGAGGAATGCACCTGTAGTGCTATGTACTAGAGTTGGTCGAATTAGTACTAGCAAAGAAAATGAACAAACACGATTTAAAGCAAAAAAACAATTCCCTTCCTCCCGAGACTTCGGGAGAAAAAGGCTTGAGGATGAAATGAACCCTCGCTTTCGCTTCAGAAACTAGCGAAACCCAATTTCTTTAAACATCTTTGCACTTGCTTTAATAACTGAAGTCATTCTGAAAATTCCAATGAACACCCCCACAAGCCATACCGCCTGCCCCGATTGTCACGGTCTGGGAAAACAGAACCGCGGACTCTCAAAACGTGCGAAGCAGCGGTATCAAAAAGCTTTGGAGGTGTACCAAAGGTTTCCTGATAATCCCAAGCCGGTAAAGCCCAAAGCGCATCTGCAGGTGTGTCCCACCTGCTCAGGAAGCGGACTCATCCCGGCCCCGCAACCTCCGAAGCCGGACATCACACGCTTTCCACATCTGGCGATCATTGGGGGTGGGATTGGTGGAACGGCACTGGCGGTGGCCTGTTTGCACCGGGAAATTCCGTTTACCTTGTACGAGCGGGATGCTAATTTTGATACCCGTGCACAGGGCTACGGCCTCACCCTCCAACAGGCACATACGGCGGTAAAAGATTTTGGAATAGAAAGTCTGGAACAGGGCATCGTTTCTACCCGACATATCGCACATACGCCAGACGGTACAGTGCTGGGCGAATGGGGAATGCGCAAGTGGGATACGCAAACCAACGCAACGCCTAAACGCACCAATATTCATATTGCCCGTCAAAACTTGCGCTCGGCTTTATTAAAACAACTTTCGGGTGCTGACGCGATACGCTGGGGACATCAGCTTAACGGGTTTAATCTGACGGAAACAGGTATCCAATTGAAGTTTGACACCCAAGGAAACGCCACTACAGCACACGCCGATCTGCTGGTGGGTGCCGACGGTATTCGCAGCAGCGTACGCGAGCTACTCTTTGAGCAAGAGCCCTATCCCTTGCGCTATCTCGATTGTATCGTGATTTTGGGGATCTGCGCGTTAAGCGATCTGCAAAATGCTGCTCATGAGTTACTGGATCAAAAAACTGTATTTCAAACCGCCAATGGGAACGAGCGTATGTATATGATGCCTTATGATCCCGAGCATATGATGTGGCAGTTCAGTTATCCGCTAGCGGAAGCCGAAGCTAAAAACTTAAGTGCACAAGGAGCTGAAGCCTTAAAAAAGGAGGTACAAAAGCGTACCAACTGGCACGCGCCTATTCCACAAATTATCGAAGCCACTCCGGCTGCTTTTATCTCGGGTTATCCGGTTTATGACCGGGAGCTGTTACGTCCGTTAGACTTTGCTTCTTGTGGTCCCGTAACCCTATTGGGCGACGCCGCCCATCCTATGAGTCCGTTTAAAGGTCAGGGTGCCAATCAAGCCCTGCTGGATGCGCTAGCCTTAGCCCGACGTATTACCAAAGTGTGCAAACCAAATACCTCCTGGAAGAACACCAACCTCCGTAAAAAGATCTTGACACCCTTTGAAACCGAAATGCTCAAACGCAGTGCCACGAAAGTAGAAGCCTCAGCCAAAGCTGCCCGTGTATTACATTCAGACCAAGTCCTGCAAGAACGCGACGGCCCTCGAGGGGGAGGTAGACAGTAGCAGTGGGCAGTCAGCAGTCGCAGTTTACAGTAGGCAGTTGCAGTTTACAGTAATGAGTTTATTGTTTGTGGTTTACTTGAGTGTTCGTGCGCGATTGTATCGCGTACTGAAAATCTCCAAAAACTTCTCATTCCAACAACAAGAAACATCACACTACACGTATAACTTCATCAGCTCCCCTCCTCGTTGAGGAGGAGTGATGTTACCGCAAATCTACCAAAACCACCCCTGCCTACTACGCAGGCTTTCCCCTCCTTCAAAAGGAGAGGAGCGTTATTCTAATCAGATAGCTTTTTTTGTTTCTTAGACTTCATTACGGTGCTATACGATTGTGATCTCTCCTAGCGTCGAGACGACGGAGGGCTTGCATTACCTAAAGCTTTCCATTCCCTGTAGGTCTAAATCCTAAGTGTATTCCATAAAAAATCTATACATTTAAAACGAATAGCATTGTTTTATATGAACTTTTTAAAGATTTTGGGACTGATACTCCTTGTGGTAAGCACCGCTTGCAACTCTAGAAATACAGCCGAAAACGAATGGATCACCCTTTTTAACGGGAAGGACCTCAGCGGATGGACACCTAAGTTTTATCATCACGAAGTAGGTGAAAATTATGCCGATACTTTTCGGGTGCAAGACAGCAGTATTGTGGTTGCTTATGATAACTATGATAGTTTTGATGAAACCTACGGACATTTGTTTTACGACGAAGCCTTTGCCTCGTTTCACTTAAAATTCAAATATAGATTTACTGATGAATGGATGGAAGATGCTCCAAGCTATACCTACCGCAATAGTGGTGTGATGTTTCATTCCCAAGCCCCGGAAACGATCTTAAAAGAACAAGACTGGCCGCTTTCGGTAGAATATCAAATGCTGGCGGAAGCCGAATCCGGAAAAACCAGACCTACCGGCAATATGTGCTCGCCCGGTACCGATGTGTATTATAAAGGTGAAAAATCTAATGATCATTGTATCAATTCGTCTTCACCCACCATCCGTTGGGATACTTGGGTAGATGCTGACCTCATCGTGTATCAGGATTCGTTGATTATTCATAAAGTAAACGGCAAAGAAGTGCTTCGGTATACCGATACGCAAATAGGCGGCGATGTAGCTAATGGCTACAATCCCAAACTCAAAGTAGATGGGCAAGCCTTAAAAAGCGGATACATCGGTTTACAGGCCGAAGGTCAAGGCGTGATCTTTAAAGACATTAAGCTTAAAAAATTATAAAGCAATCTTTTCTTGCTAGTTAGTAAGCAATGAAGCCTTGGTCGCTACCGCAAACTTTCCAGAGCAAGCCTGTCTGCCGACAAAGGCAGGCCTCCAAGATATAGCTTGGAAACATATTTTAATTTCGAGGCATCCCGATAGCTTTCGGGACAGAGTATAAAACCCTTTGGCGGAGCCAATAAAAAAGCTCCCTATTTGCGCAGGGAGCTTTTCGTTTTTCAACCAACTTACGAACTCTTGATTAGTTGAGTAATGCGCGAAGCGCTTTTGCTGCTTCTGCAGGATCTTCAGCCCCGTAGATCGCTCCACCGGCTACAGCTACTACAGCTCCAGAGTCTTTTACGGCTTTGATGCTGTCAAGGTTTACACCACCTGCGATAGAAACCGGCACTCCGGCACGTGCTGCCTCATCGATCAATACTTGAATCGAGTAGCCTTCTTCTGCCTGCTCGTCAAGACCTGCGTGTAGTTCCACAAATGCTACACCCAGTTCCGTTACTTCCTGTGCACGTTTTACACGATCTGCAACGCCAATGGTGTCTACCACCACACCTTTACCGTGTGCTTTAGCCGCTTTTACCGCCCCTGCGATCGTGCTGTTTCCGGTAGACCCTAAGATAGTGATGTAATCAGCACCTGCCTTAAAAGCCATATCTGCTTCCAACTCGCCGGCATCAGCAGTTTTAAAATCTGCAAATACTTTTTTGTCAGGAAATGCATTCTTGATTGCTGTAATTGCAGCCAATCCTTCACTTTTAATAAGTGGAGTACCCAACTCAATAATGTCTACATAAGGAGCCACTTTGGTTGCCAATGCAAGGGCATCTTCGGTTTTTAATAAATCAATTGCTACTTGTAACTTAGCCATGATATCTTGTTTTTAGTATATTAATAGTTATTCTTGTTCTTATTCTAAATTTGCGTGTCGCTGCCAGAGTTGGTCGGCAGTCTTTCCGCCTTTATTCCAAAGCAGCTGTATCAGAGCGTCTCCGTAGAGCAATAGCGCTTGCTCAAATAAACTACCGGCATATTGCTGAGAAACTTCAGCTTCTTGTTTGTTTTTTTGTGCCGCCGGAAGCACCACTACTACATCTGCCAGATCTGCTAAAAGCGATTCCATATTGGTGGTAAAGCAGAGTACGGCAGCTCCTTCTCTTTTTGCTGTTTTTGCTGCGTTCACGATACTGGTGGTACTTCCACTTCCCGAACCTGCAAGCAGTACATCACCTTTGGTAATCGCTGGGGCGGTGGTCTCTCCTACCATATGTACGTCAAAACCTAAATGCATCAAACGCATACCAAGCGCTTGCATCATAAATCCGCTGCGGCCCATTCCCATCAAAAAAATACGCTGCGCACGTTCTAAAGGAGCGATAAGTCCTGCGAGTTGTTCAAAAGCAACGCCTTGTCGCAGGTGCTCGTGTTCTCTGTAAATCAGGGCGATTACATCTGCTAATGCGGCTTCACTGCTTATCGTTTCAGGGGTTTGCATAATTGCGTGTTTTAATTAGGAAACAAAAGTACTGTGAAGCGCGGGGTACTTGTTTCACAATATGATAGATGTGTGGTACAATCTGCACATTACCAAAATATCTTAGGTACGATATGCTACTTTTGTGGTACATTTTAGAAATCAGTAGGTTTTCTCCTTATTACCTATTGTTAGCAACCCCTATAAAAAGTTATTTATGCTTAGTGACAAAGTTTTATATATACGTGATCTAGCCGACTGCCCACCTTCTTATCTGGACGACCCCGGAAGACGTGAATTTTTTGAGATCGTATGGTTACAGCAAGAAGATGCGCTGCACCCTCCGCAGTATGATTTTCAAACCGTCAATGGTCATTGGATCTACCTAATCCCACCGTATCGGGTGCATCAGTTGAACAAAGCCGGAAAACGCGGCGTGCTTATTTCTTTTAAACAAGAATTGCTCGAAGATGATCTAAAGGAATTTTTGCTAGATGTGTTCCGAATCTTTAACCTTCAGGGAGAGTTCTCTTGCTTACAAGTGAGTGAGGAACACGCCCAAAGTCTCTCTGCGGTGTATCAATTGATGTATGCCGAATATGATCAAGATGCGGTAAATCTTATTATGCTGAAGGCGTTACTGAAAGTTTTATTGCTGAAGCTTATCGAATTAAAAGAACAGCATTTTACACTTCAGGATCTCAATGAAAAGCGCGTCTATGAATTTATGATGTTACTCGAAAAGAATTATCTTGAGGAGCGTACAGCTGCTTTTTACGCCGGAAAGATGGGACTGAGCGCAAAGCGACTCAATCAGATTTTAAAAGAAAAATTAGACAAAACCGTGGTTCAACTACTCCACGACCGCTTGATACTTGAGGCCAAACGCCAGATGATACACAGTGAGCATACGATCAAAGAAATTGGCTATAACCTCAAATTTAAAGACCGTTCTTATTTTAGTCGGTTTTTTAAAACCCACACCGGTCAGACGGCACAGGAGTTTCAAAATCAAGCGCGCCGCTATGTGCTTAAACACGATAATACGCTGTATGCCGACTAAAACGAAATATCCCACTGTATTCTAAAACGCAGCTCGTTTTCAAGTTGGGCGTCTTCGGTCTCGTAGTCAAAACTTGATAGCTCGGCGGTGAGCTTGTTGCGGTGTCCTTTAAAAAACCAATTAAACGCCAAGGATTTTTCGTCTAGTGACGTTTCACTATCAATATTCGGATTGAAATTGGCGTAGCGCGCTGCGATCTCCAGTTGCTTAGGCCACCAGCTTATCGCCTGATGTGCAAAATACCCGGCTTGCAGATAATACCCGCGCAATTGGGTAGTCGCATCAGCATCGAGTTTATCAATCACCTCTTTATAATGCAACTCCGATTGCCAACTGAATCCACGATAAACAAAAGCGGTCTCAAAGTTCCCCTGATTGATACGGTACTGCCCGGGTTCTTGGGTTTCAAAACCGGTTAAAAATCCGCCGCCGGAAGAGGAAAATCGAGTAAACGGACTCCGGTTGGTCACTGCTGAAAAAGCGATTTGTGCTTCGGGAGTTTTGTGAATTTGCAAGTCGCTGATACCGCCAAAGCCCAGATCATCTCCTAATACATTCCATTGTAGGCGACCAAAATACATCAAGTTTTTATCGTCATTTTCGCTGTTAGAGCGTCCTGAGCCGGTAAGTACAGCCGCCCAGTAGCTAAAATCAGCTGCTCCACGACCTTCTAACCTTCCGTAGAGTTCAATACCTTGTTGCCGGTCTATGGTAAAACTTCGGTTTAGAATAGAACGGTCCACCAATTGTTGCGCACCACTGCTGATGCGGCGCTCGCGGGTAAATTCAACCTTCCACTGCCCTACTTTGATATTGAGCCATTTCCAGCGCTCGATCATAATTCTAAAATCAAGCAGATTCCCGCGCCCCAATTCGTACTCCCAATAATATTTCAACCAAGGTTTATACGCGTGCCCCCCTACTTTGAGTCGGGCTCTGTTAATCTTAAAAACCGAATTCTTTTCGTCGTTAAAATCATCAAAGGTCACCGGATCATTATCTCCCGGTGTGGCAAAGCGAAATTGCAACCGGCTCTGTATATGCAGACTGAAGGCATCGTCAGGTGCAGTAAATAATATGCCTTTGTTACCGTAATCGATATTCCAGCGTGATAGGCTGTCTTGAGGTAGTTCTTGAGCATAGCTGAAACTGTTCAGCAAAAGCAAACAAAAACTAATCGCATAAGTGATGCGGATGGAGCGCGTGCGCATAACAAAAGGGTTAGGCCTGCAAAAGTAAAATTATCTAAGCACTTAACCGCTTAGAAACCTTAAAGAAACCTTTAGGTAACACTCGGAGTTTTCAAGCAACTATAATTTCGGTTAGGCAGATGCCGATGTAAACAGTTTTCTGGCTCCGCTAATAATAAGCAACACCACAAAACCGATGACCAGTCCTAGTAAAAGATCGGCCAACATACCCGGCCACGTGTGAAAGAGGTCGTGTAGCACGTGAAGATTGTGTCTAAAAATTCCTCCGGAAACCAAAAGCAACGCAATGGTCCCGATAACAGATAAAGACTTGATCACTACCGGTAAGGCATTGACTAAAAACTTACCCACTTTATCAGAAAAGCTGTCGTCTTGCTCGTTCAGGTTGATGAGTTTAGCCCCAAATTCGTCCATACGTACAATAAGTGCGACGATCCCATAAACTCCTACGGTAGCAACCAAAGCGATGATAGAAACCACAATGATCTGATTTACTAATTCTTCGCCGGTAACCGTACCTAAAGCGATGATGATGATCTCTACGGAAAGGATAAAATCGGTTAAAATAGCCGACTTCACCTTTTCTTTTTCATAAGCTAAAAGTTCTTCTTCGCTGCGATTTTGTAAAGCGGGCCGCTCCTCTTCGTGTGCGTGTGGCACAAAAAACTCATAGATCTTTTCGGCACCTTCATACGCGAGGTAGAGTCCGCCAATGATCAGGATCACCGTTACCGCCACCGGCACAAAAGCACTGAGCAAAAAGGCCACCGGTAGAATGATGATCTTATTAAGCAGCGATCCTTTGGTGATCTTCCACAAGACCGGGATCTCACGATTAGACATAAAACCGGAAGCTTTCTCAGCATTTACAGCGAGGTCATCGCCTAAAATACCTGCGGTTTTCTTTCCGGCGACTTTAGCCATCACCGAAACATCATCCATAAGCGTTGCAATATCATCAAGAAGCGCAAAAAATCCTGAAGCCATAAGTGTATTGGGTTGGTTGTTTGCGGCAAGATAAGTTGCTCTTTTCTAAAAAGGCATTAAAAAAGTGATAATTTATACGATTGCAATGGGGTTAAACTAGAACGATTCGCGTGAACTCAAAGCGGTCTCTAGAGGCAATTTCTCTAAAATACGCCCATCGTGACTCACTTGAACTGCCAGTGCCGGAGCTTCGGCGTGCGCAAGTGCTAACTGATAAGTGACATACCCCTCAGCGACTTGCTGCGTTACCTGTGCGATACGATACGCATCGTAGGTTGAAGCAATTTTCTGCTGAACGGGTTCCGGCAATACGCTGGCATCTGCACTTTTTTGGGTTTTTAGCAAATAACCGTCTGCAGAGTACCAGTGTGTATGTTGCGCCTGATCTTCCACAAAGCTTACTTGATAGGCTTTAGAGGTAACCTCCCACTGTACTTCTTGTGCATCGGGATAGTGCACCTCAAAGTTGGTTTGCACATTTTTAGGAATTTCCTGCGCTTGGCTGCTCAGGCTTAATACTGCGGTCATTAAAATTAAAGCGATAGTTTTCATAAGTTCTATTTTTTAGTTGAGACAAAGTACCCGCACAAATCTGAAATCATTTAGGAGTTTTAGCCGCTCAGGATATTAAAATATGTTAAACATACTTTTGACATGAAGCCAGTGAGCGCGCTATATCAGGATACATAAACACTAAAAAAGCGTCGTAACCATCAGCTGCTGCTAATGGTGTACGACGCTGTGTAAAAGAGCGATTCGGTTAAATCAGTGGAAGAAACCAGCGGTTTGCTCGGTATTCAACTCAAAGGTTCATTCGTCAACTGCCTCAGAAATGTTTTAAGGTCTTGATCCCTTTGGCGCGTTTAATAAAGCATTTTGATCATCAAAAAAGAGTTCGTGCTCTTTCCCAAAAGTATTTTCAACTTCAACCATATACCGCGTTTTTCCGTCTTTGATATATTTTTTAGCCTCATCAAAACGGAAACCTGAGTAGTTTTGTTTCAGTTGATTCTGAATCCCTGCCGGCAGTTCGGTTTCACGAAGCTCTTGTTCACTAGCCACCACGCTTCCATCACCAGCATAAGACACTTCATAATCTAAGCGGTCGATCTCAAATTCTACCTCATAAGAAAACGTGTGCTGTTCCCACTCAATATCTGTAGCTTTAGGGTATGCCGTAGAGAAGGCTTGGGTCACCGGTGCCGGAACTCCGGAGTTTGCTGAAGTTTGTGCTGTAGCCAGACTAACGCCGCCCAACAGAATTGCAGTCATAAATACATTTTTCATCGTGTTTCTTTTTTAAATTTGAAACAAAACACGGGAGCAAAACTGAAAAGATTTAGGATAAGCTCACAACTAAAGTCAAACAAAGCCTGGCTTTTATACTAAAGTTTTACGCCGAAAACACTTAACTACTTAATTTTAAAAGCATCGTAACCTTTGTATAGTTCTTAGTGGTTATTAAAAAGAAGTGTCATTACCAATTGATTCCAGATTTGGGCTTTAGCCTTGCAGTCTATATTATGAAACCCCTGCTATGAAGATCTTAATTATAGAAGACGAACCCCAAATGCTGGATAATATGCGCCGCACACTGGAGCAGGAACAGTATTTAGTAGAAAGCGCTGCAACCTATACCGAAGCACTAGATAAAATTGGAGCCTATGCCTACGATTGCATTCTGCTAGATGTGATGCTTCCTGACGGAAACGGTCTAAAAATTCTCAAAGAACTTAAAGCCCAGCAAAAAGAGGAAGGCGTTATTATCGTTTCGGCAAATGATTCGTTAGACGATCGAATCGAAGGGCTCAACCTGGGTGCCGATGACTACCTGCCGAAGCCTTTTCATATGGCCGAATTACGGGCTCGGGTACAAGCGGTTTTACGACGCCGTAACTTTGAAGGGAATCGCAATATACAGTTGGGGAACGTGACCATCAATCCTGAAACACGCCAGGTTTTTATAGCAGATGAGGACATCAACCTCAACCGGAAAGAATATGATATCCTTACCTATCTGATCGCCAATAAAACCCGCCTTGTTACCAAAGCCGCTCTGGCCGAGCACGTATGGGGAGACCACATTGACCAAGCCGATAGCTTTGATTTTATCTACTCGCAGATAAAAAATCTGCGTAAAAAACTAGAACCGGCAAGCATCAACGTGCAGGCGGTTTACGGCGTGGGCTATAAACTTGAAGTCGATTAGATGCGTCTATTAAATTACACCACACAATACTTTGCGCTGCTACTTTTAGGAGTGATCACTATTTGGGCGGTCGCCTTTTATTACGCGATGCTTGATGAGATTTATGACAGTCTTGATGACGGACTCGAGAATCAGAAAATTTTGCTTCTTAAGCGCGCTCAGGAGGATCCTTCGATCTTAGCGCATAATGATTTTGACAAGCACGTGTATAGCTTTACTCCTATTTCGGCACCTAGCTTTGAACGGCAACAAGAGCGCTATCAAGATACCTTGATGTATATGCTGAATGAGGAAGATTATGAACCGGTGCGTATTTACGAAAGCGCCATACAGGCAAACGGCGGTTATTATAAACTGAAGATCATCACCTCGATGGTAGAGGAAGATGACCTGATCGAAGATCTGGTGAGCTACCTCATTGGCTTATACGCTTTTTTGGTCCTTTGTATTTTAATACTGAATAATCTTTTACTGAAGCGCATCTGGAAACCCTTTCACTATCTTATTGACCAACTTAAAGATTTTAAGCTCGACCGAAAAACCAGCTTAACTACAGCACCCACAAAGATCGAAGAATTTACGCTGCTCAATACGACGGTGACTGCGCTGATCGCTTCGGCACAGCGCTCTTATGAAGAGCAGAAACAGTTTATAGAAAACGCTTCTCACGAGCTGCAAACGCCTCTGGCAATCGTGATCAATAAACTCGAACTCTTTATAGAACAACAACCGCTTAACGATGAGCAGCTCGTGCAAATGGCTAGTGTTCTTGATAATCTTGGCAGACTTACGCGGCTCAACAAATCTTTATTATTGCTTTCTAAAATTGAGAATGAGCAATTTCAAGAGGAAGCTGAAGTAGATTTTAAGCAGTTGCTGCACCAAAGCCTTAGTGACTTTGAAGCTATCGCTGCGCATAAAAATTCAGCCTTAATTCTCGTTGAAGAAACCGAAATGTCCTACCGTATGAATCGGGATCTGGCGGTCATTCTGGTTAATAATCTTATTAAAAATGCGCTAGTACATGGCACACCGGGAGCACCTATTCATATCAGATTAAAGCAACATTCATTGAGCATTACCAATCAAGGGACACCTACTCCATTAAAAATTGATGATATTTTTGCACGCTTTAAAAAGTCGGGCACCAATGAGAAATCTACCGGTTTAGGATTGCCCATTGCACAGGCGATAGCGGTAAAGTACCAACTTCAGTTAGCCTATAGTTATACTGATGGACACCGGTTTACTTTAACGTTTCCTATTTAAGAAATGATTACGAAGCATTCACAAATCATTACCAATTCTTTTCAGAATTATATTGAATCTTTGCTTTTACAACCTTAACGTATGAAATATTTAGCCCATTACGTCATCTTTGGAGCGCTGGCTTTTAGCGGAGTTCTTTCGTATGCGTTTTATAAAAAATCGATCGCTGAAGAACGTGAAATTCTGGAAAATGCCAGTTACAATCTGGTGAACACTTGGGAATTTCCTGAGTTGCTCTATGAGGTAAGCGGTATCGCTTGGGTTAATGATTCTACCCTTGCCTGCATTCAGGATGAGGAAGGTGTGATCTATAATTTTAATCTGAATACCAGCGAGATCACTAAGGATACCCGGTTTGCTAAAGACGATGATTATGAAGCAATAGCCCTCAACGGTACGATGGCGTTCGTGATGCGCAGCGACGGGCACATCTTTGAGATTGCTGATATTATGGCCGATACGCTAGTGGTTTCAGATTTTAAGACGCGTTTTGATTCTAAAAACAATATGGAATCGCTCGCCTATCAACCGGAACACGACAGACTGATCACCATTGCCAAAGATGAAGGTCTTGACGAGGACCGCTACAAAGGTGTTTATGCAATTCCGTTGGAGACCCACGAGCAGGATGAGCAACCGCTTTTTGCGATCGATCTAAAGTGGGATGCATTTAAAGCCTTGGAAAAAAAGAAAATAGAAAACACGTTTAAACCTTCAGATATTGCCATACATCCTAAAACCGGTGATTTTTATATCGTAGATGGAACGAGTCCGCATCTGTTGATCGTTTCGGCTTCCGGTAGTTTTAAAGCCTTGCACGAATTGAATAAATTTCATTTTGCACAACCCGAAAGTCTTACGTTTAGTCCGGAAGGCACTCTATACATCGCCAACGAGGCAGCTAACGGAGTGGCCACGATGTTTGAAGTCACCTTAAAAGATAAAGAAGTAGAAAAATAAATTAGTTCAAGGCAAGCTCAAGGGTGTTGCATCCTTTGGCTCTGCCAGTATATTTTAATGTTTAGCAGCACAGCGGTGTGAGGCCCGCTTTGCGCATCAAATAGTAAACTAACTTAGGGCAAGTCCTTTAGGCGTTGGTTGAAAAAGAATTTTCAATTTCGAGGCATCCCGATAGCTATCGGACGGCGTATTAAACCCCTTTGCGGTGCCTATAAACTGAAGCTTTACTGCTTTTGAATTTTACATTAAAATTAAATGGAGAAGCCGCATCTATTGCTAGATGCGGCTTCAATATATAGAGAAAGCACGTGGCTTTTAATTTTCGGCGTTACCGTACATATTAGATTCTCCCCCATCGATCGCAATGGTTTGACCACTTACATACCCGTTAGCTTTACTTAATAAAAATGCAACTACACTGGCCACATCTTTAGGATCACCTAAGGCACGAGTGGGGTTTCGTTTTGAATATTCAGCTTCGGCAGCTTTAGGATCATCAGGGTTGACTTGCTTGAATGCTTCGGCAACCATAGGCGTTAAAATTGCGCCCGGAGCGATTGCATTGGTCAAAATTCCATCTTTACCATATTCTAAAGCGGCGTTTTTAGTCATTCCGCTTACAGCATGTTTACTCGCTACGTACGGCATCTGATTGAGCACCCCGCGAATACCTCCTACAGAGGCCACATTTACAATACGTCCAAAATTTTGCTTTTGCATCACCGGGATTACATATCTAAGTCCGTAATAAACTCCCATTAAATTGATGTCGATCACTTTTTTAAACACATCAAGATCGTAATCAATAATCGGAGCCTGTTTACCCTCAATTCCTGCGTTGTTGTACAGACCGTCAATTCGACCAAATTGCTTTACCGCCTGATCAACATAGTTTTTTACTTGTTCCTCGCTCGAGACATCTGCTTTTACCGATAGTAAAGCAACTTCAGGATTGATCTCTTTAAGTTTTTTCTCAGCATCTTTTAATGCGTCGTCATTATAGTCCACCAGAACCAATTTTGCGCCTTCTTTGGCAAGCAGTTCTGCAGTTGCTAGTCCCAGTCCCATCGCAGCACCGGTAATGATAATCACTTGATCTTTCATAGTATTTGGATTTTATGGGCGTAGTAAGTGGAAAATTAATCCCAAATTGCGCCTCAAATTAAAAATTGGTTTTCAGTAAGGGCATCGTAAATTGGAGCCGAGACACAATACTGTTGTATGTACAACAAAGTTAAGTTGCACTGAAAAATCAAGACGTTAAAAGCATCATAAGGTTTAAGTGACTATAAGTAAACATATCGTTAAGATATGGTTACCGGAAGCATGATTAAGGTTTCGACTCCGCCGGCTTCATCTTTAAGATAATCTACTTTCAACTTGTAATTGATATCGCGCTCTTCTGCGTAATAGTTGCCGGTCTTCTCATCAAAACCGCCGTAATCGGTATACGCGAGACTTACGATCTTGTTCTCATCCATCGCATTAAGTGTTTGTAAATCTTGCTCGCTTAACGTATAACGTTTGAGTAACTGATTGAGGCTGTGGGAAAAATGTCCTTTTGGTTGCGTTTTCATAGCGTTTCTTTTTTCTCAAAATTATTATGGGTAATAGGATTAAAATGTTAGTAAAATCTTATTTCACAGAAAATTAAGAGCAAAAGAACTGCGCGAATAAACCTCAAAATACACCTAAGACTAAGGATGCAGCGTCACGGCTTGCTTACCGGTTTCAAACAATCAGAACACGTCTTCTAAAATTTTAAGATGGAGTAGTATTGCTTTTAACAATATAGATTAGGGAAATGAAATTTGTTGAAACTTGAGAAACAGTATTAGCCGGACTTCTTCAATTTGTTTCGATACTAAAGCCTCAAAATCTCTTAACACTTATTTAAAACCGTGTTATAGAGGGTTAAAAAAGATTTCGCATTAACATATTTAGCATAATTTGATCCCTTAAACTTAATAACCTCTATGAATCACCAATACGCGTTTATTAGATCAATTTTTCAAGTTCGCTTTTTTTTATTACTAGTTTTAGTGCTTCCTGCGCTACAGACATTTGCACAGGATAAAGAAATAGAACAAACTTTTTATTTTACCGGAAACACCGGAGACGCTCCTAATGCCACTACAACTTCGGTTTTAGAAGCCATTACTACGATGTCTCAAAAGGATGCGAAAGCCACTTTTGTAGCTATCGGAAATATCACCCAACAAGGTTATCCGCCAAAAAAGAAAGACCGTAAGGAGGTGGAAACGTTCTTGCAGCAAGAACTGATGCAACCGCTGGAAGCTTTTAACGGAAACGTGATACTAATGCCGGGAAACAACGAATGGAATAAAAACGGTCACGAAAATCTGGACGATCTTGAATCTTTTATTCAAGACAACACCGAGATCGAATTCTGGCCCAATGACGGTTGTCCGCGCGAGATCGAAAATCTTGAGATGGACAATGTTGAGTTATTGATGATCGACTCGCAATGGTTTCTTGAAGACTGGGACGATCATTTGTATCTAAATAATAAATGTGACATCAAGACACGGGACGACTTTTTTGCAAAGTTTAAGGACGACCTTAAAGACGAGCAAAACAAAACCGTGATTGTTGCGGTGCATCATTCCATATTGACCTTGTCTCAACAGAATTTTATAGAGAACATAGGCGGTTTGACCGTTGAAGACTACTACAGTACGCTAAGACAAAAATATGCAGGCACGCTGGAAACACTAGCGAGTCAGTTTCCTGATGTGATCTTTGTTTCGGCGAGTGATCGCAACTTACAGTATGTATTTGATGATGGAATTCCGCAGATCATCAGTGGGGCAGCTTCAGAAAAACTTGACGGAGTGCGCAAAGCGAAAGACGGTCAGTTTGCGTCTAAAGCGCACGGTTTTGCCCGACTTACCGTTTATAAAGACCGAAGCTCGGTAGTCGAATTTTATGAAACAGACAACGGTACCCCTAAAAAGCTTTTTGAAAAAGAAATTCGGCGCCAGCAACCCAAACCTCAAGACATTAATAGTCCGGACATCAGCGGTATGGGTAGTACAAAGAAGGCTTCGATCTATACTAAAGAAGAAACAGATAAAAGCGGGATGTACCGGTTTTTATGGGGTGACCACTATCGCGATATTTATAGTAAAGAAATTGAAGCACCTGTACTTGATCTTTCAAAACTTCCGGGTAACGTTCACGCGATCTCTGAAGGCGGAGGAAATCAGTCGCGCTCGCTACGTCTGATTGACGATAACGAACACGAGTATACGGCACGCGAACTGCGTAAAAGTGCTGTGCGCTTTATTCAGTCTAAGATCACAGATCACTACGTACGTGATTTTATGGAAAATACTATTGCAGAAGATATCGTTCAAGATTTTTATACCACCGCGCAACCTTATGCGCCGTTTGCTTTGAATCCTATTTTTGACAGTCTTGATATATACAACGCGCAACCTAAAATCTATTACCTGCCGAAGCAAAAACAGTTAGGCATATATAATGAAGACTACGGCGACAAACTTTATATGTACGAGGCGCACGCGGGCGATGAAAACAAATCTTTTGAACGCTTTGGCGACGCAGATGACATCATAAGCACTAAGGATCTTTTGGCAGAAATACAAGATTCTAAAAAACACCAAGTGGATGAAGCTAATTTTCTAAAAGTACGCCTAATGGATTTTGCCGTGGGTGATTATGACCGACATTATGATCAGTGGCGTTGGTCTGCTTTTGAGCAGGAAGACGGTACCACGTTATACAAAACCATTCGCCGGGATCGTGATCAGGCGTTTCCTAAGTATGACGGACTCGTTTTAGGTTTGCTAAAGGTAGCGTTGATTGATTTTCGTTCTATGGAAAAGTATGACGAAGACGTAAACAGCGTTAAATGGATGAGTAGGTATGCATATCCGCTAGATCAGGCCTTCTTAAAAAGCCTCACTTGGGAAGATTGGGAACAACAAGTTCAGTTTATTCAAGAGCGACTTACCGATGAAACCATCGCTACTGCTTTTGCTAGCCTACCAGAAGCAGCGCAAGACCAAAGTACAGCAGCGATACAAAAGAATCTAAAAGCGCGTCGCGATAATTTAATGGATATTGCCCGCCGCTATTACGAGTATTTGATGCGTCATCAGATTCTGTTAGGAACCGGCGATAAAGATGAGTTTGTGATTACGCGTCAAGCTGATGGTAAAACCAGAATTAGACTGACTACCGAAGATGACCGCAGTTTTGAACGTACGTACGATAAAGTGCTTACCAAAGAGATCTGGATTTACGGGCTGGATGATGACGATACTTTTAAAGTAACCGGTGATGGCAATCAGTACATTCCGATTAAGATTTTAGGAGGAGAAAACAACGACGTTTATGATTTTGAAAATACCCGTGCGGTAAAAGCTTACGATTATAAAAGCAAGAACAATACGTTTGTAAATTCGGGTACGCGAAAATGGTTGGTTGACAGTTATGACATCAACACTTATAATGATGCCTCTCGTAAACTGGATGCCTTCTCTACCCTACCCGCGATCAATTACGATCAGGATACCGGTTTTTCTGCAGGTTTAAGTGGAACTTACACCACCTACGGCCTAGCAAATAATCCGTTTTCAACACAACAAACCTTGACCGCAAAATATTTTGCAGCTACACACGGTATTGAGTTGAAGTATTCAGGGGAATTTGCGCACGCTTTTTACAAATGGAATTTTGGTCTTGACGCACGCTACACCACGCCTAATTATGCGATCAACTTCTTTGGGACCGGAAACGAAACCACCTATGATCGAGATGCAGTAGATCGAGACTTTAACCGGGTACGCATCAGTCAGTGGAGTGTAAATCCGTCATTGATCTATCGCGAAGATCGCGTGCAATTGCGCTTTGGACCTACGGTCGAATCTTTAAACACCTCCTATTCCGGAAGTGGTGTTACCGGCGATACTAACGTTTTTGCAGCAGGTGATAATGTTTTCAATACGCAGTATTATGCAGGAGCAGAAGCAGCATTTCAATACAAAAATAAAAGTGGTGCTATTGCTTTCATCAGAAGAGGATTTCAGTTTGATTTGGTGACCGGATACAAAACCAATATCGATGAATACGATAACGAATTTGCTTATGTCAACCCGACCCTTTCGGTGGACTATCCCCTGCACCCTAGCGGAATGGCCGTTCTTGCTACTAAGATTGGTGCTGAGATGAACATTGGCGACACCTATGAATTCTATCACGCAGCTACTTTAGGTGGAAACAACAGCTTACGTGGTTTTAGAAATGAACGCTTTAACGGTAAAACGGCTTTTTATCAAAGTACCGATTTACGTGTAGGTATTGCCGAATTAACCACAAGTTTTATCCCGCTGCGTTTAGGCGTTTCTGCCGGATTTGATTATGGTCGTGTTTGGGTACCTAATGAAGATTCTGAACAATGGCATAACAGTTATGGTGGGTCTGTATTCTTAAACGGCTTTAAAGCGCTTACAGCCAATTTAGGCTATTACCGAAGTACCGAAAGCGATCGTGTGTTATTCACACTCGGATGGAAATTCTAAAACGCTGACACAATAACATAAAGAAACCGTGTTCCCCCGCACGGTTTTTTTATGCCCTCGATTTTCGATGGAAAAATTCCGTTAATACGGATTTTTTCCTTTTATAACAGTTCAAGATTTGCGTACTTTGCACTTATGTATAGGGGGTAAAACAAATAGTACAATATAAAAAAGGTCGAAAAAAGGTCATTAAAGCCCGTGTTTACAATAGATGCGGGCTTTTTCTATGCTTTTAAGTGAACTCAACGAATTGTACAAAAGGTTTAATTTTAGTTTAAGGTTGCTTTAAGCCTATTAAAAGTCTCAGAGCTAAAATACTCAAAAGGTTTAATATACCGCCATTTCTAGGGCTTAGACGTCGTTAATCGCTGCTGCAAGAGACTATATAATGCAGAAAATTACGCTCCTTCTTGTTTTATGCTTATACCTGCCCGTTACCCTTGAAAACTGCTTAAAATGGTTAGGTTTGCCGTTAGGATTGCCAATAGGATTGCCAAAAAAAGGCAAAATTTGATTAGTTTATAGGTGCTAATTGCATCAAAAAGCAGATTAAAACCCATTTATAGCATTATTCAAGGGGGGATAATACCAAATAAATTTATAATGAAAATCAAAAAAACACCCATTTTACGGGGCTTCAGTGTAGTTTCACTGTGTGAAAGCTTGAGATTTTAAGGTATTATTTGTTGATTTTAGGCATTGTAGTCTCAACATGCATTAAACGAGCCTCAAGATCATTCACCCGGTCATACATATCTGCGGGGTCTTGGAAGTCATAGATAAACGCAGTCTTGAGCGTCCATACCTCCAAAATATCTTCGGGCTTTATGGGGTAGCTTGGGTACTCGCGTCTGTTGTCTGACTTTAGATAGAGATTATTATATTTTTTAATACGGTTTAAACAGCGTTTAACCACGATACCGTCTTCCTTTGAAACGATAATGTATATCTGATTGTCTTTGATATCATCCTCCCAGTTCTCACACCACTCACCCACGGCAAGTGCGCCTGAGTGAATCGTAGGGAACATACTGTGCCCTTTTACTTCAAATATGCGAAAGGTACCATTGTTAAGTGTGGGTAAACGATAGCTAGGCAAGCTTTCTAAAAATTCAGGATCGCCAAAGCCGTCCAAGTATCCTGCTTGAGCAGGCACCGGTACCATTATAATATTCTCATCACCTTCAGGAGACACACTGATCACTTTAGGCATCTGCCCATTAGTATAATATGGGGCAGGTACTTCTTCATTAACCTGACCCACCTCAATGTTCTTTTTTATATCACCCAGACCAGAAAAGAACCAAGCTGGATTGACATCTTTATATGTATTGAGAAATCTCAATACATTATCCTCTGTAAGACCACTTGATTGATTTAAAATTCCATTAGATATACCTGTATCTCTATAGAACTGAGCCTTTTTAATCCCTTTTGTGTCAAGGTAATCAATGATTCGCTTCTTGAAAGTTGAAATTTCTCTCATATTTATTATGAAATTAGAGATATCTCTATTATATTTGCTTAGAAATATCACAGAATACCACAAATATAACATAAATGGAAAGCGCGAACACTATAGAATACCGTAAAAGCTTAAAGGCTAAACTAAAATGGGGTGATATGACTAAGATCGCGAAACTGGCCGAGGTTGATCTTATGACAGTAGATCGATGGTTTAAGAATAAAACTAATAATGCTGCAATTGAACCTGCTGCCAATGCTCTTTTAGAAGCGAGAAGCAAAAAAATGCAAGAAGCACTAAAAAACATCATATAAGCCCATTTAGATGATCACGAGCGATAACATATACGAGTACTACAACGGCAACCAACTTGGGGTTAATCAAGATGTCTTCCTTGAGCTTGGTTTACTTACGTACCATCAATTTCAGCATTGGTGCAGCAAAGAACGAGCAAAACTCAACCGCCTCCGCACAGCTGGAAGAGGTCGCACCGGTCTTATCGCGTGGTCGAGTATTCCTGATGAATTTTTGGCCAAGATCAAAGCAGTATTTGGAGACCCTTACCGTAAAGACGATGTCGACTCCTTTGTTAGCAGACTTAACAATGACGACAAAGCCGCGGTTTTCTTTATGAAAGCCGGCCTTTCACCCCAAAAAGAGTATCAGCACTATATCGAGGCGCAGATACTTAACCTTTACGGTGAGTTGCTCCAAGAAATAGAGGTTAAAGCGGCTCGCAACACTTCATTTAAAAAGACTCAAGGTAAGCGCGAACTTGCCAAGGTTATTGCTGAACTAAAAACGCTTAAGCGTGAAGATGGCAAGGCTAAATTTCCTCATAAATTACCAAGCAACCCTCGCAGCCTTGAGCGTCGCTATAAAGAATATGCAGAACAGGGCTATGAGCGCCTGATCCACGCCGGTACCGGTAACACCAACACCCAAAAAATTAAAGGTGCCCTTGCAGACTGGCTACTCGCTAAGTACTGCCTCCCACACAAGCCTAGTATTACAGACTTGCACCTTGAATACGATGCCTATCGTATCGCTAAGAAGTGGCCTTCACTTCACGAAGACGCCATTTATAAGTGGCTTCATAAACCGGAACAGAAAAAGGTTTGGGTATTAGCCCGCCACGGCAAAGATGAGTATGTGCGTCAGTTTGGTCACAAGACTACACGCGATAAGAGCGATTATTTCCCTTATGCATATTTAACCATTGACGGCTCCAAGCTTGACTGGATTCACTTTAAAGAAGGCGCGCCTTACTCAATGGGTGCAGATATCAAAGTCAACCTCATATTTGACGTGTATAGCGAGAAAATTGTAGGTCACGACTTTAGCCTTACCGAAGACCACCAGTCACATTTCCGCGCTTTTAAAATGGCTTTGCAGGAGACACAATGCAAGCCTGCGCTGTTAACCTATGATAACCAAAGTGGTCACAAAATGAAAGCGGTTCAAGAACTGTATAGCAATATTGTGACGGCTAATGGTGGTCAGCATTATGCCCACCGCGCTTATGAGCACGGTTCACCCGCTGAGCAGCTTATAGGTCGCTTTCAGCAGCAGTTTCTCAACAAGTGGTGGTTTTCAGATAAGCAAGCTATCACAGCACTTAAAGCAGACAGTCGCCCAAATATGGAGTTTGTTAAGCGTCACCGCGAAAAGCTCAAGACTATTGACGAGCTGCGCGAGGTGTTTGCCTATTCAGTTGAAAAATGGAATAATGCAGCCCACCCAAAACTAAAAGTAAGCCGCAACGAGGCCGCTACTCACGAGCAAACCTTTGCTTTAGATAAGATTAGCCCGCTTGATATGGTGCAGTTGTTTTGGGTTACTTCAACTAACACTAACACCTACAATCGTGACGGTATACGCCTTACAGTAGGTAAAGAACGCTATCACTTTGAAGTCTACACGGCAGACGGCCACGTTGATCTTGATTTCCGCGATAATTATACCGGTTGCAAATTCTTTGTACAGTATGATCCTGATCAGCTTGACAATTATGTGCGCCTATACTTAAGACTGCCTAACGGCGAAAGTAAATACATCGCAGACGCCGAGCCTGTCAAGAGCATTAAGAGCATCCCTTTACTTATGGATGATCAAGATCACGGGCGCGTACATAAAATGATAGGCACCCGCGATAAAGACGTCGAGCGCGTTCAGGCAGAGCTTGAAGCATTACGCCAGCGCACCAACATCACTGAAGAATCACTAATCGAAGACCAGGAACTTGAGATGAAGTTCAGAGGCCGCCAGCCAAAGCAGTCTCGTGCAATGGCAGAAGCCGGCGCAGGTTCTTGGCTTAATAAAATATAACTATGGTACCACAATCAGCAGAAGCAGTTGCCCATCATAAAGACCCTCGTGTCAAAACCAAAAATAAAAGCCGTATAAGCAATGCAGCTAAGAGCACCATTGTTAATGAGGTCGCTAAGGCTGCAAGCTTAACCAGTCAAAGGTCTGTAGCGATTAAGGCAATGGTGAGTACGGCAACCATTAGCCAGATGATCGCCGGCAATTGGGGCTTGATTAGCGACGATATGTTTCGCAAGGTTCAGGGCAATCTCAGCATTGAGCTAGACTGGAAGATCGCTATGACGGCAAACCTTAATGAAGCTTATAAATACTGCCACGCTGCCCGTATGCAAGGGCTTGCGCTTCTCATTAGTGATAATGCCGGCAAGGGTAAATCAAATGGCTATAAGTTCTATGCGCGCCGCAATGAGAATGTGATGCACGTAGAATGCAAAGCCAGCTGGACTAAAAAAACCTTTGTACGCCACTTGCTCCTTGCTATGGGTGTTCAACCTATAGGAACCACCGAACAAATGCTGGAGAAATGGAACGATCAAATCATTAGATGGGCAAAACCGTTGCTTATTCTTGATCAGGCTGATAAACTGAAAGACCCGCAGCTCGATATGTTTATGGAGTTCTACAACGACCACGAAGGGCACTTGGGGATCATCCTGAGCGGCGTGCAAGCCTTGCGCAAGCGTATTGAACGCGGTATTCAACACTCAAAAACGGGGTATGACGAACTATACAGTCGTGTAGGACGCCGCCACATAGAGCTTGACCCTATCAATCGCGACGATGTTGCAGCTGTTTGCCGCGCCAATGGTGTAGACGACGAGGAAGACATCACATTCATTTATGACACGTTTGGGGGCGATTTTAGGCGCGTAAGACGTGAAATCAAGAGAATACACCTAGCGAGACAAGAACAGCCGGAATTGAGTGAATAAATGGCAAAAATTAAACGTGCAGTCTCGGTTGACGAGCTGCTAAAGAAAAAATTTAAAACGCTCCCCCTTGAGGGGCGGTTCAAAGAATTAATAGGAACACCAGAGCGCTCCGGCAGTTGGTTTCTTTTTGGAAACTCAGGAGAAGGTAAAACCACATTTCTAATGCAATTAGCAAAATACCTCACACAGTTTGAAAAGGTCGAGTATAACTCGCTTGAAGAGGGTGCGCGTATGTCTATGCAGGAGGCAATTAAAGAAAACCGAATGCAAGAGTGCCGCCGCGGCAGCTTCAAAGTATTAGACAAGTTGACTATAGACGAGATCAGAGAGCGCCAGTCGCGCCACAAAAGCGCAGGCATTGTAATTATTGACTCGGTACAGTACGCCTTTCTTGACAAGCGGGGCTACAAGGCGCTGCAAAAGGCTTGCCCTAACACCTTGTTTATATGGAACAGCCACGCTGAAGGCAAGCAACCTATGGGCAGCCTTGCAAAAGCCATAATGTACGATGCCGATGTAAAGCTGCATTGTGTAGGCTTTAGAGTGTTTGCAAAAAGTAGAATGAACCGCGGGCAGCTTTCTAAACCATACACCGTATGGGAAGAGGGCGCAAAGCAATACCACGATATCTTATGAAAGCAATAAACGAACTATTAAAAGAAACGCCGCAGGAGTATGAGCTAACGCTTTTCTCGCTTTGGCTAGAGTGGTGCCAGAAAAAAGCCCACAATCAAGAGCAGCTGCAAATGTTGCTGAGTAATAACGCACTCTTTACGTGGTGGCGTGAGAACCTGCGCACTTTTGAGCGCTATTTCGCAGACGATGTAAGCAGCTACAATGGCAATCTCGATCGTGATACGCTTAAAGATATCTACCGCGATTATACCAGCGTGATCCACAAGCACTACAGCAAAGTATTAATTAAAAAAGCATTGGCAATATGAACGCACACCAATTATACGATCGCAATGACCTGATCACTGGGGTACTTAAGGCAACACGCGAAAGCGCTTACTTCTCAGTTAGTCAACGCACCTGCCTGCATCAGCATCGCGCCGCAGTAATGCACGCACTTGATGATATCAATTCGGGTGACACAGGGAGCGCAACACCCCTATACGAACTACCGGCACACCTTGAGCGTATTGTACTGCGTGTGCGAATGGATTTTAAGATATGAGTGGGTACCACGACCGCGCGATCAGCGCAATGATACAAGCCTATTTGGCACGAGAGAAATGGAACGAATTAAGCAAACAAGATTATGACAATGGAGACACCAACACAGCACGAGATCGACGAGAACATTAGAAATTTTCAGAGAGACCTAGACAAGATTCTATCTGAGCCGTATACGCTCAACATTGAGCACTTGGAGGAAGGGCTTCCTTATAAAGCCAATGTTTACACCCGGGAAACCATAGACACTACCCAAATTGATCTACTGGAAGACCACGCAGACAACTGGAACCTTAAACTCACCTTCTCGGCTACAGACACCGGGAGACTATCAATAAACTTTAAAATCATAGAAGACTAAGATGAATACAACACAGGACACCACCGCAGAATTAACCGAAGAGCAACTGGAGGCTAAACTAAAAGAATTGCGCGCCAAAAAAGCCAAAGCCGCAGAACGCGAAAAGAAAGAATACGAGCGCAAGCGCGATGAGACTATTAACCTCATTATGAAATTAGCGCTTCAAACCAATGAATATTTGGTAGAGCTTAAAAACTTATGTCATAACCGTATGGAGGAGCAGGCAGAACTGCTTAACAATTACGGTCAGATGCGTAGCAATAGTAAAGGTGGTTTCAGTATCACTAACGAAGCTGGTGATTATCGCATAACCCGCCGCAGGGATACAGAACCAATTTGGGACGAGCGTAGTATAAAAGCTCAGGAACTAATTCGAGAGTTTTTAGGCGAAACTATCAAAAAGCGTGATTTAAAAACTTACGAGATCTTAATGTCTTTCCTTCAGAAAAATGAAAAGGGAGAGCTTGAGTATGCCCGGGTAATGATCCTCCTGCAACACGAAGCTAAGTACGACGATCCGCGCTGGGTTGAAGGGCTCCGTTTGATCAAAGAGAGTTACAGCAACCACCTTAAAGGGTTTGGTTATGAGGTCAAGCGAAAAGGCGCAGACGGCAAATGGCAAACGGTTAACCTTCAATTTTCAAGTATCTAATTATGGGAGTAACAATTGAGCCAACGGTAAACGCAGACACCTACTGGGTAAACTCTAAAGAGGTGTATCAAGATAGTAACGGCAACTGGATCGCAAAAGAAGAGCTTACACCTTCTGAAACCAATGCCTTTAAATGCTACATAGGTCGCAAGATCAAGCTAAAAAATCGCCCTGTCACTAGGGATTAAAAGAGAGGTGCCGACACCCAAAAGCCGCTGTCACGGTTGATGCGCTGTCACTGCCGCTCCTGCTGAGCCCTTGAAAATTATTAGGCAGGAATACCGGTCAATGTGTGCCACCAGTAAAGTCATAGCACTAAGCGACAGAACGACCGCCCTCGTGAGCGAGATCACGAAAACCGATAAGGCTGGTGTAATAGACAGTATTTGCTGAGCATCTATTCCCGGGGTTCGACTCCCCGGCTTATCACAAAATAATCTATAAAGGTTATAAAAGCAATTATAACCTCATTAAGGTATAATCTATGAAAGCCAATAAAAAGCAAAAGCAGCTCATACACGTTAACGCGCCTAACCGCGATACCAAAGAAGAATGGGTGCAATGGGCAACGGGTGACAATGACAAGATCAGTACCAATGATCTCACCTATGCGCAAGCCAACGCCATTTTAAAACAAATGGGGCTTAAACCGGTGCCAATGGCTACCGCAGACCTTGCCAGTACGTGGGGCAAATTTGATAAAAACAACCAGCGCCACAAAGCCATCTTAAGCTTGCTTATACAAATCAAATGGACAACAGATCACCCGCGCTTTGGTCGTGTGGCAGATATCACCCGTTTTGGGGCTTGGCTGCAAAGCGATCGCGCACCGGTGCGCAAGCCGCTGCTCAAGATGCATCCCGAAGAGGTAAGCAAGATCATTAACGCCCTTGAGGGCATTTTAAAAAGTCTGTATAAATGAAACCGCAGCCTTTTGAAACCGTCTGCGAGCATCCTTTAGAAGCCCGCTACATACGCGTAGTAAACCTAAGCGCCACATGTGAGACCACCATAACCGCGTGCCGCCAATGCGGAACAGATATAACAGAACCAAAAACAGATTGTATATGACACCAGAGCAACATGATAAAATTCAAAAAGTTTACGAACTCGTTAAGCGAGGCGTTTCCGGTGAAAAGGGGGCGGCACAGGCTGCACTTGATCGCTTGATGAAGAAATACAACCTAAGCGCCGAGCAGATTCAAAATATAACCTTCAAAGAATACCGCTTCAAATACGCTCAAAACACCGAGTTAATGCTATTTGGCACCCTGTTTAAGTACTTCTTTCCAGACAGGCAGATGAAAGCAAGCCGAGACACTTGGGATGTTAGAGAAATTGCCATTAAGCTAGAATATATTGATTGGGTAACGCTTGAGTGTGCCTATGAGTACTTTAGAAAACATATGCGCGGCGAATACCGACGCCTCGTTACTCCCAAGCTTAAGCGGTACCGAAAGCCGGCTAATAAAAAACGAGCCCGTGAAAAGCTTGACAAGATCTTCTTTTCAAATTATGTGATCGCCTCAAAGCTTTATCGTGAAGGTGACCTCAAGCAAATTGATCCCTTTGAGCTAAGCGAAAAAGAACGCCGCGACCGTGAAGCGCTTGAAGGCGTAAAAGGAGGCGAATTCAATACCCAAGTAACAACCGGTTTATACTTAGAAAATGCATCCAGTTAAAATCAAACAAAAACCAGAGCATTACCTCGTCATGGAGCAGGTACTGCACATGGGACAAACGCCAGATACAACGACCCGCATAGGCAAAGCAGCGGCGGCCATATTACAAAAGGTACTCGTGCGAGTAGCAAAGAAAGCAATTGAAGCCCGTATGTCACCAAATGACAAGCCTAAATCGCTTGAACTCGCCTACTACGAGGCAGACGCCATCGAAAGACATTTGCGCATAAACCGGGGCTTATTTCGCGCCGGTACTTATGAATACAACGCGGTGGTTAGCATCGCACACGAACTGGATCAAAAATTACAATAAATGGAACAAGTAACAACTTACACCGTAAAGGGCGATAGCCTTTCCGTTTTATGGGAGTTTAAATACGATTTAAAAGGCAATTTAATCAGCTTTCAAATTCAGGATAAACCGCTCTCAACAAAACAAATCACTTGGTTATTTAAAGAGGGTAACTTCCCGGAGACCGAGGCGATTATGAAAAGCGTCTGGCTCAAGGCTAAAAAGTCGGTCTTTGAAATCATCATAGGTGAGCCTGATCTAAGCTTTGACGCGTTTTACAATGCCTACGATCATAAGGTAAAAAAGAGCCAATCACAGGCCTCTTGGAAGCGCCTTTCTAAAAAAGACAAAATAGCCGCCTTAGGTCACATCCCAACCTATGACAAGTTTTTAGCACGTAAACGCTACAACAAAGCCGCCCCCAGCGTGTACCTCAATCAGCGCTATTGGGAAGATAACCACGGAAGTATTCACTAAAAAACTATTTGCTGCTACGTTTTTTGAATTCTTTGCGCATCGAAATAGTTGCAATAATAGCTGAATGAATTGTGAATGGTAAAAAGAAAAATAAAATCATTGCTTCTAATGGTAATGACTTAATTGACACTTGAATCACAGACATTAAACCTAAAACCAAAATCTCAAGGGTAACGGCCTTGAAGCAATGTTTTAATGCCTTCTGCTTTTTCAGTTTACCAAACGAAAAATATGAATGGCTTGGAAGTAAAAACAGTAGACCACCGCTAATGCTTAATGCAAAGCAATAACAAATTTCAAGTACAAGATCAGAACGTTTTAGAATCTCAGGATAAAAAGCTCCAAAATAGGAATACCAGAATGGCATCATAACCATAAATACTAAGATTGATTTAAGTCCTTCTTCCGCGTCCTTGATGTCTTTAAAGCTTATCATATTTAAATTTTAACAAATAAAACAAAAAAAATGAAAATAGTATATATCGCACACCCCATAGGCGGCAACGTCGTACGTAATCTAGAAGCACTTGCAAAAGTGATACGTCAAATTAACCTAGCAGAACCTGAGGTGGTACCGCTTGCGCCGTATTACGCAGACGTGCTGGCACTTGATGACAACAACCCGGCTAAACGTGCCAGAGGTTTAGAAAACGGGCGCTGCGTGCTTAAAAGCGGCGCCATACGTGAAGTATGGTTATATGGTGACGGTGTGTCTCCCGGGATGCTTGGCGAAATACGCCTCGCTGAAGCTTTAGGTTTGCCCATCTTACCTAAAACTCAAGGCACGAAAACCGCTTATAATGCTTTATTAGCAGGTGGCGCACTTGATACACCGGTGCGCGGTGAAAGCTGCTGCATAAAGAGCTGTGATGAACCGGTATACAACTTGAAATATTGCTTTCATCACTGGAACATTGCAAACGAAGATTGCTAATTAATCCTAAGCATCTAAAAGGTTGTAAATAAAAACAACGAGGACTATACCGAAAATAATTTTTAAAAAAACACTAATTATTTTAGTGTCCTCTTCAATTTGCTCCTTTGTCTTCCCTTCGCGTTTTACAAATGAGGGTCCCAACCATCTCACGACGAAAAAAGCAATAACGAGATATAAAATGTATATAAGAAATTCTTTATTCATTGGTACTTATAATTTATTAGAAACAATGTAAACCTCAATAATTAATTTTTAAAAGTTTACATTTAAAAAGAAAATGACACCCAATGACTGAAGATAAGAATAAATATAAACTAGATAATTGTAAAGAGCGTAAGACTTTAGCTTGGCAAGGATTATTCTATAGCACACAACGAATCGATTTATTAATTATTTCAATTTCTGGAGCTGGTATTTATGCCTGTCTAGAGACTTTGAAATATTTACAAAATCCAATGTATTCTAACGTCTGTTCGAACTGGTTGCTCAAAGCCGCTGGAATAGCACTTCTATTAGCTATAATAACAAATTTTGTGTCTCAATCTTTTGGACAAAAAGCTAATTATGAAGATTGGCTTATGAGCGATTATGATTTGGATAATATATATAATCCTTGTGATGAATCTGAAAAAAAAATACAGCATCACGACACAAGAGCAGAACTGTTTTCTGGTTGGACACGACGCTGCAATTACGCAAGTATGGCATTAATGGCCATCGGTTTAACACTACTTATCTTAACGTATCTTATTTTCTTCTAGGTGGTCGCTCTACTCCTTTACCGGGAGGATTATTTCGAGTATCAGGTCTAGGATTCCCAGTATTTGGTTTGGAAGGTGGCCCTTGAGGTTTTGATGGTCTTGGATGGTTCGGTCTGTCTTGTTTAGCCATAATGTGATTAAATATTTATTAATAATACACAATATACTCAATGTTAAGGAAATCTGTAATACTTGTTTTTCAGATTGTTGTATCTTTCTAACTTAAACTTAGGATTATGAAAAATTATATTGTGTTCTTCTTAAAGTCTGACGGAACGAGTGATTCAACATCAGCAGACTATATAACATTAAAAGACTTTGATAGCTTTCCTACTAAGAGCGAAATGATAAAGTCTGCCATTGAAAAGATTGGTAGCCCAAATGGAAGAGTT
Source organism: Leeuwenhoekiella sp. ZYFB001 (assembly GCF_011784865.1). NCBI lineage: Bacteria > Pseudomonadati > Bacteroidota > Flavobacteriia > Flavobacteriales > Flavobacteriaceae > Leeuwenhoekiella > Leeuwenhoekiella sp. ZYFB001. The sequence continues at coordinate 2,305,538 of NZ_CP050460.1, forward strand.
CGGTTTAAAGGGATATCTGGAATAATAGAGGTTTCTGAGGAAGAATTAAATAACTGGAAACAATAAAATTATGGCTAAAAATTTATATGATTTAGAATTGCACGAGCAGACAAATATTTTTTCAGACAAGCAAAGAGCAGTTGACTGTTTGCGAGTTCCGGGGGGATGGGTTTACATTACTTATACATACGACCCAGAAATCAACGAACAACCCGTTAGCTCAGTTTTTGTTCCATACAATGGAGAATTTAAAGACAAGAAAAGAACCGTTAAATGGAGTGATCCAAGTATCCATTAAGATCAAGCAATGAAAATACTACTACTCCTACTATTCATTTCAACAGCTTCGTTTGCACAAACATGGCATGTAACCCCTGAGGGTTTTAAATATGGTGATGAAGACTATCAAGTAGCCGAGTTTAAAGACGCTTCAGCGGCTGTATTATATGACCGTGTATTGGCTTATTTGCACCGGCAATATAAAAACCCGGATGCTGCACTAAGTACCATTGAAGACACTCAAATTACAGTTAATGGTTTTGAAGCTAACGCGGTACCACGATCTAAAGGCGGTAATGTATTTGATTTAGATTATACCTATACCATTCGCTTTAAAGACGGCAAAGTGCGTATAGACGCTCCTTCTCTTGAGATGACTACCTTAAGAACCTCAGATTATAAACGTCTTGACTTGGTAACCAATGACACCGGAGGTTTTTTAACTGGCAACTATGGTATATATAAAAATGGGAAACTTAAAAGCGAACTTGCAAAAGAAACCTTAGAGACCTTATTCTCTTTTCGGTTTATAGGGCTACTCTCCGCTGCTTTAAATGAGTCTCCAGTTACTGAAAGTAGCGACTGGTAAATAACCTGTAGTATGAAAAAATTGATTAGAGATAATAAAGCTAAGAACGCAATTCTCAAGCATCTAAATAAGACAGATCGTTTGGAGTCAGAAGGAATTTGGCAATTATCAGAAATTCTAAATAAAGATATTGATTTGCTGTTTAAGGTGTCTATCGATTTGGTGAAAGACGAATATACTACAGAAATGAATACTACCACTAGAACAGGTGATTCAAAACTTATAACAATAACTAGAAAAGGCAAATTGCATATTAAAGATGGAGGTTACCCTTCATCTGGATGGGAATTTATTTGGGAAGTAGCAAAAAAGAATAGAGATTTTATCATTGCCGTTGTTGCAATTATCATAAGTATTCTTAGTTATTTTAAAGAATAGCGACTGGTAATAACCTGTTAAAAACACCCATTGCTAACGGCTTGCTTATTATATAGCAAGCCGTTATTTTTGTTACTAGATGAAAGGGCAATACTCACTTTACGATAATCTTATTTTTCAGCCTATTGAGCCGGCGCACAGCAAGCCCAATCTAGCGCGCCGTGCTGACGCTATCGCCCATAGGTACTATTATTATGGTTCTATATGCCGTATGCTGTATGAAGATTGCCTACATCACTTACACCTTGAATTCTTCCTTGAGCCAGACACGATCTACAACGAACTCAAAAAACGAACTGCCCTGGTTAATCGCCTCGTTGATGCGCGTACACCGGTTGCAGAGCTGCGCAAGCAATACCCGCATTTTGACTGGTCTGGGCGCGTGAATTTACCCGGCGTCTAGCGCAGAGCTGTCTCGGTATTGCGTTGTGAAAACCAACTCCAGCACTGTAAATTGATCAGGTCGTTTTTGTTTACGTTTACCCACACACTCCAGCGTGTTAATCTGCCCATTGCTCCAACCTTGCAAAGCTTGATAGACAGCCTCTTCGACATCATAATAAAATAAGCTTTTTTCGCGTGCAGCTTCAGGAGTGACGGCATTGGTGTTACCCCTCCAGTCTAGGCATATTGCAACAGTGATCTGGGCGTTACATTCCTGTATTTTTACATTCAAATTTTGCCGCCGGGGTTCTTGAATGTCTATCAGCGTCGCAGGGAACAGAATAGGCGGTTTCTCATAATTCATTTGCCCCTTGTCTTCATCTGCCCATTTGATAACGTCAAGGGCTTGCAGGCGGTCTGTTAGGTCTATAAATAGCGTTTTCATCGATTGTTGTAAAATGCCGTAAGGCGGTTAATAATAGCTTGATTGAGATACTTAGAATTGCCGGCAAATTGACGCTTGGGCATCTTGTAGTCTACTTTGCGCGTATGTTCTTTGATCTGTACCCGTTTACCTTTACCCATAAAATTGGTATTGGTATAGCCACGCACGTTTTGCACGCCACGCACCCGCAAGCCTTCATTATGAATGCGGGCATACGGTACCTTAACATTTCCAGCTGAGATCACCACGCGGTTGGCGTTAACTTGAGTGGGTCTTATAGATGCCTGTAAATTTCCGGTTCTGGTGAGTATTCTCCCGTTACCGCGTGTCTTTTTTGCGGCATACTTTGGGTTGAGTTGCTCCCAAGGCACACCATCCCACTCTTGTTTATCAAAACGCTCTTTAAAGAACTCCGTCGCCGTTTCAGATACAATCACCGGTACCGCAGTATCAAAACGATGCTCGAACTTTGAAAACCAGTTATTTAATTGCTGTTTGTAATCCATTTAATGTATCTTTGTACTGTTATGATGGCGGTAAAGGAAGGGCTGCGCACAGGTAAGCAGCTGCAACGGCTGATAAAGACGGCGTCAGAAATAACATCCTGTAAGACCTTGCCCTCGCTTTCGCGGGGGCTTATCTTTTTATAAGCAGTCCACGCCGGGCTTTACTGATCACACTTTCCTTTTCTGCGATCTCATACCAGCTGATCAGTTTTAGACTTCCGTTATCCATCTTAACAACGATCTGTATAGCCACATCCTGATAATACTTGATATACGTATAGGCGGTGAGCTTTTCTTCAGTAAGCCACACCTCCTCGGCCTCCTTAAGCCCTTCACTTAGCGCGTTAAGCAATGTCGTACGATGTGCGCGCTTTTTACGAGCATCTTGGGTATGACGATCAAAGTCTTTTTTACCAACGCTTACCGGCCTGTTATGATAGTCACGCAATACCTTTTCGCCTTCCAGCTCTTCTAAGGCTTCCCAAAATGCCACCGCCGTATCTTCGTATTGTGGAGCAATACCTATTGCTCTGTTTTTCATCGTAATAAAGTCAAGCAGGTCAAAATCTTCAGCGCCTAGTTTGCGTAATGTGAAATCGGGGTCTTTACTAAAGTTCTTCAGGTACCTTTGATTCTCAGCAAATACAAACTTTCTCTTCGCCCGGTTAACGCCAAAACCGCTTTTGGTCTCCCGCTCAAATTTGGGCGAGTCGATATAAGCCATTGCACGCGCCCGGTCTGCATCAACTTTAGATAGATCAACCTCGTGTTTCATACGCGGCAGGATATAGCAGCGGCAGTTCCAGCCATTAGGCGGGAATAGCTTATCCCAAATAGGATCATTTGCCGGTAGCGTTACACCTTCCAGCGCAGCATGTTCCGGACGCACGAGATTGTCACCAGCTGTTTTATACTGCCAATACGGGAAAATATCGGTTTGCTTGATCAAGCGGTAATAATTCGCTGAAGCTTCACCGGTTAACTGCGCCGTGTTGTACTCGGTCTCGAGGTAGTCTTTACGCGATTTATCCAAGAATTGTTTACCCAGCTGGTAGAACTCTTCAAAGCTTGTTGCGCGGCGAAAAAGCGCGTTGAGCTGCTGCACTTCCCAAAGGGTTTTGGCTCCGCTAAATCTAAACAGGTTTTGCTCAAATGCAGTGAGTAATCCCGGATCATCAACTCCATAGACAAATCCGGGAGCGTCTGTGAGGTTGATTTTGTTTCCGTCAATCCAGCCGGTTCTAAGTCCGTTAATGAGCTTATCTGCTGTACTGTTAAACAGCTCACCATCGAAGACGGTATTGCCACCACGATTCCAGAACCTACGTAAATAATCGTCATAGTTAAAGTCGTCTTTAAAGTTTAGATCAAGCGTGTGGATGTGTCCAGCTGCCCCGGTCGTCTCCGCCGGGGCTTTTGAAAAAAAAGGCAAAAAGCGTCTGAGCCAGCGCATCAAAGCGCTATCAAGTTGCTCCTTGGTTTCCTCTTCAGAAAGGGAAAGGTTCACCCGATCGGGATCTTCTTTTTTGTTAGCCTTTTTTGCCCCGGGTTTCGGTTCCGGTACCGGTGGCTTTTGTTCCTTCTGCTGAGCCTTAAGGCTATCGTAATTCTCAGGCTTTGGCACGTCAAAAGTCTCGTAAAAGAAATCGTCGTCAATGGGCAGTCCTAACTCCTTGCGCATCGACTTGTACATCTCATAGCTTTCCTTAACTGTGAGTTCCTGACTTTCGCCCTGAATGATAAAACGACCACCTTGAGTATCAAACCCGGCACTTTGCAGGATGCGTATAAAACGTGAGTTTAACACCCGTCTAACGTAGTTTAAATCGGTCTCGTGCTTGCTTTCGTCCTGCTCCTGATGGGTTTTACTTTGAGCATAGCCAGAGCTGGAGCTGCTCTCGGTAGTCTCGGTGGTGCCAATTAAAGCCTTTGATATTTCGCCATTGAGAAAGCGCAAAAAGTTACCGTGTGCATCGCCCGTGGCATTGACGTTATTCTCTTTGATGTCGATGGTGGTTCCATCGGGTCGTATGATGGTACCGCCTGCGCCAATCTCTTGTAAAGCTTGCTGAAGCTGCACGCGTTGCTTCTCGTCAAACCCATTCCACATCGCATCGATCAAAGGATTCCCAAACGTCTGGATAAAGGCCGCATAGTCGCCCAGTCCGCCACGCTTTAAAATAGCGTACGGCGAGGCTTTCATATACAGTCCTAAATCTTTGATCTTACCGACCTCCATAATGGTTTTGGCATAAATACCCTCGCGAATGTTAACGCCCTCCTCGCTGTAGCTGTCATAACTCAGTATACCATTCTCAGGGCGGTAATTGAGACGCGGCAAAAGTCCGGCGTCCATTTCCCAGCTGCCGTCCTGATCTTGCCAGAAGGTAGGCTCCATCATAGAATAGCCCCAAAACTTTGCGTTCATAATCTCATCGAGCAGGTCGTCAAAACCAACGGAGTCAATTAGATCATTAACCGCATCAACCGGCGTCCCTTCCTTATCTACAAATTGCCAGTTGGCTGCTTTGATAGGATCGCGACGCTTTCCAGTCACCGCCTCGACGTGACCGTCAAGGTCAACATCGGCATAGAGGTTATACAATAAGCTGCGCCGTGGGATTTGAGATTCTGCGCTTTGAATTGCGCGCCTCCAGTTAGGTATGTCTTGCTCAGTACGATTGTAAGGTCGTACCTCGATCTTATGCAATACGATCTGATCAGGAGCGCCAGCCGGTTTGGTAACCTTTGTCTTGGTTATTCGTTTATTAGATACTTTTCGTGCCATTTAAATTCGTTTTAATCGGTGTTTAAATTACCAGCGGGTATTGCGCTTAGGTGCGCTGCTAACGTGAAATAGTTGGTCTGCGCTTTCTTCAATTGCAGGCGGCCAGTTGCGCGGTACCACCTTGCCACTTTGTATGTCTTTTAACCAACTTATAGCCTCATCGCGGCGTGTCTTGCGAAGCTCCATATCGGTTGCCGGATTTGCCAATACAATAAAGTGCCAAGCGGCAAGGTCTTTAATAATCACAAGCAGCATGTCATCCCGCGCGTCGTCTTCACGCGCAAAAAGCGTATCTACATCGTAGCGGCTGAGATAGCCCATAGCCTGAGCCTCAGCGGCAGCCATTGCGTCGTTAAGTATGTCCTCGTCGCCACGATCTACCGCATTGAGTATTTCGGCATATAAGTGGCTTTTAAAATCGTCACGTGTTACCATCGTTTATTGTTTGTGCGCCTTCCGGCATTAGTTTGTATTTGGCTGGTGTCTGCGCCTACTTTAGAATTCACACTCCAAACGGCACCCTCTACCGCATCGGGGCCATCATCGTGTGCCCGGCTCGTGGGTGAAAGCGCAAGGAACTGATCCTCCATATTTTTCATGTGGTCAGACTTCTTGAGCTTCTCGTTAAACCAGAGTTTCTCATTTCGGTTAAGGGGTTCGAGTAAGGATTCAATCCTAAAGAACTTATCAGGCTTGACCCGTGGGTCTGCCATTAAAGGCAGGGTAAGCTTGTGACGTTTGTTTGCCTTTATGATCTCCAGCTTTAGGCTGTCATCAATAGAAGGCCACTCAATGAGAAAATACACCGGTACCTTACCGTTTACCAGCTTAATAATCTCATACTGCCAGTCGAGCATATCTGCGGTACTGGTCTGCGCGCAAAAGACTTTAACCACGTGGTACTCGTCACCATAACGGCCTACCAATGCCGTGGCTTTGTAGTCGTTCTTTTTACCGCCCTTATACGAGGGATCGGTATAGGCCACAAGGAACCGGTACCGGTTAAGCGGCATCATTTTTTTATAGTGCAGGTTTTCAAAAACCTTCCCTTTGGTTATCGGGTTATTGAAGTATTCGCCCTGAGCTGAGATGTATGAAATTTTACTCAATACCCGGTCGATCATTGCCTCGGTGTTTTTTTGAGGCCAAGTAGATTTGCCGTTCTTATCGCGTATGTTGATCACCTCGGCATAGTCGGCTATTTCCATTGCCTTTTTGATACAACAATGCTCGGCTATGATGTTACCGCAGAAAATAACCAAGAGCGGGTTTGAGATCGATCGCGTCGCATAGAATGCACGTTCTAACCAATCCCACTTCTTATCTACGGTGTCCGGGTTTCGGCAATCCTCGTCAGTGTCAAAGTCATCAACGAGCAGCACGTCTGGTCGTACGGCGTCGTTACGCGTACCCCGTGGCGACTGACCGGCACCAATGGCGCGGAAGGCAACACCTTTGCGGGTGATAAACTCATTATCTGCCCAGCTGCCGTGCTTCATTTGCATCCCGTAATCATTGATGATCCGGTTATTCTTTTCGAGCAGTACCTTATAGGGTCGTAAAAGCCGTTCGGCGTTGTCTTTAGAGTTACTGGTAAGTACGACGTTTTTCTTCTTACCGGTAAGGGTAAGCTTGAGCACTTCCATCATTGTACGTCCAGACTTTGACAGCTCCCGCGACCACGCGCGCACCTCATAGAATTCTGCATTGCTCATCACCCGCTTAGTGGCCTTGCGGTGAAAAGGAGCAGGCTCTGAGGTATAGAAATTAGAGAAGTAATATTTAAACCACGCCTCGTCATCGGTCTCCAGTTCTGCAACCCGTTTCCGTTTTTCGCGCTCGGTTTCATTAGAATGTACCGGCGCATCCCGGTTCATATCCTGTACAAACTCATCCCAATCAAACTCCGCCTTTTTTTCTGCTGCTGTACGCATTACTTCATTTTTGATTTGATAAACACATCAGCCAGCGCAGTGACTTCTTTGGCCTTCTCAAAGTCGTCCTCCCGGATGTGGTTGATAAAGTCCTTCATTACCTCAATGGTGTCAGCCAGCGAGGTTTCGGTTTCTAATTGGCGTACGGCTCCGGTAAGCTTGATCAGGGTGTCTGCCTCTTTAGAATTGGCAAAGCGCTGTCCCTTCTCTTTGGCCATTATAAAGTCGTTGAGTTCGGTGATTTGGCAGTATAGGCGGTGCAGCTCATTCTCTTTAGTAATGATCACACTTGCCCGTAGTGATTCCCAGCCTTCCTCTTTTACCCACTTATTCATTGTCACGGCAGAAACCCCAACCCGGTCGGCGAGTTCCTTTTGTACGGTTACACCTTCTACAGTATAGAGCAGCTTGGCGTAGTCCTTTTTGCGCTGTATGGCTTCTTTTTTCATAGGCCAAAGGTGCAAGCATCCACGCCAAAAAAGAATTTGTCTTTTGTAGCGCCATCTCTTGCAGGGGGCAGCGTACCCTTTTACCGGGGGGTATTACCAAGCTGCATTTTTTTACCCCTCGATACCGATACATCTTTGACCCATCAAAATGCAACAAGCAGCAGGCAACTATGAAAAAGAGTACAAGACGATTCCCAATTAGTACCGAGGCAAAAAACAGCAACGGTTTCCGCGTACGTACCGCAGGAATCAACTTAGCAGATTTTAAAACCAATCCGCTCTTATTGTGGATGCATATACGTCCTAAGGGCGAAAAGGCTGACGAAATCTTACCACTAGGATATTGGGAGGATATCGAATTAAAGGACGGTCAGATTACCGGCGTGCCTGTATTTGACGACACCGACGATTTCGCAATGAAAATCTTTAAAAAGGTTGAAAACGGAACGATCAAAATGGCTAGCGCTGGGCTTTTACCTCTTGAATTTGTCGAAGTAGACGGTGAAAAGTGGCTCGAAAAATCAGTGCTTAAAGAGGCTTCCATGTGTGATATAGGCTCTAATAGTGAATCTGTTGCTGTAGTGCTTTACAACGAAGCCGACGAGCTGGTAAAGCTTTCTGAAGTACTTACAAATCTTAATCAAAACACCGAAATACCTATGAAACTTATTCAATTAACTGCGTCTACGATGGCGCTGCTTAAACTGTCAGACGGTGCCACCGAGACCGATGCGCACACCGCAATCGCAGAGCTGGTAACACTGAGCCAAACCCAAGGCACTCAGATCAAAACCTTAGAGAGCGAAAAGGATGCATTACAGCTGAAGCTTGACGAAGCTGAGAATGCCGGCAAAGATGCTAAGATCATCGCCCTTGTTGACAAAGCCGTTGAAGATCGCAAGATCACTGCCGATCAAAAAGAGGGAATGATCAAACTGGCTAATGCTGACTTTGACGCAGCAAAAGCACACTTGGATTCAATCCCATCTACCCCAACCGCTTCAAGCCAAATGAAGACCGACGCACCCGCCGGTGATGAGCTTATGAAGTTGACCTACGACGAGCTTGACAAGTCTGGCCGCCTTATCGAACTGAAGGAAAAGAACCTTGACGGTTTTAAAGAAAAGTACAAAGCCCGCTGGGGTAAAGAGTACCAAGCATAACAAAAACCCCACCCGGAGGTAACCGGGATCATCAATCACAATCACAAAAACGAACACAATGAAACATTTTTCACCACTTAACCTGCTGTATAACGCGTTGATCATCTTTGTCGTTGCAGCTGTATTTTTTGGCGCAACACCTATGGTGGCCTGTGCTTCTGTAGCTGCCGGAGCGATCACTGGTACAGCTATGTCTTTTGTACCTAAAGGTCTTGCGTTTATGGCTATTCAAAAAGAAATTTGGCTTAACCATATTGAGGAAGAAATCTTCAAGGACAATAGTTTCCTTAAGGATTCATTCAAAGCAAATGACTTTGTGGTCGGAGGTCGTGCCGTTCACGTTCCACAGTCTGGTGGTTCAGGTAATGTCGTAAAAAATAGGGCTACACTTCCCGCAACGGTACGTAAGCGTAATGATACCGATGTTATCTACCTGCTTGATGAATATACTTCTGATCCGGTATTGATTCCTAATATTGACACGATGGAGCTTTCCTATGATAAGCGCTCAAGTGTATTGGGTGAAGATCAGGACAAACTCAAGCAAACAGTTGCAGAGGAAACCATTTATAACTGGTTAAACAGCCCTGCTTATACCGGGTATGGAGCAACATCATTACCAAGCACTCAGGTATTAGAAACCACAGGAGCTAATGATGGTGTGCCAGCTGCTTCAGGAGCTACAGGTACTCGTAAAAGAGCTACGATAAAAGACCTTCAGCGAATGGCTACAAAATTCCGTACTGAAAACCGCTGGTTTGAAGGTCAGATGACAGCCTTACTTACTCCTCAGGACTTAGAAGATATGTTCCCAGCAGATAGCACAACTACAGCTACCTATATGCAAAGTGTGACTGAGCAAGAACGTCGTAATGGTATCATGTACAAAGCTCAAGGATGGAATATTAAATCCAGAAGCTCTGTAACTCGTCTAAACGATGCAGGTACCATTTTAACGCCTGAAGCAGTAGGAAGCGCTACTGACGATGCGGCCAGCTTATTCTGGTATAAAAATGCGGTAGAATTTGCTATGGGTGACATCGTCTTCTTTGACGATTTAGGAAACCCTGTGTATTACGGGGATGTCTATTCATTCTTAGTACGTGCTGGTGGTCGTGCCCGTCGTGCTGACTACAAAGGAATCGCTTTGCTAAAACAAGCAAAAACAGCCTAAATATAATTAGCCCAAGCCCTTCACTGGGCTGGGCTAATAATCACTATGCAAACCTCTAATCAACTTACAACACTGGTGTTTAGTCTGGTCAAAAAAGCATTTACCTATCAGGACGGCGCGCTTGTCGTACTGGTTTTGCCCGGCTCATTCGGTGCAAAAAAGTTGATTGCTGAGTTAACGAGAGACATCAGCCTTAAGGATATGACAATGCCGCTTTTGGCCTTTGGAGTCCTTACGATCTTATACATACTGGTAAGTATTGCCGATTTCTATACAGGCACGCGCGCAGCAAAAAAAGAGCATCTAATATCAACGGGATCATCCCGCGGCTATATGAAAAGCGACAAGCTGTGGAGCAGCGTCTGGAAGTTTGCCGGCGTAATACTTATAGCAAGCATCTTAACCGTGTTTTGCCTCTTGTTTCTCTTGGTGGGTCTCACTTGGCTTTATGATGGGTTTCTGTTTGCAATCATAGCCTTCTACTTTGTAGTGATCAGTTTTGACCTGCATAGCATTGGCGAGAACCAGTTGAGACGCTTTGGTAAAAAGCCAAGCTTTTACAGCTTTATTGATAAGGTGTCAGTAGCCATACGCACCGGTCTAATTGAGAAAGCTTCAAAACTATTTGACAAATGGTAGGCAGTACAGATTGCATACATAAATACGGCGAACCCACTCCGTCTATGGAGCGCAAATGGTTAACGCTTTGGGATGTGCCTGACGCAATTAACCGCGAGCTTCCGGTAATACCTAATAAAATCTATTGTAACCGCGATCTCATAGCACCGCTTGAAAATGCCTTTTGGAACATCATTTCAAATTGTTTGCAAGACGAGGTTAAGACTTGGGACGGCTGCTTTAATGTGCGTTTAGTACGTGGTGGCAAAACGTGGTCACTTCATTCCTGGGCAATTGCGATTGACATCAACGCCGCGTGGAATGGACTAGGAAAAGAACCGCAAATGAGTAAGGAACTGGTTAAGTGTTTTACTGATGCCGGCTTTGATTGGGGCGGGACTTGGACACGTAAAGACGGAATGCACTTTCAACTTAAACAGATATGAAAAAACACATTGTAATACGCTGGATCGCCCGCATTGCTTTAGCATTGGTTACGGTACTATTGATCCTTTCAGCTGGAAGCTGCAAAAGCAAAGCAACCCTAACCGAAAGTACAATGGTACGCGATAGCACGGTGACCACCGTAACTGTAGTACCACGCGACACGCTGGTTAAGGTTCCGGGAGACAGTCTCAGGTTAACCACGACCATTGCAGAGCTACGCAAAGCGCTTTACATCACTGAGACCCGCAACCGGGTGACAGCAGCTATAGGGTTACAAGGTGATAGCCTAACAGTAGATTGTAAGATTGATTCTTTACTGCTGGAGCTTGAGCTACGAGATACTACCATCAACACCTTGCGCGATCGACTTGAGAAAATTGAAACCGTGGAGAATGTGCCTGAAAAGTATGTGCCGTTTTTGGTCAAGCTACTGGCTTGGGTAGGCGGTTTAGCCCTCGTTTATTTAGGCTTTAAAGCCGCTTTAACCTATTTCAAAATCAAAATACCCTTTTAGTATGAAACCAGAAGAAATCGCGAAATCAATATTCGCACGCAACCCGGAAATTAAAGAGCTACACATCACTGCCGATGGTCAGGCCTTTCGTGACTTACACGCAGCCGAAAGCCACGCACAGCGCTCTAAAGATCAAAAGATCGCAAGCATTAAGCGTGACGGTAAAGCCAAAGAGCAAACGCCAGACGCTGATCCTGATAAGAGCTTTGCAGACAACGCCCAGAAAGTGGCAAAAGCTGCAAAGGTAAAAGATACGGTGAACCCTGATAGTCCGGCAGCAGCTGCGCAAAAAACAAACGACACTGACGCAGACGCAAAAGGTGACGATACCACAAAAGACAATGCACTGGAGGCGATCCTTGACGGTAATGTTAAAACTGTTGCAGGTCGTGTGGCAGAAATTGACAAGGTAGAGACCCTTGACGCTCTTGCAGAACTGGAAACCGCTAAAGGTGAAACCAGCCGCAAAGGCGTTCACGAAGCTATCACAGCCCGTAAAGAAGCAATTACTAATCCTAAAGAAGACTAAGCAATGCCAAAGTATAGATACGGTCTCGCGAGCCTTAAAATCGACGACATTAATGCGGCAGACGGCCTAGGCGCCGGTAGCCCTACAGAATTGAAAGACGACGTCTATCGTGACACGTTCAACATCGTTGAGGAGGAAGGTACTTCAACCCCTGTTTACAATGAGATGGACGTAGACCCGGTTATGGAGTTCACGGAGAAAGGTAGAATTTCTGCAACGCTCCAGATTATGGACACTAGTGTAGAAACGCTTGCCTTGCTTTGTGGTGGTGAAGTGGTGACCGTTGCCGGAACTTCTAAGACTTGGAGCCGTCCTTCAGAAAACCTTCACGTTGAGAAGCGCCTTGAATTTGAAACCTTAGATGGTTACAAGATCGTTATACCTCGTGGGCGTGTAAATGCACGAATCAATCATCAAGTGCGCCGTAACGGTATCGCATTGGTAGATGTGACTATTATGGCTCTTAAGCCATTGGTTGACGGTTTGGCTGCATTTGATATGGTAGAACCAATTGAAGCGTAATGAAAACCGAGCATCAAGAAAATCCGGCAACGGAGCATCTCGCAGCTCAAACCATCCTACATAGGGGCGTCAAGGTAAAAGTTGCCGCCCCTTTTTTTCTAAGATGGTTTGGTAAACGCACAATAGCGCTCAAGCTGACCTCTCCTTATGAAGGCACCATGTACCGCGTGGCTGCGTATTATCTCAGTACCGGTCTCAAAGATCATAAGCTGGAGAACACAAGCACAGAAGAGGCTTTGGCATTGATGAGCCTACACGGCAAAAGCATAAGCAAAGCGGTTGCTTGTGCCATTCTTAACGGCTACTGGAGTGGTAAACTCTTTACGCGGCTATTAGCGTGGTACTTGCGATGGCATTGCAAACCTCGTGAACTTTTTACGCTCACCAGCGCCTTACTAATTTACGGCGGTACCGCGGATTTTATGAGTACTACCAGATCGGTTCGCAAGATGAAACTGACGACTCCGAATCTGGGTCAGAACAATCAGGGGAGTTAAAGCAAACCGGCTTACATAGCCCTTGGGGATTATTATACCAGATTATAAAGGAAACCGGATGGACGTGGCATTATGTGCTATGGAAAGTCTCGCGTGCAAACCTCCTGCTTATGATGGCAGACCGTGCAAACTTCAAGCACGTTAAACGAGAAGATCAGGTAATTGAAGATACAGGCGCAGCCCTGTTCAACAAAATTAAGCGTGGAAAAAATTGACCCTATAGATATTGAGTTTTTGATCAACTCACCTGAGGCAAAAGCCGAAGCCCAAAAGGTACGCGATTACCTGAAGAAAATTGGGCAAGAGGCCGAATTGAGTCAGGCAGAGATCAATGATCTATTGGCAAAGCTCAAAGCTTTGGAAACGACTCCGGGTCTGGATGTACCGGCTAAGAAAGCTGCTAAAGCCAAAAGCACGTTTAACGGCCTTGGCAACTCAATCAACCAGATCACCCGCGAACTTCCCGCCTTTACCTATTCTGCCCAAACCGGGTTCTTGGCACTTTCAAACAACATCCCCATTCTCGCCGATGAGATTGGTCGCCTCCGCAAAGAAAACGACGCACTGGTCGCCAGTGGTAAAAAAGGGGTGCCGGTTTGGAAAAGTGTAATAGGTAACCTTTTTAGCTGGAATGTTGCCTTGTCATTAGGTATTACACTAATTACCGTTTATGGTAAAGAAATAGCCAATTTATTTAGTGAGTTATTTAAAGGTCGCACGGCTATTGATGAGCATACCAAAAGTGTTGAAGCGCTCAATAAAGCCTATGAATCTAACGAGTATCAAAAGGTTATTAAAGACCTGATCACGCTGCGCTCTACCATTCAACAGGCTAAAGACGGAATTATTGATAAAGAGGTCGCCCTTAAGCAGTACAATGCAACCCTTGGCAAGGTTTATAAAAACACCGACGATCTCAATGAAGCTGAACGTATTGTGGTCGAAAAAGCGCCCGCGTATATTGAAGCGATGCTATATAAGACAGCAGCTACCCTTGCCGCAGCTGATGCAGCTAAGCAGCTGGCCGAAAATGCTAAAGCGCAATTTGAAACTGAGGAGGAAATTGCAGCCAAGCAAAAAGAGGAAGCCGAAGCACGTGCAAGAGGGGTCTCAACAGCTTCACAAGCTCAAGGTAATTTTACCAACCTAGCTGCGAATAGTGCTGCATTTCGTCAGAAGGTTCTAGCTGATGAGCTTAACGAACTGGAGAACGATGCTAAAACCGTAGCCGATAAGAGTCAGAAGATCGTTGACGACCTGAATAAAAAAGCGGCTGAGATTGCCAAAGCTGCGGGGCTTGACATTTTTGGTGACGGCAAAACTGATGCTAATCGTAAGGAAGTTAACGAGCGTAAAAAGCTGCTTGAGAAAATTGCAGACCTTGATCGGGAATATGCACGCAAGCAACTGGATCGTGATGCCGAAGAGCTGCAAGCCCTGCGCGATAAGTTTGCAAAAGTGCGTGCATTGATCGAGGAGTTTAATGCTGACCCAAAAAATGCAAAGGCTAAAATTGATCTAACCGGTTTAGGAGTAATTCAGCAAAGTGCCGAGACTGATCTGCAATACAAGCAAGAAACCCGAGCATTAAAAAAAGAGCTGGAGCAACAAAAGGAACTTTTCCGCGAATTTGAAGAGTACCGAAAGCAGTTTGGCATTGAGAAGGCTAGAGAACGTTACAAGGGCGAGCTTGGTGAGTTTGAAACCTTTCGCGATTACTTGCAGGATATCATAAAAAGAAACGAGGCTGCTTTTGAAGCTGTAGCCTATGGCACCAATACTGGAGGTCAAGGTGATCGCGTAGATATGCTCACCGATCTGGCCAATACCGAAAAACGTATACAGGCCGAAAAGCTTAACGATCTGCTTGCCGAGTTGATGACTTTTGAAGAGAAGCGCAAGCTGCTTACCGAAAAGTATAATGCTGAGCGCCAAAAAGTACTGGAAGCGGGTGCGATTGCTGAAGCCGAAATATTACGCCGAAAATTTGAAGAACAGCTAAATGCCTTAGGCGAAGAGTATGCAGAAAGTACCGAGGCATATAAGCGCCTTTTGCGCGGTGTAGATGGCTTAAGCCGTGCCGCTGCTCAAAGTGTTATTGATAGCGCCCAAAAAATGGTTAATGCGCTGCTCGCTGCGGGGGTGATATCTCAAGAAACTGCTCAGGACATTCAAAAGAAAATAGATGCGTTAAGCAGGGATTTAGATAACAACACCGCTAATAAACTCAACGAAATTGCACGAAAAACGCAACAGATCGCAAGCGCGTTTCTTGATTTGGGCGACTCCGTCGGTTACTTCGATGAAGGATTAGGTGACACGATTACCACCATAGGAGAACTCGCGGCTGTTGCGGGTGATGCAGCACAAGCCGGTGCCAGTTTTGCGAGTGGTGACATTGTTGGAGGAATTACCAGTACAATAAATGCAATATCTGGTGTTTTTAGAATAGCCGCCAAAGCACGGGAGAGTGAAAGAAAAGCAAAAGAAGAACTCCTGCGTATCAATCAACGTATTGAAGATGGTGAGCGCCGCATAAATGAAATCTTGCGCGATCGTAATATTTTACGCGCACAGGAGGTAGAATTTACCCTCGATGGTATCGCTGCGCAACGTGAAGCGCTCAAACTTGCTCAGCAACAAAATGCACAAGACGAGGCTGCATTACTCAAGCAGCTACAAGGCCAGCAATACATAACCGGAAGCTATACTGAAAAATACGGGGGATTCTTAGGCATAGGCCAAAAGACCCGCGTCGTAAATGAATATGCTAGTCTATTAGGTAAAACCTTTGAAGATATTGAGCGGTTCTACGAGCAAGGACAGTTGGATGACCGCGCCAAAGAATTATTTGAGCAGCTGCGCAACCTTAAAGAAGAGGGAGCAGATATAAACGGGATGCTTGATGATTTACAGGCCAAAGCAAACGAGATTTTTACCGGTACCACGAGTAACGCAATTTCAGATAGTATCATAGAAGGACTACGTCAAGGGAAAGACAGCTTTGAGGATTTCTCGGGAGATATTGAAACGATGTTACAAGCTGCAATTTTAAACGGGATCAAGTACCAAGTACTTGAGGAACCCTTAAAGCAACTTTATGAAAACTTTGCCGCCTATGCTGAAAGTGAAGGCGAACTGAGCGCCACAGAAGCGCAGGCCATACGCGATCAATATCAGGCGCAGGTACAAAAAGCGATTGATCAGTACGAGCAATGGAGTTCTATACTTGATGAAGACCTTGTGAATGGCAACCAAACACAGCAAGGCCTACAAGGTGCTATACGTCGCGAGATGACCGAAGAGACCGCAAGCGAGTTAACCGGGCTTTTCCGTGGGCAGTATGACATCACAAAAAAACATTTTCAGCTTTCTGAGCGCTGGTTTGCAATGGAGCAAAAGTGCTGCGATGCTACGATGAACATAATGGCCAGCAACGCCCTTATAGAAGAAAACACCCGCAATACTGTAATACAGGTAATGTATGCGGTGGCTGAGCTTAAAACAATTTCAAAACAAACCAAGTCGGCTTCTGGGCGTGACTTAGGAAAACCCGGAGGATAATGTACACCATCAACAACATAGCATTTGAGACCTACGGCATCACCTCCGGGCGTATAGACGGTAGTAACATCGCACTGAGCGGTCAGCTTGATATGCCGGCACGTCTTGGCAAAACCTTTCACGACTGGACGGGCGAGGAAGGTGTAGAACCTTATGTACTCGCAAGCGAAATACGTCACGGCGGTCGGGATCTTGTTTTCTCGGGTTACGTGGTAGCCACAACCAAAGAACTCGCGTACACCCGCCTTGCTGAGTTTTACGACGCGGTTAAAGCTTACGACGATCTGGTGACGCTGGCAACGCCTTACGGTTCGTTTGAAGTGTACATCAATGACCAGATCGAAGCAGAACACCTGCAATTGGGTTGGCTGTCTATTCGTATCACCTTTAGAGAACCGGTGATCAATTTTGGAGCCAATTTGTTAAGCGGTACCGAAAGTGCCGCTTACCATATCGACGGGGTTTCGCTCAAAGTTTTAGGAGCGTTTGTCACCCGTTTAAACGACAATTTAAGCCTTCCTAAACCCAAGGCTCAAAACGTGACTTTCTACCAGACCGAAAGCTACCAGATCACACCGGCAAGCGCACACGAGTTTGAAGCTGTGCTGGTATTCTATGCCGATAGCTACGCACAACTCGCGCAGCACATGCAACAGCTGCACAAGCTGCTAGCCGCTCCCGGTATGCGCCTTATAAATATAGACGGCATCCCACGGGAATGTTTCAACATCAAAGGTGTTGAAGTGCGAAATATAAAAGTGGCTAGTGACTTTGCAATGTGTGAAGTGACGGTGCCGCTAATGAGTAAACAAACCGGCAAGCCTCTTGAAACGGGATACTTGCTGGATAATGAATACAACAACATCGTAACCAATTTATACGAACTGATTAAAATATACGCGTAATGGATAAGAGATTTTGGAAAGGTATGACCTACCGCGCCGCCCTTAAGCGAAATGATAAAGTGCTGATAGGAAATATAGACAATGAGCAGCCTGAGTATATTGATTTAAGTGAGATTATAAAGGTTTTAGAGGCTCAAGACTTTGAACACATTGGTATTTTACTCGCGGTTAATCTTGATCAAGCAGATAACCCGCCTTTACTTGACGAAAATGCGAAAATCAAGCTCATACAAATACCTGCCGAGGTGTTAAAAGTTGGTGAGATAACCACCGATGAAAGTGTTGTAATTGAGGAAAAGTATATACGTGCAAACGTAAGCAGCTATACCCAGCCATCAATTTTGGCTCAAGCCGGTGACGAGCGTACCTACTATTTTGACTTTGAACCTACCAATTTACTCAATGTATTTGTACAAACCGAGGCCGGTGTACTCTCAAGGCTTAACGATCCCCTGAGTGATTATACCACCACGCTTGCCGAAAAGAAAATTGTAATAAATAAACCTATAAACGACGGTGACACCATCGTCTTTCAATACGAACACCTAATAACTGAATAAAATGGCAAACTCTCCATACATAACCCCAGCACAAGTAGATGAGAAAGTACAGGCTGCTTTAAGTAAAGGTATAAGCGCTTCAGCTAAAGGCTTTAAATTATTTACAAATCCCGCCGCGAAAGATGCATTTTTCAACGGAACTCCTCCTGCTGAAGACACCCCTTTTATTTATACAGATGCCGGAGAAAGCAAAGCAGAATTTTACCAGCGAGCAAGCGATAATACTACGCAGGTTTTAAAGGAGGCGGGATTGACTGCGGCAGATATATCGCAAAGTGAGCCGATAGAAAATAGCTCTGAATTAGCTACTTCTGGACAGCTTTATGATGTTAAAAAAGCTACGGATCAAAAGTTTAAACAGGTAGATGTAACTACTCAGGTTGAGCCTGATGCAGACAATTCTAAATATAAAATATTTTCATTCGGGAGTTCCGGTGGTTATAGCAGAATTAACTCTTGGTATTTTGGAAAGTCTGGAAAACCGATTAAAAGTATAGGGATTTTTATTTGTCGCGCGACTAGACTTGCTGCTTCAACAGCAGGACTGCGCGTACAATTAGTAATTAAAAAAGCCTCAGGAGGTTCTGAATCTCGTGTTCTTGACTACACTATACCTCAGACAGAAATTGACGAAAATTATACGTTCGATACCGAGCCATCAGATAAGAGCGTATGTGAAAGAATTATAGATCTTGACACCCCTATAACCCTTGAAGATGGCGATCAACTATTTTGTAATCAATCATCACCTGACAGGTACTTACCTATTTACTACGAGGGTGATAATCTTGCAAATGAGTCTGGTGAATGGAATAACGGTGCGGGTAATTACTCGCGGCAATGGTATGGCAGTTACGTAAATGCAAATTATACCACGGTACCGTCTGCCCCTTCAGAGCCTAATCCAAACGTGCTGCATTTTTACGATGCGCAAGAATCTGAAATTATACTTTCGGATTTAAATAAGAAAGTAGAAGAGAGCTTACCCGATTTGGAAGATATCTCAAGTATAGTAACCATCCCTACGGTTGTGAGAGGTTTAAACTATGATGATAGAACTTTAAATTTTACAGCTCGAATACCGGTTGAAGGGATATTCACGCAAGCTTTAAAATCCGCAAGGGTCAACGGTTCAGCTAGCGCTGTGATCGACTTTCAAACAAACACTGATGGAACTACAAATGTTTCTTTGACTTTAAGTGCAGATAACTATAAGACGGAAACTTTTACGATTCCTTTTAGGCACAGCCCTTTGTCTAGTTTGCAAAACGTAATGATAAAGCTAACGAGTATAGGTGATAGTCTAACTCAAGGACAAGTAAATGGATCAAACGGAAATAAGATAGCTTATTCTGTTATTATTGATTTTCTTGTTCAAGCACTAAACGCTGATATAGGTAATGTTGCACTTGTTAACGTGGGTACTATGCTAGGTATAGATACTTTAACCCAATTCGATAGAACTTATACAGTTAGGGCTTGTAACGAAGGTCGTGGCGGTTGGGCAATTTCCGATTACCTTAGAAAGTTCACAAATACACGCAGACAAAACGGAAGTAATACACCTTACAGAATAGTGGGTAAAGCCGCTTGGGATTCTTTAGGACTTGGAACAATGACACGTAACGGAACGCCCGGGAGGACTTATGTCGGATTCTCAAACACAACAGCAACAGGTGATTTAATGCGTTTAGCTTGCCACGGGTACTATGAGGCTGACCCTACTGAGGAACTTTGGGATTGGATCGTAAATGTTAACGGTGTTACTTCATTTACTTACGATAGTGTTACTTATACTTTTGGAGGCACTTATTCAAGTGCAGACGATGAAGCACAAAAAGCTTATATTTTGTATCGATGCACTACTGATGTGGATAATCCGTTCTTTGACTTAGACACAGTAGAAAGTAGCGGTGGTTCTTATGCTTTCAATTATACTGAGTATCTCAACAAATACAAGACTTTAGCATCCGATGGAGTTACTAGATTAGTAGTAGGAAGTACGGCAGGAACACTTGTAACTGATGTAAACGAATATGACGTCTGCGAACCTACCCACGCTTCTATTATAATGACTGAAAACGACGTTAATAATATAAGTGACGGATCATTAGTAATACCCGATGTCATACTAATGGGGGAACGCATACACGCTCACAACTCATCTATTAAGATATTAATGGGTACGAACAGAGGTTACGGGGTGTTTAATAGCGGTCTTTACTCTCAGCAAGGTTACATAAAGGAAACCACTGTTAATTCCTATAGGCTAGCAGCATATCAGGCTCTTAAAGCAGAATTAGAAATAAATACAGATTTTGATGAGTTGCCTTTATACGCTATCCAATCACCAAAAGGTACAGCAGGGGCAAAATCTTATGACACATTTGATCTTGATAAGTTAGACAGGTGGAATGGTGATGGTCTTCACGCTGGGGATATTTGGGGGTATTTTGACCGTGCGTATCAGATTTTAGCTTGGATTGCTTCAACATTATAAACATGAAATTATTTGTATTAAGAAACACTATAAAAATAGCTCAACTCCCGCTAGATGATCGATCGATGTTCACCCACAAGCTAATGGGTGAGCATAAGATCGTTGTGGATAGTATTACGCACGCTCCGATGGCCATACAGATAGGTGACTATATTGAGTGGCGAGGTGAACGGTACTACATCAATACTGCACCGGGTATGGAGAAGATAAATAACTTCACGTACCGGTACGTTATAGAGTTTGAGGGTGAGATTTACCGCCTGTATAACAAAATCTTTATGGATGAGGGTCAGGCTTCATTCTCGTATCACGGTGACCCGCAACTTTTCCTTGAGTTGCTCTTAACCAACATCAACAGCATCGATGCCGGTTGGTCTATTGAGAATGTTGAGGCTGCCCCAGATCAAACCTTGACCTTTGCAGACGAGAGCTGTCGCAGCGCTTTAACCAAAATTGCTGAGGCCTTTGAGATGGAGTTCCGTATCACAGGCAAAAGCATATCAATGCAAAAAACCGTGGGCGTAGATACCACACTTCAGTTTGAATACGGTCGTGGGAAGGGTTTGTATAGCATTCAGCGTAACCGAATCGATGACAAGAACATCGTAACCCGCGTTTATGGCTTTGGCGCGCGTAAAAATTTAGATCAGGATTACCGAGATGGTGCAACACGTCTCGTATTTGAAGACCGCTATCTTGAGCAAAATACGGAGCTATATGGCGTGCGTGAAGGTTCGGTAACTTTTGACGAGGTCTACCCACACCGCACCGGAACGGTCACAAGTATCGATGCATTAGACCGCCGAATCATTAAGGATACCGCCCTTAATTTTAATGTTAATGATTATTTGCTGGAGGGAACCGTGGCAAAGATCGTTTTTAAGACCGGAGCACTTGCCGGTTATGAATTTGAGATTGAATACTACAGGAATGCTGAGCAACAATTGCGTTTTAATCCATTTGTTGAAGAGAATGGCTACACGTTGCCCAATGATTTGAATTACCCGGAGGTTGGCGATGAATATACGCTAGTGGATATTAAAATGCCTCAAAGCTATATAGAGGCTGCCGAACTGGAACTACAAACCAAAACGCAAATCTACCTCAAAGAAAACAGCGTACCTCGTGTAATTTATGACCTAGACATTGATGAGAAGTATATACGGGAGCGCGGTATTGATTTACGCGTGGGAAACATCGTGCGCGTGCTGGATAGCGATTTAGGTATTAATAACAAGGTACGCGTAGTGGAGGTTAACTACCCGCTGGTTAACCCTGATCAAGTTTCTGCGGTTATAGCAGATAGTATTCCATACACCATACAAGAACGCTTGGTGGCCAATACAGTAGACAACAAAACAGAAATTCGTGACGTAGACCGGGAACGTGTAGAACTCGCCAGACGTTCGGCTTTACGCTTTAGAAATCTACAAGACTTGATCTTTGACCCGGACGGGTACTTTGACCCGGAGAATATCAAGCCGCTCAGTATTGAAACCTTTATGCTCAGCGTGGGTGCCAAGTCTCAAAACTTCGGACTCATTGGAGTAAGCATTCAAGCCAATGCTGAAGGTGACGCTAATGCACTAACCATTAGCGGTGGCCAGCTTGCACATTATGAAATTGATATTGAAGAACTGGGCTATGTTTGGGATATTGATCCCGCCAGCTTTGAAAACCTTGATCCGGCTAAGCCCTATTATATTTATGCCAGTTGTACTACTACTGCCTTAACCGGTGAGTGGATGATAAGCGACACGCCCAAGCGTGTAGACGAGCAAGCCGGTAAATACCTTTTTAACTTGGGTATTCTTTATGCTGTTGCAGATGATCGTCGTGACTTTGATTTTACAAACGGTATGACGTTCATAAGCGGCGACACAATCACCACTGGTCGAATTAAGAGTCTTGACGGTCTTAACTTCTTTGATCTAAGCGAGGGAAAGTTTAAGATTGGCAATGAAGGTAGCTCATTGGACTTTAACGTCACCGAAGCCGGAAAACTAACCCTTGACGGTGTTTTGGTCTCCAGTATGATCTTCGCCGATAACGCAGTGATTGAAAATCTGATCGCACGAACGCTCAAGACTTCAGACACCGGTAAGCGCATCGAAATCACCGATGCAGACAATAACATCGTATTTTATAATGAAGTTGGCGACGAGATACTCACCATTGACGACGATGTAGATGTCGAAGTAACTTCAAGCGCTCCGCTTGGAGGAATGCGGTTAAGAAATCCTGTAGGTACTGAGTTTGGCTCGTTGTCTCCAAACGGTTTTTTCTCAAACGGGAGCGGCTTATACTACCTGACTTCTAACGGTGCGATTAATGCCTCATTAATGGGCATTTTAACGCGCATAGAACCCAATCGAGTTAATGCAGGGGTATTTGGAGTAGACGCCACCGGAAATGGTGTAGGAGGTTACTTTGAAGGCGGATTAAAAGTCGTTGGAGATTTAACGATTGACGGAATATCAGGATTTTTCAACAATGCAGCTCATCACCTTAATGTAGACGAAATCCCATATATTTCTAACGGTCACACCATAGGGCAGTATGATCACATTATAATAGTCAAGAGTGATCAAAACCAAGACGTTTATTTACCGCCAAACCCTAAAAAAGGCCGCATAATAGAAGTAAGAGTATCTAACCCCGATGGAATACCCAATAGCCCATCTACAACAGTGATAGAAAACGGCATTCAAATTAAAAGAAGCGGTCTAGTAGACTCGGTTAACCTAACAAATGGTGAACGCGGCATTTTCAATTATGACGGAACCGTCTGGCAATTCAACAAACTAGGAATTTAAATAACCGCTTTGGAGGTGCGGGATAAAAGAGTCCTCCAGCATTTTAAAATCTCTGACCATTCTAAAAACACGAGCCACAAGGCTACTGGAGGACATAAGTCTTTCCGGTTGCTTTGTGGCTTTTCGTGTTTAAATGGTCAGAGGGACAAAAATAAACATTCATCAATCAAACACTAATAACAATGCAGAAATTTAAATCGGCGCCCTTGCCGTTTCAGGGGCAGAAAAGAAACTTTGTAAAGGAGTACAGCGAGGCATTAAAGAAGTTCCCAGTAGATGCTACTTACGTAGACCTGTTTGGTGGCTCTGGATTATTGAGTCGCGTCACCAAAGACGTACATCCTGAAGCACGAGTGATCTATAATGATTATGACAACTTCAGCGCACGGCTAAAAGCGATACCTCAAACCAACTTATTGCTTGCTAAATTGCGGCAAATTACTGCTCCTGTGGCACGACAAAGTAAAATCCCAATAGACTTAAAGAACCGAATAATTGAAGCCGTAAAAACGCACGAGAGTACGTTTGGGTATGTGGATTACATTACGTTGTCAAGCTCGATACTGTTCTCAGGTAAATATGCTACAAGCTTTAAAGAGTTGAGCAGCTCCACAATGTATAACACGGTAAGAAAGTCTGATATAACTCAAGCTGAGAGATATTTAGAAGGGCTTGAAGTTGTCAGCAAGGATTATAAAGAGGTTTATCAGCAGTTTAAAAGCGACAATACGGTTTATCTGCTTGATCCACCGTACCTAAGCACAGACACCGCCACTTATGGAAGTGATAAGTATTGGAAGCTTAAGGACTACCTTGATATTTTGGAGCTACTGGAAGGCTCGAAATACTTTTATTTCACCTCAAATAAATCAAGCATCGTCGAACTTATGGAATGGTTTGAAACCACCACACTTGTTTCTAATCCTTTCAAGTGGTCAACGACCACCACCAGAGAGAACCCGGTCAATTATCAGCATAAATATGATGATATTATGATCTATAAGCAGGATTAATTTAAAAGCCCTTTAAACATCATTTAAAGGGCTTTTGTATTTTTGTAAAAAATGTACTTTTCGATTTCGGAAAGTGTACAATTCGAATTCGCGATTATATATGAAAGAGGCCAAGTTTGCAGTTATTGACGTTGAGACTACCGGTGGCGGGATCAAAGGCAATAAAATTACAGAGATCTGCATCATTGTTCTTCAGAATGGTAAAGAGCTTAACCGGTTTACTTCACTCGTAAATCCGGGAAGAGAAATTCCGCTGTATATTGAAAAACTAACCGGCATCAATGACCGGATGGTTGAGGATGCGCCTTATTTTGATGAAATTGCGCCACAGATCCTAGAGCTTACTCGTGATTGTATTTTTGTCGCACACAATGTTGGTTTTGATTATAACGTGGTGCGAGCAGAATTTAAAGAAGCCGGCATTGATTTTAACCGGAAACGCTTGTGTACCGTTCGGCTTGCCAAGAAACTCATACCGGGATTGTTTTCATATAGTCTGGGCAATTTGTGTACTTCTATAAATATTCCGCATTACGACCGGCACCGGGCGCAAGGAGATACCGAAGCTACGGTAATCTTATTTCAACGCTGCCTGGACCTTGATCCGGATTATGAAGTCATCGAGGAATTCCTTAACCGAAAGTCCAAAGAGTCTTACTTCCCTCCACACTTTAAAGCGCAGGATTTTGAGAATCTTCCGCATAAACCGGGTGTGTATTTCTTTAAAGACAAAAACGGAAAACCGCTTTACATCGGTAAGGCGATAGACATACAAAAGCGGGTGCTTTCGCATTTCAGAGAAAAGAGTAATCGCAAATATGAATTGCTGCAAAACACGCACAGTATTGACTATGAACTTACAGGCAGTGAGTTGCTGGCACTGTTGCGGGAAGCTGAATTGATTTTAAAATATTACCCTAAGTACAATAAAGCACAAAAGAATCCGTCGAAACCTTATAAGCTCACCTCCTATCATAATAAACAAGGGATTGAGCAGTTTGCGTTGCATAAAAACAAGATCGCACCGGTGAGTTGGATGCAGTTTTACACCCGTGAAGAGGCCATTCAGTTTATGGAGCATCTTTGTGAGGAATTTGAATTATGCCCTAAATATTGCGGCCTGCAACAAGGCGTGGTTACCTGCAATCATTATAAAATACACAAGTGCAGTGGTGCGTGTTCTGGTGATCTTAGTGTTGCTGATTACAATCTGCGCGTATCTAAAGCGCTCGATTATATTCACCAGTACGAGCAGTCCTGCCTATTGGTAGAAAAAGGCAGAGAAACGGGTGAGAAATCTTTTATCTATTTAAAACAAGGTCGGTTTTCAGGATATGGTTTTATAGACGATGCAGCAGATTTTAATCATCACGAGGATTTTGAGCATTATCTAATTCCGCAGAAAAGCTCGGCTTACGCAGACCGTATTGTGCGTCGCTATCTTGCCACAGAAAAGCATATTGTACGCTTGCCGCTTACTTCAGTAGAGCAGCATACGCAGAATATTTTTGAAAATTGGTTTGTAGATTAAAGCACTTCCTGCTCAGTAACTCTTCGGGCAAAACGAGAAGCAACCGCACTGATGATCATAATTTGCGAAGCGTGAAAAAGCATTAACGGCAATAACACTAAGCCCAAGCCGGGCATTCCGGTAAAGATGATCTTTGAAAAGACGGTGCCGTGTACCAACGATTTTTTGGTTCCACAAAATTGTGCGGTTATTTGATCTTCAATCGAAAAGTGTAACCATTTAGCAATGCTTCCGGTCAACCAAAAGACAACAGCAAACAGGCTTAGTACTCCACCCCATATTAAAAGCAAATCTAACCAAGAAACCGAAGCGAATAGTCCGTCTGAAAACGACTCGGCAAAGCTTTTATAAATGATGAGTAAAATAATACTCTTATCAAATAAAGTGAGTTTTTTGCTATGCTTCTGAACAAAACCTCCTAAAAACCGCTGCAACAACATCCCTAAAATCACGGGGAGTAAAATCTGAACCACCAGCTTGGTATAGATCTGGGTAAAATCAAAATCGCTTTGCATATCGTCTATAAAAAGGCCCATCCACAGCGGCGTGATGATAATGCCTAGTATTCCGGAAATACTGGCATTAAAAATGGCCGCCGGAATATTTCCTTTAGCGATGGAAACCATCACAACAGACGAACTCACCGTTGAGGGTAAAGCGGCTAAAAAGAAAAAAGACAACCACAGGATCTCGTGGGTTTCATTCTGTAAAAGCGGCCGGAATAACAGCACAAGCAATGGAAAAATTAAAAACGTACAGGCCTGTACTAATAGATGGAGTTTAAAATTTCCCAACCCCGCTTTCAACTTTTGCGGACTCAACTTAAGTCCGTAAAAAAAGAAGATCAACGCAATCCCTATGGCGCTAATAAGATCTAAAGGCACCGGACTTGAAGCAACGCCCCACTGAGGGAAAAAATATGCGATTGCGATAACCACGATAATTGCTACTACAAAACGATCAATTTTTATGCGCATAGAGGGATGTGGAGTTATAAGATCAAAAAAGGAGGCAAAGTTAAGGCAGATCTTTATCCTAACTTGGTAGCATTCTATCTGATTTTAAAAGATTTTTTACGCATTTTTTGATATTAATTGGCTGAAATGTGCTTTTAGTCTAAAAAAGCAGGCGTTATCTCATCTTAATCAATATTTTTATAAACGTTAAAACCAACCACAGAAATCACGAAAGGCAAGAAAAGCCTCATTGATCTCTTGAGAACCTGAATAACGCATGAAGCAAAAGCGCCCATCTATAAAAGACATTGCAAAAGCATTAAATGTCTCTATAACCACCATTTCATTTGTATTAAACGGCAAAGGCGAAGAACGAAAGATTTCAAAAGAAGTCATTAAAAAAATTGAAGACTACGTAGAAGAAATCAATTATCGCCCCAATCAGGTTGCTCAAAGCTTACGTACCGGAAAAAGTAAAATTCTGGTCTTTATGGTCGAAGATATCGGGAATAGGTTCTTTGCTAAAATCGCCAGGATCATTGAAGATATCGCTTATGAAAAAGGCTACAAAGTCTTGTTTTGCAGTAATGAAAACAATGATAAGCGCTCCAGAGAGCTCATTAGAGTTTTTCACGAACGACAAGTAGACGGATTTTTAATCATACCCTCTCCCGGAATAAAAAAGGATATTGAAAACCTAATTAAAAGCGATATCCCGGTAGTACTGGCTGACCGCTATTTTGAAGATCTCGATGTGCATCACGTGGTGATTAACAATTATGCAGCCGCCCAAAATGCGACGCAGCATTTGATTGATAATGGTTATAAAAACATCGCGTTCATTTCGATAGATACTCAGCAAATTCAGATGAAAGATCGCGCGAGAGGATACCGTGACGCTGTACAGCAAGCAGGCTTATCTCCTACGGTTCTTGAATTGCCTTTTGAGGAAATTCACAAACCTGAAGGAAAAAATAAAATTAAAGCACTACTTACCGGAAGCAATGGGATCGATTCCGTTTTCTTTTCTACCAATTATTTGACGCAGGCATCTTTAGAGATCATCAAAGAATTGGACCCAAAACTCATTTATGATCTGGGGATCGTGACCTTTGACGACAATGAGTTCTTTAGGATCAATACGCCTTCGATCACAGCTGTAGCTCAACCGCTTCAAGAATTAGGCGAAGAATTGATGCGCATTATGTTCAAACTTCTCAAAAAGAGTGACAAAGAAATCCCGGTGATCAAATCGGTGCTTGATGCAGAATTACTCCCGCGAGAATCTTCTAAAAAGAAGTAGCTTTCGCTCAATTTTTCAACCTATAACAAATTGCGAAATAGGTTTAAAGGCGTTTCGGTAAGCTTTATTAAATAAATAAAATGAAATCCATTTTAAGAAGATCTAATCCTTCTAAAATGGATTTTTTTATGAGAAATAGTTCCTCAAAAACCGGTCATGAATTTTACTTCCCTCCTATCTTACTCTTTCGGTATTGAAGACGGCGAAGCGAATTTATGTTAAAATACTATCATTTCGGCAGTAGATGATATCACCAAGCTCTTTGATTTTTGAAAATTATTAATAGTTACGAATAATCAATAACTATAAAAACGCGTCATTAAACGGCATCTGAAACGTATTGTAGTGCTTTTAAGACATAATGATGCAAATCGACTTTTATTACTAAAACAATTGCATTAACTAATCAATATTGCTATTTCAATTATATTCTGTAATCTTCCTATCGCATAGTTAACTTCAATTTATAACTTTAGACGTGAGAATTTTAGATTAGGCAACGTTCTCTTAAAGATTTGGTAAAACGTTTTACTAGTTTTAGCAATCTTTTAACGGAAACACGAATAATTTAAAAACTCAGTTTATTGGATGAAAAAATTACTTTCTCTCATTGACAAGTATTCTTTTTCTCTAAAGGTCCTTTATCGACCCAGAGAAACCAGGTGTAACATCCCGGTTTTAGGAATACTTCTCATGACATTGCTGTTGAGCACCACTTCAACAATGTATGCCCAAGAAGAAACCGGTATTACAGTTACCGGTACAGTAACAGACTCGCAAGGAGTACCGCTCCCCGGAGTCAACATTAAAGAACAAAACACTACTAACGGAACCCTAACCGATTTTGATGGAAATTATACCATTACGGTAAGCGATGGCGAAGCAACGCTTGTATTCTCGTATGTAGGTATGAAAACTGCTGAAATTCCTGTGAAGGGGGAATCCAGTATTGACATTCAGATGGCAGACGATGCGCAATCTCTGGATGAAGTAGTATTAGTAGGATACGGAAAACAGAAAAAAATCAGCGTGGTAGGTGCACAATCTACGATCAAGGCAGACGAACTAGAATTACCTGTTGCCAATTTGGGTACTATGCTTGCCGGTCGTATTTCTGGGATTACCGGGGTACAACGCTCAGGTTTACCGGGTTACGATGGCGCAGATCTATGGATTCGTGGTATTTCAAGTTTTGGTAATGCATACCCTCTGGTTCTGGTAGATGGGGTTGAGCGTTCTCTAGACAACATAAATCCACGTGATATTGCATCCTTCTCTATTTTAAAAGATGCCTCGGCAACCGCGGTTTATGGAATTCGTGGGGCTAATGGCGTGATCTTGATCGAAACCAAAAAAGGTAAAATAGGTAAGCCACAAATTACATTAGACTATTTTGAAGGGGTAACGCACTTTACTAAAACACCAGATCTTGTAGACGGTATTACCTATATGAATTTGGCCAACGAAGCCTTAACCACGCGTGGGGATCTACCTAAATATTCTCAGGAATACATTGACGCCACAGCATCAGGCGAGAATCCGCTGCTTTACCCTAATGTCAACTGGATGGACGAAGTTTTTAAGAGCTACGGACGCAACAGACAAGCTCTCATCAATGTCACCGGAGGCGCCGAAAGCGCTCGCTATTATGTGTCGCTTGGATACTACAACGAGACCGGACTTTTTCAAACAGATCCTAATGTGAGCTATGATTCAGGTACTGGTTTTGAGCGTTATAATTTCACTTCAAACCTTACCCTTGATTTGACTAAAACCACAGATATCAATGTTGGGATACAAGGTTATTTGTCAGACGGAAATTACCCCGGAACACCTACTTCAGCTAATATTAGCTTAGAAGATCAGATCTTTGGGACCGCTTTAGAGGCACCACCGGTAGAATACCCTGTGCTTTATCCGGGAGGTTATGTTCCCGGTAGAAGTGCCAATGGCGGCTTACGCAACCCGTATGCAGAAGTTGCATTGCGAGGCTACCGTACAATTACCCGTACCAATCTCAACACTAACCTAAACCTCAACCAGCAGCTGAGTTTCATTACTGAAGGTTTATCACTGCACGGTCTTTTTGCTTTCGATTCGTTTAACGAGCAAAATGTAGCAAGGTCAAAACGCGAAAGTACCTACTTTGTAGATGCTAATTTTCCATACACAGAAGATGGCGGTTTATTGCTTAATGAGACCTACACAGGTACTAACTTTCTTGGCTATGATCGCAGCAATGGTGGAAACCGCAGGTTCTACACTCAGGTTTCTGTAAACTACGACCGCAGTTTTGGAAAACATAGCGTTAGCGGTTTATTGCTTGCTAATCGTACCGATTATTCAAATGCATTTGCCGGCAACTTTACAGAAGCTATACCTTTTAGAAATGAAGGTCTAGCAGGTAGAGCTACCTATTCCTATGATGACCGTTATTTTCTTGAGGTGAATGCGGGTTATAACGGTTCAGAAAACTTTGCTCCTAACAACCGCTACGGGTTTTTCCCATCGCTGGCAGTGGGTTGGGTCGTATCTAACGAAAAATTCTTTGAACCTATTAAGGAGCATATTGATTACTTTAAACTGCGCTACTCAGACGGTTTGGTAGGGTCTGATTCGGGTGCAGGGCGCTTTGCCTACCTTAACCGTGTAGAAAGTGGGCAGGATGGATATTACTTTAGTGAAAATAGACAGTATGTAGATGGAATCGCGCAAACCTATTACGGGGTTGATGTGGTTTGGGCCGAAGCGCGCAAACAAGATTTAGGGATTGAGATCAATGCCTTTGATAGTAGATTAAGCCTGATTACAGATTTCTTCTACGAGCGTACCGAAGGTGCCTTCTTAAATCGAAGCGACATTCCTAATTACATTGGTTTAACTACCGATCCTTACGGAAATATAGGGGTTACCGAAAACAAAGGTTTTGACGGAACGCTTAACTACAGTCATCAATTTCAAGAGCTGCGCCTTTCGTTTAGAGGAACCTTCTCTTATAACAAAAATAAAATCGTTGAGAATGGAGTTCCAGAACAACCTTATCCTTGGTTAAACCGTCAGGGTACAGGTCTTTTAGCTAACGTAGGTTATGTAGCTGAACGTTTATTCACTCTAGAAGATGACCTTGATGGCGATGGCTTTATTACGACAGAAGACGGTTTCCCAACTCAGTTTGGACAAATTCAACCGGGAGATATCAAATATTCAGACCTGAATGGCGATGGCCAGATAGATGCTTTTGACCGTAAAGTAATTGGTGATGGTGATGTTCCGGCACTGACTTACGGTTTTGGAATTACTGCTATTTATAAAGGTTTTGATGCGAGTTTATTCTTTCAGGGACAAAGTTTTTCTGACCGTTTTATAGGCGGTTACGGTATTCGCCCATTTATAGGTGATGGTGGTGAAGGTAATATCTACACCACTAGTCTGGATCGCTGGACAACTGAAAACAATGATGCTTATGCCACCTACCCAAGGCTTTCTTTTAGTGCTTCGGGGATAGGACAAACAAACAACAACCAAAACAGTACGTGGTGGTTGCGAGATATTGACTTTTTAAGACTGAAAACTGCCGAAGTAGGTTACACCTTCAAAGAAACCTTTTCTAAAAAATTTGGTGTTGATGATTTTAGAATCTATATGCGCGCCACTAACCTGTTTACCCTGAGCAAATTTGACCTTTGGGATCCCGAATTGAATACCAACAATGGTGGGCGTTATCCTAACATTTCGGTAGTATCCTTAGGAGGAACTTTTCAATTCTAAAAAAATAATTGAATCGCAATACCTCGTGTAATGCAGATTCAAAAAATATAAAACTTATGAAAAAACTAATAGTAACACTTATTCTTAGCGGATTATTGCTCTCCTGCGGCGATGATTACTTAGATCAGGTGCCTGATGATCGCCTTACCTTTGAGGAGACCTTTGCACGTAGGTCTACCGTTGAACAGTATTTAGCTAATGTATATTCACAAATACCCAGTGAGTTTGCACAGCGTTATACTACGACTGAAAACTCTGGACCTTGGACCGGCGCTTCTGATGAAGCCGAATATGTTTGGGGATTCCATATGGGGAATTTCCTGAATATTGGAGACTGGAATGCGACTACTCAAAATGTAAGTAACCTGTGGTCAAACTTTTACCGCGGAATTCGATCTGCATCTACTTTTATTGAGTCGGTAGATTTATGCCAGGATTGTGATCCTGCAATCATTACACAGTACAAAGCCGAAGCGCGTGTTTTGAGAGCCTATTATTACTTCAATTTAATGCGAAGCTACGGCCCGGTTATTTTGTTGGGAGAAACGCCAATTCCTGCTGATGCAGACCTTCAAGCCTTGGGTTTAAAAAGAAATAGTATTGAAGAAGTAGCTGCCTATATCACTTCAGAATTAGACGTGGCTGCAGCAGATCTTGAAGGTACAAGCTTTACAGGTAATAATGCAGGTCGTATGAGCACACCTTTTGCAATGGCGATTAAAGAACAAACGCTGCTATTTGCGGCGAGTCCCCTTTTTAATGGAAACACAGATTATGCTGATTTTGTAGGCACCGAAGGGGAAAACCTTATTCCTCAAAATTATGACGTGAATAAATGGAAAGCTGCTGCTGATGCTGCGAAAGCTTTTATTGATAAATACGTGCCTAACACCTATAGCCTTTACGAGCGCTTTAACGAGGATGGTTCGTACAACCCTTACCTTTCTACACGTGATGTGATGCTTGTAGATTACAATTCTGAAATTGTTTACGCGCGCCCGGGTGGTGCTAATTATCTGCATTATGATATGACTCCTTACCACTTAGGTTCGGCTACAGAAGTACGCGGTGCCGGTGGTTTGAGCGTTACGCAAGAAATGGTAGATGCCTTCTTCACCTCAAATGGAAGAGCTATTGACGATCCACAGGCCAATTATGTGGCTGATGGTTTCTCTCAATTTCAGGCGCCCTATGATTTTACTACGAGAACTACTTTTAATCCGTGGACCAATAGAGAGCCACGTTTTTATGTGGGAGTAACCTATAATGGCAGTTTATGGCTAAACCGTAATTTTGGTGATATCATTACCAAGACTTGGTTTGGTGGAAACTCTGGTCGCCAGGCAGGTACTAATGACTATCCTCCTACCGGATACATCGCAAGAAAAAAACTTCCGGTTGGCGATTACAGAAATAACAACCGCTCACTACCAATGCTGCGTTTAGCAGAGATCTATTTGGATTATGCCGAAGCACTAAACGAGTACGACCCGGGAAATCCTGATATTTTAACCTACGTCAATCTCATTCGCGAACGTGCAGGAATTCCTGAGTACGGTTCTGTAGAACTGGATGCTCCTGCAACCCAAGAAGCTATGCGCGAGGCGATAAGAAAAGAACGCCGTGTAGAATTATTCTTAGAGAACACCAGATATTTTGACGTTCGTCGCTGGAAGATCGCTGATGAAGCCCTCGCAGGAGAAATGCACGGTATGGATATCAATGCCCGTACTGAAGAGGAGTTCTACAACGTAGTGACTTTTGAGACACGCATATTTAGACCACAAGATTATTTGTGGCCTATTCCACAAGATGAATTAAACGCAAACCCGGAGCTTGTGCAAAACCCGGGTTGGTAAACCAGTAGCCACAAGATTAGGCTCCTGCCCACGTACAGGGCCTAATCTTAATTTATAAAAACATACGATATTATGAGAACATTATTTTTTAACGCTTGCGTGATCGCTTTAGTAAGTCTAAGTCTTACCGGTTGTGCTCAAGCTCAAAATAAATATACCTTAACCTACACCAGTCAGGATGAAACTTTAGATCCCGAAATTCAAGAAGGTATTGAAGAGATCTTTGAAAAAGTGTATCCTAAGCTGGTACAGGATTTTAATCCTGCTGCTCAGGAACATGTAACTATAAAAATTGATACAACTTACGATGGTGTAGCTTATGCTCACCAAGGAGCGATCACGATCAGCTCAGACTGGTTGCATAAAAAACCAGAAGATCTTGATCTGGTTACTCACGAGCTTATGCACTTAGTACAATCTTATCCCGGAGGTGCAGGACCCGGTTGGTTAACAGAAGGAATTGCCGATTACGTCCGTTATAAATATGCTTTAGATAATGAAGGAGCGGGATGGTCCCTTACCCCGTTTAGCCCTTCTCAAAGTTATGAGAACGCATACCGTATTACGGCGCGCTTTTTAGTATGGTTGACGCAAAATTACGATGAGGACCTTGTCGTGAAGCTTGATGAAGACTTACGTACCAAGCAATACACTCCTGAAACTTGGAAGAAATACACGGGTAAAACCGTAGATGAATTATGGGAAGAATATGCTGCTAACCCCAAGGTAAGCATCTAAAAAAATAGATAATTATGAAAAAAACTATATACACTATCTTACTGGCATTTGGGGTATTTATGATGCTTCAATCCTGTGGAGATGACGACTCGTCTCTGGTTACCGGCGAGCCGGATTCTGTTGTGAATAATGATCCTGAAGGTTCTCCGCTACGCGGAATTACACTTAGCTGGAATGACCAAGATGAAGATGTTTTACGTCAATATTTTGATGTTTCGGCTGCGGTCTATTACGACGCTGAAGTAGATCGCGCAATAGAATGGCCATTCAATTTCTTTAGTAATTCATGGGCCTACGTGGTTGAAAATTACGGTACCTATGGTGAAAAGAGTTTGCTTTATGTGATTGGTCACGGCGAATCTGACAGCCCTACGTATTACAAAACCATCTTTGATGATGATGCCGGCAATCGTAGTTTGATAGATCTTCCTATCACAACTACTGAAGGATCGGGTGCTACGCTTGATATGGCTTCTGCTTTAATGGCTCAAGTGGTTGAACACTCTAGCAACGGGGTTCATAAGTCACCTGCAGCTGCAGTTTGGGGAGACACCTACAATCAGATCTTCACCTATGACCTCTATGTAAATCTTGGCCTCGAGGCAGAGGCCGAACGAGTAAAAACAGCGTTCAGCGCTACCTCAGTAAATTATCCTAATACCGAAACCTTTTGGTTCAGAGATTGGTTTTTGCCTATTTATGAGACCTACAATGGAGGTATCACGCTCAACAACTTTTTTAAAGTTCTTGCTGCCAACTATCCCATTGACGGAACCGATTATGCCCGCGATATGAATTTAGGCGAACTCGTGCATTTTTTTAGCGGTGCTACCGGCGAAGATCTTGAGCCGCTTGCAGAAAGTGCTTTTGGTTTTGATGATACCAATAAAAACGAATTGCTTCAGGCGCGTGCAGAGTTTCCTAATTTGAACTATCCTTTTGATCCCGCTTCAGAATTGATCGACGTTACTTCAGAAGGCAACGCGACAATCGTAGTAAGTAGAGATCACCCTAACGGCGCAGACTCTGCCGAAGGTTCGCTTAAAGTGATTGATAATGATTACACCACAAAGTTCTTAACTAATGGTTTTCCGCAGGAATTTTATATGCAGCAAAACTTTGAGTTTGCTCAGGTGGTAAATAAATACACATTTACTTCGGGTAATGATGCGCCTGACCGTGATTTTAAAACCTGGGAACTTTTGGGTTCTAATGACGGAGCCAACTTTGAGGTTTTAGATACACGTACAGACCAAACCTTTACGGCGCGTAATCAAACTAGAGAATTCACATTTGACAACGATCAAGCTTATCGCTATTATCGTATTAATGTGCTAGAAAACAACGGTAGTACGCTCATTCAATTAACAGAATGGAGACTGCTTAATCTTAAGCTTTTAACCTTTGGACCTCAGGATATAACCGCTACGGCTATAACAACGGTTAGTCGCGAAAATCGTAATGGCGCAGATTCTAACGAAGCTTCCATTAGGGTAACCGATGGGGATACGGGCACCAAATTCCTTTTGTTTGACTTTAATAATCCTGAGTGGATTCAGCAAGAGTTTGCGCAAGGGGTTCGCGTAACAAAATATTCACTTACTTCTGCAAATGATGCTCCTGGCAGAGACCCTGTAGATTGGACGCTTTCAGGATCTAACGACGGAATCAATTTTACAGAAATAGATTCAAGAACCGGTCAGTCTTTTGAAAGCAGAGGACAAACGCGTGAGTTTTTGATCACTAATGATACCAGCTATACGTATTATCGCTTAGACATTTTAGCCAATGGTGGCGATAGTTTGTTTCAATTAGCTGAATGGCGCTTGTTTGCTGAATAATTTAGATTGACCTTCAGCTTAATACCTTAATATCCTGAGCCCTTAAAAAAGGGTTTGGGATATTTTGATAAAAGAGAATAACGCACTGCTGAAGCCATTTTGATTATTAAGGATCGAGCCCAATTACCTTCCACTTTGTGGAAAAAACCAGAATAACTAAATTTTAAACTATGAACAGAAACAGTTTATTGATGCTTAGCCTTCTGTGCCTCTTTGTATTTTCGTGCAAAGAAGAGGAAGCCACAGCACAAAACGAAAACGATGTAAATGCCGCCAGCGCTTCGTTGCGCGCACCGGCCTACCCGCTCATTACCCACGATCCTTATTTGAGCATTTGGTCTATGGGCGACGAACTTAATGCTAGCCCCACTAAGCATTGGACCGAACGAGACCACGCCCTCACCGGAGTGCTTCAGCTAGATGATAAGTTTTATCAATTCTTAGGAAGCGAGAGTAAAGTTTATGAGACCATCCTTCCGGCTTCAGATGAAGAAACCTATTCCGTTAGCTATTCAGAAAGTAAACCTGATGAAAATTGGATCAGCACCAGCTATGATGCTTCTGCTTGGAAAACCGGGGAAGCACCTTTCAGTGAAAATGAAAGTATGGCTAAAACGGTGTGGAACACAGATGACTTGTATTACAGACGCAGCTTTGATCTGGAAACTACAGATCTGGAAAGTTTGTATCTAAAATTAAGCCATGATGATAACGTAAAAGTTTGGCTTAACGGGGTGCAAATCGCAGATATCAACGGCTGGCAAAACAGCTACAAGTACTTGCCTATTCCTGAAGAAGCGATGCAAACGCTCAAAACGGAAGGGAATGTACTTGCGGTACACATTCGCAACACCGCGGGCGGACAATTTTTAGACGCCGGATTGGTGACTGAAGCCAAAACGCAAACCAACTCGATCGTCAAGAAAGCAAAACAGATTGATGTGGCTTTTAGAGCAAATCAAACCGAATATGTTTTTGACGCCGATGGAACTCAGGTAAATGTGACATTTACCTCTCCGTTATTGATCGAAGATCTTGAGATCTATAGCAGACCTATTTCGTACATCAATGTAAAAATAGCAGGTAAAGAAGGGCAACAAGCCAAAGTATATCTGGGAGCTTCCTCTGCTATTGCGATCAACCAACCGGTGCAAGAGGTGGAAGTTTCAGAATATCAAAACGAAGGGCTTTCGGTATTGAAAGCAGGGTCAGTCGCGCAGCCGGTATTAGAGAAAAAAGGAGATGACCTACGTATTGATTGGGGATATTTATACGTTGCTGCTCCTGCTGAAAATGTACAGCAATATGTTTCTCCGGCTGACAAAGGGTTAGAAGCTTTTGCTACCGGAAGTATACAGGACACTGATGCTGAGACAACCGGTAAAAACCTTATCCTGAATACCGTTGCAGATCTTGGTAAGATTGATGCACAGGGCGCAGAACAAGTTTTTATGATTGGTTATGATCAACTCGAAGCGGTGAATTATTTTGGAACCAGCCTTAAACCGTGGTGGTCTAAAGACGGTGCAACAATGAATGCTGAGCTTGCTGAAGCGTATGCTAATTACAACGGCGTGATCAATAAAGTCAAAACTTTTGATCAGAAATTGTACGATGATGCATTAGCTGCAGGTGGTAAGAAATACGCAGATCTTTGTGTTGCCGCTTACCGTCAAGCCATTGCTGCTCATATTCTCGTAGAAGCGCCTAATGGTGATATTTTGTTTTTATCTAAAGAAAACAACAGCAACGGTTCGATCAATACTGTGGATGTCACCTACCCTTCTGCTCCATTATTTCTAGTTTATAATCCAGATTTACTTAAAGGAATGCTCAATGGAATCTTTTACTACAGCGAAAGCGGAAAATGGAAAAAGCCATTTCCGGCGCACGATATAGGAACTTACCCTATTGCTTTAGGTCAGACCTATGGAGAAGATATGCCGGTAGAAGAAGCAGGAAATATGCTTATCCTAACTGCGGCAATCGCTCAAGTAGAAGGCAATGCAGAATACGCTAAAGCGCACTGGGAAACGCTTACCACCTGGGCAGATTACCTGATGCAAAGTGGTTTTGACCCAGCCAACCAATTATCAACAGATGATTTTGCCGGTCATTTAGCGCGAAATGCTAACCTTTCGGTAAAAGCGATTATGGCCATTGCTTCTTACGGGAAACTTGCAGCGATGCTGGGAGATACTGCAACTGCTGAAAAGTATACCAATGCCGCTAAAGAAATGGCTGGTAATTGGAAGAACATCGCGGCAGATGGCGATCACTACACCTTGGCTTTTGAAAGCGAGGGCACCTGGAGCCAGAAGTACAACCTGGTTTGGGATGAGATTCTGGGCTTGAATATTTTTGATGAAGACGTTCATAAAACAGAAATCGCCTATTATCTAACCAAACAAGAAGACTACGGTTTGCCATTAGACAGTCGTAAAACCTACACGAAGTCTGACTGGATTTTATGGACGGCAACTTTGGCTGATAATGAAGCCGATTTCAATGCACTAATTGATCCGGTTTGGGAATTTGCTAATACCACACCAGACCGCGTACCGCTTTCTGACTGGCACGAGACCACTGATGCGCACAAAGTTGGTTTTAAAGCCCGCTCTGTGGTAGGTGGTTATTTTATTAAAATGCTCAAAGAGGAACAGTTGAGCAAGTAGTATTAAATTAGCGTTAATACTATGGAAGCGGAGTCTCACCAACTCCGCTTTTTTTCTACCCCAAAACGGAATGTATTTGCTTATTGAACAAGTAGTATAGCGCAGTACTAAAATCTCTTAAGCATAATATGATAAACTCATTAGCACTGAAATATTTCTTAATAGTGTAGGCATAAGCATGATAATGAACATTTCACCTTAGTTTCTAACAAAAAGGCAGTTTTTGGCTTGTAATAAGATGACAGTAGAAAGCGTCTTCCATTACCTAAAAAATTACCGCAATTACGATTTCATCAAAAAAATAAGATAACTCCTAAAAAAATTAACAATTGATCAGGTTTTGGAATGTGCTCACCTACCGTTGACACAAATACCATATCGTTTGAAATGAATTGTTTTGCGCTCAATAAATTCAAACGTTATAGTTTCAATATAAAACCTAATAGTCATTTAAGATTTACATATGTAACTACAAATTGTCTTAAACATCACTATTTGCGTCAATATTGCGTATTAAACGTAAAATTTACTTTTAATATTTATACCAGATAAAACGTTTTTATACATTCGTCAAACTTTACGATATCGATATCGTAACGCGTTATTCTCTTAAAATTTTAACAATCAGAAATTTTAAAAACTAATTCACACAAAAATGAAACTCAATGAAAAAACTTCTACTGAACTCGATTAAATGGCATCCCTTGCTGATGTTGGTTCTAGGCGTTTTGTGTTTACAGAATACATACGCACAGGAAAATATCACTGTTGAAGGAAATGTAAGCGCTGCAGGAGAAACCGCAGGACCACTGCCTTACATAACCATTTTGGTCAAAGGGACCACACGGGGAACCACCACAGATTTTGACGGAAATTATAGCATTAGTGCTGCACCTGATGCTACCTTAGTATTTAGCTATGTAGGTTTTAAAACCAAAGAAATACCTGTTGATGGCCAAACCCAAATAGATGTGCAACTTGAAGAGGATATTGCCGGCTTAGATGCTGTTGTGGTAACCGGATATTCTACACAAGATAAAAAGTCGATCACCGGTTCTATTGCAACCATAACCAGCGAAGATCTGGAGAAAGTGCACGGAGGTGCTACTGTAAGTTCTGGATTAGCCGGTAAAATACCTGGGGTTAGCTTCCGTATGAATGACGGACGCCCCGGAGCAAGTGCTTCCATTCAGATACGTAATATGGGTACTCCTCTTTACGTAATTGATGGTATTCAGCAAGATGAAGGTCAATTCAACAACATATCTCCTAACGATATTGAAAGTATAACGGTACTTAAAGACGCCTCAGCTGCTGTTTATGGGGTTCGTGCCGCAAACGGTGTAGTCGTAGTAACTACAAAAAAAGGACGTAAAGGAGTTAAAAATACGGTCAATGTTAATGCATATGTAGGCTGGCAAAACTGGTCTCGTTTTCCTGAGACAGTAAACGATTCTTATCAATGGATGTTAGGTAAAGCTGAAGCCGAAGTCAACCAGTACGGCTCTACAGGGATCACTCCTGAAGAATTAGAAAAATACCGAATTGGTGAAGATCGTGGCTATCAATCCTTTAACTGGAAAGATTTTATCATCAAGAAAAATGCACCGCTTACCAACGTAAACGTAAGTGCTACCGGAGGTTCTGAAAACATCAGCTATTATTTATCTGCGACTCACTTAGATCAGGAGTCGGTATTAGGTGATGAGTTTACTTTTAAAAGAAGTAATATTCAAAGTAATGTTGACGCTAATATCACAGACCGTCTTAAAGTTGGTGTACAAATCAATGGCCGCGTAGAGACGCGTAAAAATCCTGGTATTCCCGGAGCAGATGACTACTGGCTACCTCGTTTTGCTATTTTGCGTAATCGCCCATTCGAGCGTCCGTATGCTAACGACAACCCGGAGTATCTTAACGATATAGGGCATAATGAAACCAACTGGGCATTACACAACTTTAAAATAGGTGGTTATGCAGAAGATATTTGGCGCGTACTACAAACCAATTTTTCTGCAGAATATGACATTCCCGGTGTAAAAGGTTTAAAAGCAAAAGGAATGTACTCTTACTATATTGCAGACCGCGTACTCAATGGTCATGAATACACTTACGATGCATACACCTACGATCCTGAGAATGATGTCTATAATGTAACTGGTGGAAGTTCAAACCCTTGGAGGGAACGCAGAACCCGCAAGGTCTTGAGAAATATTTATCAAGGGCAGTTACAATACAAGCGTAAATTTGGAGACCACTCTGTTGAAGGGCTGTTTATTGTTGAGAGACAAGAAGCAAGGTTTCAAGAGCAATGGGTACACGCCGTTCCAAAAACAAATACGCTACCTCTAATTTATTTTTCAGACACTGATGCTTACGATGATTCTGATAATGAAGAAGCACGTATAGGATACATAGGTCGACTAAACTATAATTATAAAGACAAGTATTATTTAGAAGTTTCTGCGAGACGCGATGCCTCTTGGAAATTTGCACCAGACAAGCGTGTGGGATATTTCCCTTCTGCATCAGCAGGTTGGAGAATCACCGAAGAAGAATTCTTTAAAGAGCTTATAGGTGATGACAGCGTTTTAAATAATCTAAAATTCAGAGGTTCATATGGTATCCTCGGAGATGATAATATTGGTATTGGGCCTTACGATTATTTAACAGGGTATAACTACAATCAAGGCGTAGCTATTTTAGATGGAAACCCTGTGATCGCTAGCCGTGATAAAGGGCAGCCTATCACAAACATCTCTTGGTTTAAGAGTAAGATCACAGATATTGGAGCTGATTTTTATCTATTTGACTCTAAGCTATCTGGTTCTGTTGATTACTTCTACAGAAAGCGTACGGGGCTAAGAGGACGTAAATATGACATCCTTATCCCAAATGAATTGGGTTATGGTCTTCCTGATGAAAACGTAAACTCTGATGCTCAATATGGTATAGAAGGAGCATTATCCTACGCTACAAATTTTGGTGAAGTGACCTTTAATGTTTCAGGTAATGCTTCTATTTCAAGAAGTAAATTCTTAGAATCATATAAGCCTCGCTTTGATAACTCGTATCAGCAGTACCGTGCATCTTCAGAAAACAGATACAATACAATTTTCTGGGGCTACACAGCATTAGGGCAATTTCAGTCTCAAGAAGAGATCGACAACTACCCTGTTGATATTGACGGTCGCGGAAACAGCACCTTGCTACCTGGTGACATTATTTATGAGGATGTTAATGGTGATGGCCGTATAGATGGTTATGATGAAACCCCTATTGGCTATAATAATTACAACCCGTTGATCAACTTTGGGTTCAGTCTTTCTGCGGCCTATAAAGGCTTTGACTTAAGAGCAGATTTCTCTGGTGCCTCAGGATACTCTTGGAACCAAAGCTGGGAACAACGCTGGGCGTATCAAAATAATGGTGCGCTAAACAAAATTTTCCTTGATCGTTGGAGACGTGCAGATCCGTTTGATCCAAACAGTGAGTGGATTCCGGGTAAATATCCTGCATTGCGCTTCAATGATGGCGGCCATAGTAACTACAACAAAAATTCTACATTTTGGCTGCATAACGTCACTTATATCAGAGCTAGAACACTAGAGTTAGGCTACTCGCTACCAGACACTTTCCTTGAAAAAATCAATGTTTCGAGAGCGCGCTTTTATGTTAACGCATACAACCTCTTCTCTATTGATAATCTTGCTGAATTTGGCGTAGATCCAGAAATATCTGATGATAATGGGTTACAGTATCCGCAAAACAAATTTGTAAATGTAGGAGTCAACATCTCACTTTAAAAAATGAATGCAATGAAAAAATATATATATTTCTTAATAATTCCCTTTCTGTTGGGCAGTTGTTCCTCAGATAGTGAATTTTTAGATCGCGAGCCTTCTAATATCTTAACTCAGAATCAAGCGTTTGGCAGTCCAGATATCGTACTATCAGTATTAGCCGACCTATACAATCGCTATTATGATTTTGGTACTGTAGAAGATTGGTCTTCTCTGGCGCAATTTAATGTTGCCTTCTGGTCAGAAGCCGGTAGATATGGCTATTTTCAAAATGGAGGCTACGGCTACGGTGATTGGGGAACTTGGGACTATGGTTACATAAGAGAAATGAATCTTTTTCTTGAGCGTCTTGAGCTTTCTGAGGCTTTAGATCCCGCAGATAAAGCACGATTTGCTGCTGAAGGTCGGTTTTTAAGAGCTTCCTACTATTTTACTATGGTAAAACGTATGGGAGGCGTACCGCTTATTCTTGAATCTGAAACCTATGACTTTAGTGGAGATGCGACTTATTTACAACATCCACGTGAGACCGAAGCTGCGCTTTACGACTTTGTAATCAGTGAGGCTGATGCGATTTTAGCAGATCTTCCTTCTGATGTAAATACAAAATCAAGAGCGAGTAAAGGTGCTGTTCTCGCTATGAAGGCTCGTGCCGCCTTATATGCCGGTTCTATTGCTAGATATGGAGCGAGCACACCTCAGGTATCGTTACCTGGTGGCGAAGTAGGTATTCCCGCATCAAGAGCAGAGGAATATTACACTACTGCTCTAAGTGCTGCACAGTCTATTATTAATGGCGAAGTAGGCAATTATTCACTATATGAGAAAAAGCCTGATCTGTCTGAAAACTTCGCAAGTATTTTTTATGATAAATCCAATAATCCAGAAGCGATCTTTGTCGAAGACTACAAACTGCAAAGCGGTAAAGTACATGGCTTTACTATTGCAAATCAGCCGCGTTTTGGTGCTGAAGAAGAGGAAGGTGGCCGTATCAATCCGGCGCTGAGTTTAGTGCAGTCTTTTGAAACGTTAGACGGTGAGTATGCACCGCTACCTATTGAGGATGCCTCAGGAAATCCTATTTATTACGATACACCAGAAGGGGTTTTTGCTAACAGAGACGCACGTTTAATGGGGACGGTAATAGTGCCAGGTTCTTCATTTAAGGGTCGCGAAGTAGACATTTTTGCAGGTATTCAACTCGCTGACGGAACCATC
This sequence comes from Leeuwenhoekiella sp. ZYFB001, assembly GCF_011784865.1. Lineage (NCBI taxonomy): Bacteria > Pseudomonadati > Bacteroidota > Flavobacteriia > Flavobacteriales > Flavobacteriaceae > Leeuwenhoekiella > Leeuwenhoekiella sp. ZYFB001. The sequence continues at coordinate 2,349,804 of NZ_CP050460.1, forward strand.
ATCAGCGGCGATTCTCGCGGACAACAAAAAGAAGTGATGGGCACAGATATGAAGGTCGTAGGTTTTGACGGACCAATAGACGGATTAGAATTTACAGCGCAGACCGGTTTTTATATTCGAAAATATCAAGATCCTAAAGCAGGGTCGGGTCAACGTGGAACACAAAGTGACGTATGGTTTATTCGTTATCGCTATGCAGAAGTATTGCTCAACGCAGCAGAAGCAGCTTTTGAATTAAATCAACCTGCTGTAGCAGCAGGTTATCTCAATCAAGTGCGTCGTCGTGCCGGGATCACAACAGATCTTGCCGCTGCAGATATCACTTTTGACCGTATCGCGCACGAGCGCTTTGTAGAGTTTGCTTTTGAAGGGTTACATTTCTTCGACCTTAAACGCTGGAGAATTGCTCACGAAGTGCTTGATGGTACTCCTATGGATGCTGCTACAATAACCGATAATATAGGAGATGCGACCAAGCGACTTACGCAACCTTTCGGACTTTGGCCTTATAAATATTACAATCCGGGAGATGCTAATGACGGCACCTATATCTACAAGATTGTAAAGCCAAATCGCGTTACCGGTGCAGATCGTTTTCAGTTCGGGAACTACTACTCAGAGATCGGAGCAGGAATTTTAAACAACAACCCATTGATTGTTAGAAATCCTAATCAATAATTTTAAAAGCCTAAGATTATGAAAATCACAAATTATATATACTTAGCAGCGACAGCATTGCTCTTTGCATCCTGCGAAATTGACAACTATGACGAGCCGGAATCCTTTTTCACCGGAAACATCGTGTACAACGGGGAGCCTATTGAAGTTGGTGCGCGCGAAGTACGTTTTCAGCTCTTTCAACCCGGTTTTGGAGCCTTAGCTCCACTAGATATGCATCTGGATCTAGATGGCTCTTTTAGTGGACGCTTTTTTGACGGGGATTATAAACTGAAGTTCATTAATGGTCAAGGACCGTTTAAAGCCTATGAAGTGAACGAGCAACAAGGCGATACTATTTTTATTTCGCTACGCGGAAATACTGAAATGGATATTGAGGTGCTGCCCTACTATATGCTTAGTGGCGAAACCTTTAGCGCAAGCAGCACTGCGGTTGACGCCGCTGCCAATTACGATCAGATCATTACAGACGCAGATGCAAGAGCTATTGAGTTTGCCAGATTATATCTTAACGATACAGAACAAGTCTCTAATAACGGAGATTATCATAGGGTATGGAGTGATATGACCGTGGGTTCTGGTAACCTTAGCGGCAGTACCGCTTTACCAGACGGCTATGCCAAGCCTTATATTTTTGCTCGCATTGGAGTTAAGATCGTAGGTGTGGAAGACATGCTTTTTAGCCCGGTTCAAAAATTAGACCTGTAAATTCTTTTTTAGTTGAAGTTGAGAAGGAAGTCCGTAAAGCAATTTTCGGGCTTCCTTTATTAAATATTAAAATTAACTTAAGAAATCTAAACCAAAGTAAAACGTTTTACTTATATTGAACCATTAAAATATTTCAAACGTTATAGTGAAACGCTTATTTTTAATATAATGCAAGTGTTTAAACAACAAATACAAAAACTCTTTCTTAGCCTGCTGCTCTTTGGTTTGAGTTTGTATCAGCCAATAATAGCACAGCGTAACTTATCAGACTACGTAAACACGCTTCAAGGTACTAATTCTAAATTTGAACTTACCAGAGGTAACACCTACCCTACTACAGCGCTTCCTTTTGGGATGAATACCTGGACACCTCAAACAGGTCCTAATGGTGACGGATGGAAATATCAATATTTTAAAGAAACCATACGCGGTTTTCAACAAGCGCACCAATGCAGTTCCTGGAGTAACGATTATGCAGTATTCTCCTTAATGCCGGTAACTCAAAGCTTAAAGTTAAATGAGAATGATAGGCAATCTGGATTTAGCCATAATGACGAGACTGCGAAGCCCTATTACTATCAAGTAAATCTTGATAACGGAGTCAATACCGAAATGTCTCCCACTGAGCGTGGAGTTCATATTCGTTTCAGTTTCCCTAAATATGAAAAATCTTATGTAGTGCTCGACGGCTATACAGGAATTAGCGGTGTTGAGATCGATCAAAAAAATAAACGCATTTCAGGATACGTGCATAATGGCAGAGGGATGGAGCGTTTTGAGCACTTTAAAAACTTTTTTGTCATCGAGTTTGACAAGCCATTTAAGGCTTTTGGTACTTGGGATAACACAAATGGTGCTAAAAAAGAAAGCAATACCTCAGCAGAAGGCAAAGGTAAAGGTGCATATATTCAATTTAATAATGGTGCTGATGTACAGGTGAAAATTGCCTCTTCGTACATCAGTCGGGAGCAAGCGCAACGTAATTTGAATAATGAATTAGGTAAAGCTAAAAACCTTGAGGCTACTAAGGCCGCGGCTAAACAAATCTGGAATGAGCATCTAAGTAAAATCTTAGTTGAGGGTGGCTCTGAAGAGGATATGAAAACCTTTTATTCTTGCTTTTTTAGAGCGAGTTTATTTTCTCGTAAATTCTATGAACTCAATGAAGCCGGAGAACCTTATTACTTTAGCCCTTATGATGGCAAGGTGCACGAGGGATATATGTATACTGATACCGGATTTTGGGATACATTTAGAGCACAGTTTCCGCTTAATGCGCTTCTTTATCCTGAGATGCACGGCAGGTATGTTTCGGCTCTTTTAGATGCCTACGAGCAATGCGGGTGGTTGCCTTCTTGGTCCTTCCCTAGTGAAGCCGGGAGTATGATAGGCAACCATGCTATCACCCTATTTGCAGATGCATGGGCAAAAGGCATACGCACCTTTGACCCTCAAAAAGCTTTAGAAGCCTATTATCACGAAGCAACAGAAAAAGGTCCGTGGGGCCCGGCGAATGGTCGTCACGGTCATAAGGAATATTATACGTTGGGTTATGTGCCCTATCCTAAATATGGTGAAGCCACTGCTAAAACATTAGAATATGCCTATGATGATTTTTGCGGATATAATTTGGCAAAAATGACCAACAATACATTTTATGAGAATGTATTTGGTCGCCAAATGTATAATTACAAAAACGTATGGGATTCTAGTGTAGGCTTTATGCGTGGCAGAAAAGCTGACGGCTCTTGGGTTCCTGATTTTGATGCGTATGAATGGGGAGGCCCGTTTACTGAAGGGAATGCTTGGCACTACATGTGGTCAGTATTTCAAGATCCCAAAGGTCTTATCAATTTAATGGGTGGTGAAGAACGTTTTAACGCTAAAATGGATTCTGTTTTCACGGTACCTAATACCGTTCACGTGGGAACCTATGGTGGAAAAATTCACGAAATGACCGAGATGGAGATGGCAGAAATGGGCCAGTATGCCCACGGGAATCAGCCTATTCAACATATGATTTATTTATACAATTACTCGGGTCAACCCTGGAAATCCCAGCAAAAAGCCCGTGAAGTAATGGGTAAACTATATAATTATACAGAAAACGGCTATCCCGGTGATGAAGATCAGGGCCAAACCTCATCCTGGTATGTTTTAAGCGCTATGGGATTTTATAGTGTGTGCCCGGGAACTAACGAATATGTTGTAGGAAGTCCAGTTTTTAAGAAAACAACGATTAGCCTTGAAAATGGTAAAACCTTTACCATTAACGCCTCTGATAATTCAGAACAAAACGTTTATATCAATACAGCTCAACTTAACGGAAGCGCTTTCTCAAAAAACTACTTAACTTATCAACAACTTTTAGACGGAGGTACTTTTGACCTTCAAATGAGTGCTACACCAAATAAGAAACGTGGCATACAGAATACAGATAAACCTTTTTCACTCACAGAATATTAAAAACCAAAAACATGAAACAAAAAAAGAACTCCCATTCTACCGAAAGAAGAGACTTTATTAAAAAGGCTTCTATAGCTTCTTTAGGTATTTCTATTGTACCCAGACACGTATTAGGAGGTGTAGGGTTTACTGCGCCCAGTGACAAACTTGTTGTTGCCGGTATAGGTGTAGGTGGAAAAGGAGAAAGTGATATTAAAAGTTTTGCCGATTCTGGTTTGGCAGAAATCGCGTTCTTATGCGACGTTGATGACCGTAGAGCTGCTAACTCAAGAGCACGTTTTCCAAAAGCGAAATACTATAAAGATTATCGCGGAATGCTAGAAAAAGAAGGCGATAAGATTGACGCTGTTTCTGTTTCTACACCAGATCACAACCATGCTGTTCAAGCAATGGCTGCTATGGAAATGGGCAAGCACGTTTATGTGCAAAAACCTCTGACCCATGATATTTATGAAGCGCGCCAGCTTACCGAAGCTGCAGACAAATACAAAGTGGTTACGCAAATGGGTAACCAAGGAGCGTCAAACAACGGTACGCGTTTAATGAGCGAGTGGTTTGATGCCGGCTTGATTGGTGAGATTGAAGAAGTATATTGCTGGACAGATAGACCGGTTTGGCCTCAAGGAATTCCGTGGCCACAAACGCCTGAAGCAGTCCCAAGCGAACTAGATTGGGATCTTTGGTTGGGTACTGCCCCTTATAAAGATTATGTAGGCGGCTTAGTACCGTTCAACTGGCGTGGTTGGTGGGATTATGGTACAGGCGCATTAGGCGATATGGGATGTCACTTGGTTGAAGTTCCTGTGCGTGTGCTTAACCTAAAATATCCCAAGGATGTACAATGTAGCGTAGGAAGTGTGTATGTAGATGAATTCAAGCGCGGTTATTTCCCTGAAAGCTGCCCTCCATCAAGTCACGTTACAATGACCTTCCCTAAAACCGATAAAACAAAAGGAGACATCAAATTACACTGGATGGACGGAGGTATTCAGCCGGCTCGCCCAGAAGAATTGGGTCCAAACGAAGTCTTTGGAGACGGCGGAAACGGAGTGCTATTTGTAGGTACTAAAGGTAAAATGATGTGTGGTACCTATTCTGAAAATCCACAACTATTACCGACTTCAAAAACAGAACGCACTCAAGTTGCCGAAAAATATGAGCGTGTACCCGGCGGTGCAGGCGGTCACTACAAGCAATGGGTAGAAGCTGCTCTTGCCGGATATGGCAAAAAAGAAGTGAGTTCGCCGTTTAGCGTTGCAGGACCACTTACAGAGACCTTATTAATTGCCAATCTCGCTATAAGAGGTTTTGACATTCGCAAGGAACTTGAAAATGGAAACGTAGAATACCCGGGGCGTTATATTGAAATGCTTTGGGACGCAGAAAATATGCGTGTAACTAATTTTGAAGAAGCAAATCAATTTGTGAAGCGTAATTACCGCGAAGGGTGGAAATTATAATATATAGAAGCTAATACCCACCGAAGCAACACAGCTGATTGTGAACAGGAAATCTACTTTCTGGACCTTCGTTTCCTTTACAAGGTTTTTGAAAGTAGATTTTTTTATCTCAAAAAGAAATACGTAGTAAACTATCATTTGGCAAATCTCATACTCTTTAATCTTGAGCACCCGCCATTAAAATTTTAAAAATTCTCAGCACTACTAAAACGTTTTACTATTGTATGTATTATATTTAGAACCTCAATTTAGAATTATGAAAAAACTTTTGACGCTTTTACTTCTTTCGGCACTTTTCACCAGCTGTGCTCAAAAAAAGGAAGTTGCTAACAACAACCCTGTTTTTCCGGGATGGTATGCAGATCCTGAAGGGATCATTTTTGATGACACCTATTATATCTACCCTACTTATTCTGCTCCGTATGAAGAACAAGTATTTTTAGATGTATTCTCTTCGCCCGATCTCACCGAATGGACAAAGCACGAACGCATTATAGATACTTCGGCAGTAAAATGGGCTAAGCGTGCAATGTGGGCGCCTTCCATCATTAAAAAAGATGATAAGTATTATTTGTTCTTTGGAGCTAATGATATTCAGAGTGACGATGAATTAGGTGGAATTGGAGTCGCAGTAAGTGATTCTCCTGAAGGTCCGTTTAAAGATCATTTAGGCAAACCTTTAATTGATAAGTTTCACAATGGTGCACAGCCTATAGATCAATTTGTGTTTAAAGATAAAGATGGCTCGTACTACCTGTATTATGGAGGTTGGAGACATTGTAACGTCGCTAAATTGAATGATGATTTCACCGGTTTCATTCCTTTTGAAGATGGTACGATCTTTAAAGAAATCACACCAGAAAGTTATGTTGAAGGTCCATTTATGTTTATCAAAGACGGTAAGTATTATTTTATGTGGTCTGAAGGTGGCTGGACCGGTCCTGATTACAGTGTCGCTTATGCCATTTCTGATTCTCCTTTTGGCCCTTTTAAAAGAGAAGATAAGATCTTACAGCAAGATCCGGAGATCGCTACTGGTGCCGGGCATCATAGTGTAATTCACCCTCAAGATTCTGACGATTACTATATGGTCTATCACCGCAGACCTTTAGACGAGACCGATCAGAACTCTAGAGAAACCTGTATTGACAGAATGTATTTTGACGAAAACGGTCGTATTAAAACCGTTAAGATCACCAATGAAGGCGTCGAGGCTCACCCCCTCGACTAACCGGACACACCACCAGAAACAACTAAAATGAAAAAATATAATCTACTGAGTTTCCTTGCAGGTTGTCTATTGCTACTTTCCTGTGATGATTCTCAAAATAAAAATATAGACATAACTACTGTAGATAAGCCTTCGGTAGCTACAACAAATATAAATTATGTAAGCAATCGCGCTCCGCTTGCTCCAAGTGCGCTGATCAAACTTCCGCTAGGCGCAATCAAACCAGGAAGCTGGCTAAAAGAAAGTCTGCAACGTCAAGCCGATGGCCTTATGGGCAATCTTGGCGAGATCAGCGCGTGGTTACAAAAAGACGACAATGCTTGGTTATCTGATGATGGCACCGGTGCCTGGGGCTGGGAAGAAGTCCCTTACTGGTTAAAAGGCTATGCGAATACCGGCTATATTTTGCAAGATTCTTCGATGATCAAAGAATCGCAAATTTGGTTTGAAGCTGCGCTGAAAAGTCAGCGTGAAGATGGCAATTTTGGTCCTAAAATGTTTTCAGATCGCGATGGCTCTCAAGACTTCTGGTCTAATATGATTATGCTGTATTGCTTGCAATCGTATTATGAAGCAACTCAGGATGAGCGCGTGATCGACTTAATGACCAAATACTTTAAGTATCAAAACAGTGTACCTGATGATAAAATGCTTTCAGGTGTACATTATTGGCAAACCTTGCGCGGTGGTGATAACCTTTATAGCGTGATCTGGTTGTATAATCGTACAGGAGATAAATTCCTTCTGGATCTAGCCGAAAAACTACACCGTACAAATGCCGACTGGTCGAAGCGCGACAATACTTTAGCCGAAATTCACAACCATAAAGAAACCCGCGAAGGAATGGAATTTCCAGACTGGTTTAGCAAATTGGTTGACTGGCATAATGTAAATATTGCACAAGGTTTTAGAGAACCGGCGCAATATTATCAGTTAAGTAAAAACGAAGAAGATCTGCAAGCCACCTATGACGACTTTAAGATCATAAGAGATTATTTTGGTCAGGTGCCTGGCGGAATGTTTGGTGCCGATGAAAATGCGCGTCCCGGCTATAGCGATCCCCGTCAAGGAGTTGAAACCTGCGGAATGGTAGAACAAATGAACAGCGACGAGCATTTGCTGCGCATTACCGGTGATATTTTTTGGGCAGACCACGCTGAAGAGGTAGCTTTTAACACCTACCCTGCTGCGTTAATGCCAGATTTTAGATCGTTACGCTACATCACCAGCCCCAATATGGTGTTGAATGATGATGCAAACCACAGTCCGGGGATTGCGAATTCGGGTCCGTTTTTAATGATGAACCCATTTAGTTCAAGATGCTGCCAACATAACCACGGACAAGGCTGGGCCTACTTTACCGAAAATCTTTTTATGGCAACGCCAGATAACGGTCTTGCGGCTGTTCTTTATGCTGCAGGTTCGGTTACGGCTAAAGTGAGTGATGGCAAAGAAGTGACGGTAACTAATGACTCAAACTACCCATTTACAGAAAGTTTAGACTTTACCGTAAACACTGCGGAAGCTGTGGAGTTTCCATTATACTTTAGAATTCCGGCGTGGGCCAAAAATGCTTCGGTAGCATTGAATGGTGAAGCACTTGATGCAAATCCTTCAGCAAATACCTATTTACGTATTGAGCGGGAATGGAACGACGGTGACACCATTACTTTAATCCTTCCGAAGGAATTAGGTTTACGAACCTGGGAAGCCAATAATAACAGTGTAAGTCTTGATTACGGTCCGCTGACTTTTTCGCTTAAAATAAAAGAAGAATATCCAACGAAGAACAGTTCGCAAACCGCAGTTTGGGATTCAAAATGGCAAAAAGATGCCGATGTAGAAAAATGGCCTTCTTTTGAGATTCATCCAGCCTCACCGTGGAATTATGGCTTAATTTTAGACAAAGATCATCTTGAAGATTCGTTCACCATTGAAACTAAGTCGTGGCCAGAAGACGATTATCCATTTACGGTTGATGCTGCTCCTATTGTGATCAAAGCAAAAGGAAAACGCATCCCACAATGGACGATTGACCAATATGGTCTTGCAGGCGAACTGCAGCCAAGTCCCGTAAAATCTACAGAACCGGCTGAAGATATTGAATTAATTCCTATGGGCGCAGCGCGTTTACGCATCAGTTCATTTCCGGTGATCGGAGAAGGCAACGCCGCAACCACTTGGGAACCTACTAAATAAATCAAACACTCTAAATACACACTAATCGCAAATTGAAGCTTATGAAAAAACTACTTTTAGGTTTGTGTACCACATTGCTAGTTACTGCCACGCAAGCACAAGAAACGCTGGTAGAAGAGGTACCAAACCCTGTAGACTATGTTAACCCGCTTATGGGAACCGACTCAAGCCCGGGTTTATCAAACGGAAATACCTATCCTGCCGTGGCTGTGCCGTGGGGAATGAATTTCTGGACGCCACAAACCGGACCTATGGGACACGGTTGGGCATACACGTACAATGCAGATAAAATACGTGGATTTAAGCAAACCCACCAACCATCGCCTTGGATGAATGATTACGGACAATTTTCATTAATGCCGGTAACCGGTGGTATGAAATTCAATCAGGATGATCGCGCGAGCTGGTTTTCGCATAAGGCGGAAGAATCTACGCCATACTACTACAAAGTATACTTAGCAGATCACGATGTTACTGTAGAACTTACACCTACAGAACGTGCTGCACAATTTAAAATGACGTTCCCAAAAGCCGACAGTTCGTATGTAGTGATCGACCCGTTTGATAAAGGATCTTATGTAAAAGTGATCCCGGAAGAAAACAAGATCATTGGTTACACCACAAAATATGCGCGTGGTAAATTGACCAATTTCAAAAACTATTTTGTCATCAAGTTTGATACACCTTTTAGTGATGTAAATACTTGGCAAAATGATACGCTGGCAAAAGGTCAAGCTGAAATGACAGCAGATCACGCCGGAGCGATCGTTGGTTTTAAAACGGAAAAAGAAACTGTAGTCAATGCTAAAGTTGCTTCGTCATTCATCAGCTTTGAACAAGCCGAATTGAATTTGGAACGCGAAATTGGCAAACAAGATTTTGAAACTACCAAACAAAACGCACGAGCACTTTGGAATGAAAAACTAGGCCGCATCGATGTAGGTGGTGGTACTATTGACCAAGTAAGAACGTTTTACTCTTGCTTATACAGAACCTTATTCTTCCCTAATAAGATGTACGAGATCAATGCTAAAGATGAGATCGTACACTGGAGCCCGTATAATGGTGAAATTTTACCGGGATATATGTTTGCCGGTACCGGTTTCTGGGACACTTTTAGAGCGCTTTACCCGTTCTTAAACCTGGCTTACCCATCGATCAACAAAGAGATGCAAGCTGGTCTTGCCAATGATTTTAAAGAAGGTGGCTGGTTACCAGAATGGTCTAGCCCTGGTTACGCCAATATTATGGTAGGTAACAACTCGGCTTCTGTAGTTGCAGATGCATACATTAAAGGCTTGAGAGGTTATGATACTGAAACACTTTGGGAAGCATTAGTTAACGGTGCGAATAATGAAGGACCTATGAGTGCTGTAGGTCGTGCCGGTGCACCATACTATAACGAACTAGGCTATGTTCCATATGATGTTGGTGTAAATGAAAGCGCCGCAAGAACGCTAGAATATGCTTACGATGATTTTGCGATCTATCAATTCGGAAAAGCGATCGGAAAGCCTAAAAAAGAGATCGAGATCTATAAAGAGCGTAGTATGAACTACAAGAATCTTTTTGATCCTAGCTACGGCTTGATGCGTGGTAAGAATGAAGATGGTAGCTGGCAAGAAGATTTTAACCCGTTCAAGTGGGGTAACCCCTTCACTGAAGGAAACAGCTGGCATTACAGCTGGTCTGTATTTCACGATGTACAAGGACTTATAGACTTAATTGGCGGCGAAGAAAAGTTTGTTAAGAAATTAGATTCTGTATTTTCTATGCCTCCTATTTTTGACGAAAGCGTTTATGGTGGGGTGATTCACGAGATCCGTGAAATGCAGATCGCAGATATGGGACAGTATGCGCACGGTAATCAGCCTATTCAGCATATGATCTATTTATACAACTACGCCGGTGCTCCTTGGAAAACACAATACTGGGCGCGTGAAACGATGGACAGAATGTATATGGCAACTCCTGATGGTTATTGCGGTGACGAAGACAACGGGCAAACTTCTGCGTGGTATGTGTTCTCTGCAATGGGCTTCTACCCTGTTGCTCCTGCTACAGACCAGTACGTTCTTGGTGCTCCTTTATTTAAAAATATGACGATCAATTTAGAGAATGGAAAAGAGATCGTGATCAAAGCTCCAGAAAATAGCGATGAAAACCGCTATATTGAATCGATGAAAGTCGATGGAAAGACCTATAACAAAAACTGGTTAAGCCACGAAGAATTGATGAAAGGAGCCACCATAGATTATGAAATGAGCGATACTCCTAACAAATCTCGAGGAACCAAAGAATCGGCGTACCCGTATTCACTTTCTAACGAATAAATACAGAGACCTTTAAATACATGACACGAATTACATTCAAGGGTTTATGCACCGCCGCAAGTTTACTTGCGGCTGGTGTTTTTAACACCCAAGCACAAGAAGACCTTGCCAAATATGTAGACCCGATGATCGGGACTGCAAAAATGGGACACACCTATCCCGGTGCGACAGTACCTTTTGGCAGCGTTCAGTTAAGCCCGGATACTGATACGATTCCGTATGCGGTTAATGGGCGCTACAACCCTGACGTTTATAAATACTGCGCCGGTTATCAATATGAAGATTCAACTATTGTTGGATTCAGCCACACACATTTTAGCGGTACCGGTCACTCTGATTTGGGTGATTTTCTAGTAATGCCAACGGTAGGAAAACTACAACTCAATCCGGGAACAGAGACTAATCCGGACAGCGGGTACCGCTCTCGTTTTTCTCACGATGAGGAAACAGCAGAAGCAGGCTACTACTCCGTTAATCTACAAGATTATGGTATCAAAGCCGAAATGACAGCTACCACACGTGTAGGTGTGCATCAGTATACGTTTCCAAAAAGTGAGCAAGCGCACATTATTCTCGATCTAAAATCAGGAATCTACAATTATGATGAGAAAAATGTGTGGACGATCGTTCGCGTAGAAAACGATTCGACCATTACCGGTTATCGTCAAACCAGCGGTTGGGCGCGTACGCGTAAGGTTTATTTTGCAATGACGTTCAGCAAAGCCTTTAAGAGCTACGGTCAGGAAAAGCAGAAAGGACAAGTATATCGCGGATTCTGGGGACGTTTTGATCAAGAGCATAATTTCCCACAAATGGCAGGAAATGACCTGAGACTGTATTTCGATTTTGATACAGAAGAAAATGAAGCGATTCAGGTTAAAATGGCATTATCGCCTGTAAGTACCGAAGGTGCACTCAACAATATGGAAGCAGAAGTTCCGGGTTGGGATTTTAACACCGTAAAGCAACAAGCCCGTGACACTTGGAATAAAGAATTGCAAAAAGTTACAGTAGAGACTTTAGAAGAATCTGATAAAGTAAATCTGTACACCGCAATGTATCACGCCTTTTTAGGCCCAACCGTTTATATGGACGTAGACGGAAAATATATGGGACTTGATCGCAATGTGCACGAGGCCGATGGCTTTACCAATTATACCAGCTTTTCGCTTTGGGATACGTATCGTGCGTTGCATCCCTTATTCAATGTATTGCAGCCACAACGCAATCAAGATATGGTGCAATCTATGATGGTTCACCAAGAACAAAGTGTACATCATATGCTTCCTATCTGGTCGCATTATGCTAATGAAAACTGGTGTATGATCGGTTATCATTCAGCTTCAGTAATTGCAGATGCTATTGTAAAAGGCAATGCAGATTTTGATCAGAATGCTGCTTTAGACGCTTGTGTAGAGACGGCGCGCGTTCGTTATTTTGACGGTATTGGCGACTATATTGATATGGGTTATGTTCCTGAAGATAAAAGTGGCGCTTCGGTATCAAAAACTTTAGAATATGCTTACGATGACTGGGCGATCGCGCAAGCCGCTAAGAAATTAGGCCGTGACGAAATCTATAAAGAATTTATCGAGCGTTCTACCTATTGGAAAAATGTGTATGATAAATCTATCGGATTTATGCGTCCTAAATTGAGCGACGGAAGCTTTAAAAAAGAGTTTGACGCCTTGAACACGCACGGTCAAGGATTTATTGAAGGAAACAGCTGGAACTACAGTTTATACGTTCCTCAGGATCCTGCAGGAATGATCGATCTTATGGGCGGAAAAGAGAAATTCAGCACGCATTTAGATTCTTTATTTACAATGGAATTGCCTGATAAGTATTTTGAAAACACCGAAGATATTTCGCGTGAGGGAATCATTGGGAACTATGTACACGGTAACGAACCTTCGCATCACGTGGCTTATTTATACAACTGGACCGATGATGCTTACAAAGCTCAGGACAAGATCAGAATGATCTTAAAGCAAAAGTATATGACTGGTTCTGATGGGTTGAGCGGTAATGACGACTTTGGTCAAATGAGTGCTTGGTATTTATTCAGCAGTTTAGGATTTTATCCTGTAGCTCCGGGATCTGTAGATTATGCTTTAGGAAGTCCTGCAGTTAAGGAAGCAACGCTTAACTTAGATAACGGAAACACCTTTAAGGTTGAAGCTAAAAATCAATCTGAGAAAAATGTATACGTGCGTAAAGTTGAATTGAACGGTCAAGAACTCACCGAACCATTCATCACGCACGATCAGGTTATGAATGGTGGAACGCTTACTTTTTATATGAGCAGAAAACCTAATAAAAATCTTTATAACTAAGTTTATGAGCAAATTTGTCCAACTTTCGGTATGTATTGTTTTTATGGTTTGGGGTAGTATTTTTAAGTCAAAGGCACAAGATTGGCCCAATTTAAAGCGCTATGCCGAAGCCAATGCACAGGTAGATTCGGTCTATGCAAAAGAAAACAGAGTGGTCTTTATGGGCAACTCCATCACCGAAGGTTGGGTCAATAGCGATCCTGATTTCTTTACCAAAAATAACTTCATCGGTCGTGGGATTAGCGGTCAGACTACGCCTCAGATGCTGTTGCGCTTTAGACAAGACGTGATCGATCTAAATCCTATGGCGGTAGTCATTCTTGCCGGAACCAACGATATCGCCGGAAATACGGGCCCGATGACCACAACGCAAATTTTTGACAATATGGTTTCAATGGTTGAACTGGCAGAAGCCAATGGCATTGTTCCTATCGTATCTTCTATTCTTCCTGCGGCTAAATATCCGTGGAAGCCTGAAGTTGATTCTGTAGGTCCTATTTTAGAATTGAATACGATGCTGAAGTATTACTGCGAAGGAAAAGGACTGGTATATCTAGATTATTTTTCTGAAATGGTAGATGATATTAATGGTCTTCCCGAAGCACTTTCTTATGATGGTGTGCATCCTACAGATGAAGGTTATCAAGTGATGGAGCCGCTGGCATTAACTGCAATTAATGAAGCGCTTAAGGACTAAATACTGCTTATAGCATCAAACAAAAAGACCTGCTTTATAAAGCAGGTCTTTTTTTATGTCTTGGTGAATGCTCTACACCAGCTCTTTATACAAATTTTTCTTGTCTAGATAATCTAGCGCCAAAGCATAAGCCCCGAGACACACAGATGTGCTTGTGCCCAATTTACTAATGCCGATAGCTATGCGTTTTTCTTTATTGTATTTCGCTTTTGCTGTACTAAAGGGCACCTTAACCTCATACTCAGAATCAGCCGTAAAAGCGTTCAGTTGTGCAGGATCGTCTATATTAAAAACCTTTGAAATCGCACGAGGCATACCTTCATTTTCTAAATTATAAATACAGCCCGAAAGATGCTCAATAATCTTAGGTACAATATATTTTGAAGCTCCCGCAATGCCACCACCAATTACGATAGGACCATCTATAAGCGCTAATGCATTGGCCAGAGATTCTGCCACTGCTATTGCCATTTCTTCAAAAGCATTGATCGCAGCTTGTTTATCACCTTCCTTCTCCCCGCTTGCAATTTTATAAATCTCACGAGGGGAGATCAATTCGGTTGTTCCTGACTGCTCAGTATATACACGCTGAATGGCGCGAATACTCACACTTTCTTCAACTACGGTTTTTGGCTTGATGTAATTTCGAGTGAGCCAGATTTCGCCTGCGGCGGAATTATCACCTAAACAGATCTGGTTATTCACCACAATACCACCACCAAAACCGGTGCCTAAGGTAATGCCTATTAAATTCTTATACGTTCGACTTATTCCTGCTGCTGCCAGTGATTCATTAATGAACGGAAGCATTCCCGCTACCGCTTCGCCATAAGCAAACAGATCCCCATCGTTATTGATCAGCGTTGGGATCTCAAAAATCTCCTCAAGCATAGGTCCTAAAGCCACGCCACCTCTAAAGGCAGGTAAGTTCACCAGATCACCAATGATTCCGTTTTTATAATCTGCAGGTCCCGGAAATGCAAAACTGATCGCTTCAGGCTGCCGCCCATTGAGTTGGGCTTTTACCTGATCAAATCCTTTAATTATCGTTTTGAGACAACGCTCTAAATCGTCTGAATTAGAAGGTAATGTGATAGGTTGAATAATCTCTTCTCCCCGCTGCAATGCCGAAAAAACAAAATTTGTTCCTCCTGCATCAAGCGTCATTACAATCCGTTCATCTTCGTAAATATTCTTCATTCTTTGTTTGGTACTCTAAAAACTATTAATAATACCGTCCCTGGTGAACCTGCAAAAGTACGATAACTAAAAGGTTTTACTAAGAACATTTCTATTAGATTCAGTAATAACTTTAAAAACTTCTTCTTAATCTGTATTTATGGCTCAGATTTGACCAAATTTTCAGCTACAAAGCTCAATAACAAGGGATAAGCAGGATGCGTCATATTGTGTCCATAGCCTTGCATTTCGTATTGTTTTATGTGTTGCTGTCCTGCGACTTTCATCATTCGGTAGAAGTAAGCATTCTCTTCATACCTTCCTAACATTTCCAGTTCTCGGTCGCCGGTAATCAAGAGTGTAGGCGGCGCATCATTCCGTACAAAATAAAGCGGAGCATAGGCGTCTACTATGGGTTGTTCTCCCGGAATGCCACGCTCTGCTCTAATGGTAAAATGAGTAATGGTATGCCCGCTAAACGGTATCAATCCCGCGACATCATTAGCATTGATATCATATTTAGCAAGACGACTTTTATCCATAATACTCATCAAGGCTAAATAACCTCCTGCGGAATGTCCGCTCACAAAGATATTTTTTGAGTCACCATTATAGGCTTCGATATTTTTAAACGTCCAGGCAATCGCTGCAGTAGCATCTTCAATACAAACCGAAGCTTTAACTTTAGGAGAAAGCCTATACCCTACTCCAACAATACAGTAGCCCTTATTTTTTAAAGCTTGCGGAATTTCTTTAGAGCCGCCGGTGAGGCCGCCGCCGTGAAACCAGATGATCACCGGAACGTCTTTTTTATCTTCAGGATAGTAAATATCAAGACGCGCTTGTGAAGTGAGAAAGGTGTCAGATTGCTGAAGTGCTTTAGGGTAGTAATTGATGTTTTCAACCGTTTTATAGCTGATTTCCTGCGCCACAACCGGTTCTAAAAAGCTTAGAACGACGATAAAAAATCCGACTAATTTCCTCATAAAAATTGCTTTTACTCTACGTTTATTTTTAAATCGCCACCAAGCATCAATTGTTCCTGATCGATAAAATAGCCATCAAGCGTTTTACCGTTGTATTGAATTTGCTTTAGCGTTCTTGATGTTCCTTCTTTATAGATTTCTAATGAATTTCTACCTAAATTCCATTTTACGCGGTCAAAAACGGGAAGACTTACCAAATACTCATTATCTGCCGGTGATAGCGGATACAATCCCGAAGCTGCAAAAACATACCAGGCGCTCATCTCCCCCGCATCATCCATCCCGCTAAATGCTAAGCCGGTGGGGCCTACTGCATAATAATCTGCTAAAAGTCTATCTATAATTTGTTGTGATTTTTCGGGCTTATTGATAAAATAATAGGCAAAAGGTGCCTCGTGATCGGGCTGATTTCCGTGGCAGTATTGACCTAAAAATCCGCTTACATTTCGCGCAATATGGTTAGGGTTCCACGGTAAGGTAAACAGCGAATCTAACTTTTGCTCAAACGCCTTTTCACTTGGATACAAGCCTACCAGACCTTTCATATCGTGTGGCACAAAAAACGAAACCTGCCACGCATTGGCTTCGCGATACATATACTCATAATACGGATATTCAGCATCAAACGGACTTATAAAAGATCCATCAGCTAGCTTACCGCGCATAAAATGCGTTTCTGGGTCAAAGACATTCTTGTAATTCTTTGCACGTTGAGCAAGATCTTTGGCGTGATTGTCATCATTTAAAGCTTCTGCCAACAACGACAAACTGTAATCATCGTAAGCATACTCAAGCGTTTTTGAAACACCAGCTTTTGCTTTGGTTTCTACATGCGGATTTTCAACATCAGGGTCAGATATAAAGCCTTTCTCTATATACTCTGCAATATGTGGTCGCGTACCACCTTCTTTATATGCATTATTTAGAAGGAGTTCGTATGCTTTTTTTACATCAAAATTGGTAATGCCTTTACCATAAGCCTGCGTGACAAAAGGTGCAGCGTGATCGCCGTGAAAAAAGGTAGGCATAAATCCGCTTTGAGTTCCTTTGTCGATCAGCGATTGAATGATATCACCGGTAACTTCCGGCGATAATAAGCTCAATAAAACCAGTTTGTTGCGATACGTATCCCAAAGCGACGGATTGGTATAATACC
Source organism: Leeuwenhoekiella sp. ZYFB001 (assembly GCF_011784865.1). Lineage (NCBI taxonomy): Bacteria > Pseudomonadati > Bacteroidota > Flavobacteriia > Flavobacteriales > Flavobacteriaceae > Leeuwenhoekiella > Leeuwenhoekiella sp. ZYFB001. Next base: position 2,367,233 of record NZ_CP050460.1, read on the forward strand.
GGAAGCCTTTATTTTGAACCGTTCCTTGAGCATCTGTAAACTCCCCATTGTGATCACTGCGCAAAGCCGGCCACTGCAAGCTTCGGTATAACGAGGAATAAAAAAGTTCTTTCTCTTTTTGGCTTCCCCCGGAAACTTGGATCTTAGACAACACAGCCTCCCAAGTCTTTTCCGCAGCTTGGTGTATTTCCTCAAAAGTTTTAGTTCTTATTTCTTGCTGAAGATTTTCTCGTGCATTTTCGGTACTTACAAAAGACAAACCTATTTTTAAAGTTACCGGGTTTGGTGAAGCTTTTAAATTAAGGATTGCATAACCTTTATCTGTATTTGGGTTTACTTGCTGGAGTTCGCTGATCGCCTCGCTGAGTTCCACCGAAAAATAAACTTTATCACCGCCCGTGCGCTGAAATCCTTCAAGGGTCTTACGCCCGGTTTGTCGCAGTTGCCACTCGTCAACGTGATGATTTGCCCGTCCCAGATCAAAAAGAATTGTATGTGCCGAATTATCATCGAAAGTATAATTATGAAAACCCGCACGCAAGGTTGATGTCACCTCAACCTTAACCTTGTAATCGTTCAAATAAATACTGTAATAGCCGGCGGAAGCATTTTCAGTCTCCTTATCAAAAGAAGATTTAAAAGGTACCGAAGCATTTTCTGCAATTGGTAAAACCGGAATATGACACAGATTCCAGTGCCCTTTATTGGTATGCGTAAAGCCTAGAATTTCGTCGTCTTCATATTCATAGCCGGCGCCGCTTCCGTATTGGGTAATGGGACTCAGTTGTACCATCGCATTGGGCAGCGTCGCGCCGGGATAGGTTAACCCTGCCCAAACCCGCCAACCTTCAGGCGGCGTGTACCCTATAAAATCTGGATCTGTGAGCGGTGCGGTCCCGTGAAATGGATTGACATAAGCCACCGGATTTTCTACGTATACTTCTTGTTGTTGCGCTATTACAAGATTGGTGAGACTTAACAGCGTAACTGCAAAACTGAATAGTATCTTCCTACGGAAAGCGCTAGCGTTGTGTTTCATCAACTTTTTATTTTAAATCGAATTGAGTAATTGGGGTTTCTCCTGATAGATTTTCCAAAGTAACTCTCCAAACAAGGTGTTTGCCCAAGCAAACCAAGAGCGGGTAAAGTCAGTAGGATCATCTTTATGAAAAGTCTCGTGCATAAAGCCAGTTCCGCCGTGCGTATTCTTGAGCATTTTGATGCACTCCTTAATTTCTGCATCTGAAGTACTGGTCAAGCCGCGCATTGTAATGGCCATCGGCCAGATCATATTCATACCCACGTGCGGTCCGCCAATGCCTTCGGCAGCTGTTCCTTTAAAGAAAAATGGATTATCTAATGACCAAACAAAGTCACGGGTATTTTGATAAATAGGATCGTTCACATCTATCGCGTCCAGATAAGGCAAGGAAAGTAAACTAGGCACGTTAGCATCATCCATCATCAAATGGTTTCCAAAACCATCAGTCTCAAAAGCATAGATCTTACCGTATTTTTCGTGTTCAGTCACACCATATTTAGCAATCGCTTCTTTGACCTCTGATGCTAAAGCTTTCAGTTCGTTTGCTAGAGCGGTTTCATCCTGAAGCATTTCAACCATTTCTGCAGCCTGATTTAAACTTACCACTGCAAAAAAGTTAGACGGAATTAAAAATGAATACACCGTAGAATCATCACTTGGTCGAAAGGCGCTACAAATCAAACCTACCGGTTTTACAGGATACCCTTTCCCCCGAAGGAAGCGCGTATCGGTTCCGTTAGAAGTATTTCGACTGAAAGAGTACGGATTGGTACCGTCTTTCTCCTGTTGCTCTTTGAACGTTTTTAAAATATTCTTGATCGCGGCCAGCCATTGTTTGTCAAAAGGAGCTGTGTCTCCGGTAGTTTTCCAATAGTTGTAAGCCAAACGAATAGGATAGCAAAGCGAATCGATCTCATATTTACGCTCGTGCACTCCCGGAAGCATAGCGGTATTATCAGAGGTCCACTCCCCTTTTTTCTCAGGATCGTCATAAAATGCATTAGCATAGGGATCTTTTAAAATCTGACGTGTTTGCCTATTGATCACACCGGCGATAAGGTTTTTAAGATCTTTATCCTCGTCTGCAAATTGCATATAAGGCCACACTTGCGCAGAACTATCCCGCAACCACATGGCATCAATATCTCCCGTGATCACATAGGTATCTGGCGCTCCTCTATATTTTGAATAAGTAACCGTAGTATCTAATGTGTTAGGAAAACAGTTGTTAAATAACCAAGACAGCTCTTGATCGTCAATATTTTTTGAAAATTCTTTAATCGCCTTTTCAATGGCCTTACTCTCAAAATTACGCTGCCCTGCCGGCACACGCACTGTTGGAAATTTTTTAAATAAACTTTCGGCGAAAAGGCCAGTAGGATTTATCACGGTTAAGCCTCCGGCTAAGGCCGTATTTTGAATAAATGTTCTTCTTTGCATAATGAGGATATAAAACACTACACTTTAGCTATTTAATACCTTAAACACTAATAAGCGTAGCATATACGAAAACGATATTTTTGTAATTTAAGTGAAAATAAGTAAAACGTTTTAGTTATTCAAGTTTTTTATCATTAATTATTGCGTAAGCAACTTCTTTAATTCCATTGGATTTTTGAAGATATTTTACACTACTTGATTGTGTTAATAAAAAAAGCCGCCAGACGTTATGTCTGGCGGCTGGGGCTAAATAAATCTTTTCAAATAAATAAAGATTCTTTTTTATTCTTGAGCTTAGAACGGTAATAAGAATAATCTCCATTCTGTCATTTGAAACAAACTGCCTCCACCATTACTAGAAATATCTAATCGGTAGAATTTATAGGCGGTATTGTTATCAAAATAGAATTCTCTGGTTTGAGTACGATCTGAAAATCTGTAATCTTCTCTGCTGTCAAGGGTGATCCAGGTTTCTCCATCTTGTGAACCTTGTATCTCCCAATCCTGTGGATCACGATCTGGAGCATCATTACCTGAAGTAAATGAATAATAACCCGCTACAATAGGTTCATCAAACTCTAGATTTATCCAAAATGGAGTGACAAAACCAGATAGATATTTTGTAGTCAAATCTCCATCAATAAGCTTAGTTGATCCTTCACGACCTTCTGCTCCACCGCTGTATTCCCGGTTTACTGAGATCGTACTTTGATCTGTAATATCTACAGGAGGCCCTGCGATCACTTTTAACGGCGCAGTATCTGTAAGTGAACTGTCATCTGCTGCCGTAACACGCAAAACAGTTTCTCCAGATCCGGTTGCGGTTAGGGTTACAGATTTATCCTCGTTTACTTGTAAGTCTGCCACACTAGGATCTTCTACCTCCCAGATATAATCGCGTTGGGGAACAACATTAGGCTCAAAGGTAGCTGTAACATCCAGCGTATTTCCTGACTCTAGTAAAATGATGTCATAATTATCAAGATTGACTCCGTTTTCAACGATGGCGTCAAATTCGCGCCTTCCCTCACAGGATGCAAACGCAATAAGGAGAAGCACGACCGCCGGTTTTATAGAATTTAAAATTGTTTTCATAATATACTTTTTAGTATCCTGGATTTTGAACAAGGTTAGGATTTGCTTGTAATTGTCTGTATGGAATAGGATAGATCGTCAAGTTAAGATCTCCTGAAGGCTCGTGATCCCACCAAGATCCTGTGGTGAATTCACCAAAACGAATAAGATCAGTACGACGTTTTCCTTCAAAAATGAACTCTCTACCACGCTCAATTAACAATTCACTCATCGTTAAAGATGTCGTTGTGTAGGCTTCATCTGCCCAATCATCTGAAGTAAAGTAGCGTACTTTACTAGCATTGATAAGATCTACCGCTTCTTGAGTTGCGTTACCATTATTCAAACGCATCAAAGCTTCGGCTTTATTAAAGTACAATTCAGTTAAACGGTAAACCACATAATCTCCTTCTAAATAGTTAGGATCTTCTTGTCTACCAGAACGGTATTTATGAAAACGCGCACCGCTATTCTCTTCTCCATCAGTCATAGAACCTTCACCGGTTTGTCCTTCAGTATTTCTACGAATGTTATTCACGTAGATAAATGGCTCACCGTTATACTCTTCAGATCCTAAAATAGGTTCCTCTGTACCAAATTTATATTGAGGTCCAAATAAAAACCATTCTTGCTTACGAATGTCATTTTCCTGATATGCATTGAACGCTGTAGGAATCACTACAAAAGCATTATTACCGCTGTAGTTTACGTCTAAAGCTGCAGTCATATTAGAGAAGCCCATATAAAACGAAGCCCAGCTGTATCCAAAGTCATTTTGACGACTGAATGGAAACTGAAAGATGTTTTCTGGAGAATCTTCATTTGTATTATTGAAAGGTCCTAACGGGTCTTGATCTAACGCAATGTTTCCGGTTAACGAACCTCCTTCTCCACTGATCACTTTATCAGCATACGCGATGCTTTCTTCCCAGCGTGGAGTACCTGACCATACTTCAGCATTAAGGTAAAGCTCAGATAGAATTGAATATCCAACAGCTTTACTCATACGCCCAATAAGCTGTGGTGAAAGTGGCTGAAGTTTTTCAACATTATCTAAAAGTTCTTGCTCAATAAAAGCAAACACTTCTTCTCTAGAAGCAGTAGGTGGATTGTTAGGCTCGCCTACAGTGGTTACAATAGGTACATTTCCCCACATATCCATAATTTTCATATAGTGATATGCACGTAAAACCTTAGCTTCAGCAACAATTGAAGCCAAACGCTCCGGAGTTACTCCAATAGATGCTGCATCTACAGCCTCAATACTCTCGATAGCCGTATTTACAAAACCTAGACCGGTCCACATGAGTCTCCAGGCATTATTTAAACGCCCCTCTTGATCAGTCCATGTGTGATAATGTTGACGTATGTGGTCTGCATTGTCGTAACCGTGACGTCCCTTTTGAGGCCAAGCGGTTTGATCTGCCGAAAGTTCGTTATGGTAGTAATACCCATTTTGACCAGACCAAGCCAACCACGCCTGCATATGCGTGAACGGTCTTAAGTTAGCTTGTACGAGTTCTAATTCAGTTTTATAAAAGTTTGATTCTGAAAGTTCTGAATATGTAGTTTCTTCAAGGTCTGTACACCCAATAGTAAGTAACACTCCCATTGCGCACGCAGCCTTCTGAAATAAGTTTATCTTCTTCATCTTCTTAATATTAAAAGTTAACATTGACACCTGCAGTGACCGTTACCGTTCTAGGGTAAAAGTTTCTGTCATCTATACCAGGATACAACCCGGTATCTTGTACTTCAGGATCACGGCCGGTATATCCGGTAAAGGTTGCAAGGTTTCTAGCACTACCAAATAATCGTAATGCACTAAACGGACTGTTCTCTCCCAAGTTGAAGTTATAGCCTAGAGTCAGGTTATCTAATTTTACAAAGTCCCCATTCTCGAGATAGTAATCTGAATATTGTGGTGCTTCAGTGATGTTGCTGTACTGTCCTAATGCTGAAGTAAGCACGTTACCCGGTAGCAAACTTGGATTGCCATAGAATAAATCTACGGTGTTCAAAATATCATATTTGAATTTACCACGTAGCAATATGGTAAGGTCAAAATTCTTATAACGGAAGGTATTGGTCAAAGAAGCATAATACTTAGGCAAACCATTACCAATAATCGCCTTGTCTTCCTCGGTCATATCACTGGCTCTTCCGATAGTCCCATCTGCTTTATGGAATAACCATTTACCATCAACAGTAAAACCGGCAAAGCGTTTTCCGTAGAAGTTTCCGATAGGGCCACCTTCAGTATTTCTAATTGCATCCCCTAGGTTTCCTGGGTTACCAATATTTCCTCCGTAAAGTTCACTCACAGAGAAGATTTGATTAGAAAGTGTTGTAAGCTCGTTGTTTTGATAACTTCCTACAAAATCCACATTCCATTTAAAATCTCCTTCTTCAAACACACGGTAACTCAGCGCGAGTTCTAAACCATTATTGGTGATATTCCCTACGTTTGTATAAATACTTCCCTGTACAAAAGGCGGCTGAGGAACATCATAACTCAGCAATAAGTCCTCGGTACGACGTGTATAGTAATCAATAGAACCACTAAGCTTGTTAAACCAGAATCCAAAATCAACACCAATATTGAATTCCTTCTTGGTTTCCCACTTAAGATCTGGGTTAGGGTTCTTTACAGGACCATAGGTTTGATAGTAAGTAGCACCATCAGCACCATCTAAAAATACAGGGTATTTACCTCCTGTTCCTAAAGTCACAATAGATTGGTAGTTAGGAATCCCTTGGTTACCCGTAATACCATATCCTGCACGTAATTTAAGATTGTTTACCCAAGCGGCACCTTCCATAAAATTCTCATCAGAGATCAACCAACCTCCGGATATCGCCGGAAAACTAGCCCACTTGTTATTGGCTCCAAAACGTGAAGAACCTTCGTGACGCACAGAGGCTTGTAAAAAGTAACGATCAAGATAGTTATAACTCAAACGGCTGAAATAAGCAATGAGCGTATTATCTTCTTTAAAACTAGATAAGTTAGGACGGGGCAAATCTGTATCTGTGATCGCGTTACCCGCACCAAAATTCCAATCTTCAAAACCATCTGTGGTAAAACCACTGTTATCCATAGAATATTCTTCGGTGGTTGAGTATTGATAACTATAACCTCCTAGTAATTCAAAGCCGTGATCTCCAAAATCTTTAGTGAAGTTGATCGTAGGCTCTACAGTTTGTGTATAATCTATATGATTCCCTTTATAAGCATACCCGGTTCCGAAGTAAGGACTACCGGTGTTATACTGCTGATAATCTTGCGTTGAACGGTAAAAGCGATCATTCCAAGAGTTTCTTTGATAAGAACCAAAAACAGAAGCTACTAACCCGGGAATTATTTCATACCCAAGTTTTACGTCCCCTGAAAAAGTAATTTGCTTACGCTGATTAAAACGATTTGCATATTCAGAAAATGGGTTATACCCGTTCTCCGGCTGGTAAAAACCATAACGGCCTTGGTTGAACAACACCCCTTCTTCAGAAGTATTAAATGGTGCATAAATAGGTGCCGTAGGATTCCAATCTGTCACAATACCGAATTGATTACCTCCTAAAAGGTTTGCGTCATTTACATTAACAACAACGCTAGAGGCAAAAGTAAGTTTGTCATCAAGTCCTTTTTGATTGAAACTTGCGCGCACTCCAAATTCTTCTCTTCCATTTTCCAAAGCAATACCTTCAGAATCTTTGTAGTATAATGAAGCTCTGTAATTACCATTTTCGTTACCGCCAGAAGCAACGAAGTTATGATACTGTGTAAGATTAGAACGGTTTACCAGTTCTTCAAAAATATCAGTAGAAGCTCCTAGATCATTATTAGCGCTAATGATTCCGTCTGCAATAGCAGCTCTAAATTGATCTGCCGATAGAAAATCTGGTTTACTGTTTACATAATCGCGTGAAACAAAGCTTGAGTAATTAAAAGTACTCTTACCCTTCTTTCCTTTTTTAGTAGTAATTAAAATTACCCCGTTGGTCCCTCGTGTACCATAAATTGCAGCTGCTGCACCATCTTTAAGTACATCAAAGGACTCGATATCATTTTGCTGAAGTAAATCAAGATTACCTCCCGGAATTCCGTCAATTACAATAAGTGGTGAAGTAGAACCGGTAATCGAGGTCACCCCTCTAAGCTGTATTGCTGTACCACCATTAGGATTGTTTCCTCCTGCTCTGGTGATCTGTAGTCCCGCAACTTTACCTTGAATCAATTCAACTGGTGAAGATACCTGACCTTGATTGAAATCATCAGTATCTACTTTAGTTACAGCGGTAGAAACGGCTTTACGCTCTTGAGAACCGTAACCAATTAAAACCACCTCTTCAAGTGATTCTTCATTCGATTCCATCGTTATCGTAAACGAATTTTGAGAGCCTACTGCCTGCTCTACATTAGTCATCCCCACATAAGAAAACACAAGTACAGCGTTATTAGAGGCAACATCTATACTAAAGTTTCCGTCAAAATCTGTCGCCACACCATTGGTGGTTCCTTTTTCCTGTACCGTAACTCCCGGCAAAGGCATTCCTCCGGGATCAGTGACCGTTCCCGTAACGGTTTTTCCTCCCTGTGCATAAAGGGTATGTAACGATGTCATACCTAATGCAAGGAAAAAAACCAGAATAAATCTTTTAAAGTTTTTGTCCATAATTGTTCGGTGTTTCTGGAATTTCAAATTCCCATTAATGCATGTTTAAGTTTTAATTGTTTTTCGCAAACGTTAAAGTAAAACGTTTTAGCAATTATAATAAAACGTTTTAGTATAATTGTGTGAAATTCACTTAAATTTTAATAAATTAACATAATTAACAATTTGCAAGGTTATTTCTAGGTCTATTATCATTATCAGTAATTTATACGCCATATTTTTAGAAATAATTTAAAGCACATTAAACCTATCCTATGCAAATACAAGAATCTTCAAAAATGTATGATGTCATCATCGTAGGCTCTGGAGCCGGCGGTGGGATGGCAACAAAAGTTTTGGCAGATGCCGGACTCAAAGTAGCGGTTGTAGAAGCAGGTCCTCATTTTGATCCTGCAGACCCTAAACAACGTACGCAACTCAAATGGCCTTATGAATCTCCAAGACGTGGTGCCTCAAATAGACGACCTTTTGGAGATTTTGACAGCGCCTATGGAAGTTGGGAAATAGAAGGTGAACCTTACACTCAAAAAGACGGAACTCAATTTGACTGGTTTAGATCTAGAATGCTAGGCGGTCGCACCAATCACTGGGGGCGTATTTCTTTGCGTTTTGGGGAACGCGATTTTAAGCATAAAAGCTATGATGGTCACGGCGACGATTGGCCCATAGGATACGAGGATGTAAAACCTTATTATGATAAAGTAGATAAGCTAATTGGGGTTTTTGGTACCAAAGAGAATATTGAGAACGAGCCTGATGGTTTTTTCTTACCTCCACCAAAACCCAGATTGCACGAACTTTTTTACATCAAGGGAGCTCGAAAATCTAATATTCCTGTGATTCCTTCGCGAATGTCTATGCTTACCAAAAAGCTCAACGACGATCGCGGTATTTGCTTTTATTGTGGGCAATGTTCTCGTGCCTGTGCGGTATATGCCGATTTTTCTGCAGGGACTTGTTTGATCTTTCCGGCACAAAAAAACGGTGGTCAAGTAGACCTCTTTGTCAATGCAATGGTGCGCGAAGTGACTACAAATGATGAAGGAAAAGCTACCGGAGTTTCTTACATCAGTAAAGATGATCGTAAAGAATATAAACTGAAAGGCCGCATTGTCGTGCTTGCCGCTTCGGCGTGTAGTTCGGCCCGTATTTTATTGAATTCTAAGAGTGTGCAACACCCTAACGGATTAGGAAATAGCAGCGATATGGTGGGCCGTTATCTGCACGATTCTACCGGTGCGAGTAGATCTGCGTTCATTCCAGACTTGATGAATCGCGATACCTATAATGAAGATGGCGTTGGCGGAATGCACGTCTATACACCATGGTGGGGCGACAATAAAAAGTTGAATTTTCCTCGAGGTTATCATATTGAAGTTTGGGGTGGTCTAGGAATGCCGAGCTACGGTTTCGGGTTTAACCCCAATGACCTTAACCGTTTCTTCAATCAAAAAGTGGGCGGCTACGGAAACAGTTTACGCGCAGATATAAAAAAATATTATGGTTCTACCATTGGTATGGCCGGTCGTGGAGAGTCTATCGCGATGAAAGATAATTATTGCGAAATCGACCCAACCACAGTTGATGAGTTTGGTATTCCGGTGTTGCGTTTCAATTATAAATGGTCTGAATATGAAGTGAATCAAGCCAAACACATGAACGATACTTTTGAAGAAATTGTGCATAATATGGGCGGTACGATGCTTCAAGATGCTCCTTCAAAAGAATCAAATTACGGTCTCGAAAATCCGGGCCGAATCATTCACGAGGTGGGAACCACCCGTATGGGAAGCGATCCTAAAACTTCTGTAGTCAATGAGTTTCAGCAGTTGCACGACGTAGAGAATGTTTTTATTGTAGATGCGGGACCGTTTGTTTCTCAGGCTGATAAAAACCCTACTTGGACCATTTTAGCGCTTTCGTGGAGAGCTTCAGATTATATAATTGAACAACTAAAACAGCAAAACATCTAAATCATGGATAGAAGAGATAGTTTAAAATCGATGTTTTTAGGTTCGTTAGGAACCGGACTTTTACTCACAGGATGTGATCCTAATCTGGGCGAAAAAGAAGTTGAAATCGCGAAAGCTGCTGAAGATTATTTTGGGCGTACTCCTGAAGAACTCGAACTGATTGAAAAGCTACAATCAGAGCAGTTTTTTAGAGAACACGAGATGGACACATTGAATGTATTATGCGCGCTTATCTTACCTGCAAATGAGGAATATGGAAGCGCTACCGATGCCGGCGTGCCCGAGTTTCTTGAATTTATTGTCAAAGATATGCCCTATTTACAAACGCCCATACGCGGTGGTTTGATGTGGCTAGACCATACTTCTAATTTAGAATACGACACTGAATTTAAAAGTACTTCGGAAGAAAATCAGAAAGCTATTTTAGATACGATCGCTTTTCCTGATCCCGAAAAACCCGGCTGGGAACAACCGGTACAGGTACAGTTTTTTAGCTTGATGCGTAACCTGACGATGACGGGGTATTATACTTCAGAAATGGGAATCAAAGATCTGGACTACAAGGGTAATCAACCCAATATTTGGGATGGCGTTCCTGAAGAAGTTTTGCAGAAACACGGCGTAAGCTACGATCCCGAGTGGATCGCAAAATGCGTTGATCAAAGTCAGCGTGGCGTCACCGCCGAGTGGGATGACGACGGGAATTTACTTACCTAAAACGTACTATAAATCCATAAAAACCTCCTAAAACAGGAGGTTTTTTTGTTCTAAGCGTTTGGTATTAAAACCCAAGTTCGTTGCGTACAAGTGCTGCTCCGGCACTTAAGGCACTTAACTTTCCGCGGGCAACTTCACGTGATAGCGGCGCCATTCCGCAGTTGGTTGACGGATACAGATTTTCAATAGCTACAAACTCAAGTGCTTTAAGCAGCGTTTGGGCTACTTCTTCTGGCGTTTCTATGGTATTCGTGGCTACATCTATAGCCCCGACCATTACTTTCTTACCGCGAATAAGTTCCATGAGCTCAAGTGGCACGTGTGAATTATGGCATTCTAAAGATACAATGTCAATATTCGAGGTTTGAATTTTCGGAAATATTTCTTCGTATTGCCGCCATTCTGAACCTAAAGTTTTCTTCCAATCATTATTCGCTTTTATACCGTAGCCATAACAAATATGTATTGCGGTCTCACAGTGTAATCCTTCGATGGCACGTTCTAATGCCGCCATCCCCCAATCATTCACATCATCAAAAAACACATTAAACGCCGGCTCATCAAACTGAATAATATCTACTCCTGCTTCTTGTAGCGCTTTGGCTTCCTCATTAAGTGCTTTGGCAAATTCCCAAGCTAATTTTTCACGGCTTTTATAATGATCATCGTACAAAGTGTCGACCATTGTCATAGGCCCTGGAAGTGCCCATTTTATAGGTTGATTGGTCTGTTTGCGTAGAAACTGAGCATCTTCAACAAATACTGCTTTTTGCCGCGCCACCTCATCCACAACAACCGGAACACTGGCTTCGTACCGGTCACGGATTTTTACCGTCTTTCGATTTTTAAAATCTACTCCACTCAAATGTTCTATAAAAGTGGTAACAAAATGCTGGCGTGTTTGCTCGCCATCACTAATAATATCAATTCCTGAAGAATGCTGCTCTTGTAATGAAATACGCAAGGCATCTTGTTTGCCCTCTAGTAATTGATCACCTTCTAATTTCCAGGGAGACCAAAGTTTTTCGGGTGGCGCAAGCCAGGCAGGTTTAGGTAAACTTCCAACGGTTGATGTTGGTAATATATTTTTCATAATGAAGTAGTTAGTTGAATTGATTAGTGTGCGTAATTTGCAGACCACTGCTTCAGCACATGCTTATACGGTTTTATAAAATGCTCTTCGGTGAATTTTCCTTGTTCAATGGCTAGCTGACTGCGTTCTTCCCGGTCATATTCAATCTTGGTGAGCGAATGATCTGGGTTTTTTAAACTGGGTTTAAAGCAAGATCCCGCCACCGAATTGGCATTGTAAATTTCAGGTCTATAAATTTTTTGAAAAGTTTCCATCGTACTGATGGTACTTATTAATTCAAGATTGGTATACTCTGTAAGTAGATCCCCAAAAAAGTAAAAGGTGAGCGGCGCTACGCTGTGTCGCGGCATAAAATACCGTACTTGCAAGCCCATTTTTTTGAAATAGGATTCGGTTAAAGAAGCTTCATTCACTTGATATTCATACCCAAGAATAGGATGGTGATTGCCTGTACGCTGGTAGGTTTTATTGTGCGAAACACTCAAACAAATCACAGGTGGTTTAGCAAAATGCTTCTTATAGGTTTCTGAGGAAACAAAACGCTTAAAGATCGTGCCGTGCAAGCTTCCAAAATCATCCGGAATACTAAAATCAGCTTTACCTTTGTTATGTTCCGTAAGCAAAACACTAAAATCATAATCCCGTACGTAGGAAGAAAAGTTATTGCCTACAATCCCTTCGATACGCTTACCTGTTTTATGATCCAATATGTGCGTTTTTAAAACTTCGATCGCAGGAAATGTTGCTCTGCTATCGTGCATATCAAGATCCACAGAAACAATTTCCAACTCAACCTTATAACGGTCTTGATCAGGATTGTCCCAGTTTGCCAATGAATTAAAACGATTGTTGATCATTCTAAGGGTGTTTCGCAGATTTTCCTGACGCCTCGCTCCTCTTGCCAAATTTGCAAAATTAGTTGTAGTACGTGTACTGCTAGAAGGCACATAGTCTTCGTCGAAATAAATACGCTTTACCGTAAATTCAAAATCGTCTTTAATGGTATCCTGAGTGTTAGTCATGGCTTCTTTTGGTTTGTTGTTTTTGTATTAAAACTATATTGAGGCAAGCCCTTGGGTATATTCTTTAATTATTTATCTAAAAAACTACTCGAGGCTCATTTTGCAGTTTTTATCTCTTACAAATCTCAAAATAAAAGATTTATTATTTAAGTTTGAATCGATATTTAGATACAATAACTACACAAACTACTATAAAAGACAAATCGTCTTTTAGCGGCGTAAAATGGACACACAAATAGAAAATTTATCTATGTCAGAATTAGACCAGATCGATTTGAAGCTATTAGAATTGCTTCAGCAAAGCGGAAAATTAACCACAAAGGAAATTGCACGACATGTAAACTTATCTCCCACTCCTGTTTACGAACGCATAAGACGTTTAGAAAGGGAAGGAATTATCAAGAAATACGTCGCGCTCGTTGAAGCCGAAAAAGTGGGTAAAGGGCTGATTGTTTTTTGTGACATCACGATCAAAGAACATACTAAAGAAATTGGCCATCAATTTGTGCAAGATATTATGGCGTCTAAGTACGTTAGTGAATGTTATAATATTTCGGGGAATTACGACTTCAGATTGAAAGTCATGGTGCGGGATATGAAACACTATCAGGATTTTGTACTGAATGACCTAGGTTCTATAAAAAATATTGGGAGTGCACATAGTACCTTTGTAATGGGTGTTATAAAACACGACTACGCCGTGCCCATATAATGCGCACTCCCATTAAATTATAAAGTTTAAATTGAATGCTTCGGGTTCCATTTAACGACTTCATTGGTGAGCATCGAGTCAATAGCCATTTGCACACAGATTGCGGTATTGGCTCCTGTTTTTAAGTCTGAAATGGGTTTGCTGTTATTTTTGATCGCATCTCTAAAATCCATTAAAGCCTGCTTGCTAGGATCTGCGTGGCTAAACTCAAAAGGAATTCCCTTTCCGGCTTCCCAAGGTATTGTGGCGCCTGCTACACCATCAACCTCAGCCCGCTTCTTAGTATAATTTCCTTCAGGATAAAACCAGCCATTGACATAATCTAAAATAATGGTTCCCTTGTCGCCCATTACCTTGATCTGATAATCGTCTTTGGCATTGGTCGTTAAACAAGTAAAGGTCGCCTCTACTCCACTGGGATACGAAAATAAATGATGTACATTATCAAAGGTTTCTCTGCCGTCTTTCCAGTAATCAATACCGCCGGTACCAAAAACCTGCGAGGGTGTTTCTCCCAGAACCCAATTGGTAAAATCGATCTGATGCGAACATAATTCTGCAGTCAATCCGCCAGAATATTCCCGGTACATGCGCCAATTGATCATACGCTCCAGTTCGGGTTCGGGGACGGGTCTTCGCCAGTTTCCGCTTCGGTTCCATTGACATTCAAAAGCAGTGATCTCGCCAATTTTTCCATCTTTAATCAAATCAACCACGTGCGTATACAAACGTGAACTGTGGTACTGATGGCCAGTTTGAAAGACTAAATTTCCCTGAGCGGCATCAACAACATCCAACACGGCATCATAGCCCATTGCCATTGTTTTTTCACCATACACGTGCTTTCCGGCGGCAAGCGCATCAAGTTCTATCTGCGCATGTGTGCTGAACGGAGTCGCCACCAAAACCGCATCAATACTTTTATCTTCCAGCAATTTTCGATAATCAGTATAGGCTTTTGCTGAATCTCCGGCGCGTTTCATTCCGTTAGATAATCGAAACGGAATAACATCACAGCAAGCAGCTACTTCAATCCCTTCAATACCATTCATCACCGAAATTAAACCGCCACCGCGATCGCCGGTTCCTATCACACCAATGCGTATTGGTGCACTTGAACCTACATATTTATTGATGTAAGCAAACCCCGGACTAGCAGAAGAAATCGCCGCTGCTGCCAGACTGCTTTTGATCACAAAATCTCTACGTTTCATAGTCTCTTAAATTTTAGGTTCCCAATTAGGTGCGTACTCGCGTCCCCAAAGTTGCATCGCTTCCCGATCATAGATGCGACCTGATTTAGCATCGATATCAAAACCGTGCCCTACGCGATACGCCATATTTGCATAATGTACCATCGCCATACTTACCGAAGCATCTTCAATAGGCGCTTTTAAAGTTTCTTTACCGCGAATCGCTTCAAAAAAGTTGACCATATGCGCTGTGGAAGAGTCACCCCCACCGCCAAGTGCGAGTCCGCTTTCTGCAGTTTCTTCACTTTGTTTGATCACTTTTCCGCTGCGATCCATAAGCACATAATTAGAACGATCTACCAAAACCGAACCTTCGGTACCAAAAATTAGGGTACCACGACCGCGGCCATACGTGTTGTACCCGTTGCGGCTTTTTCCGTCCCAATTGATCACTTTATCATCATCAAATTTGAACGTGGCATACATCGTATCATACATTTCCCAACCGTCATTTTCGAAATGGCGTTTTTCGGCTTGCACTTCAGCATAGTTAGGAAATTCAACGCCTAATGCCCATCGGGCAATATCTAGTTCGTGCGTCGCATTGTTTCCGGTTTCTGCGGTACCGTAATTCCAGCCATACCAGTGCCAGTTGTAATCCCAGGTTTCACTCGTGTACGCTCTACGTGGAGCCGGACCTTGCCAAAGCTCCCAATCTAATCCGGTGGGTACAGCCGCCTGCTGCTGTACTGGTGTTTCTCCACGCGTATTGGAATAAAAAGCTACTGCTTTATAAACATCGCCAATCACCCCTTTGTGAATCTGATCTATGATCTCTATAGTGTGCAACGACGAGCGCTGTTGATTACCCATTTGCACGCGTTTATCAAACTTTTTTGCCGCCGCAACCAAGAGTTCGTTTTCATTCATATTATGGCTACACGGTTTTTCAACATACACGTGTTTGCCCGCTTTTAATGCCATAACAGAACCTGGAGTGTGCCAGTGATCTGGAGTTGCATTTACAAGAATATCTACATCCTTATCTTCAATAACTTTGCGAATATCATTTTCTAATACCGGTGTGTAATCAATATGTTCTTTAAAATTCTTTAGTGCATTGAGACGACTTTTTTCCATCACATCGCAGAGATACAGTAGGCGTACGTTAGATTCTTTGCGGGCGATGGGTGCATAATAGGCTCCCAAACGTCTGCCTAATCCCGCGACCGCGACATTTAGCCGATCATTAGCTCCTATGATATTGCGATAACTACTAGCAGCCATTCCCATTGTGGTATTGCTTAGCGCCAGCGCGGTTCCGCCTAAAATTGATTTATTGATAAACGATCTACGTGTGGTCATATTAAAGTTCTTTGATTTTGATATTCTTGAAGGAAACGCGATTTCCGTGGTCTTGTAGTAAAATATTGCCGCGCTCTAAGGTCCCAAATCCCGGCCAGTCTTTGTATTTACTTTCTTGAACTAATTGAAGAAAAGCATCTGTACTGCGATCGTACTCCAACACTTTTTCATCATTAAGCCAATGCGAAACCTTACCATCTTTACTCACAATGCGTGCAGTATTCCAAGAGCCAATAGGGTTTACCGGTTTATTAGGATCAGCCTGAATCAAATCATATAACGAAGCTAACGTGCGACTACCTTCGTGATTGCCTAATTTGGCATCAGGATGCCGTGCATCATCCAGAATCTGATATTCTAAGCCTATCGAAGAACCTTCACCTTTATTCAGGTCTGTATCTACATAATATTTGATTCCGCTGTTAGCACCTTCGGTAATTTTAAAATCCACTTTCAGTTCAAAATCTTCGTACTTCTGCGTGGTTACAATATCTCCACCGGCTTCAGACTCTCCGCCACCACTTTCCATAACCGTGAGCGTGCCGTCTTCGA
Source organism: Leeuwenhoekiella sp. ZYFB001 (assembly GCF_011784865.1). Taxonomy (NCBI): domain Bacteria; kingdom Pseudomonadati; phylum Bacteroidota; class Flavobacteriia; order Flavobacteriales; family Flavobacteriaceae; genus Leeuwenhoekiella; species Leeuwenhoekiella sp. ZYFB001. Next base: position 2,384,092 of record NZ_CP050460.1, read on the forward strand.
TCTGCCACCCTTGCTCCGGAAAAGTTTCAAGTTTTGCTCCTTTCCAACCTTTTGTGGTTTTTCCATCCCATAGCAGTTGCCAACCAGATGCTGCTTCTGCTTGTGTCAGATTATTTTTAGTATTGAAAGCAGGCAAGCGCATCTGCTTACTGTATTCTCGGGGATTCTCTGAAATGATCTTTAGATTTTTCCATCGTATTTCTTTCCCCGGTTCATCTTCAGCACCTATCGCGTGAACTTGCAATGCAATAAATCCTGAAGCGGTCTGATCATCTACCAGATGCGCCGCTTCAACCCCATTGATCCAAGTTTTGAGCGTATCACCCAATGCTTCCACACGGTAATGATTCCATTCATTTTGTTTGAAAGCCTGCTGCGCTTTAGGGTTATTTTCTAACGAATACAACCAGCCTTTGCGCGCCTCGTCATAAATACCGGCACTCCAAGCCCGGTCAGAAGGATCAATCTCTACCTGATACCCGTGAACTCTCCCCTTTTTATAATTAGGATCGCTTAGGCTGCGTATTTGCACACCTGAATTCATTGAGGGATCTACCTTATAATCAAACTCTAAAATGAAATCGCCATAATCTTCGGTAGTCGTTAAAAACGAATTCGGTGTATTGGCTACGGTGGTACCCACGATTTCCTCACCTTCTATACGATACGCTGCTTTGCCGTTAAGTTGTTCCCAACCATTAAGCGAAGTACCATCAAACAGGTCTTGCCACGGTTCTTGATCTGATTCTTTTTTACAGCCCGTGATCAGTAAGCTTGCAAGCACAAAAAATGCTGCGCCTTTGTAGAGATGTCTATTCATAAATCCTATTTGTCGATTAAATGTTCATAATACGCTTAAATATACGCAATCGTTATAGCAAACCATCAAAAAAATAGCGAGACTTCAATAAAAAGCCTCGCTATACATACACACTAGTTTAATTCAACTTTTGTAATAAAAGTATTTTTGGTTCCCCAATCTTTATTGGGCGTATCTGCTGTTTCAATGATCAAGTCACCACCGGAAGTCAATTCTTCGTGAGTGAGCCAGTTTCGATTTAAAGGTTTTCCATTAAAGGTTGCCGATTTCACGTAAAAATGCTCTTTGTTATAATTCCTGACTGAAATTTTAAAGGTCTTCCCTGTGGCAAGATTAAGATTCACTTCTTTAAAAATTGGTGCTGTTAAATAATAAACCGGACTACCTACATTAGCCACTGAAAGCCCCATACTGTGCAGCACAAACCACGAAGACATCGTCCCCGCATCATCATCCATCGTGCGTAAATAAGCTTTGGGCTTATTCTGATAAATGCGGCCCACATAAGGATCTATCCCTTTGCTGTTGTCGTTAAAATAGGTTTGCACCACAGTGTCTAAAAGAATTTCTCTAAAAAGCTTTTGTGATTTCCAAGGCTGACTTGTGGCATTGTACAATCCCGGAACTTGCAAATCAGGCTGGTTGGCGTGATTGTAATTAAACTCTTCAAAAAACTGATCCAGTTGACCTTCAAAGGCCTCTGCACCACCCGTTAAATCTTGCAATCCGTTCACATCCCAAGGCACAAACCAGCGGTATTGCCAAATGGTCCCTTGATACAAACCGCGTGCTTGCATTCGATCTACATCATTTTTTGACAGATCTTTAAAATCTTTATCCCAATAGGCTTTATAATCTAAAGCTTTATCTAGAAACGTTTTACCCGCTCTGGAATCTCCTGTCGCTTTGAGAATTTCACTCATCGCCCAGAGATCGTAAGACGATTCTAAAGCTTTGTCCGGAGCAGCAAAATCTAAATGATCTGCTTCATAAAGCAAAGAATCCTTGATAACTTCAAAATCGACCTTATAACCTTTTTTATACGCATCGAGTAGCACTACCATCGCATGTTCTGTACGTACCGTAGGTGAAGTCTCGTGTTCTGTTGCCCAATTCTTTTTACCGAAGCGGTACAAATTAGCAATACTGGTTGTGATATTTTGATAGGTTTTAGGCTTAATTAAAGATAAAAGCGGCAACTGCTCGCGGTAATTATCCCAAATCGCCCAACCGTTATAGACTTTATACTCCTCATTTTGCACAGAACCATCTGTCGCTCTAAACGTGCCGTCTTCTTCGGAAACTAAAAACGGAGATTGCGCGGTTCTATACATTAAGGAATAGAATAATTCCATGCGATCCTTTTCACCATTAACTTCAATAGTGTTCAAATAAGCATTCCAACTTGCGGAAGCGCTTTCTTTTAATGTTTCAAAATCATCTGAAGTAATGCGTTTTTTGGCATAACCTTCATTTACTGAAGAAAAACCAACTTGAACTGCTGCTGATTTTCCCAAGCCTTTTACCATCAATTGGTGCTCCCCTACGTTCTGAATTTGAGCTTCTTCCGGTAATTTAATCGCATAATAAATGCGGTAGGTTCCGGCGTGGCAAGTGGTTTTGGTGTCAATATATCCCGAGATCAGGTTTCGGCGTATCTCGTGTGTTTCAGCAACAAAACGATTACTCAGTGCAAAAGAAAGGTCTATGTACAAACCGCTATTCGCATTCGGAAACGTGTACTGGTGCATTCCTAAATTTTGTGCTATGGTGAGTTTGGCGTCGATTCCGTTTTCAAAATTCACATGGTAAAAACCGGGAACTGCATCCTGCGTTTTTTTTATAAGCTGGGTCTCTACTTCAGCATTTAGAATAGGTTTAATAAGCAGATTTCCTCCGCTTCCCGTGCAGCCCACTCCTTCCATTCGGGTATGGGTAAAACCGTCAAACTGCTTTGCGTAATATTCATAGCCCGTATGCTGATGCGGATTGGTTTGCGGACCTAAATTCATCATATTAAACGGCGTGGTCGCCGATGGAGAAAGTTGCCCGTGATCGCCGCTCGTACCTAAAAACACATTGACATAATCTGTTAATTGTTGTTGCGCAGCACTTGTAAAAGCCAACAATAACGTAAGAAATAGCGGAATATATTTTTTCATCAAAAAAGCTTCAGTAATAGATCTTAAAGTTAGGTTTTCGAGGGATTAAAGCGTTTCGGCAATGTTATGTTTTCTATGAATCCATATTCCGTAGATCGCGATAATCGTAAAACACGAAACAGGAAGCAGGAACGAAAGATTCATTTCAGAAAGCCCTAAAACGGTAATATCGTTTACTCCTACGCCCCCAAAGTCTATGATCATTCCTTGAAGTTTTGGTAATAAAGCACCACCTACAATAGCCATCACGAGTCCGGCTGCGCCTATTTTTGCTTGATCCTCCTTTAAGCCTTCTAAAGCAATCCCGTAAATTGTTGGGAACATTACCGAAAGGAAAAGCGATACTAAAACCAAACTATACAAGCCGGCGTGGCCTTCAAGAATTACCGCGCCTAAGGCAAATAAACCTCCTAGCCCCGAAAAGCAAAACAACAATTTTCCTGAGCTCATAAACTTTAGCATATAAGTACCTATCGCACGACCTACAGTAAATAAAATAAAGGCTACCAACTGATAATTTGCCGCGGTAGAACTGGATATCCCTTTAGCCTCAGCATATTGATAAATATACGTCCAGCAGCCTATTTGCGCACCCATATACAGCACCAAGGAAAACACACCTAGAGCATATTTCTTATTTTTAAAAAGTTCGCTGAAGGTATCTTTTATACTTGGGATGCTGCCGTCTCCTTTTGCCTGCGGCATTTTATTTACGGCGATAAGCACTAGAATAGCCAGAACCACAAGCCCCAAGATCACATAAGGATTGCGGATCACCATAAGATCAGCAGATTTTATAAGTAGCTTTTGCGCTTCGGGCAATGCCGAAAAATTCTCTACATCATCAGATTTCAAGAGATCTAAGACAAAAAACTTCGCAACCAGCAAACCTACGATGAGCCCGACAGGGTTGAAGGCTTGCGCCAAATTTAAACGCTGTGTTGCCGATTTCTGATCTCCCATTGCCATAATGTATGGGTTTGCCGTGGTCTCTAGAAATGCCAGACCAAAAGTCAGGATGTATAAGCCCAAGCAAAAAAACCAGAAAAGCCCGGTAGTTGCAGCAGGATAAAACAATAAGGCGCCGCCGGCGTAGAGCGTGAGACCAACCAGAACTCCAGATTTATACGAAAACTTACGTACAAATAAAGCGGCCGGAAGCGCCATGCAAAAATATCCTCCATAAAAAGCCATCTGTACCCAGGCGGCTTGCGAGTTGGACAACTCCAATACTTTTTTAAAGGCCTGTACCATGGGGTCTGTGACCGCGTTGGCAAATCCCCAGAGGGCAAATAATGAGGTAACTAAAATAAAAGGAAGTAATAATTTTTTAGGTACAACCGGAGCTGCTTGTGTTTTATTCATTCTTAAACTATTTAAATCAGACCTTTCTAAAATCTGGCACTACACAATCGTTGTAGTAAAATGATTCTGAAAAATTTTATACTCGGAGTTTTTGTTGAGCTTTCAGCGAAAACGATCTCGATATCGATTTCACTAAAACGTTTTACTTTTGTAAATCTAAATGTTTTCTTTTAAATCAAAAATTAAATTTTAGAGCTTGATTTGAAAATGATGGGTTCCGGAGCTTAATGTTAATAATTCCGGCTTCAATACTTTCCCTTCTTGCATTACTTCATTAAAATATTTCAGATTAAAAGAAGCTGTACTATTCGTTGGAATTTCAACGGTATAACTCACAAGATTTCCTTCTCGCTCCCAAGAAGAAACAATATTCCCGTACGGACTTTTATGCAATGCTTTGAACTGTTCAAGCCCTTTCACAAAATTGGGTTTTAGAATAATATTCTTGAATCCGGGAGCTTGTTCATCTGGTAGAATTCCGCCTAGACCTTTATACATCCACGCACCAATGGCACCAAACATGATATGATTTCTAGAAATGTCTGACGCAGCATCAATATCCCAATTTTCATACAAAGTAGTTGCTCCGTTTTTGATCCACCAGCCCCAAGACGGATAGGTTTCTTGCGAAGCCACCTCGTAAGCAAGGTCTGCATATCCGTTTTCACTCAAGGCTCCTAAAATAGTCTTCGTTCCTAAAAGACCTACATCAATGTGTTTATCATCGGCAAGAACACGTTTTGCTAAATTTTCAGCCACTTTACTTCTTAGATGCTCCGGTACCACATCAAAATATAAGGCGCTGCTCAATTCAGTTTGTAAACCGCTCCCATAAATTCCAGTATCGGTATTCAAATACTTTTTATTGATCGCAGACCGTACTTTTGTTGCCAAATCTGCATAGGTTTTGGCGTCTGCGTCATTTCCTAAAAGTTTTGCGGTCTTTGCTAAAATGCTCGCATCAACAAAGTAATAAACGGAAGAAGTAAATTCTTTAGGCGTTACCGATTTTACCGGAACCCAATCACCTAATCCCCAAGTGGTCAAACCATCCTCATTTTCAGTTTCGGTAATATGATCTACATATTTTTTTATCGCCTCATAATTTTTTCGAAGCGCGCGATCATCTCCATAAAACTGGTATAATTCCCAAGGAATAATTGCGATCGTACTTGTCCAGTCTGGGCCATTACCCCAATCATAGCCCCAGCCCCAAGTAGGAATAATAGAAGGCAAAACACCGTTAGGTTGCTGCTCATCGCGATGGTCTACCAACCATTTCTCATAAATCGTTATTCCATCAAAATTGTATAGTCCGGTCTCAGTATTGATGTGCGCATCTCCCGTCCAGCCGTTTTTCTCCCGCTGCGGACAGTCAGTTGGATACCCAAAAAGATTAGATAAATAAGCTGCATTTGTAGCTTCCCAGATTTTATTAAGCACCTCGTTTGAGCTCTTTATTTCACCTACTTGCTCCACATCACTATGTGCAAAATATCCAGTGAGATTCTCTATGAAAAGATTAACCGGTTCGTTACTTGTAACACGTACATATTGAAAGCCTTTATAATTGAATTTAGGCTGAAATACTTCATCTCCGGTTCCGGCTAAAGTATAAATATCGGTTTGAAAAGGATCAGAATCGTCGTGCGGTCTGTAATGCACATTGATGTTTGAAAGGTCTACATCGCCTAAACTGTCTAACTGTTCAGCGTGCGTCACTTGAAAAACCGTACCTGCATCACCACGCACTTTCAACTGCGTAATCCCCGAAATATTACGACCAAGGTCAAACACATAACTGGTATCTGCCAGTTTCATAATACTTACCGGAGTTATGGTATCTACCAAACGTACGGGCTGCATTGCCTGGGCGACAATATTTTTTGACGGTGCTTCTACAACCTGAGCGGGCGTCCAAGCGCTGTCGTCAAAATTGATGGTGTTCCATCCTGACTGATTTAAACGCGCATCTATATGCTCCGCCGTGTAGATACTATTAAAAACCTCTTGTCCTAAACTCGTTTTCCAATCGGCATCTGTAGCGATTACCTCTGAAGTACCATCGGTATAGGTAACTTTCAAATTGAGTAAAAATCGCGGCCTATTGCGCCAACCGGCCTTGTCAAAATTCCATACTGCAGTTGATTGGTGATTGTACCAACCGTTACCTAAAAGTACGCCTAAGGCCAATTCACTAGATTCTTTAACCGCATCAGAAACGTCAAAAGTGACATACGCGTTGCGTTTATCAAAACGCGTATAAACAGGATCCATAAAATGATCACCTATTTTGTTGCCGTTGATGTAAAACTCAAATAATCCTGCTGCGGTAATGTATGCTGTCGCTTTGCTAACCTCTTTTTCTAGCGTGATCGCTCTTCTAAAATAAGGCGCCTGCTTTACTTCAATACTGTTGGTGTCAGTGATCCAATGGCCTTGCCAGTTTTCGGTTTGCATCATTCCGGTTTCAAACTGTGCAACTTCAGAACTGCTGGAAGCACCTGCATTATCTGTGGTAACGACCTTCCAGAAATATTCGGTAAATGGTGTTAGCTCCTTTCCTTTAAATTCAACCAGATTTATCGCTTCTGGGGAAGCGTGTTCCCAAACAGCTCCGGTTCCCTGAGCCACCTCAACCGAGTCATTTCCTACTAAAATTTTAAACTCTTTTTGTCGGTATTCGCTATCGGCGTCAATCTTCCAAGAAAATCTTGGTGCAGCCGCATCTAAGCCGATAGGATCTTTTAGATATTCGGTCTTAAGATCATAAGGTTTAAAGTCCGCTTCGGTTTTACATGATACAAACATTGTAGTTCCTAGCACTAAAAATGACAGGAAATAGTAAATGCGCTGATTGAAAAATCGGTTTAAGAAAGGAATATAATTCACAGGAAATTATTCTACAGGATTAAAAAATGAATCAAAAAAAACCAGATGATACTTGATCGCATCTCGCCAAACATCCCAGGTATGACCGCCGGGCGTGGTTAAAAATCGATGCGGAATATTCATATATTCCAGTTTATCATGGAGTTTTACATTGGCATCATAAAAGAAATCTGAAGTCCCACAACTGATCATTATTTGCAACGCATTGGGCGTTAATAATGAGGTCATATTGATCACACTATTACGCTCCCAGCGGTCTTGATTCTCAGCATACGTACCCAAATATTCTGAAAGCTCCCAGTTGTTAGGAAAGGGTGTGATGTCAACGCCACCACTCATACTACCCGCAGCGCCAAAAACATCTTGATGTTTAAAAGCAAGATAAAGCGCACCGTGACCGCCCATACTCAAACCGATGATCGCTCTCCCGCTTCGGTCTTTTATGGTGCTGTAGGTGTTATCTGTGAACGCCACTAATTCTTCAGCTATGTAAGTTTCATACTGACTTTCTGGTTTTACCTCGCTGTCAAAATACCAACTGTTATAATTTCCGTCAGGGCAAACAAAAATCATTTGATATTCATCTGCATACGATTCTAACTTAGGAGCTCTTTTGGGCCATTCGGTATAATTACCGGAATGACCGTGGAGCAAATAAACCACAGGATATTTTTTTGAAGCATTGTAGTCGTCTGGCGTGATCACCATCGCTTTAATATCCTTATCCATCACATCACTGTGGGTGATTACCGTTTCTAGTTTACCGGCGTACGTAAAGGTACACGTGAGTAAAAACAGTCCTAAAACGAGTTGGTGTAAACTTTTCATAATTAAAATTGTATCAAATTAATTCGGAAAAACATCTGTTGCCTTGGCCATCGCATTCCATTCTTCTTGCATCGCTTTTAAACGCTCGGGATATTTTGCTGCCAGATTATTCATTTCGGTACGATCTTCTTTCAGATTATACAGTTCCCAATCTGCATTACCGTCCAGCTTAACCAGTTTCCAATCACCTTGACGTAAAGCTGCTGCGCCAAAATGCTCCCAAAAAAGCGTTTCATTAATCGGTGCTTCTTCTGTATTTGTAAAAGCCGAAACCATACTTTCTCCCATATATGGGTCGATGGTATTTCCATTGAATTTCTCCGGATAAGTCGCTCCTGAAAGCTCCAGTAAGGTAGGCATAATGTCTATGATATGTGCTGCTTGCGATTTTACAGCACCTTGTTCTTTAATTCCTGCCGGCCAGTGTACGATGAAGGGCGAAGTGATTCCGCCTTCATAAACACGTGCCTTCCAATATCTAAACGGCGTGTTGGCGACGTTTGCCCAAACGGCACCAATACCAGACATCACCGTTTCAGGTCCCGGAAGATGTTCTTCGCTCTTCTTTACAGGATAATGAATTTCGCGACCATCACGTGTTTCTGAAGGGCGGTCAAAACCAATTCCGTATTGAGAAGGACGCTCTGAACTTGCTCCGTTGTCTGACATAAACATAATTACGGTATTATCAAGTTGGCCGGTTGCTTCCAACTTGTCAATGAGTTTCCCGATGTTTTGATCCATACGATCAATCATTGCTGCGTGAACCGCCATCGCTCGAGAATCCCAGTTTTCATTTTCATTTTCTGCCCACTTTAAGTCGGGAAACATAAACTCAGAAAGTTTGGTCGTGTCTCCTTTGAAAATCCCTTTCTCAATGAGTTTTTTATAGCGCTCCTCTCTGATTTTTTGCCAGCCTTCGTCATACACATGCTCGTATTTCTTGATTTCTTCCTCAGGTGCCATTAACGGCCAGTGAGGTGCGCAATGGGCCACATAAAGGAAGAAAGGCTTTTCTTCTTTTACAAAATGATCTACATAAGCTACAGCAGAATCGCCAATAGCATCGGTATAGTAGAAATCTTCTGGAACCTCTTTTACGGGCTCTGTACCATTAACCAACGCAAACGGATCAAAATAATCTACTACCCCCCAAATGTTTCCGTAGTATTTATCAAAACCACGCGCAGTAGGATACGTATCTATATCTGAAAAAGTCTCTTTTTCTGTCTGATGGTTTAACCATTCCAATTGCTCATTCCCGCCCAAATCTTCTGTAGGTGAAACGTGCCATTTCCCCACCATTCCGGTTTGATAACCGGCAGTTTTTAAAACTTCGGCCAAGGTTACGGTTTGTTCATCAAGACGACCGCGATATCCCGGAAGGTTACGATCCATTGTCATCTGGCCTATTCCCGCCTGATGCGGATATTGCCCGGTAAGTAATGCTGCGCGAGAAGGACAACATCTTGATGTATTATAAAACGCGTTGAAGCGTAAGCCATTTTCTGCAAGACCGTTTAAAACCGGCGTATCTACTTCACCACCATAACAGCCCAGATCTGAAAAACCAAGATCGTCTGCCATAATCACTACAATATTGGGTTTTTCAGGTGTCTCTGAAAATGAAGCTTCACCTGCAGTATCGTTGTTTTTGCAATTGATAAAAAGTAAGGAACAACCCGCAATTAGGCTGATTTTTATACGGAAAGGATTTAATTTATGTAACATAATTCAAAACTAAAACGTTTTACTTTTGTTGTAAATGTATTCTTTTCAAATGAAAAAATCAGGATTCTCATTTTAGAAAATCCTGATTTTGAGCTTTACTTGGTGAACATGTGCTTATTCGTTAAGAGCATTAATCACTTCGGTATTGATTTGATTTGTTCGCTTGATATCTAACTTATCAACCTCGCGATCATAGGTCATTAGGCCATTGATTTCACCTTCTACATCAGTAGTTTGTGTGTAGATCGCTCCAGAGAATCCGGCGCTTACAAGTTCTTTCAACTTTTCAGCATAGTCTACATATTCATCGGTAACTTCTTTAGAATTGTTGAATTTCACATACCCCCAGTTGTTTCCGGTTTTCCAAAGATGTCCTTCCAAAGGAAGTCCGATTCCTCCATACTCTCCTATTACATTCACACGATTGGCGTCGTACAAATACATATTAGGTGCAGGATAATGATGTAAATCCAGAATATCACCGGTTTGGAAGAAATTCCCTCCACTAGCGGAATTCACCAAGCGCGAAGGATCGTATTCATTAGTCCAATCTGTAATTTCAACGGTCTTGAATTGTCCCCAAGATTCATTAAAGGGCACCCAGATCACGATACTTGGATACGAATAGAGATAATCCATTATTTCTTTCCACTCTTTGCGGTAGATCGCTTCAGATTTAGCGCTACGCTCAAACTCGTTTCCTTTATGGTAATCGCGATTTTGCCAGTCGTGCGAGTTATCACCGTTAGGCATATCTTGCCATACTAAAATTCCTAAACGATCACAATGCGTATACCAGCGTGCAGGCTCTACTTTCACGTGCTTACGTATCATATTGTACCCATATTCTTTGGTTTTAACGATATCATATTTAAGCGCCTCATCAGTTGGTGCGGTGTATAAACCGTCAGGCCACCAACCTTGATCAAGCGGACCGAACTGAAAATAATCTTTGTTATTCAACTGCATACGCATAATGCCTTTATCGTCTCTTTTCTTAGAGATCTTGCGCATTGCGAAATAGCCTTCAACCTCATCTTGAGCTTTACCGTTATCAAGAAGTGCGATTTTAGTATCGTATAAAAACGGAGATTCCGGAGACCACAACTTCGCATCAGGAACAGCAATAACAATTGGTTCGCCCACCGCAGCTTTTGTAGTAGATACTGTTTTAGAACCATCAAGAATTGTGATCTCTACAACATCTCCATACGCAGTTCCCGCAGCAGCAACTTCAAAAGAGATCGTACCTTGATCAAGATCTGGAGTCGTACGCACATCCTCTATATGTTTTTTACTCACCGGCTCTAACCACACCGTTTGCCAGATTCCCGTTACCGGAGTGTACCAGATACCGTCAGGATTTTTTACTTGTTTCCCTCTAGGTTGAGGACCATCACTTGTAGGATCCCAAACTTTAACGGTGAGCTCTTGCTTTCCGCTCTTTAAAAACGGACTAATATCGAATGAAAATGGGGTGAACCCGCCGGTATGCGAACCTATTTTCACTCCATTCAACCAAACTTCTGTTTCCCAATCAACCGCACCAAAATGCAGTAAAACGGCTTTATTATTCCAATCTGAAGGAACGCTGAAGCTGCGTTTATACCACACTTCTTGATCTGCACCCACTTCTTTCATCACACCAGAAAGGCTCGACTCTACAGGAAAAGGCACTAATATTTTTCCGTCAAAACTTTTTGGAGCAGCTGCTCCCTTTTTCTCAATGCTGTATTCCCAAAGCCCGTTTAAGTTTTGCCAAGCATCGCGCTCCATAATTGGGCGTGGATATTCTGGTAGCACATTATTCACATCAATTTGCGATGCCCATTTGGTTTTGATCTTGTCTCCGGCAGGCTTCCACTGCGCCGTGAGTGTGGTCGTAACAAAAGCCAAAATGGCTAAAACTCTAATTTTTTTCATTTCAAATAAAAGATTTAAACTTGGATCTCTAAAATTTACAACGTTGTAATTCTAAAAGATTCCAAAAATTTGCAATTCAAAGTACGTTATAGAATCTCCTAATTTTGTCAAGATTTCGTATCAATTTGCTATTAAATCCATTCAATTTCGGCGTTATTCTAAAAAATACCGGGATAGTGAGACGATATGTTGAGATGCTGAACTGTATTATTGTAGGGATAGCTGTATCTTTTAACCCATAAATCTTAAGGTTTTGAAATACTTAAAACACACCACTCTTTTTCTCTTAGTATTCGTCCAGATCGTGTTGGGTCAGGACTATTATTTTGAGCATTACACGGTAGAAAATGGTCTTTCTCACAATACGGTCTTATCCTCGCTTCAGGATTCAAAGGGCTTTTTATGGTTTGGCACTAAAGATGGTCTCAATCGGTTTGATGGCTATGCATTCAAACGTTTTCAGAATAAACCCAACGATCAAAAACACCTATTAGGCAATTACGTAGAATCGCTTTTAGAATATGATGGTCATATTTATGCCGGTACCGATAATGGCCTTTTTAGATACGATTATAAACTTGAGAATTTTACGTTACTTGAGGGAACCGAAGATATCATCATTCAGGATCTGGAGCACGACGCTGAAGGAAACATTTGGTACATCGGTAACGGTACTATTTATAAATATAACATCGCCACAAAGCAAACCGAAGACTTTCCGCCCAGTAATTATTTTATAGCTTCTGAACTTCTAGAAACGCCCGAAGGTGGCATTGTTGCTGCCGGTTTAGATCAATTGTATCGCTTCAACCCAGAGGAGAAATCCTTTGAATCTTTAGGTTTTTATATGCCAGACGTGGAGCTTTCGGCCTTTAACATCAATATTTTGTTGATGTTAGACGACAATACGATAGTGATTGGTTCGCACAATTATGGAGTACTCTCTTTTGACCTCAAAACCAAAAAAACAACGAGCCTGCTTCCGGTAGCTAATCCGTTTTACATACACGATCTTACGCTTAAAAATGAAGACGAACTCTGGGTAGCTTCAGAATCAGGCGTGCACATCTTCAACCTAAAAACAAAGGCGTATACTAACCTTAAAAAGAATATTAGCGATCGCTACGCGCTTTCAGACAATGCGGTTTATACCTTGACGGTTGACAGCAGTGGCGGGGTTTGGGCAGGGACGTATTTTGGCGGAATCAACTATTATGCACCTGCCTCGCGCTTTTTTACCAAATATTTCCCGAAACCTGCACAGAATTCTATAGTTGGAAACGCGGTGCGCGAAATAAAAGCAGATCAAAACGGTATGCTTTGGATTGGTACCGAAGATAATGGTCTCAGCAAATACAATCCCAAAACTGATACGTTTACCAATTTTAAATCAAAAGAGTCCGGCGGAATTCTTACGCATCACAACATTCACGCGTTAATGCCGGATGGCGATCAGATCTGGGTGAGCTACTTTGATAACGGGATTGACGTTATTGATATTAATACCCATAAGGTGCTTAAGCATTATCAAGTGGGAACTTTAGGCAAGGCGCGTAACAATTTTGTTTTCTCACTGGTTAAAACGACTTCCGGAAAAATTTACGCAGCTACGGTACGCGGCGTGAAGTATTACGATCCTGATCAAGACCAATTTGTGTTGTGTGACGCTTTCCCCGAAAATTACCATTACACCTCTTTTATTCAGGATTCTAAAGGTGTCCTATGGGCAGGCACGTATTGGGACGGACTCTATTTTTTTAACCCAAAAACCGAAGAGAAAGGATATTTTCAAGAAGAAAACGCACAGGGTAACACCCTAAGCCACAATCACATCAATGGAATTTTTGAAGATGATTCCCAACGTTTATGGGTCACTACCGAAAACGGCCTCAACCTGTTCAACCCAAACACTAAAACCTTCAACGTGTTTACTACCGCGCAAGGTTTCCCCAGCAATGTATTTTATGCGGTGGTAGAAGATAATTCAGGGAAACTTTGGGCTACTACAGCAAACGGTCTCACAGCATTTGACAGTAATTTTGAAAATATTCAAACCTTTACTAAAGCGCAAGGATTGCTGGGTAATCAGTTTAATTACAACAGCATTTATAAAAATCCATCCGGGCGTATTTATACCGGTAGCGTCAACGGGATGGTCAGCTTTGATCCTTCAAGCCTTATAAAAGATAACAACCACGCTCCCCTTTATTTAACAGGTTTACACATCAATAACAAAGAGGTTGCTGTAAATCCTGAAGATGACATACTTCCGGAATCCATTGCAACCCTTAATACGTTGGTTCTTGAGCCGGAAGATTCTTCATTCAGTATTGACTTTGCAGCTCTAGAATATACCGCTCCCGAGGTTACGAAATACTGGTACAAACTGGAAGGATTAAATACAGAATGGATTTCGCTGGGAACTAACAACACCGTGCATTTCACAAAATTGAATCCGGGTGAATATACCTTACACATCAAATCTCAAAACAGCAACGGCGTTTGGAGCCAAGAAAGCCAACCCCTGAACATCGAGATTTTGCCGCCCTTTTATTTAACCAAACTTGCTTTTGCCCTTTATATTTTGTTTGCTGTGCTCTGTATTGCTGCGGCGTTTAGGGTGTATCATTTATACCTAGCACGTAAAAACAACCGAAGAATTAAGCAGGCCAATGATAAAAAGGAGAAGGAAGTGTATCAGGCAAAAATTGAATTTTTTACTAATATTTCGCACGAGATACGCACGCCACTCACACTGATCAAGAGTCCGTTAGAAAAAATCCTCAAGTACAAAGACATTTATCCTGAGATTGCTGACAACCTTAAAATAATGAACAAGAATACCAATCGTATTCTTAATCTGGTCAACCAACTTTTAGATTTCAGGAAGACCGAAATTGAAAAAATGAGTCTCAGTTTTGTGGAGACCGACGTGAGCCAACTGATACGAAAAACACAAAGCAGATTTACCGAAGCGATCAACGATAAAGAAATGGAACTTCATCTGGACCTGGAAGATGAGGTTATTGCCTTCGTGGATCCCGAAGCCCTCAAAAAGATATTGAGTAATCTCTTAAGCAATGCGATCAAATATGGGGAAAAGCATATATATCTAAGCTTGGAAAAAGCCGGGCAACACTTTAAGATCGCTGTAAAAAACGACGGTTACCTGATCCCTGAATCGATGAAGAATAAGATCTTTGAACCTTTTTATCGTCTTTCGGAAGGTGCTACGCAAGCCGGCACCGGAATAGGGTTATCCTTAGCGCACTCGCTGAGTGAAATGCACGATGGAAGCCTAAAACTTCAAACGTTAGACAATGGTTTGAACACTTTTGTGGTTGAGCTTCCGCTACACCAGAAAAAGCATTTTGAACTGTACGACCATCCTGCTACCACCGAAGAAACTCCCTTAATTCCTCAAAAACCTGTACAAGCTTCCGCTGCTACAAAACCTGTTATTGTCGTTGCTGAAGACAATCAGGATTTACGCGAATTTGTCACTAAAGAATTGCAGGAAGCTTATAAAATCTATGCCGCTCCTAACGGAGAGATCGCCCTTCAAATGCTCAAAGAACACAGTGCGCATTTGGTTATCAGTGATATTGCGATGCCAGTCAAAGATGGCTTCACGCTCTGTAGAGAAATTAAAACCAATATTGAAACCAGTCACGTACCGGTAATTCTACTGACTTCAAAAAATGCACTTTCGGCTAAAATAGAAGGCCTTGAATCTGGTGCTGATGCGTATGTTGCAAAACCATTTTCGGTAGATTTCTTAAAAAAGCAAGTGGCTAATCTAATCGAGAACCGCAAGCATATTATGGAGCATTACGCTACTTCCCCGCTTGCACATATGCGTAGTATGGCCAACACGAAAACGGACGACGCATTCATTAAAAAACTAGACGATACCATCGCCAATAATATGGCAGATTCTAATCTCAATGTAGAAACCCTCGCCGAAATTATGCATATGAGCAGGTCTACTTTATACCGAAAAATCGCCGAAATCACTAATTTGAGTCCGAATGAACTCATCAATATTTCCCGTCTTAAAAAAGCTGCTGAATTGCTAAAAACGGAGAATTATAAAATTTATGAGGTGGCAGAAATCGTAGGTTACAATTCGGCTACGAGTTTTGGTCGCAACTTTCAGAAACAGTTTCAAATGACACCTTCTGAATATGTAAATAGCGATCAACGTATCTCCTAAATAACAAAGCCCGGAAACACCGGGCTTTGTTATTAATTCTTAACATCGAATTCTATTCTTCAGAAGCGATAAACACATAATCCCGCAAGTCTGATTTGCGCAATCCTTCAATCAGTTCTGCAACCGTGAGCGCATTTAATTGTGCTCCCGCGTGATTGGTATGGGTATGATCATCAGGAAAAAATTCGGCCACTTTTTCTTTACCCATCGCTTCATATTTCTGAGCAACGGTTTCATTCAGATCTAAAAAGTAACCGCCAGCTTCATCCACTGCTTCTTTCGCCCATTTCACATAAGATTCGGTGGGGCGTTCCACTTTTCCATTAGGCCATTCGTTGCGAGGAATCATACTCAACACGATTGGTGTTGCTCCCGCAGCTTCGGTTTCTTTGATGTATTTCTTCATATACCAGCCATACGTATGCACAGTTTCAACACCTGTGCTGTCGCGCTGCACCTCTTGCGTTTCGTCGCCCATTCCTTTTAAAGAACCGCGATATTTAGGCTGATCTACATGTCCGCCGTCATTATGACCAAATTGCATCAGTACAAAATCTCCGGGTTCTAATCGCTCTTTTACTTCATCCCAAAGTCCTTCATAACGAAAGGTACGGCTGCTTCTTCCCCCACGCGCTTTGTTATATACATTCATTCTTGTGGTGTCTATATGCTGCGGAAGATAAACGCCCCAGCCGGTTTTCCCATCCTGACCATTATTGGCTACGGTAGAATCTCCAATGATGAATAAATTACGCTTTCGCGGAAGCGTGATCTCAGGATTTTCAAGCACATATTCTTTTAAAGAATTATCACTTTCCTGAAGTCCTTCTGCGATCAATGAGGCTGCTAAAACCGCTCCTTTAGCCGAAGTATGCGTGTGATCGCGTTTGTAAAATAAATGACCGGTAACTTGATCCTCGCCCCGCTGCTCCATTTCCGAAGCCATTTTATCGTTAAGATTGATGAAGGTCACCTGTTCTTCTTCAGCGATTTGTTTTGCCCAACCGCCATAACTCTCATCGTTGCGGGGCACTTGTCCATCCATCCAGTCGTTACGGGGGATTGGTGCCATAATTACAGGTATCGCTCCTTTCGCCTTTGCTTCGGTAACCACTTTACGAATGTACCAGCCATAACTGTGCACCACTTCGTGTTCACCGGTAAGCATATTGTCTATTTCTTTAGTTTCTTCTCCAATTCCTTTGATAGTCCCTCGAGCGCGCGAATCGTCGTTGAGCGCTCCGCTATCGTTATGCCCAAACTGAATCAAAACATAATCGCCCTTTTGCAAACTGTCTAAAACCGGCTGCCAAAGCCCTTTACTTTGAAAAGTGCGGCTACTGGTTCCGCCCAAGGCGTGATTTTCGACAGAAACTTTTGTAGTATCTAAAAACTGACCGATGTAATCGCCCCAGCCCCAAAGACCTCCATCTCCTTTACCGCTACCATTTTTTACGGTAGAATCTCCCACGCAATAGACGGTGGGTTTTTGAGCTTGTGCAGTATCACAACTTGTAAAAAGCACTGCTGAAAAAAGCACTAAAAATGCTGAAACTATTCTCATATCTAATTCTATTTTAAGTCTACATCTGTTCTAAAGTCAAACCAAAGTTTCATAGAGATCCCATCGTCGCCGCTCTTGATCCTAATGTTTGAAGGCTGACTACTAGGTCCCTGTTGCGATAAAGGTTTAAAGGCACGTTGCCCCGGAATCTCATACATAAATGAGATATTCCCCGGAGGAAATGAGGGCTGAAAATGACTGCCTCTAAAGCCATTTTGTGCCTCATCTGGTGTAAATAAGCGCAGGAATAATTTATCGCTTTCGCTAAATACTTTGAAGCTGTTTTTCCCGGCTTGAAGATTTCCGGCAAGGAAATTTGCATAGAAGCCTTTAAACTCCGGATAAACTAAATTTTCAAAACTTTCTCCGGTAATGGTGGTATTGTATTCTTTCTCCCAAATACCGTATTCAATTCCTTGCAAGCGGTTGCGCCACGTGTGGTATGGTCCGCGGCCAAAAAGCGTAATTCCCTCAACTCCTTCTTCTGGAAAGTCAAAAGTGATTCCAAATTTGTCGATATCGCCTTCATAAAATGCCCCGTCAAAACCACTGTTTCGGCCTGCATTTTTAAGCGCGATCATTTTCATATGCACCCGACCATCAGGATACATCGTCCAGGTGATATGATCTATCCCGCCGTTGTAGTCAATTCTACAAACCGCATTTTTCCCCTCTTGAGTTAAGGTAACTTTTTCAACCTCAGCTTTCATCCCAATAGGCTTAGGACCATTTACAAAAGGTATATTACGTTTTTGACTGTTCACCTCTGTGATGTAACCGGTTTGTGTATTCAGTTTTAAGGTGACCTCATCACTTTTTAAAGTGACCAGATTTTCATCTTGTGTAGCTTTAGCCGATTTCTTGACAGCCTCTTGGTAGATCAACTTATCAGCAAAATAATCTGCTTTATGTATCGCCCACGTCCAGGTATAGATCTCGCGCCCGTGTTGATCTGTGGCGGTGATCTCCAGCCAATCTCCTTTAAAGAAATCAGCTGCTACCGGCATTGTGACCTTTCGGGTTTCACCGGGTACAGCATCCGGAAGATCGATAGCTCCAGAAGTTACAACCCTGGCTTTGGTATTGGGGTTGTACATTGTTCCCGCTCCGGCTTCCATCACCCTGTAATTCATCGTTACGGTGTTTAGGTTGCTAAATAAATACGCATTGGTAACAAGAAAACTTCCGTCAAAGGTTTCTGTGATTGCTTTCGGTTGAAATTGTACTGGCGACCATACTTCTTTCACCGTGTAGAAACTGCCTTCTTTCTCGCGATGCGGACCTAAAACACCATCGGAAGCAAGGTTGCCTTTAGAATCAAATTTCTCCTCACCGGTCCAGTCGGTTCGCAGCACGGCTTCATCGCTATATACCCACATAAATCCACCGGCAAACAACGGACTTTCGCTATAATGTTCCCAGAAATCTTTGAGTCCGGCTCCTATCCCGTTGTCATAAGTTCCGTGCATAAATTCAGTAGGGAAAAACACATTTTCTCCACTTCCGAAGCGATGCACACCGGTCAAATAGGTTGGGTAATGATGGGTATCCCAACCATTAAAATCAGACCACGGGTGAATTACAATTCGGTTTTGAGGGTCGTGCTGTTCAAAGTCATCGTCGAGTTCGTAGTTCCATCCGCCTTCATTTCCTTGATCCCAAATGATCACCGAAGGATGGTTCACGTCGCGATCTACCATCTCCTTGATCAATTGTTCGCCGGTTTCTGTATCATACGGATTCTGCCAGCCGGCGAGTTCGTCTAGCACCAAAAGCCCC
The DNA here is from genome assembly GCF_011784865.1 of Leeuwenhoekiella sp. ZYFB001. Taxonomy (NCBI): domain Bacteria; kingdom Pseudomonadati; phylum Bacteroidota; class Flavobacteriia; order Flavobacteriales; family Flavobacteriaceae; genus Leeuwenhoekiella; species Leeuwenhoekiella sp. ZYFB001. The sequence continues at coordinate 2,403,372 of NZ_CP050460.1, forward strand.
AAAGAATCACACACGGCAAGAAAATGATCATCAGGCGGATAATGAAAACGCACTGCATTCATATTCATATCCTTGATCAGGTTTACATCCATCACGCTGATGCGTTTGCTGGTACTACGGCCACCTTCCGGCCAAAAGCTGTGGCGGTTAATCCCTTTCATCACGAGCTTAGTTCCGTTTAGGTAAATTCCGTCGCGTTTTCTAAAATCTAAAGTTCTAAAACCGATGCGTTCTGAAACTTCATGCACGGTTTTCCCGTCTTTCTGTAATTGAAGTTTTAACGTATATAAATTAGGATTTTCTGGATCCCAAGGTTTTACAGTGCTCCATTGTGTAGTGATGGTTTGTTCTGTTTCGGCAATGAGGTCAATGGTTTTTACCTCAAAAGTTTCATTCCCTTCTAACGGACTCAAGGAAGCCAGAATCTTTAGATTTTCTGAAGGATTCGCTAAATCCAGAACAGCTTTTAGGCTCCCGTTCATCTGCGCATCAACTGCGATATGAACTATATGTGTTTGTGGTTTTACTTCGAGCCAAACCGGACGGTAAATCCCGCCAAAGAGCCACCAGTCTGCCTTTCGCTCTGCGTTGTTTACGGTATTATTTTCAGAATGCTTCCAGACGTGCACTTCGAGTAGGTTGTCGTCCCCAAAATTTAGAAACTCAGTAATATCATATTCAAACTCATAGAAACCGCCGTGATGCTTCGGCCCTACCACTTCCCCATTTATTTTCACTTCGGTATCGGTCATTACTCCACCAAAATGAATGGTCACAACCTGTCCCTCTACTGAAGCAGGCATCTCAAAATCAAGTTTGTAAAAGCCTTCTTCTTTACTGGGTTCATCCTGCTCCAGTTCTTTATACCAGCGACCATACGTGTACTCGCCAAAGCCTTGTAATTCCCACTGCGAAGGAACTTCAATGGTAGACCATTTTCCGCTGTTATTTCCTTCTGAAACTTTAAAATCCCAAGTTTTAGGATGTTCAAAATCAGGCCCCGAAAGCATTATTTTATGGGTTTGTTGCGCACAGATAAACGTGCTGCTTGCCAGTAAAAAAACTGAAAGTATGCGTGTTTTAAGGTTCATAAACAACTGGGTTAAATTTTAATTTCCGTCAGGTTTTAGGGATTCAAACAAACTGCTGTAAGGAAGGGTGTACGATTCAGGAAGATTGGGTTTATCAGGATCGTAGCTTGGTGCATCTTTAGCGATATAGTTTTTAAGTTCAGAATCGCTTTTGCGCAGACCGCTTAGGATCGCCAGCGCAACCTCATTAGCACCAAAATTGCTGAAGTGCGTATTATCTTCTAAAGCTTCCCGCTGCCCCGGAAACATATTTGCGGCATACTGTACAAAAGCCTTACGAGATAATTGCGGGCCCCAGGCTTCGTACATTTTGGTCGTCATTTTGGTTAGATCTATTAATGCCACCGCTTCGTTTTGAGCAACTTTACGCATTGCATCAGGGAACTCACCGTGTGTAGGTTTTAATTTTTTCCCGTCAAAAGCACGACGTTGTGTAGGCGTAATTAAGATAGGAGTACCGCCTTTTTCTTTAATCCGTTTTATAAAATCGGTCATTATTGAAGTATAGAGGCCGTATGCTCCTGCGCCTTCTCCTTTTACCTTCTCATCGTTATGACCAAACTCGATCACTACAAAATCGCCTTCTTTTAATTGACTTAAGATCTTATCGATTCTACTACTTCTAAAAGACGCCAGGGAAGCACCTGATGAAGCTTGATTGGCGACAGCGATCTCCTCGTTCAAATAGGCCGTTAGAAATTGACCCCAAGAAGCCCAAGGTTCCACATCTTGATTGGTCACTGTAGAATCCCCCGCTAAAAACAAGGTTTTTGTCTGATTTACCGGTTCGATCTTTATTGATTGTACAGTACTGCTCCCTAAGAACTCGAGCGTTAACTTCTTATCCCAATCTAATTTGGCCAGTTCGCGCTCTTTTAGTCCAACATCATAACCGGGCTCGATCGTTTTATTAAAAAGGCTAAGCGTGAAGGTTTGAATAGCTGCCTTTGATGAGGCGATACGTTCTTGCGCTAGAAAGAGCCGTTTTGATTCGGCTTTAACTGTCATCTCGGTGTTTTTTCCTGATAAAGTTATAGTGACTTTATAATTTCCTTCAGGAAGATCTACAGAAAAATACACCGGCATTGTGGCTTTAAACCCTTCTTCTTGCATTGCTACCCGATAGGCAGTACCCAGATCAAAACCATAACCCGAAGCAGGAGTATAAGGAAGTGCTGTTGCAATGAAAGTCGCATCAGCCTGGGTTGCCTTCCTTCCGAAGTCAAAATAATGAGTGTTCGTTTGGCTCGCAATCGATTGCATTGAAACCACAATCAAAACAAGCATTTGAAAAATTTTATACATAACACGTTTTGGGTAAACTATCTCAGGGCAAGCCCGTGAGGCATTAGTTGGAAACAAATTTTCAATTTCGAGGCATCCCGATAACTATTGGGACGGCGTCTTAAACCCTTTGGCCTCGCCAATAAAAATGAAAATTACAATTCTTAACCTAATAAGCTATCCTGTACTGTTATGATAAACGTATATTTTACAATTAATATTAAACGCTGTTGCGCTCAATGTATTTAAATACGTTTTTGACCTTTTCTTTTTTGTTTTTAAGGACCATATAGGCGGCGGTCTCGCCCATCGCTTTAAAATCGGTACTGATCACGGTGATACCTAGTAATTCTTTTAACGGTGTTTCGTTGTAAGAAATCACGCCAATATCTTTACCCATAGTCAGATTGCGCTCGCGTATCTGACGCACAAGATTTACCAAGTCCATTTCCTCGATCGTGATGTAAACATCGCGACTTTCAAAATCCATATCATCGTAGATCTCGTTGAGAATTTCGTACTCAAAATCATATTGCATACAAAATTGCTTAAAGCCGTGCATAATACGTCTTGGATACGGGTGAATGAGTTTTTCAGGATAAACTAGAATAAGCTTGTCGTACTTTTTAAGCTTATCCATTCCTTCTTTGAGCGCGTTAAAAATATCTTCTTTAAAATCCTGATAGATAGAACCATAATTACCCTTGATCTCAGGCTTGGTGTTATCTACCATTAGCAATTGATCTTTAGGAATTAGCTCAATTGCTTTTAAGACTTCGGGCGTAAAACTTATGTGATTGAGATCATTGTCTTTAAAATGCGGCATGATAACGTAATAGTTATAAGCGCCAAGATTCTTCTCAATAGCATTTACAAACAGAGACTCTTCACAGTGATAGATATACAAGTTTACGTGCGCATTTACGCCTAAAGTGTTCACAAAGTGATTAAAGATCATCATCTTATAAGAACTGGGCTTATTGATGAGGAAAAACACATTAATACGCGAAATCAATTCGGTTTTAGCGGTATAGTAGCCTTTCCCTTTCACCGAAATGATCACCTTGCGCTCTTTTAAAATCTTGTACGCTTTTTCAACAGTATCCCTACTTAAATAAGCAGATTCACTCAGTTCATTTATAGATGGAATTTTCTCCCCAATCTTTAATTTTCCTTTCGCTACATCATTAATTATAGAGTCAACGATCTGCTTGTATTTGGGTATTCGAGAATCTTCATTAATACTAATGTTTACATTTTGAGACATAGATAAGAAGCGTGTGTTTGTTTGTGTTTTGTAAAACTAATCAAAAGATTAGCGTATTAAAACAAATATGTTGCAGTACAGCACAGGATGCTATCCTTTTTGTTTACATCTATTTTTGGGTCAGATGCTATAACCTTTACAAACTAAAAATGGAAAAAACTTTTAGCCACGTAGATTATCTTTGGGATGAACAAAAAGCGGCAGAATTAGGAGACGATCAGGTTGCTCTTTTTCTGTATCGCTCTAACATCCTTGGCGCAGATTTAAGAATAACAAATTACGGCGGTGGTAATACCAGCTGCAAAACCATAGAAAAAGATCCGCTTACTAATGAAGACGTCGAAGTGATGTGGGTAAAAGGTTCTGGAGGTGATATAGGTACGCTAACCCGACAAGGAATTGCCGGTTTATATACAGAGCGCCTGAGAAACCTTAAAAATGTTTACGGCGGTCTGGAAGATGAAGACCGTATGGTTGGCCTTTTTAATCATTGTATTTACGACTTAGATTCAAAAGCACCTTCTATTGATACGCCACTTCACGGCTTACTTCCTTTTGCACATATAGATCACCTGCATCCTGATGCGCTTATCGCAATTGCTGCGGCAGAAGATAGTGAGAAAATCACCAAAGAAATTTGGGGTGACACAATGGGTTGGGTACCTTGGCAGCGCCCTGGCTTTGACCTTGGTCTACAGTTGGAAAAATGCCTGAATGAAAACCCTGGAATCCGCGGAATTGTCCTAGGAAGCCACGGTTTATTTACTTGGGGAGATACTTCTTACGAATGCTACATCAATAGTCTTGAAGTGATCGAGAAAGCTTCTTCTTATATCGAGAAAAAGGTAAAGGAAAACGGAAGCGTTTTTGGCGGACAAAAGATCGAAAGTTTACCGGCAGATCAGCGTAAAGATCAGGCCGCTAAATTAATGCCGCTCCTACGCGGACTCGCTTCTTCTGAAAATCGTATGATTGGTCATTTTACTGATAGTGACACGGTGCTTCAATTCATCAACAGCAATGATCTGGAAAAATTAGCTCCAATGGGGACTTCGTGCCCAGACCACTTCTTGCGTACTAAGATTCAGCCATTAATTCTAGACTTAGATAAAAACGCAGATCTTGACGACACCGAAGCAGTATTGGCTAAACTAGAGCCTTCTTTTGAGCAATACCGTCAGGAATACAAAGACTATTACGAAAGCTGTAAACACGACAACAGTCCGGCGATGCGTGATCCTAACCCGGTGATCATCATCTTCCCTGGAGTGGGAATGTTCAGCTTTGCTAAAAATAAACAAACCACACGTGTAGCGAGCGAATTCTACATCAACGCCATCAACGTAATGCGCGGTGCAGAAGCGATTACGAGCTATACTTCATTGCCACGCCAAGAAGCATTCGATATCGAATATTGGTTGCTTGAAGAAGCAAAATTGCAACGTATGCCTAAAGAGCAACCGCTTTCTCGCAAAGTAGCTTTAGTTACCGGTGCTGCCGGCGGAATTGGTAAAGCGATCGCAGATAAGCTTGTTGCTGAAGGTGCTAATGTCGTACTTACCGATATGAGCGAGGAAGCTTTAAAAGAAGCTGTTGCGACCTATAAAAAAGATCAGGTTGCCGGTGCGGTTTGCGATGTTACCAGTGAAGAAGCTATTAAAAAAGCCTATAAAGAAGCTTGTTTAGCCTTCGGTGGCGTAGATATCGTGATCCACTCAGCGGGGTTAGCAATTTCTAAAGCATTAGAAGATACAACACAAAAAGATTGGGATCTTTTACAGAATGTACTTGTTAAAGGGCAATTCTTAATGGCTCAAGAAGGTGTTGCGATTATGCGCAAGCAAGGCTTAGGCGGTGATATCGTGAATATCGCAAGTAAAAACGGACTCGTTTCAGGGCCTAATAACGTAGGTTATGGTACTGCAAAAGCTGCTCAACAACATATGACACGCCTACTCGCTGCAGAATTAGGCGGTGATAAAATTCGTGTAAATACCGTAAATCCTGATGGTGTTATCGTAGGTAGCAAAATCTGGGAAGGCGCTTGGGCCGAAGGTCGTGCAAAAGCGTACGGTATCGAAGTTAAAGACTTACCTGCGCACTACGCAAAACGTAATTTGCTTAACGAGATCATCCTGCCAGATGATATTGCAGATGGTGTTTTTGCCTGTGTGGGCGTACTGCAAAAAAGTACCGGAAATACCATCAACGTAGACGGTGGTATGGCCAATGCTTTTGTACGCTAATTTTAATTGAATTGTTTTTAATTATCAGAAACTCCTTATTCTGTTTCTAGTCTCAGGAGTTTCTGTTAATTTAATATCCTCCAAATTTGTCTTCCAATGAATATCGAAACACAACAACTACAAGATCTTAACGCAAAAAACCTTTCTACTCATAAATCTCAATTCGATTTCTTAACTCAAACGTTGTCGAAATCTAACGTTGATGTAGATCAGGTTATTAAAAAACTAGCCGATTTTCAAGTGGCGATTCCCAGTTGGGCATTAGGTGCCGGCGGAACCCGTTTTGGAAGATTCTCTTATGGAGGAGAACCTGCTTCTTTAGAACAAAAAATTGAAGACATCGGGCTTATTCATAAGCTAACACAAACGGCAGGAGCTGTCTCATTACACATTCCTTGGGATGTACCGGAAGATTACAATGCGATCAAAGAACTTGCTGCACTTAACAAGATCAAGTTTGATGCGGTAAACAGCAACACCTTTCAGGATCAAAAAAATCAAAAGGAAACCTATAAATACGGTTCGCTAAGTAATACCAGTGCTGCGGTACGTGAGCAAGCGATTGCACACAATAAAGAAGTGGTAGAAATTGGAAATAAATTAGGATCAAAAAGCTTGACCGTATGGTTAGCAGACGGGGCTTCTTTTCCTGGGCAAAACAACTTTCAGACTGCACTAACGCATACCCAAAATAGCTTGATCTCGATCTATGAAGATATGCCGGCTGACTGGAAAATGTTTATCGAGTATAAACCTTATGAGCCGTACTTCTACAGTACCGTTATTCAAGATTGGGGAACGTCGCTAATGCTTGCCAATGGTTGTGGTGAGCGCGCGTATACCTTAGTAGATTTAGGACACCACCTTCCAAACACGAATATTGAACAAATTGTTTCCATCTTAATGCTGAAAGGCAAACTTGGAGGTTTTCACTTTAATGACAGTAAATATGGTGATGATGATATCACTGTAGGAAGCATCAAACCTTATGCACTTTTCCTCATCTTTAACGAGTTGGTTTACGGAATGCAAAACAATCCACAAAACCCGGAATTGGGCTGGATGATCGATGCAAGCCACAACCTTAAAGATCCGCTTGAAGATTTGATTCAATCGCTTGAAGCGATTCAGGAAGCCTATGCAAAAGCACTCTTGATCGATCAAGATGCTTTACGAGCTGCTCAGGAAAATAACGATGTTACCTTGTGTCAGGAGATTTTACAAACCGCATACCGCACCGATGTACGACCATTAGTTCAGGAGGCACGTCTAAAAACCGGCGGTGCACTGAATCCTATTGCGGCCTACCGCGATCTAGGAGTACGTGATGCACTTATTAAAACAAGAGGAAAAAACACAGTAGCTACAGGGCTATAAACTGCAAGCAAGAGTAGATGAAGAAAACAGTTACGGCAGTATTTGATATAGGGAAAACCAATAAAAAATTCTTTCTTTTTGATGCTGAATTTCAAGAGGTTTATCGCGAATACGTTCAGTTTGATGAAATCACAGATGAAGACGGCCATCCTACCGAAGATCTTTCAGCACTTCGCGATTGGTTAAAAACCGTTTTTGACCGTATACTCAAAACTGAAAAGTATGATATCAAAGCCATCAACTTTTCTTCATACGGGGCTAGCTTAGTACACCTCGATGAGAACCGCGATGTAATTTTCCCGCTGTATAATTATACGAAATCGATTCCGCAGGAAATTATTGACAGCTTTTACGAGAAATACGGTCCTGAAGAAGATTTTCATCAAAAAACAGGTTCTTCTAGCTCCGGAATGCTCAATGCCGGAATGCAACTCTACTGGTTGAAAAATACCAAGCCGGAAGTTTTTAAGAAAATCAGATATTCATTACACCTTCCGCAGTATTTAAGTTTTGTATTTACAGGAATTCCGCTGAGCGAGTACACCAGTATAGGTTGTCATACCACGCTATGGGATTTCGAAAAAAGAGATTATCACGATTGGGTTTATGCCGAAAACTTAGATCAGATCCTCCCGCCTATCGTTTCTACCGAAACTAGTATCAATATGAATTATAACGGTAAGCGTATTAAAATTGGCGTGGGTATTCACGACAGTTCTGCGGCTTTGCTCCCGTATGTACGCAGTCTTAAAAATCAATTTATTTTGATTTCTACGGGAACCTGGAGTATTGCGTTAAATCCGTTTGTAGAACGCACATTGAGCAAAAAAGATGTAGCAGATGATTGTATCAATTATATGCGCATCAATGGTAAACCGGTTAAATCGGCCCGGCTGTTCTTAGGAAATGAATACAGCATTCAAGTAAAAAAGCTCACTGAGCACTACGGCGTAGACAAAGACTATCACAAGACGGTAAAATTTGATCCCGAGATTCATTACGAGATCGTAAAAGAATTTGAAAAGCTATTTAAATGGGAATCAATTGACGATCCTGAAATGCCTGAAGAAACCCATTTGCGTTATACCTCATTTGAGGATGCCTATCATCATTTAATGATGGAACTCGTGCTGCTTCAAGTAGAGAGTATTAAAAGCGCCAAAGGAAATATGACTATCGAAAAACTTTTTGTTGACGGTGGTTTCAGCGATAACGATATTTATATTCATTTGTTATCGCATCATTTCAGAACTATGGAATTGCGCACTACAGATTCTTCATTGGGATCTGCCTTAGGCGCAGCGATTTGTATCTCTGACACCCAACTGAACTCTAAATTTTTAAAGAAAAATTATTCGATGAAAAAGCATATTCCTTTCATCGCTAAATAAACACTATGGCTAACTCCTTTGACACTGCATATCCATCGGTTGATGATTTACGCTCCAGAGCAAAAAAGCGCGTTCCTGCCTTTGCTTTTGAATATCTGGATGGTGGTTGTAATGAAGATGTAAGCATACAACGCAACACTTCAGAAATACGCGATGTACAACTACAGCCGCGTTACCTCAACAATTACGGACAAAGCTCAACGAAGACCAAAGTACTTGGGATGGAATTTGACGCGCCATTTGGTATCGCTCCGGTGGGATTACAAGGACTGATGTGGCCTAACTCACCCGCGATCTTGGCTAAGGCAGCGCATAAAAATAACATTCCGTTTATTCTGAGTACGGTGACCACCATGAATATTGAAAAGGCCAGCGAACTCACCGAAGGAAATGCGTGGTTTCAGTTGTATAATCCTGTTGAAGATGCGGTGCGCAACGACATTATAGATCGAGCCGAAGCTGCCGGTTGTCCGGTTTTAGTGTTGCTGTGTGATGTACCTACTTTTGGTTACAGACCACGAGATTTTAGAAACGGACTCGCACTTCCGCCAAAGATGTCTGCTAGGAATATTATGCAGATTTTGGGTAAACCTACTTGGGCATTTAACACGCTTAAACACGGTCAACCCACCTTTGAAAACTTAAAACCCTACACGCCTGAAGGTTTAAACCTGAAACAACTGGGCGCTTTTATGGACCGTACTTTTTCAGGAAAACTCAACGAAGAAAAAATAAAACCCATCCGCGATCGCTGGAAGGGAAAATTGGTGCTTAAAGGTGTACAATCGTTACAAGACACTCAAGACGCCATAAGAATGGGCTTTGACGGAATCATCGTTTCTAATCACGGTGGCCGCCAACTAGATGCTGCGCAATCAACGATCAATTCGTTAAAAGAAATCGCAGCCACTTACGGGGATCAAATTGAAGTGATGATGGACAGCGGTTTACGCTCTGGGCCAGATATCGCTCGTGCGATGGCTTGCGGTGCAAAATTCACCTTTATGGGGCGCTCCTTTATGTACGGCTGTGGCGCTTTAGGTAACAAAGGCGGTGAGCATACCATCGGGATGCTCAAAACTCAATTCAAACAAGTGATGGATCAATTGGTGTGTGAGCGCGTTGAAGATCTACCCAAACATTTAATAACCTCCTAACTATGTCGCAATACAATCAAGAAGAAGAAACTATAGAGGAAATCGCCGGTGGTGAATTTGAACGCCAGGCGGTACCTCAATCCAGACTACAAAGTTGGAAGGCATTTTTAGGTATGTACGCCGGAGAGCACGCTGCAGGTACCGAATTTGTAATCGGTCCATTATTCCTTACTACGGGAGTAAGCGCTTTTGACCTTATCGTTGGGCTACTCATTGGGAACTTAATGGCGGTGTTGAGCTGGCGTTTTTTAACGGCAGAGATCGGAACCAAGTTTCGATACACGCTGTATTTCCACCTTGAAAAAATCTGCGGAAAACGCTTAGTAACCGCTTACAATCTCGCTAATGGTGTACTCTTCTGTTTCCTTGCCGGGGCGATGATCACGGTATCGGCTACAGCCGTTGGGATTCCATTTGATATGGAAATGCCCAAACTCACCGATACCACTCCTAACAGTCTTACTTGGGTGATCATTGTGATCGCTATTGGTGCTGTGATTTCCTTAATTGCTGCAAAAGGATATCAAACCGTTGCAAAAGCAGCAAACTGGATGTCTCCGGTGATCGTGCTGGCGTTTATCGCTTGTGGCGTGGTGGCGTTGATTCAGTTAGATGTACACAGCTTTACCGACTTTTGGAATATTTGGGGAGAAGGTAGCGAACCTTTTCCGGGGCAAATAAAATATACGTTCTGGCACGTTGTGCTATGGTCGTGGTTTGCTAATGCTGCGATGCACATTGGGATGTCTGACCTCTCTGTTTTCCGCTTTGCGAAAAAACCAAGCGCAGGCTGGACGACCGCCGGCGGAATCTACATCGGGCATTATGTTGCCTGGATTTCAGCAGCCTTGTTATATGCGGTATATCTTAAATCTCCCGAAGCACAAGCAATGCTGGCAGGTGGCGAAGCACCATCGGTAGCTCCCGGCCCTTTAGCTAATAATGCGATTGGAATCTTCGGGATTATTGCCGTGATCCTTGCGGGGTGGACGACTGCAAACCCAACAATCTATCGCGCCGGACTCGCATTTCAAGCCATTATGCCTAAAGTTTCTACATTTTGGGTAACCATTCTTGCGGGATCTGTGGCCACAATTGCAGGTTTGTTCCCAGCTTTTGCGATGAAATTATTAGGCTTCGTGGCACTTTACGGATTCATTCTTGCCCCTATTGGAGCAATAATCGTGTTCGATCATTTCTTTGGAAAAACTGCAGGAATTCAACCTTTTTATGCTGAAAAAACAGGAGTAAAATTCAATTGGGCGGTATTCGGCGCTTGGGCATTAAGCTTTGGAGTATTTTATTTCATCTCGGTGCAGTATGATGTATTCTTATCCTTCCTAACCTTACCGGCCTGGATAAGTTGCGGAATCCTGTTTTTAATTTTCAGTAAATTTTATCAAACTAAAGCTGCTCCGTTGAGCACGTAAACTAGTACACTTAGATAAACTCCCTCAGGTCAAGCCTTGGAGTATTAAACCTCTTAACGCTGCTCATAAAGCGTAAACAATAATTATTTGTGTGTGTAAATGGTCGTCAAGCTCGCAACTGACGGCCATTTCTTTTTAGTATAATGAAATAAACTATATCTAGCAGTACTATGATGCACACGTTAAATACGTTTAATCGAGGAAGCCTCATGCCATTATGCCTAAGAATTTATCAATACAGTGAAAAATTAATAGAAAGCGAATAATACACTATAAATGAGAAACTTCCTTTCATTTTAGCATCTACACGTATTGTTAATTATAGTTCTAGCACGTATCTTTGATAAAAAGACTGTCTTATGAATACGAAATTGACACTGACTATAGAAAAAGAGGTTATCAAAATTGCAAAAGAATATGCAAAAGAACGTGGGCAAAGTGTTTCTGAAATTGTTGAAAATTATTTTAAGTTCCTCTCAATTAAAAGAATTGAACTTTCTGAAAATCAATTATCTCCACGAGTAAAAAAGTTACGAGGCATCATCAAGAGTGAAAACGATCTTGACTATAAAAAACTGTTAACCGAAGAATTATCAAAAAAATACGATGTATAAACTCTTTATTGATTCAGACGTTATAATTGACTTTTTTACCGATCGAGAACCTCACGCAAATCCGGCAAGTGAACTCTTTGAACTGAGTGAACAAGGAAAATTAACTTTATACGTATCTGCAATCAGCATCAACAATATTTATGACATAGTTAGACGCTTTCTAGGCCACAAGAAAACTCTAGAGGTAGTGGCTCTGCTTACCGAAATGACAGAAATTATAGGTACAACTAAAAAAGAGATTTTTCAAGCCTTAAAAAATGATTTTTCAGATTATGAGGACTCTATTCAATATTCTTCTGCATTGGTTATACAAGATTTAAACGCGATCATAACAAGGAATATTAAAGATTATAAAAATGCATCGATCGCCGTGATGACACCGCTCAATTTTCTTAAAATGAACGATAAATTTTGAGGTTTACACAAGTATAACGTGTTTCTTCTACTCTAAACTAAATCGTATCTTAAAAAATAAAATACTTATTCAACTGACGGCCATTTCTTTTTAATAAAATGAACTGGAACAGGTAGGGACAGGATGCTCGAGATCAATAAAACGTATATTTTACAGTTAATTTTACTTTTATTGCATGATGAACATAAATTCCACGCCCATACTTTCGCTAATTACGTGCTTAATGCTCTTTTCTTGTAAAAAGCCTAAGGCTTCTGAAAATAGTTCTGAAAGTAAAACTTCTACACCTGAGTGGATCAGCGAAGTAGGCGCTGAGGAGATCGAATTCAATAAAAAAGTTTTCTATGTAAATGACTACGATGCTATTGCAGACGGAAGCGCATTAACTACTACTGCTATTCAAAAAGCGATTGATGCTGCAGCGGTAAACGGAGGCGGAACCGTCACGTTCAAACCGGGAACCTATCTAAGCGGTTCTATTTTTATCAAAGAAAATGTACACTTCAATATTCCGGAAGGGGTGAAAATTTTGGGTAGCGAGTCTATTGAAGATTATCCCGAGATTGATACACGCGTTGCCGGTATCGAAATGAAATGGCCTGCCGCACTCATCAATGTGCTGGATCAAAAAAACGTAACAATAGATGGTGAAGGATTGGTGGACGGCCAGGGAAAAGTATATTGGGATTATTATTGGAACTTACGCGAAGAATATGAACCCAAAGGTTTACGCTGGATCGTAGATTATGATGCCAAACGCCCACGCACCTTCCTCCTTCAAAATACCGAAAATGTATTTCTAAAAGATCTAAATATTCAGCGCGCAGGTTTTTGGACGGTGCAAGTACTCTACTCTAACCATATCACTGTAGATGGCTTGACCATTCGCAACAATATTGGCGGTCACGGCCCCAGTACCGATGGGATCGATATTGACAGCTCTAAATATATTTTAGTGCAAAACTGCGATATCGATTGTAATGATGATAATTTTTGCTTGAAAGCAGGACGGGATTGGGACGGATTACGAGTTGATCGTCCTACCGAATATGTGGTGATCAGAGATTGTATCGCCCTTGCAGGATCTGGCTTAACGACCATTGGTAGTGAAACGAGTGGAGATATTCGGCACGTATTTGTTTCTAATATTCAAGGAAAAGGAACCAAAACCGGACTCAAAATAAAATCAGCCACCAACCGTGGCGGAACCGTTGAAGACATTCATATGCAAAATATCAAGATGGATAGCGTGGGGACTTTTATGGAAGTTTCGATGAATTGGAATCCTTCATACAGCTACTCCAAATTACCGGAGGGCTATGATTACGATTCCATCCCAAAACGCTGGAAAACCTTATTAGAAGAAGTTACTCCGCCCGAAAAAGGAATTCCAACGTTTAAAAACATTAGCATTTCAAACATTGAGGTTCAAGGTGCAAAACGCGCCATTTACGTCAACGGAATGGAAACTTCTACAGTAAATACTATTCAACTGACTGATGTACATATTGCTGCACAAGAAGCCGGTCAAATAACGTACAGTAAAGATTGGACGCTTAAAAATGTGAGCCTCGATATCAACGATGGTTCTACGCTAACTATTGAAAATGCGCCGGGTGTTGAATTCCCTAAATCCATGTACATCGCAAATGACGAAGATTAATATGAAATTGAACTTTCTAAGTGACCTTGCTTTTTTTCTCTGTGTTTTTCAGTTCACTGCCGCCTGCTCACAAGCTACAAATCAGTTTGAGCTGGTAACAGACCGTCAAAAAGTGAGTATTATTTATGATAAAGACGGAGTTGCACTTGATTCTATTGCTGCACATTTACTCGCTGAAGATATTGAGCGCGTAAGTGGATATTTACCCACAGTCACCACAAACCAAAATGCTATATCAGGCAACGCAATCGTTATCGCTAATCAAACCTCTGATTTGATTCAAAGCTTTTCAGAAGTCAGCAAACCTCAACAATCAGCTTGGGAAAGCTACAGCATCGAACTTATAAAACCGAAAAACAGCTCAATTACAAATGCTTTGCTTATTGCAGGTACAGATGCCCGCGGAACCGCTTACGGCGTGTTTGACATTTCAGAAAAAATTGGCGTTTCTCCTTGGTACTGGTGGGCTGACGTAGTTTCTCAAAAGCAAGAAGAATTGACACTTGAGATCAGTTCATTTCAGTCTAAAAGTCCAAAAGTAAAATACCGTGGTATTTTTCTTAACGATGAAGATTGGGGTTTGCAACCTTGGGCCGAGCATACCTTTGAACCCGAAACCGGTGATATAGGTCCTAAAACCTACGCCAAGATCTTTGAATTGCTATTGCGTCTAAAAGCTAATGCCATCTGGCCGGCGATGCACCCCAGCACCAAAGCCTTTTTTCACTATCCGGGTAATCTAAAAATGGCCGAAAACTATGAGATCGTTTTAGGCTCTTCACACGCCGAGCCGATGCTACGCAACAATGTTGACGAATGGGATCATGATACGATGGGTGGTTTTAATTATTTCAGCAATAAAGAGAAAGTGCTCAAATATTGGGAAGATCGCGTAGAAGAAGCTCAAAACGCCAACGGAATTTACACCGTGGGTATGCGTGGCGTACACGACAGCGGAATGGCGGGCGCAAAAAGCACGGAAGACGCCGCGAATATTCTCAATCAAATCATTCAGGATCAACGGAAACTTTTAAAAAATCATGTTGGGAATCCAGAGGAAATCCCACAAGTATTTACTGTTTATAAGGAAGTGCTGGATCTTTATGAGTATGGCCTCGAACTTCCGGAAGACATCACTCTGATGTGGACCGACGACAACTACGGCTACATTCGCCGGTTAAGTAATGCTGAAGAACGCCAACGTAGCGGCGGAAGCGGCGTATATTATCACGCTTCGTATTGGGGAAGACCACACGATTATCTCTGGTTGAGCACCACACACCCGGCACTCATTAGAGAAGAAATGCTCAAAGCCTACGACACAGGCGCCGACAAGATCTGGATTCTAAACGTAGGCGATCTTAAACCTGCAGAATACACTATGGAATTCTTTATGGATCTCGCTTTTGATCCCGAATCCTTTAGAAAACCGGATAGCTACAAACAACATATGACTGATTTCTACGAAGGAATCTTCGGAAGTGATCTAGGAGCCGAAATTAGCAGCCTGCGGGAAACCTATTACGATCTCGCCTGGCTCAGAAAACCTGAATTTATGGGGTGGAGTCAAACCGAACCTACGCGTCCCACACATTTGACAGAATTCAGTTTAGAAGAAGAAAATCCACAGCGGCGTGCTGCCTATCGACAACTGGAATACGAAGTTCAGGAACTCACCAATAAAATAGATGATGCACAACAAGACGCTTGGTTTCAGCTCGTGACCTACCCTATTTTGGGCGCTTCAGCAATGAATCATAAATATTTATATCGGGATTTAGCGAGTTTCAATGCGAAAAAGAATCCAGAATTAATGCAAAACTATCAGGATTCCATCGCGCTAAAACAACAGCAGATTCAGGAGCTCACTAAAAAATACAACACTCAGATCGCTGATGGTAAATGGAATAAAATGATGCACAGTGCGCCACGCGGTTTACCGGTTTACAAAGCACCCGATGCCGTACTTGCTGATGAAGATGTAATTCAGAAATATTCAAAGCCCGTGATCTCAAGGAAGGTGGCTGACTTTTCTGATGCAGCAAATTTTGAAGAAGGCTTTCCGCAGGAATTAACAGGTTTGGGGTACTCTAAAACTGTATTACAACTCACGCCTGTTACTCAAAAAGCGTATTCAGATACAGATTTTACAGGCAACCCGGTTTTGCATTATGACATCAATCTTGAGCAAAGTCTTGAAGTCGCTGTCCTTACGCTTACCGCTGTTCCCAATCACCCAATCACGGGTGAGCAGAAGTTGCAAATTGGCGTTCAATGGGACGATCAACCCATAAAAATTATCGATTTTAAAACAAAAGGAAGAAACGAAAACTGGAAGACCAACGTCTTGCGTAATCAGGCGCGCGCTTCAGTAAACCTTCAAAAACTCAATCCCGGAAAACATCAGTTAAAACTGTTTATAATTGATCCCGGCGTACTGCCCGATTATTTCACGATTAGCGCAGAAAACCAGTCTTTACCCTACACCTTTCAACCACAGGAAACACCTTAAGTATGAGCTTTCGATTTAAAAAATACGGTCTAATCATTGTTTTACTCTGTCTATCTCAAGCCTGCATTGCACAACGTCTTATGGAGCACTTAGACCGTGGCGTGGTGGTCATTCCGCAAGAAGATCAGACTGCGGTAGTCAGCTGGCGGGTTTTAGGCACAGACCCTGACGAACTTCATTTTAATTTGTACCGCCAGACCGGCGAGGAAACACCTCAAAAACTGAATACAGCATCTATTTCTGGCGGTACATTTTTTATTGATGCTGATGTAGATTGGTCTAAAAAAAACACCTGGTTTGTGACTGCCGTTTTAAACGGAAAAGAAACCAAAGAGCCCGGTGCGTTCAGTATTGAAGCAAATGCCGAGCACAAACCTTATCTAAGTATTCCGCTGCAAACTCCTGAAGGCTACGCTCCCGGGGATGCCAGCACCGCAGACCTTGACGGAGATGGGCAATACGAGTTGGTTATTCACCAGATGGGAAGAGGGCACGACAACTCCCATCGCGGACTAACAGACGACCCTATTTTTCAGGCCTACGAGTTGTCTGGCGAGCTATTATGGGAAATCAACCTCGGAAAAAACATTCGGGAAGGAGCACA
The DNA here is from genome assembly GCF_011784865.1 of Leeuwenhoekiella sp. ZYFB001. Classification (NCBI taxonomy): domain Bacteria; kingdom Pseudomonadati; phylum Bacteroidota; class Flavobacteriia; order Flavobacteriales; family Flavobacteriaceae; genus Leeuwenhoekiella; species Leeuwenhoekiella sp. ZYFB001. The sequence continues at coordinate 2,420,423 of NZ_CP050460.1, forward strand.
TTACACACAATTTTTGGTTTACGATTTTGACAGTGATGGCAAAGCCGAAATGGTCTGCAAAACAGCAGACGGCACCACCGATGCATTAGGTAATGTCATAGGCGATCCGGAAGCCGACTGGCGCGATACTGATGAAAAAAGTAGAACCTACGGAAAGATCCTAAAAGGTCCCGAATATCTTACCGTTTTTGACGGTCAAACCGGGAAAGCACTTGCCACTACCGATTATATCGCACCGCGTGGTGACATCAGCAAATGGGGTGGTCACGGTGGAAACGGGGGCAACGACAATACCGGGAACCGCGTAGATCGCTTTACCGCTTGTATAGCCTATTTAGACGGAATTCATCCTAGTTTTGTAATGGGACGTGGCTATTATGGCCGCACCGTGCTTGCCGCTTTTGATTTTAAAAATAAGAAGATCAGCTCTCGCTGGGTATTTGATAGTAAAAACCGCGAAAACCCGTATTCAGGACAAGGAAATCATAACCTCTCGGTTGCAGATGCAGATGGTGATGGTAAAGATGAAATTATCTTCGGCGCAATGGCGGTTGATGATGACGGCACGGGAATGTATTCCACCGGTTTTAGACACGGTGACGCGATTCACGTAAGTGATCTGGATCCCAATGTCCCCGGATTAGAACGTTTTGGAATTCACGAGATCGAAAACGGAACGGAAGGTCCGGGAATTGCGCTCTTTTCTATAAAAGATGGAACCGTCTTATACACCGCCGAACCCAATCGCGATATTGGTCGCGGTGTAGCAGCCAATATAGACACCACTCGCGTAGGTGCACAAATGTGGTGGTTGGGTTCCCGAGACTTACACGACATTAAAGGAAATGCAATTGGTAAAGCACCACGATCTGCCAACTTCCTGATCTGGTGGGATGGCGATTTTAGCCGCGAACTTTTAGACCGTACCTACATTGCTAAATATGGAAAAGGAATGCTATTCAATGCCGATGGTGCTACGTGGTCAAGAGGGAGTAAAGCGACACCTTCCTTAAGTGCTGATATTCTAGGAGATTGGCGTGAAGAATTACTCCTCCCAAGTAAAGAGGGTGACGAGATGCGCATCTACTCCACCACCATTCCTACCGCGCACCGGATGTACACATTGATGCACGACCCGCAATACCGTTTGAGCATCGCTTGGCAAAATGTAGGCTACAATCAGCCGCCGCATACCGGTTTTTATATGGGCTATGGAATGAAAAAAGCTCCAAAACCCAACATAAAATTGATTCCGGAAACTATAGACTGATCGAGATGCACGCCAGTAACACCAAACGTTTTTTAAAACCAGTCTTTATCCTGTTTTTAGTAGGCTTTACCTGGTCAGGACGCGGCCAGCAAAAACAGGAATATTGGCATAACAAACCAAGAACAATTCATTACAAACCTGAGGGGAACAGTTTTGTTCTGGTTAATGGTTCTCGAAAATTCAATCGTGCTCTGTACGGTACCAATACCGGTTTTAGAGTAGAAACCGGTGACCTGCCGGAATTTGCATTATACCTGCCTGGAATGGGTGGAAATTTTAAACTGGGAATTTCTAAGGGAACACAATCGAAATGGATCACTGAAGCCGACACTATTACAACCAAATACACTCCCGGAATGATGGAGTATGAAATTCGTGATGCACTCTTAGGCAACGGATTTTTAAAACTTACGGTTTTGGCTTCAGCAGAAACGGAAGGATTTCTTTTAAATGTTGAAGAACAAAACATTCCCGAAGCTGTTGGTCTTCATTGGCTTTTTGGCGGTGCCAGCGGAAAGAAATTCCATCGTGATGGCGATATTGGCGCGGATCCGGAATCAGTATTTTATCTACAACAAGAATATGCCCGGCACAATTCTTATGAACTCAAAGAAAATGGATTTACGCTTCAGTTTAATTGGGATGGAAACAGTCAGACCAATAAAAAAACGCTAACCGCAATTGTTCCTAAAGGGCAACTGAATTTAGGAAGTGCTCACGCTATTCAAAACCCTAAGACACTTCAACAAGCTACATTAGATTCCCTTCCTGTCGTGTATGGAAAGATTGAACGATCAGCCGCACAAACGTATTATTGGAACATTGAGCATACGATAAACGATACTTCTGATAAAGCATTAAGTAGTGCTTCAGCCTATAAAAAAGCAAAGTTCAAAGCAGATACCTTAGCAAACAGAATTAAACTGAATACTCCTGATTCGTACCTCAATACCTTAGGTGGTGCACTGGCTACAGCGGCAGATGCGATTTGGGAGGATCCCGCTTTTTTACACGGTGCCGTAGCCTGGCGGATGCACCTCAACGCTTGGCGCGGAGCCTATAATGCAGATTTGTTAGGTTGGCACGATCGCGCAAAAACGCATTTTAAAAGCTACGGAAATTCTCAAGTACTTGAACCCGAACGCGGACCTGTGGTACTTGACAGCAGTCGTAATTTTGCCCGACAAAAAGAGGTTTTGGGCACGGCGATGTTCAGTAAAGGTTACATCAGCAGGCATCCCAACCGCAATGATCGCGCGCATCATTATGATATGAATTTGGTTTTTATAGACCAGCTCCTTACCTATTTCCATTGGAATGACGATCCTATATTTTTAGAGGAAATCTTTCCGGTGATCGAGCGGCATCTGGCTTGGGAAAAGCGTAACTACGACACTAACGATAATGATTTGTATGATGCATATGCAGCCATCTGGGCGAGCGACGCGTTGCAATACAGTGACGGTGCGGTCACGTATACTTCGGCATATAATTATCGCGCGAATACTTTGGCAGCAAAGCTGGCGGCGCGTTTAGGTAAAGATCCGCAAACTTATTTAGATGAAGCCGAAAAAATAAAAAAAGCCATTCAGCAAAAATTATGGCTTCCGGATCAAGGGGTGTATGCCGAATACCAAGATGCTTTGGGCAATGAATTACTTCACAAGTCTCCCGGGATTTGGACGGTGTATCACGCCATCGATAAAGCAGTGCCTGATACATTTCAGCAGCAGCAAGCCTTACATTATATACAAAAGGAAATTCCGCATATTCCGGTGCAGGCAGAAGGGCTTCCGCACGAAGATCTCGAATTGGTTTCCACCACAAACTGGCAACCCTACACTTGGTCTGTAAACAATGTAGCACTTGCTGAAAACCTCAACACTGCACTGGCCTTCTGGCAGGGTGGAAATCCCGAAGCAGGTTATAAACTTTTTGAAAGTGCTTTGGTGGAGAGTATGTATTTGGGCGCATCACCGGGTGGCTTTCAGCAGTTATCCTTTTATGATGCGATTCGAGGGGAATTGTATCGGGATTTTGCCGACCCGATCGGGGTAGCTTCCCGGGCCTTAGTAGAAGGACTTTTTGGTATTCAACCCAATCTTTTAGAGCACAAACTAAAAATAAAACCGGGCTTTCCGGAAGCATGGGATCACGCCAGTCTTAATCTTCCTGACCTTGATGTTGCTTTCGAAAAAACCGAAAACACTACAATCTATACGATTACTAATAAATTTAAAACCGATGTAGATCTGGAGCTGGAATTGAGCCTCAATACCACAGCTATCAAAGCGGTTTTAGTCAATGGAAATTCGGTGAATTATCAACTGGTCGCTGAAGCCATTGGTAAACCGAAAATTTTAATTCCGGCAGGGATTCATAAAAACTATACGATTCAGGTCACTACTGAAGGCACTACGCCTGAAAAACTTCAGAGCAACGCTTTTTATACGCAAGGAGCAACTTTTAAACTCACATCAAATAAAGCTGAACTACTTGAACTTAAAGATCCGCAGCAGATTTTGGTAAATCCACAACGTGCAACGCAGCAGTTGACCGCGCAGGTCGCTTCTGAAACGGGACACAAGATGCTTTTTGTAAAACTGAAACAAAACGAAATGACGTGGTGGCAGCCGATAGATATTGAAGTAAAACCGAAATTTCAAATCCTATCTACACAACTGGAAAACGACCACTTGGTGATTACTATTCAAAACAATACCGATGCACAGGTTTCCGGTGATTTAGAGATCAACCATACAGCTGCGCAACAGATAAGTTTCAAAGCACAAGAATCAGCAACTATAATATTGGCACTGGCGGAATGCTTTCCGGGAACAAACCTGCTTGAGCTGAGCTTTGCTTCGGGAGAAAAAATTCAGCTGCCATTCACCAATTGGGATATTCCAAACTCCAGCAAAAAGCAGCAAACGATGCCAAACATCAGTAGCTTTTTTAATGCAAGGGTAGACGAAATATTTCAGCAGCAGTATTTGAGTCCGCGCCCCCAATCTCCTACCCTGCAACTCCCTACTACCGGCGTTGGCAATTGGTGTTATCCCAATGTCGCTGAGGATATTCATCTGGATGATAGCGGACTTCGCAAGGCTTCCAAATCCGGAGTTCTTGAGGGATCTAATGAAATCCTTTACGCAACATCTTCAGAAGAAAATGCGCTCAATATTGCATTCGCCTCAAAATGGGACAACTATCCAGATTCGATCACTATTCCGCTTAGAGGCAAGGCATCCCACGCGTATTTGATGATGGCAGGAACCACCAACCCGATGCAAACCCAACTGGTAAATGGCACAGTAACTGTCACCTATACTGATGGAACTACCACAGTTTTAGAACTTAAAAACCCTGAAAACTGGTGGCCTATCGAGCAGGATTATTTTACCGATGGCTATGCGTTTACCACCGGTGCGCCCAAACCACCTCGGGTGATTTTTAAAACCGGCGAGATCACACGCGATTTCAAGGACTATATCAACATTCACGGCTTTACCAATTACGGAATTGATGGCGGCGCAGGAACGATTCTCGACCTTCCGCTCAACCCACAAAAAACACTAGAAAAACTAACGCTCGAAGCGCAGGCAAATGATGTGATCATCGGGCTGATGAGTATCACCTTATTGAAAACATAAGAAAATGAAAAATACATTCTGGATCACCACGATCGTTTTGGCCTTTAGCCTCTACGGATGCAAAAAAGAAGAACATACAGAGGAAACCGCAGATAACACTATAGACCGAAAAGCGCTAGTTACCAGGCACCACGTGCACATTTCTGAAGTAGATACGCTTGCTTCGTTAACCCTGGGCAACGGTGCTTTTGCGTTTACCACAGACGTCACGGGACTGCAAAGCTTTCCGGAATATTATCAAAGAGGAATCCCTTTAGGAACCTTGTCTGAGTGGGGTTGGAATGCAAAGCCCAACGATCAAGGCTATTCGTTTGAAGAAACCTTAAAAGACTATGATCAAAACGGAAGAAAAGTATCGTATGCCACGCAGATAAAAAGCCCACAACATGCCAAGGAAGCTGTTGAATTTTTTCGGTCAAATCCGCATCGGGTACATTTAGGAAATCTGGGGTTTGAACTCACCAAAAAGGATGGAACTCCGGTTAAACCGGAAGACCTCAGCGATATTGATCAAACCTTAGATTTATGGACGGGCCTGCTCACCAGTTCGTTTGTTGTTGAAGGTATTCCTGTGCAAGTGAAAACCGCCAGCGCTCCAGATAGTGACGCCATCGCCGTTCAGGTAAATTCAGCCTTAATTGCAAGTGGCCAATTGAAAATACATCTGCGTTTTGCGGCCCCAACTGCTGCCTGGACCGATTATGGCACGCAGTGGGAAAATCCAAAACATTATAAAAGCAGTATAGCAGCGCAAGATGATACTTCTGCCTTGATCGAACGTCAGTTGGATTCACTGAACTATAAAGTTGCTCTAAATTGGGAAGGAACGGCCACAGTTTCTGAAAAGAAAGCACACTATTTTCTCGTGGAACCTACAGGAGACCAAATCGCATTAACCTGCACGTTTGCAGATTCAGAACCGAAAGGAAAGAACGCTACCGAAACCATTTTTAAAAATAGCGCAACAGCTTGGGAAAGCTATTGGTCTAATGGCGGAATTGTAGATTTCTCAGGAAGTACCAATCCGCGAGCAAACGAACTCGAGCGTCGTGTGGTGCTCTCCCAATACTTGACCAAAGCACAAACTGCCGGAAAAATGCCACCGCAAGAAACCGGACTTACGTATAACAGTTGGTATGGGAAGCCGCATTTGGAAATGCATTGGTGGCACGGGGTTCACTACGCACTTTGGGGCAGACCTCAATATTTAAAAAACACATTAAACTGGTATGAAAGTGCCTTTGATAATGCCAAAGCCCTGGCGGAACGTCAAGGATTCAAAGGTGCGAGGTGGCAAAAAATGACCGATCCGTACGGAGATGAAGGTCCTTCATCTGTAGGTGCTTTTCTGGTTTGGCAACAACCGCATTTCATCACCTTTGCCGAACTGCTTTACCGGGCAGACTCTAGCAAAGCAACGCTCAACAAATACAAAGAACGCGTTTTTGCTACCGCAGATTTTATGGCTTCGTTTCCCGATTATGATAAAGAAAATGATCGCTATGTATTGGGGCCACCGGTAATTCCTGCACAGGAGCGTTTTGAAAAGACCGAAACCTTCAATCCAACCTACGAACTCGCGTATTGGAATTGGGCGCTCAAAACCGCTTCAAGATGGAAAGAACGCGTTGGCGAATCGGTTCCTGAGCAATGGACGGAGGTTCTGGAAAAACTTTCGGCTTTGCCGGTTCAGGAAGATTATTATTTGGCCACGGAAAGCGCCACAGGTTCCTACACCAATCCCGAGTTCTTGACCGACCACCCTTCGGTTTTTGGAGCCTATGGCATGTTGCCGGAAACGTCCTTACTGAATAAAGTCACGATGCGCAATACGTTTGATAAAGTTTGGGAAGTATGGACTTGGGAAGATACCTGGGGTTGGGATTTTCCGATGACTGCGATGACCGCTGCGCGTTTAGGAATGCCTGAAAAAGCTGTGGATGCCTTATTTATGGATGTACAAACCAACACCTATCTTAAAAATGGTCACAATTATCAAGAAGAACGATTAACGCTATATATGCCTGGTAATGGCGGTTTACTCACCGCAGTGGCAATGATGTGCGCGGGTTGGGATGGTGCTGAAACTAAAAATCCCGGTTTCCCAAAAGACGGCAGCTGGGACGTAAAATGGGAAGGCCTGGAACCGTTTTTCTGATTATGAATTAAAAATTCTGAATTACTGAATATATCAATATCGAAAAGATTAGAAGGAATCATAGCTTCCTAAGGTTCAAAACAGTCGTGAAAAGCTCCAGAAGATTGGATTGATAGCGACGAAGAGCTGGAGTTGATTCTTGAAGCATCTCTGATGAGAAGCTGAAACAAGTTCAGCATGACGATTCAAAAACCTAAATGTTAGCGCGCGATTATATTGCGTGCTTGTACTTCTAAATCTTATTTATCGAGAAATGCTTCCTGAATCGCTTTCAATTCTTCAGTAGAAACCTGTATCGCAGTACCGTGACGTATGCCGTCAGGAAAAGAAACCTGATCAGAAATATCAGTCCAATTTTTTAAGTCGGTTGACTGTACAGCCCCGTATTGATGCTCTGTATACTTATCAAAATACACCAACCACTTGCCATCCTTCTGAATCGCGGTAGGACCTTCTGCCCAATACTTCCCGGTGATGGGAGCGCTCGCTTCAGAATAAGGTCCGGTTAAAGTTTGTGCGGTAGCTACTTTTAAGTTTTTACGTGCAGGTTCGCGGGTTTCATCTTTTAAGAACATCACATACTTTTCACCATCCCACTGAATCGTCGCATCTATCGAATTGAAACCGGGTTCGTATAAAACCTTGGCCTTGGTAAACGCTTTAAAATCTTTGGTGATGGTATAATACATTCTGTGATTGTAACCGGCATCTTTTTCAGATTGCGTTTCAGGATACAATCCGGGGATGGTAGTCGCCCAGTAGATCATATATTCATCGTTTTGCGCATCATAGGTAATTTCCGGAGCCCAACAATTACGTGCTGTTTCCTCGTGTTGCATCACCGGGATAAGCTGCTGCTCAGACCAGTTGATCAAATCTTTAGAAGAAGCATAACCAATTCCACGTTCGGTCCAGCCGGTGGTCCAAACCATATGATAGATGCCGTCGCCACCTTTGATCACTGCAGGATCCCGCATTAATTTTTGCTCGCCAACTTCAGGTGTAAGAATCGATTGATCATCATTCAACGATTGCCAATGTAAAGCATCGGTGCTGTAGGCTAAATGCAAACCGTCTTCTCCATTTCCTTTAAAATAGGTAAAAATATAAGCTGGATCTTGAGCTTTGCACGAGGTGAAAGTTAAAGCTAGTATTAGACAAATAGAAAGGGTTTTGAGCGTAGGTAACATGTGTATAGTTAATTTGATTCGAAGCAGACCGTCCTCTCGAGCGCAGTCGAGAGGTTATTAATCTCATTTTATAATCATAAGGTCTCGACTGCGCTCGACCTGACACCTAGATGTCTAGCGTAAACCAATTGATGCCTTTTATTCAGTAATCAAGTCGTGCTTTTTCATCCAAAGGCTTAGTGCTGCGGGCCAGGAATCGGCCGTGTGGGTGCGTCCCATTCCAAAACCGTGGCCGCCATCTTCATACAAATGCATTTCCGCTGGAACTCCGGCATCTTTCAAGGCTAAGTAGTAGTTAATGCTGTTTTCTACAGGAACCGCGTAATCATCGGTGGCGTGCGCCAGAAATGCCATCGGAGTTTCGGGCGTTACCTGATACTCGCCGCTATACGCATACGCAGCGCCTCTGGAGGCTTTCTTCCCTAATAAATTATCCTTAGAACCCTGATGCGTAATACCATTTTGCATACTGATCACGGGATAGATCAATACCGAAAAATCGGGTTTTGCGGAAATGCCTTCGGTGGCATCATAAACCTTATCAGCATAATGCGTAGCTGCGGTTGACGCCAAATGCCCTCCCGCAGAAAAGCCCATGATTCCCACTTTTGAAGTATCAATGCCGTAAGAAGAAGCCTGCTCGCGCACATAGCGAATGGCCCGTTGCACATCCTGTAGTGGCCCTATGCTTTTATCTTCCATAATCGCATCGCTGGGGAGTCTGTACTTTAATACAAAACCGGTTACGCCTTGCTCGGCAAACCAGGCAGCAAGCTTGTAGCCTTCTTTATCAATCGCGAGATGCCCATAACCACCACCCGGACAAATCACCACGGCAGTTCCGTTGGCCTTGACGGCTTCGGGCTCGTAAATGGTCAAGGTAGGATCGGTAACCTTATCTACACCATACACCTGCCCGTTATCAGCGTGTTGTACTTCTTGATAGGCTGCATCGGTTTTACTGTTAGGAACTCCGTTTTCCCAAAGTTTGACTTCCTTTTGTGCATGAAGACTGTTCATACTCACAAAACTAAAGCCAAAAACCCATACGAATACCGAATAAACGGATTTATAATTCTTCATAAAATTCTATTTCTACTATACGCAACTGCCCTTTGGCTGCTGCCGCTTTATCGTCTTTAAATAAATCAAGTTCCTTATTGGGATCAACCTCAACAATATCATTAAACCCATCTTCCTCCGTTTGAGCTCCGGCCAACTGCACCGTGATCTCATTGGTTTTTACCGTTTTTAGAGGTATAGTGATATATCCCAGACTTTGCCAGGACTCGCCCTCAAAGAGCACCTCATCTCCTGCTAAAATACGCAAAGGATATTTTTTCCTGCGCCAACCGGTCAATTTAATCACGCATGCATTGACCTCGGCTTCCTTGGCTAAGGTATAGGTGATCCAACCGGTTTTTGCTTGACCGTCATTGCGCCATTCGGTGAGTTCATTATCATCATAACTCAGATACGGTTCATCGTCTTCATTAGCGGTTCGTGCCGAACGAATAAAAACCGGTTTACGTTTCCACGAAAAAGAAGAAGTTTTAGGTGTAGGACCGCGGTCGAGATAAGAAGGCAGATCTGCACCGGGGAGTACACTTGCCAATCCGTTTTGGGTTTCAAATGCTTCGGAATCTAGTTCTATAGAAGCATTTTTGATTCCGGAAGCTTTAGCTTTAATCTTGATGCTCCCGGCCTGCGTCGTAGATTGAATCATCACGCGATTTACACCATTTTCAACCGGAAGCACTTTCGACTGAATGTAATTATCAGGACCATCTGCAATTCCACCCAGCCAAGTTGCCGGACCATCCAGTTCAAATTCGATCTTAGAATTATCAAGCGGACAACGCTGCCCGTCTTTATCGACCACTTCCACTTCAAAAAGCGCAACATCTGCACCATCGGCTTTAAATGGAAGTTGTGCTTCTAAATGCTTCAATCGTATACTGTGTGGTTTTCCTGCAGTAAATTTTTCAGTAGTACTTAGTACATTATCTTGCTCGTCATAGCTCACGGCTTTGACACTACCGGGTTCATAGGTTAGGTTTTCAAACGTAAAAAGAAAACTGTAGTCTTTCTTACCAAAACCTTGCGAAGTTCCGTTGATAAATAGTTCGACTTTTTCACCGGTAGAAACCACATAAAAATCTTTTTGTGTGCCGGGTTGATAATTCCAATGCCCCAGCATATGCGTGCTGTGCTTTTCTGGGTCTACCCAACCATTCCACATCACCTGATGTGCAAAATAGCCGTCTTTAGGAATTCGCATCGGGTCAACTTCCCCACTCGTACGGTAATTTTGTTCCCCGCGATAATGTGTGTTGGAGTCTGAAAAAATAATATTCACACCTCCCGAACTCACACGGTGACCGGTTCCCGGGCGGGCTTCATAATAATCATGCCAGCGAATAACATCCTCGATCGCGTGCCGATCCTGATTGTGATTGTAAGACGTTGCCGGTTCTCCTTTGTACAAAGGTCCGTCACCCTCCTTATGAAAAGGTGGTGAAAACTCATCCCAATATTTGCGCATCCCTTCATCCCGACTGTACTCAGTAGCCCACATCGGGATTCGTGCACTTTTATTGATGTAAAGCATCTCGCCACCATATTCTGCTTCACGGCTATCCAGCATTTCACGCGAACCGATAGCACGCCCGCCAAAGGGGTCGTAGGTATCGCGTAAGCTTTTCATCTCGGCCATATGCGCCTCACTAATGGACTCATTCCCGCTTTCATAAAAAACAATACTGGGATTATTTCGGTTGTAGATTATTGCGTCACGCATCAGGTTGGTACGTTGTTTCCAATGGTCTCCCTGAGAATCTTTTTCGGCATCCCCGGCAGGCATTGCTTGGAGCAGGCCCACGCGATCGCAAGACTCGATATCCTGTTTCCAGGGAGTCACGTGCATCCAGCGTACAAGATTTCCGTTGCCTTCGACGATCATACGATTGCTAAAATCACTCAACCACGCCGGGACAGACATCCCGATCGCCGGCCACTCGTTGCTGGTGCGCTGCGCATAGCCTTTCATTTGCAGTACGCGATCGTTGAGATAAACTTTTCCTTCTTTGAATTCGGTCTTTCTAAAACCGGTTTGGGTACTGACTTCATCAATGACGTTACCATCAACTTTCAACATCGATTTAACCGTATACAAATACCCGTAACCCCAACTCCAGAAATTCAAATCATTGAGACGTTGTGCTGCGGAAACTATCGTGCGCTCCCCCGGTTTAAGACTAGTTTCCGCTCCCGAAAATTCAGCAACCTTTTTATTATCCAGGTCAAAAACAGCTACCGAGAACTGAAAAGTTTTAGAGGTGTCATATTCGTTCTTTACTTCAGATTCGACGTGAATGGTAGCCGCTGCCTGTGGAATATCAAAAGCCGTAGCATAGACATAAACTCCCGTAGTTTCAAGATTTGAATACAGCGGAAGCGTTTGATATAAGTTATCGGTAATGTGCATGAATACATTTTTAGGAATCCCGCCATAGTTTGCATTAAAATTGATATTATTCCACCTATAGGTTGCATTAGTGCTGCGCTGACGGTAATGCCAATCATTGTCTATACGCAAGGCAATAGAATTCTCCTTCCCGTCAAATACAACGATATCGCTTAGATCTAAACCAAAAGCCATCACCCCGTTTTCGTGCAAACCTATCTGTTTCCCATTTACAAAAATGTCTCCACCTTGACGGATGCCTTCAAATTCTAAAAAGATCTTTTGTCCCTTTGCCGCTTCCGGAAGTACAAAATTTTTACGGTACCACACGATCCCTGTGCTGTGCTCATCAATGGCTTTTAAAAAGGCCTCCTCTTGATTGTACGCGTGCGGCAGCGTCACCTGCGTCCATCCTTCGGTGTCAAAAGAGGTAGCTTCAGCTCCTTCGATCTCACCGGTTTTAAACTGCCAATCACTATTGAAATTATAGGTTTGGCGCTGTGCAAAAAGGCTTTGCAGCGTAACTGCAAAGCCCAGTAGCATAAGTATATTTTTTAAGCGTTTAGGCATCCCTTAAATTTTAGTATTCTAAACGGTACAATTCGGCTCCTGCCAGCAGAAAGCAACCCAAACCATAATCTTCAAAATCAGGGATCTTCTCATAAGATAGCGGCTGCCCGTCTTTAGGTTCTTTTCCGGTAGATTGCAACCAACCTAAAAAGCCATTCTCGTGAAGCGATTCTGAGATCATCGCATTCCAAGCTTTGGTAATTACCGGCAAGTACTTTTCACGGTCTAATAAATCGTTGTTGATTCCATAGGCGATTCCGTAGACAAATAAAGCCGTACCCGAAGTTTCTTTCCCTCCAAAATGCGTTGGGTCGTGCAAACTCACATTCCAGAACCCATCTTCGCGCTGAACTTTTACAAGGGCTTCAGCCATTGCTTGCAAATCTTCAATATATTGATCGCGGTGCGGAGCATCCTCAGGAATGATCGAAAGCGTCTTTGCCAACGCAGCGATTACCCAACCATTACCACGGCTCCAATACGAGTCTTCTCCGTTAGGCTCAGTGTACGGCGGATCAAAATCAGCGTCACGCCACCACAAACCATCTTCCGGATTGAACAAACCCTTTTCACCAATAACGTTGCGGCTTTCCATATACATCTCGTACATCTTTTCAAAATAGCGCGCATCATTTTCCAGTACGCCCATTTTAGCAAAAACCGGCATTCCCATTTGTATGGCATCGATCCAATCCCAATCGCCATTTTGTGGTGTTACCAAAAACTTTTGCATACAGGCTCTGGTGTTCTTCAGCTTTTCAGGATCGGGTTGCAAATTGTACAAATCAATGTAAGTCTGCGCTGCATCATAATCATCTGCATTACGGGTTTCATTTCCACTGCGGAAACCCCACTGATGAAAATCGGCCCAGTCTAAAGCATATTGATAGTATTCTTTTTTAGGGTAGATCTCATGTAAGGCCATCAAACCTTCATAATACACGCCGCGCGTCCAAATGTTACTCGGGCGTTCTTTATTGGTGATGATGGTTTTGCCTACATCAGGCCATTTCTTCATAAAATACGCATTGGCAAGTTCCATTTTTTCGAGCACATCATCCCGATTGATCTGTTGCTGCGCCGCACAATTAAAGTTGAATGCTGCCAAAACAGCTAAAACCAGTAGTTTTCTCATCTATATTCGTTTTATATCTCGTGAATTATTTTGTTTCTATAGCCAATGGTACCAGTTGAACAGGTCCTAAAAGTCCTGAAGGTGTGGGTTCCCAAACGGTGGCATCAAAAGCTTTATAATCTTTATTTACCATATTGATCTCGTAAAAGGTCTTCCACTCTTCCCCGTGCAATTCTTTAGCGCGAAGTCGGTTTGCCGCCAGATTGGTCACTTTAATGCTCAAGGTGTTTTCTCCTGCTTGTAAGGCACCAAGCTCTAAACGATACGGCGCCGACCAGGCAGTACCAATATAATTATCGTTAAGCCACACCGCAGCACTTTCTCTCACATCTCCCAGATCAAGTTGCCATGTATCTGCTTCGCTTTCCGGTTTAGTAAACGTGGTGGTATAGGTTGCCGTGCCCGAAAAATGCTCAGCATCTGCGCCAAGTGTCGTCCAAGATTTTAAGCTGCTTAAGGTGGCAGCTTCCGGAAGTACAGGTCCTCCTTCTTCAAAGTTGATGTTCCATTCGGTTTCTAGCGGAATTCCTTCAGCCATCGGCGTCGTATACGCCCAGTGTTCTTCAGGCAAACTCCAATTGGTTTTTAAGATCAACGCATAACCCGAAGCTATTTGAACTTTAACCTCAGCCTGCCCTTCGATAGTACGAACGGCTGCGGCACCCACTTTTCGCGTAAGCGGATCTAAAAGCACGGCATTATCAACCGTGCCTGATAACGGGATATAGGTATCAATAGCCTCTGAAGTATGATTGACCAAATAGTAGATCTTAGAATTGCCTTGAGCTCTTCTGATGAATTTCAATCCCGATCCTACTAAGGTTTCAGGATGCACTTCCGCTGCACGTAGACCTGATTCTAAAGCAGTAATGGCTAGATTATTTTTAGCGATCAGGTCTTGAAGTGCTGCAGTTTGTTGTTCATATTCAAAATATCCGGGAACGCTTTCTGGTAAGCCGGTAAAGATCACAGAAGCTCCGGCGTTTTTGAGTGCTACCAGTTTTTCTAAACTGGCTAACGGCATAAATTCGCAATCCGGAATCACCAAAGCTTTATAAGTTCCGCCGGGTAAAACAATGTTGCCATTTTCTACTTTAGCTTGTTTTAGAAAAGCATCCGATAGAAAATCTACTCCGTAGCCCTTATCCATCAAGGTGTTTGTAGTCTCATAGAACGGCGTGTCAAGCAACCACTCATTTAAAGAATGGATCTTAAACTGAAAGAATAAATTTCCTTTTTTATAACTGTTGTACTGATCATAAATAGGCCAATACAATAAGGTCTCGTTATCTGCTTTTCCTTCTTGTAAGACCGATTGCACATTACCGAGGTAGCCAAACAATGCCGAAGCATCTTTCCAAATGGTATTCTTCGGACTAAAATTTACTGAAGCATAGAACTTCCAGCCCGGCCATCCGGCACGCTCCGGAGAATAGGTAGAACCGTGTAAGAAAATATGATTCACGCCATTGAGCAGTAATTCTTCCGCTTCGGGCTTTGCCTGAGACAAGGCTGTTTTAAAATGCTCTCTAAGCCAGGTAAAAGTTTCTGAGGAAATAAGCGGTTTCCCTGCGATATGACCTGCCGAAGAAGAGAATTTGAGCATCACGGGATCTGCATCGCCCGTGCGAATATTTTCTTCCTCACGTCGAAACCCTTTGATATCAAAAGGCATCGAGCCAAAAGTCTCACACTCCGGGATATCTGCCGAAGCATAAAGATCAATAAGATTCCCCGGCGAACCGTGGGCTTGTAATTTGGTTTTAAATCCGTGCTGGTTTGACCAATCGGTCCAAGGCTCATTGAATTGATGCAGGAGTAAATCAGACAGTGTTTCACGATAATCGCTCTTGACGCGGTTTCCTAAATCGTTATCGCTATCACTCAATAAAAGATTGATGTGAGGTTTAAGGTCATAACCCCGCCATTGTTTAAAAAATTCAAAAAACTTCGGTGTAAAATCGGTACCATAAACTTCGTAGCTGTCGTTAAAAATCGCGCGCAGATGCCCTTGAATTTCGGCAAATGCTGTATCGTACGGTTGTACATAATCTTCAAAAGCCTCTTGAGAGTAATGATCTAAGGTATAGCCGGCACCTCCCGGAGCTGCCCGCTTTACTTGCTGCCCGGTTTTGCCGGTAAACAAAGCATACACCGTGTAAGCAGCATCTTGCGCGGTCCACTTTAATTTGTTTTCAGTTACATCTGAGGTTAGATCTTTAAAATTACCCTTAGTATCATAAGCCAGCACAGCGCTCAGGGACGCTGGCTGCCGTTCTTTAGCATCCGGCTTTAATTCTTGATCAAAGACCTCTCCTTGCTTGAGTTCGTACTTTTGAACAACCAATTTAGTCGCGGCGAATTCACGCTCTACCTGAGGGCCACCATACGGCCATCCGGTACCCAAAACCATATCTACACCAAGCCCCAAGCTGTCTGCTGTAGTGATTGTATAATCAAGCAGCTCTAAATATTCCGGAGAAAGAAACTCGAGAAATTGTTCTTCTTCGCCTTTAGCGCCATATATAGGAGTGATCTCTACGCCGCCCAATCCGGCTTTTTCAAAAGCGATTAGATGTTCTTTGATATTAGGTTTATCTACTGCGCTTCCCATCCACCACCAGCGCGTCCAGGGCTTAGCGGTTTGTGTCAATTCTGGCCAAAGCGCCGCATCAGTAGCGACCGCCTGGGTGTTCTGATGTTGACAGCTAAAAAACAATAAGCAACCCACCACTGTGGAAAAAAGAGAAAAACGCATAAAAGAGTGTTGAAAATTGAAAATACAATGCATTGCAAAGCGCTTCAAGTTAGGCTAAAATTAGAAGTTCAAGAAGCATTTGCTATCCTGTGCCGTCCTGTGGATAGATAGACCAATAGGATATAAAAACCAAAAATTAACATAAAGCAGGATACTACAGCACAGTAAGTACAGGACACCTACAACGATTTCATTAACTACTTTTAAAACGCAATTAACAGATTTATGGTTAAATTTTCTTAAAACCTTAAGTAAACATGAAACAAACAAACAAATTTTTTCTACTGTGTTTCAGTATACTGATGCTCTCCACCAGCTTGTGGGCTCAGGAAAAAGCGGTAACCGGGACCGTTACTGATGCTGACGGAATGCCGCTGCCCGGAGTTAATGTTTTGGTACAAGGCACTCAGCGTGGAACACAAACCGATTTTGATGGTAACTTCAGCTTACAAGCTGCCCAAGGAGAGACCTTGCTTTTTTCTTTCCTCGGAATGAAATCGATTTCGCAAGTCGTAGGTGCACAAAACTCCTATACGATTACTTTGGAAGAAGACAGTGCCGAACTCGATGCCGTAGTGGTAGTTGGGTATGGAACGCAGAAACAATCTGACCTTACAGGAGCGGTTTCTTCAGTAAGTTCTGAAGAACTGCTTACACAACCCGTGAGTAACGTATTTCAAGCCTTACAAGGTAAAGCTGCCGGGGTAGACATTACCAGCAGCGAGCGTCCCGGTACGGTAGGATCGGTACGTATTCGGGGTAACCGCTCGTTAACTGCGAGTAATGCACCGCTTTATGTAGTAGATGGGGTGCCGCTACTTTCAGCTTCTTCTATTGAAACGATCAACCCAAGAGACATCGAGTCGATCAACGTATTAAAAGATGCTTCGGCTACCGCAGTCTATGGATCGCGAGGGGCTAACGGGGTGATCATCGTAACGACTAAAAAAGGAAAAACCGGCCGATTTACCCTGAACTATTCGGGTACGGTGACCACTTCTGATATCGTTGATCGTGCACCTGCAATGAGTGCAGCAGACTTTATTGATTTTAGACGTTGGGCGGCATACAACCTCGATCCTGAGACGTATGCTCACCCAGACAGTCCTACTTTGGCGAATGACACCAATATTTTTGACAGTCCGCTTGACGGGCAGACTTCACGAGATAACGTTTTGCAAGGTTGGCAAAACGGAAGCTTTGATGCTTCTCGCGTGCGCAACACCGATTGGACTGATTTTGTAACGCAAACCGGAATCTTAAGCGAGCATACCTTAAGTGCCAGTGGGGGTACCGAAAAAGTCAACGCATACGGTTCTGTGGGTTATGTAAATAATAAAGGAACGCAAAAAGGACAGTTTTACGAGCGTTATACTGCCAACTTAAGTGCAAGTATTAAACCGGTAGATTGGTTTCAGTTTGATGCCAATTTTAACCTATCGTGGAGTGAGCAAGATTATGGTTTCTCTACTTTAGGGGGTCGTAGCGGTTCGGTACCTAATGCGATTTACGGCGCTGCTAAAAACATCTACAATATTGCAGTGCCCTATGATGCCGATGGTAATTTAGTGATCAACCCGGGAGGTGAGACCACCATTTATACCATCATTGGCGAAGAGAATAAGAGTACCCAATTATCGCAAACCTTGCGTGCGCTGGGTAGTCTTAGCGCTACCTTTGATTTTGGAGAGATCTACCAACCTTTAGAAGGTCTAGAATACTTAATTCGTTTTGGACCTGACTTTCGTCACTTCAGAGAAGGGGTTTATATTGACGGAAGTTCATCACACCGCATCAATTCAGACGGTTCCTTAGGTACTAACTATGCGCGTCTGAATAATCGACGAGATTTATCGTGGACGCTGGATAACCAGATCAACTACAGTAAAAGTTTTGGAGAGAAACACAACCTTGATGTGACTTTACTGCAAACTGCTTCTTCTTGGAATATTGAAAGTTCAGGCATGTCTGCCAACAATATCCCAAAAGCCTCTATGCTGTGGAATAATTTCGGTGCGATAGACCTTACCAATTCGGAAAACAATGTAAGTATTGGCTCTAACCTTAACGAGCGTCAGTTGAGTTCGTATATGGTGCGTTTAAACTATGGTTTTGACAGCAAATATTTACTTACAGTTTCAGGACGTTGGGATGGTGCTTCACAGTTAGGTGCTGGCAATAAATGGGACTTCTTCTCCTCTGCCGCACTGGCCTGGAGATTAGATCAGGAAGATTTTCTTGCGAATGCAGATTGGGTGAATAACTTGAAACTGCGTTTAGGATATGGTACTACAGGTAACTCAGCGGTAGATCCTTACGCTACTAAAGGAGATATTATTTCGATCTTCCTTCCGTTTAACGGACTTTCGAATCAAATCGGGTATACGACCAATGAGCCGTATTATTCCAGATCTCAATTGTCTTTAGCCAACCCGAATCTGGGCTGGGAGAAAACCACACAGTACAACTTAGGGGTAGACTTCGGTTTGTTTAACAATCGTGTTTCGGGTAGTTTGAACGTGTATAAATCCTATACTTCAGATTTATTGATGTCGGTTAATATTCCTACCCTAACCGGGTTCCCTTCTACCATCGCTAACATTGGTAGAACCAACAACAAAGGTTTTGAAGCAAGTCTGAATTTAATTCCGGTAGCGAACGAAAAAGGCTTCCAATGGGCTTCAGATCTTAACGTAGCGTGGCAACGTGACGAAATCGAAGAATTAGCCTACGGCGAAAATGATATGGTAGACAACAACTGGTTTATCGGCGAGTCTATTGGTGTGATTTACGGGTACGATAATGACGGGTTGTGGCAAGACACTCCCGAAGATCAAGCTGAAATGGCCTTATGGAATGAGAACGGATATGATTTTAGCCCGGGTAATGTGCGCCCTACCGATCAGAACGGCGACTATGTTATGAATGCAGACGACCGCACGATCTTAGGCAATACAACACCACGATGGACTTTAGGCTGGAACAACTCCTTCAGCTACAAAGGTTTTGAATTGAGTACGCTTATCATCTCCCGTTTAGGATATAAAGCCAATATAGGCGGTGAGGCGATGACCGCACGTTCTAACCAGCGTGAGATCGATTACTGGACGCCAGATAATACCGATGCTGCTTTTCAAAAGCCTATTTTAGGTCAAGCGACTTCAGGATCTCAGGATGAATTCTCAGGGTTATTAGGGATTCAGGATGCCGGTTTTGTTAAGATTAGAAACATTTCACTGGGTTATAATTTTTCTCCTGAGCAAAGCGAAAAAATGGGCTTAAACAACTTGAGAGTGTATGTACAAGCGGTAAACCCGGGAAGTATTTATCAAGGGGCTGCTTGGTATGATTTTGATACCAACTCTACCATTTTCAACCGAAGCTTTGCTGTAGGTTTAGACATCGGACTATAATCCTCAATTGAATTCAAAAAAGAAAAAGATGAAACTAAATATATTAAAAAGAAGTAGTACTATTTTACTCTGTGGCGCGCTCGCTTTGGGCAGCACCTCGTGTAAAGATGATTTTCTCGATGAAGAATTGACCAACCAGTACTCTACAGAATATTTTGAAACTGCTCAGGGTCTTGAAGATCTTACAGTTTCCCTTTACGGAAATATCAGATGGCATTTTGGGTACGAATGGGCCTATGGGTTGACCCTCTATGGTACCGATGAATTTACCAACGCCAATGACCTCACTAATGAAATGTGGAACACCTATGACAACCGCTTAAACCCGGTAGGTGCAACGCCCGAAACCGGTGCGGCCAACAACAACGCGACCTCACCTGCGGCGCTTTGGGATCAGATGTATTACGGGATTGCTTCGGCAAATACTATAATCGCTAATGCCGAGGTGATTGAAGATGAGGGCATCCGCAACCGCTGCCTGGCGCACGCGCATTTTTTAAGAGGCTATAATTACTACCGCCTTGCCGCACAATACGGAGGTGTGGTATTGCAGTTAGAGCCTGCCGAAGGTGTGGTACGTAACTTTACCCGAGCGACTGATGAAGAGACCTGGGCGCAAGTCATTTCTGACTTTAGAGAAGCTTACAATTACTTTGAAGGTGAAGTTTACACCTATGGAAAAGGGGTAACCTGGACTAAAGCTACCGCAGCACACTTCCTTACCAAAGCGTTATTGTTTAGAGCTTCTGAGCGTAACGACGATTGGAATGCAGAATACATTCAAGGAGACCTGAATGAAGCGATCGAAGCTGCTACTTATGCGATCGACGCGCGTGGTGGGCTCGCTGCGGATTACCGTGATTTATATGCCAACTGGACGGGTGTTGACAGTGAAGCTGAGCAGTTAGACGAAATTCTAATGGCTGCGCCGCACAATGCAGATGCATCGACTACGGGACGTTTCGGAAACCGTACGTATAACTATTTCACGCCACAATTTTCTAATTTCTCAGGAGGTTGGGTACGTCGCGGCGTATGGATTGGAGGTATGGATTTTCAGCGACTGCGTCCTACCGAATATACCTATGCGGTTTTTGACCATGTGAATGATTCGCGTATGTGGAAAACCTTTAAAACGGTATATGGCGTAAACAATGTGATCAACGCCGATGCCGGAGTGGAATTGGGAGATCCCGGAATTGTGATGATCTTGAATACAAAAGATGACGATACCTATAATGACTTTACTTTTGGTGCAAATATTCAAAACCCAAATTGGTCAGACGTTGACGGGCGCTTACCCGAATGGCGTCAAGGAATGCGTCAAACCGAGACTTCAGGTTCGCTAACCAGTACTCCGGGGCAGTTTGTACCCAACTCGTTAGTGTTGTATCAAAATGGGCAGTATGTTTCGCCTGATTTTAAGAGTACCCCCATTTCAAACTTTTTCGCCGGAATCAACAAGACCGACGACGGTTCTCGTTTCGCAGAAAAAGGAGATGCGCACCGTGACGTGACTATGGCGCGCTTGGCAGAAACCTACTTGCTGCGTGCAGAGTGTTATGCGCGTTTACAGCAATACGGCAATGCGATGAACGACCTAAACACCGTACGTGCGCGTGCTGCTTGGAAAGCAGGAGAAAACCGTTCGTATTATATCGATGGCTCTGTTGCATTTGAAAACAACAGCCTCAATACCGGTTCGGCGGCTACCAATTATGTCAATTCCAATTTGAATATGAATACCTATTACCTTTCTAATCCGGATGTGGAAGTAACCACAGCGGCTTCTGACCTGAGTTTGACCTCTTTCCCAGACAACCTGCCTGACGAAGATGAGGCGGTGCTTGCGGCTTTGGGCGTTTCCGGATCGTATGAGCGTGCCCTTCATTTTATCTTAAATGAGCGTACCCGTGAGCATTTAGGCGAGTGGATGCGCTGGGAAACGCTTTCTCGTACAGGAACTTTGATTCAGCGTGCGCGTGCGTTTAATCCACAGGCGACCAATATCACCGAGAATAAGCACGAACTGCGTCCGGTACCGCAATCCTTTATAGACGGATTGCTCAATGAAGACGGTTCTAACCTGTCTCCGGATATGAAAGCCGACTGGCAAAATCCGGGTTATTAATTCGTACCACACGCTTTAGCCTACGGGCTCTAGCATGTTATAGCAATCCCCGGAAGCTTTTTAGTTCCGGGGATTTTTTATGGGGCTAAGCTGCTGTGTTAAAGTATTTTTAAACTTGAGATCCTCCTTCTTTACAAAAGAGATTTTGATATTTTTGCCTTCCCTAAATCAGTGAGCATTGCATTCAAAAGAGTATTCGCGTTTAAAGAGTCTGGCCGACTTAGATCTGGATTACCAGCAGCTTGTACAAGATTTTAAACTGCTGAGCGAACTCGCCGCCAAAGTCACAGGCACACAACTTTCCGAGGTGAATTTGATCGATGCCTATACCCAATGGACCGTTGCCGGAACCCAGAATCAAGCCACACAAAAGCCCAGAGAAACTTCCATTTGTAATGTAACCATTGAACAGGAGCAGTATTTTGAATCGCTGGTAGCCGAAGATCTTCGTTTTAAAGACTCTACGTATGTGGTAGATGAAGGCTATGTGTTTTATTACGGGATTCCGCTTAAGCTAGATCAAAACGTGACCGTAGGCAGTTTATGTGTCGCAGGAAAAGATAAAACTTCACTAACTCAAGAGCAAAAAGAACAACTGCATCTGATTGCCAAAGAACTGGAACGTTTGCTACAACAACAGAAGCAACAGCAGCTTTTAGAACAAGCCTTAGCCGATTCTAAACGTATGCAGCGCCGGCTGGCACACGACATTCGCAGTCCGTTAAGCGGACTCTCTCAATTGCTTTCAACCACCAGCTTAAGCAGCTTGCAGCGCAGCGATCTGGAAAGCTTACTGCGCGATGCCGCTGGAACCGCCAGCAGCTTGCTACAACTAACCGAAGCTATTTTAGAGGATACCCCGCTTCTGGACCAGCAGCTCCACAATTATGACACTCAAGCCTTAGCCAAAAAACTAACCGATTTATACAGTCCACAAGCGCAAGTTAAAACCATCGCATTTAATGTGCGTGCGACCCCTTCGGTCCTGCGCTTTCCCCGTAAAAATCTGCTTCCTATCATTGGGAACCTTATTGCTAACGCGCTAAAGTTCACGCCGACCAACGGAAAAGTTCAAGTTGCAATGCACTTGGCATCTTCCCAAAAAGCTAAAATCCTTCACGTGAGGGTAGAAGACAACGGCATCGGAATGACTCCTGAAACCCAAGAAGCGGTGCGTAGCGGTAGAACAATTCCACAAAAAGGAACCCAAGGAGAAACCGGTTATGGACTAGGACTAAGCTTCGTTCGTGAACGCTGCGAGGCCTTGAGCGGTACCTTCCATCTCACTTCTCAAAAAGATCAAGGAACTACGGTTACCTTAGAACTTCCGGTTATGTAGTGTTTATAAGATACTGAAGTACGAAAGTAGAAATACGGAATACAGATTAAAAGTTGGCAGTTAGCAGTTGGCAATTGGCAGGTTTCTGTTTGCTGTTTACCGTATAGGATTTGGGGTTGGTGTTTGAATTTGATAAGCTTGCGATTTTTTTGAAATACGAAATACGAACCGAATCGTCATTTCGACCATTGGGGGATATTGCACCTGTCTGGGAATTCTGCACATTCGCTCATCCCATCCCTTCAAGCAAAAGACAGCCCTTTGTTTAGTGTTCACTGTTTGAAGTTAGAAAAGTCAAATCCCACAACGAATTAGAAATTAGAAATCAGGAATTAGAAATACGGATCAACAGTTAGCAGTAGCAATTGGCAATTGGCAGGTTTCTGTTTGCTGATTACCGTTTATGGTTTGAAAAACCTGAGACTTTTTTCAACATGCGAAAACGGAAATACAAAATACAAAAGTAGAAATACGAAATACGCACATCTTACATTGATGTTTCCGCGCTGCCTGTTCCAGTTAAGATTGGGAATCGTATCGCGTGTTTTGAGCACAGGTTATCATTTATAAACATCGAGAGCAACCCTATATGCTTTTGGATTGTGATTTTTGTGTATAGCATCTTGTCTTTCCTGTAGCCATAAATAGCCGTTAGTAGAGATCATATGCACACCCTAATAATTATCTATATAGTAAAAATGACTATATTTAAGGGCTAACCTTTATTCTATTATATATGAGAACACTACCCAGACGTAAGTTCCTACAAAAAACTGCCTTAGCCTCCGCAGGTTTAAGTTTGACCAATAGCCTTTTAGCACAACCTATTCATTTGTTTTCAGCTAATGACCGTATTAATTTAGGACTTATAGGTTGCAACGGGATGGGGTGGTCTAATTTGCAGGCACATTTAAAATTGCCTAATGTTACGTGTATTGCCTTAGCAGATGTTGATGAGCGGGTTCTAAATAAACGCGCTTTAGAACTTCAAAAAAATACTGGTACTGCACCGAAGCGTTACACTGACTATAGGAAACTCTTAGAGGATAAAGCTATTGATGCGGTTATCATAGGTACACCAGACCATTGGCATTGTTTAAATGCTGTGCATGCCTTACAGGCTGATAAGCATGTGTATGTAGAAAAACCATTAGCAAACAGTATCGAAGAATGTAATGTGATGCTTGACGCAGCCAAACGCTACAACACTAAAATGGTTCAGGTGGGACAGTGGCAACGAAGTGGGCAACATTATGATGAGGCTGTTAACTATGTTAGATCAGGAAAACTAGGTCCTATACGTTTAGTAAAGTGTTGGTCGTATCAGGGTTGGATGAATCCCATTCCAGTAAAGCCAAATACAACGCCTCCAAAAGAAGTGGACTACACCATGTGGTTAGGTCCCGCACCTTCACGCCCCTTTAATGAGAATAGATTTCACTTTAATTTTAGGTGGTTTTGGGATTATGCAGGAGGGCTGATGACCGATTGGGGAGTTCACGAATTAGATATAGCCTTGTATGCGATGAATGCGGGCGCTCCTAAATCTATTTTGGCATCTGGTGGTAAATTTGCCTATCCCGATGATGCTTCTGAAACTCCAGATACCCTACAAACCGTCTATGAATTTGAAAATTTCAATCTGTTATGGGAGCATGCTACTGGTATTGATGGGGGTAATTATGGTTCAACAGAAGGTATTGCATTTATTGGAAATAATGGAACTTTAGTCGTCAACCGAGGAGGATGGAAAGTGGTTCCCGAGCGGGAAAGGCAAAACGATCAATGGATTGATAAAACCCCGGAGGTTTCTTGGAAAGACCGTGAAGGTAATGCGTTAGACAATCACGCTAAAAATTTTGTTGACACTATACGTAATAACACGCCTACCGAGCTCAAGTGTAATATCGAAGCAGGAGCCAGAGCAGCAATCACAGCGCATATGGGTAATATCGCCTTTAAAACAGGTAATAAAATTTATTGGGATGAGCAATCGCAAACGTTCAATAATCCTGAAGCAGATGCCCTTATTCGAGCGAACTACCATAACGGATGGGAACTTCCTAAAATATAGCCTGAGCTATCCTTGACTGAAACTAAATATGCTGTTTGGCGCCATTCGGTTTATGAATTAACCAATTGGCGTCAAACTTCTTAAAGATGTTCAGCTTCTTTGTAAATCTGATCATTTATGAAATGATCAGACCATCTTTTTTAGATGATTACACAACCTTTTGAGCGCGTATCCGTTTCTATCCTCCAGATACGCATGAACCTCGAGCTACAGTTTCATTCTAAAAAAAACCAACCCCGAGGTTTCGCGAGAAGACTTTTAAGTAAATTTATAATGAAAGAAGCCATACCTACCTATATAGTTTCACGTGAGATGTGCGATTTAACCTAAAGAATAACGTAAAGACCAAAGGCTTGAAACGGTTTGAATAGCACAATGGCAAGACGACATACACAAGGTTTCCGATTACTGTTTACCTTTTGAGGCTTTGAAAAAAGAGTACCTTTTTGAAAATACGAAATGTAAAATATTCCAAAGCTTTTATGTTTCAAATCTGTTGCAGGCTATACTACTAAATTAAATGTCATCCTGCCGCATCTTATATTCTAATTTTAAGATTAGCTCCTCCAAAAACTTAGTTCTACTCCCCTTTCGGGCTTTGATTTCTCCATACGTTTTATAAACTCCATCCAATTTAATATTGAAAAAACCTTCAAAAGAGGCTACTAAAGTACTAAGGTCAGACAACCCATGATTGAGATACTGTGACGCGTGTAAAGCATAAATGAGTTCGACTAAAGCTGTTTTAGACCCAGACCAAAGCATCACATGATGCTTCTGAGGTAACGGAACAGTTTCACTGGGAGAATTTAGAGTCTTAAGAGCATCACGAATATAATGTATAAGGCGATACATGGC
Source organism: Leeuwenhoekiella sp. ZYFB001 (assembly GCF_011784865.1). NCBI lineage: Bacteria > Pseudomonadati > Bacteroidota > Flavobacteriia > Flavobacteriales > Flavobacteriaceae > Leeuwenhoekiella > Leeuwenhoekiella sp. ZYFB001. The sequence continues at coordinate 2,446,438 of NZ_CP050460.1, forward strand.
TTGCACTTTAGCCCAAAGCATATCATACGCACTACTAAAATCAGGATAATCGTAGTGGTACAGCATAGGGGTCATTGGAAAATTCTGCTGTGTATTGCGCGTAAAGAACTGATGATCTAAATAGGTGTGTTCTTCCTCCATATACCTTACAAAGTGCATATTGTGGTTAAAGAATTTGTTGATTTTGCGCAATTCCTTCTTATAAAACCTAATCTGGAAAGAAGCGCCAGCTTTCGGTTTTCTCATTTCACAGGTGCGCATCTCAGTAAAGTATATAAGATAACTCATCGGGCAGGGTTTAAGATGCTTAAAAAAGTGTATTTCATGAGGTACATCTTCAAAATCTTCCTGCTCTACGAGCTCCTTGAGACAGATCAGCGTTTTAGATGCAACTTCAATCCCCACCTCTGCCTTTTTCAGGGTTTCAGGTATTACAAATACTTGAGTTTTTAATTCATGGTGAAAGTTTTGTAGGGTTGTAGCAAACATGGTAACATCAGTTAGACAGGTGAGTACATAAGGAGAAATTGATAGGTTCAAAAGCATTAGGATAGTGAGATAATCTATTGGTCACTCAAAAATTAATCGGAGTGCCCCGTACGCATCATCTCTAATTCCTCCAGAAAAAAATGGTCATCAGTTTGCACAAAGGCTTGTTTAGGCAGAACTGCAGCCCCTAGTTTGCGCTTCTCAAAATTGGCACTCATCCCAAAATCTATCTGTCTCATGTTTAGTTTTCGGGCTCTTAAAATGGTTTGATATAAAAGCTGTCTATACGTTTTAAATACTTCTAAATACTTATAATCCATACCAATTAGACTGGGTACATAAACGCCTGAATAATTTTTATAGCAAAACATAACCCCTAATAGGCGTTCATCTTCAACAGCCTTAAGAAGAATGCATTCCCAATTGGGATGACTGCGCAAGACTTCAAAAGCCTCAAGAGGATAAGTAAAGGTATTAAGTCCATAATTTTTACGCTGAACCTGTAGATAGAGCTCGTAATAGACTTTAATGTTTGCGCTACTCACCCGTTGAACCACATTAGATTTAACCAAACTTAAATAGGGCTCGATATCTTTCTTGAAATGCTTTTGAGATCGTTTAGAAAGGTATTGGGTATAATCAGCTTCGATCTTATGATGTAAGTCTAGCAATACACACGAATCGGGCATATCTATGGGAATATAGCCTTGATCCAAAATCGCCTTTGACCAGTTGTAGTTCAGATCAAAATCGCGAAGCACGGTCATGGTAACCTTCCTTGTCTGTGCCAGATTTTCAATGTATTCCAACAATTGCTTTAAAGCCAAGGTGACCTGTGGGTGTTCTTCATTCAGATAAAGATGGTTTCCTTCAGTAAATAAGCAGCCCAAAGATAATACCCGCGAGGTTTGTAAATAGGGATTACGTTTTCGCTGGTGCTCCAGCAGTTTAGAGACCGAAGCCGGAGCCAGCATATCATTTTTCCAAAGACTTTCGGTTAAAAAAGTCATCAATACTGGGCAGTTAGCATCATCCACAATCTGTATATACCAAAACCGCCAGTTGTGCTCGGGTTCTTGATTCTGAGTAAAGCTTTGCTCCAAATAGGCAAGCCCATCATAAGTTAGCATATTGAATTTCCCTAGGGTTGAATTCCAGTGGGTTGCATCAGTCTCAGCAATACTTTTAAATTCCTTAAATTGTAAATCCTGGTTAGTGGTGGCAAAGGGCTTACCATCTACAAAATCCATACGGAAGGCTTTTCCCACTCGAGAACGGGAATTATCTGTAGCCATAAGGGCGATATCATAATTGCTTATCAATTGCTCCACCAGTTGATCAATATCATCAAAAGCATTATGGTTGGAGAGGGTAATACGAAGTCCGGTGTTTTTAGCAGGGACTGCGGGAAATAAACCAAGGTTTACATAGATCCCTGCTTCCATCAGGCGTTTTACAAGAAAGTAACCTGTAGCAGGCAAGCCGGTTCCTATATAGAATACCGGCGAACTATTTCGCGCGATAAGTGGTAAATGGGCCATAACCAATTGTTGATTGAAGTAGGCGATGCGATTATTCAGCGCTTCCTGCAGACGATAAATCTCATCAGACAAATGAATGTTTGCCGAGGCTATGGCTGCACCTAACGCACTAGGTTCTAACTGGGCTGAAAAAGTTAAGGGACCTCCAAAGTTTTTGATTTGGTTATAGAGTTTTTTATTAGAACAGATTAAAACGGAACCCGATGCTCCAAAGGATTTACTTAAGGTTCCAAATACCAACACATGTTCCGGTAGGGTTCCCACCTGACTCAATACATAGCCCATCCCATTAGCACCTCGCCAGCTCATTCCATGTACATCATCAAAGTAGAGATAGAGCTGCGGATATTTTTTAGTGAGTGCTAACAATTCTTTAACCGGTGCATAATCTCCAAACATCGAGTATACCCCATCGGCCATATACCATATTTTAGAAACTTTAGAAGAAAGTTTTTGGATCAGGGTTTCCAGCATTTCCAGATTATTGTGGCGTACAAGCTGTACGGGTATTCCTCGTACTTTAAGGAGCTGCGCTGCATTTTGTACACTCCAATGTACTTGATGGTCCAAAATAACAGCATCTTCATCCCGCACCACCGTCGGGATGACTGCCAGATGACCCAAGGTGCTGTTCTTGGTAATAATTACAGGATTTTTAAAGAGTAGCTGCAGCTTCTCTTCCAGTTCTTCATAAAGCGGATGCGAAATATAGGTTTTAGATAAAGGAAATTGGGTACCGTAGCGCAAGAGGGCCTGCATGGCCCCTAATTTGATCCGGTTATTTTGTTCTAAACCTAAATACCCGGTATTTCCAAAGTGATAACAAGCTTTTCCTTGTACCGTAAGCCATCTACCGGTATGTTGTCTGTCTTCAGCACGCAAATGTACGATACCTTCCGCTTTAGCTTCCGTGATCACCTTATCAACGGTATCCAGAAAATTGTTGTGTTTGATTTGAGCCATTTTAAAGAAGTTTGGTTGTATCAGACCGAATCTAACCAATTATTAACACCTTGAATATCAGCATTAAAAATTCAACAAGTATTATTCCTTTAAACTTTACTATTTATCCCTGAGACTTTACTTTAACTCCAAAAACCTTCATAAAACTCCTCAACACTATAGATTAAATCCTTTATAATTAAGCAACTAGACAGGCTTTTTAATACATTTAACCTTACAAAACTTGTTCACTATGCGTCCTGATTACGAAAACGCGTATGCTGAATATCGGATTAAAGCGGGAATCCTGTTTTTATATTATAAACCTGAAGCTTGTCTAAGTCTTAAGGCAGCAGAAGAGGTCGTTCAAGATCGTCTTGCCGTCCAAATGGGCCAACCTTATCCGGTATATTGCGATGTACGCCCTATTATAGATTCTGAAAAAGAAGCACGGGATTTCTTATCTCAAAATGGCAATGCTTTGGTGCGTGCTCTGGCTTTTCGCATTGATTATCCAGTAACTGAAATTATGATGCAATTTTATTTACAAAACGGATCAGCGGCTATCCCCACCCAATTGGTATTTGATATTAGAACTGCCTGGAACTTCCTAAGCAGCTTTCGAGAGTAATGATCGCTTCAACTAATTCCTTTCTTGCGTATGAACTACTTAAACACTCGAGCAAAACAAATCAAGACGATGATTTTAGAAATGGCTAAAGGTAATTTTAACTACCAAATTCCTCGTACAGGCGAAAACAATGAAACTGAAGCCATTGCAGCATCGCTTAATATGCTGGCTCAGGAATTGAGAGTCTCGTACAATCCTTTTATATTCAATGCGCCGGCTGATAGTATTTTTAAGGTGAGACACTACCTCTTTTTGATCAACCCAGAGCATAGTATACTTTCTACAAATTTTGACCTCGATGCAGAACCCACTTTCGTTGATCAAAACTTTTTACATCTGTTAACGCCAGCTTCAAAAAAAATCTTTAAAAAGCGTTTAAAACAGTTGCTAAAAAAACAATACCCTAGTGTACCTTGTAGATTAGAATTGCGAGCTTCAAACACGCTGAACGTACCTTTAGAATGTACACTTTTTAAGTTGCGTTACGATGCAGTTGCCGGTAACTTTCTGGTAGTGGCCTCCCGCATTCAAAGTCTTAATCCTTTACTGAAAGAGGATGCTTCAAAAAAAGAATACCCGATACGGAAGCTCGAGGCGCTCAAAAACACACGAGACATACAAAATATTCAGGATGTGAAAGCCTATCTCCAAGACCACCCGGAAGATCGTATCGCCTCCTTAAAGATCTTGGGAGTACGCTTTGGTCTTAATGAATATAAACTTAAAAAAGGCTTCAAAGAACTTTATCAGACCAGCGTATTTAAATACCAATTGCAACAGCGCTTACATAAGGCCAAGCATCTCATTAGGTCCACCACAGACCCCCTATCGAGTATCGCTTTACAAACAGGCTTTAAGTCCTACGTACATTTTGGGCAGGCATTTAAAAAAGAATTCGGTGTAGCACCCAGTCAGTACCGTAAAATGCACCAATAATCCCGTACACCTGAGTTTCAATCCCTCATAACATACTGTTTCCCAAACACCTCTCATACCTTTAACCTGTAAACACAAAGCATGTCAAAAGCAGGTTATATAAAACAAGTTGCAAGCATGGGAGTAGTACCCCTCTTCATGTTACTATGGGTCTATGCCGCTACGGCTAAGCTGTTGGACTTCGAAGCTTTTAGCATTCAACTGGGGCAATCTCCTTTATTAAGTGCCTATGCGGGTATTCTAGTTTGGTTGGTTCCTTTGAGTGAATATGTGTTGAGTACATTATTGTTAATTCCAAAAACGAAAAATATTGGTTTATATGGGAGTCTGTGTTTGATGACGGCTTTTACCACCTATATTATCATCATTCTCAATTACGCCGATTTTGTTCCCTGCTCATGCGGAGGCATTCTCGAAGCTTTAAGTTGGACGGAGCATTTACTCTTTAATGGCTTCTGCATTATTCTGATTTTGCTAGTCCTTTTTATAAATCGATTGTCCTATAGCAATCAGTCACAGCACAGATCTTTAGCTAAAGGACTATTGCGTTTAGGGTCTGGGATGCTTTTTAGTAGTGTTATGGTAATTGTACTTTTCTTGACCTCAGAAAAGCAAATACATCGAAACAATGCTTTTATACGAAGATATATTCCGCACGTATTTGATCAAAAGCAAGTGTTTGATTTAAAAGTGAATTCCTATTACATAGCTGGGATTACCGCAGATAGTATCTATCTGGGAAATTCAACCGCTCCCTTTACCTTAGTAAGCTTTGATAAAAAGCTTTCAGATTCCAGTTCTTCACAGATAAAGCTTGAAAATGCCTCCGATATCAAATTCATGGCTTCTAAAATCCTGGTGAATAATTCTATTCTTAGACTATTAGACGGCAAGGTACCTGTGATCTTCAGTGGGGATTTACAAAGTCGAAAAATAGTTCCCAAACAAACACCATTTTATTTTACCAAACTACAGCCTATATCAGAAAATACATACGCTTTTACAACTAGGAGCGCAGCAACCAATGAAAATGAGCTGGGGTTGTATTCTTATGCAGATACTTCTGGTTTTAAACTAGTTCCACAAATACTAGAACGACAGGTAGACGGCATATTTGACGTAGAAGGTTTTTTAACCTTTAATGAGGAGTTGCAGCGCATAATTTATGTGTACCGCTTTCGGAATGAATATTTGATAATGGATACCAATCTCAATGAGGTTCATAGAGAAAAACTTATCGATACGATCAGTATTGCACAATTACAAATAGACACGATTGCTGGAAAAGGCCAACGTAAACTTGGATCAAATACTATTCACGTTTCTAATACTATAGCCACCTCGGGCAAGCAGCTATATGTTCATTCTAAACGTCTGGGTATGTACGAGCCAGAGCTGGATGACGGACGTTCTATTGTTGATGTCTATGATCTCAATAAGGGCCTGTATACGCATAGCCTATACCTGCAGCATCCAGGGATGAAACCATTGATGGATCTTGCGCTAAAGAATAATCAAGTCTATGCAATTTGTGGAACTTATTTGATACACTATCAAAAAACAATACAAAATAGAGTAACACCCAATTAAAATATATCGGCCGATATCAGGAGTACGACCGAAAACCTGAACTAGAGTAGGTCAATAATCGTTAAATTTTACAACTATGAAAAATTTAAAAAAGCAAGTGTTCTTACCGGTAGCAGCCATTGCACTGGCCCTGGGAGGAGCATTTATGACAAGTGCAGCAAAAGTAAATGCTGCGAGCAATGCCCAGGTACCCGGGTACTATTATGACAATGTTCAGCTGGAGTGTAGAGACGCCGGGGTTGAATGTAGTACTATTGATACAGGAATTCCCTGTACCGATGGTACGCGTAACCTATTTGAGTTAGATGGAACAATGTGTGAAACGCCATTGTATCAAATACCTCAATAGGCTTAAGAGAGAACTCGCACCATGTGCGGGTTCTATTTTAATAGGCATTTGCTTTCATCCACAATGATTTGGAACCTCCCTTTAGGTAATGCTCAAACCATGCTAAAATACGATCATTTACGTCCTGTATCGCCTTAAGATTTGAAAAGGCATGACCCTGATCCGGGTAAAGTAGTAAGGTTGATTCTTTACCGGCGCGCTTCAATCCCAGATAAAAGGCTATAGATTGGTTACGATTCACATGATAATCTTCTTTACCGGCATAAAGGAGTAGTGGCGTGTTCACTTGATCTACTTTCCAAATGGGACTGTTATCCATATACGCCTGCTGGTTTTCATAATAGGGACCTTGCATACGTCCCTGGTAATTTTCCAGATGATAAAATTTAGTATTACCCACCCTATCAACAGTGGTGTATTTTCGAGTCAGATCACTAAGTCCACCACCGGAGACTGCAGCAGCATACCGCGTCCCGGACCCCACTATATAATTAACCTCAAAGCCGCCAAAGGAATAGCCATTGAGGCCTATTCGGTTTGAATCGATAGCTGTGTTGTTAAGAACTTCTTTCAAAATCAAATCAAGGCTTTGTTTTGAGGATTCTCCAGGTTGGTTAGACTTATACGTTAAGTCGGGACAAAGCACAAAATACCCCTCGCTTCGCAGCCGCGTATAATTTACCCCCTTACGGTCTCCAAGAATAGGAACGGAATAGTGATGTATGGCACCGGCATTTTGCTCATACAAATCAATGATCATAGGATAGGACTTTGACGCATCGTAAGCAAAAGGGTATAAAAGTGTAGCCTGTAACCCGTCCATTTGTTTTTCATTATCTAGCTGCAGCAACTCGGCTTTTCCGGTAGTGAAGCGCGTATAGTGTCTATTGGACTGATAGCCCCGTTTGAGTGTTGTGTTAGCCCTATTCCAGAACATGACCCGTGGCGGCAGATCTTGATTTTCCTCCAGATAGTATAACCCATTTTCTGTTATTTTCGGACTGTAATGCCGTGAAGCCTTAAAAGCGATATTTTTTAGTTTTCCGTTGGCATAACATGCAAAACCACTCCTGTATGCCTCATCACTACTTTTTAAATACAGGGGCTTTTCTAAATCTAAAACGTCAGGGGTAAATAATGAAGTACCTTCCCAATCCTGTAAGATTTTAGGTTCGGTTATCAATCGGTAAGTTCGACCTTGTTCCCGCCCCTGAGTCAGGCGCTTGGCTTGAAGTTTAATTAAATCCACCTGCCAGATATCAAACTGATCGTAAACCAATAGTTGCGTACCGGTTTTATCAAAACCTGCCAAGCCATTGGGGAAAGGAAAGACACTTTGTGAGGGATCTGCAGTAGACAGGGGTGTTGGGATGTAGACGGAAAGGTCTATCTCCACCTTCCTTTGGATATCATAAATCAGCCACCTTCCGTTTTTGTAATAATACATAAAACGTCCGTGGGGTTCTATTCCGGTATAGGATGTGATCCCTTCAATTTTAGAGGCGCCGTAGATGGAATCACCGGTCATTATGTTTCGCAATTGAATATCGGCATCATTTATAAGTTTAATTCTGGGATGGTACGGCTTGGAATGGGTAAGTAAGATCAGGCTGTCATTGGCTGTAAGGTAACTGGTCTGCCAAAGCGAATCGGTTAGCTGTAGATACCCATTGGTTTTCAGATTCCAAACCCCATAATCAGCCGTATTGATATGGGCTTCCACATATCGAGGGTTCATAACTTCATACACATCCTTACTGCGATAAATCTCTACACCAGACCCCCAGGCTAATGTCCGTCTTGGTATGCTTTGTATTCGAAAAAACAGGCGATCACCGGTTTTGGAGAACGTAAAAGGCTTATACGTAAAGGGTTCCAACACCTGTTTGTCCGCCGGAAATTCAGCGCGGTTGGTGGCATTAAAGGCCATCAAGGTTTTATCGCCTAGGTTATAGCAAAAGAGTTCCGGTTCCTTAGTCCCCTGTGGAGTATAATACCATGCAATTTTACTAGAATCGGGATTCCAGATCAATCTGTTGTGCGTTCCGGGTTCTAACTTAAGCGGTATCGGTTTTCGTGTTCCTGTTTCAAGATCATAAACTTCAAGTCTGGGAGCACTTGTATCCTGTAGCGCGTAAACCACCTGAGTTTTCTGGGCATTTAAAGCGTAATCCTCTAGGTCCGTTAGATCCTGTTGTCTCCCGTTATTTAGATTCAGAAGCTTTAGGTCAATTGTTCCGCTCCTGCTTTCGAGTAGCAGCACGTGCAGTTCAGGAATATACCTGTAGCCGGTATACCCCTCAAAGTGGTTTTGGGTATCCTCTAGTAAATTCACGATGCCAATTCCGGTTTGGCTCTTGTAGAAACACCAATCTTCATCAAGCGTTACGCTCTGGAAATTAGTAAATACATATCGTTTGTCACCAGACAGTGAACGGATCTCGGTGGTGTCCTGTAGGTTTTCATAATCTTTGTAAAGTTCCATCCAAGTTCCCTTCGGGGAAGTGCTCCGTAGTTTTAGTGAATACCAAAGTTTATAATCATCAAGATCAGGTCGTTTCTTAGATTGGGCATAGGGAATTCCTATGCCCACAACAAATAGTACAAGGGTGGTCAATAATCTAAACATCAGTATCCGGGATTTTGGGGGAGCAAGTTTGGATTAGCACCCAATTCGGTTTCAGGAATGGGAAGCAGGTAGCTTTGGACACCCCAACCGGGTTTGCTTGCTTGAAGTACGGTCTCCGCTTTATCCCATCGCTTTAAGTCAAACCATCGATGCCCAAACTCGGTGAAAAGTTCTGCTCCGCGTTCTGATAAAATCAGGTCTTCAAGTTCTTCTGAAGTCGCAGCATTTAAAGAAGACAAGCCTGCCCGTAGACGTATGGCATTGAGATCAGCAAGAGCTTGGGGAATCCGGTTCAGCCTCCAGGCTGCCTCTGCCCGTATCAGATAAAGTTCTCCAAGTCTTAAGACTTTACTGTACTCCAGTGAGGTGGCAGTACTAAGTTCTTCCCGGTATTTAATGGGAAAGTAGGCCGTGATACCATTCTGGGTGATGCTATCGATCCAGCTTTCTATTCGTAAATCTCCCGGTTCAAAACTAGTTACAAAGTCAGGATTAAAAGCGGCATAATTACTGCCAAGCACGCTTAATATAAAATTGCGTCCTTCGAGCGTATTCGCTCCTGCATTCTGAGGCATAAATTGCCAGAGGGTATTTTTGCTCTCTTTTAAAAAAAGTTGATCTAAGGGAATATCCAAAGTATACAACTCAGACGCTAATACTTCCCCGGCTTTGTCATAGGCTTTTTGCCATTCGCCTTGATAGAGGTAAACCCGGGCCAATAGCGCTTTTACCGCAAAGGCATTGGGCCGAGTACGTTCCGAAGAACTGTAACTTTCCGGGATTAAGACTTCTGCCTGAACAAGATCACGCACTACTTGAGTATAGACTTCATCTACGGGCTTTTTTAAAACCTCTTGATTTACCCGATAATCGGTGGTGGTGACAAAGGGAATAGGTCCAAAGAGATTGGTTAGATAAAAATGCATCAACCCACGGATAAAATACGCTTCACCTAAAGGACGCTCAGCGGCGGTTGCATCAAGAGCGTCAGAAGCAGGGATGCCTTTGATAAGTGCATTTGCCGCGTAAATACTGTTATAAGAAGTATTCCAGAAATTGGCTATGGTACGTGTATCGGGGCTTACAGAATGAGTAAAAAAGAAATAGGGATCACTGCTTTGGGATCCAAATTGTTCATAGGTATCGGCATAGAGCGCCAGATTAGAACTGATGCCACTTCTTCCACCGCTTAGTATACCCTGATCACGCTGAAGCGCATAGATTTCTGTGAGTGCAGCCTCAGCGGTACGCAGGTCTGTAAATACCGCTTCACCGGTAAGCTGCCCGGGAGGCAGATCTACTTCAATAAACGATTCACAACCTATCAATATCAGGTTGAGTAGCACCAAAAAGGCGAGAAAAGGTTTTAGGTGGGTATATAGGAGAATAGGTTTCATAATAGTAGTTTTAAAATTGTACTTGAAGGCCAAGGCTGAATTGGCGTAGGGGCGGCAGGTTGGTACTAAATCCGGACTCGGGATCAGCGCCCTCAAAAGCTGTAAAAGTCAAAAGGTTTTGACCCTGAAGAAATACACGAGTATTCGTAATAACCTTTGATACTGTTGGTATACGATAAGATAGATAAGCATTTTTTAACCGTACAAAGGAAGCATCCACAAAATTACCGGAGCTGTTTACAAAACGGTTATATGCGGTAAGGGCGGCTGAATTTCTCCCGGTTGTATAGCGCTGATAGGTAGCCTCATCTCCTGGTTGTTGCCAACGGTCGAGCACAGCTACCGGTTGATTTATCATTGCTCCCGGGATGTTGGTGATGAGCCCGTTTTTATCCTGTCCTACAAATTGAAACAGGAAGCTCAGGTTCCAATTTTTATAAGATATTTCGTTACCCAGCCCCCCAAAATATTTCGGATCGTAGGAGCGTATGTATTTTCGGTCTTCGGTGAAACTGATGCTTCCGTCTCCATTAAAATCACGGAATTCATAAATACCGGTTTCCGGATTTACCCCTTGAAGTTCATACAATTGTACCAGATTTAAAGATTCGCCAATAACCAGCAGATTAGCATTGGTGGAGTTTTCCAACCCCGGGTACGAAAGCAACTCATTTTTAAGTAGGCTGAAGTTAAACGTGGTCACCCATCTTAGGTCTTTGCTTTCCAAATTCACACTACGCAATTCCAGCTCAAAGCCTCTATTTTCAACTTCGGCGTTAAGGTTGGCACGTAAACTGGTAAAGCCGGTTGTACCCGGCTGAGGTATACCTACTAACTGATTGGAGGAGCGGTTTCGAAAGAGGGCTGCAGTTATATAGATCCTGTTATTCAAAAAGCCGGTTTCCAGAGCCAACTCTAGTTTTTTATTGGTTTCCCAACTAAAATTCGGATTGAAAAGCTGCGCCGGAGCAAGACCGTTAAGATCACCATAACTGCGACCACTTAGTGTATATGCATCAAGATATTCATAGTTGCCTATTTGATCGTTTCCGGTGATTCCATAACTCGCCCTTAGTTTCCCGAAGCTCAATACGTTTTGATTTTTAAAAAATGCTTCTTCAGTAAAAATCCACGCTAGACCTGCTGCTCCGAAATTGGCAAAGCGATTGCCGGTTCCAAAGCGGCTGCTTCCATCGCGACGCCCGGTAAGGTTAAGCAGGTATCTCTTATCCCAGTTTAGATTAACACGACCAAAAAAGGCCTGATAGCGATATTGTGAAGATCCGTTATCCAAAATAGTTGTTGTGGTGGCTGACGCCAGATTATCCAATACCTGATTACTTGGGAATCCCTGAGCAGATACATAGAATTGTTCTTCCTGTTGCTGTTGTACGGTAGCCCCTGCGAGCAGCGCTATATCCAGCTTTTTCCATCGATTCTCGTAGGTAAGTTGAGGCTCCACGATCCAGGAATCCCTTGAGGCGGTGTTGCTGTACACCACCGAGTAGCGGCTGTCTCGATTGGCTGCCGGGTTATATCGCGTAGAAGGGAAGAGGCGTTTATCTTCCATCTCGATTTGATTATAACCCAGATTCGCCTTAAAGCTCAGCGCTTTTGTAAGCGCATAGGAAAAAGTCGCATTTGCAATTAAGTTATTCGATTGATACCGGTAGCTTTCATTTAAAATGGCGGCATAGGGATTCCCCCAAGTATTGCCTGCCCAGTTGAGACTTCCGTCTTCAGTATATACTTTAGGGGAGTTTGGCGGAATGCGGGTTTGACTGGTAAGATCAGACAAGGGTAATACATTATCCTCACTTACGTAATTCAAGGAAAGATTGACAGCAAATCGATCATCAGCAGACTGGTGATTCATCGCGCTCAACGCCGAAGCTTTTGTATAGTCACTGTTTCCTTCAAAAACCGTGTTTTCGGTTCTGAGATTGGCACCTATTAAAAATCGCGTTTGTGCACTACCCGTATTTAATCTTAGGTTTACTTCTTGAAACTGCGCTTGATTGCCCAATAGCTTTTCTTGCCAATCGGTATCCGGGTTATCTTCCCAGGTGCCGTTAACATCAAAAGCATTGGAAGGATAAGTGGTGATCTCATCATTGGCATAAGCCTCTCTGCGCATCTCCAGATACTGTGAGGTATCCATCAGGTCAACAAACTGAGCCACTTCAGCAATTCCCGTCTGCATATTCAGCGATAAGCTGGTTTTACCCCCCTTTCCTTTTTTTGTGGTAATTAAAACTACTCCATTAGCCCCGCGCGAACCATAAATAGCCGTCGCATCGGCATCTTTTAGTATTTCAATACTTGCAATATCAGAAGGACTCAAGGCATTAAGCGGAGAGATCGTTCCGGGAATTACCCGGGCATTGTTAGAAGCGACTCCCAGAGAATTTCCTGAAAACGGAACCCCATCTACGATATACAGCGGGTCATTGCCCGCCCCGATACTGTTAGTCCCCCGTATCTGAATATCAAAACCGCCTCCCGGTACTCCGGTGGTTTGGGTGATATTTACCCCGGCCATCCGGCCTTGTAATGCTGTTAGCGGATTGGTCACCGGCTGCCGCTCGATCTCCTCACCGGTCACCCGGGCAATACTGCCCGTTTGCTCCCTGCGCGTAGTGTTGTAATACCCGGCATTGATGGTCACCTCACCCAGATCGGTGATGTCCTGTTGCAGGACAATAGTAAAATTGGTTTGATTCCCTACCGGTAGGCGTAGCGTTTTAAATCCAAGATAACTGATGCTTAACGTATCGGTAGGTGTTGCGCTGAGGCTAAAAGCTCCTTGCAGATCGGTTTGCGTACCCGTGTTGCGGTGCAACAGGCGTATGCTTACACCCGGGATGGGATTTTTTTGAGCATCGGTAACGGTACCGGATACTGTTTGTTGGGGCATAGCCCAAAGTAGATTTCCTGTTGCCCAAAACAGGGTAACAAGTATCCACGCGGCCCCCGTAAGGCGCGTAGTGTAAATTTTCATATCTTCGTCGTGTTAATAAATGAAACAATAGTTTTATTTAAGCTCACGCCTTCCCCACTGATTCCACTCGCAGGGGAAGGCTTTTTTGCTTAGACAGCTTTACAAAAAGCGTCAACCTGCCCCGACACTTCGGGGGTTTCAGGTTCTCATCTGGCTTACACGAAGCCAAATGCAACGCACTCTTAAAAGCCAGTTTCTCTTTTTCACAGACCGCAAGGTCTGCAGCTCATTTTTTTGTAGCTAACTCACCGGTGTGCTTAACCTACACGGTATAAGCCCGTACGGCTGGCAGTACCAACGCGTACAACCCACCCAACTACAGGTTACCACCTAGGGAAATAACCCATAACCCACGGGTGCTTTAGCGGATTAGGACGTGTACCCGTAAACACGTTGCGATGTACATAGGCATACTGCTTTAACTGTTAGATTAAAACAACTCATACGAGTTGCCGGCCATTTTGACCTATACAATTTAGGGGTGATGCGGACTGCGAAGCTTTATAAAAAGAAGTAGACGACTTTGAAAATGGAAGTTGAACATTGCAAAAGCCTTAATACAAAAAAGGGCGTGAAAACTTACTTATGCCTTTTAGGTACTGGTATACCTTGCAACAACAAGTAAGCTCACGCCGCGGTCGTGAGCATTTACACTTATCATCTCGTTGCATAAAATTACCAGTTTTAAAAGGCGAGATTCAAAGCGAATGCTTCATGTATTTTAAATCAAGAAGTTTCGCAAATATATTACTATGATCAAATATAACAAAAAATGACAAATACGTCATTGTCATTAGATTAAATTTTCTATCCCTTTGAAAATATGTCAAAGGCACAATACATAAACGAGAAATTAGTAGAAGCTGTTTATGATCTATTGAAAGATATCCGCAAAGAGGATGGACGTACTCAAGGTGATGTTGCAGGAGATATTTTTAATGATATTAAGCACAATTTTCATATTGGTAGATTAGAAACTAAAGGAGGTAATATGAAAATAAGTACACTATTCGAGTTATGTAAAACATACAAAATTCCAGTATCGGAGTTCTTCGCCAGAATTGAGAAAAGAAATCCTGACCTTAAGATTAAATAATCTTAGAATAACTATTAAGTTTATCACCAGTAACAAAGCTAGTCTTACCCACTATTTTATTCCTAGCTACATCGTATTCAATTTCAACAAAGAATAAGTCAACGGCGTAGAGCGCATAGCGTGTGTTGTCTTCAATTAGAGTATCTATAAAAGTACCTTCACTAAAAACCAAATCATACTGCTCGTGGTCTGTTAAGAGTTTAAAATCATAAAGACTTAGCGTACTCATAAAAAGTAAATTACTGCTCTAAGAGTTGTTTAATATGTTCCGGGCTTAGGTATTTCGAGTTGGCTTCTAACCTATTGTTCACATCGTATTGCGCTAAGCGTACCCAAACGGAATCTGTTTCAGATAGGCCATATTCAAACTTGATCGTTCCTTTAGGGGTAGTGAAGGATACAGGTTGTGGAGATTCTTCATTAAACTTCTTACTAACTAAATTGTAAATCTTTTTAGCCGTGTTGCCCTTCTCTTCAAACGAGAAACTAGCATAACCTTTTAATTCGGGTTCTAGTTGATTTAAATATGCTATAGTATAAACAGCTCCTTGTTTAAAGGATTTGGCTAAAACCTCATCATTCTTGATGATTTTTGCAATACCATATTTAAGTGAATCTGATTCAGTTAGATTTTGACTAAAGGTAATACTACTAACAGAAAAGAGTAATATACAGGATATCGTAAGTTGCTTCATCACCATTAAACAATTAAAGCTTTAATAATCAGAAAATTAATAAATATTTGGATATATTGTAACCATTCTTAATAAACTATCTCTCTATCTACTGTAAAATTACTTTAAGACATAATTTAAATGGGTATAAGACATAGTCTGTTTTAGTTCGTATAGAATTGCTCAACATACTCCATTCTCAAAGCTTCGTGATTAATCTAAATACCCTAATACCTCTTCGACCTGCAATCCACAATATGCAGCAAACTCATATACTGTAACAAATTGATGCGGCTCCTTTTTATGATATACTTTAATGTCAGCCAACAGCTGCCGCCCATAGCGCTCACTTTTTCCGGTGATACACTGTACATCTTTAGGAAATATACACAGGCGTTTGCTTTTCATAATCGATTCAATAGATACGCTAGTACAAACCTCAACAGAAAAAACGACAATATTTCGGTATGCCTTTCGGAGTTCCGATAAAATTTAACAGTAGAACAAAAAATCTGGGACTTAAATAAGACTCATTTTTAATTTGCAACCTCGATTCTTGACATCCGCAAAAACATCCCTCCAAACCTCCCTTCTAAGGGAGGCTTTCCTATACAACTCTCTTCTCTTAGGGGAGGTGGTCTGGGGTTGAGGGCAGAACTCATGTCAGGTTCGCGCGCGATTGCATCGCGTACCTTTTATTCTAGAGTAAACCCAAAATAATAGTATCGAGAATCCAGGTTAACAATAAACTCCTAACTTCATAGACTTCTCGATACACTTGAATCCCTGCTACCGCAGATTTTCAATCACTCGAAGTGACAGGCGTTTACAGAATCTTAGGGATTTGACCCCTTCAAAACCTCCTCCTTCAAAAGAAGGCGTTCCTTTGAGAAAGACAGACTCCCTTTCTTCGAAGGAAGGGCTGGGGAAGGATGTCAACCCGAACGCTCAATACATAACGCTAAAATTGCCGACTGAGACTGTCAACTAATTCCGAATTCATCAGAACCCGTAACTTTGAACATTGACTCTTGAACCTATAAACAAAACCCCTCCTCCCAGAACGAATCCCGAAAGAAGGGTTTAAACATCAAGAAATTCTACGAATACGATTCCTAGTTAGGGTCTGGCCTTAAATAAGACTCATTTTTAATTTGCATCCTTGATTTCTTAACATCCGTAAAACATCCCTCCAAACCTCCCTTTTAAGGGAGGCTTTCCTATACAGCTCCCTTCTCTTGGGGGAGGTGGTCTGGGGTTGAGAGCAGAACTCATGTCAGGTTCGTGCGCGATTGCATCACCTACCTTTTATTCTAGAGTAAACCCAAAATAATAGTATAGAGAAGCCTGGTTAACAATAGACTCCTAACTTCATAGACTTCTCGATATAATTGAATTCCTGCTCCGCAGGTTTTCAATCACTCGAAGTGACAGGCGTTTACGAAATCCTAGGGATTTGACCCCTTCAAAACCTCCTACTTCAACAGAAGGCGTTCCTTTGAGAAAGACAGACTCCCTTCCTTTGAAGGAAGGGCTGGGGATGGATGTCAACCCAAACGCTCAAAACATAACGCTAAAATTGCCGACTGAGACTGTCAACTAATTCCGAATTCATCAGAACCCGGAACTTTGAACATTGACTCTTGAACCTATAAACAAAAACCCTTCTCCCGGAACGAATCCCGAAAGAAGGGTTTAAACATCAAGAAATCCTACAAATACGATTCCTAGTTACGGTTACTTCGATTTAAAAACCAAGTTTTCAAAGCCTTAAACAGCCATTTTAAAAACAAAGAAACCACAAAGCTCACACAAGCCCCAACTCCTGCAAAGACCACTGCCTCCAGCAGCGTATCCCGTTGAATACTGGGTACGGCTGCGGCCACCGTGCCTCCCAACGTGCCTAGTTTTAAAGAAGGAGTACTAGTGTTCATCTACGGGTTGATCAGGCTCTGGTAACTTATCGGCCACCACTGCCTGGCTCACCGCAGTAGCCACGCTACCGGCAACCACAGCATACCCGGCAAGACTCAATACAAAGGCCGGGAGGGTCACAGGTGCAGCAAGTAAAGCCGCACCGCCACTGGCCAGTCCGATGCCCACGCTACGAAGTATGCGGAAAAACCGCGGCGTGGGTTTTTGATAACGATCTAAGATATTCATGTGTATTATAGGTTATCGTTAAATATACAGCCTCCTGGTGTTCCTGCGCCTCACGCTGCAGTACCAGTAATCGGGCTAGCGCCCTGCGCGAATGCAATCCGCGACCTATGCCACTAAGTTCAGAAACCGGTGCGATACAGCCCTGCAATGCTCCCTGTGCGTGATTTGCCGGATGTATTAAGATCCAACTGCGCTTGGGAACATCAACAAGGAGCAGGTGATTCCCAAATTTGCGGGATACCCGAAATTGCACTTCATAACGCCCCTCGGGAATACAAGAAACACTGCTGCGATTCTCACGCCAAGGAAGCTCGATAGTAAAGCACAAAAATTTGCCGTTTACAAAAAGTGCTCCATTGGTACCCGAACGATAGTAACTCCGTCGTAAAACCCACTCCATCTTACGCCGGTTGCGCGACCTGTACCACAGCCATCGCATTAAAGGCCCCATTTTGTAGAGGATACATCGTTCCGTTCACCTCTTGGTAAAACTCAATACTAAGAGCGTGTACCACCTGGAGTGTGCTGCCGGCTGTGAGGGTTACCTCTAGTGTAGTAGCAGCCACCTCGGTATTCTGATACGGCAAAATTCCGGTAGTCACACTTTTAAAGAGCGAAGTCTGCTCTTCAAAATCCAGTTCACTTGCCCCACAACTCAGTTTATAATGCGTAGCTCCCGTGGGTGCGGCGATCTGCACTTGTGGATTGTGGGCTTCCAACTCCAAACCCACCACGCCGGTAGCACGATCATACCCCACACTATAGGGAGCAGACAGAGTGGTGCTCAACGGACTGTTTGCATTAAAATCAAAGCCATTGAGGAGTCCTAACTCACCCTGGGTCAAATTACGAGCGCCACGGGCAGAAAGGGTATCCGTTTTAATGATCGCCAGCAATACGGTGGTCAAGCGACTTACCACCTTAGCATCTTTAGCCTGCTGCAGGAGCAGCTGCATCGAGCTACGCAATAATTTACCGCCTTTGCCGGCACGTCCAAATTCCGCCCCGTTTTCTCGGGTACGTTGAAAAGCAGGATCGGTAGCGATACGCTTTTTATCGATCCCTCCTTTAAAACGAGCCATATGCCCGTCTCCACTTTTGTAAAAGGCAATATCTCCGATAGTGCCTTTTAACTTGATAATTCCAGCTTGTTTAGCCATAGTAAAAAGGTTTTAGATTAAGCCACAAAGAACGTGGGCGTACAACCTGAATACTAACGGCAGTGTCCATTCCTGCCGATTTTGCCAATACTGCCGATGCTGCCGGTAAAAAAAGCCTTACGAGATAAGATACTCTGGAGTGATCGGTTTTCCTATGCAGCAATTCTGTTTATTTCATTATTATAAAAATGAAATTACGGAATCAGAAATACAAAATGCATTCGCGCAATGAACTCTCCTTTGCAGTAATTCCGATCCATACCTTAGGTTTTATTTAAGTGTATTGGGAGAGAAGCTAATTCTAGGTAAGGAAATAAATACCATGTGTGATCTCTCCTAACGTCGAGATGACTGATTAGCTCTGATATGGAGTAGAGTTTATACTCAAGGGCTTTAGTTCCTTTTTGGTCAGTATAGCAACAGTTGTCTGTTAAAAATCCTGAAGCCTTGGAAAAAATTTAGGGAAGCGCTTGCGGTTTTTGCGATAGCAAAAAATACCTATCCAAAAAGTGTCCTTTCTTTTGTTAAGCCTGCCCTGAGCGCGAGTCGAAGGGTTTCTTTGTACAAGGCAAATCGACGCTAGGAGATTCACGAGCTCCTATAAAATAATCATCACGCGAATATAGAACTACAGAAATAACTTCAAAGACTTCTCGATATAATTGAATCCCTGCTACCGCAGGTTTTCAATCACTCGAAGTGACATTACCTATTCCCGAAGGGGAGTACAAAACATGATCCCTCGGTTCAGAATAGACGCAGAGCGTTCCGAAAGACAGGAGCAATAGCGACGCGGAACGAACAAGACGGTTTTTGTCTGGTAAGGCAAAAAATTCCTAAGCGAGGGGCTCTTTTCTTTTGTTGAGCCTGCCCTGAGCGCGAGTCGAAGGGTTTCTTTGGAGAAGCAAACCGAGGTTACGAGGTTCACGAGCTCCCGGTAAAATAAAAATAAAGAAAAGTTCTTGTCTTGTCCTGAAATAGCTATACACAATTCAAAAGTGTATGGAAAATGATAAACAAGAAGTTTATGCAGTTCGGGAGAACAAGCAAAGTCGCTATGACAAGCGTTTAATAGCCAAAGTTGTCAAAGAAGTTGAAAATGGACTGCCTCGAAAAGAAGCTAATCGTATTTACGGATTAGGTAGAGCAACTTTAGATGGTTGGATGCGCGATTTCGGCTCTTTAGAATATCAGCAAAATCTTAAGCGTAAAAGCTATACAAATCTGCAGAAGCGCACTATTGTTACTGCAATCGATCAAGGCCGTTTAACGGTCAGAGAGGCTAAAATCATGTACAATATCAAGACGGAGAAAATCATCCGGAATTGGATATTTAAACATAAATTGGAGAAAGTAGAAGTTCACAGAGAAAACATTCCTCCAATGGTCAACAAAAATGAACCACCCGAAAAAGATTTTGAAAAGGAAGCCTTGCAGAAAGCTTTAAAAGAAGCTGAGCTAAAAATAACAGCATTAAACACCCTTATTGATGTAGCTGAAGAACAGCTCAAGATTGATATCCGAAAAAAGTCTGGTGCCAAACAGTTTTAAAAATGAAGCAAGACTTCCCACAATTAGGGATAGCTGTTTTATGCCGGCTGTTTGGCAAAACAAGACACGCATACTATGATTCATTATGGCGCAAGGAAGATTGCCTGGTTAAAGAAGATGTCATTCTTCAGGAAGTTGCTTCAATCAGAAAAGAACTGCCACGGCTAGGTACCCGAAAACTGCATTATATGCTTCAGAATAAACTATCCTCTCACCAAATTCAACTGGGTAGGGATTATCTGTTTGATCTATTGGCAGAGCATAAGTTGTTGGTTCGCCAACGCAAGCGAAGGATAACAACCACCGATTCTAGACATTGGATGAAGAAGTACACTAATTTAATTAAAGAGTTAGTGATAATAAGGCCTGAGCAGGTCTGGGTAAGCGATATTACTTACGTGAGACTAGTAAATCAGTGGGGATATTTAAGTTTAATAACAGATGCCTACTCCAGAAGGATAATGGGGTTTAGCTTCCGTCAGGATCTTTCTGCAGAAGGATGTTTAGATGCTTTAAAGATGGCTCTAAATAACCGATTATATGATCAACCTCTAATCCATCATTCTGACAGAGGATCTCAATATTGTTCGCATAAGTATGTTGATTTGTTGCTACAAAATAACATTGCCATTAGCATGACTGAAAATGGAGATCCTTACGAAAATGCATTGGCTGAAAGAATAAATGGTATTATCAAATCAGAGTTCAATCTATATTCAAGTGTATTAGGTTTTGAGAATACTAAAGCGCTAATAGCAAAAAGTATCAAGAATTATAATGAGTTAAGACCTCACGCGAGTTGTGATTACCTAACTCCAGAACAGGCACATCTTACATCGGGTAGCTTAAACAAAAGATGGAAAAACTATAAAAGAAATTTTAATCCTCAAGTTCTGTCTGTATAGTTTATTTAGGATTAAAAAGTAGCTTTGTATAGTTATATTAGGATTTATTAATTAATCTGTATAGCTATTTCAGGACGGGTCATCTACAACGGCATCCCCCACTCAAAGCCCTAGCAAAGCCCAGGCAAAGGCCATGATACAGTATGAAAACTGCTGATAAATAAACCGTACAGTTCGAACGTTATCTAACATAGCAAACGCAATGGTAATCTAACATTTAAGAAATCTATAGTACAAGATTAGAGCTGTAGAAAAATATTTAAAAAATCATAATCCCTTTCACAACGCTCACATATAAATGGTTTAAACCATTTAATAAATATTTGATTAATACCGGTATACTTTAAAAATTGAATTAAAGGAATTCACCTTCTATTCATTTAGGAAGAGGTATTGGGAGAGAACAAAGTACGTCATTGGCGTGGGGCATGTTATTAATATACCAAAACCATCCCCGACCCACTGAGCAGGTTTTCCATCCCTATAAAAGTAGGATAGATTTGTCGAAAATTCAACTGATGGGAATTTTCTTTAAATAACAAGATGAATTATAAAATAAACAAACTATTAATGGGCATTGTTTTAGTAGTTTTATCCATGCGGATGATTAAAATAAAAAACACAATTAACATTGTCTGCTTATCTAATTTCAAGAATAACAAGAAACAAATTCCTTAAGACTAAACAAATAACTTAAACATATATTAGTCAAAAATATAAGGTTACCATATGGAAAAGATGTGATTCTAAATAGTCTATATTTGATCCTATAAAAAATATCCAACTTAGGATGCGTTTATTTTAAAAATAGGTTGTAATGACAGTAGATAAAAATTTATACGCCATCATAATTGTAGACTCTATTATTCCTAATCCAATTGAATTAAATAATTTTCATCCTCCTTTACAGTTTAAGGACGTTCTGGGAGCAGGAGAAACTATTCTACAGCGTACGTTCAATATGGTTGCTAAAACTGTTGATGT
This sequence comes from Leeuwenhoekiella sp. ZYFB001, assembly GCF_011784865.1. Classification (NCBI taxonomy): domain Bacteria; kingdom Pseudomonadati; phylum Bacteroidota; class Flavobacteriia; order Flavobacteriales; family Flavobacteriaceae; genus Leeuwenhoekiella; species Leeuwenhoekiella sp. ZYFB001. Next base: position 2,468,476 of record NZ_CP050460.1, read on the forward strand.
TAGAAACATATTGTTAATTGGCAAGAAAAAACATATTCGTTATATCAACAATCAATTGCCTAATATCAAGAACGACCAAATATTAGAATGCCCTGTGAAAGCTAATTATCAAGCATTGCTTTTAGTCGCATCTTTGAAGGTAGTAAAATTAAATTCAAATGCTAAAATTTTAGTTCTTGATTCACAACATTGGATAGAGAATAAAAAAGGATTTTACAATAATGTATACGCCGCCAAAGAAATATGTGATCAAATAAATTACAAAAGTAGACTCTTAATTACAGCAGGGGTAACTCCAAAATTCCCTAATTCAAATTATAATTATTTTTGCCTCACAAATAAAACGAGACCACTCCAAAATGTAAGCGAAGTAGTCATTCGGCCTAATTATCAAAACGCAAAAAAAATAGTACATAAAGGTACTGCTCTCTGGGGCACAAATATTATCATAACTAAGGCCAAAGCTCTTATAGAACACTTTCAAGTTTTTGAAGCTGAAATGTACAATAACCTAATCTCCGGATATGATTTATTTAATACTATTGAAGAGATAAAATTTATTGAAGAAAATTGTTCTGAAGAATATCAATGTATTGGTTTAGATAATCTATTTCTAAAATCTGATTATTTAAAGATTTTCAAAGCTTCATTTGTATGGGAAAAGTTAGAAACTTTACCATATCATTACGGCACTAAACAATTCTATACCTCATAAAAGACAGTTTATAATGTACCTTTATGAAAAATTAAAAATTCTAGATTATCAAAAAAATATCATTTGTTAAAATTAGCTTTTTTGTAGGCATTTGTTTTACTAGTTGTAAAGCTCAGCGCACCTCAACTAATGAGGGCGCAAGATCCTTTAGAGATCAACAATCAATAATGCAATCGATTCAACAGGATTCCTCATCCGTCAAAATTAATTTTGTTGATGAGTTACCATTTTTAAGTTCTCAAAAGTTGATAAATGAATATGCACAAAAAGTAATACCTTTAAAAGTAGGTTCCAAATTGAACAACTCCCGCAATGTGCAGCGGTTTGAATTGAAATGGAACGATAATGCTGTATCAGGGGGAAAGCGATCTGAAATGGTATATAATTCCGTTACTGCTAAAGAACGATGGTACACTTTTAGCACATACCTTGAAGATTTTATTAGTGATTCTTATTCAGTGATAATTTTTCAGCTCCATGGTGTTCCCGATAAAAATGAAGCCTATAGGGAACCAAATATAGCTATAGCTATTCAGAACAACGAGTATTTTTTACGAGTCATTGGTGATCAAAATAGAATAACCGACAAGTCAAAAGTAACTACCAGATATGCTAAAAGTTTAGGATTAATTAAAGACAATACTTGGTCAAATTGGGTAATGCATATTAAATTAAGTTATGGAAAGGACGGCCTTCTTGAAGTTTGGAAGGACGGTAAATTAGTGCATCAAGAAATGGGGCCGAATTGTTATAATGACCGCTTTTTACCTTACTTAAAGTTTGGGTTATACATACCTGGATGGAAAGGTTTAAAGAAAGCCCCCTTAGCTGAAAATAGAGTTATATATTTTGATAATGTTATTATCAAGGAATAGTGTTGCTATCCATTTTAGATTAATTGCAAGGGTTTTTATTCTGTCGATTCAAAAAAAAATATTAAAGCTATTTATTACCTATACAGAAAAAGGAAAGGCACTATAAACAGTGCCTTTCCTTTTTCCAAAGATTTAATTATTTGGTAAACGCTAAGATCTAAAATGCTTTCTTAAAACGCTCCCACAAAGAAGCTTTTTCCTGTCCATAAGCATAGCCATATTTATTCCCATATCCAAAATTAGCCGTCTTAACATCATTGATTACAAAACTAATGTCATGCAATTTGCCATCATTCTGAGAATCTATAGCAAATTGCAACAAGCGTTTTTCGGTATATCCGGCTCGGGTTACATAAATGATCAAGTCGGCATACTGACTGATCAAAAACGTATCAGCCACCAACATCGAGGGTGCCGTATCTACGATCACATAATCAAACTGTTCCCGTAATTCGTCTAACATGCTACCAAACTTCTTTTGGCGCAACAATTCCGAAGGGTTAGGCGGTATACTCCCGGATAAGAACAACTTTAAATTCGGGTGGAATTTGGAATCATTGATCAAGGTATCTAAAGCATGATCATCATTCACGAGATAATCACTCACCCCTAAAAAGCTCTTCGATTCGGTATCATAGCGCTGCAGTTGCGGATTCCGTAAGTCAGCCCCAATGATCACCACCTTTTTCCCGGTATTGGCTAAGGTCATGGCTAAGTTGATACTGGTAAAGGTTTTCCCTTCCCCTTTGACTGTGGAGGTGGTATAAATACAATACCCTTTATCTTCGTTTTTTGCATTCACCAATAAATACTGCAGGTTGGTCGTCAAAATCCTAAAAGACTCGGCCAATACCGAACGGTCATTCTCTTCGATCAGATCACTTTCGCCTTTAGTAATTCGCGGTAATTCTCCAATGATTGGAATGCTTTTAGTAAGCTTTTCAATATCCTCCCGTCGTTCAATTTTATTATTGAGTAAACGTCGAATATAAAGGAAAATAAAAGGTACAGTGATACCTAATAAAAAAGCACCTACTAAAATTATTTTTGGTTTGGGCGATACAGGTGAATTCTGCGTATACGCGTGATCAACAATTTTGGCTTTGGGTGAAGTTGCCGCTAACGACAAAGAATTTTCCTCCCGCTTTTGTAATAAAAATAAATAAAGCGCCTCTTTAATATTCTGTTGTCGTGAAATATCTCTAAATCTGCGCTCTTTAGAAGGTACGTTTGAAATTTCAGATCCAATGATTCCAGTTTGTCGCCTAAGGCTGTTTAAGGTTAATTCAATATTGGATTTGGACTGTCTCAAGCTTGAAAGAATAATATCTTTAAGCTGTTTGATTTGCTCGTTTAATCGAACAACCGTAGGATTCTGTTCAGTAGCACCGCTAAGTATTCGATTGCGCTGCAAGATCAAATCATTGTAATTCTGTATCTGAGAATTTACAGCTTCACCTTGAAGTCCTAAATTTGCTGGTAAGGAACCTTTATCTCCTGCATTTCCTTCCAAATAAGAGATCATAGATGTTATAAGCGATTGCTGGGTTTGAAGCTCTTCTTCCCTGTTTCTATACTCGCTTGCATTTTCAATTATCATACTAGCTTCAGCCTCAATATCAGTTATATTGTTGGCTTCTTTAAATTCTTCCAAGCCAACTTCAACAGTATCCAACTCCCCACTAATAATCTGTAAACGCTCATCGATAAAGCGTGCCGTGCTCAAAGCTACCTCATTTTTATCTTCAATGGCCTCCTTATTATATTCAAAGATCAATTGATTCAGAATATCCTCTGCTTTTTGTTTCACTGGGCTTTCTAAATTAAACTCAAGCAAAGTAGCCTTATCCTCAATTAACTGAATATCGATAGACTGACGTATTTGATCAGCAACATGATCTATAGGTCTTACCTTAATGAGGACCCTATTTTTAATTATAGTTCCTTTAACCTCTTCTCTATTATCATTGATAACAAAAGAACCAAATGATAAATTAAAAACCTCTCCTATTCTAATTTTCTTATAAGTATTATTCTCCGGAAAATAGAGTTGTAATTCATCTTTAGTTTCTGTTTGCTCTACAGTAAATAAATTCATCTCTGAATTTAAAGCATCTGAAAGGGCATCTTCATCTAATCTTACTATTTGAATTAAAAATGGAGATTGCAGATACAACTCGTCCTCCTTCAATCCATCAACATCATAATATTCAACCTGTGCTTGAAGTGCTTCAATTGTATTAACCATCATACGTCTTGACTTAAGCAAACCAATCTCGTTTTCAATTTTATTGGTTCCCATACCGCCCAAAAGACTCAATTCACTAAAGGCTGCTGCATCTCCTCCAGCTTTTTGCCCATCTTCATCTTTAATTATTACACTTGCCACTGTATTATATACAGGAACACTCAATCTTAGGTATATTAACGCACCTGCTAAGGCAAATAATGCCCCAATTAAAAACCAGGGCCAATACCGTAAATATTTTTCAAGTTCCTCCCTTAAATGGAGTTCTTCGACTTCTTCGTTCATATGGTATAACTTTGTAAATAAAATCTAATGAATTAACGTCTAATTATCTTACAAATAGAACAACAAGCGAAATCAACACCGAAGCTACCGAAATAAATAATCCGCTATTCGGATTTAAACTTCCGGCTTGGCGTTGCGAATCGTTCAATTCTACATATAGCACATCATTTTGTTTTAAATAATAAAATTCAGAATTGACAATATCATTATTTGTAAGATCAAGATAAGCTTTAACAATCCGATCTTTTTCTTCCCGCATAACCAACACATTATCTCGGCGACCATAAATTTGCATATCTCCTGCCAACCCCAAGGCTTTAGGTATAGTAAGGTATTCATTTGTGATTGTATATGTGCCTGGCTGATTTACGGCTCCCAATACCGAAACTTGAAAATTAGATAAACGTACATTAATTATAGGGTCCTTCACATAAACAGCAATCATTTCTTTCAATTTTTGTGCTAGAGCGACTCTAGTCATACCCTGAACTTCGATGGTACCTAAAACAGGAAACTCAATATGACCATCTTTATCTACCAGATAGGTTTGAAGCTGTCCTGCACCTCCAACACGTACATTTCCACCAGTTATATTGCTTGAACCTACTATTGGCGGGTTGAATGGAAGAGCTGCTTCCTGTTCCAGAGCTGATACACTGATGGTAAGTTCATCGTTCGGCTGAATCGTGATATAATCCCTTGAGTTTTGCTCCAATCCTATCTGCGTAGGAATCTCAAGATCATCAGGTTCATAAAAATAGGTAGTGTCTTTACGAGAAACACAGGAACTCAAGCATAATAAGAAAATAATGCTAGCGTAGGTTGTACAATTGAAATTCATGAATAAATTTTGCTCAAAAATAAGATTATCTTTTAAAGGCGGAAGCGCTAAATGGTATTAGTAAGCTTTTTCTTCCCCTTGAATCGCATTCAATACGGTTTTAATAATGATCTTTACATCCAACCACAAACTCCATTTTTCTACATAGAAAATATCCAAACGGGTTCGGTTGATGATATCGGCTTGCTGTATGATCTCCCCGCGATACCCGCGTACTTGCGCCAAACCGGTGATCCCGGGTTTTACAAAGTGGCGTACCAAATATTTATCCACTGAGCTTTGGTATTTTTCGGTATGCACCTCCATATGCGGTCGAGGGCCTACCACACTCATATCCCCCAGCAACACATTAAAAAACTGTGGCAACTCATCAATACTGGTACGTCTTAAAATACGTCCCAATTTGGTCACCCGTTTATCATCCTTGGTCATCATCTTGGTATCCGCATCCGCCGTGGTGGCCATAGAGCGGAATTTATAACACCAAAATACCTTGCGGTTCACCCCGTGCCTACGTTGTTTAAAAAATAAGGGCTCGTTAGAATCAAAGCGTTGCAAAATATAGATCAACGGGCTCAACCAAGACAACACCCCTATAATTACCAAGAGTGCAAACACTAAATCAAAACTACGCTTCACGACTTTAGCAATAGGGGTTTCTAAGGGTAATTCGCGTAAGTTCAATACAGGTACATTATCATAGAGTTCGATGGTCATCGCCCGAGTAAAGATCTCCTTATTATCAGGCACGATCTTCAATTTGATCAGGTTATTATCGGCATAGGCCATCAAATTAAACAATTGGGGTTGCGACAAACGCGAAGCAATACAAAAGATCTGATGCACATCTTTTCGCTTAAAATAGGCAAAAGCTTCTTCCACTTTTCCTAAATAGGTAGGGCTTTTAGAATGCCCGTTATCAAAGTAGCCCAGATACCGATACCCCAAGTCCGGTTCATCAAACACCTTACGGATTTTCTTTAAATTACGGTCGCGGCCGATCACCACCACATTGACCGCATTCCCGCCAACTTCCCGGTATTTACCTCGGGCATAATAAAACAGGATGCGATACAATAGCAAACTTCCAAATAAGCACAGCAGTACATTGCGGTGATAGGCAATAGAATGAAGTGGTGTTTGACTCAGACTAAACCACGCAAAATAGCCCAAAGTAAACAGCAAATACAACTGAATGGGTTTATGAATATTGGTAAAGAAGCGTTCCTTACGTGAAGTTGGATAATAGTCGATCGCATAAGCACTCAACAACCACGTCGCATTAAAAAACAGCATTGAATTAATATCAAAATACAAGTTGGGTATTAACCAAGCAAGCATCCCATTCAACAGGCTTAAATGGATCAAAATACTAATGGGCACCACCAGTGCGGAACGTTTCATACGGCTAGGGATTCAACAGTGATAGGTTAGTTCAACGAATCTAACACAGGCACAAGTTAACTTTTTTTAAATAAGTACGACCTTACTTGATCTTTTTAGAGGACAATTGCTTTTCAAAATAAGCAATGGTATGACTTAAACCTTGCTGTATATCTACTTGCGGCTCCCAACCCTGTAGTAAAGTCTTGGCTTTGGAGATATCGGGCCGACGCTGTTGGGGGTCATCCTGAGGTAAAGGTTGAAACACCAGTTTGGAAGAAGAACCTGTTAGTTTTATAATCTCCTGAGCCAATTGCAACATGGTAAACTCCGCCGGATTCCCCAGGTTCACAGGACCCGTAATCGAGGCGTCGGTTTGCATCAAACCCACCAAACCATCAACCAGATCGTCTACATATTGAAAACTTCGGGTCTGACTTCCGTCGCCAAAAATAGATAATGGTTGCCCGCGCAAAGCTTGCACCACAAAGTTAGACACCACCCGACCGTCATTGATACTCATATGCGGGCCGTAGGTATTAAAAATCCGGGCGATCTTGATCGCAACTCCATTTTGAGTATGATAATCCATAAACAAAGTTTCTGCACAACGCTTGCCTTCGTCATAACAGGAACGCGGTCCTATAGGATTCACATGCCCCCAATAGGTTTCCGGTTGTGGATGCACTGCAGGGTCTCCATACACCTCCGAAGTACTGGCCTGTAAGATCTTTGCCTTAACCCGTTTGGCAAGCCCGAGCATGTTGATTGCTCCCATTACAGAAGTCTTAATGGTTTTGATGGGATTGTACTGGTAATGTACAGGGCTGGCAGGGCAAGCTAAATTGTAAATCTCATCCACCTCTGCATAAAAAGGTTCGGTGATATCATGCCGAATCAATTCAAAATACGGATTGGCCAATAGGTCCACAATATTTTCCTTGCTCCCCGTAAAATAATTATCCAAACAGAGCACTTCGTGACCTTCTTTAAGCAATTGCTTACACAGGTGGGATCCAATAAAACCTGCACCCCCGGTAACTAGAATACGTTTACGTATATCCAAATTTTAATTCAAATTTAAATCTCTTTTTAAAGAGGAAATTAAAGTTTCATCTGCAAAAGGCCGCAATTTACACAGAGGTTGAATGGTTTCTTGATCAAGCAATTTCTCTAAAAGAACACGGAGTTCTTCAATGTTAAATGCCACACGCACATAATTTAACTCATTCATTCTTTTGGCTGTCGCCATCTGATGCTCATTGCGATGCTCTCCTTTGGCTGCCGAACGAGGAATAACGATTAACACCTTTGAAGCGACCAAAGAAGAGATGATTGTTCCCATTCCAGCGTGACCAATAATTAATCGAGCTGTATTAAAATAGCGTTCAAAGAGTTCAGGTTCAATAAATGGAGTTAATTTAATATATTTAGGTTGATACGCTTTAACTGTCGCCTGTACTACAAGCTCTTCATCAATAGTTTGACTCCATTGATCTATAAAAGCAACTAACCTATCAAAGGGTTCTTGCGTCCCGGTAGTTACAAAAATCATAAGTTCTGATCTTTAGACAAGACACTTCCGGCATATTTAATTCTCCCTTGTGCCAAATTAGGCCATTGCGTGTAAACATGACTTACAAATTTACTAGCAATTTTCCCGCTCAAAGAAAGTTGCTCAACATTGGCAACACTATCTACCCAGATTGTTTTTTTTCCTAGTAGTCTGCCGCATAAAAGCGCAAGTAACCCGGGTGCTGCCCCGGTTGATATCAGAACATCCGGCTTTTCCCGTAAGATAATATTAAATAAAACTTTAATGCTTTTTAAAAGGCTTATTGGATTTTTTCTACTTCCATCGGGAATAGTGTAAAATTTAGAATGCGGTACAAAGGAAGCAAAAGATGCTTTGGTAGAGATAAAAACAACTTCACTACCTTCGAATAGTGGTTTTAATCTTAGGAGCTGTACCCAATGTCCTCCTACCGAAGCTATAGCTAAAAACTTCATACCACCCCTAAAATTTTGTTATATATATACTCTAGTTTTGGCATTACTTGTTTGGCGTAATGCGCTTGAACCATCTCTTGTGAAGCTTCACCATAAACTTGAATTAACTGAGGGTTATCTATAAATGTTTTTAAAGAAGCATCAATTTCACGAGTATTACCGGGATTTACCAAAATTCCATTCACTTTTGGTTTTACAATCTCAGGTATCCCACCTGCATAGGTGCTAATTATAGGTTTTGAGTACGACATAGCCTCTAATACCGAAAGCGGCAAGCCTTCATTATAAGAAGGTAAAATATAGATATCTGTTTCTTTTAAAAGCTGTACCTTTTTCACACCTGATACCCAACCTTCAAATTTTACAACTTTTTCAAGATTATTTTCAATTATAAAGGCTTCCAGACGTTCTATTTCTCCATTCCCACCCACAGTTAGTAGAATTTTATCTTGGTAAAAAGATCTATTATCAGCCAAGACTTGCAATAAATCAAAAATTCCTTTGCGCGTACCCACTGCACCTAAAAATAAAACTTTAAGAGGCGATGTAGGAGGCAATGTGTTTAAGGTATGATCTATGGGATCATCAACAATATTTTCAAGCACAAATAACTTTTTAGGGGTAAAGTTTGTTGTAAAAAAATGTTCCCAACTTTTAGAAAGACATATGATGGCAGTAGTATTGTTAAAAAAATCTTTTAGAATCCATCGTATAATACTAGGACTCTGTTTATAAAAAACCTCCATCTCAGATGCATGACAATGAAAAACAACCTTTCTTTTTAATATACGTTGACACAAATTAAATAAAACATATTTGCGAATTACACTTCCTTTTGCGGCACCGTGTATATGCACTATTTGAATTTCAGGGTTTTGTATCAGCCGTTTAGACAATAAATAAGTAGCTTTTAAGAAATTCCAAATAATGGTTATTTTATTTGTTGTAACTCCATAAGTGCAAACATAATTAAAAACCTCAAAATGTTTAGAATAGCGTTCAATCACTCCTCCAATTCCTCCACGATGATCTTTATATTGAGACCCTACAGTAATTACTTGCCGTGCCGTAGTCTGTCGTATCATAGTTATAATCGTTTCAGAATTTTAGCAGGCACCCCACCCACAACACAATTATCAGGCACATCATTTAACACAACAGCTCCTGCCGCAACGATCACATTGTTACCAATATTAACACTTCCGAGTATACAACTATGCGCTCCCATTTCTACATTGTTACCAATATTAGGACTATCTCCACCCTCCTTTGCATTACCTATGGTCACTGTCTGTCTCAATTTAAAACCAGTTCCTATGACCGTATTTTTATTTACTACTATGCCCTGAAGATGATACACAACAAAATCTTTGCCTATGCTGACAGAAGCCGGTACTTCAAAACCTATCAACCATTCAAATAGAGCTTTATAAAAAATAAGATATGGATAAAATAATAGTTTTACAATTTTACCATGATTATAAGCAAAACTAGCTAATCTAAAGCAGAATGTTACAACTTTACCTTTGGTGTTATTAGTATTGGCTTTATAATCTTGAAAAAGCATCACTAAAATGTTTTTCTGTTAATCCCAACCCAATAAAGAAATACATAAAGTGCATAGGCATTGGTGTTTCAAATGTTTGATCTAAAAATGATACCACTATATTAGTTAGAACTGAAAATAAAATAATCTTTGATAAAGTATTATTCTTCAATTGAATCGAATTCTTAATACATTGAAATAAAAATAAAAAGAAAAGAAAAAAACCAACAATCCCGAATTCAACAAATAAAGCGCAAATCGAATTAAATGGATTTCCTAAAACTGCACTTCTAAAATTACTGGACTCTGCATATTCCTCTGTAAAAAGACCACTTATATAGTCTTTTGTAAACCTACTGGAAGAAGGAGGGATAAAACCTGGAAGTTGCACTGTATTGTCCTTTTTATACATGACATCATAAGCCAGTGCATTTGCCGCACGGGTACCATTAGTGCCTGGGCCAGTACCAAAAACATATTGAGTAAAGGGACGAGTATCTAAAGAAAAGGTATACTGGTAATACCTAGACTTCGCGTCATAGCGCCCCGAGATATAATCCCCATATTTTGACTCAACGCGCTGCGTGAAATCTGACACATAATTTAGTGCGAATACACTTAAAGTAGCAGCTGAAACTATAAAAAGCGATTTCGTTATAAGGCTCTTATTGATGAAAAACCGGTTTATCAACCAAGTACATATAGAAACTAAAAGTAGAGCATATAAATGTGTTTTGGAATCATTAAGCACCATCATAACAATAAAAAAAACTAGTATAATGATAATTTTCAAATTACCCCTCTTAAAGTCTATTAAAAATGGAAGAACACTGAAAATCATAAGTATAGATAAATCTGTTGGATCTCCAGTTGTACCAACAACTACATCTCCTAATGTTGGCCTTTTCAGAATTGCTCCTATCCCCGTAGGTATAGCCTGAAGTAACAGAGCAATAATTGCTTGCGCTATTGCGATGTGTAAGATTTGTTGAAATATATATTCCTTTGAATAATTTGTCTTGTTTAATTTACCTAAGAATAATAAAACCCCCATAGGTGACAAAAAGGTGACAAAAAATAGAGGGAAGGAGAGTAAGCTATAATTATAAAACAGCTGTACGATATAAGAAAGAAATAGGTACCCTATAAACAATAACAGTAATCGACTAATTTTTAAGACATAAATATTTTGAAACGTTTTTTTAGTTAGAATAAGGTGTATAACTAAAATTAGGCTATAGGCATAAAAATAGATCTCACTACCTAAACATAAAGAGTACACTCCTGCAATTAAGAAAAAGTTATACTTTTTTTGTGCCAAAAAGTATAAAACACTGGATACAAACAGAGGTAAAATCAGAACGACTTGGTCTACCAAAAAAATAGCCAAGAAGAGAACTAGGTGTATGAATAAGGTCTTTATCTTAACCACGCCAAATTTTATTTATAGTGAATGTAAATTATAATCACTAAGACTTATTTGATGTGGTTTTGGCAAAAATTTCGGTCATATACTTTCTATGCGTGCCAAATGGTTTCTTAAAGGTATAATAGTTCAACAGGTAAGTGAAGCAAGCGATATATTTTTTAGGACTTAACATTTTTACTTTTAATGAGCTTAGAATAAGTTTGAACATCTCATTAGCTTCTCCGTTTAGGGCGTATAAGACAGCCTGAGAACGGTATAAATGTGACTTAAAATAACCTTGTAACGTTAAGTTATCTTCTGTAAGTTTTTCAATTTTTTTCACAAACTTCGTACTCGCCTGTTTGATCTTATTCAAATTCGGAATATTATGACCATCCACATCTACTAGCACCTTGTTCACGTGAGCAAACAGATATTCCTTATAAATACGCGCCATGAGTTCATAATCTTGATAACGAATTAGATCTTCATCCCAAAGACCCACTTTATCAAATACACTCCTTCGTATAAAAAGGGTTGAACTGGCTCCAAAACGATGTTGATGCGTCAAAAAAGCCTCAAACAAATCTCCTTCTTGACCATTTAGAAAAGTATTTTGTTCAACCTTCCAGCCACAATAGCAACCTGCCCAAGTTTCATCTAAAGTTTGCATTCGTTCATATTGCAGGAACAGCTTATCTTTCAACCAAATATCATCATCGTCTAAAAAAGCTATGTACTTACCTTTAGCATTCACTACACCTGTATTACGAGCGCCATTCCCCCCCTTTGTACGTTCATTTTTCAAATATAATACTCGATGATCACCTATTAACGCGATCTCTTGTTCAATATTGAATTCATTTTCTTGATCATCATCTATAACAAGAATTTCAAAATCTTTATAGCTTTGATTTAAAACCGAGAGAATGGCACGCTTTATTTGCGAGGGTCTTTTATAAGTTGGAATAATTACAGATGTCATATGATTTCTATGATTTTCAATATGCCTATACCACGTTGTAAGTAATACCTATATGCCTTGAATTTTATTCTCTTTGCGCCTTTTTAAAATTTTTCTAAAATTGGAAAATATAAAATAGTTAAGACTATAAACTTGCTTCCAGAATGAATAATTCCAGTATTTTCTATATCTAATCAATAGTCTAAAAGAAAAATGTAAAAAACTACCTATACAATGCACTAGACTAAAATTAATATTTGTTAGTATAGCAATTCCTGACCGATACATTTGATTTATTTTTTTTTCAATATCAAATTTTCGATCTTCTCTATCATGATAAGCGACTACATCATTAGCTATACCAATCTTCATATCGTGGTACCTAACTCTATTACAATAATCATTATCTTCCCCGTAATGTGCAAATATAGGATCAAACATTCCTACCTTAGAAATACAATGTCTAGTGATTAACCAGTGCGCAGCCATAACAAAATTTACTGCAACTAATGGTTCTTTGTGTGAAGTAGAATCGATTGTTTCTATAATATTCTTAAAATTATAATCATACTTAGTTCCAATCCCGTTTAATTGAATCGGACTCAAAATTCCATAATCTATATTCCTTTTTGATAATACTATAAGTTCGCGAATGGTTGAAATTTCAACATATGCATCTTGGTTAAGAAGATAAATATACTCAGCCCCACTATTAATTGCATGTGCAATTCCAATATTGTTTGCTTTTCCAAAACCTAGGTTCTCACCAGTACTAAATACTTTCGCTCTTTCATAATTACTTCGGATTATATCTAAAGTGTTGTCATTAGAATCATTATCTATGATAATTACATCAACTGGTATATCTGATTCATAGACACTCTTTAAACAATTATCTATCCATTTAGCACCATTAAAAGTTACAATTATTACACTTACAATCACCTTATACTTCCTTAGTCAATTAAATCGATTATTTGAGATATATGTTGATAATATAAATCCTTCTCTTTATCTGAATGCATTTTAATCTCATCACTAGGTACTTGCAAGCATTTATTAGCATAATCGTAAAAGTTATTACAATCTTGAATTTGATCAAGTCCACTCAATCCCCATGTTTCAACATATCCTTTTAACTTAACTTGAGATTTGTTTAAACCTACATAAGGAACTCCAAAACTCATAGCTGTAATAATACCATGAAGACTGGTACCAATATAAAGTGAAGAATTAGCAATAAGCCACATAATTTCCATTACGCTAGGAAGATCTACTAAATGCACGTTATTAACGTTATTATCATTCAATTTATCATAAATCTCCTTTAAGGGGATGTGATCTTCGTGCCCTCCAGCAGTTCCTATAGGACAAAGAACTATTGATAAAGATTTTACTTTGCTAAGATGTTTTATTTGCGCTACTATATCATCTATAGCATTTTCATGTTTATATTTTGAAACTTGGAGAAATACATAATTACCAAGATTTTTTAAATGCTTTCTAACAACATTTTCAGCAAAAAATTTCTCATTATTATAGACATCTGACATTATTATTGCACTATCCGGGACCAACCTACATTCAACCTGATGTTTTCGTAAGATATCATAACTATAAGTTTCTCTTACTGCTACATAGGTTGATTTTTTTAATCTATTTATAACTTCTAGATTAGGTGACGCTCCCCCAACGGAATTATAAAAAATATTGACCTGATTTGTAAATATAGTCGAATCCAAGACGTATGGGAACTCCCTCTCACTCCCCATTAACTTCATTGCAATTGGTATCCGTCTAAATAACTTTCTAAATAAATCGTATTGCCTAAAAAAATTATATCTCGGCGAAATATATGAATAGAGGTTATCCCATCTTGCAGCTAAACATTCTCCTCCAGCTACAATAACATTGCTAATTTGCGCTTGATTTATTTCTTCATACATTTCTTTAAAATTCCCTGAAAGCACGCCTCCTTTATCTCGTAAATCTGCCTTTACCAATGAATACTTCTTAAATTCTAAATCATTCCTATTACTCACTTTATTGAATGCATATTCAATCATATAAGGAAATAGCAAATCACCATAATTAAATCTATCAAATGGACCGAATACAATTATCTCTTTTTTCATCAAAACAGTTTGGATTTTACTTTGGTAATAATATTATTTAAGATTTTCATTTCATTAGCATTAAGGCCTACAAGATAAATAGTACAGACATTAAATATTAAAGAACATAATACACTGAATATGAAATCGTATTTAAATTCTAATAAATAATATAAAATAGCATTAATCATAACTACAATAGCAACGACATAAACTTCTTTAAGAACAACCACATTTAAATAAACCCTCACAGGTAAATTAAGTTTATAATGGGCAAATAGCACTCTTAAAACACAAGCCAAGAATTCTATAATAATATAACTTAAGATTACAACATATGGTGGTAGTTCAAAAAAATATAAAATAGCGTAAGCAATGGGAAGATTCATGATTAAAGTTCCACCAACAATTATTTGATAAAGCTTTATCTCACCATAAGCTTGCATAGCCGATTGAAGACCTATGGTTAACTGATTCATCATTGCTCCAATTAGAATAAGTTGACAAAAAATAGCCGTATTAGGTGGGACAGTTTTTAACCAAAAAAGCAAAATATCATTAATTTGAAATATTATTGGTAAAGCAAATATGGCTAAAAGATAAAATCCAAATTTACTCGCCATCATGGATAAGCGTAACATTCGTTCTCGGTCACCAGCTCCTTCGCTTTTCATAATTTGCGGATTTAACGCCCGTAACATGGTTCTCGAAAAAAATTGTAATTGAGCATTGATTTGATTCGCAATCCCATAAGCTGCATTGACCACTGTACCAAAAAACAAGTTTAGGATTAAGGCTAACCCTTGATTACGTCCCATTCCACATAGGGCTCCAAATAAATTCCACCCTGCAAAACCCGCCAGTTCCTTTATAAAACCGCGTTCAGGTTTCATCACCCCTTTAAACGTGCATTCAGGGTATTTTTTAAAACAGAATATACTATACAAGCCAAAACTCACCACCACAATACTTGCGGTTAAAATCCCATATACCACCAAGCGGTCGGAACTCAAGGTATATAAAAATAACGCAATACCCAGCTTAAGTAGAGTTTCTACAATATTCACAAAAGCTACCCAGAGCATATTTTCATGAGCTATCAATAAGCCATTAAAAGGCACGGTAATCACCGTAAAAAAAACCGTTACAGCCATATAGTGATAGATAACACGAGCACTATGAATGCGATCTGCAGGAATGTTTAAAAAGCTGTCAAATAAAAACAAACCGGCCAGTTCCAATCCTAGAACTATGAGGATCCCTATGGCTATATGCAAAAAGAAACTATTGGTAAACACTTCCTTTTGCTTTTGAAGATCTTTTCTCCCTTGGTGAAAGGATAAATACCGCTGCGAAGAAGTAGCCATTGCGGTATTTAAAAAAGAAAGCATAACGATAATACCGGCAATCAAATTATAGATCCCATAATCAGTACTTCCTAAGGCATTCAGGACCAAACGTGTGGAGTACAGGGTGATCCCCATAGTCAACAGCATACGTCCATATAGAATTAGGGTATTGGCCGCTACCCGATTGGCTGCATTCAAAATCTAAAGTTACGTTCTAAAAAAAATCTAAAATTTTATCTTTATCAGATACCTCCACCTTGCCTTCTGGAATACCCCATTCAATAGCTAATCTTGGGTCATTATACACAATGCCCCCTTCAGAAGCTTTGTGGTAATAATTATCACATTTATAAGCAAAGACTGCAGTTTTGCTCAATACTGCAAACCCATGACCAAAGCCTCGAGGCACAAAGAGTTGTTTGTGATTCGCTGCGGTAAGCTTTACCGCCAAGTGCTGCCCGTAGGTTTCTGAATCTTCACGTAAATCTACAGCAACATCCAGCACTTCTCCCGCCAATACCCGAACGAGTTTGGCTTGGGCGTGTTCGCCCTGTTGAAAATGGATCCCACGGATTACGCCATATTGAGAAAAAGACTGGTTATCCTGTACAAAATTTACGTTTTGCCCTATGAGCTCTTCAAAAGCCTTTTGATTAAAACTTTCAAAAAAATAGCCGCGATCGTCTTTAAAAACCCGCGGCTCTATAATATAGCAGCCCTTTAATGCTGTTTCTGTTGCTTGCATAAATCTTAGCGTTTCTTTTTTTTCGCAGCCAAGCGCAATAGGTATTGGCCGTATTCATTCTTCTTTAAAGATTGTGCCAATTCTTCTAGGCGTTCGCGGCTTAAATAACCCTTTTCAAAAGCGATTTCCTCAAGACAGGCTACTTTTAAGCCTTGTCGCTTTTCTATCGTTTCAATAAAATTAGCGGCTTCAAGCAAAGACTCATGAGTTCCGGTATCTAACCACGCATAACCCCGCCCCATCAATTCTACTTTAAGACTCCCCCCTTCTAAATACGCTTGATTCACACTCGTGATCTCTAACTCCCCGCGCGCACTGGGTTTGATCCCCTTAGCGATCTCAACAACCGAATTGGGGTAAAAATACAAACCTACCACCGCATAATTACTCTTGGGCGCTTGCGGTTTTTCCTCAATAGAGATCACCGTACCTGCCGCGTCAAACTCCGCTACCCCGTAGCGTTCGGGATCTTGCACATAATACCCAAAAACCGTCGCCTTTTGAGCATCGGTAACATTCTTTACCGCTGCGCCGAGCAACTCGGTAAGTCCATGCCCATAAAAAATATTATCACCCAGAATCAAACACACATCATCAGTGCCAATGAATTCCTCCCCGATAATAAAGGCTTGTGCCAGACCGTCAGGGCTTGGCTGCTCGGCATAGCTTAACTGAATCCCAAAATCAGACCCATCGCCTAAAAGCTGCTGAAAATTAGGCAGATCTTGAGGCGTAGAGATGATCAACACCTCTTCGATCCCCGCCAACATCAATACAGACAAGGGATAATAGATCATCGGTTTGTCATAAACCGGCATCAACTGCTTCGAAATTGAACGGGTTAAGGGGTACAATCGGGTACCGGAGCCTCCGGCTAAAATAATTCCTTTCATTATAAATGCTTTAGATAGTACTGAGCTGTTGTAAACAACGTTGCAAACTAACAGTATAGTTAGAAATAGCAACCTTATAATTTTTTTGGATTTTCTCTGTATTCAGTAAAGAGTAGGCAGGTCGCTGTGCAGGAGTTGGGTAGGCCTTGGTAGGAATCCCGTTGAGGTCACATGTTAAACCGGCCAGTTCCTTAATAGCTTGGGCAAATTCAAACCAACTAATTCGACCGCTGTTGGAATAATGATAAATTCCATTTTGCCAATGTTCTGTTGCAATGATTTTTAAGATTACCTCAGCCAGATCTCTTGCATAAGTAGGGCTCCCGATCTGGTCATTTACAATGTTTAAAGAATCGCGCTCCTGCATCAACCGCAGCATGGTTTTCACAAAATTAGATCCAAAAGCCGAATATACCCAAGCGGTACGAATGATGATTATTTCAGGGCAAGCAGCGATCGCAGCCTCCTCCCCGGCGCGCTTGGTACTTCCATACACACTTTGAGGATTGGTATTATCATTTTCTAAATAGGGGATCTCAGATTTCCCATCAAATACATAATCCGTAGAAACATGCAGCAACTTTACTTGATGCTGCGCACTCCACTTTGCTATTGTAGCTACAGCAAGCTGATTGATTTGTTTTGCTTGTTCAGGTTCTGATTCTGCCTTATCGACTGCGGTATAGGCCGCACAGTTGATGATATAATCAGGTGTGGTTTGATCTAAATAGGCAAGCATAAGTTCATCCTGCTCCAGATCAAAGGTCTTTCGTGTTACAAAATCGAATACCAGATCAGGATAAGACGATGCCAACACCTGCAATTCCTGTCCCAATTGTCCATTAGCGCCGGTTACTAAAATGCGTTTACCCATAAATCATTATCGTATTTTAAAGTATTCTGATTTTTAAATAGATACTAGTTGATACTTCGCGGCTGCCCTCGAAATAATAAACTAAGGTCAGTTCGAGTGACCCCGTTATTTATCGGGATTTCAGCGCCTTATCGCGATAAAATAATATAGATACCCTTATCGCATTATTAATAGCCCGTAGCTGACACCCTTTTCGGTCCCGAAGCTTCGGGAGCTAAAGGGGTCGGGAATGAGAGGCTCTACCCTACTCCTCGTATTGCTTACTATAATACTCTTGATACGCCCCACTGGTGACGCGAGCCAACCACTCGGGATTATCAAAATACCAATCTATGGTTTGCTTTAACCCTTCTTCAAAAGTTACAGAAGGCTCCCAACCCAATTCATTTTTGATTTTAGTGGCATCAATAGCATACCGTAAATCATGTCCCGGGCGGTCTTTTACAAAGGTGATCAGACGTTCAGAAGTGCCTTCTTCCCTACCGAGCTTTTGATCCATCTGCGTGCAGAGTAATTTGACCAGATCAATATTCTTCCACTCGTTAAAACCACCAATGTTGTAGGTTTCCGCATCAACTCCTTTATGAAATACAAGATCAATGGCACGTGCATGGTCAATTACGTACAACCAATCACGGGTATACTTACCATCTCCATAAACCGGCAAAGGTTTATTATGAATGATGTTGTTCAAGAACAGCGGGATCAGCTTTTCCGGAAAATGGTTGGGGCCGTAATTATTAGAGCAATTCGTGATCACATAAGGCAAGCCGTAGGTTTCTCCGTAAGCGCGCACAAAATGATCAGAGCTTGCTTTAGAAGCAGAATATGGGGAATTGGGATCGTAGGAGGTGGTTTCGGTAAATAAACCCTCGGTTCCTAAAGCCCCATAAACTTCATCGGTACTCACGTGATAAAAGCGTTTCCCTTCATAAGCACCTTCCCAGATCGCTTTAGCAGCATTTAATAGATTCATCGTTCCTATAACATTCGTTTTAACAAAAGCCAAAGGATCTTTAATAGAACGATCTACGTGTGATTCTGCGGCCAAGTGTACCACCCCATCAAATTTATGTTCGTTGAACAGTGCTTCTACAAAAGCAGCTTCTGTGATATCGCCCTTGATAAAATGATAATTAGCTTGATTTTCGATATCTGCTATATTCTCTAAATTCCCTGCGTAAGTCAAGGCATCCAAGTTGTAGATTTCGTAATTAGGATAATTCAATACAAAGCGGCGTACCACATGCGAACCGATAAACCCGGCTCCGCCGGTAATAAGAATTTTCATAATATGAATAGTTAAAAAAGGCGTTAAGACCTCGTTTAGCACTTATAGTTTAGTTACAGTGTTTTTCATTAATACAGTACCGTTTTTATCATTTTAAAACTTCTTGTCAGTTCGAGCGCAGTCGAGAACTCCAAGCAATACAAATCCCGATTAATCCAATATTGCCTCTAAAAACCGCTTCTCGATACAAATCAAACTCCTTTAACACTCCGCTTAATTCACTTGAAGTGACAAACTAGGTCAGTTCGAGTGATGTTAGAGCGCCCAAGCGCGAAAACATAGTATCGAGAACTCCAGCGCTAATCCTAAATTGAACAGCTTTACTTGTAATCCTTCTCGATACAAACTAAGCTCCTTTATCACTCCACTTGATTCACTCGAAGTGACAAACTAGGTCAGTTCGAGTGATGTTAGAGCGCCCAAGCGCGAAAACATAGTATCGAGAACTCCAGCGCTAGTCCTAAATTGAACAGCTTTACTTGTAATCCTTCTCGATACAAACTAAGCTCCTTTAACACTCCGCTTAATTCACTCGAAGTGACAAACTAGGTCAGTTCGAGTGATGTTAGAGCGCACAAGCGCGAAAACAGTGTATCGAGAACTCTAATCCAATACAAATCCCGATTAATCCAATATTGCCTCTCAAAGAAGCTTCTTGATACAAATTTAACTTCATTAACACTCCGCTTAATCCACTCGATGTGACAAACTAGGTCAGTTCGAGTGATGTTAGAGCGCCCAAGCGCGAAAACATAGTATCGAGAACTCTAATCCAATACAAATTCCGATTAAACTAAGACCATTACTCCAAATCCTTCTCAATACAAACTAAGCTCCTTTAACACTCCGCTTAATTCATTTGATGTAACAAGTACCAGTTGCACAAAAAGGTACTAAAACTAATGCTATTTAGAAAGCATTTTACGGCCTATAGAAAAGGACTCGTAAAATTTGAAATGAGATCTTCGTGAAATTTCCTTTTGTTTGACCCAGAGGGGAGTTAAGGAAATTTAGAAGGCGAATGATAAATTTAGAGTCGTTTTCTTAAGCCTAGCGTTTTTTGGTTCTTTTTTTGACAATGCAAAAAAGAACAAATGCCTGTTATAATCCTGTCTAAGAAAAGTTCGTAGAGCATGAAAATTCTCAGTTACTTCTCACCATAGCTTACCTAGAGCTTAAAGCCATTGCAAGCCATCTTAACTCCCTATCGCATAAAACTCAAATCCTAGATCCGTCAACACCTCTTTATCCAGCAAGCGGCGTCCATCAAATAAAAATGCCGGTTTAAGCATGTGTGTATAGATCGCTTCCCAATCTAAGGTTTTAAATTCATCCCACTCGGTCATCACGGCGACCGCGTGTGCTTCTGTACACGCAGCTTCTGCGGTATTCACCACAGTGATCAGCTTACGGTTATCTTCTTCGGAACGCGTCCCCAGATAATCCAGATCAGCCAGGATCTGTTCTTGAGTTACCTTAGGATCATACACTACGATCTCCGCTTGCTCATTCAGCAAATAGTCAGCTACATAGATGGCTGCAGATTCACGGGTATCGTTCGTATCTTTTTTAAACGCCCAGCCCAAAAGTGCTATTTTCTTTCCGGAAACCGTATTGAACAAGGTCTTAACGATCTTGGCGGCAAAACGGCGTTTTTGATGATCATTCATCAAAATCACCTGCTCCCAATAATCAGCCACTTCATTCAAACCAAAAGACTTTGCGATATACACCAAATTCAAAATATCCTTTTGAAAACATGAGCCTCCAAAGCCTACAGAAGCTTTTAAGAATTTAGAGCCAATCCGGCTGTCCATCCCAATAGCTTTAGCCACCTCCTGCACATCGGCTTCCGTCACTTCACAGAGTTCAGACATCGCATTGATGCTCGATACCCGTTGGGCCAAAAAGGCATTCGCCGTCAATTTAGAAAGTTCGGAAGACCATACGTTGGTGGTTAAAATATTATCAGGCGTCACCCAGTGCGCATACACGTCCACTAAGGCTTGAATGGCTTCACGCCCGCTTTCCGTATCCACATCGCCCCCAATCAACACACGATCGGGCTTATGCAAATCGGTTACTGCAGTACCTTCTGCTAAAAATTCAGGATTTGACAGGATCTGAAAGTTCACGCCATTCCCGGTATTATCCAAAATACGCTTTAAGGCTTCGGCCGTACGTACGGGTAAGGTAGATTTCTCAACAATGATCTTATCATTCTTCGCTACCCGTGCGATTTGCCGTGCACACAACTCAATATACTTCAGATCAGCAGCCATGCCTTTACCCATTCCGTAGGTTTTGGTAGGCGTATTCACCGAAATAAAGATCATATCGGCTGCATCGATCGCTGCATCTACATCAGTTGAAAAAAATAGGTTACGCCCTCGCGCCTCAGCCACCACCTCAGAAAGCCCCGGTTCATAGATCGGAATTTGTTCCACATCCGGGTCATTCCAGGCTGCAATACGTTTCTCGTTAATATCTACCACCGTCACGTTTATTTCCGGTGATTTTTGGGCGATGATCGCCATTGTAGGCCCGCCTACATACCCGGCGCCAATACAACAGATGTTTTTAACTTTCATTAGAAGTACATTTTTTTTCATTTCCGCGAAGGCGGAAAACCTTATTTATTTCATTCCCCTGAAGAAGGGAATCTTTAATTTTTAAACTTTATTTTCCATTCCCTTGCAGAAGGGAATCTCGTACTTTAAACTTTATTTGTCTATTTCCGCCCTTCGACTATCGCTCAGAATAAACTCCGGCGGGAAAAAATTATTTTGTCCGTTTCCGCGAAGGCGAAAAAACATTATTTTGACTGTTTCCGCGAAGGCGGAAACCTCACACGTCGAACCTATAGTTGTCTATTTCCGCGAAGGCGGAAACCTCCATAATATTAGTTTACATCCTTTTATAAAAGGAAATCGTTCACAGTTTAAATCGATACTGATACCCCAAGCCCACACCTAGGGTGTTCTGCGTTCGGTCACTCCAATCGAGGCCTAAAGTTCCGGTAAAAACGCCAAAAGTGGTAGTATAACGCAACTCCCCGTAACTGTAAAGCGCGTGTTCACGGGAGTTGTACGGAAAATTATACGTTCCTAAATTGGTCGCATAACTGATTTTTCCGCGGTACTGCCAATTCCCATAACTTCCGGTTGCTCCTAAGTGCACCACATAACTACGGTCGTTATAATTTTCAGCATCATAAGCTCCCGGTAAAATAAAAGGCAAACCTATCACCCTGCGGTCATACGTCCAGCCCGATCTATAGGTAAAGTTGTAGAAATATCGATCTCCTTCTTTTCCATAAATTCCAGCAACCGGTCGGCCGCTTTGCGATACGGTTTGTACATATTCCAGGTCTATTGCATCCAACCAAGAAATGCCTTCGGGTTCTAAATAAGCCCCCCACACCCCATCGGGAAAATTATTCAACTCGATCCCCGAGGCATCTTCAAAAAGATTTTGATGATAGAGTTTCAGATAGTAGGTTGGGCGAGTAAATTCATACGCGAGTTCATACGAACCCAAACCATTTCCTAAACTGTTGATTTGATCACCTCCACTCGCCTCGGCCCCTCCAGAACTTCCAAAAAAAACACGTACATAATCTGAAAAGGCATCAGGTTGTTCCCCATACACCGGTGAGGTCCCACCGAATTGCACATAATGCTTCATACTTCCACTCAGGCGGTCTCCGGGACTGAATACCAAGGCCAGCTCTAGGCTCTTATGGTGCACTTGCGCATTTCGCACATAACGATCTTCTTCTAAAAAGTAATGCCCAAAGGTTGCCGAGGCCTCCAACCATTTGAATACTTTTAAGGGTTTCAACATACGGATATAGACCCCGGGCAAAGCCCTTGCATTATTACTCCATACAATATCGCCATCTACGCTCGAGATTCCGTTGAGTTTACGCTCCCGGTGTTTTAACCCCGCATTGGCTTCTATCCACTTCCAGGTGTAGGTAGCATAAAGCTCATCGGCCTTAACCCCATCATAGATTCCGTCATTAGCCAAAAGCCCCCCGCCAATTTCAAGACGATTGTTTTCGTTAAAGCGAGTCGCATAGGCCACCTGCGCTAATCCCAAAACACTAGTCTCTGCATCCAGTCGCCCATATTGGTTGCTGTACATCCAGAACGGATTTTCCGATCCGGTTGCCGCAAGTCCACGCCCGCTGATCGACAACTGCAGCCCATCAAGCTCTTGCGCTTGCTCCTGTGCCTGCATAATCGCAAAACCACCAAAAAGGATCAAGACCAACACCAATTTATTCACCCTACCCATGCTCTCGTTTAGAACTTCTTCAATTTTTTTTATTCAAATATTTCTTGCCTTTAAGTCTATATTCTTTTCTCTCTAATCTTCTAAGTAGAACACCTCAGACAATCAGAGAAAAAGTCAACCTATAGACAACAAGCTTAACGCTAAAGTTTGGTGAATTCCATGGCTCCGCCGCGTCACTCCCATTTTTCTAATGAAAAGCAACCTGCCTCAACAACAAACTTTATTAAGCAACGCTACCAAGCACTAAAAGCTTTAGCGGTACTCATAAAAAGACCTCCCTAAAAAGGAGGCTATACGCGCTAACGGTTCGCAGCGCTATATCGTATTTAATTGACCAAATCTTTTAAACGGGCCTCCACAATGACACCCAAACTTTTAATGGCCATTTTTAACTTTTTACGTCCCACCTCCTGCACCACACCTTTTTGTCCTTTAAAATGACCACTGGCAATTTTTACTTCGGTTCCGGGCTGGTAGGCGCGTACACGCACCTCAGTCACTGCATCATCAGACAGCCAGTTTTGAATGGCTGCGATCTCTTCATTGCGCACAATGGCGGGCTTCCCTAACCAAAACAAATAACGCACGACTCCATGCACCGCAAACACCTGCTGGCGATCCGTGGAATTTAAACGAACAAAAACATAGGATTTAAAAAGCGGAACACGTATTTTTTTCTTACGATCACTCCAAACACGCACCTCTTCCAGTGTAGGACAAAAGACTTCAACCCCTATTTTTTCAAGCGCCGAAGCCACTTTTTTTTCTGTTTGTGGTTTAACGTATAACACGTACCAATTCATGCAAATCGTTTCTTTTAGCGTTACAAAATTTAGGGGATTTTCTAACATCTAGGTTGGCGAAAATAAGTAAATCTACCAGTTAAACAAGGGTAATTTAGTATTTAATTTTAAACAAAAATTAAGAAAAATCGCTCAAAGTCAGAAGAAAAACGTTATCGACAACAGCTTCAAGGCTTTAAAATTTACGGAATTAACCTAACCTGAAATTCAAAATACAAATGTAGAAATACAAAATACAACACCCAGTCATTTCGACCAGCGGGAGAAATCACATCTGCTTGGCAATTCTACATATGTTCTCATCTCCAACTCTTAAAGCAAAAGACAGTACACGACGATGAGTTTATCGTTTTGGATTATAAAATCTAAATATACACCCGATAAGAAACGGAAATCAGAAATACGAAATTATAAATACAAATTAACGGTTGGCAATAGCAGCAGCCAGTTTGCAGTTTTCTGTTTACAGTATTAAATATCGATACCCGAAGGGTCTAGCTTTCTTTTGGTCAGTATAGCAAGGGCATCCCGTTAAAAATTTCTTAAACCTTACAAGAAATTTAGGGTTGCACTTCCGCTTATCACCGTCAATTCTAAATAATAGTGTTTTTCAGAAAATCCGAACTAAGAATACTATGCTTTAGAATTCTTTTTCTTCAGTATAGCGAGAAGGCTCCGTTCAGAATTTTTGAAGCCTTGGAGAAAATTTAGGAGCCTTTTTGCGATTTTGCCTGATAAGGCAAAAATACCTAAGAAAAAGTGTCTTTTCTTTTGATTCGTTTTCTTTGGACAAGCAAAGAAAATGAATGAACAACATTTTAAAAAAAACATTACTCAAACCGAGATTAGGAGGTTCACGAGCTCCCGAAAAATAAAAACCACGCGAGCTAAACCGAGAATACAAGGTTAACGAGCTTCCCTAAAAATAAAAGTCACGCGAATATAGAACTACAGAAATAACCTCAAAGACTTCTCGATATAATTGAATCCCTGCTACCGCAGGTTTTCAATCACTCGAAGTGACATTACCTATTCCCGAAGGGGAGTACAAAACAAGATCCCTCGGTTCAGAATAGACGCAGGGCGTTCCGAAGGACAGGAACGATAGCGACGCGGAACGAACAAGACGGTTTTCGCCTAAGCGAAAAATTCCTAAACGAGGGGCTCTTTTCTTTTGTTACTTTTCTCCTGCATCCGACGACCGCAGGGAGAGGAATGCATAGGCAAATCGACGCTAGGAGATTCACGAGCTCTCGTGGAATAGAAATCTTGCGAGTAAAGAAAAGTAAAGAATATAACACCTAAGTAAAATTACTCAATCCGACATTTGGAGATTTACGAGCTCCCGCAAAATAATCATCATGCGAGTAAAGAAAATGAATAAACAACATTTTAAAGTAAACATTACTCAAACCGAGGATCCGAGGTTAACGAGCTCCCGTAACATAGAAATCAATCAATTAAAGAAAAGTAAAAATCATCAATCAAAAATCAGAAACAATAAATAAAGAACCTTCACACCAATCCCATAACATATCAAATCATTGAGCAAAGCCACTATACGACCATACTACATTTGAAATAAAAAAAATCCCCGAATGAAGTTTCGAGGATTTTTGGTATTTATAAAAAGTTGAATCTATTTAAGGATGACTCACTACCAGAAATGACCTATTCCTGATACGTCGTTTCTCCGTCCCACTCCATAAATCCTCCAAGTAGATTGTAGGTATTTTCAAAGCCCAGCTGATCCATCAGTTGTGCTGCTTGCCCGCTTCGGTTTCCGGAACGACAATAGATATAATAATTTTTCGACTTGTCAAGTTCGTTTACTTTATCAATAAATCCTTGACCTTCATAAATATCGATATGATGTGAATTGGGGATGATGCCCTCATCTACTTCATTTTGTGTACGTACATCGAGAATAAAAGCATTATCATCTTCAGCGATTTGCGCTTCCCATTCTTCCTGAGTTATATTTTTCATCGTAAATTTTTTAGTATAAAAATCAAAAATAAGGCATTGCTCAAGCTTTTCCAACGGCATTATGCCTTAATAGCGCAACCAATCGCCTTAGTCGTTTCAGGGGTTACCGAAGTATCATTCAGCAAAGCTTCCACAGCATCAGCCACAAAGGCTTGTGTAACAGAAGCGGCATCCCGCACACTGTCATCGACAGCCCCAATATACCGCACGATCAATGCATCTTCTTCCTTTTGAAGAACATAAACATGTGGTGTTTTGGTCGCCCCGTATGTGGCATAAACCTCGTGATTGGCGTCATACAGATATGGATATGTAACACCCAAGTCCTTAGCAACTTTTTGCATTTCAGCATAACTTTCGCCGGATTTCACCGCAGGGTTATTCGGGTTGATCGCGATCACGGGATAGCCTTTAGGTTTAAAGGTGGCATCTAAAGCCTGAATACGCTCTTGATTGGCAATGGCAAACGGACATGTATTGCACGTAAATACAACGATAAATCCTTTGGCTTCGTCAAAATCAGAAAGCGAAATGAGTTCGCCTGACACATCTTTCAACCTAAAATCAGATGCATGATCACCAATGTCGTAACCCGATTTAAATTGATTAAAGCCGGCGATTCCCAGCGCAGAAACGACCAGGACCAGCGTAAGTACTATTAAGACTTTTAAAGATTTCATATTAGTTAGAATTCAAGTTAGGGTTTAAAGCAAGTACTTCGCGCTCCAGACTGCGGTAATCAAAGGATTGCTCATAAAATCTATAGGCATCTTCAGCGATCAACAAGGTGGCCGGTATCGCACCACTCCACGACTCGGATACCTGTGGGATCCAGACATTGCTATGAGGATCATCCAACAGTAAAACCTGAGCGGCAAGTTGGTTTTTCAATATATACGGAATCAAGCGCGCTTCAATTTGATCAGGAAAATCCAGACTCACCAAAGTTACTTCCACACCTTGTTTGCGATACGCTGCGTGAAGCTTTTCAAATACAGGCAGTTCCTGCACACAGGGCGCACACCAGGTCGCCCAAAAATTGATCACTTTTACCGTCTCACCTTCCGGAAAATCAAGCATCGGTTTAAAGGCTTCAAAATCATAAACGGGTAACTGGTATCCTTCCGCGTTAACAATTCGTACAGGTTTTGCGGCTTGTATTGAAGCTGCTTTAGAAGCACACCCCATTAACACACACAACATCCCTAAACCGAGTAATCTTCTAATCAATAGTTCCTTTTTTTAAACTAGCGTCGATTCCCATGTGTTTATTGCAACCACAAAACGCAAATAAACGCTTGCGGTAAATTTAAGGAATACAACATTTTGATAACAGATTTTAGGAATTGTATAACATCTACAGCGTTGTATTGAATTTATTTTCGTTGAGAAACCTTAAAATTCCGTTAAAGCGAGTGACTCATTTCCATCTAAACAAAAAATAATTATACATTTGTACGTACAACAATTGTAGATACACAATGAAGATCGAAGAAACATTAAAAATAGGAAACGGTTTAGACTTGTCCTCAAAAACCTTGATTAACATTCAATACACTTCCAGATTTCTGGAAGAACATTTTGCTGCGCTTCTTAAGGAATTTGATTTGAGTACTCCTCAATTTAATGTGCTACGCATTTTACGCGGTCAGAAAGGAAAACCTGCCAGTCTGGCCTGCATTCAGGAACGTATGGTAGACCGAAGCAGCAATACGACCCGCTTGGTTGATAAGTTAATTAAAAAAGCGCTGGTAAGCAGACGCATCTGCCCTGCAAACCGCCGTAAAGTAGAAATCGAAATCACCGCTGCAGGTTTGGAATTATTACAAGACTTAGACCCGCTCACCGCTGCAGCCAATGCTAAAAACACCGCGACCTTAACCACATCAGAATTAGAAACCTTAAATACTTTATTAGATAAATTAAGAAAAGATGAGTAAGTATATTGAACACCTCAATTGGCGATACGCCACCAAGCAATTTGACGCAAACAAGAAGTTAAGCGAAGACCAACTGCAAACCCTTATAGATGCAGTGCAACTTTCTGCTTCTTCCTATGGTTTACAGCCGTACAAAATCCTTGTGATCAAAGATGAAAAGATCAAAGAACAGTTGAAAGTCGCCGGCTATAACCAGTCACAATTCACAGATGCTTCGGCCATTTTTGTGTTTGCACATCAAACTGATTTTGGAGCCGAACTCGTAGACAGTTACATTAACCACGCAGCACGTATTAAAGAAGTCGAAACAGGCGCTTTAGAAGATTATGCAAATCTGATGAAAAACAGCCTTTTAAATCTTCCACAAGAAGCTAAAGCCGGTTGGACTGCCCGCCAAGCCTACATCGCTCTTGGAAATTTATTAAGTGCCGCTGCCGCCCACCAGATCGACACCTGCCCGATGGAAGGTTTTGATGCGGACGCATTTGATAAAATTTTAGGACTTGCTAACACCAACTTACATAGCGTTGTTGTTGCAGCGGCAGGATATCGCAGTGCTGACGACCCAACACAACACGCTGCTAAGGTAAGACGCCCGCAGGAAGAACTTTTTGAGATCCTCTAAAAAAATTTAAACAAACATTTGTACATACAATTTTAATCCATACAACAATAAAAATTCAGAATTTCATGAGCACTCTTAATCAAAGCTTAGCAAAATTAAACTTGGCTTCCAAAAAAGCCTTCAATCAACTTAACCGCAATAATCGCGTTAAATCAGTATTAATCTTAGCAGTAGGCATTGCCGCTGCATCATTTACAACAAAAACTATTATGGAAAAAGTAAGCGTAAAAGACAGTTCAATCACTTGGGTTGGCAAAAAAGTAACCGGAAAACACATGGGAACCATCGACCTTAAAGAAGGCTTCTTTGAAATGGAAGACGACGCTGTTACCGGAGGCGAATTTGTGATCGATATGAACAGCATCGAATGTACAGACCTTGAAGGAGACAGCAAAGGGCAACTAGAAGGGCACTTAAAAAGTGACGACTTCTTTGGTGTTGAGAACTACCCAACCGCTAAATTGGTAATCACTAATGTAGTAAAGAACGGAAACACTTATAAAGTAACCGGTGACCTTACCATTAAAGAAACGACTGAACCTATCACTTTTGATCTTGAAAAAGCCGGTGACAACTTCACCACTACCCTAACCATAGACCGCAGTAAATACAACGTACGTTATGGGTCTGGAAGCTTCTTTGACAATTTAGGAGACAAAACTATTTATGACGACTTTACTTTAGATATCAACTTGTCTATCTAATTAATAGTCCATCACAAGTATTTAGAAAGCTGCCTTTAAAAATGGCAGCTTTTTTTTATGGTATCCCAAACTGACTAGACTACTTTAATAAAATTAATAAGCCTACCCGAAAGTCCTCGATTCTTTTTCTTCAGTATAGCCAGATGGCTCCGTTAAAAATTTTTGAAGCCTTGGAGGAAATTTAGGAGCCTTCTTGCGATTTTTGCCTGATAAGGCAAAAAATTCATAAGCGAGGGTGTCTTTTCTTTTCTGCATCCGACGACCGCAGGGAGAGGAATGCATCTGTTGTGCTTTGTAATAATGTTAGTTGAATTAGTATTAGCAAATCGAGGATACGAGATTCACGAGCTCCCGTAAAATAACAATCACGCGAGCAAAGAAAATGAACAACCACGATTTCTGATAAAATCTTTAATCTACTTATAACGGCATCTCACCTAACATCAACTCGACTAATGAATAATTTTTTCAAAGTAATTTTAAAAAATTATTGGTCTCTTTCTGAACGATGTGTATCTTTGAGGCTCATTATGAAAAACAAAACAGTAAATACTTGGTGGTGGATCTCGCAACAGTAACGTCGTGAAGCAACCTTGTATTTAATATCAAAATAAAAAAAGGCCTGTCTCACGACAGGTCTTTTTGTTTATAAGCCTATCAACCCAAAATGAAATACACCTTAAAAACCCACCGCAAAAAAATTCTTGCAGATACCATCACTCCGGTGTCGGTTTACCTGCGTCTGCGTGATAAGTTCCCAAACAGCTTACTCCTTGAGAGTAGCGACTACCGGGCTAACGACAACACCTTCAGCTATATCTGCTGCAAACCTATCGCTTCGATCACCGTAAAAAACGAAGTGATCACCGAAGTTTTCCCTGACGGGACAACCACAATCACGACCATTGAAGATGTTACTGATGTGGTAGGCATCATTGAAGGTTTTGCTAAAAAATTTGAAACCGAAGACAACGAACAGAAGTTCATTCAAAACGGACTCTTCGGCTATATGAGTTACGATGCCGTGCGCTATTTTGAGGATATTGAGGTGACCAAAAAAGAAGCGCAGCTTGATGTGCCAGACTTGTATTATGCAGTCTACCAAAACATCATCGCCATCAATCACTTCAATAACGAAGCGCACATTTTTTCACATACCTATAACGAAGAGAACAACCTTAACCAGATCGCTCAACTGCTTACCGTAAAAAGTTTTGCCGAATATCATTTTAAGCTGGAAGGCGAGCAACAATCGCAGATGTCTGACGAGGCTTTTATAGAGCTGGTAAAAACCTGTAAGAAGCATTGCCAGCGTGGAGATGTATTTCAGATCGTTCCATCTAAACGCTTTTCACAAGGCTTCAGCGGAGACGAGTTTAACGTGTATCGAAGCTTACGCAGCGTCAACCCTTCGCCGTATCTGTTCTTTTTTGACTACGGAAATTTTAAGATCTTCGGAAGTTCGCCTGAAGCCCAGCTCATCGTAAAAGAAGGCAAAGCCGAAATTCACCCGATCGCCGGGACCTTTAAACGTACCGGAAATGATGAAAAAGACGCCGCTTTGGCCAAAAAACTTTCTGAAGATGCCAAAGAGAACAGCGAGCACGTGATGCTCGTAGATCTTGCCCGCAACGACCTGAGCCGCAACGGTAGTAACGTAAAAGTAGAAACCTATCGCGAGGTACAATTTTTTTCGCACGTGATCCATTTGGTGAGTAAAGTCACAGGAACTAAACATCCTGATACCTCAACCATGCGGGTTGTGGCAGACACGTTTCCGGCAGGAACTTTAAGCGGTGCGCCCAAACACAATGCGATGAAATTGTTGGAAAAATACGAACCTATCAACCGAGATTTCTACGGAGGTGCCATTGGGTTTATGGATTTCAACGGAAACTTCAATCATGCGATCATCATCCGTTCCTTTTTAAGTAAAAACCACCAATTGCATTATCAAGCGGGAGCAGGAATCGTAAGTGACAGCGTACCGGAAAAAGAATTAGAAGAAGTATATAATAAATTAGGAGCCCTTACCAAAGCCCTTAAACTGGCTGAAGAACTATAACATGAAAAAACGAGTTTTAGTCATAGACAATTACGACAGTTTTGTGTACAATTTGGTGCACTATCTTGAAGATTTAGACTGCGAAGTCACCGTAAAACGTAACGATCAACTGCAACTAGAAGAAGTAGCTGCTTTTGATAAGATCCTGCTGTCACCGGGACCGGGAATTCCCGAAGAAGCCGGTCTGCTTCTGGAAATTATTAAAACCTATGCGCCTACTAAAAGTATGTTTGGCGTTTGCTTAGGCCAGCAGGCCATTGGTGAAGTTTTTGGTGGCACGCTTATCAATTTAGATCAGGTGTTTCACGGGGTTGCCACTTCGGCTAAACAACTGGTGACTGATGAGCCCCTTTTTAAAGATATTCCTACGGAATTTGAAATTGGCAGATACCACTCGTGGGTCGTTGCTCCTGAGAATTTCCCGGAAACTTTAGAAATCACTTCGGTGGACGTAAATGGTCAAATCATGTCGTTACGTCATAAAGAATTTGATGTACGCGGCGTGCAATTTCATCCAGAATCGGTACTGACTCCCGAAGGCAAGACAATGATCAAAAACTGGGTAAATAGCTAAATGTTTTTCTATTTCCGTGAAGACGGAAATCTTATAAAATAATAGAAGTAGTCCATTTCCATGAAGACGGAAATCTCACAAAAATAATAATGCTTCCGTATAGACGGAAATCTCACATAAATAATAATGCTCCCCTACGGAGTACTTAGAGCGAATAATGAAAACAATATTAAACCGACTCATAAACCACGAGCAGCTGACTAAAGAAGAGGCGCGCGAGGTTTTGGTCAATATTTCAGAAGGAAAATACAACACCAGTCAGATCGCGGCGTTCATCACCGTGTATATGATGCGCAGCATTACTGTTGAAGAACTTGCCGGCTTTAGAGATGCGTTGCTCGATTTGTGCATTGCTGTCCCCTTTGACGGATACAACGCGATAGATCTCTGTGGAACCGGTGGTGATGGTAAAAACACGTTCAACATCTCAACGCTTTCCTCATTTGTAGCAGCAGGTGCAGGAATCAACGTAACCAAGCACGGAAACTACGGAGTTTCTTCCGTGAGCGGAAGCAGCAACGTTATGGAAAGCTTCGGAATAAAATTCACCAACGATGCCGACTTTTTAAAGCGTTGTCTGGATGAAGCCGGTATTTGTGTGCTGCACGCACCGCTCTTTCACCCTGCGATGAAAAATGTTGGCCCTATTCGTCGCGAACTTGGGGTAAAAACCTTTTTCAATATGCTGGGCCCTATGGTGAATCCGGCGTTTCCTGAGAACCAACTCGTGGGTGTTTTCAATCTGGAACTCGCCCGTTTATATGGGTACCTGTATCAGGATACTAAAAAGAACTTTACCATTTTACACAGTATAGATGGCTATGACGAGATTTCCCTTACCGGAAATACCAAAGCCATTCGCAACAACAGCGAGCGTATGTTGACTGCTGAAGATTTTGGGGTTCATACCATCAAACAGGAAGATATTTATGGTGGCGACACCATTGAATCTTCTGCGGCGATCTTTAAAAAAGTGATCAGTGGTAAAGGCACCGAAGCGCAAAACAATGTGGTTTGCGCCAATGCAGGAATGGCCATTGCCACCGTTAAAAACCTTGAGCCTAAAGCAGGTTTTGAACTTGCTAAAGAATCTCTTTTAAGCGGAAAAGGACTCGAACGCTTAAATAAACTCATAGCCCTAAGCAGCAAATAAAATGAATATTCTAGACAAAATAATCGCTGATAAATATAAAGAAGTAGCCTTACGCAAGCAGCTGATTCCGGTGAAGCAATTGGAACAGTCGGTGCTTTTTGAACGTAAATCACCATCACTTGCACAAGCCTTGAGCACAAGCGGTTCAGGGATCATCGCAGAGCATAAACGCCGGTCGCCCAGTAAAGCGACGATCAATCACAACCTCAATGTGCAAGATGTAGCCAGTGGTTACGAGCAAGCCGGAGTTTGTGGAATGAGCGTACTTACTGATGGAAAATATTTTGGCGGTTCGCTGGACGATTTGTTACTGGCGCGCGCCGCAGCACAATTACCGCTTTTGCGCAAAGAATTTGTTATCGACACCTATCAAATTTTGGAAGCGAAAGCATATGGCGCAGATGTGATCTTGCTCATTGCCGCAGTGCTCACACGAGATGAGATCAAAACGCTTTCAGAATTTGCTAAATCGCTTGGTCTTGATGTGCTTCTTGAAGTGCATAATCTGGAAGAATTGCAAAAGTCCGTTATGCCGTCTTTAGATATGCTGGGCGTAAACAATCGCAACCTGAAAACTTTTGAAGTGAGCCTCGAAACTAGCAAAAGCCTATCGGCTGAAATCCCGGATGATTTTGTAAAAGTATCTGAAAGCGGCATCAGTTCGATCAAAGCGATCAAAGCCTTACAGCCGTATGGCTATAAAGGCTTCCTCATTGGCGAGAACTTTATGAAAACCGATGATCCCGGCGCCAGCGCTACTGAGTTTATCAAACAGCTTATTTAATAGTATATAAACTAAAATGAATACTAAATAGTATAAATGCGAAGCCTCCTTTTGTTCCAGAATAGGCTTTATAAAATGGGAAAGACAGCGCAGCGCCCATTTTATAAAATGGTTTCCATAACCGGCTAAGGTTATGGAAAATTCCTAACAAAAGGCGTCCTTTTCTTTGGTTCGTTTCTTTTGGTCGAGCAAAAGAAATGAACAAAACAGAATAGGAAGTAATAAAATTAATGGTTAAAACAATCCATAATAAAAAGTACGATAAGCTATGCCTTAAGGTTTGTGGAATGAAACACAACACCCTTGACGTAGCCCAACTCAAGCCAGATTATTTGGGTTTTATCTTCTTTGAAAAAAGCAAACGAAATTACGACCAAGCAGCTATTGAAACCCTTCCGGAAGGAATTAAAAAAGTGGGCGTTTTTGTAGATGCAAGCATTGAATTTGCACTCGATAAAATCCAGCAATTTCAGTTTGATGTGATTCAATTGCACGGAAGCGAAACTCCGGAATACTGTAAAGCGCTTCAAACAGATATAAACGTTGAACTCTGGAAAGTCTTCAGCATAAAAGACCACTTTGACTTTTCAGTTTTGGAAGCTTATGAAGCTGTGGTCGATAAATTTTTATTTGACACCAAAGGCAAAGAAAAAGGCGGCAATGGCTATACCTTTGATTGGAGCGTGCTCAATGAGTATCCTTCGCAAAAGCCTTTTATGTTAAGTGGCGGCATAGGATTAGACGAAATCCCAGCAGTAAACGAACTTAAAAAAACAACGCTTCCGCTGGCGGGGATTGATGTCAATAGTAAATTTGAAGACGAACCGGGATTAAAAAATATAGACTTATTAAAGTCACTTATAAAAGAATTAAATAGATAGAGATTTACGTCTGAATTGAAATAAAAAAATACTGTGAATTAAAAGATTTCCGCTTTAGTTTATCCTGAGCGATAGCCGAAGGGCGGAAATATCAAAATAGAATTATGAACTACAATGTAAACGAAAAAGGATATTATGGCGATTTTGGCGGGGCCTACATCCCAGAAATGCTATATCCTAATGTAGAAGAGCTGCGTCAGAATTACTTAAAAGTAATGCAGGAACCGGATTTTCAAGAAGAATTCAAGGCGCTTTTAAAAGAATATGTAGGTCGCCCTACGCCATTGTATTATGCCAAGCGTTTTTCTGAAAAGTACGGAACAAAAGTGTACCTCAAACGGGAGGATCTGTGTCACACGGGAGCGCATAAGGTAAACAATACCATTGGTCAGATCTTAATGGCCAAGCGTCTCGGTAAAAACCGCATCATCGCCGAAACCGGTGCCGGTCAGCACGGGGTGGCTACGGCTACCGTATGTGCATTGATGGGCTTAGAATGCATTGTGTATATGGGTGCAATAGACATTAAACGACAGGCGCCTAACGTAGCGCGAATGAAAATGCTTGGCGCCACCGTAGTCCCTGCAGAATCTGGTAGCAAAACCTTAAAAGATGCGACCAATGAAGCCATTCGGGATTGGATCAATAATCCGACTGATACGCATTATATCATTGGTAGTGTGGTAGGTCCACACCCGTATCCGGATATGGTAGCGCGTTTTCAGAGTGTGATCTCTGAAGAAGTAAAAAAGCAATTACTGGAGAAGGAAGGCAAAGAAAATCCCGATTATGTAGTGGCCTGCGTGGGCGGCGGAAGTAACGCTGCCGGGATCTACTACCATTACCTTGACACTCCCGAAGTGGGTATTATCGCTGTAGAAGCAGCCGGGAAAGGAATCCATTCCGGGGAAAGTGCTGCAACTTCGGCCTTAGGTAAAGAGGGCATCATTCATGGAAGCAAAACCTTGTTGATGCAAACCGATGACGGACAGATCACAGAGCCGTATTCTATTTCAGCAGGTCTTGATTATCCGGGTGTTGGGCCTATGCACGCGCATTTATTCAGAAGCGGCCGTGGGGAGTTCATCAGCATCACCGATGCCGATGCGATGCAGGCCGGTCTTGAATTATGCAAACTGGAAGGTATCATTCCCGCAATCGAATCGTCTCACGCTTTGGCCATTTTTGAAGAGCGCAAGTTTAAAAAAGATGATGTCGTGGTCGTGAATTTGAGCGGTAGAGGAGATAAGGATCTAAGTACTTTTATAGATTACTTCAAACTCGCTTAAGCGTGTTTGAATTTTTCATTTCCGCGAAGGCGGAAATTCCTTGAATGTAAGCACACATTTTAAATGGAAGAATTATTCTACACATATATTCTTACAAATAAAAACCACACAGTGCTTTACATTGGAGTTACCAGTGATTTAAAAAGAAGACTTAAACAGCATAAACAAAAAAGCAATAAAGGATTTACAGGAAAGTACAATGTTGAAAAACTCCTCTATTTTGAATCTAGCCCTTATGTCGAAAATGCCATTAAAAGAGAGAAACAGCTCAAAAAATGGAATCGAGCCTAGAAAGAAAATCTAATCAACGAAATGAATCCTGATTGGAACGATCTGAGTTGGATGCTGAACGAATGAGGTTTCCGTAGAAAACATAATGATAACTTGAAATGAATTGGGAAAGATTTCCGCCTTCGCGGAAATGACTAAAGAATAAAAATATGAACAGAATAAATAAGAAATTACAGGAAAGCCAAAAATTGCTTTCTATATACTTTACCGCAGGTTATCCTGAGTTGGAAGATACTACAACGGTTATTGAAAAACTGGTGAAAGCTGGTGTTGATATGATCGAGATTGGTTTGCCGTTTAGCGATCCGCTGGCAGATGGACCAACGATTCAAGAGAGTTCTACTGCAGCCCTAAAAAACGGAATGACCACCGCCAAGCTCTTTGATCAGATCAAAGACATCAGGAAAACCGTAGATATCCCATTGATAGTGATGGGGTATTTTAATCCGATGCTTCAGTATGGTGTTGAAAAATTCTGCGCTACTTGTGCCGAAATAGGGATAGACGGACTCATTATGCCAGATCTTCCGCTTGCGGAATATGAAGAGCATTATCAAGCTACTTTTGAACAATACGGTCTTAAAATGATTTTTTTGATCACGCCTCAAACTTCAGATGAGCGCATCAGACAGATCGATGCAGCAAGTGATGGTTTTATCTATATGGTGAGTAGCGCGAGTACTACAGGTAAAACTTCGGGCTTCAGCAGTGTGCAAACCGATTATTTTGAGCGCATCGCTGCATTGAAGCTTAAAAATCCACAGATCGTAGGCTTCGGGATCAAAGATGAAGAAACTTTTAAGGCTGCAACACAAACTGCAAAAGGCGCCATTATAGGTTCAGCATTCATTAAAACCCTTACCGAAAAAGGTTTAGACGGGATAGAACCGTTCATAAAAAGTATAAGATCCTGAGTATTAACCCGCTTTTAGCAAGTTCTTACCATTAATTAACAGCTGCGCTTCGTATCTTGTTTTCAACAAAAAAGATAACTATTATGGATAAGAAATTTGAACGTACTGTAGATCAAAAGAACCCAACGAATCCTACAGGAAATAGAAACGAGAAAACCAACAAGGTGGATATTGATGAGAAAACCATCAAAGACCAACAGAACAAGCACTA
Source organism: Leeuwenhoekiella sp. ZYFB001 (assembly GCF_011784865.1). Classification (NCBI taxonomy): domain Bacteria; kingdom Pseudomonadati; phylum Bacteroidota; class Flavobacteriia; order Flavobacteriales; family Flavobacteriaceae; genus Leeuwenhoekiella; species Leeuwenhoekiella sp. ZYFB001. The sequence continues at coordinate 2,506,542 of NZ_CP050460.1, forward strand.
AGCGCTTGCACTAACTACCAAAAATTGAAAAGCCGATACTTTACGTATCGGCTTTTTAAATGCGTTTAATTAGCATCATTCCCTACCAAATTGTACGTAGGATCTTCAATAATATTTACATCAATGATCGCCTCGGCGTTCTTCAGCAGACGACGACAATCAGGACTCAAGTGTCGTAAATAAACTGTTTTACCAAGTTTATGATAACGACTGGTGACGACGTTTAAAGCTTCGATAGCTGACATATCTGCCACCCTACTTTCTTTAAAATCAATAATGATCTTGTTGGGGTCATTCAGAATATCAAACTTTTCAGTAAAATTAGTCGTTGAGGCAAAAAATAATGGTCCGTAGATCTCGTAATGTTTGGTACCCTCATCATCTACATATTTTCTAGCTCTAATGCGTTTAGCACTTTCCCATGCAAAAAACAAGGCAGAAAGGATCACACCCACCAATACGGCCAGCGCAAGGTTGTGTAGAATCACCGTAATCGCAGCCACGATGATCACCAAGAAAATATCCTTTTTAGGCACTTTGTTGAAAATACGAAGCGTCGCCCACTCAAAGGTACCTACCGCAACCATAATCATCACCCCTACGAGTGCCGCCATAGGAACTTTCTCGATCACCGGCGCACCAAACAATACGATCATCAAAATAGTTAATGCAGCGATAATACCTGATAAACGCGCTCTGGATCCCGCGGAAAGATTCACTAAGGTTTGTGCGATCATCGGGCAACCTCCCATTCCGAAGAAAAAGCCGTTAAGTAAATTAGAACTTCCCTGAGCGATACACTCGCGGTTTCCGTCCCCTTTAGTTTGTGTGATCTCATCTACAAGATTCAGAGTCAGTAAACCTTCAGTAAGTCCTACTGCCGCCATCACCATAGAATAGGGTGCGATCACTTTTAAGGTTTCGTAAGAAATAGGAATTTCAGGAATATGGAACGGAGGAAAACCACCACTTACCGAAGCGATATCTTTCACCGTTTTGGTATCAATTCCAAAGAAATACACAAGTGCAAAAACCACAATAATCGCCACCAATGAAGAAGGGACAGCCTTGGTCAATTTCGGAAGAAAAATAACGATCAATACCGTAAGTGCGGCTAGACCCGCCATAATCAATAAAGGCGTACCGGTTAACCAAGCAACCTCGCCATTAACCAAAGTTTTAAACTGTTTGATCTGCGACATAAAGATCACGATCGCAAGACCGTTTACAAACCCAAACATCACCGGGTGCGGCACCAGACGAATAAACTTCCCCAGTTTAAACAGTCCGATCAACACTTGAATCACTCCTGCAAGTGCCACGGCAGCTAAAACATATTCTAAGCCGTGTGAATTCATCAATGCGATCAGCGTGATCACTGTGGCTCCTGCTCCACCTGAAATCATCCCGGGACGACCTCCAAAAATCGCAGTGACCAATCCCGCGATAAACGAAGCATATAAGCCCATTAAAGGCGGCAGACCGGCAAGGATCGCAAAAGACAAGGATTCAGGGATCATCGTCATCGCTACGGTAAGACCGGCAAGAATTTCGGTTTTGTAATTGACCTTTTGGGTAAGATCAAATAAGTTGAATACCTTTTTCATGAAGTAGTTTTGTGCAAAAAGCCTGTGTGTTTGTAAAATGGAAAATGCTGTGATTTAGCAGGTTAATCCGTTTCTCATTTTGGCTGCAAAAATAGCCTTTTTTAACGGAAGGACAAGCCTTGAAGCATCGTATCCGCTAAGACTTCAAGAACTAGTGCATTCGCAATAAATACGCAAAGGATTTCGAAAAGCCTCAACTTCAGATAGTGCCGTTAAACTTATATTAATGCGGCAGCACAGCAGATACCAAGCGACTTAAAGTCTTATTTTCGTATAAAATCACTAACTATGAAAACATCCCTCTATATTTTAGCCGGAGTTCTTGCTTTGGCAGGTTGTAAAAATGATAAAAGTGTACCCGAAAGCGAGCAAGAAGAACTCGCCGATAACGGTCCCGTTACCGTTGAAACTACGGTGGGTCCTTTAGAACTGCCTGCTCCTTTTGCCTCAGAATCGGTAACCAAAGAAAGTAAGATCGTGGCTTGGCCTTCAGGAACAACACCTACTGCTGCCGAAGGCTTTAAAGTAGAACGCTTTGCCGACTCGCTCAAACATCCACGATGGACGTATGTAGCGCCAAATAACGATATTTTTGTAGCGGAGTCCAACACTAAGGACAGCGCCAACCGCATTACCTTATTGCGTGACACCAACAGCGATGGTAAAGTAGATGAGCGCTATATCTTTAAAGAAGATCTAAATCAGAATTTTGGAATGCTGGTTTTAGACGGTTCGTTTTACATCGCAAACACTGATGGCTTATACCGCTTTCCATACACCGAAGGGCAAACCAAATTAGAAGGTGAAGGCGAAAAAATAGTTGAGCTTTCTGCAAGTGGTTATAATAACCATTGGACGCGAAATATCATCACCAACGAAGCCGGAGATAAAATTTATATTTCGGTGGGATCTGCTAGTAATGTAGGCGAACAAGGAATGGAGAAAGAAGAGCGTCGCGCCAATATTCTTGAGGTAAATCCTGACGGAACCGGAGAGATCATTTACGCAGCCGGACTTCGAAATCCTGTGGGGATGGACTGGAATCCGGTGACGGGCGAACTGTGGACTGCAGTTAACGAACGCGATGAATTGGGGAATAACTTGGTTCCTGATTATGCGACCAGCGTTAAAAAAGGCGGATGGTACGGCTGGCCATACAGCTACTATGGGCAGATCAACGACCCACGCTGGGAAGATGATCCGCATCAAGATTTAGTAGACAAAGCGATTATGCCTGATGTTGCTTTAGGACCGCACACCGCATCTTTAGGTTTTACCTTTTATACCGCAGAACAATTCCCACAAATGTACCGCAATGGGGCGTTTGTAGGTCAGCACGGCTCTTGGAACCGCGAGCCTTTCTCAGGATATAAAGTCGTATTTATTCCGTTTGAAAATGGGATCCCAAAAGAACCTACCGATTTCCTTACTGGTTTTGTTCCTGATGAAAACGGGAATGAAGTGTACGGCCGCCCGGTGGCTACTACAGTAACGCCAGACGGTTCCTTATTGGTAAACGATGATGATGGCGGAGTGATCTGGCGTGTTTCCGCAGAATAATTCCACACAAATCAAGCCTCTTGGTGTTTTAGTTTTTAGTGGCTCCAATAGGAATACGTTTTAGTATTTTTGAAATTCATCAGAATTTCCACCCTCGATTATCGAGTACTTTATGAAAAATATTCTTTTTGGTCTGCTGTTGTTTTCTGGATGTGCATTTGCTCAAGAGAAAACAGCAGCAGATTCTGTTTTAGTTCGAAATACCTTAGGTGAAATCACGATCACCTCCACCCCTATTCAAGATAAATTGCAACGCATTCCCGCGGCGGTAAATGTCATTGCTGCTGAAGATTTTCAGCGCGGCGACCAACTTTCTATCGCTAACGAGCTCAATAAAAATCCCGGAATTCAGATGCAGCAAGGTGCGCTCAATACGAGCCGCATCAGCATCAGAGGTTTAGGAGCGCGCAGTCAATATTCCACAAACCGTGTAAAGGCCTATATTGAAGGGATCCCGCTGACTACCGGCGAAGGTGAAACCACGTTAGAAGATATTGACCTCAACTTGATCGAGCGTATGGAAATTATTAAAGGTCCTGCCAGTAGTAGCTATGGCGCAGGCCTGGGCGGAGCGATCAATATTTCGGTGATCAAACCAGAACGCAGCACGATCAAATTAAATGGATTAGCAGGCGCTTATGGTCTTTTTAAAAGCGGAATCACCGCAGCACTCGCTGATGACAAAACCGCTGGATTTGTAAGCTATAATCATCTGGAGAAAGACGGCTTTAGAGCGAATAGCAACTACAACCGAAACACCTTAACCGGGTTTGCGAGAACTCAGATCAATGCCGCCAGTGCGCTAACCTTCTTCGGAAACTATACACGGGTAAAAGCCTTCATACCGAGTTCTGTAAACGAAGAAACCTTACATAACAGTCCTGAAGACGCAGCATTCACGTGGGGGCAAGCGAAGGGCTATGAGTCGTATGATAAAGCCTTAGCCGGACTTTCTTACGAATGGAATATTACCGCCAACCATACGTGGCAAACCAGTGTTTTTGCAAATTACCGTGACGGGTATGAACCGCGGCCTTTTGATATTCTTGATGAAGAATCTTTTGCCTTTGGAATTCGCAGCACCTTAAAATCTCAATTTTCCCTTTTCAACCTTCCTGCAAAAAGCAGTATTGGGGTTGAATATTTTGATGAGCATTATCAGGCGCAGCTTTTCAATAATTTATATGAAGAGAATGATGGCAATGGAAGCCTGCAAGGCGACCGTTTTAGTAATCAAGAACAGGACCGCAAATACCTCAACCTTTTTGCTCAATTAAGCCTGCAACTTGCACCGAAGCTTAAAGCAGATGTAGGTCTGAATTACAACCACAGCAGATACCGCCTGGATGATTACCTCAACGAAGCCAATATTGACAACAGTGGGGTGTACACGTACCCTCGCATTTTTTTGCCGCAAGCAGGTTTGAGTTATGAAGCCGCTAGCGATAAATTTATTTACGCCTCGGTAAGTCGTGGATTTTCACTCCCCACGGTTGCCGAAACTTTAACTCCGGAAGGCGCGATCAACCCGGAAATCAAACCCGAAACCGGAATGAATTATGAGTTGGGATTAAAAGCCCAATGGCTGGATAAAAAACTCTATACCGAACTCGGTTTATACACGGTTCAGGTTACTAATTTACTGGTTGCCGAGCGTGTGGGCGATGATCAATATGTAGGACGCAATGCCGGAGCCACAGACCATAACGGGATTGAATTCTTTGTACATTATCGCGGTAAGTTATCACCGGAATGGTCATTACAACCCTACGGATCTTTAGCGATCAACGATTATTCATTTGATGAATTTGTAGATAACGACGAGAATTTCAATGGAAATGACCTCACCGGAGTCGCTGATCAAGTGATCAATTTAGGTCTGGATGTGGCTTTTCAAAATTGTTTTAAGATCAACATCAATTACCGCCACACCGGAAGCATTCCACTGGATGATGCCAACAGTCTTTATAGCGACGCCTACAACCTTGTAAACCTACGTGGTGATTATAATTTTACGCTTTTTAATGAAGTAAAAACCCAGCTTTTTGCGGGAGTTAATAATGTGTTTGACACCAATTACGCAGCACAGGTACTACCCAACGCGACCGGTTTTGGTGGTGCAGCGCCACGTTACTACTATCCCGGAGAACCTGTGAATTTTTACGCCGGATTGAACATCGATCTATTCTAATTTCCTTCGGGAAGTTTCATACCATTTTCTCCAAATTCGTTGAGTTCGGCTTCAAAGCTATCGGCGAGTTCAATGAATTTGTCTAAAAGGTCCAGTTGGTTTTCAGGTTCTAACAAATTGCCGGGAAGTTGCTTGGCGTCGCAATACTCAAAAAACAGGTTGTGGTAATACGCATCAATCCCCAATTGCTCCACTAAAAATTCCCGATTAAAATATTCATCGGTAGCAAAGAGCACACGGTATTGTTTATACGTTATAGGCGCATAACTTTCCTTTTGCTTGGAAGGGTCTTTCTTAAACAAGCTCATAAAAAGGCGTCCTATCTCCATAAAATCGACACCATTGGTACTGTTGGGCGGGCGGTATAGTTGGCGGTTCTTTTTGATGTCGTTCTGAATTCTACTATTGAAAATACTATCGTAGACGCGCACATCAAAAGGTTTTTCTTTAGGTGCTTCAGTGAGGCGTACTTCGTCCAGTTCGTTTAAGTTCTCTTTCAACTCCACAACCCAAACCTTTTCCAGCTGATATTGCTCTACCACAAACACCTGCGTTTCCATAAATGGGGCACTAAACACTAAAGAGTCTTCTAAGCGGGCCGCCAGGCTAAAATCTCCCTCGTCTGTCGTGGTCGTACTTTTGTTCTGCGTAAGGTTTTGCACCAGCACCCCGGGAACACGCTTATCCCCTGCATAAACCTTTCCGGAGGTGTTCTGCGCATAAGCATTACCCATCATCAATGTGACAACTCCTGTAAGTAAAATAAGTATTCGCATCAGCTTGCTTTAAGTTGCGAAGTTAGTTTAATTCGTTGCGTTCAACTTGTGAAATTCGGCACTTCTTTTTATTAAATACTCCAGAAAACGCATCTCATTTTTATCTTGCAATAAGCGTGCATCTACCTGCTGCTCCAGACAATAATCAAAAAACAGCGGCTCTTCTTCTTGGGTCACGGCTAGTTGATTGCGTAGTAAATCCTGATTAAAAAATGCATCTTTTTTGAAAAAAGCTTCAAGTTCTCCCAGTTTTAAAATTCTAAAGCGATTGGGATCTTCGGCTTTTTCTTTTTTGTCTTTTTTAATCGAATTCCATACCATTTTTCCGATAGCGATAAAATCAATGCCAGAACCGCTAGGACCGGGACTATACAATTCAGGGTGTTCTTGAATATCTTTTTGCAACCAAGTGTTAAAATTCTTATCATATTCTTTCACCCGAAACTCTTTCACCTTGTTGGTTGCCGTAATGGTCACAGCATCCAATTCATTTCTACTTTCCTGAAGTTCAACCACCCAAGTTTCTTCTAGTTGATATGCTTCTACCTGATGAATTTGTGTTTCAAAAAACGAATAGCTAAAAATCAAAGAATCACCCAACTGTGCGGCGATCTCAAAATCCCCCCAACGGTTGGTAGAAGTCATCAAGTCTTGGGTTTTATTGATGATCAACACGCCTTCTAGCGGTTTATCTTCAGCATACACTTTTCCTTGTGATTGTTGTGCGTAAACTGCCGTGCTGAGCAAGAGGATAAAAGCAAAAAATAATTTTGATAGCATAGTCAGGTCTCTGCAGTAATGACCTTAGTTATGCTTACATGTTGCAAAAATCACACGCGAACCGCGTCTGGCACTAAGCCCGTATAGTCGCCGCCATTGCGAATAACGTCCCGCACAATAGATGAAGAAATGTAACTTTTACCCGAAGAAGTGAGTAAGAACACTGTTTCTATTTGCGCCAATTTTCTGTTAGTATGCGCGATAGCCTTTTCAAATTCAAAATCCGCCGGATTGCGCAATCCTCTAAGAATAAAGCCGGAATCTGTCGCATTACAAAAATCAACAGTAAGACCTTGATAAGTCATCACTTTGATCTTGGGTTCATCTTTAAAGGACTCTTTTAAAAAGCCTTCCCGCTGCTCTAAAGTGAACATGTATTTCTTATCAGCATTCACCCCGATCGCTAAAATGATCTCATCAAAAAGCTTTAAGCCTCGCTCAATGATATCATAATGTCCTAAAGTAAGCGGATCAAAAGATCCCGGAAATACTGCGCGTTTCATAAATGAGAATTCAAATTCAAAATTAAAGGTACAAAAACTGAAGTGTTTAAAGTTTGTGGTAGCGTTACCTAATGCTTATAAAATATTCAGTCCATTGCGGGGGCAATAAAAGCTGAGTTTAGATCGCCTACTATTTACTGAGACTGCCTACTGAGACTTTTCACCATTCATTGCCTGCTCAATAACATTATCAAACAAATCTGGCAATGTAATCCCCGCTACCTTTGCCTGCTGCGGGATGATACTCGCAGGACTCAACCCCGGTGTGGTATTCACTTCTAAAAAGTGCGGGGCGCCATTGTGGAAAATAAATTCAGCTCGGGTGAGGCCTTTTAATTTTAAGATCTTAAAGACTTTTTCTGCTTCGCGTTGTACGGCTTCGGTTTGCGCATCGGTAATTCTTGCCGGAGTGATCTCTTGTGATTTACCCTCATATTTTGCCTGATAATCAAAGAAGTCATTGTCGCTAACAATTTCGGTAACAGGAAGCGCCATTACTTTCCCTTGATAATTGATCACGCCAACAGAAACTTCGGTTCCTTCTAAAAAAGATTCAATAATGATCTCATCATCTTCTTTAAACGCCACTTCGATCGCTCCTTCTAATTCTTCGGCACCATAAACCTTAGAAACTCCATAACTACTGCCTGCTTTGTTAGCTTTTACAAAACACGGCAAACCTACTTTATCTAAAATTTCGGTAGCATTAATAACGTCGCCTTTATTCAGCAAATAATTGGTTGCGGTTTTGATTCCATAGGCTTTCAATACGCTGATGCAATCCCGCTTGTTAAACGTAAGCGCCGCTTCATAATAATTACACGCTGTCTGCGGAATCTTCAAAAGTTTTAGATACGCCTGCAATACGCCGTCTTCTCCCGGAGTTCCGTGAATCGTGTTGAATACACAATCAAAGGTGATCTTAGTGCCTTCCACATTAATCGAGAAATCAGCTTTATCAACAGGAATTGGCGGGTGATCGGCGTGTTTACAAAACCAGCCTTCCTTTAAAATATGAATAGGAAATACATTATACTTAGATTGGTCTAGATGTTTGCAAACCGTGTTTCCGCTCAAGATCGAGATATTCACCTCACTGGAAAATCCACCCATCACGACTGCAATATTTTTTTTTGACATAGTAAAAAAGAAAGCTTTACGTTATCTAATAGAAGGCGATCTTAAGATCATCTTCAACTATTGAAAAAACAAGTTTATTTAAGCTCGGTTCACCGAGTAATTTAAGGCTTCAAAGAACGTTATTTTTAGGAAAACTCGGCAAAAAAAATGATTGCAATTGAGCGTCAGCCAATTTTAAACTAAGTTTGTAGCCGCAAAATCGCTCTTTATGGGATTCTTTAAATTTATATTCAGCAAAGCCTTTTTAAAACAGCTCTTGCTGGCGCTACTGGTACTGGTTCTTCTTGTATTTGGTCTGTTGTACTGGCTGCGCGCCTCTACAAATCACGACCAGCGCATCGCCGTGCCAGACCTTAGCAAAATGTCTCTAGGCTTAGTGCAACAAGAACTTGAAAATGCCGACCTAAACTATGTGGTGATCGACTCTTCAAACTACAATCCGGATTATCCTACATACTCAGTGATCGAGCAAAATCCCGCAGCGGGAAAATTTGTAAAAGAAGGTCGAAAAATATATCTGGTACTAAACCCTTCAGGCTATCGTAAAATTGAAATTCCACAGCTGGTAGGTAGAACCCAACGCCAGGTAGAACCAACCTTGCTTGCTTTAGGATTTAAAATAGGAAAAATTGATTACCGCGACCATATAAGCTCTGACGAAGTGCTTGAACTACGCCACGACGGCAAAACCCTCAAAGTGGGTGATGCGTTGCGTAAAACCTCAGTTATTGATTTGGTTGTAGGTAATGGAAAGGGCAGCTACCGCACCTCTGGTGATGCTGCACAAGATGTAATAAATGACGCTGAAGAATTAGACGATGCAGGATTTTAAGACGGAAGGTCCTGATGAGCAGGATGATGAATTGTATGAACATTACAGCTTTACCGCAGGCAAAGGCCAAGAGCCGCTGCGTGTAGATAAATTTCTGATGAATTTTATTGAAAAAGCAACGCGTAATAAAATTCAGCAAGCCGCAAAAAATGGAAACATTCAAGTAAACGGAGCAGTTGTAAAGCAAAATCATAAAGTAAAAGCCAATGATGTGGTTCGGGTTCTTTTTGAACATCCACCCTATGAGTTTTTACTCACGCCTGAGGATATTCCGCTTGACATTGTTTATGAAGATGACACCCTGCTGGTGGTGAATAAACCTGCCGGTATGGTCGTACATCCCGGTCACGGTAATTACAGCGGTACGCTTATTAATGCATTGATCTATCATTTTGATAACCTTCCGGAAAACAGCAGCGGTAGACCCGGTCTTGTGCATCGTATTGATAAGGACACAAGCGGACTTCTCGTAGTCGCGAAGACTGAAGAAGCAATGACGCATCTTGCGAAGCAGTTTTTTGATAAAACCAGTGAGCGTGAATACATAGCGATCGTTTGGGGAAATGTAGAAGAAGATCAAGGAACGGTAGAAGGCCATATAGGCCGTCATCCTAAAAACCGTATGCAAAATACGGTTTACGAAGATGGCGATCAAGGTAAGGAAGCGGTAACACATTACAAGGTTTTAGAACGCTTGGGCTATGTCACTAAGATCTCGTGCAAGCTCGAAACCGGGCGCACGCATCAGATACGTGTGCATATGAAACACATTGGGCACACGCTGTTTAACGACGAGCGCTATGGCGGCGATGTGATACTAAAAGGCACCACCTTTACCAAGTACAAGCAATTTGTAGAAAACTGCTTTAAAGTACTCCCCAGACAAGCCTTACACGCAAAAACTTTAGGCTTTGAACATCCTAAAACCGGTGAGTGGTTGCGCTTTGACAGTGCGATCCCAGAAGATATGGAAGCCTGTATCGAAAAATGGCGCAGTTATGCTAAACACGCAATGGAATAGCGCTATTGCCTTGGCCATTTTAATTTAAGTACCTTTGACGTATGCTCGATTTCATTCCAGATAATTTACAATCAATTCTCATTATTGTGGTTTTGGCAGTGCTTTTTCTTGCGGTTATGGCCAACAATAAACGCAATCAAAGTAAATTAAGAGACCGCCGGAAACGCAATTTTAAAACAGATTATTTCAATCTTAAGAAAGAGCGCGAAGACGAATCTAAATCCTAAAAACTTTAGCTGTGAAAATCTATACTAAAACCGGAGACAAAGGTACCACTGCACTCTTTGGCGGCACGCGCGTATCTAAACACAACATACGTATTGAAAGCTACGGCACCTTAGACGAACTCAACTCCTATTTAGGCTTGTTGCGCGATCAGGAAATAGATGCGCATAGCAAAGCTACTTTGATCTCTATTCAGGAAAAACTATTTGTCATCGGGGCAATTCTGGCGACCGATCCTGAGAAAGCGGTTTTAAAAAATGGCAAAGAGCGCCTGAATATCGAAAAAGTAAGTGAAGCTGATATCCAGCTTTTAGAACAGGAAATGGATGCGATGGATGCTCAGCTTCCACCTATGACGCATTTTATACTCCCCGGAGGACATCAAACTGTGTCATTCTGTCACGTAAGCCGTGCGGTATGCCGCAGAGCTGAAAGACTCGCAACGGCTCTTTATCAAGAAGTTCCGTTTGAAGAAAACGCGCTAAAATACTTAAACCGCCTTTCTGACTACCTCTTTGTACTGGCACGGAAGTTGTCTAAAGACTTGCAAGCCGAAGAGATTAAATGGATTCCTGAAAAGAAGGGTTAAAACATAGAAAAATTAGGCTTAACCCTCGTAATCACAATAGATTACAGACGTTCATAAAAATAATTTTGAATTAACATTCAATTTTCTTGGATTTTACGTTAATAAATTTATTTTTGCAAAAAAATAAATACGTTAACTTATGTACTGGACATTAGAACTAGCTTCTCATTTGAGCGACGCACCTTGGCCTGCAACCAAAGATGAATTGATTGATTATGCGATTAGAACGGGAGCACCATTAGAAGTTGTTGAGAACTTACAAGCTATGGAGGATGAAGGTGACTCTTATGATTCGATTGACGAAATATGGCCAGACTATCCGTCTGAAGACGACTACCTCTGGAATGAGGATGAATACTAGATTTTACAACATTCTAAACATAAAGAAGTCTCGCAATGAGGCTTTTTTTTTGCTTAAATTTGAAGTGCAAAATAGAAGAATTCAGTTTTAAAAATTCTTCAGAAGAATAAAGAAATTTTCATCGTAAAAAATGAAAATCAAAATAACTCCTGAGACTTCAGGATTACATGAAATTAATTTTTCCCTTTAAAACGAAACCACAGGTTTTGTTGGGATAAAAGAACTACCAATTATGGGATTATTAGACAAAGTATTAAAGGTTTTTGTAGGTGACAAATCCAAACAAGATGTCGCTGCCATTCAACCTATTGTTGATAAAATTAAAAGTTTTGAAGCGCAGCTTGAAGCGTTAACGCACGATGAGCTGCGTCAGAAGACCACAGAATTCAAAGCTAAAATCGCAGATGCACTTTCTGATACTAACGCAACACTACTTCAGTTAGAGAAAGAAGCTGATGAGACCGAAGACATTGACCGCAAAGAGGAAATCTACGCGGAGATCGACAAACTTAAAGACGAGTCTTACAAAATTAGCGAAGCAGTCCTAAACGACATTCTTCCCGAAGCTTTTGCTGTGGTTAAAGAAACCGCAAAACGCTTTGTTCATAATCCGCAATTGAAAGTTACTGCAAGTGCTTTTGATCGCGAAATAAGCGCAGAAAAAGACTACGTACAACTTGACGGTGATGATGCGATCTGGTCTAACAGCTGGGATGCTGCCGGAAAGCCTATCACTTGGGATATGATTCATTATGACGTGCAGCTCATAGGTGGTGTAGCTATGCACCAGGGTAAAATTGCAGAGATGCAAACCGGTGAAGGTAAAACATTAGTGGCAACGCTTCCGGTGTATCTAAACGCACTTACCGGAAATGGTGTACACTTGGTAACGGTTAACGACTACTTAGCGAAACGTGATAGCGCTTGGATGGCACCGTTATTTAACTTTCACGGACTCACAGTAGACTGTATCGATTACCACAGGCCTAATTCAGCTTCTCGAAGAAAAGCTTACGCTGCTGATATCACCTATGGTACAAATAACGAATTTGGTTTTGATTACTTGCGTGATAATATGGCGCACGCACCAAACGATCTGGTACAACGCGCTCCTAATTATGCGATCGTCGATGAGGTCGACTCGGTATTGGTAGATGATGCGCGTACACCCTTGATCATTTCAGGACCTGTACCCAAAGGAGATCAACACGAGTTTGATGCATTAAAGCCAAAAATTGATAGCCTGGTAAGCCTTCAGCGTCAACAATTGACAGGAACTTTAGCCGAAGCAAAAAAGCTCATTTCAGCAGGCGACACCAAAGAAGGTGCTATTCTTCTATTGCGCGTATACCGCGGTCTTCCAAAGAATAAAGCGCTGATTAAGTATTTGAGTGAAGAAGGAATTCGTCAACTTTTACAGAAGACCGAAAACCATTATATGCAAGATAACAATCGCGAGATGCACGTGATTGATTCTGAATTATACTTCACCATTGATGAAAAGAACAACCAGATCGAATTGACCGATAAAGGTATCGATCACTTATCTGGAAAAGAAGATCCTAATTTCTTCATTATGCCAGAAATGGGCGTTGAGATCAGCAAGATCGAAAACGCAAATCTTTCCACCGAAGAAGAAGCTGAAAAGAAAGAGGAACTCTTTAGAGAATTCAGTGTAAAAAGCGAGCGTATTCACACGATGAATCAGCTGTTAAAAGCCTATACTTTATTTGAAAAAGACACCGAATATGTGGTGATGGACAATAAAGTGAAAATCGTTGATGAGCAAACCGGCCGTATTATGGACGGGCGTCGTTACAGCGATGGTTTACACCAAGCGATCGAAGCAAAAGAGAATGTAAAGATCGAAGATGCTACGCAAACTTTTGCAACGGTAACCCTTCAGAATTACTTTAGAATGTATCGCAAACTTTCGGGTATGACGGGTACTGCAGTAACAGAAGCAGGCGAATTCTGGGAAATCTACGAATTGGATGTTGTTGAGATTCCTACCAACCGCCCGATTGCCAGAGATGACAAAGACGATAAAGTTTATAAAACCAAGCGTGAAAAATACAATGCTGTTATTGATGAAGTACAGCTTCTGGTACAAGCCGGAAGACCGGTACTTATCGGTACGACTTCGGTAGAAATTTCTGAGATCTTGAGCAGAATGCTTTCGATGCGAAAAATTCAGCATAATGTATTGAACGCCAAATTGCATAAAAAGGAGGCCGATATTGTTGCCGATGCAGGTAACGCAGGTCAGGTAACCATCGCTACCAATATGGCGGGTCGTGGTACCGATATTAAATTGAGTAAAGAAGTAAAAGATGCTGGAGGTCTTGCAATTATAGGTACTGAGCGTCACGATTCGCGTCGTGTAGACCGCCAGTTACGTGGTCGTTCTGGACGTCAGGGAGATCCGGGTAGCTCCCAATTCTACGTGTCGCTTGAAGACAACTTAATGCGATTATTCGGTTCTGAACGAATCGCTAAAATGATGGACCGTATGGGACTTCAGGAAGGTGAAGTAATTCAGCACGGAATGATCTCTAAGTCTATCGAGCGTGCGCAGAAAAAAGTTGAAGAGAACAACTTTGGAGTACGTAAACGTCTTCTGGAGTATGATGATGTGATGAATGCGCAACGTGAGGTGATTTACAAGCGTCGTTATCACGCACTATTTGGTGAGCGTCTTCGCGTAGATGTTGCCAATATGATCTACGATACTTCTGAAGTGATCGCCGAAACAAATAAAATGGCGCAGGACTTTAAGAACTTTGAGTTTGAATTGATTCGTTTCTTCTCGATGAGCAGTCCGGTTGACGAAGCGCAATTTGCGAGTTCGTCTGCAAAACAGCTTGCAGTCACCGTTTACGATGCCGCGCTAAAGCACTACAAAGAAAAAATGGAGCGCAACGCCGCTACTGCCTTCCCTATCATTAGTAATGTCTATGAAAATCCGGAAAGCAACTATGAGCGTATCGTGGTTCCTTTCTCTGATGGAACTAAAGAACTTAAAGTCGTTACCAATTTAAAAGACGCTTATGAGTCTCAAGGTAAACAACTGATTACCGACTTTGAGAAAAACATTACCCTTGCGATTATTGATGATGCTTGGAAAACGCATTTACGCAAGATGGATGAATTGAAACAAAGTGTGCAGCTTGCGGTGCACGAGCAAAAAGATCCATTATTGATCTATAAGTTTGAAGCTTTTGAGTTATTCAAACAGATGATCGATCAGGTGAATAAAGATGTGATTTCCTTCTTATTTAAAGGAGAGCTACCGGTTCAGCAGCAAAATCAAATTAGAGAAGCGCGTCAAGTACGTCAAACAGAACAAACGCAAACTTCTAAAGAAGAAATTCCTAATCTTGATGAACGTGCCGCACAAAGTCGTGCAGCAAGTGGCAACACGCAACCTCAGCGTCAGCAAGTGACTGAGACCATCACCCGTGAGCGTCCTAAAATAGGCCGTAATGATAAAGTAACGATCAAGCACGTGATGAATGGGGAGAACAAGACCATGAAGTTTAAACAAGCCATTCCACTTCTTGATAAAGGCGATTGGGTGCTTGTAGATGAGTAATAGTATTAGACTTCAAACAGTAAAAAAGTTCGGTTAACAACCGGACTTTTTTTGTGAATAACTATTTGCAATCTGTTGGTTTTAATCTTTACATAAACTTAATATTGCAGCCTTTTGAGCCTGAAGAATACCCCTAGTTTTGTAACCTAAAACCTTATTATTTTGTTTTCTAAAGAACGTCTACACAACGAGTTAATCCAATCTACAAACATGTCTGCAGTAGAGCTGCGTGCGTGGTTGCGCACCGATATTGCTCCTATAACTGTGGCCAATTATAAGGATGCTCCATCATTGGATCAATCTAATAAATTGCTGACGATTCTGATGAAAAACACCGAAGAGCTTACCAGAACAGATTGCTTTTTTATTCAGAGTATTTTGCAACGCATTAAGTATTTAAAAAACAATCGCAGCAAAGAGGGATATGCGCGTCTTGATTGGGAAAATAGCTTACGCAGCTTAGGCTATGATATCAAGAAGCAACTAAAGCCTGCTAAAAAGTCAAAGGCTTACCACTAATTATTTTTGCGGCAGCTTTTTTAATTTTTAGAGAATTACACTACCTTCAATACCCTATTTGGTAGCTTCTAATCGTATGAAAAATTTTAGACTTGAACTCAAGTGGGCGGTGATCTATACGCTCACATTACTCCTTTGGATGGTTTTTGAACGGCTTATGGGCTGGCACGATGAGCATATTGATATGCACCACATCTACACCATGCTGTTCTACATTCCGGCGATCATTTTGTATTATTTCGCTTTAAGTGATAAACGCAATAATTTTTACGGAGGTATCATCACATTTAAACAAGCTTTTTTAAGCGGCTTAATACTTTCAATCTTTATTGCACTGCTTGCAGCGCCGGCACAATACATCACCAGTACTTATATTACGCCTCAGTATTTTGACAATGTGATTGCTTACGCTGTAGAAAGTGGCAAAATTGCTCCGGAAGAAGCTGCTTCATTCTTTAACCTTAAAAGCTACATCATTCAGTCTGTAGCCGGAAGCCTTGCCTTCGGTCTTATTTTAAGTGCTCTTGTGGCATTTTTTGTAAAAAGAAAATGATAAGATCATTTTAAATCTTTCGGCAAAAATCTGCATTGGGTTATCTTTGAAGGATGACAAAGAAAATTCAATTAATGTGTTCTGATATAGACGGAACACTTCTTAACGCTAAACGCGATATTGCCCCTGAAACTGCTGCTGCAGTTAATAAACTTCCTCAAGATTTCCCGATTATTCTGGCCTCTTCTAGGATGCCTTCGGCAATGTATTATTTACAGGAAAAAATTGGACGTTTGGGAAGCCCGATCATCAGCTACAATGGTGGTCTCGTGCTAGATGGTAAAGGAAACAAGCTTTACAGCCAGACGGTTTCTCTTGATTTTCTTGAAACGGTAATTCAACATCAGCAGGATTACGACTACAACATCAGCACCTATTGCACCGATACGTGGCGTACCGCAAAATCAGATTACTGGACTTTGCGAGAAATTAGAAGTACTCGTGTAGAACCCGTTTATACGCCGCTTAACGAGCACGTAGCTGTTTTAAAAGCCATTGACGAACAACCGCATAAAATTATGTGTATGGGTTCACCAAAGGCTTTAGATAGTCTGATCGCGCTTCTTCGTGAAAAACACGGTAATGAAGCACACTTTTACCGCTCAAAAGATGTGTATGTGGAGATCACTCCAAAAAACATTGATAAAAGCAGTGCGCTAGCGACTTTGATCGATAAAAACTATGGTTTAAAACTAAGTGATGTAATTGCTTTTGGCGACAACTTTAACGACACTACAATGATCAAGAATGTAGGTCTTGGCGTTGCAGTTGCTAACGCAGCGCAGGAGGTAAAAGATGTTGCAGATTATGTAAGTGAATACACTAACAAAGAACACGCGGTAGCAAAAGCGATTGAAAAATTCCTCATTTAAAACCGCATTAAGAGATTACACGATTATCTAATCTCGATCATTTGGCAAAAAAAGAGAGGCGCAACTTCAACCAATCAGTGCGCCTCTCAAAACAACCTAACCAATAATCTTCAATCTCTTAATCTAAATAGTTTTTATAATTGTTCACTTTGATTTTGGCACCTAAGTCGTGCATCAAGTTATACAAACCAAAAAACGTGCGGTTGATGTAGAGGAAATGTTTACTTCCACGGTTCCCGTTCATTTTTCGAAGTTGGGTGTCCTTAGAGTATTTATCACTTAAATCTGCAATTTGAGCAAAGAAACTTTCATCACTAAAGTCAAAGGTTTCGAGGTGAAAGGGCTTCGTGAACAAGCTTAACATTTCGTGAAACAATGCAGAAAAGAACGCAGTTTCTTCGGCAGAATCGCTTGTTTTTAAAATTTCAAGCTCAAGCATTTTCGCTTTAAATATTTCAGGGTCGTTAATATTTTCAGGCTTCGCTAATTCAAAATAAGGCGTATAAAATTCCTGCGGAACTTTTTTAATACATCCAAAATCGATCGCGATAAGTTTATGATCATTATCAACCAAAAAGTTTCCGGGATGAGGATCTGCGTGAACCTGTTTTAGATGATGCATTTGAAACATATAAAAATCCCATAAAGCTTGCCCAATTTTGTCCGCAGCTTCCTTATCCGTATTTACCTGAGTAAATTCACTAAGATGCACACCCGTCATCCAGTCCATAGTAATGATGCGCTCACTGGATAGCTCAGGATAGTATTTGGGAAACCTTAAGTCATCAATCACACTGCATTGCTTGGTAATTTCTTGACTTTGCTTTACCTCTAGCAAATAATCTGTTTCTTCAAGCAGTTTTTCTTCAACTTCCTTAAAGTACTTTTCCTTATCCTTTCCTTTTAAATTGAACATTCGAGTAGCGATTGGCTTCACTAGAGCCAAATCGCTACTGATGCTGTCTGCAACGCCGGGGTATTGAATTTTCACAGCAAGTTTTTTCCCATCTAAAGTAGCTTGATGTACTTGACCGATGCTCGCAGCATTAACACTATCTTTCTCGAATGTATCGTATAAATCTTCAGGATATTTATCTAGATATTTTTTAAATGTTTTGCGTACCAAAGCCGCAGAAAGTGGCGGTACTGAAAACTGAGATAGGGAAAATTTCTCAACATACGCCTTAGGCAGAATGTTCTTTTCCATACTCAGCATTTGCGCGACTTTAAGCGCACTACCCTTTAAACTTTTGAGTCCGTCATAGATATCTTCAGCATTTTCATCATCAAGCGTTTCTCGTGTAATGCTAGAGTCAAAGGCTTTTTTGCTATAATACTTAGCATAGTTCCCTCCCACCTTCACACCGGTTTTCACCAGCTGTGATGCGCGAGAAAGTTTATTGGTAGGTATGTGATCAATCGTTTTCATACCGTCTCTTATTTAGTTCTTGAAAAGTTTTCTTTAAACAGAAATTTTCCGAAATCAAGAACGCTTTCTAAAGGCGTTGTATTAAATACGTCAAAAATGGCGTTTACGGATTTCTCGATAGCCACATCTGTTTTTTCAAAACGTGCCGAATTATCATCCATCCAATATTTCAGTAGAAATAAGGTCTGCAACCAAGCACCTTCACTAAAAATAGAAACCGGATTCTTAGTTAACCTTGACGACTTATTTTCATTATCCTTTTCGATTAAATCGCTTGCAAACTCGCGCACTTTTAAGCGCAAATCTCTGAGTTGCGCTAAACTTTTTAAACTGTTTTTCTGTTCTTGTAATGCAAAAAGCACATAGCTGCGATTTGCGGTCAACACTTCAAAAAACGTATAGAAAAAAGAAAGCATTTTCTCTTTGTTAGGATACGTAACATAATCAGGATTTTTATGAAGAACTTGAATGGTGTTATCATAAAACGCTACCCATACGGCTTCACGGATGCCTTGAAACGAACCAAAGAAATTGTAGAACGCTCCCTCTTCAATATTGTGATCTTTACAGAATTTAAATACCGAAGCCGGTTTGTGCCCGTGCTCTAACACGTACTCCATATACATCGTCATTACCGCAGTTGCAGTAAGCTTCGGAGCCTTTTTTGTTGTGGTTGCTTTTTTTGTAGTCGCCATAATCTTAATGTTTAAGCTGTTGTAAATTTAAATAATGTTTAATCTTACTTCAAAGACGTTAAACAAAAGCTTTAGTTAAAGTTCTTTCAGTTTAAATGAAAGTTGTGTCAGTTTGTCATTTCATTTGCTTTGGTATTTTTTTTGAAATCCGCACCACACAAAATGGTTCACACCTATCAATCTTATAATTAATTAAAACCGAAACACTCGGTTTAAAAATTTTAAATACACTATGTCTACAGGTAAAATCAATGTTGCTGTTGAGAACATTTTTCCGTTGATCAAAAAGTTCTTGTACAGTGATCACGAAATTTTCTTGCGTGAATTAATTTCAAACGCAACTGATGCTACACTAAAACTTAAGCACTTGACCAACATTGGCGAAGCCAGCGTTGAATATGGCAATCCGGTAATTGATGTAAAAATCGATAAGGATGCCAAAACTTTGAGCATTACCGATCAAGGTATTGGTATGACCGAAGAAGAAGTTCAGAAGTATATTAATGAAGTTGCTTTTTCTGGCGCTGAAGAATTTTTAGATAAATACAAAGATACCGCAAAGGATAGTGGCATTATCGGACATTTTGGTCTTGGTTTCTACTCCGCTTTTATGGTAGCGCGCAAGGTGGAGATCATCACAAAATCATATAAAGATGCGCCTGCTGTAAAATGGGAGTGCGACGGTTCGCCGGAATTCACGATCTCTCCTGCTGAAAAAGACGTTCGTGGTACAGAAATCATTCTTCATATTGCTGAAGATTCTGAAGAGTTTCTTGAAGAGAACCGCATCAGCGAACTCTTAACAAAATACAATAAGTTTATGCCGGTGCCGATTAAGTTTGGTACTAAAGAAGAAACGCTTCCGCTTCCTGAGGATGCTCCAGAAGATGCAGAAGCAGAAACTAAAACGGTTGATAACATCATCAACAACCCTGATCCGGCGTGGACTAAGCAGCCTACTGATCTTGAGGAAAAAGATTATAAAGACTTTTACCGAGAGCTCTACCCAATGCAATTTGAAGAGCCGCTTTTCCATATACATTTAAATGTAGATTACCCGTTCAATTTAACCGGTATTCTTTACTTCCCACGTTTGGGACAGGATATGAATATTCAGAAAGATAGAATTCAGCTGTACCAAAATCAGGTTTTTGTAACTGATAATGTTGAAGGAATCGTTCCTGAATTCTTAACGATGCTTCGTGGGGTAATTGACTCTCCAGATATTCCGCTTAACGTATCACGTTCCTATCTGCAAGCCGATGGCGCTGTTAAGAAAATCTCAAGCTACATCACCCGTAAGGTAGCAGATAAACTGAAGTCGCTTTTCAATGAAGATCGTGAGGATTTTGAAAAGAAATGGAACGACATCAAAGTAGTGATAGAATACGGAATGTTGAGCGAAGATAAATTCTTCGACAAAGCAGACGCTTTTGCGCTTTACCCTACCGTTGACAATACTTACTACACTTTTGCTGAACTTCAAGAGAAGATCAAAGAAAATCAGACCGACAAAGACGGGAAGCTAGTTGTGCTTTACGCCTCTAATCAAGATGCGCAGCATCAATACATTCAAGCTGCAAAAGATAAAGGCTACGAAGTCTTATTACTAGACTCGCCAATTGTTTCTCACTTGCTTCAAAAGCTTGAAACTTCTAAAGAGAACATCAGCTTTGTACGTGTAGATGGTGACGACATCAATAACCTGATCAAAAAGGATGAAGAGCAAATCTCTAAGCTTTCTGATGATGAAAAAGAAAGTCTAAAGACCTTGCTTGAAGAAACGATCAATGATAAGTCGTATACTGTAAAACTTGAGGCGATGGATAGCAACTCAGCGCCATTTATGATCACACAGCCTGAGTTTATGCGTCGTATGAAAGAAATGCAAGCAACCGGCGGTGGCGGTATGTTTGGAATGGGCAATATGCCAGATATGTATAACTTGGTAGTCAACACGAATAGTGAACTGGTAGGTGAGATTTTAAACACCAAAACCAAGAAAAAACAAGAACGCCTCATCACACAATCTATGGATTTGGCACGTTTATCTCAGGGCTTGCTTAAAGGCGAAGCTTTAACTAACTTTGTTAAACGCTCCTATGAGATGATCAAATAGGCAGTTAGATCTTAGATTTGAGACACCTGGATCTAAAACCCTGACTTCATAAGGAAAACCGCTCTAACTGAGCGGTTTTTTTATGCCCGAATTCTAACGATACTTTAACCCATTTCATCCTGCGATTACACCTTAAAATGTTAACTTCACTTCACCAAATAGTTAGAATGTTTCAGTTTACCGCTACATATACTGATCTGTACCAGTTGAGTATGGCTCAGGTATATTTTAATAAAAATCAAAACCAGCAAGCCGTTTTTGATTACTTTTTTAGAAAACTCCCCTTTAATGGTGGTTATGCTATTTTCGCCGGGTTAGAAGAACTTATCTCGATCATCGAAGACTTGCGCTTTACGGAGGCAGATCTAAAATACCTCAAGCAACACGATTTTGAACCTGAGTTTTTAGCGTATTTAAAGGACTTTCGCTTCCGCGGAACTATTAATGCAATGTCTGAAGGCGAAATCGTTTTCCCTACTGCACCTGTCTTACAGGTAGAAGCCAACCTCATCGAAGCGCAAATCATTGAAACTATACTGCTAAATACCTTAAACTTTCAAACACTTATCGCAACCAAAGCGAGCCGAATACGCAATGTTGCCGGTGATAAAACCTTACTCGATTTTGGATTGCGCAGAGCGCAAGGGCCAGGAGGATATTATGCATCTCGTGCTGCTATGATTGGCGGTTTTGACGGAAGCAGCAATGTGATCACGGGTAGAGATTATGGTTTTCCCATCAGCGGAACGATGGCTCACGCCTTTGTACAAAGTTATGATGACGAACTAACCGCATTTAGAGATTTTGCAGAACACAGACCGAAAAATTGTGTGCTTTTGGTAGATACTTATGACACCCTAAAAAGCGGAATGCCCAATGCGATTACTGTTGCTAAAGAAATGGAACAACGCGGTCAAAAGCTGCTTGCAATTCGCTTAGACAGTGGTGACCTGGCTTACCTTGCTAAACGCTGCCGAAAGATGCTAGACGATGCAAACTTAACATACGTAAAGATTGCTGCTTCCAATCAGTTAGATGAATATGTCATTCAAAGTTTGCAAAATCAAAATGCTCCTATTGATGTTTATGGCGTAGGAACCAATCTCGTAATTGGTAAACCCAACGGTGCTTTAGATGGCGTTTATAAGCTCTCTTTCGCTAATGGTAAACCACGCATTAAAATTTCAGAAAGTATCTCAAAAGTGACGCTTCCGCATAAAAAACAAGTGTATAGAATCTCAACAGAAGACCATACTTTAATAGGTGCAGATGCAATCGCTTTAGCAAATGAGAACAGTGTTTCTCGTATGTATCATCCTGTTGAACCTTTTAAAAATCTCAGTATTGAAGGTTTAACGCAAACACCTATGCTGCAACCTATAATGCAAGAAGGCAAACGCTTGTATCCTGAAAAATCAGTACAGGAAGTGGCTGCTTTCAGCAAAAAACAACTTGCTGCTTTACCCGAAGAATTTAAACGATTTGACAATCCACATATTTATAAAGTAGGTATTAGCAATCAGCTCAAAGAAGAGCGTGATCGCTTGATCGCCGCACATAAAAACTAAGCTATGAAACTCTTTACAATCTGCCTTTTTTTAGTAACACTAACGCTTCCTGCAAATGCTCAAGAGACGAATACAAAAGCTCTTTTAACCCAGAATGAAAATGAAACGTGGCTTCAAGAATATCAGCAACTCGAAGATTCTGAAGAAAAGCTGAAAATGATCAAAGCCAAGATTCTTTACGATGCGCAATTTGTAGGGCCGCGTCCCGGCATTTCGTTAACCGGTTTAAATGAAGAACAACGCCAAGCTTTAAAGGAACGCGAAAGCAAGAAGCCAAAAGTTACCGCTGATTGTAAAATCCTTTTTGTGTTACAGGCAACGCAATCTCATATTTTGGATTTAGAAAAAAGTCCGCAATACAAATCATTAGTGGAACACTTAGAAACGTTTTCGATTTCTGACACCATCTTGACGGGCACTAGTGCGTCTGCGATCTACGGATCTCGAGCACGTTGTGGTGTAGTTCTTTTGAAAACCGAAGATTCTAAGGCGCTCGACTATTTAGAAAATATAAACAACCAGAAATAACCAATACTTATGAAAGCCCTCGTCATCATTGATATGCAAAACGATTTTATGCCCGGTGGATCGCTTGCCGTTCCCGGTGGAGATCAAATCATTCCTTTGGTAAACAAACTTCAGGAAAAATTTGATTTGGTCATTGCTACGCAAGACTGGCATCCTGAAAATCACAGTAGCTTTGCAGACAATCATCACGACAAAGAAAATTTTGACACGACCGTGATAGATGGTTTGGAGCAAACCTTATGGCCGGTACATTGTGTGCAAACTACTGATGGCGCAGACTTTCATCCACATATGAACGCAGCGCGTATTGAAGCTATTTTTAGAAAAGGAACAGATCCAGCAATAGACAGTTATAGCGGCTTTTATGATAATGCGCATAAAAAAGCTACAGGACTTACCGGATATCTTAAAGGAAAAGGCGTCACTTCACTTTACTTTTGTGGTTTAGCTGCAGAATATTGTGTGAGTTTTTCGGTGCTTGATGCACTTGAAGAAGGCTTCAAAGTAACCCTTTATGAAGATGCAACCCGCGCGTTAGATGAGGCTGCATTTGAAAAAATGAAAACTCAAATCATCGAAAAAGGAGGCCGACTAAAGTTGGCCGGTGAGCTCGTATAAATGATTGCAGGTGGAATTGATGGTTGCAAAGCGGGCTGGCTTTTAATTTGGAAGGATCAGCAAGGCTATCAATATTCCCTCTTAGATCGAATTGACGATTTGGAGCATTGTGTAAAGAATGCTGCACGGTTTTTTATTGATATTCCCATCGGGCTTTCTTCTGAAAAGTTTTACCGAAGCATCGAGGTCAAACTCCGTAAAGAGCTAAAAAGCAGAAGTGCCACAATATTTAATGCGCCTTGTAGAGCAGCCGTTTATGAAGTGGATAAGAAAAAGGCTAAAGAACTTAATAAACGCATTTTAGGGAAAAGTCTTTCAGAGCAAACGCTTAATATAAAAGACAAGATCTTAGAAACAGATCGTTATATAATTACTTCAAAAAGCACTAGTATTCAATTGCTGGAAAGTCATCCTGAAATTTGTTTTAAATACCTCAATCAAGGCCAAATTCTGTTGTCAAAAAAAAGTCAAAAGGAAGGAGTTGAGCAAAGGCTTGACCTACTTGCCCGGCTTGATCCTGAAGCAAAGATTCTGTACGAACGTATATTCGCAGAGACCAAAAGAAATCAAGTAAAGCGCGATGACATTCTTGACGCTCTGTGCCTCTGTCTTGCGAACCAAATAGGCTTAAAAACTCAAACCCATTTTATCACTGATGAAAATCAAGTTGATGCTCAGGGAATTCCTGTAAAACTGGCGTACGCCAGACTTTAGACATCGTTTATGACGGGATTTCCCCCCAATTTTCAAGTTTATTATCAACAAAACCGTTTTACTCTTTATCAAGTGCAAGGTTTCTTGTACTTTTAGAACATATTATTTCACAGACTTATTATTTTATTATTCTTCTCTTACCAAAGTCGAGAATCCTCCCCCTAAATAGAAATGATGAGTATTTAAATATTTAGGATTGTATGAAATTATTATACAAAAAGAGGAGGCTATATCTCAATCTGGCTATAGGTATTGTCTGGATAATTTTATTTATTCTGAAATTACTTTATACAGAACCGCATAACATCTGGTTACTAGACTATTATATGCCTGTGCTAAGTGTGCTTTATTTAGGGCAGTTTCTATACCAATACCATTATCAATACCTTATCGTAACCGATACTGAGATCATTAGAAATCATCTTTTCTTCGGAAAAAAAATCCCGTTGAATGCTGTAGAACGGTTCTACACTAATAATTTAGGGGATTATGTGATTGAAGGTGCTGGTAAAAAAATCAAGATCAACCCAATCATTGTCAATCAAAAATCGCTGCAAGAATTTAAGGGGTTCACCCGCACCTTATCGATAGCAACTGAAATTCATTAGAAATTCAAATTATTTTCTGTAAGTTCTGTTTCAAATTTCTACTATTCATAAAACGAAATTTGAATTATGAATAAATCTATCTTTTTACTGCTTACACTCGCGATCCTATCGTGTAAACAAAACAACTCAGAAGAATCTAAAGATGTTCCTAAGCAAGAACAACAGGTAACTACTACTTCAAATCCTTTTGTTGACAAAATCGCCAGCGCTCATAACAAAGCGGCGTTTGCTGCACAAGAGGCCGTAGCTTTTGATCTTCAATTGATGTTTGGCGGAAATGAACGCATCAACGCCACGATTAGCCTGCTTACAAACAGCAGTAAGATACGAATAGATAAAACAGACGGTACCCAATTGATTTATGACGGATCTCAAGTTTACAGTGCTCCACAAGGCGCAATACCTGATGGGGCCCGTTTTGATATTTTTACCTGGCCTTACTTTTTTGCCTTTCCATTTAAACTCCAGGATCCGGGCGTGAACATTCAGCAATTAACCAATGATACTGAAGGTCAGTTTAAGTTGACTTTTGAAGGTGGCACCGGTGATACTCCTGATGACTGGTATATTGGCTACTTGGATGAAGAAAACCGCGTAGAAGCAACCGCTTATATTGTAACCTTTGGTGATAAAACTATTGAGAATGCTGAAGCAGCACCGCACGCGATCGCTTATTCTGATTATAAAGAAATAGAACAAGTACCGCTAGCTACTACTTGGAAATTTTATAACTGGTCTGAAGAAAAAGGAGTTTTTGGCGATCCTATTGGCGAAGCCCAACTGCGTAACATCCGATTTTTTGAAGTTGATGATGGTTTTTTTGAAAAGCCAGAATCTTCAGATGTTGTAAATTACTAAATTAAACTTGTAAACTATATATTATGCATTATCCTTGGCATCTCTATTTAATGGCAATTATGTACATAGTCGCCGGTCTAATGCATTTTATAAAGCCCAAAGCGTATATGCGCATTATGCCGCGCTACCTTCCTGCACATAAACCATTAGTCTTTTTAAGTGGGTTTGCCGAGATCCTATTAGGTATAGGTATTTGCATACCCCTATTCAAGAATTGTGCAATCTACGGTATCGTGGCTATGCTCATTAGTTTTTTTCTTGTACACTTTTATATGCTTTCTTCTAAAAAAGCAGGAATGAATTTACCTAAATGGCTACTTTGGGCTCGTGTAGGTTTGCAATTTCTTCTGATTTACTGGGCGCTCTTCTATTTAAAATATTAAACAAAAAAAAAGCCTTGTTGCAGTTGCAACAAGGCTTTTCTAATTACTAGGGTTATAAACTTATTTGATAGCGATTTGCTTTGAGAAATAATCTTTCCCAATTGAGACACCAATTCTGTAGTTTCCAGCAGGCAACTCTTCAAAGTTAAGAGCTTGCTTAACTACTAGGTTTGTATCAGACATAGACTCAATGATTGCACCAGTCTCGTCATAAACACGTGTAGTTGTTTTTACCTCTTTAGGATTCGTAAATGATATCATTACGATGTCATTCTCCACTCGGTAATTAGGCTTAAAGATGGTTTTACTTTCATCTTTAACAATGTCTAATCCTTTAAACTCTTTTTTGATCGTAGTGTATGATTTAGCATAATCATCCTCATAGATCAAGTAGTATTTACCTACCGGTAATTCTTCTAAGCTTAAAGTTTTAGAATCATTAGCTACGCTTCCTGCATACTCACTGTAAAGACGCTCTCCATCAACATCCTCAAGATAAATCTGAGCTCCCTCAATTGCATTAGTGTACTCTACTTTTACCATGAAGTTCTCATTCACTGTAACTGCAATTCCGTCTGCTGCATTGGCGTTTAGAGTAAGGGCTAAAGTCAATGCGAATACCAAAGTTTTAATAGTTGTTTTCATAGGTTTGGTTTTTTGTGAGTGATTTAATTTATTCACATTACAAATGTATGGCGCAAAACCAGCCTGAAATAGAACCCATTGTGCAATTTTATGTGCTATATTAACCTTAAACCAATATTAAAATTTAAATTTGTGAAAAACCTATATATTTAGGTTAATATAGCATAAGTCACAGGTTAAAGCCTTGGCTACCTTTATACTAAATTAACAGGAATATTATGATAAAATCCCCAAAACCAGCCTTTGAGAAAATAGAACCAGGTTTTGGAAGCTCTTTTTCCTACCGTACTTACGATGAAAATCACGAAAACAACAGTCATAATTTCTGGCACTATCATCCTGAACTTGAGCTTGTTTACGTAAAAGGAGGTACCGGCAAGCGCCAAGTGGGCAGTCACATCTCTTATTATAGAAATGGCGAACTCATACTTATTGGTTCTAATTTACCCCACTGTGGCTTTACAGACTCCTTGAATAACTACGAGCGCGAAACAGTGATTCAGATGCGTCCGGACTTCTTAGGTGAGTCTTTTTTTAATATTCCTGAAATGCGCAGCATCAAAGCCCTGTTTGAGCGTGCTAAAATGGGCATTGTTTTTCACGGCGAACTCAAACGAATCATAGGTTCTAAGATCGAAACTTTAAAGTCGCTTTCTAATTATGAACGTCTTTTAGGCCTTCTAGATATCTTAAAACAATTAGAATCTGCAGAAAAGTACACGGTTCTTAATGCTCAGGGTTTTATCCTAGAGACCGAACTTCAAGACAATAACCGCATCAATATTATCTTCAATTTTGTCAAAGAAGAGTTTAAACGTCAGATCACACTCGAAGAAATTTCAGAATTGGTGAGTATGACCGTTCCGGCGTTTTGTCGCTACTTTAAAAAAATTACAGGAAAGACCTTTACCCAATTTGTAAATGAATATCGACTGGTGCACGCGGCCAAACTACTTCACGAAAAACCCATAAGTATCACTGATGTTTGTTTTGAAAGTGGCTTTAACAACTTCAGTCATTTTAATAAACAATTCAAAAAATTTACGGGAAAAACACCTTCTACTTATAGAAACGAGTTGAAATTCATCGTGTCATAATTTTTTACAAAAACTTTAACATTATTGGCTAAATCGAATAAATAGGCTAACTCACAGCGATTAATATTGAAATCATTGATTTTTAACTATTTGTTTAAAAATTAATGATACTTAAATCCCTAACTTGGAATAACTGATAGAACGTTATTTTAAAGATTTAGAATCAGAATAAATTAGAGGTCAATCATTAGCTCTAGTAAATTTCTCTAAAATTTCTTGTAACTTTTACAACAGTCCTTAGACAAATTTTCACCCCTTATTTAATCTAAATCCTACAAGTGCCATGATACAACTTAATTGGCAAGACATATTTATCATTGATCGATTTTCTACGTCGAGATGGGATGCTGTAAATAAAGGTGACATTTATTTTCAGATCTTGTTTATTGAAGAAGGTAGCGGTCGTATTACGATTGATCACAAAGTGACCTCTTACAAGAGTCGTGATATATTTGTCTTTGCAAAGAATGAAGTCCCAGACATCAAAACTCACGAAACTACAACGTTTATTATTTTCAAATTCACTGATCTG
This sequence comes from Leeuwenhoekiella sp. ZYFB001, assembly GCF_011784865.1. NCBI lineage: Bacteria > Pseudomonadati > Bacteroidota > Flavobacteriia > Flavobacteriales > Flavobacteriaceae > Leeuwenhoekiella > Leeuwenhoekiella sp. ZYFB001. The sequence continues at coordinate 2,535,460 of NZ_CP050460.1, forward strand.
CTTTTCTCCAGCAAAGTGAGTCTACCAGACAAACAAAACTGGTTACGTCGTAGTGAATTTATTCTTAATCATCCTAAACGTAAATTTCAGGAAGCGCTTAAAAATATTGAAGATCGTGACCTTATATGGCGTATTCTATTTTTTATCAGAAAAGAAAACACGGCCAAAGAGCAATATTATTTGCAAATTATTGCCAATATGGTAAGTACGATACTCAGTATAATCGCTCGAAATGTTACTGAGAAAAATCCGGAGCATATTACCCCAAAATCTACTAAGAAAAATGAGCGCATTGATGAGATCTATGCGTACATCAGGTATAATATTTATGATACCAATTTGCTCAAGATTTCTGCAATTGCTAAACACTTTCATATTACGAGTAGTACACTCAGCAATTACTTCAAGAAAGAAACAGGAAACTCCTTGCACAATTATATCTTACTGTACAAGTTAGAAATTGCTAAAGACCGTCTTTTAAATTCTGATTTTACGGTTTCGCAAATAGCGATCCAATTAGGATTTACAGATGAAAGTCATCTCACCCGTATCTTTAAAAAATATTGCGACGCAACGCCGAAACAATATAAAGATAGCCACGTACTGGCTGACGAGTAAGTGGCTAGAGTTTCTTAAGGTCTTAACTTACTATTTAAAAATCTCATTCAAGACAGCTGCCAGGCGCACGCCGCCTTTTTGAAGCTGCTCTTGAATGATATGGTAGTTATCTGCTTGATAGCGATAGCTAAGCTTCTCTCCTATTTCTGCAGATGCATAAACCATTTCCGCGAGATCCTGGCCTTCACTAACCCAGTCTAATACATCACCTGAAGTAAGTGCCTTATATTCGGTTTTTGAAACCTCACCAAAATTAGTCGCTAATTCACTATAAGACATCCCATAGCTTTCGATCATTTTGGTGTCCCAAAGCGAGTGTAAATTCGTTCCGTCGTTAAACCAGCGAACTTGAAAATCGTTCCCGCCTTTATCTTCAGCGCGACCTAAATGTAGAGGTTGGTGTAAATCTCCAATAAAATGAACGAGCATTTTTAAATAAAAGGCTTTTTCTTCCTCTGAAGATTCATCAGAAAGTAAAATCTCCTTACAAGTTCTTATTCCTTGTACAAGATCGCCATATTCATTTTTATCAGCTTCAGCATAGGTTAAGCCAGGTGCTATATTTACGTAATGCCAGCTGCTGTACTTTCTATATTCTTCATAGCTTTTAATTTCATCTCCATAAGTTGAAACAGTAACTAAGGTTTCTGCACCCAAAAGTTTTTCAATTGCCTTTCTAGTTTTCGGTTTTAAGTATTTAGTCGCTATTGCAGCTACTGCACGGTGGCCTTTACTTCCCCAATCTTCGTCGCTACCCATTGCTTTTACGTTAAAAGCTAAACTCAATATAATACCAAATGCTAAAAATCTTCTTTTCATTGTTGCTAATTTTCGGCAAAAATAAGCCATCACACTTCTTTACCCGCACGCAACTAAGGTTAATTTGGAATATGAAATTAAATAGAAAAAGCACCGTTATAGACCTACATTAATCAGGGACTTCCTTCTGCGGTCAAACTTTTAGCCTTATCTTATCTTAAAATTTGTGTAAGACTTTCATCAACTAGATATCTTTGTTTTAGTTTGTGGCATTATTTTTAATAGATTATTCTGTATGAAAACATTTAAAGAAATACAGCGATTTGATCAATGGTGGTTACGCTTACTCCTAGTAGTAATTCTCGCAATTGCCGTAAGTCCGCTTGTTTTAGATTGGGATAATTTAAAATTTTCTAAGTTCGAGATCGCTTCTGTGATTCTCAGCATTTTAGTGATTTTAGGCCTCTTTCTTGGCTTTTGGTATATCTTCAAATTAGAAACCACAATAGACGAAAAAGGAATTACATATCGCTTTGTTCCTTTTCATATCAAGTCAAGGTTTAAAGCTTGGAGCGAAATTAAGAGCGCGAAAATTCGCAAATACAATCCTATCAGAGAATACGGCGGTTGGGGCTACCGTATTTCATTCACTAAGCGAAAAGCCCTAACTACCAAAGGCAGAAAGGGACTTCAATTGGTTTTTAACGATGGTAATGAGTTACTATTAGGCACACAATATCCCGAGAAAATTGATGCCTTATTAACACACTATTCAAAATTGAAATAAGGTATGCGGCTTGTTTTCATTATAGGTCTGATGTTAGCGGTTAGCACTGCTCATAGTCAAGACCCTACATCTTCTGAAATTAGAATTAATGAGTTTATCTCCGGGACACTGCTTCAACCTGTAAAGCAAACTGATACGTTAGCCATTATAATTGCCGGTTCAGGACCTACAGATCGCAATGGCAATCAGCAAATGATGCAAAACAATAGCCTCAAGCAACTAGCTCAGCAGCTTACCAAAAACGGTTTTGCTACGTTTAGATATGACAAACGCCTTTTTGCTTTAATGCGTCAAAATGCACTGATAGAAGAACAACTCAGCTTTGATGATTTTGTTAGCGATGCTGCTTCTACGGTAAATTATTTTGAGCAAGATTTTAAAACAATTGTATTGATCGGGCATTCTCAGGGAGCCTTAATTGCAAAGCTCGCAGCACAACAGACTAAGGTCAGTAAGTTAGTTTCTATTGCCGGTGCCGGTCAGGCGATAGATCTTGTTATTCTTGATCAGATCACAAAGCAAGCTCCCGGTTTAGCAGAAAATGCGCAACAAGCATTAACCGATTTAAAAGAGACCGGAACTTCTAAAAACTACAATCCTGCTTTAGCGTCCATTTTTAGACCTTCTGTGCAACCCTTTATGAAAAGTTGGATCAAGTATGATCCTGCTGAAGAGATCAGCGCGCTAGATATCCCTATACTTATTGTTACGGGAACTAAAGATCTTCAAGTTCCACTTAAGGAAGGCGAACTTTTAAAAGAGGCGCAACCCAAGGCAGAATATGCGACAATTGAAAGCATGAATCACGTTCTCAAAACCATTGAAGGTGATGATATCGAAAATTCAAAATCTTACAACGAAGCATCTCGACCGATCAATACCGAATTGATCAAAGAAATTACCAGATTTATCAGAGAGTAACGTTAGTTCCAAGGTAAAATATAGATGAAGCAATTGTACATTTTTCCGCTGTACAATAGGCTTGTTCATAATTTGACTTCAGTAAACGCCCCTGCACTAGTATTTAAAGAAGAATTTAGGCATATTTGCAACCTAAAATGACAAAAAATGCAAATTAGATCGGCTATTCTTGGCCTCGTATGTTTATTAGTCCTTGCAAGTTGTGGTAAGGATGGTGACTTCACACTTACCGGAAAAATTAATGGTTTAAAAAAAGGAAAGATTTATTTACAGCGTATTGAAGACACTTCGCTTGTAAATATAGACAGCGTTATTGTAGATGGAAATCCTGATTTTGAATTTATTACTGATCTAAAAGAACCCCAAATTGTTTATCTCACTCTTGAAAAAATAGACGCTTATGAGTACGACGATCGCATCATGATTTTTGCAGAACCAGGTGAAATGACATTAAACACTTCGCTAAAGAATTTTGAAAGTCAGGCAGCTATTACCGGTTCGCAAAACCAACAAAAACTGGATGAATATTCAAAAGTCATTCATCGATTTAATGATAAGAACCTTGATTTAATCAAGAGAAGTTTTGAGGTAAGAAAAGAAGGCATCGAAGACTCGATCATTTATTACGATACGCAACTTCAGAATTTAATGAAGCGAAAGTATTTATATACAGTTAATTTTGCCATTACCAATAAAGACTACGAGATCGCGCCATACCTCGCTGTTTCTGAAATATTTGATGCCAATATTAAATATTTAGATACTATCTATACTTCGCTAAAACCTAAAGTACGCAAATCTAAATATGGTAAAGCGCTTAAAGACTATATCGAGGAGCGTAAAGAAACTAATGCCAATGAGGCGACTACAACTACAATTGACTCAACTGTAGTTGAAGAGTAAAGAGAGCTAAGTTTATTGTTTGATATGCTGACCAAATGTTCAGCGTATAAAAAAAGCCCTTAACTTTTGAAGTTAAGGGCCTTTTTCATTTTAGGGCGAACCTTAATTACAATGCGTTCACTCGATCAATTAAAGCCTTACCGCGCTCTTCTAATTCTGCGTTAACCGCATTTAGATGTTTACGTCTGTTTTCAACTTTATTGTTATTTACTTTTGCGATAAGTTCGTCAAAGGTCACAATAGCATCATCTACAATAGCTTCAGCTTCTTTGTGATCCTCTTTAGGATTGATAGCCTCCCAAATGTATACTGCGTCGATAATATCGCCTAAAACAAAGTTTATATCTTTCTTAAGATCTCTAATACTTGCCATAATAAAAATTTTTGCAAAAGTACATCTAATTTTTAAAGCGGTTACAAGTAAACTTCGAGAATCTCACAAGATTCTGCGTCTAAGTTAACCACGTCACTAGCAGCAGGAATTAACAGCGTTTCTCCGGCGTTTAAACTACCTTCAATCTCACCGTCAGAAAAGTTAAGCGATCCGCTTACTACAATTATAATTGTAAATGAATCTGTACGTGTTATAGAATACGCTTCAGTAAGTTTTACCCATTCCGTTTTGAAATAGGTGTGATGTTTAACGACTTGAGGAGTGTTTGTAGCGCTTCGGTCGTATTCTAATTTAAAATCCTGAGTGGTTTCAAAATCTAAAACTTCTCGCGATTCTTTGACGTGAAGATCTCTTAAGTTCCCTTCATCATCCTTTCGGTTATAATCATATACACGGTACGTCACGTCTGATGTTTGCTGAATTTCAGCTAACAACACACCACCACCTATGGCGTGAATTCTACCGGCATTGATAAAGAATGAATCGCCTTCACTAACTATATGCTGATCCATTACTTCTTCAATACTAAGGTCATCTATGCGCTTATCATATTCCTCCTTGGTGATTTTCTGGTTAAATCCTACGGTAAGCTTGGCACCTTCATCAGCTTGCATGATGTACCACATTTCGGTTTTACCAACACCCGTAGGTGAAGTTTCGTCTGTAGGATGCACTTGTATCGAAAGATCAAAAGCAGCATCAATAAATTTGATCAACAACGGAAAATGTGGGCCGAATTTATCATAGACTTTAGCTCCTAATAAAGCCGCTGGATCTTCTAAAATCGCCTCATTAAGTGTTTTTCCTTGTAAAGCGCCATTACTCACTGTACTCTGCCCTTCTTCAAGATCTGCTATTTCCCAGCTCTCCCCCATCTTTGCGGTGGCGCTGTTTCCTTTATTAAATAGTTTGTTTAGTTTTTGACCTCCCCAGATTTTTTCTTTTAGGACAGGTTGAAAAGTCATTGGATAAACCGTTTTACTCATAATTGTATTGAAATGAGCCCTAAGGCTTTTTGATTAGTTTGCTTCTTATAATTATTCGCCAGAATAGGTTACTGAATTGCGTGGGGTTTCATAAAGGGTTACTTCGATCTTGAAGGTCTCAGAGAGGTGCTTTTTTAATCTATCATAAATCACCACACAGATATTTTCTGCGGTAGGATTTAATGTTGAAAACTCAGGTACGTCAAGATTTAAATTTTTGTGATCAAACGGCTCTTCAACCTCTGCTTTGATCAAATCTTTGAGCACTTTTAGATCAATCACAAAACCAGTTTCAGGATCAATGGGGCCGGTAACAGCTACGATAAGTTCATAATTATGCCCGTGGTAATTAGGATAGCTACATTTCCCGAAAACTTCAAGATTCTTAGCATCATCCCAATCGGCTCTGTAAAGCCGATGCGCAGCGTTAAAATGCGCTTTACGCTTCACTGTAACCTGTTTCATTAGCGTTCTATCTGGTTGTAAAATTTGTCAAATATGATCTTAAACCATTCGGTATACTGTTCAGGATGTAATTTCATATCCTTTTCAATATCTTCTAGAGACATCCATTTCCATTCTGAAACTTCATCAGGATTAATATTGGGCTCATCATTATAATCCCCTAAAAGAATATAGTCATATTCATGTTCCGTCAAACCATTATCAAATGGCGCTTTGTAAATAAAAGATATGTTCTCAGTAAGCGAAGTGGTAAAGCCCATTTCTTCCATCAGACGTCTTTTCCCGGCCTCTACGTTGGTTTCTCCTTCTCGTTGATGACTGCAGCACGTATTTGTCCATAATCCCGGAGAATGATATTTATGTGCCGCTCTGCGTTGAATCATTAATTGATTCTGATCATTGAAAACAAATACCGAAAATGCACGATGAAGTAACGCTTTCTCATGCGCTTCCATCTTAGGCATCAAGCCTACTTGACGGTCGTTTTCATCAACCAAAATCACCAATTCTTCTTTCATAAACTTGTTTTAGTGGTAAATGTACAAATACAAACCCCCTGTAACAATAGAAAAAGCCTTCTAAATTTAGAAGGCTTCTCAGGGTTTGTTATGTTAGATGCATTGACAATTAATAGTCTTGAACAATAAACTCACTACGTCTATTGAGTTGATGTTGCTCTTCGGTACACTGTACGCCATTGCTACACTCGTTGAGCAATTGAGTTTCTCCATAACCACGACCGGTTAGACGCTCTCTGGAAATTCCTCCCTCTTCTACGATATAGTCAATGGTAGATTTGTTACGTCTTTCTGATAACGCAAGGTTATAAGCGTCGTTCCCACGACTATCTGTATGAGAACGCACATCTATGCGTAATTCAGGATATTCCTTCAAAATTTCGATAACCTTTGCTAATTCTACAGCCGCATCCGGTCTGATGTACGATTTATCAAAGTCGAAGTAAATTGGATTGATCAATTTACCAAGATCAAAATCAGGTGGTATCTGTGTTATCGAAGGCTCTAATTCTAGAACCACACTTACCTCACTGCTCGAAGAAGGAATTTTAACCAGTTTTTCATCCGTTAAATAACCTTCCATCTCCCCGCGTACAAAGTATTCTTTGTCACACTCCGGATCGTTGTAAGTAAAGGTCGCATCTGGAGTCTCGGCAGTTCCTGAAACAACAAGATTATTCTCTGTATCTCTTACACCTACCATTGCTCCGTTAAGTGGCTCTTTAGTATTCTTATCAATAACATTTACAATGAGTGTACTTTCGCAAGCAGATTGTATAAAGGTATATATATCATCATCAAGCGGATTGTTAGCTCGGTTGGTTGCAAAAAAGCCTCTACCGGTTTCACTATTAATGATAAATGTAAAATCATCTTTTACACTGTTTACAGGGGCACCAATATTTTCTAGGCTTTCATCTTCAAAATCATATACATAAACATCTAGACCTCCCAAACCGGCACGACCATCTGTTGAGAAATACAATTTGCCCTCTTTGCTAATAAAAGGGAAAGTCTCACGTCCCGGAGTATTAATCTTATCTCCTAAGTTTTCAACCTCTCCAAATGTTCCATCCTCGTTTAGAGCAACTTTCCACAAGTCAGATTCACCGTAAGTTCCGGGTCTATCCGATGCAAAATAAAGAGTTTTACCATCTACTGAAAGCGCAGGGTGTGCAGTGGAAAAGCCATTGTCATTAAATGGAAGTTCTTCTACGTTATTAAAACCATCTCCATTACGCTGAGCCTTATAAAGCTTCAATCTATTGGTATTGTTGCTATCAGCCTTATAGGTATCGTTAGTAAAATTATTTCTGGTAAAATAAAGCGTATTTTCATCAGTACTTAGTAAAGCAGTACTTTCGTGAAATTCAGTATTTACACTACCTGGTAATTTAGAAGCCGTGGCAACCTGATTGTTTTCATCAATATCACCTACGTATAGATCAAGGAAGGGTTGGTCATTCCACTTGTGAATACGTTTTGTGAATGTACCGGTATCACGGGTAGATGCAAATAAAAGCTGCCCTCCGTAAAAAGAAGGAGCAAAATCAGAAAATTTAGCTGCATTTACTTTTAGCTTTTCAATCTCAAAAGTTGCGCTACCATTTTCTATTTCTGAAATGCTTTGACTGCTGTATAAATCATCAGAACTACTCACCGCTTCTTGATACAGCGCAATCATCTCAGTAGATTTGTCATACTGCTCTTCTGCCCGTAAGGCCTGCGCATATCTAAAATATTGGTAAGGAGTCACTTCCTCCGGGTATTTCTCAACCAGTTTAGTATACCAAGTTACTGCCTCTTTATAGTCAGCGTTATAGTAAAAACTATCTCCCAGTTTTGAGAATAGGTCTGCAGATTCGTAACCTTCTTCCGCTACACGCAAGTAAATCTTTTGAGAATCTACAAAAGCGTATTGATCAAATTTTTTGTTTCCCTTAGCAATCTCACGTTCCTGAGCATAAACACTATCAAAACTAAAAGCAATAGCTAAGAGTAGAATGACTTGTAATAATTGTTTCATAGGGGCGTATTTTTAATTAAAAGAATCGTGGTGTTAACATACGGTTGTATTCTTTAAATAATTCAAAACGTAAAAATACTTCATAAGTTCCATTATTGTAAGTCGCATTTCCTAAATCTGTTGATTCTCTGTCATATGCGAAGCCAATAAGCAAACCATCATTCACCTGAAAAGCCGCCAAAGCACTCAATGCAGCACTCCAACGATAGGAAGCTCCTAAGGTCAATTTATCGTACAATAAAAAGTTTGCATTCACATCTACCGAAAGAGGTGCTCCTGCAACCATCTTAACCAATGTCGAAGGTTTAAATTTCAAATTTCGATTGAGATCAAATACATAACCTGCTAAACCATAATAGTGAATTTCTTCTTCAGAAACAAAGGTTTGTGCTCCTTGTGAACCGCTTCGGTCAAAATGATCAGTACGCAATAACTGCGGAGCGGATAATCCACCGTAAAATTTAGCATCGTGATAAAAGATACCAACACCTACGTTTGGGGAAAGCTTATTATCAATACTCACTAAAAAAGGATCATTCTGGTTGAATGGATTAGTTCGGCTAAAATCGACATCTAATAAATTCAAAGAACCTTTCAATCCAAAACTGAATTTACCCTCAGCACCCGTATCTATGGTATAACTAAAATCAGTATTAAAATAGGTTTCTCGCGCAGGTCCCAAAACATCATTTACCAAACTAAAACCTAGTCCAACTTTTCCTAAACCTATAGGGCTGTGAACTGATAGATTTTGCGTGCTTGGCGCTCCATCCAGACCAACCCACTGACTGCGATGTAATAGCAAAATACTGGTTACCCCGCGGTTCCCCGCATACGCGGGGTTGATCACCAAAGGGTTGTACATATATTGCGTGTATTGCGGATCTTGCTGACTGTATCCGCTTAAAGAAATAAGCAGTACAAAAAGCAGAACCAACTTACCCAAATTTCTTTTTACCATATGAAGTCGTTTATTATAAATACTCATTGAGTAATTCAATTTTAATTAATGTAAAGGAATGAGGCTTTACGTCTCACCTGACCACTATCAGGATCAGCATATTCAATCATATAATAATAGGTTCCTGTAGGAAGACGCTCTCCTCGGCGTACAGTAGCACGACCATCTGAGAAGCCTCTAAAGACATTATCATTATTGATACTATATCCTTCTGTACTAAATACCTCTATTCCCCATCTGTTAAAAATCTGAACCTTATTATCAGGGAATCTATCAATATTTTCAATCATAAAAATATCATTAAGACCGTCTCCGTTAGGCGTCATTACGTTGTAAATAACAATGTCTTCCTCTGCTAAAACATTTGGTATTATTGTAACCGTAACGTCATCTGGTTCTCCATCATTATCTACATCTTCATCATCACTATTATTTGGATCATCAGATAAATCTTCAATTACATCTCCATAAGGATCTACACCGCTTACTAAAGCCTGATTTTCTACAAACAATTGCTCAATATCTGCTTGAGTTATTGAATAAATAGCAGTAAACGTGTTTGCATCTACTTCGCCCGGCTCAAGTGTGATTGGGCCTCCTACAACATCTACTAGCGGATCTTCAATAACAATATCTGAAATTGTAGACTCTCCTGTATTATATACGGTAAATGTATAGGTAATGGTTTCACCAACTTGTGGTCTTTGATCACCATTTTCATCATTGAATATTCCAACTTTTTCCAGACTTAAACTTGCAAGTGGAGGCACTATATCACTACCTCTTACAGAGATGTATACCGTTGCAACATCTGTTGCCACAGGAGTTCCGTTATCTGAAATTTGATACGTAAACTGATCTGTTCCAATAAAGCCATCGTTTGGAGTATAGGTGAATGAACCATCTTCATTAATTACCAAGCTTCCATTCTCAGGGCCGTTAGCAGGAGACACTGTAATATCAACTTGCTGTGTTTGCCCTTCAGGATCAAAGTCATTATCAAGAACATTTCCAGTAATAGCCGCATCAATTAAACCAAAGTAAGCATCATCATTCGCTACGGTTGTGTTGCCATTATCAGGAGTCACTTCAATAGTAACAGTACCTGTAGCACACTCTTGAGGCTCTCCGTCGTCGCATACGGTGTACTCAAAACTATCTTCCCCTACAAAGCCAGGCTCTGGAATATAAGTATAGCTTCCGTCTGGATTAACTGTTACACTTCCGTTTGTTGGTTGTGTATTACTTGTTACCGTAATGGTATCGCCATCAGGATCAAAGTCATTTACTAATACATTACCCGTTGCAGGTACACCAGATTCTGTAATAGCGGTATCATCATTAGCAACCGGAGGTTCATTAACATCCAATTCATCTTCAATAGGTAATACCTGAATGATCACATCTGCACTATCGCAAGCCTGTGGACTTCCACCATCACATACTTCATAACTGAAGGTATCCTCTCCGATGAAACCATCGTTTGGTGTATAGGTATAGGTTCCGTCAGCATTGAAAACTAAACTACCACTAGCAGGCTGCGTAAGTACAGTGTACACCTCGCTGTCTGCCGGGCCGTCAGGGTTCTCATCATTGGTTCCTACATCGCCGCTTACCGGTTGACCTTCAAACGTATCGTTGATATCGTTGATCGCTAGGATAGTATTTCCACCATTCTCACTTGGATCTACACTGATGTATACCGTTGCGGTATCCTGTGCTCCGTTTGCATCTTCAATAGTATACGTAAACTGATCTGCTCCGCTAAAGTCCGGATTTGGAGTATAGCTTAAGCTTCCATCAGCTGCTACACTTACGCTTCCGTTAGCAGGCTGCGTATTGCTGATCACACTGATCGCATCGCCTTCTGGGTCGCTATCATTGGTAAGTACATTACCGGTGATCTCTTCGCCGATATAACCGAAGAACGCATCATCATTAGCTACCGTGGTGTTATCAGTATCTGCAACTACCTCGATAGTCACTGTTCCGGTTGCACATAATGATGGATCTGCATCATCACATACCGTGTACTCAAAACTATCTTCTCCTATAAAGCCAGGCTCTGGAGTATAGGTATAGCTTCCGTCAGGGTTAACCGTTACACTTCCGTTTGTTGGCTCAGTATTACCGGTTACAGTAATTGTATCACCATCAGGATCGAAGTCATTCACCAATACATTACCCTCTACAGGAGTTCCTGCTTCGGTAATTGCTGTATCGTCGTTTGCTACAGGTGCTGCATTATCCGGTGTACCAATAGGTAATACCTGAATGATTACATCTGCACTATCACAAGCCTGTGGACTTCCGCCATCACATACTTCATAACTGAAAGTATCCTCTCCGATGAAACCATCGTTTGGTGTATAGGTATAGGTTCCGTCAGCATTGAAGACTAAACTACCACTAGCAGGCTGCGTAAGTACTGAGTACACCTCGCTGTCTGCAGGGCCGTCAGGGTTCTCATCATTAGTGCCTACATCGCCACTTACCGGTTGACCTTCAAAGGTATCGTTGATGTCGTTGATCGCTAGGATAGTATTTCCGCCATTTTCACTTGGATCTACACTGATGTAAACCGTTGCGGTATCCTGTGCTCCGTTTGCATCTTCAATGGTATAGGTAAACTGATCTGCTCCGCTAAAGTCCGTATTCGGAGTATAGGTTAAGCTTCCGTCAGCTGCTACTGTTACATTTCCGTTGGCAGGCTGTGTATTGCTGATCACACTGATCGCATCGCCTTCTGGGTCGCTATCATTGGTAAGTACATTACCGGTGATCTCTTCGCCGATATAACCGAAGAACGCATCATCATTAGCTACCGTGGTGTTATCAGTATCTGCAACTACCTCGATAGTCACTGTTCCGGTTGCACATAATGATGGATCTGCATCATCACATACCGTGTACTCAAAACTATCTTCTCCTATAAAGCCAGGCTCTGGAGTATAGGTATAGCTTCCGTCAGGGTTAACCGTTACACTTCCGTTTGTTGGCTCAGTATTACCGGTTACAGTAATTGTATCACCATCAGGATCGAAGTCATTCACCAATACATTACCCTCTACAGGAGTTCCTGCTTCGGTAATTGCTGTATCGTCGTTTGCTACAGGTGCTGCATTATCCGGTGTACCAATAGGTAATACCTGAATGATTACATCTGCACTATCACAAGCCTGTGGACTTCCGCCATCACATACTTCATAACTGAAAGTATCCTCTCCGATGAAACCATCGTTTGGTGTATAGGTATAGGTTCCGTCAGCATTGAAGACTAAACTACCACTAGCAGGCTGCGTAAGTACTGAGTACACCTCGCTGTCTGCAGGGCCGTCAGGGTTCTCATCATTAGTGCCTACATCGCCACTTACCGGTTGACCTTCAAAGGTATCGTTGATGTCGTTGATCGCTAGGATAGTATTTCCGCCATTTTCACTTGGATCTACACTGATGTAAACCGTTGCGGTATCCTGTGCTCCGTTTGCATCTTCAATGGTATAGGTAAACTGATCTGCTCCGCTAAAGTCCGTATTCGGAGTATAGGTTAAGCTTCCGTCAGCTGCTACTGTTACATTTCCGTTGGCAGGCTGTGTATTGCTGATCACACTGATCGCATCGCCTTCTGGGTCGCTATCATTGGTAAGTACATTACCGGTGATCTCTTCGCCGATATAACCGAAGAACGCATCATCATTAGCTACCGTGGTGTTATCAGTATCTGCAACTACCTCGATAGTCACTGTTCCGGTTGCACATAATGATGGATCTGCATCATCACATACCGTGTACTCAAAACTATCTTCTCCTATAAAGCCAGGCTCTGGAGTATAGGTATAGCTTCCGTCAGGGTTAACCGTTACACTTCCGTTTGTTGGCTCAGTATTACCGGTTACAGTAATTGTATCACCATCAGGATCGAAGTCATTCACCAATACATTACCCTCTACAGGAGTTCCTGCTTCGGTAATTGCTGTATCGTCGTTTGCTACAGGTGCTGCATTGTCTGGTGTACCAATAGGCAACACCTGAATGATCACATCTGCACTATCACAAGCCTGTGGGCTTCCGCCATCACATACTTCATAACTGAAGGTATCCTCTCCGATGAAACCATCGTTTGGTGTATAGGTATAGGTTCCGTCAGCATTGAAAACTAAACTACCACTAGCAGGCTGCGTAAGTACAGTGTACACCTCGCTGTCTGCCGGGCCGTCAGGGTTCTCATCATTAGTGCCTACATCACCACTTACCGGTTGACCTTCAAAGGTATCGTTGATGTCATTGATCGCTAGGATGGTGTTTCCACCATTCTCACTTGGATCTACACTGATGTATACCGTTGCGGTATCCTGTGCTCCGTTTGCATCTTCAATAGTATACGTAAACTGATCTGCTCCGCTAAAGTCCGTATTCGGAGTATAGGTTAAGCTTCCGTCAGCTGCTACTGTTACATTTCCGTTGGCAGGCTGCGTATTGCTGATCACACTGATCGCATCGCCTTCTGGGTCGCTATCATTGGTAAGTACATTACCGGTGATCTCTTCGCCGATATAACCGAAGAACGCATCATCATTAGCTACCGTGGTGTTATCAGTATCTGCAACTACCTCGATAGTCACTGTTCCGGTTGCACATAATGATGGATCTGCATCATCACATACCGTGTACTCAAAACTATCTTCTCCTATAAAGCCAGGCTCTGGAGTATAGGTATAGCTTCCGTCAGGGTTAACCGTTACACTTCCGTTTGTTGGCTCAGTATTACCGGTTACAGTAATTGTATCACCATCAGGATCGAAGTCATTCACCAATACATTACCCTCTACAGGAGTTCCTGCTTCGGTAATTGCTGTATCGTCGTTTGCTACAGGTGCTGCATTGTCTGGTGTACCAATAGGCAACACCTGAATGATCACATCTGCACTATCACAAGCCTGTGGGCTTCCGCCATCACATACTTCATAACTGAAGGTATCCTCTCCGATGAAACCATCGTTTGGTGTATAGGTATAGGTTCCGTCAGCATTGAAAACTAAACTACCACTAGCAGGCTGCGTAAGTACAGTGTACACCTCGCTGTCTGCCGGGCCGTCAGGGTTCTCATCATTAGTGCCTACATCACCACTTACCGGTTGACCTTCAAAGGTATCGTTGATGTCATTGATCGCTAGGATGGTGTTTCCACCATTCTCACTTGGATCTACACTGATGTATACCGTTGCGGTATCCTGTGCTCCGTTTGCATCTTCAATAGTATACGTAAACTGATCTGCTCCGCTAAAGTCCGTATTCGGAGTATAGGTTAAGCTTCCGTCAGCTGCTACTGTTACATTTCCGTTGGCAGGCTGCGTATTGCTGATCACACTGATCGCATCGCCTTCTGGGTCGCTATCATTGGTAAGTACATTACCGGTGATCTCTTCGCCGATATAACCGAAGAACGCATCATCATTAGCTACCGTGGTGTTATCAGTATCTGCAACTACCTCGATAGTCACTGTTCCGGTTGCACATAATGATGGATCTGCATCATCACATACCGTGTACTCAAAACTATCTTCTCCTATAAAGCCAGGCTCTGGAGTATAGGTATAGCTTCCGTCAGGGTTAACCGTTACACTTCCGTTTGTTGGCTCAGTATTACCGGTTACAGTAATTGTATCACCATCAGGATCGAAGTCATTCACCAATACATTACCCTCTACAGGAGTTCCTGCTTCGGTAATTGCTGTATCGTCGTTTGCTACAGGTGCTGCATTATCCGGTGTACCAATAGGTAATACCTGAATGATTACATCTGCACTATCACAAGCCTGTGGACTTCCGCCATCACATACTTCATAACTGAAAGTATCCTCTCCGATGAAACCATCGTTTGGTGTATAGGTATACGTTCCGTCAGCATTGAAGACTAAACTACCACTAGCAGGCTGCGTAAGTACTGAGTACACCTCGCTGTCTGCAGGGCCGTCAGGGTTCTCATCATTAGTGCCTACATCGCCACTTACCGGTGACCTTCAAAGGTATCGTTGATGTCGTTGATCGCTAGGATGGTGTTTCCGCCATTTTCACTTGGATCTACACTGATGTAAACCGTTGCGGTATCCTGTGCTCCGTTTGCATCTTCAATGGTATAGGTAAACTGATCTGCTCCGCTAAAGTCCGTATTCGGAGTATAGGTTAAGCTTCCGTCAGCTGCTACTGTTACATTTCCGTTGGCAGGCTGCGTATTGCTGATCACACTGATCGCATCGCCTTCTGGGTCGCTATCATTGGTAAGTACATTACCGGTGATCTCTTCGCCGATATAACCGAAGAACGCATCATCATTAGCTACCGTGGTGTTATCAGTATCTGCAACTACCTCGATAGTCACTGTTCCGGTTGCACATAATGATGGATCTGCATCATCACATACCGTGTACTCAAAACTATCTTCTCCTATAAAGCCAGGCTCTGGAGTATAGGTATAGCTTCCGTCAGGGTTAACCGTTACACTTCCGTTTGTTGGCTCAGTATTACCGGTTACAGTAATTGTATCACCATCAGGATCGAAGTCATTCACCAATACATTACCCTCTACAGGAGTTCCTGCTTCGGTAATTGCTGTATCGTCGTTTGCTACAGGTGCTGCATTGTCTGGTGTACCAATAGGCAACACCTGAATGATCACATCTGCACTATCACAAGCCTGTGGGCTTCCGCCATCACATACTTCATAACTGAAGGTATCCTCTCCGATGAAACCATCGTTTGGTGTATAGGTATAGGTTCCGTCAGCATTGAAAACTAAACTACCACTAGCAGGCTGCGTAAGTACAGTGTACACCTCGCTGTCTGCCGGGCCGTCAGGGTTCTCATCATTAGTGCCTACATCACCACTTACCGGTTGACCTTCAAAGGTATCGTTGATGTCATTGATCGCTAGGATGGTGTTTCCGCCATTTTCACTTGGATCTACACTGATGTAAACCGTTGCGGTATCCTGTGCTCCGTTTGCATCTTCAATGGTATAGGTAAACTGATCTGCTCCGCTAAAGTCCGTATTCGGAGTATAGGTTAAGCTTCCGTCAGCTGCTACTGTTACATTTCCGTTGGCAGGCTGTGTATTGCTGATCACACTGATCGCATCGCCTTCTGGGTCGCTATCATTGGTAAGTACATTACCGGTGATCTCTTCGCCGATATAACCGAAGAACGCATCATCATTAGCTACCGTGGTGTTATCAGTATCTGCAACTACCTCGATAGTCACTGTTCCGGTTGCACATAATGATGGATCTGCATCATCACATACCGTGTACTCAAAACTATCTTCTCCTATAAAGCCAGGCTCTGGAGTATAGGTATAGCTTCCGTCAGGGTTAACCGTTACACTTCCGTTTGTTGGCTCAGTATTACCGGTTACAGTAATTGTATCACCATCAGGATCGAAGTCATTCACCAATACATTACCCTCTACAGGAGTTCCTGCTTCGGTAATTGCTGTATCGTCGTTTGCTACAGGTGCTGCATTATCCGGTGTACCAATAGGTAATACCTGAATGATTACATCTGCACTATCACAAGCCTGTGGACTTCCGCCATCACATACTTCATAACTGAAAGTATCCTCTCCGATGAAACCATCGTTTGGTGTATAGGTATACGTTCCGTCAGCATTGAAGACTAAACTACCACTAGCAGGCTGCGTAAGTACTGAGTACACCTCGCTGTCTGCAGGGCCGTCAGGGTTCTCATCATTAGTGCCTACATCGCCACTTACCGGTTGACCTTCAAAGGTATCGTTGATGTCGTTGATCGCTAGGATGGTGTTTCCGCCATTTTCACTTGGATCTACACTGATGTAAACCGTTGCGGTATCCTGTGCTCCGTTTGCATCTTCAATGGTATAGGTAAACTGATCTGCTCCGCTAAAGTCCGTATTCGGAGTATAGGTTAAGCTTCCGTCAGCTGCTACTGTTACATTTCCGTTGGCAGGCTGCGTATTGCTGATCACACTGATCGCATCGCCTTCTGGGTCGCTATCATTGGTAAGTACATTACCGGTGATCTCTTCGCCGATATAACCGAAGAACGCATCATCATTAGCTACCGTGGTGTTATCAGTATCTGCAACTACCTCGATAGTCACTGTTCCGGTTGCACATAATGATGGATCTGCATCATCACATACCGTGTACTCAAAACTATCTTCTCCTATAAAGCCAGGCTCTGGAGTATAGGTATAGCTTCCGTCAGGGTTAACCGTTACACTTCCGTTTGTTGGCTCAGTATTACCGGTTACAGTTATTGTATCACCATCAGGATCAAAGTCATTTACTAGTACATTACCGTCTACAGGAGTTCCTGCTTCGGTAATTGCTGTATCGTCGTTTGCCACAGGTGCTGCATTGTCTGGTGTACCAATAGGTAATACCTGAATGATTACATCTGCACTATCACAAGCCTGTGGACTTCCGCCATCACATACTTCATAACTGAAGGTATCCTCTCCGATGAAACCATCGTTTGGTGTATAGGTATAGGTTCCGTCAGCATTGAAAACTAAACTACCACTAGCAGGCTGCGTAAGTACTGTGTATACCTCGCTGTCTGCAGGGCCGTCAGGGTTCTCATCATTGGTGCCTACATCGCCACTTACCGGTTGACCTTCAAACGTATCGTTGATGTCATTGATCGCTAGGATTTCATTTGAAGTAATTGTACCAGTCGCCTGAACAGGGCTATTAGCCACAGTTCCACTGATAACTGTTCCAATCACTGTAAATGTTTCATCCTCTTCAAATACATCATCATCTATTGTTGATACCAAGATTGGTGTACTCTCAGTCTGTCCAGCCGGTATGGTTACCGTGGTCGTTACAGGGGTATAGTCATCGCCCGCTAAAGCACTGCCGGGTACTGTAACTACATCTACTACAACATCTTCTGTACTTGGATTATCTATACTTACAACAAACACGGCTTCACTGCCCTCAGCAACGGTAACATCACTGATGCTTACCTCCGGAAGGTCGTCCGGATTGTCGGTAATAGTAGCGGTTCCTACAGGATCGGTGTTTGAAGTGTTGCCACTGGTTACCGTCCCTTCTAAAGTGAACTGCTCTTCACCTTCATATAAATCATCGTTAAGCGTACTTACAGCTACTTCTACACTGGTCTGTCCAGCCGGTATGGTTACCGTGGTCGTTACAGGGGTATAGTCATCGCCCGCTAAAGCACTGCCGGGTACTGTAACTACATCTACTACAACATCTTCTGTACTTGGATTATCTATACTTACAACAAACACGGCTTCACTGCCCTCAGCAACGGTAACATCACTGATGCTTACCTCCGGAAGGTCGTCCGGATTGTCGGTAATAGTAGCGGTTCCTACAGGATCGGTGTTTGAAGTGTTGCCACTAGTTACCGTCCCTTCTAAAGTGAACTGCTCTTCACCTTCATATAAATCATCGTTAAGCGTACTTACAGCTACTTCTACACTGGTCTGTCCAGCCGGTATGGTTACCGTGGTCGTTACAGGAGTATAGTCATCGCCCGCTAAAGCACTGCCAGGTACTGTAACTACATCTACTACAACATCTTCTGTACTTGGATTGTCTATACTTACAACAAACACGGCTTCACTGCCCTCGGCAACGGTAACATCACTGATGCTTACCTCCGGAAGGTCGTCCGGATTGTCGGTAATAGTAGCGGTTCCTACAGGATCGGTGTTTGAAGTGTTGCCACTAGTTACCGTCCCTTCTAAAGTGAACTGCTCTTCGCCTTCATATAAATCATCGTTAAGCGTACTTACAGCTACTTCTACACTGGTCTGTCCAGCCGGTATGGTTACCGTGGTCGTTACAGGGGTATAGTCATCGCCCGCTAAAGCACTGCCAGGTACTGTAACTACATCTACTACAACATCTTCTGTACTTGGATTGTCTATACTTACAACAAACACAGCTTCACTGCCCTCAGCAACGGTAACATCACTGATGCTTACCTCCGGAAGGTCGTCCGGATTGTCGTAATAGTAGCGGTTCCTACAGGATCGGTGTTTGAAGTGTTGCCACTAGTTACCGTCCCTTCTAAAGTGAACTGCTCTTCGCCTTCATATAAATCATCGTTAAGCGTACTTACAGCTACTTCTACACTGGTCTGTCCAGCCGGTATGGTTACCGTGGTCGTTACAGGGTATAGTCATCGCCCGCTAAAGCACTGCCGGTACTGTAACTACATCTACTACAACATCTTCTGTACTTGGATTGTCTATACTTACAACAAACACGGCTTCACTGCCCTCGCAACGGTAACATCACTGATGCTTACCTCCGGAAGGTCGTCCGGATTGTCGGTAATAGTAGCGGTTCCTACAGGATCGGTATTTGAAGTGTTGCCACTAGTTACCGTCCCTTCTAAAGTGAACTGCTCTTCGCCTTCATATAAATCATCGTTAAGCGTACTTACAGCTACTTCTACACTGGTCTGTCCCGCCGGTATGGTTACCGTGGTCGTTACAGGAGTATAGTCATCGCCCGCTAAAGCACTGCCAGGTACTGTAACTACATCTACTACAACATCTTCTGTACTTGGATTGTCTATACTTACAACAAACACAGCTTCACTGCCCTCAGCAACGGTAACATCACTGATGCTTACCTCCGGAAGGTCGTCCGGATTGTCGTAATAGTAGCGGTTCCTACAGGATCGGTGTTTGAAGTGTTGCCACTAGTTACCGTCCCTTCTAAAGTGAACTGCTCTTCGCCTTCATATAAATCATCGTTAAGCGTACTTACAGCTACTTCTACACTGGTCTGTCCCGCCGGTATGGTTACCGTGGTCGTTACAGGGTATAGTCATCGCCCGCTAAAGCACTGCCAGGTACTGTAACTACATCTACTACAACATCTTCTGTACTTGGATTGTCTATACTTACAACAAACACGGCTTCACTACCCTCAGCAACGGTAACATCACTGATGCTTACCTCCGGAAGGTCGTCCGGATTGTCGGTAATAGTAGCGGTTCCTACAGGATCGGTGTTTGAAGTGTTGCCACTAGTTACCGTCCCTTCTAAAGTGAACTGCTCTTCGCCTTCATATAAATCATCGTTAAGCGTACTTACAGCTACTTCTACACTGGTCTGTCCAGCCGGTATGGTTACCGTGGTCGTTACAGGGTATAGTCATCGCCCGCTAAAGCACTGCCGGTACTGTAACTACATCTACTACAACATCTTCTGTACTTGGATTGTCTATACTTACAACAAACACGGCTTCACTGCCCTCGGCAACGGTAACATCACTGATGCTTACCTCCGGAAGGTCGTCCGGATTGTCGGTAATAGTAGCGGTTCCTACAGGATCGGTGTTTGAAGTGTTGCCACTAGTTACCGTCCCTTCTAAAGTGAACTGCTCTTCGCCTTCATATAAATCATCGTTAAGCGTACTTACAGCTACTTCTACACTGGTCTGTCCCGCCGGTATGGTTACCGTGGTCGTTACAGGAGTATAGTCATCGCCCGCTAAAGCACTGCCAGGTACTGTAACTACATCTACTACAACATCTTCTGTACTTGGATTGTCTATACTTACAACAAACACAGCTTCACTGCCCTCAGCAACGGTAACATCACTGATGCTTACCTCCGGAAGGTCGTCCGGATTGTCGGTAATAGTAGCGGTTCCTACAGGATCGGTGTTTGAAGTGTTGCCACTAGTTACCGTCCCTTCTAAAGTGAACTGCTCTTCGCCTTCATATAAATCATCGTTAAGCGTACTTACAGCTACTTCTACACTGGTCTGTCCAGCCGGTATGGTTACCGTGGTCGTTACAGGGTATAGTCATCGCCCGCTAAAGCACTGCCAGGTACTGTAACTACATCTACTACAACATCTTCTGTACTTGGATTGTCTATACTTACAACAAACACGGCTTCACTGCCCTCAGCAACGGTAACATCACTGATGCTTACCTCCGGAAGGTCGTCCGGATTGTCGGTAATAGTAGCGGTTCCTACAGGATCGGTGTTTGAAGTGTTGCCACTAGTTACCGTCCCTTCTAAAGTGAACTGCTCTTCGCCTTCATATAAATCATCGTTAAGCGTACTTACAGCTACTTCTACACTGGTCTGTCCGCCGGTATGGTTACCGTGGTCGTTACAGGAGTATAGTCATCGCCCGCTAAAGCACTGCCAGGTACTGTAACTACATCTACTACAACATCTTCTGTACTTGGATTGTCTATACTTACAACAAACACAGCTTCACTGCCCTCAGCAACGGTAACATCACTGATGCTTACCTCCGGAAGGTCGTCCGGATTGTCGGTAATAGTAGCGGTTCCTACAGGATCGGTGTTTGAAGTGTTGCCACTAGTTACCGTCCCTTCTAAAGTGAACTGCTCTTCGCCTTCATATAAATCATCGTTAAGCGTACTTACAGCTACTTCTACACTGGTCTGTCCCGCCGGTATGGTTACCGTGGTCGTTACAGGGTATAGTCATCGCCCGCTAAAGCACTGCCAGGTACTGTAACTACATCTACTACAACATCTTCTGTACTTGGATTGTCTATACTTACAACAAACACGGCTTCACTACCCTCAGCAACGGTAACATCACTGATGCTTACCTCCGGAAGGTCGTCCGGATTGTCGGTAATAGTAGCGGTTCCTACAGGATCGGTGTTTGAAGTGTTGCCACTAGTTACCGTCCCTTCTAAAGTGAACTGCTCTTCGCCTTCATATAAATCATCGTTAAGCGTACTTACAGCTACTTCTACACTGGTCTGTCCCGCCGGTATGGTTACCGTGGTCGTTACAGGGTATAGTCATCGCCCGCTAAAGCACTGCCAGGTACTGTAACTACATCTACTACAACATCTTCTGTACTTGGATTGTCTATACTTACAACAAACACGGCTTCACTGCCCTCGCAACGGTAACATCACTGATGCTTACCTCCGGAAGGTCGTCCGGATTGTCGGTAATAGTAGCGGTTCCTACAGGATCGGTGTTTGAAGTGTTGCCACTAGTTACCGTCCCTTCTAAAGTGAACTGCTCTTCGCCTTCATATAAATCATCGTTAAGCGTACTTACAGCTACTTCTACACTGGTCTGTCCCGCCGGTATGGTTACCGTGGTCGTTACAGGAGTATAGTCATCGCCCGCTAAAGCACTGCCAGGTACTGTAACTACATCTACTACAACATCTTCTGTACTTGGATTGTCTATACTTACAACAAACACGGCTTCACTACCCTCAGCAACGGTAACATCACTGATGCTTACCTCCGGAAGGTCGTCCGGATTGTCGGTAATAGTAGCGGTTCCTACAGGATCGGTGTTTGAAGTGTTGCCACTAGTTACCGTCCCTTCTAAAGTGAACTGCTCTTCGCCTTCATATAAATCATCGTTAAGCGTACTTACAGCTACTTCTACACTGGTCTGTCCCGCCGGTATGGTTACCGTGGTCGTTACAGGAGTATAGTCATCGCCCGCTAAAGCACTGCCAGGTACTGTAACTACATCTACTACAACATCTTCTGTACTTGGATTGTCTATACTTACAACAAACACGGCTTCACTGCCCTCGCAACGGTAACATCACTGATGCTTACCTCCGGAAGGTCGTCCGGATTGTCGGTAATAGTAGCGGTTCCTACAGGATCGGTGTTTGAAGTGTTGCCACTAGTTACCGTCCCTTCTAAAGTGAACTGCTCTTCGCCTTCATATAAATCATCGTTAAGCGTACTTACAGCTACTTCTACACTGGTCTGTCCCGCCGGTATGGTTACCGTGGTCGTTACAGGAGTATAGTCATCGCCCGCTAAAGCACTGCCAGGTACTGTAACTACATCTACTACAACATCTTCTGTACTTGGATTGTCTATACTTACAACAAACACGGCTTCACTACCCTCAGCAACGGTAACATCACTGATGCTTACCTCCGGAAGGTCGTCCGGATTGTCGGTAATAGTAGCGGTTCCTACAGGATCGGTGTTTGAAGTGTTGCCACTAGTTACCGTCCCTTCTAAAGTGAACTGCTCTTCGCCTTCATATAAATCATCGTTAAGCGTACTTACAGCTACTTCTACACTGGTCTGTCCAGCCGGTATGGTTACCGTGGTCGTTACAGGAGTATAGTCATCGCCCGCTAAAGCACTGCCAGGTACTGTAACTACATCTACTACAACATCTTCTGTACTTGGATTGTCTATACTTACAACAAACACGGCTTCACTGCCCTCGCAACGGTAACATCACTGATGCTTACCTCCGGAAGGTCGTCCGGATTGTCGGTAATAGTAGCGGTTCCTACAGGATCGGTATTTGAAGTGTTGCCACTAGTTACCGTCCCTTCTAAAGTGAACTGCTCTTCGCCTTCATATAAATCATCGTTAAGCGTACTTACAGCTACTTCTACACTGGTCTGTCCAGCCGGTATGGTTACCGTGGTCGTTACAGGGTATAGTCATCGCCCGCTAAAGCACTGCCAGGTACTGTAACTACATCTACTACAACATCTTCTGTACTTGGATTGTCTATACTTACAACAAACACAGCTTCACTGCCCTCGGCAACGGTAACATCACTGATGCTTACCTCCGGAAGGTCGTCCGGATTGTCGGTAATAGTAGCGGTTCCTACAGGATCGGTGTTTGAAGTGTTGCCACTAGTTACCGTCCCTTCTAAAGTGAACTGCTCTTCACCTTCATATAAATCATCGTTAAGCGTACTTACAGCTACTTCTACACTGGTCTGTCCAGCCGGTATGGTTACCGTGGTCGTTACAGGGTATAGTCATCGCCCGCTAAAGCACTGCCGGTACTGTAACTACATCTACTACAACATCTTCTGTACTTGGATTGTCTATACTTACAACAAACACAGCTTCACTGCCCTCAGCAACGGTAACATCACTGATGCTTACCTCTGGAAGGTCGTCCGGATTGTCGGTAATAGTAGCGGTTCCTACAGGGTCGGTGTTTGAAGTGTTGCCACTAGTTACCGTCCCTTCTAAAGTGAACTGCTCTTCGCCTTCATATAAATCATCGTTAAGCGTACTTACAGCTACTTCTACACTGGTCTGTCCAGCCGGTATGGTTACCGTGGTCGTTACAGGGTATAGTCATCGCCCGCTAAAGCACTGCCAGGTACTGTAACTACATCTACTACAACATCTTCTGTACTTGGATTGTCTATACTTACAACAAACACAGCTTCACTGCCCTCAGCAACGGTAACATCACTGATGCTTACCTCCGGAAGGTCGTCCGGATTGTCGGTAATAGTAGCGGTTCCTACAGGATCGGTGTTTGAAGTGTTGCCACTAGTTACCGTCCCTTCTAAAGTGAACTGCTCTTCGCCTTCATATAAATCATCGTTAAGCGTACTTACAGCTACTTCTACACTGGTCTGTCCCGCCGGTATGGTTACCGTGGTCGTTACAGGGTATAGTCATCGCCCGCTAAAGCACTGCCAGGTACTGTAACTACATCTACTACAACATCTTCTGTACTTGGATTGTCTATACTTACAACAAACACAGCTTCACTGCCCTCAGCAACGGTAACATCACTGATGCTTACCTCTGGAAGGTCGTCCGGATTGTCGGTAATAGTAGCGGTTCCTACAGGATCGGTGTTTGAAGTGTTGCCACTAGTTACCGTCCCTTCTAAAGTGAACTGCTCTTCGCCTTCATATAAATCATCGTTAAGTGTACTTACAGCTACTTCTACACTGGTCTGTCCAGCCGGTATGGTTACCGTGGTCGTTACAGGAGTATAGTCATCGCCCGCTAAAGCACTGCCAGGTACTGTAACTACATCTACTACAACATCTTCTGTACTTGGATTGTCTATACTTACAACAAACACGGCTTCACTGCCCTCGGCAACGGTAACATCACTGATGCTTACCTCTGGAAGGTCGTCCGGATTGTCGGTAATAGTAGCGGTTCCTACAGGATCGGTGTTTGAAGTGTTGCCACTAGTTACCGTCCCTTCTAAAGTGAACTGCTCTTCGCCTTCATATAAATCATCGTTAAGTGTACTTACAGCTACTTCTACACTGGTCTGTCCAGCCGGTATGGTTACCGTGGTCGTTACAGGAGTATAGTCATCGCCCGCTAAAGCACTGCCAGGTACTGTAACTACATCTACTACAACATCTTCTGTACTTGGATTGTCTATACTTACAACAAACACGGCTTCACTGCCCTCAGCAACGGTAACATCACTGATGCTTACCTCTGGAAGGTCGTCCGGATTGTCGGTAATAGTAGCGGTTCCTACAGGATCGGTATTTGAAGTGTTGCCACTAGTTACCGTCCCTTCTAAAGTGAACTGCTCTTCACCTTCATATAAATCATCGTTAAGCGTACTTACAGCTACTTCTACACTGGTCTGTCCCGCCGGTATGGTTACCGTGGTCGTTACAGGGGTATAGTCATCGCCCGCTAAAGCACTGCCAGGTACTGTAACTACATCTACTACAACATCTTCTGTACTTGGATTGTCTATACTTACAACAAACACAGCTTCACTGCCCTCAGCAACGGTAACATCACTGATGCTTACCTCCGGAAGGTCGTCCGGATCATCCAAGATGGTACCTATAGTTTCTGCAACAAGATTTCTAGTATTATTAGTTTGAACAGCTCCAGAGATATTAAAGGATTCAGTACCCTCGTAAGTATTATCCTCAAGAGAATTTACTACATAGTTAACAGATAATTGGCCGGCAGGAATTATAATCAATTCATTTACAGCAGCAGTATAATCTAAGCCTTCAACGGCGGTATCATCTGACGTATTAACCTGTATAACAACATCTTCAGCAGAAATCTCATTTATACTAAAGGTAAAAGTTAGCGGATCTCCTTCTGTGACTGTAACAGGTTCTACAGAAAGTGTCGGATCAGCTTTCACCAAAATACTAACCGTAGCAACATCACATTCACGATCTGCAATTGGACTATCAGCATCACAGATTTGATACTGGAACGAATCATTTCCAAAGAAATCAGAATCAGGAGTATACACAAAATAATCGTCAGTGATATCACCAGTAGTACCATTATCATTTAAAGTCAAGGTTCCATTAGAAACACCGGAGACTAAAGCTATAGAACCAGCACCGTCATTTCCAAAATAATCATTAAGCAGAACGTCTAATGTATTATTTTGAGAATCTTCTGAAACTGTAAATTCATCATCTTCAGCTATTGGCGCGTCATCCAATATATTGACTCGAACGACAGCATCATCACAATCACCATCAGCATCACAAATTTGATATTTAAACTCAACCGGCTGTAAATTTAGTAATGGAGGACTATACGTTATATAATCATCTGTAGGGTTGTTTGGAGTACCGCCATCATTGAGTACCGCCTCTCCAACAGCAGGTTGCGTTAAAATAGTAATGGTTCCAATTGATGGTCCATCAGGACCAAAAATATCATTTTCAAGCACATCTATATCTACAGGCTGCACTGGACGAATAGGACTTGCAATGGCTGTATCATCATTTGCCACTGGCCTTCCATCATCAACAAAATTGTTCTGACAAGATGAGATAAGATTTATAACGCGTATTATAGTATTATCAGTAGGATCTCCTTCAGCATCATCGATACTTACATAATTCTCAAGATCCGTTTCAACAATAGTATATTGCACATCAACTAAAGCAGACGGTATAGCGGTTGCATATCTATAATTACCATTTGCATCCGTAGTTAAGGTTGTTGAGCTTCCATCGGTGCCATCTATTTGAATAGTTACACCTACTAAAGGATCACCATCTTCATCAGAAACATTTCCACAAATTACAGGCGCTGTCACAATTGTTGATTGTGGATCTGTATAGTTTGCGTTACTGAAAGCTAAAGAGTAGTAACGATCAATATTTCCGTTTTCTTTACCTATAGTGTAATTCAAAGAAGATCTACCTTCATAATAGGTACTAAAAGTGTACCTAGGATCGGTCGAAATATCCCCTCCCGGAGCAGTACTAGGATTATTAGCTGTACCTCTTACAGAATTCGGTCTTCTATCAATGTTAATTAAAGTATTAGCTGATTGATAATATGCATCAGATAATGTAAGCTCTGCATATTCACGTGTTCTAACACTATCTCCGTCGATATCGAATGGAGTAGCAAAAAATGAAATTACTACTTCATTACCATAAGAACCTCCAGACTCCACAAAAGTAATATTGAACTCTATATTCTGATCTCCATTATTCGAGCTTCTCAATTGTGGTTGAAAATTATTTGCAACACCTTGCGAATTCACATCTATACTTGCAAGAGAAGCTCCATTTCTTAAAGCTTCAATTCTCACCAACGCATCTATAGGGTCAGGACTATCAGAAAAGACATTTGAAAACCTGTAAACAGCACCAACTTGACCAGCCGTACCCGAAATTAGCTGAGCATCTCTAAAGTTAGTCTCACTGTATAAGGGCGCACAGTCACAGCCACGCTCTCCCGGAGGTACCACAATAACATCAGAAACTGTAACATCAACAGTCGCCTCACTCTCGTCACCATCAAGATCAACAATTTTATATCTAAATGTATCAGTACCAATATAATCTTGATTTGGTGTGTAGACTATTGTATCATCAGACAAATCAGCAGGAGTACCGTTGTCGTTAATAACAACTGAACCATTAACCGGTTGCTGAGTTATTACTAATGGTTGTGATGAAGACGGCCCATCTCCACCAAAATCATCGTTAGTTAATACATCTATATTTAGAGAGGTATTGACACTTACTTGTCGTGAATCATCAACTGCCGTGGGCACAAAACAGGCGGTTATAGAACTATCAATTACTGCTTGTGTATTATCTTGAGGAGAGCCCGCAAGAGTAGGCACACCATTTTCATCCACACCACCTGGTGTGTTGGCTAAATTTAAATTAGCTGTTAAATCAGATTTATCAAAAGTACCTGCTCCTTCAATAGCATCAGGGCAACCATCATTGTCAGAATCTGTATCTTTAGAGTCTACAATCTTATCATTATCAGTATCTCTATAGGTTTCGGTTAGAACTCCGAAGATAAATCCATGAGGGTCGTTTCCTTTAAATTCAATTTCAAAATTAGAAACTTCTCGAGTTACATAGAAAAATGTATATCCATTTGATTTTTGAGATCTGGGGGGATAAGTTGAAACTGTATTCCCAATATCATTTGTCACCGGAGGCGAAGCTCCATTAAACTGAGAATAAAGCCCTGTACTATATACATCAACATTACCTATCACACGCAAAGGCACACTTGAAATATCATACCCCATTTCACCGCCTACCTCTTGATACTCAGCTCCACCAAGCCCCGCTATACCAATTATAAAAGTGTACTTTTCTGTTTCAGAAGATAATGCTTCGGCAGAGGTACCATAATCAATTTTAATAGTTCGCTCGTACGCATTACGCGGAACACCACGCAGATCTAAATATTTAGTTTCAAATGGCACCTCTCCACCATTGATATTTATTGTACTATTTGCTACTGGTGGCGGTTGATAAATCCTCCATTGCTGTTCTTGACTTGAATTAGTTCTAGGGCTGAAACCATCAATCACTTCAAGAGTAACACCTCCACTAGGCAAACTTGCAGAACCATTAGGTTTTAATGGAAAAACTCCGGTTCCTCTAGTATTTAAGTCATTTACTGTACTCTGAGTCGGGTTTGCTAAAACTGCCGTGGAAGCATTTCCTTCAAATGCATCTAGAATCCCATCATTATCATCATCATCATCACAATTATCAGGAACACCATCCCCATCTGTATCTATACCTGTACAATAATCTGCGCAAGAATCTGCAGCTATACTCACAATAACCGCTTCATTATTACCTATTTGACAAGAACCAGTTGTTTCTGTCGAAGACAAACTCGTTTTCTGCGTAGAATTTAACACCCCCTTGTAGGTAGCATTTGTTTGAATAGCAAAAGTTGAGCCTGCGACGGAGCAATTCTCCGAAACATTTAATCTAAATGACAATGTAAACTTATCATCAGTATCTTCAACTAAATTATCAGCCACACTGAATGTCAGAATTCTTGAAGACGCATTGTATGCAGCGGTTACCCCAGAAGGTAGATTAGAAGTCCCTCCATATTCCACACTACCCGGTAATGTATAATTAATACGCAAATCACGCATATCATCATTACCATAATTCTTCACATCAAAACTTACTTCAAATTCCTGATTAACATACACCTTAGGATTATTACCCAATGCTGTAGTCAATAACATAGGCTCAAGTTCTGGCTCATAAACTTCTACAGCAAAACCTAGCATGTACATGCTATACGTTTCTTGATTAGAAGTTAACCTAAACACGGCTTGTGTTTGATTATTGGCTAAAAGAGAATTGTTTGGGTTATTTAGGGTAAAAACACCAGAATCAAAACCAAGAGTATTTGTACTTGCCGGATTACGGTTAGTCACATCTTGACCATAACGCGTGATCCTACTATTAAAGAAATTGTCCTCTGGCCTTTTTGCTGTTGAGATGTTTGCAAAACTATTCGAGGTATTGCGTATTTGCAATTTATCCCCGGTAAGATCACGATCTCCTTCTAATGCACCAAAAACGACATCAGCATTTACAGCTCCATTGGGCACAGTTTGAAAACCATTAACAACAATATCATAGTTATTTTGACCTGAATTACGAGTTACATTAGCAAAACCATCAAATAATGTAATATTCCTACTAGGCAAATCACTATTCTCATAAACAAAAACGATCTGCCAACCGGCAGATGCTCCAATTCTATCTCCAGCACCATGACCAATAATAGTCCCTGTCTTAGCTTCAACATTGGCTACAGTATAAGTCCCGGTATAATTTGTTCCCAAGGACTTAACTTGAGAAGTAATATCCTTAACACATGCATAAGGATCGTTCTGAAAATGCTCATTCCTACCCCTATACAAAACTTCATCTGCAGTATAGGTAGTATAAGAAGATTGACCTGGTAATTTCAGTTTTATATCGTCGTAATCCCAATCTGGTCTATTATCAGCAGTCTTACCGTTATCATAGATTATCTCCTTATCTCCTGCTGTCCAATACAAATAGGCTTTGACGATCTGAACACAACTACCATTGCCAACAGAGCCTAGATCGGCACTACTAGAATTGAAAGTCGAATTATCGCCATCAATATCAACATAAACATTATCGGTAAGGTTATGGTTACCCTCGGCCCCATTATATGCAGTTGTGGCATTTACAGACATCATATTGTTAGCAATAGCTGTAAAATTCCCACGCAAGGTTTCAGAATAACGTACATCAAAAGAATTCTTTAACTGCGCTGTGGCGGTTAAAGAAAAACTTAGAAATAAAGACCAAAAAATAGATTGAGTAATTTTTATTTTCATGTATTATCTATTTGGAGTTGGAATTACCTGGATTCAATTGTTTTATCACAACAGAACCTCCTTGAGAGCGAGATCCTCCCTTCGGTATAAGTTGGATTTCAATACAACTCCAAGAAGTTGTATCAAGATCAATTTTAGTCGTTTTTAAAGTAAATGTAGCTTTGGATGCTGCATCAACGGTGATTGAATTAATTACAGCACCAGCTTCCGAATTAAGCTCAAATTGAACTTCTTTATCCGCTAAACTTCCATCATTACAATCAACCAACGCAGCTGTCAACTCATAAGTCGTTTTGCTACTATTAATATTGCTTACATCTATAGTGTAATATTGAATTGTTTCTGACAAAGAATGATCTAAATCCCGACTGTAGGTCAAAGAAACAGATGATTGTGCAATCACCCCATTGGTAAACAATGTGAGCATTGTAATTGTGATGATTAATCTAGGGTAAGAGAATAAAAAGTTGAGTAAGGTATTGTTTATCATGATTATTGATATAAATCGTCGAGTATACGTATTGCTAGAATTAAATGTTTCAAAACAACATATATTTCTATTGAAATTTTACTCAAAATGATTACAGCAAAATCCTTTTACCTTAGGGGAAGATTCAACTTAATACACTCTGACTCAATAAATATATATTGAAACGAATTTAAGAACGTATTTAAGTTGGGATAACAAAGATATTAATCGTTTTACCTGCTTAGAGCTTAACACATCTATTTTAGATATAAACACAATATCATCGATAAAAAACCGTTACAAACACCGCCTAACCCTAAATTATACAAGTTTAATCCTACAAATCACAACTAAAATCATAAGCTCACAGTCTTCAAAACCATCATACAACAATACTTAGATCAACAAGAATAAATCTTTAATTAAGTAGGCAAAGCTTATATTTGCCGACTTAAATTTGGAGTTATGAGTATTAAAAAAGAGATTGCCCGTAGACGTACGTTTGGTATCATTTCTCACCCTGACGCCGGTAAAACCACACTTACTGAAAAATTATTACTTTTTGGTGGAGCGATTCAAGAAGCTGGCGCAGTAAAATCGAACAAAATAAAAAAAGGAGCTACCAGCGACTTTATGGAAATTGAACGTCAGCGTGGGATTTCGGTAGCGACTTCTGTGCTGGCTTTTGAATATAACGGTACTAAAATAAATATTCTTGATACTCCCGGTCACAAGGATTTTGCCGAAGATACTTTCAGAACCTTAACCGCTGTTGATAGTGTGATCGTAGTTATCGATGTTGCAAAAGGGGTTGAGGAACAAACTGAAAAATTAGTTCAGGTTTGTAGAATGCGTAAAATACCAATGATTGTCTTCGTAAATAAACTTGATCGTGAAGGAAAAGATGCATTTGAACTTTTAGATGAAATTGAGCAAAAATTAGATCTTAACGTAACTCCTCTAAGCTTTCCTATTGGTATGGGATATGACTTTAAAGGAATTTACAATATTTGGGAAAAGAACGTCAATCTATTTAGTGGTGACAGCCGAAAAAACATTGAAGAAACCATTGAGATTGAAGATATAAGTTCAACAGAACTCGATAAACTGATTGGCAGCGAGTCTGCCGAAACATTACGTGAAGAATTAGAATTAGTAACCGGTGTTTATCCTGATTTTGATCAACAAGATTATTCAAAAGCCGAACAACAACCTGTATTTTTTGGTTCTGCTTTAAATAATTTTGGCGTACGCGAACTACTTGATTGCTTTATTTCTATAGCACCACCTCCTCGACCAAAAGAAAGTGAAGAGCGTATTGTAAAACCTGAAGAAAAGGACTTCACAGGTTTTGTGTTTAAAATCCACGCCAATATGGATCCTAAACACCGCGACAGATTAGCCTTTGTGAAAATCGTATCTGGAGTATTTGAGCGAAACACGCCCTATTTACACGTGCGAAATGGCAAAAAATTAAAGTTTTCAAGTCCCAATGCATTTTTCGCAGAGCGGAAAGAAATCGTTGATATTTCCTATCCCGGTGATATTGTTGGACTTCACGACACCGGAAACTTTAAAATCGGAGACACCTTAACGCAAGGGGAAGAGATTCATTACAAAGGAATTCCTGCGTTCTCACCAGAACATTTTAGATATATCAATAACGCAGACCCTATGAAATCTAAGCAGTTAGAAAAGGGAATCGACCAATTAATGGACGAAGGCGTTGCCCAGCTATTTACACTCGAGCTTAATGGAAGAAAGGTAATTGGTACGGTGGGCGCACTTCAGTACGAAGTTATTCAATATCGATTGGAGCACGAATATGGCGCTAAATGCACCTACGAACCTTTAAGCGTACATAAGGCCTGCTGGGTAGAACCTAAGGATCCAAAAAGTGAGGAGTTCAAAGAATTCTTGCGAGTAAAGCAACGCTTTATGGCTAAAGATAAAAGAGGACAGTTAGTATTTTTAGCTGATTCCCCATTCACATTACAAATGACTCAGCAAAAATATCCAAACGTAAAGTTGCATTTTGTGTCTGAGTTCAAATAAGGACTTTTAAACCCATATAAATTCAACGATACAATAATTATTAACTAAACTACAAAGACTGTTTAAATAGGCTCGTACGAGTTCTAAAATAATGATAATATAAAGCAAGCTTATACACATCTAACATCTAGAAAGCTTTACTCTATAAAATAGAAAAACCTGAGAATAATCTCAGGTTTTTCTATTTTGATCATTAATCAACTTTTAATTAAGCCTGTCCTGTCGGACCAAAATTCAATGGTATGGGTTGCTTTTCATAATCTTTGATTTCGCCGTGCGCCTTTTCAAAACGCTTTACATTTTCCTGTAACGCCTTGGCAAGTCGCTTAGCGTGTTGTGGAGTTAGAATAATGCGTGACTTCACTTTACTCTTCGGAGTTCCCGGCATGATGTTGATAAAATCAACCACAAATTCTGAAACCGAATGATTAATTATAGCCAAATTAGAATATTGACCTTGCGCAACATTCTCATCAAGCTCAATATTTAATTGCCCATTTTTATTTTTTTCATCTTCAGTCATCTTTCCCTATTAGGTATAAAAAAACAGCTTCATTTCTGAAGCTGTTTTTGATATAAATTATTAATTAAAATTTACTTCTTCTCGAGCAGCATTGAGTTCTTCAAGCTCCTGCTTACTTCCTACGATAATCTTATCGTATCTACGCAAACCTGTACCTGCAGGAATTCTATGACCTACAATTACATTTTCCTTAAGCCCTTCTAAAGTATCAACTTTACCGCTTACTGCAGCTTCGTTAAGTACTTTAGTTGTTTCCTGGAAGGAAGCAGCAGAGATGAATGATTTCGTCTGAAGTGAAGCTCTTGTAATACCCTGTAATACCGGAGTTGCCGTAGCAGCTACAACATCACGAGCAGTTGCAAGGTTTTTATCTTCTCTTCTCAAGATTGAATTTTCATCGCGTAATTCACGAGGTGAAATGATTTGTCCCGCTTTAAGCGTTTCAGAATCACCTGCATCTTCAATTACTTTCATTCCGAAGATTGCATCATTCTCAGTGATGAAATCATCTTTATGAACCAATTGATTCTCTAAGAAAATAGTATCACCTGGATCTTGAATTCTAACTTTACGCATCATTTGACGCACAACTACCTCAAAATGCTTATCGTTAATTTTCACACCTTGTAGACGATAAACTTCCTGTACTTCATTCACCAAGTATTGCTGAACCGCTGAAGGTCCTTTAATCGCTAAGATATCCTCTGGAGTTACAGAACCGTCAGATAACGGCATACCCGCTCTCACAAAGTCATTTTCCTGAACAAGAATCTGGTTAGATAACTTCACTAAGTATTTCTTAACCTCACCAAGTTTAGATTCAACGATAATCTCACGGTTACCACGCTTGATTTTACCGAAAGAAACAACACCATCAATCTCACTTACCACAGCAGGATTTGAAGGATTACGTGCTTCAAATAATTCGGTTACACGTGGAAGACCCCCTGTAATATCCCCTGCTTTTGCAGACTTACGAGGAATCTTAACAAGAATCTTACCTATTTTAATTTTCTCATCATCATCTACCATCAAGTGCGCACCAACAGGTAAGTTGTAAGAACGAATTACTTCGTCTTTTTTACCCATAATATGTAAGGTAGGAATCATTCGTTTGTTACGAGATTCTGAAATTACTTTCTCTTGGAAACCGGTTTGTTCATCAGTCTCTACTTGGTAAGTAACCCCTTGCTCTATATTTTCGTATTTGATCTTACCTGCGAATTCTGAAATAATCACACCGTTAAATGGATCCCAAGTACAGATCGTATCTCCTTTCGCTACTTTGTCTCCATCCTTCATAAAGAGTTGAGAACCATAAGGAATGTTATTAGTACTTAATAAGATTCCGGTTTTAGCATCAACAATTTTTGCTTCAGAAGTACGAGAAATAACGATTTGTGAAGTTGAACCATCAGGAGCTTCCCCTTCAACAGTCTTAAGATCTTCAATCTCAAGGCGACCATCAAATTTAGAAACCACTTTGTTTTCCTCAGAAATGTTACCCGCAATACCCCCAACGTGGAAGGTACGTAGTGTAAGCTGAGTACCCGGCTCACCAATTGACTGAGCAGCAACAACACCAACAGCCTCACCCATCTGAACCATTTTATTGGTTGCTAGGTTACGACCGTAACATTTAGCACAAATACCTTTACTAGCTTCACAAGTTAGCGGAGAACGTACTTCAACACTTTCGATTGGAGCTTTAGAAATCTCAGCACCTAATTCTTCAGTAATTTCTGCACCAGCCTCAACAATAACTTCACTGTTTAGCGGGTTAACCACATCGTTTAACGCAATACGACCAATGATACGAGCCTCAAGTGTTTCAACGATTTCCTCATTCTTCTTAAGCGCAGAAACTTCAACACCTCTTAATGTACCACAATCTTCACTGTTTACAATTACATCTTGAGATACATCAACCAGACGACGTGTTAAGTAACCCGCATCTGCCGTTTTAAGTGCCGTATCCGCAAGCCCCTTACGAGCACCGTGCGTTGAGATAAAGTATTCAAGAATTGATAACCCTTCTTTAAAGTTAGAAAGAATCGGGTTTTCAATAATTGCACCACCACCATCGTTAGATTTTTTAGGCTTAGCCATCAAACCACGCATACCGGTCAACTGACGAATCTGCTCCTTAGAACCACGAGCTCCAGAGTCTAGCATCATAAACACCGAGTTAAACCCTTGCTGATCCTCACGGATACGCTTCATAGACAATTCGGTCAACGATGCGTTAGTTGATGTCCAAACATCAATTACCTGGTTGTAACGTTCAGAGTTTGTAATAAGACCCATGTTGTAGCTAGACATAATTCCGTCTACCTGAGTATTCGCCTCTTCGATCATTTCGTATTTCTCAGCAGGAATAATAATATCCCCAAGTGAGAACGACAATCCACCTCTAAATGCGAAAGTATATCCTAGTGTCTTGATACTGTCAAGGAACTCAGCAGTACGCGGAACACTGGTTAATTTTAGAATACGTGCGATAACATCTCTAAGTGACTTTTTAGTCAATACTTCGTTGATGTACCCACACTCTTCCGGTACGCTTTCATTAAATAAGACACGACCCACTGTAGTATCGATGATTTGGTAAACTAACTCACCGTTCTCATTGAAATCTTTAGTACGTATTTTAATGTTAGCGTTAATATTTACACGCTTTTGGTTGTGCGCAATAACAACTTCTTCTGCACTGTAAAAAGTAATTCCTTCTCCTAAAATAGGATGCTCAGGAGTACTCTTACGTGCTTTAGTCATATAATATAGACCCAATACCATATCCTGAGAAGGTACTGTAATAGGAGCACCGTTAGCAGGGTTAAGAATATTGTTTGAAGCAAGCATTAACATTTGCGCTTCTAAGATCGCTTCAGGACCTAATGGTAAGTGAACCGCCATCTGGTCACCATCAAAGTCGGCGTTAAATGCCGTACACACTAATGGGTGAAGCTGAATCGCCTTACCTTCAATAAGTTTAGGCTGAAATGCCTGAATACCTAAACGGTGAAGCGTAGGAGCACGGTTTAGCAATACCGGGTGTCCTTTAAGAACATTCTCTAAGATATCCCAAACTACTGGCTCTTTTTTATCTATAATCTTTTTAGCAGACTTTACGGTTTTTACAATTCCTCTTTCGATCAATTTTCTGATCACGAAAGGCTTGTAAAGTTCTGCTGCCATATCTTTAGGCAGACCACACTCATAAAGTTTTAATTCTGGTCCAACAACAATTACCGAACGCGCAGAATAATCTACACGCTTACCAAGTAAGTTTTGACGGAAACGACCTTGCTTACCTTTTAAGGAATCAGAAAGTGATTTTAAAGGACGGTTTGAGTCGGTTTTTACCGCTGAAGATTTACGAGTATTATCAAATAGTGAATCTACCGCTTCTTGAAGCATACGCTTCTCATTACGCAAAATTACCTCTGGAGCTTTGATTTCCATCAAACGCTTCAAACGGTTGTTACGAATGATCACACGACGGTAAAGGTCATTTAAATCTGAAGTCGCAAAACGACCACCATCAAGTGGCACAAGTGGACGTAATTCTGGTGGAATTACAGGAACTACTTTCATAATCATCCACTCAGGTAGATTCTCGCGATTCTTATTAGCATCACGCAGAGATTCTACAACCTGAAGACGCTTTAATGCTTCGGTTTTACGTTGTTTTGAAGTCTCATTGTTAGCTTTATGACGCAAATCGTAAGACAATTCATTAAGATCAATACGTCTTAATAAATCAACTAGACATTCTGCACCCATTTTAGCGATAAACTTATTTGGATCGCTATCTTCTAAGTACATATTTTCTTGAGGAATAGACTCAAGAACGTTTAGGTATTCTTCTTCCGTAAGGAAGTCCATCTTCTTAAGCTCCTCTCCTTCTTCATTCTTAGCTATACCAGGCTGAATAACTACATAGCGCTCGTAATAGATAATCATATCTAATTTCTTAGACGGAAGACCTAAGAGATACCCTATTTTATTTGGCAAACTTCTAAAGTACCAGATGTGTGCAACAGGCACTACAAGGTTGATATGCCCAACACGGTCTCTACGTACTTTTTTCTCAGTAACTTCTACACCACAACGGTCACAAACAATGCCTTTATAGCGTATACGCTTATATTTTCCACAAGCACACTCATAATCCTTTACAGGACCAAAGATGCGCTCACAGAACAAACCATCACGCTCAGGCTTGTGCGTACGGTAGTTTATAGTTTCTGGTTTTAACACCTCTCCGCGCGATTCAGCCAAAATCGCTTCAGGAGATGCAAGACCAATAGAGATTTGATCAAATCTCTTTACTGCATTCTTATCATTATCTCTTGCCATAATACCTTATGTCGAAAATTATTCTTTTTTAACTGCTTGATACTTTTTAAATAAGGTTACGCTTCCGCGGAAGCGCAACCCTCAGTATCTATTCTTCTAGACGAATGTCTAGTCCAAGTCCTTTAAGTTCGTGCATTAATACGTTGAACGATTCTGGTAAACCAGGCTCTGGCATTGGCTCTCCTTTTACGATACTCTCGTAAGTTTTAGCTCTACCAATAACATCGTCAGACTTCACGGTTAAGATCTCACGCAGGGTAGCTGAAGCTCCATAAGCCTCAAGTGCCCAAACCTCCATCTCACCAAAACGCTGACCACCAAACTGTGCTTTACCACCTAGCGGCTGTTGCGTAATTAATGAGTAAGGCCCTATAGAACGTGCGTGCATCTTATCATCAACCATATGCCCTAGTTTAAGCATATAAATCACACCTACGGTTGCCGGCTGATCAAAACGATCACCTGTACCACCATCGTAAAGATACGTATGACCAAATCTTGGAATTCCTGCTTCATCAGTAAGCTCATTGATCTGATCTAAAGTAGCTCCGTCAAAAATTGGAGTTGCATACTTACGACCTAATTTTTGACCTGCCCAACCAAGAACAGTTTCATAAATCTGACCAATGTTCATACGAGAAGGTACACCAAGTGGATTAAGTACGATATCTACAGGAGTACCATCTTCTAAGAATGGCATATCTTCTTGACGTACGATACGTGCAACAATACCTTTATTACCGTGACGACCTGCCATCTTATCCCCTACTTTCAGTTTACGTTTTTTAGCAACGTATACTTTAGCAAGTTTGATAATACCCGCAGGAAGCTCATCCCCAACAGAAATGGTAAACTTCTCACGACGTAAATTACCTTGAAGATCATTTTCTTTGATTCGGTAATTATGTAATAAATCTGCGATCAATACATTAGTCGCGTCATCAGTCGTCCAAGTACCTTGATTTAAGTGTGTATAATCTTCAACAGCATTAAGCATCTTAAGCGTGAACTTCTTTCCTTTAGGAAGAACTTCTTCACCTAAGTCATTCTTAACACCTTGAGCAGTTTTTCCATTAACTAACTGGAAAAGTTTGTCAACTAAAATCGCTTTAAGATCATCAAATTTCTGATCGTATTCTGCTTCTAATGCAGCGATATCTTCTTTGTCTTTAGCACGCTTGCGCTTATCTTTTATCGCACGAGCAAATAACTTCTTATCAATTACAACTCCTCTTAAAGATGGAGAAGCTTTTAACGAAGCATCCTTAACATCCCCGGCTTTATCACCAAAGATTGCACGAAGCAGCTTTTCTTCTGGAGTTGGATCTGATTCTCCTTTTGGAGTAATCTTACCAATTAATATATCTCCAGGTTTAACTTCAGCACCAATTCTGATCATTCCGTTTTCATCAAGGTCTTTAGTAGCCTCTTCTGAAACGTTTGGAATATCATTGGTCAATTCCTCATTACCTAGTTTAGTATCTCTAACATCTAAAGAATACTCATCTACGTGAATAGATGTAAAGATGTCATCGCGTACAACTTTCTCAGAAATCACGATCGCATCCTCAAAGTTATACCCTTTCCAAGGCATGAAGGCTACTTTCATGTTTCTACCAAGTGCAAGTTCACCTGCTTCGGTAGCGTATCCTTGACACAATACCTGACCTTTTTTGACACGATCACCTCTTCTTACGATAGGCTTCAAGTTAATAGAAGTACTTTGGTTTGTCTTACGGAATTTAATTAACTGATAGGTTTTACTATCACCATCAAAACTTACCATACGCTCATCATCAGTACGGTCATATTTGATAGTAATTTCATTAGCATCTACATATTCAACTTCACCATCACCTTCAGCATTAATCAATACACGTGAATCAGAAGCTACCTGACGCTCAAGACCTGTACCCACAATAGGTGAATCTGCGCGTAAAAGTGGTACTGCCTGACGCATCATGTTTGACCCCATCAACGCACGGTTTGCATCATCATGCTCCAAGAACGGAATCAAAGAAGCCGAAATAGAAGCAATCTGGTTTGGAGAAACATCAGCATAATGAACTGTATTTGGCTCAACAACCGGGAAGTCACCTTCCATACGTGCAATTACGCGTTCTTCTTCAATCTTACCAGAGTCATCCATTGGGTTGTTTGCTTGCGCAATCAACATCCCTTCTTCTTCCTCTGCACTTAAATATTTTGGTTTAGTCTCTAAGTCAATTTTTCCATCGGTTACGGTGCGATATGGAGTTTCAATGAAGCCCATATTGTTCACCTTAGCATACACTGCTAAAGAAGAAATCAAACCAATGTTTGGACCTTCAGGAGTTTCAATTGGACAAAGACGACCATAATGTGTATAGTGTACGTCACGAACCTCAAAACCTGCACGCTCACGAGAAAGACCACCGGGCCCTAATGCTGAAAGACGACGCTTGTGCGTGATCTCTGCAAGAGGATTCGTCTGATCCATAAACTGAGAAAGCTGGTTGGTACCAAAGAA
Source organism: Leeuwenhoekiella sp. ZYFB001 (assembly GCF_011784865.1). NCBI lineage: Bacteria > Pseudomonadati > Bacteroidota > Flavobacteriia > Flavobacteriales > Flavobacteriaceae > Leeuwenhoekiella > Leeuwenhoekiella sp. ZYFB001. Next base: position 2,576,138 of record NZ_CP050460.1, read on the forward strand.
AGAGTTGATCACAGACGAAAGAGTTTTCGCGTTAATCAAGTCAATCGGAGTAAACACCTCATTATCACGAACGTTCATACGTTCACGAATGGTACGCGCCATACGTGCTAAACCAACACCAAACTGAGTAGATAATTGCTCCCCTACTGTACGTACACGACGGTTAGAAAGGTGATCAATATCATCAATCTCAGCTTTAGAGTTAATAAGCTCAATTAAATATTTTACGATAGTAATGATATCTTGTTTGGTAAGCACTTGCTTATCCATACCAATATCAAGACCTAATTTTTTGTTCATTCGGTAACGACCAACTTCACCTAAATTGTAACGTTGATCACTGAAGAATAATTTATCGATAATACCACGTGCTGTTTCCTCATCTGGCGGCTCAGCATTACGCAATTGACGATAAATATGCTCTACTGCCTCTTTTTCTGAGTTAGTAGGATCCTTCTGAAGTGTATTGTGAATGATTGCATAGTCAGCCAACTGATTATCTTCTTTATGAAGAAGAATTGTTTTAGCACCTGCATCTAAAATTTCGTCCACGTGTTCTTTCTCAAGAACAGTATCACGGTCTAATACAATCTCATTACGCTCAATAGATACAACTTCACCTGTATCTTCATCAACGAAATCCTCGTGCCATGTGTTCAATACACGTGCAGCGAGTTTACGACCTAAATATTTCTTTAATCCGGTTTTTGAAACTTTAACCTCTTCAGCAAGGTCAAAAATCTCAAGAATATCTTTATCACGTTCAAAACCAATTGCACGGAAAAGAGTAGTTACCGGTAATTTTTTCTTACGATCGATATATGCATACATCACACTGTTGATATCTGTCGCAAATTCAATCCACGATCCTTTAAAAGGAATTACACGTGCCGAATAAAGCTTAGTACCATTTGCGTGAAAAGACTGCCCGAAGAAAACACCTGGTGAACGGTGAAGCTGAGATACAACAACACGCTCTGCACCATTAATACAAAAAGTACCACTAGGTGTCATGTAAGGAATAGTACCAAGATAAACATCTTGTACTATGGTTTCAAAATCTTCATGTTCTTCATCAGTACAGTATAATTTTAAACGAGCTTTAAGTGGCACACTATACGTAAGGCCTCGCTCGATACACTCCTGAATTGAGTATCTGGGTGGATCTACAAAGTAGTCCAAGAATTCTAGTACAAAATTATTACGGGTATCCGTAATTGGGAAGTTCTCTAGAAAAGTATTGTAAAGTCCTTCATTTCCTCTTTCTTCAGACTTAGTCTCTAATTGAAAGAAATCTTGAAAGGATTTAATCTGAATATCTAAAAAGTCAGGGTATTCAGGTCTGTTCTTTACCGATGAGAAATTCAGTCTTTCAGCTTGTTTTGCTTGCATCTTCAACGAACGGAATTTAATTAAAATAGATTGAGAATCTGTTTATTCAGATTCTGAGACCTCTTAACATAAGAAATCTAAGGCAATAATAGTCGTAAATATTAGGAAAACCTTATATACGACAAATGGTTTAGGCCCATTTCGATAAATCGAAAAGACCTAAACCTTTGTATTTATAGTAGCTAAGCTTACTTAAGCTCAACTTCAGCTCCAGCTTCTTCTAATTGAGATTTGATAGCTTCTGCTTCGTCTTTTGCAATGCCTTCTTTGATTGGGCTTGGTGCGTTGTCAACAAGCTCTTTTGCATCTTTAAGACCAGCTCCAGTTAATTCTTTTACAAGTTTTACAACTGCAAGTTTAGAACCACCAGCGGCTTTAAGGATTACATCAAATTCAGTTTGCTCTTCACCAGCGTCATCACCACCAGCAGCAGGACCAGCAACAGCAACTGCAGCAGCTGCAGGCTCGATACCATACTCATCTTTTAAAATAGTAGCTAACTCATTTACTTCTTTTACTGTTAAGTTAACTAGTTGTTCTGCGAAATCTTTTAAATCTGCCATTTTTCTATCGTTTTAAAAAAAATTGTCTTTATATAAATTATTAAGTGCGTACGTTAATTAACCTTCTCTTTCTTGAAGGGTTTTAACAAGGCCAGCAATTGTAGAACCTCCTGATTTAAGAGCGCTGATAACGTTCTTAGCAGGCGACTGAAGAAGACCAACGATCTCTCCAATAAGCTCTTCTCTTGACTTGATATCTACAAGGGCGTCTAACTGATCGTCACCGATGTAAATTGCCTCTTCAATAAATGCTCCTTTAAGTAAAGGTTTTTCAGATTTCTTACGAAATTCCTTAATTACCTTAGCTGGTGCATTTCCTGTTTCAGAAAGCATAATTGAAGTGTTCCCTTTTAATACCTCAGGCAATTCTCCAAAATCTTTTTCTGAACTCTCCATTGCTTTTGCAAGCAATGTATTTTTAACCACGGCTAGCTTTACGTTTGCCTTAAAACAAGCTCTACGTAACTTAGACGTAGTGTCAGCATTAAGACCTGAAATATCTGCTAAATAAATATTAGCACTATCAGCCAACTGCGCAGTCAAATCTTCTATTACTTGTGATTTTTCTTCTCTTGTCATAATTTAACTTTTACTGCTCAGCAAAACGTTTTGAATCTACTTCAACACTAGGACTCATAGTACTAGACATAAAGATGCTTTTAATATAAACACCTTTAGCTGCAGTAGGCTTCAATTTTACTAATGTGGTTATCAATTCTCTTGCGTTAGCTGCAATTTTCTCAGCATCAAAAGACGCCTTACCAATCGCTGCGTGCACAATACCTGTCTTATCAACTTTAAAGTCAATCTTACCAGCTTTAACATCAGATACTGCTTTAGCGATATCCATAGTTACTGTACCGGTTTTAGGGTTTGGCATAAGACCACGAGGCCCTAATACACGTCCTAAAGGACCTAATTTACCCATAACGCTTGGCATTGTCACGATAACGTCAACATCTGTCCAACCGCCTTTGATTTTCTCTAAATATTCATCAAGACCAACAAAGTCAGCTCCCGCTTCTTTAGCTTCAGCCTCTTTATCTGGAGTTACCAGAGCAAGAACCTTAACATCTTTACCGGTTCCGTGAGGAAGTGTTACCACTCCACGAACCATTTGATTCGCTTTACGCGGATCTACATTAAGACGTACAGCTAAGTCAACAGAAGGATCAAAGTTTACTTTGCTTACTTCTTTTATTAAAGCTGAAGCTTCTGCTAAGGTATAGGTAGAACCAGAATCTACTTTAGCGCGTGCTTCTTTTTGCTTCTTTGTTACTTTTGCCATTTTAAATTGCTTTTTTGGATGTTAAAAAGGAGCCTGCCCTTTTACAGTTATTCCCATAGACCTTGCAGTACCTGCAACCATTCTCATTGCGCTCTCAACAGTAAACGCATTTAGATCTGGCATTTTGTCTTCAGAGATAGCTCTAATTTGATCCCAAGTTACACTAGCAACTTTTTTACGGTTAGGCTCACCAGAACCTCCTTTGATCTTAGCTGCTTCCATCAATTGGATGGCAGCAGGTGGCGTTTTAACCACAAAGTCAAAAGACTTATCACCATAAACAGTAATAACTACAGGAAGTACTTTACCAGCTTTATCTTGAGTTCTAGCATTAAACTGCTTACAAAACTCCATGATGTTAACACCGGCAGCACCTAAAGCTGGTCCAACTGGGGGAGAAGGGTTTGCAGCCCCTCCCTTAACTTGCAACTTAACAACCTTACTTACTTCTTTTGCCATTTTTAAAAATTTAGTTTGATATGCTCTTTAGTGGAAGCAGAAGAACGATATCTTATATATGTGTAACACTTATACTTTCTCAACTTGCATATAGCTCAATTCTAATGGCGTCTTTCTTCCGAAGATTTTCACCATCACCTCAAGCTTACGTTTCTCTTCGTTGATCTTTTCAACAGTTCCATTAAAACCATTAAAAGGACCATCAATCACTTTTACAGTCTCCCCAAGAACAAAAGGTATTGCAACGTTATCTGTTTTCACAGCCAACTCATCAACTTTACCTAACATTCTGTTCACCTCAGAAGTTCTAAGCGGCACAGGGTCTCCACCCTTAGTCTCGCCTAAAAACCCAATCACACCATTGATTGATTTAATCATGTGTGTTACTTCACCCCCTAGATTCGCGTGAATCATTATATAACCAGGAAAGTAAACACGCTCTTTATTTATTTTTTTACCGTTGCGTATTTGCACCACTTTTTCAGTAGGCACAAGTACTTGCTCGATATAATCTTCAAGATTAAAGCGAGAGATTTCTTGTTCAATATAACCCTTCACCTTATTCTCCTGACCACTTACGGCCCTTACCACGTACCAATCTTTGGTATTGTTTGCTATAGCCATTGTGATTGTTTTAAGCTCCTACCAGATTAAAATAAGCCTTGATTGCTCTACTAAATACTGTATCTACCCCCCAAATCGCTAATGAGAATACAATTGTAAAAACAACAACTACAACAGTGAGACGTTGCGCTTCTGAAAGCGGAGTCCAGGTAACGTGATTTTTCAATTCGTTATAAGACTCTTGAAGGTAATTAATTAATCCAGCCATATCGTTTAACTCTTTAAAAAGACACTCTGTCTTCTAGCGACTACCTGAAAGCAGCCTAACTAATACTAATCAAATTAAAATTTGATTTTCGTTTTGCACGGGTTGAGAGGCTCGAACTCCCGACACCTGGTTTTGGAGACCAGTGCTCTACCAACTGAGCTAAACCCGTAAAACTAGAGTTACCACAAAAGCAACCCTAAATTTTATTATAAAAATCAAGGCATCCGTTTACACGAACGCCTTAATTTATTAATCTATAATTCGTGATTATTCAAGAATTTCGGTTACCTGACCAGCACCTACAGTTCTACCACCTTCACGGATAGCGAAACGTAGACCTACGTTCATTGCGATTGAGTTGATCAATTCTACAGTGATTGTAAGGTTATCTCCAGGCATAACCATCTCTACTCCATCAGGAAGAGAAATGTTACCAGTAACATCAGTTGTACGTACATAGAACTGTGGACGGTAGTTATTGTGGAATGGAGTGTGACGACCACCTTCTTCCTTCTTAAGGATATAAACCTCAGCTTTGAATTTAGTGTGTGGAGTTACAGAACCAGGCTTAGTAATTACCATACCACGAGAGATTTGAGTTTTCTCAATACCACGTAATAAGATACCTACGTTATCACCAGCTTCACCTCTATCTAATATCTTACGGAACATCTCAACCCCAGTAATGGTAGAAGTAAGTTTTTCTGCACCCATACCAATGATCTCTACAGGATCTCCAGTATTAGCAACACCAGTTTCGATACGTCCAGTTGCAACAGTACCACGACCAGTAATAGAGAATACGTCTTCGATAGGCATCAAGAATGGCTTATCAACATCACGTGCAGGAAGCTCAATCCAGTTATCAACAGCTTCCATAAGCTCCATAACTTTATCAACCCACTTTTGCTCACCATTTAAAGCACCTAAAGCAGAACCTTGAACAACAGGACCATTATCACCGTCGTACTCGTAGAAGCTCAATAGATCTCTAACTTCCATCTCAACAAGCTCCAAAAGCTCTTCATCATCAACCATATCGACTTTGTTCATGAAAACAACGATACGAGGAATACCTACCTGACGACCAAGAAGGATGTGCTCACGAGTTTGCGGCATAGGACCATCAGTTGCAGCAACAACAAGAATAGCACCATCCATTTGAGCAGCACCAGTTACCATGTTCTTTACGTAATCCGCGTGACCTGGACAGTCAACGTGTGCGTAGTGACGGTTAGCTGTAGCGTACTCTACGTGAGAAGTGTTAATAGTAATACCTCTTTCCTTTTCTTCAGGAGCGTTGTCAATAGAGTCAAAACTTCTTAATTCAGAAAGACCCGCGTTAGCAAGTACAGTAGTAATAGCAGCAGTCAAGGTAGTTTTACCGTGGTCAACGTGCCCTATAGTACCAATATTTAAGTGAGGTTTGGAACGATCAAATGTTGCCTTTGCCATGATTTAAATAATTTTAATCTTAGTTATTATTAGTGTTCAATTTTTAAACTTACCTGATACGCAGCTATATGGTTTTTCTAAAACGCACAAAAACCGAGCACCAAGGGTACTAGTTTAAGTAGCAGCGACTGCTGTTGAGCCAACGACGGGATTTGAACCCGTGGCCTCTTCCTTACCAAGGAAACGCTCTACCCCTGAGCTACGTCGGCTTATATTTACCCTATCAAAACGACCGAAGTCTGAATTGCCCGGGCTGACCTATTCAGCTAAAGGGCTTTAAAAGTCATCTAATGACTAAAACCAAAGCCTATCAGGTTTGGTTTAAACAAAACCGAAAAACTTCGGTTAAAATAAATATCTATTTAAGATAATTAAGAGCGGGAGACCGGGTTCGAACCGGCGACATTCAGCTTGGAAGGCTGACGCTCTACCAACTGAGCTACTCCCGCATTGTGGGCGCCAAAATTAAAACAAATTTTAATTCTAGCAAAATAAAAGTGGGGAGAGCAGGATTCGAACCTGCGAAGTCTAATGACAACAGAGTTACAGTCTGTCCTCGTTGGCCGCTTGAGTATCTCCCCGATTGGTATTTTCAATATTTCAAAAAACGCTTCGACTGCGCTCCGCGCAAGCTCTAATTTGAGCTTTAAAAAGAGCCGATGGAGGGACTCGAACCCACGACCTGCTGATTACAAATCAGCTGCTCTAGCCAGCTGAGCTACATCGGCTTTTTATCGCCCCGTGAGGCATAAAAAAGTCCGCTATTTCTAACGGACTGCAAATGTAGAATAAATTTACTATTCACAAAACTTTTTTCAATTTTTTTTCACGCTGAAGCACGAATTTTTTGTTTTCGCCGCATCAACAAGCGCTCTAAAGAATGTGCACAATTGTCAGCACCCTCTTCAAAGGACTTTGCTTGTTTTTTCACTATCAACTCGTTACCCGGAACACTAAGCAAAATTTCAACAATTTTATTCTGTCGATCACTGGTATTTTCTAATTTTAAAAAAACATCAGCATAAATTATGTGATCATAAAATTTTTCCAACTTATCCATCTTTTTTTGGATGAAGTTGATGAGTTTTTGATCTGCTACAAAATGGGGTGTTTGCACATTTACTTTCATAGATCCACATGTTAAAAGGTTACTATTAATTGAAAATCTACTGTTTTTTAAAATTACGAGGGTGCGCATTTTTATAGACTCTTCCCAACTCTGCAATACTTGTATGTGTGTAAACTTGAGTAGAAGCTAAACTAGCGTGACCTAATAATTCTTTTACAGCATTTAAATCGGCCCCATTATTTAGCAAATGAGTCGCAAAAGTATGCCTTAGCATATGCGGACTCGTTTTAGTTTTTTGGGACACCTTACTAAAATAATCATTTATGATTCTGTAAACAAACGTTTCATATAATTTGTCACCCTTATTGGTCAGCAATAAAAACGGATTATTTTTATCAACCCCGTAATTTTCTCGAGCTTCCAGATATTTTTTCAAGCCTTCTTCAACCCAAAAAATTAATGGAATAATTCGCTCTTTGTTACGTTTTCCAAGTACTTTTATGTTGTGCGCACTATAATCTACATCTGAAATTTTAAGATTAATCAATTCACTTCTCCGCATTCCGGTTGCATAAAACAAAGAAACAATCGCCAGATCTCTTAAATCTGCAAACTCATCACTCGCTTGTAGTGCCCTAAGAACCGTATCAACTTCTGCTTCAGAAAAAGGTACTTGGATTTCCTTTTTCATTTTAAGGGACTTGTGTTGAGCTAATGGAGAATGCGTGATATTGCCGGTTTTAAGCAAGAATTTATAAAAGGCTTTTAAAGAGGAAATCTTTCTGTTTATGCTTCGGTGTGATACTCCGGCTTCGGTAAGTTGTGCAATCCACGATCTTACAAAGGTGTAGCTGATCATTTTTGGATCCTCAACCTCATAAAGCTCTTTCACGAAACAAAAAAAAGCCTCCAGATCTTTTTGATAAGCCAGAACGGTGTGCGCACTATACTTTCGCTCTAATTCGAGATAATCTATAAATGCGTTTAAGTACATAGAGCAAATTTTAAAGTAAGATAAGTAATGTACAAGAATTATCTCTTGTTTAAGGCGCTCTTCTATTCAAAGCAATTGTTTTAGCTAAATGAGTTTTATATACTACCAGCATAGCTTTTGCAACAGCTAAAATTCGGGCATAAAAAAATCCGCTAAGAAATCTTAGCGGATTTAATATTTTGAAAGAGGATTAGTCTTTCTGCTAATAACCATAGCAAGCTATGCGCTTACTGACGGAAATCATTAAATATTCTCTTGATCACGAAGGCCTTGAATATAAGACGCTTTCTGAATCTCTCTTCTACGCTCTACAGAAGGTTTTGTGAAAGCTTGACGATCACGTAGCTTACGCATAGTTCCCGTTCTATCAAATTTTCTTTTAAAACGCTTCAGCGCTCTATCAATATTTTCTCCGTCTTTTACTGGTATAATTAACATAGTGGTACCTCCTTTCTTTAAAATTCTTTTCAGTTTTCAGGCCGCAAAGATAGTTTAAACTTTAAAACTAACAAGCTGCTTTTAAAATATTTATTTTGTAGCCGGTTTATACTCCTTTTTATCGATAACCATTTTAGCGATAATTTCTTTTAAAATCTCAGAAGTACCGCCGCCAATAGGCCCTAACCTACTGTCTCTAAACATACGCGCCAATGGATAATCTTCCATATAACCGTAACCACCCAGCATCTGCAAGCACTTATAAATAACCTCATCTGCAATTTTTGTAGATAAGAGCTTAGACATACTTGCCTCTTTTACCACATAATCTCCGGTATTTAAGTTATGTGCTATACTGTAATTAAACGCCTTTACCATCTCGATCTCACTCGCCATCTCAGCTACGCTATGACGCAGCGCCTGAAAACGGTCTATGGTTTTACCAAAAGCCGTTCGCTCACTCATATATTGCATTGCATATTCTAAAGCAAATTCTGCACGGGCATGTGCATTTACTCCCATAATCAAGCGCTCTAAAGCAAAGTGCTGCATAATATACGTGAAGCCTTTATCTTCTTCGCCCATCAAATTAGCAACAGGTACTTTCACATCATTGAATGCAATTTCACCGGTATCTGACGCTCTCCAGCCCAATTTATCCAACTTAGTGGCGCTTACTCCTTCTGCGTTACGATCAATGACAAAAATGCTCAATCCTTTATTACCCTTACCCGGACTTGTTTTAGCGGCTACCACCAGGTAATCTGAATATACTCCGTTTGTGATAAAAGTTTTTGAGCCATTAAGAATGTAATGATCTCCTTCTAGAACTGCAGTGCTGCGCATACCGGCAACATCTGAGCCACCAAAAGGCTCTGTAATACACAAACACCCTATTTTCTCGCCGGTAATGCTAGGTGCTAAATACTTCTCTTTTATAAAGCTATCCCCTTCGGCCTTTAAATGCGTCATGGCTAAATACGCATGAGCCCACATGGCTGCAGCAAAGCCACCGCTATTAATACGCTGTAACTCTTCAAGAAAAATTACGGTGTAAAAAATATCAAGATCTAGTCCGCCATATTCTTCAGGGCTAGCCAAACCAAAGTAACCCATCTCCCCCATTTTGGTCCAGATAAAACGCTCAATCTCGCCCGTTTTCTCCCATTTCTCAATATGCGGAACCACTTCCTTTTGTAAAAAATCTCTCAAACTTTCTCTAAAGAGCTTATGCTCTTCTGAAAAATAAACGTTGTTCATTTAATCTCTTTTAATTAATAAATAGGCAGTTGGAAAGGAAGTTTTGCCAGTAGGAACTACTTAATCTTTAAGCCTACTCAGTTTTGATTGGTTGACAAATATAATTTAATTCGTTCTAATTTATATGCGGTTATTCCGTCTATTTTAAGCAAGTCGTCAAGGTTAGTTATCGCCCCGTGCAGGGTTCTATAATCTATAATATCACGCGCGATATCAAAAGTTACAAATGGAATAGTTGAAAGGTCTGAAGCATTAGCCTTGTTCACATCGATCATTACGATTTCAGGTTTTGAAAGCACTGTATAAACCTCCTTTATGCTCCTCACCTGTGATGCTTTAATACCATAAACATCGTAGAGTTGATTATCTTCTATAAATCCACCGAGCTTTTTTCTATAGGCAAGAATGCGCTTTGCGATGTTTTCATTCATATTCTCCAAAGCCATCAAAGCATTAAAGTCAACTGTATTCAAATCTTTTGTCGGATTGGGTCTAACAGGTGTAGAATACCTTCTTTTTTTAGTAGCGGGCTGAGTCACCCATTCAGGGAATTTAAAAAAGGGAGAAATTACAGCCAGAAGCGAATCTGAAACTCCGGTAACATTTTGAAAATCTTCAACAGAATTAATCCAATTATTCTTTTCGCGAAAGCGCAATAACTTATCAATCTCCTTTGTATTCATTCCCAAAGTATAGCCCTTATAATCGGTGATGAAATTAGGATTGAAAGGATAAATCTCAGGCTTATTCAATTCTTCTTTCAATTGAACTAAGGAATCTAATTGCTGCTCGTAGTCAACTAATTCAATAACCGAAACGTTTTCCTTCTGCTGAAAGCTATCTTTAAAAAAATAAGCGCCCCAGCTCAGCATAAGAATGAGTACCAAAAGTAAAATCCCACTCCGTTGTCTGCTGTCCAGAAAGAAGTGGGATTTCAGTTTCATAATTGGCTATTAAAATTAAGAGGCCTTTTTAGTACTCTTAGAGTCTTTGTCTATGACAGCGTCCATTCTGCCAATTTTAATCGCATTGAGATACGCTTGAAGTTCTCGCCGAACTTTTGGAGACAAGAGCACAAGCCCAATGATGTTAGGAAACACCATTGCGAATATCATCGCGTCAGAGAAAGCGATTACCGCACCTAGACTTGATGAAGCTCCTACGATTACAAAAACCAAGAACAATACTTTATATACAATATCGGTTACTTTTCCTTTTCCGAATAAAAACTTCCAAGATTGAAGTCCGTAATACGACCAAGAGATTGCGGTTGAAATTGCAAACAACACCACAGCGATGGTAAGAACAATAGAGAAATAAGGAATTGCAGAATCAAAAGCTACCGAAGTAAGATCTACACCATTAATAGGCTCATTGGTTTCGTTAAGCATCACGTTACTTGCTGCATCCAGATTTCCGTAGGTAAACAAGTTGTGTTTAGCATTTGTAATAATGATTACAATTGCAGTCATCGTACAGATAATTACAGTATCAACAAACGGACCTAAAGAAGCTGTTAAACCTTCACTTGCAGGGTAGCGTGTTTTTACAGCAGAGTGCGCGATTGCAGCAGAACCTACACCAGCCTCATTAGAGAATGCCGCACGCTGAAACCCAACAATCATTACCCCTACAACACCACCAAAAGCAGCATTAGGGTTCATCGCACCATCCCAAATCTGGCCTAAAGCGAATCCAACCATATCTATATTGATCGCAATAATGATAAAGCCGGCTAATACATAAATGATCGCCATAAAAGGAACCACTTTTTCTGTAAAAGAACCGATTCTCTTAATTCCACCGATGATCACTAAACCAATGATCACCGCCATTATAATACCTAAATACAAACCTGCATTAGGGTTGTCCCAACCGGTCATCTGAATCAACTGTGAAGATGCCTGATTAGACTGAAACATATTACCGCCGCCAAAAGAAGCACCAATACACATAATTGCAAAGAAAACAGCTAGCACCTTACCTAGCCCTTTCATCTTCATCTCATTCAAACCTTTAGAAAGGTAGTACATAGGGCCACCATAGGTTTTTCCGTTCTCATCAACTTCACGGTATTTTACACCAAGGGTACACTCAACAAATTTAGAAGCCATCCCTAAGAGTCCTGCGATGATCATCCATACAGTCGCCCCGGGACCACCAATAGCAATCGCCACGGCCACACCGGCGATATTCCCTAAACCTACTGTTGCAGAAAGTGAAGCGGTCAACGCTTGAAAATGCGTTACCTCTCCTTGCACTTCACCCGTAAGCTTTACAGTATCTTTTACTTTACCATCTTCAACAACAATTTCTTCTTCCGCTGGCACATAATGATCAAGATCATCATACTTCCCCCAGGCGGTTTTTATACTGTCTTTAAAATATCTTAGATTAACTCCTTTGAAGTAAAGTGTAAAAAACAAAGCCCCTAAAAGCAAAATAAGAATTACGATAGGTAATTCTTTTCCGGCAATGACCACAGGGTACATTATAGTTTCAACGATAGGGGTAGTATATTTTTCGAAAGCTGCGTTAATTGATTCCCCCACACTCATATTTTCCTGAGCAAACGTCATAATAGGAAACATTAGACAACAAATAGAAAACATAATTTTCTTCATAAGTACTTTTGTATTTGAATAAAATTTTTGAAGTAAAAGCAGCAAGATGCTAAAAAATTAAGCGTTTTCAAAGGTAAAGCCCGTTAAAATAGTATTTCGTTGCATAATTCGCAGTAATATTACCAAAAGGTTTTACTTCTTTTCACAAGGTATTTTAAGTCCCTTTGTTTCACTCGAAAACCAATATCAAAAGTCCTAAAATACAAACCCCCAAACCGTTACCGGTTTGGGGGTTTCAATAAGTTCAAATCTCGATTATCGAGCAACCTTCTATTATTTTAAAGCTTCACGTTTTAATTTGATCGCATCAAGATATCGGTTAAGTTGTTTCTTAACAACCGGAAATAAAAAGAATAATCCTACCATATTTGGGAAAATCATCGCAAAAATCATCGCATCTGAAAAATCCCAGATCGATCTCATGTTTGCAGCAGCACCAATTACGATAAAAGTTAGGAACAACAGTTTATAAACCATATCTGCCACCTTACCTCTTCCGAATAAGAATTTCCACGCTTGAATCCCATAGTAAGACCAAGAGATCATCGTAGAGACAGCAAATAAAACCACCGCTATAGTCAAGAATATATTTGAAAAAGGAATATACTCAGCAAAAGCCTTTGAAGTGATCCCGGCTCCTTCATACGATAAGCCATCAATAATCACTGCACCAGAGCCATCACCACCATACTCAAAGAAACCACCAAAGTTAAAAATGATGATCACAAGTGCGGTCATAGTACAAATAACAACAGTATCAATAAAAGGTTCTAACAAGGCCACAAGACCTTCACTTGCAGAATACTTGGTACGCACCGCAGAGTGCGCAATAGAAGCTGAACCTGCACCGGCCTCATTAGAAAAAGCCGCACGTTTAAAACCTTGCAGAAGTACTCCTATAACTGAACCCACGCCAAAGGCAGTAGGATTAAAGGCCTCTTCTACAATAAGCGCAATTGCGTCATCGATCAGGGAAAAATTCAATCCAATTATGTAAATACAAGCTACCAGATACATCACCGCCATAAATGGCACTACTTTTTCAGTAACCTGTGCGATACGCTTAATACCGCCAATGATGATCACACCAACTAAAATTGCAATTACAACACCAATCCAGAATCCTGCACCTGTACTCTCTAAGTTAAAAAGCTCTTTAATTACAATGGTGGCTTGATTACTTTGCGCGGCATTACCACCACCAAAAGAACCTCCAATACAGAAAATAGCAAAAACAACTGCTGCAATTTTTCCTAAAGTAGCAAAACCTTTTTCTTTTAAACCTTTGGTCAAGTAAAACATTGGACCGCCATAAACGGTACCATCTTCACCTACATCTCGGTACTGAACCCCAAGCGTACATTCAACAAATTTGCTAGACATACCTAAAAGTCCGCAGATGATCATCCAGAAAGTAGCTCCGGGACCACCAAGTGCGATAGCTAAAGCTACCCCGGCGATATTTCCGTTACCAACAGTTCCTGATACTGCAGTTGCAAGTGCTTGAAAGTGGCTCACCTCACCTGCTGAAGATTCGTCACGTATCGTATCTACGATATCGCCATCAACAGCCAGATCATCATCAAGTGCTTCTATATGCTCCTCGATGTCAACTTTATTAAGATCTACACCATTTGCGATTCCGTCCTCTCCATAAAGAACTTTAGCTCCGTGATTCTCAATATCTTCATATTTACCACGTACGGTTTGAATGGCACGCCAGAAATATCTAAAGTTGGGAAAGCCAAAATAAACTGTGAAGAATAAGGCGCTAAAAACAAGAAGAATTAATACAAACGGAATATCAAAAATGGTGAAGAAAACCACATTAGAAAAGAACGTTGAAACCGGTGCAAATGCCTGATCAATTTGATCATCTATTCCTATGGGAGCTGATTCCTGAGCAGAACCGATTAAAGAAGTGAATAGGAAAACGAGTAGGGATAATTTGTGTTTCATGCGCAAGCAAAATAGTTTAGTTAAAGATTGAAGCGGCCTTACAATCATTAAAAAAATATGTATAGCTCACTACTGAACCGTAAACATAATACTAAATCGCAAATTCTCTATGTAAATTTTCAATCTGTTCAGGTCTTCCAATCACAATTAAGATACAACCACGCTCTAATTTTAAAGAAGCTTCAGGATTTATGATATAATCACCATCAGCAGATTTATAGCCTATAATAGAACATCCGGTTTTATTTCTAAGGTCAATATCTCTGATAGACCTAGTTTTAAGATCGGGGCAGACCGCTTCAAAAGTCACCTGCTGCACATTGACACGACCTTCGGTAGCGACTTGTAGATTATCTAAAAACTCTACTAAATCTGGCACCACAACCAACGACGCCATATGGTCACCCCCTATTTTATCTGGCATGATCACATTATCTGCTCCGGCGAATTTCAGTTTTTGATATGTAGTTTCTTCTGAAGCTCTACTGATGATTTTTAGATCAGGATTTATCTGCCGAGCCGACAGCACCACAAACAAATTATCAGAGTCATCTGGTAATGCCGAAATTAAAGTGGATGCCCGCTTCACCCCTGCCTGTACTAACACTTCGTCTTCATTAGCATTTCCTGTCACAAACAACATCTGGTCTGAGTGAAACTTATTTACGATCTCTTCATCCCGTTCGATCACCACAAAAGGGCGACCATAGGTCGTAAGTTTTTGCGCTGCTTGCTTACCATTTCTTCCAAACCCCACAACGATCACGTGGTTATTTAAACTGTCTATCTTTTTTTGCACACTACGTTGTTTTATAAGTTCAAAATTACTGCGACTCAATATATATTCGGTGATGATAGATATCGCATAACCCAGCACGATCACGCTCACTAAAATTAAAATTACCGTAAAAATCTTAGCAGAATCATTCAGCGGTTGCACCTCACCAAAACCTACCGTACTTATCGTGATCATCGTCATATACACCGCATCGGTCCAGGTGTATTCTGCTAAAAACCGAAACCCAAAAACACCAAGCATTAACATACTTATGATTAAGAGTATGGCTACGTAAATTCGGCTTCTAAAAATTTTCAGCATAGATTATAGATCAAAAACAGAAGTGCGTTTGGTGTACACCAAATCTTTCAATTTTAGCCAAAACGCTAAAACCAAGTACACCGCAAACCAGAGCCCCGCAGTCGCAAAGGATAAATAAATAAAGAATAAACGCACATTTTTAGCGCGAATCCCTAACCTATCGGCCAGTCTTGAACTTACGTAAAAGCCGTTTCGCTCAAAAAAATGTCTTATCGCATATATAAATTTCATCACGTTCCTGTTATTCTGCTGCAAAATACAACACTTCAAAAACAATCATTCTATCAAACTTAATTCGAAATTAAATAATTACCTATTTCACATTTTAAACATTGATTGAGATCACAATATTCTCTTTTTAATTGTAGCAAAGCCTGACTGTGCAACGCATCACGCTCAAAAGTCTTGAGTTTTTCAAAGGTACTTACAACACTGTTTTTCTCTAGCGGAATGCTACGCATCAAATCTAACAATTGCTCTTGCACATCTAGGCCTTTAGCCTGAGCATAAACAAACTTCAACGGAATTACACTATTTATGATAAGCACATCGATAAAGGCATCAGACAATTTTTTAATTCGGGGTTTATGAGGTTTTCCAAAAGTATAATGGGTTTCCCAATAGGTTGATGTACTTACCTTAAGTAACTTCTGAAGTTCTGATCGGGTTTGTGCTGCGATACATTTTGAGAACAAATCTTGATGTTGCTCATATAATTGCGCGAGTTGCGAAATTCGGATTCCCGGAAAATTTGGTGGACGCAACTTAAAAAACTGCATCGGATACCGGATTCCTTCAGACAGTTCAAATTTGTGTTTTACATACAAATAGTCCTTCTTCCAAAGTTTTGGTTGCTGTTCAATAGGATCATCAGCTAACATTTGTGCTTGTCCCAGTAACGCGGCTTCGAGTTGTCCCGTTTGTTGAGCCAACTTGCGCACTATTGAAAACGGAATAATCTGAGCGAGTTCTTCAAAAGCATCCGCATTGATCACCGTCCCAAAATTCCGCGCCAGCGTCATAAACAAAACAGCTTCCCAATCGCCGGTTACCGACTCTACTTTGCCAAGAACATGACTTACTTTACGCTCTAGCCTGTCAAAATACAACCGCTCAACCCAATGCTCAAAAAGAGCCGCATCAACCTCTGCAAAATTTGACTCGCAATTGATAAACCTATAGGATTTTGCTTCCAGTAAAACTTTGTAACTCTGCAACATTTGTGGTGAGACCTTATCGCTCAATACCAAAGTAGGAATCGGCAAATTTGCTGCGTCAAAAACCTCGCAGTCGTCTTCCCAGACCACGTGTAAAATTACATTTGAATACGCCTGATCGCGCTCGTGCCGATGCAGATACCAATCTGAACTTTTTAAATGCACCTCAACATTTCCGGCCCATAACTGATCGCCAATGCGTATCTGCGCATTAAAAAAATCAGGACCAGCAAGTTCGTTATAACTCCCGGGATGAATCACCTGAATACTTCTTTGCTCATCAGACAACAGTAACCCACTTGAAGCTGCGCCTTCAAATTTTCTGAACTGCCATAAATAGTGCAAAAAAGCCTCTTTCATTAGCTTAAAGTTAATTCAATTTTAGCATAACCTTAATAGCCTCAAGACTTAAGGCTGATTAATTTTATCAAAAACTAATACAACTATGAAAAATTCAATGCTAACCATAGCTTTAGCTACTTCAATGATTTTTGCTTCTTGTGTAGATCGAAAAACCAACGATAACGGCGAGGTTGAACTCGAAGAAAAAAATCAACAGGTTACCCCTGAAGATATGTATCAAACCTCAGGACAAGAAGGAGAAACTTCTCCCGAAGATCTAGCCGAAATCAACAGCGCTAAAAAAGTCATTAATGATTATTTTGACGCCTTAGAACGCGGGGAAACCAACGAAGCTTACGAAGTGTTATCTCAATCAAATAGTGAAAGGACAACACCTTCTGAATTTGCTGAGAAACACGCTAATGTAGAAACGGCGACAGTAAGCTATACCACAGATCCTCAAGTAGTAAAAGGCGCAAATGGCACAGATGTGAAGTTACCGTTTAGATATACCATTCTTACCAAAGATGGAAACACTATGTCGTATAACGGCTCTGCAATGATCGTTAAAAGTAGCGAGGAGGATGCAGATTATAAAATTCAAGGGATGACCATGACTCGCGAAGAAAGTTAGAAAAGAATTACTCTAAAAATCCTTTTTCACGCATCCACTCATCGTTGTACATTTTGTTGATATAACGACTACCGTGATCGTGAAAAAGGATTACTACCACATCATCTTTGGTAAACTTATCTTTCAATTGCAGCAAGCCTTTGATCGCTGCACCAGCCGAATTTCCCAGAAAGAATCCTTCTTCTCGTGCTAGTCGTCGTGTATAAATGGCTGCATCTTTATCGGTTACTTTAGTAAAGCCATCAATAATTTTAAAGTCCACATTTTCAGGAAGAATATCCTCCCCTATTCCCTCAGTGATATAGGGATAGATTTCATTCTCATCAAAAATACCGGTCTCGTGGTATTTTTTGAAGACCGAACCGTAAGTGTCTACACCCCAAATTTTAATGTCGGGATTTTTCTTTTTTAAAAAATTCCCTACTCCAGAAATGGTTCCTCCGGTTCCTACTCCGCAAATAAAATGGGTGACCTTCCCATCAGTTTGATCCCAGATTTCAGGGCCCGTAGATTCAAAGTGCGCTTGCGCATTACTAGGATTATCATATTGATTTACATACCACGAGTTTGGCGTTTCTTTAGCCAACCGCTTAGAAGTACTATAATAGGACTCAGGGTCGTCTGGATCTACATCTGTGGGGCAAACCACAACCTCGCACCCCACAGCCTTTAAAATGTCAATTTTTTCTTTACTCTGTTTATCTGAAATCACACAGACCATAGTATAACCTTTTACGATGGCTGCCAGCGCCAACCCCATACCTGTGTTTCCTGAAGTTCCTTCTATGATCGTACCGCCGGGTTTGATCAGGCCTTGCGCTTCGGCGTCTTCAACCATTTTTAAAGCCATTCGGTCTTTAGTAGAATTCCCAGGATTAAAGGTTTCGTATTTGGCTAAAACTAAACACGGAAGTTGTGCAGTAAGTTTATTCATTTTGACCAAAGGCGTTTTGCCAATGGTTTCTAATATATTTTCGGCGTATTGCATACAGGCGGTCTTCTTTTAATTTTTCAGCTATTTAAAGATTTTCTATTAAGATCAACAACTGATTAATTATTCTCAAAAATTAGAGATAAAAACCGACCCCAACTGAAGGTTTAACAACAATTTGAGTTTTTCTCAAGAAGATTTAAGAAGTGACTTTTTTCCGCTTTTTAAAACCTCCGCGTACTTTAATGATATAATAAATGATAAAGGTGTTACCTATGATTGAAGGTAGAATCCAGACCATAAGCCCTTGCATTTTCATACCGCCCACGAGAAAAGCGGTCACCGAAGCAATATAGGCACCGGTTATTTTGCCTATATGTTGTGCCAGCCATCCGGTTTTTGACCTTCTCGGCTTCCGCCAAAATCTAAAATCCTGAAAGCACAGCATCAAGCTAATGATTCCGAAGAAAATGAAAAGGACGTTGTTTCCGAAGCTATTTAAGATTCCACTTAAGATCATCAAAACCGAAAGCAGCGTCATGGCGATGGTAATCCCCCAATCTAATTTAGAAACCTGGGCGGTCTTGCGCTTAAAGCGTAATACGCGCTTGCCTACCAAAACCATATAAATAGTAAAAACACCTATTAAGAACAAAAAAGGATTGTGATGTCCCGGCATACAAGCGATAGGTAACGACAGTCCAGAACTGACCAACATTCCTATTACAAACCATTTTCCGGATTGTTTATGGACTTTTCCTCCCTTTTTTGTGACTAAACTGAGTGTTCCTGAAAGTAAACCTATTCCACCAAAAAAAGCGTGAATGTAAATCGCTGTGCGTATTGCTGTTTCCATAATTGAAGTTTTAACACCTCAAAGATGAAGGCTAGAAGTCATCTATTCAATTAGAAAACACTCAACTGTTGTATGGAGCTACTCAATTGTAAAAAACGGCATTATTCAAACTTGATGGTTTTCACCGGCGAGATACGCGTAACCACATAAGACGGAATCAACAGCATTAAAGCGCAAAGCAAAAATGTACCCACGTTAAGCAACACGATATAATACCAATCGATATAAACAGGAGCCTCACTCACATAATAGGTCTCAGGATTTAGTGTGATCAGTCCAAAATAATGCTGTAATAAGAGTAAGCCCAATCCTATGACATTTCCCCAGAATAAACCAACGCCTACTAAATACAATGCGTTATACATAAAGATTTTTCTAATACTCCAGTTGTTTGCCCCCAGCGCTTTAAGAATACCCACCATAGGTGTACGCTCCAGAATCAACACGAGCAACGCAACGATCATATTGATCCCCGCAACGATAATCATCACCACAATGATAAGTGCGATATTGAAATCAAATAAAGACAACCACTCAAAAATAGAATAGTACTTCTGGGTGATAGTCATTGTATTTAGAAACGAATCTGTGTTTTCATAGATCGCTGTACCGATCTCGTTGAGTCGATCAAAATCGCTTACAAAAACCTCAAACGCACCCACTTGATCTGCCTCCCAATTATTGAGTTTTTGAACGTGCCTGATATCTGCAAAAACAAAACTTTCATCAAACTCTTGAAAACCGCTGTCATAAATACCTACGATGTCAAACCTTCGATTTAAAAAACCGCCATCCTCTTTCAAAAAGAAAACAATTACTTTATCTCCATTTTTAAACCCCAAACGGTTGGCTTGATATCGGCTTACGAGAATTTCTGTATTTAGATTTTCAGTATAATCAGGAACACGACCTTCGATAAGAAAATCCTGCATATAATCCCATCTATAATCGTCACCTACGCCTTTTACGATAATTCCTTCAAAATCAGTCGCAGTACGAATCACACCGGCTTTTGTAGCGGTAACCTGCACGTGAGTTACTTCAGGAACGGCATCAAAATCGGGGTAAAAATTTTGGTTTTTTGGAATAGGGTTCAGCGTGATATCGCTGTTATTTCCGTCAAATTGAGAAATAATAATATCCCCATTAAATGCTGAAACTTTTTCTTTGATCTTTTGCTGAAGCCCCACGCCGGTGGCAATGGTAATCATCATCATGACCACGCCTAGAATTATTGCGATGATTGCAATTTTAATTATAGGGGTTGAAGCAGTACTTTTATACTTCTTGGCGCCAATTATGCGTTTAGCTGTAAAATATTCAAAATTCAATCGTCCTATGGCGTTTCGTTTATTCAAAAGTACCTTTTTTTTAGTTTTTGTAATTAGTATTTCCTGCGGAAACACGCCCGGAACTAAAAATCAAAGCCTTCCATCCCCCGAGTCACAAAATGACGCGCTGGCAAAAACTCAAACTCCAGAACCTGCACCAATAGTTCTTGGCGCCAATCGCACGGAAGTTTATCTCCCTTTATTAAAAGACAAAAAGGTTGCAGTTGTTGGCAACCCTAGTTCCCTTATTCTCAAAGCCTCATCATCAAGCGAAAAAGTATATACTCATTTAGTAGATTCTTTGGTCGCGCATCAGGTCAATATTGTAAAAGTGTTTTCGCCGGAGCACGGCTTTCGAGGCACTGCAGATGCAGGGGAAGCGGTCAAAGACGGGAAAGATCCTAAAACCGGTTTACCGGTGATTTCTTTATACGGAAATAATAAAAAACCAAAGCCAGAGCAATTAGCCGGAGTAGATGTTATCGTTTTTGATATTCAAGATGTAGGCGTTAGATTTTACACCTATATCGCCACTTTACATTATGTCATGCAGGCTGCAGCTGAAGCTTCAATTCCTGTAGTTGTTTTAGATCGGCCCAATCCTAATGGAAGCTATGTAGATGGCCCCATTATGGAAGCAGCGCATACCAGTTTTTTAGGAATGCATGCGGGGGTTCCGCTCTTACACGGGATGACCATTGGCGAATATGCGCAGATGATGAATCAAGAAGGCTGGCTTCAAACAGCACACCCGGCAAAACTTACCGTGGTCGCTATGCAAAATTATACGCACAATTTAACTTACTCCCTACCGGTGCGCCCTTCTCCTAACTTACCCAACGACCAATCGATTATGCTTTACCCTAGTCTTGGCTTATGCGAGGGCACAACGTTAAATGCTGGTCGCGGGACCGAAATGCAGTTTCAAGTCATTGGCTCTCCGTTTCTTCCACAAGAACAATATACGTTTAGTTATACGCCGCAACCTAATTTTGGCTCTAAAAACCCAAAATTCAAAGGCGAAACCTGCAATGGTCTAGACTTGCGAATGCTCCCGAAACTTCAAAAAGTTGATCTTCATTTTATTATAGATGCCTACCGCAATTATGAAAAGAAAGCGGAATTCTTCAACACTAAAAATTTCACGGCACACGCCGGCACCGCACAGTTACAACAGCAAATAGAAAGTGGAGCTACCATGCAGGAGATTAGAGCAAGTTGGCAGGATGGCCTAGACGCTTTCAAAGTACTTCGCCAAAAATATGTCTTGTATCCATAGAGCAGACATCGGCTAACTGGGGTTTAACGTACTTATCTGAAGAATTAACTTTTTATCTACAACGAAATAGTTATATTTATCCGCTGATTTAGTTTTCTGAATCCGTGTTGAATACAAATCCGATAACGATTGAGCTATGAAATCTATTATAATTCTTGTTTGTGCCTTTTTTTTCAGCGTCCCATTTTACGGGCAACGTCTGTACGGTACGATTACCGATGCTAAAACTCAAGAACCTATTGAAGGGGTAAATGTTTTTATCAAGTCTATCAAAAAAGGAGTGACTTCTAAAAACGACGGTATATTTTACTTCGAGCAAGCACACGGACTGGAGCAGCAAGACACCATTCTTTTTAATATGGTTGGATATCATACCTTAAAGTTGACCTTAGCGCAGTACGAAACTCAAAACAAACAAGTGCGTTTAGTTGAAGAGAAGTTCATCAATAGTAAGCCGATTAAAGGCAGTAATCGGGTGATTACGTTGGGCAAAGCCAACAGCAGCATTAAGTGATCACGCAAACGATATATTAATTTTTGAATTGAATTAAGTTTAAATTTATACCTCAGAAGAAATTCTGAGGTATTTTTTTTTTGCAACTAACCCATTCCATTATGAAAAGATCTTTTAGCCTGCGCTGGCTATGTATTTGCGCAATTCTCGTTCATGTTCAATTCTTTGCACAAGAAAATCTGCTCCCCAAAGTACAACCCGAAGCAGCCGGAATGAGCAGTTCTAGACTCGCTTATCTTGATACGATGGCGCTTGAAGCTCTCGCAGAAAAACAAGTGCCGGGAATGGTAGCTTTAGTAGCCCGCAATGGAAAGCTTGTTTATCATAAAGCCTTTGGCGCTGCTAATGCTCAGGGCGAAGCGCTTGATAGTAATTCGATTTTTAGGATCGCATCTCAAACCAAAGCCATCACCTCAACCGCAGTAATGATTCTTTGGGAACGCGGAAAATTTCAACTCGACGATCCCATTTCTAAATACATTCCGGAGTTTAAAGATGCTCAGGTTCTGGACTCCCTTTTACCTGACGGAAGCTACACCACTCATCCCGCTGTGCGCCCTATAACTATTAGACATTTGCTTACCCATACTTCAGGAATTGGTTACGGTCAAATTGATGGTGATCCCAGATTCAAGAAAATCTATGATGCTGCTGGTGTGACTGATCTTTTTACCACCGAAAAAATCACAATTGAAGAAAGTGTCAAAAAACTGGCAAAATTGCCACTGCATCACAATCCGGGCGACAACTTCACCTATAGTGAAGGCCTTGATGTATTGGGCTATTTTATCGAAATTATTTCAGGGAAGCCGCTTGACGAATTTTTTAGAAAAGAAATCTTTGAGCCTTTAGCCATGCATAATACCTACTTCTACCTACCCAAAGAAAAGCAAGATCTGCTGGTAGCTGTTCAAACCAAAGAGGATGGAAAATGGATTGATTTCCCAACAACATTTTATGATCCTGATTATCCTAAAAAAGGAAAAATGACTTTCTTCTCCGGTGGAGCAGGATTATCAAGTACGCCAGTAGATTATGCGCAGTTTCTTCAGATGTATCTCAATAAAGGAACTTTCAATGGAAACCGAATACTAAGCCGCACAACGGTTGATTTTATTTTGAGCAATCAAATAGGAGAAATATGGAAAGGTAATGGGTCGCATCACGGGCTTGCGTTTAGCGTTGTTGATGATCTAGGTGCGGCCAAAGGCGGCAAAGGAAGTGCAGGCACTTTTGAATGGGGCGGCTATTTTAACACCCAGTATTTTGCAGACCCTGAAGAGCAACTCATTGGGATCATTATGAAGCAAACCCAAAAAGTTGGCGGTGATGAAACCAGCTGGAAATTCAGAAACATCGTCTTAAGTGCCATCGCTGATTGATTCTATTTTTTTCTATTCGGTACTATCTTTTATTCCTTAACAAGGTACCTGCTATTATTGCATCTTTTTAGTCAACAGTAGCGTACGAAATCTTAATTTTAAGGTCTAACACTATTTAGCACTTAATTTTATTTAAATGAAAAAAACGTTTTACTTATGCTTGCTTGGCGCTAGCCTAAGCACAGGGCTTTTTGCTCAAACGCAAGAAGAAACGGTTGAGGCGATCGTAAAAGAAGCCACCGAAAACTCACAACTTAAACTTCTTGCGCACCAACTTCTAGATGTAGTTGGACCACGTCTGGTAGGCTCTCCAGAAATGAAGCACGCGCACGATTGGGCTGTTGAAACCTATGCTGATTGGGGCATCGATGCTGAAAATCAACAATGGGGTGTTTGGAAAGGTTGGGATCGTGGGATCACACACATCGATTTGGTAAGTCCACGCCGGGTAAGCCTTGAAGGTATGCAATTGGCTTGGTCTCCTGCAACCAAATCAAAAGGTGTAGAAGCCGAAGTTATAGTACTTCCGGAGGCTAAAGATTCGGTTAGTTTTAAAAATATGCTGTCTCAAGTAGCGGGGAAATTTGTTTTGGTTTCTATGCCTCAACCTACCGGTAGACCTGACGATAATTGGGAAGAATGGGCGACTCCTGAGTCTTTTGAGAAAATGAAAAAAGATCGTGATGCACTCAATGACGCCTGGAATGCTCGCATCAAAGCTACGGGGTATTCTTCAAGAGAACTTCCTAAAATATTAGAAGAAGCCGGTGCTGTTGGTGTGATTACCAGCAACTGGTCGCGCGGTTTTGGTGTGAACAAAGTATTTTCTGCCTATACTGAAGAAATCCCAATGGTGGATATCGCTTTAGAAGATTACGGCCTGCTTTACCGTCTTGCAGATTACGGCGACAAGCCTGTGATTAAAGTGGTTGCAGAGTCTGAAGAATTAGGTGAACAACCCACGTTTAATACCATTGCTCAAATAAAAGGAAGTGAAAAACCTGAGGAGTATGTAATTCTTTCTGCGCATTTTGATTCTTGGGATGGTGGCCAGGGCGCAACAGACAACGGTACCGGAACCTTGGTAATGATGGAAGCTATGCGCATTTTGAAGCAAGTATACCCTAACCCAAAACGTACCATTCTTGTAGGACATTGGGGCAGTGAAGAGCAGGGACTTAATGGGTCGCGTTCTTTTGTAAAAGATCATCCTGAGATTGTAGCGGGTGTTCAAGCGGTCTTTAATCAAGATAACGGAACAGGTCGTGTAGCTAATATTTCAGGTAACGGATTTTTAAATGCTTACGACTATCTAGGTCGTTGGTTAAATGCAGTTCCTGATGAAGTAGCATCAATTGAAACGCATTTCCCTGGAGCTCCGGGGCGTGGTGGTTCTGACTACGCTTCTTTTGTAGCAGCTGGTGCTCCAGCGTTTAACCTAAGCTCGCTAAGCTGGAATTACTGGAACTACACGTGGCATACCAACCGCGATACCTATGATAAGATCGTTTGGGATGACGTGCAAAACAATGCGATCCTGACCGCTGTCTTAGCGTATATGGCGAGTGAAGACGATGAGAAAACTTCTCGTGACCAAATTGTACTACCGGTTAATAAAAGAACAGGTGAGCAAATGACTTGGCCAGAACCTCGTGATGGAAACCGTCGCGGCGGTCTAGACGATTAATTTTTCGTTTAATAGTTTTACTTTAAGGCTCGAAATTTATCGAGCCTTTTTAACACGCTAAGTAATGATTCATGGTTTTATTAAATTCTCTAAATTAGAACACCTAAAAAAAATGCTAATTGATGGGGAGTTATATTGCAATAGAATAGCCACTATAATCAAAAATGAGGGTAAACATTGGGGAGATAAATTTGAAGGAGTCAATGAAATTGAAAACTACTCACAAGGTAAGCTATCTTTATTTGATGAAAATGCAAAAGAATATGTTTCCATTCCAAATATTAAAAGAATTCAACGTTTGAAACGTTATAAAGCAAAATTCAATAACATTCTTTGCCTTTATACCATTGATAATTTCAATATTAAAAACAACCATTTAATTGTTGATGACAGAATGAAAGGTTACGGAGAAAACGCTCTCATAATTTACAATCCGGCCTTGTTCTATAAAAAAATTAAGAATTCTTGTGCAGAACTAAACATAGAACTTTGTTCTCAGAAGGTTCATTACTATAATGAACTGAACAATCAAACTAAGCTCACTTTATTTGACAAAATAAAAGCGTTTGAAGGAGAAAATGAATTCCGTTTTTTATTTGAAACAGATGGCTCTAAAATTTTAAAACTAAACATTGGTTCTATGAAAGATTATGCTAAAATCATCAATACAAAAGACTTAATTAATAAAGTCCATCCTCCTAAAATTACAAACGAGTAATTCTCTTATAATTTCTGAATTTCCGCTACTTCAGATTCGCTCACGGTAAGCAATCCCGGTTTTACTAAGCGTCCTATCATTTCGCGCCAGTTTTCATCCTGTTCAAAAATCGCCTTAAAAATAGGTTTAGCTTCTTCAAGCTGACCGTCATTAGCCATCGCTACCGCCTTCCAGAATTTCATTTCCAGATTGTCAGGAAACATCGTTTCGGCGGTGCCGTATTGTTTTAACGCTTCGGGCATATCACCTGCTTCTACAGCCAGATCACCGCGATTCATATACTCGTATGCTCGAGCAACCTTCAGTAAATGACCTAATTCTTCAATAGGATTTTGGTGATCATCTACACGCAAATTGATCTTATATTCTTCCCACGGATTCTCAACCAATTCTGGCCCTACAACGATCAATGCTGCAGATTGCTTTCCGCGGATATCGCCACCGGCAGCCTGTGCTGCTTTTAAAACTTCAACCATTCGCTCAGCTAACGGAAGCTCGCTGTACTTCTCAAAAGCTTCTGCCATCGCAGGAACCGTTTGATCAGTCAGCATCATATTAGCCTGCACCGAAAAATTGTCTCCGGTTATTTGACTCGCATATACCACACATTTTTCACCTGTGTAGGCTGAAGCACTTCCGTTAACATCTAAGAAAGCAACTTGCCGATAGGCTTTACCCTCATCTTCGGCGATAAGCTGTTCAAGTGCAGCTTCCGCAGTCATTCCTTCCTGCATCAAGGCTAAACCTTTAGGTCCGTAAGAAGGATTTACAAAAGACTGAGTAGCAACTACTCCTACTCCGCTCTTCCCCCAACTCACCAGAGAACCCACGCTAAACCAATGGCTTTGCACAGCTACCGCCATTTCACCGGTCTCAGCATCACGTGCCACAATAGAAAATGTGTGAGCGAAGGCACTTTTATCGGCATCTATCTGTTGGCTAAAACCTGTTGCAGTCAGTGCTAGAAATAGAATTTTTATAATGTTTTTCATAGGAATTATTTGAGTTTAATACGTTCTTTCATTTGCTCAACAATGTTATACGCGGCCGGACAAATAGCAACATTCTTTAAAGTGATATTTGTGATTTGCTGAAATTTCTTTCGGTCTGTGTGTGGAAATTCGGCACAGGCTTTTGGGCGCACATCATAGATCATACAGTAATTATCTGCTCCCAGAAAGGTACACGGTACTTCTTGCAGCACATAATCGTTGTCTTCATCAATGCGTAAATAAGTATCTATAAATTGCGCGTCTTTCATTCTAAAATGCTTCGCGATTCGGGAAATATCTCTATCGGTAAAAAGCGGACCAGTAGTCTTACAGCAATTTGCGCAGGTGAGACAATCGGTACGCTCAAATTCCTCATCGTGCAATTCCTGCATTTGATAATCCAAATCTTTGGGCGGTTTTCGCTTCAGCTTTTTAAAATAGGCAGCAGTCTCTTTATGCTTATCTTTGGCAAGATTGGGCAGCTGCTCAATAAATTCATCCATACCGCAAAAATAAGCATTTAAAGCCCCCTTAGTTTATGGCCGAAAAAGATTCTCAAAACCCGGATATATTTGGTCAAGCACTTCTTGATTTTTATAACGAAAACTATACAGAAGACATTACGGTGATCTCCTCGCTTACCGAAGATGACGAGATACCTGTACCTTATCTTTTCCGCAGTTATGAAGAAATGCCTCTGGTTGAACAGAAAGCACTCGAGCTCGCCCAAGGAAAAACGTTAGATATTGGCGCTTGCGCCGGCAGCCATTCGCTTTATCTTCAAGATAAGGGTATTGATGTTTTGGCCTTAGACATCTCAGAAGGTGCCATAGAAGTTTGCAAAAATCGCGGTGTTAAAAATACGGTTGTTTCTGATGTATTGGATTATGATGAAAACGGTTACGACACCCTGCTGTTAATGATGAATGGTACCGGTATTTTTCAAACACTTAAAAATACCGAAGGATATTTAACCCATTTACGCAGCCTACTCAAACCGGGCGGCCAGATCCTTGTAGACTCAAGCGATATTGCTTTCATGTATGAGGAAGAAGACGGGAGTTATTGGCGTGATGCAAGCCGAGATTATTATGGCGAAGTCACTTTTAAAATTCAATACAAAGAGCAAACTTCTCCTGCGTTTGACTGGTTATACCTCGATTACAAAACCTTGAAAACCGAAGCAACAAAAGCAGGTTTTACGTGTGAAAAAATCTGTGACGGACCGCATTATGATTTTCTTGCAAGACTAATAAAAACTACTTCGTAAAAAACCACGTAAGTATTAAAAACATCATAAACCCTATACAACAAGACCTTAAGCTAAAACGTTTAGTTATTTTAGCCGCACTTAAATTTAAACAATGACTTTACACAAGATTACCCCCTACTTCACCCTACTTTTCACCTTTTTAATTTTATCGTGTTCCAGTGGAAGCGATAGCGACAACACCCCTGCTGATCCTACACTGGCTAACAAACAAGCTTTGGGAAGTTCGGCGAGAGACTTTTTAAGCGCCGAAGAATTCACGTCAATGAATGTAGAGATCGCTTATGTAGATGGTTTTAAACCTTCAGAAACTACGCTAAGTAATTTGAGATCCTTTTTTACTGAGCGCCTAAACAAACCTAACGGTGTGACTTTTACAGAAACGGTGGTACCCGCTACGAGCGTAGGATCGCTCAACCGCGATGAATATGTTGCGATCGAAAATGATAACCGAACCGTTTTTAACGAAGGCGATGCCTTAGGCGTTTGGGTATTTTTTGCCGATCAGAATTCTGAAAGCGATGAAGGTAACAGCCGCATTTTAGGTACTGCCTATCGCAATACGTCGTGCATTATTTTTGGTACTACACTGAGAGAATTTAGTCGTGGCATTACAGGACCTAGCCTCACACAACTGGAAACCATTACTACCGAGCACGAATTTGGGCATTTATTTGGTTTAGTGAATCTAGGTACAGAAATGGTACGTGACCACGAAGATGAAACTGCAGATGACGATGGAGGCGAAACTCCAAATAAACATTGTGATCAAGAAGATTGCCTGATGTATTTTCAAACGGTTGCTGATGCGACCAGTACTGCAATGAATAATCTACCCACTTTTGGTGAGTTCTGCTTAGAAGATTTACGCGCCAATGGCGGAAAATAGATGTAAAGAAACAGTCTTAAAAAAGAAAAGCTTCGGAGGTTATCCGAAGCTTTTTTTATACTGAATGATTACAGGATTAATCTAAAACCAAGTTAGTGGTTGCGATCATTCTTCCACCGTCAAAGATGTTGATCTTGTAAAGACCTTTTGCAAATTCGCCACCTTTAGGTGCGATGTTCTCACAGATATCTAAAGCGGTTTTCTCATAGTAAAATTTAGAGATCGCACTGTATGTTACCGAAGTAACACTATCTAACGTAACGGTTTTATTTTCACCTAAAATATTGTTTTGAGGGTCTAAAACCTGAACGTACAATTGCTTATCTCCGGCATCAGCGATACGGTTTTGCGGTACGGTATAACACGCTCTGATGCGATCTACACGACGTGCATTGTCGTTTTCTACAAGCTTCCCGCTGTTTCTGACAATGACTCCCGTTCCTACCAATTTATTTGCAGCAAGACTTGCGCCAAGGGCAACTTTTTCAGCTAACTCTTCTTTTACCATCGCCAGACTGTCGCGCTTCATTTTTGACACTTCAAGTTCGTAGCTTGTACTGTCAACACGCATCGCAAGCATTTTGTTCATTCCTTTTAAGCTGTCGTTTTGCGCAAATAAAAATTCGCGTTCTTTTTTAAGCTTATACACCTCATCACGGTAGCGACGTAAAACAGAGATACTCGCATCCATCTGCTGTACAGAATCGATCAAAACTTGAATACGATCTCTTGCCTGATTGAGTTCGGTATCTTTTAGATTGTTCTCTTCAATTACCGCGTCGTACTTGGTAACCATTTGTTTAAGATCATTAAGAACCAGTTCTTTTTCTTCGGTCAGTTCGGCTTTTGTATTTTTTTCCTGATTGTACAGTTTAATAGCAAATGCACCGGCAACCACAAGAAGTACGGCTAGAATACCGGTAACGATCTTTATACCTGTGTTTTTATTTTCATTCTCCATAAATAAATAATGCTTTGATTAGATTCGGTTTTAAATATTAACGTTAAAGCTGATTCAAAAGTGTACAAAAGCGATCATAAAGACCTCTTAATTTACTGTTTTTTAACGTAAAAAACAGCAAAACCTGCATTTGAAATCGGGGTCAAACATACAAAAAAGACTAATGCAGCTCTTTTAATTTTTTATTAATACCTTATAATTAAAATCGCATATCTGTATCTTTGATTCTATGAAAGAAGAACACAAACGAGCGGCCATTTTGTTTGCAGTCTTAGCCGCTTTTGCGATCATTATCTGTTTTTTTCAACCCAGTTTTGGCAAAGGTTTACTCTTTGGTCTGGGTATCGCTGTGCTTATTTATATTCTGCGCAGTTTTCTTCCGCGCAGGCAATAACAATTACAAGAGGTCTAAAAGTTCGTAAGCACTTTTAAGCGCTTTAAATTTGGAGTGATTGATCTCATCATCTACTTGCTCGTGAGACCACGTAGTATGAAAGGGTATATGAAACGCATAACCGCCCATAGCCAGTACCGGGATCACATCAGACTTTAACGAATTACCGATCATTAAAAATTCGTGGGGCGCAATATCTAGATGCTTGACTAGCTTTTTGTATTGCGTTTCCTTTTTGTCAGAAACGATCTCCACGTGATGAAAATAATCGATCAGTCCGCTTTTAATCAACTTGCGCTCTTGATCTAGCAGATCGCCTTTAGTCGCTACTACAAGTTTATATTTCTTAGCAAGTTGCTCAAGTACCTCTTCTATATGCGGAAGCAATTCTACCGGCTCAGCGAGCATCTCTTTCCCCTTATTGAGAATAAAATCTATCGTATTGGCCTGCATTTGATCTCCCATTAATCTATGCGCCGTTTCTAGCATAGATAAGGTAAACCCTTTAATGCCGTAACCATAGGTGTCCAGGTTCTTTATTTCGGTATCTAAAAGTTTTTGAACGATCTCATCCTCATCGCCATAAGCAGATAAATGTTTGGCAAATGCCACTTCGGCATCTCTAAAAAAGGTTTCATTGACCCATAAGGTGTCATCGGCGTCAAAAGCAATGACTTTTAAATCTTTAAGACTCACACTAAATTGATTTATGATTCTGATTAAAAATACTTAAAATAAAAATCCTCACGCGAAGAATCACGTGAGGATTTTGAATACACTTAGTGCTTAGATTATCGCACCAGCTTTTTATACTTGATACGTTTAGGCATGAGATCACCGCCCAGACGTTTTTTCTTGTTTTCTTCGTAATCAGAAAAACCACCTTCAAAGAAATACACCTGGCTATCTCCTTCAAAAGCTAAAATATGCGTACAAATTCTGTCTAAGAACCAACGGTCGTGAGAGATCACTACTGCGCAACCTGCAAAATTCTCAAGACCTTCTTCAAGTGCACGCAGCGTGTTTACATCAAGGTCGTTAGTAGGCTCATCAAGTAGAAGTACATTCCCTTCTTCTTTAAGGGTCATCGCTAAGTGCAAGCGGTTGCGCTCACCACCAGACAACATACTTACTTTTTTGTTTTGCTCGCTTCCGCTAAAATTAAATCGGCTTAAATACGCTCTACTATTCACTTGGCGCCCGCCCATCATAATCAGTTCTTGCTTATCGCTGAAGTTTTCCCAAATGGTTTTCTCCGGATCAATATTACTATGCGACTGATCTACGTATGCGATCTTTGCAGTTTCTCCTACGGTAAACGCTCCTTTATCTGGCTCGGTCTCTCCCATAATCATTTTAAAAATCGTGGTTTTACCGGCACCGTTAGGACCTATAACACCTACGATTCCTGCCTGCGGAAGCACAAAATTCAAATCTTCATAAAGCAACTTTTCACCGAAGGCTTTACTCACGCCTTTAGCGTCGATCACGTTAGTACCTAAACGCGGCCCGTTAGGAATATAGATCTCTAATTTCTCATCGGTTTGTTTTTGATCCTGAGAAAGTAATTTATCATAATTGCTCAAACGTGCCTTTTGCTTGGCTTGACGCCCCTTTGGAGCCATACGCACCCATTCTAACTCCCGTTCTAATGTTTTTTGACGCTTGCTTGCCTGCTTTTGCTCTTGAGCCATACGCTTGGATTTCTGATCTAACCAAGAAGAGTAGTTTCCTTTCCACGGAATTCCCTCTCCACGGTCAAGTTCTAAAATCCAGCCGGCTACGTTATCCAAGAAGTAACGGTCGTGCGTTACAGCGATTACCGTCCCTTTATATTGCGCCAAATGATGCTCTAACCAGTGAACGCTTTCTGCGTCTAAGTGGTTGGTAGGCTCATCAAGAAGTAATACATCAGGTTCTTGAAGCAACAGTCTACAAAGGGCTACACGACGGCGCTCCCCACCAGATAGCACCCCGATCTTCTGATCAGCAGGAGGCGTACGCAACGCATCCATCGCAACCTCTAATTTATTATCTAACTCCCACGCCCCGCGTGCATCTATCTCATCCTGAAGCACCGCCTGACGGTTCATTAGTTTTTCCATTTTATCAGGATCGCTATATACTTCTTCTAAGCCAAACTGATCATTAATCTGGTTGTATTCATCTAGGATCGCAACGGTATCTGCAACTCCTTCTTTAACCACCTCAAGTACCGTTTTCTCATCATCCAATTGCGGTTCTTGTTCTAAGTATCCCACAGAAAACTCCTTATCTGAAGTTACATCGCCCTGATAGTTCTTGTCTATACCAGCAATGATTTTGAGCAAGGTAGATTTCCCCGAACCGTTAAGCCCCAGAATTCCAATTTTTGCTCCGTAGAAAAAACTCAGGTAGATATTTTTAAGTACCGGAGTATTGGCACCGGGAAAGGTTTTACTCACCCCGGTCATTGAAAATATTATTTTTTTATCGTCACTCATAGTCGTTTGTTTAAATCTAAAATTAAAAATATGCTGTTGTACCTAACGCAAAAATACGTGTTATAGTAAGCCCAATAACCTAAGAATTATAGCAAGCTGGCCTGTATGATAAGCATTATGCTCGAGGACTAACGCGAGTTCACGCACTATGGTTTGTTCCTTGCCATGCTTAGGGGTGTCCAACAGGCTCAAATCTGTTGAAGCGATAAACTCCCGCAAGGCTTCCTGATCTGTATAAAACTGCTGCTGCAATGCCTGCCATTCTTCTTTAGTAGCAGCGGTATTGCTCCCCGGCCAGTAATCTTTAGGCCAAGAAGGCGTATTATATTCTTCGGCAATGCAAAAGTCTAAAATATCTTTTTGCGCATAGACCATATGATAAAAAACTTCGTAAAAAGAATACGGCAGTCCTAACGGTCGTTTTCCTGATTTTTTAAAAGAAATTTTATCTAGCAACTCGCTAACAGGAGTAAAGGCTTCACCCCCTTTGAGATGTTTCAGAAGCTGTTCTTTTAAAAGTGCTTCTTCCATTAAACCCTTCCTTTTAATGCATTAAAAACCCAGGCGATTGCAAAAAAACCAATACCTACCGAAGCAAAACCCCAACCGGCAACTTCAGAATATTTAAAAGCGCCCATTGCAATAAGACCAAGCCCTACAACAATCATTATAAAAGTTGCCCAGCCCAATACTGTATTCTTATTCATCATAATCGTTTATTTATTCTATTTTGGGAAGTTACAGCCCAGAATGCAATACTACAACCTAAGTTTCATAAGCGTACAACGCATCACCGGGAATTCCATTAAAACGCAAATATCGCGTTTTTC
This sequence comes from Leeuwenhoekiella sp. ZYFB001, assembly GCF_011784865.1. NCBI lineage: Bacteria > Pseudomonadati > Bacteroidota > Flavobacteriia > Flavobacteriales > Flavobacteriaceae > Leeuwenhoekiella > Leeuwenhoekiella sp. ZYFB001. The sequence goes on from NZ_CP050460.1 coordinate 2,610,280, forward strand.
ACATAAGTATAACGATTTCATAAGCCCGTGATTTCGTATTTTCGTTCACACACATTAATACACTTCACGAGTATTTTTTAGCAATCTAAAAACTACTCTTACATATTATTTCAATGGATATTAAGTTCAATAAAAACGAAGACCATAACAAACTTTTAGTTTCTGATTTAAAACGCCGATTTGCTAAAGTGCAATTGGGTGGTGGCGAAAAGCGCATCGCAAAACATCATGAAAAAGGAAAATTAACAGCTCGAGAACGTATTGATTTTTTATTGGACGACGCCGAAAAAGCCATTGAGATCGCCGCTTTTGCCGGAGAAGGGATGTATGAAGAACACGGGGGCTGCCCCAGTGGTGGTGTGGTGGTCAAAATGGGCCACATCAGCGGTAAGCAATGTATTGTTGTTGCTAATGATGCTACGGTAAAGGCAGGTGCCTGGTTCCCGATCACCGGAAAAAAGAATTTACGCGCGCAAGAGATTAGTATCGAAAATAAACTGCCCATTATTTACTTGGTAGACAGTGCAGGAGTGTATTTACCAATGCAAGATGAGATTTTTCCTGATAAGGAGCATTTTGGCCGCATTTTTAGAAATAACGCGGTGATGAGTAGTATGGGCATTACGCAAATAAGTGCGGTAATGGGCAGTTGTGTCGCCGGGGGTGCCTACTTACCTATTATGAGCGATGAAGCAATGATCGTAGATAAAACGGCAAGTATTTTTCTCGCCGGAAGCTACCTTGTCAAAGCTGCCATTGGCGAAACTATTGATAATGAAACGCTGGGCGGCGCAACCACACACTGCGAGATTAGCGGTGTAACCGACTATAAAGCTACAGACGATCGGGATGCACTCACCCGAATCAAAAATATAATGGGTAAAATTGGTGATTTTGAAAAAGCCGGTTTTAACCGTATTGATGCAGCTAAACCTAAGGAAGATCCTCAAGATATCTACGGAATCCTGCCTGCCAAACGCAGCGACCAATATGATATGACCGAAATCATAAAGCGGCTGGTTGATAATTCTGAATTTGAAGAATACAAAGAAGGATATGGTCAAACGCTCATTACCGCCTATGCGCGCATTGACGGCTGGGCGGTAGGCATTGTGGCCAATCAACGTAAGATCGTAAAAACCAAAAAAGGCGAGATGCAGTTTGGCGGAGTGATATACAGCGACAGTGCAGACAAAGCCACTCGTTTTATAGCCAATTGCAATCAGAAAAAAATACCGCTGGTGTTCTTACAAGATGTTACCGGTTTTATGGTGGGAAGCAAAAGTGAGCACGGTGGCATTATTAAAGATGGAGCGAAAATGGTTAATGCCGTTAGTAATAGCGTGGTTCCTAAATTCACCATTGTAGTTGGTAACTCTTACGGTGCCGGAAATTATGCGATGTGCGGAAAAGCTTATGATCCCCGACTGATCGCTGCTTGGCCCTCGGCGGAATTGGCAGTTATGAGCGGAAATAGCGCTGCAAAAGTTTTACTTCAAATCGAGACGGCTTCCCTCAAAAAGCAGGGTAAAGAGATTACGCCCGAAGTTGAAAAAGAACTTTACGACAAAATCAAAGCACGCTACGATGAGCAGGTTTCGCCCTATTATGCAGCTTCCAGAATTTGGACTGACGCCATTATTGATCCATTAGATACGCGTAAATGGATTTCTACCGGTATTGAAGCTGCTAACCACGCTCCTATTGAAAAGAAATTCAATTTAGGAGTAATTCAAGTTTAGCAGGCAACCTCCACAAACTTAACATTCTAAAAGACACCTGTTGTATTTTGCACTTTTTTAGTGACTAAATCGGTTAAGTCAACATAGTTAAAGCCCAAATAACTATCCTATCTTTGCCAGATTGTATCCTGTCATTTGGTTTGACAGGTAATTAAAAACACTTTACATGTTTAAAAAGAGTCTGATCGCGTTAGCAATAGGTGGTTTTGGTATTGGTATGACTGAGTTTGTGATGATGGGTATTCTACCTGACGTTGCTAAAGACTTGAATATTACCATTCCGCAGGCAGGTCATTTTATTTCTGCTTACGCGCTAGGCGTAGTTATTGGCGCACCAATACTTGTGGGAATCGCAGGCAACTATTCGCCTAAAAAGATTCTTTTTTCGCTAATGATAGCCTTTACCGTTTTTAACTCATTATCTGTATTTGCTTCAAGCTACGGACTGATGCTGATCTCAAGATTACTTTCGGGCTTACCGCACGGGGCGTTTTTTGGTGTTGGTGCTGTTGTCGCCAGTAGGCTTGTTGCAAAGGAAAAAGCAGCAAGTGCCGTGGCTATGATGTTTAGCGGACTTACCGTTGCCAATATCATTGGGATTCCGCTAGGGACTTACGTAGGACATAATATTTCGTGGCGCTACACTTTTATGATCGTAGTTGTAATAGGACTGATTACGGTTTTAGCTATACGATTCTGGCTTCCGAAGATTGAAAAGTCAGAACCTATTCCTATAAAACAAGCATTGAAAATCTTTAAGCGTACAGAACTCTGGCTTATATTAGGGATTACTGCCATTGGTACCGGTGGTTTTTTTGCGTGGTACAGCTACATCACCCCACTGCTTACTGAAGTGAGTGGCTTTGACAATGATATGGTGATCTTCATTTTAATGCTTGCAGGATTAGGAATGACCTGCGGAAATGTTCTGGGAGGGAAACTCGCTGATACGTTTTCACCAATAAAAGCTACTGCCATTTTACTGAGCGCGATGACGCTTTGTCTAATAACCATTTCGCTGATCGCTCCTATTCAATGGGCGATGTTGTTGATGGTATTTGTTACCGGCGCGTTTGCGTTTTCTACTGCACCTTCCATACAAATGTTGATGATCAAATCTGCTAAAGAGTCTGAAATGCTTGCTTCTTCTGTGAATCAAGCTGCATTTAACATCGCCAATGCGGTAGGCGCTTATTTAGGAGGTTTACCTATTGCTGCAGGTTATGGCTATACGGCTCCTGAATTAGTAGGTGCTTGTCTCGCCTTTGGCGGAATATTATTATCAATTAGTGTAATGCTTCTGCGAAAAAAGCGTGCAAAATTAACCGCTCAGCAAGCCTAACATATTCTGAAGCGGTGCTCTAAAATAGAAAGATGCTTTATTTCAGCAGCAGCAAAGCTTCCTGACGTTGATTGATATACTTGAATCCGTTAGCACCCCAAAAGCCATCTTCTTCGAGCATAATGCGAATGTCTTTATCCCATTGCGGCAGCGTCACCGTGGTGTTTAATTCTATCGCATAGATCGTATTCTCATACAAGGGGTAATCACCAGATCCCGGCACACCCTCTTGTGCATCCCACATCCCAATGGTTGGCCCGGCAGAATGCCCATACAAGCCTAGTGGATGGGTGTAGATAGAAGGCTGAAGTCCGGCTTTTTTAGCTTCTTCAAGTGATTCTTTTAAAATTGCATTACCCGACTTTCCGGTTGCGAAATTACCGGTTAATATGTCTTGAAGTTGATTTCCTTTTTTAAACGCTTCCCTTAAAAATTCCGGGGCTTGAGTTTCACCATCTTTTAAGACATAAGCGTGTTGCTGACAATCTGTATTTAAGCCTAAATAGGTGATCCCAAAATCACAATGCAATAAATCTCCCGGCTGAATTACTTGGCCTTCGCTGTGATTAGTAAAGGCAGTAATATGACTTTCCAAAGGTTCGCTGTCACGTTGAAGGTCCACAGTAGGGTGAAACCAAGTCTCCAGTCCCATATCGGTAACTTTTTGTCTTAGAAACCACACCACGTCTTCGGTGGTTGTTTTTCCCGGTGTAATTACTTTTGAACTAAATGCCTCTTGAATAATATCGTGCGTGATCCCCACCAATTCTTCAAACAATTGCATTTCAAGAGCTGTACGGGTTTCGATCCAACCTACGGCAAGATCTTCAGCTGAAACAACCTTGTTCTTATAGTTTTCGGGAAGTGCATTCATAAACAGCTCATAATCTGTTTTTGAAATTCCGTCTGCAATTCCGTAGTTATCAGAGTAATTTAAGCCTATTTTTTGCGGATTGTATTTTGTAATAAGCTCCATCAACGCTTTCCATTGATCCGGCTCCTTTTCCTTATCCCACGCCGAAGTAATGTTGTCGCCAATATTATATCGCGCCACCGCCAGTTTTTCTAACTTAAAGCGCTCTTCATCCCAATAGAATACAAGCATCGTGCGTCTTCTTGCATTGAGCCACGTTGCCGGCAACATCGTACGCACTACCGGATCTTCATTATATTCTCGTGTAATGAGCACCCACATATCAATGCCGCTGCGCGACATCACATCAGGTAAAACCCGCTTAAAACGCTCAGAAAGAATTTTGTCAACGAGCACTGCCCGGTCGCGTTCCGGTAAAATCTGACTGTAAGAAAAAGGTATATTTAAGAAGAAAAGGCAAACAAGTAGGAGAAGTATTTTACGCATTATAAGAGTTTAAAATCAACTCTAAATTACGTATTAAACCCCAATAAAAAAAGGTGCTCTAGGCACCTTTTAAATTCCGTTTTGAGATTCAATTAGACTAAAAATCGGTAAATCTCAATGCTGGTTATAATGATTTAATTATCACGGTTTTTCTTTCGTTTCCGCACCGCCGAATTTGAGAAATCCATCGCTATGAGTTTTTCTACTTCTTCTTCTGTGAGGATTGATTTAAGATCTGCTTTAAATTCATTTTGCATACGCTCAAAATCTTTACGCATCGTTTCGGCATCTTTGGTTTCATCTTTTTGAAGCCCCATTACCTTATTGAAATAATCTTCTAAATATGTGCGAAGAACTTCAGTCTGAAAAGGATCGAGTTCAAATTCTGCTACATAATCAGGCAAACGCTCTTCAGCAATTTCAGCAGCAGTTGGAGGTTCCTCCGTAGGACCTTGTGGCGTTTGACTGGCTCCCATCATACTTCCCATACGACTGCGGCCATAGCCTCCATAACCACCATATCCCCTACCGTAACCGTACTGAGCATAGATAGATTGCATTGAAAATAAAGTGATTGCGATGATAAAAAGATAGCGCATAATATAAAATTTTGCCAAAGATAATAAGTTCGTTTTAAATCTGAGAATGTTCTGTGTTAAGGCATAAACACAAATTGTGCCTAAATCTCTTCGGCTGCCGTGAGGGATTTAAGCGTAGCGCCACGCTTGACCTTACCGTTATTTGTGCGAATAAATTTTGGCGTACAGTAGATACGTTTTGGCGTTTCATACTTACCTAAAACTTCAAAGTTGAGGCGAGAAGCATCAAAACTATCACACTCGATAACCAAGATCAATTTCTCACCAAGAACCGCATCTTCTTCGGCACCAATAATAAATGGAACATCTATTTGATGGGCCAGTTTTTTTTCAATCGACTCCGGATAAAGTTTAATCCCACCACTGTTGATCACGTTATCTATGCGGCCCAGCCAGTGAAACTTTTTATAGGATATAAGATCTACCAGATCGTTCGTAACGATAGGATCTGTGGCCACTCTGGGTGCTTTGATCACCAGACAACCCCGCTCGTCTTTGCTTACCGTCACCTTGCTCAGGGTTTTAAACGGCGGCTCCCCTTCTCTATTTTTCTTTGAATTTACACGACGTACCGCAATATGGGTGATCGTTTCGGTCATGCCGTAAGTCTCGTAGATCTTGGTTGGGCAATCCTGAACCAATTCTTTCAAGGTTTGTGAAAACGGACCGCCACCTACAATGAGTTTAGCCAGCAGATGCATTCTAGCAATACTATTATCAAGCTGAAAAGGTGTCATTGCCGAAAAATCATAACGCTTTAATACCTGATCTAACGGGTTGGATTTAGGCGGTACCACATCAAGTTTCCAACCTAAAATCACTGCTCGCACCAACATCATTTTACCTGCTATAAATCGAGTAGGCAAGCAATGTAAGGCAGTTGCCCCTGCTTCGAGATCAAAGCGTTTGCCGGTAGCTTTGGCACTGTTAACCATATGCTTTTTAAGCAATTTGATGCTTTTTGGCGCACCGGTAGATCCCGAAGTATTGACGAGTACGTAGTCTTTATCATTAAGCCAGTCTAGAATAAATTCTCCTAATTCTTGCTCATAAAGCTCTCCTGTTTTCTGAATTTCTTGAGCAAATTCTCGTAAGCCGGTAGCTTTTAGAGACATTCCGTTGAGTTGAAATTCGGGGTGTACAGGATATTTAGACATCACATCAAATTTAATCAGGCACTAAATTATCTTCAAGTTGTGTTTCTTTTGGTTTTTCAACAGGACCGAAGAGTTTCTCTTTCCAACCGGTCCATTTATACTTATAAGCCAAAATCCCTAAAAAGATAGGATAAATTATAAAAACGGGCAATACATCTACAATTCCGGCGGTGGGATCAGAGATGTCTTTGAAAATAGAATAGGTTTGAAAGGCTGTCCAATCAGCGGTAACTAATAACGCTGAAATTAAATTGTTTGCTGCGTGAAAGCCTAAGGCAAGTTCCATTCCTTCATCCATCAAGGTCATTATTCCAAGTAACAAACCGGTACCGAAATAAAATACCATTACAATGTCACCCATAGCACCAATTTCTGGATTAAAATAGTGTAAGCCTCCAAAAATAAAGGAAGTCATCACTAAAGGAAACCATCTGTTTTTTGCTAAAACCCCAAATCCTTGCATTAAATATCCTCTAAAAACGAACTCTTCTACGCTGGTTTGTATGGGCACAAAAAGAATAGCAACCACACATAAAATTAAAAATGGAATCAAGTCAAAGGTGACCTCAAACTCTTCCGGAGCTATATAATAGGAAAGTAAAGTTGTCCCTATTGTGTAAATGGTAATCATTATAAACGCAAACCATACCCGTCCCCAGTCAAATTTTTTACGCGTAGTGATAATATCTTTCATCTTCTGCTTATGCAGATATTTTACAGCAAGAAAAACACCTCCTAGAGCAAATACAAAAGATAATAACAATAAGAACAAGGTTAAGTTTTTATCCAATACACCCATCAGCGTAGCTTGATCAAGACTGCCCATTGCATTTCCTAATTCTTCAGGACTACCTTGATTATCCATCCATAGTTTTCCTAGAATGGCGAGAGTAAATGGTATTTGACCTATAGTTGATGCAGCAATTATAAGAACTGAACCTACAAGATATCTCCAGAACTCGTGTAATGCTTTATACGCCTGTGCTATAAACATAAATTAAAATTGAAAACTCCAGCGATTCTCAGGCATATACCACAATTCACCGTGTTTAATTTCTAATGGGGAAGATACATTATTTGTGTATAACGCACCAGTACCCAAACCTTGTGGAATACTAGTGCTTTTAGTATAGGTGTATTGTGCAATGGCATTGAGCCCAATATTGCTTTCTAATGCCGAAGTGATCCACCATCCTATGCCCTGCTCTTCTGCCAGTTGAATCCAAGTATCGCATCCGCGGAAACCACCTACTAAGCTGGGTTTTAAAATAATATATTGAGATTTTATTTTTTGCAATAGCTCCTTTTGCTTAGCATAACCAAAAACACCTATCAATTCTTCATCTAACGCAATCGGCAAAGGTGTTTTTGCGCATAACTGTGCCATCGCATCTTCCTGTTGCTGTTTGATAGGCTGCTCTATAGAATGTAAATCTAAAGCAGCAAGACGCTCAAGCTTCTGTAATGCTTCGGCTGGAGCAAAAGCACCATTAGCATCGACACGCAGCGTAATTTTTTCTTTCGGGAAACGGTCTCGAATTCCCTGAAGCAGTTCAATTTCAGCATCAAAATCGATGGCTCCAATCTTCATTTTAATGCAATCAAATCCTGCCGAGAGTTTTTCGGTAATCTGGTCTTGCATATATTCAGGCGATCCCATCCAGATGAGACCATTGATGGCAATCCCGCTATTTCCCTGCGTAAATGCAGAAGGAAAAAGTTCAAAAGGATTTTTAGCGTGAAATGATCTAAAAGCCATTTCTAAGCCAAATTGAATACTGGGAAAGTCAGTAAGCCGCTCATAAAGCGTTTCTTCTCCCAGGTGAATGTTTTCGCAAACCCATTTTAGTGTGTCTTCATAGTCAGGACGATCATCAATGCTAAGACCACGCAGAATCCCACATTCTCCAAAACCGACTTTATCTAGCTCTTCGATTTTAAGAAACCAGGTCTCTTTAATATTCATAACGCCCCGCGAAGTTCCGCTGGGGCGTTTAAAATTTAAAATGAATTTTTTATAAGATGCTGTCAAAAATCACGTGTTTAGAGTTCGTACGAACTTCCTATTTCTAAAAGGGTAAGTTGTTTTTCGACGGCGTCAAAGGCTTTTTTAGCGCCTTCGTGATCAATCTCTATATAGCCAAAGGTATCATAATGACATCCTATGATGTTGTTGCATTCGATAAAGTCACTGGCTAAAACAGCATCTTTGATCCCCATTGTAAAATTGTCACCAATAGGTAGGATCGCCAGATCAAGATCAAACTCCATCCCAATCAGTTTCATATCCATCGTAAGTGCAGTATCGCCTGCCATATAAATGGTTTTATCATCTATGCTGAACACAAAACCACCGGGTTGCCCGCCGTAGCTTCCGTCAGGAAATGAGCTTGTGTGAATGGCATTTACATATTTTACTTTACCGAATGGAAATTTCCAGCTTCCGCCGTGATTCATCGGGTGCGTTTCAATACCTTTTTCGCCGTAATGATTAGCGATCTCAAAATTACTTACGATGATCGCATCCGCTTGTTTTGCGATAGTCTCAGCATCTAAGGTATGATCTTGGTGTGCGTGGGTTAGAAAAATATAATCCGGATTAAGATCTGCGATGTCTATTTTATCTTTAGCGAGTTCGTTTCCGGTTATAAAGGGATCTGTAAGAATCGTGGCTTCCTTGGTTTCAAAGCCAAAACAGTTTTGCCCGTAATAAGTAATTTTCATAGTTGTAAATTTTTGCAACTAAATTTCGATAAGCTAAAGCACAACAGAAAATCCCTAACTATAAGTTTTCGTTAAAAAACGATTTAAAATAAAAATCCTAAGGTAAATAAGACCGAAAAGAAAAACGTGGCCAATGCGACCTTTTTGAGTTCAGGATCTAACAACGCCGGACTTTCATTTTGCGCCACATACGCCAGATGTTTTCCTAAAGGAATAAAAACAACACAGGCAATTACAGACCATAAATAGGTATTGGTAAAATGAAAAAACAGTAAACTCGCCACTAGTGCTCCCACGATTAAAAAGTAGTGATAGAACTTCGATTTTTTTGGCCCTAGAAAAACCGCCAATGTATTCTTTTTTGCACGCGCGTCACTCAACCGATCTCTCATATTGTTAAGGTTCAAGACCGCTATGCTCAAAAAGCCAACAGTTAATGCCGGAAGAAAAACAACAGCATTTAGCTGTGCTGCATATAAGTAGTAACTCCCTGCCACCGCGACAAGGCCAAAAAAGATAAATACAAACAAATCTCCAAGTCCCATATATCCGTAAGCACTTTTACCAACTGTGTATTTTACGGCAGCAAGAATGGCCAACAAACCCAACACAAAAAACAACACAGATTCTAAAAAGCGTTCTGAGCCAAATGCGGTATAAATAAGTGCGATACTGATCAAAAGCGTTACCGAAGCGGTAAAAACCATTCCGTTTTTTAATTGCTTAGCTGTAAGCAGTCCGCTTTGCATTGCTCTTGCCGGACCAATGCGTTCGTGATTATCGGTCCCTTTAACACCATCGCCATAATCATTGGCGAAATTAGATAGAATCTGAAATCCTAAAGTTGCCAATAACGCCAGAATACAAATATCCCATCTGAAAAATCCAGAGTTATACGCCATTGCGCTCCCTACAATAATCCCTGAAACGGAAAGCGGCAAAGTACGAAGTCGGGCTGCAGAAACCCACGCCTTAACTGGTGTCATAATTGAATCTTTCGCACAAAAATACGCTTATAAAAGGGTTTAGAGAAACGAGCAATTATAATTTTAAATGCTTTAAAAAAGATACCGAAATCGTTGTAGCGACTTCTAAAAATAGTATTTTAAACCTGATTTTGAATGAACTAACAGTTCAAGACAAAAATTCACACCTTGAATTTACAACCACTGTTTAAAAGATTACTATGAAAAAACTTCTACTTTTTAGTTTGCTACTTTCTGTCATTGTAAGCTGTAATGAAAATAAAAAAACGTCAAATACCTCAACAGAACCAGAGCAATCCATTGACAAAAAATGGTGGAAAGAAGCCATCGTTTATCAAATTTACCCGAGAAGTTTCCAAGACACTGATGGTGATGGTGTAGGAGATTTACAAGGAATCATCAACCGGCTAGACTACGTGAAAGATCTTGGAGTTACGGCGGTATGGCTTAATCCGATTTATAGTTCGCCCAATGATGATAACGGGTATGATGTGAGCGATTATAGAAACATAATGAGTGATTTTGGCACTATGGAAGATTTTGACACGATGCTTTCTGAGATGCACGCCAGAGACATAAAGCTCGTGATGGATATTGTAGTAAATCACAGCAGCGATGAACACCCTTGGTTTAAAGAAAGTCGAAGCTCTCGAGACAACCCTTATCGCGATTATTACCACTGGTGGCCGGCAGAAAAAGGAGAACCACATTACCGTTATAGTCTTTTTGATGCAGAAGGAAACGCTTGGAAGTATGACGAAAAAACCAACGCCTACTATCTGCATTACTTCTCTCAAAAACAACCTGATTTAAATTGGGAGAATCCAAAAGTGCGGCAAGAAGTTTACGATATTATGACGTATTGGGCAGAAAAAGGTGTTGATGGTTTTAGACTTGATGCATTTCAGTTTGCAGCAAAAGACACCACATTTCCTGAGTTTCCTAAAGGTTTTGAGAAAAACTTCATTCAGTATTACGCCATGCAAGATGGTCTTCACGATTATTTAAAGGAAATGAATGAGCAAGTTTTTAGCAAATATGACGTGATGAGCGTGGCCGAAGGCGCAGGTAGAACGCTTGAAGAAGCACACGAACTCGTTGATGCAGACCGCAACGAGATCAATATGGCATACGCCTTTGACGGAGTCGATATTCCTAAAGCAGAAGGGTATGAACTTTCAACTTTTAAAGAAACCTCCTCAAAATGGGACAGTGCTTTTGCAGACAAAGGGTGGATTTCTATTTTCTTGTCAAATCACGACCAAGCCCGTATGGTAAGTAGGTATGCAAATGACAGTCTGCCGTATCGTGCTCCATCTGCAAAAATGCTCAACACGTTTATTTTAAGTATGCGTGGTACACCCTATTGTTATTTTGGGGACGAATTGGGAATGACCAATAATCCTAAACTTCAAAATATTGAAGATTACCAAGATATCGCCGCCATTAACGGATACAAAAAAGCAAAAAGTCAAGGTGAAGATATGGAAACTTTTATGCAGAATTTACGCTTTGGCTCCCGCGACCATGGCAGAACTCCGATGCAATGGGATGCTTCAGAACATGCAGGCTTTACCTCCGGGAATCCTTGGCTGCCTTTAAATCCCAATTATATTGACGTAAATACCGAAGCAGAACTAGCCGATGAAAATTCGGTATTAAATCATTTTAAAAAGATGACTGCTCTAAGAAAAGAATCAGATATCTTGATTTATGGAGACTACGAGCTTCTATTACCCGAACATCCGCAAGTATATGCGTACACACGCAGTTTAGGAGACGAGCAGTTTCTTGTTATGCTCAATTTTAGCAAAGAAAAAGTTTCGGTAACACTTGAAGAGCTCGGCAACTTTTCAGAGCTAAAAATCAACAATTATTCTAATTTGAATAAACAAGCTAACGAGCTACAGCTTGAACCGTATCAAGCGGTGATTTTGGCAAAATCTTAGCTACGCTTTAGAAATTATTTAATAGCGCTAAAAGCGATTGCAGCGGCTTGAATAAGTAACTTCAAACGCAATCTAACCACGCTACTATGGATACTTCTTACTTTTTCAAAAACTTAACTATGATCCCTGACGTTTTTCTGGGGACACTTTTTATTTTCTTGCTCGTTGTAGTATTGACGCGAATTTTTGGACTGAAAAGTTTCAGCAAAATGACCGGCTTTGACTTTGTCATCACAGTTGCCATTGGTAATATTATTGGGATGAGCATCAACTCGAGTAAACCGGCAATTCTTCTGGGAGCTTTTATATTACTCGCACTTTTTGCTTTGAATTACGCGGTAACCCTATTACGCTTCAAGTCAAAAAAAGCTGAAGATCTTATTGACAACGATCCCTTGCTGCTGATGGAAAACGGTCAAATATTAGAAGAAAATATGAAAGCCAGTAAAGTGACTCAGGCCGAATTGCAGTCAAAATTACGTGAAGCCAATGTAATCAGATTGAGTCAGGTAAAAGCGGTGATTTTAGAAACTACCGGAGAAATAAGTGTATTGCATAGCAATGATCAAAGCATCACGATCGAAGATTACATTATGGGCGACGTGATCAGGCAAAAGTAAATGACTTTTCAAACGCTTGCTTGAAGTACGCTTCTCCAATTATTCAAATAATCCTTTGAATTTCAGTTGATTTAAGCAGGACACTACAGGTTAGACAAATGCAAACCCTTAATTAATTTTACGGGGATATGAGCGAACACCTTGATCTTCGCAATCGATATCGTTAATAAAGTTTAATCATACGTAGTACACATGAAATTAAAATTACGCTTACATCCTTTTTTCATTTTGAGTTTTCTGGCACTTGGAAGCACCTGTATGGTATCTTGTGATTCAGACGACACCTTACCGGTAGAACCGGAAGAAGCTACGGTTGCTCAGCTGCAATCCTTTTCGGTCAAACCAGGAAAAAACCGAGTTTTTGTAGAAGGAACAGTTCCTGCCAATGCCGATATTGCTGAAATTAGAATTTACTGGAATGAGCAATCAGACTCCAAGACCATTGCGGTCTCCTCTTCTTCTGAAGCGCAGCAAATCTCAACGTATATCGAAAACCTAGATGAAAAATTTTATGCATTTGAAGTGCAAACAGTAACCGCCGCCGGAGATGGCTCTATCCTCTTAAAAGGAGGCTCAGAAGTTTACGGCGATAATTACAGCAACCTTCTATTCAATCGTCCTGTTAACGCCAATGTTCTTGAAGAAAGTTCGTTAACTATAGAATTTGGTGAGATGGATTTAAGTACCGGTGTCATTGGCACACAACTCAATTATGAAACTACCGAAGGTTCCCAGGAAGAGCTTTTTATTCCGGTGAGTAAAAACGATCTTAAAATCACAGACTTCAAAGCGGGTACGTCGTACAGCTATCGCAGCGTATTTGTGCCCTCTCCTGTGGCTATCGATACGTTTTATACAGACAATGCGAGCTATATGCCTATTGAGTTTCCTAAACTCGTAAATGCTGCTGTACCTTTTGCGGCAAGCTCCATAAGCGGTCGCTGGGGAATTCTGGAAGATTGGACCACTACAGATCCCGTACTTATTCATAACGGTCACGGCGGTTGGGATGAGTGGAATAACAATATTTTTAATATTGAATCTGGCTGGGGAGCTCCTGCTATCACGAATGGAAAAGTTTACCAATCAATAATGACCGGTCCCGGCGAATTTGCGTTAGAAGTTTCTGTAAGAGATAGTAACCACAGTGAGAGTGATGAAGGCGGTGCTTATTTTGTGATCGCTAAAGGAACAACATTACCTGACGTGGCTGATGTAACAACCTCTGCCGAAGTTCTTGCTTACGAACGCATACATACTACTGCTAATTCCGGCACCCCGGAAGTCTACAGCATTCCTTATACCATAGAAGAAGCTACAACCATTACCATCGGTCAGGTAACCACACAATGGGGACAAACACCCGGACGTTTCTGCAATATTTTCTCTTTTGAAATTGTGCCCGGTAATTAAGATTATTTATTTGAACTAGCCATCCAAATAGAAAGGGGAACTTTAGTTTAAAGTTCCCCTTTTTAAAATCAAAACAACTAACTAAACTTACTTACTCGCTGTGTTTAAAACAGCAAGATCTTCAGAATCGAATTTTAATTTTGGTGCTTCAAAAATAGTCTTCAATTGCTTTTCACTCGTCGCGCTGGCAATAGGAGCGCCTATATGCGGTTGCGCCATCAACCAAGCCAAGGAGACGGTCGCTTGAGATGTGTTATGCTTTTCAGAAACTTGATCTAAGGCTTTTAAAACTGCAAGTCCCTTCTTATCTAGATATTTTTTTACACTATCTCCGCGTACGCTCTTATTCAGATCGTCCTCAGAACGGTATTTACCGGTTAAAAAGCCAGCGGCTAATGACCAATACGGAAATACCGTAAGGTTATATTTTTCGGCCAAAGGTGCATAGTTGCTCTCGTAGCCTTCTCGCTCTACCATATTATAGTGCGGTTGCAAGGCTTGATACTTAGGCAGATTATTTTTTTCTGAAGCAGCAAAGGAAGCTTCTAATCGTTCTGGTGAAATATTTGAAGCCGCAATATGACGCACCTTTCCGGCTTTTATGATTTCATCGTATGCCTCAAGCGTTTCTTCTACCGGAGTTTTTTCATCATCAAAATGCGTGTAATACAAATCAATATAATCTGTTTGTAAGCGCTTTAATGATTTGTCAACCGCTTCCAGAATATGTTTCTTAGTGGTGTCAACAGGATGTGTTCCGGTTTCTCCTCCTACTTTAGTCGCCATTATGATTTGATCTCTGTTTCCGCGAGATTTCATCCATGTACCTAATATGGTTTCAGACTGACCGCCATCTTTTCCATCTACCCAATACGAGTACATATCTGCGGTATCAATAAAGTTGAAACCTTGATCTACAAAGGCATCCAGAATTTCAAATGATTGTTTTTCATCTAAGGTCCAGCCAAAAACATTTCCTCCTAAATTAATAGGTGCTACGTGTAAATCGGTGGTTCCTATTTGTATCTTTTTCATTGCTTTTTATTTTCTAATTATTGTCCTATTGATTTTTCCATAAGAATGCGCCACACGTTCATGGGTAGCCATTCTTCATAATTTTTCCAATGTTTGTATTTTGGCAACTCAACCTTATTTGGAATCTTAAACAGATTAGTCCCGTTATCCAGCTCTGTTTGAACTGCGGCATATAAATCATCAAAGTAGTTTTGCATCAACGTTAGATCTTCGCGCGTACCTATGGCACGCACGTGCGACATCAATAAAGTATCAAAATCCAATTGCTGAATCTCTTTTAGCGATGCCACCCAGTTTTTAGGATCAGCGTCAGGGAGATACGCATAAAGCACACGATCTGGCACCACAAGGTCAATGGTAAAGACGATGTTATGCTCAGGAAACCTAAATACGGTCATTCCGTCTCCGTGATTTCTTCCGTAGAAAAATAACTCGATTTGCTTATTTCCAATGGAATAAATGGTATTGCTTCCCGTCCAAGTTTGATCAGGCATCAAGACATCCGGATTGGGCGTAATCGTTTCTGCCGCTTTTTCGTGACTAATGATCGTTGCACCTTCCGCTTTAAAAATTTGAGCTCCGCTGATATGATCCCAATGATTATGACTGTAAAACACTGTTTTAACCGGCAAGTCCGTCACTTTATTAATAGCCTTCATTGTAGCTTCAGCATGTCGTGCATCTAAAGGATCTATAACCACAACTTGATCATCAGTCACATAAAAGCAAGAAAAGGTACGGTCGCCCACCATATACAAGTTGTTTTCGACCTTAATTGTCTTTATTTCCTGCGCCCGAGATAATACTCCAAAAAGGATGGCAATCGCTACTGTGATCTTAGTTCGCATCACTATACTATATAATTAGCCACACCACCATCTACACGTAATGCTGCCCCATTTGTGGCTGCTGAAAGCGGACTCGCAACATATACGACCATATTAGCTACCTCTTCTGTCTCTGCAAATCGTTGAATGAGCGAAGTAGGTCTGCGCTCTTCAAAAAACGCTTCAACAACTTTTTCTACTGAAGTATCCTGTTCTTTGGCGGTTTCCTCGAGATCATTGGCATTCGCTCTACTCATTGTTGGTCCCGGCAATACACTGTTTACGGTCACATTAGTTCCCTTACTCAGCCTTGCTAAACCTCTTGAGATCGCAAGTTGGGCGGTTTTACTAAAGCCGTAGTGTACCATTTCGGTTGGAATATTCAGCGCAGATTCACTTGAGATGAAAATAATTCGGCCTTCATTTTTCTTCAACATTTTAGGGAAATAATGACGCGCGAGACGTACGCCACTCATCACATTCACTTCAAACATCTCAAACCATTCGTCGTCTGTGATATTCTCAAAATCAACCTGATTAAAAATCCCCACATTATTCACGAGAATATCTACATCAGGAATCTCCTCTAGTAGATGATCAATGTGCTCCTTTTTTGCGAAGTCGGCAACGATGCCTGTAATTTCTTCGTTTCCGGTTTCTTTCTTCAAGTCTTTAATTACTTCTGCGATATCCTTGGCTTTTCTTCCATTGATAATTACGTGCGCACCTTCTTGCGCCAGACCTTTGGCAATGGCTTTTCCTATTCCGGCAGTAGAACCGGTTACCAATGCAGATTTTCCTTTTAACTGTAAATCCATAGCTTTTTTTTGTTGTTAGTTGCTTTTGCTTAAAACGCCTTGATTGTGTTCTGAAAACAAGAAGAGGATTGCGAGGTACAACCCGTAAAAGAGTTGAATCGCAACCGCCGACCAATTTTCTTGAAACGAGCTTCCAAAAATGAGGACACACACCAAAACAATACTTATAGCAGCAGTCTCCTTTGCTTTAAAACCAATGATAAGCGCTATTCCCAATAACAACTCGACAAATGGAAGTATAAGGGCGAAAGGCTTAACGAGTTCAACCGGCAAATAGGTTTCGGCAAAGGAGTTGGTCATACCTTGGGCAAAAGTCGTGAGTTTAGGGATACGTATAAAACCGTGTCCTAGAAAACTAAACCCGATAGGCAATCGCGCCAACGTATAGGCTGCTTGTTTCTTAGTCATAACTGTGAGGTGGGTTAAGGCTATATTGAAGTCCTGCTGTTTTGGACAGTTCTTCTGTTTTAAGCATTAGCTGTTTTTCTTTTCTACGAAATAACAACAGAACGACTTCAACTTTCTTGTAAAAACAAATGATTAAACTGTAATTTTACATTATGAAACGTTATACTCAGTTTAACAGATTAATCGTTGACGACTTTACTACTGATGTTTGGGAGCATCCGTTGCATAACCACAATCATTATGAAGTGATCTTCATCAGGTCTGGCAGCGGCATTCACCATCTCAACAATAGTTTAGTACCTTACGAGCCCGGACACCTCTATTTACTAGGACCCGAAGACGAACACGAATTCATTATTGAAGAGACGACAAACTTTGTCTATTTTAAGTTTACCAAACTCTACTTTGACACCTTTGATGGCGAAAATCCGGCGGTATGGAATCAACATATTGATAAATTATTGAGTAAAAAATGGAGTAGAAAACGGAATTTACTGAGAAACAAAGAGGACGTTAGTATTGTTGACGATCTGTTTAAGCTCATTGTAACCGAATATGAACGTAATGCACTTTTAAGCAAAAAGCTGGTCAATCATCACTTTAAAGCCATTTTATTGGTATTGAATAGAAATGGGCCGAATTGCGATAAAAAGCAACAACGAAGAGCCGACTCAGATATCACCGAAGCTTTGCTGGAATATATTGAGCTCAACATTTACGATCCTAAAAGTGTTTCTCAAAAGCAGATCGCGCAGCATTTTCACTATTCACCAAATTACATCGGCATCCTGTTTAAAAAGAACATTGGAGCTTCGCTTAAAAAGTACATTCAGGATTATCGCTTCAACCTATTAAAACAGCGTCTAAAACACGGTCACTTGAGCACCAAACAACTCAGTCTTGATTTCGGGTTTACTGATGAAAGTCACCTGCATAAGTTTGTAAAGGCTCAATCAGGAAAAAGTCTACTTCAGCTAAAAAAACAGATTTTACCAGAACGCGCGTAGTCTTCTTTTTACACATTTAACATTCATAACCGCTTTTATTAAGCACATCAAACACTCCTCTGTTAATCAACACATTAGTGCTTTAAATTATGTGAATTTTTAGAATTTTCACTTAACAGAGCTTAACAAAACCTGAATTTTTTTAATACTTCTTAAGCATTAGGCTGTGGAATATAGCCCTAGTTTAGCTCTAAACATTAAAATCTAAAAAGATGAAACATTTATTGATATATACAGGAACAGCTATTTTTTCGTTAGCGATTTTGGCGTGTAATACGCAAACAACTAAAAAAGATCTAGCTGAAAATAAACCTGCAGAAACCGAACTTATTAAACCGCAGCCACCTGCTGAAGAAGTAGTTCCTGAAGGGTACGAAGTTTATAAAAGTCCGAGCCTTATGGAAGGTTGGAAGTTGAGCTTTTTACATCCCGAGCGAGCTTCGGTAGAAGGATCAGGTACACAAATGATCATTAGATACACCGGCGAAGACAACTCCTTTTACGGTGGTCTAACTGACGGATTCATCGTTTCTATGACAATGAGCAACGATGAAGCTTTAGAGCAAAAAATTGAAAACAACACCCCAGAGAAAATGGGAGAATACGAGGTGTATTCTTATCGAGCATTGAATAGTATTGGTTCAGCGCAGGTAGATCATTACTTGATTCAATTAAATGCTTCCGGAGATTCACAGCCCGTATATGCCGACTTTTCAATGGCGGTTAAGGGTGATTCAGATGCTGAATATAAGGCGATGATTCAAGAGATTTTTGAATCGATGACTTGGTCGCAAGAAACGGTATAATAAGAACTGATTAAAAAGTAAAAAGGGCGCTCATAGCGCCCTTTTCTATGTTTACAACTCAGGGAGTTTTGTTGCCTGAAATTCTGAAATGATCTCGTGTACGACGGCTGCCGCAGGTTTGATCTCGTGAATGAGTCCGGCGATTTGACCGATTTCGAGTTCGCCTTCTTCAAGATCACCCTCGAACATTCCTTTTTTAGCTCTTCCTCGGCCTAGTAGATCACTAAGTTGCTCTTTAGTCGGCGTAGTTTCATAAAGACGCTTCACATCAGTATAGAACTTATTTTTAAGTAATCTTACGGGAGCAAGCTCTTTTAGTGTAAGTTCGGTAGCGCCTTCTTTGGCCTCCACCACCAGATCTTTAAATGCTTGATGACTGCTGGCTTCGGGCGTAGCTACAAACCTGCTGCCGATCTGCACACCATCTGCTCCCAAAATCATCGCAGCGAGCATCCCTTTTCCGGTAGCAATACCGCCGGCAGCAATTAAAGGAATATCAAGTTGCTCTTTCACCATGGGAATCAACGCGAAGGTCGTCGTCTCCTCCCGACCGTTATGGCCTCCTGCTTCAAAGCCTTCAGCAACCACGGCATCCACACCTGCTTCTTGCGCTTTCAAAGCAAACTTTACACTGCTTACTACGTGCACGACTTTTATACCGTGTTTCTTGAGATGTGAAGTCCAGGTTTTAGGGTTTCCGGCACTGGTGAAGACGATTTGTACTCCTTCCTCGATAATGATTTGCATTAATTTATCGATATCAGGATATAGCAGTGGTACGTTGACACCAAAATGTTTTGTGGTAGCCGCTTTGCATTTTTGAATATGCTCGCGTAACACTTCAGGATACATAGAACCTGCACCAAGAAGTCCCAACCCCCCGGCATTACTCACAGCGCTGGCGAGTTCCCAGCCACTATTCCAGACCATTCCTGCTTGAATTAATGGATATTCAATATCAAAAAGTGCTGTTATTCTATTCAAAATAAAGCTTTATGAGATTACACCGCTGCCTAAACATTCTGCGCCATCGTACCAAGCAACAAATTGCCCTTCGCTAATCGCAGCTTGCGGATTTTCAAACGAAACAAACAGACCGTTTTCCACTTTGTGCAACCACGCATTTTCTAGCGGCTGGCGGTAACGTATACGTGCTTTTGTCGCTCTAACTTCACCTTCTGCTAGCTTGAGGTCTTCTCTAATATAATGCACTTCACTTTCCTGTACAAAAAGTGCCTTGCGCAATAATCCCGGATGCTCTTTACCTTGCCCGGTATAAATGATATTTTCCTCAACATCAGTATCAATAACAAAAAGTGGCTCAGGAGTCCCGCCTACTGCGAGTCCCTTGCGCTGTCCTTTTGTAAAGTAATGTGCGCCTTGATGCTTTCCAACGATTTTTCCATCGGTTAAGCTGTATTTTGGCTTTTTAGCTAAAATGGTAACATCTTCTACAGCCACATCTGCAGCACTACTTTCGTATAAATCTTCAATTTTTTCCTGGGCGCGTGCTGCTGAAATTTCAACGATCACACCTTCTTTAGGCTTCAATTGCTGCTGAAGAAAATCTGGCAAACGCACTTTTCCTATAAAACATAAGCCTTGAGAGTCTTTCTTCTCTGCAGTGACCAAATCTTGTTCCTTTGCTATCTTACGCACTTCGCTCTTTTGCAAATGCCCAATAGGAAATAAAGTTTTAGACAACTGCTCTTGAGATAACTGGCATAAAAAATAGGACTGATCTTTGTTAGCATCGGCGCCGGCAAGCAATTGATAAACCGATTTGCCATCAACCTCTGTCTCACCACGCTGACAATAATGTCCTGTAGCAACAAAGTCTGCGCCCAATTCTAAAGCGATTTTCATAAAAACATCAAACTTGATCTCCCGATTGCACAGCACATCAGGATTAGGGGTGCGGCCCATCTCATATTCCCGAAACATATAGTCTACAATACGCTCTTTATACTGCTCGCTTAAATCCACCGTTTGAAAAGGAATACCTAGTTTTTCGGCGACTAACATTGCATCGTTGCTGTCATCAAGCCATGGACATTCATCTGAAATAGTCACCGAATCATCATGCCAATTCTTCATAAAAAGGCCAATAACATTATATCCGGCTTCCTTTAGCAAATAGGCAGAAACACTACTATCTACTCCACCACTAAGACCTACAACTACGGTTTTCATACTGTTTAATTTGAATGCTAAGTCGAATTCTATGGTGCAAAATTACGAAAGTTTAAAAGAGTTTTCCTGCTTGGCCACATCGAAGCTCATATATAAAAATATAAGTTTTTGTTTAATCTTTTTAACTATCTATTAAACATTATGAGTGTGAACAACTTCTATTTTTACCAAAAATCAAAAATCAAATCCTATGAAAAAGTTAACAACAAAAATCCAATTAATCCTGTTTACCGCACTACTAGCGGGGTTTACATCGTGTAGCGATGACGATGATGCCGGGATGATCACTGAAGAATCTGAAACTATTGCAGATTTTGTCGCAAGTGAAGAAGATTATTCTTCTTTAGCAGAAGCACTAGACCGCACCGGTCTTACTGCTACGCTTGATGCAGAAGGAGCTTATACAGTGTTTGCTCCGAATAACGCTGCATTTGAAGCGTATTTGGGCGGAACTGCCGTTGCAGATGTTCCGGTAGAAGATTTGACGCAAATCTTATTGAATCACGTTTTAGCAGTAGAAGCACGTGCGAGCAGTTTGGCGACCGGGTATGTAAATAACTTGGCTACCTATGCAGATACAGATGCAAATCTAAGCATGTATATCAATGTAGACAGCGATGTTGTTACCATTAATGGAGGTTCTGAACTTGAGGGTGGTGCTAATGTAACCGCAACAGACTTTGAATTCTCTAATGGAATTGTGCATACTGTAGACGCCGTGATCGCATTGCCTACCGTTGCTACTTTTGCAGTGGCTGATCCTACTTTTACACAATTAGAAACAGCACTAACAGCAGATGCGTCTTTCTCTTTTGTAAATACGCTTACTTCTGCAGGAACCTTTACCGTTTTCGCTCCAACTAACGATGCTTTTGCAGATCTATTAGCAGAGCTTGAAATTTCAGGCTTTGGTGATCTAGATACGAGCGTACTTGCCGCAGCGCTTTCATTACACGTGGTGAACGGAGCTAATGTAAGAGCTGAAGATCTTACTACAGGAACAGTAACTACTTTAGGTGGTGCTATAGAAGTAGATGCTTCTAATGCTACGCTTACAGATGCTAACGGAAGAGTGAGTACTATCGTAGTAACTGATGTACAAGCTTCTAACGGAGTGGTCCACGCTATTGATACCGTTTTGCTTCCGGGCTTATAAGCCATTGAAAAAAAAATTGCAACAAAAAACCCTTCAAGAATTCTTGAAGGGTTTTTCTATTTAAGTTGGGACAAAAAAGATTACTTATTGCGTTGCTGTTTTTCAGCTTGCTCCATCATCTCAGAGAACTTCTGAGAGAATTTACTTTTCTTTTTCGGCTTTGCCTTAGCTGTAGCGATCTTCGCGTGAATTTTATCTTCATCTAAAATAAAATTCTTGATCACAAGCATAATTCCGATGGTGATCAGGTTTGAAATAAAATAGTACAAACTCAATCCACTCGCATAGTTGTTGAAGAAAAACAACATCATAATTGGCGACAGATACATCAAGAATTTCATATTAGGCATTCCCGGTTGCTGCGCTTGCTGCATACTTTGACCGGTGGTCATTGTCATATAAATAAAGATCGCAATAGACGCTAAAATCGGGAATAAGCTCACGTGATCTCCGTAAAACGGAATATGGAACGGTAAGTCTGCAATTTTATCATAGCTAGATAAATCATCTGCCCAAAGGAAGCTCTTATGTCTTAATGCAAATGCCGAAGGGAAAAAGGTAAACAACGCATAAAACACAGGAATCTGAAGCAATCCGGGAATACACCCACTCAATGGGCTGGCACCGGCTTTACTATACAGCTTCATCGTTTCTTGCTGCTTTTTCATCGGGTTATCTGCATACTTCTCATTAATCTCATTGATCTCCGGTCTTAACACCTTCATCTTCCCTTGAGACAAGTACTGCTTATACTGTACCGGAGAAAGTAATAATTTGATGGAGATCGTCAATAAAATAATAGCGATTCCTGCAGGGAAATACGCGATCAAGAAATTAAAGAACGGAATGATCAAGTATTTATTGATCACACCAAAAATACCCCAACCTAGCGGCATTGCTTCATCAATATCACGATCGTAGTTGTTTAAGATCTGGTAATCGGTAGGACCATAATAAAAGTCCATCGCATAATTAAGCTCACCATTTACCGGCTTCAGTTGCATATTTGCAGCATACTGCTTGGTATATACGGTATCCACTTCTTCATCTTCAACCAGGTTTTTAGAAGAAAAACGCACTTCGTCAAAAGGCTGATCGGTTAATAAAATAGAACTGAAGAAATGCTGTCTGAAGTTAAACCAGTCTACATTGGTCTCGATCGCATCATCGTCACCGGTCTGGCTTAATTTATCGTGATCGCCTTCCTCATATTCATAGGTTAGGCGTGTGTAACGGTTTTCATAGGTAATACTTTTAGCGTGACGATAGCCCTTCAATTGCCAATCTAAATTGATAGGCTGCGAGGTATTAACCACATTTTGTAAACCAACAGTTTTTATACCGAAGCCCATCATATAATCGTCTGGCTTCAATGTATAACGGTATTCTAAATATTCTGAATCAGAAACTTTGAGCTTCATAGAAAGTACTTGATTCTCTCCTTCTTTCGATAACGAAGGTTCAAAGTACAGGTTCTCACTATTCAACGTGCGGTTGTCAGTGGTACTGAAAGTCAAATTAAATCTGCTGTTTCCATCTTTAATGAGATAAACAGGAACCGAATCATAACTTTTAAAATTCTTCAAACGCGCTTCGGTAATAAAACCACCTTTATTGCTCACTTTAAGCGCTAGCACATCATTCTCCAGTTCGGTAACATCGTCTGTCGCTGAAGGTAAAGTTGCTGAGTACGCAAAACTCCCTAAAGTAGCTTTGTAGCGCTCCAAGGCCAAAGAATCATTTTGCGGCGTGGTGCTTTCAACCACAGCATCGGTTTGTGATGCTTTTGCTGCAGCTGCTTCCTGAGCTTCCACTTGCTCTTCTTGTGCTTTCTGCGCAGCGAGCTCTTCTTCAGAAGGCTGGTTTTGCCAAAGCATAAATAATAAAATAGCTCCTATTAAAAGGAACCCAATCATTGACTGTTTGTCAAATTTCTTTTCTTCCATAATCATCGAGGCTTACGCCTAATTGTATTCGTGTGTAATTTAGTTTACGGGAAACCCGGCTAAAATGCTTGAGTGGCTAGAAGCAATAACAATCCCATAGATTAGTTATGTGCCACATTGTCGGAACTTTTTGATTGACTGTATTTTACTGCAGCCTGAACATACGCCACAAAAAGCGGATGTGGATTCGCCACAGTACTCTTATATTCAGGATGGTATTGTACGCCCACAAACCAAGGATGATCTTCCATCTCAATGATCTCTACCAAGCCCGTTTTTGGGTTGGTCCCGGTGATTTTAAGTCCGGCTTTTTCAAGCGTTTCTCTATAAGAATCGTTGAATTCGTAACGGTGACGGTGACGCTCGGTGATCATTTCTGCATCATAAACATCAGCAACAATACTACCAGCAGCCAGTTTGCAATCCCAAGCACCTAAACGCATCGTTCCGCCCATATGCTTTAGGTCTTTTTGATCTTCCATCAGCGAAATTACAGGAGCCGAAGTGTCTTTTTGCATTTCGGTAGAATTGGCATCTTTTAATCCTGCGACGTTGCGCGAGAATTCAATAACTGCCATTTGCATTCCTAAGCAAATTCCTAAAAACGGAATTTTATGTTCACGGGCATATTGCACCGCTTTGATCTTTCCTTCGATACCACGCTCACCAAAACCAGGAGCAACGAGCAAACCGTCGAGTTTAGAAATTTTATTCTGAATCACATCCTGCGAAATAAATTCAGAATGAATAGGCTCTACGCGTACTTTCACTTCGTTTTCAGCACCGGCGTGAATGAACGCCTCAAGAATTGATTTATAAGAATCCTGAAGCTCAACGTATTTACCAATAAGACCAATAGTTACTTCTGCCTTTGGGTTTTTATGTCTGCGTAAGAATTCATTCCAGCGGATAAGTTCCGGCTCATTCTCCTGAGATAAGCTAAGCTTCTGAAGCGTGATGGTATCAAGCCCTTCTTCTAACATCAAGTTAGGCACATCATAAATCGTTGATGCATCAATAGACTGAATCACCGCCTCTTTGCGCACATTACAAAACAAAGCCAATTTCTCACGAAGATCATCGCTCAATTCGTGCTCAGTACGACAAACCAGAATATCAGCTTTGATTCCACTTTCCATCAAGGTTTTTACCGAGTGTTGCGTAGGTTTAGTTTTTAATTCACCCGCAGCTGATAGGTAAGGAACTAGCGTTAAATGAATAACCAAAGCATTCTCATCACCTAATTCCCATTTTAACTGACGTACCGATTCGATATACGGTAACGACTCAATATCCCCAACGGTCCCGCCAATTTCAGTGATCACAATATCATAATCTCCGGTATTCCCAAGATGTTTGATACGCTCTTTAATTTCATTGGTAATATGCGGCACCACCTGAACGGTTTTACCTAAAAATTCACCACGGCGCTCTTTTTCAATAACGCTTTGATAAATACGACCGGTGGTCACGTTATTTGCCTGCGAAGTATTTACATTTAAAAAGCGCTCGTAATGCCCTAAATCTAAGTCGGTTTCTGCACCATCATCGGTAACATAGCATTCTCCGTGCTCATAAGGGTTAAGTGTTCCCGGGTCAACATTAATGTATGGGTCTAATTTTTGAATAGTCACGCTATAGCCTCTAGCCTGAAGTAATTTAGCCAATGAAGCTGCGATTATACCTTTACCTAATGAAGAAGAAACCCCGCCCGTGACGAAGATGTACTTTGTATCTGCCATCTGTATCCTGATTATTTTTTAAGCTCTTTTTAACATGAAGAGCGCGTCTACGGGATGCAAAGATAGCGATTTATTGACGAACCTTTTAAGCGGATTTTAGGATAATTTTTAAGGTTTTCTTTTAGGCTGAGGCGCTGGGTATTGTCGTTTGATTTTAAAAATAAGCTCTTCTAATCCATTGATTTTAATCTCGTGCATTTGCTGCATCATAAAACCCAGTTTCCCTTCAGGAAAGCCATTTTGCTTAAACCAAGTGAAATAATACTCGGGAATTTCTACCAAATACCGGTCTTGGTATTTACCAAACGGCATTTTATAATAGGCAAGTTCGATAAGGCTTTCCGGGTTCAAGATCAAACAATTTTAATGTGGTAACTACTGAGTAATCCTGCTAAACCTTCTTTGCTGAAGATCGCCCCGCGTATTTTATTTTCATCAGGATTGAGTTCATAATGTACCGCGGAAGAAAAATCGGTTTTTTCCAGATTGGTTTGGTCAAATGTAGCTCCTGCAAGATTGCATTCGTCAAGAAATACCCCCGAAAGATTGGCTTCAGTAAAATCAGCTTCTTTTAGTTGACATTGGCTGAACTGAGACGAACTCAAATCAACTTGATAAAAACTACTAAAATCAAGCGTGCATTGCGCACAATAGATCTGAAATAAAAAAGTATTGCACGCTTCAAAGGCAATCCCCAGCATTTTACACGATGAAAATTCGCATTCCTGAAAGGCCGTCTGTACTAGTTTCGCAGCGCTCCAATCACAATTTTCAAACGCACAATTGGTAAATGTAAGCTTTGAAAGATTGGCTTTTGCAAAAACACAACTTTTGAATACGCAATCTTCAAAATCTGCTACAAGTGGATTATCGGCAAAATTGTGATTTTCAAAAATTTGGTCTGTGAGGAGTTCGTTCATAATTAGCCTGCTGTAGTTTTTCCTTCGGAAACTTGATGGATTAGTTTTCGGCTTAAATAAATAAAACGAATATACAACAACACCGCCGAAGCACTAAGCCCCGCAAGCAAACCATACCATATTCCCTGACTTGCCATCTGATCTTCCTGACCAAAATACCAAGCCACCGGAAAGCCAATTAACCAATAGGCGATAAAACAAATAAACGTGGGGATATTCACATCTTGCAGTCCGCGCAACGCGCCTAGAATCACCACCTGCAAACCATCACTCAATTGAAAAAGTGCCGCAACTATAAGCAACTGAGCCGCGAGAACGATCACCTCAACATTGTCTAAATAAAAAGTAGGCAGAATATCTTTGAGTAGAATAAACCCAACGGCAAAAACCGCTTCGATCAAAAATACCTGCAAAAACAGCGAGAATGCAATACGCCGCATATTTTCAAAATCGGCTTTCCCTTTTTGATTCCCGACTCTAATAGTTGCGGTAACCCCGAGTCCCACTGCGATCATAAACGTCATCGCCGCAAGGTTGAGTGCGATCTGATTTGCAGCCTGAGCATTAGTACCTAAAATTCCAGATAAGAAAATACAGGAAGTAAACAGTGATACTTCAAACAACATTTGCATTGCCGTTGGAAAGCCTAGATCAAAAAGCTTTTTGAAAATAGGAAGCTGAAACGCTTTGCGTCTTGTCCACACAAAATACGGTTGAAATTTCTTTTTTCGGCTTAAAATATAATACAGCATCCATAGCATAAAGAAGCGCGAGATCAAGGTTCCATAAGCGGCACCCACCAACTCCAAACGCGGGAAGATCCAGAAGCCGTAGATGAGGAGAAAGTTAAAAAGTACGTT
Source organism: Leeuwenhoekiella sp. ZYFB001 (assembly GCF_011784865.1). Taxonomy (NCBI): domain Bacteria; kingdom Pseudomonadati; phylum Bacteroidota; class Flavobacteriia; order Flavobacteriales; family Flavobacteriaceae; genus Leeuwenhoekiella; species Leeuwenhoekiella sp. ZYFB001. Next base: position 2,637,890 of record NZ_CP050460.1, read on the forward strand.
AACCACATTTGAAACCAAAGTAGCGTACATCGCATAACGCGTGTTTGATAAGCCGTCTGCAAACTGTTTAAATGCCTGAAACACCATCAAAGGAATCAATGAAAACGCCACAATATCCATATATGGGATGGCGAGCTCAACAACCTCAACAGGCTGATCGAGATAGTACAAAATAGGTTTGGCCAGCAGCAATAAAACAAAAAGTAAAATACCATTTAAGGCACACATCACGATCCCATGATGAAAATAATTACGTCCGGTTTGTGTATCATTTGCTCCATCAGCTTCAGCAACTAAAGGCGTGATCGCAAATGAAAAACCTATACCTAGCGAGAGTGCAATAAATATAAGGCTGTTCCCCAAAGAAACAGCTGCCAGTTGGGCAGCACCCAAACGCCCAACCATAAGATTATCGGCTAAAGCGACAAGAATATGTCCCAGTTGCCCCAACATAACGGGGTAAGCGATCTTTAAATTTTGTCGAAATTCTTTAGTATAATTTGATAGCACGACGGTATTTTTTTAAGGACTGCAAAAGTAAGATTTAAGTTCAAGAACAGTTGTACCCAAAATGAACCTTATTCTAAATTTAACCGGGAATGCATTTTAAAAACTAATTAACAGCCCAAGGCTTGCGCTATAACTATCTTTACCATTCTATGCACAACGATCCCGAACTGACACATAAAGAAATACCGGATATTCTTGCCCAAGAAATTAAAGTGGCACTCTCGTATTACCCCGAACTTATAGAAACACCTATTGCGTTTCGGTTTAAGAAGGATATAAAAAAGTCTACGATGCAGGCGCAGCCAGCGTTCAGTTCTCTATTGAATCCGCGTGCAAAGCGGAAATATTTTGTGTTTATAAGTGAAAAAATTCAGATTGAAACCGAATCGTTCAAGATCACTGATATTCCTTCTGATGTTCTAATTGGATGGATTGGCCACGAACTGGGTCATATTATGGATTATAAAAACCGAAGCAGTCTGGGTCTGGTTTGGTTTGGCTTAAAATATTTGTATTTCCCTAAATTCATCAGAGAAGCAGAACGTGCGGCAGACACCTTTGCCGTCTCGCACGGTATGGGAAAGTATATTTTAGTCACTAAAGACTTTATCCTGAATCACGCACACATTTCAGCAAAATATAAAGCGCGTATCAAACGCCTCTACCTTTCTCCGGAAGAGATTATGCTATTAATCAATGAAAATAAAAATCTAGAAGAAGAACTCGAAGTTTAAGCGTGTTCTTTTACAAAGGCTTCCCATTCGGCGAATTTTTCTTCATTCATTACCTTTTCCATTTTTACTTGACCGCCTTTTTTCTTGTTGGCGCCACTCCATTCATAGAAAATTTCAGGACTTACCGTGTTTACAAAAACGCCTTTAAGCGCTTTGCTACGTGCGACACCGTAATTCTTATTAGCTTCCTGCAAACTTTTATCTAAAGCATCTGCCAGTTCTTCATTAGAAACTGAAGTTTCGGTTCCCAAATACCAATAATGGTAAAACTCATCATCGTCGGGATTGCGTTTTGCCGCGATAGTAAATTCCGGAATTTTAATATCAAATTGTTCCTCAAGTTCCTGCACCGCAGCTTCCATCTTATTTACTGAAAGTTGCGAACCTACCGTATTCAGGAAAAACTTGGTGCGCCCGGTTATTTTAATTTCTGCGCGTTCTTTGTTAGTAAAGGCAATGGTGTCCCCAATCAAATATCGCCAGGCTCCCGAAACTGTAGAAATAATTAAAATATAATCTTGATTTTCTTCTACATTTGCCAGACCCACCACAGGCGCATCTTGCACTATAGAACCGTCTTGATTGATATAATCCGGGTTCATAGGCACAAACTCAAAGTAAATACCGTTATCAGTTACCAATTTCATCGCATCGGTTTCAGGTCTTGCTTGAAAAGCAATAAAGCCTTCGGAAGCCAAATAGGTATCAATCACGGTGATGGGTTTCCCTAGAAGTGCATTGAAACTCTTTTCATAAGGCTGAAACGCCACACCACCTGAGGTGTACACTTGCAAGTTTGGCCAGATCTCGTGAATATTATTTAAATTATGATGCTCAATCACCTTCTCTAGCATCAGCTCAATCCAGCTTGGAATACCGCTTAGGGCTCCAATATCCCATTCTTCGGCTTTCTCGGCAATATGCTGCACACGCTCATCCCAATCATCGATTTTTGCAATATCTTCTCCGGGTTTGTAATAGCCTCTAAACCAAAATGGAATATTACTCGCGCTTATTCCACTAATTTCGCCTTCTTCGTGACCATCGCGTTCTTGTAGATTGGTAGAACTTCCCAGCATCATAATTTCCTTTTCAAAAAAATCGGGTTCCAGATCAAAATGCGCCAAGGCTCCTACCTGTTTGATCCCTGCCATACGTATAGCATCAACCATCTCATCAGTCACCGGGATGCGCTTACTGCTTTTTCCGGTGGTACCGCTGCTTAATGCAAAATAATGCGGTATTCCCGGCCAAGTAACATCACTTTCCCCATCGTGCAACTTAGACCACCATTCTTCATTTAAGCTGTTATAATCAAAAAACGGGACTTCCTCAGCAAAAGTCTTTGCCGGATTTTCTGACTCTAAAATAGCTTCAAAACCGTAGAAGCTTCCAAACTGTGTGTTCTTAGCTTTTTTAAGCAAGGATTTTAAAACTTCCTCCTGCTCATCTAACGGATTAGACTCCGGTATTACCTTATCTGAAATATCAATGATGCCTTTAATAAGCGAACCTAAAATTGCCATGATTTAGTTGTTAGTTTGGTTTGCTATAAAATTAAAAGACCTCGTGAAAACGAGGTCTTTACTTAGTAGAAGTTTAACAACAATCTTAGTCTTTAAGCGGCTTCTCATTAGTTATAGGAGGAATCACACCGTGGTTATCAAAAAGATAAACCAGACTGGTCATCGTCGCTGCACCCAATTCTAATTCTCGTTTGTTTACCGCATCAAAAGTATCGTTAGAAGCGTGATGATGATCAAAATAACGCTGCGAATCAGGACGTAATCCTGCCAGAACAGTTCCTTCTTCTTTAAGCGGACCAACATCTGCCCCGCTTCCGCCTAATTCAAAAAAGTGAATCAAATACGGTTTAAATAACGGAATCCAACTTTGAACCTGCTCAAAATTGGCCTTATCAGCATCAAATGAGAATCCGCGCGGTGTAAAACCGCCTGCATCACTTTCTAAAGCAAAAACGTGCTTCTCGCCTTCTTGCTTCGCCACTTTTGCATATTCAGTACCACCGCGTAACCCGTTTTCTTCATTCATAAAAAGAACGACGCGTATGCTGTGCTTCGGTTGGTAATTTGCAGCTTTCATCAAACGCAATACTTCCATACTTTGTACTACACCGGCACCATCATCGTGGCTTCCGTCACCTAGATCCCAAGAGTCTAAATGACCACCAACAACCATAAATTCATTAGGCTTTTCACTTCCGGTGATTTCACCAATCACATTAAACGAAGGCACATCTTCTTCATAATTTTTGCAATTCATTTTTAGATAAAATTGCGTGTTCTTGTCTTTTTTAAGCAGTTTACTCAACAGCGCCGCCCCATTGGTACTAATCGCTGCTGCCGGAATACGCTTATCGTTAGGCAAGTCGCCATAAGACATAGAACCGGTATGCGGAAGATCGTCCATTCTTAAATTCATGGAGCGTACAATAACTCCCACGGCACCGTACTTTGCCGCTTCTCGCGCTCCAGAATAACGCTGATCTACACAACCGCCGTAAGCAGAAAACGTCTGGATCAGATCGGCCTGCATAGGACGGTTATAAAAAACGATCTTACCTTTTAGTTGGGCTTCGCCAAATTTTGCCAAATCCTCTATCCCTTGAACTTCAACAACCTCAGCGGTGATGCCGTCAGCAGTCGTAGCGATGGAGCCTCCCAAAGCACAAACGGGCACATCGATACTACCATCTGGCCCTTTGATGTGTGCTTTTTCTGGTGCGCCTCGTTCCCATTTAGGGACCATTACCGGCTGTAACCATACTTTATCAAGTCCGATAGATTCAAGTTCTTTTTTTGCCCATTGCACGGCTTTTTCAGCGCCGGCACTTCCGCTTAGACGTGCTCCGATATCATTAGATAATTCGTCAAGCCACTCATAACTGTTGCCGTCTAAAAGCGATAAATCATAAAAATTGCGCAGTTGCAAAGAGTCTTTAGTTGTTTGTGCAGAAACCAAATGAAACCCTGCAAACAACATGACAAAGAGGAAAATTCTTTTCAAAATTATTTGTGTTTTTAGATGAGTCCTAAAAATAATATTCTCTCGCGGTATTTATGCGATTAAACAGAAAAATCGCCCCTTCCGTGACGATTTTTGAGAGTTCTATTAAATATGGAGTTGATATTTAAAAGTTCTCAGCCATTATTCTGATTCCAACTGTTTGCGGTAAGCGTCAATATTACTTTTTGTTTTCTCATCAAGTTCAGGCTCTTTAATGTCTTTATACGAGGAAAGCTTTTCTAAGAGAATATTGGCTAAGATCAGGCGTGCGGTAGGTTTGTCATCTGCCGGAATAACATACCAAGGTGCATGAAATTTAGACGTTTTGTTGATCGCATCTTCATAACACTGCTGGTATTCATCCCACAATGCGCGCTCTTTGAGGTCTCCCGCGGAAAACTTCCAGTTTTTGTTCGGTTTATTTAAGCGACGCAACAACCGATGCTTTTGCTCTTCTTTAGAGAGATGTAGAAAAAATTTAAAAATGATTGTTCCATTATCAGCGATATGCTTTTCAAAATTATTGATCTGCTCAAAACGCTTCTCCCAAAAAGCTTCATCAATATCTGAAACATCATTGATCCCGGGAATGTTTTCATTTAAAATATATTCCGGATGCACGCGCGTAACCAAAACATTCTCGTAATGCGTTCTATTAAAAACGCCCACCTTACCTCTGGCCGGTAATGCGATGTAATGACGCCACAAATAATCGTGACCCAATTCTAGAGAAGTCGGTGTTTTAAAACTATGCACGACCACCCCGCGAGCATTAAAATTTTTAAAAACCTCGCGAATCAAACTATCTTTTCCGGCTGTATCCATCCCTTGAATGCAGATCAGCGCAGCATATTTTCCGTGGGCGTACATCGCATTTTGAATAGCTGCAATCTTCTTACTTACCGCATCCAACTCCTGCTCGAGTTCTTTGGTTTTACCAAAATCCTCGTGGGTTTTACGATCGGCTAGTTTAATGGGTGCGGTGATTTGATAGTCTGAAGCTTTCATAAACGATGGTATTGGTATTACTTTTTATTTGCTGGCAAAGAGTTGTACATCTTCTTCAGAGACTTCGCTGCCTCCTAATATTATTAGACGCTCTACTACATTACGCAGTTCGCGTATGTTACCCGTCCAATCATATTCCTGTAGTTTTTCTACCGCCTTACCTGTAAAATTCTTAACTGCGGTCCCTTGCTCACCGGCAACTTTATTTGCAAAATGACTTACCAAAAGTGGTATATCATCTCTTCGATCATTAAGTGGTGGTACCGGAATTAAAATCACTGCAAGACGGTGATAGAGATCTTCTCTGAATTTTCCGTCTGCGATCTCCTTTTTAAGATCTTTATTAGTTGCTGCGAGTACCCGCACATCAACTTTAATATCTTTATCGCTACCCACGCGAGACACTCTGCTTTCTTGCAAAGCGCGCAACACCTTAGCCTGCGCCGAAAGACTCATATCTCCAATTTCGTCAAGGAAGATTGTTCCGCCGTTTGCGGCTTCAAACTTTCCGGCGCGATCTTTATTTGCCGAGGTAAACGCACCTTTCACGTGACCAAAAAGTTCGCTCTCGATCAACTCCGACGGAATCGCTGCACAGTTGACCTCAACCATAGGTCCCTTTGCGCGGTCACTTTTTTCGTGTAGCCAGTGTGCAACGAGTTCTTTCCCGGTACCGTTGGGGCCGGTGATCAAAACGCGTGCTTCGGTAGGCGCTACTTTTTCAATTATATCTTTGATCTTAGCAATAGGTTCACTCTCGCCGATCATCTCGTATTGCTTGCTTACTTTTTTCTTTAGACGCGTATTTTCAACCACAAGATTTTTTCGATCTAAAGCATTGCGCACAGTATTTAGTAACCTGTTTAAATCCGGTGGTTTTGAGATGTAATCAAAGGCTCCCAAACGCATCGTATTCACCGCAGTATCCAGGTCACCGTGCCCGGAAATCATCACCATTGGGATTTCGGGCTTTATTTTTTTTGTGGCTTCAAGCACCTCAACACCATCCATTTTAGGCATTTTGATGTCGCAAAGCACCAGATCATAATCCTGATCTTTTATCTTTTCCATTCCGGCGAGACCGTCTTCGGCCTCTTCAACCTGATAGGCTTTATTTTCTTCGGTTAAGATTTTGGTAAGCACGCGTCGTATTGCGGCTTCATCTTCTATGATTAAAATTTTTGACATGCTTAAAATTTAAATTTCACACCGGTTCTAAAATAAAACGTATTGTCACTATTAATCGTGTAAATATCGTCCCGGTCATTATTGCGCAACCTAAAATCATTGCTGATCGAGTGCGTGGCGTAAGCGTAATATAGCAAATGCTCTGTAAAATAGTGCTCGTAGCCTAACCCGCCCATAATGATAGTCATTGAAATGTTTTCGGCGGTACGACCATCAATGATCATATTGTTCTGAATATTGGCGAAAAAGTTATCTAGGGACACAAAAGCTTGCAATGCATCTTTATGTGAGTCATTTAAATAATGCCGCACATTAGTCTTAGGCACACCCAAAGTGTATGTCCAGTTAGGGTGAAATTCTCTGTAATAATTGACTAGCGGAAGCGGAAAATTACGCCCCGGCGTTGAAGAATAGTCCAATCCAAAAATCCAGCGGTAGGGTTTTGTGGGTGAATTTTTCTTCATATCGTTAATTGCATAAATCGAAGCTGTATAGATCCAATCATCAGGCACTAAAGTCCCGGCGATATTAGAGTTAATACGTGCACCGGCTTTTACGCCGAATACCCAATGTTCTTTAAACCGCCATACATAACCTGCATACGCCGAAATACGGTGCAGTGTGCTCACATCTTGCACATTGAAACCATCAGGAACCGCATCTTTAATATCAATATGGGTGTTTCGATATTCAAAACCGGCTACCAGAATGTTATTAAGCTCTTTATCTAACGGAATCGGTACTTGCAACAAAGCCCTAAACCGACCAACCGAATTGTTCGAATTACTAAACGGAATATGCATATATTCTACCCTGGCAATATCTGTGGTTTGCGATCGCATCGTAAACATCGCAACAAGCATTACAGGTACTAGAATATATTTTGTCATAAAAAGGCTTCTTATTGGTTTTCGGCTGGGTAAAAATGAACATCGCGCTGCGGAAACGGAATCGTAATGTTGTTCTTTCTGAATTCTTCATCAATCCTAAAACGGATTTCACTCTTAATCCGCGGGTCTGAAAAACTGTCATTGATAAAGAAGAACACTCCAAAATTCAACGAAGAATCGCCAAACTCTTCAAAAAGCACAGTTGGTTTTGGGTTTTTAAGCACCCCATTCTGTTTGCCGGCACAGTCTAATAATATTTTACGCACAAGCTGGGTATCGCTTCCGTAGGCCACGCCTACTTTAACTGTTTCTCTTGTGGTTTTATGGTTTTGGGTATAATTGAAAACGATCTCATTAATAAAGTGATGATTGGGTATAATGATCACTTTATCATCTCGGGTTAAAGCTCGGGTAGTACGCAACTTAATTTCAAAAACACGGCCTACTTTTCCGTCGATCTCGATCACATCTCCTACCGAGAGCGACTTATCGACCATTATAAAAATACCCCCAATGATGTCTGTAAACAAATCTTGTAGCGCAAGACCTAAACCTACAAATAAAGCTGCGGAAGCTGTAAGCAATACCGTAACGTCAATTCCCGAAGCGCTTAAGGTGATCACCACAACAATGACATAAACAATATACCTGATGAACTTGAAAATGCTTTTAAACTTGAGCTCATTCTCCAGGTCCATATTCCGCGTGATAAAACTACGTATCAAGCGCAAAGCGGCGGTGGCCACAATAAATGCGAGAATTACCAGCAGCAAATGACCAACTGTAAAATCTATAGGCGTGTTTCCGGTCTTAAAATGGATACCCAAGTTGAGAAAATCTTGTATGGTTCCCCACACATTTTCTTCAATGACGTCCTTTACTTTTTCAGCGCCTTCCTTTACCGTTTCTTTTACCTCTTCCTGAATCATTTTAGTACTTAATCCACTTTAAAATTTCTTTATATGTGGGTTTCTTACCATACATAAGAATCCCTACACGGTATATCTTTGAACCAAACCAAACGGTAAATATAAAAGTTGCGATCAATATCCCTACGGAAAGCGCCAGCTGCCACCACGGCACTCCAAATGGAATACGCATTAACATCACAATAGGCGACGTTAACGGAATCATCGAGAAAATTGTTGCTATAGAACCGTCAGGATTTTCGATCACAGCAAAAAAGCCTACGTAAATCGCCAGCATCAGCGGCATTATAATAGGCAACATAAACTGCTGGGTATCGGTCTCACTATCAACAGCTGCCCCAATTGCCGCGTAAATAGAACTATATAAAAAGTAACCTCCTATAAAATAAATAAGGAAAAAACACGCAAGTTTCAATAACGGCAGATTGAGCACATCTAGCAAAATCAATTCAATTTTATCTAGATCTGTTGTAGCCATTCCGCCCATCGCTGCATTAGGAGTATTGGCATCTAAGCCTAAGAAAAGCGTTAAAAAGGTGAGCAATCCGCCACCTATAAGCAACCAGATCATAAACTGTGTAATCCCTGCCAGCGTAGTACCCATTATCTTACCCATCATCAGTTTAAAAGGTTTTACCGAAGAAATGATTACTTCAATAATCCTGTTTGTTTTTTCTTCGATCACCGAGCGCATCACCATATTGCCATAAATGATGATAAACATCATTAGCAAATACCCTGCTCCACCACCAAAACCGGCTTTGATCCAATTTGATATTTTTGAAGTGCGCTCGCCTGAAAAATCTTCAATAGTAATAGACACTAAGGTTTCTGAGGCGTCGATCAAGTCAAGATCTACGCCACGATCTAGGAGTTTTTCGTTAGTGAGTTTAGTTTCGATTTGCTCTTCTATACTTTCAATAGTTGAAATTCCCGGTGCTTCATTACCATAAAAACGTACGCCAGAAGTATTCTTCTTTACATTTTCTGGAATGTACAAAAGGCCGAAATAATTTTGTTCTTCCACCAGATCTTTAGCGGTATCCAAACCTTGCGGCGACAGATCGAGATAATCAATTTCTGCGGTGCTTTCAAAATCTTTATAGAAAAGTCCGCTTTCATCTACAACCACAATGGTTTGTTTTCCTGCCTGATTGAGTTGCGTTAGATACGTGATCAACATAATCATCCCAACGACAATCAACGGACTCAAAAAAGTCATGATAATGAACGAGCGATTGCTTACGCGGGCTTTATATTCTCTCTTGATTATTAATGCTAAAGAACCCATTAATTTGCATTTATCGTTTGGATGAAAATATCATTTGCTGTCGGAACCACCTCAACAAAATGGTTGATCGTTCCTTTATTGGCCAGAAAACCTAAAAGATCATTCGGACTTAAACCTTCCGGAATTTTAACCTGAAGTTTTAAGTCGTGTTCGTTGATGGTTTTAAAACTTGCAGGTTGCAGTTGCCAATCATCGTGCGCACTCTCAAGCACATTTTTTTTGAGCACTTCAAGACTTTGCACACTGTCATCTGCGGTCTGAATTCCTACCTCAAACGTATTGGTGCGATACGCTCTTTTTATATCAGAAAGGCGCCCGTCTAGCACTTTATTACTTTTATGCATCAATGCGATATGATCGCACATTTGCTCAACAGATTCCATACGGTGGGTAGAAAATAAAATCGTTGCCCCGTCGTCGCGTAATTTTAGAATTTCGTCTTTGATCAAAGTCGCGTTGATAGGATCAAAACCACTAAAAGGTTCATCAAAAATGAGCAGTTTAGGTTGGTGCAATACCGTAACAATAAACTGCACCTTTTGCGCCTGCCCTTTAGAAAGCTCCTGAATTTTTTTGTTCCACCAGTCCGTCATTCCCAAGCGTTCAAACCAATATTTACTGCGCTCTTTAGCTTCGGCTTTGGTTAGCCCTTTAAGTCGCGCCAAGTAAATAACCTGCTCACCAACCTTCATGGATTTATACAACCCACGCTCTTCTGGCATATACCCAATATTGATAATATGCTTTTGATCAAGCGCTTCCCCATCCAGATATACTTTCCCGGTATCTGGCATGGTAATTTGGTTAATGATGCGTATAAGTGTCGTCTTACCGGCTCCATTAGGCCCTAAAAGACCAAAAACACTTCCTTTAGGAACTTGGATAGAAAGATCGTTCAGAGCGGTATATTTCCCGTATTTTTTATGAATATGGTCAGCGACTAAAAGGTCTGTCATAGAAGTTTGTAGTAAACTACCTCGGGGCAAGCCCATAAGGCATTCGTTGCGAACAAATTTTAATTTCGTATCATCCTGATAGCTATCGGGATGGGGCACTACACCCTTTGGCTGTGCCAATAAAGGCTAAAGATATTGAAAACCATAGACCTCAAAGGTCAGTTAAGAATTATTTAGTATCAAAAATCGGTATATCAAGCCCCTAAAACAAAAACCCACCCTTAATGTGAATCAAGGATGGGAAAAAAATTGCTATGAAAAAGAAAAATATCACTAACTAGTGATTAGTGATATTCAAATATACACTTTTTTCTTAATAACATCTTAAAATTTAAGAAAACATGTCTTTTACCTTTTCAAAGAAGGATTTGTCCTCCTGTTGTGGCTGCGGTGAGAAGTGCTCATCGTCTAACATATTTTCAAAAAATTCACGTTGTTCTTTCTTAAGGTTTTTTGGTGTCCACACATTTACGTGTACCAGTAAATCTCCTTTACCATAACCGTTAATTGAAGGAATACCTTTTCCGCGTAAGCGTAATATCTTTCCGCTTTGCGCGCCTTCTTCGATCTTGATGCGCACTTTTCCGGTAACGGTATCAATCTCTTTGCTGGTACCCAATACAGCTTCTGGAATACTGATGTACAAATCATAATGCAGGTTATCACCCTCACGGCTTAAGGTCTCGTGTTCTGCTTCTTCAATAACCACAAGAAGATCTCCTGCGATCCCGTTGTTTCCTGGAGCTTCATTACCTTTTCCGGTAACTTTCAATTGCATCCCATCTACTACTCCGGCAGGAATTTTAATAGAAACTGTTTCTTCTTCGGTCTTCATTCCTTGTGCATCAGCATCGCTCGGTTTAGAATCTATCATCTGACCGCTACCACCACAGGCCGTACACGGTGAAGCCGTTTGCATTCTACCTAAAATCGTATTGGTAACCCGTGTTACCTGCCCGGTTCCGTTACACGTAGAACAGGTTTTGTAAGTAGTTCCGCTAGCTTGCTTTTTGCGCTTAACTTTGATTTTCTTTTCGGCACCGTTGGCAATTTCCTCAAGGGTTAGCTTCACGCGAATGCGCAGGTTGCTTCCCTTAGTTCTACGCTGACCACCAAAGCCACCGCCGAAGCCACCAAAGCCGCCTCCGCCGCCAAAAGCACTCCCGAAAATATCACCAAACTGACTGAAGATATCGTCCATATTCATACCTCCGCCACCGCCGAAGCCACCGCCTTCAAAGGCTTGATGACCATACTGGTCGTAGCGCGCACGCTTGTTCTCATCTCCTAAGACTTCGTAGGCCTCTGCTGCTTTTTTAAACATATCTTCAGCCTCAGAATCTCCCGGATTTTTATCTGGGTGATACTTGATCGCTTTCTTACGATACGCTTTTTTAATCTCTGCAGCAGTCGCATTCTTGCTTATGCCTAGTATGTCGTAATAATCTTCTTTCATCCCTATCTCTTCTTCAATCTTTAAAATTCATATACAATTACTGGCCTACAACCACTTTAGGATAACGTATGATACGCTCCCCAAGCTCGTAGCCTTTCTCTACCACATCAACGATCTTCCCTTTAAGATCTTCCTGCGGTGCAGGAATTTGAGTGATCGCCTCGTGCACATCTGCATCAAATGCATCTCCAGCTTGTACTTCCATTTGCTTAAGACCTTTTGTCTTGAGCGTTTCGCGCAGCTTATTGCTGATCAGCTCAACTCCTTTCTGAAGGTTTTTGTCTTTAGCTTTTTCGATTTCCACCATTGCGCGATCAAAATCATCAAGCACCGGTAACATGGCCTGCATCACTTCTTGACCTGCAGTTTTAAAAAGCTCAACACGCTCCTTACTGGTGCGACGTTTGTAGTTCTCAAATTCTGCAAAAAGACGTAGAAACTTGTCTTTTTCCTTTTCTAAATCGGCTTTGTATTTTGCCAATTCGTCCTCATCTGTTGCTATATCTTCTGCAGCTGCAGGCTCTTTTTGAGCTTCCTGCGTTGCATCTTGCACATCCTGTGCATTATTCTCTTCGTTCTCGTGAAGAATTTCTTCTTTATTCTCTGAACTCATGGTATATCAAATTTGCTTTGCAAATGGCAAAAGTACTGCCAATTCTATAAAAATGTCAAAATGTCACCGATATATTTTATAGTTTATTTAAGAGCAATTTTCAATGTTTCTGCTATTTTTGACCTCTCAATTAACACTAAAAAAGTATTTATAATGAAAACCAAATTTTTATCGCTATTTGCTATGGCTGCGCTATTTACAGCTGTAGTATCTTGTAAGAACGACAATAAAAACGAAACCGAAGCTGCAGAAGCAGAAGCTGCTGTTGAAGCAACTGCTGAGGCTACCAAGTATATGGTAGACAAAGAAGCTTCAGAAATTAAATGGTTAGGTGAAAAACCTACCGGAACGCACGACGGTGTAGTTGGCTTAGAATCTGGTGTAGTTCGTGTTGAAGGCGAGCAAATCAGCGGAAGCTTTTTAATTGATATGACTTCAATCACTGTTCAGGATTTAGAAGGAGATCAGAAAGCAAGTCTTGAAGATCACTTAAAAGGAACTGTTGAAGGTAAAGAAGGTGACTTTTTTAACGTTCAAAAATTCCCTACTGCTGCTTTTGAAATCACCGGTGTAACTGAAGGTGAAGACGGAAAGAAAATGATGTCTGGAAACTTAACTCTTAAAGAAACTAAGAAAAACATTGAGTTCCCTGTAACTTACGAAGTATCAGGAAACACAATGATGTTGAAGTCAGAGCCCTTTACAATTGATCGTACTGATTGGAATGTAAACTACGGTTCTAAATCAGTTTTTGATAACTTAGGTGACAAATTCATCAACGATGATATTGAGTTAGAATTTACAATTGTTGCTAACCAGCAAATGTAATTTGTAACGCTATTACAAATTAAAAACCGGCTAAATGCCGGTTTTTTTTATGTCTTCTATTTTCTCGTGACATCTTGTACTCTAATCTTCAAGAAGATCTTTAAGTGCTTTATTCAATTGAGTAAACTTAAAGATGTAGCCTTTATTTTCTATTTTTTGCGAACTTACTTTCTGACTTTCTAGTACGATGGCTGCCATTTCTCCTAAGATCAACTTGAGCATAAATGCAGGAACCTTAGGCATAAAAAGCGGTTTGTTTAAAACGGTCGCAGCTTCCTTAGTCAAAGTTTCATTAGTGACCGGCGCAGGTGCTACCGCATTGTAAATTCCTTCATAGGCATTTATAATAACTGTTTTAAATATTCCGGCCAAGTCATCTAGATGAATCCAAGATTGCCACTGTTTTCCATCACCTAAAGGACTGCCCACATAATAGTTTATAGGCTGAATTAACTTTTCAAGCGCACCACCGTTTTCAGCCAATACGACTCCAACCCTAACTTTAGAAACCTTAAGCCCTAAAGATTTAAATTGATCTGCTGAAGCTTCCCAGGCTTCTACCACCGTTCCTAAAAAGCCCGGATTATACGTCTCAAATGCTTCGGTGTACAATTGCGTTTTTGAAGAAGGATATGCGCCAATGGCACTAGCCGAAACAAAATGGTTTACCTCGTGTTCAGTGCTTTTTAAAGTATCAAAAAGTAATTGAGCTGTTTGGGTTCGGCTTTCTAAAATGGTCTTTTTATAGTCTTCGGTCCACCGCTCTGCAATACTCGCCCCGGCTAAATGCACGATGGTCGTTACACCTTTTAAACAGGCTACATCTAATTCGCCCTTGGCGGTATTCCATAAAAAGCCTTTGTAATTGGATTTTGATTCAATTTTATCCGGACTTGTAGTTAAATAATGGACTTCGTGGTTTGCACGAAGCAACTGTTTAGTAAGCGCCTGGCCAATTAATCCCGTCGCTCCGGTGATAAGAATTCGCATAGTTGGTTTTTGCTCTAAGTTAATCACAAATAGAAGAGTGCTCCCTTGCTTTTAAATAGGTTTAACAAACGTTAGTCTATATTTTTGAGTTGGTATTTACGTTATAAATTGCGGTTGCTTTAACTTGCCTATGCATTAGAACGCTGTTATGAAAAACCTTTTATTGGCATGCGCTACCGGTTTACTCCTCGCACTAGCCTGGCCTACTTACGGATTTCCACTCTTATTATTTTTTGGGTTTGTACCCTTATTATTTGCCACACGCAATCTGAACACTTCTGACGTCAAACGTCCAAGACTGAAACTTTTCGGTCTTTCCTATTTAGCTTTTTTCATTTTTAACATCATCACGACTTGGTGGCTTTATAACTCCACGGGATTCGGGATGTGGTTTGCAGTTTTAGCCAATTCCTTACTTATGACCTTAGTCTGGATGCTCTATTCCCGAATCAGCAAGCGATTTTCAACCAGCCTAAGTTTAACCTTTCTTGGTGCTTTATGGATGCTTTTTGAATTTATGCATCTCAACTGGGAATTTGCCTGGCCGTGGCTGAATTTGGGCAATGCGTTTGCGACCTTTACAGGATGGATTCAGTGGTATGAATATACCGGAACTTTTGGCGGAACGCTTTGGGTATGGGTTGTTAATGCTTTGATCTTTAAAGGAATTTTAGCTTACGCCGAAAGTAAAAATCGAAAAATATTGAGCGTCAAACTGGCCATTGCGGCGGCTGTGATCCTTATTCCTATAGGGATTAGTCAGTTAATTTTATTGAATTATACCGAAACCGAAAACCCAATTGAGGTGGTGTTATTGCAACCCAATATTGACCCCTATACCGAAAAATACAACACTACAAACGAGCGAATAGCCGACTTACTTTTTGAGGAAGCAACAAAAACGCTCACTTCTTCAACCGATTATTTGATCGCACCTGAGACAGTTCTTGCGGAAGGTGCAGGTGTTGATCTTCGCAGTTTTGCCTTTAGTGCAGAAAGGCAAAAAGCACAGCAATTTTTAGAAGACTATCCCAACCTTAATTACTTAGCCGGAATTCAATTTTACCAGGTGTACAATGACAAAGCCGCTACCTTACCAACTTCAAATTATGTTGGCAAAGACCGCATAGGAAATCCCATTTGGGCAGATTTTTTCAATTCGGCTTTTTTACTAAATCAACAAGACAGCATTCAGATTTATCACAAAAGTAAATTAGTGGTTGGCGTTGAAAACTTTCCGTATCAAAACGTTTTAAAACCGCTCTTAGGAGATATTATGCTTGACCTGGGCGGAACGGTTTCTATGAAAACAACACAAGATAATCGCGTTGCTTTTACGGGAAGTAATGACACTAAACTGGGACCGGTGATTTGTTATGAATCGGTTTACGGGGCTTTTGTTACCGATTATGTTAAGGAGGGAGCAGAATTTTTGGCCATCATTACTAACGATGCCTGGTGGGGCGATACTCAAGGCCACAAACAACATTTAAATTACGCACGCCTTCGTGCCATTGAAACCCGAAGAAGTATTGCCCGCAGTGCAAATACAGGCATTTCAGCGTTCATCAATCAAAAAGGCGAACTGACCAAAAAATTAGGATACGGCCTCCGTGGAAGTTTAAAAGGTACGCTCAATGCCAACGATACGTTGACCTTTTATGTACGCTTTGGAGATTATCTTGCCAGACTCGCTTTTATTCCTGTTCTACTTCTATTAATACTTTCATTCTTCAGAAAACGTCGAGTAACCCAAGTGTAGCTATTGACCGCGATAGTATAAAACTGTACTGATGGTTTTCAGCAAAATATTCAAATCAAGAAAGAGATTGCGGTGTTTGATATAAAAGAGGTCATACTGCAATTTCTCTAAAGTATCATCTATTGATTCTGCATATCTGCCGCGCACCTGAGCCCAACCGGTCAAACCCGGTTTTACCGTATGCCTAATTTGGTAAAAAGGAATTTTCTCTGAAAGTTCCTTCACAAAAACAGGACGCTCCGGCCGCGGACCAATAAGACTCATTTCGCCCTTAAGAATATTCACGCATTGCGGAATTTCATCAATTCGCAGATTGCGTAAGATCTTGCCAAAAGGCGTTATGCGGCGGTCGGTTCTACTGGCCCATTGGGCTCCTTCCGCCTCAGCATTTATGATCATTGTACGCAATTTTAGAATATGAAAAGGCTTACCGTTAAGGCCTACACGTTCTTGAGTATAGAAAAGTGGACCACGATTGCCTATAAGATTCCCTATAAAAACTAAGGGAATAATAAACAGACTAACAAACATCACGCAAAGCGCAAAAATCACATTAAAAAGCCTGCTGATAAAAAGATAAAATCGGTTTTTATTACTGCGGCTAAACGGAAAATATTTATAAAAATCCCGCTCTACGTGCTGTACGGGTACGCGATGCGTGATCTCTTCATAGACTTGCGTGTATTCCCGGATAGGAAAACCACGCTCAAGTAGCACCAGCAACTTATTGTACAACTCAACCCCTACACCTTGCGCAGCGCTTGCCACAACAATTTCGGAAACCGAATATCTTTTAATGGATTTGATCAGGTTAGCAACTTCAATGGCTTTCAACCTTCGGTCAAAATCTTTTGCTTGTATTTCATCGGTATTTACAAAACCGATTACCCGATAATTGGGATCTGCCTTATGAAGATTTTCAGCAATGAGATTGATATCAAAACTGTTCCCTACTACTAAAATACGCTTATTGAATCGCGGAGCGGAAACTAAACTGATATACGCATACCGCCACACCAGTAAACCTATCACCATCGAAGCAAAAAAGAGTAGGATTTGCAATCTGTTTTCCGGTAAAACAGGAGTTACAAATGGAGTAAGAATAAAAAACAAAACCGTTGTAGAAACGGTCAAAAGGATATTCTTTAAAGTAGTCTGAAAGGAAGCTGCTTTTTGTAAATCGTAAAGCTCAAAAATCGCAGCAAAAACAGTATAATAGAGCCATAGTACAAACACCCAACCCCACCTACTGTACCTGATCTTAAGGTAGTCAAATTGAAAAAGGCTATACACCAAAACTAAAGTTAGGGTTATAGCGACCAGATCAAAAATGCGCAAAAGGATCTTGCGCTCTGAAATTTCAAAATGAATATTAGGTATCCAAGACATCAAGGGGGCTGTTTGGTCTTTCAAAGATAACGCATTTTAAAACAACAGCTTATGCCATTGTTGCTTTACCTCCTCCCAATTAAAAGTTTGCACAGTCTGATATGCACGGGTAGTAAGATGGTCTACCAATTCTGGATGTTGTAACAACCGCTCTATTGCGCTTACAAAAGCAGCGGCATCATTAGCGGCAACCAGCAAACCATTTTGATCATCAGTTATAAGTTTCGAAATCCCTCCCACATTAGTAGAAATTACCGGAAGTCCTAGTGCCATCGCTTCTAACAAACTCACCGGAGTATTGTCGTAGTGTGTTGTATTGATAAAAAGATCGTAATCGGCTGCCAAAGTACACCAAGCCTCCCGAGATAGTTTACCGGTAAAGCGCACAGTGATCCCTAAAAGTTCGGCTTCGGCTTTACAAAGTTCGAGTGAACCGTCTTTATCAGGTCCTACCATACACAATTCGGCAGTAGGGTATTTTATTTGTAAAGAATGAAATAAGCGTACAGCAAGCAACGGATTGTAGATTTCAGCAAAAGAGCGTACCCATAATAGTTTAGGCTGAATAGTTTTTCGTTGCTTAAAGTGATACAGATTTAGATCGATCGCATTGGGAATATTGATAAGCTTTTTATAACCGTTTTTACTGAAACAGTCCATTAAATAAGCTGATGGCGCTACATTGATATAGGCATTTCTAAATAAACTTTCAGAAGCTTTCGGACTCGTTTTAAGCCGCTCCGGAAGATTTCCGCCGTGTAAAATGGGAATGTAGGTTAAGCCTAACAAGGAGCATAATCTTCCACTACAATACGCAAACCAAAAACTTTGCGTGCTATAGGTGTCGATCAACACATAAGCGGCCCAGTTTCGACTTTTGAAAACCGCCCAAAACATTGCAAGTAAGCGCAAGACTTTGTTTCTCCTACTACTTGCATACCGCAACAGAAAACCTTCAGCCTCAAGTCTTGGACCAAGTGTGTCTATTCCGGTGGGCGTAAAACCTTTATTGGCTAATTTGTTGCCGAGGTACAGTATTCTTTGGCTCATGCATTACATTTAAAAGGACTAAGGCGTACAGAAAAGCCGGTGCTGCAACCCGCATAGAGGAGTGATTGATTGTCAAAAACCAAAACCCATAAAAGGAATAAAACAAGTAATTTTTCCGATTTCCGATACGATAAAATAACGGTGCTGCAAGTAAAATTAGTAGTGCTATAAGTCCGAAAACGCCGTGTTCAGAAAGCAATCTACTGATCTCATTGTGGGAAGCCGCCAGAATATCTAGTTTTTCCTCGCGGTATTCTTTGGTTTTGCCAACACCAATACCCATCACCGGATTATTCATAAAAAAAGTAAGTTCAGAGGTAACCAACTCCTGTCGGCCTGTAGTAAGATCTTCTTTAATTCGGCCTGCTGCATCTTTATTGGCATAGCGTAAATCAATAAGTCCCATGGTGCGCACCGAGGAAATCAGCCACGTGATTGCAATAGCACTTCCTAAGATCACCAAATAAAAAGAGATGGCATTTCGTTTCTTACTGGAAACTCCCTGAAAATACATAACAATAAATGCCAGACTGATCAAAGCTGCAGTAAAAATTCCACCACGAGAAAACGTAATGATACCTCGATACGTCAAAAACATCAGCAAACCCAAATTAATAAAAAAGATAAGCTTGTTTTTACTGTTCACAAAAAGCTGAACCACCAAAGCAAACATTCCTATTCCTAGCGCCGTAGCCACTTGATTAGGACCGTATCCACCGGAAAGCGCAAAATTAGAATTGGTACCATTTAGTACTTCCCGAGTATCAGGGGTGTAAAATAAAAGGTAAACTCCAAGGGCAATAACCGGCATCAATAAAGCCCAAATAAGATGATGAAACTGTTGTTTAGATATTTTGCGATCATAACAATACAACGCCGAAATTCCTAAGCAGAACGGTCCGCTCAAATTGAAAATGACTGCTTTACGCACATTCGTATCAAAATTTAGGGTTTCAGCGGCATAGAGCACTCCAGGAATCAACAACAATAAATACAACCAATACGGAGCGGATTTCCTTGAAGTACCACTAAAAAACAACCCGATCAAAATAAAGCAGATCACTGAGTATTTACCCGCTTCCCAAGGAATCAAACTTCCACCAGTCATCCTGAAAAACACCTCTCCAGCAGTCATATAAGCTGCAGCTAAAAGTGCCTGATTTTGCTTGTTTCCAGATTGAAAAATCCATAGAATGAAAAAGACTATAGCCCCTAAAAAGTAAAATAAACCCAAAAACCGAAACAAATAAATGGCAAAACCAATAGCGACGTGGAGCCCTATTAATTGCAAATACTGCTTGTTATAGTTTTTAAATAATTTGAGCATAAATAGAAAGTACTTCAGTCAAGATTGACGGAGCTCCATATTGTTCTTGCACTTTATTTTGAAATATTTTGGCTTTTTGCTGTGCTTCTAGACGATTCTCTTCCAAATAAAGTAAAGCCGAAGCAAATGCTTCAGTATCTTCTGGCGGTACGCAAATCCCCGCATCGTCCAGCACCTGCTTACATTGTCCAACGTCTGTAGTGATTACAGGAAGTCCGGCTTGTCCATACTCTAATATCGCCAAAGGCAAACCTTCCGAATTTGAAGATAATACTCCAGCATCAAAATGTGGTAAAACAGCCGACATTTTAAAATAAAGCCCATGGTAAAAAACAGAACTTTTAAATGGATGCTCTTTTAACCGCTGCAAAATGGATTTTGCATACAGCGTGTCAGGTGCTTCTCCGAATAAATGTAACGTATACTCGGGATCTGTTTCAAGTAACTTTTCAAAAGCATCTAAGAGCAGATGATGGTTTTTTTGAGGCCTCAAATTCGCTAAGCAAACAATGCGTTTTCCGCGCACCCCTTGGAAATTTTTAGTGATGTCATAAGGCAGAGCTTCAGCAATAAAATTTTTAATGTAAAAGGTTTTTTTAACTTTCAAAGTTTGTTTTGCCCAAATTGCTAGTTTCTTATTTACCGAAAAAACAGCGTCAAATAATGTACTAAAAACCCTCAGATATCCGGTATTCCGATCCTTCAAAAACTCACTATTCCCGTAATGATCGTGCCAAATCAATTTAAGGCCCGGAGTCATTAACTTAACCAGAGCAGCTATAAAATAGCTGCTTCCGTGCGCATGAATGATTTCAATCTGATGTTGTTTAATGAAACGCTTTAATCTAAATACAGCAGCTACATCTAAGCGGCGTATCCGCGCTAAATACAAATAAGGCACTTCGGGTTTAATCAACTCCCTTAAAAGCCCTTCTTGTCTGGTAGAACAAAGAGCAGAGACTTCAACCCGATCGTATAATGCATTGGCATAATTAACCGCCATACGTTCTGCGCCACCAATAGCCAAACTATCTATCAATTGTAGAATGCGCACGGTTTACAAGAGTTTTTTAAGTTCAGCTTCAAACAAATCTAAAGTATAGCTGCGTGACCAGGCAGATGCTTTTTGCGCCATATCTTTCAGACCCGTTTTATCTTTTAAAAATGCTTCTAATTGAGCTGCATCAGATTCAAGCTTGGCCTTGATTAAAATACCACGATTACCGTGATCAAGCATCCACGGCACACAGGAAATTGCAGTAGCGATAGGAATCGCACCCCACCACATGGCTTCTGCAATGGCTTTTGGCCAGCCTTCGCTTTTAGAAGGAAGTATCAAAAAATGACTTTTCGTGTAGGCTTCAGCAACGGCAGCAGCCGATTGATTACCGTGAAGAAAAGCACTTTTCTCTAGATGATGCTCCGTGATAAATTCGAGAAGCAATTCCTTCTGAGGTCCATCGCCATAAAAATGAAGTTCTGACGGAAAACCTTTGGAAATAAGTTCGCTTACAAGCTCCAGAACATATAAAGGACGCTTACCGGGAACCAAACCACCAACAAATAAAAAACGTAATGGCAAATCGTATTTACGCAGTGGAAGCGCTTTCTTATCGGCTTCTGTATAGGTCGCGGTAAAAAAAGGCTTGATATTTTTGCTTTGGTCAGACCAATCTCCATAAACCAGAACCTGCATATTCTTGGTTAAAAAGCTATTCCTTAGAATCCATTTTTGCAGCTTATAACTCCAGGGTTGCTTCGCTTTAGGATCCCAGTTACCTGCATACTTTGCTGTTTTTTTCTTCTTCGGAAAAAATACCTGAACTATAGCACCAAGTAATCCTATATTTCCGGGGCAACGCAGATGTATATGATCTGCACCCAACATTACTTTGTAAATTCTCTTCAAAATTCCCGGCAATACCAAAATTGCCCGACCAACCTGAGTAACACTAGTAATATCAAACGAAGGGACTTTGATCAATTGCAGATATTTAGCTTTATAAGGCAGATCAATACTTCCCGGATTTTTTGAACTAAACGTGCCTACAACTTGAACCTCATCGACATAGCTGAACCACAGATTCATTTCACGAACATAGGGTCCGTAAGAGTACAATATTCCATTTTTCTCAAAATGCTCGATATGGGTGATTACGGCAAATTTCATTGAAGCTTTGGCTTATCAAAAAGTAAACTCCACCATCCTACTACCCTTCCATTTGCTTCATTAAATGCTCCCTTTTTGTCAGAAGCTGTCAAGACATTACTATACCGGATCAAAGTAAGAAGCAAAGCAGTGGCATTCCATTTGAAACGGGCTTTAAAACTGGGGTTGGGATATTTAATGCGCCAGACATACCAGCCGTTGCGAATCACCATTTTACCATATTTATATAGGTCCGGTCTTCCAGAAGGATCGTGATGATGCTCTAAACGAGCCGAAGTACACAAGATATTCTTACCATATTTCAAGGCACGAAGACAATAGTCTGCATCTTCATAGAGTCCGTATCCATCAAAATACAGACTAAATTTTTCAGCTTCAATTACCTTGCGATGAAAATTCATGGACATCCCAATCAGTAAATCTACCTCGTAATTTTTTCCGGTTAAGGGATAGCCATAGGTTCCGCCGTGTGAAAAAGTTGGCATTATTCCCGGAAGTTCCTGAGACTGGAGCCCTAATTTATTCCGAAGATAAAAGCGCTGTGATTCATTTCGTTCATAACCTTCAAAAACATAAACCTTATCTGTTGAATGCTTCCGACTTGAGGGTTTCCAGAGGTTTTCGTTTGTAGCAACTCCGCCTACTCCAACAATATAAGGATTCGAATCAAACGCTTCCAAGACTGCTTTAAAATAATCTGGTTCAAGAACCACATCATCATCTAAAAAACACACGATTTCAGACTGAGGATTTAACTTTTCAATACCAAAGTTTCGCTGGCGTGTAAGTCCGCGGTCTTTATCTTCAACCTTGAAATACTTGAGGTTCCCGATAATTTGTGACGAAATACTTTGCTGAGTTTCCAAATCTTTTGACCCGTCGATTATTAAAATCTCATCTGGATATGTCGTTTGAATGGCAACTGAAGCTAACAACCTGTTTAATGCTTCAGCACGCTGATAGGTACAAACAATTAGAGAAAACATCATTTTGTATTCAAAAGTTTTTGTGCCCAAAATAAACTAATCTTCCAACGTTTCTGCATTTGACGAAAATAGAAAAATGGATTTTTAATCTGCTGCAAGCGGTAGAATTTTAAAAATAATAAAGTTTTATATCCCTTTATCTGAGACGGTGTTGCGTGCTTGAGAATCGATGCTAAAACTGTTGGCGCAGGTTTAGGCGAAGGATTCTCACTATGCCAAGGTTTATCAACTGGCTTTCGAAAACCTCCCACAGGAGCCTTTAAATGTAAAAGTGTCAAGAAAGGGGTATAAAGTATATCAACGCCAGATTTACGCAACTGCATTCCAAAATCGCCATCTTCACCAAAACCGTTTTCCAAAGCCAAATCAAAACGTATGTTTTCTAAAGCCGAAGCTTTAACAAAACTGCAGCCAGAACCAAAAGAAGGCCATTGAATTACTGTTTCCTCCTTCTCAACCTCTCCTTGCTGTAGGCAACTCACTGTAAAAGCTTGAGGCTTTTCCTTTTGTATAAAAGAATTAGCGCTCTGTAAAAAATCATTGGGAATACGCAAATCATCATCAGCCAAGAAAACCCAGTCTGCCTCAACCTGGTCTAGAGCCAAGTTACGAGCGTTACAAGCCCCAGTTTGATGGGTAAAAGTATGTTTGATTTCAAAAGGCCAGCTTTCGGCATGTAAATAATCAAGCTCTGATACTGAATCGGTATTGGGATTCTGTTCAATAATAATTATACATTCAGGTACATGTGATTGATGAGCCAGGTCTTCTAAAGTTTGCTTTAAAACCTCTTTTCGTCCTAATGTAGGGATTACAATATCAAAGCTTAACCTAGATTCCGCTTCGTTTCGATTGGTATCTTCTATTTCTAAATGAGGAATTACAGCATAGGAAATAGATTTGATCAAATAGGTTTTTACGAGCTGAATTGGATTCATTTTTCTGCTATACATTAAACGTTGCAATTCAAATAGCAGCAGCCACTTTTTACCGAATAATATAGCAATCGCATTATAGGTTTCTTTCATTTTCTTTGAAAATGAAATCTCACTTTTCTCAGAAGATGAAAGAAGTCGTGGCTCTCTATAAACCCTCAAACCCTTTGTCATTCCAACTTTGGCCAATACACAAAGGAACAGATCAAAGTTAGCATACGGCGGAATAAAACTTCTAAAATGATTAAAGGCTTTACAGCTTATGCTACCAGCAGTTCCACTCATCAACCAGGTTGGATATTTTACTTTGGGTTGTATTCGGAAAAACACACTTTGATCTACATAACCCATTTCTTCCGAAATAACCAAAGATTTATTGGCTGCGTAACTAAGCATTTCTATAGTATTTGAATGTGCTTTGAAAAAATCAATGTTGAGGTTACCTTTTAAATCCTGATGCGCCCAAACAAGAAATTCCTCGGGGAACTTTTCGGCTAAAAGAAAACAAGCGGCACTTACCGCTTGTTTTTGAATATACATATCAAGAGGCTGCCCGTCTTTCAGAATTTCGACGGGATGTTTGTTATTATGAATTAATAAAATCAAGCTTAGACTAAACTTTTATAGAATTCCAGATTTTGTTTAACAACTACCTGAGTCGCAAATTTTTCAGAAACCCGTTTTCGGGCGTTAATCCCCATTCTTTTTCTTAAAGTTTCGGAATCGAGTAGTTGCAAAATTGCATCTGAATATGCCTGATGATCTTTAGGGTCCACGGCATAACCAGTCTCTCCGTCGGTCATCACCTCATTTGCCCAACCAATATTAGAAGTGACCAGCGCTTTTTCCATCGCCATAGCTTCGATCCAGGTCATCGGTAAGGCTTCTGCGAAACTGGGCAAAACAACAACGGAAGCCTTAGCAATTTCTTCCTGAACAGCCTTATAAGAAAGTAGCCCTTTAAACTCAATTTGATTATGAAATTTAGACTTTACTACTTCCATAAAAAGTTCCTGAGTTGATCTGCCTGTAAAAACATCTTTCACATCATTTCCTGCAAGAATAAGCCGCGCACTTGTGTTTTCCTTAAAAACCAAGTTGCAAATTTCAGCCAGTTCTAAAACTCCTTTTTTACGGATGACACTTCCATAATACAGTATGCAATTGGAAACCTCCGGAATTTGAACCGGCTTAAAAAGCTCTGTGTCGATTGAATTAGGTATAACTTGTATTTCATTCTTCAGTCCAAAAATTGCTTTGGTCAGTTTGGCAGTAAAAGCACTTACCGCAAGAATATGATCGGCATTTTTAAGCGCTTGTTGTTCAAACCAACGGTTTTTGGGTTTTTGCTTTCGATTATCTAAATGGCAAAAATACCCGTCACTTCCGTTACAGCGAATTACTAAAGGACATTTAAAATGCATCAAAGCCGTAATCCCGGTCCAGTCAGGTGCCTCAAGAACATTTATTCCCTCTAGAAGAATAATTTTATTGATATAGCACTGTAAAAATTTACGATGCAAATACCAACCGGCAAATGTATAATTCCGTTTGGCAATACTATGAATTTTGATTCCCTGATCTTCAAATTGCTTATCCTCTGCCTGACTGTAAACAAAAACCGTAACGTATTCCCCAGCCTCAACCAGACTTGAGGCCAAATTTTTGATACTGGTTCCCAAACCGCCACTTCGGTTTAAATCAGGATGAGGATACTCTGGAGTTAAAAAAGCGATGTGCATCAATTCAATAAATTAATATGTTCGGCAACCATACGGTCTAGTGAATATTCCTTTTCTATGAGAAGAGAAGTATCCCTTGAAATTTTTCGATCTCCTAAAACTACTCCTTCTAATATTCGGGCAATAGCTTGTTTGTTTTTTGGCTTAAATAGAAAACCGTTTATACCTTCATTGATGATCTCAGGGTTTCCTCCGACTGTTGTAGTAATTACAGGAACATTTGCTGATAAGCTTTCCAGGATGGAAAGGCTAAAGCATTCCATATACGTAGGTTGAATGAGATACTGGTAATCGGCCAAAAGTTGTGGAATCTCTGAAGAACTGCCTTTGAATGTCAGCAATTGATCACCCCCTTTGTCTTTGGCCTGTTGCTTTAGGCCTTCTTCCAGCGGACCTTCGCCATAAATGGTGATGTGGAGTTTGTTTTGCAAATCGGGTTTCAACAGCGCCAGGGCATCTATCAAATCCTGCAAGCCTTTAGATTCCCGCAGGTGAGAAACCACAACAAATTGAACTTTGCCTTCCTGATTAAGATCGTGGTTTTCTCTTTTTTTAAAGACCGAAGTATCAATACCGTTGTAAATCACTCCGGTTTTGCGGGCTACCACTTTGCCCAGATCTTTCACAATATGCCGGGCCGTATAGCTGCTTACTCCTATAAACCGGTCTATAGCTTTATGATGTAAATAGCCTTTAAGACGGTTTTTCAACTGCTTTTTAAGCGGAAAACCATTTAAAGGACGTGGATTGTGATCTATGGCGATTAAGTTTTTGATCCTTCCGGCTTGTTTGGCTTTTTTATAAAAAGGGGTACACAACTCGGTAAAATGGGTAACTAGAGCGGTATAGGTTTTTTCATTTTCCTGAAGGTAATTGAGAAAAAAGGCTTCGACACTTGAATTTCCTTCCGCAGAAAAAAGGGTAACACCCTCGTAAAATGTTTTATCCAAAACATCCGGAAAAAACCAATCCACGGCATAACCTTTGGCTTTAGCTGCGGTATCATAGGCTACAAAAAAGCGATCCATACCTCCTATTCGATCCTGGCGCAACACGTAATTACAAACTACTGCTAGTCTTTTGGCACTCATAAAATATTTTTTAAAGCCTGCACACAAGCCTGCGTAGTTTCGTCAAGGGGTTTTCCCACCTGCATATCTATAAGCTTCCTGCGATTTTCAATATCCAGATTAGGATTTCGCAGATATGCGTTTACAGCAGTATACAATTCTTCTGCATTTTTGGCGATTTTAACTGCGCCGCTTTTAACCACATTATCATAATGTTCATACTGCAAAAAGCGCTGATCATTATACAAGCCGTTCTCTCGGCTCCCAAAAGCGGTGTTGACCACAGGTTTTTCAAACAACATAAAATCAAGACTCATTGTAGACAACATGTTTACATTCACATCACAGTACTTTATTATTGCTTTAAGCATGCTCAGGTCTTTGCGTGTAGGTACGCGCTGAGACCAAGGCTCGGGATGCCCTTCCCGGGTAAGTTCCCATTTGGGATGATTCCATTTTATTTCAGGGTATTTGGTTTTGGTTTCTGCGAAACGCTCCTCATCTTCTGCCGGTGAAGTCCGTACCAAAAGCTGACACGAATCGATTGCTCCCGAACGGATACCTTCAGCCAAAGTCGCGATCACCAACGGATCGTTAGGGCCAATCGTGGCATCAGCGCAGCTGTAGCACATAATTTTTTCATCAGCATTTAGGTCGAAAGCTTCCAGAAAATTAGTCTTTGGCATATCGAATTCTGGCAATACATACGGCTCAAATTGCGGAGTCCCTACGATAGAAACCGCCTGCGGATTAGTATAGGGATAAAACCGAAGTAATTCCCTTTTCATCAAATCGCTCCAGACCAAAAAGTAGTCAAAAGTTGAGGCCATCCTCCCTTTGGAAGCTAAATTGTCCCAACTAAAAATAAACGAAGTGGTAGGAATCTTTAGCTTTTTCGCCCAAAAAACCAGAGTAGCAATAAAGGGTGGTCGCTGATGTGTAAAGAATAAAATATCTGGCTCATGCTCTTTTAAAATTTCACCGTATTTAGTTACAATAGCGTCTCCTGCAAAGCTTCGCTCCTGGAACTTTTCATACCGAAGGATGTTCTTTTCGCTATGAAAAATTGAACTGACGGCATAAACAAGTCGAACCAAAAGTCCGTGCGCACTCCAGCTCTTGGCTTTGTTCATCTCGTAATTATCTGCAATACCCGGATTGGATTTATGTTTCTGCAGGTGTGCTACTTCTTTCAGTTTACGCCAAAACCAATTCGTTTTAGTTTCAGTAAAAACAGGAAGTTCTACAATGGTAAAAAACGCCGCATCAAGGTCAGGATATGCCGTAGATGGGAGTCCGGAAAATATAACTACTTTTTCAAAAGATAGGGCAGCTTTAGTCAAGAACGTACTCAGCACAAAATTCCGAAAGCCAACCCCATCTGTTATTACAATTCCTAAGGTCTTTTGAGATGCTAAAGTCAAGGTTTTAGATTCAAAGTTATAAGTTTAAAATGCATATTTCGTTTTTCGTTTTTCGTTTTTCGTTTTTCGTTTTTCGTTTTTCTAAATTAAAGATATCAAAATCTGTCACTTCGAGTGTTTGATTGAGGCCACAAGTCGAAAGCAAATGTATCGAGAAGCCAAGTGAACTCAAGACATCATAACTCCTAAAACTTCTCGATACATCTGAAGCACCGCTAACGCTATGCTTCAACCACTCGAAGTGACATTATTTAAAACGTTTTTTAGCCAAGTTAGGTAGTTTTTCAAATTCCCCATTAATCAAAGCTTCTTTCTTAGCCTGAGACCATTTTTTAATCCGCTTCTCAAATTCAATTGCCAACTCTGGTTCTGTAAATTCACAATAATAAACCAATTCAATTGGTCTTCTGCTAGATGTATAAGAATTGTTGTACTTCCCCGATTGATGTTGTTCAACCCGCTCCCAAAGATCAGAAGTTATACCGGTATAATAGGTTTTATCCCGACATCTTAGAATATAAACATTATAGACTTTCAAGAATTAGGATTTGTTTGTCACTTCGAGTGATTTTTGAGAGCCTGGGCTCGATAAAATTGTATCGAGAAGGGTCACTTCGAGTGCCGGTCGAGACCTCAAGTCGAGACTGGTGTATCGAGAACCCTGTCAGTTTAAATGTTTATTGAGGCCCAATGCAAAACGTAATTGATCTAGGACACAGTCACTTCGAGTGTTTGATTGAGGCTTCAAGCCGAAAGCAAATGTATCGAGAAGCCAAGTGAACTCAAAACATCATAACAAAGAAGACTTCTCGATACATCTGAAGTTCCACTATCGCTTCACTTCAGCCACTCGAAGTAACACTTTAAAGATCCCGAAACTGCTTTTGATGGTCTATTTTCCAAAAGGCTTCGGTTCTTAAGGCTTCCAGAAATCCAGAAGCTGCTGTTTTAATACTTTTTGTTCCTTTTGGATTGATCTTTAATGCTTTCGCGGAAGCAATACCTTTTAAAATAGCTGCTTTAGCATTATCCACGTGAATGATGCTGTTAGTTTGTAAGTCCCTATTTTCCTGTCGCCTGCCCACATTTACCGTTGAAATACCCAGATAGGGAGCCTCGTGAATGCCGGCACTGCTATTTCCTATTAAGAACGTCGCGTTTTTGAGCAAGGTAATGAAATACTCAAACCGCAAGGACGGAAAAAGTCTGAATCGCGGATGCCCATCAAATTGACTATACGCCTTCAAAATTGCGGAAGAACCCAGATCATTATTGGGGTAGATCACCACATAGTTTTGATCATCTTCCAGAAGCGCCCGTACAAAGTCACCTGCGTGCGTGGCAGTTTCCTGATGCGCGGTGGTTACCGAGTGAAATAAGACTACCGCATAGTTTTCAAACGGAATGTCGTAATAAGTTTTTACAGTTTTGAGATTGGGTAAGGTCTCACTAAATAACACATCTAAATCAGCCGAACCAATATTGAATATACTGCTCTCGAGTTCGCCCATTTGCACCAAGCGTTTAGCCGCCGTCTCGTGAGATACAAAATGAATATGACTCAATTTACTTACCGAATGCCTAATGAGTTCGTCAACCGTTCCTGAAAGTTCGCCACCTTCAATGTGACCAACTAGAATATTATTCAATGAACCCACAATTGCACCGGCCAAGGCTTCGACCCGGTCGCCATGAACGATTATTAAATCTGGCTGAAATGCTTTCACATAGGCCGAAAAACCTTCAATAGTTTTAGCCAGAGTGAGGTCCATAGTGGCTTCAGAGGTGTAATTCGAGTAGCGCTCAATATTTTGAAAACCTGCTTTTTCAATTTCAATAACAGTGAGGCCATATTGCTCGAGCAGATGCATTCCGGTTGCAAAAATCCCATAGTTAAAGTCAGTTGAATCATGAACCACCTGAATAAGTGATTTCAGCTTCCCAAAATCTGCACGAGTACCGGTAAGAAAAGCTATTTTTTTAATCACAGCACGTCACTTGCTTTCAACTGTTCATCTTTAGCAATAGTTCTTGCTGCCTTTTTTCCTAAAATAGCTTCAAACTGTTCAGCTAAAATTTCCCCGGTTCCGGGACGCTTTACCCAAATATTTTTTTCAGTAAAAACCTCACCTTCTTGAATGGGTGCAATGGTACACACTGTTGCAAACGCAAAATCTATGGTTACCTGCTCTTCCTTAGCCGGAGCTTTTTCACCCCCGCGCATCATCCAGATTTCCTTACTCGACTGAATGAGTTCAGCGCAAGCTTCTTCATCCATGCTGCAAACGATATCCGGACCTGTGCGCTGCATATGATCGGTAAAATGCCGCTCTAAAATAGACGCTCCCAACGCTACTGCTCCCAAACAAGCGTTGTTGTTGAGGGTATGATCAGAAAGTCCAAAAGGCACCTCTGGAAAGGTCTGGTGTAATTGACTCATCGCGCCCAAACGTACCAAATGCGTGGGGGTTGGGTATAAATTGGTGGTGTGCAGCAAAGCGAAAGGTGTATCGGCGTTCTTAAAAATTTGTACAGCTTTAGCGACACTATCAAGTGTATTCATCCCCGTACTGAGTATAACCGGTTTACCTAAACCTGCGATGTGCTTTAGCAACGGATAATTATTACATTCCCCAGAACCAATTTTATAGGCTGAAACATTCATCTTGTTTAAGCGATTTGCGGCAGCACGCGAAAAAGGAGTGGAGATAAAAATCATTCCTTTTTCCTCTACGTAGTTCTTCAGAGCAACTTCATCCGCTTCATCAAGCGCGCAACGCTTCATAATCTCATAGATAGAAACATGAGCATTTCCCGGAATCACTTTCTTTGCCGCACCGCTCATTTCATCTTCTACAATATGCGTTTGATGCTTTACAACCTCAGCTCCTGCGCGTTGGGCTGCATCCACTAGTTCCTTTGCCACTTCTAGAGATCCTTCGTGGTTAATACCAATCTCGGCGATGACAAGCGGTGGGTAATCTAGGCCTATTTTTCGGTTTTCGATTTGAATGTATGGGTTCAAGGCGTATTTGTTATTTGTTATTGAACTTATAAAATATATCGAGAATGTCACTTCGAGTGATTTTTAAGAACCTGAGTTCGAAAAAATTGTATCGAGAATTTCACTTCGAGTGTTTGATTGAGGCCATAAGCCGAAAACAAATGTATCGAGAAGCCTTGTAAACTATAAACATCCTAACTAGCCAGACTTCTCGATACAAATTAAGTTTCGCTATCGCTACACTTAATTCACTCGAAGTGACCCTATTTAAAATGCTTCAAATACAACTCAGCCTTTATAAAATCGGCTTCTGTATCAATGTCGATTTCGGCAAAAGGATGGTCAACAATCAAGGGATAGTTTTTTGCTCCAAGAAGCTTTCCTTGCTTTAAGAGTTCCGTTTTAAAAATATAAAGCAAACCATTCTCATGAAACAAAGGCTCAAGATCCTGACTTCGCTGGCCCATTTCATAATTGTAAGGTATAAATTGATGATTAGAAATGGTTCCCAATTTATGTTCATTTCGGGAAACGGTCATGAGGCTGTCGCAATCCTCTCGATCAAAGACTGCGATAGCCTCTTTAAGAAGCCCTTCTGGTCTCAAGGGGTTTGTGGGCTGCAGTAAAATAACCGCATCGTATTTTTTTTGTAATTGATTTACTGCGTGTTGCAAGGCTGTTACAACAGGTTCTTCACTACCTGCTAATACATCGGGTCTTTCAACTATCTGAACATCATTTTGAGTGGCAAAATCTAAAACGGCAGCGTCGTTTGAGGTGATTACTATATCGCTCAAACCATTTCTCAAAGCGTATGTAATGCTATGACCAAGGAGCGGTTTATCTCCTAATTGCCGCATATTTTTTCCGGGAAGTCTTTGCGAGCCGCCACGGGCGGGTATTAAAACCAAGTAGTTTTTCATTTAAATAGCTTTTGACCTTTACCGGTAATCATCAAACTGGAAAGCCCCAGACCCACTTTACTCCAGCTTTTAAGTGTCTCAAAATTTAGAGAACCTAATTTTAATAGCACTTTTAAAATAGATCTGGTTGTTGTTGAATCCTTATAAACCAGCGGTATCATTTTTCGTAATTCAATAGTATAAAATCGCTTAAGCTTTTTTGAGAGGAGATTCATGCTACGCAGGTTATCTATAAACTCAATCAAAGTTATTGCTCTTGATGTACTCACTTTTAAGTTGTTAACCGTATATGTTTGATGGGAAATAGAATTCTTATGCTTGATGTAGGTAGTCAAATAATCATCAACTACTTTAATTGTGGGCTTTAATAACAATACGTTGAGAAAAAAGTCCCTGTCCTGAGCTGCCAGGTCATATTCTTTAAAATGAAGCTTATATTTATCAAGGAATTCCCGGTAATACATCGGGTCTGGCAAATACCAGGATATTTTACGGGTAATAAAGTCTTCGAGCAGATTAGCCGTGAGCTGGGTTCGCTGTTCCAACACTTCCGTTTGATCTTTCATATAATAGATTTTCGTTTTTGACAAAACGATTTCTGTTCCCGTATCAAAAGCTGCAAGCTTCTTCTGAATAAAATCCGGCTCCATCAAATCATCTGAATCAAACCAATTGATAAATTTTCCTTTAGCATGTTCAAAACCAAAATTACGACAGACGTTGGCTCCTTTAGGTCGGCTACCAGGGCGGATCAAAACTTTAAACCGGGGATCCTCTTCTTCAAATGCTTTTAGTATTCTCAACGAGGCATCCGTGCTATGGTCATCTACTAAAATACACTCCCAATTGCGATAGCACTGTGTCCTTACCGAGTTAAGCGTAGCTTTTAAAAAGGCTTCCCGATTGTAAACAGGAATAATTACAGAAACCAAATCAGTCATCAAAATACTTTCCCAGTTTGTTTTGAATTCTTTTTTTCAACTTTCTAAGACCTAACTTATACTTAAAAAACTCATCCTTAAAGATTTCAGCTTCTTCAGCATGATCATTTGAATCGGATGCATACCTATCTATAATGGCGTCTATTCTTTTTGTTTGCGCAGCATTTTTCCCATAGGCTCTGGCATACCAGGTATGAATGAGAAAAGGTTTGTTATCCAAAGCATAAACTTTTGTTGCCAAATCGTCTGTATTGGGATGTAAAAGATCTGCATTTAGAAAAAGAAACTTGTGATTCTTGCGTTTCAGCCATAAAAAGAAACAGTAATAAGGCTCATAAAGAGAATTCGCATCAAATCCAACGTGTAGGTGGTTTAAATCGTCGGTAAACTCTTTAGGATTGCTATACTGCTGTTTTTGTATTTCTTTTCTGCTATAAATGGTAGAGATGTTTTGATAGTCAAGAACACAAAAAAAAGTATTGGGTATATATGGATTAAAGTTCCTATGATTTAAACATCCTCCATCTCGCACACCTGAAACGGTATAATTAGCCGACTCCATTTCTTCTATGATTTTTATGAGTGCTCTGTTTTCCAGAAATAAGACATCCTCATCTGCCAAAATCAGCCATTTGACGTCCTTAAGCGGCAACTCCTCAAATGCATAGAATATGCTGTCCAGCCCGTACATACCTCCTCGACCGTCTATTACCAATTTCCGAATTCCAGCTGGCTGATAAGACCTCGTCTTGTCATAAAGATCGAAATTAGCCACCGTAGTCAATAGCGCGATTTTAGAATAATCTATTCCGGTTTCCAAAAAATAGGTGCTTGTGGCAATGATAAATAGGCTTTAAGCCTTTCGTTAGAAAATCGTAAGTCCAGCTTTTGTCGATGTTGTCTATTCTGAATGAGCGCTAATCCGGCCTTGCCTATACTCATCAGAATATCGAAATCTCCTTTAAAAAATTTAAGCCTTAATTGTTCTTTTATGGAATATATAATCTTAAACCAGGCTTTTTGTTTTGGGTAAAAGATCAAATAGTTACTCCAGGCAGCTTGCAAAGCCCATTGGGTTCTTAAGCTGGTTTCTTCAGCACTCTTTTTTCGATTCTTAAGTGATACCCGATGATGAACGAGCACTTTTGGAAAATAAAACACTTTTTGTTCTCCCTTAAACAATTTCATTGCGGCATAGTCTTCCTCTCCATAGAAATGGTACCACTCCGGATAATATTCGACATAATTCTTCCAAGCTTTCATTCTAAAAAGGTGGCCGCAACCTACATAATTAGAAATCCTATATTTTTCTTCATTAGTGTCCGTGATTCTTGGCTCTTTCAGGCCCCAAAATAATCGGAACGCCAATACTGCACAATCCATATTATCATTCATAAAATTCAATGCGTCGAATAAACTTTCCGGATTCACGAAATTGGCATCATCATCAAGCGAAATAATATATTCTGTAGTTGCCACCTTCATCAATTGATTGCGATTGGCTATCAAACCCTTATTTGATTTGTTTTGAAAAATATTAATCTCTGGATATTGATTTTTAACGTATTTAAAAGTACCATCAGTAGATGCATCATCCCAGATGTAAATCCCCTCAAGACTAATAACATCTCGCAAAGTATTCAGGGTAAAAACCAATTCCTTTTTGCGGTTGTACGTGGTAATAAGTATACTTACATTTTGAGAATCAAGCAGAGGCATTCAGAATGTTTTGAATTTGTTTATTAAGGTACTCCGATGAAAAATAGCCCTGTAAATCGACCCGGTTTAAACGCCAGGATTCTGCCCTGGTATTTTTCCATTTGAGGTAGAGTTCAGAGAGAGTTCCGGCGATCTGTTCGGAATCGTCCGCTTCACTTTGCCAGGTGTAATCTTCCCCGAGCAGCCTACGCACTTCACTTTTTTTTGGGCTTAAAGCTAAAATGGGCTTATCTACCATCACACAATGAGCCATCTTGGCCGGTAAAAACGGGCTAAAGTCGGTATCACTTGCCTCAATGATAAGGTTTACCGAAGCAGCTTGCTGTAGTGCTAGAGATTCCGCATATGAAACACTTGTATGAGTAATTAATTGTGAAATATGAGCAAAAGAGCCTATCAGTTTTTTATAATTACTGGACGGCCCCACTAAATACAAATAACTCTCCTGCCTCGCTTCTTCCATACTTTCTAAAAAAAGTTGAAATCCTTTTAATAGCCCTTCAGGTGATCTGCCTCCTAACAAATTTCCGGTATGAACCAGATTGAATTTTCCCGTATGAAAAAATGAAGGCAAGCTCGCTTTTGGAACATTTACATCATACTGATGAGGGATAATAAGTGACTTTTCTCCAAATTGAGGATAAAACTGAGACATATGCTGAGCTAAATAAAAAGACGGAAATCCGGCAACTCTACACGAACTCGAAACGCTTTTAAAAAATGCATCTTTTTGTTTTGCCCCTTTGGGAATAAAAGTATACGGTTTAGGATAATGCTGAAAAGGGTAGGGATCATGAATATAAGCTAGCCATTTTTGATACCATTGAGGTAATCGCAAAACCGCATAATGCGGGCGAAAACTCTCGCCTTTACTTAGGGTTAATACCAGATCAAAACTATTGGTATCAATAGCTTTTATTTCATTACATAGTGACTTACAATCATTAAAAAATGTAAAACTAAATCCAAATATATTCTCCATAAAGACAGACCAGTCCACACCCAGATTACGTTGTACAGTACGTTGAATTCCTCCTAGGACGTAGAGCAAATTAGCTCTTCGCTCTTTAGCTAAAACACATTCAGCACCTTTAATTTGTAATTCAACCTGTGTGTAATGTATAACACACACTTTATATCCATTACGAATCAGGCTTTTAATAAAGGCCACATTAGCTTTAGAACCGCTGCTGTCTTCGGGATTAATAGAATCTGTAACAACGAGTAAATTTTTAGAACTACTTTCCACCAATTAAAGTTTAAACAGTCGCTTAATTATCTTGAACGCCAATTTGCGTAATGTCCAGGGTAAAAGAGACCTTTTTGAATAGCTGGCTCTTTGGATCAGGTTTTCGCTTACCTTGTTTTCCTTTTCAAGACT
The DNA here is from genome assembly GCF_011784865.1 of Leeuwenhoekiella sp. ZYFB001. NCBI lineage: Bacteria > Pseudomonadati > Bacteroidota > Flavobacteriia > Flavobacteriales > Flavobacteriaceae > Leeuwenhoekiella > Leeuwenhoekiella sp. ZYFB001. The sequence goes on from NZ_CP050460.1 coordinate 2,674,133, forward strand.
AAACGATCTGGAATGCTCATCCAGGTTGTTTGCCATATGATAGGCATAGGTTTTAACTGTTGAAAGGCGGTAATAGCCCTTTTCATCACTTAAAGAATCAATAAATTCTTGTTCCAATCCATTTTTGAACTTAATAAGTGGCTGATTCTTCTTACCTTCAAAGAGTTCATTGCGATAGGTAGCCACAAAATGACCACAACCAATTAATGCATTGACATTTTTAAGTACATACTGCCTTTCTTTCCAAGAGTACTTTCGGTTTTCCCGGTTTAAGAGGGAGTCATTTCCCATTCCTGCCAAATAGAGTTCTACATCTGCATCTGACATCACCTTTTGATAAGCGATACCACTGGTCAAATACCGGTCTGAAAAAACTGCTGTATTTTCATAGAAAGCTAAAGCCGGGGAAGGTAAGGGTGCAACTACACCGGCTTTAGGGCACAAAGCGAAAACTTTAAAGACAGCCCGTTCCCAACCTTCGTAGAAAAGAACATCAGCATCAGTTATAGTAATAAAAGCTTCTGCAGCAGCGCGAGCCTCCTGCAATACCGGAAAGACCTTGCCTTTATTATCGTGGTATCGAACCAGCTTATCAATTGCTGTACGCCTGTTCTCTATTAAACGGGAGATTTCTTCACAAGAGTTATTATTGATCAGCGTTATAGCAGTGGTTTGAGGGTTTATAGTTTTAATTAATCGGTTGAGAAATTTTTCAAAAACCTCATACTGATTGCGATAATAGGCATCGTGAAGATTTGGTATATAAACAGGAACAACAATGCGGTGCATGAAGACAGGCAGCATCTCATTTTTAAACTTTTCTGGATTTACACCGTTTCTCAAAAGCGAATAGATTTAAAGGCATTTTTCAAAAAAGGCATCACTCGCCGAAACTCTCCATTCTTAAAATATACGTGGATCAGATTAAAAAATAATTTCAAATTTGTTTTATCATTGATAACGGACTTCTCAAGCTTTGTAAGAAGTAAGTTTTTATCTCTCTCAATGAACCAGTCCTCAAACCGGGTTAGCAAATGATGGAAGAATACATTTGAGGCTATGTTCTTTTTTCGATTCAGCAATTTATTCCCTGAAATATTAAGTGAACTTGCGCGTACATTTACTTTAGATTCATTAATGGTGTAAATGGTTCCAAAATCTGAAGCCTTGAGATATAAAAGATCATCAGCATACCATGCTAATGGAAGTTCTAAGCGTGATAATTTAGCCTGTTCCAAAAGAAAAATATACTCACTTAAAGAGCTTCTTGCTTTACCCGACAATTTTTTTATAAAAAACTCTAAAGAACTTTCATATTGAACGCAGTAATGTTCTTTACCAATTGGCTTGCCTAAGACATCAATAACTCTTGTGGCATAACGCAGAACTTTAATATTTTGTTTTTCTATCAAATCAACAACCTTATAAAATTCTTGTATGCAGTCAGGGTCTAGAATATCATCATCACCTAGGATCATTAGATATTTCTCATCATTAACCATTGAAATGCAACGGCGCCAATGATTTACTAAAGAAGTGCTCCCAACATTATTTTTAAAATCCGTATAATTTATAGATATTCTGCTTTGGTATTCTGAGATGATGCAATCCGGATTTTCTGGAGAACCGTCATTACCTATATAGACAGTAAAAGACTTATTACTTTGACTTGCAAGAGATTCAAGGGTATGTCGAAAAAATTTAAGCTTATAATATGGGATTACAATTGCTAAAGAATTCATCTTATCCCTTTACCAATTGAAACAATTTACTATATATCAATAAAGCTAATCTATTTGGAAACAAAAAGTTTCGAGGCTTTGCTAAATTATTCTGAATCTGCTTTATATAATCATTTCTCCCGTTCTTTATTGCAATTCGTACGTAAGATTTCAGAATATAGAATGGTGGCTTCTTTTGCCTTAATACTAATTTCAAAAAGCCATCTTGAAACCGCTTTTCTGACTCAGCCTTAATTTCAGGATTTGAATAGAGATTTGAGGTTATTGCCTTTGGATGTTTTCTATACCAAAACAAGATTTTTTTTACCGGGACATATGAAATAGATTTCAAAATAAAAATTCTCAGATAAAATTCGCGCTCTTCTGCAAAAAACAAACTTTCGTCAAACCTATAATTTGCTAATGACTTTCTCTTCCATAGTGGTCCTGGAGAATTAAGGTTGAACTGATTCAGGTAAAAAGACTTAAGAATATTTTTTGAAACAATTTCACAGTCTTGATTATCCGCTTTATTTAGATCAAATTCTATAGTTTCTAATTCCTGAAACTTTCTGTACATACAAATGGTAAGGTCCAAATCCGGATTCTTGTAAAACGGCTCCATTTGTAACTCCAACTTTTGAGGATGCATAATGTCATCATCATCAAAAAATTGGATAAACTCGGCATCTCGCTTTTGTGCTAAATCCAATCCGAAGTTCCGGGTAGCCGACAATCCTTGAGGATAAGTTGAGGGTTTTCTGTAATATTCAAAACGCTCATCTTTATCTATAAATGCTTTAACGACTTTCTCGGTATCATCAGTTGAATTATCGTCGGTTATCAAACATTTAAAATTTATATACGTTTGATTTTGAATAGATATTAATGTCTCTTCAACTAAATGCGCCCGGTTATAAGTGGCTACTAAGATATATACCTGTGGGTTTACTTCCATAGACTTTTAAATAAACGTAGTGGGTATAAAAATGCCTTTCCCAAATGGAATTCCAGACGTTGCGTATTCTTAATTTTTTCAAGTTCTTCCCGCCTCAGCTTTTCCAAAAAAAAATCAATGGTTTCAGGGTAATATTTAGAATATAATATCTCGTGCTTCCTAAAGATATAGTTATACAAGTAATATTTATTTTTATTTGCCCGTGATGTGGTGGAACCATTCCTCTTTCGATAATGAAAAAGGACTTGGGGGATAACTTTGCAAACTCCTCCAAGAGCCATTAACCGAATGTAAAACTCCCAATCTTCCCAACCAGTCCGCATAGATTCATCATACCCACCCACCGTTATAAAGTCTGTTTTTTTAAATAGTGCATTACCAATGGCTGCATTTTCAAATAAAAAATGCCTTAAACCCCCGCCTTTTGGCTTATAGATCCATTCCCTTGTATCTGTAAAACACCGAGCCCAGCACGTTACTAAGGAAACTTCTAGTTCTGATACCTGTAATACGGCAAGCTCTAAAAAATTACTCTCAAAATAATCATCGCTATCCAGAACTAAAATCCACGAACCTCTCGCATTTTTAATACCGTAATTACGCGCTGCACTTTGTCCTCCATTTTTTTGGACTAAAATGGCATCAGTATACCCTTCTAAGTCCCTTAACTTAGATTTAGTTCGGGCATCTGAACCATCATCAACAACAATTATTTCTTTTTGGGGGTAGGTCTGGTAATATGCTGATTTGACAGCAGCTTCTATATACTCGAAATCATTATAACACGGAATTATAATTGACACGAAAGGGGTTGTAGTTTCCAATAGACACTATATCTTTATAGAGAGAAAATATACATAATTTGAAAATCTGTTATTTACTAATCGCTCACAAAAACCCTGAACAAGTTTTACGCTTAATGACCCGGTTAACTTCAACGGATAGTTACTTTTTTATACACATTGATCAACGAGTACCTGACGCAGCATTCAGAAATGTCTTTAAAGGCTTTAATAACGTGTACTTTTTTGAAAACGATTTGAGGTGCAATGGGATTTGGGGTGGCTTTGGAATTGTTCAAGCTACTGTTAATTTAATATACTATGCATTATCCAAAGTATCGGATTCTTTTTTGGTTCTGCTAAGTGGGCAGGATTACCCGCTGCAATCACAAGGTCAAATTCAACAGTTCTTTAATAAAACCTCATTCCAAGCCTTTATCTTCGGAAAGCCAATGCCCACAACCTTTTGGCAAAACGGTGGCTTAGAGCGTATAAAAAAGTATCGTTTCTACTTATCAAATACCCGGTATGATTTTGTACTAATCCCTTCGATATGGAATAAATCATTTTACAGGAAAAAAGTACTAAAAGATTTATATGCAATCCTACTTCGGGGTAATAAAAAAGATCTACTAAAAATCTTCAAAACAAGAAAGCACCCCGCCAACATCAAAGCCTATGGTGGCTCCCAATGGTGGGCGATGTCATCTAATTTAGCGCAACGTATTCTAGATTTTATTGACAATCGCCCTTCTTTCTTAAACTACCATCAGGACACTTTACTTGCTGATGAGATTTTCTTTCAGACTTTAATACACCATATTGCAAAAACCGACAATACTTTAAAAATCGCACCTTCTTTGACCTACACCAATTGGGAACGAAAAAATGTACCGCTTCCCGTAACCTTTTCCGCTGAAGACTTTATGGAACTTAAAAACGCTTCAGAAACACATCTATTTGCACGAAAATTTGACATCGAAAAAGACACTATAATCTTAGATAAGATAGATACCGAACTACTACTTTAGCTTTTTACATTTTGCAATTTCTAATAGTGCCTCTCCCTTTTGAGTTAAAGCAACACTGACCAATGCCAGCTGATATAAAAACACCCCTTTTAATTTAAACTTTTTATAGACTAATCCTGTAACTTGAAATAAACGAACCGGTACGGTGCACAGTTTTGCTAAACCAAAACTTAGGTTCATCAAATTCCGTGTAATTTCCATTTCGATGTTACTGGAAATTTGCCCTTTAATATCTTGAAAAGTATACCAATACACATCAATCAAAGCACATTTAAAAGAACTGGATGAACGGGTCATTTGTTTTTGAATAGAGACCCCGTGCAATCTACGATGGGTCAAAACTTGTGGAATATAATATCCCGTTGTGGTCACTAGTAACATTTTACAAAAATAATTATAATCCTGCCAGGATTCTAAGTGTTCATTCCATCGAATACGCGCAGCTACACTGCGTTTCAACATGACATCATAGGTATACCAATGAATCCGCCTTAAAATAAAATCTTCTGCGGTGATACCGTAGGGTTTTTGCTCATACACATAGGGGGCTTCAAATCCTCTATCGCTAAAATTTTGAGTCTTAGCGATAACAAAATCAGCTTTCGTCCGTTGAATCTCCTTAAGTTTTACTTCCAAATGGTTTGGGGTCATCAGATCATCACTATCGAACCAGATAATATAATCCCCTGTGCTTTGATCAAAACCAATATTCCTACAACTGTTAGCACCTTTCAAATGCGTTTTACCGCGAAAAAATAATTTAAAACGAGGATCGGTTGAACAAAATTCTTTTATAACAAGTACAGTATTATCTATAGATCCGTCATCAACCAGTATACATTCAAAATAAGGATACGTTTGCTGAGATATAGAGGTTAAAGTTTCACGTATTAAAGAACCTCTATTGAAAATAGGTATTATTATATTTACTAGTGACAAGCATTTTCATTTAACGCACAAATTAATCTTTCCATCTTTGTTGGGTTTGAAAAGAAAATCACATATCGTTCCTTTAGCTCTTTTTGAAGCAACTTTAAATCACTATCTATCAAAGAGTAGAGATTATGTATTTTCATATACATATCATCAAAATCTTGTGCTATTAAACGATCAGACAATTTCCCCAATCTTTCCTGCATTGCCCCTACATCGTAGCTTATAACCGGTGTTCCACTTGCCATTGCCTCCAAACCAGCTGTTGGCCCTCCTTCTCCTTTTGAGGTTATGATTAAACAATCTATTGATTGTAAAAAAGATGGAATCAAATTTTGACTCAGATTAAATGCTTGTAAATCAATAAATGCGTTTAAATCTAAATCTTCAATCAAATCTTTAAGCTGCTTGAAGTAGTTCTCTGATGAACAAAATCCTTGCACCACTAACCTAACGTCGATTTCATTTCGAAGTCTGGCAATTAAACGTATTCCATCTTCAATATTCTTCTCGGGGGAAATCCTACACAGCATACCTAAACGTTGTGATCTTCCATTTTGTCTTTCAAGATTTATTAAGACTTCCTCATTCCACAGAAAAACGTCAATAATTGAAACGTTGATATTTTTAGAAAGTCTTTGTAAAATCCTTTTTTGAAAACTACACGTCACAAATAAAACTTTAACCTTTTCGAAATCTTTTATTCTAGATTTTGTAGGGGTATAGTTCTTTTCAAAACCTGTAAAGCGTATGTGAATAACATTCTTCTTTAGACCTTTTACGACAGGAATGTAATAATCTGAATAAGTTGGCGTAATTATATAAGCGATATTAGTATTAAATCGAAATCTTACATTTAACCAATAAAAAAAGTGTAAGGGATTATAATCACAGTTTAAAAATTTAAAAATAATTTTTAAACGTGCCTGTATTACTTGTCCAAAATAAGTATTAAATATCCTTGGATAGCTTTTATAAATAAAAGAATATGAAGAACAGTATTCTCGGACTTTATTGCTAGCCTTATGAGAACTGAATACAATAACTTTATTAGCAATTCTCTTTTCTATAAATACGCTTGCAGTTATAAGTGTCTCTAATTCTGTTCCAGCCAGATGATTAAGATCCTGACAAATAATATACGCCCTTTTCATTATTTGTATTCTTTGAAAAAGATATAACCTTTACCAAAAATAAAATATGAGATAAAACCAATACCCCCTCTAATTCCAAAATTCAGGTCTTTGGTATAGTAACTTATTAATAATAAATATTGTAATAATTTAAAACGCCATTGCTTTTTATTTATAAAGACCCATAGAATATTACTTTTGATTTCGCGTTTTACTAACCTCTTAAATCTTAAATCTTCAATATTAAGCTTATTAAGTATTTTTAAATGCTTTATTCGTGTTCTATGTAGTGAATCAATTTCGATTTCATCTTTTAATAGCAATTTTTGCGAAAGTGTATTAGAATGTATTCTATATAAGATCAAAGGTCTATCAACAAAACTTATTTTAGGATTTGAATAAAGCATTCTTAAGTTAAAGTCCCAATCATCTAAATTCCTAATATCTGGATCAAACAACTCAGGTTGTTTTTCCAAAAAAGATTTTTTCCATATAGGCCCGGAAACAAAAAAAATTACTCTCCCAATCAAATATTCAGAAATTAAGTCATTAGAAGTCACAGTTGTAATACCTAGAGATTTTTGCAAATCAAAATTCCAGTGGGTTAATGGACAGACTACACAATCAGTATCTAACTCAAAAGCTTCCATTCGCAAGGATAATGCATCTTGCAGCATAATGTCATCATCATCAAACCAATTTATGTAATCGCCAGTACTCCTAGAATAACCATAATTTCTGCAAGATGACGGCCCTTTTTCAAGATGTTTCGGCCTGAGGTAATATTTAAATCTGGGATCTGAGCTAACAAATGCGGAAACCACATCTTTCGTATTATCATGTGACTCATCATCGACTATAATACATTCCCAATTACTGAAACTCTGTTGTTGTATACTTAGTAGAGTTTTTGAGATTAAATTGGACCTGTTGAGAGTAGGTATGACGATGGATATTTTTTTCAATTAAAGTGTAATTCTTTTTAAAAACCTATCACCTCTATTAAAAACAAGATAAGAAAGGAGTGATAGAAAGGCATTAAATTTTACAGTTATGGTTAAAGTTTTGTCTTTAAGTACGTATCCTCTGAAAGCTTGATAAGAAGCATTAAAATCACGATCTCTAACAAAATATTTATAAGAATTAAGCAAATATTCTCTCAAGTAATTCAGGTCTTTATCTAGTAAAGTCAATTTCGTATTGAAGTAGATTTTTTTTCTTGCAAGAAAATAGTTAAAGAGTCTCTTGTCTTGTCTGTATGTAATACTATTTGAATGTTCTCGCAGGTAAACCAACGGTTTGTTTAAAACGATATAAATGGAGTTATAGTCTAAAACTCTAATAAAAAACTCCCATTCCTGAGCTGCTTGTAATTCTTCATCAAATAATGTGTCAAATAGGTTCAGAAAACTTCTCTTAAATAAAGGATTACTAGTCAACCATACTATTTCAGTCCTTAAGTAAGAGGATAAGTTATTTTTAGATTGAAGCCTCTCGTGCCTGAGACCTCTTGTATTTATGATTTGACCTGTAAATTTTATGGAATTACATACGCAGAAATTATACAAGGAATATTTTAAGTGAAATAGTTGGGATTCTATTTTGTTAGAAAACATTAAATCATCATCATCAAACCAATTTACAAACTCCCCATTGCTCAACTCAAACCCATAATTCCTACACGCATTAGCCCCTTTAGGTCGATCTTTTGGTCGGTGATGGTATTGAAACCTGGAATCTTTCGCTACATATTCGGCCAGTACCTCATCCGTACCATCCGTGCTTCCATCATCTACTACAATACACTCCCAGTTGGTATAGGTTTGCGCTAATACCGAATCTAAAGTTTCACCGATAAAATGCGCTCGGTTATACGTAGGGATGATGATAGAAACTAAAGGCTGTTCGTGCATAACTAAAAATCCTAAATACCTTTTTTAATAGATTACCGCTGTAGGAGTACCGACTTAAGCAGGCTGACCCTTTTAGAAACCTCCTGGTCAGGACAAACAAATTCGTTCAATTCGTATAGAGCTCCATATACCTAACTTATAACTTTCGCATCACCAACTCTTAGCTACTAGGTCGCAAAGGCGTAGTTAAAGCGTAGATAAAGCGTGTTAAGCCCTCATTAAAAAAACACCTTATTCCGGCATATTCGGCAATAACGGCAAAATCGGCAGGAATGATCACTACCTATTGTCGTAACTTAAAAAGCCACCTAATTTCAGCCTCATAAAATTGCTTTAAGGCTGTTCTGAGCTATACAAATCAGCAAACAGGCAGTTAATAAATAGCAATAACAAAGCAATGAGCATAAAACACACATAATTTAATTAATAGTATTATGGCTGTACTCAAAGGCTTGATCAAAATTATAGGCTCCCTTGACGGGTTAACCTTCTACAAAGGAAAAAACGGCTACTTCATTCGCACCAAAGGCGGCATCAGTAAAAGCCGTATTAAAACGACCCGGCATTTAAACGAACCCGGGAGAATACCAACGAATTTGGCATGGCTGCGACTTCAGGAAAAATACTACGGCATACATTAGCGATGTTCATGCGCAATACTAAAGACACCACGCTGCCTTCTCGGCTGATGCGTAGACTGATGTTGGTTAAAAATCAGGACACTATTTCCCCAAGAGGTCAACGCAGTCCTGCGATGGGCTTAACAACTCCTGAAGGCAAATTCCTCTTACAAAATTTTGATTGTAATGAAAATGCAATTTTAGCGCAAGTGCTTCGTGCCGACTATACCGTAAACACTACCACTAGAGCGATCAGTATTCCGAACTTTATTCCGGACACCCATTTGGTGGCTCCACTGGGAGCTACACACGTTACTTTACAATCGGCCTTCTTAAATTTAGATTTCACAACCGGTGTCAGAGATTTGCAGCTTAGCGATCCGGTGAATTTACCCATTAACTTGACACCGAAAGATGTCGCCTTAAGCCCGGCTGCGGTTACAGGTTCAGGGGTTACGATGATCCTTTTACAACTTTCCTTTTTCCAGGAGATAAACGGAGTACAATACCACCTCAACAACGGAGCCTTCAATACCTTAAACATCTTACGTGTGGTCTAAACTAAGCGTTCGAAAGCCGGTTAACCGTTTAATCGGCTTTTTTACTGAAAAGCATACGGACTAGCATCAAATTTAGATGCAGAAGCCAGAACCCCATACCGCTTATGTAAACTAACGTTTAAATTACTTTCAGCTTGCCAGGTTTCTATAATTTCACGTTCCATAGATCTGCCGGTATCATCCAGAAACCATACCGTGTCTGCATGACTATGATCTTTCAAAAAAGGATAAGCACTATATCGCGCATAAGGCGTACTCCCGCCAAAGGGTCCATCGACTAGTACAAAATCAAAAATGGCTGTTCCTATCTGATCTTTAAGAACTTTGGTATCATACCACGTTTGCTGCTCCTTATACGAAAGCTCCTTTGAAACGGAAACTAACGGACAATGTACCAGGGTAACATACGTATCAAGCCCCAGCACTTCAAGTTGTTTTTCTAAAGATACTTTCCAATCTAAGTTAGATTCTACAGAATAAAACGTAGTAACTGTACCTTGATTTTTAAGAATTTGAGCGATATAGATAGTACTTGCTCCACTACCAAACTCTATAATAGTGCTAGTTTTTTGAATTTGGATGATATTCAAACAATGCAATAAAGCTTTTGGTGTCATAGACCATCCGGTCTCAGGTATAAAATGAGCCTTAGGCAAAATAGCACTCAATTTATTGGATGCATAAAGTTGTTCCTGAGCATATTGAATTTTTTCTTGAGCAGCTAGAGTCTTCTTCTGATTGGCTCTAAGTTCATTAATAATACGCTTTATTTTTTTAAACATCATAAGAAACCTTATACTCGACTAAAACCTTACTTTGATTGGAAACTACTTCTTTAAATCCGTTGTAGAAAAAACCTTCAGCCACTTCAAATTGAAAAGCATTTTTAGCCCAGTCTGCAACTTCTCCTTTATAAGTCAAATGCGTAGTTACCCAATAAGAACCGGAATTAAGCGGTAATTTATCAAGACTAAAAATGATTGTATTTGTGGTATTTAGACCCGCTCCTTCACCTTGCATTTTGGTACTAAACCATAGCAACCTATTACCGGTTATATCATCTATGCGAAAATCAAGCCGCACATCTTTTATTTGATAAGCAACAGCACTATCTAGCTCAAAACAAATATCTAAAGGCTTTCCGGTCGTTGGTTTTTGATACTGACCGCCGTTTAAAAAGCAAACAGATTCTATTTTCACGGTACCGGTTCCGCTTCTTTCAAAATCACTTATGGAGATACGATCTGATGTATTCTTTTGGACTCCCAAACTCAAATAATGCCCAATAGTATCATCCACACTTCCATCAAAAATAGAAGTCCCCTGCTCCAGTAAAAGTCCGCGTGTACACAGATTGCGAACACTTTCCATATTATGACTCACAAACAAAACCGTCCTTCCCTCTCCCTGAGAAATATCCTGCATTTTACCAATAGCCTTTTTTTGGAACTCCGCATCACCCACGGCTAAGACTTCATCCACAACTAAAATTTCGGGTTCTAAATGCGCGGCAACAGCAAAAGCAAGACGTACCGTCATACCACTACTGTAGCGTTTAGTTGGTGTATCGATATAACGCTCACACCCGGAGAAGGCAATGATCTCATCGAGCTTTCGGGTGATCTCTGCTTTTTGCATCCCGAGTATAGCACCGTTTAAATAAATATTCTCCCGCCCGGTCAGTTCGTGATGAAAACCTGTTCCTACTTCGAGTAAGGAAGCGATTCGGCCTCGGCTTTTAATAACTCCGGTACTTGGGGCAGTAACACGGGAAAGAATTTTAAGTAAAGTAGATTTTCCTGCTCCATTTTTCCCTATAATTCCTAAAACCTCCCCTTGTTTAACTTCAAAGTTGATATCCCGTAACGCCCATACATAGTCTTCCGTCGATTGCTGACTGCGATCATTCACGGCACCTACTTTCAAAAAAGGATCTTCCTTACCGAGTAAACGTGCCCAATTCCGCTTAAGATCATCCCGCAATGTACCAGTTCCAACTGTTCCTAGTCTATATTGCTTAGAGATGTTTTCAGCTTTGAGGATTATATCGCTCATCAAATCGTATCAATAAAATTCCTCCCGGTTCGATTAAAAATAATCAACCCAATAAAAAACACTGCCAGACTAAGAACCCCGCAATACCCCAAAAGTCCCCAATCAAAAAGTCCCTCTTGAAGACTCATAAAACGAAAGGCTTCAATAAGGATCGCAATAGGATTCAGTTCGATCAACCATGAATATTCGTTTAAGGTAGTGCTATTTTGTACCTCAGCAATAGGATACATCACCGCCGAAACATACATCAACAAGGTGGTAGCAAAACCGATCAGGATTCTAAAGTCACGGTACTTCGTAGTCAACGAACTGATTAACATCCCTAAACCTAAGCCCAAAACTGCCAGAACTCCCAACACCATCGGAAATAACCATAACGTAATGTCGGGTTGTAACGCATAGCCTTTCAATTCAAAATATAAATAGAAACACGCAAAGATAACCAATTGAATACTCAGCTTGAACAAGGCAGAAATCGCCTGAGACAATGGAGTGATGATTCGTGGAAAATATACTTTAGAGAACAAACCTGCATTACTGGCAAAGGTATTCGAAGTATTATTGAGACATTGCGAAAAATAACTCCACATCGTAATCCCTGCCAAATTAAAAAGAAAAGGCGGTACCCCTCCGGTTTGAATACTGGCGATATTATTAAACACCAAAGTAAAGATCACTCCGGTAAACAAGGGTTGAATTAAATACCATAACGGACCTAAGATCGTCTGCTTATAGGCTGAAACAATATCCCGTCGCACAAATAGTAATAACAGATCTTTGTATCGCCAGATCTCTTTAAAATCAATACGCAGCAAAGACTGCTTCGCATTGATTTGGTATAACCAATCGTCCTGCTCTGTCATTAATTAATGCTCCAACTGATCGTTAAACCAGCGAAATGCTTTTTTAATATTATGTTTTACTCGACCTGTGATTCCTACAGATTTTTTTTGGCGATATGCTTCTCCATATTTTCCATAGCCGTAACCATATTCATAGCCATAACCGTAGCCATAACCCAACTTGCTTTTGGCACTAAAATAGTTCAACACAAAACTTATATTTGTGATTTCTTTTTTCTTGTATTTATCATTGATTAGGCGCAACATACCTTTCTTAGTATAATGTTGACGAATCACATACAATGTGGCATCTACATATTCGTCCAATTCTAAAGCGTCTGAAACCAAGCCCACAGGTGGTGTATCTAGAATAATATAATCATATTCTTTTTTCAATTCTTCAATAAGCGAATCCATCTGCTCGCTCATCAATAATTCTGAAGGATTTGGAGGCACTGCTCCGGCTAAAATCACATCAAGATGAGGAATCTTTGTAGGCTGAACAATTTCAGATAACGAGTTGTCTCCAATTAAATAATTCACCACCCCGGTATCGTTCGGCAAATTAAAATCTCCAAAGATCTTCGGCTTTCTTAGATCTAAACCTACGAGCACTGTTTTACGCTGACTTAACGCAAAAACGCTAGCTAGATTGATACTGCAAAAAGTCTTTCCCTCTCCACTAACTGATGAGGTAATACGCACAGTTTTTGCTCCTTCGATCTGTTGCTTTCTGTAGATAAATTGTAAACTGGAGCGTAGTCCCCTAAAGGCTTCTGCAATTGCCGAGCGGGGATCTTCAATAACCACTAAATTGCTTTTTGAAGTGCTCTTCCCTATAGCTCCTAAAACAGGAATACTTGAAAGTCGTTTGATCTCATTCGGGTTACCAATTTTAGTATCAAAGAAAAATAATAAAAACACGATGGCTAACGGCACAACAGTTCCTCCTACTACAGCCATCACATAACTCACTTCGGTATTAGGACCTATTGCTCCGCCTCCGGTATCTTTAGCTTCATCAATGATCACAATATCAGAAACATTGGCCGCTTTGACGATTCCTGCCTGACTGCGTTTATCTAAAAATACGCCGTATGCACCTTCTGTAAGGTTATAACGGCGTTGAATACCAAATAACTGCTGTTGCTCTTGCGGAAGCTTTCGCATCTGCCCTTCGGTTGCAGCGATCTCATTACGCACTTCGCGCAATTGACCTCTGATGATTTGCTGGCTCGAAGCCATATTTTCAAAAAGCACGGCTTTGATCGCATCAATACGACGGTCTAGATCTTTAAACGCCGGATTGTTAGGTTTAGCCGTATACGCCAAACGACGCCGTTCTTCTGCAAGTTCGATAATACTGCTTACACTTTGTGTAACACTACCTTCTCCAATACCGGTAATACTCGGTGCCGGAATATCTGTACCATAGTCTTCTCGGGTGCGCAGGTAATTCTCTAAATCCTGATAATATTGTAACCGTTGTTCTAAGTTTTGTTTCTGTGCATCAAGCTCGGTGATCTTAGCGATCAGGCTTTCTTCACTACTGCCAATTCCAATACTGCTGTTCTCATCTCTAAATTTATCAAGCTCTTTCTGTACGTTTTTCATCTCAACCGATTTCACCGCCAGACTGCTATCAATAAACTGAATAGTTTTGGTCGCAAACAAGTTTTTACGCTCTAGTTGGGTTTCGGCTAAAATCCTAACGGACGCGTTTAAGTAATCTATTAAACGTGCTTTATTATTCCCTGTAAGACTTAGCGTTAAAATACTGGAACCGGATGGAGTTTGATCAATCCCTATTCCGCGGTAGCGCCCTACCGTACCGTCAAAAGCATTAAAACGAATCAGATATTCCTTACCTACAACAGGCGGCAGTCCTGATGGATTCAACTTAAAATTGAAATAGGGCAAGTCTATAGGATCTCCAAGCGTATACTGTTTTGAGATCTTTGCGGCAGGCAAGGGTAAATTCAGCATTTCTTTAGTATCATAGTTCTGTGCAGGTGCTGAACCTCCATTAAATTCTATGGATAATGTATATGTTGAATCACTAGTAAAAACAATGTTGATTTGCTTCCCTAAGAGTTGTGGCCGTGCCGTATTGACATCTATCAGAAAGGGGGTCGCTCCGTAAATATCCTCCAGATGGTATTCTCCTTGCTGCAAATAATCTACATAATACTGAAGCGCCTCTACCACAGTCTCGTTGTGACTTCTGGAACGCAATAAAATTATTGCCGTTTGTACTTTATCGGTAGTTCCACCCCAATTGAAGGTAAGACTGGTATTGGATGTAAAAAATGGATTCTGATCGTCTTTAACCGTGATCATATTACTCATACGATACACCGTTTGACGACGTACATTTTTGTAATGTGCAATGTAATAGGCGATCCCGATACACACAACAAAAAGCGGCCACCACGCAAGAATCTTGAGTAGAAAACCTCTAAAATCAAAGAAATTTTGCAGGTCTTTTATTTCAAATTCATCTTCCATCTAAAGGCGTGCGAATAAAAGAATTGTTGTGGTTGCCAAGGTAAGGATAGAAACAACTGTGGTTAGTGATTGCAAACCGGTAGTTCCTACACCTAAAGATTTTTGCGGAAGCGGATTTACCAAAATCACATCGTTAGGCTGAATAAAATAGTACGGCGAATTGAGCGCATCAATCTTGGTCATATCAATATGATGAATCTTTTTTCCTCCCGGATATTGCCGAATGATCAATACATCGGTACGATCGCCATATTCTGAAATATCACCACTATTTACGATAGCGTCTAGTAAAGAAAGTTGTTCTACCAATTCCACTTTAACGCCGGGACTACCAACTTCTCCACCAATAGTGTATTTGATTCCCGCAAGTTTTACGGTCACGAAAATATTAGCTTCCTCTGTAAAATAATCGTCTAATAATTTTTTCTCAATGATCTCCCTAATCTCTTCAGTAGTATAGCCTAGCACTTGCACTTCGCCTAAAGTAGGTAACCGAATTGACCCGTGCCGATCTACTGCAAAACCGTCATAATAATAACCTTCCCCCAGATTATTACCTTCCTCACCATTCGTTTGCGGATTGAACAAGGCCACAAGTTCCTGATCCAATGCTTTCACCCGAATACTTAGAACATCATTGATTTGAACACGGTAGGGTTGCTGCTGAAGATTTACTTGAATGATACTATCTTGAGCCGTTTGGGTTTCTTGAAGATAGGTTAGTTTCTTGGTGGGAATACAAGACCCAAGTGTAGTGAAGAACGCCAAAAGAAGTATTTTGACGATTAAAGGAAAGGTGTTTTGCCTGCAAAAAACTGATTTCCGGGCAAAGCTCCGCTGACTTAAGTCCCATTTTTTAGGGCAAAGCAACGAATTTGTAGGTATCTTCATACAAGTCGGGATTGCAACTACGACAAATATACTTTTTAACAATTAATTGTGAAACTATAAAACCGGTCTTCTTTGTTAAAGTTATGAGACTCCAGAGCACCAAAAATACAAGCGCCACGCGTAAACTACCTTAGGGAAAGTCCGTGAAGTATTAGTTATAAACAATTTTCAATTTCAAGGCATCCCGATAGCTCTCGGGACGGAGTTCTAAACCCTTTGGCAGCGTCAATAGAATGCGTTACCAAAGCACAAACCATAAAACAATACTTAAATAGAATTTCAGGAAAAAAAAGGAAACAATTTGGAGTCTTAATTAGCCACCTCGCTAATGAATTTAATTCGGTATAAACGCAACTCATCTTCATCATAATCACCGTCAAATTCATCAAGCGCAGCTTCGATTTTATCAGTCTCAGCCTCTAGAAAGTATTCGTGTAGTTCTTCTTGCTGATCTTCATCAAGAATATCTTCGATCCAATAATTGATGTTGAGTTTGGTTCCGCTGTAGACAATAGCCTCCATTTCTTTTACAAACTCAGGCATTTCAAGTCCTTTCGCAGATGCGATATCATCAAGCGGGAGTTTTCTATCAACATTTTGAATGATGTACAATTTCAATCCGCTGTTAGAGCCTGTAGATTTCACTACAAGATCATCAGGTTTCAAAATATCGTTCTCTTCCACATAAGCCGCGATGAGTTCTATAAACTCCCGACCATACTTTTTAGCTTTTCCTTCTCCAACGCCAAAAACATTAGCCAACTCTTCAATGGAAGTTGGATATTTAATCGCCATATCTTCTAACGAAGGATCTTGAAAAACGATATATGGCGGCACTCCTTTGCGTTTTCCTACTTTTTTACGCAGATCTTTGAGCATCGCAACCAGTTTAGGATCGGTTCCACCACCGGCCTTGGCCCCACTAGCGACGGCTACTGCATCAGCACTTTCATCATAAGCGTGATCCTCAGTCATCATAAACGATTCCGGATTTTTAATATAATCCGTTCCTTTCGACGTCAATTTAATGACCCCGTAGGTCTCTATATCTTTGCGTAAATATCCCGCAACTAAAACCTGTCGCAGCAAAGCTTTCCAATACGATGACTCTTTATCTTTTCCGCAACCGAAATAAGCATCGATATCGGTTTTATGTGAAGAGATAATCGCGTTTGATTTTCCAACCAGAGTAAATACCAATTCTTTGCCTTTGTAGATCGCGCCTGTTTTATCAACCACCTCTAAAAGCTTAACTACATCATCTTGAGCCTCGTGCTTTTTCTTAGGGTTACGCACATTATCATCCAAATCTCCTCCTTCACCCGTCTCGTTATCAAATTCTTCTCCAAAATAATGAAGTATAAATTTTCTACGCGACATCGATGTTTCGGCATAAGCGACCACTTCTTGCAATAAAGCATGACCGATTTCTTGTTCCGCCACCGGTTTACCGCTCATAAATTTCTCGAGTTTCTCGATGTCCTTATAGCTGTAATACGCCAAACAATGTCCTTCGCCACCGTCTCTTCCGGCGCGACCGGTTTCTTGATAATAACTTTCTATACTCTTTGGGATATCGTGATGAATCACAAAACGCACATCAGGTTTATCAATCCCCATCCCAAAGGCGATGGTTGCCACTACCACGTCTACATCTTCCATCAAGAACATATCCTGATGCTTTACGCGGCTTTTAGCATCAAGCCCTGCGTGATAGGGCACAGCTGAAATTCCGTTTACTTGCAATACCTGCGCGAGCTCTTCTACGCGTTTTCGGCTAAGACAATAAATGATTCCGCTTTTCCCTTGATTTTGCTTGACAAACCGAATGATATCAGCATCAACATTCTTAGTCTTCGGGCGAATTTCGTAGTATAAATTTGGCCTGTTAAAAGAAGCCTTAAACGCATTTGCACCAGACATCCCAAGGTTTTTCATAATATCCTCTTGCACCTTGGGCGTCGCCGTAGCAGTCACCGCAATGATCGGGATATCATCGCCTATGCGTTTTATGATCTGACGAAGATTTCGGTATTCGGGTCTAAAATCGTGTCCCCATTCACTAATACAATGTGCCTCATCGATCGCGACAAAACTTATTTTTTGCGAACGCAAAAATTCAACATTCTCTTCTTTAGTAAGGGATTCCGGGGCGACGTAAAGTAATTTAGTTACTCCGTTAGTGATATCTTCTTTCACTTGTTTGATCTCCCCTTTATTTAAAGAAGAATTCAACACGTGAGCGATTCCGTTTTCTTTTGAAATGCCGCGCAGAGCATCAACCTGATTTTTCATCAATGCGATTAACGGACTGACAACGATTGCTGTACCGTCTTTGATCAAGGCCGGAAGCTGGTAACAAAGTGATTTACCACCCCCGGTAGGCATTATAACAAAAGTATGTTTTCCTTCAATAATGCTTTTTATAACATCTTCCTGTAAGCCCTTAAACTGGCTGAAACCAAAATATTTTTTAAGGGACGCGTGTAAGTCTATTTCTTCTGAACTCATTAAAGCTTATTCAAATTTGCATACATTTGTATTCTAAATATAGTAATTTCTACAGCACTAACAAACGGCTTAATCTTATATCTTTTGAACACTTACGAGCAGATTTTAGACAGCGCCAAGCGAACCATCGCGATGGAACTCGAAGCTGTCGCTAATCTCCACACGCTTATTGACCAAGACTTTGCTAAAGCTGTTTCTTGTATCTATAACGCCAAAGGCCGGGTAATTATTTCGGGCGTTGGCAAAAGTGCAATTATAGCGCAAAAAATAGTAGCTACCTTAAATTCTACAGGAACACCTGCGGTTTTTATGCATGCGGCCGATGCAATACACGGAGATCTGGGCACGATTCAGAAAGATGATGTGGTGATCTGTTTATCAAACAGCGGAAATACGGCTGAGATCAAAGTGCTGATCCCTTTGATCAAAAATCAGGAGAATACGGTCATCGCAATGACTTCTAATAAAGATTCGTTTCTCGCAAAACAGGCAGATGCGTTGATTTTGGCTTACGCCGAAAAAGAGGCGTGCCCGCACAACTTGGCGCCTACCACAAGCACCACCGTGCAATTGGTAATGGGCGACGCTTTGGCTTTAGCTCTTTTAGACCTTCGCGGATTTTCAAAAGAAGATTTTGCCAAATACCATCCCGGAGGCGCGCTAGGGAAGCGCATGTACCTTCGCGTTAACGAACTTGTGGCACTTCACGACAAACCTGAAGTCACTCCGGATACTCCTATAAAAAAGGTAATTGTAGAAATTTCGCATAAAAGGCTCGGCGTTACCGCTGTTACCGAAGGCTCTAAAATTGTAGGAATTATAACCGATGGCGATATACGCCGTATGCTTGAGACTAATGAAGTGCTCACCGGTCTCACCGCAGCAAGCATTATGAGCAAAAACCCCAAACGCATCACAACTGATGCTTTAGCAACCGAAGCTTTAGAACTGCTAGAAAGCAATAGCATCACACAACTCTTAGCGGTAGATAGCGCTAATAATTATGCAGGTGTGGTACATTTGCACGATTTAATTAAAGAAGGAATTCTATAATGGCAAAAAATAAAAATGCAAACCCGGACGAAATGTCCTTTTTAGATCATCTTGAAGAATTAAGATGGCACCTTATACGCGCTACCCTGGCAATTGTGATTGTGGGTGTAGTTGCTTTTGTGTTTAAAGATTTCATCTTTGACGCGATCATTTTCGCTCCGGCAAATGCCGATTTCATTTCTTATGATTTGCTTTGCCAATTGGCCCAGATGGTGGGCTCTGACAAAGGCTGCGTAAATGAGATGAACTTTACAATTCAAAACCGTACGATGGGCGGGCAGTTTAATGCTGCGATCTGGACGTCGATCATAGTGGGTATTGTGGTCGCCTTCCCGTATGTGATCTATGAATTCTGGAAATTTATTTCTCCCGGACTGTATGAAAAAGAACGCAAAAACTCCAGAGGTTTTATCGTGATCTCCTCGCTCCTCTTTTTTATGGGAGTACTTTTTGGCTATTACATTATCGCTCCACTCTCCATCAATTTCTTAGCCAATTTTACTGTTGGTGATATGGTAGACAACGAGTTTGATATTGATTCGTATATTGGTTTGGTGCGTGCCAGTGCACTTGCAGCCGGACTCATTTTTGAATTACCGATCATCATCTATTTCTTTACCAAAATAGGCTTGGTAACGCCGCAATTTTTAAGAAAATATAGAAAATATGCGTTGATCATTGTTTTAGTAGTCTCGGCGGTAATAACGCCTCCGGATATTTCAACACAGGTCATTGTATCTATTCCTATTTTAATTTTATATGAAGCGAGTATTTTAATTTCGGCCTTTGTAACGCGCCAGGAAGCTCGTGAATTAAAACGCGCACAACAACGCGCTGCAAAAAAACAATAGTCATTTTCATTTGGGGAAGCCCAAAGAACGCACATAAAAACAAATTATCAAATTCGTAGCATCCCGATAGCTATCGGGACGGAGTATAAACCTTTTGGCAGAGCCTAAAAATCCCTAAAATATATGTCAGAAAAGACCTTAAATCAAGTTGAAGAATTCAATGCGTATCGCGCAAAAATGAATGATAAAATACTAGCTGATAAAAACAAGATTATCAACCGTATTTTTAATTTAGACACTAATGCATTTGCTCCCGGTGCTTTAGATGTTAAAACTAAAGAATTGCTGGGGCTGGTAGCTTCTACCGTGCTTCGATGTGACGATTGCGTGCGCTATCACTTAGAAAGCTGTTTTAAAGAAGGTGTTACCAAAGAACAAGTGATGGAAACGCTAAGTATTGGCACATTGATTGGTGGTACCATCGTGATCCCGCATTTGCGACGCGCTTATGAGTACTGGGAAGTTCTTGAAGAAAACGCTTCAAAATAATACGTTGACGTAAAAATCAGCGTTTTATGATGCATATCTAAAATATGAGTTTATGAAACTACGAGCAGAAAATTTAATGAAGTCCTACAAAGGCCGAAAAGTAGTAAAAAGTATTACTGTTGAGGTTGCGCAGGGCGAAATCGTGGGGCTTTTAGGCCCCAATGGTGCCGGCAAAACCACTTCATTTTATATGATCGTAGGACTCGTTAAGCCTAACGGCGGAACGATCTATCTAGACAATAAAGATATTACCAAATACCCGATGTATAAACGTGCACAAAACGGCATTGGGTATCTGGCTCAAGAAGCTTCGGTATTTAGAAAACTGAGTATTGAAGAGAATATTCTGAGCGTTTTGCAGATGACCAAAATGAGCAAGAAAGAACAACTCGCCAAGATGGAAGAGCTGATCGATGAATTTAGTCTGGGTCACATTCGCAAAAACCGTGGAGACTTACTTTCTGGAGGCGAACGCCGCCGTACCGAAATCGCTCGCGCGCTTGCAACCAACCCGAATTTCATTCTCTTAGACGAACCTTTTGCCGGAGTTGACCCCGTAGCGGTTGAAGATATTCAGCGTATTGTTGCGCAACTAAAACAGAAAAACATAGGTATTTTGATCACAGATCATAACGTTCAAGAAACTTTGGCGATTACTGATCACACCTACCTCATGTTTGAAGGAAATATTTTAAAACATGGTGTCCCTGAAGAATTAGCGGCAGACGAAATGGTGCGCAAGGTCTATTTAGGTCAAAACTTTGAGCTGCGTAAAAAGAAATTGTTTCAGTAAACTCGAAGGAAACACTAACCTTTAGCAGCGCCAAAATAATCTAATCTGAAAACACAGCGGTATCACCTCTAGCAATTGCGACTAACTTAATCAATTGCGCTTCTAGAATTCGATCTTGAGACAATTCAGGGAGTGAATCTAAAGCAAACCAATTCACCCCTCCAATATCAAAATTAGGATCAAAATCTCCGTCTACTATTTCGCATAAATAGCACAGTTTATACACATAATGCGGTTGTGGCGGATGTGGATAATTTCGTTTATCTAAAACAGCGAGTAGGCGTTTGACTTCGGCCTTAAAACCGGTTTCTTCTGCTATTTCTTTCAAGACATTTTCTGTAGGTGTAAGCCCTACGTCTGCCCAACCGCCGGGAAGCGTCCATTTATCATCAACAGTTTCTTTGACCAATAGAATCTCGTTTTGAGCGTTTAGGATCAGTCCGCGTACATCAACTTTAGCCGTGGGATAATCTCCTTCCGGCAGAAAAAAATCGTGAAGCTGATCAACAGGCTTATCACTCAAAATACTCATCATCTGCAAAGCAAGCTCCCGAAGTTCTTCATAACGCTCGGCATCATAATTCTCTTGGTTGTACACAAGACCGGCTTCTGCTAAGGATTTTACTTGTTTTATTTGGTTGAGTAGATTCTCTGAAATGTTCATTAGATATTACGTGTAGCGATTGAAATTAAAACGTAAGCGATGATAATCAAAGGTATCGCCGCAAAAGTCAACCAGAATAAAAGAATGATCGCCAAGAGTAAAAAGCCGTATCTAATCTTATTTTCTGCTAAGCCCCAACTTTTAAATTTTAGAGCAAAAAGTGGAATTTCCGCATTCAGCATATAGCAGCTCAACGCGGTTAATGCCAGTAAAAACCAAGTATTAGTGATCAGAGTTTCGGCGATCGCATAATCTTGAAATTGCACAATTAGAGGCAAACTCAAAATTAGAAGTGCATTCGCCGGTGTTGGCAAACCAATAAAAGAAGTTGTCTGACGGGTATCAATATTAAATTTAGCCAGCCTGAATGCTGAAGCTAAGGTGATCGCAAAACCCAAAAACGGAAGCGGCGACAAACTCTCCCACGACAATCCTGCTTCAACCCAGCGCTCTCCGGTATTCCAATGCTCTAATTTATGCAGCATCTGAAACATCACCATTCCCGGCACTACCCCACTGGTAACTACATCGGCCAGCGAATCTAACTGTAGTCCAAGTTCACCTTCCACCTTAAACATCCTGGCGAAAAAACCATCAAAAAAATCAAAAAACACTCCGGCTACCACAGCATAGGCTGCATAATCTAAATGGCCGGTAGCGGCAAAAAACACGCCGAGCATTCCGCAAAAAAGATTGGCCATTGTGAATGCGTTGGGTATATAGCTTTTTATATTCATTGATTAAATTGGTGTTATTAGATTTAAGCTGCTGCGGATAAAAATAGCGAAAAACAACGGGCTACAAGAAAGCTTATGAAACTCCTAACGTTTTTGCATCACCAAAACCAGCAAAAAAAATAATGTTTAAATTCTCAATTCATTTAAGCAACTTTACGACAAAATTTTAGCTGTATTGAAGCACTTCATTACCCTTATTCTTCTTCTCGCTTTTGGTTCTGAGGCTTCAGCACAGGCGGTACGTAAATACTCTAACGAATTTCTCAACATCGGTGTCGACGCTGCAGCCCTTGCGATGGCGAACGCGGTCACCGCTAACACTAACGACGTCAATAGCGGGTATTGGAATCCCGCAGGTCTTGTAAATCTTGAAGACAATCAGTTGTCGTTGATGCACGCCAGCTATTTTGCTAATATTGCGCTATACGATTATGCCGCTTTCGCAAAGCCTTTAGACGATCGTACAGCTCTAGGGGTTTCACTCATCAGGTTTGGCGTTGATGATATTTTAAACACCACCCAACTTATCGATGCCGAGGGAAATATAGATTATAACCGCATCAGTTTATTTTCTACCGCAGATTATGCTTTTACCATTTCGTTTGCCAGAGAAATGCCTGTGCAAGGATTGAATATAGGTGCTAATGCAAAGATCATTCGTCGTATTATTGGCGATTTTGCGTCGAGTTGGGGCTTTGGAATTGATCTCGGTATACAATATCAAACGGGGGATTGGTATTTAGGTGCAATGGCGCGTGACATCACGACCTCGGTAAATACCTGGTCGATTGACGAAGAACAATTTGCGACGATTAGTGATGCGGTTGAAGGTCAAAATCAAGAACTACCCGAAACCTTAGAGGTGACTATCCCAAAATTACAATTGGGGGTAGCACGCAATTGGCTCATTAATTATGATTATTCCATAAAAGCTGAAATTGATCTTATGATGCGCTTCGCTCAAACCAATGACCTGATCTCAAGTTCAGCGATAAGTGCTACCCCCGCAGCAGGAGTCGAATTTGGTTATACCGGAATTGTGTTCATCAGAGCCGGAGTTGGCAATTTTCAAGAAATCACCCAACTCGATGGTAGCAATCGCATAGGGTTTCAACCTAACATTGGTGTAGGTTTTCAATATAAAGGGATTCACATTGATTATGCGCTGACCGATATTGGGGATCAAAGCGCTGCGATCTATTCTAATATTTTCTCTTTGAAATTAGACTGGGAGTTGTTTCGATAGCAAATTATATTTTTAACCCTTGACCGCCCGAAGCATTTCACGTTTTCCCGGAGGCCCCGGCAAGCGCTCTACAGTAAAACCTACGGCCTGCATCGCGCGACGCACGCTTCCTTTGGCGGCATATGTCACCAGTACTCCGCCTGTTTTGAGCGCCCTATACATTTTTTCAAATATAGATTCTCCCCAAAGTTCTGGTTGCACGCGCGCACCAAACGCATCAAAATAGATCAAATCATGCTGATCAACATCGGAAATAGTTTCAAAATGCTGCTTCCGCTTTTTAAGCTGAAATGCTTCCGTGATCGTTTCTGTTTGCTCCCAAGAAGTTTGATGCATTTTTCCAAAAACAGCCGCATAGCTTTCGGCTTGAGCTGCTTCTAAATAGTTGAGTTGTGTAATTTCTTCTGCAAGAACGGGATACGCTTCCACACCTTCATAGTGAATATTTTGCTGAAATTTTTCCGCGTGAATTAACGTAAGTAAGGCATTAAGCCCGGTTCCGAAGCCAATTTCCAGAATGTGCAATAGCGCAGTCTCTGGATGAAGTTCTCTATAGAAGTCAAAACCCATTTTTAAGAATACGTGCTTTGCTTCTTGCACAGCACCGTGCATAGAATGGTACTGCTCGTTCCATTCAGTGAGTTGAATGGTAGTAGAACCGTCACCGGTTTTAACGATTTTTCGCTCCAAATTATTGGTTGATTTTCACACCGGTAGCAGTAAAACCAAGTGTTTTCTTCGGCATAGTAATCGCCGCGATCTCTTCTTCAGATTTACCGCCATCTTTTGCATAATGTTGTAATTCTTCCACCGAAGTCTCACTTACAAAAGCCTGCCCGTGTACGACTACTTTCTTGTCTTTAATATCTTTTGGCACAAAAAAGCCATAATCTTTAAACTTGATAAACACAGGATCAGTTGCCCCGACATCTACTTGCATCCAACATCCTTTTTTCTGACATACATCTTCCACAGGACCTTCAAAAGTTACATTGATCGTATCCCCCGGCTTTAAGTTGTTATAAATATCCCCCAGTTCAAAAGCAGATAGCGTGGTTTCATTTTTAAAATCATCACCATAAACAGCCAATTCAGAGGTCGCAACAGCTTCAGCAACTGCTACATCTTCTTGATTCGAAGCGCCTTCTTTACAAGAAATCAGACCAATACCTAAAAATGCAAATACTAAATACTTTTTCATCGTGTATATTTTATTAAAAATAGGATAGCCTGTAAATTTAATGAATTCTTGCGCACCCGGACTTTGAGAAAATGATAAATTTGTAGGATAAAATTCAACAATAATGACAGATACATTAAAAGTAACCAAGATCGCCGAGTCTAAAATCAATCAGGTTGACTTTAGTAATCTCGCTTTTGGTACCGTCTTTACAGACCATATGTTTGTTTGTGAATACAAAAACGGAAAATGGCAAACGCCTGAAATCCTTCCTTACGGTCCTCTGCAAATGGATCCTTCTGCAAAGGTTTTTCACTATGGGCAAGCCGTGTTTGAAGGCATGAAAGCCTATAAAGATGACAAGGGTGATGTATATATGTTTCGTCCTGAAGAAAATTTTAACCGTATTAATAAGTCTGGTGAGCGATTGGCAATGCCTGCTTTTGAAAAAGACTACTTTTTTGACGGTCTAAATACACTTTTAAATCTCGACAAAGATTGGATTAAACCGGGAGAGGGTAATTCGCTTTATATTCGCCCGTTTGTTATCGCTACAGAAAATGGAGTTTCTGCTTCGCCTTCAAGTGAATATAAATTTGTGATCATTTGCGCACCGGCACAAGCATATTACAGCGGTGAAGTTCGCGTATTGTTTGCTGATCATTACAGCCGTTCTGCAGATGGCGGTGTAGGTTTTGCTAAAGCTGCCGGAAACTACGCAGCGCAATTTTACCCAACGGAATTAGCAAAAGCTAAAGGCTACAACCAAGTAGTTTGGACGGATGCTAACACACACGAATATCTGGAAGAAGCAGGTACGATGAACGTGTTTTTTAGAGTAAACGACACGCTTCTGACGGCGCCTACAAACGATCGTATTCTTGACGGAATCACCCGTAAGAGTTTGATCGAACTGGCAAAAAGCCAAGGCATCAATGTAGAAGTACGACCTGTAAAAGTTGCTGAAATTGTAGAAGCTGCCGAAAATGGCTCGCTTAAAGAAATGTTTGGCGCTGGTACTGCTGCGGTAATCTCGCCAATTTCAGGATTCACGCATAAAGAGAAAGCTTTTGATCTTCCTAAAATGGAAGACTCATTTGCTACCAAGTTAAAGAAACAATTAACCGAGTTACAAGCAAATCGTGCTGAAGATCCATTTGGATGGCGTTACGAGGTGCCTGCTATTGAGGTATAAAACGTTTTGATTTCGCTTTCGCGAAAATGACACTAAAAAGCTCCTTACAAACTATTGCAAGGAGCTTTTTTATATGCAGTAATCAGGGGCACTAAGGTTTTGTGTTTGCCTACTTTAGACGTATTTTTGCACCTCATTTTTAAATTGATACGATGCAAGACGGAATATATGCTAAGTTTCACACGCCAAAAGGCGAAATTCTAGTGAAATTAGAACACGAAAAAACACCGGGAACGGTAGGAAACTTTGTTGCTTTAGCCGAAGGAAACCTTGAAAACTCAGCTAAAAAACAAGGAAACCCGTATTACGACGGACTGAAATTTCACCGTGTAATTCCAGATTTTATGATTCAAGGGGGATGCCCTCAAGGAACCGGAACCGGAAACCCGGGTTACCAGTTTGATGATGAGTTTGACTCCAGCTTAAAGCACGATGCTCCCGGAAAACTTTCTATGGCAAATGCCGGCCCGGGAACAAACGGAAGTCAGTTTTTTATCACGCATACTGCCACTCCTTGGTTAGACGGAAAACACACTGTTTTTGGTAGCGTAGTAGAAGGTCAAGATGTGGTAGATGCTATCGCCCAAGGCGACACTATGGACAAAGTAGAGATCATTCGTCAAGGCGCAGAAGCGGAAGGCTTTAATGCTGTTGAAGCGTTTAGAACTTTTGAAGGAGCACGTGAAAAACGCATCGCTGAAGAACGCGAAAAACGCAAAGCCGAACTTGATAAATTAAGCGAAGGTTTTAAAGAAACAGAAAGCGGATTGCGTTACCAGATCATTCAAAAAGGTGATGGTAAGAAAGCTGAAAAAGGAAAAATGGTTTCTGTGCACTACAAAGGTCAGTTGGCTGACGGTACTGTTTTTGACTCTTCATATAAGAGAAATCAACCTCTGGATTTTCAAGTAGGTGTAGGTCAGGTGATTTCTGGCTGGGATGAAGGTATTGGCTTACTTCAAGTAGGCGACAAAGCGCGTTTTGTGATTCCTTCAGATTTAGGATATGGTAGTCGCGGTGCCGGTGGTGTGATTCCTCCAGATGCGATTTTAGTTTTTGACGTAGAATTAATGGACGTTAAATAAGATACGTTTTCTTAAGAATAGCAAAGGCTGCCTTTTTCGGGCAGCCTTTTTTTTGCTCAAATTTGAAATTAACAGGCTGAAAATATGCAGTTTGGTCTTCCGCTTATGATTGCTTATATTCCAAATAACTAATAACCAAAACAAATTAAAATGGGAAAAGGAGATCAAAAAACTAAACGTGGAAAAATTCATCGCGGCACTTACGGTAAACTAAGACCGCGGAAGAAAAAAAGCAGCGCGACTACCGCTGACGTCCCCACGAAGCAAACGGCTACCAAAACAAAAGAGGCCGACAAAGCGACCTCTGATAAAAGTTTAGCAGACAAAAAGCCGTAGAACTAATTATCTAACGAAAACCAATTCGTTTTTATCGAGATCGGAGTATTGCTCACTGAAGCCATACCCGTCGTAATCAAAGCCCTTGAGTTGATCTATGGTTTGCACATCCTTATCTATAATGTAGCGCACCATAGAACCCCGGGCTTTTTTTGCATAAAAAGAGATAATCTTGAGTTTTCCGTTTTTGTAATCTTTAAACACAGGAGTAATAACAGGAACTTTCAATTTTTCCGGCTTCACCGATTTGAAATATTCGTTACTTGCAAGATTTAAAAACAGTTCGTCTTCTTTTAATTCAGCATTCAAAGCTTCAGTGATTTTATCGTCCCAAAAATCGTACAAGTCAGCATTACGACCTGATTTCAATTTGGTTCCCATCTCCAGACGATAGGCTTGCATGAGATCAAATGGCTTCAATACCCCATAAAGACCAGAAAGAATACGCAACGTATCTTCTAATTTATCTAGTTTTTCAGTCGGAATCGTGTACGCATCAAGACCGGTATACACATCACCATCAAAAGCATAAACCGCAGGGCGCGCATTTTCTTTAGTAAATGGAGTGGAAAATTCTTTATAACGCTGGTAATTGAGATCAGCTAATTTATCGCTGATACTCATCAAGTCTGAAATTTCAGCTTTGGTTTTGCGCTCTAATTTTTTATTCAACGTTTCAGCTTCCTGTAAAAACTGAGGCTGCGAACTTCTCGTGGTTGGCAATTTTGATTCAAAATCCAGCGACTTGGCCGGAGAAACAACTGCTTTCATATCGTTTAATTTTCACCAAAAATACGCATTCGTAAAAACGTTCTAAGTCAGTTTTAATAAGTTTTAATAATTGTAGAATTTGAAAAGCAGATATCAATAGCTTCCAACTTAAACTCCTACAGACCTACGCACATCACTCTCGATCAGTCCGTCTCGTAAACGAATTACACGATGCGCATGCTCTGCAATATCCTCTTCGTGTGTAACCAAGATCACGGTATTTCCGGCAGCGTGAATCGCATCAAAAAGGCTCATAATTTCTACTGAAGTTTTAGAGTCTAGGTTTCCGGTAGGCTCATCGGCAAGAATGATTGAAGGCTTATTGACCAAAGCCCGGCCTACAGCAACACGCTGGCGCTGCCCTCCTGAGAGTTGGTTGGGTTTATGATCCATACGATCTGCCAGACCTACATCTTGTAGCACTTCTTCAGCACGTTTGTGGCGCTCCGGTTTTGAATAGCCCGCGTAAACCATGGGTAAAGCAACATTATCGAGTGCCGTAGTACGAGGCAACAAATTAAAGGTTTGAAATACAAAACCAATCTCCTTATTACGTACCTCCGCGAGTTCATCATCAGTCATCGCGCTCACATCCCGATTATTTAAAATATACGTCCCGGAAGTCGGTGTATCAAGACACCCCAAAAGGTTCATCAAGGTAGATTTCCCAGAACCGGAAGGCCCCATAATCGCAACATACTCACCTTTATCAATTTGTAAATCGATGCCTTTTAAAACGTGAACAATTTCATTTCCCAACGGAAAATCACGACGAATATCTGTTATATCTATTAAGCTGCTCATAGGATGACTACTCTATATTTTGAATATAAGTAGATAAATTGAGAATGGAGTTACAAAATTTATATTCTAATTTTAAAATGCTCTTCAACCTGCTCGGTTCTAAAGAATACAAATCCTAGCCAAAAGCAATCTACCGTAACGCTCACCCGAGGGTGTTGCTTGATCAACTCCCAGGCTTCCGTCATTTCTGGTGACCAATAGATATCATCAAAGATCCATACACTGTCGTTATGCGCAGTAGGCAGTAATTGCTCGAAATAGTTTAACGTCGCCTCCTTACTGTGGTTTCCGTCGAAATAAATAAGATCAAATTTTTCTGTAATCACCTGCGGAAGTGCCTGCTTAAAATCACCTACAACAACCTCAACATTTGAAAGTTCTGCGCTTTTTAGATGCTTCTGAGCCACGGCAGTGGTTTGCGGGCAACCTTCTAAAGAAATTACTTTTCCGGTTTTAGGTGAAGCCAAAGAAACCGTGGCTAAACCCACAGAGGTTCCTAATTCTAAAATAGCCTTTGGTTTAAAATAGGCAACTACGCGATAAAGCAGTTTCATTCTGGAGAAACGCGCTCCGGCGTGTTTGGCTATATCTTTAACCGCGCGTCTATTGCTTTTAAAAACACGTGATCCCGCGCCAAAGTCGGTTACTTCAATAACTTCATCGGATTGACGAAGCTTATTTTGATAAGCTCGAAGTTGATTTTTAGCTTCTTTTGAAATTTTTCGGTAAAGGCATTTCGTAACAAATGTGTACACAAAAGGAGAATGCACCCCGTGTTGATTGGTTGCTTTCCGCAGAAATTGTGAATAAGCTTTAATAATGTACCACATTCTCAGTTCTTAAGTTGTGTAAATTGATCTAATTATTAAATCGCTTTGTCTATCTGTTTTTCATTACCTAAACCCAACTTTCTGCACTGCGCTCTGTATCCAAAATTCACACTCAAAATTCTAAATTTCTAATTCGCAATTTCTCCTATTGCTAACGTTTACCTACTGCCGAAGACGAATTTTGCACTTCGTATTTCGTACTTCTAAATTCGCCTAACCTTCCATCTTGGCGCTTAAATCAAACCAACGCTCGGTAAATTCGTCTATTTTATCCTGAATCTGTTGCAGCTCCACAGAAGCTTGATTGATCTCATCTCCTGACAAATCGGGATTTAGAAATTCGGCTTCCTTCTTTTCCTTTTCCTTTTCAAGCTTGGCGATATCGCGTTCCAGTCGGTTGTATTCCTTTTGCTCGTTATAAGAAAGTGCACTTCCGGCTGTTTTCCAATTGTCTTTATTGGTTTCCTTTTCCACTTTAGGCTGTGGATCTTCCTCCTGTATAACTGCCGGACCAGCATCATAAGCTCTAAAATCAGAGTAATTTCCCGGAAAATCTTCAACCACCCCTTGACCTCTAAATACAAAAAGGTGGTCAACGATCTTATCCATAAAATAGCGATCGTGCGAAACCACGATCAAACATCCCGGATAATCCAGCAAGAAACTCTCAAGCACATTGAGCGTCACAATATCCAGATCATTAGTAGGCTCATCGAGAATTAAAAAGTTAGGATTCTGAATAAGCACCGTACATAAATATAAACGCTTACGCTCGCCTCCACTCAATTTTTCAACGAAGTCGTATTGCTTTTTTCGGTCAAATAGAAAACGCTCTAAAAGCTGACCTGCAGAAATCTGGCGCCCCTTTTTCAACGGAATATAATCCCCAAATTCTTTGATGACATCAATTACCTTTTGACCGTGCTTGATCTCAATTCCCTTTTGTGTATAATAGCCAAATTGAATAGTCTCCCCGATCACGATCTTTCCGCCATCGGGTGGCATTTTCCCTGTAAGGATATTGAGAAATGTAGATTTTCCGGTTCCATTTTTACCGATGATCCCAATACGGTCTGCCCGCTGAAAATTATAGTCAAACTTATCAAGGATCACACGATCTTTAAAGGACTTAGAAACTTTGTGCAGCTCTACGATTTTACTCCCCAAGCGTTCCATATTAAGCTCGAGTTGTACCTCGTGATCGTTACGGCGTTTGTGTGCGCGTTCTTTTATTTCGGCAAAGTCATCGATACGCGATTTTGACTTTGTAGTACGCGCCTTGGGCTGGCGACGCATCCACTCCAATTCCTTTTTAAAAAGCTGTTTTGCCTTTCCCGTTTCAACTTCTTCGTTAGTAATTCGGGCATCTCGTTTCTCTAGGTAATACGCATAATTCCCTTTATAACTATACAGTTTACCTTCATCCAACTCGATGATCTCATTACACACCCGCTCTAAAAAGTAGCGGTCGTGCGTTACCATAAACAGCGTAAAATTCTCTTTGGCAAAAAACTGCTCTAACCACTCGATCATCTCGAGATCTAAGTGGTTCGTAGGCTCATCAAGAATAAGCAA
Source organism: Leeuwenhoekiella sp. ZYFB001 (assembly GCF_011784865.1). Lineage (NCBI taxonomy): Bacteria > Pseudomonadati > Bacteroidota > Flavobacteriia > Flavobacteriales > Flavobacteriaceae > Leeuwenhoekiella > Leeuwenhoekiella sp. ZYFB001. The sequence goes on from NZ_CP050460.1 coordinate 2,706,200, forward strand.
ATCAGGTTTACTGAGCAGCATATTGGCGAGTGCCAAACGCTTTTTCTGTCCACCGCTTAACTTTTCAACCTTACGATCAAGGTCATCCAGCTTCAGCTGAAATAATATCTGCTTGTACTGTGTCTCAAAATCCCAGGCTTGATGGGCTTCCATCTGATCAAAAGCTTTCTGATACGCTTCGGTATCTTCCATATTTTGAAGCGCATGCTCATAGGCTGAAATCACATTTAAGATCTCATTATCGCTATCAAAAATGGTTTGTTCTACGGTAAGATTAGGGTCAAGATCGGGTTCCTGAGGAAGAAAAGAAATCTTGATGCCTTTGCGATATACCACCTGCCCACTGTCTGGATTCTCAGCTCCCGCCAGAATATCAAGCATCGACGTTTTACCGGTACCGTTTTTGGCCACTAAGCCAATTTTCTGTCCTTCGTTAATACCAAAAGACAAATCTTTAAACAATACCCGCTCGCCAAAAGCTTTAGCGATAGACTCTACCGAAACATAATTGATTGCGCTCATAGGCTGCGAATTTAGCCTTAATAAGTGGAGAAAAAAACTAGATTAATTATCCAGAATCTTTTTAATATTTGGTTTGAAATAAGCTGGACCTTTTAAGACTTTACCGTCCTCGCGGTACACCGGTTTACCATCAGCTCCTAACTTACTCATATTGCTGCGCTGAATTTCATCAAAAACTTCTTCGATCTTATGTTGCATCCCGTGTTCTAAAATGGTTCCGCATAAGATATAAAGCATATCACCCAACGCATCGGCTACTTCGGTAAGGTCATTATTATTAGCAGCTTCTAGATATTCTTCATTCTCTTCTTTCATCAAATTGAAACGCAACAAATTTTTAGCCTCGCCCAAGTCGGCCTTTGGGGCTTCTTCAATTCCTAATCCAAAGGTGCTATGAAATTCGTGTACCGCAGCTAATCGTTTTTTCATCGTAATATTCTGTTTTAAAGACTTAATTTTGACTAAAAATACATTAAAATGTTCACTACCGGTCAATGGGTTTTTGCGGCCTTGTTCTTTATCGCTTTTGTGTTTTTTGTATCACGCAGCTATCGCAAAGACCGCAAACTTCACAAAAAAGAATACCGAGGATCTTTCTGGATTTTGATAGGTTTTATCGTTTTTGTGGCGCTGCTTTTTCTTATTAAATTAACGCTTAACAAGTAAGTTACTTTTCTTAATTCTTCTTTTGTGGGAATCTCCTACAATCCGTTTTAAATTGCTAACTTAGCTGTTAAACCCATTCCTAAATGAAAATATTAAAATACCTCTTCTTTCTACTGCTCATTGTTTTTATAGCAGGTGCTATTTATTTTGCTACTAAAGACGGTACTTATGAAATTGAAGAATCAAAAATTATTGACGCTCCTGTAAGTGTGGTTTTTGATAAGGTTAACGAATATAAAACTTGGGAAACCTGGGGACCTTGGAAACAAGAAGACCCTACAATGGTTTTTAATTATCCCGAAAAAACCAGCGGCGAGGGCGCGAGCTATTCGTGGAATGGTGAAGAAGTAGATGGTGCTATGCGAACCACTTCGGTTATCGAAGATCAACGTATTGAGCAAGACATCACTTTTATCACTCCGGGAGGAGAGCGCGATGCAAATGTGTTTTGGCAATTTGAAGAAGTTGAAGAAGGTACTAAAGTAACCTGGGGAATCAGAGGCGAACATACCTTAATAGACAAAGCCTATTTCACTCTTGGTGGTTATGATTTTGATGGTGAAATGCGCGCGATGTATGACAAAGGTCTGACTGCGTTAGACCAACTGATCAATGCTGATATGAAAGTGTACAGCATTGATGTAAGCGGCATTACACAATATAGCGGTGGTTTTTATATGTATGCCACAACAGCCACCTCTATTGAACATATTGATGAAAAAGTTATGGAGCTTATTCCACAGGTGAAATCTTTTATGGAAGGTAATAACATCACCATTCTGGGAAAACCGCTCACTATTTACAACTCTAAGGACTCTGTAAATAATAGCGCAATCATTTCAAGTGGAATTCCTACAACTTCAAGAATAGTAGTACCTGAAGACAGCGCTATTCTTTGTGGATTTTTACCGGCCTACACCGTTATAAAAACGCGACTAACCGGAAACACCAGTAATCTTGATGAAGCTTGGAAAAAAACCGAAGCTTATATGCAGGAGAACAATTATGTGGCCGCTCCCGAAAGCAGCAAATTTGAATTTTACATAGTAGGCCCTGAGGACACCCCTAATCCGGCTGAATGGGTAACCGAACTCTACCTCCCGGTACAAGTAGAAGAACTGCCAAGCGGAAGTCTTTAATTTTAATTAAAAAACAAAAGCTTCTACTGAAAAAGTTTTAGTAGCTTTAACTTAGCAAACGACCTTGATGCAATAAATACAGATGGTCGACCATAAATTCGATTATAATGAAATTTAAAAACACATCATATCGCCTAGTAAAGGAATATCCTTCTCTTCCAGACGTGCTGTGTTGATACATAAACCTATTTTATAAACGCAAAAAGTCTGGTCTTATCGCCAGACTTTTTTTATTTACACCCATCGTGAAACGCATTTTTACTTCTTACCTCAATACCTTTAAAGGACTATCAAAAGAAATCTGGTGGCTTGCATTGATCACGCTGGTAAATCGGGCGGGTGCAATGGTGATCCCGTTTTTATCATTATACCTCAGAGACGACTTAGGATTTAGTCTAAGCCGTGTAGGTTGGGTAATGACGTGTTTTGGGTTTGGTTCACTTTTTGGCTCTTGGCTAGGCGGAATTCTATCTGATAAACTAGGATATTATAAAACCATCCTTTTAAGTCTTATCGCTACCGGAATTGGATTTTTAGGCTTGCAGTTCATCACTAGCTTTTGGGCGGTATGCATTGGCTTTTTTGCCTTGATCACAGTAGCAGATATGTCTCGGCCTGCTTTTTTCGTTGCGCTGAGCGCCTATAGCAAACCGGAGAACAAAACGCGGTCGTTAACCTTAATTCGTCTTGCGATCAATTTAGGATTCTCAGCAGGCCCGGCTTTGGGCGGAATTATCATTGCAAGTATTGGATACTTTGGTTTATTTCTAGCAGACGGCATTACTTGTATTCTCGCCGGCTTGCTGCTCATTCAAACGTTGAACCCAAAAAAAGCCAAAGAAACAGATCAAGAAAAAATGATTGAAAATCCCTTAGCGCCTCACAAAGACCGTCTATATGTTATATTCCTGATCGCACTTGCTTTATTCGGAGTTGTATTTGTTCAATACTTTTCTACTGTACCGGTTTATTATAAAGAGGTTCGTTTACTTACGGAATCGCAAATTGGCCTTTTGCTTGGAATGAACGGATTGATGATCTTTTTATTTGAGATGCCATTGATCGCTTTTATGGAAGCTAAAAACTGGAATCACATTTCTAATGTAATTGGCGGATTAGTTTTGACCGGACTGAGTTTTGGTTTTTTCTATTTCAGCGGTTGGAATGGGGTTTTAATACTGGGTATGGCAGTTGCCACTTTAGGCGAGATGATCGCGTTCCCATTTGGAAATGCCTTTGCCTTACGCCGAGCTAAACTGGGCAGACAAGGAGCATATATGGGATTGTACAGTATGTCTTTTTCGCTTGCGCATATTTTTGGCCATAACAGTGGGATGCAACTTGTGGACCGCTTAGGTTACAAAAGCACTTGGGCCATTATGGCTGCAATAACAGTGGTTGCTTTGCTTTTATTGATCTACGTTAAAAGAAATAAGGATTTCTCTAAAATTTAGATTTGCCCAAATAACTTTCTACAAGTTCGTTGTAGGTTGGCTTAATACGCAGCAATTCGGTTTTTGGGATCGAGTACAGCGCCTCATAATCGTCGTAGCCTTGCTTCAGCAATTCTTCTAGATAAAAATAAGCTGTATTGTCATCTCCATCAATGGCTGCTAAACTAATTATGTCTAAATATGCCGTATCATTTTCGGGATCCAGTAACGTGCGTAATACATTAGCAAAAATGCGCTGATCAAAAAGTGCCACCCGGTTTAAGGTCAGAAAATCGGTGACAACATAATCAATATAACCTAGCATACGTTTAGCTACTTTTTGTTCTTTAGGCTTCGCCGAATTTTGTGCCGCAGCTCTAAATTGCTGTATACGTTCATCCCAATAACCCAGATTGGAAAAACTACCCAGCGCAAGATCTTCATCTAAAAAGTAACTAATATCATCCAGCAGCAACCCTTCTTCTATATCATCAGATCGCATATAGCGTTTTTCTTGTTTGTACGCATCAGATCTTCTCAACCCACGCTGCAGATCGCGCAACGGATCAAGATCAACATTTCCGCGGTATTCTCCTTTTAAATCTGTAGCCAACTCATAGGCATTGACATATTCTTCTGCTAAAGTCAATTGTTTAATGGTGTTGAGATCTGTTTGATATTGACGCTGCCATACCGTATCAGAAAGCTTTTTATTTAAACGCTCATTATTGAGGTGATACAATCTATTGATCAATGTGCCCATTAACGCTGCCGACGGCCAAGTTTTTGTTTCTTCAATAAAATAGAGCGTATTGTCATTATTGTAGGCTTTCATCATATAGAAATAATCTTCCATCTGATAATAGTTAGGTGAAGCTTCACCAACCACTCCAATCGCTAGGTTTTCTTGCGCCTGATCTGCAAACCTATTTGCGAAGTATACGTCATCAATTAAAAGTAAATTAGCTGTTCCTCTTACGATGTAGGATAAGGCACTTGCTACCTGTGCACCACTCTTGTGCCCCGCCAGATACACATTACTCATATCCAGAGAAACCTTTCTAAACACATCTTGCATAATATGCAGTCCCATTTTTGCATTGGCATCAAGACTGTCTAATGCTTGCGGCAAGGGTTTATTATTAGCAACGATGATATAATTTTCGCCCTGTAATGCAGATACAAAAAGTCGGGTTGCTTTAGTACCCTCCCCATCTGAGTCAAAAATAAACAACGCATTAGACGGATTGTTCACATCGTAGGTTGGCGGCAAATAAATAGAATATGGAATGCTTATAGAATCGTTAGCGGTCACGGTTTCGGTCACTGCCCCACGATGTAAAACTTGCTCTTGTGCTTTTAAACCGTAAACAGAGATCAAAAGAAGTAGAGCTAAAGAAAGATTACGCATAAAGTTTTTACTATTCTTATCAATAATTATGCTACAATTTAGACATAAAAAAACTGCTTTGTATTAAAGCAGTTCTAAATTCAGGAATGAAAAGGCTGATTTATGATTTTACCTGTTGCGCAATAGGCTTAGGATTCTTCTTAAATAAAAATTTAGCAAATAAAGAAACTACAAATAAATCTGCTGAAATCAGAAATAAGATACGTGCAGCTTCGGTTGCCCAAAGATCAAACCCTCCAAAACCATAAATTCCTGTTACAATCGCAATTATCAAAAAAGGAAGTGTAAATCGTTTCATAATAGAGTGTTTTTGTTTAATACTGATGTAAAAGTAGTGCGGTAGTCTTGCTTCTTATCACAACGATTTCCTAATTACCTAAATTTTAACGCAAGTACTAAAACTCTCTTAACAAGCAAATTACCCAGGCCAAAATGTAAGCTTTTAAGCGTAGAAGAGACCACCAACACAAAACACAGCAGTACCTGTTATTTGAAGTACAGTTTGTATCTTTGCTGACCTAAAAGAATTGTGATGAATACTGAAACATTAGCAGCACCGGTTCATAAACCAAAACCTAAATGGTTGCGTGTAAAATTGCCCACCGGCAAGAAATACACAGAACTCAGGAGCCTCGTAGATAAGTATGATTTACACACTATCTGCACCTCAGGAAGCTGCCCAAATATGGGAGAATGCTGGAGTGAAGGAACGGCGACATTTATGATCTTAGGTAACGTATGTACCCGTTCTTGCGGATTCTGTGGTGTTAAAACCGGCAGGCCAGATACCTTAGATTGGGAAGAACCAGAAAAAGTAGCTCGTTCCATCAAGCTTATGAAAATTAAGCACGCGGTAATTACTTCTGTAGACCGTGATGATCTAAAAGATATGGGTTCTATAATGTGGGCTGAAACGGTTAAAGCCATCAGACGCATGAACCCTGACACTACCTTAGAAACTCTTATACCCGACTTTCAAGGAAACGAGCGCAATATTGATCGTATCGTTGAAGTGGCGCCTGAAGTGGTCTCTCATAATATGGAAACCGTAAAACGCCTCACCCGAGAAGTGCGTATACAAGCGCAATATGAGCGTAGTTTAGGCGTGCTTAAATATTTAAAAGAGCAAGGCATCAGACGTACCAAATCAGGTATCATGCTAGGTCTGGGTGAGACTGAAGAAGAAGTCATTCAAACCTTAAGAGATTTACGCGATGCTGATGTTGACGTGGTGACCATTGGTCAGTATCTTCAGCCTTCTAAAAAACATCTTGCGGTGAAACAATTCATCACGCCAGATCAATTTAAAAAATACGAGACTATAGGTTTAGAAATGGGCTTCCGTCACGTAGAGAGTAGTGCACTCGTGCGCTCTTCATATAAAGCTCAAAAGCACCTTAACTAGACGTATTGCGCATGAGAACTATCAAAATCGGGATCAACGGTTTTGGACGCATCGGTCGGAGACTCTTTCGACTTTTGCACGAGCATCCACAAATTGAAGTAGTCGCCATAAACGATAAAGCCAATGGTGCAACTTTAGCGCATCTGCTTAAATACGACAGTATTCACGGCATTTTCCCACCGGAAATTAGTTATCAAGATGCTGCCCTCTATGTCGATCAACAAGTAGTTCACCTTTATCAGGAGTCTGATCCAGAACGCATTCCTTGGAAAAATCACGATCTGGACCTCATCGTTGAAGCTACCGGTAAATTTAAAACCGAAGAAGCGCTTCTCCCACATCTTGAGGCTGGCGCTCCCAAAGTCATTCTAAGTGTTCCACCGGCAGATGACCATATCAAAACGATTGTGCTTGGCGTAAATGACACCTTGCTTGATGGTAGTGAGCGCATCATTTCTAATGCGAGTTGCACCACCAACAATGCCGCCCCAATGATTAAAGTGGTAAATGATTTATGCGGAATTAAGCAGGCGTATATCACAACGGTACATTCGTACACAACTGATCAAAGTTTGCACGATCAGCCGCACGCAGACTTAAGACGCGCGCGAGCTGCAGGGCAATCTATTGTACCCACCACAACTGGTGCCGCAAAAGCGCTCACTAAAATTTTTCCAGATTTAAGCGAAGTAATTGGTGGCTGCGGAATTCGGGTACCGGTGCCTAACGGATCTTTAACTGACCTTACCTTAAATGTCGCTCGCGAAACTACAATAGAGGAAATTAACGCTGCTTTTGAAAACGCCGCTTCACATGAACTCAAAGGCATTTTAGAGTTTACAAATGTTCCTTTGGTTTCTATTGATATTGTAGGGAATACCCATTCGGTGATTGTAGACGCTCAAATGACCTCTGTGATTGGTAACTTGGTGAAACTCATAGGTTGGTACGATAATGAGACCGGTTACTCTTCGAGATTGATTGATCTCATTCTTAAAATCTCTTAAAAATTCTTAAAGTTTTCTGTAGATATTCTATCAAAGTGTCTATATTAGTGACTTAATGCGTCAAAAAATGCTGATCGACAGAAAACTACTTGTCGTCTTATTTACCCTAATTTCCGTGGTCTGTTTTGGTCAACAATCAAGCAGATCTGAAAACGTACAAAACATTCAGATTGATTCGCTTTTACTAGGTGGAATCTACGCAATGGAGCAGGCAGATTTTGAATCGGCGATCGTCAATATCAAAAAAGCCGAAGCCCTTTCGATAAAATCATTGAATCAAAGTGGCGAAGCGATTAGCAACCAATTGCTTTCTAAAATTTATTTTGAGCGCGGCGATCCTAAGCTCGCTACTCCGCTTATTCTTAATGCCATTAAACTGCACCAAGAACTTCAAGAATTAGACAATCTGGGGCAAGACTATTTGATTTATAGTCAAATCCTATCTAAAACCGGAAATTACGAGCGTGCACTACCCTTTTTAGAAAATGCCGCATTAATTTTTGAAAGCACGCGCGATGAGGACTCCAGAGTTCAGTTGGCCACGACCTATTTGTATGAGGGCAACATTTTGCAGGAACTCAAAAACAATGAAGAAGCCCTATTAAAATATCAGCAAGCCGAAGCGATTTTAAACAAAACAAAGGGCAAACACAGTTATTTGCTTTGCCGCGTTTTTTTACAACAGGGCAGAATGAATTTCCTGCTCAATCAGTTGGATACTGCTTTGTCGTATGCTAACAAAGCACACGAACTCAGTTTAAATAATAATTACCCGCAGCTTGAAGTTGATGGATTGAATTTATTGAGCACCATTTATTCCGCGCGACAAGAATTTGAGGAAGCTTTCAGCTACCTTTCTTTATACAATCAAAAACGCAGCAGTTATTTTGGTGAAAACAATTCAACTGCAAAAAATGTCGCGATTCGCAATGCGTTGCTCGCCAACATCAATGCTGATGATTACGACCCGGCAAAACGCGTTCAGGCTAATAAGATCACAACCGTACTCATTATTGCACTGTTTACTATTTTGTGTCTTTTAGCTCTATCTCTTTATAAGAACAATAATTTACGCGCTAAGGCAAACGAGCTGCTGCAAGCTAAAAACGCCGAACTGATGATCGCCAAAGAAAATGCCGAGAAGGCTTCTGTGGTTAAGGCGCAGTTTTTATCTACGATCACGCACGAACTTCGTACTCCTATGTATGCAGTAACCGGACTCACGCATTTACTTTTAAGTGAAAATCCTACCGAAGAGCAAAAGAAGCATCTTGACTCCTTAAAGTTTTCAGGAGAATATTTGCTCTCGCTCATCAATAACATTCTTGACCTCAACAAGCTTGAGGCCGATAAGGTCGAAGTTGAACAAGCAACCTTTAATCTACGTAAACGTGTAGATGATGTATTGTTTGCTTTGGAGCGTTCGGCGCAAGAAAAAGGCAACAAGCTCAATCTGGAATATGACGAAGAAATTCCTGATCAGATCATTGGTGACCCATTAATGATTTCGCAGATCCTCATCAATTTGATCGGTAACGGAAATAAATTTACCAGAGACGGGGATATTTTTATTCGTATCAAGCAATTGAGCAGTAATGAAAGTCAAACTTATCTTCATTTTGAAGTTGAAGATACCGGAGAAGGTATCAGCAAGAAAAAACAGAAAGATATCTTCCAGAACTTTACTCAAGGTTCGGTACAGATCAATCGAAAATTCGGCGGTACCGGCTTAGGGCTTTCTATTGTTAAGCGCCTGCTCACCCTTCAAAAAAGTAAAATTGAACTGGAAAGTACGCTTGGAAAAGGCTCTAAATTCTTCTTTGACATCAAGTATGGCCTGACCAAAAGCAAAACTAACGAAACCGAAGAGCGCGTGTACGAGATAGATTACGAGGCCCTAAAAGGCAAAAAGCTGTTGGTAGTTGAAGACAACAAGATCAACCAAATGATCACCCGCAAAATTCTTGAAAAAAATGAGATGATGTGCGAGGTGGCAGACAATGGTGAAATCGCTATTGAAAAAGTACGCTTTGAGAACTTTGACTTGGTTTTAATGGATATTCATATGCCGGGAATAAGCGGTATCGAAGCGACTCAGAAAATACGCGAATTCAATAAAGACCTGCCTATTCTAGCCTTAACAGCGGTAACCATTGAAGAAAATATTGACGATTTTTATCTGGCCGGTTTCAACGACATCATCCCAAAACCTTATAAGGTAGAGGAATTCTTCTTTAAAATCCATAATGCCTTAAAACGTAAAAACGTTATTCTTTAGGGACCTGCTGCTTCACAAAATTCAGCAGATCATTGTTGAAACGTTCCGTTTCTTTTAAAAACTGCATTTCAATAGGCACATATAGCAACGTAGCTTTATGCAATTTGCCGTTTAAGCGCATATAGTCTTTTTCGGTGGTAAGTATGACTTCGTGTTGATCTAAAGCATGTAGTTCTTTAGGAGTAAAATTATGATGATCCTTAAACCGAAGCGCTTCAAAGTTCAAGTTTTTCCCTTTTAAAAAATCAAAAAAAGGCTCTGGTTTCGCGATACCGGTTACCACTGTAATTTTCTTATTACGTAATGTACTATAGTCAGTAAAAGCTGGGTTTCCTTGAATTTCACCGTAACCAATACTGCTAAAATAAACCGGAGCATTACTATAAGTTCCAATCTTCGTTTTTATAGCTCGCATTTCCCTTTCGCCTAAACTTGAAGGGCATTTAGTAACTACAATACAATGCGCTCGGGATGCTCCTTGTCTAGACTCTCTTAAATTCCCTGCCGGAAGCACCAGATCTTTGTAAAACAAATCATTATACGCCGTAAGCATAATCAGGTATCCAGGCTGTACCTTTCTGTGCTGAAAAACATCATCTAAAACCACTACCTCAGGTTTTGGAGTTTGCTTCATCAACCTGGCGATACCGGTTTGACGATCTTCGCAAACAGCAACAGCCACCTCCTTAAATTTTGTAGCAAATTGCAAAGGTTCATCCCCTACTTCGCTAGCGTGAGCCTCCGGGGTGACGGGCAAAAAACCTTTGGTAGACCTGCCATATCCTCTACTTAAGGTCGCCAGATGATACTCCTCCTTCAAAAGATGCAGCACATACTCCGTCATTGGTGTTTTTCCGGTACCGCCAACGCTTAAATTACCAATACCAATCACCGGAAAATCATACGATCTTTGTTCGAATATTCCCTTCTCAAATAGGCAATTGCGTACTCGGGTAACCCCGTCGTAAGGCACCGAAAAAGGCCAGAGTATTTTTCGCAAGTCTTTCACAACGCCGAAGGTATTACTTTTTAAACTTTTGAACGCGTGACTTATTTGTTAACCCTGACAAAACAAGATTTAGCAATAAAATAAGTAGCTTCACTTATCGCAATCTTTACCTTTACCACTTATTAGAATTACGAGTTATGACTATTAAAGACGTCGCACAAACCCTTGAAGAATTTGCTCCCCTTGCCAATGCCGAAGATTTTGACAATGTAGGTCTTTTGCTGGGAAACTATCATACGCAAGTTACCGGTATTCTGGTTACTCTTGATACACTTGAACAAACTGTAGATGAAGCCATTGCTAAAAACTGCAACTTGATCGTAAGTTTTCATCCTATAATTTTTAGCGGACTCAAGAAGATCACCGGTAAAAATTATGTAGAACGTGTGGTGCTTAAAGCGATCCAAAATGATATTGCTATTTACGCCATTCATACCGCGCTTGACAATATGCCACACGGTGTGAGTAGAGGGATGTGCGATGCGCTAAATCTAGAGCAGCGCAAGATCTTAATTCCTAGAAAAGGAGCTATTAAAAAACTTACGACCTATGTACCAAAAAATGAGGTAATCACTGTAAGAGAAGCACTTTTTAAAGCAGGAGCCGGAAACATTGGCAATTATGAAGAGTGTAGTTTTAGCACCAAAGGCAAAGGTACTTTTAAGGGCAATGAACATAGCAATCCGAGCGTTGGAAATCGAGGCGAACTGCATATTGAAAAAGAAGTACAACTCAACATCACGTTTGAAGCGCGCCTGCAATCACGCATTTTAAGCGCACTTTTTGCAGCGCATTCATACGAAGAAGTAGCCTATGAAATCACCACTTTAGACAATGCCAATCAAAATATTGGAATGGGAATGATAGGAGAACTACCCGAAGCCCTTGAGGAATTAGACTTTTTAAATCAGGTTAAAAAAGCATTTCATGCTGAAGGAATTCGGTATTCTGCTTTGCGTGGTCAACCTGTAAAAAAGGTCGCTGTTTTAGGAGGAAGCGGAAGTTTTGCAATTGACGCCGCTAAAGCTGCCGGAGCAGATGCGCTGATCACCGCAGATCTTAAATACCATCAGTTTTATCAAGCTGAAGGTCAAATCGTTTTAGCTGATATTGGGCATTATGAAAGCGAGCAATACACAAAAAATATTTTGACCGACTTTCTTACGAAAAAATTTACTAATTTTGCAGTCGTTTTATCAGACGAAAACACCAATCCTATTAAGTATTTATAATATGGCAAAAAAGACCGAAGCAACTGTAGAAGAGAAACTCAGAGCATTGTATGACCTACAGCTGATACACTCTCGCGTTGATACCATACGCAACGTGCGTGGTGAGCTTCCTTTAGAAGTAGAAGATCTTGAAGATGAAGTTGCAGGATTAAATACCCGACTTGACAAATTAGGTGGTGAGTTAAGCTTAATCGACGATCAGATTAAAGCTAAAAAAATTCTTATTGAAGACGCAAAAGCTGCTATCAAGAAATATACTGAACAGCAAAAAAATGTGCGTAACAACAGAGAGTACAACTCGCTAAGTAAGGAAATTGAATTTCAAGAGTTAGAAATTCAGCTTGCTGAAAAAAATATCAGAGAATTCCGTGCGCAGATCGAGCAGAAAAACGAAGTGATCGATTCTACTAAAGAACGTCTTGACGAGCGCAAAAAGCACTTGAAGCACAAAAAAGACGAGCTTGATGAGATCTTAGCTGAAACGGAAAAAGAAGAACAAGCACTTCTTGAAAAAGGAGAAAGCTACGAAGAACAAATTGATGAGCGTCTTGTAAAAGCTTACAAGCGCATTCGCTCTAACGTACGCAATGGTCTTGCCGTTGTGGCTATTGAGCGTGGTGCATCTGGAGGTTCTTTCTTTACGATCCCACCACAAGTACAAGTGGAAATCGCAGGTCGTAAAAAGATCATTACTGATGAGCATAGTGGTCGTATCTTAGTAGACGAGGAACTTGCAAAAGAAGAATCAGAAAAAATGGAAGCTATTTTTGCGAAACTCTAATCGCTTCACATCATAATATAGACTAAGCCCCGATCCTATCGGGGCTTTTTTATTTTAAGAGTTTAACAGGACCTTAGCAGCCCTGCGCGGCCCTTCTCGTTATATTTAAGTAGAAAATCACGCTATGCGCTTTATAACGAGCTACATTGTATTAATAACGCTATGTCTCAGCTGTAAAAACACTACTTCTTTAGAAAGTGATCAAAGGATGGCTAAGCTTCCTCCGGTGCAAACGCAATCTGTGGAGGGCTATGAACGTGCTTATTTTGCAAGCGGTTGCTTTTGGTGCGTAGAAGCGATTTTTGAGAGCATCAAAGGAGTTAAGGAGGCCGTAAGCGGCTATAGCGGTGGGTTTGAAGAACACCCTAACTACAAAGAGGTAAGCTACGGAAAAACCAACCACGCCGAAGCCGTAGAAGTGTTTTATAATCCTGACACAGTAAGTTATCGCAATTTAGTCATTGCCTTTTTTGGATCACACGATCCCACAGCGCTGTATCGTCAAGGTCCTGACCGAGGCAAACAGTATCGCTCTATAGCCTTCTATCAAAACGAAAAAGAAAAGCGCATTATTGATAGCATTGTCACACAGCTCAATGAAACGGTTTATGATGGTGAAATCGTAACTCAAGTATTGCCTTTTCAAAAATTCTGGGAGGCAGAAGCCTATCATCAGGATTACGAGCGTAAGCATCCTAACGATCCCTACATAATTGGCGTTTCAGTACCCAGACTTAACCGATTTAAAAAACAATTTCCTGACCTTTTAAAAGACCAAGCACATTTATGAAAACCCTCACCAATATCTCTATAGTTTTATTTGCGCTGACCGCTTCTGCACAAAACGACTTTTCTAAATACAAATGGCGCAACCGCATTGTGGTTTTTTCTACCACCAGCCTCGAGACGGAAAGTTTTGTCAACCACTGGCAACACATGAAAAATTCGACCAAAAAAATAGAAGATCGCAATATTCTGCTTTTTGTTTTGGCTAAAGGACGTTTGTACGATAAAGACTTAAAGGTGGTTTCGGGCTTTCAAGTTGGGCCGTTACGTCAGAAATATCAGATCCCAAATACTTATGAAGGCATTACACTTATAGGAAAAGATGGCGGAGTGAAGTTTCAAAAAACCTTTCCGCTTGATGTGAAAATCATTTTTGAGACCATAGATCAGATGCCTATGCGCAAAAGTGAAATGCGCGAAAACATTGACGATTAAATAGCTACTCCAAACCTTTTGAAGCCTTTATGGCTCACATAACCAATCGTTTATTTCTAATCAAAATAGATTTTATAAAAGGTTTAACAGCCCAAACTGTTAGGGCTTTTACTCCGATTAGACCAAAAAAGCAATTAAAAACAAACTAGGAATTGTAGCACTTATAATTGTTGCTTCCGCAGAAAAAGAAAAATTATGAAAACTGATCAACCTCTATTACAATCTTTTAAACTAGGTGCAACTACCTTAAAAAATCGTGTCGTGATGGCACCTATGACGCGTAGTCGCGCTGATAATCCGGAAAATGCACCTACTGACATGCACGTAGAATATTACACGCAACGCGCTAGTGCCGGCCTTATCATTACTGAAGGCTCACAAGTTTCTCCTCAGGCTGTAGGTTACATTCATACGCCGGGGATTCATTCTGCAGCGCAAGTTGCTGGTTGGAAAAAAGTGGTTGATGCTGTACACGCCGAAGATGGTAAGATTTTTATTCAATTATGGCACGTAGGTCGTATGTCACACCCTGATTTTCATAATGGCGATAAGCCACTCGCTCCATCTGCAGTAAACCCTAATGCCAAAGCTTTTACTTCTGAAGGTTTCAAAGACACCGTAGAGCCTAAAGCGATGACGCTTGAAGATATTCAACAAACGCAAGAAGACTTTGTAACTGCTGCTAAAAATGCAATGGAAGCTGGTTTTGATGGCGTTGAAATTCATAGTTCTAACGGTTATTTATTCCATCAGTTTTTTAATAAAAATTCTAATGTGCGTACAGATAACTACGGTGGAAGCATTGAAAATAAAGCCCGTTTCTTTTTTGAAACCTTAGATAAGGTTAAAGCGGTGATGCCCGAAAATAAAATAGGTGTGCGTCTCAATCCGTCTCTAAACGGTGTATTTGGTATTGATGCGACAGAAGAAACCATTCCTACTTTTGACTATATCGTAGAGCGTCTCAATAATTACGACTTGGCCTATTTGCACCTTTCAGAACCGTTCACAGATGTTAGTGATATCGACTTTCTTGAAACAGAAATCGCGAAGCACTATCGCCCAAAATACCACGGAAATTTAATGATCAATGCAAATTTTGATCAAGAGAGCGGTAATGCGGTGATCAAAGAAGGAAATGCAGATCTTGTAGCCTATGGAAAACTTTATATTTCCAATCCAGATCTTGTAGAACGCTTTGCAATCAAAGCCCCAACAGCCGAATGGGATCAAGATACGTTCTACACACAAGGAGAAAAAGGATATACTGATTATCCTAAGTATAATGTGCAAGCGCAAGAAGCTTAGACATTTAAAGTTTTGTTATTTTGTTTAATGTTAACAGCTTAACGCTTGAACACACAGTAAATTGAGGGTAGGTTAAAACTTACCCTTTTTTATGAGACATTACACAGCAGAACAGATAGCTGATATGCCGTCCCGATATCGTGCACATTTTATAAACAGTTGCACCGGCTTTAAATCGGCTAATCTCTTAGGAAGTATTTCAGAAGATGGCGTTTCTAATGTTGCCATTTTCAGTTCAGTTACGCACCTAGGAAGCAACCCTCCACTTTTGGGTTTTGTATTGCGTCCTACTTCCGTAGAGCGTAACACGTATGACAACCTCAAGAAGTCTGGTGTGTTTACGGTGAACCACGTCAATCAAAATTTCATTAAAGAAGCACATAAAACTTCAGCTAAATATGCCGGTAATGTTTCTGAATTTGACAAAACCTTACTTAACGAAGAATATCTTGACGATTTTAAAGCACCATACGTAAAGCAAAGCAGGATCAAATTGGGATGCGAATTTGAGAATGAGTATTTTATTAAAGAGAACAATTGCCATTTTATAATTGGCGCCATTAAGCACATATACGTAGATCGCGAAATTCAAGCTGAAGATGGCTGGCTCAATCTTGAGCGTGCTCAAACAGTTTGCATTGACGGCTTAGATGGTTACGCGCTACCCCAGATTTTGAACAGGTTTACCTATGCGCAGCCTGATCAAGCCGTGAAATCAATTACCGATCTTGGCTCATAAAAAGGTAAATCTTCCTGAGAAAATTTGTGCAACCTGCGGAAAACCTTTCGCTTGGCGCAAAAAGTGGGCAAGAAACTGGGAAGATGTCAAATACTGCAGTGAAGGCTGCAGACGAAATAAAAATACTAATGGATCTAGTTTGGTTTAGAAACGACTTACGCACCTTAGATAATACCAGTTTACAACAGGCTTGCGCTAATGACGCAGGGGTCATTGCTGTTTATTGTTTTGATCCCAGACATTTTGAAAGCGGTCCGTATGGATTTAAAAAAACCGAACGCTTTCGCGCTCAATTTTTGATTGAAACCATTCAAGAACTGCGCGAAGATCTCAGAAAGCTAAATATTACCTTTTTGGTTTATTTGGAAAAACCGGAAGAAATAATATCGAAGTTGGCTGCAAAATATAAAGTCAGTCAGATTTATTATCAAAAAGAATGGACTGCTGAAGAAGTAGAGGTTCAACAAAATGTGAAGCAGGCCTGCGAGACTTCTGTGACATTTACGACAAATTATGACCAATTTTTAATCCATCCTGAAGACCTCCCGTATGACTCCTTTGAGGTAGTCCCCAACGTGTTTACGCAATGGCGCAAAACCTGCGAAAAAGCACTCCATATCATAAAATGTGTTGAACCGCAACAGCAGCCTAAAACAAATCTGATTGACGAGCCAACTGAGATCCCCAGTCTTAGCGACCTGGGACTAGAAGATTTTAAAATAGATAATCGCACAGCATTCCCTTTTAAAGGTGGTACACAACAAGCTTCTCAACGCATTCAACAGTATTTCTGGGAATCAAAAAAACTTAAGGTGTATAAGAAAACCCGAAACGGTCTGGTGGGTACTGATTATAGTTCAAAACTTTCGGCGTGGCTTGCTAACGGTAGTATTTCGGCAAGAATTATTTATTGGGAAATCAAAAAGTTTGAACGCGAAGAGGTCAAGAATGACAGTACCTATTGGTTGTTTTTTGAACTGATGTGGCGGGATTTTTTCAAATATATTTCGCTGAAATACGGTGATTCCATTTTCAAGATCGGTGGTATTCTCAACAAAGACTACGATTGGCATAGCAATAAAGCAGCTCAAAAAGAATGGATCTCCGGAACCACAAGGTATGATTTTGTAAATGCCAATATGAAAGAAATTGCTGCAACGGGCTGGATGAGCAATCGAGGGCGACAAAATGTTGCCAGCTTTTGGGCAAAAGAACTTCAGCAAGATTGGCGCATTGGCGCAGCATATTTTGAAAGTATGCTCATTGATTATGACGTGCACAGCAATTATGGGAATTGGATGTATAACAGCGGTGTAGGTAACGATCCGCGAGATCGAAAATTTAATATTCAAAGTCAGGCTGAGCGTTATGACAGCTCAGGTAAATACCAGCGCCTTTGGCTAGAACCTTCTTTATTTGACTGATCATTATGGCAAAAACACTACGTTTAATTTTGGGAGATCAACTCAATCAAAAGCATTCTTGGTATGATCAAGTGGATGACGATGTACTCTATTTTATGGCCGAAATGCGTCAGGAAACAGATTATGTTACCCATCATATTCAAAAGATTCTAGGGTTTTTTTCCGCAATGCGGAATTTTTCGCAATGGCTTGAAGAACGCGGGCATAGCGTGATTTACTACAAATTAGATCATCCTGATAACACGCAGGACCTGACCAAAAACTTAAACCAACTTTTTAAAGCGCATCACATTGATCGTTTTGAATATCAACTTCCTGACGAGTATCGGCTTGATGAACAACTCAAAAATTTCTGTAATGATATAAGCCTCCAAACTCAAGCAGTTGACACCGAACATTTTTTAACCAGTCGCACAGATCTTGCTGATTTTTTTGAAGGAAAGAAAACCTTGACAATGGAGTATTTCTATCGTGATATGCGAAAGAAATACAATATCATGATGGTCAACGACAAAGATCCCGAAGGAGGAAAATGGAATTTTGACCACAGCAATCGCAAAAAGTGGAAAGGAGAACCTGAGATTCCGCATGAGCGAGGTTTTCGCACAGATCTTTCAGAAATACATAAAATGGTCAAAGATGCCGGGATTAAAACCATAGGCAGCGTTGATGCTGAAAATTTCAACTGGCCTACCTCCCGCCCTGACGCGTTAAGTGTGCTTAATTATTTTTGCAGCAATCTGCTGAAGCATTTTGGAGATTATCAAGATGCGATGGATCCTGATCAGGCTTACCTATTTCATAGTAGGCTGAGCTTTGCGATGAACAGCAAAATGCTGCATCCCCTAGAAGTGATCGAAAAAGTAATCAGCTATTGGTGTGAGCATAAAGAGGAAATTGATATCAGCCAAGTGGAAGGATTTATACGACAAATCTTAGGCTGGCGCGAGTATATGCGCGGAATTTACTGGATGAAAATGCCCGGTTACCGCAGAAGCAACAAACTCGATAACCAGAACGAACTACCTGAATTTTACTGGACGGCAAAAACGAAAATGAATTGCCTACATCACGCCATTAAGCAAAGTTTAGAGCACGCGTATGCGCATCACATTCAGCGTTTGATGATCACTGGTAATTACGCTTTACTCACCCAAACCCATCCAGACGAAGTTGACGCTTGGTACCTTGGGATTTATATAGATGCTTTGGAGTGGGTAGAAATCACCAATACCCGAGGCATGAGTCAGTTTGCAGATGGCGGCATTGTTGCGACAAAACCTTATGTTTCTAGCGGAAGCTACATCAATAAAATGAGTAACTATTGTAGCTCTTGCTATTACAGCGTTTCTAAAAAAACCGGAGAAAAAGCGTGTCCCTTCAATAGTTTATATTGGAATTTCCTTCTGGAAAAGAAAGAACATTTTGAGAATAACCAACGTATGAATATGATGATAGGAATGCTGGATAAAAAAGATCCTGATGAATTAGAACAACTTGTTAAACGCGCCCAAGAAATCATAAAGAACCCACAAAATTTCTAATCTCGGCGTTAATTCACTGTTAATCAAAAAACAAGTTCAAATTGAATCTGCTAATTTCATATCTCTAACCAATACTTATATAACGATGAGAGATATTATTTGGCTTATTGTAGTGATTTTAATCATTGGCTGGCTTGTAGGTTATTTCGGCTTTGCCGAATCTGTAGGTAGCTTGATTCACATTTTGCTGGTACTTGCGGTAATCGCGATCTTATACCGACTAGCAACAGGCCGACGCTTATAAACAACCAAAATTTCTAACCTTAAAATTCAAATTATGAAACGTATTTTTTTATTTCTATTTCTAGCCGGAGTTATGGGTACAACCTTACAAAGTTGTAGAGAATCTACCGGAGATAAAATTGAAGATGCAGCAGATGACATTGGTGATGCTGCTGAAGATGCAGTAGATTAATCTGTTGCATTAACAAGTTGAAAGCCGCACCTTTTGGTGTGGCTTTTTTTATGCTTGATCTTCTAAAAACCCTTAACATACAGCAGTTAAGAAGGGTTAAAAGCTTCTTTATACCCCAAGCTATTTTTTAGTTTTAGAGTAAAATTGAAATTATGAGTACTACAACTGTAAATAAAGAAATTACCAACCTACAAGGAACCTGGGAATTAAGTAATGGCGTGCACATGCCATATTTTGGGCTTGGAGTTTGGAAGGCCGAAGATGGCAACGAAGTGATCAACGCGGTAAAATGGGCTTTAGCTGCCGGTTATAGACATATAGACACCGCAAAAGCTTATGACAATGAGGAAGGTGTTGGGAAAGCAATAAAAGAAAGTGGCATTTCACGTGAAGATATTTTCCTTACCAGTAAATTATGGAATAGTGATCAAGGCTATGAGGCCACATTAGAAGCTTTCGAAAAAACATTAAGCCGTTTAGATACAGATTATCTTGATCTCTACTTAATTCATTGGCCGGTTGAAGGTAAATATAAAGATTCCTGGCGCGCACTCGAAAAATTATATAAAGATGGAAAGATTAAGGCGATCGGAGTAAGTAATTTTCTAGAACACCATCTTAAAGATCTTATGCAGGATGCAGAAATCAAACCTATGGTAGATCAATTAGAATTTCATCCTTGGCTAGTACAAAAGGATCTTCAGAACTTCTGTAAGGAAAACGGAATTCAATATGAAGCCTGGTCTCCATTAATGCAAGGAAAGGCTTTTAAAAATGAAACCTTGAAACAATTGGGTGAAAAATACGGTAAATCTCCGGCTCATATCGTCTTGCGTTGGGATTTACAAAATGGTGTAATTACTATTCCTAAATCTACTTCAAAAGACCATATTGAAAGCAACGCAGCCATTTTTGATTTTGAATTAACCGAAGAAGATATGCAGACCATTAACGCGCTAGACAAGCACGAGCGTATTGGTCCAGATCCTGATAATTTTGATTTTTAATTAGAGAATAGACCTAATAGAATTAAACGCTTTGGCGTTACTTCTAAGAACCGAAAACCTCGCAACTGCGAGGTTTTTTAATTTATGTATTTATGCATAATCTGTATTTCCATCTAAAATTTGGGTATAGACTTTAGAGTCTTTGTAGTTTTGCCGGCAAATTGAGTTTGAAGTTATGTGGAATTTAGAAGGAAAAACTGCCTTGATCACAGGAGGCACTAAAGGAATAGGTAGAGCTACCGTTTTAGAATTTGCTAAACTAGGAGCTAAAGTCATCTTTACAGCGCGTGATGGAGCCGCAGTAACGGCTTTTCAGCAAGAACTGGGAGAGATAGGTTATATCGCTTCCGGGATGCAAGGTGATGTAACTTCTGAAGACGATCAAGACAAGCTTACCGATTTTGTTTTTCAGCGCAGCGGTTCCTTAGATATTTTAGTCAACAACGCCGGAATGAACATTCGCAAAGAAGCGATAATGTATGAGGTTGAAGAATACGAGCAAGTGATCAACACTAACCTGATCGCTCCGTTTGAATTGACTAGAAAATTCTTTGCACTTCTTAGACGATCAGGGAAAGCTTCGGTAATCAATGTGGCTTCGGTAGCAGCTTTGCAAGATGTAAAGAGCGGTGCGCCTTATGCGATGGCTAAAGCGGGAATTCTTCAACAAACCCGAAGTTTAGCCTCAGAATGGGCCGATAAAAATATCAGAGTCAATGCGGTTTCCCCGTGGTATACTGAAACTCCTCTGGTAAAACCCATTATTGATCAAAAAGAGCGCTATGAAAAAATCGTAGAACGAACGCCATTAAACCGTTTTGCACAACCCGAAGAAATCGCCAGTGCCATTGCTTTTTTGGCAATGGATAAAGCATCTTACATTACTGGTCAGAACATCACCGCAGATGGTGGTTTAAGTGCTAATGCGCTTTAAGCCGAAAGTTTTTTTAGAATAGCACAAGCTTTTATTTATAACCTTGTGCCTGCAACTCGAACAATTCTGCATACAAGCTAGGGGTTTGCATCAGTTGGTCGTGTGTTCCTAATTCTAGTATTTTGCCATCTTTAAGTACCAAAATGCGATCTGCCATACGCACTGTACTGAAGCGGTGCGAAATAATAATACTCGTCTTGCCTTCTGTAAGTGCAATAAAACGTTCAAAAACCTCGTATTCTGCGCGCGCGTCTAAAGCCGAAGTAGGCTCATCAAGTACCATCACTTGGGCATCTTTCATATACGCACGGGCAAGTGCTACTTTTTGCCATTGCCCGCCAGATAATTCTTGTCCGTCTTTAAAGCGTTTTCCTAGTTGGGTGTCATAACCTAGGCTTAGACCTTCGATCACTTCATTTGCCAGACTCAAGCGCGCTGCTTCCTGAATGCGATTATCATCAGTTACCGAACCGATATCTCCAACAGCGATATTTTCGCGCAGCGTAAACTCATACCGGAAAAAATCTTGAAAAATTACACCAAACATTTGCTGATACTCGACTTTTTTATAGCGATTGATGTTGACTCCATCTAGCAAAATTGCACCTTGAGTGGGCTCATAAAAGCGCAATAGTAATTTGATCAAAGTGGTTTTACCTGCCCCGTTTTGACCCACAAACGCCATTTTCTCTCCAGCTTTCAGTTGAAAACTTACGCCTTTTAAAACCTGATGCTCACTACCCGGATAGGAAAAATGTACATCTTGTATTTCAAAACCTTCGCGTACGACTTTGGGCAACGGAAGAGCGTTTTTGTGCTCATCAGGAATCTCTAAATCTATGAAATCAAAATAATCCTTGAGGTATAAAGCGCTTTGGGTGATGCGCGTAAAACTGGTAAAAAAGGATTGCAACGTATTCCTCAAGCGATTAAAAGAAGCCGATAAAAAGGTAAGCTCACCCACGGTAATCGTCCCTTCTAAAACACTTTTGATGATCACTAAATAAGCCGCGTAATAACACACCACACCCAGCACGTTAAAAATGGCGCTGTAAATACTGCGTTTGACGGTAAGCTTTTTATTGATCTGATAATACTGCTGGCTAAGCGTTTTAAATCTGTTGGCAATAAAATCTGTCAACCCAAAGAGCTTGATCTCTTTGGCGGTTTTATCATTAGCACCTATATAGCGCAAATAGTCTAGTTCGCGGCGTTCGGTCGTCCAACTTCTGGATAGCGAATATTGTTGACCGCTGAACCTAATTTCATTAATAAATAACGGAATAATGCTTAGCGCCAATAAAATAATCAATAACGGCTGAAAATAAATAAGACCTGCGATTAATGTGGCGATCGAGATCAAACTTTGCAGCTGTCCTAGGGCTAAACTCATCAAACCCACGCGCCCTTGCGTTTGCTGACGTGCACGCTCTAATTTGTCGTAAAACTCAGAATCCTCAAGATGCACCATATCGATCTTGCTGGTTTTACGTATCATTTTTTCTGAAGAAACGATGTTGTACTGATCTCCCAGTAATCCGTCTGTGATGGCTATGACTCGGTTGATGATGTCTGCGAGAATCGTTACACCAAACTCGATCAAAACATAATTCCAGAGCGTGGTATAGTCTGGCGAAGATGCAGCCACCTGTGCGATAATCTCATCTATAATCAACTTGCCCACCCACAAAATCACCACAGGCGCAAAAGCATTGATGAGTCTGCTTAAAAGATTAAGCGTAAATAGCAGCGGACTCACCTGCCCTATTTCTTTAAAAAATCTGGGAATAAAACGTAACGCCTGAAAGGATGCGCGTACGTTAGTTTTTTTTGAGTCGTTAATGCTGTCTAACCGTCTTGCCATTACGCAAAGATACTTTCTTAGTTATTGAGACAACACTAGAACACTATAAACTACTCTGGCAATTTTTAGCTTTTGCAGAAGTCATTAACCCGTTATAATGTACAATCACAATACGCGTCACTACCTTTACCTATGCGATACGTCAGAGTAATGCCTATGTAGGTGTACCAATCATTATTGGCAAAATTAGGAAGTTGATTAGGCTCTAAACGGGGTTCATCAGGGTGACTTCCATCAAAATTATCTGAAGTGGTATAGCGAGGAGCTAACTCTAAGCCCAACATAAATTTACTACCCACAAACGTTTTTAATCCTGCGCCAAAAGGTACTACCAGACGCGTACTTGTACCGTATTTTTCTGCAGCTACATCTTCAAATCCCGCCGAAAGCGGGTAATACAATTCATCGCCATAAGCTGCTCCTATACCTCCAAAAACATAAAAATCAATTGGATTTCTTGAATTTTTAAAGAATGAAAACGGCGTATACTCTATACCTGCGGTAAGCTCTATATGACTGTTCTCAAAGGAGTAAAATAGGGACTGCGCTCTTCCATTAGCTCGGTATTCATCGCCGGCATTGCGATCATCTGCATACAGCGTCATATAGGTCAACGTAGCACGAGCACTTAGCTTTTCATTAAAGTTCATTTTTCCAATAAGTCCAAAAAACGCACGATTAGGCGCAATCGCTTTCTTTTTGCCCACCTCGCCATAATAATTCACTCCACCCAAATAAAGACCGAAATCATAACTTTTTTCTTGAGCAAGCACAGGCAATGTCACAAAAAGTAAAATGAGAATTAGAGGAAGGGCTTTTTTTGAATTCATAAGTTAGTTTTTAAAATGGGTGAGCTACCTAAAGAGCCTTTATAGCAGACTTTTAATTTCAGGTTTTAAAATACTAACAAATAAGTTTCTAGAGAAACCAAAACTTTCTTAATAGTTGAGAGGAGCAGAATTTCAGACAAGCGCTTCAGTAATTCTTAAAATGCTTCGGTTTATGAATTAAGAAGTTTGCAAAGCATAAGTTTTACGCCTGTTGAGATAATATAGCACCAAGACCAGACTGCATAACGCACTTCCGAATAAAATGTAGAGTAACGGCTTGACGCTTTCGGTCACTAGTTGAGCAACTAAAATACTGGCTACTGAACCAAAGATCATCCCAATACTTCCTATTAATGCCGAAGCGCTTCCCGCTTGTTTGGTGAAAGGATCTAAAGATAAAGCGGTTACGTTAGGATTTTGAAAACCAATCAAAAAGAGCATCATAAACAGGAAAGGATATACCACCCAAAAACTGATTAAGTTTAGAAAACTTATCCCCAAACCACAGGCTGTAAGCACACTCAAGGCAACACAAGTAGTGACGGTAATTTGCAATAGTGAAAAGCGTTTTAAGGCTAGACGGTTGATCTGACTTCCCAGAATTAAACCTAAGGCATTACTACCAAAGACCCACCCAAACTGCTGCTCGCTCAGCTCAAAAAATTCGATAAAAATAAAGGGAGCGCTGCTCACATAGCTCAGTAAACATCCCATAGTAAAGCCTCGTGTGATCGCAAAAATAAAGAACTCTCTGTTGCGTAAAATAGAAAGGTATTCTAGTACTATATTTTTAGGGCGTAAGCTGGTACTGCGATTAGGCGCAGCGCTTTCAGGAAGTACAAAGGTGATAAGCAGCAGCATCAAAATAGCAAATACTGCAAGAATATAAAACACAGCTTCCCAGTCAAAAGCACCAATGACGATACCTCCTACCGTAGGCGCAATTATAGGCGCAACACCCATAATCAACATTAGGGTCGAAAGCACATCTGCAACCTGTTTTTTCTCAAATAAATCTCTTACGATTGCTTTGGAAGCAACCATTCCCGCGCAGCCTCCTAAGGCCATAAAAAAGCGGGCAGCGATCAAAATGTTGAGATTCCAGCTGAAGGCACACAGCAATGCAGTAACCGTAAATAAAATCAAACCGCCTATTAGCGGTCTTCTTCTACCAAAACGATCCATCAAAGGTCCATAGGCTAATTGCCCCAATGCGATCCCGATGAGATAGCTGGTAAGCGTAAGACCTACCTTGCTGATGTCTACCCCAAAATCATCGGCTACGTTTCCAAAACCGGGCAGATACATATCAATAGAAAACGGACCAATAGCTATTAGCGTTCCAAGAATGAGTATGATTAAATTGCGAGAGGAAGTTGTAAAGCGTTTTGTCATAACCTGATTCTAAAGTGCAAAATTAAATTATGTAACAGCAAAAAACCGGCACGCTTGTGTTATTAAAATCGTAAATCCCTAGCGGATTTCTTAAGGTAACGATGTAGTTTTTTAAGGCTCTAACGATACCAATAAAAAAGTGCGATACTGTTTTGTATCGCACTTTTAAAAAATCAAGTATTGATCTGACTTTTTGTATCTGAAGAAGCCCAAAGCTCATTAGTATACTCCGGTGGAGACTGATGCTCAATGACCACATATTCATCACTGGCTTTAAATTTCTCAAGCAACTCTTGGTTGACGTGAATAGGAATTTGTAGTCCCGGATATTTCAAGGCAAACAGTTCTCCTTTTTGTCCTACTAACTCTAACTTAATTGGTGTTTCCATAGATTAAAGGTTTAATTAATAGTTTCAACAAAATTAATAAGTAAATCCACTCAGGTCAAGACCAGGAGAAATTGGCAGTGCCAATAAGATACCAGTCTTAATCACAAGGTCAATGCAGGCACTTTTTCTTCTACACGTGCAAAGGCACTTCCATTAAAAGTACCGAAGCCTGCTCGCTTGCTTTAAGGGTGAGCGACTGCGTATCAAAAATCCCCAGGCCGTCACGAAGTTCTAACTTTTCGCCTGCTACCTCAACGCTTCCTTCTAAGACAAATATATATAGTCCGTTTGAAGCTAGATTGAAATTATACGTAACCGCTTTATCAGCATCAAGATCTACCATATTAAACCAAGCGTCTTGATGAATCCACACACCTGCATCCTCTTTGTTGGGCGAAAGCACTTGCTGCAGTTTATTTTTACGATCCTCTTTTTTCAAGGTTATTTGATCATATCGTGGCTCAACATTTTGCGTATGCGGAATGACCCAGATCTGTAAGAAACGAACTTCCTCGTCCTTATTTTTGTTATATTCTGAATGTTGCACACCGGTCCCGGCGCTCATAACCTGAATATCTCCTTCTTTGATCACGGTAGTATTCCCCATACTGTCTTGATGCTCCAAGTCACCCGATAAAGGAATCGAAATGATTTCCATATTTTGATGCGGATGCGTTCCAAAGCCCATACCGCCGCTTACTTTATCATCATTCAACACGCGCAATACACCAAAGTTCATACGCTGCGGATCATAATAATTTGCAAAGCTAAATGTGTGTTTACTATGCAACCAACCGTGGTTAGCATCTCCTCGAGTTTCAGATTTATGCAGTATTTTTTTCATACAAATTCATTTGTATTAACAGTCGTAAAATACACTCAGACTTACACGTTGCAAGCCCCAGATAATCATAAAATCTTTCTAAAAAGCGCGCTCTAAACAATAAGCTTTGTACATTTAAAACGATGAACAATCCTATTAAGACTAATCCATGAAAAAAATTCTACTCCTTACCAGTTTAAGCCTAAGTCTGTTTGCCTGTAAAAATGAATCTCAAGAAACCACAGCGCAGCCGCCAGTAGTGAATACCGAAGAAGTTGCCGAAAAAGACCGCACTCCTGAAGAGGAAATTGCTTATAAAATCGCCGAAGCAAACGGCTTGAAAAACTGGAAATCAGTTACTGAAGTACAATTCACCTTCAATGTAGATCGTGGTGACAGCCACTTTGAACGCGCTTGGAAATGGAATCCGCAAACTATGGATGTAACGATGCGCAGTGATAAAGACACGGTTTCTTTCAACCGAAAAGAAGTAGATAGCCTCTCAATGGATGCAGACAAAGGCTTCATAAACGATGCCTATTGGTTACTCGCTCCTATGCATTTGGTTTGGGATGAAGGCACAACACTTACAGTTCAGGATACGGCAACCGCTCCTATGAGCCAACGAAAAATGAGTAAGATCACACTTACCTACGATGGTGAAGAAGGCGGTTATACGCCGGGTGATGCTTACGATTTCTTTTATGATGATGAGTATATGGTTAGAGAATGGATTTACCGCCGCGGAAACGTTTCAGAATATTCTATGGTAACCACTTGGGAAGATTATAAAGATTACAAAGGAATCAAGATCGCTGCAGATCATAAAGCGCCCGAAGATGCAGTTCATCTTTATTTTACAGATATCGCTGTAAAAACCGAAGAGTAATAGAATTAAGTGTTAGAAATTCCAAGACGAAGACTTTCTTCAAGTAATTTTACTGAATACCAAGCCCGTTCTGTACGGGCTTTTTTAATTGCGTTTTAAGCGTACAGCAATGAGGCCGGCTAATGCGGTGAAACAAAGCAAAGCAACAAAACTGCCTTTTAAGCTGAAGGTTTCCGCTAGAAATCCAAGAAAAACCGGACCTAAAAGCAAACCCACAAAGCCGGTACCGGCAATAAAACTTATGCCTTCTTCTGCACGTATTCCTTTTAAATTGCCGCTGTATCTAAACAACTCCGGCACTACAATAGAAAGTCCAAGCCCTACAGCTCCAAAACCCAGTAATGCGTAAATAGTACTTCCGCTGAGGATAATTCCAAAGCCTATAGCAGCTATAAAAGAACCTACAATGATGATCAGGCGCGATCCGTAAGATGCGCTGATCGCATCTCCAAAAAAACGGCCAATGGCCATTGTTCCGTTAAAAATGGTATAGCCTAAGCCCGCAAATGCTGCGCTTCCCAAAGTTACCTGCTCCATATACAACGCACTCCAATCTACGATCGCTCCTTCGGCAGCCATCACTAAGAAACCTATTAATGCTAAACCTACTAAGGGTCGCAAATTCTTCAGTTTAAAGCTTGAGGTCTCTTCGTGTGCTCCTGCTTTGATCGAAAAATAGTGTTTACATAAAAGCAAATTGATTAGAATCAGCAGGGCGCTTACACCGGCTATGTGCCACTTTGGTAAAGCGATGTACGGCATCAGCAAACTGCCTAATCCGGCACCCAGCATTCCGCCTAAACTGAAAAATCCATGAGAAACCGACATAAAATGCACTTCGTCGCGACGCTCGATTTCGGTGACTAGAGTATTTATTGTCACATCAAGCAATCCGGAAAAAATACCTACTCCAAACAATGAGGCACACAAAAGCACATAGGTACTCGCTAAAAATGGCTGGATGATTAAAATACAAAACCCAATTACCGCAAACAAAACCGCTTTTCCTAAACCTATGTTTTTGATAAATCGGGGTACAAAAGGTATGGTACATAAGGTTCCTAAAGCCATAAAAAACACCGCAAAGCCGAGTTCGCCTTCAGACAACTGCAACTTGGCTGTTATTTTAGGAATATAGATCGCCCAGGTCCCGTAAAGAATATTTAGGGTGGCAAACAAAAAAACCGGAGTGAAATACCGTAGGTTACTAAAAACCAGACGCAACGAATTCATAAAACCTCAATTGAAATCAACTTCAAAATAACATAAAATAATTGGGCGAGCGTGCACAATGCTGCAATTCTAAATACCTAGAAGGAATAGCAAACCTAAGTTTGTCGCTCGTGAGCCGATGTGTTATTTTTACCATCTATGTCAGAACAATCAAGCACCCTTTATAAAAACACCTTAGCCTTTGCTAAACAAGCAGATGCAGACGATACACTTGCTAGATTTCGTGATGAATTCAACTTCCCGAAAGACGAAGCAGGCAATAATTTAATTTACCTCTGCGGAAACTCGCTAGGACTTCAACCCAAAAAAGCCAAAGAATATGTAGCTCAAGAGCTCAGCAATTGGGCCGCACTTGCCGTTGAAGGTCATTTTAAAGCTAAAATTCCCTGGACAACGTATCACGAAGTGATGACCAAGTCCATGGCTGATATCGTAGGTGCGAAGCCGGGCGAAGTTGTGTTGATGAACACACTTTCTACCAACCTGCACCTGATGATGGTGTCCTTTTACCGGCCTACTGCCAAACGTTATAAGATCTTGATCGAGAGCGACGCTTTCCCATCAGACAGTTATGCGGTAAAATCTCAGATCAAAGAAAAGGGTTATAATCCAGATGATGCGCTTTTGCTTTGGCAACCGAGCGAGGGAGAGCATCTTAACCGCTTTGAGGATTTGGAAGCGCTAATGGCAAAACACGGTGAAGAAATCGCCCTTGTGATGATCGGAAATTCTAATTATTATACCGGTCAAAAATACCCTATTAAAGAAATCACCCAGCTAGGACACCGCTATGGTTGTAAAGTAGGCTTTGATCTTGCGCACGGGGTGGGAAATATTGATGCAGATTTGCACGATAATGGCCCCGACTTCGCCGTATGGTGTACTTATAAATATTTAAACAGTGGCCCCGGAGCCATTGGAGGTTGTTTTGTACATGAGCGTCACGCTGAAGATAAAGATATCCCTCGCTTTACAGGTTGGTGGGGCCATAAAATGGACAGCCGTTTTAATATGCGCGTCGATTTTGATCCTATTCCGGGAGCAGAAGGCTGGCAACTGAGCAATCCGCCAATTTTGTCCATGGCACCTATTCGTGCGTCGCTAGAGCTTTTTGCGGAAGCCGGATTTCAAAATATTCGCGCCAAATCTAAAAAGCTTACCGGATATCTAGAATTCCTCATAAATGAACTTGATGATGACCGCATAGCTATTCTTACCCCTAAAAATGCAGAAGAACGCGGGTGCCAACTATCTATTCAAGTTAAAAACGCAGACCGCAGCATGCACGATGGCTTTATGCAAGCAGGCATTATTTGTGATTGGCGCGAACCTGATGTTATACGTGTGGCTCCTGCCCCATTGTACAACAGTTTTGAAGATGTTTATGAAATGACACAACGCCTTAAAGAGCTATTAGCAACCTTATAACCATTTAAGATCCTCGAGGATTTTCAACTAACAAACCACTTTTGAAAACGCAAGAACAAGAACATATTTTAATCATTGGCGCCGGACTTTGCGGTTCGCTTTTAGCATTGCGCATGGCGCAACGCGGATATAAAGTCACGCTGATGGAAAAGCGCCCTGATTTAAGAAAAGAAATCGTAGATAGCGGTAGATCTATCAATTTAGCTTTTTCAGATCGAGGAATGAAAGGCCTTCGCCTGGCCGGACTTGAAGACAAAGTCTTACCGCTGTGCATCCCAATGAATGGGCGTATGATTCACAACGCCGAAGGACAACATTTTATGAGTCCGTATAGCGGTAGAAATGAATATATCAATTCTATTTCCCGGGAAGACCTCAACATCATGTTGCTTGACGAATGTGATAAGATGCCTGCCATAAAAATGCAATTCAATCAAAAATGCACAGGCGTAAATATCGAAACTGCACAGGCGACTTTTGAAGATCACAAAACCGGTGAAACCACAACCTATCAAGCCGATGTGGTAATGGGTGCTGATGGTGTGGGCTCTGCCCTGCGTAAAAGTATGCTGGAGCACCGCAAGTTTTTATTCAGCTACGGGCAGGATTTCTTAACACACGGCTATAAAGAATTGAGCTTTCCTCCAAAAGCAGATGGCGAATTTTTAGTAGAAAAAAACGCATTACACATCTGGCCCCGAGGAAAAGATATGATGATTGCCTTACCCAACCTCGACGGGAGTTTTACCGTCACCCTTTTTCTTTCTTGGGAAGAAGGTAAGGACAGCTTTGACAGCTTAAATACAGATGAAGCCGTACTTGACTATTTTAAACGCGAGTATCCAGATGCACTCGCTCTGATGCCTGATCTTCTCACAGAGTTTAAAGAAAATCCTACTTCACCTTTAGGCACCATTAAATGTTCTCCGTGGCACGCTTACGGCAAAGTATTGTTATTGGGAGATGCTGCGCACGGTATTGTACCCTTTTATGGTCAGGGAATGAATTCTGCTTTTGAAGATATTTATGTATTGGATAAGTATTTAGACCAGTATGCAGGCGATTGGAAGACTGTTTTTAAAGCCTATCAAGAAGAGCGTAAAGAAGATACTGATGCCATTGCAGACCTTGCGGTAGATAATTTTCACGAAATGAAAGCACATACCGCCCGTCCTATTTTCCAGGAAAAGAGAAAACTAGAAATAGCCTTTGAAGAAGCGTTTCCTACTGAATATTTTTCAAAATATGCGCTAGTTACCTTTAGAGAAGATCTACGCTATTCTGAAGCGATGCGCCGCGGTCGTGTGCAAGACAAAGCCATCTTAAATCTTATCTACGATGGAAAATTCACCAAAGATATGAGCCTGCGCACCAAGCTTGATCTGATGAAGCAGGAAACCCGAAAAATGTTACACGACGAGGAGGTTTTAGAAGGCCTTGAAAGCGAAGATTAATATGCATTTTATCTCTGAAGATCTTGACGATTATGCCGTAGCCCACTCTGAAAAAGAACCAGAGTTGTTACGTAAGCTTACACGCGAAACCTACCAGAAAGTAGTTCAGCCTAGAATGCTAAGTGGTCATTATCAAGGGCGCATTCTAAGCATGATCGCAAAACTTGCCAACCCTAAAGTCATTCTTGAAGTGGGCACCTATACAGGGTATTCTGCACTTTGTTTAGCAGAAGGCTTACAACCAGACGGTATTTTGCACACCATTGATGTTAATGAAGAATTGGTAGATCTTCAAAAAAAATACTTTGATGCTTCGGCGTACGCCAAAAATATAAAGCAACATTTAGGGCCGGCTCTTGACATCATCCCAAAGATCGAAGAAGACTTTGACCTTATTTTTATGGATGCTGATAAGCCCAATTATCCTGCCTATTTTGATCTGATCATTGACCGCCTCAGACCCGGCGGACTCCTTTTATCTGATAATGTGTTATGGAGTGGGAAAGTGGTAGAACCGCTTAATCCAAAAGACACCTCAACAAAGGCGCTCTTAGAATACAACCGGCTACTTGCTGAAGATGATCGCCTGGAGACAGTTTTACTTACCATAAGAGATGGCCTAACCATCAGCCGTAAAAAATAAAAGTAGCTCGTAGTGCCGAAGAACTTTTAAACTGCTCGTACCATTGGCTCTCAAACAAAAATCCCGACTTCATTTTGGAGTCGGGATTCCTAATTAACACTTAGAATAAATACAATCATTGAACTAAAATGCTATAAAGAATGAAGGCTTTTAAAGCATTTTAGGTTAAAACCACAGATTTGTAATTTCTTGTTTAAGATATTACTTAATTCTCATTTTAGAGGTGAAATTTATTATAAAGTAATAAAATTTAACAAGACCGGTTTCAGGGTCATCTGTGCAATAAAAAAGCCTTTGAACACTAGGAGGCTAAAAGGCTTAAAATTGTATTTAAAATAGCTTTTCAGTATTAGAATTTCCGCTTTACGGAACCTGTAATTTCTTCGATATTCTTCTTAGCGTCATCAATTTCCTTCTTCATATCCTTTGCGATATCTGTATTGATGCCTTGCTTATCTGCGCTTTTAGTGATTTCAGATTTGATGTCTTCGGTAGCATTCTTTAAGGTGCGCATACCCTTACCTAAACCTCTGGCAATATCTGGCACTTTATCAGCTCCAAAAACCATTATCACAATAAAAATCACAAAAGCAATCTCGCCTCCGCTAATAAAAAGTGGTATACTCATAACACTGCAAATATATAGGAAAAATAAAAGCCGATATAAGAAACATCGGCTTTTAATATACTAAATATGTCTTAAAGAGGCTTAGTCTTCTGTACCTTCTTTAAAGCTATCAAACTCACTTTCCTGAGCCTGTTTTGGCCAGCTGTTGTTGCTTACATCAACATCAGCAGTCTCTAGATCCGGATCTAAAAGTACACCGGTAAGCTCTTTATCAGTAGCTAGAACTTTAGTTACCTCAGCGTCATTCATACGCCATACCTGTACCGGATAGGTAACTTTTTCTTTAGTACCATCTGCGTAGCTATACTCTACAATAATAGGCATTGGGATACCGCCCGGCTTGTTGAATTTAATCGCGTAGAAATGCTTTGGCGCTTTTAGTTTTGCACGCTCAGCAGCACTAAAGTTGTCCATCAAGAATTCTTGAAGGTTTGGTGCATTTTCTAAACTTGATTTACTCTTCATCGCAGGATCATAATCTTCACCATCCTCTTCAACTACATAAACAAGATCTCTACCTGCAGGATCTACACCGTAACGCTCCATTAAAGCTTTTCCTGCTTGTGTAGGTTTATCGGTCAAGTAATATGATTTTACTTCTTCTACGCCCATATCTACATTTTCTGTAGTATAGAACCAACCTCTCCAGTACCAATCTAAATCAATTGCAGAAGCATCTTCCATAGTACGGAAGAAATCTTCAGGAGTTGGGTGTTTAAACATCCAGCGCTGCGCGTATGTTTTGAATGAATAATCAAAAAGCTCACGCCCCATAACAGTCTCTCTCAAGATGTTCAAAGCAGTTGCAGGCTTTCCATAGGCATTGTTCCCTAACTGATAAACATTCTCAGGGTTAGACATTATGGGAGCGATAAAATCTTGATTTCCTCCCATATATCCAGTGATTGCTGATGGAGCACCACGACGTGATGGGTATTTTGCATTAGGAGCAATAGCTTCCGGGTAATTTTCACCAAAATCCTGCTCTGCTACGTATTGTACAAAGGTGTTGATTCCTTCATCCATCCATCCCCATTGACGCTCGTCACTGTTTACGATCATTGGGAAAAAGTTGTGTCCAACCTCGTGAATAATTACACTGATCATTCCAAATTTAGTACGGTCGCTATAGCTTCCATCTTCATTAGGACGACCGTAGTTCCAGCAGATCATTGGGTATTCCATACCTTGATTCTTACCGTGAACAGAGATTGCTTTAGGATAAGGATAATCAAAAGTCATTCTTGAGTACGATTCTAAAGTCTGTACTACTGCTTTAGTAGAATATTCTTCCCAAAGCGGATTTCCTTCTTTAGGATAGATCGAGATCGCCATCACGTCTCCTTTTGGAAACTTAACCGCTTGAGCATCCATGATGTATTTACGAGAAGACGTAAAAGCAAAATCACGCACGTTTTCTGCCTGAAGTTTCCAGGTTTTAGTTTTTGTGCTATGACCTTTTTCAATGTTTTCTGCTTCAGCCTGAGTTCTAATAATTACCGGCTTGTCATAGCTTTTAGTAGCTTGTTCCCAACGCTTATACTCTTCTTTGCTATACACATCTTTACGGTTTACCAGGTTTCCGGTTCCGTCTAGCAAGTGATCTGCCGGCACTGTGATCTCTACATCATAATCTCCAAATGGAAGTGCAAACTCTCCGCTTCCCCAGAATTGGTAGTTTTGCCATCCTTCTACGTCATTGTACACACACATTCTAGGAAAGAACTGTGCGATCACATAGTTTTTGTTTCCGTCAGGAAAGCTCTCATATCCTGAACGCGCACGATCTACTGTGTGCTCAGGAATGTTATAATTCCATCGAACGCTGAATTCAAAAGAATCTCCTGAAGCTAAAGGCTCAGGCATTTCTACACGCATCATCGTGTAGTTGATCATATATTTTAAAGGCTTACCGTCTTGAGTAACCTCGCTAATGTTGAAGCCACCATCAAAAGGCTCTTGCATATATTCTGAAACAATCCCGGCAGGCTGTGCTACAGGAGACATCCCACTACCGTTGCGCTCACGAGCAGGTGAGTCTTTTTTACGAATATTTTGATCTAGTTGAACCCATAAGTATTCTAATTGATCTGGGCTGTTGTTTTGATAGGTAATGGTCTCATAACCGCTTATCGTCTGATTTTCATCATTAAGGGTTATTTTCATTTCGTAATCTGCCTCATTTTGGTAGTAAGCAGGACCTGGTGCTCCAGAGGCAGTACGGTATTGATTAGGAGTCGCAAACTCATTGTAAAGTTGTCTAAACTTGTTTGTGTTTGTGTGACCTGCTTGTTTTTCTTTAGGTGCTTGTTCCTCCTGTGCAACTGCTGTTGCACCAACCAGAAGTAGCACGGCAAAAAACGTGTGCTTTAGTTGTTTCATAAAAATGTAATCTATTTTAAGTGCTTAAGAATTTTATAAAAATAAAGATTAACCTAATCTTAGTAAATTATTCAGAAAAGTTTAACACCGCTTTATCATTATCTCGGGTAAGTAAAAAGCTTTTTTTAGTGGTTCCGGTATTGAGATGCACCACATTTTTTTGATCTTGAAAAAGATCCATCAGTAAGGTGTTTTCTATTGAAATGCTTTTAGGATTTTGAACATCAGTCACTTCAATAAAACAAACTACATAATCCATCTCATCTTTATGTCCTATGTAATTCAACCGGCGTTCTTTTCCGTTGATCTTGACAATAAATTTTTGATTGAAATACCGCTCAATATAACCGTCTAACTTCTTCTGATCGTAGGAAGCATCAACCTTGATCGACTTATCATAACGCTCTTGAAATACCTTTTGAAGATCGTCATAAAACACTCTGGTTACCATTTTAAGCGCGTGATCTTTAGCATCGTAATCTGCTTGTGTGACACTAAAATAGTATTTGTGTGCTGCGGCTCCTAATAAAGGAAGCGCCACAAGTAAAAGCAAAATTGTTTTTCTCATAAGTCTTGTAAAAATACGTCTTTTAAAATGCATTGCGGCGCTACCCAATCAAAATGCATTCCACAACTTCAGCTTAATTTTCTAAATCGCTTTGAACTGCTACGCCTTCCTGCTCTTTTGAGCGGATGTATAGTGGGGCTTGTTCCAGTAGCATTTCCATAAGTGCTAATGGATTATTGCTTGAAGCTATCGCTAAATGCTCTTGCTGATCCATATACACATAATGCACAAAATCGTCAATGTAGCGCGGACCTATACGAAGTCTATAAATGTAGGTGCTGTCTGAAACTAAGTTGCGCGCCTCTTGTACTTTCAGTTCCATATTAGACAATTTTACGATCTTCTTTAGATACGCGGTACGACCACTTATAGCATTGATAACGGCATCCACGGGTATTATCCCGCCCGCCGAATGCGTTGCCGTATATAAACGCCGCTCTTCTTGCGTGCGCACAGGTCCTGTGTAAACCGGTAAACCGGCAGCTGCAGGATCAAAAGGCTTTTCTAATTTAGGCAGATTCATATCATCTCCCAGTCGTCCACTGAGATCAGTATCACTAATGTTTACATCTTCGAGTTCGGTTACTTCGGTCTCTAATTTGATCTCTATATAGCGCCGCTCAAAGATTTGAGGTGTGATCACGATCTCTTGATGTTTAAACTGTAAAGCTGAAATGTAGAGGGTATCGTTTTGACGCACGGGTATTGTGAAATTTCCGCTTTGCGTAGTGATGGTTCCCTTTTGTAAGGTAAGATTTAGAATATGTAAGTATTCGTGCTCAATAGAGTCATTGATCACGCGCCCTTCTAACATTTTCACTTCTTGAGCCTGAATGCAAAACGTACAAACAAAAAAACTCAAGATGCACAGTTGCACTTTAAAGTGAACTGCGCCACCCAAAATTGAACCTAAACTATTAGAAGGAAACGGAATAGTGTTATTCATTTATAAGAATTGCTTCTGACCTAAATACGCAGAAAAATAATTTTAGTTGCAAAGGCCGCTGTAATTCACCTCAAGGTATTTTTTGAACTCTGGGTACAACAGAACATTTAGAACCTCCTTGTTTGTCAACCGAAAGTAAAACCTGTTACAAATCGCAAACCTAAAAAATATATTTTACTGAAAATAAGCGACTTAAAACCCCAACAAAACTAAATCGATTAAACACAACACGTAATAACAGTACAAATAACATTTAAAATACTATTAATCAGTCATTTAAACCATTCATCGACAGCAAAAAACCATTCATCGACAGAAGCAGGCAGCTCACGGTGAAAACGATATCGTAATCTCATAACAAACCTACATTTGTAAAGAATTTAAACGGTTTAGTTATGAAGACTTTTTTACCTCTTGCTTTTTTATTTTGTTCAATGATTGGGTTTGCTCAAAACTCTAAATCAATAACTACGACTCCAGAACGAGTTGCACAAGAAGTATCGCAACAAAGCGATCAAACTAATGAAGAGAATATTAAAAATACTGCGGATAAAACCACGGCGATGCAACACACGTACAGTGCCCCTAACTGCTCACGTGGTTTTTACGCAACCCCTATAAAACAACAAAGCAAAAAGGCCATTTTGCCTGAGCAAAAAAGAGCCTTGGATTCTCTAAAACACAGCCCATATTTGGCCTATGCAACTAGAGGATTTTAACGCGTCTTTCACCCCTAAAATAAATAGTGTTAGTTTGATTTTTGGTTAGTTAATTCGAAAAAGCAGTCTTGTTGTTGGGGCTGCTTTTTTACATGAAGCACATTAAGTTTCCGCTTATTTGCTTGCAGCCAATTCTTTTTTAAAGTCTTCCCGCTTATCTATCAAAAACTGAATTAGGGCAAGTTCGTTCCCTTGCTCAAGCATTTCTTTAGTTAGTCCATTGGCGGCTACATAATCCATATACTGGCCTATGTGTTCTTTTTTGATATCCAGATTATTCTGAAAAAATGTATTGGAATACATTTCAGCAAGTTCATCTTCTGCAGCTTCCTCCTCTTCCCCATCAGACTTTTGAAATATTGCTTTAAAGATATTTACAAAGTTGAGGCCGTACCGCCAGCGTTGATCATCTATTGCAATATTATCAGCCGGAGAGTTCTTGTCATACTGGCTATCTTCAATACGAATGTCGCTTCCATCAAAAGGCACAGGATCTACAGTGCGCACCCGGTTTACATCGGCTACAATATCTCCGGTAAGATCATAAGGCGTTACGATAATTTCGTCTAGCACATTTACCGTCTCTCTCAGCGTCACATTTATTTGTTTACTGCTTACCACGCCCTGGTCAACCACTACAGTTATTGGCGCAAATTGAACCGACTGAATTACGACTTCATCATTACGCGCTACGGCAATATCAAAAGTCCCTTCTTCTGAGGTTATGGTTCCGCGTTGCGCGGTTTTATTATACACTACAATTCCTGCTACATCATCGCCGGCAGGAACAATAATTTGCCCGTCGATCATAACCCGGGCAACTTGCGCCTGTAACGAAAAACCTATACTTAAGCATAACAATAGTGTAGTAACCAGCTTCATGATATCACGTTTAAAATTCTACTATGAAGTAACGACATGTATTTTAAACTACCCGATAATTGCGCGTAAATTTTTGTTAAATACCTTCTGGCACGTACCTTTGAAAAACAAAACCTAAACCCTTTGAAAAACTTAATTCTTGCCAGCACCTCCACCGTTCACGGAGGCAGTTACTTAGATTATTTAAAACCTCAGCTTAGCGAACATTTTAAGGCAGCCAAGCGCATTATTTTTATTCCGTATGCGCGTCCCGGTGGAATTTCGCACGAATTGTACACTGCTAAAGCTCAGGAGTTTTTTAAACAATTGAATATTGAGGTAGTGGGCCTACATCAATTTAAAGATCCGGCGGAAGCGCTTAAAAAAGCTGAAGGTGTTTTTACCGGTGGCGGCAACACGTTTTTACTGGTCAAGCAATTGTACGAGTATAAAGTTCTTGAAGTTTTACGTGACCGTTTGTATGAAAACATGCCGTACTTAGGCACCAGTGCAGGAACCAATATTGCAGGAGTAAGTATGCAAACCACAAACGATATGCCTATCGTTTACCCTCCTAACTTTAAAACGCTGGGTGCGGTTCCTTTTAATATCAATCCGCATTATCTGGATCCCGTAGAAGGCAGTACGCATATGGGCGAAACCCGAGAAACCCGTATTAAAGAATTTCATCAATTTAATCAGCTTCCCGTTGTAGGATTACGGGAAGGCAGCTGGATCGAAGTTAAAAAACGCGTATACACCTTACGCGGTCCGCACAGCGCACGAATTTTTGAGGCTGATAAGGCTCCATACGAATTGCCTACTGATTCTGAAATTACCGTAAACTAAAGCTTCTTTAAAAAGTGATAGCCTTTGATTACATAGTTTTCATTCATATAAAACTTGTGACTGGGAAAGTTATGCACGTACGTATTTAATTCTGAAGTTTCACAGCCTTCCGCCCGCGCGTAGTCGTAGATCCATTGAAAAACCTGTTTTCCTAAACCTCGATTGCGGAATTCAGGTTTGATATACACGTGATCTACCTCGCAGGTTTTTCCGGCATAATGCCGTACGGCAAACCACAACCCAAAAACACCGGCGAGTTCGCCTTCAATATAAATACCGCGACATTGATACCGATGCTCAAACATTTGGGTAAAACGTGCTTTTAATAGGTTTTCTTCCACCGTGTGCTCCATCAATTCCTGAACCAGTGGTAAAAAGGTGTTAATGTCTTCTTTATACAAACGGGTGACCGTAATTTTGGACATAATTGCTATTTTTAAATGTATATCCTTTCAGTTGTATTAGAAAGGAAGTAAACGCGCTCAAGGCAAAACCTAGAGGTGTTTGTTAGAAACAAAATTTCAATTCAGCGGCTAGCCTCGGAGTATTGAACCCTTTGGCGGTGCCAATAAAAAACACGCAAAAGTAATGGATTATACAATTCAACATAGAGAAAATGACAAACGAGGAATGTTCTGGATAGAAGGTGAACATGGAAAAATCTCTGAACTCACCTATACCGTTCAGGATGAAAACACCGTCATTGTGGACCATACCGAGACAAAAATGGAACACGAACATCAAGGTTACGCGAGTAAACTGCTGGATCATACGGTTGCATGGGCACGTTCAAAGAACATCAAAATAGAGCCACTTTGCCCTTTTGCCGAAGTAAAATTTGATGAGAAACCTGAGTACGCAGATGTGCGTGCTTAATTTATATATGGCATTTTGAAAACAAATCCGTTTACCATTCACGAGATCACTTCGGCAGAAACCTATGCGGTACGCCACCCGGTACTACGCGCAGGCAGACCTATAGAAACCTGTGCAATGCCCGGTGATGATGCCGAAGATACGTTTCACTTAGGACTTTTTGATGCTGAAAAACTCATTGGGGTGGTTACCTTTATGAACGCTGCCAAACCGCAATTTAAAGGAAAGCAGTATCAGCTACGCGGGATGGCGGTTCTTGATGGTTATCAAGGTAAAGGCTTGGGAAATCTATTGGTCGCTGCCGGTGAAGCACGGCTTAAAGCTGCAGGCTACAAGCTTCTATGGTGTAACGCTCGTATCAAGGCTCTTAACTTTTATACCCGCAAAGGTTTTAAAATTGAAGGTGAACCTTTTGAGATCGATCCCATAGGCACGCATTACCTGCTTTATAAAAATTTATGATGAAACGAAGACGCTTTATACAAACCACGGCTCTTGCGACTGCCGCACTAAGCAGCTTCCCAAACTGGGCTCTTGCTCTGGAGACCTTGAGCACAGACCAACTTATAGGCAAAGGCAATCCTGAGCTTATTGAGAAAGACGGCTACCGCCTGCGCCCTGCTGCGGCTGAAGCTTTTGATAAGATGGTCGCTGCCGCACAACAAGACGGCATCGGTATTCAGGTAGTGTCTAGTTATCGGGATTATGCACATCAAAACCGCATCTGGGAACGTAAATTCAAAAGCTATACAGCTAACGGAATGAGCGACCTTGATGCGATCAAAAAGATCATCGAGTACAGCACCATCCCCGGGACTTCGCGACACCATTGGGCAACCGATCTTGACATTATTCAATCGGGAACCGGTGTGACCAGCAATGTGCTTGACCCTGATAAATTTCACGGTACCGGTCCGTTTTGTGAACTTAAAGCTTGGCTAGATGAACATGCGGAATCCTTCGGTTTTTATGAGGTGTACACTAATGATTATGGTCGCAAAGGCTTCAATTATGAGCCGTGGCATTTTAGCTACGCGCCACTTTCGGTTGGCTATCTTCAACAGTATAAAGAACTGGATGTAGCGAAGATCCTTCAGCAGGAACACTTACTGGGAAGTGAAGCTTTTACTTCAGCATTTATCGCCCAGTACCGTACAGAAAATATTTTAGATATTAACCCCGCTCTTTTGAGCTAAAATCCTTTCAATATGAAATTAGGCGGAAGAGCACTCAAGTTATTTTTAGGGGTAGCCATTGTAGCCTTTGGTGTTATCCGATATTGCGGCAGTCAGGAAGAAAACCCATACACCGGCAGAACGCAAGCCATTAGTCTCTCTACAGAATAAGAGATCGCTATCGGTTTACAGAATGCTCCCATAATGGCTGAGCAACACGGCGGCCTGTATCCCGATCAGCGTTTACAAGATCAGATTGATGCTGTGGGTAAAAAATTGGTAGACAACACCATCGCTCAGGAAACACCTTATCAATACGAATTTCATTTACTCAGCGATCCCAATACGGTGAATGCTTTTGCGTTACCGGGCGGGCAGATCTTTATTACCTACGCGCTTTATAAACGGCTGAACAGCGAAGACCAATTAGCCGGTATTCTAGGGCACGAAATCGGTCATGTGGTGGGGAGACATTCCGCCGAGCGTATTGCGCAAAGCGAACTCGCTAATACGGTGGCCACCGGGGCGCAAGTAGGCGCAGATGCAGGAATGCTCGCCAGTGAGTTAGGGCAAACCATCTTGCTTAAAAACGGTCGCGGCGACGAACTGGAAAGTGATGATCTGGGTGTAAAATTTATGCTTGAGGCCGGTTATGATCCAGAAGCGCTTATTGAGGTGATGCAGATTCTTAAAGAAGCTAGTGGCGGGCAGCGCGTACCGGAATTTCAAAGCAGTCACCCCGACCCTGACAATCGTATTGAAAAAATACGTGCCGCGATTGACAAGTACCGCGCTTAAACCCGTAACATTTCTAGCGTGATTGCCCCTTCTAGTTCTAGAAAACGCTAAAGTTATTAAAACGCAAAGTTTTCGTAATTCGCGTTAAGAGTGATTATCTTTGTAGTACAACTAGAAAAACCATGAATAAGAAAGTCATTTTAATGATCCTCGATGGATGGGGATTTGCACCTAATAAAGAAGTTTCTGCAGTAGATCTTGCTGAAACTCCGTTTATTGATTCGTTATACACCAAATATCCGCACGCGCAGTTGCTTACCCACGGTGGTAATGTAGGCTTGCCCGACGGACAAATGGGAAACAGTGAAGTAGGTCATATGAACCTGGGCGCCGGTCGCATTGTATACCAGGATTTTGCCAAGATCAACAAAGCCCTTAAAGAAGATAAATTACGCGAGCAAAAAGAGCTTAAAGATGCATTTGCTTACGCGAAAGAAAATAAGAAGCCTATTCACCTCTTAGGTCTGGTTTCAGACGGTGGAGTGCACGCGCACATTGACCACGTTAAAGGACTGATCAAAGCAGCGAACGAAGTAGGTGTTGAAGAAGTTTACGTACACGCATTTACAGATGGTCGTGACGTTGATCCGCAAAGCGGGGCCGGCTTTATCGAAGACCTTGACGGTTATGCTAAAGAGAATGGCGCTAAACTGGCGAGCATCACCGGCCGTTACTTTGCGATGGACCGCGATACCCGTTGGGAGCGCGTAAAGAAAGCCTATGACGCTGCGGTAAAAGGAATCGGGACCAAAACTACAGATCCTGTTGCTGCGATCAAACAATCCTATGCAGACGGTACTACTGACGAATTCCTAGAACCTTTGGTGATCACCAAAAATGATGCACCGGTTGCCACAATCAATGAAGGCGATGTGGTTTTATTCTTTAACTACCGTACTGACCGTGGACGCGAATTGACCCGTATGCTTTCTCAGGAGGACTTCCCCGAGCAGGATACCAAGAAACTCGACCTGTACTACGTGACGATGACCAATTACGATCAGACGTTTGAGAACATTCATATCATTTTTGATAAGGACAACCTGACCAATACGATTGGTGAGGTGGTTTCTAAAGCAGGTAAAAAACAGATCCGTATTGCAGAGACTGAAAAATACCCACACGTGACCTTCTTCTTTTCGGGAGGACGTGAAAAAGAATTTGAAGGCGAAACCCGTTTGATCGCAAAATCTCCAGATGTAGCGACTTACGACCTGAAGCCTGAAATGAGCGCGTATGAAGTGCGTGATAAGATCACTGCCGAATTGAAAAAAGAAGAAGTGGACTTTGTTTGCCTCAACTTTGCCAATCCCGATATGGTTGGACACACCGGAGTGATCGAAGCAGCCATCGCTGCCTGCGAAGCGGTAGACAGCTGCGCTAAAGATGTGATCGAGACCGGTCTGGAGCACGGCTACAGCACCATCGTGATCGCCGACCACGGAAACTGCGAAACCATGAAAAATGAAGACGGTTCGCCAAACACCGCGCACACAACCAACCCTGTGCCGATCATCGTGGTAGACAACGACATCAAGAGCGTAAAAGACGGTATCTTAGGAAACGTTTCTCCAACGATCTTAGATATGATGGGTGTTGACAAACCAGCAGAAATGGACCAGGAAAGTCTGGTTAGCTAAAACATACAAACTATGAAAACGTATAAAACAGGTCTTTTAGCCCTTGCATTGGGCGCACTGGTAAGCTGCAAGACCACCACAACCACCACGAGTACTGCTTCTAAAGCTCCCGAGGCTCCCGCAGCACCGGAAGCACCGGCTAAACCGGCAACGCCGCAACAACCTGAAATGCTCACCGGTGAGACGGAGCGTATGGAATTACAAACAGGTACTTTTGGTTCGTGGTTTAATCCCAATTACAAAGAATACAGCATTGATAAGGATGTGGTTTTACAGCTAAAACCCTTACTGAAAGATGTAGATGTCACCGTTTTTATGGGAACCTGGTGCAGCGATAGTAAACGAGAAACGCCTCGCTTCTATAAGATCTTAGATGCGGCAGGTAAAACACAAGACGTCGAACTCATCACAGTAGATCGTTCTAAAACCACACCTGAAGGACTGGAAAAAGGCAAAGACATCAAGCGTGTACCTACTTTGATCTTTAGTAAGAATGGTACAGAATTGGGCCGCATTGTAGAATATCCTATTGAAAGTCTTGAAAAAGATATGCTGAAGATCTTACAAGGTCAACCATACAAACACGCCTACGCCGATTAGGCCTAGCAAAACAAATTTTATTTAAAAGCGACAGTTCTTTAAGAGCTGTCGCTTTTTTTATTGCTTTTAGTTATAATAGTTGGCTTTATTGCTGATTTTGTAATAAGTATGATGTAGATTTATCCATATTTCATACCATTTAATAGCCTAAAAACAGTGAAATGAAATTGAAATTCCAAAAAGACATCGAGAAAATAAAAGATTGCCCAGCAAACAACGAGAAAGGGGAAAGAATTTTGTTTCGCTGTGTAGAAAGTGAATTGTCTGAAAAATCATTCACTCCAAATGCTGTACTTTTAAAACCAAAATTTCAAGATACCTGTATTGCTTGGGGACTTTCAGTATTTAGCACATTTGACTCTGCCAACGAGATGTTGAAAAATCTATCAAAAAATAAAAGAGTGAATTATGCAAACATTGCACAAGCTACAATTAGTGATGAACACGGCATAAAATAT
Source organism: Leeuwenhoekiella sp. ZYFB001 (assembly GCF_011784865.1). Lineage (NCBI taxonomy): Bacteria > Pseudomonadati > Bacteroidota > Flavobacteriia > Flavobacteriales > Flavobacteriaceae > Leeuwenhoekiella > Leeuwenhoekiella sp. ZYFB001. Next base: position 2,751,123 of record NZ_CP050460.1, read on the forward strand.
GGTTCCAAAAACAAGAAGCATTATACATTCTTTCCTAAGGAAGAATTTAATGTTGTGGACAATTTTAAAATAGTAGGCGATAATGAATAAATCAACTCACAATAGCGCCTTTGACTTAAGTCAATTTGAAAAGATTGAGGATATTATATATCTCGATGAACCAATATTAACACATCTTACTAGAAACGGTAAACACTTTTTACTTTACCTAGTTGATACAATCGAAAGAATTGATATCTATTTGATGTTTGAGCTAGAGGAAACTGTCATCTTTGCATATTTAACTAAGCAAATTAGCTTAAAAGATGTAATCACTTCAAACAAAAACTTTATTTATAAAATTGAGCAAGATTTTGAAGGTGTTATAAAGAATACTAGTTTGACTCAGAGCAATATTCTTCCAGATTCTTACCTACCAGCAGAAGATTCGTATTTAACATATGAGCCAACTAATGAATCTTATTATTATAAGTTAATTAAAGACTTTGAAAGTAAAAGTTATTTACGAACTCTTCAAAAAGAAGCTTTTTATATTCGTCTAGCACCAACAAATGACAAATATGCTGACACTATCGGTTTCAATGAATTAGCTGGATACCTTTTAAAAAATATATCAGCCTCATTCAAAAGCTTTCTAAAGGCTGATTTTTTTGAATCATTCAAACATCAAGTTTCAGATCAAAAGAAATTAAACTCTTTATTCAGTCGTTTATCTGAAGACCTTGATTATAGAATGGTCGATTTAAATTTTAGAAGTTTTGAAATCGGTCTTGCGGTAGATAAAATAATGAAAAAATCAATTCAGGACAATGAAGTTAGAGGATGGGCTATGAGTGTTGGTTATAAATACAAGGACATTGTTCTAGACGATTATGATGAAAAGGCTGTTAAAAACATAATATACAGCTACACGGAAGAAGATAGAAAAAAAATCTTTGAGCCTATTTTTAAAATCACAGAAAATCCAAACTTTCAACTACAAGTTAAAAATTCTAAATCAAAACCATACTCTCGAATAAATGTAAAAGACAAAGCTATAATTGAAAAAATACTACCCCCAATTACAACCGAACTAAAAGAAGACAAGCATAAAGAGTACGAAATCATTCAAGTAACTACAATAAAGGAGAAGGATAAATTAAGAAAAACGATCCGCTTAGATGAAAATACTCTATTTGAATCTTCAAATACTAAACAGTATATTTTAAAGAAAAATGATTTTGCCAAATTCAACTTTGATCTAAATTATAATGTAAATATACCGTTGGACATTTCTACACAAGATGGAAAAATTATACTAAGTACTAATTATCAAGGTATTGATTTTTCTAAAACTATAGATGCTGGGAAATTTGATGAAGGGCTGAGACAGATAATTAATTCTATTTATGAGTATATTGTAAATAAGGAGGAATAAAGAAAATATATCTAAAGTTTTACAATCTCCCTCACTCCGTTCAAACACTCTTCTAAAGAACAGACCTAAACAAAAACACCACCTATCTCTATAAAAACCAATCATTTAACCACAAACCCCACGCTTATCCTAAAGAATATGCTTAATTTATAGGTCCATCAAAAAACAGCCTATGAAACATATTCTTACCCTGTGTATCACATTTATGATCGTAAGTTCGACCTCTTGCGCAACCTAGTAGAAACCGACCTCAACCGGGTAGCTTCACCTTGGCATACCGACCTTGATCTGGGGCGACCAATCGAGGTGATGACGGATATGAGTAAATCCCGTAAACTAGGCTTTACCGCCTATCAAGATACTCGAGATTCCTTTTTTGAGCTTTTTGATACTCTGAAAGCAAAGCATATCATTCCGGCTTAAATGAGTTGATTTCTACAACAGCATTTAAAAGCGGTTTGCCTGATGTGGCATACCGCTTTTATGTTTAGTGAATTGGTTGTTTGTGATTCGATAACATATGCAATTGCAATAGACATCGCAAAGAGCTATCACGGAGTCCAAGAGGTTTATGCAGATTTGAGGCATAAAGGATTACCCGGAATACAGTAATCCTTAGCTGCTATAGTTCACGTATTAAATACAACAGCTGTAGATCTTTTTAAAAATCCTATCTTGAGCTATCAATCTCAAAATTCTTACCATGAACAGCTTTTACCTTCTTGCATGCTTATTTTTTATAGTGATCAGTGCCGCCTTTTATTTTGACACATATCCACATTTTAAGAAGATGTATGGCAAAAAAGAATGGAACACGTGGACGCGCCGTGTGTTTTACTGGCAAGGCACATTAGCCGTGGGAAGCTTAGGTACCTTTGCCGTACTTTATTTTTTACGTACTGCAGCAGTAGTTTCTTTTTAACCTATAGCACATAAAACAATCATGAAAAAATTTGAATACAAGATCATCACGGTGAGTGTAGCTCATTTTAGAAAAAAAAGCTTTCAAGCGGAAATTGATGAGAAATTTGACCGGTGGGTGAAGCCGGTTGGGAATTGATTAAAATGGAACCGATTTCTGAAGGTGGACTCTTCTTTCAAGGTGCCAATACCAAAAAATTCTTAGCCGTTTTTAAGCGAGAAAAAGCCGCATAAGCCTCAGTTTTTTTATAATCTCTTCTTTAAAAAGCAACACATCAGCACTTCCGAAACCCATACCGTCCCTCCTCAGGAAAACCCCTTACGGTTACAAGAATATGGCGTGGGTATTTTTAAGGCTGCAGCAACCAAATCGGCATTAAAGAAACTGCTGAAGAAAGGCTACATCAAGATTAACGGTGCCCCGGCGAGTACGGCTACCTGGATCAAAGGTGGTGAAGTGCTAACTTTGGAAGTTCCACAACAGCACAAGAACCAAAAAAAGCTTCGGTTAGCCTTAGATGTGCTGTATGAGGATGAATTTTTGGCCGTGGTACACAAACCTGCCGGAATTTTAGTAAGCGGGAATAGCTTTAAAACATTGGCGCGCGCGCTTCCTCAAAATTTAGAAGAAAGCAGCTTAGCTGATGCTTGTACACCGCAACCGGCACATCGTTTGGATTATGCAACCACCGGTGCTGTTTTAGTAGGTAAAACCCGTGAAAGCATCCGCCAGCTCAATCAGCTTTTTGAGAACAAAGCAATCAGTAAAACCTATTATGCGGTGACGGTTGGCGTGATGCCGACTTCAGGAATTATCCATACACCTGTTGATGGCAAAGTAGCCATTTCAAACTATACTGTAGAAGCCTCAGTAGCTTCACCCCGTTTTAAACAACTCAACCTCGTGCGTCTGGAACCCCAAACCGGGCGACGCCATCAATTGCGAAAACATCTAGCCGGAATAGGCCATCCTATTTTAGGCGATCGGGATTATTGCCCCAAAGAACTCCTGCTTCAGGGAAAAGGTATGTATCTACACGCGCATAAGCTTCGGTTTACACATCCTGCAACGCAAAAGTTTGTAGAACTAGTAGATCCGATTCCGCAGAAATTTTTAAAATTGTTTCCCTAAACAAACAGTTTTGTCGCTCCATACTTTTAACCATCCTTTTTTCGCTAAAACTTCTGCTGAACAAAACCGCGCTATGCTGTATGCCATAGGCATTACCGTTATGCTTGGTTTTTTAGCTGTATTGCTGTCCTGGTGGTTGCATTTGCTGTTTATAGGAATTTTGATCTGTTTTATACTCATCACACTTCTGGCACCCTTTGTAGATGTCCCCGGAATGGTCAAAGCCGAAAAGCTTACCTATCATTCTGTTTTCCTTTTAGCTGAAGCGCCAAAAGACGGCGTGCTCAATCTACACGGCGGCACCTTGTTTGACTATGTCTATGTCTTAGACTTTAAACAGTCGGGCAACGTGCGTACGGCATTTATTTTGCAACAGTATTTAGAAGGCCTTTTGCATCTTATTGAACACTATGAGGGAGAAGGACAACCGCTTACACTACGCTGGACGAGCTATATCGTGAATCAAAGCACCGCGGACCGTTTAGGCTTTAAACCCCAACCCAAAGACGGATTACAGCAGATGATTCTCGCCTTTAACTATGGAAACCTCTTAGTGAGTAACTCCCTAGCCAAAGGCAAACTGAGCTTTCCAAAACTGAGCGCCACACAGACTTATGAAGCCTCTCTAGATGATCTTATGGCCCGCAAAGCGTATATTATGCAATTGGTTAAGCGTGTACAGTAGACCCAGATCATTGTAGTATGGTAGTAGTTGGCGCGTAAGCATTCCATCAATAATTCAGAAGAATTCCCAACGCTATATTTTCGGTTTAAAGAGCACTTCTAAAATCAAGTTGTCTATGCTTTTCCTATCTTTAGAGCAAACATCAATCTAATTTAAGAATCACATATCCTTTGAGTCAAAAATTCAACATACCAGATTTTGCGAAGTACTTAAATATCACCGATTCCAAAGATGATGATCTCTTGATGATTCTTTATGATGATAAGAGTAAAATTCCTTTAAAATCAGAACCGGTAGTCATTGATTTCTATCTGTTAGCTTTAAAATTAGATTTTGACAATACCGTTGATTATGGTCAAACCGATTTTGACCACACCGAATCACTTCTTTATTTTGATGCCCCGAACAACCACATTGCCTGGGATCTTGATAAACCTATGACAGGCTATAATCTCCTCATTAGCGCTGATTATTTTGACACCTATGCGAAGCGGTATAGCTTTATGCATTATAATGATCATGAAGCCTTATTTGTAAAGGATGATGAAAAACAAATCTTATTAGATCTTTTTACCAAGGCTTATGCTGAATATCAGTCGACCCAATTTTCGAAGGCTATAGTTACTTCTTATGCAAATCTAATATTGACCTATATAGAAAAATATTATAAGCGCCAGTTTGATACCCGAAGTTTACTTTACAATCAAGTTGTGACTGATTTTCGCAAGAACCTGGAAGACTTTTTTAGCAGCGATGATACCATTAAGGAGCTTCCATCTGTAGGTTATTTTGCCCAGCGATCTAATCTCTCATCCAACTACTTCGGGGATGTCATAAAACACTTCACCGGAGAATCTGCTCAAAGCCATATTCAACATTACGTGATTAAACTTGCCAAATTAAAATTAAGGGAGACTTCACTCCCAATAAGCCAAATTGCGTATAGTTTGGGATACGATTACCCCACCTATTTCTCGAGATTCTTTAAGAAAGAAGTTGGTGTTACCCCTAGTGTTTATCGCAATCAGTAATTTGTTTCAGTCTTTAAGTAATCTGTTTTAGTAAGGAGCACGGGTCACCTTCTAATTTTGCTATAGTAATAATTAAAATCTACTACTATGGAAAATCAAGTGAATCTTAAAGGAGCCGAAAGAGCAGCTACGCATACGTCAAGAATGTCTAAAGAACGTATTGAGAATGCTGTTAAGCAATTGAATGAAATATCTGAATCAGACTATGAAAAAGTGCTAGGCTTAGCCAATGTTTGTAAACCTTTTAGAAGCGTTTTACACAAAACTCCAGATGATTATGGAATGACTCAGTGGGAAGATGTATTTCTTCACGGTATAGATGGTGTGCCTCTAGACGGCTGGTACATTTCTGCAAAAGGTGGCGAAAGCAATAAACTGGTTATTTTTAATCACGCATTACCGATGTGTCGCTCTGGCTTTCAAGGACATTTTGGATTGCCTTTTAGCGGGTATGACAATGTTGAAATTGATTTTGTAATCCAAATGAAACATTTAACTGATGCGGGTTACAATGTATTAGCTTATGACATAAGAAACCACGGAAGAAGTGGCGCTTCTAATAATGGGGTAAGCGGTATAGGACAATTAGAATGGCGCGATTGTGCCGGGGTTAAAACCTATGTGGACAATCACCCAAGGTTAAGCAAAATGAAAGTAGCGCTTTATAGCCAATGTATGGGTGGTAACTCACAATATGAAGCTATTAGCCGCAGACCAGAATTATTTGAAAATGTGACTTGTATGGTAAGCCCAATGGTTGTTTCTATGCGGGCTATTTATGAAGCGTTTTCAGAATTACAAGGCGTTAGTCAATATCTAGACCTAGTTGATTTTGAACTCATGAAAATGGGCGGATGGCTGATGGACGAAATGACCCCACATACGGCTGCACCCGATGTTAAAATGCCTGTGTTTATGATTCAGGTGAAAGATGATGCCTGGACTAAAAACCCTGAAGATGGTCAAAAGACTTTTGACCTTTTAGGAAGTAAGGAAAAAGAAATCCATTGGATTGAAAATACACCCTTACGCTTTAAAGATGGTTATAACTATTTTGGAAGACACCCGGAAAAAGTACTTGCTTTCTTAGACAAATATATGGGTTAACTGTAAATACATAAAAACACGCATTACAGTGCAATTATCAACCAGCGGTTTGAGTGAGTACTCAAACCGCTTTTGTATTTATTAGCAAGCTATGTGGAAATAGAACAACTATCTATACTACGCTAAACGACATATATCATAAATCAACGCACCACGGCACGTTTAGGCTATAACCCCCGACCCAGAACCTAGGTAAAGCGCAGACGTATGAAGCCTCGTTAGAGGATCTTGCTGCTCGTAAAGTGTATATTTAGCAATTACTTAAGCGCATACAAGTTAAGTCGTAGTTTCTTAAATCCTTAGAGCAAACCCAAATAAGTGCTATAGGCATAGCTATCCCCGCTAAAAGTACTGAAGGTTGCCCAGAGGTGCACCGGTGCCTCTGCGAGCGCTTTCGGAAGCTCCAATTGTACCTGTGCGGCAGCGCGTGTGGCACAAGCTTCAAAAAACACATACTCGCTGGTTTGCGGCGCATAACCCACCACGCTAAGCAGGTCGTCAGACTGGGCGAAGGCTTGGGTACTATCGGGCTGCCATTCTAGAACTAATTCCTTATCTGCGCGATGCTGTTGTACAGCTTGATAAGCTCTCTGCTTCCCGGTACTGATCAGGAACTTGGGATAGTCGATCACCGGCTTTCCCTGCTCTAGTTTCACTGCATTTTTAAGGGTATAACTGCGCACTGCATCCCGAGCGGTTCGCTTTTTAAGCCAATCTGTAAAACTCACTTTTAAAAAGGGATACATAGGTTTTATAAACGCACCCACCACCGCAAACCGGTCACAGCTTTGTTGCTTTTTGGGTGTTGGTTTGATCGTATTACGCATGGGCCTGCTACGCACGATAGCCTCTCCATTCTTACCTTTTACAAACACTACCGAACCCACCAGCCCGGTCAACATTCCTTTATTAGTATCTACCATCAACCCCATAACACAATTAATTTGTTGACTTTCAGTATTCTAAAATAAAAATAGTGGCGCTAATAACCTAGTTTTCAATTGATTTTGTTCGCTCCTTAAGCATAGAATGACCGTTAATTAAGCATTGTTTGCCCATAAACACTGGGGTTTAACGCTAAAACAACGGTTAAACTATGGTTAAACATTGGTTGAAGATGCACGTTGATAGTGCTGTTTTAGGAACACGCCTGCTAACCAGAAACAACTATCTCGCACAAAATCAATAATTTAAGAGTGTGTATTAAAGAAAAATGTATTCTAGTAATATGACACCTATCGTAAAGCTTTTGAATATGCGCCATCGCAATCTGAACCACATAGGTTTACAGTTTGCCTATCACGATGGGCTCAAAGCCGTCATCAAGCATGAGCTCCAAGCGCAATGGAGTCAAACCCATCGCGTATGGTATGTTTTAGATACCCCAGAAAATCTGAAGCGCATCTATTCTGTTTTAGCAGCGTTATGTACAATAGATACTTCCAGTTATACGGCGCGGCAATCTTCTAATAAAGAAACACAACCGCTTACAGCAACGCAGCGTTCGGTGTTAAATGGATATTACCGGTATTTGCAAGGAAAACGCTACAGCCAGAGCACGATCAAAACCTATACCTTCTTTGTTTCAGAATTTGTAAAATTTCAGCACAAGATCGCCTTTGAAGATTATACCAACCGCCAGGTTGAACTTTTTATTGAGCAGGTTTTTATTCAGCGTAAGTATAGCATTAGTAGTCAGCGCCAATTTATAAGCGCACTCAAACTTTTTACTACCTATTTTCCGCAAACGCAAATCGCAGCATTGAGTCTAACGCGACCCAAAAAGTCTAAAAAATTACCGGAGGTCATCTCGCAGGAGCAATTTCTTTCATTGGTTCAGGCAGCAAAGAATCTCAAGCACCGTACGATTATTTGCGTGCTTTATGGCAGTGGTTTGCGCATAAGCGAACTTTTAAACTTAGAGCTGAAAGATCTGGACCCAGACCGAAATCAACTCTTTATACGAAATGCCAAAGGCAGAAAAAATCGCTATGCTCAACTGTCGGCTTACTTGAAGCCACTTTTGTTTAATTATCTAAACACCCACAAGCCACAGCGGTATTTTATAGAGGGGCCTAACGGAAAAGCGTATAGTGCGAGCAGTGTGCGAAAATTTCTAGTGGTATATGCTCAAAAAGCAGGGATTGCGCAACGCATTACGCCACACATTTTGCGGCACAGCTACGCCACGCATTTACTTGAACAAGGCGTAGGCATACGGCATATACAGGAGCTTTTAGGCCATTCAAAACCTGAAACTACAATGATCTACACCCATGTAACGCAAAGAGATCTTAGCGCTATTAAAAGCCCGTTAGACTCGGTGATCGCCAAATTTAAACTGGATAAACAGGAACAAAAGTTCCTGTTATCCCGAAAATTATAAAGGGATAATAGGTATATTTATCCTGATATAACGAGTTGCCAAACATATGGAAAAGAACCCAGTAGCACATTGGATAAATACAGACAAGAAACTCAATAACCTAATCGTTGAAATCGAATCAACAGACAAAACTTTAACTGAAAAAGCGGAAATAGCTTTCGAGAAACTTTCGGAATTATACGAAATCCCCAGAATGCCAACTGACATTGAGGATGAAGAACTTGACGAAGATGATTTTGACGGAGTAACTGACCAAAGGTCACTTTTTGAAGAACACGCTCTGATTAAATATTTAGCGGATGAATATGAAGACCCTCGTGGAATGGTTCTATCTGCGGCATTTCATTTGCTAAACAACTATCGAGTTGACTTATTCCAAGTTGCGGAAAAAGAATTCGGAAAAAATATTCCTGAAAAATGTAGAATTGGAATAAAAGGAGAAGGTTATAATGGAGAAGTTGTTTTTCCCAAAAATGAAACTAAAAGTTGGACTGAGTTAGGTTGTAAAATAATGAAACAAATAAATTAAAAAATAACGATTTGCCAACACCGTGTATAGCTCATTGCGGCTGAATTCCTAATCGGAACACAATGCAATTTGCTATCTTAGTTTTACAGCGGAAAATTTTACCAAATTTCCCGCAACGAGCCATACACAAACCCGTTAGGGCACATTAGAACGAAATGAAGAAACACATCATAATTTTACTAACATTTTTAATTTCATTCGCTTCATTCGGACAGAATATTGACGAATTTAAAAAGGATTTTATAAAAGCCACCGAATCTGAATTTAGCGAATCCGAATTGAATGAGATGTTCAGAACATATTCTAATTTACTAACACCTCATAGTGACATAACTCAACTTACTGCAAGTTTCAAAAATGAACGAATAGTTCAATATCCACTTTCCGAGTTTAAAGAAACAGACGATTATAAAAATAATATCCAGACTATACTAAATTCAGAAAATCCAAACCAAAGACTACTTTCTTACTTAGTAATTGCTGGAGCTGGAGACAAGAATTATGAAAAGACACTTTTAGAAAAACTAAAAACAGAGGAAACCAAAGGAAACTTAATTTGGTGTGGAATGGCATTAATGTATTTACAATCAAGCCATACAACACCTCTTTTTGACTTTTTAATTGAGAACGAGAATTTTGGAGACAGTCATATGATACCTATGTATTTCCAACTAAACAAAGATTCACTTCAAAATACTGCTTACAACAGAATTAATAGTACAAACCTAAAGGCTAAAGTTCTTTCTGCACAATTACTTTCAAAAACTGGAAAGAATGAAAAGACTGTAAAGCTATTACTTGATGCTGTAAAGAATTGGGATTATAATATAAAAGGTTATGCAATATATTCCGTGAAAGAATTAGAAATAGGGAATCTAAAAGAGACTTTTATTCCCTTATTAGACAGTACAAAAACTCGTCCTATTGCTATAGAAGCTTTGGCAAATAGTCCAACAAAGGAAGATGTAGATTATTTAAAACAACTTGCTAGTTCCCAAGAAACTGTTGACAAAGACGTTTTAAATGGATTTTTAGAATCAAAGAACCCTGAAAGCGTCAAATATTGGCTTGAATTGGTTTCAAATAGAGAAATCCCTGAAAAGTACTATTTCAATACTTTAAGAAAACCACTTCTATTCTCTGACGAATTGTTAAATGATGTTCAAACAACTTTAAAAACAACAAAACATCTAACTATTCAAAAAGAATTAATTAGAGTTCTTGAAAATCGAGAAGATTCCGTTTCAGAAGAAATATTTCTGAACTATATGGACAACGAAGATTCTTCTGTTCGATATTGGACTGTAGATGCATTAAAAAATACTAAATCAAAAACAGTAATTGCAAAGCTTATCGAATTACTTAAAAAACCAGGAAAACGCGTCTCACCCATTACAGAAATCCTAATCAATAATAATGTAGACTCTCTTCAAACTATTTATGTAAATATTTACAATACATACGAAAGCTCTGAATGGAAAAGAACTGCAATAGAGTATTTGTCTAAATTTCCAAATGAAGAACACAAAGGAATTTTCAAAGATGTTATTCATAATGAAGATTCGGGATTTTCAATGAACCGAAATGCATCTATTGGACTTGCAAACCTAAATAACAAGAGTTCAATTGACCGCATTATTGAGATAAGCGAAAAAGAAAGAGAAGGAAGTGATGGAAATTGTTATTACTATCTAATGGCATTATCAAAAATGAAAGGCACAAAGGCGAAGAATTATATTCTAACTTTTGAGGATAGTGATTCAGAATATGTCTCTGAATTCGTAAATGAAACTATTAATAACTGGAATAAATAACGTGCCCAACAATGGCTATAAGTAATTGCTTGCTTTCGCTTACTTCTGAAAATCCTTGCGGATTTTCAGTTTGGTGTGTACTTGCAAAGTTAAGTGCTAAACCACGCAACTACTCATAGCCGAGACCGTTGTGCATAATATGAAAAAACTAATTCTTGTCATTTTAGCAATCGCTTTTACTTCTTGTAATCCATTCGATGAAAAAAGAGTTTTGGATTATAAAACTGAACTGTCCGATTTGACTTCTAAAATTGGCAAGTATGACAACGGCACTTATGACAGAGACGAAATAGACGAATTTATAATCGGAGATGTTCGAGACTTGGATATTGACTTAATTGTAAAAAATAGCGGAAGGAAAAATCTAAGTTATTCTGGTTTTATCGAGGAAAATGATAGTCTGATTATTTTTATAAAAAGGGCTGGAAACATATTTGGCCAAGAAAAACGGATAATCTATGACTTTAATAAAAAACCGCGGAATTTCGGAAATGATGAAATTATTGGAGCATCCTATAAAGTAATTCAATTGGACAAAAGATTATATTACTCTGAAATTGGATTTGACTAAAAAATACTATGCACAACACCGGCTATAATTCATTGCTGCGGTAATCCTCTCAGTTTATTTGGGCAACTTTACTATCTTTAAATCGGGCGGAAAAGTCCTGCGGACGTTTTCCGCAACGAAACCATAGCCAAGACCGTTGCCAGTAATTTGAAAAAAACATTGGAAATCACAAAAAAAGACATAGAAAAACTAATTGAATTGAGAAAAGAGAACACTTTTCTTAATCATTTATGGAATGTTTTTTCTCGTGATTTTAGACCAAAAGGAGAAATTGGTCGGAATGAAATAAAAGTTTGGAATCAAAGTATGTGGAATGTTGCTTTTTATCCAATTTTCACGTTTGAATTAAACGCAAATAATCATCTGACAAATATAACGGACAAATTAAATCCAATAGGGAAAACAATCGTTGGATTATTTTCAATCGGAATTCTATACTTTGTTTTTAGCAATTTCTCAACCTATTTTGACTTTTTGGAAAATTGGTTGCCAATATTAATTGTTTCGGTTTTCTTGCTGATTTTTATTACAGTTTTTAGAAAACTTTACCAATTCGAAAAGCAAAACCAACTTGACGAAATATTTGAGATTTTGGACATAGAAGTTGAGGAAAAGAAACCAGAAAAAGAATGGTCACTGAAAAATATATTAATCAGATTATTTACATATCCGTTTTGTCTGTTTTTAATCGGACTTAACATTTTTCTAATAATCCCGAATGGTCAATATATTTTAGCATTGGGAACTTTTGGATTTGTTGGATTTTATCTAATTGCGGATTTGAAAATGATATTTAAAAAATAAAAACTACTGGCAACAACGGCTATAGTTCATTGCTGCGGTAATCCTCACCCTTTATTAGGGCAACTTTACTATCTTTAGGTCTGGCGGAAAAGTCCTGCGGACATTTCCCGCAACGAAACCATAGCCAAGACCGTTGGGTGTAATTGCAAAAAAAAACATGCACGTAAAGATATTTAACTATGGAAAGAATTAACGATTACAGACATAAGTCAAAAATATTAAGACAGATTCACTCCAATAAATCTAAGAAATATGGACTTATTAATAATATTCAAAATGTGATTACTGTGGTTGTTTCTTCATTTATCACTTTTATTGGATTTTATGGTATCAGTAACTTGCATCTACTGATTAATAAATGGATAACAATCGATATATCAGTTTTTGAATTTCTATTTAATCTTTTCGTTTTTATCCTATTTATTAATGTTATACTGCATTTAGTATTTCATTTCAATAAGAAGCAGTCAGAGTCAGATAGAGCAATTGTTCTTCTAACATCGATAATAAATGAAGCGAATGATATTATTGAAAAATGGCGAATAAATTCTTCAGCAATAACGGAAAATATTGTCGATTCATTTCGTCATAAATACTTGACTATTACAAGTGTTATTCCTCCAAATTCGGACAAAGAATTTATTAAAGCAAAAAAATCATTCAGTGAAAAAGAAAAAATTAAAAATGAAACAACTCAATTGAGTGTTGACATTTTTGATGAAAAATTTTTAATAGAACATACTTCATCATTAATTAAAAATTCAATTCTTGATACGTTTCTTCGTAAACTGCGGGATACAAATCCAGAATTATATTTAGGTGGTGGAGCTGTTAGAAATTTGGTATGGGATGAATTGCATGGGTATTCACAAATAAGTCAAATAGCAGATTTAGATATAATATACTTTGACAAATTAAGTAATGCAAAGGAACATGATAAGAGGATTGAAGAACAACTTTTCAAAGTAGTTCCAAATATAAAATGGTCAGTAAAAAATCAGGCGAGAATGCATTTCTGGAATAATGAAGATGAATATGTATCGTTTAAGGATGCTATTTCAAAATGGCCAGAAACGTGTACAGCAATTGCAGTTAGATTGAAGGATGATGATAACCTTGAGTTTATATTACCATTTGGACTAAGTGACCTATATCGTTTGATTGTAGTTCCAACACCTCATTTTATGACAAAAATTGATAAGTATAAAGAAAGAATTGAGCAAAAGAATTGGATAAAGACGTGGACTAAATTGAAAATTATCGGAATTTAAAAAAAGCAACATACACCCAACACGCGGTATAGTTAATAAGGGGCTCAGTGGTTTTCGGGGCGTAGTAACCCGCTCCAAATTTCGCTTTACCTTGATAGGTAAAAAGCCCACAAACCCTTACTAACCATACCGCCACCGTTACCCACAATTTGAGAAATGAACGATAATGAATACGAATTAAGAGGGTTTTATAAACCTCATTTCTTTTCTATTTTCTTGAATGGAGAATTTGATATTGAATTTCAAAATTTACAGAAAAATGATTTGGGTACATTTGTGCACGAATACACTCACTATCTTCAAAACATAACAACCATTTTTGGATTAAACAATAGTATTTTATATTTCTATCATCTTTACGAAGTTAAAAAACATATAAAGGAATCTAAACATCTAACTGTTCCGATTGAGGAAATACCATTTAGTAATGGAATTTCGCAAGGAAAAGCAGTCTTTGATAGATACTACGGTACGAAAAATTCCTTTAGTCCTGAATACGACCAAATAAAAGTTTACCTAAAGGAAAATGTTGATAATGGCAGAACATTTAAAGTGGTGCATTTTGATTTGGTTAAGGGAGAGAAAGTTATAAAAACTATTCAATTAGGGAACTTATGTGTAAAGGAAGGAATGGCTAGATTATGTCAATTATATTATGATGATGAAGTTAATCATCCTACTTTTCCATATAAAAGTGTAGAATTACTTTGTAAAATTCTAAATCCAGAGCTGTTAGAGGATAAGCGAAAATTAATAGCATTATGTATTTTGGCATTAAACTCTCAAAATAGCGCATTAACACTTTATGAATTATTGATAGAAGTACGAACAGAACCCGAATTGAACGGGTTAGAAATTTACCAAAAATATATTGTTGAACGTTGGATTGTCCATAAAGGAGAAAAAATATCTATTCAAGATTTTTTGCTTTCCACTATCAATGAGTTTAAAGAAACTCTTTCTGGTTCTATTTATGCAGAGTTACATCATTTTGAAAAAATGTTTGAAAATATAATTCAATCAGTTAAAGCAAACACTTCACCTCTATTAGAATTATTATACTCAGAATTAGACAATAACGAAAAACTAAAAAATTTAATTGATTTCTATGGCATTCCACATATAAGAACGATTACAGGATACGAATTTTATCCATTAGGCTCTAAAGAAGGAAATGAAGATAATCCAGCTTTAGAATTCCTTGACCTTTTGGGACAAAGTATTGTTATTGAAAGAGTGCTAGAATATAATGAGGATACTATTTGTTCTCTATATGCTCAATGCCAAAGAGCAGAAGAAGATATAACTGACGAACATTGTTTTGGTACACAATGGATGAGGGATAATCCTTGTGCATTCAAAACGGTAAGTGATAATTGGAAATTAAACGAGAAAATAAACTGTGGGTAACACCGTATAAAATTAATTGCTAGTGCAAGCTTACTTACGAAAATCCTCGCGGATTTTCTATTCGGTTTGTATTTGTTAAATACGTAGCTTAACCACGCAACTAATCTTATACAATTCCGTTGTGGCACATATGAATGAAAACGAAAAAAGATTATAGCGAGAGAACTGATATTGAAAAAATTCAATCGAATTGGACTAAAATAAATGGACTTTTTTCACGAGAAGAATGGTCTTCGGCAATATTAAGAGCATCAACAGCTGTAGAAATATCAGCTAATTATGTAGTTCGACAAGAATTAGAACTTAAACGAAATCTTGAGCCTGAATTCGTGAACCATTTGCTAAAATGGGCGAATGGTGTACAAGGGAAATTTGACAAATTATTAGTCCCGATTTTTAAAGGTTCTGAATTTCAAAAAGAGCTTAAAAAACTGAATAAAAAAGTTCGGGACATAAATAAAGAACGGAACTTGATAGCACATAGTGGACAATTTAAAAAGAAAAGTACCGCAAAGCGCATTATTGAAGAAAGCGAAATTGTCATAAACACACTCATTAAAAAATATGACAACGATTTTAAACTAAAGAAACAGAATGGAAAGAGATAGTAAAGGCAATATATACACGGAAATTAAAAATATCAGGTTGACTTATGTAAAAAGTGCCAATAGAGCGCCAGATAAAGATTGGCCAGGTTCTGATGTAATTAGAATTCAAGCTTACAGAGATGGAACGAGTAAGTCGCTGCATCGTGGAGCTGAAATCCCTGTTGATAAAAAGGAAGATGTTATAGACATTGTAAGCGAATTATTAAAAATTCACAAAGCGTTATAAAAAACGTGCCACAACAATGTATAACCGCAATTACGGCGGATTCGACTACGTCCGAATCCACTCGGAATTGCTAACGTCAGTGCTTAACCGAAAAACATTAACTTTAATCCCGTAACTGACGGTTATACGAGACCGTTGTGGTTAATTTATAAAAATGCAGTTAACGTTTATATTTATTGGAATAATTGGAATTTTGCTTTTGATTTATTCAATCAGAATTTTGATAAAATCAAGTAAAAACAGACAGTTAGCCGAGTTTAATCTTGATTCCCAAACCAAACAAATAGAACTAAAATCAAACGGCCTTTATTCTCTTAGTTTTTTGGGAGTTGGATTTATTGACAATCAAGGAAATTTCAAGGCTGAACTTAAATCAGAAAATGGAAATCTAATTAAGCTCAATAAAACATTCCCTAATTATCG
Source organism: Leeuwenhoekiella sp. ZYFB001 (assembly GCF_011784865.1). NCBI lineage: Bacteria > Pseudomonadati > Bacteroidota > Flavobacteriia > Flavobacteriales > Flavobacteriaceae > Leeuwenhoekiella > Leeuwenhoekiella sp. ZYFB001. Next base: position 2,767,458 of record NZ_CP050460.1, read on the forward strand.
CTTTCGACAAAATGGAACAATTGGATTGGAATATTGGAGTTTTGAAATAAATAAAAAGGGTAAATACACTCTGACTTTTAAAAATTTGAATGATTTAATTGCTAAAAAATCAATGTTGAGTTCAAAAAGAATGTTTCAGAATAACATCAAAACAGATCCAATCAAAATAATTGTAAAAAAGACTACAGCCATAGAAACTAGGATTTTTTCAATAATAGGTTTAGTAATCGGAATAAACGCTTTGATTTGGGGAATTTTAATAGGACTAACAAATGTGTTCTGATAAAAAAAACTAACCACAACACCGGCTATAGTTCATTGCAGCGGTAATCCTCACAGTTTATTTGAGCAACTTTACTATCTTTAGGTTTGGCGGAAAAGTCCTGCGGACGTTTTCCGCAACGAAACCATAGCCAAGACCGTTGTGCGTAAGTTGAGAATGACGAAATATGAAACAAAATTATTAGTCGGAATTGGAGTTCTGATTTTTCTAATCGATATTTTCTTAATAAAATATTGGGTTAGTAATATTAAACCTCACCCATTCATATCTGTTGGAGTTGAATCGTACAGGCTTGAAATATTTGGAGTGAATATTCTGATTGGAATTATTGTTTTCTTTATTAGAAAAAGAATTTCGCTTTTGTTCTTTGTAAACACAATAATCTGCTATTGGATTTTTTCTTTTTTTTGGAATAGTTGGATTGAAAATCATCCATATTCATCAACAGAATATATTTTTCAGATTGAGAATAGAAAGTTTGTATTGAGAATTAACGAGAATCCTGACCATTTCGGAATTGACGAAATCATAACAGAATCAAAAGATTCTTTAATAACAGTTGGAATGTACGACAAGGTTGGAGACAGTTTAAAGCTGACAAGTATGCAAGAGACTATGTGGTTTTACAATAACAAATTAATCGGATTTTCGACCAACCCTGACACTATTGAACTGAATAAAATTGAATAAAAACCTACGCACAACAATGTACAACCCCAATTACGTCGGCGTCCACCACGCTATGTTTAATCCAGTTCTACAGTCAACCAGCGACAACTAAGTCATCCACACCACTACAGTCAACTCCTTAAGAATCCCTATATTTAGCAATTACAATTTTTAGATACTTATCCCTATGCGTATTATTCTGGCTACTATTTTGATGCTTGTTTTAGGTTGTACCAAAATCGCAACACCTCCCTCCTCTTTTAAAACTCTTGCTGCAGAAAGTCCCTCAATTGCCGGAAAGACAGCATACCTTGCTTCGCCTTTTGTAACCGCCGGAAATCGTGTATATATGGTAGGACATCAAGATGGCTCTTTTCCTGATCTGGGATGGCATATTAAAGGCGAAATGGGTGGCATTTGGGATCATCCCATCAAACTTATGGATGGCTTTGATCTTGCAGTACTACACGAAAACGATACCTTAACACTCAATAATGCCGATCGCTTTGTAAACTATCCGTTTACCAATATGCACGAGTTCGCTTGGGCTGAAAAAAACCTCAACATACAACGCTGGCAATTTGTACCCGATGATACCGAAGGGCTCATCATTCAATTGGCTTTTGAAAATACCGGTGAAGCCAAAAAAGTTCAACTTGATTTCACCGGAATAAGCGATCTGCGCCCTACTTGGCTGGGAGATCGTACGGGAATGATAGACAGTAAAGATCAAGCTGTTTTTGACGAGCAAAATAAAATATGGAAGGTTAACGATCAAAATAACCCGTGGTACGTACTTTTTGGATCTTCGGTAAAACCTACTGCGACGGCACAGACCTCAACTCAGGATGTTACTACACAAAGCAGCTTGAGTCACACGCTACAGCTTCCTGCTGCTTCTACTACAGTTTTCACCTATTACATCGCAGGCTCGTACCAATCGGAAGCTGCAGCACTGGCGACCTATAAAAAAATACAAGAGCGATCAACCGAATTATTTCAAGCTAAAAAAGAGCGCTACGAGCAGTTGGCTTCACAATCAAAACTTAGCATTCCTGATGAATCTATCGCGCAAGCTTTTAAGTGGTTAAAATACAATAGCGATTGGCTGGTGCGCCGCGTGCCGGAGGTTGGCACCGGTATTTCGGCGGGGATTCCTGATTATCCTTGGTGGTTTGGGGTAGACAGCGAGTATGCCTTAAAAGGACTTATGGCCATTGGTCAGACCGAAACCGCATATTCAAGCATTCGTCTGCTCGATAGCCTTTCAGAAGCTACTAATGGCAACGGCCGCATTGTACACGAAGTTTCTACTAACGGTGCGGTATTCAATCCCGGGAACATTAATGAAACTCCACAGTTTGCGTCGCTTATTTGGGAAGTATATCGCTGGAATGGCGATCAAAAGTTTTTAGAAACCTATTACCCTTCCATCAAAAAAGGTATGCACTGGCTACTGACCGAAAAGGATGCTGATCAAAATTTGTTTCCTGACGGCTACGGAATGATGGAAATTCACGGCCTCGATAGCGAAATGATTGATGTAGCAAGCTATACGCAACGGGCACTAGTAGATGCTGCTAAGATCGCTGAAGTTTTAAAGGATACCGCAACTGCGGAAAATTATAAGGCGAAGGCAGCCGTGCTAAAAGAACAAATAAACACGCAAATCTGGTCTGAAGCATTCAACTCGTATGCAGATTTTATAGGCACCGATGCGCAAGCTTTACACTTGATTGAAGATGCGATCGTACGTGCAGACACGCTTGAGAAACCCTGGGCAGTGACCGAATTGAAAGAGACGCGCGAGTACATCAAGAATAATCCTTCAACGGCAGCGCGACCTTTTGTCTTGTATCATAATTGGGTGGTAAACACACCTATGGAAATGGGGATCGCTCCTCCCGAAAAAGCAAAAAAAGCATTAAAAACAGCGGAGCAATTTGTTAATCCGTTTGGAGTTTTTGTTACGGGTATTGACCGTGACGATTCTGCAGGAAGTGATGAGGGTTCTTTTAAAGGCAGTTCGAGTTTTAGCTATACAGGTGCTGTGATGACCTTGCCCACAAGTGTACAGGCAATTGCCGAAAACAACTACGGAAATCCCGATGCTGCGCTAGATTACATCAAGCGTATGACCCGTTCTTTCAGCTTTGCATTTCCCGGTAGTATGTATGAAGTTTCGCCAGATTACGGGATGATCAGCCAGGCCTGGAATATTTATGGCTTTGCGATTCCTATCGTTCAGCAGTTTTTTGGTATCGATCCTGATGCTGCGAGCAAAGCCGTGACGATAAAACCACAAATGCCCAAAGATTGGAACGATGTCGCTCTGGAACACGTGAAAATTGGGGACAATGCTGTTTCGGTCTTCTATACTAAAACAAATAACCAAATAAAATTACGTGTCACGCAAACGCAATCAGATTGGACGCTAAAGCTTATTTTGCCCAAAGAACTAGGCGGAAAATCATTCCGTAACAGTTCATCTTCGAGTCAAACTACAACCGACAAAAATAATTTTATACTTTCCGGTAAAGGAGAACTTGAATTAATTTTAGAGGAAGAATAGAAGATGTATTTAAAACAGTGCACAATGAAAGCTAGCCTAGTACTCCTACTCTTCTGTAGCTTTAGCCTTCTTGGTCAAAAGCTTCCTAAAAAACTGAGTGAAACCGATTTTACTATCGGAAAAACCATAAGCATTCAGTCTAAAATTTTAAAGGAAGAACGTGTGCTCAACGTGTATCTCCCGCAGCATTATTCGGCTGATAGCACCAAAACATATCCGGTCATTTATTTACTCGACGGTTCTAAAGACGAAGACTTTATACATATAGCCGGGATCGTTCAGTTTGGTTCGTTCTCTTGGATCAATATGCTTCCGGAAACGATTGTCGTAGGCATCGCCAATGTAGACCGAAAACGAGATTTCACCTACCCTTCTCAAAATAGCTTAGATCAAGAGGAATTCCCCACTTCAGGAAAATCGGCACATTTTATTCAATTTTTAGAGGAAGAATTACAGCCTTTTATAGCGGCCAATTTTAAAACTTCAGAAGAAAAAACGCTTATTGGTCAATCTTTAGGCGGACTTCTAGCCACAGAGATCCTCTTAAAGAAACCGGAGCTTTTTGATAATTATGTTATTGTGAGTCCGAGTTTGTGGTGGGATGATGAGAAACTTTTGAATGCGGCAACGCCTTTTTTTGCTTCTTCAAAATCTATTTTTATCGCAGGTGGTAAAGAAGGCGAAGTCATGGAACGTACGGCAAAAGCACTATACACAAAACTGAAGCAACAACAAGATGAAAAGACGCGTATCTTCTATGAATTCCTTGAAGATAAAGATCACGGTGACGCTTTGCACATTGCGGTATATCACGCGTTTGAAAAGATCTTTGGTTCGCAGAAAAACACCCAATAAAACAATTCCATTTTATGCTCAAAATCCTATCCATTCTCAGTATTGCCCTTCTCCTAACAAGTTGCAACACCCAAAGTAAAAAGGCAGAAGTCGCTACAGAAGAAAATACAACAAGCACAGACACGCTAACCAAACATCTCAAGCCTTTCAATCCTGAATTACCAACTATTGGCTTGCTGATGTATAATGGCGTTTTACAAAGCGAGGTGGTCGCAACTTCAGATGTGTTTGCAAAGCCTACAGAAGCAGGTGAGCAACTTTTCAACGTGATTACCATTGCTGAAACTACCAACCCAATCACTACCGAAGAAGGCTTGCATCTCGTTCCTGATTATACTATTGAAAATTGCCCTAAACTAACCGCGCTATTTGTACCCAGCGCGTATGATATGTATGCGCAGGTGCATAATGAAGCACTTGTGAATTTCATTAAGCAGAAAAATGAAGAAACCCAATACACCGTGAGTAATTGTGCGGGGGCTCAACTTATAGGTGCTTCGGGTATTGCAAAAGGACATAAGATCGTTACCTGGATTGGCGGCGGAACACAACTACAAAAAGACTATCCTGAGCTGCTCGTGCAAAACGACAGCTTAGTCACTTTTGTAGAAGACGGTAAGTTTTTATCCTCTAACGGAAACTTGGCAAGTTATATTTCGGCCTTAGAACTGTTAGAAAAAATGACCGATGCACATCATCGGGAATTTGTAGAAAGCTACCTGTACTTAGACCGACTTCAAAATTGGGGTAAATAATTGATCAAACTTCGCTCGCAACGTTAGCATTCTCGTAAACTCCCTCAGAGTAAGCCTGTAAGGCCTTGATTGAAAACGACTTTTGAATTTCGTGGTATCCCGAAAGATTTCGGGACGAGTATCAAACCCTTTGGCGGCGCCAATAAACTTCCAAATCCGGCAGGTAAGCTAAACAGTTCTTGTTATATTCGGCGCTATACGTAAACTACCTCGAGCCAAGATCGTGAGGTAGGCGTAAGAAAAATATCAATTGCTAGGCATCCCGATAGGTATCGGGACGGGATTTAAACTCGTTGAGGATGCCCATAAAACAAGCTAATGGCTAAAGAAGGATATGTGGTCGTGCAAGGCGCCCGCCAGAATAATCTCAAGAATGTCTCTGTTGAAATTCCGCGGGATGCCCTCGTGGTGTTTACCGGTATTTCAGGCTCCGGAAAATCATCCTTAGCCTTTGGTACCTTGTACGCCGAAGCACAACGCCGCTATTTAGAATCGGTTTCACCCTATGCGCGCAGGTTGTTCAATCAAATGCCCATTCCTGAAGTAGATGGTATTGACGGACTACCGCCTGCCGTGGCGTTACAGCAGCAACGCAGCTCGGGTTCTACCCGATCTACAGTAGGTTCGGTGACCACGCTTTCTAACTTGCTGCGTATGTTATATTCCCGCGCAGGAAACTATCCGGAAGGTCAAGAACTTTTATACGCCGATGCCTTCTCTACCAATACGCCCGAAGGAGCTTGCCCGGAGTGTCACGGTCTGGGGAAAGTGTATTCGGTTACTGAAAAAAGCTTGGTTCCTGACGACAGCTTAACCATTAGAGAACGGGCGATTGCTGCCTGGCCCAAAGCCTGGCAAGGCAAAAACCTAAGAGACATTCTGGTGACTTTAGGGTATGATGTAGATATTCCGTGGAAAGAACTTCCGCAGGAAGAAAAAGACTGGATTCTATTTACTGAAGAAACTCCTACCGTACCGGTCTTCCGTGATCGCAGTCCGCAGGAAGTGCAGCAAGCGCTAAAGAACAACGAGCAACCCAGCTACAAAGGCACTTACACCAGCGCAAAAAATTACATTTTACACACCTATGCCAATTCGCCCAGCGCATCGATGAAAAAGCGCGTGTCTGAGTATATGGTGGGCAGCACTTGCCCGACGTGTAACGGTAAGCGTCTACGCCCGGAGTCACTTTCGGTAACTTTTGCAGGTTATGATATTGCCGAGATCGCTCAGCTTCCGCTGAAAAAGTTGTTTGAGATTTTTAAACCCTACAGAGAAGGTTCGGCTTCAGCATTAAGAAAACTGGCAAAAACCAATCAGGAAAAAGTTTTGGTCACTCAACGCATCGCCGAAGATTTTGTAAGCCGTATTGAAGTGCTGCTCGATCTGGGCTTAGGCTATCTGGCACTTGACCGAAATACGCCAACGCTCTCTCCCGGAGAACATCAACGCCTGCGACTTGCAACACAGGTGCGAAGTAATTTATTTGGAGTCGTTTATGTTTTAGATGAACCTTCGGCAGGGTTGCATCCGGCAGATACGGCTGCTTTATTACGCACGTTGACAATGTTGAAGGATGGCGGGAATTCAATTTTTGTGGTAGAACACGAACTCGATGTGGTCCGCCAAGCCGACTGGATCGTTGATGTAGGTCCCGATGCCGGCGAAGGTGGCGGTACAATTTTATACAGCGGCCCACCAGAAGGTTTAAAAGACTGTGCCACTTCAAAGACCAGAGCGCATCTATTTAACGAGAATCCTTTTCAAAAGCCTACACGCAAGCAACCTCAACATTGGCTGAAACTTGAAGGTATCACACGCAACAACCTCAACCAGCTCGATGCAGCTTTTCCCATTGGGTCGCTGACCTCAGTTACCGGAGTTTCCGGTTCAGGAAAAAGTAGTCTGGTTAGTCAGGCGCTGGTAGAGTTGATGAAGGTACACCTGGGAAACCCCACTTCTGAAGAAAACGAAGAGTCGGAAGAACTCTTGCAACAGGAATCTGAACAGCCTATTTCAGGAAGTATAACTGCAGGAAGCGAGCATCTCAAACGTATGGTGCTCGTAAATCAAAAACCCATAGGTAGAACGCCGCGTTCTAATCTTGCGACATACACCGGACTTTTTGATACCGTACGCAAACTTTTTGCTAAGACCGATCTGGCGAAATCGAGAAAATACAAGGCCGGACGCTTTTCGTTTAATGTTGGTAAAGGCCGTTGCCCCAATTGTGAAGGCGAAGGTGCGGTAATGGTAGAATTGTTGTTTTTACCCAGCGTCTATGCACCTTGCCCTGTATGTGATGGCACACGCTACAATGCCGAAACTTTAGAAGTCACTTATAACGATAAAAACATTGCCGAAGTTTTAAATATGACCGTAACCGAGGCAACCGATTTCTTTAAAGCCGAAACTCGAGTGCATAAACCACTTCAATTGCTAGAAGATGTTGGCTTGGGGTATTTACGGTTGGGACAACCCGCTACCGAACTTTCGGGTGGAGAAGCGCAACGTATCAAGTTGGCCAAAGAACTTCAACGCCAAAATAACGGTAAAACGCTATACGTACTTGATGAACCTACAACCGGCCTGCACCCTACCGATGTTGAAAAATTACAATTGCAACTCAATCATTTGGTGAAAGCAGGAAACACTGTAGTTCTTGTGGAGCACGATATGCAGGTGATCGCAGCAAGTGATTGGGTGATCGATATGGGACCCGGCGCAGGAGACGAAGGAGGTACTATTGTTGTTGCCGGCACTCCCGAAGAAGTTGCTGTAAGCAGTACAAGTAAGACAGCACCGTATCTACAAGAGGTTTTGAATCCCTGATTATGAAGTATTTTACGAATCTTTGCGTTGCTTCAATAAGCGATTTAAACTACGCACCGAAATTCCCAGGTAAGCAGATAGGTCTGCTTTTGATATCTCGATATTTTCAGTCTCTTGAAGTTTTAGAATGCGTTGCAATCCGTTTTCAGTAGTATATAATTTCTGAAAAGAAGCCTTTTTACTGGTATTGGTAATGCGTTCTGCATAGGCATTTATGATGAGGCGATTCAGCTTAAGATCAGTATTCAACAAGTTGAGAAAACACGCTTTAGTGAGTTTATAAGCTTCCACTTTATTCAATGCCTGCACCGAACATAACCGCGGTTCGTCGCGAATCAATTCTAATTCTCCTAAAATTTCCCCTGTACTCAAAAAAGCCAGAATATATTCTTTCCCATTTTCTTCCTCTAGACCTATTTTACAAAGCCCACTTTTCAGAATAAAAACATGTTGCGCAGCAGATCCTTGATGCATCAGCATCTGTTTCGCATTAAAATTCACCAGCGATATTCCCGCTGTGTCCTGCGCATAGAGCTCTTCTACAAAATCCAGAAAATTAGAAGCTTCTTGAAACATAGTTTAGGTGGGACAAATGTCCTTGTTTAGGGTTTGTGGGCTTTTGAAATTTGCACAAACAAAATTAAGCATGATAGAAGAAATAGCCCTAGAAACCTATACACGAAAAGAACAATTTAATTTTTTCAAAGATTTTGAAGAACCTTTTTTTGGAATAACCACCACCGTAGACCTTACCAAAGCTTACGGCTATTGCAAAGCCAACCCAGTACCCATTTTTGCCTATTATTTGCACGCGGCGAATACGGCTATAAATGCGATTCCTAATTTTAAGCAGCGTATTCATAAAGATAAAATCATCGCTTACGACCGTATTGATGTCTCTACGACAATAGCCCGACCAAATCATACTTTTGGTTTTTCCTTGATCCAACACGCAGCGGATTTCAACCATTTTAAAACCAATTTTTCTGCGGAAAAAGAACGCGTTCAAAACACAACCCAACTGATGCCTGATGGAATGACAGATCAGGTAGTTCACTATTCTGCGCTGCCGTGGTTTACGTTTAGTGCGGTTTCTCACGCCCGTAAGTTTTCAATCAACGACAGTTGCCCGAAGATCACATTCGGTAAAATTCAGCAGGAAGCAGGACAGGTGACTTTACCCGTTTCTGTGCATGCGCACCACGCTTTAGTTGATGGATATCACGTAGGACTTTTAATGGAAGCAATGCAAAACGCACTTGACCGCCAGTAATTTGCAATTGAATTTTTCACTAGCTTTAGGAGTTTAAACTTAAACTTATGAATACCACAGAAGACACCAATGTAACTGAATATATTACCGAATTTCCTGAGCCGGTTCAAGAAAAAATGAAGTTGATACGCAGCCTTATCAAAAAGGCTGCGCCGGAGGCGACTGAAGGTATTTCGTATCATATGCCGGCGTACAAATTGAATAAAAAGCCGTTGGTTTATTTTGGTGGATTTGTAAATCACATAGGTTTTATGCCACTCCGGTAACTCACGAGCATTTCAAAGATCACTTATCAGGTTATAAAAATGGCAAAGGATCAGTACAGTTTCCGCATAGTGAACCTCTCCCGGAGCAGCTCATATTAGCTATGATCCAGTTTAAGGTAAGTGATCTATCAAAATTGTTAAAGCTCTAGAGATAAGCCTTAAAGTCTTTAATTTGGATTATAAATAAATCAACGTTCTAAAATCGCTGCAACGCGCTGCACATCTTTTACCTCAAAAAAGCGCACCACCTTTGCAACCACTTGTAACAGCTTACTCTTTGGGTTTACAAGTTGCACGGCTAAAGCTGCAATTACCTGATCACGGTCAGCGATCGCATCTTCTTTTTTAACCGCTGCGGCATATTGATTAGCAAATAGCCAAGCACCATCCCGAGCAATATTAATGCTGAAAGAGACCAACTTATCTTCCTTCCCTTTACCTACCAATTCCAGTAATTTGAACAGCGGTGACACTTTACCAATCGCAGCTTTTACATCAGCAACCATCGCTGCGAGAACTTCGTTGATCTTATTAAAATCTTGTTCAAAATCGGCTAAAGCGTGAGCTCCCGTGGTTTCTGCAGCTGCAATACCCAAGTCGAGATTGATGTGTGCGTTTATACCTAAAAGTAAATGTTGCATCACCAGCGCTTCAGAAATTTTAAAGGCGTTACGCCAACTTTCAGTTGTAGGATTTCCTGCTTTGTAGTGTTGATAAGCTTCGATATAACGATTGGCAAAGATGACATCTAATTGTTCCATCCGCGCGTTATCGTCAAATTCTTCAGCTTCTATTCCGGTTTTAATGCGTTTAGTGACTCGATTGTAAAGAATAGGAAAAAATGCCATAGGGCTATTGTTTTGCTTTTCGGTAAGAATAATGGCGTCAAGTTGCTCAATGACTTCGTCTATGGTTGTAGCTTTCATAAGATGGAAAATGTGGTTTCCTGCTTTGGCAACCAGGAATTAGTTGTTAAATCGCTAAAGTTCTAAAATATTCATAAACCACACTTTAACAAACACTTATATTCTACAAACGTTTAAAACTTTGGTTTAAAGGCGAAATAAAATAACTTAGAGTGCTTAAATCTTCATCTTATGAAAGTAGCCTTCTTCAGTACAAAAAAATACGATCAGGAATTTTTTGAAAGCATCAATACCGATTTTAATCACCAACTTACCTTTTTTGAAACTGCGCTGAATGCGCACACGGCTTCTTTGGCCAAAGATTATGACGCAGTATGTGTTTTTGTGAACGACGACCTTAACGCTGAGACCATTAATAAATTAGCCGATGCCGGCCTGAAAATCATTGCCCTGCGCTGTGCTGGATTTAATAATGTTGACCTAAAAGCAACCGAAGCTCAAAATATTCCGGTAGTGCGCGTGCCTGCTTACTCACCACAAGCGGTCGCCGAGCACGCAGTCGCGCTTATTCTTACGCTCAATCGCAAAACACATAAGGCCTATAATCGCGTGCGTGAAAACAACTTTTCATTAGAAAAACTTACCGGTTTTAATCTCTACGGAAAAACCGTTGGCGTAATTGGCACCGGGATTATTGGGCAATGTTTTGCCAGAATTATGTTGGGGTTTGGCTGTAAAGTTTTGGCATATGATATCAAACCGAATGCGGAATTAAAAGAGTCTGGCGTCACTTACGTTGACCTTGATAAACTTCTAAAAGAAGCTGATATTATCTCACTGCATTGCCCGCTTAACTAACATACACATCACTTGATGAATGCTGAAGCTTTTGAGAGAATGAAAGAAAGCGCTATGCTTATCAATACCGGGCGCGGCGCTTTGATTGACACCACTGCCGTGGTTGAAGCTCTAAAAAGCGAGAAACTAGGGTATTTAGGAATCGACGTTTATGAGCAGGAATCGGGTTTATTTTTTAACGACCTTTCTGAAACAGTAAACAAAGACGATGATTTTTTAAGACTGATGTCCTTTCCTAATGTCCTGATTACAGGACATCAAGGTTTTTTCACTGTAGAAGCGCTTGAACAGATCGCACAAGTAACGCTAAGAAATCTAACCGATTTTGAACAGGGAAAGCAATTAGAAAATAAAGTCAGTACATAAAAAAAGGCGACCTGTGGTCGCCTTTCTTATTATTCTAATCTTACCATTATTGAAGATCGTAACGATCTAAGTTCATTACTTTAACCCAAGTTTTCACGAAGTGTTTTACAAAACGCTCGCCAGAATCCTCAAGCGCATAGGCTTCTGCTAGCGCTCTTAACTCTGAATTTGAACCAAAGATCAAATCTACACGGGTACCGGTCCATTTTTTCTCTCCGGTGTTGCGGTCACTTCCTTCAAAGAGTTCATCTTCTTCAGAAACTGCTTTCCACGTGGTATTCATATCCAACAGATTTACAAAGAAATCATTAGTTAAGGTTTGCGGTTTATCAGTGAAAACTCCGTAATCAGAACCGTCAAAATTGGTATTTAATACGCGTAAACCTCCTACTAATACAGTCATTTCTGGTGGTGTCAAGGTTAAAAGCTGTGCGCGATCTACCAAGAATTCTTCCGCTTTAATTGCAAAACGATCTTTCATATAATTTCTGAAACCATCAGCTACCGGCTCTAGCGCATCAAAGGCTGAAGCATCGGTTTTTTCTTCTAAAGCATCTGCGCGACCAGGGGTAAAAGGCACATTGATATCGTGACCGGCATCTTGAGCCGCTTTCTCTACTGCAGCACTACCTGCCAGCACAATAAGGTCTGCTAATGAAACTTTCTTATTTCCGCTTTGCGAATCATTGAAAGATTTTTGAATCCCTTCTAATGTTTTTAAAACAGCGTCTAACTGCTCAGGATTGTTTACTTCCCAAGTACGTTGTGGTGCAAAACGTATGCGTGCACCGTTAGCTCCTCCACGCTTATCAGAACCTCTAAAGGTTGATGCAGAAGCCCAAGCTACAGATACCAATTCTGAAATTGAATGACCTGATTCTAGAATATTCTTTTTAAGATGCTCTACATCTGCATCTGAAACCAACTCGTGATCTACTGCCGGAATTGGGTCTTGCCAAATCAATTCTTCCTGAGGTACTTCAGGACCTAGATAGCGCTCCTTTGGTCCCATATCACGGTGTGTTAATTTAAACCACGCGCGAGAATAAGCATCTGCAAACTCCTCTGGGTTTTCCATAAAATGTCTGGAGATCTTCTCATATTCAGGATCAAAACGCAGCGATAAATCTGTAGTCAACATAAACGGTGCGTGCTTTACATCGGGTCTGTGCGCATCAGGCACGGTACCGGCACCGGCATTATCTTTTGGTTTCCATTGGTGTGCTCCTGCAGGACTTTTAGTGAGTTCCCACTCATAACCAAATAAATTTTCAAAATACTTATTACTCCATTGTGTAGGCGTATCCGTCCAAGCTCCTTCTAATCCACTGGTGATTGTATCTGCTCCTTTACCAGAACCAAAGTTGTTTTTCCAACCGGTTCCCATAGCTTCCATTCCTGCTGCCGCAGGCTCTGCACCCACGTGCTCTTCAGGATCTGCTGCACCGTGTGTTTTTCCGAAGGTATGACCACCGGCAATTAATGCTACAGTCTCATAATCGTTCATTGCCATACGCCCAAAAGTCTCTCTAATAAAATGTGCAGACTCTACCGGATCTGGATTTGCGTTGTGCCCTTCAGGATTTACATAGATCAATCCCATATGTGCAGCACCTAGTGCTTTCTCTAGTTCGCCGCCTTCATAACGTTCTTTATTGCCTAACCATTCGGTCTCTGCTCCCCAATATACTTCTTCAGGTTCCCATACATCTTCACGACCACCGGCAAAACCAAACATTTTAAGTCCCATAGACTCGTGGGCGCAGTTTCCTGCTAAAATCAATAGATCTGCCCAAGATAGTTTGTTACCGTATTTCTTTTTAATAGGCCATAATAGTAAACGCGCTTTATCTAAGTTGGCGTTATCAGGCCAGCTGTTTAGCGGTGCAAAACGTTGTTGCCCGCTTCCTGCTCCTCCTCTACCATCGTGAATACGGTAGGTTCCGGCTGCGTGCCAGGCCATACGAATGAAAAACGGACCGTAGTGCCCATAATCTGCAGGCCACCAATCTTGACTGTCAGTCATCAGATCGTGTAAATCTTGTTTTACTGCAGCAAGATCAAGACTTTTAAAGGCTTCGCCATAATCAAAATCCTCATCCATTGGGTCAACTAATGAAGAATTTTGCTTAAGAATATTAAGATTTAATTGGTTAGGCCACCAATCTCTATTTGTCGTTCCTTGACCGGTGACGTGATTCATCTCACCACTAAGAAACGGACATTTAGAAGATTCGTTTACATCCCAAACCTTACCATCTGTACCGTGATCTTTTCCGTTTTTATTTTCCATTTGTCTGTTGAATTTTAAATGTTATTCGAGTGTAAAGAACTTCAATAATTCACTAGCTTTTCAATAACTTTGATTTATAGTTTTTATAAATCAATAACAAAAAACTATATACAACGATTGAGTCCTTATTATTTTCCTTCAATTTACTTAATTTAGAAGAAATAGAAAACCCAGGCTATTTGAAAAAATAGTTAGTAAAACTCTACTAAAGCGTTATTAAACTTCTGCATATGAAATCAAAATTCTTATTTATCATAAGTGTGCTTTTTGGCTTATTATTCATCAATTCAGGTTTGAATAAATTCTTCAACTATATGCCCTTGCCGGAAGATATGTCTCCCGAAATGCTTGAACTTTTTAACGCGTTTACTACTATAGGCTGGTTAATGCCGCTCATCGCAATTGTAGAAATTATCGCAGGAATTCTGGTGATGTTCAAACCTACCCGTGCTTTAGGCGCAATTATGTTGTTCCCCATTCTAGTGGGCATTTTACTGCTACACCTTCTAAACGAACCCAGCGGTTTACTTATGGCAATTGTATTTTTTGCTTTGGATATCTGGTTCCTTTTTGAAAGCCGAAATAAACTCAAACCTTTATTTAATAAGTAACAACCTGCTTTTTTAGATAGCATTTAAATTAGGTATGCTGCAGAAAAACGCTAAGCTTTGACGTAATTTTAAGTCTTAAACTGGTTTTGATGCACCCCAACGAACAATTGATTACCGATTTCTACCTGGCTTTTAAGAATCACGATCCACAAGGAATGACCGCTTGCTATGCCAAAAACATCATCTTTGAAGATCCCGCTTTTGGAAAAATTCAAGGGAAACGTGCTTTTGCCCTGTGGTATATGCTTATTGAGCGCGGTGGCGATGCGTTACATATTGAATTTAGTGAAGTTCAAGCCAATGATTATAACGGTAGTGCAAAATGGACTGCGACCTATACCTATGGGCCGCAAAAAAGAAAAGTGGTCAATCACGTGGTGGGAACCTTCAGCTTTCAAAACGGAAAGATCGTACAGCACACAGATCACTTTGATCTTTGGCGCTGGTCACAACAAGCACTGGGTTTCAAGGGCTACCTCCTAGGATGGACGAGATTTATGAAATTGAAAATTCAGCAAAATACGAGTAAAGCGCTCTCTAGCTACTTACACAAAATGAAGTCGTTTGATGTAGCGTTTTAATGCTGCGCTGCCTTCGCCTGAAATGCTCCGGGCGAAATCTGGTTCATACGTTTAAACACGCGGTTGAAATATGATCTACTCTCAAAACCACACTCCAAATACACATTTTTTATCTTTTTGTTAGGGTCCTGAAGTAAGCTGACAGCAAGTTTTATACGTTCGGTATTGATAAAATCAACCGGAGAAATACCAAGTTCGTTTTTAAATACTCTGTAAAAATTAGATTCACTCATACATGCTTTTTTGCTCAATGTTTCTACGGAAAGCGATTCGTGCAGATGTTCGCGGATGTATTGAATTATAAAGGCCAACCTATTATCATTGCTTAATTTAAGCGCCTTATCGGTATATATTTTTCGGTTATTGGTTTGCAGAATGCGTACAATCAATTCTTGCAACATATTATCAACAAAAAAATCTTTTGACGGATGATTTTCAGTAAAAAGAAAAAGCAAGCGTTGCAAGATCTGAAAGATTCCGGCATCGTTGGTAAAATGAAAATTATAATCCATTAAGCTCCACTCCTGCCCATCAGCCTTGCCGATATTCTCATTCATCAAGGTTACCACATTTTTGATTTTATCTTCAGAAATTGCCATAGCCAAACAACGCGTAGGATTGCGGTGTTCAGCATCCGGAAAATCTATACACATCAGTTCGTCTGCAGGTAAAATCAAAGATTCTCCGGGTAAAAAATCAAAACTATTATGATCGCGCAGGTGCATAATTTTCTTTCCGTGAAGCATACTCGCCAAAACCGGTTTATCAAACTGTAGCAACACGCGTTCTGCCTGTTGATGCGTTTCAAAAACGTGCATTGCAGCATTATTCAAAGTATAAGAAGTCTGATTTTCCACCAGATTCTCAAGCTTTCTGTTTTTATAAAACGCGTCGGGCAAATGCATACTTAAATTATAATATCCTTAAACGAACGAAGTTTATGTATTAAATATACAATTTAATACACCTATAATTAACACATTAACAATTTTTGAGAGGATCGTACACTTATTTGATAGAATTGGTCAAAGTCTAAGAATATGTGTTCGTTAACTTTAGACAACATAAAAATGCTAATAGCATTACCTCGAATTTCTAAGCAACAATTTTAGTAACGTATAATTTAAAAAACAATCTTATGAGTGATGTACAGACTGCTTCCGCAAACGTTGTAGAGAAGCCAAAATTTAAAGATCAGTATGAAAACTTTATTGGCGGCAAATGGACGTCGCCTGTAAAAGGGCAATACTTTGATAATGTTTCACCGGTTGACGGTGCAAATTTTACACGCATTCCGAGATCTACCTCAGAAGATATCGAAAAAGCAATAGATGCCGCTTGGGAGGCTGCTCCAAAGTGGAACAATTCTGCTGCAGCATACCGCAGTAATTTATTATTAAAAATTGCGGATGTGATGGAACAAAATCTAGAAGCGCTTGCCCGTGCCGAAACCTGGGATAATGGTAAAGCGATCCGCGAGACGATGGCTGCAGATTTACCGCTTGCCGTAGACCACTTTAGATATTTTGCCGGGGTGATCAGAGCAGAAGAAGGTTCGGTAAGCGAGCTAGACAGCAATACGGTCTGTATCAATGTCACAGAGCCTCTAGGGGTCGTCGGGCAGATCATTCCTTGGAATTTCCCAATTTTAATGGCAACCTGGAAACTCGCTCCTGCACTAGCCGCCGGAAACTGTGTAGTGCTTAAACCAGCTGAGCAAACTCCAGTAGGAATCTTAATTCTTATGGAATTGATCGAAGATATTTTACCGGCCGGAGTACTTAATATCGTAAACGGTTTTGGCGCCGAAGCAGGAAAACCGCTTGCTTCTAGTCCGCGTATTAATAAGATCGCATTCACCGGTGAGACCACTACCGGACAATTAATAATGCAATATGCTTCTAAGAATATCACGCCGGTCACCCTTGAACTTGGAGGAAAATCTCCTAATGTATTTTTTGAAAGTGTAATGGATGCTGATGATGAATTCTTTGATAAATGCCTTGAGGGAGCGACCTTGTTTGCCTTAAATCAAGGTGAAGTATGTACTTGTCCATCTCGCTTACTCGTACAAGAAAGTATTTTTGATGCTTTTGTGGAGCGTGTAGTAGAACGCACCAAAGCTATAAAACTAGGTCATCCTCTAAGTCCCGATACTATGATGGGTGCACAAGCCTCTAATGATCAATATGAGAAAATCTTGAATTATATCAATATTGGTAAAGAGGAAGGCGCCGAAGTACTTTGTGGTGGTGATGCCGCGTATAACGAAGGCTTAGAAGGAGGATATTATATTCAGCCTACGATCTTAAAAGGAAATAATAAAATGCGTGTTTTTCAAGAAGAAATCTTTGGTCCGGTGCTTTGCGTGACTTCTTTTAAAGATGAAGCAGATGCTATTGAAATAGCAAATGACACCCTGTATGGATTAGGTGCCGGCGTTTGGACGCGTGATACGCACCAAGCCTATCAAATCTCAAGAGCGATTAAAGCAGGTCGTGTTTGGGTAAATAATTATCACAATTATCCTGCGCACGCTCCCTTTGGCGGATATAAAAAGTCTGGTATTGGCCGTGAGAATCACAAAATGATGTTAGCACATTATCGCCATACCAAGAATATGCTGATCTCTTATGACAAAAAAGCAATGGGCTTTTTCTAAAAATCAAATGATGACACCACGTGTAGAAGCAACAGATGCTGCAAAGAAAATTATAGATCAATTACGGGAAGAGCACGGCGAACTTATGTTTCACCAGAGCGGCGGCTGCTGTGACGGCTCGTCCCCGATGTGTTTCCCAAAAGGAGATCTGATGATCAATGAAACCGATGTATATCTGGGAACGATACACGACTGTGAGTTTTATATGTCTAAAGACCAATTTGAATATTGGAAGCATACGCAACTCACTGTAGATATTACCTCGGGAAGAGGCTCGAGTTTCTCATTAGAAATTCCGCTTGGGATTCGGTTTGTTATTAAGTCTAGGATGTACACCGAAGAAGAAGCAAAAAACCTCAGCCTAACACGCAGCGGTGAACCATAGTTGTCACGTACATCTGCTGCATAAAAAAGCCTCCCACTTGGGAGGCTTTACTATTTTTCAGGCGTCAACTTTAACCGATACGCAAACCATTAGGCACAGGCAAATCTGGATTGAGCACTGTGACTTCTTCACCATTTACGGCGCCTAGCAACAGACATTCACTCATAAAATTCGCGATCTGCTTTTTAGGAAAATTCACCACCGCTATCACTTGTTTGCCTACAAGTTCTTGTCGCTGGTATCTTTTTGTTATTTGCGCCGAAGTTTTTCTAACACCTATTGCATCGCCAAAATCAATATTGAGTTGAAAAGCGGGCTTGCGCGCTTCAGGAAAATCGCTGACACTTATAATGGTCCCTACACGCATATCTACGCGTTCAAATTCAGACCATTTGAGATCATTATTCATTATGCTCAATCTTCAGTTTTTGAATCATTTCTTGAGAGATTTGACCACTGTATGCGCCATACGCATCGACTAAAAGGCCTTTCTCGCCACTATCAGTATTGATCACATAGAGTACACTATTATCTCCGGGATTGGTCATTCCTTCAAATCTAAAAGCTTCTTCAACTTCGATCTGTCCTGCTTTCCAGGTTTTTTTATGGGCTTTAGATTCGATTCCTTCGTCTACCAGATTAAAATCGGTATCATATCCTTTTTTCTGTAATTCTTCGATCGCTACGGAAAGCGAACTATATGTATTTTTCATAATTGCTAGTTTTATTTAAAGTTACAAAGGCTCTTTTCTGAGCCCAAAGATTTAAAAGAACTTTAGTATTTGTAACAAGTTTAGCCTATATACGACCTATTTAACATAGGAATTAGAAATAACAGTATGGCAAGAATACCTTCAAATATGCTTCCGTTAGGAACTCAAGCTCCGTTTTTCACGCTTCCTAATCCACTCACTAATAAACAAGTGACGCTTACTGAGGTTGCCGGTGAACGTGGAACGGTAGTAATGTTTATTTGCAATCACTGTCCTTTTGTAAAGCACGTGAATGACGAGGTTGTCCGCATTGCCAATGATTACCGTGTGCTGGGTTTTGGTTTTGTTGCTATAAGCAGTAATGATGTTGAAAATTATCCTGAAGACAGTCCGTGGTTGATGCGGGAGACCGCAAGAAAATACAATTTTAGCTTCCCTTATTTATACGACGAGACGCAGCAAACGGCTAAGGATTATGACGCTGCGTGTACCCCTGATTTTTATTTATTTGATGCGGAATTAAAACTTATATATCGCGGTCAGTTAGACGATTCTCGCCCAGGAAACGGCATTCCTGTAAACGGAAGGGACCTGCGTGAAGCTCTTGATAATGTGTTTAATAATCGTCAACAAAACGAACTTCAAAAGCCCAGTTTAGGCTGTGGGATCAAGTGGAAGCAGGACGCAAATCCTTCTTAGATGTTTGAGCACACACATCCCTATCCTCCTTTTAATCTTGAACACGCAACCAAACTCATTGTAGGCACGTTACCGCCTCCGCGGTTTACTACAGGTGATTTGCTACCAGAAGATGTAGATTTTTGCTACGGAAGTAAAAACGGAATGCTGTGGCCCATTCTCGATCAAATTTTTGATCTGGGTTTGGTTTATGAAAATACTGCTCACGCCATTGAGCAGCGCTCCCATTTTCTCAAAAGCCGCAACATTGGCGTTTGTGATATTGTAGCTGCTGCAAAACGCGAAAAAGTTGATGCTTCAGATCTAGGAATGCAAGAGGTAGAACTACGTGATTTGATAGGCTATCTTGAAAGATTTCTGCAGATCCATACGCTAATCTTTACCGGAGGCGCTAGCAAAAACGGCCCGGAGTATTTTTTTAGAAAACAACTCAAGGAACACCACTTAAAACTTAACGTTATTTCTTCAGAAGTACCGCGTATTCATCAGTTTCAAATGGGAGAGCGATCTGTAAAAACTGTTTCCTTAACTGCACCTTCCGGCGCTGCCAATCGCGCAATCGGTAGTATGAAAAGTTATAAAGAGCAAAAACTGAAAGATCCACAATTTTCAACCTTTGATTTTAGAATTCAGCAATACCGCCCGTTCTTCTAGTTTCTGAACAAAGTTCAGAGTGCAAACTTCAATTAATTAGTAATTTTAGCAATTCAACCTTTTTACAATTTATATGAAAGCATCCCTACTCAGCCTCTTGTTTCTTTTAACTATTGCCTGTGCCGAAAAACCCAAGCCCGAAGATTTTGATCTCGTAACTCCCTTTGAAAAAGGGAATGGCAATCAAACACCAACCTATGATGAGGTAATGGCTTATTATGAAGATTTGGATGCTGCTTACGTTTCGATCAAAACCTATAAAATTGGCAGAACCGACAGTGGTGAACCACTCACCTTAGTGACCTATAATACCAACCGTACGTTTGATTCAGAATTTGCTGATGCGAAAGAGGTGACGCGCATTTTGATCAATAACGGAATTCATCCCGGAGAATCAGATGGTATTGATGCGACGATGATGATGATGCGCGATCTGGCCAACGGCACGATTGAAACACCCGAAAATGTATGGATCGGTGCTATTGCTGTGTATAACATTGGCGGTGCGCTCAACCGAAATACCGGAACACGCGCCAATCAAAACGGTCCTGAAGAATATGGTTTTAGAGGAAATGCTCAAAATTATGATCTCAATCGTGATTTTGTAAAAGCTGACACCTACAATGCACGTGCTTTTGCAGAGATCTATCATATGGTAAATCCAGATGTCCTGATCGACAACCACGTGAGCAATGGTGCAGATTATCAATATGTACTTACGCATTTGTTTACACAGCACAACAAGCTGGGAGACGAATTAGGCGATTATCTTCATACAGAATTACAACCGCAATTGGAGCAAGATCTAGCCGCTAAAGATTGGCCAATAACACCTTATGTAAACGTATTTAATCAAGTTCCTGAAATTGGTTTTTCTCAATTTATGGACTACCCCCGCTACTCTACGGGTTATAGCACTTTGTGGAATACCTTCGGGATGATGGTAGAAACACATATGCTTAAACCGTATAACGATCGCGTTGCCGGAACCTATGAGTTGATGAAATCAATGATTAAGATCACGGAAAAAGATGGTGCAAAAATGCAAGCCTTGCGCAAAGCAAAAGATTCATTATACCGAAGCGGCGCGCTAACCGGACAAGCATACACGCTTCAATTTGAGATTGACAGCAGTAAAACGTCTACGCTTAATTTCTTAGGCTATGAAGGCGAACAAAAAACAAGTACCGTAACCGGAATGTCGCGTTTAAAATATGACCGCAACAAACCTTTTGAAAAAGAAGTCACGTATTACAATTATATGAAACCGGTCAGCGATGTTAGCATTCCCGCAGCATATATCATTCCGCAGGGATGGCGTCATGTGATCGAACGTTTAAAAGAAAATGAAATCGACTTTGAGCGTTTTCAAAAAGATAGCACGTTAACTGCTGAAGTATATCATATTGCCGATTATAAAACCCGCAACCAAGCGTATGAAGGACATTATCTGCATTACAATACAGAGGTTGAAACTTCAACTCAAGAAATAAAAATTAGAAAAGGAGATTACTTGGTAAAAACCAATCAGTCTGGACTGCGCTACATTATGGAGATGCTTGAACCTTCAGGGGTAGATTCGTTTTTCAACTGGAATTATTTTGACACGATTCTTCAGCAGAAAGAACACTTCTCCCCTTATGTTTGGGAAGACCGCGCCCAAGAACTACTGGATGCAGATCCTGAACTTAAAGAAGCTTTTGATACTAAAAAACAAGAAGATGCTCGTTTTGCTCAGAACTGGTACGCCCAGCTTGAGTGGATCTACGAGCATTCTGATAACTATGAAAAGGCCTACTTACGCTACCCGATCTTTAGGATTACTAATTAAGTATTCCTTCGGAAATAGAAGTTTGATGTTTTCGTAAGACATTGTCAATGCCTTCTGAGATTTTTCAAAATTTTTCCAACGTACTTTTTTGATTCCCTCAGAAGGTTGTGGTTCTAAAGGACCGCTGTAAGACGTAGTCATTTTGTACCAATAAGTTTCCTTCAGCTTAAATTTACCATTGCGCTTAAAAACGTGATAGGTTATCGTGATAAGATCGCCTAAAACTAAATCCTGACATCCGGTTTCTTCACTCACTTCACGTACGGCACATTCTTCAATAGTTTCCTTTTTCTCAAGCTTACCTTTTGGGAGATCCCATTTTCCGTTGCGTTTTATAAAAAGAATTTCAGAGTGATCGTTAAATACCATTCCGCCTCCGGCAACTACTACCGGCAACTTTTTCTTTAAAAACTTGAGCAATTTTTTACCCTTAGCGTGATATAAATTAATGTGCGTGAGCTGACCACGATTTACCTGTTTAATAATGCTTTTAATTTTTGCACGTTTTATGGGAATGGATGTGTAATTTTCGCCAATATACTTTTCAGTTGAAAGTATAATGGGCACATCATTTACAAAAACTTTATACATTTGTACCATGATCTTAAAAAAGGAAACAGCTAAAAAAACAGCTGAGTTGTTGTTGCAAATTAATGCAATTAAATTACAACCACAAAACCCCTTCACGTGGGCCAGCGGATGGAAATCTCCCATTTATTGCGATAACCGTATAACGCTCTCTTATCCGCAGATACGCAATTACTTAAGAGAGAACATTGCAAATCAAATAGAACAGCTCTACGGAAAACCTGACGTTATCGCAGGGGTTGCTACCGGTGCAATAGGAATAGGGATGCTCGTGGCAGATTTTTTAAACTTGCCTTTTGTTTATATCAGACCTGAAGCTAAAAAGCACGGGCGTCAAAATCAGATTGAAGGAAAGCTAGAACCCGGTCAATCTGTGGTGGTGGTTGAAGATTTGATCAGTACCGGCAAAAGTAGCCTTATGGCAGTAGATGCTCTAAAAGCCGCAGAAGCCAATGTAAAAGGAATGCTTGCCATTTTTACGTATGGTTTTGATATTTCAAAGTCTAACTTTGAACAGTATGGTGTTGACCTACATACATTAAGTGACTATGACCACTTACTTGAGCAGGCTTTGGATACCCAATATATTTCTGAAAAAGAAAAACTTACCTTGCAGACCTGGCGTCTTTCTCCAGACACTTGGCAGGCTGCACCTATTAAATAACAAAAAATCACAAAAATTAAATTTACAGACGTACTACAACTATGCATATAGAAAGCCCTAAAAAAACTATAGAAAAAAGTCCTGAAACCATTTACAATTTTTTGAACGACGTAAACAATTACAAAAAACTAATGCCTGACAGCATTAGTAAGTTTGAAATTTTAAATGAAAAGCGCTTTTTATTTGCCTTAAAAGGAATGCCCGATATTGTCTTGGAGTTAAAAAACAGCGTTCCTTACAACAAAGTGGTGCTAGGAGCTGCGAGCGATAAACTTCCGTTTACACTAACGGCAAACATTAAAGAGCTTACTGAAAACAGCAGCGAAGCTTCTTTTGAATTTGAAGGAGAATTCAATGCCATGATGTCTATGATGATCAAAGGGCCTATAACCAAGTTCATACAGACTTTGGCAGAAAACCTACAAACGATTTAATACAGAAGTTTTAATTCTTTTAGATCGAATGCTTTATAAAGCTCATCTTCTAGCTGAACGATGAGCTTTCCTGTTTTTGAGACTTCCTTAATGATCCCGGTAAATCTATTTCCTGAAGGGTCTTCAAAGGTCGAAGCTTTATCTCTTCTAAAAAGTTTCTGCTCATATTCAGCTTTCAAAGCTTCAAAATCTCCAGAAACTATGCGGGCTACAAACGTGTAAAACTTTTGTATCAGCATGTCTAATATTTCTTCCAGGTCAAAATACCTTCCGGTCTCAAGCGCAATAGAAGTCGCTCTGGGAGCTCTGGAAAACTGCACTTGATTAACGTTGAGTCCGATGCCAATAATCACCGCTGTTAGATCCTTTCTAATTACACTTTCTATGAGAATACCACAGATTTTTAATCTGCCTGCCAATATGTCGTTTGGCCATTTAACCGAAAGTTGTTGCAAACCTAACTGTTCTAGCACTTCAAAAACGGCTAACGAAGTAGCCATGGTGATGTAAAAAGACTGGTCTAAAGACAAGGCTTCAATGCGCTTAAACACACTAACTGTAAGGTTTTTACCCGGTTGAGCTTCCCAGAAAGCACCACGCTGCCCTCTGCCCGATCGCTGCTCTACCGTCCACACCAATACATCAGTATCGGGGTTCAATTCTTTAGTATAAGATCTTAGATAACTATTTGTAGAAGTTGTGGCATTAAGTTTGACTATTTTCATACAACAAATAGAATGGCTTAAATGTGATTACAAGAAACACTATCAAACAAAATTGTAATAACTTTGTCAGACTAAAAAAGATTTAATGGCAAAAAAGGAAGTAAGTACAGATCAATTAATAACAACTATTCTAGAAGGGATTGAGGAAGTGAAGGGTCAAAACATTGATTTATTAGACCTTAGGGAAATAGAGAACATGGTTTGTGACTACTTTATTGTATGCAATGGTACCTCAAACACGCAGGTTGCCGCTATTGTCAATTCCATTCAAAAAACAGTAAGTAAAAAATTAAAAGATAAGCCCTGGCACGTAGAAGGTATGCAAAATGCAGAATGGGTTTTGATGGATTATGTGAATGTAGTGGTTCACGTATTTCAAAAACACATCAGGGAGTATTATGATATTGAAAGCCTTTGGGGAGATGCCAAAGTAACTTCAATTGAATCCAACTATTAAAAAAATTCGATGGCAGAAAAATCTAAAAAGCCCACCCCAAATAAGCCAAAATTCAGTGCTTGGTGGATATACACAGCAATCATTCTTGTTTTTTTCGCAATTAATTACTTCAGCAATAGCTCTGACTATGGAAGTCCTAAAGAGATTTTACAAGATCAACTCGTTACATTTGCAAAAGATGGGGATATAAAGCGAATAGACATCAATAAAACCTCGAGCAATCAGGTTGCTTATATCTATTTGACTGAGGACGCAAAATCTAAAGAGAAACACAGTAAGCCAGCTGACAATGGTATGAATGTATTTTCTAATACCGGTGGCGCTGATTACGAGTTTCGCTACGGTACCTTAGAGAATTTCGAAAATTCACTATCAGAATTAAAGGCAGAAAATGATTTTCAAATACAATACCTGCGACCTGAGAATAATTATTTCGGAGATATTTTACTAACTCTTCTACCTATAGTTGTGATTATCGGTATCTGGATCTTCATTATGCGAAGAATGTCTTCTGGAGGTGCTGGTGGTGCCGGCGGACAGATTTTCAACATAGGAAAATCTAAAGCAAAACTTTTTGACGAAAAGACTGATGTTAAAACATCCTTTAAAGATGTTGCCGGTTTAGAAGGTGCAAAAGAGGAAGTTCAAGAAATTGTAGATTTCTTAAAAAGTCCGGATAAGTATACTAATCTAGGTGGTAAAATTCCTAAGGGAGCCCTTTTAGTGGGACCTCCGGGAACCGGTAAAACTTTATTAGCGAAAGCTGTAGCAGGCGAAGCTAAAGTGCCATTCTTCTCGCTTTCAGGTTCTGATTTTGTGGAGATGTTTGTTGGTGTAGGTGCATCACGTGTACGCGATCTATTCAAACAAGCAAAAGAAAAATCACCTGCAATTATTTTTATTGATGAGATTGATGCGATTGGTCGTGCCAGAGGTAAAGCTAATTTCAGCGGCTCTAACGACGAGCGCGAGAACACGCTAAACCAACTTCTTACGGAGATGGATGGTTTTGGCACCAACACTAATGTAATAGTACTTGCCGCAACGAACCGTGCTGACGTACTTGATACTGCATTAATGCGTGCCGGTCGCTTTGACCGACAGATTTATGTAGATCTTCCTGATGTTCGCGAGCGTAAAGAAATTTTTGAGGTGCATTTGCGCCCTTTAAAGAAAGTTGCAGACGAACTTGACACAGAATTTATGGCAAAGCAAACACCGGGATTCTCTGGTGCTGATATTGCCAATGTATGTAACGAAGCGGCGCTTATCGCTGCACGTCAAGGTAAAGCTGCGGTAGGTCGTCAAGATTTCTTAGATGCGGTTGATCGTATCGTTGGAGGTCTCGAGAAGAAAAACAAAATCATAACTCCAGAAGAAAAACGCGCTATTGCCTTTCACGAGGCCGGTCACGCAACTGTAAGCTGGATGCTTGAACACGCTGCACCGTTGGTTAAAGTTACGATCGTTCCGCGTGGGCGTTCCCTTGGAGCTGCTTGGTATTTACCTGAAGAGCGCTTGATCGTGCGCCCTGAGCAGATGCTCGACGAAATGTGCGCCGCAATGGGTGGTCGTGCTGCTGAAAAAGTGACCTTTGATAAAATTTCAACCGGAGCTTTGAGTGACTTAGAAAAAGTGACTAAGCAGGCACGTATGATGGTAACCACATACGGATTAAATGATAAAATCGGAAACCTGACGTATTACGATTCTTCAGGTCAGAATGAATATAATTTCAATAAGCCTTATAGTGAGAAAACTGCAGAACTTATTGATAAAGAAATATCAAAAATAATTGAAGAGCAATATCAACGTGCGATCAAAATTCTTGAAGACAATAAAGATAAGTTGCACGAGCTCGCTGAAGTGCTTTTAGACAAAGAAGTGATTTTCAAAGACAACCTTGAAAAAATCTTCGGAAAACGCCCTTTTGAGAAAACACAAGAGGCCGAAGTGAAAGACACTCCGGTTAGTGAAAGCTAGAAAACACTAGTTCTCAAAACAATATAAAATCTTAACTTGACACGCTGTTGAGTTAAGATTTTTTATATTTGATAGAATCCTAAATTTAGACGAATACACACTCATTTATGAGTATTTTTAATAAGCTTTTTAAACAGAAAAGTTCATCTAGTTCTGAGAGCCCCAGCAACAAAGGTCCAGAACGCGGCAAATATATGCCAGACATTACTGCGCCGGCCGATGAACGTTTTACCAAACATTTTATACTTAATGGTGGTAAATTCTTGTATTGTATTGATATGGATGAGGTTCACGAGAGCTTTGACAATATTTTACTGGAAAACGACTGGTATGAGCAAGAAGCCTATTGTATGGACGATAAATTGCAAAAGCTTTTTGACGGTTACAATCTAGAGTTTGGCCACAACAAAGAGTCTAGCTTTTTTCTGTCTACTTGTGAAAATCTGATTGCTGACGACGGTAGTTTACTCGTTTCTTCCAATCAGATCAAAGAGAAAAAGTTAAAAGAATTACCGCAAAATTTTGTCATTTTTGCGACCACAAGCCAAATTGTAAATAATATTGGTGAAGGCCTAAGAGGTATTAAAAAGAAAAATACCGGGCAAATCCCTACCAACATCACCACCATCAAGAATTTTGAACCTAAAGAAGGTACTAAAGATTTTATGTCTTACGGAAGTAGCGCAAAAAATCTTTACTTGTTACTACTAGAAGATTTGTAGTATGCGTGAACTTAGCGTAAGAGCACTCTCGGGCTTTTTATATGTTATTATCCTACTCTTTTCTATTTTTTATTCTGAAAAATGGTACATACTCCTGTTCTTATTATTCGGGATCATCACCCTTCGTGAATTCTTAAGACTTATAGGATTTCAGTTCTGGTACACCTACCTCATTTTAATAGGCTTCATTTTATTCTTCAGCTATTATAAGCTGTCAAAACCCGCTACTTTAGTATTGTTAGGCTTGACGGTAGGCACCGGATTGTATTTGATGAAAAATCTTTTCAGCGAAAAGATCAGAAAATATAATAAGCTTCAAAAGCTACACATTACGGTTTTTTATATCATCGCAAGTTTTGTGTTCCTGACCTTGCTCCCAACCCACGGTGATGATTTTTCTCCTTACACCGTAGCAGGGCTTTTTGTACTCATTTGGACTAATGACACGTTCGCATATATTGTAGGTAAAAGTTTTGGGAGGCATAAACTTTTCCCTAGTATTTCGCCCAAAAAGACCATAGAAGGATTTTTTGGCGGACTCGTTTTTGCTTGTATCGCCAGTTATTTTATTCATAAATTTACGCATAGCCTCAACTTCAATATTTGGCTATCGCTCGCTGTAGTAATGAGCACTTTAGGAACCTTTGGCGACTTGATCGAGTCTAAGCTCAAACGTGAAGCCGGGGTTAAAGACAGCGGAACGCTAATGCCGGGCCACGGAGGCTTGTATGATCGTCTTGACAGCATACTTTTCGCCAGCCCTTTTATTTATTTGGTTTTAATAGTATTTGAATATGTTTCATAAAGAAGGATATACCATAATTATCGTAACGCTTCTGGTGGTAGCCATTGGCTTTGTTTCAACTCAAACCTGGGTAAGTCCTGTTTGGCTTCAATACGTATGCTATGCCGCGCTTGTGATTTTTTTAGTTCTGATCCTTCAGTTTTTTAGAAATCCTAGCCGCAAGGCTGCCGGAAATATAGAAGAGATCGTTTCTCCCGTTGACGGAAAAGTAGTGGTTATCGAAGAAGTATTTGAAAAAGAGTATTTTAACGAAAAACGTCTGCAAGTTTCCATTTTTATGTCGCCGCTCAATGTACACGTTACGCGTTATCCCGCAGGCGGAAAAGTAGTTTACAGTAAATACCATCCCGGAAAATATCTGGTTGCTTGGCACCCTAAAGCCTCTGAAGAAAACGAGCGCACTACTGTGGTTGTTCGTTCTACGAGCTTTGGTGATGTGCTTTATCGCCAGATTGCCGGCGCTCTCGCAAAACGTATTGTGAACTACGCTAAAGAGGGCGATGAAGTTTTTCAGGGAGAAGATAGCGGTTTTATCAAATTTGGTTCTCGAGTTGACGTATTTTTGCCGTTAGATACTCCAATTGCTGTTACGCTTAACCAAAAAGTAAAAGGAGCACAAAGCGTGATAGCAACCCTTAAGTAATTTGGTTTGACAAAAGAAGAGTTAGATAAAGCATTTCAGGCGGCATACGAGAAGGCAAGCGCCACAACCGTTGCCTTACCACAAGACATTCAACTTTTGCTTTACGCCTACTACAAACAAGGCAATCACAAAAGCAAACTTATTCCTCTTGAAAATATAAAAGAAAACGACCTGCGAAGCGCATTTAAATACAACGCGCTCATACAGATTAAAGGTCTTTCTGCCACAGAAGCAAAAAAGGAATACATTAAGCTGGTCGCTCAACATATTCCTTAGTTTTAGAATTTCTATTTAATTTCAGAATTAACTTAACGCCGCCAAGCGCTTTTCGAGTGCTTCGATCTTCGCTTCAGCATCTGCCTGTTTCTGGCGCTCTATAGCCACAACTTTTTCTGGAGCATTGTTTACAAAACGCTCGTTAGAAAGTTTCCCGGAAACTGACTTTAAAAAACCTTTGGTGTATTTCAACTCTTCGTTGATCTTAGCCAATTCAGCTTCTACATCAATAGCTCCCGTAAGCGGAATAAAATACTCATTAGCTTTTACACGGAAAGAAAGTGCACCGTCTACACTAGCGTCTGTACTTTCAATTTTAGATAGGTTACATAACTTAGTAATTACTGTATCAAAACTATCTGAAAAACCTTCGGTATTCAAAACAAAGAGCTCTAGTTCATCTTTGAACGAAATATTCTTTTCTTTACGAATCGCGCGCACTCCTGTAATAGTCTGAGCCGCCAAATCAAAATCTGCTAAAATCGCTTCATCAGGCTCAGTGATCTTTGGCCATTCATTGATGATCAAAGCTTCTTCAGGGGTACGGTCAGCGATATTCTGCCAGATCTCTTCCGAAGCAAAAGGAGTAAATGGATGTAAAATTCTAAGGTTGTTTTCTAAAGCTTCAATCACCGCATCAAAAGTGACTTTATCAATAGGCTTACCATACTCAGGTTTTACGATTTCTAGCAACCAACTACAGAAATCATCCCAAACCAACTTATAAGTAGTCATCAACGCATCACTTATACGGTATTTACTAAAGTGATCCTCGATCTCAACCGTTGCCTGCTTAAAGCGCTCGTTATACCAAGCCAATCCTTTCTTGCTCGATTCCGGCTGCGGAATAGTGTCATCAACCTCCCAACCTTTGATCAATCTAAAGGCATTCCAGATCTTATTTATAAAGCCTTTTCCTTGCTGACACAAATCTTCATCAAAAAGGAGATCATTTCCTGCCGAAGCACTCAATAATAGCCCTACGCGCACACCATCTGCACCATAATCATCAATAAGCTTCATGGCATCAGGAGAATTCCCCAACGATTTAGACATCTTACGACGCTCAGCATCACGCACGAGTCCGGTCAAGTATACATTGGTAAATGGCTTTTCACCGGTATATTCATAACCTGCCATAATCATTCGAGCCACCCAGAAAAATAAAATATCAGGACCGGTCACCAAATCATTGGTAGGATAGTAATATTTAAAATCTGCATTATCAGGATTTGCAACCCCGTCAAACACACTCATAGGCCATAACCAAGAAGAAAACCAAGTATCTAAAGCATCTTCATCCTGACGCAAATCTGTATCAGTGAGTTGCGCATTTCCGGTTTTTACTTTAGCCGCTTCAAGCGCTTCTTCTCGAGATTTAGCAACTACAAAATCCTCACGCCCATTACCGTAGTAATACGCGGGAATTTGCTGTCCCCACCAAAGCTGTCTAGAAATATTCCAGTCTCTGATGTTCTCCATCCAATGGCGATACGTATTCTCAAATTTCTTCGGAAACAAGTTTACCTCGTCTGACTCTAAAACTGCTTTGATTGCTGGCTCAGCAAGTTCTTTCATCTTTAAAAACCACTGATCAGAAAGTTTAGGTTCTATTACCGCCTTAGTACGCTCTGAAGTACCAACTTTATTCGAATGCTTTTCAGTTTTTACTAAAACCCCAGCAGCTTTGAGCTCTGCAACAATTTCTTCACGAACTACAAAACGATCTTTACCTTTGTAATGCAGACCGTGCTCATTTAAAGAAGCATCATCGTTAAAAATGTCGATCACTTCAAGTTGGTGCTTGTCGCCTAACATTTTATCATTTTCATCATGCGCCGGTGTCACTTTTAAACAACCGGTACCAAACTCAAGATCTACATATTCATCTTCGATTATAGGCACCTCTCTATTTGCGATAGGCACAATGGCTTTCTTACCCTTTAAATGGGTAAATCGATCGTCATTAGGATTGATACAGATCGCAGTATCCCCAAAAATAGTTTCCGGTCGTGTAGTGGCAATGGTTAACGTTTCATCACTGCCAGCCAACTTATAATTTAAATAGTACAAAAATCCTTGGCGCTCTTCGTGAATCACCTCTTCATCAGAAAGTGTGGTTTGCGCTTCGGGATCCCAATTTACCATTCGATGACCGCGATAAATAAGGCCTTTGTTATATAAATCAACAAAAGATTGAATAACGCTCGCTGACATGGTGTCATCCATGGTAAAACGTAAGCGCTCCCAGTCGCACGAAGCACCCAGTTTTTTAAGCTGTTCTAAGATGGTTCCGCCGTATTTATCGGTCCACTCCCAGGCGTGTTTTAAAAACTCCTCGCGAGTAAGTTCGCTTTTATTAATTCCTTCGGCTTTTAATTTAGCAACCACCTTAGCTTCAGTAGCAATAGAGGCGTGATCGGTTCCCGGAACCCAGCATGCATTAAATCCTTTAAGACGCGCGCGTCTTATGAGTACATCTTGGATCGTGTTGTTCAGCATATGCCCCATATGCAATATTCCGGTTACGTTAGGTGGCGGAATTACAATCGTATAAGGCTCTTTTTCATTAGGTTCTGAATGAAAATAGTTATGTTTCATCCAGTAGTCATACCACTTTTGCTCCACATCTTTAGAGCTATATTTTGAAGCTAATGCCATTATTGGTCTAATTTTTGTCTTTAAGAGTGCAAAAGTACTTATAATAGTAAGTATTCTGAAAAAATCCGACCGATTAAAACGTAGGGTTTTGAAAAGTTATGCTGTAAGAAAAAACTTAAGATTTAATTAAATAACTGCTACTTTTTGCACATACTTTAGAATAAGCTTACTTTTATATCTCATTAACACTTAGAATTATGAAAAAAATTGTTTTGATTCTTGCTGTTGGTCTAATGACTTTAGGCCTGCAAGCTCAGGATAAGAAAGCTGCAATTACTTTTGAAACTGACGTAATCGATTATGGTGACGTTGCACACGGAGGTGATGGCACCCGAGAATTTAAATTTACAAATACCGGTGATGCCCCGCTAGTAATTTCTAAAGCCTACTCTACTTGCGGCTGTACAGTGCCTAGCCCACCTAAAGATCCTATTGCTCCCGGCGATACCGGCGTGATCAAAGTAAAATATGACACCAACCGCTCTCCCGGACCAATACGCAAAACCATTACGGTATATACTAATGCTTCGGCAGAACCGTATACTTTAAAAATCAAGGGAACCTTATTACCGGCAACCAATTAAAACCGGAAAATATATTAAAGCAAAAGCGACCTAATGGTCGCTTTTTTATCGGCTCGTAGATAGGTTTAACACACTATCTAAATGACTACTAGGACACTTCTAAATTGAAAATTTGCTTCCATTTAGTGCCTCCTAAATCGGTTTCTTAGAAAGTCAATCGATTTAAAATCTTGAAGCAATTTACTCCTCTACTAGTAGCTTTTTTAATTTCAGTCTCCTGTTAAATTCAACGCCATTACGCTCAATTCTTAGACGTAAGACTTCTCCCTCATCTTTAAAAAAGTGTTTAGTAATATCGCTCAGCTCTAATTTACGCACATCACGACCGTTAATCTTCAGCAGCTTATCGCCTACTACCAATCCCGCATCAGCTCCCGGAGAATTCTCCCGAATTGCTGCAATCTCAAAATTGGGTTTTAATCGCAATTGCGGAAACTGCACAACATTTGTTTCTAGAAAGACACTTCGGGTACTGCCATCTGCAGTGGTTATGGTTCTCGATTTTGCTATTCCGTAATCAATATCAGCCACCAACTCAAAACCTGTATGCTCTACGACCAGCCCGCTTCGATTGTATCTAAACGGATCATCAAAGTAGTGGTTTTTTCGCAAAAACAGCCTTTTCTTACCATAGTCAAGGTATACCGTAAATCTTCGCAACACCGATGCACCAATGCTTCCATTTCTAAAATTCATTCCATTTAAATACGTTAAGGATTGATCATCAGGATAAGCGACATTCACCTTATCTAACTCATAATCGCCTAAGGAAAGCCTGTTTATTCTAGATCGATATCCTGTTACCTCCCCATTAAGTCCCAAACCCAAATGATCTTTAAAAGCATTCTCTGAAACTGCAATATCCTCGTGGGTATTGTGAAACAACCACAACGCGTCGCCACTGCCCGAATCGAGCAAAAGCTTTGCATTGAAATCTTTTTGATTTTGATTCAGACCAATATTTAGATAGGGTTTTCCTTCTTTAAGTTCGAAATTTAACGCAGTAGAGGATCGAAATTTCTTTGAGCGAAAATATTCAGGATCATATAGTTTTATAAAGCCGCGCTGATAATTGAGCTCTACACAAAGGTCTTTTAGAAGCGCATACCCAATGATCCCGTGTACGGGAAATCCAAGTCGGGGCGAGAAGTTTTGGGCGCTATCCGGAATGTAATAAACCGTTTGATTGATCGCTGCCGAAGCACCGATATTTATAATATTCTGAGTTGATTTTATCGCCTTACTAGGCTCACCATCCCCAGAACCGCGTAGCCAGACCGTAGATTTATTATTCAGCTCTAATGGGTAATCTGCTTCGGCATCAAAAAGAATTGTAGAACGCACACCGGTATCGAGCAAAAAAGACAATTCAACACCATTGATCTGCACAGGAATGATCATTAGATTATTTACAACATCAGCTTTTATTTTTATATGATTTTTACCATCAGGCAAAAGAAATGCACCTTGAGGAAAAACCTCAAAATTTACCATATAAATAAACAGTGCCGATATTAAATAAACATAACGCATAATTAACGTGCAATTACTGTTAATTTAGTAATTAATACGGATTTATGCTAGTTCATTCTTTAAATTTTTTTCTCGTTTTTAATTTGCAACTTTACAGACTAAATTAAATGACATGCCGCAGTTATCGCAAAAAGGGCAATTAATGCCACAATCTCCTATAAGAAAACTTGTACCCTTTGCTGAAGCAGCAGAAGCTAGAGGGGTCCAAATTCACCAACTCAATATAGGCCAACCTGATATTCAAACGCCACAGCCTGCGCTTAATGCAGTAAAAGAGGCCAATATCGAGGTGTTGTCGTACAGCCATTCGGCAGGATTTTTAAGCTATCGCCAAAAATTAGCTGCTTATTACGCTAAACAAGGCATCGAGATGGATGCAAATGATATCATCATTACCACCGGCGGATCTGAAGCGCTCTTATTTGCCATGGGAAGTATTACAGACCCTGGAGACGAGGTTATCATTCCTGAGCCTTTTTACGCCAACTACAACGGTTTTGCAACCGCTTCTGGAGTGACTGTAAAACCGGTAATTTCATCATTTGAAAGCGGTTTTGCACTACCTCCTATCGCTGAGTTTGAAAAACAGATCACTCCTAAAACTAAAGCGATCATCATTTGTAACCCGGGAAATCCTACAGGTTACTTGTATAGTAAAGACGAACTCGACCAACTTTCTGAGTTGGTAAAAAAACACGATCTGTTTTTAATAGCAGATGAAGTTTACCGTGAGTTTGCTTATGACGGGTTGCAACATAATTCTGTTTTAAATCAGCGCGAGATTGACGAGCATACAATTATGATCGACTCGGTTTCTAAGCGTTTTTCTATGTGCGGCGCGCGTATAGGATGCATCGTAAGCCGCAACAAAGAACTTATGGCTACAGCGATGAAGTTCGCTCAGGCGCGTTTGAGTCCGCCTACACTTGCTCAAATTGCGAGTGAAGCTGCTCTTGACACTCCACAGTCTTATTTTGACGAAGTAATTTCAGAATATGTTGATCGTAGAGATACGCTGGTTGCAGGTTTAGAAGCCATTCCTGGTGTGCGTGTTGCCAAGCCTAAAGGTGCATTTTACTGTATTGCCGAGCTTCCTGTAAAAAATTCTGATGATTTTGCGCAGTGGCTCTTAGAGTCTTTTGAAGTCAACAAAAAAACAGTAATGGTAGCGCCTGCAGCAGGTTTTTATTCTACTCCCGGCGAAGGCTTAAATCAAGTGCGTATCGCTTATGTACTGAAAAAAGAAGATTTGATTGAAGCTGTCGAACTTTTAAAAGAAGCTCTAAGCCAGTATAAAGACTAAATGCAAATTACTCATAATGCATCTTTAAAGTCGTATAACACCTTTGGTATTTCAGCAAAGGCGAAAGCGTTTATTTCGGTTACTGATATTGAAATGCTCAAAGAAGCATTGCACATAGAAGCTTATCCTGAAAAATTTATTTTAGGCGGCGGAAGCAATATGCTATTAAAAAGCGATGTGCAGGCTTTAGTAATCCACGTTGCGCTCAAAGGAATTAAAACGGTTAAGGAAACTGCTGACAATATTTGGCTAGAAGTTGCCGGCGGCGAAAACTGGCACGAGTTTGTGATGTATTGTGTGAACCACGGTTACGCCGGGGTCGAGAATATGGCATTAATTCCCGGAAATGTAGGTACAGCGCCAGTTCAAAACATTGGTGCTTATGGGGTTGAACTTAAAGATCATTTTTACAGTTGCACGGCGATTCACAGAACGACTTTAGAACAAAAGACCTTCTCGCTTAAAGACTGTCGTTTTGGGTATAGAGATTCGGTTTTTAAAAATGAGTTAAAGGATCAATATGTTATTACTTCGGTAATCTTTCAATTGGATAAAAACAAGCACGAATTGCATACCGGCTACGGAGCAATTCAACAGGTTTTGAATGAAAAGAAAATCAGTGATCCTTCTATTAAAGATATCGCTCAAGCCGTTATTGCTATCAGATCATCTAAACTTCCTGACCCTAAAAAATTGGGCAACAGCGGAAGTTTCTTTAAGAATCCGGTAGTACCTAAAACTATTTTTGAGACCATACAGCAGAAATATCCTGAAATGCCTTTTTATCCTGTTTCTGAAGCAGAAGTCAAAATTCCCGCGGGTTGGCTTATTGAACAAGCCGGATTTAAAGGAAAACGATTTGGTGATGCCGGCGTTCATAAAAATCAAGCTTTGGTTCTCGTAAATTACGGCAATGCCAGCGGCAACGAAATCTGGGATTTGGCGCTGCAAATTCAGAAAGAAGTTCATCAGCAATTTGGAATTGAGATTCAGCCCGAAGTCAATATTATTGAGTAAAAAATAAAAACCCCGCAGAAAAGCGGGGTTTTTGTTTTATGAGTGTATCAACTTACTTAGACATCAATACTTTATTTACTTCGTGTACCACACCGTTTGATGCTTCGATATTACCTAGGACGATTTGGGCTTTTTTACCTTTTCCGTCTCTGATCACAATTTGATCTCCATCACGCATTATGGTGAGTTCCTCTCCTTTTACTGTTTGAATTTTAGCTTTTCCGTTGCCGGCATCTATCGCTTTACCAAGATCTTCAGATCTCATAATTCCCGGGATTACGTGGTATTGCAGCACACTTACTAATTGTTCTTTGTTTTCAGCTTTGGTCAAATCTTCAAGCGTACCTTTTTTCAATTGAGAAAAAGCATAATCTGTAGGAGCAAAAACGGTATACTCTCCTTCTGCCATCAACATTTCAGATAAACCTGCTGCTTTCAAGGCAAGAACTAATGTATCTAATTCTTCTGCCGCCATCGCTTTTGAAGCAATACTGCTTGCACGCGCTTCTTCTTTCATCTGTTGAGCTTTCATCTCTGCTTCTTCTGCTTCCTTCGCGGCTTTATCAGCTTCAGCGGTTTGCATCTCCTGCTCCTCTAGTCTTATTTCTTCTTCATTCTTTTTTCCGTCGTTACAAGAAACTAAAACACCGGTGCTTACTGCAAGAGCTATAATTAACTTATTGAATTTCATAATCATTTTTTTATGGTTAATGTAGAAGCCAAATTAAACAGAATATCAAGCACTTAAACGGCTGCGCTACTAATCTTTAGTTAAATAAACCGGGGATATGTTAGAAATATTAACGCTTTACGACAAAGCTATAACTTGGGGCTCAAAGCTTCATTTTGTATCTTTGTATCATATATTTTGAGTTATGAAACTGCTATTAATCACATTACTTTTATTAGGACTTGCATTTGCCGGAATTGCTATTAAAATTTGGGCAAAAAAAGACGGTAAATTTGCCGGAACCTGCGCAAGTCAGAATCCTTATTTGAATAAAAGTGGTGAAGCCTGCGGGATGTGTGGTAAAATGCCAGACGAAATAGGCGACTGCTCTACCAGTAAAGCATCTTAATCTTCACCGGCTTGGTTGCACTAAGCCCACTTTTCTTTTATGCGTTTGTAGCCATTGGCATTGTCAACATAAGTTACTTCGCGTATTTTTCAATTTTCCCATTTAGACCACAGCGGTCCATTAAAACAAATTCTGAAGAAGAAGGTATTTCTGTAATTGTTTGTGCTCAGAACGAGATCAACAACCTCAGAACGCTTATCCCAAAATTGCTGGAGCAGGAATTTTCTGTTTTTGAAATTCTGATCGTGAATGACCATTCTACAGATGGAAGTTTAGAACTTCTGCGTGAATTGGATCAAAAACACCATAATTTTAAATTCCTTAATCTTACAGAGCAAACTGGTAAAAAAGCAGGAATCACAGCAGCAGTTGCTATGGCGCAATATGACCGTCTCGTATTTACAGACGCAGATTGCATTCCGGCTTCAAAACACTGGCTGAGAGCAATGCATTCAACTTTTACACCCAATGTTGAAATTGTTTTGGGTTATGGTGCCTATCTCAAATTGAAGAATTCTTTTTTAAACAAGTTGATCAGATTTGAAACCTTGCTGACTGCTTTGCAATATTTTGGGTATGCCCTGCACAAGAATACTTATATGGGTGTTGGTAGAAATCTAGCGTATACTAAAACTCTTTTTACTACGAGCGGCGGCTTTGAATCCCATAAGCACGTTAAACCGGGAGATGATGACCTTTTTGTCAATCAAAATGCAACACCTACCAATGTAGCACTCTGCATAAATCCGGAAGCTTTTACGATCTCACAACCCAAAACCACTTGGAAAAGCTGGTTCATTCAGAAGAGAAGACACGTTGGCATAGCGCACTTATATCAAGCAAAACATCAAGTACAGCTCGCTCTTTTTTACTGCTCTCAAGTACTATTCTTTTTATTTTTTTTAGGAGCCGCACTCACTGCCACTGCACATTTTTATATAATCTTGTGTTTATTTGTTGTGCGGGAGTTGTATGTTTGGGGCATATATGCAAGCACCGCTAAAAAACTTCAGGAGCGCGATTTAATCCCTTTTACCCTCTTGTTAGAACCGTTTTTAGTGAGTCTGCAAATGCTTATCTTTATATCAAACTCTCTGGTAAAACCCCGCCGTTGGAAGTAAATCAAGACATCGTAAATCATAAAATTACACAGGCTAAGAGTGGCAGTCAGAGCGCTTTTAATTACCTGCTGAACACCCATTGGAATATGGTTTACCGTTTTCAGCTAGAGCGTACGCAAGATGATTTTAAGGCAGAAGAAATTACCATTCAAACTTTTGCCAAAGCGTTTAACCAACTGGAGTCTTACGATAGTACGTATAAATTCAGTACGTGGCTTATTACGATCTCTAAAAATCTTCATATTGATTTGCTTCGGAAAGAAAACAGCAGGCAGCGGCATTTCAGTAAAGATGAAAAAGTAAATAAAGTAGCTGACGACAATCCTACTGCCGAAGATGCGCTCATCACAGAACAAAGTCTTTCTGAACTGAAGGGGCACATTAAAAAACTTAAACCACATTATCAGGAAATGATAAATTTGCGCTACTTTCAAGAGATGAGTTACAAAGAAATGGCGCAAACCTTAAATGAGCCTATGAGCAACGTGAAGGTTAAATTATTGCGGGCTCGCCGCCTTCTTTCAGACTTGATCGAAAAAGAGCATTAAGTACTCATGAAGCATTTTTTTAGACAGTTGGGTCCCGGCCTTTTGTTTGCCGGTGCTGCCATTGGCGTATCACACCTCGTACAATCTACCCGAGCGGGAGCTGATTATGGCTTTGGCCTGGTCTGGGCGTTAGTGCTAATTCACGTGATTAAATATCCGTTTTTCCAATTTGGTCCACGCTATGCGGCAGCTACCGGTCAGAGTTTGCTTGACGGTTACAAACGTCTGGGTAAAGCTGTTTTAATCCTATACTTCTGTATCAATATGCTTACCATTTTTACAATTCAAACTGCGGTAACCAT
Source organism: Leeuwenhoekiella sp. ZYFB001 (assembly GCF_011784865.1). Lineage (NCBI taxonomy): Bacteria > Pseudomonadati > Bacteroidota > Flavobacteriia > Flavobacteriales > Flavobacteriaceae > Leeuwenhoekiella > Leeuwenhoekiella sp. ZYFB001. The sequence continues at coordinate 2,806,927 of NZ_CP050460.1, forward strand.
CGTAACCGCGGGTATTGCTACCTATATCTTTGATGTGAACTGGGATATCACAATCTGGTCTTTGATCATTACCGCGATCTGTGCCGTGATACTCATTATTGGTCGCTACAATCTCTTAGATCGTTTAATGAAAGTCATTGTGATCACACTTACGATCAGCACACTCGCTGCGGCATATATGGCAGGCTCACAAACGTCTGAAGCAGTTAGCCTAACTCAAATACTCCCTAAAGATTCAATAGGAATTGCATTCTTGATAGCCTTCATGGGTTGGATGCCGGCACCTTTAGATATTTCTATCTGGCATTCCTTATGGTCTTTGGAAAAAGCTAAAAGCGGAGCTATAACTCCAAAATCTGCTGTTTTTGATTTTAATATTGGCTTTTTAGGCACTATAATCGTAGGCACTTGTTTTGTTGCGCTGGGGACCTTTATTATGTTTCATAGCGGAAGCAGTTTTAGTTCCAGCGGCGTTGCTTTTGCCAAACAATTGATAGACATGTACACCAGTAGTTTAGGCAACTGGGCGTTTTATCTGATCGGTATAGCAGCATTGACTACGATGTTTAGCACTACGCTAACAACGCTGGACGCTTCTCCCCGATCTATGGCAAAAACCTTAGACCTAATCACTGATAAAAAGATAAAGCACAGTTATTTTATCTGGATCGTGATTCTCATTCTGGGCACTGTAGGTATTCTGTTCTTTTTAACCAACGAGATGGGAACATTGGTGCAAATTGCGACCATACTTTCTTTTTTGACTGCTCCATTTTTTGCGATAAGTAATGTGCTGGTGATGAACAGCAGCGTAGTACCTAAAGAACATCGCCCCGGCAAACTGCTTAATTATTTCAGTTGGTTTGCGATCGTTTTGCTTATTCTTTTCAGTTTGTGGTATTTGAGTACGCTATTCTGATTTTTTCTTTCGGTCTTCTTTGCGGGTTCTTATTGGTGCATTTTCGATCACTGTAGAAAGAACTATGTGTGTTTTGGTTTCCCCATAGGTAATCAATTTATCAATAAATTCTTCCAGATGGAATTGATCAAAAAGCACCACTTCCATAAAAATATTTTCATTACCCGTGATGCGATAGCAATTGAGCACTTCACTAAAATCGTGTACCTTTTCTAAAAAAGGTTTTAACCTTCCCATAAATGCGCGCAGCGTGATGATCGCTTTAAGCTGATGACCTGATTCTATATGCGAGATTTCAGCCTTGTAACCAATGAGTACCCCGGCGTCTTCCATCTTCCTAATACGCTCTGCAACAGCAGGCGAAGTGATGCCAATTTCACGGCCTATAGCGCTCACGCTTATACGTGCATTACGCTGTAATAGTTGAAGGATTTTCCAGTTTACAGAATCTATATTCATTTTTAAATAAATTATAATTATTTCTTTAAAAATTAAAGTAAATACAAACTTACACTTTAAATACAAAATATATAAGTTGTAGAATACCGTTAAATTTGAACGAATATTAAAGCAATGACGTATATACCTAGAAATACACATCTTTATAACCAAGCTATTGAAATTCTGAGACTTTCGCGCTCAGTTTCTAACTATTTGGTTTATGATCTTGCACATCTTAAAAAAGATGGCAGCGAAGATCCCTATGTGTATTTTACAGGAGATATTGTACGTCAATCAGACTCACTGGCTCCTGAAATTTTAAAAGCTGAAAATATGGCTTTTCAAGACGACAGGCTAAAGCAAGCTGCTTCTATAGAACGACTGACTTCTAGTTTATATCGCACTTGTGAACGGCTGGAGCGTGCAGAAAGCAACGGAAAAGACTTTGTACGCATTTTACGCCGCGAAATACGCAAATTTAGAAAGCTTCAGCACAAATGGATGATGACCTTATAGTCTCATCTGTTTCTTTGAAAAGAATGTTTTGTATTTTTAAATCAATCCTTTCACCCCTATATTAAGGCACAGATTTAAAGCTAGAAAACACATGCCATCAGAAGACGATTTTAATTCGCAAAATGATTATCAAGACAGCGAACTCTTTAAAAAAGCAACCGAAATTTTAAAGTTGGCTAATCGTATTGCAGAGATTGCAGCGTCTTATGAGATTGACTCAAAAGACAAAAATGAACAAGAGATTTTGCGTAGTCAAGCCTTGTTTATACGTGAAGATGCATCAATCATTCCTTCAAAGATTGCTGGAGCTTATCATTGTGACCTTTATGACATTAAGATGGAAAAGGCCACCATCATTCGCAAATGCGCACGCGATCTCGCCACGCATATGACCGGCCTGGAAATGTTCGGTTTTAAAGAAACCGAATACCTCAACTTACTTCGCAATGAGATTGAAGACTTCAGGATTTTATTTGCAGAATGGGTAAAGACTTTTGACCCGTGGAATTATATGATAGACCGCTGGGGACTGTTTAATCCGCCGGGAATCAACTATAACGACCCTGATCCTGATGACGATTTACCCTTTGATCCTGACGATCTTGATTTTGAAGATTGAAAACAGTAAGCTACCTCGGTAATTCCTTAGGTTTTGGATAGAAACGAATTATCAAACCCGAGGCAAGCCCGGTGTATTTAACCTTTTGGCGGTGCCAAAAAAAATACCCTTTGAAAAAAGGGCATTTTTTTGTCATAATGTTTGATTCGGTCTTACATATTTCGTCTGTACTGACCTCCAACCTCAAAAAGTGCTTCGGTAATTTGACCGAGCGAACAGATTTTTGTCGCTTCCATAAGTTGCTCAAAAATATTGTCGTTTTTGATCGCCGCCTCTTGTACTTTGCGCAAGGCATTTTCCGCTTGATCTTCGTAGGCTTTATGAAGCTTTGTCAACGTATTGATCTGTGCTTGCTTCTCTGCTTCGGTTGCTCTGATGACTTCGGCAGGTTTTACAGTTGGCGAACCTTTACTACTCAAAAACGTATTAACCCCAATGATCGGGAAATCTCCATTGTGTTTGAGCGTCTCATAATACAAACTTTCTTCCTGTATTTTACTTCTCTGGTACATGGTTTCCATAGCACCTAGCACGCCGCCGCGTTCGGTAATACGGTCAAATTCAGTAAGCACAGCTTCCTCTACCAGATCAGTAAGTTCTTCAATTATAAAAGCTCCCTGTATAGGATTTTCATTTTTAGCTAAGCCCAGTTCTTTATTGATTATCAACTGAATTGCCATCGCTCTACGCACGCTTTCTTCAGTTGGCGTGGTGATCGCTTCGTCATAAGCGTTTGTGTGTAACGAATTGCAATTATCATAAATCGCATACAGCGCCTGCAGCGTCGTACGGATGTCATTAAAATCAATTTCCTGCGCGTGTAAAGATCTTCCTGAAGTTTGAATGTGATACTTCAGCATTTGAGCTCGAGGATTGGCTCCGTATTTATGCTTTAGCGCTTTAGACCATATTCTACGCGCCACACGACCGATCACGGCATATTCGGGATCAATACCATTACTGAAGAAAAACGACAGGTTGGGACCAAATTTATTGATATCCATTCCGCGGCTGAGATAGTACTCCACATAGGTAAATCCGTTTGCTAAAGTGAACGCGATTTGCGTGATGGGATTGGCGCCTGCTTCAGCAATATGATATCCTGAAATAGAAACCGAATAAAAATTGCGCACCTGATTCTCAATAAAATATTCCTGCACGTCACCCATAAGACGCAGTGCAAATTCAGTTGAAAAAATACAGGTGTTTTGCGCCTGGTCTTCCTTGAGAATATCTGCCTGAACAGTACCACGCACTTGCTTGATGGTTTCCTCTTTGATTTCCTCGTACACTTCCGCCGGCAAAACTTGATCTCCGGTAACGCCAAGCAGCATCAAGCCTAAGCCATTATTTCCTTCAGGAAGTTCGCCGTTGTAAACCGGTCGGTCTAATCCATTTTCCTTATAAATCGACTGAATAGTTTGCTCGACTTCGTCTTCTAAATTGTTCTCCGTGATGTATTTTTCACAAGCCTGATCAACCGCTGCATTCATAAAAAAACCAAGTAACATCGGTGCCGGGCCATTAATGGTCATACTTACCGAAGTCATCGGGTTTGCCAAATCGAAGCCTGAATACAGCTTTTTTGCATCATCAAGGCAACAGATAGAAACACCCGCATTACCGATCTTGCCGTAAATATCCGGGCGATGATCAGGGTCGTTTCCATAAAGCGTGACACTGTCAAAAGCGGTAGAAAGCCGCTTTGCAGGTAAGCCCATGCTCACGTAATGAAAACGACGATTAGTACGTTCCGGGCCGCCTTCTCCTGCAAACATTCGGGTAGGATCTTCTCCCGTGCGTTTAAACGGATACAAGCCTGCAGTATAGGGAAATTCTCCCGGCACATTTTCTTGCAACACCCATTTCAATATATCGCCCCAAGCTTGATATTTTGGCAACGCCACTTTAGGAATCTGACTGTGCGACAAAGATTCAGAGTGCGTTTCTATCTTGATTTCCTTATCACGAACCTTAAACGTGTACACAGGATCTTTGTAACGACTCACTTTATCTTGCCAACCTATGATCACTTCCCAATTATAAGGATCCAGATTCATTTTTACCTTATCAAATTCAGCCAGAAGTAGTTTTGCCAAATCAAGATCTTCTGCTGTGTCGCTAAGTACAAGGCCGCTTTTGTCAAGTTTAGGCAACTCACCTGTTACGGTATCTAAGGTTTTAAAAATCCCGTAGAGCTTTTGTGCAACTTCAGCCTGAGTAGCTGCGGTTTCATCATAACTGCGATTGTTTTCAGCGATCTCAGAAAGATATCGCGTGCGCGCCGGGGGAATCACAAAAATCTTTTCAGACAACTCATCGGTAGCGCTGAAGGTACTTTCAAAATTTGCTTCGGTTTTTGCATTGAGTGTTTTGATGATTTCAGAATACAATTTATTCATTCCGGGATCATTAAACTGCGAAGCGATAGTTCCGTAAACCGGTAAATCTTTTTGATCAACTTCCCACAACTGATGGTTGCGCATGTATTGTTTTTTCACATCACGCAACGCATCCTGAGCCCCGCGTTTGTCGAACTTATTTATGGAAACCAGATCAGCAAAATCAAGCATATCTATCTTCTCAAGCTGTGTTGCCGCGCCAAATTCAGGAGTCATTACATACAAAGACACATCGCTGTGCTCAAGAATTTCGGTATCACTCTGGCCGATTCCGCTGGTCTCTAAAATAATGAGATCGTATTGAGCCGCTTTCAATACATCAACCGCTTCTTGCACGTGTTTAGAAAGTGCCAAATTACTTTGACGAGTCGCCAGCGAGCGCATATAAACGCGAGGCGAATTGATCGCATTCATACGAATACGATCGCCTAAAAGCGCTCCACCTGTTTTACGTTTTGAAGGATCTACCGAAATAATTCCAAGATTCTTCTCTGGGAAATCATTTAAAAATCTTCTTACGAGTTCGTCTACCAGCGAGGATTTTCCCGCACCTCCGGTTCCTGTAATTCCTAATACCGGAACGCTAGAAATCGCCTCAGCCTCTTTGAATTTCTCTAGAAATACGTCGTGATTATTTTCAGCCATGGAGATGAGTCGGGCTAAAACATTCACGTTTTTTTCCTGAAGTGCATTTTGAATTTCCACAGTTTTCGGCAAAGCTTCAGCGGATGGAGCAAAATCTGCTTTTTCAACAAGATCGTTGATCATTCCTTGTAATCCCATCTCACGCCCATCGTCTGGCGCATAAATACGCGTAATCCCGTAATCCATTAATTCTTCGATTTCTTCCGGAAGAATTACTCCGCCTCCACCGCCAAAAATCTTGATATGCCCTGCTCCTTTTTCCTGAAGCAAATCATACATATATTTAAAATATTCGGTATGACCGCCTTGATACGAAGTCATCGCTATCGCCTGAACATCCTCTTGAATTGCAGTATTCACTACCTCTTCTACACTCCGATCGTGACCAAGGTGTATCACCTCAACCCCGGTCGCTTGAATAATGCGTCGCATAATATTTATTGCAGCATCGTGCCCATCAAAAAGAGAAGCTGCGGTTACAATACGTACTTTATGTTTAGGGATATAAGGCTGAATTTGACTCATTCGTAATTTTTTGCTTTTTTAAGACCACTAATTTAAATAATTACTAATTAATTGATAATTATTTTGTGTTATTAATATTATAATTTGAAGGTTTATTTTCTAGCTTAGCGTTGCGTTAATCTACATGTTGTACGTTGAAAATCAACCAACCAAGTTTTCAAATTATGCAGAAAATTACACTTTTAATCAATTGTCCGGATCGTAAAGGTATCGTGACTACCATCACGCAGTTTATTCTTGAGCGTCAAGGAAATATCGTTTATCTCGACCAGCACGTTGATCGCCAAGAAGGCATTTTCTTTATGCGTGTTGAAAGTGAATTTGATCAAGAAGATTTTAGCATTGCCGATTTTGAAATGCAGTTTATTGCGCAATTTGTAGATGATTATCAATTGACCTATCAACTTTTTGATGCGTATTACAAACCACGCTTAGCGCTTTTTGTGTCTAAATACGATCATTGTTTATACGATCTACTCGGGCGCTATGCTTCGGGTGAATTACCTGTTGAAATCCCGCTGATCATAAGTAACCATCCTGATCTGGAAATCGTAGCCAAGCGTTTTGAAATTCCGTTTAAATATATTCCGGTTACTAAAGCAACAAAAGCAGAAGCCGAAGCAGAACAAATCACGGCGATTAAAGAGCACCAAATAGATTTGATCGTACTTGCGCGGTATATGCAAATCATTTCTGATGAATTTGTCGCGCAGTTTAAGAATAAGATCATCAATATTCACCATTCATTTTTGCCGGCGTTTATTGGTGCAAAACCCTATCACGCTGCTTTTGAACGCGGGGTAAAGATCATAGGTGCGACGAGTCATTATGTAACGGCAGACCTGGATGAAGGTCCTATCATTGAACAAGAAATCGTACGTGTATCTCACGTGCACTCGGTTCAGGATTTTATTCTTAAAGGAAGAGACCTAGAAAAAATTGTTTTAGCACGAGCTATCAAAGCGCATGTGGAACATAAAGTACTAGTATTTGGTAATAAAACAGTGATTTTCTCCTAAAGCACATTTTTTAAATCTTCAAGAATAGCCTAACTTAACACTATGAAAAAACTAGTTGCTCTACTTTCGATATTAATATTAAGCAGTTGTGCCGAATTACAATCTGTGGTTGATAATTTACCCAATCAAACGGGTATTGACAATGCCACCATCGCCAGTGGTTTGCGTCAGGCTTTAGATTTTGGTATTGAAAAACAAGTGACCAAGCTCACCCAAAAAGACGGTTTCTACGGAAATAGTTTAGTAAAGATCTTACTCCCGGAAGAATTACAAAAAGTGGATCAAACCTTAAGAAATGTAGGTCTTAGCAGTCTTGCCGATGAAGGTCTTAAAGTACTTAATCGTGCTGCTGAAGATGCTGTGAGTGAAGCAACACCCATTTTTGTTGATGCAGTAAAGGGCATCACATTTGCAGATGCAAAAACTATACTGCTGGGAGCAGATGATTCGGCAACCACGTATTTACAAAACAAAACCAGCACGCAACTGTATGATAAGTTTAATCCTGTGATCAAATCATCTTTCAGCAAAGTAGGTGCAGATCAAATCTGGAGTAATCTCATCACTAAATATAATGCACTACCCTTAACGAATGACGTAAATCCTGACCTTACCGATTATGTCACACAAGAAGCTTTAAAAGGGGTTTATACGATGATCGCTGTAGAAGAAAAAGAAATAAGAACTGATTTTTCTGCCCGCACCACTACGCTCCTTAAAAAAGTTTTCGCACTACAAGATTAGAAGCTTATGGCAAATCCGCTAAAAATAGTTGTCGCCGGGCCTATTCCCAGAGATACGATTTCGACTTACGAAAACGATATAATTATGCGCTATGGTTGTGTTACACATCCCGTAATTGCATTGGCCAAACTGTTAGATGCTGAAGGTGTCGTTGTTCCTGTAAGTAATATGCATAAAAAAGACGAAGCAGGAATCACCGCGGAATTTACTCCTTTTAAAAATATTGATCTCAGCGGAATCAATACCAAAGAAGACAGCGGCACCGTGATTCTTCTTGATTTTAAAGACCAAAATAATCGGGAAGAAAAACAATTGGCGTGTATGAATCCTATACGCCCGAAGCATATTAAGAAACATCTGGATGCATCGGTTTTTGTATTTGTACCCATCACCGATTTTGAAATCAGCCTCAGCACATTAAAACATATCAAAAAGCACAGCGATGCAACGATCGTGTTTGATGCGCACGGAGCAACCACCGCAATGGATGTCAAAGGGCATCGGCATCGCAAATTTTGGGTAGATCGTGACGAATGGCTGCCCTATATTGATGTTCTAAAAATGAATTTAGAAGAATCGCAGTGCATGTCTTTTGCCAATGAGTATGAGCACGAGATCCCTTCAATCTATGACGAGAACGCAACAGAACATCTCGACGATCTTGCCAAACACGTTTTGAAAAAGGGCGTGTCGTATTTCTACGTTACTATGGATTCCAGAGGATGTATTCTTTATTCACTGCAGGACAACCAACTCAAAAAAGACTGGATCGCTTCGGTTAAAGTTGACAAAGTTGTAGATACTACAGGCTGTGGAGATAGTTTTGCCGGCGGCTTAGCCTATGGCTTTGCAAAATATGACGACCCCATCAAGGCGGGTCAATTTGCCAATATTTTAGGCGCACGCCGCACACAGGGCAAAAACTGGGACGTTTTTAAAACTGCTGAAGAGACAGAGAACATCCGACTACAAAATTACGGGGAATAGCTCCTTACACCCATTGAAGCATAAATTACCACCAAAAACATTGCTATTTTAACAGTTAACGTTTTCGGCAAAACCTACTTGCTAAAAAGTAAATTTCACCCATCTATTTTTATCAAATCTTCATTTTAAGGTTTCAAACCATTATAAAAATTCAGACTTTCGCAAACTTCCAAATTCTTACAATATTCCAAACCGACGTATTCTGTGTTAAATTAACCTAATTTAACGTTTTTAAGGGGTTCATTACAATATTTTAGCATCGTATAATGACAATTTCACTCCTCCCCTAAAAGTTTTCACTTCATTTTTAGGGTTGGTACGCGAAATTATAATCTTAAACCCTTTAATATGAAGAATAGAAAATTACTATTTTCTTTTAGCATTTTAATGATGCTTACCTGCTACTTTTCTTTTGCTCAGTCCAAAACAGTTTCAGGTACCGTAACCGACGATCAGGGCTTACCGTTACCTGGCGTAAACATTACCATTCAAGGCACCACGACCGGTACACAAACCGATTTTGATGGAAATTATTCCATTAGTGCTGCCGAAGGTGAAACTCTTGTTTTTTCCTATTTAGGCTTTCAAAATCAACAAGTCATCATCACGTCTACCTCAACCTACAATGTTACGATGGCGGCTAGCACAGATGAACTAGACGAAGTACTTGTGGTAGGATATGGAACTCAGAGCAAGCGTACCTTAACAGACAACATTGTTAAGCTGAGTGCTGAAGACATTGATGAAGTTCCGGTTTCTAACTTCCAGAGTGCTTTGGTAGGTAAAGCCGCTGGTGTACAAATCACTCAAACTAACGGTAAAGTTGAAGGTGGGTTAAATATACGCGTTAGAGGTGCTACCAGTATTTCAGCCGGAACACAACCTCTTTATGTATTAGACGGGATCCCGCTATACAATGCAAACGAGTCCAACAATGGCGCTCCTACCAACCCCTTATTATCGATTAGCCCTAATGAAATTGAGTCTATCGAAATTTTAAAGGACGCTTCTTCTGCTGCGATTTATGGTTCACGAGGAGCAAACGGTGTTGTAATCATCACCACTAAAACCGGTAAAGAAGGTAAAGCAGAATTTTCGGTGAATTTGAGCCACGGATTAAGCGAGCCTACAAACACGAGAGATTGGTTAAGCTCAGCACAATATATTGAGTTATTTACAGAGGCTGCTATCAATGCAGTAGGAACTTCTTTTGCTGATGAAGCTTCTGCTATTGAATATATTGAAGGTACTTTTGACTTTCTAGCTGCGGGCACTGATTGGAGAAATGGTGCCGTTGATACAGATTGGCAAGATCTTGCTTTTCAAAATGGTTATGTATCTGATGCCGATTTCTCAATGAGCGGCGGAAATGCTAAAACTTCGTATTTCTTCTCAGGATCTTTAAATGAAACCAGAGGTATTGTTCGCGGAAACGAATTAAGACGTTTTAATGGTCGTACCAATATCACTCATAAGTTTAGTGATCGTTTTAATATAGGTATGAACTTGAGCTATTCACGTTCAGATATTGATCGTATCGCCAATGACAATGCTTTTGTGACACCGCTTCAGGCAATTGCACAACCGCATATTTCACCGGCGTATAATGAAGATGGTACTCCTAATGCAAACACGATTTACCCTAACTTCTTACTTCAGGAAGAAAATGCATTTTACAACACCATTATACGCAGAGTAAATGGGCGTACTTTTGGTGATTACGAGATTTTAGACGGCTTAAAGATTAACGGAAACTTTGCTTACGATCTTTATTACCAGACCGAAGATAACTTTACCGGTAGAAATGCACCATTTCAATCAACCAATGGCGAAGTGTTTGCGAGCAGTGTAAATGCTGAAAACTACATTGTATCAGGATTTTTAAGCTATGATAAGCAATTGGGAGATTTACATACGTTAGGGCTTGTTGCCGGTACAGAACTTAATGAAACAACCCGAAGATACGAGAGTGTTACTGCAAACCAGTTTCCGTCTGATGATTTTCAAACCGTAGACGGCGGGGCAGATATTGTTGCTGGTAGCGGTAACCGCTCGGCAAACGCGTTCTTTTCTTTATTTGCGCGAGCTACTTATGACTACGCTAATAAATACCTATTGAAGGCTAGTATTAGACGCGATGGCTCCTCTAGATTTGGTGCAAACGAGCGCTACGGAGTATTCCCTGCTTTTTCTGCAGGATGGGTGATTTCAGAAGAAAGCTTTTTGCAAGACTCACAAACCTTATCTTACTTAAAACTACGCGGTAGCTGGGGTAAAACCGGTAACGCAGATATTGGTAATTTCCCTTCTAGATATTTATTTGGTGCGATTTCGTATAATCAGCGTCCCGGTATTTCATTAAGCCAACCGGGTAACCCAGATTTAACTTGGGAAACCACCACTCAAACTGACTTCGGTATTGAATTTGGCTTCTTAAATGGAAGAATCTCAGGAGAGGTAGATTACTATCACAAAAATACTGACGGGCTATTATTCAACGTTCCTCTGATCCCTAGTTCTGGAGCTTCAAGCATCAGCAGCAATATTGGTGAACTTGAAAATAAAGGTTTTGAATTTGTATTGAATGCAGATATCATTCAGACCGAAGGTTTTCAGTGGAGCACAAGCTTTAATGCCGCATACAACAAAAACGAGATCCTTTCATTACCTAATAACAACAATGATATTGTAAGTGGTCAAAACATTCAGCGTGTAGGAGAACCTGTAAATGCATTTTATATGTATGAGTATGCAGGTGTAGATCCTGACAATGGAGATGGCTTGTACTACATCAATAGCACGAACGAAGACGGAAGTTTAAACCGAGAAACTACCAACAACCCTAACGAGGCAAATCGTGTGGTTGTGGGGAACCCGTTTCCTGAATGGTATGGAGGTATCACCAACACCATCAACTTTATGAATGTAGATTTATCATTTACATTTCAAGGAGAATTTGGTTCGGCTATTTATAACGGTGGTGGCCGTTTTCAATCAGCCAGTGCAGATTATTTTGACAACCAAACGCTGGACCAATATACAGACAGATGGCAGCAACCGGGTGATATAACAGATGTTCCGCAAGCACGTTTATTTGGCGGAAACGGAACTGCACAATCTACCCGCTATTTAGATGAAAATGATTTCATCAGATTACGTAATGCTACCTTAGGATATACCATTCCGGATGAGATAATAAAGCGTTACGGATTTACCAAAATACGCGTTTATGTTACCGGCGTTAATTTATTAACCATCACAGATTATGAAGGTTACGATCCTGAAGCACGAAGTGATGCAGGTGGTGTAGGCCAAGCTTTTTACTCGGTACCGCCGGCAAGAACATTTTCTGTAGGACTTAACGTGAAATTTTAAAAAACAGACTATGAATAATTTATATAAATTTTCAATATTAATGTTTATCGCAGTTTTTACGTTTAGCTGCGATGACAATCTCGAAATTGATCCCGAACAAAGCATTGATGGATCTCAGGCTTTAAATTCTGAACAAAATATTGCCGCTCTTTTATTAGGAGTTTATGAAGAAGCAGGTCAAGGTGTAAGTTTTGGTGGAGATATACAGATAATGGCAGATTTGCTTGGAGCTTCTGACCAGATTAGCTGGTTTGGAACCTTTCTTGCGCCGCGTCAATTGATTCAAAAGAGTCTTTTAGTAGACAATACTTTTGTGCGTGACACGTGGTTTAATAATTACGAAACCATCAATCAAACCAATCTGATAATCGATAATCTAGACGTGATTACCAGTAGTGATGCGTATCGTGCTCAAATAGAAGGCGAAGCAAAATTCTTAAGAGCGATGAGCTATTTTGAATTGGTAAGACTTTGGGGACTGCCTTACGAAGCAGGAACTACAAACAGTCAGCCTGGTGTTCCTTTGCGTTTAATTGGCTACGAAGATTATTCTCAACCCTTGCCTGCAGAACGCGCTAGTGTAGAAGAAATTTATGCGCAAGTTTTAAGCGATCTAGAAGACGCCTACACCAATTTACCGGCATCAAATGACATATTTGCTGATAGATATGCTGCTCAGGCGTTACGCGCAAGAGTCTATCTACAAATGCAAAATTATGCCGCTGCCAGAGATGCTGCAAATGATGTTATTGAAAACAGCGGAGCATCACTTACCGGAAGCTTTGCTGACGCATTCAACAATGACGCTGATTCTTCTGAAGATCTATTTGACTTTCAAGTAACCAATCAAACAGGAGATAGTGACCTAATCACCTTTTATGCTTCTCAAGACAATGGTGGTCGTGGTGGTGACATCGTGCTAAATCCGGCGTATTTTGCGCTATTCCCAGATGCTGATGATGAGCGTGCAAACTTTACTTACATAGGTGATTATGGTGATAACCTGACCGGAAAATACACCAATCAGTTTGCTAACATCGCCATATTCAGACTTGCTGAAATGTACTTAATTCGTGCTGAAGGCAACATTATGGAGAATACGGCAGTAGGACAAACTCCGGCAGAAGATGTAAACTTATTGCGTTTAAGAGCAGGTGCCGAAACTGTTAGTGCTCCATTGACGCAAGAAGATATTCTTTTAGAGCGTCAATTAGAATTGGCTTTTGAAGGTTTCTTGCTTCACGATTTAAAACGCACGCAAAATGACGTAGACGGCTTGCCGTATAACGACCCTAGTTTGGTATTACCTATTCCGCAAAATGAAATGGACACCAATGATCTAATTGGAGATAATAACCCGGGTTACGGTTCTTAACCTTCTTGATTATAAACAACACGAAGCCGCCCAATTGGGCGGCTTTTTTTATCAGCACTTCTTAAAGTTTAATCCTAGACTCGCTGTGAAATTTTAAGTTGATTTTAAATAAAACTTTTAAGCCAGCTTAATTCATCTTGAGTAGCAAGTGCTCAAAATAATCAAAAGCTTTTAGAAGCCTACTTCCATACCAACTGAAATATTCGCCGTCTACACAAAGTATTTGCGCTTCTAATTCGCTTTTAAATTCAGCTTTATGCTTTTCAGAAAATGGAAACGGTTCTGAAGCGAGCAATACAAAATCTGCTTTTTTAAGCAATTCTAAATCTACTTCAGGATAACGTGAATCCTGCTCAATGATCACATTATTAAACTTACAAGCTTCTAACAACACATTTATAAAGGTGGCTCTTCCGGCAGCCATTAAAGGATTTCTCCAGATAAGGTAAAGCACATTACGAGTAGGCTCAGTAAGCACGTGCTTTCTAAATTGAGCAAACCGATTTTTAACAGCGCTATTTAAAGCTTCGGCTTTAGGTTGGCAATTTAAGAGCACTCCCAGATCACTAACCAAAGTGTAAAAAGCATCAAAGTCATTGATATCTGACACATAAACCGGAGCGATTTGTTCACAAGCCGCAACAATTTCCTGTGTGTTTTCTTCTTTATTGCAAAGAATAAAATCAGGCTTCAGAGCTTTGATACGATCAATATGTATAGACTTGGTACCGCCCACTACAGTCTTTTGATCTTTGAGATTTTCAGGATGCACACAAAATTTAGTCACACCGCATAATTGATCGCTCAAACCTAAATCTACCAATAATTCAGTGAGACTAGGAACGAGACAAACAATACGGTTAGGAGTATTATTGAGATTTATTTTACGACCTAATTGATCTACCATAGGTCAAAAATACAGGTTTAGTTGAGTTTTGCCAGATGCGATGCCATTTGCTTTTGAAGACGTTCCGCTTCGGCAGCTGCTGCTTGAGCAAAATCTTCAAAAGAAGATGCATAGATAATTCCGCGGGAAGAATTGATGAGCAGTCCGGCGTTACTATTCATTCCATATTTAAAAACCTCATCCATACTTCCGCCTTGCGCACCCACGCCCGGAACTAGCAAAAAGGCATCAGGAATGATATTACGAATTTCCGCTAGATATTCAGCCTTTGTTGCACCTACCACATACATCAAGCGCTCACTGTGCTCCCAAGTGGTTGATGTCGCAATAACTTTTTTATAGAGCTCAGTCCCTTCAATTGTCTGCGTTTGAAAATCGAATGCACCGGGATTAGACGTGAGCGCCAGCATTATGGTGAATTTCTCTTCAAAAGCCAGAAAAGGCTCTATGGAATCTTTTCCCATATACGGTGCTGTGGTCACCGAATCAAAACCTAGATCTTCAAAAAAAGCTTTTGCATATCTACTAGAAGTATTCCCGATATCTCCGCGTTTTGCATCAGCAATAGTAAAAATATCAGGATGCTTCTCGTTTAAATAATTTATCGTTTTTTCTAACGACTCCCAGCCTTTTAAACCATAAGCCTCGTAAAACGCCGTATTAGGTTTATAAGCAACGGTAAAAGAATGTGTAGCATCAATGATCGCTTTGTTGAACGCAAAAATAGGATCTTCTTCCTTGAGCAGGTGTTTTGGGATTTTATCAAGATCTGTATCAAGACCTACACATAAAACAGACTGCTTTTTTTTGATTTGCTCAACAAGCGTATTGATGTTCAAAACTATGTATTTTAGTAATTTGGAAAATTAAATTTGATCTCCGCCTTCGGCTAATTTTTCAGTGTTGCTTACAAGCTGAAGTTCGTCTATTATCTTCTGAATATCTCCGTCAATAATATTAGCCAAATCATAAAGCGTTAAGTTAATACGGTGATCAGTAACCCTTCCTTGCGGATAGTTATAGGTACGTATTTTTGCGCTTCGGTCACCACTGGTTACCATCGAACCACGCTTTGCTGCATCTTCTTCTTGCTTTTTAGCAAGTTCCAGATCATAAAGACGCGAACGCAATACTTTAAATGCTTTTTCTTTGTTCTTATGCTGTGATTTCTGATCTTGACATTGCGCCACCAAACCGGTTGGTTCGTGAGTTAAACGCACAGCAGAATAGGTCGTGTTTACCGACTGACCACCTGGACCAGACGAACAGAAATAATCAATACGTACATCTTTAGGATCAATTTCTACATCAAACTCTTCAGCCTCCGGAAAAACCATTACTGTAGCCGCACTGGTATGTACACGACCTTGCGTTTCAGTTTGCGGCACACGCTGCACGCGATGCACTCCGGCCTCAAAACGTAAAGTTCCGTAAACATCTTCACCGGTTACCTCCACCTGAATTTCTTTATAACCACCGCTGGTACCTTCGCTGTAGTCAATCGTACTGGTTCTCCAGCCTTTGCTCTCGCAATATTTCATATACATACGATACAAGTCGCCGGCAAAAATACTTGCCTCGTCCCCACCGGTTCCTGCTCTAATTTCCATAACGGCATTTTTAGCATCTTCAGGATCTTTAGGAACCAGCATAAAACGTATTTTTTCTTCCAAAGCCGGCATAGCCTCTTTAGCTTCTTCAAGCTGAAGTTTTGCCATTTCGGTCATTTCAGGATCACTTCCATCGGCAATAATTTCTTCGGCTTCTTCAATACGCTGCGTATGCTTAATATAGTTTTCGCGCTCATCCATAAGTGCGCGTAAGTCTTTGTATTCTTTATTCAGCTCTACATAGCGTTTTTGATCACTGATGATATCTGGCTGAATTATAAGGTCGCTTACTTCGTCAAAGCGTTGTTTTATAAAGTTTAATCGTTCTAGCATGAGCATTTTTAATTGCTTGCGAATTTACATAAAAAAAAAGCGTTTTACTTTTTTTCTATTTCTGAAAAAGTCACAAAATATTTTGAGAATTTACGGACTGTTTTTGCTGGGTTTTAAATCGTTTATCAGCTGTTCTGAAGTTCGCGATTGAGGAGTTTGGTGTTTAATCCGTAGTGTAATAAGAGCACTAGCGCGCCAATGTAAGTCAAGCGCTCAAGATAATACAAGTTGTAGGATGCTGTATAGTATGCAACGGTGAAAGCCACATCGGTAACCATCAGGTTGAAGACTAAAAACCCAAAGCAAATAGAGCGCCGGCTTCCCACTCGATAATAATAGTAAAGTGCCGAAAGTAAAGTAACCACTATAAATGATCCAAAAATATAAAATATCAAAAGAACGCCTGTGGATTCCAATCCCGGGGCGATAATATCCTTAAGACAAGTTATTAAGTATATAAACGCCATCGCTAACAATACTCCTACAACAAGAGACGGACTTATAAATTCGATTTTAGCTAATCGCCGCCATTGTTTCAACAACAAAACGCCATAACTCAGAATGCTGAACAGAAAAAAGTAATAAGCAGCATTACCTTGCCAGTAGAATACATAGAATACATCTCTAACAAGAAGTAAAAGTAAGATCGCCAGTACATATCTGTTTCTACCTACGATGAAAAAACTATAGTAGGTCAAAAAGAACACTGTTGTTAGCAACCTGATGCTACGCATAGGAATCGTAGGCAAAAAGCTAATTGCCACAAAGTTTAAAACAACCAGCAAAAGTGCGTAGTACAAGAGTTTATTGAGCTGTAGGTCTTGCCGAACAATGGAGTGGTGTACACGAGAATTACTCATAATATCATTTTTCGGGGAATTGTTTTTCAGTTATCGCTGATAAGCTTGGAAACATCTGGGGCGACATCCTAAGAATACCTCTGAATTGTATTCCGTGAACTTTTGATAACGCTGAAAAACGTATTAAATATACAATTTTCTGATAATCAGAAAAATAAAAATCACCGAAGCATTTTTAAATCCTTCCGTTCACGTTTGGCACCGTGAAGATTTAACCCAAAATGCGTCAACATCGCCATGCTTAAAATGAAAAATCCACGATCTACATAATATAGACTTGTGACTTTATTGTAGTAAGCTAAACACGCTGCGATATCAGACATCATAAAACCAAAAACCATAAAAGTATACAGTAAGGAACGCGTACTATTAAGCACGTGATTATAATAAAAGGCGGCCAGAATGAGAAATATCAATGCAATACCATAGCCATAGAAGAAAATCAGTTCAGCGTGTGAATTTAAATTCGGCCGGGCTAATTCTCCCAAGGTCACTAAAATAGTAAGTGTGGCTGCTATTAAAATCAGCGCCAGAACTATGATCCAAATGCTAAAGCCATATTTGATGAAAGGCAAACGATCTAAAAAAAGAAAGAGATAGCCAAGCATTGCCGAAGCCATATACCATTCGGTTCCCCACAGGCTTTCAAAAAATTGGTAGCCCACCTCTCTGCTCATAAAAAATGCAAAGGCCATAACCAGCAATAAACCCTTTACTCGTTTATGAAACAGAAAATAGAGTACTAAGACTGCTAAGGAGATCATTCGGGTTAACCGAAAGGTTTCCAGTTCAAATGAATAGGTTGCAAAAAAGTTGACTATCAGCAATATAACTGTAAGCCATTCAAGTTTTACGACGCGTTGTGGAGAAGGCCTCAATTGGGCATATTTTAAATTTAATGCAATAAAAATAACATTAATATCTAAAAATTAACACTTTAGAGAAAAACATCGTAAGTCCGAAATGACTTTATTCATTAATCGAAACTGAGACAGTCGCTAAAACTACTTTAAAATTATGATTATATTCAAACTAGTCTCCCACTATCGACTCTTAATTAGCGCTAAGTACAGCTGTGGAATCTAAATCAGTAACTTAGTAACAATCCATTTTTACTTGACCGCGGTTTTGGTAGTAACTCAACGGCTTCAACTCATAGGTTTGGCAAATTTCCTGAAGTGCGGCGATCACTTCTTTTTGCATACTTATCGAACCGCAGATCATCAACACAATACCATCTTTTAATGCGTTTGCAAACCTAAGATGATCACTTGCTATCAAGTGCTGCACATAGATTTTATCATTTCCAACACGGGAATATGCGGGAATGAATTTAGAAAGTTGCCCTTGATCTACTGCAGTATCAATTTGCGGTTTATAGAGTTCAAAACTTGCTTCGTTTCGGGCACCCCAATAGAGTATGCGTTCTTTCTTTTTGTGATTGTCGGCAAACATGCCTAAAAACGGTGCGATCCCGGTACCTGTAGCAATCATAATTGCTTTTTGGGATGACTTAAGGTGAAACTCCGGATTCTTAACGCGTACAGCATTCAGGGTAGAACCCACCGAAAGATCATTAAGGAAATTAGAACAAAGTCCGAATTCGTGCCGCTTAACACTCAAAAGCAATTCGCCTTTTAAATTCTTTCCTATAGAATATAAGCGCTCGTGCGCATCTTTTTCGGGATAAATCGCTAATAAATCTCCTGATTTAAATTTCACCGATTTTTCAGACTGAAGCGTTACTAAAAACGTATCATCCGCACTGTCTTGCGCTTGGGTCTTAGCTATAACTTTAAACTTTTTAGGCTTCTTTCGAGGTTTGGTAACTGCGTTATCCCTTGGCACGTCAAGAGCAAGGCCCAAGCGTTCTCCCCATTGATCTACCCATTGATCAAAAGCCTCCCAAGATTTATTATTTATAGTATACACCCCAAGCAATTCTTGAGCACCAGAAGAAGCTTTTAAAGCATCATCAACATCAAAGGCAAACTTACAGTAGCTGGGATACGCTAAGGATCCAAAACCTACCACGCTATAATTAAAGTCTTGACTTTGGTTAATTTTCTGAAGCTGGCTCATAAATTTAGTAGCATTCGCCGGCGGTTCGCCATCTCCATAAGTCGAAGTAAAAATTACCAAATGCTCCATTTTAGGGAACTTCTGGTACTTATCCATTTGGGTTAGGAATACCCTTTTTCCTTTATTAAGCAATTCGTTATAAAACAATCCGGCAAAAGACATCGTACTTCCCGTCTCTGAACCCACTAAAATGACGATTTCACATTGAGCTGCTTTGAATTTATTCTTGATACGACCTTTACGTCGCATAAAGGTCATTTTGAATCCAGAATAGATAAAAAACAAAATACTTATACAAGCCGCTGCAAGCACTATTGACCACAGGACGCTTCCTCTACCGGTGTGTAAGACCGTGCTATAATGTGACATCATATTCACAAAAGGATATGGCATCTCACTAATGATTTCACCCGTGACTTGGTTAACTAAAATTTCTTTATCAGTAAGACTTATTTTATACGGGTCTTCTACATCAGGACTAAAAGGAAACTCGATGTATCGCACATCGCTGAGTGTGATATTCTGTAAAGCCGGAAACCCTGCCAGAGGACGCTGCGGATCAGCAGTAATTGCCGCATAATCTACATCGTGACTGAGCACGATATTGGGTAAGATTTCAAAACGTTGCAGGGAAAGATAAACTCCGGTTAGCGTAATGATAATTATAGGCAGAAGCAATAGCCTGCCTAGATAAATATGATAATAAGAGTAAAAATTATCCTTGATTATTCGGTTGAAGAAGGCCTTGATACCTTGCTGACGTTTGATAATCAGAATCAACCCGGTAATGCTGATAAGAAAAAGTAAGAAAGATGCCAGTCCTACAAAAAAACGCCCGGTGCTTTTAAGAAATAAGCTTCGGTGCAAACTGGTAGCAAATTGAAAAACTTCAGCTTGCTTTTCAATTTCGCCTACTTTTTTTCCGCTTAGCGGATTAATATAAAAATCACCGCTATCGCTATCCATACTTAGCACGGAAGCCTTTACAAAACCTGCTTCATCAATCTCTACGCTCAGCACTTCATCATAAGTTGACTTAAGCGTATCTATCAATTGAGTTACCGGCAGATCTTTTTGACCTTCACTGTAATTGAGAGCAGCGTGATCAATAGGTTCAAAGGCTAAAACAATACCTGTAAGCGCGGCGAGAAGTATAAATAAAAAAGAAGATACAGCCAAAACTAAATGACTGTATCTCCAGATGGATAATATCATAAATTAATTACTTGCCATCAATCGTACATATCTTATGTATCCTTTACCTGCAAATTTCCCGTTAAGGCTTGCCTGATCAAGTGGAATCATAAGATCATCCTGATAATACTTTTGATCTTCAACAGCGGTCTCAAATCTCAGTTTGTAACCACTATCTAGTTTATCCTGAGCAATTTTAAAGGAACCAATGCCACGCCCTCCAGCACCTACAGTAGCACCGGCGATTCCGTCTATATTCTCATTTTTTACCTTTTGTTGCTCCCACCATCCGGTAAGGTCAGGATACCACTCCTCGTCATCTCCTTGCACCAAAAGCGTTTTCTCATATTCTCCCTGCGGATTGATGAGCGACACCACAACATAAGCACCTTCACCACTATAATTAGTGATCTGAATCAGACACTTGAATGTAGTTTCTGCCGAATCATTTTTCACAAAAGAAAAAAGTGTAAAACAGAACAGTCCTAATATTAAAGTTTTAATTCTCATAATTTTAATTGAAATGCAGGCTTATTTCAGAAAATCTAAACGCGCCTTGCTGCTGGTTAAAATTTCGTTTTCATTAGCTAAGTCTAATACGCTTTCGCCAAAATCAGTAGTCACCGTAGTATCGGCACCATTAGCCACAAGCAATTCTAAAATCGCCGTGTCATCTGCGCGTAAGGCTGCAATTTGAAGTGGCGTGCTTCCGTCTGCATCAGCTTGGTTCACATCAATATCTAACGCCAAAGCTTTTTTAGTTAATGGTAAACTGTTTTTCTTAACCGCTAACAAAAGCATATTCTCTTGATTCTTTTGAGTTGCCGAAAAGTCAACACCTTCTTTTTGGAGCAACGCCATTTTTGCATCAAAATCTGTAGCGCTACGTGGGTTGTAAGCGTCTACCAAGTAGGTCATTAACGTATTTCCTTTTTCATCAACAATACTTGCATCTGCACCTTCGGCTAATAAATAACTAATTACTTCAGGAGAATTTCCTGCAACGGCCATACACAAAGCTGAAGCACCTTCTTCATTAGTATGGTTGATATCCTCAGTTTTTTCTTCAAATAATTTTACCACTTCTAAGTCATTACGCATAGACGCATACATCAGCGGTGTATTGCCTTCCCCATCAACCGCAGTAGGGTCAACACCTTGTGCTAAGAAATAAGAGAAGATGTCCATATCTTTATTTCTTCCGGCAAGTATGTGAAGTGGGTTAGTTCCTGAAGTCGTGGTAACATTAGGATCAATACCTAAACCTTCTAAATATTTAAAAACAGAAAGTGGGCTAGAACCTCTGCGCGTACCTTGTGCCGCTGCTAAAATTGCATTACCACCTTCTTTATTGATCACTTTAGGGTCAATTCCTTTTTCCACAAGCTTGTTCATCAACTCCACATTTCCTGCTCGTGCCGCATAAACAAAAGCATTGTTCCCCTCATCATCAGTATCTTGAAGGGATAAGCCTTTAGATTCAAAATATTCGACCATTTTAAAATCATTCTGACTTGGAAGGTTTAACAGAAGTGCGTTAGCGCCGTTGTGGTTTTTTTCCGTTTTAGGATCAGAACCTTTAGCGATCAAATAATCAAAAATTTGTGTATCAGTCACACCGGCATTTGCTGCAAAGTTCAATACAGAGTAACCGTGATCGTCTACCAAATCCATTTGTGCGCCTGCATCAGCAAACTTTTTTACTAAGGGATAGTTTCCGCGGTAGGCTGCCCAGAAAATATAGGTTCTTCCGTCGTGAGTAAGTTTATTTACAGAATTACCTTCTTGTTCAAAAAGATAATCTACAATCTCAATAGGAGCATCGTTAGTGATAGCAAGAACCACCGGATCAAAGTTACTACCGTTAGGCTCTGAAGGATCATTGCCCGCAGCAACAGAAGCCTTAACATCTGCTAATGACGGGTTATTGCTCCAGAAGTCTCGAGAAAGTAATTGGTTAGACTCTTGTGCACTAAGGGTTAAACCGACAAAAAGCATAAGAGCACCAAAAATATGTTGTGCTGATTTCATTATCTATTCTTTTTTAGATTAATTATAAATAGTTGGTAAATTTAATTATTTTTTGATTTTATGTCTAGGGGTACGCTGAATATTTTTGCCTTTATCTCTAAGAATATCAACCAATGCCGGTAAAATTACCGAACCGTGATTTTCATTTTGATACAGAAAGTTGGTATAGGCGATTTCATGCTTGTCAAAAATACGCGCTAGACTTGCCATTTTTGCGTTGTTGTTTTTGATCCCATCTTCGTGAGCGAGATAAAAATGTATTTCGTTTCTTTCCTTTAATCGCTCTATATGGGTCTCGATTTGCTGCAGTGCTTCGCCATTATTGTACCACAAACTGGGATCGATCAAAATATATTCTGAAATTTTATCTTCAAGCGTACTGTTATACAAGGCAAAGCAACCACCAAATGAGTGCCCAAAGATCCCGAACTGCTTGACCTGAAACTCTTGCGATAAATAGTTTAATACTTCTTCATTTAAAAATGCAGCAAACGCTTCGGCTTTTCCTGAATTCTCACTTGTATAGCGTGTTGTTGCTTCTCCCTTCTGATCTACTTCAGAACTACTAAAGGTTAGATTGCGAGAGCGCTCCTCCATATTAGGGTTAGAAATTCCGACTAGGATTGTGGGGTTTAATTTGCCGTAGTGCGTTCTGTTGTCTACGAGCATGCTTGTTAGCTCAAAATACTTTTCAGCATCTAACACGATCATTACGTCATAAGCTTCCGCTGGGTCAAAATTAAAAGGAAGCTTGACCCACAATTCTCGTTCTTGATTTAAAGAAGCACTAAAAATTTGCTGTTTATTGGTTTCAGCGTGATGCTGACTGTAGCCTAAAGCACACGCAAAAAAACCAAGTAGAAACAGGACCATTTTTGATTTGTACATCATCTTCGTATTTAAAAAAGGTCTCACAATTAAAATAAAATGTGAGACCCTGAATGAAACTAAAAATCGACTAACGTATTATTCTTGTGGCGTTAGTTTACCAATAGCGCTGATTCCTTCGGCAATTACTTCAATACCTTCACTCATTGTTGCAGTATCTGCATTGACAATAAAGATTGTTGGATACAGGTTTGTTTCGATAGGAAAAGCTACTTCGTTATTATCTTCGTCAATGTAAGGCGCACCTATTGAAGTGATTCCTTCAGGAACACCGGTCACCCATTCAAAAGTTTGATCTACAACATTCACAACAGCAAACTTGTTACGCGTTGCAGCAGGGAGCGCACTACCTGAACCTGGCTCTGTAAACATTTGTAATACAAAAGTGTTTTCACCTACATAAAAACTGCGGTATACCGCATAACCTCCTGAAGCTGCGGTGATATCAAAGAAATAATCCTGGTCAAAGGCTAAGGTTCCGTTGTTAATTTTTAAAACTCCTGAAGGTACTTCACCTTCAGCATCAATAGCCGAAGAGAACACATACACATCCCCATTTTCAACAGGCTCTACTCCTGTTTCTCCTTGCGATCTTGACTGGCCAGCAACGGCACCGGTTCTTCCTTCATCTTCGATCACTGTTTGAAGTTCTAAAGCTTTATTGAAAACCCCTACATAGGTATGATCATTAAAATCACTATTAAATGCACTGTCGCCATTATCAGATCCTGCTTTGATAGGTCTAAAACCTAATAAAACATAATCTCCCCACTGCGCAACATCAGTAACATAAGCATACTCGCCATTTCTGGCTAAAGCTTCGGTATCAATGGTATAAGGACCGCTTACAACCTGAGTGTCGCCGTTGATGGTGTAAAATATAGATACCGGCTCCTCATAATTACGAGAAGAATACTGCACATACATCAGGTTATCTACAATTCCCCTACTCTGAATAGAAACATTAAGATTGATCTCATTTCGTGCCTCTACCTCTCCTGCACTGTTAAGCGCAAAAGACTGTGTAGTACCGGGATCACCTTGGTTATACACAAAGCTATACGCAGCAATATCATTATAGAAATACCAAGAAGGTGTACCAATCACCTGAGTTGCTGTACCGCCTAAAGGAGATACTGATCCTTGCGAAATATCGCTCGTGGTATTCAAATAAGAGTTCTCACTGTCTGTTGATGCGATCAGGTATTGTGCTCCGGTCTCTACAGGCGTTTCTCCTCCGTCATCTACCACGGTGTCATCATCACTACACGCAGCAAGGCTCATTAGCGCGAGCACGGCTAAAGAAAATCTATTGGTTTGTTTAAAGTTGAATTTCATAGAAATTTGGTTTTAATTGAATTTATCTAAAAAGTATCTCAGCTTAACCGCAAAGCTCCTTCCGGGTTTTTGCAGGCTAAAATTGTCATATAAGTCTTCGTTTAGAATATTTCGGCATTCTAAAGAGATGTTGTATTTACCATTTTTAAGGCTATAGTTTACCGCCAGATCGTGTGCGATTTGTGTTGGCACTTTAATTCCGCCGTAGCTTTCATAACTGTAGTCAAACTCGTGAATGTAAAGCAGGTTATAGCTTACATTCATGCGGTCTTGCTCTTGCCATAGCTTGCTAAAGTAAAAGGTCAGATCTGCGTTTCCGTACAGGTAAGGCATATTGGGGATGCGGTCGTTATAAATCGTGCTCACCACATCTCTCCCGGCGCGATATTTTAATTTGTTCCGAAGGTTTTGATAGGTAAAACTTCCGCCTAAAGAAAATAAACTGGCGTAGTTGTAGCGCATTTCTAGATCTATACCTCTATTTTTTACCGAAGCCTCATTGCCGGGCTGCATTACCCCATTTGTTGGGTTAGGGACTTGACGAATAAAATCTTTAATATCACGGTAGATAAAACTAGCATCAATAGTAAACTGATGATTTTTTGCGATCAGCCAGTTGTAGTTAACACCAAAATTAAAGTTGTCACTGCTTTCAGGTTTTAAATCTGAATTTCCCAATTCAAAATCATTACCGGCACCAAAGAGTTCGCGTCCCGTAGGCAAGCGATACGCTTTTTCGTAAGAGGATTTAAGCTGAAGGTTTTCTAATAAAAAATACGAAGCGGCGAGGCCATACCCGTGATCTTCTGTTGAAGCACCTAGGTTTTCAAACTCCCCAGAACCCGTAGGGTCTGCATATTGATTTACCTTGTTGTAATAGTATTTATAAAAAGACGAAATACTCAAATCATCTGTAGGCTGGTATTTATATCCCACTCCTAGAATATTTTTGATAGTCTCGCTAGGATAAGCATCGGCAGCACTAGGCTCTACTTCGTTTCTACTTTTTCTTGAAAAAAGATTGAGTACATTATTTACGGTAAACGCGTGTTTTTCGGCCAATGTATAAGTAACATTGGCATTTGCTGAACCATTTCGGTTTCTGAAATAGGTTTTAGCATAATTGAATTCTCCCGGAGCATCGGTCTCAATAAACTCGCCCAGCCAGTTATATCTTCGGTAAGAATCATCAATATTTGAACTCTCCCCAAAATTATAATTAGCCGTCAGCGAAACGTTTAAATTCTCAGTAAACAAATTGCGTTTTCTATACGATAAAGTAGGCATCAAAGTCTCTGAAGTTCCGTAGCGCTGGCCAAAGGCTATTTTCATATAAGCCGGATGCTGTTGCTCATCGTACTCGTCCCCGTAGGTAAAGCCCAGTAATAATTCGTCTGCATACGACGTATTAACCACCCCAACTTTAGCCATTACCGTGTAATTACGATACATATCGTGAAAACGGCGTACCTCGCGAACATCTCCCGTAAACTGCGAAGTTTCAAGGTCAACGATCTCTGTGGTCACCTTATAATCGTTATCTGAGTAATTTTGAAAAGCAGTCAAACGCGCGGTAAATCCGGAGTCTGCGGTATAGGCCGCGTTTACAAACGACTTATGAGTATTAAAGCTTCCGAAGGAATACGAAGCGTCAACGAAGTTTTGTTTCCCATTTTCGGTAACAATATTGATCGCACCGCCTAAAGCATCAGACCCAAAAGTGATGGGCACAACCCCTTTATACACTTCTATACGCTTAGCAAGATTTATAGGAATATTATTCAGTTGAAATGCTGAACTAAAGCCTTCCATCGGGATTCCGTCAATAAAGAATTTTACGTGCCTTCCGGTGAAACCATTCAGCATCACATTATAGTCAGATCCCACACCACCGGTTCTACGCACGCGCACTCCAGACACGCGCTCAAGTGCTTGAGAAACATCAAGCGTGGTATTGTGTAAAGGTTCTGCGTCTAAAGCCACCACATTATAAGAAGACTCCTGAACGTCACGAATTGCAGATCGTCCCTTAACCAAAACATCATCTAAAGTCATCTCAGGATCCTCTTCAAGCTGAATGTTTAAGGTTTTGGTTTCCGCAGCGCTTAGGGTAATGTTTTGCGTCTGGTCTAAATACCCCATCAAACTCACTGTAAGCTCATAGGTTCCCGGCGCGATACGCAAACGGTAATCTCCATTGGCATCGGCCATCGTGTAGGTGGTTGTCCCTTTTATATAAATGTAAGTTTCCGGTAGCTTCTCTCCAGTAGTATTGGACACGTGGCCCTTTAACGTTGCTTTTGTGCTTTGCCCAAATGCCCAAATACTTGAAAGCAGGAGGATGCTAAAAAAATAAAATTGCTTCACCTTTAGTTATAATGTATCTTCGTTATTACCATTATTTAAACTAAGTCTAAATAACAATTGCAAAGCTAACGTCTGACTTCAAGGGGCTTTATACGGTTTTGGAAATAAAAGTAGCGGTAAACATATATGAAAATTCAGTCTATACTTAATGAAGATGACCTTCTGTATGAGGAAAACTTATCAAAGCTGTCTGAAGGTGAGTTGCTTGAAAAGTCTATTGAAACACAGCCTAAGCATACCGCAAGCGCCAAAGCCTCTTTAAAACTTTCTCGCGATTTTTGTATCATAGATACCCGCTTTGATTTTATAAAGCCCACGGTTGACAAGTTTAGTATTTCGGGAGATTTTATAATGATCAGCTGTGTGGTACGTGGGGAATCTGTGCGCCAAAACCTCGAAAAGGATCGAAATCTAGAGTTGGGACAAGTGCATTTTTCCTACAGTAAAAAGATCAATGAACGCGTACGGATGCCACAATCAAAAACGCGATACATCTGCCTTCTTATTTCACGTACAAAGTATCTTGACCTACTTAAAAATGAATCCTGGGCGGCACGAGATCCCTTTTACAATGCGATCAAAACCAGCAAACGCATTCCCTTAGGCACTTATAGTTTTCCGTTAGGATTTCAGATGAATCAGATTATTAGCGAAATATTGGAATGCAAGTGGGAGCACCACATTCAGCTTGAATTCATTCAGCTTAAAATAAAAGAATTGCTGCTACACGTGTTCAATATCAGTGTAGAAAACCCTTCTAAAGAGCAAGCAAACCTAAGTGAACACAGTAAAGAAAAGATCGAAAAAGCAAAAGCCTACCTTACGGTCAACTATAAGAATCCGCCTACTATAAAAAAGCTTTCCCGAATTGTATTGATCAACGAAGTACACCTTAAAAGCGGATTTAAAAAGCTTTACGGCACCACGATAAAAAAGTTTGTGATAGACTTACGCATGCAAAAAGCTTATTCGTTACTGAAATCAAAATCAGTCAATGAGATCGCCGAATCTACCGGGTATAAGAGCGTACCTCACTTTATAGCCACCTTTAAAAAATACTACGGTCAAACGCCCAAGCAGGTACTCGTACAGCAAAACCCATAGCTGAAAAACAAGTCTATTGCGCCTTGAAAGCGTATTATGTTCATTGGAGATTTACGGCATTAAAAAAGCCTGCACTAGGCAGGCTTTTCCCCGATAACAATTAATTTACTGTTTACTAAATCAAATTAGAAGGTCGTAACACCTGCATTGGGTTGATACACATAGTTAAACGTGTAGTAAGGCGTTGCATCTGAAAATGCGTCTGGCTCTGCCGGTGCGTTCTCGTAATAACTGATAATCTCAACTTTTGCGTAGAGTCCGGCTGTGGTTCTAAAAACTAAGATTTTCCCCGGAATCGGATTGATCAAGTGTGAAGGAGCACCGGTATAATTGTACCATCCGTTACCGCTGCCTGTTGCGATCGCAAAGCCCGAAGCACTATCTTGAGTGAATAAGCTAGCATCTACATCAGTTACCGTACTCATTGTTCCGTCTGCAATATAAACTGCTGCATCGCCTGTACGTTCAGGTTCATCAGTAGTACCTTGCGACTCCCCGCCGTTAACAATGATCGTCGTTCCTCTAAAGGCAACGTCCCAATCAGTCTCACTAGTCGTTTCTGCTCCCGTTTCAAAATCAAAACGGGTAAAAGCTCCAGAAACCGGTTGGCCCTGCCCACCAGATTGTGGTGCGTGTAAATTGGCTACCGTTTCAGTCTCTACTTCAAGTAAAGGTGTTGCATCATCATCATTACTACAGCTTACAAAGCCAAGGATTAAAGCAATTGCTGCTAAGGTTTTAAACGTGTTCATCATTTTGTATTACAGTGTTAAGTTTAATTTTGCGAAATAAAGCCGACCGGGAATGTTGGTAACATTCTGCGTATCGGTAAAATTTAAAAGGTTGTCAATGCCTGCTCCCAGCGTAATATTTTTGTAAAGCGCTTTGTTTACTGCAAAATCTACGATCGTATAGCCGTCAACAAAAGTGTCATAGTTGTCGAGATAGACATTACCGTTGGTATCACTCAAACCGTATTTACTGCGGTAGGTCGCACGCATATTTACATCTGCTTTATACTGCGGAAGGTTGTAAAACACTTTAAAATTTGCAGTATGTCTAGAGCGATTATATAAACCGAAATAATCCTTTTTATCCAGCACAAAAGCCGAAGCATTCGCCGAAGTTCTTCCGTAAACCGTACCGGCTTCAAAAGCTTCGACAGCCTCTTTATCTTTTGCAAATAACAATTGATAGCCACCGGAAAACCTGATGTTTTTAAACGGATTATAGGTATAACTAAATTCTAAGCCTTGCGTAAAAGACTCGTTGACATTCACGTAGCTAAAAACGCTTTGACCATTGGTTTTTGTAGCAATAATCCGGGTGTCGATAAGGTTGTTCAAGTTATTTCTAAACAAGTTTAGGCTAGTAGTGAGTAGTTTAGAAAATTTATAATCAACACCCAGATTTATATTTACTGAAGTTTCGGGTTTTAGGCTATCATCAAATTCAGATACCGGCACAATTATATTTGCTAGTTCTCCTCTGGCTTGCATTTCGGCAATTGCGGTAGGTACTGCTTCATAACCCAGAACCGTATATCCTACCGTAGCATTTGTAAAGTCAAAATAAAGTTGTCTAAATGCGGGAGCTTTAAAACCGCTACCCACCGAAGCTTTAAACGCCAAGCTGTTATCCACTTTATATCGAGCAGCTAGCTTAGGACTCAATTGGGACCTATACACATTATGCATATCATATCTGGCACCGGCAATTATATTTAGATTATTCAGCAGGTGGGTATCGTATTGCACATACACGTAAGGCGCTTTAAACACCGGATCTTGACTGAAGTCCGTGCGTTCTAACGACTCATACGTATATCCTATTCCGCCTATAAAATTATGTTTATCATTAAGTGCGTAAACCGTGCGTAACTCTGGACGCAATAAAGTTTGATCATAAAAGCTTCGGGAGTTTTCTATACCTTCTTCATCTTGCAAATAAGATTCTGTACGGTAGTTGGTTCCGTATAATTCTATAGTCGAAGTGATCTTATCAGTAAACTGCTGAGAAAATAACACTTGACCATTCCACTCTCTGATATCACTTTCACCCGAAAGAATTTCAGAAGCCCTATACTCTTGAGTTTGTGTAAAAAATCGGCTAGAAAGCAACAACGAAGTAGCTTCAGAAAAGTCATATTTTCCTTTAACCTGTGCGGTATAATTAGTAAACGGTTCTACAGTTTGTAAAGAAGTGGATTCATCAAGATCATAACCATCAGAACTGTATCTATTTGCAAATAAACTCAGGGCCAACCGCTCTTCTTTTACACCCGTGTTTAAACTAAGGTCGTGGCTGTTAAGACTGCCACCTCGATAGTTGATCGCTGACTGAAAAGGCTTTTGCGGACTTTCTGTAATTATATTGATCACACCACCTAAAGCATCGCTTCCGTAAAGGCTTGATGATGCACCTTTAACCACTTCAATTTGTTTAATGTTACCTACGGTGATTCGGCTAAGGTCAAGTGTCCCTGCCGAACGCCCAACCAAAGGAACGCCATCAATAAGTATCAAAATATATTGAGAATCTAAACCTTGAATTTGAATGCCCTCGCCCCCTCCATAATCAGGAACGGTAATTAACCCGGTTTGCTCTGCAAGAATATCAGATAAGCGCACTGATCCCGATTGAGCAATGGTTTCTTTAGAAATAATTTGAGCCGGTAAGGGAAGAGAACTCAATTGTCGTTGTGTTCGCGTTGCTGTAATTAAGACTTCTTCCAGCGAATCGGTTTGCTTTTCTACACGTAGCGGAGTTTGTGCCTGAACGCGATAAAGGCCCAGCATCCCCACGATGAAGCATAATATATATTTGCTGTTTAGAATCATTCTTAATTATTTTCCGCAGCAAATATATATTTTATTTTTATTTAATCTAAATAATAAAAATGATTAATTTTGAATTTCTTAAAAACTAGATAAACTATATGAAGCCTATTTTACTTGTTAGTGCCGGCCTTATTTTAAGCACCTTTTCGGCCCAAGCGCAATCAAAAAAAGATCTTGACCGTCAAGCCATTAAAGATATGTGTGGCTGTTATGAAGTAACCTTCAAATATGCTGAAACCTTTTCACCTGACGGAAATTATGAGAAGCACGACGATTATACTGCTTCTGCTTTAGAGTGGGGACAACTTGTTGAGGATGCAGAAAACAAGATTTCTATTCAACATTTACTTGTTATTCAAGACACCATGGTTATTAAACATTGGCGTCAAGACTGGACGTTTGAAGATCAGGATCTATTCTTCTACGACGCTAATAATACTTGGGATATAGTAAAAAAAGATGCTAGCGACGTTAAAGGGCAATGGGCACAAAAAGTGTATCAAGTTGATGACAGTCCGCGGTATTCGGGTTCTGCCACTTGGGTTCACGTAGATGGAAAAAAGGTTTGGAAAAACACCACGCCGGCGCCTTTACCGCGAAGAGAGTATACTAAAAGAAGAGATTATAACATTATGGAGCGCAATAATCAAGTGGCGATTACAGATTACGGGTGGCTTCACGAGCAGGATAATAAAAAAGTATTACATGCCGAAGATGCTGACGATCGCATTATAGCCGAAGAGAAAGGTTATAATATTTATGAGCAAGTTGCCGATGAGCGCTGTGCTGCAGCTCAAGCTTGGTGGAAAGAAAACGAAGCTTTATGGGCAAAAGTTAGAAAAGAATGGGATGCTGTTTTTGCATCAAATGACCGTCTTAAACTAAAAGACAAAGTAGATGGTCAACGGCTTTACAGTGTGATATTTGCACTAGAGCCTGATGCTACTTCGGCAGATATCAAAAAAATCATCACTGATTTTATTGAATAATTTTCCCTGAAGAGTGTTTGTTTCAGCGAGAATATTGCTGTTGAATTTTAAGGTGGTTAGTTTAGGCTAATCACCTTTTTAATTGACCTACAAAAAAACCACGTATTTAATAAAATACGTGGTTTTTGAATCTATTTATTCGGACCTTTTGTGACCCCGGAGGGATTCAGTATTTTTAGTAAAACCCTAGAAAACAGCGTCTCTAGGCGATTTTCAAATTTTTTGCTTGTCGGATTGCTACCTTATATTTTGATGCTATTTGCCTGACATTCAATTCAAAGGTAGTATTTTCATCTAAAACAACAAGCCTGTCTGCAAAAATGCTCATTTAAAATTATATTTCAACTAGTTCTTCAAGGTCCAATTTAATCAGTTCCCAAATTTTACCTTTATAACAATTAGGCGTAAAATCATCTTCTGCTAAAGAAAAGTCAACAATCTTATTCATCAGTTCCTCTTTTGATAAGTTGTAAGGATATCTCTTTAGGTAAAAACCAATCAGTTCATTCAACGTATAACTTTCGAGAAGCTCATGAATATCCCAAAAGTCCTTCTTGCGGCCTCCTTGCCCTACAACTTCAAATTTCATTGCAGCTATTTCTTGAACACTAGCAAAACGAACCTTTTGTTCCATAATTAATGGAAATACAAAAGGATCTGTATAGAATAAATCCAATTTTACCAAGTCATCCTCGGTATTCCCTATAAAATAAGATTTACCAAGTCCCACAAGCTCAGAAGAGCTACTAAAATATGGAAAAGTAACTCTAAGAATAGATTCAATTTTTTCAAAATCTATGCTTCCATATGGGGCATCGCTGAACAAATCAATATCAATAGACTCTCGATGACCCCGTTGAAGACTTAATGCGGTACCTCCTACTAATCTAAATGAATGTAATTCTTGAATCTCCATCAATTTCTGGAGTGTATTCCACAGCAATTCAGATACCGTATTTAACTGAAGTTCCATTGCTACTCAATAAGATTATAATTCTTGAGATTTTCTTCAAAAGAGGGTAAATAACTTTTCTTGATCGATTGAACAATCTTCTTAACAGTCTGTCTCCCGTAAAATGCAAGAAGCTCTTGTATTTCTTTTCCGTTTCCGCGCTCAAGTACGCGTTGTATTACAGCACGCTTGTTTTTATCCCAATCTATTTGCTCTAATTGAGTATCCCAAAAGAGCGCTTTTCTAAAATGATTGAGATTGGGAATTCTCCTATAGTTTGCCGCAACTTGTTGCTGCACATCATAGCTGGCTTGCAGGAGCATAAAGTAATCTGCCTCTACGCTAAAAACCTCTCCAAACTTAATAGATAGTTTCGCGTTTACTGCTCTTCGCCGGTTTAAAATTGCGCTAATGGTTTGTTTATGCTCATTAATAGTTCGCGCTAAATCACTTGCGGTAATCCCGCTTTTTTTTAAAGCACGTTTTAAAACAGCTCCGGGATGTACGCCCTTTATTTTATCAAGATCAGGTAGCATTGCAAAAACTTTCAGCAAAGATAGCAAATAAAGTAAACAAAAATGTTTACTTAAAACCACCACCTACTTTACCTATTAAATAGCGCTTATAAATAGCATTAAAACAGTCCCTATCCTTTTCAATTTTAATTTTGGTAACAAGTTTTCTCAAGAGATAGGACATAACTTCCAAACGATCGAGTAGTTATTAGCAAAGGTTATTTTATTTCTAACACATTTCCTTTTAAATCTACTGTCGCTTGAATAGTGTTAACAACTAAAGTGCCGAATGCATTTTTTCCTCTGAATTTTGTATAAACGATCAAATAGCTTCCATTATCTGTATAGCTATTTCAGGACGGGTCATCAGCATAGCATCCCTCAGGCAAAGCCCACTCAAAGGCCATGATAGAGTATGAAGTTATATAAAATTTATTCTCCGATTTTGGAAAAGAAATCCGATAGTTTTATTTGACGCGCATCACAAATCTTTTTAAGTGTCTCTACGGGAATACGATATTCCTTCTCGTCAAGAATTCTTCTTACAATTTTCTCATCAATGTCATGATTAAGTCCGAAATCTCGGTTTGATTTGGCGTCTTTAATCCATTCGGAAATGGCATTACTTATGAGAAAATTGATGTTCATACATAACAAAGGAAAAGTATCAATCAAAATTTAATGCGGAAGATCTTCCGCATTAAATAAAAGAATACTATATTTGACTCATAATTATATATTTGCGAAACTTCTTAGCATAACATATTAGAAGCATTCGCTTTGAATCTCGAATCAAAAACTGGTAATTTTTAGCAACGAGAGGATAAGCAGGGATGCTCACGACCCGGGCGTGGGCTCTCGCTTATTGTTGCGCGGTATACCAGTACCTTGATTCAATAAGTTGAGACCTGCGCCTTTTTGTATTAGGCCCACTACTTCACGTTCAGAGCCATTGTTTCTTCTCTATCAAGCTTCGCACCCTTTTTCCCCTACATCATATAGGCCATAGTGGCCGGCAACTTGTATGAGTTGTAGTTAACGAACAGTAAAAGCACTACTGCCTATGCACAAAGCTCGTGTTTCCGGGTAAACATCATAATCCGCTAAGTCACCCGTGGGTTATGGGTTGCTTCCCTACCAAGTAACCTGTAGTTGGGTGGGAAATGCCGCTTTAACAGCGGCCTGGGCTTATACCGGGTAGGTTTAAGCACACCGGTGAATTAGCCATAAAAAAGTGCTGCAGCCCCTAGGTTCTGCGAAAAAGAGAAGCTGTTAAGTTCAAAAACCTTCCCGGTTGTGATTGGAGTCCGGCGGGAAGGCTTGAGCTTAACTCAAACGATTGGTTTACCTAAAATAGCTATGAAGTATTAAAAAACGATGCTACGCCAGGTATAGAGGATGCGTTACCGCGCCATAAAGCCTTTTGGAGCCTAAATGCTGAAGCCGGTTCCCGGCAAACACAGCCTAAACCGAAACGCCCTTAAAAAGAATAGAATGTAAACGGAATACAGAACACTTAGCTTATGAAACGATTTCAACTTGATACTCACTACAATGCCTATAAAAATGGTTGTCCACACGCATTTAAAGCGATTTACAGGCAGTATTACCATAGTGTCTACTGGATGGGCAGGAGCATACTTAAGGATGTCTATGCAGTTGAAAATATCCTTCAGGATACCTTTCTCATCTTATGGGAAAAAAGGGATCGCATACAATCTCCAGAACATCTAAATGCGTTCGTACACTTTGTAATGAAAAGCGAATGCATTTACCAGTATAGCAAGCCCCGAAATGCGTTTCAACGCAACCTAAGCAGATTAGACTATTTAGAGAATTATCAGGATTATTTAGGCGGCTATGACGAGGATGAAGAAGCTGCTCACCTACAAAGACAGGAAGCAGATCAGAAGGCTTTAGACCAAATTCAAAAGGTACTTCCCTTACTAAGCAGTGAGAGAAAGCTTCTGGTGGAACTGTGCTTAAAATACGGCTTTCAATATAAAGCTATTGCTCAGGCAATGGGAACCAGCACTGCTAAAACCAGTATCGAAGTAAAAGGTGCTATTAAAGATATTAAGAATATCATTACTAACGGAAGTACACCGGAAGCTAAAACCACACCGATCCGGGCATTAAAGGCTCAGGCTAAAATGACCCGCAAACAGAAAAAAGTCTTGCAGCTTCGTACAGAAAAGCAGTATTCCTTTGCAGCCATTTCCAAGGAGCTAAACCTTTCTATACGGGAAGTACATCAGGAATTTATGGCTGCCTATAAACTGTTACAGCATAAACAAAATCAACAACAATGCGCTTAGTCATGGGAAAAGAAACGATAAAACTCACCCGAAAGATCCAGCTACAGGTAAATGCGCCTACCAAAGAGGAAAAGAAGGAGGTCTACGACACGCTCTACCGCTGGCAGAACAGAAGCTTTAGAGCGGCCAATCTCATTATTTCACATCTGTACATACAGGAACGGGTCAAAGAATTCTTTTACTTATCAGAAGGAATACGCTATAAGTTAGCGGATGAAAAAAAAGTGGAAGACGGCATGCTCAATAGGTCAAAAATGAACTGCACATACCGGGTGGTATCCGATCGTTTTAAAGGGGAAATCCCTACTAATATTTTAGCCAACCTGAACAATACCATAATCAATAACTTTCGTAACAACCTGTCGGAATATAGTAAAGGAGAACGCGCGCTTGCCAATTTTAAAAGGAATATCTCTTTTCCTTTTGGGCCGGTAGCCATTCATGGATTATTCTATAACGAAGACCAAAAAGCATTTAGTTTTAGTTTGTTTTCCATTCCCTTAAAAACCTATTTAGGGAAGGATCATACCGATAAACGAAAATTGCTGGAACAGTTAGTCTCGGGCAAAATCAAACTATGTACTTCTAGAATCCAACTCAAGAAGCAAAAAATTTATTGGTTAGCCACCTTTGAATTCGAAAAAGAAATACATAACCTGAAACCGGAAGTAATTGCGGAAGCTTCTTTATCCCTTGAATATCCTATCACTGTGAAATCCGGAAAAGCTACACTTCGTATTGGCAACAGAGAGGAATTTCTATACAGAAGGCTAGCCCTGCAGGCTGCTCAAAAAAGAGCCCAAAGCGGAGCCACCTATTGCAGACCGGGAAAAGGCTTTAAACGCAAAACTAAAGCAGTAGAAAAATTTTACGAACTGGAAAAAAACTACGTAAGTAACCGCTTACACGTGTACAGCCGAAAGCTCATTGATTTTTGTATCAAACAACAAGCCGGCACCTTAATTCTGCTCAATCAGGAAGCTAAGATCAAGGCAGCACAGCAAGAACGTTTTGTGCTTAGAAACTGGAATTATTATGAATTGACTAAGAAAATAGAATACAAAGCCAAAAAAGCAGGTATTGAATTACTTATCGATTGATACGAAAATAAATAATTGGCCCTTAGGGTCTGAGGGTGCTTGTACACCCGTAAGGTGAGGTATTTTAATAGCACTCACTAAATGCAGGCAGCATATACAACCCTTCCCTTAAAGATTAAATAAACAGGGAGTGTTATAAACAGATAAACGACATAAAATTCAAAAACTTTTACAATGGATGTGAGCGAACTATCCATTTAAAGAGTTGAATTATAAACGTAGAACAAACTTGTTCATCTACCTAAATTTCCGCTCAACAAGCTTGGGTCGTTTCTCTTCCTGTTGATTAAAAAGTTGATCCAATAGTGCTTTGGTTGGTTTGGTTTGTTCGGTTTCTATTCTTCGTAATATAGCTTCTACCCCATCCATGCGTTTATTGATTAGTGTTTCCAAGCGCTGTTTAGAATCATCAAAAGGCTCAAACGGACTGATGGAATTCCGCTCAAAAAAGTCCAAAATAGCCTCCAAGGTTTCGGTATAATTCGCATCATTTGCTAGGGCGTACTTTTTAAAGCGCTCCACGGTTTCGGTGTGAAAATTTATTCGGGAAAATCGTTTAGGCATCACTAGATTTTTAAAGATTAGGATAATCACTCGCCCTGTTTATAAGGGCTTTGAAGCGTTTCACGGAAAATCGCTACAAAGCAGTTGTTTTCAATACTTTACAAGAATCACGCAACTCACTTAAAAACAGTTGTTTACAAACAAAAATGAGCTGTATAACCTCGCGCAGCGGGTTACCCTCTTGCTTTTCCTTTTCGTTCGCCCCAGGCGAACAAAATTTCAAACCAACGGATTCCATTTTCGATTGCATTAAAATGGTCCATTTTTTGCGTCGAGGAAATAATTTCTGGTATGTAAAATGGTATAGGTAGGTTATCAGCGAAAGTCAAAAAAGGGATATACCTACATAATTTAGTTGCTGTGATCCAGCCTTTTAAAGATACTTTATTTTTAAAAAACTCTTATCGATATTTCATAAAAATGACCTCTAACTAGTTAGAGGCCTTTGATACGGTTAGCTGTTTTTACAAAATCCCTTCATCAGCAAAACTATAGTAGTCCCCTTTGGGATTGATGATGATATGGTCTAAAATTTTGATGTCTAAAAAGTCGCCACCTGCTTTTATTTTACGGGTCAGCTGCTTATCGGCTTCACTAGGTCTTAGGGTTCCACTCGGGTGGTTGTGTACTAAGATTAGTGCTACGGATAAAGATTTCAAAGCTACTGCGAAAAGCAATCTAAGATCCACTAAGGTGCCTGTGATTCCTCCTGCAGATATCTGATAAATACCTTTTATTTTGTTGCTATTATTAAGCAATACGATTTTAAAGGATTCATAAACGGCAATGGTGTTTTGGTCCCAATTCTGATAAATCACGTGGGCGGCTAGTGAAGAAGAACTAATTTGCGGCCAATGCTCCGCCTTGCGTTTTGGTCTATAACTAAGACTAATTTCATTGATACGTGTTTCCATAGTTTCTAGGATTTAATATTCGTTAGGGAGCATCAACATATCATCTACAAAAAACAGTCGTAGTTCATCTAAAGGAAAGTCTGTGTACTCGTATTCCTGTTCCAATAGAATGGTTCCGTTACCATCAGCATAGGTGATCTTCGCCTCTTTATGAGTCCGCTCTTGTACGCTCTTAGGATTGCGTTTAAAAAGAATCACAATAAAGTTGCTCTTGTTTTTAAGGCTTTTACACACTACTGCGGTGTCCGTAACTAGCCAGTGACATTGGGCTTGTTCTGCGAGGTATTGAATACCCTCGGTATATTTTGCTTTTACAAGGGGTATTTTATAACAGGTTGCACTCCCAGAAAACCCTTGTAGCTGTTCTATTAATTGTTTACTTTGTGCGCTCATTTTAAGTTATTTAAAGTGAATAATTAGAGGGCGTTAATAGTGGAACATCTTCGCCCTCTTTTTTTAGTGATTTACTCGGCTTTACTTCCCAGTAATACAATTTCTGAAGCTTCTACTTCAGTTACATAGCGTTTAAGCCCTGCACTATCGGTATAGCTTCTGGATTTAAGTTTTCCGGTCAATGCCAGTTCTTTGCCCTTGGGTGCATAATTCTCAATAAGCTCGGCGGTCTTCCCCCACGCCACAATGGTGTGCCACTGGGTATCCTGTGTTTTTTCGCCTTTGGCATTTTTGTAAAATTCATTGGTCGCCAGTGAAAAGCGCACCACTTTTTTACCGCTTTCTAGGGTCGTTAGTGTAGGCTCTTGCCCTACGTTTCCGATTAACTGAACTTGATTTCTTAGTGTACTCATAACTCTAGTATTTAGATGATTTAAAATGCTGCCCAAACCTTTTGGACAGTTTGCGTTTGTATCTTTAAAAAATGATTTACTTATGTTATCCTGAGCGTTTCCCTTTTTTGTTTTTAAGGTTTTTGATTCCGCTTCTCTTTTGATGTTTTGAACTGATTTCATAAGATTTCTTTTTGATTTACTTCCATTAGTGCCTATCGCTGTTCCCTTTTTTTGTTGCTGATACGTTTTCAAGAGTTTGAATTAGTAAGGACATATAAAAGCGAGGCACGAGCGGTTATGCTGTCCGGCTAACTTCAAACTATTGGTATTTTGCTTTCAAAAAAAGAGAAGTACAGCGATGCTGCTTAAGGGAATTCAAAAAGCTAACGAGAGAAGTTTTAAAACTTGAGAAGGGGAATTAAACTATAATAATCAAAGCTGCTTTCTCTATGCTCTATAAAGCTAAAAAAGCTGATAGAACTTTTCGATCTATCAGCTTAGGGTTATAAACATTAAAACAGTGCTTAAATCAGAATTTATCCTGATAATTAAAATAAAAAGTCAATTAAGTTGTGATAGTAAAGTACATATCATCGATATACAAATAGAACCAGCTACTTAAACTGCAAGATCACTTTCTGCTGCTACTGAGGTTATTTTCTTTCGTCTTGCGAGCAAGGCTAGGCCAAAAGTCAGTATCCCCAACCTACCAACAAACATTACAAAGATAAGTACTACTTTACCCCAGGATGTTAGAGTGCCGGTGATGCCTGTACTCAAACCTACAGTTCCTATTGCAGAAGTTGTTTCAAAAAGTATTTGTTCCAAAGTCAAGTCCTCTGTCAAGGTCAGTAAAAAAGTAGCCGCAAAGAGAACTGTCGCATAGAGAATAAAGGTTGAAGTTGCCACCGAAAGACGCTCTTTTGGTATTACTCTCCCAAAAAATGTCACCTGCTTATTCGCACGTATTCGATTCCAAATCACCGCGATTAAAGCAGTTAATGTGGTTGTTTTTAACCCTCCACCGGTACCTGAAGGAGAGGCTCCCACATACATTAGTAAGATTGTGGTAAGTAAGGCGCTTAGCGAGAAACTACCTATAGGCACCGTATTAAACCCAACCGTCGTAAGTGCTGTCATCGACTGAAAAAAGGAAGCCATCAATCTGTTTTCTTCTAAAGCAACTACTGTAGGTTCAAAAAAGTAGATGACTAAAGTTCCAAGGGTAAGCAAGAGTGTAATAGCTGCAAATATGATTTTGGTTGTAAAAGTAATTTGATGAGATTTCCGTGTAATCTTATTCCACAGGTCTGTCACTACTATAAACCCTAAAGAGCCACAAATCGCAAGAGTTGATATGATTATGTTTATTGAAGTGTTTCCTGCAAATTGCTCGAAACTATTGTTATACAAACCAAATCCTGCAGTACAAAATGCCGAAACACTGTGAAAAATACTGCTCCAAATTGCAAAGTTGTGATCAACTCCTGCTTGCGTGAATGCGATATAAAAACACAAGGCTCCTACCACTTCTATAATTAGCGTAAACATGATTACAGACTTTAAAAAGTCTTTAATTTCAAAACCTTTGGGCATGGTGAATTCTGCACTAAGCACGCGTTGATGCCAATGAGTAAGGGGACTCTTTCTGGATAATAAAATAAACGACGTAAAGGTCATGTACCCAATACCTCCTATTTGAAATAACAGCAGTACCACAAATTGGCCAAACCCGTTATAAGTATCAAAAACACTTGCTGTAACTAATCCGGTGGTTGAGATCGCCGAGGTTGCTATGAATAAATTATCTAAAGCAGAAATGGTTTGTTTATGAAAAAAAGGTATACATAATAAAGCCCAACCTAATACTGTGTAGGTTAAAAAACCATACAGTAAGTTTTGCTGTGGTGATAATCTTAATTGAAATTTACGGTATCTTTTTAGTAGATTTTTCATAGTATTAGATTGCTTGAACCTCCATAATTAGTTCTTGTAAATGGTATTTGAGTTCGTAAAGTTGTGCTTGAATTTTATCTTTATGACCGGGGTCTCCGATGAGCTCTTTGTAGTGCTTGCGCAACATTTCAACTTGCTTTATTATCAACTGTGTTTTATTTATGAACTCAGTCTTATTTTCAGTGTTTAGAAACTCGATGATCCCTCCGAAAGATTCTTCAGAAAACAGAGCAAGTCCTAGATTGATTTTAACTGGCTCTGCGTGCAACTCACTCAAGCGTAAGAATTCCCTAACATCTTGGCAGACTTGAATAAGCGTATGTGCTATTTTTTCAGATATGATTAATCTATTCGACATGAAACACCTTTTAGGACCTCTTAAAAGTCAGTTAGGTTTTGTCGTAGAATACTAGAAATACGTCTTAAACAGTTTATGGATTATTTAGAGGTGCTGACTGTTTTCAGCGATCCTTTTAATCAAGTATCTCTTAAGAAAGTTACTCCCTATTTTCTACTGCGTTATTTACGACACAAAGTTCAAGGGAAACTGATAAGTAAAAAATCAAAGTTGGCTAGGCTGAGATAAAGATTTTATAAAGATTATTGAAAACGATACCCTACGCCACTTTCTGTAAGTATATGTAAAGGATTATTAGGGTCTTCTTCAATTTTCTTACGAAGCGTACCTACAAATACGCGTAAGTACTGTGTTTCTGTCACGTAACCCATACCCCAAATTTCTTTAAGAAGATATTGGTGAGTTAAAACTCTCCCTTCATTCTTAGCGAATAGACAGAGTAGTTTATATTCGGTAGCGGTAAGTTTAATAGGTATATCATTACGCATTACAGACCTTGCGACAAGGTCAAGAGTAATATTACCTATTGATAGAACAGCATTATTTTCTGATTGGTTAGATCTTCGAAGTGCCGACCGAATTCTTGCTAATAATTCACCTGTTCGAAAAGGTTTGGTTAAATAATCTGTTGCTCCATTATCTAAGGCTGCAATAATATCATCTTCACTATCAATTACCGAAAGGATGATAACAGGCTGAGTATACCATTCGCGTAAGTCTTGAAGTACCTGATGACCGCTTTTATCTGGTAAGCCTATATCCAGTAAAATCAAATCTGGAGGATGACTCGCTGCTAAGATTAAGCCCTCTTTTGCAGTTGAGGCTTTAAGTACTTTATAATCATGACTCTCCAGATTGATTTGAAGAAGCTTTCTAATTTGTGGTTCATCATCTATTACCAGTATTTCAGCCTTATTCATGTTCCAAATTTAAACTATTAGAGAATTCACAAGGAATTTCTAATGTGAATTGCGCACCACCCTGTTTCCTATTTTTTAGATATATCTTTCCATTCATAGCTTCAGTAAACCCTTTTACTATAGAAAGGCCCAATCCCGTTCCTCCTACCGATGTATTGGCAATACGATAGAATTTTTCAAAGACTTTATCAATCTCGTGTTCCGGAAAACCTGATCCGTTATCTGAAATTGTAATTATACAATGAGTTGAACTAATCGTTTGGTCTATCGTGATAATTGATTGTTTGGGGGTATGCTGAAGGGCGTTATGAATTAAGT
Source organism: Leeuwenhoekiella sp. ZYFB001 (assembly GCF_011784865.1). NCBI lineage: Bacteria > Pseudomonadati > Bacteroidota > Flavobacteriia > Flavobacteriales > Flavobacteriaceae > Leeuwenhoekiella > Leeuwenhoekiella sp. ZYFB001. The sequence continues at coordinate 2,849,740 of NZ_CP050460.1, forward strand.
TATAAAGAATGTGTTCTAAAAGTCCGGCATCAAGTTTAGCTAGTGGCATATCGTCTTGAGTATTCACTAAAATTTGGTGTGTAAAACCATCATCCTTGCTAAGCTTGACCGTTTTAAAAATAAGCTCGTTCAAATCTATCCAGTCGTATTTAGGTTGAATAAAACCTGCTTCTAGCCTGCTAATACTCAAAAGGTTTTCAACTTGCCTATTCAAACGAAAACTTGCAATTTCAATCTCTGTATATAAAGCTTCGCGATTAGTTGTAGAGAGCTTAATCTGCTGGTCTCGTAGGGTATCCAAAGAGCCTATAATGGTTGCAATTGGTGTTCTAAGTTCGTGAGAAAGTGAATTAAGAAGTGTATTGTAAAGCTTAATTGCTTTTTCCTTTTCTATCTGATCTCTTTCATTACGCTCTACCTGCCTTATTTTGTAGGTAAGCACCGCATTGATAGAAGCAATAACAAAATACATTAAAAACATTAAGGCATCTTCTGGAGTTGCTATTTGCAAATACCATATAGGAGGAATGAAAAAGAAGTTCCAGAACAATGCGCTTAGCAGTGCTGAAAGCATCACCGGCAGAATATCAAACAAAATCGCATTGAGTGAAACTACCAACAATAAGATTAGTGCTACAGCCCTATACCCTATCAAACCGGCAAACGGAAAGCAAATACCACCAACCAAAAGCACTGCGATGAGAGCAATAAAGTATTGTGTTCTTTGGCTATATGCCCTGGTTTTTAAAATTAACAACGATTAAACGATTTGAGTTTCAATATTCGATAGTCATTTGCACAGTATTGTATAACGGACAAAGTAAAATCAGAATATTCTGAAGAGCAAGCGCTGAAAACAATATTTTTAAATCAGTTAAATGCTCAATTATGTTGGTAATATTCTCGATTTAATCTAAACCCAACGTCCCAAATATCTTTATACATGGGTTCTTTATTTTGTAACAAGCGCTTATGAATATGATAGGTTACATCCATCCAGTCATCTCCTTCGTCCCAAAGCGGTTGTATTAATTGACGTTCCCAAACCATATAAACTTCTTCAAGTTTATTAAGAATATTATTTTGTGAAAAAGCCAAATTAACTTCTTCTTCCAAATCGTTATTTAGGTTATAAAGATTCACTCCAAACCTATCTAGCCGCACTGTTTTAAAATTTCCTAACCGCACACCAGACTGTTCTAATTTACGCCAGAATAATACATTATGGGGATCACCGATATTTTTGAATGTCAAATACGGCAATAGGTCGACTCCATCTAGGATTTGGTGTTCTGGCTTCTTTATGTTCGCTGCAGCAAGTGATGTAGTAAAAATATCTAAAGATGATGAAAGTCCTTTAAAATGATTTCCTCCTGGGAAAAGTTTGGGGTAACTAATGAAAAATGGAACTCGGTGACCTGCTTCAAACTGATTTCCTTTCCACCCTTTAAGCTTGCCTGAACTTGAAAGATTATTGTGTGCTCCGCCATTATCGCTCAAAAAATAGATTAATGTGTTCTCACGAAGATTTAGGTCTTCCAGTTTATTTATTAATTTTCCAATATTTTTGTCCAAAGACCAAGTCATAGCTGCAAGCTTTTGACGTGGATGTGATTTATATTTTTCTAAATCTTCTGCCTTAGCATCCATTGGAGTATGCACGGCATTGTACGCTAAATACATAAAAAAAGGATGCTCCCCATTTTGCTCCACATAATGTACAGATTGATCGCCTAGTACATCAGTCATATAACCATCGAAAATTACCCATTTACCGTTGTGTTGTAACATTTTTTCTTTGGTTGGATTTACTAATGGAAAATAGGAGCGACTACCAGCCAAAAACCCATAAAATTCATCAAAACCCCGCTGATTGGGATGATCTGATATATCACTTCCTAAGTGCCATTTACCTAACGCATAGGTATTATAACCGTTCTCTTTAAAAACATCAGCCATAGTCATAACCCCATCGCTTAACCCAATACCTCCAGTTCCGTTTGCTTCAAAACCAAAACGTTGTTGATATCTTCCAGTAATTAGCCCTGCGCGAGAGGGAGCACATACTGTGGCACTAACGTGTGCATCTGTAAATACAGTCCCGCTTTCTGCAAGCTCATCAATATTAGGAGTTTGTAAGTCTTTGCTTCCCATAAATCCAAAATCGATATATCCTGCATCATCGATAAGTATGATAATGATATTCGGAGGATTTTTATCAATTGGATCTTTGTTTATTTCTTTAAACGAAGTAATTCTGGTAAATCCTAATGCTTGAGTGATTACTAATAAGTATAAAAATTTAAATACAAGCAATTTGTAGAAATATGTCAATGTTTAAAACTCTCCTAATTTTTAACTAAACTAAAATTTTTGATTGGCATGTATTTATTAGTCCCTGGTTTATTAGAAGCAATAATGCCTAAAGTTACCTGAGATAATTCACTGAGTTCAAAATTAAATTGATATACGTAATTATTCATAGCTCCTATATTTTCACTTATTTGAATGAATTCAAGGGTTTTATCAGAATCTTCAATTTCCGAAACATCTGGCAATTCTGATCCTAAAGCAGCTAATATGTATAATTGGTCCTCAGTATTCCAATTTCCTGCTGAAGTATGAACTGTATACGTATAAGTTCCAGCATTTAAATTTAATCGTTGAAAAATTTTTGCATTCACGAGGTCTGGAACTCCACCATAACCGCTAACCATATTCATTACATCACCACCTTGCTTATCTATATTACCATAGCTACCGTGATAAATTAAAGCTGCAGTATTATGAATCCAGGAAGCAGGAGTAGAATAGCGCTGTCCAGAGTCATTCGCTATTTTAAAGGGTTGTGATGAATTTTCAAGATAAGGAGGCTCGCTTATTGGGAGTGATGGCACAATTGAATCATATGCAGTAAAAAAAGAATCAATGCTTAAAGAATCCGGTTTATAAACAGATCGATATTTAAATGCATTTCCTTCCATAAAATTACGTAATGTCAAGCTTGAGGTTTCAAGTGGTATTTTAATTAATTCATTACGACCAAGACTATTTTTGTACTCAATTTCTGTGGACACAATCCCAGAAGTAACATCTGCCTCTACAAAAGCTATTTGAACTGAATCTCCCATCAGCGAAGATTGAGTTAATGGCCTATTACGCAATGATGCCTTGTAGCGCTCTCCATAGACTTTACCAGTGACGTAAGTAGGTACCGAACTATTGTTTGCTGTATCATATGTCCTAATCTCAAAATTATAGATATTTTCAGGTAGGTCTTCGATAACCTGGTTAATACTATCATTAATTCTATTTTTATCGATAGGAAATTGAACACTATCACGTCTATTAGCCCAAAATACGGTATAAGAAGATAGTTTTGGATCAGGAGAAAGTAAACCTCTTAATAGAATTCGGTTGTCCCCTGAAAAGGCCATAACAGAATCCATTTTACCAGAATATATTCGCTCTCCCTCGCCTACATATTTAAGAAATTCATCTTCTTCAGCACAGCTAGAAAGAATTAAAAGTGTACCGAAAAAAAAACAAATATTGTAAAGATAATTATATATGTTGCTGTTCATTTTTACTGTTATTAAATTAAACCTATCTAGGATCACCATATACGCGCATTTCGGCAATGGCTAGTCTACCTGTACCTCCCCAGTTTTCTAAATTATTTATGCGTAAATAGCGATATTTAGGTGCTGTGATTGGTATAGGCCAATTAAAACCGTCTTGGGCAAATTCTATATCTTCATTATTTTGCTGAGTCAATGGAAGACCTGAAGGTTTAATAACTTCATAAGTGCCTAATTTATCCCAACTATCAAAACTACCATCCGGCGATGGGTTGTTTGACCCCCAAATCTCAAACTCGCGCATATTGAAATGCCAGTAATATGATAAACCGGAACTTTGTTGTGGATAATCCCAGATTTTGACTCTACTAAGTTTAATTTCTTGACCGAGATCAATTGTAAATGAATGTGGTGCTGGTGGGGAAGCATCGGTAATGTAAATTCTAGGCCAGCCTCTAAAGTTATTGTCAAAAAGCCTATCTAATCCAAAGCCAAAATCATTTGTTGGAGCATCTCCTGGCAATGGGTATCCGGCATATTGACCGGCGGGAATTTCTGCCTCAAAAATAGGTTTAATTGTTGTGAATAAAGTATCTGAGGTATTTAGAAACCTATCTCTTATAGTAAAGGCAAGCTCATAATTTAAGGTATCTAGACCTCTGACATTTCTGTTTATTTCGTTGGTAGATGTATAAATACTATTACCGTTAGCTACCCAATCATCATTATCATCTTTTTCCATAACCAAAATGGCAATTTCAGCACGGTCAGGGTTATCAGCCTCTATAAATAATCCACCAAAATCTGCTCCAACTTTTAGGCTTCTAAAAACATCAAACAAAGCTGATTCTTTTGGGTTAATTGTAACAGTGATAGGATCTGAGGCTACCTCACTTCGATTAACAGTATACAATTTAACTTCATACTCACCAGCATTAGCATACCCATCAATCATCACGCTTCTATTATAGTAAGTAGCTTTAACTTCCATTTCACGTCCTGTTTCTAAAACGTAAGTAGCTTTAACATATAAGAGATTAGGATCATCGGGTAATTTATATTTGATTTCTGACTTTCCTGCAAGATTGACAACAGTAACCTCAGATACCTGATTAGGTGGATTACTATTATTTACAAGTGGTTCATTTGCATTCTCGTCGCTTGAGCAAGCTGAAAGGATAAATACAAAATACACTAAAAGACAACCATTTTTAATTAGTACGTTTTTCATAATTTTCATCTTTACATTTAACATCATTACCAACCTGGATTTTGAACTAGATTTGGATTTTGCAATAAGGTGTTTTCCGACAAAGGCCATAAATAATCCCTAGGTGAGACGAATCTTTGTTGATTTAGGGTACGGATTTGATAGTATTCTGAGTCCTCATCACCTAAATAATTCCAACCAGAAATATCTTTATTAAATTCTTCTGAAGCTCGCTTCCACCTTCTTATATCCCAAAACCGCTTACCTTCAAAAGCAAATTCAATCAGACGTTCTTGTTGTATAATATCTCGCATTCCTTCTTTAGAGGTGTATTTATTAGGGTTAGATGAATACGTAGACCACGATTCAACTACACCTTTTAGACCGGCCCTGCTCCTAATACGATCTACATAATCCAATACGGTAGACGATGGTCCTTCAACTTCATTAAGTGCCTCTGCATAAATTAAATATAAGTCTGACAGTCTAAGCATGGGCCAAGCATAACCCCTATACGGTGTTCCTGTTGTATTTGTCATTCTCCAGTCAACCAATTTTCTAATATAATACCCTGTTACATTGTATAGTACCCCAGCATTACTACCAGCATAATCACTAAATTTCGCACGAACAACCCAAGTATTTTCATCTGATCTAGAGGGGCTATCTTGCTTATAAAAAGTACTACCATCAAATGCTAAACTTGCATAAAATCGTGGCTCTCTATCAAAATTGAGGCGAGCCGAACGATACCCTTCAAGAATATTGTATCGATCTTCACTTGTTGCGACTCTCAGTTCAGTTTCATCATTAAAGTTTAGCGTTTTGTCCTCGTTAATTGGTACACCGTTTTTTGAATGAAATTCCTTAGCTATTTTAATAGGTGGTGATAAAATCTTTTGACATAAAGAATGGTTATAATCTGGACTTACAGGAACCATGCAGTAGTACTGAAGAGTATTGGTTAGGCTGTTTGGATTAGACCAAATTATTTCTGGATTCCAACGTTCTGTAAATGCTTGACTATAACTTAATTTTGTAAGGGTAGTATCTGATAAATCAAATTGATTTTGTTCAAATTCGTACAGTTTCGCTCCCACACCTTCTGCCATTTGTATAGCTTCTAAAGCTGCATTTGCAGCGATTTTCCACTTTTCTGGATTGGGTGTTGTATTAACCAGTTCGATTCCTCTACTATCTATAAAACCAGCATAATCTGGATTACCATTGAAAAGCGGGCTTGCGGCTAGTAAGAGTACCTCAGCTTTAATTCCTAAGGCAATAGGTTTTGTTATTCTCCCTAGTTCATTTCCGGTGTCAAGTATCTCAGAAGGTAAATCTGCAACACTTTCATCTAGAAGATTGACGATAAAACTAACTACATCATCAACTGGTTCTCGATAAATATTAATTTCTTCTGTAGAAGCTTCAATAGGTATATTTTTATCTATTATAGGAATTGGGCCATACATTCTCATTAAATAATAATGATAGTATGCTTTTAAAAATTTAACTTCTGCTATCCATCGACTACGTTCATAATCTGGTAAGTCAAGAACTTTAGATTCATCCTCCAAGTTTTCAATGAAAATATTGCAATTACGAATTCCCTGAAAGATGGAATAATTATTACTAGGGCCTGCTCCCCAGTTGTTCCCATCCCATACATTAAATTCTGGAGTTCCTACATTTTGATTACCCTTGGCAATTTCAAAATTAGCAACATCCTCAAGAGTTAATTCATTTTTCCACATTTCGTCTCCAGCAAGCATTCCTATGTTAAAACGAACATCTCCTTCCTGAGGTAGGTAAGAATAACAAGTAAAAAGAAACTTTTCTGCCTCATTACGAAGTGTAAAAGCATTATCAATTGTTGCGACATTATCAGGAACCACATCCAAATGAGGTTCACAAGATTGGAGCATTACGGTTAATATTAACGTAATTACTAAATATAATTTGATTTTTATTGAGCTCATATAATTTTAAAGATTAAGATCCTTACACTAATTAAAGTTTTGCGGTTATACCAACATTGTATACAGATTGAATTGGATATCCCAAACCGTTTGCTCCCTGTTCTGGGTCCCATAGGTCAAATGCACTCCACACCGCTAGATTGATTCCGCTTGCGTAAATTCTAAAGCTTTTTAAGCCAAATTTTTTAATTAACTTCTCAGGAGCGTTATATCCAACCTCCACATTTTTAAGTCTTAGAAAATCACCGCTACGCATCCACCAAGTAGAAGCTTGATTATTATTCACCTCCTGTTGAGTACTCAGCCTAGGCCAGAAAGCAAAGACATCTCTATTTTCTTCAGACCAATGGCTATCAGCAATAGCTTGTAATAAGCCACTCTCCGAACGTCCGTTAATAAAAAAAGGCTGAATGAGAGAAGGATTAATAAAGAAAGAAGAACCTGCAGACCCTTGAAGAAAGAAACTTAAATCAAATGCTTTATACCCAACTGTACCTCCAAAACCATAAATTAATTCAGGGGTTTGGGGCTTTCCGATTGGCACACGATCTGAGTTGGTAATTTGCCCATCACCATTAACATCAAGATATTTTATATCCCCTCCTCGTACATCACCAAATTGTGTAGGAGAGTTAGCAACTTCTTCATCATCGACAAATAGTCGCTCTGCAATTAGACCATAACCCTGCGATACGTTATTACCTTTACGTTGCAAATAAGATAAATTTTCAGGATAATTAATCTCTGCAAATTCTTTAATCTCGCTTGTCGCAAAGGTGAAATTCCCTCGAAGACTCGTCCACCAATCACTAGAAATTTGTTTATTGAATTCTATTGCTCCGTCTATACCTCGACTTTGAACTTGCCCAAAATTTGTTGAAGGAATTGCCTGTAGTCCCAGCGTTGGACTTACATCGGCGCGCTCTTGAAGAATGTTTGTTCTGTTTTGTATAAAGGCATCAAAAATGAAATCAACAGAATTAAAAAGTTCAAAATCTAATCCAAGATTAATCTGTTCTGAACGTTCCCACGTAATTCTACTATTTGCATAGCGGTTTATTGATACACCAGGTCTCGAAAAACCAAAATCTTCTCCAAACCTCGCACCGTAAGTTGTATTATTAAGATTAACATTTGACAAGTAAAAAAACCGATCCTCAGTTCTTCCTATCTCATCATTACCAATAAAACCATAAGTCAATCTTAGTTTTAAATCTGTTATAATGTCCTTATTCTTAAAGTTTTCAAAGTAAGCTTCATTAGATATGCGGTATGCTACGCCAAAAGAGGGAAAAAAACCATAACGATTACCTTCTGAAAACTTTTCAGAACCATTATATCCAAAATTTAACTCGGCAAGATAACGATCATCATAACCATAAGTAAATCGACCTGATATACCGTGATTTCGGGTAGGCAAGGATGCCTGAACGCTCCCATTATTACCTGTTTGATAACTACTAATCAAATTTAGGAGTAACCCTGAAACAGCATGTTTATCATTAAAAGTGCGGTTATAATTGATAGCAGTCTCATTATAAATACGAGAATCAAGATTTTTACCTAATTCTTGAAAATCTAGAAATTCGGTTCCTACTGTACCAATTGATGCTTCGCTACCATCATTAATCACTGATAGTATAATTTCTCCCGTTTCTGGGTTTCTTCTTGAACTATAATAAAATGGATTGTATTGTCGCGCCGTACCGAAGTTAGAGAATCTTCTAATATAGCCCATGGAACGTGCACTTAAACCCTCGGTTATAAAATCAAGCTTTTGTTTAATTTCAAATTGGGCCTGAACTGTTGAATTTTTAAATTCCTGATACCCCCTGACCATCTCCGCGTAAGGATTAAGTGCCAATACACCACTTCCAGGTCTGGTTTCAGCTCCTCCGAAAAGAGGATGCGCAACAAATGGTTTAAAATTGGACGGGTATAAGTCTGGAAATAATACAGGGTTAGAATATAATGCTAGATTAAAAATACGCTGCCCCCCTCCTACAGGTCCTGTATAATCATCAAACTGACCATAAACCCTAATTGTTGCTTTAGTAGTCTCAGTTAAATCAATATCAATATTGCTCCTAATAGCATAATTAAAAAGCTTAATATTATTATTAAAATCATTTATTCCATTAACATTAAGTAGGCCATTGTCGATATTTAACGTCCCTGCAATATAATAACGAGCGCGTTCACTACCTCCGCTAGCACTTAAATTATAAGCCTGATTCCAAGTATAGTCTTTAATGAGCTGGTTTATCCAATTGTTATTAGGATATAGTAAAGGATTATCGCCAGCGATTGTTCTGTCTATTTTATTTTGAGAATAGGGTAAGGGTGCTAAAGGATCTCGTGTTAAAGTCGCCTCATTAGCCAGCCTCATATAAGTTATATTATCGGCAATTTGAAAATTATCGGTATTAGAAGAAAACCGATTTTCTATTCTGAAATCAAATTGAACCTTCCCTACTTTACCACTTTTAGTGTCAACAAGTATTACTCCATTAGCCCCTCTCGCACCATAAATTGATGCGGCAGCGGCATCTTTAAGTACAGAAAATGATGCAATATCATCAGGTTGTAATCGAGCAAGATCTGTAGAATTTGACTCTATACCATCTATTAAAATAAGAGGGTTTCGTTTACCTTGTCCGAATGACCCCAAGCCCCTGATAAAAAAATCTGAATTATCAGCTCCTGGCTCTCCGGACCTTTGATACCCTATAAGCCCAGCAACCCGACCTGCCAGTACGTTAGTTAAATTGCTTGTTGGCGTCTGCAATTCTCCTACTGGAACTGTAGCTATTGAACTAACTAAACTTTCTTTTTTTTGCGAGCCTCCGAAACCGACAATAACCAATTCTTCAAGGGATTCAGTACTAGGTTCTAGCACAACATCTAATGTGCTTTTGTCTTCAACTTTAATTTCCAATGTTGTAAAGCCTAAGTACGAAAAAACTAATATAGCGTTTGGTCCTGAAACCGTAAGCTCAAAATTACCATCAAAGTCAGTATCGACCCCGTTTTGCGTTCCTTTCTCTAAAACAGAAACCCCGGGTATCGGTCCATTCGAGTCTGATGATCGAACAACTCCTTTTATTGTCTGTTGAATATTCTGAAATCCATTGCGAGCCTTTTTAGTTTCGGCAAATACAGAATTATTAAAGACTAAGATTAAGCTTATTAAAATTATTGAAGCACGTAAAAGTTTTACCATTTATAAAAAATTTATTATTCAAATACAAAAGCATTATCATATCGACACTCAAATAGTTAAAAGCTAACATTATACGCATCGAAATCGTTTGAGTAAATGTATTATTAAATATTCGTTAAAAAATGGACGTTTATAGCCAATAGATGGAAAATAATACGGTTTTGCAGGAATATCAAATGGTTACATAACAAGTGTATACAATTACACTTAATTAGTAATATGCTACTTAAATACAATAAATAGTTGTAGGCTTTTTAACAGCCTAATTTAATGGATAATATTACTGCATAAAAAAAAGCGCTTAGTTGTAATTAATACTACTAAGCGCTAAACAGGGGGTGAATTATATCTAATGCGGTCTCTTAATAGGATAAGAAGCGTTTATTTTCTCTAAGTGCTTAAAAAGTTTAACACTTAAATCTTTGACCATTTTAGGATTATTATCGGCTAAATTATGTTGCTCAGAAATATCATCGTGAAGGTTATAAAGTTCATAGCTATCAGTTTCGTAAAAATAAATCAACTTTAGCGCTCCCATTCTAATGGCTGAAGCTGGCCCTCCCCCTTGTGGACTATAATGCGGATAATGCCAATAAATACATTCTCTCTCCAAAGGTTGACCGTTTAAAACCGGCACAAGGCTTTTACCCTCTAATTCATTTGAGTAAGTATTATCGATTTCCGAAAGCTCCAGTAAGGTTGGATAAAAGTCATAACTGATCACGGGTTCTTGAATTATTGAACCAGCTTTACTTTTAGTAAGAGGGTCATATTTTATAATCAAAGGTTCTCTTATACCGCCTTCATAAATCCACCCCTTACCTCCGCGCAATGGTTTATTTGAAGTCACACCATATCCGGGATTCGATAAGCCTCCATTATCTGAAAAAAATACAATTGCGGTATTATCAAGCATACCCAATTCTTTAAGTTTGTCTTTAACATCCCCAACGACCGAGTCCATTGCCCAGATCATAGCTGCATAAGTGGCATCGTTCTGTATGCTTCTTTCCTTTATTCCCTTATTTAGTGAATATTCAGCTTGTTCAGGAAGTCCCAGTTTTTCTCTTCGTTTTTCGAATCTTTCGACTAATTCTTTTGGAGCTTCTATTGGGGTATGAACATTATACATTGAGAAAAATAGAAAGAATGGATCTTTACTGTTCTTTTGCTCCTCAATAAATGCTACTGCCTCTCTACCTAATCTGTAAGGTAAATATTCGCCATCAGGACCATCCTTTAATCTTGGATTATGGTATGGTGAAAAAAAACTCCCTGGATTTCCTTTTGACCATCCAGCAATATTATTATCAAAACCTTGATTTTCCGGCCAGTACTCTTCGGTTTCACCTAAATGCCATTTTCCTATAAACTGGGTTTTATAACCACTGTTTTGAAAAGCTTCGGCCATTGTAAACTCCTCCAAAGGCAAATAAGCGCCAACACCCGGTTGAATCATTTTTTGATTCTGTCTATTTTCATATTCTTGAGCTCCTATCCAATTACTAATATTAACTCTTACATCAGCAGGATCTTTACCAGACATAATACTCGCCCGTGTAGGACTGCAGACAGGATTAGCTGCATAGGCATTCGAAAAACGTATACCTTCTTTGGCAAGTTCATCTATCCGAGGTGTTAAATAATATTTACTTCCTTGGATTCCTAAATCTGACCACCCCAAATCATCTACAAGTATAAAAACAACATTAGGTTTTTGGGTTGAATTTTCAATTTGACTAAAACTTATCGAGCTCAAAAGCATAATAAGCCAACTTAGAGATTTGAATATATTCATAATTTCATTGATTTTAAATTTATTATGGTTGACTATTGAAGAATATTCAACAGCTCTTTTGGAGTTATTTTCTGGTTAGGAGCGAATGCTTTTGAATTCATGTATTTCAAAATACTGTATTTTAGCTGGCGCGCTGCCGGACGATTGTCAAGATTCGTACTTACATCCATACTACTGAAGAATAGTTTGCCTTCACCAACTTTAGCCTCAAATAGAGTACCTAGGCTTCTATTGGTTACAAAATTATCAATCACTCGTACTACCGGTTCTATATCTAAATCATCTAAAATAATTGATTTAGAATTTTTACAGAGATCCCACCATTGCCATTGCGTAAATTCTTGAGTTGGAAATTGAGCTAAAGATTTGTGTTCCTTATCGATAAGCAACCCCATCGTCGCTGGTTGGTCAGGAAAATGGACGGGGCTCCAAAACACTGGCACAAACCTACCTGTTACACCTTTCAATTGCTCATAATCTGGATTAAGAAAAACGGATTTGCCCTCGTTCAACAATTTAATTGCCTCTTTAAAAGAACGCGTTACTTCAATAATTGAATTCTCGTCTAAAGACAAACGCTTCGGATATACCCAAACAGGCCAATGGTTTTTAAATTGAGTTCCTTCTAAGGCTACAGACAAAGTCCATTCTTGAGCACGGTCAACATCTATATCAACCTTAAAATTTCCAAGATTAATATTATTCCCTATTGAAAGATTAATATTTTCGAATTGAGATTCTTGAATAACTTCACCCGTATGACTTGTTAACTTTACGCTTAATGTTTGGCTTTTTAATTCTTTATAAAAATTGGCTACTTCGAGCTCAACGTTTAAAATATCTCCACTTTCATAATTTGCTTTGTCAAATCTTACCAATGGAACAAGGGCACTATTAAACTCTCTAAATGATTCTCCTGAAATAATTCCTTTGGACTCCCAAAAAGCATTAAGAAGTCCTACTAAAGCGGTTCCTTGACCTGGAAAATCCTGTAGTTGCAATAACTGAAATCCATCAAAACTTGGTGTTTTAAGTGCTCTTTCAATTTCTTCCTTATAGAGCATTGCTGCTAATTTACCAGAAGCTTGGGTAAAATCTGAGGCAAGATTCAATAATCCTTTTTGCTCTAAATCATTTTTAACTGCTATAAAATTTAGCGGAGATAAAACGCCGGTATATTTCTCAATTTCTGAAATATCTGGATAAACAGAATATTGACCAATCTCATGAGAAATTAAAGGTACTTTGATATGTTCGCTTTTACTATTAAAGTCTGCCTCGAAACTTGGTGAATAGTCATTAAAAACTCCTTGACCTCTAATCCAACCCTTTTCAGTCCATTGTGCAATAAAAAACTCATCTTCTTTTTCAGGCCTTGTACCTGCCGGCTTTTGAAAAGAGAAAGACGTTGTGGCATACAAATGTCTACTATCCTTTTCTTTCAAAGTTGACACCATAGAATTCAAAATACTGAAATCCCCTTCAAGTTCATTACCCATTGTCATCATTAAGAATGAGGGGTGATGCCCGTAATCCTCTATAATTTTATCAGCTTCTAATTTTAAAAAATCGGTGGTTCGCTTGTCTTCGCCTACTTTCAAGCTCCAATGTGGTAATTCTACTTGAAGGTACATACCTATTTTATCCGCTGCGCTGAAGGCAGCTTCTGGAGGACACCAGCTATGAAATCTAATATGATTCAGCCCATAATTTTTTGCTTGTTCATACAATTTCATCCATTCATTCTCAAGCATTGGAGGTCTGCCGGTTAACGGAAAGATCACACACTCTAAATTCCCTCGAAGAAATATTCTTGATCCGTTTAGAGTAAGCATCGCATTTTCATTTTTAATCTCCCGATGACCAAAAGTGGTTTGAATTATTTGATCCCGAATTTTAAGAGTTGATTTATATAAAACGGGATTAAACTCGTCCCAAGTTTTTAATTCACTTGGAATTGGTAATTCAAAAAACATGGTGTCCCCATCAGACTCAATCTTGTCCAATTTGGTTTTGAATTGTATTTGTCCAGATAAGTTCTCGATTCTAAACTCTATTTCATCTGTAATTTGATCTTTAGCATTAAAACTGACTTTAAGATTATTATTTTTTATATCAGAGTGGATCTGTAAATTTTTTATATCCTTATTATCAGATACTCTCAAATGCATTTCACCTAATATTCCATTCCATTTGATTTGAGTGTGATTAGTATATCCATGAGCCATTTCTTGATTTACTTCTAATGGATATCTATTTCCTATGACATTAATGTTAGGATATAAGTCTGAATTATCTATTAATACAGTTAATGTATGTTCACCGGGTTGCAACAGGTTTTTTAAATTATATTCATGACTACCTACTAAACTTTCTTTAGACCCTATTTTAACAGAGTCAATATAAAGTGTAGATCTCCACAAAATCCTCTCAAAACCTATTTCAATATCCTTATCCTCCCAACTTTTGGGTATTACAATACTTTTTTGATACCAAGCCTTACCGATATATTGATGGTTTCTTGTTAAATTAGAAAGGACCATATTATTAAGTGCGGGAGTTAAGGTATCCTCTGCACCTATTTTAGCTTCATCAAGGGTTCCTGGAAGCGTAATTTCAAGTCCTTCTAGTTTGGAATTAAACCATTCTTTTTCAACCCCTTGATTCAGTGAATCTAGTCTTACGTTCCACTTTCCTGCTAGATCAATGATCTGATCAGAATTATTTTTTATTTGCTCAGATTTAATTATGTTATCACTACATGAATGTAAGAGAATCATGATACATCCCAAGAGTGTAATCTTTGCTATTTTATTTAGTGTCCTTTTCATCACAATGCTTTAGTATATTTTAATTGCTATCTAAGATTTCTTGTAGTTCAGATTCTAATTGGTTCACTAGATCTGGATTTTTTTCGCTTATGTTATTTTTTTCTTCAGGATCCGTTATCAAATTGAATAATTGTGGACCTGAATTAAATCCTGGATCTACATATTTATCAGCGATCCATTTTGGTATCGTTGCATTCAGTTTAGGCTTAATATATTTCCATTTACCTTTTCTTAATCCATAAGTATAAGCTTCCTCAAGTAGTACCGTACGCCCTTCATCTGTTTTTCCCAACCAAGCATTCAAGAGCTGTTGACTGTCACGAGCTTCATTTAAATCAAGCTCACATCCCACCAATTCTGCTAAACTCGCATACAAATCAACTTGTGATAACAAAGCTTCAGAATTTGCTGGTTTAATTTTATCTTTCCAATATATAATTGTTGGAACGCGTGTACCTCCTTCATACACTGAATATTTAGATCCGGAATATATACCTGCAGGTTTATGCTTCCCAACTAACGCTCTAGCATAATCAACGTACCCATCATCTAAAATAGGACCATTATCACTGGTAAAAATCAATAGTGTATTTTCAATTAAGCCTTCTTCTTCGAGTTGATTCATAAGCTGACCGACGAACCAGTCCATTTGAGCAATTACATCGCCTCTAGGTCCCATCTCACTACTCTCAATAAATTTTTGGTTCGGTAATCTGGGTTGATGTATGTCATGAAAAGAATAATACAAAAAGAAAGGAGTTTTCTTATTTTTAGTAATAAAGTCTGTGGCCTTATCGTGTAGCACAAAAGGCAGTTTTTCGTCAATCCATAGAGCTTGAGTGCCTCCTTTCATGTACCCAATTCTACTAATACCATTGGTCACAGCTCCCAAATGATAACTATCTGTGAATTGCTTTAAAAGCTCCGGATGATCTTTACCTATTGGATATCCTTCTTCTATTATTGCATCATAGCTTATATAAATAGGATCGTCTTTCTGCAAATTATAAACCCTTTGATTTTCCAAGAAAACAGTAGGAACGCGATCACCGGTTGCAGGTATTAAAAAACTATAATCAAATCCTACTTCAGCAGGACCAGGTGCCACTCTATCATTCCAGTTAACATCCCCCGTACCTAAACCTAAATGCCATTTACCAATCACCCCAGTTGTATATCCTGCTTTCTTTAACATCTTAGGTAAGGTTTCCTTATCAGTGTCAATTATCAATGGAGCATCTCCTTCCAAAATCGCTGCTTTGCGTCTAAATGCATATTCACCAGTAAGCAAACTGTACCTTGAAGGCGTACAAGTAGCTGCAGGGCTATGTGCATCACTAAAATTAATGCCTCCACGAGCTAAAGCATCGACATTTGGGGTTTCTACTCCAATAGCTCCATTTATGCTAAGATCTCCGTAGCCCAAATCATCAATATAAATAAGAACAATGTTTGGTTTTCTCTGAACCGATTGCGCTATACCAACTGCGCATATAAAAGGCAGCAGCCATTGTATTAATCTATTAATAAAAATAATCATATGAGGAATGGATTTTATAGTAAGTTCAGGAAATCAATACAAGCTGCTTGCACTTTATAAGGTACTTGCTTCTTATCTAGAATTTCCTCAACCTCATTTTTAAATAGCGACTTCTTTTTAGCATACAACAAATAATTTATGGTAGTCAAAGTCAATTCGGGTTTGTCTGAAGAAATACTATTGGTTAAGATGGTCAAAACCTTATCATCTTCAACATTATCTAGCAAAGTCGCTGCTAGCGTAATTTTAGCAGGTTGATAGGTTTCAACTAAGGCAGATTGAACCTTTTTAATTTGAGCTTTTGTAAGTATTGCCCTATTTCCATAAAGTCCTAAAGAAGCCCAATATCTTACAAATTGATTACTATGATTTAATGCTTCCAATTTAGATTCTATACTTGATAGATCGTCGTAACCAACTTCAGTTGCAATAGTTAATATCTCATCAATAGGATAGTAATTATAGTCATGTTTTTTATTAAAAGGAGTATCATTTTGTGACAGTTGTTGAAGGGTATACTCCGGCATAAAATTAACATCAATAGATTCCTTAATATTTTGATGTAATAAGGCTCTGAATTCTAGTAATTTGTCTTGATAGGTATTTGACTCATTTAAATTATTTATTTCCCAAATATCGTCTTGTATATCGTACAGAACTTCGGGAGGTCGGGATTTAAACATTTTAGTTTGAATAGAATCTAATCTGCCCAACTGATAATCTTCCCGCATCTGCCGTGTGATTTCTGCTTGCTCAATGTATCTTATATACCTAAGTTCTGGATAGAACGGCATAAAATTTCTAGAGTACATAAATTTTCCGTCGGTGATTGATCGAACTAAATCAATTCCGTTATCAGCTCTATCCGATGCTAGATAAAGATATTCTGGAGCATTTTCCTTTTCCTTACCCAAAAATCTACGTCCATTTAGATGGTCAGGTTTTGATGTACTTGTCAGTCCTAAAATTGTTGGAGCCAAATCTTCAAAAGAAATTAATTCTTCGTTGACAACACCTGTTTTACCATTAGGAGCTAAGTGTTTATACTTTGGAGGAAACCAAACAATAAATGGCACCTTATATCCAGCAGCAATTCCATTAGTTTTCATTCTAGGAAGGCCTTCTCCGTGATCTGCAAAAATAAATATGATAGTATTCTCCATAAGATTATCTTGACGCAGTCGATCTAATATTCGACCCATCTTGAGATCAGTCAACTTGATGGAGTTGTAGACCCGTGCCATTTGCTTCCGCATTTCAGCGCTATTATTAAATATTGGTGGCATTCTAAATGCTGTGTCCGCTATATGATGCTTTACGTGAAGATCAGCAAATTCAGACACTAGACTATTTTCTGAATCTAATTCTTGCAAAGGCTGTCTTGGGTTATCTAGCCTTTTATCTAAACGTTTGGGGTTTTCTGGAAGGTAGTCTAGTACATTTTTCACATACCATTCGTAGGGCATTGACATAGTTCTTGACTGATGTGAATCTGCAATATTAAATACGGAAAAAAATGGTTGATTTTCATTTCGATTCCACCAACCTGCTTGTCCAGAACTATCATCCCAAGCTTCCTCTATAAAAGCTTGTTCATCTTGTACATTATAATCAGTTTTATAGTTATTAGTAACGTAATAACCTGAGTTTTTTAAATAATAAGGAAACCCTTTTATATTATCTGGAATTGCGTAATTACTTCTATGATTGCCTGTTCCCAATTGATAAGTTGGAACTCCAGTTATAATCGAGGTTCTACTTGGAGAACAAACAGTATTAGTTGAAAAAGCATTAATATAGCGTATGCCATTTTCAGCCATTTTATCCATTACTGGCGTTTCAGCATAAGGATCTCCATAACATCCTATAAATTGAGGCGAAGTATCCTCAAAAGTCAACCATAAGATATTAGGCCTGTCTTGGGCTAATGTAAAATTACAATAGACTAGCACAATCAACCACAAGTACTTGCTAGGTTTCAATGACATACGCATTAATTTAAACTAATTGAATTTTACTACACATTAACTTATGCAAATGAGCTGCTAAATGATATTTATCCAGATCAAGAACTATTTTAAAAGCTTCTGTAGCACGCTCATATTGACCTAGACCAAGTGCTCCTAGACCAATTAAATACTGACAATGAATACGATTACGTTGTTGTAAATCTTCTTCCCAAATTAATAAGTCTGGTAACGAAATAGCAAAATAGTCTAGCTTAGCTTGATCTTCCATATGCTCCTCCCCATAATTCAATAGATTATTAAATCGCCTATGTGCATCTTCAATTTGTCCTAACTTTAGCAATGCCAATCCTTGGTAGAAAATTTTATCAGGTTGTTGATCATTATAAAAAATTGCTGGGCTCGGCACACTTAACCCCTCAGCAGCTACTGTCCAAGCATTTTTTGCATCGGCCATCTTGTCAAGAAGATCGTAAGCACAACCTAACCAATAGAAAATATCATTTTCTTGTGCACCAAATAACTTTCCTTCACCTAGATTATGAGGGTAAGATTGAGCTGCCTCCAAATGGGCTATTGCTTTATCAGGATTATTTTGATCTAGTTCCATTTTTGCTAGTTCAACATGAGTATTTATATGTTGAAATGGGACTTTTCCTTCCCCCCCTTCCCAAGGATGAAATTGTCTTAGCTCCAAAAGTTTTAAAGAAGTATAATGTTCACCTTTAAAATTATACAAGCTAATCTTTTCAAGATAAAGATCATCTCGTGAATTGGTAAGGTCTTCATGTAATTCTAAAAAATCTAAACGTTCTTGGACACTAACGTTCATTTTTTTGTAAAGCTGGTCAAGCTCCATCAATAATCTAGCATCCTTTTTGTCTAGTGAAAAAGCGCGTTCTAAATATTCTTTTGCTTTGGTTTTCTGATCCGTTTTATTGTAATATAAAAGAGCAAGATTTCTATAACTTATAGCATTTTCGTCATCTAGCGTAACTGCTTTTTCCCAGCATTCCTGAGCTTCATTATATTGTCTCGAAGCATACCAAAAATTACCCAAATAATAGAGCGCATTAGCGTCCTTTTCATTTGCTTTAAATGCTGCCTGAAGTACAATTATTTCTTCAAGTCTATTGGGGAAACAGTAATCTTTGGGTAAACTTTGTGCATACTTAAAGGTTTTTTCTGCGCGTTCTGATGCACCCAATCGCTCTAGATAATAGCCTTTAAAATATGCGGTCATTGGGTATTGACAACCATTTTGAAGGGAAAGATCAAGTATTTCAATAGCTTCTGTAAATTGACCTGCTTGCGCATAATCAATGGCAAACTCGATATAATTATGCTCATTATTACGTAACAAGTCTTTGAAAATTTCTAAATCGCTTTCCGAACGAGTGATTAGATACTTCTCATATAGAATTCCAAAGTTAAATTGGTCAATTGTCAAAGACTCCTTTATCAATGATTCAGCTTTATCAATTTCACCTAGCTGTCTTAACAAAATAACCTTCAAATGCCTAGCTTTGTGATTATGCCAGTTAGATATTAAAGCTTTATCAACGTGTTCTAAAGCTAATCCTACATCCCCCTTAAAGCAATCGATTTGTGCAATATTGAAATATCCTGCGGCCTGCCAAGCAGCATTCCAACAAGCTTTATAAAAAGCTTCGTAAGCTTCATCCTTTCTACCTAAATAATTTAGGGTAACTCCTTTATTAAAATAGGCTTCACCATCGTAAGGGTTTGGATTCCTAAGGGTTAAAGTATCAATGGCTTTTTCGAAATAGAGTAGGGCTTTTTCGAATTGTGCCTTTTTAAGATACCATAACCCCATTGCATTATTACATCTTATATCACCAGGCTGGCGCTTTAAAGCTTCTAAATAATAGGCCGTAGGATCATATGTTGCGTGGCGATATTGCTCTAGGTGAAGTCCGTTTAAAAATAACTCTTCAACACTATCAATTACGTCTGGTTCTGGAGCTGCTTTTGCTGCTTCAGGAATTTCTCCCTCTACATCATCAGCTGGAGACCAGCTAACTAAACTTATACCTTTTTCAGTTTTAACTGTTAAACGCAGGTTTTGATAATCTGCTCCGTTTTTTTCTACAAGTTTTTCTAAACCATTCGCAGGATCTAAATCCAATACAGTTTCAAAAAGCACTTTCTCGTCGGAAGTAAGCACTACACTCGCCTTGTGATATACTGAAGTTACGTGCACCTTAATTCTGAAGCCGTTTTGCTCTTCTTCTAAATTGATAAGCGCTTCTTTGGAAGCATTTTTTACCACACCTACATTATAATAAGGCATAAAATACTGCTTAAAGCTCTTTTCTTCATACGGCTGAAGCCAAGAAAAATCAGGTTGATTATCGGTATACACACCGCACATCAATTCAATATACGGCCCATCACTATCAGTTAAATTTCGATCCCAGGCCTGTCCAAAATCGCCATTACCCCACGTCCATTGTTTCTTTCCAGGAGAAACATGATGATTAGCTACGTGTAGTAATCCTCCTTTAGAATCGTTTTCATATCCTCCTACAAAATCGTATTTAGATGTTATGGCCATATATGAGGTAGGTACAGGAATATTTTTATAACGAGAAATATCAGTACCTGGTGAGTAATCAACTTTGTAGTATTCTCCTTTAGCGATAGGAAACTCAGAAACATCACGTTTTCCGTGATCAAAAACAGCATTTACATCTGGTGGAAATACAGATTGATAATGATCATTAACTGCTACTGCAGGATTTGCCCACCATAAAAAGGTTTGTGGATGAACTGTACGATTGTAAAGCTGACCTTTAATTTCTATATAGGCTTTATCTGGATGCAGTGTAAAACCCGCCATTCCTTTAGTCCTAAACATACGTTCCAACTCACTCACCCAAACTGTGATGCTACCATCCTTATTTTCTTCGATGAACGAATCGGTAGCTTCATAAGTACTAGGACGGTGGTGTTGTGGCCAGTTAAACTCAATCCCACCGGAAATCCAAGGACCAGTGAGTCCTACTAATGCAGGTTTAATGACATGATTATAGTAAACAAAATCACGTTGTCTAATTTTATCATAAGCGCGCTGTATTCTACCTCCTAAAGCGGGTAATATCATTAACTGTATATAATCATTCTCTATAAATATTACATCCCAATCTTTATCAACCTTTTCATCGCTAATTTTTTCGACTACTGGATGAGGATATACCGCCCCTGTACTAGCTTGATACACTCTTTTTTCTAAAAATACGGGATATTTTTCTGGTGCTCCCACTTCATATGTGGGAATACTAATGGTTTCTCTCCAAGCTTTAACTTTATTCATATCTTATATTTTATCTTCTAACGTGAATATTTCTTTTACTTATAGGTTGTAAATGCTTAGTAGTTGATCGGCTTCAAGTTCAACTTGAGGATCAAATTTGCTTCCAACCATATAACTTTTCAGGCTGTGTAAGAGCTGTTGTGCTTCGACTCTTGAGTTAAGGTTTGTATTCAGATCAATACCGGAAATAAGTAATTTACCTCTACCAACTTTAGCTTCTGTTACTAAGGCTAAGCTTCGATTTTCAAACCAGTCATCTATTACACGCACTATAGGTTTTAACTCAGGATTTAGTTTACTTGTTATTATGACATTGCTGTGACTCATAGCGTCCCACCATTGCCAATTTGAATGAAATTGGGTAGGGAATTTAGCTAACGCAGGATGCTCAGGATCGCATAGAATACCTAAAGTGTGTGGCTTTTGCCCATTGGTCCAAGATGTATTCCAAAAAATACTTGAAAAGCCCACTGCAATATCACCTCCATATTCTGAAGCTATACTGCCTTTAGGTGTGTTTAACAATACTTTCCCTCCCTCTTTTAAAAATTCTAAAGTTTGGGAGTCTAGAAAGTTAACGACCTTGATATCTTCCTTATAGTTTTTAAGATTATTGGGATAAACCCAGATCTCCCAAGAATTAAAATTACCTGCAACCTCTACCCTTAGTTTTAATTGACTTTCTTGTTTAATTTCATCAAGTGCAATTTCAATCTTGCCGAGCTCATATTTATTACCTAGAGGTATTGAGTCTACTAGCTTAAGGGTACCTTTCTTTACAACATCACCTTCGAGTGTTTCTAGTTGCCATTTTGGAGTGACCAATTTGAGAGGTTTAGCACCAAAATGAGCTAATTCTACTGAAGCTTTTAAGGTATCATTATTTTTATATATACGTTTAGGTAGTCTAATCAGGGAAACTGTCGCCCCACTAAAGGATTTAAATTCTTCTGGACTTACATATCCTTTTTCATCCCAAAATGCGTCCAATACCCCCACTAAGGCCGTACCTTGACCAGGAAAATCATGAAGATCCAAAAGTTGAAAACCTGCAAAATCTTTAGTTCTTAATGCCGCTTCTATATCAGCTTTATAACACAAGGTTTGTAACTTACCAGAAGCTAACAATAAACTATCGGAAAGGTGCGCCAGTCCATTTAGAGCAAGTGATTCTTTAAAAATTTCAAAATTTTTAGGTTTTAAATTGCCTTTGTATTTGGAGATTTCTTTGAAATTAGGATATACACACCATTGTCCAATTTCGTGACTCACAACAGGCATTGAAGTTTTTTCAATTAATTCATGATAGTCAAAAGTTGTTTGCGGTGTTTTTGCGTTAATTATACTATTAAGATTCTCATTCCATTGCTGTATTCGAGGCTTCGGTGTATTAAAATAATCTGCATTCTCTATAAAGGGCCACCCGGCAGCACTCGTATACATTTTAGTTGCATCTAATGTTTTCAAATGATCAACGAAATCGATTAGATATTCTTTGTGATTTGCTCCACTCGGTTCATTCCCATACGCCATCATAACAAATGAAGGATGATTACCATAGGTACTTAGAATACTTTCAGCTTCTTTATACAACCATTGATCAATTGGAGCCCCATCACCAATTGTAGTCCAAGCTGAAGCCTCTACCTGTAGGTAAACACCTGCCTCATCCGCTGCTTGAAAAGCTGATTCTGGAGGGCACCACGAATGAAATCGCATATGGTTTAAACCGTGGTTTTTAATAATTTCAAAAATTCTAGACCACGCTGTTTTATCTGTAGGAGGATAACCTGTATTTGGAAAAATTGAACACTCTAAAGTTCCTCTTAAAAAAACGGGTTTACCATTAATCTCAAATCTTGTGTCAACCGCTTTGAAATTGCGCATTCCAAACTTTTCAAATATTTTATGAATTCCTTTTCCTTCACTTAGTGAAACCTCCATAGTATACAGGTTAGGATGAAATTCATCCCATAATTCTGGATGTTCACCCATTGGGTATTCTATTATAAATTTATTTTGCCCAGGTTTTATTTGAAACTCCTTACTTATAGACGCAATATTCTCAACTCCTGTAGTAAACCCTTTAGCCTGAAACCCAAGACTACCATTTTTTTGTTCTTTTGTGGTATTTTGAACAATAACTTCAGCTCTTACACTTTTTTCAACCACATTAGGGAACAAGCGTACATTTTCAATATAAGTTTTAGGTAAGGCTTCCAGTTTTAGATCACCAACTAAACCATTCCAATTACCTTGTGTATTGTCAGATATACTATGCGCATCAAGACCAACATTTATGTCCTTGACCCTATTATCCATTTTCACTGTTAGGGTATGGGGACCAGGCGTAAGAACACCTAACGTATAAGTATGAGGTGTGCCTAAATAATTGCGGTCGCCTATTTTCTTTCCATCGATCCATAGGCTCGAATACCAATGCGCCCGTTCGATACTAAACTGAACAATTTTGCTACTCCAATCTTGTGGAATTTCGATTTCCTTTTGGTACCAGGCTGCACCGTAATATCTTTTATCGGGTTGTAACCAAAAAGATATTTTTAAATTATCTTTCTCACGATATTTTTTATATTTCTCGCTTTTATACCATAGACTATCGTTCCATAAATTTCCAGTCCAATTTGTTTCTAGATTTATAGTATCTCCTTTTCCATTCTCTGACATAGAACCAGGTAGTTCTACTTGATCTTCAAAAAGGTTATTATACCATTGTTCTTGCTCCCCCAAATCGAGAGAATCAATTTTAAAATCCCAAGATCCTGCAAGATTTATTGTGTCATTTTGCTCAATTTGACAAGAAAAATTCAATGACAAACAGATAATTATTAAACAACATTTATAAAAATAGAGTTCGTTATTCCTTACTATCTTAAAGCATACTTCTAATTTTCCCATGAGAAATAATTTTTAAAAATAAGATTAGCTACAAGTCGATGCCCTTTAGAATTTATATGATTATTTTGAGCCATAAACCCTTCAAGATTTAGCTTATTATTCAATTGTTGAAAATATTGATAAGAATCAACTAGTCCTGTACGATATTTTTTTGCTAAAGCTCTAATTAACTCACTATGTAATGCTAATTTGGATTCACTGGATGTAATATCTTCACGTATATCTGGTGTTGG
Source organism: Leeuwenhoekiella sp. ZYFB001 (assembly GCF_011784865.1). Lineage (NCBI taxonomy): Bacteria > Pseudomonadati > Bacteroidota > Flavobacteriia > Flavobacteriales > Flavobacteriaceae > Leeuwenhoekiella > Leeuwenhoekiella sp. ZYFB001. The sequence continues at coordinate 2,874,355 of NZ_CP050460.1, forward strand.
TGTTAACAAAATGACTTTAACATTTTGATCAAGCAATTCAATAATCATTGATTCCCAAGCCTCTTTCGCTTTTTCAAGCCCTAGGCTTCGATCATTTAAAGCATAATCAATAAAAACAACATCTGGATTATGTGATAAAACCTCATCAATTCGTTGAGCACCTTGTTCTGCATGTTCTCCACCTATCGAAGTAGTTATACTATTCACAACTGCATAAGGATAATTATTATTAATATCATTAAGCGTTAAAAAGGGGTATGCTCCAAGTCGATCAACCACTCCTTTAGTTGAATAACCAGAGGGTACAGAATGACCATGAAAAATCAAATTGATTGTTCTATTATGTGGCCACTTAGTTTTCAGCTCTTCCTTTAAATCGTGTAGGTATGTATTATCTGCTATTTGCGCACTCACCATTCCGGTTAAGAGGCTAAAAAATAGAATAATACAGCATCTATTTGCTTTAATCATTTTTCCGATTTATTTACCATTTCTAATTCAATTTCTTCTAGAGTTTTCCCTTTAGTTTCTGGAAGTTTATTTTTTATGAATACGTAGCCTATAATGCAGATAAAGCTATACACCCAAAACGTGCCGTAAGATCCCAAGAGGTCGTTGAGTATAGGGAATGTAAATGTCAAAATGAAAGATGCTATCCAAAGCGAAAACGTTGCAATTGACATGGCTATACCTCTCAACCTATTTGGAAATATTTCTGACAGCACAACCCAAGTAATGGGAGCTAAAGACATAGCATAAATCGCGATCGCAACTATAACCAATAATAATACGGGCCAGCCATTAAAATTAAAATAGTAGGCTCCACCCAATAGCGCGTAAACCATTGCTAACCCAATAGAACCAAACAACATAAGTTTGCGTCTCCCCCAACTATCTACAGTTCGCATAGCTACAAATGTGAAAATTAGGTTTACACTTCCTGTTATGATTATATTGAAAAGCATATCTCCAACGCTATAGCCAGCTGCAGTAAATATCTCTTCTGCATAGTTAAATATTATATTAATCCCACACCACTGCTGAAAAAATGCTAACACCACACCTATAATTAATATTGGTGCAATTCTATTATTAGTAAGTTCCGATAACTTAATACTTTTTGTATTTGTCTCTTTCAGTGTTCCTTTCATATTGGCTAGCTCTTGTTGCGCATACCTATGACCACCTATTGCTTCTAGAACTTTAAAAGCCATTTTTTCTTTTCTAATTTTAGCAAGATAGCGTGGGCTTTTAGGAACAATAAACATTAAAATGAAAAATAATCCTGCAGGAATTAGTTCTGCCCAGAACATCCATCGCCAACCGACTTGACCATTCCAAGACCCTAATATATCACTAGGGGTCATCGAGTTAGGTATAGGTTCTGCAATTAAATAATTTGCAATTTGGGCAGCCAATATTCCAATGACAATTGTTAACTGGTTTACAGCTACAAATTGACCTCTGAATTTTGCAGGAGCAATTTCTGCTATATACATAGGCGATAGTGTAGATGCCAAACCTATTCCTAAACCTCCAATAAGTCTGTAGATTATAAAGGGTTCGAAAGTATTGACATAACCTGTACCAAACGCTGATATTGAAAATAAAGACGCTGAAAGAATTAGTGGATTTTTACGCCCATATTTATCAGCAACAACCCCTGAGAGTACTGCCCCCAAAATACAACCTACTAAGGCGCTACTCATCGCCCACCCTTGCTGAGAAGGCAGTTCACTAATTCCAAAATAGAGTTCATAAAACGGCTTTGCGCCGCCTATCACAACCCAATCATATCCAAACAAAAATCCACCCATTGCTGATACCAGCGCAAGAAATATTAGATATTTAAAATTGAATTTTATACTGCTCATGATGTGAATAAATATTAAAGTGAAAACGTAGTTAGGGTTGTAATACTCCTCGGGGCTAGCGTTATTTCATTATTGACTATTTCTCTTCGTTCAAGATTTTTATCCTTTGACGTTTCAAATGCGTAATTAAAACTAATATCGTCTGAAACTACAAATAGCTTATCAGACTCATCTTTGTAATTAATTGCAACAATTACAACCTTATTAGATTTATCATCTTTGAACGCAGATACCATAAGGTCTTTATATTGTATTTCTAAAGGCTCCTTCAAGTTAGTTTTTAGTTCTACCCTGTGCATTCCTGGCCTCACGAATCTTGCATAGTTCCCTAGGGCCCAAAGCAGTTTTGAGTCGTGAACTATACCATCATATTTTAAAAGTTCTTCATCAAACAAATTATCTGGATCACCAGTATCTAAATAAACCAAACCATCTTTAAAATCTGCGCGGGTAATTGCAGTCCACCACTGCCATGATCTAGCATTGGCCAAAGTAAGATCAGCGTGAATAACTCGAGCGACATAAAGTGCTGTAGGCATTCCTAGATCTCTTTTACTACCTTGTCCTAGTTCATCAGATTTTTCAAGAATACAAAACTCACTTTGCCAATACCCAACGTTATTTTCATTAAGAATACGACTAAGCTCTATTCTTTTTTGAATTAAAGAAGACACAGGCCAAGTAGTAAAGTAACTATGACCAGATACAATACGATTTACGTTAGTTAAACCTCCCAAATAAGTTGACTGAGTGGTGTCTGATTCACTAAAAAATTCAATTATCTGATTGCTTCGTTGAGGCTTCCCATAGCTCTGATATAAAAAACGTAGATCAGCAGCCTCAGGAGTAGTAATCGTAGTATTTAAATGATTATCCTCAATTTTATCATTTAATATTTTTATTAATGACGTAATATTTGCATTTGTAGCAGGCGTGCCTTCTTGAGTTGCTTTTTCCCAATCCCATTGCGGTTCGTTAATTGGACTTAAATAATCAAAAGCAATACCTTCAGATTTAAAATGATTCAATATCTGAATCATAAATTCTGCGTAGTCATCGTAAAACTCGGGCTTTAAATTTAATATGCCGTTCGATGTTGCCGAATAGGCTTTACTATTAAATGACCAAAATACAGGCGGTGCAATAGAAAACGCTAAAAATTTTTCAACCCCAGCCTTTTTCGCTGATCTTAAAAACCACTGTTGCCCTTGTTGCTTAGTCCAGTCATACTCCCCTTTGTCATTCAAAAATGACTCTCCTCTTCTCCATTCATTGTTTATGTCAGAATTTACACCTTGTTCAGATGACCCAGCTCCTATGTAAAAACGCCATAGACTTAAGCCTATACCTAAAGGATTACCATAGTTGTCGACTTTTTGGCTGAATAATAATTCTGCTATACGCTCTCTTTTATTATCAGGCCAATTTTTACCAACAAATTGAGTCCTCCACGCATCGGAAGCTCCAAAGCCATCAATAGGCTGATATTTTTGATAAACATCTAAAGTTAACGTTGTAGTTTGAGCATAATTTATTGAAAATAGATTTACAAAAAATAGAAATACTAAGAACGTTTTGTATGTATTTAAAAGTTTTGTCTTCATATGTTTAGGGTCATAATAATCGCTTCTTAGCTTTTACATCATTAATTTCAACGCGACTTTTATTAAAATCAAGGGATATTTTTACGTGATACTTTTACTCTCATTAATCATTCTATGCTAATTAGATTTTATAGCACGGTAAATGATCCTAATTGCTTGAATTAAACAAGTATTTACCCTTCTACAAATTGAATTATATATTGAATGTATTCACATTCTTATCAATATAATTAGTAGTGTATTACCACTTGACGTAGGTTCTTAACCTTAGTAATAAGTTCTCTCTGGAGTATTTTTGCACGAGTAGCTTATAACAGTTAATTAAATATCCATTTCAAAGATATATCTAATCAAACTTGAATAAAATGGACAGAGTGTCTTATAAAATGGATAATTTTACAATTTTAGGGTAAAACATAATCTGAAAACTTTAGCAACTAAAAAAGTCCTAGTATTACTGCTATTTCAAGCTATATGACAATTATTTAATTTATCGGGATAGAACGGATAGATATAATAAGTTGTATTGAAAACGATGTAGCTATGTGCTAACCGTAAAATTTTACTAAAATAAAAAGGAGGCCTATTCATGTACGACCTCCTTTTAGCAATGCTTTAAAAATTTTTTAAACTATAATCAACCAGACATAATTCTATTCGATTAGTATTAACTTTTAGTACTCGCAGTTAATGTAACAATTGATTTAGAAGGGATTACAATATCGTTAAAATTCACATCTAATTTTTTGAGGTCACTTTGTTGAGAAGTAATGTACATTTTCAAAGAATCTTCATCCAATTGTAAGGCATCAGTTGTTAATTCAAAAGTTACTGATCTATCAAGATCTGTATTGTTAACTATTACCATAACAATATCATTAGTGGTCTCATCTTTAAATCCTGAAATCATAAAATTCTCAACAGCAGAAGAAGCTTCTGAATATTCTGGGTCTTTGATATCAAAACGCACCATTCCAGGTCTCACAAACCTACTATAATTACCTAAAGCCCAAAGCAATTTATTTTCTTGATATGTACCATCAGTATGAGATGGTCCATTACTGTTGGGTGTGTACAAAATAAGATTGAAACGAAAAGGATGATCACCAAATTTAGATTGATTAAAAGCAGTCCAAAAACTCCATCCTGTAGCATCACCATAGACTAAATCTGTATGTATAATACGACTTAACCATAACGCGTAATCTATTTCGTCAAAGGTTGCAATATCCATTCCTTGCTGATAAGCAGCTCCGAGTAAACTATATTCCGTTTGCCAATAATCCAAGTTTTTTTCGGAAGATGCTAGTGCATCACGCAAGGAAGTTCGCTGTGTAAGTGATTGCTCTGTAGTATTATTACTAAAATAGCTATGACCGGCTACATGATTAGATAGATATTCTAAATCCCCTATATAATTGGGACTGTCAGAATTGAAGAACTCATAGATTTGATTTGTAGTATTCTGATTACCTTCATAAAGATATGCTAGTTGAGCAGCTTCAGGTATCATTATTTTTGCATTCAAATCTTTTGCTCTAAAGACATCATTCATAATTCTCGTAACAGCAGCTACTTCACTATTAGTGGCTCGAGTACCAGATTGACTCGCTTCACCCACCTCTGCATTCCATTCGTATTGAGTTTCATTAAATGCACAAACGGTTAAAAAATTATAGCCCTGAGTCTCATAATAATCTAATACATCTGCAAGGAAATTGGCATAATCATCATAAGCCTCTGGATTACAGTTAAAGGTCGGTACTTCTGAAGTACTGAACGTGTATCCATTCTTTGTCATAAAATAAGGGGGAGTGGTAGCCCAAGCTGAGAATTTATTCACACCATATTCTTTAGCTTTTGAAAGAAACCATTGCTCCCCCATTTGTTTGTTAAAATTAAAGTTCCCATCAGGATTTAAATAACATTCTGTCTCTCGAAACCAGGAATTTGCACGAAAACCACTGTTTATTTGATCTGCTGCGCCATCTCCGATAATCGTACGCCATAAGGACAAACCTATACCTTCAGGATTTCCTTGATCGTCCATACTTGTGCTAAATAGCAATTTTGCTATTGGTTCTTTAGTAGCCTCTGGCCATTTTCCAATCCATTGATCTTGAAAACCACCAGAGGCTCCAAAATGATCAATCGTTTGGTAAGTTTGGTCAAGATTTAAGGTAATACTTTGAATTTCAGAATCGAATTTAGTATCATTTGGATCTGTGAAATTATCCTTCTCACAACCAGTCCAAAGTAGTACAAATAGAAGAATTAATGTTAATTGAATATTTCGTACGGTATACATAATTTTATTGTTATTTTTTCAATTAGTCAATTACATCTACTACTAGTTTATATATACAGTAATTGCTATTTTCATTTACGTTAAACATTATTGTTTTACCATCGATATAAAATGGAAAATTATCGATTGAATTCATTGGAATAGCATCGGCAGTATCTTCTAAATTCCCTGGTTGCCACATTTGAACAGACACTACCTCAGATATATTTTTCTTAATATCTAAGGTCACTGTGGTATAAGGTTCTTCCATTCCAGTAATATAAATCACAATATTACCGTCTTTATTACTTGCAGCCGCACCTCTAACATCCCCGTCTACTACACCTAAGACCTCTCCATTGAAGTCAGTAGCCATATCCTTGAAAAGTTGTGCAGTTGGATACGTTAATGTAAGTTGAAAATTAAATAACCCTAAACCAGGTATTGCGGGATTCGTAGGAGGCCAAAAAGCTGCCTCATCTGCTTCTGCAAGTGCATGCTCATAAATTTGTTCTACAAGTAAATTGGCTCCTTGAGCATAAACTTTTCCGTTATTATATGCTTTTGCTGGAGCCCATTCAGACAATGACAGATAAGTTTTACCTAAGTTAGCTTGACAATCGTCTATCTTTTTTTGTAAATCACGAATGTTATGCGTTTCAGAATCATAACCTGTATATATGTGCAGCGCCATTCCATCTATGTCATCTAAGTTTGGGCCAAATACATCACGAATAAGAGCAAACTCTTGAGGCTCAGTATAATCTCCATTCACCAAAATCTTGAAAGGTGCTTCAGGAAATTTATTTCTTAAGTGGAGAGCAAGTCGCTTAGCGATTTCTGTATATTTGAGTAATTTATCTTCTCGTTCTACATTTTGCCCCGCAAATTGAAGCCACCACTCATTACCTATTTCTACACTTAGAATATTATCAGCCCCAGTTAATTCAACCGCTTCTTCGGCTTCAAGTTTTAATTTCTCAATGGCATCCTCCCATGAAGCTGAGTAAACCGTTTCTAACATTGCCAAACGAATAGGTATTACTATACTTATCGCATTAGGGTTGGATTGTTTAATTGCTGAAATATCTGCACCTGGAATATCCGGTTTATTAGGCCAATCTGGAGTTCTATTTTCGCTCCAGTCATAATATTCTGATTCAAAGCCTCCCGGAAATCTAATAAGCTTGTAATTGATTTCTTCTAAAGCAGATTGAAAAGAAGTGTACATTGAACCAGTAATTCTTCTCCAGTCGTTGTTTACTCCATAGATTTCAGGTTTTATAGGTTTTGGGTCAGAATAATCAATAGATAACTGGGTTAATTTTGATGAAGTTGCGAAATATGGGCCTAAGGTATCTTCATCAATTTCTTCAGACAAATCTTCTATTTGCTGATATTTAAAATCATTAGAGTCTGTAAAATTATCGCGATCACATCCAACAATTGAGAAAACTGCGGAAAAACATCCTGTTATCACTATACTTTTTAACCTGCTTTTCATATTACCTAGCCAATTATTAATACCCAGGATTCTGAGTTATGTTACCTCTTGATAATTGAATTTCTTCAGGTGGTATTGGCCAAAGCATATGAACATTTACATCAAACAAAGCTCCTTTGTTTTGTGGCTCTCCAAGGTTTGTGGTTTCAAAAGAATCCGTACTTACTTCAGTATTATATTTAACAAAGGTACCATTAGGCCCTAATATGGAAGCAATACGTGGTTCGCCATTGAGTTTTTGACGACGCAAATCAAATAGTCTTTGTTGTTCCAGAGCTAGTTCAAGTCTTCTTTCCTTCCATATGGCATCTCTTAATGCATTTCCAGATAGAGATCTATCGGTTTCCAAATTTACTCGATCACGAACTTGCTCTAAAGAATTTAAAGCTGCGTTTTCATCGCCAGAAAAATATGATGCTTCTGAATGAATAAGGAGTAAATCTGCATATCTAAAACGTATTACAGGTAATGGATGTTGACCACGAACATAAGGCACTTCTCGTTTAGCAAGTGGTATATAAGCTTTTCTACTTACTCGACCTGATTTATTCCTATCAGGCGCTGCATCATAAGATGTGTTATCCGGATCACCATATACTGGTTCCCCGTGTTTTATGATTGTAGATCTCAATCGTATTTCATCCCCTTCTGATAAATAAGCATTTTCTAAATCACTCGTTGGCATGCACCATCCAAATCCTTGATCAGCGCGACTTCCAGCAGTTGTACTTATATGTCCTCCTATATTGGCAAAAGTGGGATTTGTAATCATATCAACTTCAAATATTGATTCCACACCATGGTGATTGTCAACACTAAAAATATCTTCAAAACGTGGCTCGAGTTGATACTCAGATAAATCAATAACTTTTTGGGCAGTAGCTTGAGCAAGCTCCCATTTTTCTCTATACAGATAGGTTTTAGCCAATAGCATTAGCCCAGCACCTTTAGTAATTCTACCTAAATCAGATGGTGCATACTCGCTTTTCCTAGGTAAATCTTCTATAGCAAGTAATAAATCTTCTTCTACGAAATCATAAACTTCATCTACGGTTGATCTGACCTTATCATTTATTTCAGGCTCTAATAACTCTGTATATGTTGTCACGATAGGAACTCCTCCATAGTTTCTTACAAGATCATAGTAATACCATGCTCTCAAGAATCTAGCCTCCGCAAGTAGACGGGCTTTAAGTTCCTCTTCCATTTCTACTTCTGGGATACGCTCTAGTGCTATATTTGCTCTAGTAATTCCAATATATGTATTCTCCCAAAATGCATTTATATAAAAAGATCCTGCAAATACATTATAAGCTGCTATTCCTGATATATCCGGACGTGGTTGTTCTGTATTTCCTGCCCAATTATCATCTGTAGACATTTCACAGATTTGTCTAAAAAACTCGATTTGAAACCAACTCTCTCCATTTACTTTTGCATAAACAGAATTTACGAATAGCTCTGCATTTTCAGGTGATGAAAAGAAATCGTCTAACTGTTGCCTTCCTCGTAAGGGTTGATCCAAAAATTCTTCTTTACTGCAACTTGTTGCTAAAAAAGTAAGTATCAATCCTAAAAATAAAATTATATTTTTCATATCTTAAAAAGTTAAATTAAAGCCTAGTAGGTACGTTCTTGTAACTGGAAATCTTGCGTAATCAACACCAAAGTCATTTATAATATCTCCTCCAGCTCCGACTTCTGGATCAAACCCAGAATACTTAGTTAGAGTCAAAAGGTTTTGGCCTGAAATATAAATTCTAGCCTTCTGCAAGCCTTTAACATTAAGGTTATATCCTAATTGAACGTTACGTAATCTTAGATAAGACGCATCTTCAATGAATAGACTTGATGGTCGCTGATAATTACCATTTCTATCTAATAAGGTAAGTCTAGGAAATTCAGCATTTGGATTATCGCTCGTCCATACGCGACCTAAAGTGCCAGAAGCAATATTTACATCTTGAGTACCAGCATTTATAAAAGTTCTTGTATAATTAAAAACTTCATTTCCTAAAGTACCATACCACTGCATTGAGAAATCAACATTTTTGTACTTTAAATTGGTGGAAAACCCTCCATAAAAATCAGGAAACGGGTTACCTATTGTAGTTAAATCATCATCATTTAGAATACCATCTCCATTAATATCTACAAATTTTAAGTCACCTGGTTGGGCATCTGGTTGTATTAATTGACCTGTTTCGGAAGAGTGACTATTTATTTCTGTTTGATTTTGAAAAATCCCATCTGTTTCAAAGCCATAAAACAAGCCTACGAGCTCTCCTAGTTCGGTGATTTTTATAAATCTATTTCCCAAATCCGAACGATTCTGCCCAAACAGTTGTTCATTCCCCGGTGCTAGTGCTACTGCCCTACTTTCATTAGTAGAAACATTTAGATCTAACCCTAATTCAAAATCACCTAGAGCCTTTGTATATCCAATTTGAATGTCCCATCCTTTAGATTTAAAGCTACCTACATTTTGTGCAACGCGTCCTGGGATTCCTGTATAGTTAGGCAACTCAACGTTAAACAATAAGTCTTTTGACGTTTTTTCGTAATACTCTATTGTAAAGTCAAGTGCATTATTAAATAGAGCTGCTGTAATACCAAAGTTCTTATCCTCTACCGTTTCCCATTTTAAGTTCGGATTTCCGAATTGTGATAAGAAATTAGTAACCACCCGTTCTCCTCCAAAAACGTAGTTTCCTGTTCCTATTGCAAAAAATTGTCCATTGCGGTTAATATTTTGATTCCCAATTTGACCATACCCAGCTTTAAGTCTTAGATTATTTATAAAGTCTACATCAAAAAATGACTCTGAATCGATATCCCAAGCAACTGAAACACTTGGAAAAACACCTAATCTATTTCCTTTAGCAAATTTTGACGATTCATCTGCTCTTAAAGTACCCGTAAAAAAATAGCGGTTATCATAACTATAAATACCTCTGAAAATTCCAGAAAAAATAGTTTCAACTGCTTCATTCCCTCCTACAGAAATTCCTTCTCCTGTAGCAGCGTCAAGATATCTTAGGTCAGGATTTTCATCACTAGGAATATCTTCTCTAAAGGCCGATACATAATTAAATTTCTGAGAGTCAAAAAGAACTCCACCTAAAAGGTTTATGTAATGCTTGTTAAAAGTTTGGGTATAGTTAATTGTATTATTGAACACATAATCAAAATTTTCATTTACCCTCCTAGAGATATTGTTTATCTCCTGCTGTTGATTAGGAGTTGTAAAATACGTTGGGTTAAAAATATCTTGAGTGGACTTATTGATATTCAATCCTAACTGAGAGTTAAATGTTAAAGCATCAGTGATTTCGTAATTAAGTTGAGTATTAGAAATCAGCGCAAAAAATTTCGTTTCATTAAAAAGCCTAGCGACATTTCCAACCGGATTAGGCACTTGATTATTACTTGGTGCATAAATACTGAATATATTACCTGTTCTTTCTTCTTGGGGTAAATACACCTCGGTCAGTGGGTCTATTCTCAAAATACTATAAAGAAGATTGGGCGTATTCCCAAAATTTTCCAGTCTAGGATTTAAATCTTGCTTTAAGGTCACCTTATCCGAAAGCTTAAAGTCTGTATTAAATCGGGCTGTGATCTTTTCATAATTACCTTTACTGTAATTAGAATCTTGATTAAAATAACTCATACTAGCTGAGAATTTTGCGTTCTCAGAACCTCCACTTGCTCTTATATTTAAATTAGTAACAGGAGCAAAATTTTCAATAGTTTCATCCCACCAATCAGTATCAGCTGTGAAATCCTCAGCATTATATAATGGTGCACTACCATCATTAGTTCGTCTTAGATTCATGACTTGAATGTACTCTTCGGCATTTGCAAGCTCAATCTTCTCTAATCTTTGATATCCTTGCGAAAAATCAACATTAATGCTAGCCTTTCCCTGTTTTCCTCTTTTTGTTGTTATAAGCACTACCCCATTGGAAGCTCGCGACCCATAAATTGCTGAAGCCGAAGCATCTTTTAAGATTTGGAAATTTTTAATATCTGCAGGGTTTAAAAAATTTAAAGATGTACCTTGAGGTTGGGGCACACCATCTAAAACTATGAGTGGAGAAGTCCCGTTGTTTGACGTAACCCCTCGAATTAAAATTTGCGGAGATGCTCCCGGATTTCCACCTCCCGAAAGAACTTGTACTCCTGCAGCCTTTCCTTGCAAACTTTCTGCTGGGTTACTGGCAACGATTTTAGTCAACTCTTCTCCTTCAACTGTTGATATAGAACTGCTAACCTTATCCCTATCTACAGCACCATATCCTATAACTACTACTTCTTCTAATGATTCTTGATCGCCTTTTAGTATAACATTTATTACGGATTGTGAATCAACTGAAATCTCTTGTTTTTGAAAGCCTAAATAGCTAAAAACCAGTATGGCATTTTCATTAACTTCAATCGTAAAATTCCCATCAAAGTCGCTTACAGTTCCATTATTCGTCCCTTTTTCGATGACATTCACTCCTGGTAGTATTGTTCCTTGATCATCTTTGATTATTCCGGTGACTTGAGACTGACTGTAAATTACAGGTGCTACTAAGAATAGAAGCGTATTGAAAAAAGTCTTAAAAATTTTCATATCGTAAAGTATTTATCTAACATTAGGACAGCATCATTCACCCCCACTGTTAGTGATGTCTATATATTTATTACAGTGATTTATTCTGATTTTTTAGCAATGGTAAAGGTGTTCAGAAAAATATCAACCACTACAGTATATTCCCCTTCATATTGAGTAGTAAAAGCGCAATTATTTCCACCTTGAGGTACTAATGCATTAGCAGATTCAATAGCTCCACTATTCAATCTCCAGAAAATGCTATAATTTACTTGGTTACCAATAAAGATAAATTGTCCAGACTCTTCATTAAATTCTAAATCTCCTGAATATCTATATTGAAAATCTGGATTAATATTGAGTGACGCTGAGCTATTCGCAGGATTAAATCTTGTAATATCAACACCATTAACTTTAAGACCTGAACCTGTTATATATACCCCTGTAAAACCTGAATTCACATTCTCAGGCGAGGTCGCAGCAATTGGGGTCACTTTATAGGAAAGATCTCTCAGGTCCATTGAAATATTATAATAGCCTTTTTCTTCAAGGATAATTGGGGTGAGGTTACTATCTGCTCCTATTATAAGCTCCCCCTCCTCTTCAGGATTAGCTCCAAAACTAAAAGGTCCAAAACCGGATTTTTGCGCTACAAAATAAACTCCTGTATTATCTTCTTCAGCCAAATAATCAATACTAAAGACGTATCCCTGTTCATTTGCAGAAGTACTCCCCTGAGCCGGGTACGGATAACCCGTTAAAGCTGTGTTGAAAGAAATCCTTTCTGAATCATCAGCTAAATACATATCAATAAAATTAAGATCCTCTACTACATTAATAGTTGTTGAAGTGGTAGTAGTATTTCCTGCGGCATCACTTAGGGTAAAGACAAATTCATAAATGGCCGCATCTTCAATGTTGAGAGACTTATTATAAGTAAAAGAAGAGCCTGTTAAGTCAATTGTTTCATTTAATACATCACTTTCAATCTTAAGCTTAGCCAAACTTTTATTATCTGTTAGATTAAGCTCAAACATTATCTCATTTCCTTCTCCAATTTGTACTGTTGCATTGTCATCTGGACTCTGAATTGTCAATACAGGGTTTTCGAAATCCGCATCCAACGAGATTTCAATTATCTGTCGTGTGATAATTCCACCTGAATTTTCAGCAATTAACTCTAAAGCGTGAGAAGTACCTTCTTCCTCATCCTCCGGAATTTGAAATGCATAATTTAATTCATAGGTTTCAGGTAGAGAATCCTTAACAATAGTTTTATCTAGAAACCAAGGCTCATACAATAATCTTATAGATTTTATTCCAGCTTGATCTTCTATTCTGCTTTGCAGATTAACCATTAGTCCCGGTAATGATGATATTTTTTCTCCGGTGTCGAAAAATTCAGGAGCTGAATCGACTTGAACGATATCATCTTCTTGACAACTCGTAAAAAGGGCACTAAGTAAAAGTGACGCTATACAAATTAGGTAATTAAATTTTCTCAAAATGAATCAATTTTAATTTATGAAAGTCTTTAGTTTGGTTTTAAACAATACGGCATCAAAAGTTTTACCTTAACCTTAAACGTTTGCGAAGTAGTTAAGAAAAACTTATAAAATGGATTAAACAATAATTACAAAAACAAATATATCGTTTTCGCTAACTCATAAAAATGGAAGACTTTCGCCTTTTAATAGATTATTTTACGATTATTAATTTATTAAGAAGTTCATTAAACTTCATAAAAGCTTTACACTTTAAGTGTTTGTAATACACTAATAAGACAACCCGTGTATGTTAGATTTATGTGACACTTTTAGTAATTTTAATCTTAAATAGGACAGTAAATGGAAATTTCTAAGGAACATAAAAAAATTAAAGATGGATTTTTAGGTCAACGTATGACCACTATGCCACCAAATGTTTTGAACGATATTATTGAAAATCCTATGATTGCTGAATTTTACATTACAGCCATAGGATATTATCCCAAAGCTATATATCATGATAGGAAGCGAAAGTATGGGAGTAATGAGTATATATTATTATATTGTGTAGAAGGATCGGGTTCTATCAATACGGATGGAAAAAAATACGAAATTACCGCCAACACATATTTTATACTCCCCCCAAACATTTCTCATCATTACCAAAGTTCATCAAAAACACCTTGGACCATCTATTGGTGCCATTTTTTAGGCAGAAAAGCAACATATTTATATGAGTATTATAAAGCTAGTTTTAAGAATATCGTTCCTTCAATAGCTCGTAGCGAATTAAGAAATAAAGATTTTTTTAAAATCATAGATTTACTTGAAACTGATTATTCAAATCCTAATTTAGAATATGCTAATATTTCATTTTTATCACTTTTGGCTAAGATGATTTATCATCGATCAATTAATGCTCTTGATAAAAAAAGTGATATCATTTCAAATTCAATAGAGTATTTAAATAATAACATTTCTAAAACATTCAAAGTTTCTGATATAGCCAAACAACAAAATTTATCAGTATCGAGATTTACAGAATTATTCAAACTAAAAACAGGCTATTCACCTGTTCAATATTTCAACAAATTAAAAATCCAAAAATCCTGTCAGTATCTATACTTCACGGATTTGAGTATGAAGGAAATTTGTGAAAAGATTGGATATGATGATCCATATTATTATTCCCGAGCGTTTAAAAAATTAATGGGGATGCCTCCATCTCACTACAGAAAGGAATATTCAATTCGAAATAATAAAAAAGTATAAGAACTGCTGAAAGTTCCCATATTTTTAAACAGCACAGAGCTTTTTAAAATATATAAATGATAACTCTGTTTGAAATTTTAATACGTGCCTTGCAGATTAATAAATCCTTGATTATAATAATTCAGTAATATCCATTGGAAATTGACCAACTCCTTTATTTAAGTACCATTATTGATAGATAAATTGAGCTATTTTCAATTTTTAATGTACTGGTCGTGTGACTTGTCAACCACGAAGTTGTGAGGTCTGAACCCAGTGTTGTCATTCATTTAAATATGGAACTCTTCGTAAGCATCTTCCAAAGAGGAAATTCGGTTTGGATTTAAATATTTATATCTAAAAGATCTAATGCAACTTTCTTTAAATTTTCATCAGTGGTTTTTCCAGTTCTTGAGTAGTCTAATTTCACATTTGTTTTTCAAGCACTTTGAGCAAACACTTAACTGATTAATTCAGTTTCGAGGTCAATCTTATATTTGAAGATAAACTATCGCACTAAAAACTCTATTATTTATCATCCGAATAACATCACTCCCATTAAAAGATTTTCCTGCACATATAGACTAACATCTAGGCAATACTATACGCTCCAACTGTAAAGCTCGGAAACGCCTTCTAGCAAAGTATAGCGATGTTTCTTAAGGCATTTTCGAAAGTATACAAGGAAAGTTTAAAAATTGTGAAGGAGAATTAAATACCCAGAAATGATTTAATAAGTGATGCTAGTATTAAACTAAATCAATCGTAAATCACTCAGCCTAATTATTAAATTTCTTAGACACAATATATTGTTCAATATTAGCTCTTTAAAAGTTTTGCATATGTACATCAAAAATACTTACTCAAACTCATCCTATGAGGAATAGGAAAAACGGAGTTCGTCTCAAATTCTGTTTTTCAGAAAAACTAAAAAGCAAAACATCAGACAATACGTAAATGCCCATTGTCCTTATAAGTTTTACTTTTAGTTGATGTTCTATTAGTCTGCTTAAGTTTAGATCTAAGACTACTCATATCTTTACTTATTTTTTGCTCTACGACTCGAGCATATTTTTGAGTGGTAGAAAGTTTAGTGTGACCAAGCATTTTTGAGACCGTCTCAATAGGAACATCGTTGAGTAAAGTCACTGTGGTTGCAAAAGTATGTCTGGCTACGTGGAAAGTGAGGTTTTTCTCAATCTTACATAGTTTCGCAATTTCCTTTAAATACTTATTGATTTTCTGATCACTGAATACAGGTAGTAACTTATTCGTATGCACATCCTGTGAAACTTCTTGATACTTTTCCAAAATTCGCTTAGCCTGCTCCAATAGAGGCAATTTTACTGGAGTTTTGGACTTCTGTCGTCGCCCCATTATCCAGTCTTCTTTATCGATACCGTTTACGATATCACCAGTTTTCAAGTTTTTAACTTCTATATAGCATAATCCGGTATAACAAGAGAAAACAAACACATCGCGAACAATACTCAAACTATCATCAGTAAGGGTTATTGATGAAATAGTTTTAAGCTCATTCTCTTCGAGAAACGGACAGTCGAAATCCTCGTATTTCAACTGGTACAATGCAAAAGGGTTAGATTTTATCCAACGATGCTTTAAGGCTAAGGTGGTGAATTTCTTTAGGCGCTCCAAGTGTTTCATCCTACCATTATTATTAAGTGGCTGCGCTTTTTTAAGCGTTTTGCAGTCTCTAAGGTAATCTTCAAATTTTACAATGAATGTATAATCAATCTGTGACAGATAAATATCATCACACTTATATTCAGATTTTACAAATCGTAAAATATATTTCTCTGTAGCAGCATAATTCTTAGCTGTTCCTGGAGCTAATTTTTTTAAATCATTTTCGGTATGGTATTGAATAAGATCCCTTATTGTAGATACAGGTCTATCCTTTCCAGTACATCTTAGCTTAACTGCCTTGGCACTTATTGGAACTCCTTCATTTCGGAGTTCTCTATATGCCTTCTTGATCTCAGAATAGATAGCATCCAATTCGTCATTGATACGTCGAGCGTCTTTGATGCGTTTTCCAACCCTGCTGGACTTATCGCACCAGTTTTGTTCTAAAACATTTTGTTTTGTACTTAAATCTACTCTACTGGCACTTCCAATGGAGATACGAGCATAGATTGGAAATGTTCCATCTTTTCGAACTGAACTTTTTTTCAGCCAAAAATGAACATTTAAAGTGTGTGAAGTAATCATAACTTTCGTTTAAATTAAAAAATTTGTTAAACGAAAGCCAAACCGCTCAATAGTCAAACCCGGCTATGATCCTTAAATGTAGTAATTTCTTCCCTAAAAAATAGGACATCAAATAGGACACCAACGAATATGCCTACAAATGGACATAAAAAAAACCAGTAAAAATGTATTTTACTGGTTTTCATAGAATTAGATATCAAACAACATATGTTAAATACCTATTTCGTCGGGGTGGTGGAATTACTTCCCCATCATCTCCTTCAGTAGCCTGAGTGTTGCTAAATAAACGTTCTTCATAAGCGTCTGCACTACAAGAGGAAAGCACGCCATTAAATGCCACAATACATAGGGCTATTATAATTTTCTTCATCTTCTTAAATTTTGTGATTGAACAAAGGGATGGCTGTCCGGGTAGTTCCCAGAGTTTCGCTTTTCAGCCATCATTGAGTTTTGGAGTACTCCTTTTGTTTTTTGGAAAGTGGAAATCTTATGCAGCAGCTTTAAGCTACTTTCCAAATTGGCCGAGCCACTGCATTATAGATTTCCGTAAGAATGAATGTTCTAGAAAAGCTATGTTAGCTATACATAGCAGCAATCATTCTCAGGAACAAAGTAAAGGAAGGATGAAGGTTTGGTTGCAGACAAGCATTAGACTTGTGTTGGACAACTTTTCGACACCAATAATCACAAGCCTTCATAGAAGCACTTGTCTAATAGATGTCTATATTTAATTTGTATTTTTAGAATAATGGAGGAATTCTACTTAAAGAAAATCACGAAAGAAGTATTTGAAAAAGCTCAAAATAAATCAGCCTCTCACAGTAATTACGCTTTATCTAAAGAAGTTGAGGCTACAACAACATTAAGCTATCGAACCGTAGAAAGAGCTTTTGATAAGTATATCAATGGAAGAGGTAAAGGCAATAAGCCTATAGCAAATACAATCGAAGAGTTTTGTAGATATTTGGGCTATAGAGATTATGCTGAATACGTTGAAAATAACAAATCAAAGAAACTAGTTCAAGAAGAAATTGGCTTAAGAGAAAATGAAGAAATTGATGACTCATCCGTAAAAGTTAAAGCTCTATCGAATCAAAAAAGATGGTATTCGATTTCTATTTTTGGGACATTTGCCCTGACGTTAATAATTATAGTTTATTTTATCGCTAAGAATAGAGCATCCGAACCAAGTGCATCTATAAAATGCATGACTTGGACAGGTTCTGAATTCGAAGAAATAGCCTGCGGATCAGGTGCCTATTCTACTTATGGAACTGCAATTGAGCCGTATGAAAAGAAACGTTTTGAGAACTTTAGACGGGTCGATGTAGATATCACGACTCAATTTTTTTCAGAACAGAATCAAAAACCATTATTCTGGTATTATAAAAATGATCAAGGAGAAATTGAATATTACACCTCTGCCGGCTTACATCCTGTAAATGGAGAAACTCTTAAAGCAATAACTGAATACATTATTGAAAAATATGTACCTATACATCAAAATAAGCCTTCATCATTTGTTCAAGACACCAAATGAAGAGTTCAAAAAATGAAAGCCGAGTAAGATTTTAGAACTACTTAAAACAATGGATGCTTCCATACTAGTTCGAATTTAGCACAATAAGAGTACTTCAGGGATTTGACATTAAGACAGCGACTGTTATAAATACTTCCAAAAAGAAAGAGGCTGACTGATGTTTCAGTACAGCCTCAATTAGAATGAATAGCCTTTAATTGTATATTTTTCTACGGTCGTGCAAAGTAAGGCTGTCTCCAAAAGCAAAATTTAAACCGCCACTATCTTATAATCTTCAACCTACCAGCAGCTTTATTAGAGGAAGTAGTTTTAGATTGCAGAACTTCTTGAAGTTTGTTCATATCCTCTTCTACTTTTTTATCTAAAACGCGTGCATAGATCTGTGTAGTTGCTATTTTGGTATGTCCTAAAAGCTTAGAAACGGTTTCTATTGGCATTCCATTGCTCAGTGTCACCGTTGTAGCAAACGTATGACGTGCCATATGGAACGTCAGATTCTTAGTAAGTCCACAAGCTTCCGCAATTTCTTTTAAATATAAATTGGCGCGCTCGTTAGTTATAGGTGGGAATAAAGTACCTGAAACTTCTGTTAATGGATGCTCCCTATACTTTTCAATAAGCCTAAGGGCCGTAGGCATTAAAGGTACTTTTACACGGGTATTTGTTTTCTGCCTGTTCGTGACAATCCATTTTTTATCATCTTCACCCTTCCAGATATTATTAGGTGTTAGCTTGTTTAAATCCGCATAACTGATTCCGGTATAACAACTAAACAAAAAAAGATCACGAACACGTTCTAAACGCTCTAGTGGAAATTCATAGGTAGCCAAATTAGACAATTCGTGTTCAGAGAGGAATTCTCGATCTGTTTTTTCAAAGGTAGTTTTCCAGCGTCTAAACGGATCCTTGTCCAGCCACTCTAAATGATAAGCGAGTCGAATCATTTTCCGTAGCCGCTGAATGTGTTTCATCACCGTATTGTGACTCATAGCTCTTGGATGCCCTTTAGGGTAGTATTGAACCAAAAAGGTTTCAAAATCGCAAATAAACTTATAATCCAATCGTGAAAGAAAAATATCCTCAAGCTTATTTGATTTTAAGAATTTGAGAACATAGTTTTCCGTAATTTGAAAATTCCGAATAGTGCCCTTAGCAAGTGTACCCTTGATTTTCTCACTGTGGTAATCAATCAATTGAACAAGTGTTTTAGTGCTTTTATCATCCCCCATAAAATAATCCTTGATCATTTGAGCCGTTAGCACTTTATCTGCTGCTTTCAGCTCCATATAGCTTTGATACAATTGAGATTTGGCTAGATCAAGATATTGATTCAGTTGTTTAGCCATAACCGAGTTACCAAGAACCCGTTTACTTTGACTATCCCATAATTCTAGAGGAACATTTCGTTTGAGACTAATGCTTAATCTCTTTTGATCCATGGTGATTCGTGCATAAATAAGCACTTCTCCATTTTTGTTTTTGCGTGTATCAGCCCAAAACTGAATTGAAAAGGTTTTTGAAGTTCGCATAGCTTTTGATTTAAATTAAACTTGATTGTTACGAAAGTCAAATCCAATCCCATCAAAACTCGTAAAGAGGTAGTTTTCTCAGCGGTTAAAAATTGTTACCGCGAAGGAAAAACGTTACCATATTGCTACCATTTAAACTGAAATCACTTCAAATTAAATGATAGTATAAAAATTTGAAAACCACGTATTTAATAAAAATACGTGGTTTTTGCATCCATTTATTTGGACCTTTTGTGACCCCGGAGGGATTCAAACCCCCAACCCTCAGAGCCGAAATCTGATGCGCTATTCAGTTGCGCCACGGAGCCTATTTATTTTAACATTTACTATCAGTATCAGTCTGATGTTCTATTCATCCCGACAATTAGCGGGAGCGCCTATGCGTGTATTTTTTTCGCTTGCGCGTAAAGTTGTTATGCTAATTTACTTTTTACGATAGTCGAGATCGTTTTACCGTCTGCTTTACCGGCAAGTTCTTGAGAAGCAAGCCCCATAACTTTACCCATATCCTGCATTCCACTAGCTCCGGTTTTTTCTATGATTGCCGCTACGACTTGCTCAATCTCTTCCTGACTTAATTGTTCTGGTAAAAACTGCTCGATCACTTTAGCCTGCGCAAGTTCTTCCTGAGCCATTTCTTCTCGCCCCTGCTCCTGATAAATCGCAGCACTATCTTTGCGTTGTTTTACCAATTTCTGAAGCATTTTGATCTCTTGGTCTTCAGACAACTCAGCTCCCGCTCCACTTTCGGTTTGGGCTGTAAGAATAGCTGATTTTATCGCGCGTAATGAGGCAAGAGCATTTTGATCTTTTGCTTTCATTGCTGCTTTCATCGCCGTCATTACTTCGGTCTGTAAACTCATGACTTCTCTAATTTTTGGAGAGCGAATATAGCCAAAATTCGCTTTTCACACCACACATTTCACTAAAAAGAAAGGCCGCTAGTTTTCACTAACGGCCGCTCCTACATCGGTTTTTACTAACTAATCGACATTATCGTGTAAGAATGAATTGTTTCTGCGTAGTTGCATCTCATCATTCTCATCGGTGCTTAAAGAAGTACGTGAAATAGAACTTTTAGCACTCGGGTTTGAATCTAGATTAACTCCCATTCTTTTATAAGCCGGTTGCTTCTCAATCTCATCAATGCGCGACTGATTATTATGGAATTTATAATTAAACTCCTTCATCATACGTCTGCGTTCTGCAGCGCGCTCGGTAAGCAATTGAGAGATGGGCGCATTCATAGGGTCACCATCTTCTTCCTTTACCTCTTCTTTTTCAACAGGCGCAACAGTTTTGCGCTCAAAAGCGATCTCTTCCTCTTGTTTCTTTTGAGGTTCTGCTCGTTTTTGCTGAGTAGGTTGCGCACTGTTTAAATGATCTTCCATCTCCATATAATCATCAAGGCTGTAACGCTTTTCTCCGTTTTCATTCACTTCGGTTACCGAAACGATTTCCACAGGGTTGTTCACCTCTATATCGTTGATGTCATCATCTAAATTATACACCACTTCTTCCTCATCATCTTCGGCAATAAATTCTTCTTGTACTGGAGATGTTTTTTCATTTAATGGCAAGTCAAAAGAAAGCGTAAACTGCTCTTCTTCCTCTTGATTAAACAAATCCGCTTGAGGTTTGTACGTAGGTTCTTCAACACTTACGATTTTAAATTCTAGCTCTTCCTCCTCTTCTTCAAAAGTGATCTCTGGTTCAGAGTGATCTAAAACTTCCTCATACACCACCTGAAGGTTTCTGATCAACTCTGTCGTCGGGATCAAATCCATTTTAGGCTTTGGTGTTTCCTTCTTAGGTTTATTTACCATCAGATCCATTGGATCATCCGTATCATCAAGCGTATGCACGATAGGTTTTTTCTCAGGAGCCGGGGCTTCCTGTTTTGGCGCAGGTGTATCAAAGTTTAACGTACCTCCGGTATTCTTAGGCGTAAGATCGTGTTGTGCACGCTGCTCATCTTCTAAGGTGTGAATGATCTTCTTCGTTTCGGTATTAACGATATCATTTTGCTGTTCTACATTAAACCCCGTAGCGATAATTGTTACCGAAATCGCATCACCAAGACTTTCTTCTTCTCCAACACCCATAATGATATTTGCGCTATGACCAGCCTCATCTTGAATGTGATCGTTGATCTCACCAATCTCATCAATAGTGATCTCTTCGGTTCCTGAAACGATAAGCAACAGTACGTTCTTGGCACCGGTAATTTTATTGTCGTTCAACAATGGTGAGTCTAATGCTTTTCTGATGGCGTCCTGAGCACGACTCGCACCACTAGCATTAGCACTACCCATAATAGCGGTTCCGCTATTACTCAATACGGTTTTTGCATCACGAAGGTCAATGTTTTGCGTGTAGTGATGCGTGATCACTTCGGCAATACCTCTTGAAGCAGTAGCAAGAACTTCATCTGCTTTGCTGAATCCGGCTTTGAAACCAAGGTTACCATATACCTCACGTAATTTATTGTTGTTGATCACAATAAGCGAATCAACATGCGAGCGTAATTTTTCAACTCCCAACTGCGCTTGTTCATTACGCATTTTACCTTCAAACTGAAACGGAATGGTCACAATACCTACGGTAAGTACATCCATCTCTTTAGACATTTTTGCAATCACAGGTGCTGCTCCGGTTCCGGTACCACCACCCATTCCGGCAGTGATAAATACCATTTTGGTATTGGTTCCTAACATTTGTTTTACATCCTCAGAGCTCTCGATAGCTGCCTTCTCACCAACTTCAGGATTGGCGCCTGCACCTAAACCTTCAGTAAGGCTAACACCCAACTGAATTTTAATAGGCACCGGACTGTTCTCTAAAGCTTGTGCATCTGTATTGCAGACTACAAAGTCTACTCCTTTAATCCCCTGACTAAACATATGGTTGATGGCATTACTACCACCACCTCCTACGCCTATCACTTTGATGACGTTGCTCTGATTTTTTGGTAAATCAAACGAAATGTTTTCAAAATCTGTGTTGCTCATAATATATCGTTTTACCGGTTGTTTCTTTTGTTTTCTCTTTTTCTATTGGCTTTATAAACGTATTCGCTTATCGTTTTTTTATTTTATTCTGCGTTATCTAAAAAGTCTTTAAACTTTTCTGCCCACGTATCAAAAATGCTTTTGCGTGGTTTCTTTGCCGCTGCCGGCTTTTCTTCTTCTTGTTCAGCAGGATCATCTTCCAGAAGCGGTTCTATTACAGGTTCTTCTTCTACCACTGCGGTATCCTGCGGCTCGTCGTCCTGAATGTTGCGTTGATGCTCTAAACTATTCATCACCAAACCTACGGCTGTTGCATACAACGGACTCGTAGTTTCTGAATCGCTATCACCTGCCAAATGCTCGTTAGGATAACCTATACGTGTATCCATACCCGTGATGTACTCTACCAGTTGTTTTAAATGCTTCAGTTGTGAACCACCACCGGTAAGCACAATCCCCGCAATAAGCTTTTTCTTTTGTTCCTCGTGACCGTAATTTTTGATCTCGAGATACACCTGCTCTACGATCTCAACCACGCGTGCGTGAATGATCTTAGAGAGGTTTTTAAGCGTAATTTCTTTAGGCTCTCTACCCCGTAATCCCGGGATAGACACGATCTCGTTATCTTTATTCTCTCCCGGCCAGGCTGAACCAAATTTTATTTTAAGAAGCTCTGCCTGCTTTTCTATAATGCTGCAGCCTTCTTTGATATCTTCGGTGATCACATTACCTCCAAATGGAATTACTGCCGTATGCCGAATGATTCCGTCTTTAAAAATGGCGAGATCTGTTGTACCACCACCTATATCAATAAGTGCGACTCCTGCTTCTTTCTCTTCCTGACTCAGTACCGCGTTTGCTGAAGCTAATGGCTCTAACGTAATTTTATCAAGATTGAGACCTGCACTTTTTACACAACGACCAATGTTGCGTATGCTGCTCACCTGCCCTACGACCACGTGGAAATTGGCTTCTAACCTTCCACCATACATCCCAATGGGTTGTGTGATTTCGGCTTGACCATCTACTTTATATTCCTGTGGAAGCACGTGAATAATTTCTTCTCCCGGAAGCATAACCAGTTTATGCACCTGATTGCAAAGCATATCGATGTCTTTAGGCCCTATAACCTGATCTGCATCGGCACGAGTGATATAATCGCTATGTTGCAAACTGCGTATATGCTGCCCGGCAATACCCACAACTACATCTTCTATTTTCATCCCGGAAACACTTTCTGCTTCCTGCACAGCTTGCTGAATAGACTGTATGGTCTGCGTGATATTATTCACTACCCCGCGATGTACGCCTAAACTTTTAGACTTACCAATACCTAAGATCTCTAGCTTATGATATTCGTTATACCTACCTATCATTGCCACGATCTTTGTGGTACCAATATCTAGCCCTACTGCTATGTCCTTATGCTCCATAACTTACTTTTTTGTCCCTACGACCTGCCCTTTAAAGCGCAGATCAACACTTTTATAAACTTCAAGACTATTGTCTTTTATCGCCTTTTGATAAAATGCCTTGTAGTTAGAAAATTTACTAGACAACTGCTCTATTTTGCCTATTACGACATCATAATCAAGCACTCTTAACGTGAGACTATAATCGCCATTTTTAAATCTTGAAATCCCAACAACCTGAGTTGCCAGAACTTTATCTTCTTGTAAATACTTTAAAAGCGGATAAACTTCTTTTACCTGCTCTTGTGAAACACCTGTCACTAAGGGCACACGTGCCGAATAGTTAGATGATAGCGGCATCGTCTTGCCTTCTTCATCAATATAAAACGGGGTCTGAGTCTGAACTCGAGCTAGAGGTTTTCTTTGCTTTACAGTCGCTCCCACTACACCATCTAACGTCATATAAACATCTGCATCTGCGATCATTGCGTGCGCATCGAGTTTATCTTCGAGGTCTTTCAAATCTAAAATTTCTTTGTACTGCCCCTCAATAGGTTTCCCGTTTTGTATCAACAATTTATCAACCGATTCTGCTGTAACAAAGAGGTTTGCACCGGCTTCAAAATTGATTTGAACTTCTTTTACTTTTCGGTTGGCATTGCGTTTGTGCGTAAAGGCAACCAAGCCCAGAGTAAGGACCACCAAAACCAGCATTCTTATGTAAAACCAATTGATTTTCATACCGCTAATGTTTTAGTCAGTTTTAAAATTTCTTCTCCGATATCTCCAGCTCCCATCATCACTTTTACAGTGGCTTTTGACGCCTGCAGTTTCTCTTCCAGCTGTGCTTTTGAAATCACTTCTTTTCGCGTAAGCGGAATTAACTCCAATAACTTTTCAGAAGTAACACCTCCAATAGGTTCTTCCCTAGCCGGATAGATATCTAAAAGCAGCAACTCATCAAACTGTGCTAAACTCGCTGCAAACTCTTCCATAAAATCACGCGTACGACTGAACAAATGCGGCTGAAAAACTGCCAAAACTCGTTTGTTTGGGTACATCTCGCGTACAGCACTATGCACTGCATTTATTTCTGCAGGGTGATGCGCATAATCATCAATGAGCACCTCATTTGCCTTTTTAATACGGTACGTAAATCTGCGGTTAACCCCTTTAAATGCAAACAGAGCTTTGGCGAGCTTATCGGCAGGGCAGCCGTAATGTAAAGCCATCGCCAAAGCGGTTGTTGCATTAGACAAATTATGTCTACCGGGCAGGTTAAGCACTAAATCTTCTATGAGCCCATCAGGATGTTTTAAATCAAAATGGTAGGCTCCGTTTTCTATTTTTACGTTTAAAGCAGCATAGGCTGAATGGTCTTCTACACCTACAGTAATTCCGTCGAGCGGTAGTCCGTTTTTTACAAACAGGACACCGTCTTCTTTTACTTGAGCTGCAAAATCTCTGAAGCTTTTTTGCAAGGCTTCGGCATCGCCGTAAATATCCAGGTGATCTGCATCCATCGAAGTGATTGCCGCGATATTAGGAAACAGTTGCATAAACGAGCGATCAAACTCATCAGCCTCTACCACCACGATTTCCTCACCTTGCTGAATCAAATTACTCTGATAATTTTCTGCAATTCCGCCTAAAAATGCGGTCACCGGCAGCTCGCAAAATGCCATCAAATGACCAAGCATTGCACTGGTTGTGGTTTTTCCGTGGGTTCCGGCTACTGCCAAGCAGAATTTCTCCTGAGTTAACCAACCCAAGACTTCAGCGCGCTTTTTGATCTGAAAACCTTCAGTTAAATAAAACTGATAGGCTGTATGCGCTTTAGGAACCGCAGGTGTATAAACCACCAGCGTTTTGTCTAAAACTTTAAATTCAGCAGGAATCGCTTCCAAAGTATCTTGATAACTTATACCGATTCCAAGCTCCTCAAGCGATTTGGTGATCTGTGAAGGTGTTTTATCATACCCAGCCACTTCTTTCCCGGCAGCGTGAAAATATCGCGCAAGCGCGCTCATCCCAATTCCGCCGATGCCGATGAAATAAATATGCGATATGTGATCAAGCGTTTTCACCTACTGCTTTAATAATTTTTCTACTTCGTTTACGATATGTTGTGTTGCCTGTGGCAATGCGATCTTTTTAATATTTTCACCCAAAAGCTGTTGCTTGGCTTCATCGTGAACTAATGTTTTAAAAACAGGCTTAAATTGCTGTTCTGTTTCTTTCTCTTTCAGCAGAATCGCTGCGTTTTTTGATACGATCGCCTCTGCATTTTTGGTCTGATGATCTTCTGCCACATTGGGAGATGGTATAAAGATCACCGGTTTCCCAACTAACATCAATTCAGACACAGATCCTGCCCCAGCTCTGCTGATAATGATATCAGCTGCAGCATAAGCCAGATTCATTGTGTCTATGTATGGCAACACCTGTACATCCTCAACGGCATTATGCTTTTTATATTCTTCATAATACAGCTGCCCACTTTGCCAGATGATTTGCACCTCTTGATCTAAGATGAACTGCAATTCTCTATCCAGCATTTTATTAATGGCTCGAGCTCCTAGACTTCCTCCTAAAACCAATAAAGTCTTTTTATCCTTTTTTAGGTTGAATTTTGCTATCCCTTGCTCGCGCAAACTATCAATCGCTAGCAAATCCTGACGCACAGGGTTACCTGTTTTTACAATCTTATCTTGCGGAAAAAAGCGCTGCATTTCATCATACGCTACACAAATTTTCTGCACCTTTTTAGCCAGAAGCTTATTGGTTATGCCTGCATAACTGTTCTGTTCCTGAATCAATGCCGGCACTTTGTAACGTGTTGCCATCTCAAGCAAAGGACCACTCGCAAAACCACCTGTACCGATAACCACGTCTGGCTTAAATTTTCTAATAATTCCTGCCGATTTGAATAAACTACTGATCAGCTTAAATGGAAACATCAAATTAGACCAGGTCAACTTTCGTTGAAGACCCGCGATCCACAGTCCTTTGATCTCGTAACCTGCTTTAGGAACTTTCTCCATTTCCATACGATCTTGAGATCCCACAAAAAGGAATTCCGCTTGCGGATACTTTGCTTTTAAAGCATCGGCAATTGCAATCGCCGGGTAAATGTGCCCCCCGGTTCCGCCTCCTGATAGTATGAATTTATAGTTCTTCAAATCGTTACTTTCGTTTACATCGCTTCGCTTAATACATCAAGCGGATTCATCTCATCTTCTTCTTTAGCGCGCACTTCATCACGCTTAGCACTTACGCTTAAAATAATCCCGATCGCTAAACACGTCATCCAGATCGAGGTTCCACCACTACTCACCAGTGGCAAGGTCTGCCCGGTCACCGGAAATAATTCTACCGCAACCGCCATATTGATCAATGCCTGAAACACGATAGGCAAGCCTACTCCCATCACGGCGAGCTTCCCGAAAACCGTATCGGCTTTATGTGCTACTACTAAAATTCTAAACAGCAGTAACAAGTACATTAACAACAACATCAAACCACCTACCAGACCAAATTCTTCTACGATGATCGCATAGATAAAATCTGATGAGGATTGGGGTAAAAAGTTTTTCTGAACACTTTTACCCGGTCCTAAACCGGTAAGGCCTCCGGTTGCAATCGCGATTTTAGCTTTCTCTATCTGGTAATCTCCTTCGCTATCTTCATCATCAGCAAAACTGTCTATACGGCTCATCCAGGTATCTACACGGTTGGGAAACACCCCCGGAAATGCTTTAGCCGCCAAAACAAACATTGTAAGTGCTAGTAAACCGGTCGCTACGATTATGGCTAAATATTTAAACGGGTAGCCGCCCATAAATACCAATGTCAACACCATCGCAAAAATGATCGCTGTAGTTGAAAAGTTCGCCGGAAGTATCAATCCTAAAACCAAAGCCACCGGCACCCAAAGCGGCAAAATGCTTTCTTTAAACGTGATCTGCTCGTCCTTAATTTTTGAAAGATAACGCGCGATATAGATCATCAACACCACCGAAGCCAAAGTCGAGGTTTGAAACGTAATCCCCACAAACGGCACTTTTATCCATCTACTGGCGTTGGCGCCATCAATGGTCGTCCCTTGCGCCATCGTGATCAACAAAAGGATGATCACTATAGGAATTCCTATAATTGACAATCCCTTAAAGTAATGCGCAGGTACTTTGTGCACCCCATAAATGATCGCAAAACCTAAAACCAAATGCATAAAGTGACGCACCAAAAACGGCAATGTTTCCCCATTACCATATAAGTAGGCAAGGTTGCTGCTCGCACTAAATACCGGTAAAAAGGAAAACAGCGCTAAAAAGGCAGTGATTGCCCAGATCGCCCGATCTCCCTTCAAGGTTGAAAATATGTTTTTGGTTCTACTCAACTCTACTTTCTATTTTATAGATTACGCACAGCTTCTTTAAATTGACGCCCGCGATCTTCATAATTTTCAAACAAGTCAAAACTTGCACACGCCGGAGACAACAACACATTATCTCCTTTATCGCTCAATTTGTAAGCGATTTTCACTGCTTCGGTGATCGATTGAGTTTCAATGATGTTCTCTACCATTCCTGAGAAGGTCTGCATCAACTTTGCATTATCAACACCAAGGCAAATGATCGCTTTTACTTTTTCATTCACTAGTGGGAAAAGATCTTTATAATCATTTCCTTTATCCACTCCGCCAACAATCCAAACCGTTGGCGCACTCATACTATCTAAGGCATAAAACGTAGCGTTCACATTAGTCGCTTTTGAATCGTTGATGTAAGACACGTGATTGATCTTAAGCACCTGCTCTAAGCGATGTTCAACCCCTTGAAAACCTTCTAAAGATTCTCTAATGGTCGCTTTA
Organism: Leeuwenhoekiella sp. ZYFB001; assembly: GCF_011784865.1. Classification (NCBI taxonomy): domain Bacteria; kingdom Pseudomonadati; phylum Bacteroidota; class Flavobacteriia; order Flavobacteriales; family Flavobacteriaceae; genus Leeuwenhoekiella; species Leeuwenhoekiella sp. ZYFB001. Next base: position 2,903,559 of record NZ_CP050460.1, read on the forward strand.
CGAATACTTAATAAACGTGCAGCAGTTGCCGCAGCCATCGCATTCTTAGTGTTATGCGCCCCTTTAATAGTTAAGTTTTTTGTTGACATAGTCATCGTTGTATCGTCAATTAAAATGTTTATTTCTTCTTGAGCGTAATACGCTCCTTTTTTTAGTTGTTTTGAAATTGAAAAAGGTATGCACTGCGATCGCACGGGATGTTTTGCCAACCAATCAGTAATCACGGGATCGTCTGCATCATAGATCAAGTAATCCTTTTCGGTTTGGTTTTCCGCTATGCGAAATTTAGACTTGATGTAATTTTCAAAATTATACTCGTAGCGATCCAAATGGTCTGGTGTGATGTTGGTCAAAATCGCGATATGAGGCGCAAAATCTACAATACCATCCAGCTGGAAACTGCTAATTTCTAGAGCATAAAAATCCTGATCATCAAGCGCCACCCTTTTTGCAAAACTGTCTCCAATATTTCCCGCAGCCACACTTTTCAATCCGGCTTGCTTAAGCAGGTGTGCCATAAGCATTGTGGTGGTGGTTTTACCGTTACTACCGGTAATGCCGACCAAGGTTGCCTTAGTATAGCGGGCTGCAAACTCAATTTCTGAGATCACGGAAATACCTGCTTCAACCAACTTTTTAATGAGTGGTGCTTTATCAGGAATTCCCGGACTCTTCATCACGAGGTCTGCATTGAGAATTTTTGCTTCGGTGTGACCACCGTCTTCCCATTCAATTTCATTGTTTTTAAGAACGTCAAGGTATTTTGGTTTAATCTTCCCAAAGTCTGAGACAAAAACTTCAAAACCTTCTTTTTTACCCAAAATGGCTGTGCCAATTCCACTTTCACCACCACCCAAGATCACTAAGCGCTTCATCTATCTAACTTTTAAAGTGACAATGGTGATGATCGCGAGTAAAATGCCTATAATCCAAAAGCGCGTTACGATCTTACTCTCGTGAATGCCTTTTTTTTGATAATGGTGATGCAACGGCGACATTAAAAAAATGCGACGGCCTTCACCTGTTTTTTTCTTGGTGTATTTAAACCAACTCACCTGCAGCATTACCGATAGCGTTTCCATAAAGAAAATCCCGCAGAGTAATGGAATGAGTAATTCTTTACGAATAGCAATGGCGATCACGGCGATGATTCCGCCTATGGTTAAACTTCCCGTATCTCCCATAAAAATTTGGGCGGGATACGTGTTGTACCATAAAAACCCTACTAGAGCTCCCACAAATGCAGTAATAAAAATTACCATCTCTCCCGAACGCGGGATATACATCACATCGAGATAATCACTAAAGATGATGTTACCAGACACCCACGCAAAAATCCCCAAAGTGAGCACGATGATCGCTGAAGAGCCGGCAGCTAAGCCGTCAATTCCATCCGTAAGGTTGGCCCCATTAGACACTGCAGTAACAATAAATATGACAATAGGAATAAATAATAACCAAGCATATTTTACATAGTCCTCGCCCAACCAACTCACTAGAATGCTATAATCGATCTCATTATTTTTTACAAAAGGAATGGTGGTCGTTAAAGCCTTTTCTTCCGAAGAAAATTCGGTAGTAGAACTGTCAACTAATTCTTCTTGTTGCGCCGGTTTATTTGCGATCTCATCTTTTACAGTCACACCCGGATGGAAGAAAATGGTTGCACCCACAATAATTCCTAAACCAACCTGACCAAATATTTTAAACTTGCCTTGAAGTCCTTCTTTGTTCTTCTTTCTGATTTTCAAGAAATCATCCATAAAACCTATGGCACCCATCCACAACGTGGTCACAATAAGTAGGATGACATAAATATTTTCGAGCTTAGCTAACAAAAACACCGGAATCAATGTGGCCAAAATGATGATTAATCCACCCATTGTTGGGGTTCCTGCTTTCTCTACCTGACCTTCTAACCCTAAGTCACGTATAGATTCGCCCAATTGTTTTTTCTGTAAATACAAGATGATGCGCTTTCCCCAAATGGTAGAAATCGCCAGCGACATGATGATCGCTATTGCCGCGCGAAACGTGATAAAGCCAAATAAACTTGCCCCGGGGAAGTTGTATGCACGCTCTAAATATTCAAAAAGGTAATACAGCATTTAAAATTCTTTTTCGCCTTTGGCTTTTGCTTATTTATTCAGCTCGGTTAATAGTTCTTTTACAATTTTAAAATCATCAAAATCGGTACGCTCTCCCTTTACCTCTTGGTAGGTCTCGTGTCCTTTTCCGGCGATTAAAATGATGTCATTTTCTTCTGCCATCTGGCAGGCTGCTTTGATCGCTTGCTTACGCGAAGTGATCGCAACAGTCTTCTTATAATCTACAGGCTCCACGCCTTTTTCAATCTCCTCAATAATCGCATCAGGATCTTCACTACGCGGGTTATCGCTCGTAAAAACCACCTTAGTGCTTAGTGCCGCAGCGATTTTGCCCATTTTTGGTCTTTTGGTTCGATCGCGATCACCACCACAGCCCACCACCGTGATCAACTCTTCATTTTTTGTACGGATGTCATTGATGGTTTCCAAGACATTTTTGAGTGCGTCTGGTGTGTGCGCATAATCAACAATTGCCGTGATCTTTTTAGCTGAAATCATATACTGAAATCGGCCGCTCACACTGGTCAATTCTGATAAATATTGAAGCGCTTCAAGCTGACTTAAGCCTAGCAATTCTGCAGCAGCATAAATCGCCAATACGTTGTAAGCATTAAACGAGCCTATCAACTTCACCCAAACTTCCTGATCATTCACTTTTAATAACAGTCCGGTGAATTGATTTTCTAAAATCTGCGCGCGATAATCTGCAAAAGATTTTAGCGCATAAGTCACTTTTTTAGCCTGCGTATTTTGCAACATCACCTGCCCGTTCTTATCGTCTATATTCGATAAGGCGAATGCCGTTTTAGGCAGATGATCAAAGAACGATTTCTTCACATCCCGATACTCTGCAAACGTCTTGTGATAATCCAAGTGATCGTGACTAAGATTGGTAAAGATTCCACCTTCAAAGTGCAATCCTTCGGTGCGTTTTTGATGAATTCCGTGCGAACTCACTTCCATAAAGCAATATTCTACCCCGGCATCATTCATCATCGCCAAGTATTTATTGATGGTAAGCGAATCTGGAGTTGTATGCGTTGCCGGAAACTCCTCATCTCCTACCAGAACTTTCACAGTTGAAAGCAATCCGGCCTTGAAACCAGCTTTAGTAAACAACTGATGCAATAAAGTCGCAATGGTGGTTTTACCGTTGGTACCGGTGATGCCCACCAACTTTAAATTTTCAGAAGGATTCTCATAATAATTAGACGCCATCACCGCCAAAGCCTGTGCCGTATCTGAAGTTTGCACATACGTAATGCCGTTGACAAATTCTTCAGGCATGCGCTCGCAGATGATCGCTATCGCACCTTGTTCTTCAGCCTTTTTTATAAAATCATGACCATCACTTTGCGTCCCGCTGATCGCCACAAAAACATCATTTAGCCCCACTTTACGCGAATCAAAATGTATCGCGTTCACAGGTACATTAGGATTACCGGTAACCGACTCCAGCGTCACTTTATACAATATGTCTTTTAAAAGAATCACGACAGTTGTAAAATGATTTTTTGATTTTTACTTAATTTTTGTCCGGCTTTAAGTGACTGGCTTTTCACTTTTCCACTTCCTGAAAACTCTACCTGTAAGCCTAAATTCTCCAGCAAGGAAACAGCGTCCATCCCACTCATCCCCCTTACATTAGGAATTGTCTCAGCTGCCTTCTGGGCTTGCTGATAATAGTTCTCAAAATCTTTTTCTACGGAAGAAGTATTTGCATCAGCTAGTTTTACTTCATCTACTAGCGGCGTATCGCTATAAACTTTCTGAGCGATCTTTCTAAACACCGGCGCAGCGACAACACCACCGTAATAGCCTATTTTTTTATTCGGTTTATGAATAACCACTATGCACGAATATTCAGGATTCTCAGCCGGAAAATAACCAGCAAAAGAGGCGATATATTTCCCCTCTTCTTTCCAGTATTCTGTTTGACAAGTTCCTGTTTTACCGGCCATTGAGAAATTTTTAGAATAAATATCCTTTCCGGTGCCGCGCTCTACCACATTCTTCATCATTTCTTGAGCTTTATCAATGGTAGACTGGGAGCAGATCGCCGGATTGATCACTTCTTTTTCAAATTTTTCTATGGAAGCATCCCATTTTTTAACCTCTTTAATGAAGCGTGGCTTAACCATCTCTCCATCATTTGCTATGGCATTATAAAATGTCAACGTCTGTAACGGCGTAAGCGAAACTCCATAACCAAAAGCCATCCAAGGTAAAGTCGTCCCGTACCAGTTAGCATCACCGGGGTACGGAAACTTAGGACTTCCCTCTCCTTTTATCTCAAGCCCCAACTTGTCATTAAGCCCCATATTATAAAGACGCTTCAAGAAACGCTTAGGATCATCTTTGTAACCTTCATTGATGATTTTAGCAAAAGCCGTGTTTGAAGAAAGTTCGAATGCACGCGCAGCAGAGATTTTCCCATACCCACCCCAATGCGAATCATATACCGTTCTGTTGTAAAAACGTACGCGGCCATTTTCGGTATCCACTACATCACTCGTATCGATCACCCGGTCTTCAAGTGCAGCAACCATGGCCATCAGCTTAAAAGTAGAACCAGGTTCAGCCGACTCGTAAACGGCGTAATTTCGATCTTCATAATACCCATCACCATCTTCGGTACGACCCAAATTTGAGATCGCTTTTATCTCTCCAGTTTTCGTTTCCATCACCACTACACAGCCGTGGTCTGCTTCAAACTTTTCTAACGAAGCCAACAACGCGTGATGTGCTATATCTTGAATATTCACATCAATCGTTGAAATCACATCATAGCCATCCTGCGGCTCTACAATATTATCATCGCCTATAGGTTTCCACTGTCCTTTTGCAATGCGCTGTTTTAGACGCCTCCCTTCTTTACCTCTTAAATAAGGCCCAAAAGCTCCTTCTAAACCTGCCTCGCTATAACGGCCATATTCCGTAAGACGATCGTAACCTATGGTACGCTCGGCAATTTTATCTAGTGGATGCTCACGTACGGTACGTTGTTCGGTGATAATTCCTCCTTTATAAGGACCTTTATTAAATAGCGGCAATTTTTTAATCGCGAGATATTTTGAATACCCCAGATTACGCGCCAGTAGCAAGTAGCGGTTTTTATTCACTCGAGCTTTGCGCAAAAGGTCTATATAATAAGACTGAGGTTTCCCCAATTGCTCAGCAAGTCCTTTAGAAAGTCCCTGAATGTTTTCTTCAAAATCAGTCTGCTTTGGAGCCAAAGCATCAAAACGAATATCATATTTAGGTACCGAAGTAGCTAACAAGCTACCGTCACCGGCATACAAATTCCCGCGATTCGCCGGAATCGTAAACATACGCTCGGTACGGGCTTCTGCAAGCTCTTTGTATTTATCACCTTCAGCCAACTGAATGTCGCAAAGTTTAAACGCAACAAAAAGGGCGAAGAGAAACATACCTCCTGCCACTAAATACATCCGGTTCAATATGTTCTTTTCGCTGGTAGCCATTTTGAACTTAAGGTGTTTTTGTTACTTTAATTTTTTTGGGCGGCGTCAAGGAAGGCGCTAAACCTTGCTCTGCCACTTGCCGCGTTACCACGGTTTCCATTTTTAACCTCCGGGCTTCAAGCCGCGTATCTACAAATTCACTATGCAACTCTTTTACTTCAGCATTTAACTGAGAGATCAGATGCACTTTTTTATCTGCACGATGCGAACTCCCAATCATCACAATTGCCAAAACCGACAAAAAAATGATCATACGCCAGTTCTTAACCGCATCGTCACTAAACAGGAACTTACCTTTAAGTATGTGATAAATACCTTCTTTCAAATCCCTTATAATTTTTCAGCAACACGCAGCTTTGCACTACGCGCTCTGTTGTTTTGTTTTATTTCTTCTTTAGATGGAACAATCAAGCCGCCAACCTTTTTAAAAGGCACGCTGAAATTTCCAAAAATGTCTTTCTCCGGCTCTCCTTCAAAAAGACCATTGCGCATATAGCGCTTTACCAACCTATCTTCTAATGAGTGATACGAGATCAAACTCAAGCGCCCGCCGGGTTTCAACATCTCTTCGGTTTGCTGAAGAAATTCTTTCAACACCTCTAACTCCTGATTCACTTCAATACGGATCGCCTGATAAATCTGCGCCAACAATTTATGCTCGCGCCCTTTAGGTAAATACGATTGAAGCGCTTGCTTTAGATCTTCAGTAGTCTCTATAGGCTGATCTTTGCGCACAGAAACTAAAGTTCTCGCCAGCTTAGGCGCACTTCTCAATTCACCGTACTGCAACAACACTCGTGACAAATCCTCTTCTGCATATTCATTAACCACGTGATACGCCGAAAGCTTATCACCTTGATTCATGCGCATATCAAGTTTTGCATCAAAACGAGTCGAGAATCCGCGCTCAGCAACATCAAATTGATGAGACGACACTCCAAAATCACCCAAAATACCGTCTACTTGCGCCGCTCCATAAAACCTCAAAAAACGCTTCGCAAAGCGAAAATTCTCATTAATGAGCGTAAACCTAGGATCATCAATAGCATTCTCCAACGCGTCTTTATCCTGATCAAAAGCAAACAATTTACCGTCAGCACCTAGACGTTTTAGGATCTCTCGAGAATGACCACCTCCACCAAAAGTCACATCTACATAAACTCCGTCAGGTTTGATCGCCAAACCATCAACAGTTTCTTTTAATAAGACCGGGTTATGATAATCCATCAGGTATGTCATTTTGATCTCCCATTACTTCTTCTGCCAAGGCAGCAAAATCTCCATCATCATTACTCACTGCCTCTTCATAACCTACAGCATCCCAGATCTCAATGATATTTCCTCCGGAAGTCAATACGATATCCTTTGTAATCGACGCAAACGCAATCAGATCTTTAGGAATCAACAACCTCCCGGAAGCATCAGCTTCAACTAACTTTACACCTGCCGTAAACCTCCTGATGAAATCCACGTTTTTCTTCACAAAGCGATTGAGTCCGTTGAGCTTTTTCATCATCACCTCCCATTCAGACATTGGCCACAACTCTAAACACGAATTAAACACAGAACGCTTCACCACAAAGCCTTCCTGCAACTCTTTTGCAAGCTGTTTTTTCAACGCAGACGGCATCATGAGCCTTCCTTTAGCGTCAACTTTGCACTCATATGTTCCTATAAGACTGAGCAAGAATACAGTAGGTTTTAGGTATAATATTTTCAAATATATAGAATTTTATACCACATTCTCCCACATTCTACCACTTTGTTGATAAATTATCCCACTTGTTAATTATTCTGAAAATCTTAACATTAGGTTAGTAGGCTGGCTTAAAACCTCTTGTTATCGCAAGGCGGCGCAAGCATTAAAGACAAGTGTATTTTTAGATTTTCAATTTGGGCTAAATGTCTATATTTGTGGCAAAGCCGCTTGCCGACCTATTAATTATGAAGCACCAATTAAAAACCGAGGGAAAATTTACTTACTTAGAAGTAGGCGAAGGAACCCCTATCGTAATTCTTCACGGACTGATGGGTGGCCTGAGCAATTTTGATGCGGTAACCGATCACTTTTCGCAAAACGGCTATAAAGTCGTAATTCCAGAATTACCTTTATATTCTATGCCTCTTATCAAAACAGGTGTTAAAACATTTGCGAAATACCTCAACGACTTTATCGCGATGAAAGGCTTTAAAGAAGTTATTCTTTTAGGGAATTCACTCGGCGGTCATATCGCATTATACCACACTAAGCTCTATCCGGAAGTGATGAAAGCCTTGGTGATCACCGGAAGCTCGGGGCTTTACGAGAGCGCAATGGGTGAGAGCTACCCGAAACGCGGAGATTATGAATACATCAAGAAAAAGGCGGAAGATGTGTTTTATGATCCTGCAGTAGCAACCAAAGAAATTGTAGATGAAGTTTATGAGACGGTAAACGACCGAAACAAACTCATAAAAACACTTGCGATCGCTAAAAGCGCTATACGCCATAATATGGCTCAGGATCTCCCGCATATGAATACATCTACGTGTATCATCTGGGGCCGTAACGACAATGTCACACCTCCTGAGGTTGCCGAAGATTTTGATAAGCTATTACCAGATTCTGATCTATACTGGATTGATAAATGCGGTCACGCTGCAATGATGGAACACCCAAAAGAATTTAATGAGATTCTTTCAAGGTGGTTAAAAGAGCGCAATTTCTAATACACTCTTCTTATGCATATAAAATCTGCTGAATTTCTTGTAAGTAATTCTAATGTGGCCAAGTGCCCTAAAAATAAGATGCCTGAATATGCATTTATAGGACGGTCAAATGTTGGGAAGTCGAGCTTGATCAATATGCTTACCGACCGTAAAAATCTGGCTAAAACTTCCGGAAGACCCGGAAAGACACAATTGATCAATCATTTTGTGATCAATCAAACTTGGTATCTCGTCGATTTACCGGGTTACGGTTATGCTCGTGTTTCAAAAAAAGTAAAGAAGGAATTTCAAAAATTCATCACGCAATATTTTGAGGAGCGTGAGCAATTGGTTTCAGCGTTTGTACTTATAGATTGTCGCCATGAACCACAGCCTATTGACCGAGAGTTTATGCAATATCTCGGCGAAAAACAGATTCCGTTTTCTATAATCTTCACCAAAGCAGATAAACTGAAGCCAAAAGCTTTAGAACGCAATATTGAACATTATAAACAGGAATTACTCGCTGGCGCTTGGGCCGAAATGCCTAATTATTTTATTAGCAGCGCTACAAACAGTACGGGAAAAGATGAGATTCTTGACTATATCGATGCGATAAATGAGCAGCTTAAAGAGTCTTAAGCTTTGCTTTTATCGCTTGAATAAGCGCTGCTTCGGTATTTAATATTTCTAATTCTTCTTTAGACAGAAAAACATTTAGACATGTTTCGGTTTTAATCAGAATTACCGGAAACTCCCATTGGTCATTCCTTTCAGCCGTATAGTTTTGAAGAAACTCATCACGATGGCAAAACTCCATGTTTAAAGCTGTAGATTGCCTAAATGCCTTCCACATTTCACGCTCTTGAAATGCGCCATGCGTGAGCGTACACAACTTACATGAATACGTAGACGGACTCACAATCTTATGAACACCATCTAAAAGTGCATTTAAGGTTCCGGAACGTGCGTTGTAAACAAAAAGAAGTGTGACCACCTTCCGGAACTATAAAATTACTTTTTCAATTCTAGTTTTTCGGCAAAATAATCACAGAAATCCATCATCGTAGCAGACATTTTATCATCGTCTGTAGCGCGCTTAAAGGTATTAGCCATACTCACTAAAGTCTGATGAAAAAACACCTTCATCTCATCAACCGGCATATCTTTGGTCCATAAATCTATACGCGCAGCTTCCTGTTTTTTGTGATCCCAAAGCGAAAGCATCAAAGCCTTTGCCGGCTCGTGCGATACACCGCCATCGGGTGCATTCCAAGAGATTTTCTCCGGCACTCTGTTCTCATCTAATTCTACACTTAGTTTGATTTCAGTTTTCATCAACTGTTATTATTTGCGGGGTTTATAATTTGCTTGTTTAAAAATCTCGTCACTGCTTTTACCGGGCAACATTTGCAAAGGTATGGTATTCCGCTGCATATACGCTTTCACCATTTGCCAACCGATATAGCGACCCAACCTTGGCGGACTTTCGTTATCAAATTCTAAATAGAATTTTGAAAATGGCGCAGGGTTGATAAAACGGCTTAATAGCTTACTATCTGTATCAAATAACAATTCATTTTCAACAAAATACGTCCAGATATCTACTTCATTAGCTTCTGCCCAATCCAGCTGCTCAGGCGTATAGCCTATGATCTCATTCTTGGCTTCTAAGGTTAAAAGCTGCTCCATCATATAAAGTCGTTTGCCGTGATAAATCATTTCATCTAAAAAACGACGGCTTCCCTGCTTGCGCACTAAGGCTCTTACAAAAGCATCAGCAACATCAACATCTATCTGCTCCTTGCGGAAATTCTGCGTGTAAAAACGCTGAATACCCTTATAAAAATGATGGTCTTTACCTAAGTAATTATCTAACCCTATGATCAAAAGACTATCCGTTAAAATCACAGGAGTTCGGTATGCGACATCAGACGTAATGGTAACTACTTTAGGCAATGGCGTTTTTGGATAATAATATTTTATATGCTTAAATAAATTGTCAAGCTCCTGAGTTTCCTCATTAAAATCAGGAAAAGATTGAGCTACTTCGCTATTCAATTCAAGCTGAATGGTGTCCTGTATCTTATCGTGCCAAAACTGCTCATCATACTGCTCAGGAAAAAGATAAGGATATGCAGCGATCAATTCTGGGAGTTCTGAAGCATCAACTTTGGCAAACTTCTGATCAAATCGATCTACTTCTAAAGCGATAGGAATCTGTGAAATTTCTTCTGGGATTTTTACATCATTCTTACAACCCACCATCAAAAACACGGTAAGCCCTAAAAAAAACCTAAAACCCATGCTTAACGCGATGCGCACCTGCTGAAACATTTCAATTTTTAGTAAATTCACCATCATAAATTGCTGCGCAAAGGTAGCATTTACAAACCATAAATCCTGTTTCTTATGCAAACCGAAAAAGTAATAGATCATATTGTTAACTGGCTAAAAACCTATGCAACCAACGCAAATATTCAAGGTTTTGTTGTAGGTATTAGTGGCGGAATTGATAGCGCTACTACCTCAAGTCTTTGCGCTAAAACAGGATTACGTGTGCTTTGTGTAGAAATGCCCATTCACCAACCTCCAAGTCATGTTACGCGAGCGCAGGAACATATTGCACAACTTAAAAAACGTTTTGCGAATGTATCTGATGTACGTGTAGATCTCACCGAAACTTTTGAAACTTTTAAAACTGCTTTACCGGCTGCCGAAACAGATACAAACCCCGGTCTTGAGTTAAGTTTGGCTAACACGCGTGCTCGTTTACGCATGAGTACCTTGTATTATTTTGCGGGATTACACGGCTATCTGGTTGCCGGAACAGGTAATAAGGTTGAAGATTTTGGCGTTGGTTTTTATACAAAATACGGTGATGGCGGTGTTGATTTGAGTCCGATTGCAGACTTGATGAAAAGTGAAGTTTATGCGTTAGCCAAAGAACTTGGAGTTCCTGAAAGCATTCAAGTCGCTAAACCTACCGATGGTTTGTGGGGAGACGACCGTAGCGATGAAGATCAAATTGGCGCTACTTATGACGAACTCGAGTGGGCGATGCTTCAAGATGAGCAAGGTAAATCAAGCGAAGATTTTGAAGGTAGACAAAAGCAGGTGTTTTCTATTTATAAAGGCTTTAATAACGCCAATAAACATAAGATGGAGCCTATTCCAGTTTGTACGATCCCTGAAGATTTGAAATAATTTTGAAGTTCATCCTGTAAATTAATTCTTACAGCGAAAAGCATTTGCAGTTACAATTATTGGTTTTATTTTCGTCTCAAAGCGTATAAAACTCACTATGATTACTATCACAATTGCAGATCATCACCCTATAATCGTTGATGGATTAACCCATATTCTTAAGAATACCATTCACGAGATCATCGATGTGGTTTCAGACGGAAAAGACCTAATCGCATCACTAGAAGAAGAGGTGCCTGATCTGGTAATCATGGAAATTGACATGCCCAACCTTCAAGGCCTTACAGCGATCAAAGAACTGCGTAAGCTTTTCCCCGGAATTAAAATTATGGTGTACAGCACACACCCCGAAGGTATGTACGCGCTCAGCGCCATTAAAGCCGGCGCAATGGGTTACATTGGCAAAACTGCTGATACTGCAACTGTTTTAAAAGCGGTAATTCAAGTAGCGCGTGGTGGTATTTACCTCAACAATAATTTAGTGGAAATGCTTTCTAATACTGATCCTTCTCACAACAGTACGCTGGCATATCGCTACAAAAAGCTTTCTACGCGTGAGACCGAAGTTTTAAATATGCTTTCTTCCGGAAAGCGTAACAAAGACATCGCTGAATCTCTGGATATTAACGAAAAAACGGTAAGTACGTATAAAACGCGTTTGCTTAAAAAGTTAGACGCCGGAAGCTTAGCAGAACTCATTCAGCAGGCTCGACTCTTGCAAACTTCAGACCTCTAACGCATAAAAGGCATAATCACCAGATTTCGCTTTTTGGCAATTAGTACTTCTAGCGTTTTATAATCTTTGTAGTCCTCAAGGAATTCTTGAGCATTTTCTGGTAGTTCCCCTGTTTTAAGCTGCTCTCCAAATTCTGCCATTTTACGCTGAATAAGGAAGTGACGTAGATTGAGTAGGGTTTGCACCGTTTCTAATCCTGAATTTTCCTTTAAGGTTTTTACATAGATCTCGTGACGGTCCCACGCGTGCAGCGTATGCTTTTCAGGTTCAAAAGCTATAGATGATATTTTTTCCATTTGAGAAGCCGGCAACACTTCGCCCAATTGATCTAACTTGATATCGCCTTCTTCTCTGGTTAAATGCTCTATAAGTAATGGATAAATCGCCTTAAAATCATCATTAGCAAACTCTACCTCGTCTTCTTGCAAGTCTAAATAGATCTTTTCGTAGATGATCAATTCTCGCTTTTCTTCTCGCTCTATGAGTTTTCCGTCTTTATCCTCATCATATACAAGATCTACAAACTGCACCGGCTCATTAGCAAATGTAATGAGCAGCTTTATGATGTTTTGCTCCAATTCGTATTGCCGCTCAAACTTTACCTTTTCTTCATTTTTAAGCGGAATCATCTCACCTTCGGCAGGACGTTTTTCGGTGGTTTGAACAGCCTCTTTTTTACCTTTATTTCTAATTTGTGCAAGCGTATTAAAAAGCACATCTTCTTTAATATCCATAATACGTGCGCACTCTTGCACATAAATTTCGCGCTTGATCACATCAGGGATTTTAGCGATACTTTCTACCATATCGCGTACGAGACCCGCTTTTTTGATGGGATCCCCCTGAGCTTCTTTTACAAGCAACGAAGCTTTATACTGAATAAAATCTTTAGCGTTTTCCTTTAAAAAATCTTCAACCTCAGTAAGCGTATGAGATTTTGAAAAACTATCGGGGTCTTCACCTTCCGGAAAGCTGCACACCTTTACGTTCATTCCTTGCTCCAAAATCAAATCGATTCCGCGTAAAGAAGCCCGCTGCCCCGCAGCATCTCCATCAAAAAGTACTGTGATATTAGGTGTCAATCTATTGATCAAGCGTATTTGCTCTGGAGTCAAAGCAGTACCTGAAGAAGAAACCACATTTTCAATCCCCAATTGATGCAGCTGAATCACATCGGTATACCCTTCAACCAAGTAGCAATTATCTTCTTTAGCGATTGCCTGCTTGGCGTAATAAATACCATAAAGCACTTTTGATTTGTGGTAGATCTCGCTCTCCGGACTATTTAGATACTTTGCCGCCTTTTTCTCATTAGTAAGAATTCGGCCTCCAAAACCTAAAACACGACCGCTCAATGAATGAATAGGAAACATCACCCGACCTTTAAAACGGTCAAACTGCTTCTCTTCTTTGACGATGGTCAGCCCGGTTTTTTCTAAAAACTCCAGCTTGTAGCCTTTGCGAATAGCTTCTGAGGTAAACGCGTCCCAAACATCAGGAGAATACCCCAATTGAAACTTCTCGATCGTTTCTTCGGTAAATCCGCGTTCTTTAAAATACGACAAACCTATCGCCTTGCCTTGTTCAGAATTCAGTAAGGTTTTGTGAAAATAATCACGTGCAAACTCTGAAACCACATACATACTCTCTCGCTCATTAGCCTGCTCCTTTTGCTCATCGGTTTGCTCGGTTTCTTCAACCTCAATATTGTACTTTTTTGCGAGATACTTGATCGCTTCGGGATACGTAAAATGCTCGTGCTCCATCAAAAAAGCAACGGCATTACCTCCTTTTCCACTTGAGAAATCCTTCCAGATTTGTTTTACCGGAGAAACCATAAAACTCGGAGTGCGCTCATCTGAGAACGGACTCAAGCCTTTAAAATTTGATCCTGATTTTTTCAGCTGAACAAAATCACCGATTACCTCCTCAACGCGAGCGGTCTCAAATACGGCATCTATGGTGGTTTTTGAAATCAAAAAAATGAAAATTTCTTCGGTTAAAATTAAAAAAAGGTGGTCGCAAATTTACTAATAAAAAATACCTGTACGGGTTTAATCGCGCAGGTATTCTATTTACTTAACTAAGGCTGCTTGTATCTAATCCATATCAAAACGCAGACCTACTGAAAAATTGCGTTGTTCAACCGGATTATTTTTAAAGATTGTATTCAAATCGTATTTCACATAGAGCGCTGTATCTCCAAACGCGATGTAACCGCTTAGGCCATAGATAAAATTATTTGTATTAAAATTCTGCTTGAATTTATCCTTGCGATCCTCTCCGTTTTCTTCATATTTTAATTTCTGAATCGTGAGCAAATTGAATCCTGCATAACCTCCCAAACCAAGCTTAAATTGGTTGTGTGTAGAATATCTAAAGTAATCATCGTGTACTTTTTTAGTGGAAGGACCAATCTCAAAATGCACAGGAAACACCAGATGATCCATTCTGAATTTTGACTTATCCAGATCTAGCGGAAAAGTTTCTAAAACGGTCTGATCACCTTGTTCTACTAAATATTGATTATCGTCTATTTTCAAACCATTGAACTGAAAACTGAATCCATACTTTAGTCTCAGAAAATTGGTATTGTCAAAAACACGAGTTTTCCAGGCAAGACCAAGTTCAAAGAAACGGCTACCTCCTATTTTATAGGGTGAATCGTTAAGCGATTGCCCGTCAATGATCGCATTATTAAACCCAATCCCCAATACGATATCTGAGGTTGTGCGACGGTCATAAACCACCTCTTCTTTATCGCCAGAACCTAAGGTCACTTTATCTTTCCCTATAAAAATTCCAAAAATAGAATCATCATCCAGATCAGTCTCGTTGCGCTCCAGCAAATCAATTTTACTTTCTAAAATAGCGAGTTTATCTTCAATATTTCTGGCGTGCTTTTTTGCAGCTTCTTTCTTTAAAATAGTCGCTTCTTCTTCGGTTAATTCTCCGTTTTCAAAACGTTTGTTAATGGCAAGCACTTCAATTTTAAGCGCTTCTTTTTCTTTTTGCACCACTTCTTCTTTTTTCGCGTTTAATGTGGCGATCGTTTCTTCTTTTTCGGTTTCCTGCGCAAAAGTTTTTTGCGGCAAGACACTTGACAAGGTAATTAAAAGTAATAGTAAGAATCTCATAATTGTTGATTTAAGTAAAGGTTGCAGCTTCCCGCCCCGTCGAGACGGGAAGATCAACTTCCTTTCCTTTAGATTGATGAATGAATTTTTATTGGCACCCCAAAGTGCATTTTACCCCGAGGTAGTTTACTAATTGTTGCGAGAAACAATGGCTTCCCGAGCTTTTATAAAGCCATCTTTAAGCGCTTCAAAAATGCGGTCTCTAAAAGAAGGATCCAGTTCTTCTTCAACCTCATAAAGCAAAGCTTCTGCACTTATCGTATTACGCTCGCGGTCAAACATTTTTTCCGAAATGATATCTCGCTGTGCATCTCGTAAAAGTTGGTCAATTTCTGCATCAGAATAGGCGACTCCGCTGTTTTGCTGCTCCTGTACTTTACTGATCAAATCATTTACTTCGGCATCAATTTTACTTTGAGTCGTTTGATCAAGCTTTTCATCTGCTGAAGCTTTCTGAGAATCGGTCACCGCTACTGCTTCTTCATACTTTTGAATTACCGGTTGCTCCTTACGTTTCTTAGGCGGTTCAGCGATCTGTTGCTCTTCGTGAACTGCTACACTTGCTTCTTCTTGTGCTACAATGTCTTGTTGCTTTTGCTGAAGAGTTTCTATAGGTTCGCTTTTTTCCTGTTTTTGCATTTCAGCCGGAGTTTCCACCACTTGATTTACAGGGTTTTTATCCATCTCATCCTGAAAAACATAGCGTCCTGCAAGAATAAGAATTCCAATAAAACTTGCTGCGATCAAAACCCAGCCGTAGCCTTTGTTACTTTTTGCAGGCTTGGCCTCTTGATCAAGGGAAGCCTCTAGCTTTTGCCAAGCTTCAGCCGATGGTTTGATCTCCCGATGCTCCAACCGCTCTCTAATGTTATCTTCAAACTTTATCGGTGCCATACTGATAGGTATTGAGTTCGTTTAACTTTTGCTGAAGCAGTTTACGCGCTTTAAAAAGCTGAGATTTTGAAGTACTTTCAGAAATAGCAAGCATTTTTGCGATTTCCTGATGCTTATAGCCTTCTACCGCATACATCACAAACACGGCGCGATAACCTTCTGGCAAGCGATCTATCAACAACTGAATTTCTTCTGCATCGAGTTCGCTATCCACAGGATTATAGGTTGTATCATCAGCCTGCTGCTCATAATCTGTAAAGGTGATTTTCTGTTCTTTTCGTAGATAGGAGATCGATTCATTAACCATAATGCGTCGCACCCAGCCTTCAAAACTACCTTCGTCTCTAAAGCGATCCAGGTTTTTAAATACCTTTAAAAATCCGTTACACATCGCTTCTTCGGCTTGCATCACGTCATTTAAGTAGCGACGACAAACGCCCAGCATTTTAGGTGCGTGCGTATCATAAAGTTTGCGTTGCGCTTCGCGATTGCCCTGCGCGGCTTTCTTTATGAGTTGTTTCTGGCTATTAAAGAATGTAATGACTTTCACAAATCCTGTTTAAAACTGTCTTCATTAATAAAAACGCAGAAAAGTTCAAAATGGTTGCCCGGAAGATAAAATAATTTGAAATAAACTTTCAAATAACTAAATATCAGTAATTTAAAAAATTATTTTTTTCGTTCAATCACGTAATTCACCATCAGCACAAGAGCTTCTTTGTACTTTGACTCAGGGTATTTATCTAGAATTTTTAATGCCTCTTGCTGTAGTCCTTTCATTTTTGCCACGGCGTAATCCAATCCGCCGAATTCTTTCACGTAGGCAATCACCTCATTTACCCGCCTCTTATCCTTATTGTGATTTTTAACCGAATTGATGAGCCACTTGCGCTGCTTCTCATCACTGTTGTTCACCGCATAGATAAGCGGAAGCGTCATTTTTTGCTCTTTGATATCTATCCCGGTGGGCTTTCCTATTTTTTGCGAACCGTAATCAAAAAGGTCATCTTTAATCTGAAAGGCAAGACCTATGAGTTCACCAAACTTACGCATCGCCTCCACATCCTTTTTGCTAGCGTGAATGGCGCAAGCACCCATTGCGCAACAGGCAGCGATAAGCGTTGCCGTTTTTTGCCGAATAATCTCAAAGTAGACTTCTTCGGTAATATCGAGATCGCGGGCTTTTTCGATTTGAAGTAGTTCGCCCTCACTCATCTCTCTAACAGCTACCGAAATGATCTGCAGCAAATCAAAATCTTCGTTATCAATTGAAAGCAGTAATCCTTTAGAAAGTAGAAAATCACCAACAAGCACGGCGATTTTATTTTTCCATAGTGCATTTAAGCTGAAGAAACCACGACGACGGTAGCTGTCATCAACCACATCATCGTGCACTAAAGTTGCAGTATGTATAAGCTCTATAACCGAAGCACCGCGATAGGTACGATCGTTAAGACGCTCGTCGCCCAACATTTTAGCCACAAGAAACACAAACATCGGGCGCATTTGCTTTCCTTTACGGTTTACAATATAATGTGTGATGCGATTAAGAAGCGGAACTTTTGATTTCATCGAAAGCGAGAACTTCTGCTCAAAAAGTTCCATTTCGTGAGCAATAGGCTGCTTAATTTGTTCGACTACTTTCAAGTTTTAATTTTAGTGCAGTTAGTTCGCTTTTAGAAATTATAATGTTGTAGCAAAAATACTATTTTTAATACTATCCATTTTTATTAGCCAATTGCCCACAAGCCGCATCAATATCTTTTCCGCGCGAGCGACGTACGGTTACTGTGATTCCGCGATCTTCAAGTTTCGCCACATAGCGATCAATTGCTAGCGGATCTGCCTGCTGAAACTGGCCGTCATCTATAGGATTGTATTCAATTAAATTCACTTTACTAGGAACCGCCAGACAGAAATCAATTAATGCTTCAATATCCTTATCTTGGTCGTTAATACCGCGCCACACTACATATTCATAGGTGATGCGCTTTTTGGTTTTCACATACCAGTATTGCAAAGCTTCTTTCAATTCCTGAAGCGGCATTTGCTCATTAAACGGCATAATATCGGTACGCACATCATCTAAAGCCGAGTGCAGCGAAACCGCAAGATTGAATTTCACTTCATCATCTGCCATCTTTTTGATGATCTTAGGTACGCCGGAAGTTGATACCGTGATGCGCTTGGGAGACATTCCTAAACCTTCAGGATCTGTGATTTTTTCAATAGACTTTACCACGTTTTTATAGTTCATAAGCGGCTCGCCCATTCCCATAAAAACAATGTTAGATAACGGCCTGTTATGATACAACCTACTTTGCTGATCGATCGCAACCACTTGATCAAAAATTTCGTCAGGGTTAAGATTCCGCATACGCTTTAAACGTGCGGTAGCACAAAACTTACAATTTAAACTACAACCTACTTGTGAAGAAACGCAAGCCGTAGTGCGTGATGCGGTAGGTATCAAAACCGATTCTACCGTAAGATTGTCATGAAGTTTTACGGCATTTTTGATCGTACCGTCTGAACTGCGCTGCATTTGATCAACTTTGATGTGATTGATCACAAAATGCTCGTCTAGAAACGCACGAGTTTCTTTTGAAATATTGGTCATATCATCAAAAGAATGCGCGCCTTTTACCCAAAGCCACTCATACACTTGATTTCCACGGAAGGCCTTTTCGCCCTGCGAAACAAAGAAATCACGCAATTCTTCTCGCGATAGTGCTCGTATGTCTTTCTGTGTATTTTTCACGTTGCAAAGTTATCAATTAAGTCGCTCTCTTAAACCGGAATTTTGATTATAAAAAAATCCCCGTTTGCGCGGGGATTTTTTATGCTGAATAAACAAGTGATTAGATGATCAACATCGCATCACCGTAGCTATAAAACTTATATTTTTCTTTTACTGCTTGCTCATAAGCCTCTTTCATAAAATCGTGTCCTGCGAATGCAGAAACCATCATCATCAAGGTTGATTTTGGCGTATGGAAGTTTGTGATCATACAGTTTGCAATACTGAAATCATACGGAGGGAAAATAAATTTATTTGTCCAACCGCTAAATTCGTTAAGCGTTTTATTAGAGCTCACTGAACTTTCTAAAGCACGCATTACGGTAGTTCCTACAGCGCAAACTTTACGATTTTCACCAATTGCTTTGTTAATAGTAGTAGTTGCAGAACTATCAATGTACGCTTCCTCACTATCCATTTTATGCTTAGAAAGGTCTTCTACCTCAACCGGGCTAAACGTCCCTAGACCTACGTGAAGCGTTACTTCTGCAAAGTTTAATCCTTTAATTTCTAAACGCTTTAACAAGTGTTTACTAAAGTGTAGACCCGCAGTAGGAGCAGCAACTGCACCTTCATTTTTAGCAAAAATCGTTTGGTAACGCTCTGCATCTTCCGGCTCCACATCACGTTTGATGTATTTAGGAAGTGGCGTTTCACCAAGCTCAGTCAATTTATTTCTGAATTCTTGATACGAACCGTCATATAAAAAACGTAAAGTTCTTCCTCGTGAGGTAGTGTTATCAATAACTTCAGCAACTAGACTTTCGTCATCTCCAAAGTACAATTTGTTACCAATACGTATTTTACGTGCAGGATCTACAAGCACATCCCAAAGACGCGTTTCTGAATTCAATTCACGAAGTAAAAACACCTCGATACGCGCTCCGGTTTTTTCTTTATTTCCGTAAAGTCGTGCAGGAAACACTTTGGTATTGTTCAATACCATCACATCGTTAGGCTCAAAATAGTCGATCAAGTCTTTAAATAACTTGTGCTCTATAGTTTGTGTTTTGCGATTAAGAACCATCAAACGCGCCTCATCTCTGTTTTCCGCAGGATATTCAGCGAGTAGTTCTTTAGGCAAATCAAAGTTAAAATGTGAAAGTTTCATTCCCATGGGACCTCTGTTTTTTAGGTATTTAAAATAGCGTGCAAATATACAACCTCAAGGTAGGGGTTGTCAAGTAAATAAGCGATTAATTTAAAAACCAAGCAATCGCAGTATTTTCAGCAGAAAAATAAGTGCTACACTTCATTAATTTTAAAGCCCAAAGTGTGTAGATCTTCCCAGAAATCAGGATACGATTTATTGACCACTTCGGCATCTTCAAAAAGAATAGAAGCTCGCAAAGCGAAAGGTGCGAATGCCATGGCCATCCGGTGATCCTGATAGGTTTTGATCGTAACATCTGACTGAAAATTGGTCGAGCCTTCTAAATGCAAGGATTTGTCAGTCACCGAAATATGCGCTCCTAATTTTGTCAATTCGGCTTTTAAGGCTTCAAGTCTATCGGTTTCTTTGATCTTTAGGGTATGCAAGCCATACAGATCACACGCTACGCCCAACCCGTAACAAGTCACCGCAATGGTTTGCGCAATATCAGGGCTGTTAGCCAAGTCAAACTCTACACGTTTCGGTTTTGGCTGATCTACTTTTTCCAGAAGTACCGCATGCTTTGCAAAAGTAGTCTTGACTCCTAATTTTTGATATAATTCTGCCAACACAGAGTCGCCCTGCAAACTGTCTTTTTTATAACTGGAAATTTTCAGCTTTGCTGTATCACAAAGTGCTGCTAAACTGTAATAGTATGAAGCGCTACTCCAGTCTGATTCTACGACCATTTCTGAAACGTTGATCGCACCGGCTGGTTTAATTTTTATTTGCTGTCCTTCAAAACTACTCTCGACACCCAGTTGCGTGAGCAGTGCGCGAGTCATTTCTATATAAGGCACTGAAGTAACCTGACCTATGAGGTTTATTTCAATTCCGTTAGGTAAAGAAGCGCCCACCATCATCAACGCAGAAATGTACTGACTGCTCACATTTGCAGCGAGTGAAACCGTACTCTTAGTAAGCTTTTTACCTTTGATCAAAAGCGGCGCGTAGCCCTCATTATTTTGATAGGTAATGTCTGCTCCTAATTCTCTCAGGGCATCAACCAGCAAACCTATAGGACGCTCCTGCATACGCGAACTTCCTGTAAGAATGGTTTCTCTACCTTCAAAAGCTGCAAAATACGCAGTTAAGAAACGCATAGCAGTACCCGCGTGATGTATATCAACTGTCTTTTCTTTTGACGCTAATGCTTTTTGCATCACCTGACTGTCGTGGCTGTTAGACAGATTCTTGATCTTAAAATTCCCGAATAAAGCCTGAAGCAAAAGCAATCTGTTGCTCTCACTTTTAGATCCTGTAATTGCTATGTCTCCGTCTAAATGCGGTTCTTTCTGGTGGAGTTTCAGTTTCAAAATGCGTGGTTTTTGGTTGATTGTTTGTTGTGGATTACTGCAACTTTTGATTATTGTGATGCCTGTCGTGATCCCTTTTGGTTTTAAGGTCAAGCTTTTTATCAAAAGCATCTTGAAGGTCAATTCCGGTTTGATTGGCTAAACACAACACCACAAAAAGAACATCGGCAAGTTCTTCTCCCAGATCTTTATTTTTGTCGCTTTCCTTCTCACTTTGCTCTCCGTAGCGGCGCGCGATAATACGCGCTACCTCACCTACTTCTTCGGTAAGTTGAGCCATATTGGTCAATTCGTTAAAGTAGCGAACGCCGTGATTATTGATCCATTCATCAACTGCTTTTTGAGCATCATCAATTTTCATAGGTATATAATCTTTATGAAGATGCTAAATTAAGGTAAAGCAAAAAAATGAGTGCAAACTCACACGGCTTATTAAATACTTTTCTGAAGAATCACCTTCTCGGTCTCTTTTGCCACCCTGCGATTAAAAAACTCTTTCAGGCTTTGATAATAATCATAAGGAACAAATGTACCGGTTAGATTAAACTTAGTCATCACCTGCAAGGTCTGCCCCATATGCGTAATTGAATAAACAAAGCTACCCAATTCGCCGGGTAGTGCGATTTTTATAGGTTCTGGCAATTGTTGCACTTCGTAACCTTCCGGCAGCTTTAAGGTGACATTGGTATTATGAAAAAAGGGATAATTAAACTCTACCGGTGAAATACGCACATCAGACTTAAAAGGATTATCGCCCATTGTAAAAAACAGTAGTGGGTTGAGATAAATCTGGCCGGGAACCTGATCTACTCCTTGATTAATTTTGAATTCTAAAGATTCTGTTATTGGGGCGCTTAATTCTTCAATACCTTCTAATTTGAGATTAGTAACTTCATCAACTCCCAGATCAACTGCTCGTTCTTGAGTATATGTTTCTAAGCTTTCTTCATCAACCTTATGCCTAAGCTCAAAAGCTTCAAGACTTTTATAGCGCTGCTTGAGCACACCATTGATGCTTCCATCTTCATTTAAGTCTGCCATCACGTAACGATCTTTCTGCGGACTAATGGTCTCATACAAATCGATCTCCTGAGAAACACCTTCTTTATTTACCATTCTGCCATACCAATTATAAACACGTGTAGGCAAGATATTAGGCGCGCTAAACTTATCAGTAGCATCAAGAAGAATGGTTTTAAGACCGTCTCTCACACCAACAACCACATAGTTATAACCTTCTAGCGTTGGAAATGACGGAATACCGTGTTGCTTGGTACCTATCAACACAGGATTTGCCTGTACGCCACACTCTCTCAGCAACACCGTTAGCAAAAGGTTTATTTCAGCCACATCACCAGAGCCACGCTTTAGCGCCTCATCGATGCCGTCGTCTGTATATTTCCCGTAGTTGCCATTCCACTTTATTTTAGACTTGACATAGGCCAAAGCGGCTTCAATTTTCTCGGCTTGGGTTTTATGATCAGCTACCATACGAGCAGCAACTTTTTTTAAGGATAGAGACGGTCTCATCTGTCCGCCGAATTCTCTTTGCTTAAAAATTGTCTTTGCAACTTCTTCCCAAGTCGTTGCATATTCTTTTTTATTTCCTTCAGTAAATTCAGTAGATATCAACTCATATACGATGCTTCTTCGGTAATTATCAGGATTTATCAAAAACACTTCTTCCTTTAATGCCGGAACGTCGTTTTGCGTATATTCTGCAACCAACTCCTTATAACTAGCATAATTAGATTGACCATAAGCATTCTCAAAATTCACCCCACCATCAGCGATAGATTCTTTAGGAGTAATGTCAAAATATCCTTTTTTTAATCTGCGGAAAGTAAACATTCCCGGAGTTCTGATCTTTGCATAGTATTCGACAATAGGAAGGTCTTCTTGCAAGATCAAATCATCGATTTTGTAAAACGGCGATATGGTGGTGTAACTCCATTCTACGATACTCCCAACCTGTACTGCCGGCATCGTAATCGAGGTTTCGTCCCAATGCTCAGAGCGCTCATTTTCAAAAATCCCATCTTTTTTGAGTTCGATTTCTTCAATTTTACCATTAACAAGATTATACGTCACTCCCTCTATGTCATCTACGCGCTCTTTATCACTATCATTTTTATAGCTCAAAATCTTTTTTGTTGCGTAGTCCAGACCCTCTTTTGATAAGATTTTTATACGCTCTTTAAATTCGTTGATGATCAAAAAGCCGCTTGAGGTTTTATAATCAAAGTAGGTCTCTCTTACCTTGTCAAGGTAGATAGCCGCAGCGGTCGAATCTTCAGCATACACCTTTAGCTCCAACTCGTCTTTAGTTACTTTGTCTAGTTTTATTTTTTGGGCCTGAGCGCAGTGAACTGCACCCAACAAAACTACCATAGTAATCATTAAAAGTTTAAAACGCATTTTCTCTTAATTTAAATTTTAGTAAGAACGATCTTTTCATTTTGCTTTGTTACGATAGTCTCGTAAAACTTTTTAAGATCTTGATAATAATCAGGAGCGATGATCGAAGAATTGAACGCCATCTCTGTAGAGATATTGATTTTATCCTCTGACGCTGAAACTCTGTAAACATAAGAAGCCATCTTATCAGTCATATGATACAAGGCACTTTCCGGAAGGCTTTCAACTGTATATCCTTCAGGTATTTTAATACTTATAATATAGCGGTCTTTCCAAGGGAATTTAAAATCTACCGGATGTGCACGCACTTCAGATTTAAACGGATTTTCAGTAGTGGTTACGTGTAGCAACGGCGAGACATACAACTTACCCCCTACTTCTTCTACTCCGTTAAGCATCTCAAAATTATAAGCCACCTCTAACGGATTTGATACTTCTAAAGCGTTTTTCAATTCTAAGTCAGCGATGTCAACTCCAGAATGCATTTGCTCAAAAGCTTTCAATTGCTCTTCTTCTGTTCTAGAACCTAAATTTTTTCTATAGTTTAGACCATAATTCCCAGTATATCTGCTTTGCAAGTTTCCTACAGCAACCAAATCTTCGGTGATTTCTGAGCTTATGATCGTGCTTTCAGTAGCGTGCTTGCTAGGATATAAATTCACCCATTCTGAAGATCCACCCTCTCTAATTACTCGACCATTCCAGTTAAGTAACTCTTCATCTAGCAGGTCTGGCATTCCCATTTTGTTTGTAGCATCCATCAAAAAGGTATGCTCTCCTATTTTGGCTCCGGCAATTACGTCGTTAAAGCCATTACGCGTAGGAAAGACCGGGATTCCGTTATCACGTGTACTTAGGATCACCGGGTTTGCATCTAAGCCTGCATATCGAAGCATACTTACCAGCATCAAGTTGATATCTGCACTGTTTCCAACTCCTGATTTGTAAGCTTCTTTCACCCCTTCATCTGCATATATACCTATGTATTTGTTCCAAACCATCTTTTGCTTCACAAATTCATAAATGCGCGCAAGCTTTTCAACAGGATCATTTGCTCCTGTAAGCAGTTCATCTATATCATCATCAAAAAAACGTACCGACTTGAGCTGACCTCCAAAGTTTTCTGAATCATAGATAGTTTTAGAAACTGCCTCCCAACTACTGGTAATTGTTTCCAGAGGCTCGCCAGGATATTGAGTAAATGAAAGTTCAAAACTTAAAGCAGCTCTGTAATTATCAATATTTGATGAATACGCCTCCTCGCGCATTGCCGGAATATCTTCAGCCAACACCTTATAGCCTTTCTTTTGATAATCTATTTTACGCATTTGAACCCCGCTCCCCACACTGCTTCTTTGCGCAAATCCTACTGACCCTCCATTAGAAACACCTTGACGCACACGATAATTGATCGTAGCAGCCTTACTGGTCTGCTCAATATCTAAAGGAAAAATACCTTTTCGGTGCAATTGATAAACCAACCATTCTGGCGTATAAAAGCTAACATCTGCTTTATTTACAGGTATTTCTTCCTGTAATCTGATCTCATCAATGGTCGACAAATAGGGCGACACCACTTCATATTGAAATTCTATCACGCAACCTGGCTGTAAGTTGGGCATGGTGAACTTTTTTACATCGTAGAATTTATTTTTCTCCTCATCAAAAATACCATCGTTGCGCAATTTACTTTCTTCAATTTTATCTCCATTGAGTGTATAGGTAACCCCTTTTATTTTACCTACACTCTCGTTTTTTGAACCGCCGGTATATAATGGAATTTGTTGGGTTCCCCAGTCAAAGCCATCTGTATTGTAAATTTTAATGCGCTCATAGACTTCCGTTGTCAACATCAGCCCATCATTCTCAAAGTAATCTATATGAGAAAACTGCTCTCTATATAAAATTGCAGCATCTGCATCAGCATCTTTTGGGTGTACCTCTTCCTGCAGCTCTTCAACAGTTACTTTACCAAACCTAAAATCCTGAGCAACCCCAAATGAAGTCACTAGTAAAAAAGCAAACCAAGTAATTTTACGCATATTATATTTTTTGTATTAATACTTTCTGACTGTCGTTGCGTACGACAGCTTTATAAAAATCCCGATAGTTTTCATACTGAGCTACAGGGTAATTTCCTTCATTGAATTTAAGGGTGCGGGTGTAGTAAAGTTGTGTTCCCTCTCTGCGAAAAGTAGTCTGATAACTACCAAATTGCTCTTCAATAACCACATCTTCTGGCAGAGCTCCTACCTCATAACCTTCGGGAAGCGTTATCGCAATTTTATCTTCTTGAGCTGTGCCGCGCAGGATAATCAGCTCAGATTTTCGATGAGCATATTTAGGTGGAATAGCATCTCTTCCTAAAGCAAAAGCATTGAGACGCAAGAGAAAATTAGCCCCTACTTTACTACCGTAATTTGTGGCACGCGCATCAAGCGACTCCGTATACACCACATTCATTCGATCATTATTCAGCTGAATATTACTAACTGAAAGTCCGTTTATAGCATCAAAGGCTTTATAATAATAATCAGACAAATCTTTCTGATCTAAGCGTGCTAACGACATACGGTTAGCGTAAAAAATCCCCGAAGATGCTCGCGTGATCGTACCTTCAAGACCACCTGAAGCATCAAATTTAAATGTGGCCTCAAGCGCTACCCGGTTTTCATCTTGCTCATATTTTGTGGTTCTTGCAAGTTTACCACCCTCTTCTGTTAAGAGTAAAACCTCGCGATCATCAGTAAACGAACCCATGTACCCAAAAGGTGTTTCTTGACTGGTACACTCTAAGAATTGGATTTCGTCTCCCAATTGCACACCTAAAATCGCGTGATTTCCTTGCATAGCGACCACAACTGTATCAAGAGATTCCTTATCAGATTTCCCATACAATACCGTGTAATACGATTTAATCCCCACAGCTTTTAACAAACTCTGGGTATAATTGCTCAAGGCTTTACAATCACCGTATCCCAAACGATGCACATCTGATGCGTTCATAGGTTTCCAGCCGCCAATCTCTACCTGCACGCTGATATAGCGTACCTTATCCTGCACATATTGGTAAATAGCGCGGGCTTTTTCCTCGTCAGTTTCTAAACCGGCAACTAAGGTTTGCGCTTCGGTGATTGTGGCTTGATCCAGATCTTGTGTGTCTTTCACTAAATCAGTGTACATCCAACGGCCAAAGTCTTTCCAGGTTTTAGCAATACCCGGAACACCTGATAAATAAAAGGTGTCAAAAAAGCATTTCACTCGAGGCACTCGTTGATCAAGATCAGGAGCACTATACTCCCAAGTAACCGGTGCAAGATCCTTGGCCATCCAGACCGTTCTGTCTGCTAATTCTTCCTTTTCAATAGCATATCCATCAAGGTGTGTTTCTTTGACGTGAAGCGTTTGTTCCGGCGGATAAATCACTGTAAATTTTGAAAATTCGGTGCCGCTTTTATAGCGCGATAAGGGCATCCAAGGTCTTAAGAAGGCGGTAGTTTCTGAAGTGGTTTCTGATATAAAATGTACCGTAAACGGATAAGTTGTTGGCGTATAATCTAAGTAAAGCACCCTGCTATCAGCATACAGTGTACCACCATCAACAGCGCTTACATCTTTAAAATCGCGTTCTTTAAAATGCTCGCGTTCTTTACCTGAAAGATCATAAACATACGCCTCGATGCTGTTCACCTTGGTGTTGTTGTCGTAACCCGCGTATGCCGCAACATCACCTAAACCGGCTTTGTTATAAACGGTTACTACTCGAGAAATAAGCGTCTTTAATTTACCTTCCCGAGAAAGATCTAACGTAATTTCTTCGTTGCGGAACACACTATCTGCACCCTCAGAAAGTTCGGGATTTACAGTAAGCGCAGAAAGTTTTAAGTCTTGACTAAAAGCTACAGAAGATGCAACAAATAGTAATAGAAGTAGTTTTTTTGCCATTCAATAGATTGTATGGCAATATAGCAAAATCTTAATATAATCTTAAATTATTCTTTATTCTTGGAATCAATACTGATGGTCACAGGTCCATCGTTAACCAAAGCTACTTTCATATCTGCACCAAACTCACCAGTTTGTACTTGACGCTGTAACTTTTTTGAAAGTTCCCCAATGAATTTTTCATACAACGGAATCGCCTGATCAGGCTTCGCGGCTTTTATAAAAGAAGGGCGGTTTCCTTTTCTGGTAGAGGCATACAAAGTAAACTGACTAATCAATAAAATCTCTCCGTTTTTATCAAGAATGCTTTCATTCATTAAACCTTCGGCATCGCCAAAAACACGTAACCCACAAATCTTTGAAGTCAACCACTCTATATCCTCTTCAGTATCCTCTGAAGTGATCCCTAGAAGCACTACAAAACCAATTCCTATTTTGCTTTTAATGACATTTTCGATAGTGACCGAAGCTTCGCTCACGCGTTGTATAACTACTCGCATTTAATTGTTTTTAGGGGTTTTAATCATAAATATTACGGCGGTAATTCTCCTCACCACCTTCAATGATCTGCTTATAACTTTCGTATCGTGACCAGTGCAGCTCATCCCGCTCTAAAGCTTCTTTCACAGCACATTTAGGCTCTTCTAGATGCAAGCAATTATTGAATTTACAATGCTCTTTTAGCGCAAAGAATTCCGGAAAATAATCTCCTAATTCTTCCTTTTCAATGTCAACCACTCCAAAGCCTTTAATACCCGGTGTATCTATAATTCTAGCATCAAAACTTAAGTCGAACATTTCAGCAAAAGTAGTCGTATGCTGGCCTTGCATATGTTGATCACTAATAGCCTTAGTTTTTAAATCAAGCGCCGGCTCAATAGCGTTGACCAAGGTAGATTTTCCCACACCGCTATGTCCCGAGAACATACTCGTAGTTCCGGTCATCATCGCTTTGACCTGGTCTACATTTTTACCCGTTTTTGCCGAAATTCCAATGCAGGTATAACCGATTTCTCGATACATTTCTGCAAGGTATTTTACTTCGCCAAATTCTTCTGCCGAAAGCGTATCTACTTTGTTAAAGAGCAAAACCGCTTCAATCCCATAAGCTTCACAGGTCACCAAAAAGCGATCAATAAAAGCTGTAAAAGTAGGCGGATTGTTTAGTGTGATAATTAAAAAACAGCGATCTATATTAGCCGCAATAATATGCGTTTGTTTTGAAAGGTTAACCGATTTTCTAATGATGTAATTATCACGATCTTCAATCGCCTTGATCACTCCGGTAACCGCATCGCCGGTTTCTTCAAGTTCAAAAACAACACGGTCACCTACCGCAACAGGATTGGTGCTTTTGATACCCTGAATCCTAAAACGACCTTTAATGCGGCAATCGTAAAAATTGCCTGAATCATCTTTTACACTGTACCAGCTTCCGGTTGATTTATAAACTATTCCTTTCAACAAATCTTTTTACTAATTTCAACATGTAAAACTACTTTATTTTAAAGTAACTAAAATCGTTAACGCTTAAAATACTACATTATGAAATTTAAAACTACGCTACTCCTTTTACTTGGCTTGTTGAGCATTCCGCTGTGTGCACAAGTGATGGAATATCAAACCGTAACCGTAATTGAATCTATCATCCCTAACGGAATTGGCCGTTCAAGAATGATCTCAACCGAAGCTGAACGCGATTACAAAGAATTTACCAGTGAACGCTCTGATGAAGATAATTCCCGAAATAAGGCTGATCGTGGTGATATTCGCGTAAAGAATTTTGAGGAAACTAAACTGCTCAACTTTTTTAATTTAGGCGGAATACGGTTTCAAAATATTGCTGCAAATGACGCGGTAGTGACATCAAAAATCAACGCTATGGCCGAAGAAGGCTGGGAACTTGCTTTCGTCAACAGCGGTGTTGAAAGTTATGGTGGAAAAGATGATGAAAATGGGATTTACGTAACCCGCTATATTTTTAAAAGACCTAAGCAGGGATAAGAAAAACACCGAAATGTAAGAATCGGGAGTATTTCACCTGTAGGCGGTTCAAAAAAAAAAAAAAAACGGCGCTCAATGAGCGCCGTTTCTATTTAAAATGTATGCAAGAGCCTAAGCTTCTTCCATTCTAGAAATTTTCTTCTGGTGATTGATAGACTCTTGGTGAATCGCTTTAAAAACACGTAGAATAAACTCTTCGCTCAAGTTGTGCTTTTCACCTTCTAAGATCATTGCGCCTAAAATTTCATTCCAACGTTTAGACTGAAGGATCGCAACGTTATTTTCAGTTTTAAGTTCACCTATAGCATCAGCGATTTTCATACGCTTTCCTAAGCTTTCTATCAATTGATGATCAACTACATCGATCTGTGTACGCAGCGTATTCAATTTATTATTAAATTCTGCAGCGGTACCTTCTTCTTTACGAATTTTTAGATCTTTCATAATCTGTACCAAAGTAGACGGTGTGATTTGCTGTTTAGCATCACTCCACGCATTGTCTGGATCGTAGTGGGTCTCCACCATAATTCCGTCGTAATTAAGATCAAGACCAGTCTGGCATAGATCAAAAATAATATCACGACGCCCGGCAATGTGTGATGGATCTAGAATTAACGGAAGGTCCGGAAACTGGTTTTGTAAATCAACAGCAACTTGCCATTCTGGATTATTTCGGTAACGGGTTTTCTCATAGGTTGAAAAACCTCTGTGAATCACACCAAGATTTTTAACATCCTGCGTATAAAAACGCTCCACAGCCCCTAACCATAAAGCCAGATCAGGATTCACCGGGTTTTTAATAAGAACTGTTTTATCTGTTCCTTTAAGCGCTTCAGCAATTTCTTGAATATTGAAAGGAGAAACGGTGGTACGCGCACCAATCCATAGAATATCTACATCGTGTTTTAACGCAAGCTCTACGTGATTAGGATTTGCAACCTCGGTAGTAGTTAACATACCGGTTTCCTCTTTAGCTTTCTGAAGCCATTTCAAACCTAGCGCTCCCACCCCTTCAAACATTCCCGGGCGGGTACGTGGTTTCCAGATTCCTGCTCTAAAAACAGTAGCATCTGTGTCTTTTAGCTCGTGAGCAATTTTTAATACTTGCTCTTCAGTTTCTGCGCTACAAGGACCTGCGATTACAAGCGGATGATCCAGATTGAAAGCGTCTAACCAGTTTCTAAGTTCTTTCTTATTTTCCATATTCAACAAATTTACAGCTTTTAGCTGATTACGATAATCCTTTAAGTATTGATTTTATGTGGTTTGTATTGTGCATTTCATTAAAAACCTCTTCATAATTTTCGGCTTCTAGAACATTTTTGAAATGCGTTAAATTATTGATGTATTCGGTTAAGCTTTCCAGCACGTTAGCCTTATTTTCTTTAAAAATAGGCGTCCAGGTTGCCGGATTACTTTTTGCCAGACGTACTGTGGAAGCAAATCCACTGCCTGCCATATCAAAAATATCTTTTTCGTTTTTCTCCTTTTCGATCACAGTTTTCCCTAGCATAAAGCTGCTGATGTGCGACAAATGCGACACGTAAGCAATATGCTTATCATGCGAATGCGGATTCATATACCGAATCTGCATAGGCAATGCTTCAAAAATCTGCATAGCTTTTGCCAATAGATCTTCACGGGTTTTCTCAACCTCGCATAGAATCATGGTTTTGTTTTTATACAAATTCTCGATCGCTGCCGATGGCCCTGAAAATTCGGTTCCTGCAATCGGGTGCGCTGCCAAAAACTGATCGCGCTTAGGGTGATCTTGAACCGCATCACAAACGCTGCCTTTAGTTGAACCTACGTCCATCACCAAAGCGTTAGGTGCAATCGCGTCTAAAACCGGTGGTAAAAACAAATTAGCTTGATCTACCGGAATCGCCAAGATTACTAAATCGGCTTGATTGATCGCTTCAAAGCGCGCCGAATGATCGATCACACCCAGACCAACGGCTTCATCCAGGTGATCGTCGTTGCTATCAACACCATAGATTGTACTCCCCGGCAACACCCGTTTTAAATCACGCGCCAACGAACCTCCTATGAGTCCGATTCCCAGAACGAATATGTTTTTAAAATCTTCCAATGGCTTCTTTAATTTTATCTTCCGTTACACAAAGTGAAAAGCGAATGTACCCGGCTCCTTGCGAACCAAAAATACTTCCCGGCGTGATAAACACGCTTTTATTGATCAAAATATCATCGATAAAGGCTTCGGCATCTCCTGCTCCTTCGGGCAGTTTTGCCCAAACAAACATTCCTGCTGCATTTTTATCATAAGTACATCCCAGCAAATCAGCCAGCTTCCAAACTTGCTCCCGGCGCTTTTCATAGATCTCGTTCAAGCCGTTGAACCAGGCTTCACCTTCAGTCAGTACAGCAGCGGCCCCTTTTTGAATTCCGTAGAACATTCCGCTATCCATATTACTTTTTACAGTAAGCACCGTGCTTACATAATCTGCAGCACCGAGCAACATCCCAACGCGCCATCCGCTCATATTAAATGATTTACTCAAAGAGTTCAACTCAATAGCCACTTCTTTTGCACCCGTAACGCTCAAAATACTCTGCGGATTTTCATTAAGAATAAAGCTATAAGGATTGTCGTTTACTAGTAGGATTTCATTTGCTTTTGCAAACGCTACCAATTTCTCAAAGTCGGCGGTAGTCGCTTTAGCTCCTGTAGGCATATGCGGATAATTTACCCACATTAATTTCACCTTGCTCAAATCTCTTTTTTCCAGAGCTGAATAATCAGGCATCCAATTATTTGAGGCATCCAAATTGTAATAAACCGGCTCAGCTTCAACCAAACGCGTTACCGAAGTATAGGTTGGATATCCCGGATTAGGGATCAAAACTTCATCTCCCGGATTTAAAAAAGCCATGCTGATGTGCATAATGCCTTCTTTAGAACCCATTAATGGTAGAATTTCTTCTTCAGGATTTAACGTTACTGCATATCGTTTCTGATAGAAATCTGCCATAGCCTCAGTAAGCTGAGGAAGTCCCTTATAACTCTGATATTGATGTGCAGGCCCGTCTACCAACGAACTCGTCAAAGCTTTAATCACGTGGGGAGGTGGCGGTAAATCTGGACTACCAACTCCCATATTGATTATAGGTTTCCCGGCAGCCGCAAGAGC
This sequence comes from Leeuwenhoekiella sp. ZYFB001, assembly GCF_011784865.1. Classification (NCBI taxonomy): domain Bacteria; kingdom Pseudomonadati; phylum Bacteroidota; class Flavobacteriia; order Flavobacteriales; family Flavobacteriaceae; genus Leeuwenhoekiella; species Leeuwenhoekiella sp. ZYFB001. Next base: position 2,936,602 of record NZ_CP050460.1, read on the forward strand.
ACGTACTTCTTTTAGCTTACGCGAAAAGTAGTACTCAGAGGTTTGGTTTAGCCTATTAGCCGATGCTATAATCATGATTTTCTGTTTTTATATTCACCCAGAATTTTAAATTCCTGAGCCATAATATCTAATAGTTTTTTAGCCTTTTCAAAATCTGCATAATCTTCAAAGGTTACATCTACGAAGAACGAATATTTCCAAGGCGTTTCAATGACCGGAAGCGACTGAATCTTGGTCAGATTAAGTCTGCAATCACTCATCACATTCAAAACTGCAGCGAGGCTTCCGCGTTTGTGATCGGTCAAAAATTTAACTGAAGCTTTATCGGGAACATCAGCCTCTGTACGCCCGTTAGTATTCAGTATAAAAAAGCGTGTTGAATTATCTTTAATCGTCTGAATATCGTGCGCGATCACATCTAGACCGTAAATTGAAGCCGCCGTAGTTCCGGCAATAGCACCAATTCCTTTCAGGTTTCCATCTGCAATACGTTTGGCGGCACCTGCGGTATCATCATCTTCTACCAACCTGATGTGTTCTTTATCTTTAAAGAACTCCTTACACTGCAAAAGCGCCATAGGATGCGACCACACCTCGTGAATATCTTCAAGCTTTTGGCCCGGCATCACCATCAGATTCTGACTTATAGCCAAGTAGCGTTCGCCTTCAATATTCAAATTATGATGATCTAGTAAAGCGTAGTTAGGAATAATGCTTCCTGCAATAGAGTTCTCGATCGCCATAACAGCATCTGTCGCATCGCCTTTAATCAGACGATTCACCAGGTCTTGAAAGCTGTTGCAATCAATCACCTCAACGTCTTCACTAAAAAAATCCTGAGCGACTTTATGATGAAAAGACCCTTTAATTCCTTGTATGGCTACTTTATGTTTCAACTGGTTAACTTCGGTTTATAACAAAAAAAGTCCCGATTTTTTAAATCGGGACCCTATATGATATTGTAATACTATACGTTACTCTATAGCGGTCCCATCTCTTTCCAGAAGAAAAAGAAGTAATAGCGGTTATAAAAGTAAAGTACGTTAGACATGCTCTTGTTTAATTATGCTGCTAAAGTAAATAAATAAATAGGAACTCGATTCAAAGCCGCTAATTTTTACACATATTAAAGCAATCCGCGATTTTATTTAAACATGACAAAATATAGACCCCATATTTAGGCTTTTGATTAAAAAATACATTACAACTCTTTAATTCCAACCCTCGCACGAACTTGATCTTATAAATTTTAAGGTTTTAAAAACAAAAGGCTGCAGGCTAAATGTGTACTTTTAACTTTTAAACCTTCTCCAATTCTTGCAATATGTCTATTAATGTAGAAACCATTACCAAAAATTATGGTTCGCAGAAAGCCTTAGATGGTTTATCGTTCTCTGTAAACAAAGGTGAAATCACCGGTTTTTTAGGACCCAATGGTGCCGGAAAAAGCACTATGATGAAAATCTTAACCACCTATTTAAAACCTACCTCAGGCGAGGCTACGGTAAATACCTACTCAACAGAAAAGCAACCTTTGGCGGTGCGCAAAAGTGTGGGATATTTAGCAGAGAACAATCCGCTTTATCCCGAATTGTACATTAAAGAATACTTAAAGCTGCAAGCAGAATTGAACAAGGTATCTACTTCTCGAATAGATGAAGTCATAGCTTTAACCGGATTGCAGCCTGAAATCTCAAAAAAAATAAAACAACTGAGTAAAGGCTATAAGCAGCGCGTAGGGTTAGCCGCAGCACTGATTCACGATCCCGAAGTTTTGATCCTTGACGAGCCCACGACAGGTTTAGATCCTAATCAACTACGAGAAATTCGCGCATTAATAAGACGTATAGGAAAGACAAAAACGGTTTTACTTTCTACTCATATTATGCAAGAGGTTGAAGCAGTCTGCGATCGTGTGATCATCATTAATAAAGGTAAAATTGTTGCCGATAAGCGTTTAGACGAACTGAAATCTGGCAGTGATCAAATCATTGTGGTTGAATTTGATTACCGCGTGGAGCTTGAATTTTTTCAAAAACTTGATCGGGTTACGCAAGTTGCCAATCCCGTAGGCTTTGTTTATGAGATCACCTTCAACACGGAGCAAGACAAGCGTGCCGTGCTCTTTGATTTTGCGCACGATAATGGGCTGAAAATCCTTCAGCTCAATAAAAAAAACACTTCGTTAGAACATCTTTTTCAGCAACTCACAAACTAATACCCCATGGTTTTATATGCCTTTGCTATTTTTCTGGTCATCATCGCTTTACTACCTTTAACGCAAGGCACGCATTGGATCATTAGAGGCTGGGACTTCATTCGTGTACAAACTTCTGTTTTACAAATTATTGTACTCGGGCTACTCCTTTGGCTTGAATACCCGGAAGCATCCTGGCAATATGTGGTGCTCATCAGTCTCGCCATTACCTTAGTATTTCAACTTTATGTGGTTTTTCCATACACCAGTTTTTTTCCGCGCCAAAGCAAGAAACCCAAAATCACGGCAAACCTCAATAAAATAAGTTTACTCAGCTCTAACGTGCTACAAACCAATAGAGAATATCAAAAACTTATTGAGCAGGTGCGCTTGCACAAGCCCGATCTATTATTGGTTATGGAAACCGATAAACAATGGGAAGAGGGTTTAAGCGAAATCGAACAAGATTATCCCAACGTTGTGCGGGTTCCGCTTGATAATTTCTACGGAATGCATTTGTATAGCAAATACGAACTTTCTGAAACGCAGGTGAATTATTTGGTCGAAAAGGATGTCCCTTCAATTTTCACTAAAGTGCATCACGGCGGTTCAACTCCACTTGAGCTCATTTGTGTGCATCCTGCCCCGCCTAGTCCTACCGAAAATGAAACCTCTGAAGAACGTGATGCCGAATTGCTTATCGTAGGTAAAGCGGTACGCATTCTAGAAGATAACCACCCCATTATTGTTTGCGGGGATCTAAACGACGTGGTCTGGTCTCGCGTAAGCAAATTATTTGCAAAAGTCACCGGGCTTATAGACCCACGTATTGGTCGCGGACTCTTCCCTACTTTTCACGCAGATTACTGGTATCTTAGATTTCCTATAGATCACTTGTTTCACTCTACTAATGTGACCGTAGATAAAATGATGCGCCTGCCCCATATTGGCTCCGATCATTACCCGATGTTCTTCTCTTTTTGGTTAGAGAATGGTAAACCCATTTCTCCGCCTGAAGTTGAAAAAGAGATCGAAGAAGAAGTTGAAGAACGCATTGAAGAAGGTTTAGAACGCGCCGAATAGACTCATCAAACTTTGGCATAAAAAAAGCCTCCTTTCGGAGGCTAGTAGCCAGATCTAATGTTCTATAAAGAACGAGTCCCTAAACCCAACCTGACTGTTTTCTTTTTAAAAAATTTCGGCGGAAAGCTTCTCGTAATTTTAAATTGAATTACTCTCAATCATTCAACAAACCACTATTAATTTCCATCGATAATACTTGTACAATAATACGTATAATTATTATTAAAAATAATCATTTTTTCGAAAAAGAATTCGTTCAAATACTATTAGAAATAATAAAGCAGCGCAAAAGGAATCTATTGAAGCGCTTTAATCTAAAGAAGAACTGAATTTGAACAGCTAATAACCTAATGCCCTGAAGGTTCAGCAGCATTAGCAGTTTCACTCACACCTAGACGTTTAATTACCGCGCCCACCGAAAGACCTTGCACGATGATTGAGAAAACGACGATAACATAGGTAATCACTAAAAACAAATCTCGATGCATTTCTTGTGTTAAGCTCAATGCTAGTGCGATAGAAATCCCGCCACGCAAGCCACCCCACGTCATTATCACATCAGTTCGCGGTACAAAATTGAGGTGTTTTTCAAAAAAGTTTATAGGCAGTAAAAGCGAAATATATCTACACAACAGTACTACAGGAATAGCAATACAGCCAGCAAGTAAAGCGCTGGTATCAAATGTGAGCACCAGCATTTCCATCCCAATTAAGACAAATAATATGGTGTTGAGTAATATATCTATCAGCTCCCAAAATTTGTCAACATAGGTTTCGGTTTGTTTTGACATTGTTGTTTTACGCACTGTGTCATTACCAACCACAAGACCGGCGGTAACCATCGCCAGCGGCGCAGACATATGCAATTTTTGCGCGATCACAGTACCCACCATTACCGCAGCAAGAGTGATAATAACTTCAATATCATAATCATCAATGGATTTCATCAATTTATAGGCAACCCAGCCTAATGCTAAGCCAAGAGCAATACCTCCTAGAACTTCAAGCCCAAATAATTCTAGAATATCAGTAGTAGTGACAGCTTCGGTTGACCCTGCTATTTTATATAAGGTCAAAAATACAACCACCCCGACACCATCGTTAAACAAAGACTCCCCGACGATCTTAGTTTCTAACTTCTTAGGCGCACCGGCTTGTTTTAAAATTCCTAAAACCGCAATGGGATCTGTGGGTGATATCAACGCTCCAAAAAGTAAACAGTAGATAAAACTTATGTCAAAACCTAAAAGCATCAACACATAATAAAGTGCGCTACCCACTAAAAACGTAGAGGTTAAAACACCCACAGTGGCAAAAACCATAACCGGCCAACGCTGCAACCTCAACTGTTCAAAATTGGTATGTAATGCTCCCGCAAAGAGTAAGAAGCTCAGCATTCCATCTAGGAGTACTTTTTCAAAATCAATGTTGCTAATGATTTCTTTTTCGGCTTCTAATAAAGTATCATCAACTGCGCTTAAGGCCAAAACCGCCAAAGTAAACAACAAGGTTATCAGCATTAAGCCTATGGTATTTGGGAGCTTTAAGAAACGTACATTGATGTATCCAAAAGCAGCCGCTAAACCCACTAAGATCGCAGTGATGAGGTAAAAATCCATGCTATAGCGTATTTGTATTTATTTCTATCCAATACCCATCGGGGTCTCTTAAATAGATTTGCCGCACCCCATCTGGACGCGAATTTGTAACACCGGGTTCACCGGGCCAATTCTCAAAAGGAATATTCTTTTGTTTTAGAAATGCCATAAAGCCATCTAAATCATCCACATTTAGTGCTAAATGTACGCCTTTGTGCGGTGTAAAGGAATCATCTTCACTCTCGATCAAATGAATTTGTACCTTATTATCTAGAGCAAACCATCTAAACTTTGGTCCCAAACCTGCATTATAAATTTCCGGAAGACCTAAAATAGTGCTGTAAAATTGAGCTGACTTTTCTAAATCTTTGACCAGCAAAGCATCGTGATCTTTAGTGAATTTAAAATTCTGAGCATTCAGTGCATGCATTGTAAATAGTATTGAAAAAAGAATAAATGACTTCTTAAAAACATCTTTAGCCATAAAACTAATAAATTTCATTGATCATATTGGCAATAAGCGCCGTCCAACCGGTTTGATGAGAAGCGCCAATCCCTCTTCCTGTATCTCCGTGGAAATACTCATAAAACATCACCAGATCTTTAAAGTTCGCATCTTTGTATAGTTCGTCGTGCTGTGCATTTACAGGACGATTTCCCTCTTCATCGGTTTGAAAAAGCGACAGTAGTCGCTTCATTAAATCATTACGAATTTCATTCAAGCCTAAGATCTTTCCGCTGCCTGTAGGGTATTCCACTTCTAGGTCTTTGCCATAATAATCTCTAAATTCTTTAATGGCAGTTACAAACAAGTAATTGAACGGCATCCATACAGGACCACGCCAGTTAGAGTTTCCTCCAAACATTGACGACTCAGATTCTGCCGGTTCATATTTGATTTCATAGTTGGTTCCGTTGATATCAATTTTATAGATCTCCTCGTGAATTTTAGACAACGAGCGCAAACCGTGATCGCTTAAAAATTCGTTTTGATCAAAAACCGCTTTCAGCATAATTTCAACACGTTCTTTAGGCACTAGCGCCAAAAGCAAATCTGAATCCTCTGAAAATTCTTGAATCACCTGATATTTTAAATTGGCCTGTCTATACTTTCTGAACCAATTGACACTATACTTAAAATTGGGCAGGCGATCTAGGGTTTCTTTACTGATATGCAGCACCGCAATAAGCGACATAATCCCGACAATAGAACGCACTTTTATAGGCTGAAAGGTTCCATCTTCAAACACCAGTTTATCATAAAAGAAGCCTTCTTCTTCATCCCAAGTGCCTTCATAATCCTCATTGAGCTTGTTAAGTGCTTCGGCAATAAAAATAAAATGCCCAAAAAACTTCGTCGCCATTTCCTCGTACGAAGGATCTTCAAAAGCAATTTTGATACTTATTTCAAGCATATTTAGGCAGTACAACGCCATCCACGAAGTACCATCAACTTGTTCAAGATGCGCATTACCCGGTATCCCGCTACTGCGATCAAAAACCCCAATATTATCGAGTCCTAAAAATCCTCCTTGAAAAACATTGTTCTGTCTACGGTCTTCTTGATTCACCCACCACGTAAAGTTGAGCGACAATTTATTAAATATGCGTTTGAGGAAATCTATATCCTGTTTGCCAACCGTATCGCGCTCGATTTTAAAAATCTGAAGCGCGGCAAAAGCTTGAGTAGGCGGATTCACATCACTAAAATTCCACTCATACGCCGGGATCTGCCCGTTAGGCGCCATATACCACTCTTTAGTAAATAGCAGCAATTGTTTCTTGGCAAACTCAGGATCTACATAGGCCATCGTGATACAATGAAATGCACTGTCCCAAGCCGCATACCACGGGTACTCCCATTTATCTGGCATAAGATGAATGTCGTGATTCCGTAGTGTTTTCCAGTTGCTATTGCGCCCAGATTTTCGCGATTCGGGCGGTGTAGAAACCTTGGGATCACCTTTGATCCACTGTTCTACTTCATAATTGTAGTATTGTTTTGACCAAAGCAAACCAGCAAATGCCTGCCGCTGAATCCCTTTAGCTTCGGCATTTTCAATTTGATTTACACCTTCATAAAAATCAACACACTCTTCATAGCGCTGGGTGAATAACGCATCAAAGTCAGACGAGAATGCTTCGGTTAGGGTTTCAGTGGTGAGACGTACTTTGAACACGACGGTCTCACCTCCTTTTAATTTTCGTTTATAATAAGGAGCAAACTTGGTTCCTTCCTCTTTCTTTTTCGCTAGGCGGAAATTTTTATTAATAACTGCTGTATGAAAAAAGTCCTTTTTATAAGGATGATCGTTAGGCTGAAGATACAACCGCTCATCATTGGTTTCATTCTCTGTAAACAACAGTTGATCTGGCTTCTCAAAGTAGAAATTATAATCTCCCGTGTACGGATGCTTTATGTGTACTGAATGTTTGTCGCCCTCATTTTTAGTGATCGAAGGCTTAAAAGGCATGTCTCTAAAACTCCAGAAATTACGAATCCATAGCTGCGGCAACACGTGCAATTCGGCTTTTTTAGAATTCCTATTTGTTACCGAAATTTTGATACAAATATCATCCGGGCCTGCTTTTGCGTATTCTGTAACTACATCAAAATACGCATCATTCTTAAAAACTCCGGTGTCTATTAGTTCAAACTCGGCTTCTTTACGATTGCGTTTTTGGTTTTCGCGCACCAAATCTCCGTATGGAAATTTTGCCTGCGGGTACTTATACAAATGCTTCATATAAGAATGCGTAGGCGTATTCTCCAGATAATAATAAAGTTCTTTAACGTCTTCACCGTGATTTCCTTCGGGGCCGGTAAGGCCAAATAAACGTTCTTTTAAAATGGAATCGTTACCATTCCACAACGCCAAACCAAAGCATACGTTGCAATACCTATCAGTAAATCCGGCTAAGCCGTCTTCTCCCCAACGGTAAACTCTACTTCGTGCGTGATCGTGGGGAAAATAGCCCCAGGCATCACCTTGCGGACTATAATCTTCTCTTACCGTTCCCCATTGTCTTTCACTCAAATAAGGCCCCCAATGTAACCAATCTTCTTGCCCTGCGTAATGTGCATCTAGGCGTTTTTGTTCTACTGTATTTTTTTTACCCATTTTTTGTAAATCCAGGATAGCACGTCATACCGCCATCTACAAATAGCGTCGTACCATTAATATAATCTGATTCATCTGAAGCTAACCAAGCCGCTGTATCGCCTACATCTTCAGGTACTCCTATACGCTTGTATGGAATAACCTTATACAATTCTTGTAAAGCGCTTTCGGTTTCCCAAGCATCCTTGTTAATATCGGTTTTTATCGCACCCGGAGCAATACTGTTACAACGAATTTTTAAAGGTGCATATTCTTGGCAGATGCTTTCCATCAACATTTTTAATGCTCCTTTAGAAGCAGCGTAATTCGCGTGACCTGCCCAAGGAATCACCTGATGTACAGAACTCATATGTATGATTTTCCCCAGCGCTTTTGACACGTCTTCACGCATCCCACGTCTCATAAATTCACGTATGGCTTCTCGGGCACATAAAAATTGTCCAGTGAGGTTCACATCAATAACCGTTTGCCAATCATTTAATGTCATCTCGTGAAGTGCAGCATCTTTCTGGAGTCCGCTATTGGCAACAAGAATATCTACGGTGCCAAACTTTTCGATGGTTTTTTTGAACATCGCCTGCACTTCTTCTTCTTTACTTACATCACATTGAACTATGATTGCTTCTCCGCACAGCGATTCCTTATTGATTTGATCTGCGACTTCTTGAGCTTCTTCTTCAGAAGAGTGGTAATTGACCACCACATTAGCCCCATCTCTTCCTAAGGCAAGTGCAACAGCTGCTCCAATCCCCGTACTGGAACCGGTAACTATAGCCGTTTGATTTTTGAGTCGTTCATTAGGTTTTTGCATTTCTAGTTGGTTTTAGTCTCTAAATAAGATAAAATAAAATATTATCTCTAGCCGCGCCCTTGGGTATTCTACCCATTTGGCGCCGCCAATAAAAACCTAAGTTACTGTAACGTGATGAAGAATAATAAGCTCTTAACGTTATTTAGTACTTTAAAAATCAGGAAATATCAATTCTTTAATAAAAACAGAGTCTGATTCTATTTTTAAAAATACCAAACACAAGCGACATATCAATTCGCAAATCAACTTGAGAGTTTACACCGAAGAGCAGCGAACCATAAAAAAAGCTGCCAATAAGCAGCTTTAGAAAACGATATGTATGATGTATTATTTAATAAGCACTCGCTAGTTTACCCAGCTCAAGCCCTTCAACAGGTGTGTTCATCACCTTTTTAACCAACTCGTGTAGCTCAGGAATCACTGAACTTGCTAATGAAGTTTGACTGTTAAACAGCACACAAATCCCCAAATCTTCTCCCGGAAAAATCGCAATCTCATTTCTAAAGTCACTCACGCTTCCGCCGTGATGAATCATTGTAGACGCATTGCCTGTTTCTGCATCTACAAATTCGTGTACTCGCCAGCCGTAAGCGTATGAAGATCTTAGGTGGCCTTTCCAGCGCTGATAATATTTATGCGCATCAGGAATTTCAATTTCCGGCTTAAAAACTGCTGCAAGACCTTCAGCATCAAGAATAGTTTCGCTATGCCCCAATAAGAAGCGCATCCACTTCCCCATATCGTCTGCACTCGCATTAACACCACCAGCCGCTACAGCATTAAAATACTTTCTATTCACAGGTAAACGTCTCCAGCCCTTCCAGGTGCTTTTATGCGGAAATGCATAGTTATTGGTAGTGATCATCGCCTCATAATCTGTAGAAGCCGTATTCATATGCAGCGGAGTGAATAGTTTATTCTGAAGCAACGCCTGCAAGGTTTGGCCTGTGGCTGCGTGCATCATTTCACCGCTCAACGCAAACATTGCGTTCTGATAACTGTAGATCAATCCCGGCTTTGTATAGGTATTGATTACTTTAAACCGATCTGCAATCGTCTGAAGCTTCAATCCATCTTCAACAAGATTGGTGTAGCAATGATACGGGACACCAGTGGTATGCGATAATACATTAGATAACGTGATCGTCTGGGCATTTGTTTTATCTTTTAAACCAAAAGCAGGCACGGCATCTATAAGTTTATCTTCCCAGCTCAAGTTGCCTTCTTTGACTTCAATACCCGCAAGTATTCCTGTAAAGCCTTTAGAAAGCGAACCCAATCTAAAAACCGTTTGATCATTTACCGTATCAGATTTGTAAACATTGCGCTTGCCGTAACCTGATTTTAAAATAATTGAATCGCCGGTCACGATACTTACCCCTGCGCCTATGATCAAACGATCATCTATCGCCTTTTTGAAGTACGCATCAATAGCTGTTTGTAAAGCAGCTTTACGCATTTTAAAAACACGTGCCTTTTCTTGTTGCTCTTTTAAAATAAGGGGATTAAGGAATTCGGCTGCGGGTTGCTTATGAACCGTTTGTGAATGAAACTGAGGTCTGGTAAGTGCAAATACAGCGATCAAAACAATTAAGGTGCCGATCACAAGTGGCTTTCGTACAATCATTTAGAGTCGGGGTCTTGAAATTTAGGGGTTCAAAATTAGCATTTAAACGTGTTATTAACACACCTAAACGCATTCAATTTTAATATTTATTTAAGAAAAATGCAAATAAGCCCAGTAAATTCAATATCTACTGCTATTTAATCTGAAAAACGAAATGGTTTGAGAAAATCTTTTAAGTAAGATTAAACCTACTTTAAATCAAACTTTTAGCGCATTTGTATATAACAACTATAAAAACTTGAAAAAATTATCTATGTTAAGAATTTTAACAAGTTGAATTTCTGTGAGGATATAAAATCGAGCTGAATTATGCGATCGCAAGTGCACTACTTTTAAATAGAAAGAAAGCTCGCGACTTAAGAAAAAGTATAAAACCAAAAAAGGCTTCCATTTCTGGAAGCCTTTGTGGGCGCGAAGGGATTCGAACCCCTGACCCCTTGGGTGTAAACCAAGTGCTCTGAACCAACTGAGCTACGCGCCCTTGCTGTTAGCGGATGCAAATATAAACCAATTTTTAAGTTTGCAAAGCCTTTTTTCAAAAAAATTAAATTATTTCTGCAACCACAAAAGTGCTCCCTCCCACAAATATCAGATCCTCAGCATCTGACGCCTTTTTAGCAGCATTTAAAGCTTGTGAAATTTTTTTAAACTTTTTTCCGCGAAGGCCAAAATGCAATGCTTTTTGCTGTAAATCTTCTTCAGAAAGTCCTCTTGGCACATCAGGCTTACTGAAATAATATGCCGCATCTTTAGGAAATAACGGCAGCACACTATTCAAATCTTTATCAGAAACCACTCCTAAAACAATGTGTAGCTGCTTATACTGCTCTTCTTTCAATTGTCGCATCACATAGGTCAGACCTTCTTTATTATGGCCTGTGTCGCAAACGATCTTAGGATTGGATTCCTGTATAATCTGCCAACGCCCCAACAAGCCTGTATTGCGAATGACATTTTTGATCCCGGTTATTAACGCAGCTTCCGGAATTTCAAAATCGGTTTTTTGATTCAAGACGCGTATCGCCTGTTGCACGGTAGCTTTATTTTTCTGCTGATAGCTACCTTTTAATTCGCTTTCCAGATCAGGAAACTGATTATCTGAAGCAAAAACTATAGGCGCGTGATTCTTATGAGCGCTAGCCTCAAAAACTTCTGTAGTTTCTTCTTGGCGCTCGCCGATCACCACAGGAATATTCGGTTTTATTATTCCTGCTTTTTCTCCAGCAATTGCCTTTAACGTGTCTCCCAAAAAAGCCGTATGATCTAAACCAATGTTAGTAATCACCGATAATTCTGGAGTAATGATATTTGTTGAATCTAATCTTCCACCCAGTCCAACTTCAATAATCGCAACATCTACCTGCTGGATTTTAAAGTATTCAAAAGCCATCCCAACGGTAAGCTCAAAAAAAGAAAGCTGGTGCGCTTCAATAAAAGCTTTATGTGCCTCTACAAACTCGACAACGAAGTTTTCCTCAGCCATCTCCCCATTAACGCGTATACGCTCTCTAAAGTCTTTTAAATGCGGTGAAGTATGCAATCCCACCTTGTAACCGGCTTCCTGCAAAACAGAAGCCAGCATATGACTTGTAGAGCCTTTACCATTGGTTCCGCCTACGTGAATTGACTTGAATGTATTTTGAGGATTATTTAGGTAGTCACACAATTTGGTGATATTCCCTAAATCTTTTTTGAATGCTGAAGCGCCTTGTCGCTGAAACATGGGCAAGCGCTCAAACATGTACTGCAGCGTTTGCTGATAGTTCATTATTCTGAAAGACTAAACTTGTAAACTATTTTACCGATCTGTCGTGAAGGAGCATCAGTATCCGGATTGAATTTAGTCGCCAAAGCAGCGGCTTTTGCAGGATCTAGCAAACAACGGCTATTATTTGTAGTTCCGCGCACTCCTGGCGTCGCTTTAATCACATTTCCATTGCGGTCTACCTCGATACTCACGACCACGATTCCGGCTTCGTTACAATCCTGAACACGCTTAGGTTTACTTAAAGCCTTACGCCCTCCTAACTGATAGTTTCCATCACCGTCTAAGCCTTTTCCATTTCCATAATAACTTGATGCATTAGGATCGCCGTTAGGATCTCCCTTATCTCCGGCTTGATTATCATTGCCTTCACCTCCACGTTCAGTACCCGAACTTTTAGGTCCGTTTAAAATACTTGACAGCGCGTCTGTGGTAGACTTATCTGGTTTTGGATCAGGTTTTTTAGCTTCAACCGGTTTGGTTTCGGTTTTCTTTGGCTGTTGCTCGACTGGCTTTTTAATTTCTTTTTTAGGCTCTTCTTTAATCACAGGAGCTTCTTCGGTCTCTTGCGTTACCACCTCCTCTTTCACCTCTGTAGATTTCTCAACTTGCGGAGGTTCTGGAGTGGTATTTCGCGGCGCAGATTCAACTGCAGCTTGCGGCTGAATAGTTCCTGAACCTACATCTGAAGTCCCAAAATTTATCGCAATACCACTTTCTGGCGGAGGATCTAGATACGTGAGTCCGGCGAAAAACAACAAAATCAAAAACAAGACATAGATGATGCTTGTTAAGGTAAAAGACTTGCGTTTATGTTTTGTATCTAAAAAGCTCAAGACAGCAATATTGGTTGAACATCTATGAATCAAAAATCAAACCGAATACTGCTATTCGGTTTGATGATTTTTAGTTTGGCCTAACGGCCAATACGATTTTGTATTTGTTGCGATTTGCGATATCCATCACCGAAACAGCTTCTTCGATAGGAACTCCTTCTTCCGCTCGTAAAATAATGGTAGGATCTTCTACTCCTGAAAGCTCACTATTGATAAAGGATTCAAGATTATTAGGCAAAACCCGCTCTTTATTCACGTAAATATCCAAATCTTTTGTAATGCTTACAGAAAGATTTTGCTGATTACTCGTTTTCCCTTTCGCTTTTGGCAAAATTAAGTCAAGGGCATCTGGTGTAATCGCAGGAGAAGTTAGTAAGAAAAACACCAACAACAGAAATACAATATCTGTCATGGAGCTCATACTAAACTCCGGACTCACTTTATTTCTTCCGCGTAGGTTCATACTAAACCGGTTCGTTTAACATATCTAAGAAATCTACCGCTGTAGCTTCCATCTGGTGTACTACTTTATCAGTACGCACCACAAGGTGGTTATAACCAATATAAGCGATAATACCCACGATTAGACCTGCAACTGTAGTAGTCATCGCCGTGTAAATACCTTCGGCTAAATTACCCATTTCTGCCTGACCGCTACTGGTTGCTAGCTGATGAAAAGCAAGTACCATCCCAATCACCGTTCCTAAAAATCCAATCATAGGCGCAGCACCGGCAATCGTTGCCAAAACACTCACGTTTTTCTCCAGACGATAAACTTCAAGACGACCTGAATTTTCAATAGCAGTATTTATATCTTCTAACGGACTCCCAATACGACTGATTCCTTTAGCGGTTAATCTTGAAACCGGACTGTTTTGCTGTGCGCAAAGCACTTTTGCAGCTTCGATCTTTCCGTTAGCGACGTTGTCTTTAATCTGATTCATAAAATTGCTATCCATTCCGGAAGCAGCTTTGATCGCAAACAAACGTTCAAAATAAATATAGATCGCCACAAAAAGCAGCACAAAAAGCACGAGTATAATTATTTGTCCCGGCAATCCGCCGCTCATCAATAAATCAAAAAGCGAAAGCGTCTTTTCTACCGGTTCTTCTTCGGCAGCAAGTGATGGCAAAGTTTCAGCACCTTCTTGCAACAAGAGTGTAAGCATAGTTTTTCTTAATTAGTTATGAAGTTAACGTGCAAAAGCGTTTTAAATTATATGCTCAAATACAGGATTTATAAATTTTACAAGAACATATAAACTCCCAGTAAGCCCACACCTCCTAAAACAATAGTGTACGGAAGCGCCATTTTTACCATTCTTCCGTAAGAAAGATTGATGAGCGGAGCCAATGAAGAAGTTAATAAGAATAAGAATGCAGCCTGACCGTTAGGTGTTGCAACACTAGGCAAGTTTGTACCGGTATTGATTGCCACAGCCAAGTGATTAAATTGCTCACGCGTAATATTCCCGGCATCAAAGGCAACTTGAACTTCGTTGATATAAACCGTAGCCACAAATACGTTATCACTAATCATTGATAAAATTCCGTTAGCTAAGTAGAACATCGAAGGCTGACTTGCAGGATCCATTTCAAGAACATACTCAATGATGGGAGTAAATAAATGCTGGTCGTGAATCATCGCAACCACCACAAAGAATACCACTAAAAGTGCCGTAAACGGAAGCGCTTCCTCAAAAGCCTTACCTAAACTGTGCTCGTCAGTGATTCCCATAAATGCCGTTTGAACTACGATCAAGAATAAACCGATGAACCCTACAGGCGCTAAGTGCAATGCTAAACTTAAAATCAATAAGATCGCTGAAATACCTTGAATCCAAAGACCGAAAGATTCTTTTGGAGTTCTTTTTTCGTCAACCTCAGCGGTGTAGTTCTCAATGATCGTACGCGCTACAGCCGGAAGCTTATCTCCAAAACCAAATAACTTTGTTTTTTCTAGTAAGAAGGTGGTAAGTAAACCACATACTAAAACCGGAATAGTGATTGGCGCCATACGCTCAAAGAACTCAATAAATTCCCAGCCCATTTTTTCACCAATCAATAAGTTCTGCGGCTCTCCTACAAGTGTGCAAACACCACCAAGAGCAGTACCCACAACACCGTGCATAATCAAACTACGAAGAAAACCTCTAAACTGTTCAAGCGTTTCACCACTTAAAGCTTCTCTATCCGGAACTTTATCTGCATCATAATCGGCACTTTCCATAGAGTGAATTTTATGATAAACTCCATAGAATCCTACTGCCACACTGATCAACACAGCGGTTACTGTTAACGCATCTAAGAAAGCAGAAAGCACTGCTGCCAGAAAAACAAACAGCATAGAAAGCACTACTTTAGATTTTATTTTAGTGAACACCTTAGAGAAAATGTACATCAACATCGGTTTCATAAAGTAGATACCAGCCACCATAAACACAAGCAGTAATACTACTTCTAGGTTTTGGTCAACTTCTTCATAAGCAGCCTCCGGACTCGTAAGCCCTAAGATCAATGCTTCTAAGGCTAAGATACCTCCTGATTGTAACGGATAGCATTTAAGAGCCATCGCCAGGGTAAAAATAAATTCCCCAATAAAAAGCCAAGCGGTTACCATAGGTCCTAAAACATAGTAAGAGATGACATTAAATATTAAGAAAGCAATCATAGCCATCTTAAACCAGCGTGGGCTGCTACCCAAAAAGTACTTTAACATTTGTATTCGTTTGTTGGTTAATTATTCAATTTTAATATTAAACGAGCTGCTGCAATGCTAGCTCAAAAGCAGTTTCACTCAAATTTTGTTTACTGCTGTTGTGATTAAATGTATTCTGAATTGCGTTTTTAATGGTCAATGAAGTATCGTTAAAGATCGCTTCATCGGTCATTTGTACACGACGCTCCATAAAATAGGCAAAAACACGGGCCATCCCACAATTGGATATAAAATCAGGAATCACCGAAACTTTAGCATCGGTATATTCCATAATAGGCCCAAAGAAAATCTCTTTATCTGCAAAAGGTACATTTGCACCACAAGAGATCACCTCTAACCCGGCATCAATCATCGTATCTATCTGTGCTTTAGTCACCAATCTTGATGCTGCGCAAGGCGCAAAAATTTCGGTTTTGATCTCCCAAATGCGCTTATTTACCTCTTCAAAAGGAATAAGATTTTCGGCTACCAATGTATTGCCCTTTTTATTCAGGAACAAATCTTTTATTTCTTCAAAAGAAAAACCTTCTTCATTTATGAGTCCGCCTGCTGCATCAATGATCCCAACGATCTTGGCTCCTTGTTGCGCCAAATAATACGCTGCCGCAGAACCTACATTACCAAAGCCCTGTATAACGGCGCGTTTTCCTTCTAAATTTCCGCCGTAAATCTCATAAAAATGGCGTGCTGCTTCGGCTACACCATAACCGGTGATCATATCTGCAACCGTATATTTTCTGGAAACATCAGGAGAGTATGCCGAATTCTCAAGCACTTTGATCACTCCTTGACGCAATTGCCCAATGCGATTGATCTTATCCGCTTCGGTAGGTTTAAAATGTCCGTTAAAAACACCTTCTTGCGGATGCCACACACCACTTTCTTCGGTAATCGGAATCACTTCGTGAATTTCATCTACATTAAGGTCTCCTCCGGTTCCGTAGTAACTTTTAAGTAAAGGCGAGACGGCTGCATACCAGCGCTCTAGCACTCCTTTTTTTCGGGGATCTGAAGGGTCAAAGTTGATTCCGCTTTTAGCTCCGCCAATCGCCGGGCCAGACACGGTAAACTTCACCTCCATAGTTTTGGCAAGTGACAACACTTCGTTTCGATCAAGCCCTACACGCATTCTTGTTCCGCCACCGGCAGCTCCGCCTCTAAGCGAATTGATCACCGTCCAGCCTTCGGCTTCGGTTTCGGGATCGTTCCAGTGAAAAACAATTTCCGGCTCTTTATTCTCGTAACGTTTTAGTAAATCTTTCATTAATTAATCTAGAGGGTTGACAAATATAACGACTTAGGTGGTTTTCCCTATCGTTTTCATATTAATTTAAGGTGAATACAGTAAACCTGCGCAATGATCTTTTGAAGCTCCTGTAACACACTTGAGTACATTGTTTGTGTTGCGTAAACGCAAAACACCCATAAAAGCAAAAATCAATGCTTCTTTAAATTCGATGAGGCTCGCTTCAGGCACGATCAGCTTATGCTGCACAAGATTTTGGGTGGTAGCTATAAGATGTTTGTTATACGCACCACCACCGGTTACTAATATTCCATTTTTTGCTGCTGGCAGTTGGGCGAACGTTTGTGCAAGCTGAACCGCAATATGCTGCGTAAAGGTTGCAATAAGATCTTCTACCGAGGCATCGCTCGCGTTGAGTATAGGAAAAATTTTGGCTTTCACCCATTCAAGACCCAAGGATTTTGGGCCGGTTTGCGAATAAAACGGTAACGCATTCAGTTGATCTAAAGCAGCTGTGTCAATCTTTCCACTTTTAGCAATCTGACCGTCCTTATCAAAAGGCAGCCCAAGTTTACGAGTGAGTTGATTGAGCACGATATTAGCCGGACACGTATCAAAAGCTATACGCACTTCTCCCATCTGAAAAGATAAATTTGCAAACCCGCCAATATTTAAACACGCATCATACTTGTGAAACAAGAGTTGATCTCCAATAGGCACTAACGGTGCTCCTTGCCCACCTAAAGCCACATCCTCAACTCTAAAATCACAAACTACCAGATTATTGCAAAGCTTTGCCAATTCTGGGCGATTGCCGATTTGATAAGTAATTCCCTGAGCTGGTTGATGTAAAATGGTATGACCGTGAGAGGCAATCGCGTCTATATGTTTCAACGGATTTCTAGCCCGAAAATCTTGTATTAGGGTTGCCAAATAAGCCGTATATTCTTGATCTAAACTTGCCAAGGCTGACTGAGGCAGGTCTACGGCATTTTGTAAGCGTGTAACCCACTCTGTTTCGTAAGGTATAGTCTCGCAAGAAAGCAGTTCGTACTGCCAATGCTTGGTTTTCGTAAAGCGCACATAAGCAAGATCAACTCCGTCTAAAGAGGTTCCGCTCATCACACCGAGCATTAAATAAGTGGTTGAATTCATAAAATGAATTATGCTTTTTCCTAAAAACTAGCTATAATTATAAAGAATATTTAAATTACGGCATATTTATCATTAGTTTTTGAATTTTCTATAAATTAATTGGTTTAATTTACAAAGTGTTATGCAAGCATAATAAATTGATTAATTTATACCCAAATAACACCTTTATATTTTAAACTGAACACAATTTAAGAAAACGATATAGTACAATCTAAAAGCACAAGTTAATATGGACTTTAGTTTAAGTGAAGAGCATTTAATGATTCGGGACGCAGCTCGCGAATTTGCTCAAAATGAATTACTACCCGGAGTGATTGAGCGCGATGAGCAGCAGCATTTCCCTAAAGAATTGATCAAGAAAATGGGCGAAATGGGATTCTTAGGAATGATGGCACCAACCGAGTTTGGCGGTGGCGGTATGGATACTATCTCTTATGTTCTAGTCATGGAAGAATTATCTAAGATAGATGCTTCTGCCTCGGTGATTGTTTCGGTTAATAATAGTTTGGTTAATTATGGTTTGGCAAATTACGGCAGTCAGGCTCAAAAAGAAAAGTACCTTTCTAAATTAACGACCGGTGAAAAATTAGGCGCATTCTGTTTAAGCGAACCAGAAGCAGGAAGTGATGCTACTTCTCAAAAAACCACCGCGATCGACAAAGGTGACCACTACATTTTAAACGGAACCAAGAACTGGATCACTAACGGCGGTTCTGCAGATTATTACTTAGTCATCGCTCAGACAGATAAAGAAAAGAAACATCGCGGCATCAATGCTTTTATTGTTGAAAAAGGCTGGGAAGGTTTTGAAGTAGGCCCTAAAGAGCAAAAACTAGGAATTCGCGGAAGCGACACGCATTCGCTGATTTTTAACGACGTAAAAGTCCCCAAAGAAAATCGCATTGGTGAGGACGGCTTTGGGTTTAAGTTCGCTATGAAAACATTAAGCGGCGGTCGCATAGGTATAGCAGCGCAAGCGCTAGGTATTGCGGCCGGAGCCTATGAATTGGCTCGTGATTACTCAAAAGTGCGCAAAGCTTTTGGCACTGAAATTTGCAACCATCAAGCCATCGCTTTTAAGCTTGCTGATATGAATGTGGAGATCGAAGCTGCACGTCATTTAGTAATGAAAGCAGCCTGGGATAAAGATCAAGGAAACAACTATGATATTTCGAGCGCAATGGCCAAACTTTATGCTTCTAAAGTTGCCATGGATGTTACTGTTGAAGCGGTACAAGTACACGGAGGAAATGGTTTTGTCAAAGAATACCACGTTGAACGCTTGATGCGTGATGCCAAGATCACTCAGATCTATGAAGGCACTTCAGAAATTCAAAAGATCGTAATCTCTAGAGGTTTACTGAGCTAGCACAAACAAACTTCTTTAATACAAAAGCCTTGAGGTTTAATACCTCAAGGCTTTTTTTACGCACTTACTTTAGCACTACATTATATGATTTTGGCGTGTTAAACTTTCGGCTAAACCAAAAAAAAGCCCGTTTGGCAACGGACTTTAAACTATTGATTCTCGTATTCTATTTGGCAAAATAGATATAAATACCAACTACGATCAGACAGATCACAATACCCACCTGATTCACGTATTTATACGGCTCTATAGAAACCTTTTTAGTGTACTCAAGTACAAATGGTTCCTTTCTAGGAACTACTTTGCCTATAAGCAACATGATAATAATATTAGTCACAAACAGGATCGCCATCACGTGCAGATAGTGCGGATAATTCTCCTCGCCAAAGTAAGGTTTCATCACAAACTGACTGATGATATACAGAATAGAACCTGAAACAATCCCAATTTTTGCTGCAATAGCTGGAACACGTTTCGTGAAATAACCTACAACAATTATGGTAAAAATTGGAATACTGTAAATACCGTTGATTTCTTGTAAATAGCTGAATAAACTTCCGGCGTTTGCAATCAAAGGCGCAATAAACATCGCAGCTAGCGCAAGACATACTCCAAAGATCTTTCCGTATTTAACTACCACACTTTCTGAAGCTTCTTTGTTAATATGCTGCTTATAAATATCAATACCGAATAAGGTTACAGAACTGTTCAACACACTATTAAACGAACTCAAAATAGCTCCAAACAATACCGCAGCAAAGAATCCCATTAACGGCTTTGGAAGCACTGCACGCACCAATTCAGGATATGCAAGATCACTGCTTGCTAATCCACCTTCAAAATAATAATATGCGATCATCCCAGGTAATACCAAAATAATCGGACCTAAGATCTTTAAGAACGCTGCAAGCAGAAGTCCTTTTTGACCTTCAGCTAAACTTTTTGCGCCTAATCCTCTTTGAATGATTTGCTGGTTGGTTCCCCAGTAGAATAACTGTACAAGCATCATCCCGGTAAAAATTGTAGCAAAAGGCACTTCCTGTCCCGGTTCGCCGGTAGAATCAAAACGCTCTGGATTTGCATCAACTAAAGTGCTTAACCCTTCTAGAACGCTTCCGTCACCAATAGCCATCAAACCAAAAACAGGAATCATTACCCCGCCGATGATCAATCCTACTGCATTGATACTATCAGATACCGCAACCGCTTTGAGTCCGCCAAAAACCGCATAAATAGAACCAATGATCCCGATTCCCCAAATACAAATTACAAGTGCCGTAGTATCTGAAACGCCCAGTAAGGTGGGTACGTCAAACATACCGCTGATGGCTACAGAACCAGAGTATAAAATCACGGGCAGTAAAACCACAACATAACCGGTTAAAAACAGGCCTGAGGTGATGGTCTTGGTCGTGGTATCAAAACGTTCCGCTAAAAATTGCGGTACTGTGGTGATCCCTCCTTTTAAATAGCGCGGCAATAAAAAGATCGCCGTTACAACGATAGAGAGTGCTGCCAGCGTTTCCCAGGCCATTACAGATAAACCGTCTTTATAAGCGCTTCCGTTTAAACCTACGATCTGCTCAGTAGATAAGTTGGTTAAGAGTAAAGAACCTGCGATCACTCCGGCGGTTAAACTACGTCCACCTAAAAAGTAACCGTCAGAGGTAGATTCATCAGATTTTCGAACAGCCAACCATGAAATGACCGCTACTAAAATGGTAAATGCTAAAAAGGAAATTAATGCCATAAATTTAAGTTTATCAAACTACACCGTTGTAGTTAGGTGTTATGAATGCTCATTTTTTCTGCCTCCAAATGTAAACTAAACGATTTGGTATTTATTAAAAATAGGGCTCAAAAAATGTCAAAACCCTACAAAAATGCGTCAATTTTTATTCACCACAAGATTTTGTTGTGTTTTTTAAAAGCGCGATTAATCAAAGTCTTCCAAAAACTAATTGCCCTATTCACCTTACTTTTTTAAAGTTCAAAATGGTATTGCTCAAAAAGCACCTGAGCGCATCGTTCACACCATCAGTATCTTATTGAATTTCACAAAAATAGTTTAAAAATTTTTAAACGTACAAATTACATTTAATATTATATATGTATCTTTGACATTCATTTACACAACTAATCTAAATCCTCAACGGTATTTTGGAACAGCAAATTACATATTCGCAATCTCCCGAACATATTGCGCAGCTAGGTGCATTTAAAGCCGAGGTTGTTATCAATTCACCAGGTCGCGTCAACCTTATTGGTGAGCATACTGACTATAATAATGGTTTTGTGATGCCTACCGCAATTGATAAAACCATTCAGTTTTATTTAAAAAAGAATGGCACTCCGTCTCAGGCACGCATCACCAGTTTAAACTATGATTCGCATTTTAGTTTTGACGTTGCGACTTATGATCCTAACGGCGTCGAATGGACACGATATATTGTTGGTGTTGTAGAAGAAATTAAAAAACTGGGGCATAGTCTTAAAGGTTTTGATTGTATGATGTACAGCAATCTGCCTATGGGAGCCGGCATCAGTTCTTCAGCGGCCTTAGAATGTGGTTTAGCCAAAGGGCTTAATGAACTTTTTGATTTAGGTTTGACTGATCTGGAAATCATCAAATTATCACAAATGGCCGAGCATAACTATGTAGGCACCAAATGTGGTGTTATGGATCAGTTTGCTTCTGTGATGAGTAGAGAGAACCACGTGATCCAATTGGATTGTCAAAGTCTCGAATATCAATTGCTTCCGTTTGCCATTGAACCTTACAAGTTGCTCCTATTGAACACCAATGTTTCTCACAGTCTGTCTACGAGCGAGTACAATGTACGCAGAGCGGAATGTGAAGCGGGCGTCGCATTGCTACAAAAGTGGTATCCTGAGATCATAACCCTGCGTGATGTAACTTTAGAACAATTGCAAAAACACAAAGCCGATTTTGATCCCGTGGTTTTTAAGCGATGTGAATATGTTTTAGAAGAGAACCAGCGTGTGGCGTTAGCGGCTAAAGCGCTTAAAGCAGAAGATCTAAAAACCTTCGGAACTTTAATGTATGGTTCTCACGAAGGACTTCAGCACAAATATCAAGTGAGTTGTAAAGAATTAGATTTTCTTACCGATTTTTCTAAGAATTATGATGCTGTTTTAGGTTGCCGAATGATGGGCGGTGGTTTTGGTGGCTGTACCATCAATCTAATTCACGAGGACCACATTGACGCCTATGTGGAAGCTGCTAAAAAAGCATATCACAAACAATTCAATATTAAACTCTCTACATTTACAGCAATGCCTGCAAATGGTGGAGAACGTATACACTAAACAATACAAGCCTGATTATGGTAGATTTTAATGATAATTCACACAGACGTTACAACATACTCACAGGAGAATGGATTTTGGTTTCTCCGCACAGAACTAAACGTCCGTGGCAAGGTAAAGAGGAAGATATCGTTGTTGAAGAGCGCCCTTCTTACGATCCCAATTGTTATTTATGCCCCGGAAATGAGCGTGCCGGTGGTCATATCAATGAAAATTACACCGAACCGTGGTCGTTTGTTAATGATTTTGCTGCACTTAAAAATGATGTGCCCCAAGCCAAATTTAAAAGCGGTTTACTTAAAGCTGAATCTGAAAGTGGGATTTGTAAAGTGGTATGTTTCTCGCCTGATCATTCTCTAACACTTCCTGTTATGGATGTTGAAAATATTGACAAAGTCATCGCGCTTTGGCAAAGAGAATATCGCGAATTGGGCAAAAAAAGTGATATCAACCACGTGCAGATCTTTGAAAACAAAGGTGCAACCATGGGATGCAGCAATCCGCACCCACACGGTCAAATTTGGGCGCAGCGCACCATTCCGCAGGAAGTGGCTAAAAAAAACAAACACCTCAGAGAATACTGGAATGATAACGGAGTTAGTCTTTTAGCTGAATATTTAAAAGAAGAGCTTGCCTTGCAAGAGCGTATCATTGTAGAAACCGAATACTTTGTTGCTCTGGTGCCTTATTGGGCAGTATGGCCTTACGAAGTAATGATTCTACCTAAAAAACAACACAGAACTATTTTAACCCTTTCTGAAGCAGAACGTCTCGATTATGCTAAGATCATTAAAGCAGTAACCATTAAATATGACAACCTGTTTAAGATCTCGTTCCCTTACAGTTCAGGAATTCATCAGGCACCCACTGATGGTCAGGATTGGGACTGCTGGCATTTTCATATGTCGTTCTACCCGCCATTACTGCGCTCAGCTACGGTTAAGAAGTTTATGGTAGGCTATGAAATGTTTGCTACACCACAAAGAGACATCACAGCAGAGATGGCTGCAAAAACTTTACGTAATTTAGCAGACACACATTACACTAAAAATTAAAATGTCTACTAAAACCACATTAAAAGGAATTGCAGAACACCTCAACTTATCTATTTCTACAGTCTCAAAAGCATTAGCAGACAGCCCAGAAATAAGTGAGGCTACAAAACTTTTAGTAAAAACAGCAGCCAGACAACTCAAATATCGCCCTAATGCGATGGCTCGGGGATTAAAAAGCAGCCGTACCAATACCCTTGGCGTTGTGATCCCTAACATTATGCATAACTTTTTTGCAAAGGTCATTGTGGGGATGGAAGAAGAAGCCACAAAAAATGGTTACAGTCTGGTTACCTGCATCTCTAACGAATCTCTAGAAAAAGAAAAGCAAAGCCTCAATATGCTGAGCGATGTTTCGGTAGATGCGATTATTATCAGCCTTACTTCTGAGACGCAGGAATCTAACGAAATCGAGCATCTCAATGATGTATTGCATTATGATATTCCGTTAGTGATGTTTGACCGTGCAAATACTGATGTAGCTTGTGATAGCGTGGTAATTAATGATTTCTCCGGAGCTTTTGAAGCCACCAGTTATCTCTATAAAACGGGTTGTAAAAATGTGGCGTTATTGTCTACATTGAGCAATACTTCGGTGGGCAATAAAAGACTCGCGGGATATCAAGCCGCCGTTTCAAAAGAAGAAGGTGCGGTTCCTAAAGTTTTATATACCAAGCTGGCAACGCTGGAACAGGATTTAGGAACTTTTCTTGACAAGAATGAAATAGACGCTCTGATCACCACAGACGAATCTAGCGCGATCTACGCGATGAATACCATTCGCACTAAAGGTTTAGAAGTTCCTAATGATGTAAGTGTTATAGGGTTTACTGACGGAACGCTGGCGCGAAATTATTTCCCATCGGTGACCACAGTAAAGCAACAAGCCGAAATTATGGGAAAAAAGGCAATCGAGATCGCACTTAAAAACATCAACGCCAAAGAAAAAGAAGCACCCAAACAAGAAGTTATAGAAACCGAATTGGTGATTCGTAATAGCACGCGCAAACTTTAAAACATACATTCTTTAAAAAAACACAAAAGCCCAAATCGGATTGATTTGGGCTTTTGTGTTTTACATCGCTTTTCAAATTACTTAATACCGCGAACTTTTTTCTCCCATTTCCATGCAGAGTCAAGTGCATCAGCGAGCGTCAACTCTGATTTCCATCCGAGTTCGTTATTGGCGTGTTCGGTGTCTGCATAGGCTGCAACCACATCACCTTCTCTTCGGTCAACAATCTTATAAGGCAGTTCCACTCCGGAAACTTCTTTAAAAGTATTGATCACTTCAAGCACAGAACTTCCGGTGCCGGTTCCTAAATTAAATACTTCGTAATTGCTTTTATTTTCGCTTTCCACCAAACGTGTTAGCGCCTTTACGTGCGCTTTGGCCAAGTCAACCACGTGAATATAATCACGTACACACGTACCATCTTCGGTAGGGTAATCATTGCCAAACACACTAAGTTCATCACGCAATCCGGCTGCTGTCTGCGTAATAAACGGCACCAAATTCTGCGGAACGCCTAGCGGCAACTCCCCTATTTCTACACTTTCGTGTGCTCCAATCGGATTAAAATAGCGTAACGCTATAGCTTTAAAATTCTCGTAAACTTTAGCCGTGTCTCTAATGATCTCTTCCCCGATCTGCTTAGTATTTCCGTACGGAGATTCCGCAGGTTTTACCGGTGCGCTTTCGGTTATAGGCAATTCATCTGCCTGCCCGTAAACCGTGCACGACGAACTGAATATAAAATTAGCCGAAGCTTTTCCCGTGAGTTCTTTCAACAGATATACTAACGAACTTAGGTTGTTTTCGTAATACAACAAAGGCTTATGAACACTTTCTCCTACTGCCTTTGAAGCTGCAAAATGAATCGCCCCGCTTACGTCTGCATATTTTTTAAAGAAAGCTGAAACCGCGTTACGATCTCTTAGATCCAATTTTTCAAACTCAGGCCTTTTGCCGGTAATGGCTTCTATTCCATCTAAGACATCTTCTGAAGCATTAGACAGATCGTCAATAATGACCACCTCGTATCCTGCATTTTGTAATTCAACTACGGTATGCGAACCTATAAATCCGAGTCCGCCGGTTACTAGTATTTTCAAAATTCTGCTACGTTATTTTCAACGGAAAGCTTCTCTAAAGCCTCGTCGATGTTAAAATCTTTGAGTGAGTCGATGACCATATCAGGACCAAATGCATACGTACCTATTTCCTCTTGCTTCGAAACCCCAGAAAGGGTGAGAATGGTTTTATATCCCATCTGGATAGAACCCAAAATATCAGTATCCATCGTGTCTCCTATTACTATGGTTTGATCTGTGGTCAAGCCTAATTTTTTTCGAGCGGCACGCATCATTACAGGACTAGGTTTTCCGACAGAAAAGGCTTTACGCCCGGTGGCTTCCTCTATCATTTTTACGATCGCTTTGATTCCTAGATTAGACCAACCAATTTTCTTAGGCGAAGGGTCTAAATTGGTTGCGATCAGTTTAGCGCCACCAAGTATCATATCTACAGCATTGTTTGCCATTTCTAAAGTGAAATTTCGACCTTCTCCCACCACAACATAATCAGGGTCTTGAGTTACTAAGCTGTACCCATTTTCGTGTAAACTACTAAGAAGTCCACCTTCACCAAGAACGTAAGCTGTTCCGTTAGGCTTTGTAAACCCTAAAAACCAAGCGGTTGCCATAGCACTGGTGTACACATTCTCTTCCTTAATATGAATTCCCATCGGGCGTAATTTATTTACGACATCAATAGGACTACGTTGACTGTTATTGGTCATAAACAAGAACGGAATCTCCCGATCTTGCAATGTTTGTATAAATGTATCTGCTCCCGGAATCAAGTCATTACCGCTGTAAATGACTCCGTCCATATCTATTAAAAATCCTTTGTCCATTGGGCTATTTATTTAAACGTAAAAATAACGTTTAATTTTTAAGAGCTAGAAAGCTTAAGCAGAAATTTAGCTAAGAATCTCAGATTCATAAAAATGCGTTGCATCGTATAACAACTCGTCAAGCTTCTTATTTTCAAAAGCAACGCGCTCTTCATCCCAATCTAAATAGTTGATAAAATCTTGAACAGCTATTTGACGGTATTGCTCTACCGTATCGATATTGAAATAAAGTCGGCCCGTGCGTCGCACAAAGAAATCTGCCAGACTGTTGGTCATTTCATAATTTACACTGTACCATAATTCGGCACGCAACAAACGATCATTTACATCTGAATCTCTAAAATAATTGATCTTATTCTTGATAACATCGGTCTGCTTGCCGTAAGTAGAGACAAGGTACCAAGCTTTAAAAGCAGCGTTGTCAATTTGCATAAATTCTAACTCCTGCTGTAAGTAGTTTTGATAATCTTCTACCTCTTGGGTATTCCGCATTGCGTGAGAAGTCAAGGCAATATGCTGAGTGCGCGACTCATCATAGGTTTTGCCAAACTTCTCTTTAAGTCGCTTACTTACTGTTTCGTTTACACGTTGGGCCATTTTACGGTATCCGGTAAGTTTTCCGCCGGCAATAGAGATCAAGCCACTTTTACTAATAAATGTTTCATCCTTACGCGATAATTCTGAAGGATCTTTCTCATCCTCGTGAATGAGTGGTCGAAGTCCTGCCCAGCTCGACTCGATATCTTCTTCGGTCAAATTAATATCAGGGAAGGTTCCGTTTACGGCATCAAGCAAATATTTAATATCGGCTTGGGTAGCCACTACTCTATCTAAACTTCCGGAATAATTGGTATCTGTGGTTCCCACATAGGTCACTCTACCTCGCGGAATCGCAAAAATCATACGTCCGTCTGGAACGTCAAAATAGAGCGATTGATGAACGGGTAATTTTTCCTTCGGAAAGACCAAATGCACTCCTTTAGTCAAATGCAAATGCTTGTTGTTCATCGACTCATCTTTCTTCCTAAGCTTATCAACCCAAGGGCCGGTGGCAGAAACAAACGTTCTTCCTTCTACCTCAAAGGTTTTTCCTGTGTTATGATCCTTGCAGTTAACCGCGGTGATCTTGCCTTTATAGTTGTACACAAAATCTTCCATCTCGCAGTAGTTGAGGCAAATCGCACCAAAACCAGCGGCTTTTTTCATCAACTCAATAGTAAGACGAGCATCGTCAGTTCTATATTCCGCATAAAAACCACCACCCAGCAAAGTGCTCTCATCAAGAATGGGTTCGCGCTCGAGCGTCTCTTCTTTGGTCAACATACGACGTTTATCTTCGTCATCTACATTGGCAAGCAAGTCATAAACTTTCAGCCCTATAGAAGTCAAAAATTTACCATACTGCCCACCCTCAATAAGTGGTAGGAGCATTTTCTCAGGCACCACAAGGTGCGGCGCCAACTTGTGTACGATGGCACGCTCTGTCCCTGATTCTTTGACCAGACCGATTTCCATTTGCTTTAAATAGCGCAAACCGCCGTGTACCAATTTGGTACTTTTATTACTAGTTCCTGAAGCGAAATCATTTTTCTCGATCAGGCAAACGCTCATACCGCGGGTCGCTGCATCGAGCGCGATCCCCGCTCCGGTAACTCCGCCACCAATGATGACCAAATCAAATTTTTTCTTCTTCGCTTTTTTGATATAACGCTTACGATCCCGCACGCTAAAACGTAGAGGCTCTTTTTCCTTTTCGATGGTTTCTGCATAACCAGAGCGTGTGCGCATCACCGCAAGCTCCCAGCCTTCTTGCTTGTGGTTACGCGTTCTTACATCCATTTGAGGTTCAAAAACCTGATCAGCACTGCGCAATGTAGCAATGTCTTTTTGGGTCCAAATACCCACTTTGATTCCCGCTAATAAGGCCGCACCCCAGGCGGTAACTTCAAGCATTTCTGGGCGATCTACCTGCGCATCTAAAAGATCTGCTTGAAATTGCATCAAGTAATCATTAGCACAAGCGCCACCGTCAACCTTCAGAGTTTTTATTTGCTTACCACTGTCTTCTTCCATCGCTTTAATCAAGTCGGTTACTTGATAGGCAAGCGCTTCAACCGTAGCTTTTACTAGTTCTTTGCGACCTGTTGAAAAGGTCAATCCTTGAATACTTCCTTTCGCATTTCCGTCCCAATATGGAGCTCCAAGACCGTTGAATGCAGGAACAAAAAACAGATCTTCAAGCGGCGGAATGCTTTGACAAATCGCATTAGTTTCTTCAGCATTCTCAATAATTCCTACCTGATCCCGCAACCATTGGATTGAAGCTCCTCCCACAAATACACTTCCTTCTAGAGCATATTTTGGCTTTTTATCTTCGAGCGTGCAGCATAAGGTTGTTATGAGTCCGTTTTTAGAAAACGAAGGTTTTTTTCCGGTGTTCAAAAGCATAAAACAACCAGTTCCATAGGTGTTTTTTGCCATTCCTGATTTGTAACCGCCTTGCCCAAAAAGCGCCGCCTGTTGATCACCGGCAACTCCATAAATAGGAAAATCAAATTCCTGATACGTTATCGTCCCAAAATCTGAAGATGAAGGTTGCACTTTAGGCAACATTTTTTTCGGAATAGTCAATTCCTCAAGCAACTCCTGATCCCAAGCCATATCTTTAATATTGTACAGCATGGTTCGGCACGCGTTAGTATGGTCAGTACGGTGTTTGCCGGTGAACTTGTAGATCAACCAGCTATCTACCGTACCAAAGAGCAGATCACCAGCTTCGGCTTTTTCACGCGCTCCTTCTACATTATCAAGAATCCACTTTATTTTAGTTGCCGAAAAATAACTGTCAATTACCAGTCCGGTGTTTTTAAGAATATATCTTGAAAGGCCGCGCTCCCGCAAGCCTTCGCAAATCGCTTCGGTACGCTTATCTAACCAGCAGATCGCGTTGTAAACCGGTTTTCCAGTTTTCTTATCCCATACAACAGTAGTCTCACGCTGATTGGTGATTCCAATTCCTTTTATTGCATCAAGCGGAACTTTTGCTTTTTGGACCACCGCCTCAAAAACTTCCTTTTGATCATTAAAGATCATTTCCGGATCGTGTTCTACCCAACCGGACTTCGGATAATATTGTTTCAATTCCTTTTGTGAAATAGCAACAACCTTACCGTGCTCATCAAATAAAATGGCCCGAGTACTGGTTGTGCCCTGATCAAAAGCGATGATATATGAAGTTTCCATTTATAAAAATTTATACGTGATGGTATGCTTATACTGTTCTCCCGGTTTTAAAACCGTTGACGGAAAATTGGGATGGTTGGGCGTATCCGGGAAAAACTGTGGTTCTAAACACAAGGCCGGCGAAGGCCCTTGAATCGTTCCTGTCTTGTTCTCTATCTTTTCAATTCCGTTGGCGCTATAAAACTGTATCCCCGGTTGGGTGCAGTACAATTCCATTTTAGGTATTCCCGAAGGTGCAGCAAGTACTGCAGCCGGTACTTCTTTACTGTATTTTTCAAGAACATAATTATGATCATAACCGCCTTCAAGTTGCGCAAGCGGCTGTTCTAAAACACGAAGTTCACGCAGATCAAACGGCGTATTCTCCACCGGTTTAACGCTACCGTCAGGAACGTTTTGCTCTGTTTTGGGTAAAATCCCTTCTCCGTTAATCAATAGTTGATGCTTTGCAATGCCTTCCCCACTTGACGGGTTTAAATTGAAATATTCGTGACGGGTAAGATTTACAATAGTTTCTTTATCGGTTGTGGCTTCGAGACGCATTTCTAGCGCATTCTCTTCAGTTAGTTTGACAAACATTTTAGTCTCTAAATTCCCGGGATAGCCTTCTTCACCGTCTTTACTCAAATAAGAAAAAACCACCTCATCTTCCAGCTCAGCAACTTCCCAAATTTTCTTACCGAAACCTTCAAAACCACCGTGAAGATGATTTGTGCCTTCGTTAGCACTCAAAGCAACTTTTTTCCCGTCAAGGCTCACTGTTGCATTAGCGATTCGGTTTGCGCTTCGACCCACCAATTGCCCCATAAAAAAGGTATCTTCTTCATAAGAACGCAAGTCATTATATCCCAAAACCACATCGGTAAATCCGCCGGCGTCCGGAACAATTAATCGTTGTAGTATGGCGCCATAGGTGATGAAATGTGCTTCCATCCCTGAGGAGTTTTTCAGTATTACACTTAAAACGGGATGACCGTCTTGCGTGGTATCAAAGGGTTTTATTGTTATCAAAGGAACGTTGTTTTTTAAAGCTAAATATATGAAATACTAAAGGGAAACGTCACGGAATTACCGCCCTCTTTTAAAGCATGCTGTAATTCACGTGCTTATCGATTCCTTTAAAATCAAACCAAAAAAAGCGTTTCTTCGTAAGTTTTACCAGAACTAAGAAACTGCCTTTTTAATACCTCAGAATGAAATTTCACCTGCTTCTCGCTCTTCTACTTCCTCTTTTAGGCTTCTGCCAGAAAAAATCTATTGATAAACTTCTGGAAACCTACAACACCCGAAGCATTCCTTATATTTCTGTGCAAGAACTCAAAATGAATTTCGAAGCTTACACCATTCTAGACACCCGTAAAAGACAAGAGTTTGAGGTAAGCCATCTTCCGTCAGCGATCTGGGTTGGAGAAAAACCTCAAGATGCATTTTTAGATTCCATATCAAATAAGAAAAAGCCAATCGTAGTGTATTGTACTGTGGGCATCCGTAGTGAAGATTTTGGCGAAAAGCTTGAACGTAAAACCGGCAAAACCGCTTATAATCTCTACGGCGGAATTTTTGCTTGGAAAGACGCAGGCTTTAAAATTGTGGATGCTAAAGGCAAAAGCACTCAAAAAGTACACACCTTTTCAAAAAATTGGGAAGATTATTTAAGTACGGGAATTGTGGTTCATTAAATTTGACTTTTATCAATTAACAACATCTAATGGGTCTATTAAGCAAAAAAGACACCGATTCTGAAAAAGATTTCGAGACAGAATTTCATTTTCCTACCTCAGATAAAGCCCTTTTAATCTTTACCCGCAATCCCGAATTGGGCAAAGTAAAAACCCGACTTGCAGGCGGTGTGGGTGATGTTGCTGCGCTTGATATCTACAAGTTTTTGCTTCGGCACACGGTTAGAATTACCCAAAATTTGAGCGTAGATAAACAGGTTTTTTATTCTGAAAAAATACGTGCTTCAGATTATTGGGATGAAAACACGTTTACCAAAAAATTACAACACGGTGATGATCTGGGAGCCCGAATGCAAAAGGCGTTTTCAGGGACTTTTGCGAGCGGCTATAAAAAAGCGATCATCATTGGCAGCGATATGTATGACCTTTCTCAAAAAGATCTAGAGGAAGCATTTGCAGCAATTGATGAGCACGATTTTGTAGTAGGTCCGGCTGAAGATGGCGGGTATTATTTGCTCGGAATGACCTTCTTAAAGCCAGAACTTTTCAGCAATAAAACTTGGGGCACCGAAACCGTTCTTAAAGACACGCTTGCCGATTTAAGCTCAGAATCTGTTAAATTGCTCGAAACCCGTAATGATGTAGACTATTACGAAGACATAAAAGGTATTGAGGCCTTCAAGCCTTTTTTACCAGAACATTTGAAATAAAAATCCATGAAAAAATTTATTGA
This sequence comes from Leeuwenhoekiella sp. ZYFB001, assembly GCF_011784865.1. Classification (NCBI taxonomy): domain Bacteria; kingdom Pseudomonadati; phylum Bacteroidota; class Flavobacteriia; order Flavobacteriales; family Flavobacteriaceae; genus Leeuwenhoekiella; species Leeuwenhoekiella sp. ZYFB001. The sequence continues at coordinate 2,969,085 of NZ_CP050460.1, forward strand.
AGAATCTGCACAGTTTCTAAAAGAGCGCGGTTTTGAAGCTCCGGAAATCGGTATCATTTTAGGTACCGGTCTTGGCCAATTTGTAGATAAAGTTGAGATCATCAGTTCCGTGAGCTACAACCACATTCCTAACTTCCCGACCGCCACGGTTGAATTCCATACCGGAAAACTGATCTACGGAACTTTAGGTGGAAAAAAAGTGATCGTGATGCAAGGTCGTTTTCATATTTATGAAGGCTACACCCTACGCGATGTGAGTTACCCGGTGCGTGTTATGAACGAACTTGGCATAAAAAAACTACTCATCAGTAATGCAGCCGGAGCGATCAACCTCAACTTCAAAAAGGGTGAGATTATGCTTATTGAAGATCACATCAATCTGCAAGGTGGTTCTCCCCTAGCGTTTAAAGGAGTTGAACAATTAGGTTCACGCTTTACTGATATGAGCGAACCATACGACGTTCCTATGCGCAACATTCTTAAAGATATCGCAAAGACCGAAGGAATCACGTTGCATGAAGGTGTTTATGCATCTGTTGTTGGCCCACAGCTTGAAACCCGCGCCGAATATAGATTCCTTAAGATCATCGGCTCTGACACGGTTGGGATGAGTACCGTTCCAGAAGTGATTGTCGCCAACCACCTCGATTTGCCGGTTGCTGCAGTCTCGGTAATTACCGATGAGTGCGACCCAGAAAACCTGGCACCTGTAGACATTCAAGATATTATGGCTGCCGCCGGAAAAGCAGAACCTGATATGGTTAAACTTTTTACGCAGCTCATTGAAAAACTTTAGGGTTTTTCCGCATTAAAAAAACCACAACACAATTATCTCCGTAACTACTCGTGTAGTTATGCTTTTTATAACTCAAAACAAAAAATCATCATGGCTAACAACAATTATTACGATCCGGCAGACCTGAGAAAATTTGGTAAGATCACCGAATGGAGCGAGGAACTGGGTACAAAATTCTTTGATTACTACGGAAAAGTTTTTGAAGAAGGTGCGCTTACTGCACGAGAGAAGGCGCTTATCGCCCTTGCTGTTGCGCATACCGAGCAATGCCCGTATTGCATCGACGCGTACACCAAAGATACCTTGCAACGTGGCGTGACCAAAGAACAAATGATGGAAGCCATTCACGTGGGTGCTGCGATCAAGAGTGGCGCTACCCTCGTACACGGTACGATGATGATGAATAAAGTGAATAAGCTAGAAATGTAGCACTAAAGGCTATATTCTAGCAACTTAGTCCTATCTTAGTCACTACTGAAAAAGAAAAACAAACGCTTTTATGCCTGCAACTCAAACAAAAAAATCCCTACATAAACGTCACGACGATCTCGCTCAAGCCAATAAACAGCTTGAGGTTTTATCCGGTGGAATTTTTGCCGATGGCGAACTTCCTACGTTTGCCAAAAAGATCAAAGAGACCAATCAATTTCCGTTACGACCTAAAAAACTGGAAATCCTTCAGATCAATGTGGGATATATGTGTAATCAGGTGTGTGAACATTGTCACGTAGATGCCGGTCCAGATCGTAAAGAAATAATGACTTGGGAAACGATGGAGCAGTGTCTGGAAGTGATCAAAAACACCGGCGCACATACACTGGATCTTACCGGTGGTGCTCCTGAAATGAATCCTAATTTCAGACGTTTTGTTGAAGAAGCGAGTAAAGCAGGGATTAAAGATTTTATTGTCCGCAGTAACCTGACGATTATTCGCGCCAATAAGAAATACTACGATCTACCGGAATTTTTCAAGAAACACAATGTACACGTGGTGAGCTCGATGCCGCACTGGACACGTGGTAAAACCGATAAGCAACGTGGTGAAGGTGTATTTGACAAGTCAATTAAAGCTTTACAGGAATTAAATGCCGTAGGTTACGGAATGCCCGACAGCGACTTACGCTTAGACCTTGTTTACAATCCTAACGGCGCTTACCTACCTTCTGATCAAGCAGGAATGGAAAAGGATTTCAAAAAAGCCTTGATGGAAGATTTCGGTATTCAATTTCATAATCTGTTTGCAATTACCAACCTTCCTATCGCACGCTTTCTGGATTACTTGATCGCTTCGGAAAACTACGAGGATTATATGTACCAACTTGTTGAAGCTTACAACCCGGCTGCGGTGGCGAATGTGATGTGTACTAATACGATCTCGATTAGTTGGGACGGCTGGTTGTACGATTGTGATTTCAATCAAATGCTGGATCTTAAAGTAAATTCAAAAGTGAAGCATATTTCAGAGTATAATGAAGATGTGCTAAACGATCGAAATATCATCATTTCACAGCATTGCTACGGCTGTACTGCCGGCGCAGGAAGCAGCTGCCAGGGAACTGTAGCCTAATCTCAAAATAACCAGAAACACGCGTTGCGTTTACCGCCTTATTGAAGACTAATACTGCTATATTAATTTTTGCCCGCTCTGCGGCAGAAGATGCACGACACAAGTCGATGCATAATGGCGTGCAACTTTTTGAAGCGCTCAATCGGCAGACTTTAAAAACGGTAAAACAAAGCGGACTCCCCTTCTTTATTTATTCTGAAAAGAATCAAAAAGGGGCAACGTTTGCTGAACGCTACACACAAGCCTTTACAGAAGTTTATGAGCTGGGTTACGATAATGTCATCAGTATTGGGAATGACAGTCCGCATTTAACCAAACAGCATCTACTCACCGCCGCAAACGAATTGCAAAATTGCCCGATGGTCATTGGTCCTTCCGTTGACGGCGGGTTCTATTTAATGGGTCTAAACAAAGCGCATTTTAATGCACAAGCGCTTTTAGAACTCCCTTGGCAAACCTCAAAACTCACGCAAATCATTCTGCGGAAAGTACGTGAGCAGAAAATTCAGGCTACAATACTTGAGGTGCTGCACGACTTAGATTCGGTTTTTGATGTTGCTGCACTTTTAGATCGCGGGCAACTTCCATATTTGATCAAAAAACTGCTTTTACGCATACATTTTGGAGGGACGCAACCAATCACCAACCAAAAGTTCGTCTTTGATGCCTTTCAGTATCAAAACTACTTCAACAAAGGTTCTCCGGTTAGTTTAAGTATTTAAGACAACATCATTTGTCTCGCGGTGTGCTGTACAATCAAGCCGCTTCCTTTTACTAATCAGAAACAAAAAAATGAAACACCTTTATTTTGGGCTAATGCTCTTGCTGTGTGCAGTTGCCAATAGCCAAACTACCATTTCGGGTACGGTAACCACCTCAAGCGACGGAACGACCGTCCCGTTTGTAAATGTCATTGCCGTCAATACCGATGCTGCTACGATAACCGATGAAAACGGAATGTTTTCGCTGGAAGTTCCTGCTGCAGCCAACGAACTACGCTTTTCAGCAATTGGCTTCATCACCCAAACCTCATCAATCAACGGGCGAACTAGCATCAATATCATTTTACAAGAATCTACTACAGACCTCGATGAAGTAGTCATCACGGCGCTCGGTCTCGAGCGTGAGACTAAAGAGTTGGGCTATGTAGTGCAAACCATCGAGGCAGAAGAAGTTTCTGCGGTAAAAGCGCCTAACTTCCTCGACAATCTTGCAGGAAAATTAGCCGGTGTCACCGTTTCACAAGGCGCTACCGGCGTGGGTTCTTCTTCAAAGATCACCATTCGCGGTGAGGCTTCCTTTTCAAACAACAATCCGCTGTTTATCGTTGACGGAACGCCCATCAATAACAACACGGTTTTTAATGAAAGTAACGAGGCGGCAGCCGGTTTTCAAGAGATCGATTTTGGTAACGGCGCGATGGAAGTCAATCCAGACGATATTGCTTCGGTAAGTGTGCTTAAAGGCCCAAGTGCCGCAGCACTTTATGGTACGCGCGCATCAAACGGTGTGATCATTATTGAAACCAAAAACGGAAGCCAAAGCAAAGGTTTAGGCATCAGCATCAATACTTCGGTTTTTGTAGATACGCCTTTTAAACTTCCTGAATTTCAAAATCAATACGGGCAGGGAAATTCCGGTCAGTTTGAATTTGTTGACGGTTTAGGCGGCGGGGTCAACGACCTTATCTCCTATTCTTGGGGACCGCGTTTAGATCAAGGCACATTGATCGCACAATTTGATTCACCCGTAACTTTACCTGACGGAACGGTCGTTCGCGGTGGAGATACTTCGCTTTACAATGGGATCGCCATCACGCCAACAGCCTTCAATTCACATCCCGATAACCTGAAAGATTTTTACGAGACCGGCGTGACCACGATCAATAATGTGGCGATAGGCAGTGGTTTTGACAAAGGAAACTATCGTATTTCGTTTACCGATTTACGCAGTGAGTCGATCATTCCCGGAGTAAATCTGGACCGCCAAACAGTAGCTACCAAACTGAATTTTAAACCGACAGACAAAACCACGTTTAATGCTTCCATCAGTTATGTAAATTCCGGGAGCGACAACCGTCCTTCTAACGGCTACGGAAGTGAGAACGCCAATTATGCGCTTGTGGCTTGGGGACCGCGCTCGCTAGACATTAACAGCTTGCGTCAATATTGGCAACCGGGATTAGAAGGTGTGCAGCACTACTCCTTCAACTACACGTATTTTGACAATCCGTTTTTTACAATGTATGAAAATCGGAATTCTTTCAACCGGGATCGGGTTTTTGGAAATATTTCTATCAAACAGCAAATCACAGAAAACCTCAGCCTTTCGCTACGTTCGGGAATGGATTATTCTTCAGAAACACGCCAGCTGCGTCGTGCTTTCAGCTCTAACCGTTTTCAAAATGGAGGCTATGCCGAGCACGATGTGTTTTATCGCGAGATCAACACCGATTTCTTACTGAATTACAACAACATCTTTGGCGACTTTTCTCTTGATGTTTCGCTGGGCGGAAACCGTCTGGACCAAAAAGCCAACACCAAACAGTCACAAACAGTGAATCTTGCTCAACCGGGAGTTTTCAATCTGAATAACGCTGCTTCGCCAATTGACGTATTTCAATTTGAATCAAATAAGCGCATCAATTCCCTCTACGGAATTGCAAAACTAGGCTACCGCGACTTTTTATTTTTAGACCTTACCGGCCGTAATGACTGGTCAAGTGCGCTTGCCACACCGTTTTCGGTAGATGGGACTTCGTTCTTTTACCCTTCGGCATCGGCGAGTTTTATTCTTTCTGAAGTTGCTGAGTTACCCAAAGCTTTTTCCTATGCGCAACTTCGCGCGAGCGTAGCTCAAGTGGGTAACGATACGCAGCCTTATCAAACCAGCGGTGCGTTTATTTCACAAACGGCTTACAATGGGCAACCCACTTTCAGCAATCAAAATTTCATACCGAATGCTAATCTGAGACCTGAGCAAACTACCTCCTATGAAGTTGGTGCCGACATCCGATTTCTTAAAGATCGTATTCGATTAGATGCGACCTATTACAACGCGTTGACCAAAGATCAGATTATTTCACTACCCATCGCGATCTCCTCAGGATACAATCAGCAGGTGGTGAATGGCGGTGAAGTGCGCACCCAAGGAGTCGAACTTATCGCAGATCTCACACCGATTCTGACCGCTAATTTTAAATGGAATACTACATTCAATTTTAGTAGTAATGCGTCGAGAGTAGAAAGTTTACCACAAGCTGACGGAAGGCTGACCTTGGCTTACAGCCGAATTTACGACAGTGCCAACCAGACCGTTTGGTTTCAGGTAGAAGAAGGCGGAAAAATTGGCGATATCTACGGAACCGGCTATCAAAAAACCGAAGACGGCCAGTTTATCCTAACTCCTTCCGGAAGCTATATTGCAGATAATAACCTCAAAAAAATAGGAAACTACACCCCTGACTTTATGCTAGGTTGGAACAACAGCTTCAGCTATAAAAATTGGAATTTGAGCTTCTTATTTGACTGGCGACAAGGCGGCGAACTCGTTTCACGTACGCGCGCTTTGGGAACTGTGGGTGGCCAACTTGCAAAAACAGCCAATCGCCCTGTAGAAGGTATTGTTCCGGAAGGTGTAGTTAATACAGGAACAGCAGAAAATCCGCAATATGTACAAAATACTACAGCGGTTTCTGCAGAAACCTATTACCGCCAATTTTACGATCGCAACCACGAAGAAAACAATATTTATGACGCTTCGTACCTAAAGCTTCGTCAGTTTTCAGTGGGGTATACTTTTAATCTAAAGGATGGCTTTTTAGGCTTAAGTAACGGGATGGACATCGACTTGTCGCTTGTGGGGCGCAACCTCTTTGCCTTTTCAGAAATACCACATTTTGATCCTGAGCAACTCGCAGTACAAGGCACCGGCTTTGTAAGCGGTGTGGAAGATATGAGCTACGCCACCACGCGCAGTATTGGTTTAAAAGCAGGCTTTAATTTCTAAGGCTTGAAGCCTATCAAAACTAGTTAGAAGATGAAAAACACGATATATACCATTCTAATCTTGAGTCTAAGCTTCTTTACGGCCTGCACTACAGATTTTGAAGAAAAAAACACCAATCCCAATGCACCGGTAAGCGTGCAACCGGGATTGCTTTTACGCCAGGTTATTTATGACTTTGGCGAGCAAATGAGCTATGAAGGTTTTGCCGCAGGCGATCTCCTTTCACAGCATCGCACGGCTTTAGACTTTAACCTCTTTGACCGTCACGCATTAAAATCGCCGCAATTGGGTGGAAATCCCTGGCCGATATTTTACACCAATCTTAGAGACAACGAACTCTTGCTTAAACAGGCTCAGGAAGTTGAAACCTTTAAAGTTTATGAAGGTCCGGCATTGATTCTCAAAGCGTATATGGCACAAGGTCTTACTGATTTGTTTGGCGATGTTCCCTATTTTGAAGCATTTTATGGAATTGACGGCACCGTCACCGCCCCTTATGATGCTCAAGAAGACATCTATTTAGCTGAAGGCGGAATTCTGGACAACCTGGATCAGGGGATTGCCGCGATCAATGCCTACTCTGGCGCTGTGGCTCTAGAAGGCGATTTGTTTTTTGATGGGGACCTCAGCAAATGGATACAGTTTGCAAACTCTTTAAAGCTGAAAGCCTTGATGCGTATTTCAAGTCAGGAAGATGTAGCGGCCGCTATCGCTTCGATTTATGCCGAAGGAAATTTTATCACTACTAATGCAGATAATGCTGTTTTTGATTTTACTTCAAGTGCTCCTAATAGTTTCCGCTTTGCACAATTGCGCGCAGGAGATTTCAACAACTTTGTACTTTCTGAAACTATGGAGGATATTTTGACCGATCTTGACGATGATCGTATTTCGGTATTTTTCCGTCCTTTTGCCAATTCGACTTCCGGAGAATTTAACGGACTCATCAACGGAATTGATGCCTCACAAACTTCGATCGAGCCTGCTAATTATTCGTTGGCCGGAACACTTTTCCGTGAGAACACTGCGCAATTAGATGCTAATTTTATGACGGCTTGGGAAACGCATTTTATCCTTGCGGAAGCTGCTGAAAAAGGTTTTATAAGTGCTGATGCAGAATCTTTATACAATCAAGGCGTTCAGTTGGCTTTTGATTATTGGCTGACCGATCTTCCGGCAGAGTACTTGACCGGCCCGGCTGCGTATAACGCCGCAGGAACCACACCTATACAACAGATCATCACGCAAAAATGGATCGCCAACCTCATCAATGGCTATGAAGGTTGGATCGAATGGCGCCGCACCGGCTTCCCGGAATTTAGATCGGTAGCAGCGAGCTTGAATGATGGGATCATTCCTGTGCGTATGCCGTATCCTGCAGAAGAGCAGGCCTTAAATGCAGATAATTATCAGACAGCGGCAGCAGCTACAAACGACAACAGTTTAAACAGTCCCGTTTGGTGGGATAATTAAAATTACCAATTTGGATATAGCAATCTGGCAATGGATTCTGATCATCGCGTCTAGTGTGACGCTCTTTTTCCTTTCGCCTCTGGCAAAAACAACCGATGATTTTTTTAAAGCAACGCATCGCAAGAAGGCGCCCAATGCCTTTATGCTTACCGGTAGCTTGATCATTTCCTGGATTTTTGCCAAAAGTATTACCAATGCGGCCAATCTTGGATTGGAATTTGGTATTGTGGGTGGTGTTGCTTATGCCGCGTACTATCTCTCTTTTGTAATGGCCGGGATTCTCATTTATTCGCTGCGTACGCAAGGTGGTTTTACCAGTTTGCATCAGTTTCTCACCTCCCGCTTCGGTAAAAATGCCATGCGTGTGTTTTCGGTGTTGATCGCAATACGTCTGTTTAATGAGGTTTGGAGCAATACGATGGTGATCGGTAGTTATTTTGGAGACATAGGCAGCACTCCCTATTACGCTTCGATAATTGTATTTACGCTGCTAACGCTTGCGTATTCGCTAAAAGGTGGCTTGAGCAGTTCAATTTTTACCGACGTTTTACAAATGGGACTTTTTGGGATTCTACTGTTTGTGATCTTGGCGAGCATTTATTCAACTACTAATTTTACAGTGGCAGAAACCTTGCAATCTGGAGTTTGGAATTTTGATACCGGTTTGAATTTACTCTTTGCGGCGCTTATTCAAAGTTTGAGTTATCCATTTCACGACCCTGTTTTGACCGATCGTGGCTTTTTAAGTTCGCCAAAAGTCACTTTACGAAGTTTTCTTTGGGCAGGTATTTTAGGAGCGATCTGTATTGTGCTTTTCAGCGTTATTGGGGTTTATGCTAAAGCGATGGAAATGCAAGGCCAGGCGGCTGTTGAAGTGGGAAAAGCTTTTGGTAGCATAATCTTATTGATCATCAATTTTATTATGATCACTTCAGCAGCTTCGACTTTAGACTCTACATTTTCCTCATTTTCAAAGCTGGCAGCAGTAGATTTAAAACTAGGCGAAAGCATCAGTTTTGGTCGTTTAGCGATGTGTGTATTGGTTGTTTTGGGTACAATTCCTATCTTTTTAGATGCTGAAATTTTATCGGCAACAACCATTTCAGGCACGATGGTTATTGGCCTTACGCCTATATTTTTCTTTTGGAAACTCCCTGCCCCTAAACTCAGTTTTTACCTGAGTGTTTTTTGTGGCATTGGTTTCGGACTTTTATTGGTTTTTAACCTGATTCCTGAATGTTGGATTTTAACTCAAGGTCGTTATGCCGATCTTTTATGGGCCAACATTTGGGCCGCGGGATGTTGTTTAATTTTATATATGATACCCGCATGGATAAAACTGTGGTAGACCTTGGCAACCTTAACGGAAAGGTGCTTTTGTTTGGTGGAGTGTACAGCAATCTTCAAGCTTTAGAAGCGCTGAAGCAAATCGCCGAAGCGCAACACATCGCACCAAAAAATTGCTTGTGCACAGGGGACATTGTGGGGTATTGCGCACAACCTGAAGAAGTGGTGCAACTTTTTAAAATTTGGGGAGCGCAAAGTATTTTAGGTAATGTGGAGATTCAGTTGCGGGATGGTGCAGAAGATTGCGGTTGTGATTTTAGAAAAGGTTCGCGTTGCGATGGATTTAGTCAGATGTGGTTTCCGTACGCGCAAAGTAAACTCAGTAAAAGTTCGTTAGACTTCATTGCCACCTTACCTGATCATATTCAATTCCGCTTTGCGGATAAAAAGTTCGTTATGGTTCATGGTGACTATTTTAATGTTTCCGAATTTGTATATAAGTCTACCGACTGGCCCCTTAAACAGAAAAACTTTGATGCAACGGGTGCTGATGCGATCATCGCTGGTCATTGCGGTTTACCCTTTAATCACAGTAAGAATGAAAATCTCTGGCTCAATCCCGGAGTCATCGGAATGCCGGCAAATGATGGCAGTCCGCACGTGTGGTATGCGATTTTAGAGGAACAGGATGGCCAACTTAAGTTTACGCATCACACGATGGATTACAATTACAAATTGGCAAACCAACATATGCAAACCGACTTTTTACCGCAGGAATACGCCCGAACCCTGATCACAGGAATATGGGATAATACCGAAATTCTGCCGGCATATGAAAGCGGCTTGCAAGGTTTTGGCATTCAACTTTAATAGACAAAAGAACTTAAATAACCTTCTCTAGTTTATCTTTAGAGAATAACATAATGTATTATGAGCTATTTAGAAACCACCAAAAATGTATATCGTGACGCTGCACTCACTCCAGATGTTGGACTTTGTTGCACTACAAATCCCATTTGGGAATTGCCGGGATTGAAAATCCCTAAGATTATGCAAGAGATGAATTACGGCTGCGGAAGCACCGTAAATGCACGTGATCTTACTAACGATCCGAGGGTGCTTTATGTAGGCGTAGGCGGCGGAATGGAGCTGTTACAGTTCGCTTACTTCTCGCGCCAAAAAAGCGGCGTTGTAGGCGTGGATGTGGTCGATGAAATGCTCGAAGCTTCACGTAAAAATTTTGAGGAAGCTGAGGAATTGAATCCTTGGTTCAAGAGTGAATTTGTAGATCTTAAAAAAGGCGACGCGCTTCACTTACCTGTAGAAGATAACAGCATCGATGTAGCAGCTCAAAATTGCCTCTTTAATATTTTTAAAGCAGAAGAGCTTAAAAAAGCGATTGAAGAGATGTACCGTGTGTTGAAACCTCACGGCAGACTCGTAATGAGCGATCCTACTTGTGAGCAGGAAATGAATGAAACCTTGCGCAACGACGAGCGGCTACGTGCCTTGTGCCTAAGCGGAAGTTTACCTATAAAAGAATATGTAAAAGCCTTGACTGATGCCGGTTTTGGCACTATCGAAATTCGTGCGCGCAAGCCGTATCGCATTCTTGATCCTAAAAACTACCCGACAGACGAACTTATCTACATCGAATCTATTGAGGTTGCTGCAATCAAAGATCCTATGCCCGAGGATGGCCCGTGTATCTTCACCGGAAAAGCTGCCATCTATTATGGCGCTGAAGATTATTTTGATGATAAAAAAGGCCACGTTTTATTGAAAAACCAACCATTGGCCGTATGCGATAAAACGGCTGGTGCGCTTGCTGCCTTAGGCCGTGATGATATTTTTATCAGCGAAAGCACCTTTCACTATGATGGTGGTGGATGCTGTTAACCGCCGGCTTGCAGCCGGAGGCAGAAATATAAAGCCCCGCATTGCGGGGCTTTATATTTCTATTTATTTCTAGTTTTTAAATACTGTAATAGCTTTTTATCATCTTGACGGTTATCCCAAAAAGCCAGAATAATAATTTGGTCAGAATAGGCTTTATAAAAAATGCTGTACTGATTTAGTGGTGCAACCCGAATATCCTTATAATTAGTTGCCTTAAAAAGATTGGGGTTTTTAGCAATTTGTTTTGTGGTTTTTGAAACGAGACTAACTAACTTCTTAGAATACGTATTAGATTTATTTCGGTGAACCCAATATTCAAGTATTCCTACAAATTGCATATCTGCCGTGCGCGTCCATACTACATTGCGTCCAGCCATTTTAAATTTCTTTGATCTAATTCCTCCTGAGAAAGTAAAGATCCTGTTGCAACATCTTGCTCTGCCAGATCAAGCAATTCCTTTTGCGCTTCAGATAATTCAAGTATATCTGATTCGGCTTTGCCTGATGCGATTAAACGATCTAAAGCGACTAAAAACTCTTTATCTTTTATCGCTTGTATTTTCTCAATCAGTCCGTTTCTTAAAGTTTCAACAGTTGCCATCTCCATTCATTTTAGTTCTAATTTCCGAAAAAATATGCTTAAACACTAATTTAGCATTTTAAAAACCCACTTTATAAACCGACTGTGGCGCTGCCACTACTTCCCATTATACCCAAAGCGACGCAACTCGCGCTCACTGCTGCGCCAGTCTTTGTTGACTTTTACATAGAGTTCTAAATGCACTTGTTTGCCAAAGAAAATCTCGAGATCCTTACGGGCTTCTACGCCGATGCGTTTTAGCGCCGCACCTTTATGCCCGATGATAATTCCCTTTTGACTATCGCGCTCCACCATAATGATGCTGCGCATTCTAATGATATTTTCTTCTTCAAAAAACTCTTCGGTATCGATCTCTACAGAATACGGAACTTCCTTTTTGTAATGCATCAAGATCTTCTCGCGAATGATCTCGTTTACAAAAAAGCGCTCAGGTTTGTCGGTCAATGCATCTTTAGGATAAAAGGGTGGCGACACCGGTAAAGCGTCAAGAATACGATCAAACACCTGACTTACCCCAAAATTCTCCAAAGCTGAAATAGCGAAAATCTCTGCATTAGGCACTTTCTCCTGCCAATGGGTGCGGCTGGCTTCAAGCAACTCTTCATTTCCTTTATCAATCTTGTTGATGAGCAACAACACCGGAATATCAGTATTGCGAATTTTATTGAAGAAGTCTTCGTCTTTCAACTCTTTTTCGCCCAGCTCAACCATATAGATCAACACGTCGGCATCCTCAAAAGCCGACTTTACAAAGTCCATCATCGACGCTTGCAATTCGTATGCGGGTTTTATAATTCCCGGAGTATCGCTAAAAATCGCCTGAAAATCATCACCATTCACGATACCTAAAATACGGTGGCGCGTGGTTTGTGCTTTTGAAGTAATGATCGAAAGGCGCTCGCCCACGATCGCATTCATCAAGGTAGATTTACCCACATTTGGGTTCCCGATAATGTTTACAAAACCGGCCTTATGTGGTTTATTTTCAGCTTCAGATTGCAATGGGTTATTATTTTGAGCTTCCAAGATTGAGGTATTTTTTGAGGTTTTAAGCTGCAAAGATACGGTTTAAAATCAGCGTTTGAGATTTTGTGAGGTATGGAAAATGAGAGCTTCCCTAAATCATGGATGCAGGATTTTGAACTGGATGAAATTTGTGAGATTTCCGCCTTCGCGGAAATGACTAAAGCGCTTTGCGCTACTCAAATATTAATCGACCGGTGTACGTCTCTTCAACCTCAACAATAGGCGGACGATTGACTGAAATTAAATCTCCCGTGCTTAGAACACTTCCGCGCAAAGACTGAATGGGATTTACGATCACTTTATTGGTTCCGCGATGATAGATATTGGCATTTTGAATGGCAAAATTTTCGCCTTCAAAGCGAATATCACCTTCAAGAAATTCAATATTGGCTGTTTCGGCTGCGCCGGAAATAAAAAAATTACTGAGTCCGTTTGCGGTGATGTTGAGCGTATTCACATCCAACTCCAACCTAAAATCGCCGTCTTTATGATAAAAATCTTCTTCTTCAACATCTTCACTGGTCAGGGTTAACGAATCAAAAGACAACACGCCATCGCTTTGCACTTCATATCCTGAAGCATTACGGATTTCGGTCAACTCTGGAGTAGTCACATAAACTTTGCTGATGTTGTAGTCGCGCACGAGATTGCAGCCGTTGTCGTTAAACAGGGTAAGGACGCCATCGGTAACGCTTACTTCGATATCATTGACTAAATTTTCACCGGTGGCAAGCACTACTTTTTGCGTTTCGCCTTGTTTTACAATAAGCTGCAAACGCTCTTCAACAATAATCTTAGAAAATGCTTCTACCGGGATTTCTTGTTCGATGCGCTCCCCTTCAGCCTGAAAACAATTGAGTCCTTTTTCTGAGTTACAGGAAAGAAAAAAGATAAAGCTAAAAGATAGAAGTAGGTAATTTTTCACAGCGCTTGATTAAGAATGCTAAAAGTAAGCAACTGCTTTAATTATTGTTATTGTAATTACTATTAATATCACTAGAACTCAAAAGTATCTAGATAACGCTCAATGTGACAGAAGAAATTACTCCTCTTCTCCCTCAGCCATAAAGATCTCCCGATTGAGTTTATCTCGACGTTCTTTAGCGAGCTTTAATGTAGGATCAAATTTTGCATATTTCCCGTCCTCATATTTTTTAATGAAGTCCTCGTACAGTTTAAGCACCGCCCGGCGGTCTTCAAAATAATTGTCTGCGATGATCGCTTTAGTATATTCTGCGCTCTTATTTCTAGGGTTTTCATCCAAAGACCGGTTGACATACTTCATAGCGCTGGCCCATTCTTTTTTCATCTCGTAGGTTCGCGATAAGGTAAAGTACTCCTCAAACAATGGTTGGTCTTTGTAAAGAACTGCAAACAAGCCGTGCATTTCCGCAGCATCTAAATCGGCTGTGAAATTATATAATTTGGCTAAGGTTGCGTGATCGTAGGCATCTTCAGGAGCGAACTTTAAAGCGCCAAGATACTGCTCGATAGCATCCTCGTACTGTCGTTTTTTATAATAAAGATTGCCCAGTTTTTCTCTGATGAATTGGGTGTCTTGCCCCAGTGCCAATAATTTTTCGAACCACTGGATGCCTTCCTCATTCCATCCCTTGTAATAATAATTTTGAGCGAGCGTGCTGATGATCTCCACATTAGTAGGATAACTTTCTAAGGCTTTAAACGCCAGTTTTTCAACCATCGCAAAGTCCTTTTGTTTAAGATAAGAGGTCGCAACTTCGGCAAGTGCTTTTTGGTGCGTACTGTCTAAGGCGATAGCCCTTTCATAATCTTCTAAAGGATCGTGAACTTTTGCAAGCTTTTCTACTAAAACACTATCAGACTCTTTTATTGAAATGTCTCTAGGTCTGTTTTCATTAGCCCTTCCGCGCTGGTAATAAAAGTCTGGATTGGTATCATAAACTGAAATTAACACTGAAAAAACACTATCTGCTTCTTTAAACTGACGCTTGGTGATGAGCAATTTCCCATACTCATTCATTGCGATAACCTCATCTGTACCTGTTGCTGCTAATTTATAATTGGTAAGCGCATCGTCAAGAGTCCCTTTAGCTTGATGGGCACGCGCCAATTTTAAATAAACACGCTCGTTTTTAGCTTTGATTTGTTCATAATTTGCAATGGCCTTGCTGTAGTTTCCCACAGCATATAAACTATCGCCAATGGCCAAAGCCGAAACCTCTTGTGCTTCGGCCCGGCTGGCTAGTACTAAAAATATAAATAGATAAAAACTGCGCATTTTTGAGTGCTTAAGGTTTTAGAATCTACTTTGTCTGAAAAACAATAGGTAGTGAATACAATACATTTACTGCCTCTCCGTTTTGTTTACCTGGTTGCATTTGCGGTAGACTGCTTACGACACGCCTTGCTTCTTCTTCTAACCTAGGGTGTGGGCCACGAACGCCTATTTTATTAATATTACCTTGAGGATCTATCTCAAAGCGCACATAGATTCTATTAATACCTTTAAGCCCAAGTTCTTTACCTAGCTTAGTATTAAAGCTTGTATTTACGTGTCGCGAAACTTGTTCAGACATGCATTTTTTACGCTCCGCATTGGTCTGCAGACTTTCACACCCCGGGAAAACCGGCACTTCTTCTACAACGGCATAAGGAACATCATTAATTTCTTTTTGGCTTTGAGTTTCTACCACTTCTATAACAGCATCTTCGTTAAGCGAAGGCGGTGGCGGTGGCAAAGCTTTTTGATTCGCCTTGTTAAAAAGATTACTTACAAGTTCGCGCTCTTCAATGCTTATTTCTTCTTTAGCATCTAAAGTTGCCTCTAGATCTGCCACTTGTTCTTCAAGGGTAAGTGCTGCTTTATTTTCGGCGAGGCCGTTGTCATCGGTACATCCTACATAGGTTAGAATTCCGGCGATGACGGGGATCAGGACTAAATATTTGAGTCCGGCTCTTTGTTTACTTTGTTTTTGTAACATAACGATTCGTTTTTTGATTAATGAATGATTGAAAAATGTATTAATGAATGAAATGTGTTGCGTACCAAAAGCAGTATTTAATAACTGATTGTAATAGGCTTTCATTTCGGTTTTACGCATTGCCTGAGCATCTGCGATAAATTCGTGTATTTCGGCTAGTTTATTTTGATAGATATACACCAGCGGATTGAACCAAAAGATTACGCGCATCAGCTCAAACAGCATCAAGTCAAGACCGTGCCAGTGTTTGAGATGCACCTCTTCGTGCGCCATAATATGCGCTTTAGCCTCAGCATTGATATTTTCACCAATAAAAATGGTTCCCATAAACGTAAAAGCGGCATCGCTGTTGGGTATGGTGATCATCTTTGGCGTCGTATCATTTTTACGCTTAAACCTAAAGTAGCGCTGAATCTCTTGATATTTTCTGAACAGCATTCCCGTGCTAAAAAACACTCCGGCTGCATAAAGTAATAGATAGATACTCCAGTCTGTTTCTTGTGGTATCGGCGCAGCTGCAACTTCACTTGCTTCAGTAGTTATCACTACTTCCGGCAGAAAAAACATGTTTTCGCGCAGCGGAATTTGATTCTGAAACAATTCAAATTGCATAAAGGGCAAAACGAAAGCTAGAAGCGCTGTACTTATCAAATAAATTCTATTGATATTGAAGAAGGTTTCTTTGCGAAACCAAAGCTGGTACACGGCTAAAAACAATGCCTGAAAAACAATAACTTCGAGTATATATCTTACCATAACTAGTCGTCTTTATTAATTTCTTTTAAAATAGATTCGAGTTCGCTCGCGCTCATTTCTTTCTTTTTCACAAAGAAAGAAACCATGCTTTTGAAGCTTCCGTTGAAATAATCGTTTACCATTTTAGACATCGAGGCACTACTGTAATCTGATTTTTTCACCAGCGGAAAATAAATATGTCCTCTACCCTCCTTCTTGTAGCCCACAAATTCTTTGGTTTCCAGAATACGCACAATAGTTGATACGGTGTTGTAGGCCGGTTTAGGCTCCGGCATCACCTCAAGCATTGCGGCTACGTTAGCTTCACCCAGATCCCATAAAATCTGCATTACTTCTTCTTCGGCTTTGGTTAACTGTTTCATAATTTTACTGTTTAGGGAATTAGTTTTGTTATTGAACACTCAAATATAACTAATTAATTAGTTTAACTAACATATTAGTTATATAAATTTTAAAAAAAGTTTTCCAATCTGAAGAAAAAGCACCCTTCAGATTGGTGTAAACTACGATAAATACACGGGTTTAGGCCGAAACAGCAAGGCTTACTACATAGCCCTCCCAGTTGCGTACGTTAAAGACGGTTCCGTCCCCAAATAGAAGATACTGTCCTTTTATTCCTTTTAAAACACCTTGATACTCCGGCGTTTTTTCAAGGTTAAGGCTCTTTAGTTTTTTAGGGTATTGCAGTACCGGGAATTCTATATTGGTTTCCTGATTGCTGGCAATGTAGTACTCTAGCGCCTCGTCTGGAATGTACTGTTTTAAGGCGTCACGCTGCTCAACGAGGTTCTCATCTTCGATCTCATTTTTGAGCATTTTACGCCAATTGGTTTTATCAGCTATATGTTCTTTAAGAGCGACTTCGGTGATTCCTGCTAAATACCTATTAGGCACCTCAACGATCTCAATCGCTTCATGTGCGCCTTGATCTATCCAGCGCGTAGGTACTTGCGTTTTGCGCGTTACGCCCACTTTTACATTACTGCTGTTTGCGAGATATACAATATGTGGCTGCAGCTGTACTTTCTTTTCGTACTCCAGATCGCGATCTTCCTGATCCAGATGCGCCTTACTCAGCTCCGGTTTCATAATCCAGTCAGCTGCTTGAGGCACTTTATAGAAGTCTTCATAACAATATCCCTGACGGTAGATTTTTTTATTCAGGCCGCACGCAAGGCATTGATATTTTAAAAATTCGATGCGTATTTCTTTGTCTAAAAGCTGGTTGACGTGAATAAAATCATCTTCAAAAACCAAATAATATTGCACCGGATTTTGGAGCTCGGTTTGCATTTTGGTAAGTACGCCTTGGTATTGCATAAAAGTGAAGGATGTTGAATTAATTCAGTTTAAAAAAAGTATTTTTAGGCGTGATTTTTTATCAATCCTAATAAACTAGAGCTCAAATATACTAACAAAATGCCGATACCCTTAGTCAATTCTATCGCCAGCTGGTTTCTCAAAAAGCGTATTCACCAGATGGAATTGTTTCTAAAATATCCTCACGAAGTTCAAAATGAATTGCTGCTGAAGTTAGTACACAAAGCTAAAAACACAGAGATCGGTAAAAAATACGGTTTTAAAGATATTCGTTCCTATAACGATTTTGCACAACAAGTTCCCATCACCAATTATGAAGCCTCGCACGAAATGATTGAGCGTGCGCGTCGTGGTGAAAGTAACATCTTCTGGCCTTCCCCCGTCAAACTATTTGCTCAAAGCAGCGGAACAACAAACGCAAAAAGCAAATACATCCCGGTAAGCCCTGAAGCGCTCGAAGATTGTCATTATGCAGCGAGTAAAGATCTGCTTTGTGTTTATTTAAATAACAATCCCGACTCTCAATTATTTACAGGTAAGAGCTTGCGCCTGGGCGGAAGCAAACGCCTTTATGAAAGTAACGGCACCTCGTATGGTGATCTCTCAGCGATATTGATAGATAATATGCCGTTTTGGGCAGAGTTTAGCAGTACTCCCGGGAATGAGGTTTCCCTGATGAGCGATTGGGAAGTAAAGATGCAAGCTATCGTTCAGGAAACCATTCAAGAAAAAGTTACGAGTCTTGCCGGTGTGCCTTCGTGGATGCTGGTGCTCATCAACAATATTTTAGCCACAACCGGCAAACAAAGCCTTTTTGAGGTTTGGCCCAATCTGGAAGTATATTTTCACGGGGGTGTGAGTTTTGAACCTTATCGTGATCAGTATAGAAAAGTATTACCGCGTCACGACTTTAAGTATTATGAGATCTATAATGCTTCTGAAGGTTTTTTTGCACTTCAGGATAAAAACGAACGTAGCGATCTCTTGCTTATGTTAGACTACGGAATTTTCTATGAATTCATCCCAATGGATTGCTATGGGCAGCCCGGTCAGAAAATTATTCCGCTTAGCGAAGTTGAAAAAGGAAAAAACTATGCTATTGTGATTACTACAAACAGCGGATTGTGGCGCTATCGCGTAGGTGACACGGTGCGATTTACTTCTATAAATCCGTATCGTATACGCGTGAGTGGGCGCACTAAACATCACATTAACGCCTTTGGTGAAGAATTGATCATTGAGAATGCCGAAGAAGCCCTCAAGAAAGCAACAGCGCTTACCCAATCTGAAATCGTAGACTACACGGCTGCGCCTATTTTTATGGATGGAAAAGAAAAAGGTGCTCACGAATGGTTCATTGAATTTAAAGTGGCTCCTAAAGATCCGGAGCATTTTAATCAACTTTTTGACAAGGCTTTACAGGAGATCAATAGCGATTATGAAGCCAAACGCAAGAATAATATGACCTTAAATCCGCCCACAATACACTACGCCCGTACCGATCTATTTTACGATTGGTTAAAATCAAAAAATAAGCTTGGTGGTCAGCACAAAGTTCCCAGACTCAGTAATTCTAGAGAATTTGTAGAAGAATTGCTGGTTTTAAACGCCGCCTGCACACAAGGATAACCCCTAGACTTTCACTTCAACGAATTTTAATCCCGCTTCAACTAAAATATTAGCATATGCGCCCAGTCTCCCCTAAATTGGCTGCAACAAATCACAACTCAAATTACTCAAGCTTTTCGAAGCTAATAGCTTTGACACTGATAGTAGCTCTGCAAACCGGGTTACTATCAGGACAAAGTAAAAAAAGCGAAACTACGATCGCTTTCAATTCAAACTCCTCACCTAATTTATTTGCAAAAAGGTACACGTCATCGCCAGATGACCATACCTATATCGTTTCTGAACTTAGTTTCAACACTGCTTCAGATGAGTATGCCACGTGTTTGTTTGAAGATAAACTAGTTGTGGTCTCCAACCGAAAAATCACATCACGGTCCGGAAGTTCTACAGTTTTAGATCAAAGCGAATACAAACTTTTAGGCTTTTCAAAATTTAAAAACAACTGGCGGAATCCTCATTTACTTGCTGGAGCTTTTACAGGAAAAACCAACCACGGCGGTCTCACATTTAATAAAACGCAAACGCAGGTGTTTTACACTAAAACCGAAGCAGGTAGTACAAATTATCAACTATACGTTGCCACCCGAAACCCTAAAATTCCCGCACAATGGTTTGCTTCAAAACGTTTACCACTCGCTCCCAAAGAATATTCTGTTGAAAATCCGTGGTTAAGTCGCAATGGCAAAACGTTGTATTTTTCGAGTAATATGCCCGGAGGTTATGGCGGTTACGACTTATATTCTGTTAAAATATTACCTAACGGAAGATTTACAATACCAAAAAATCTTGGTAAAAACATCAATACTTCAGCTAACGAAAAATATCCCAGCTTAAGCGTTGAGAACCATATACTCTATTTCGCCTCTGATCGCCCGGGAGCTTATGGCGGCTATGATGTGTATAGCGCATATACCGATGCTGAGCTATATAGTTCTGCTCAAACTTTAGGTTCGGCGATCAACTCTGCGGCAGATGAAGTAGGTTTTGTACCAGTCACTGCAACTACGGGCTATTTCAGTTCTAATAAGAATTCGTTGAGCAAAAAAATGAATGTGTATCAGTACGAGCACGCAGCTTCGGTAGCCGGGTTTTGAACGAGCTAGTGAATAACCTTCCACACCTTCGGCAAACTAGCTAAGGGTAAGCTCTTAAAACATTAGCTGGAAGTAAATTTTTGATTTCGAGGCTTTTCAATAGTTATTGAGACGGAGTATTAAAGCCTTTGGCGGGGCCAATAAAAAAAGCCCGGCAATACCGAGCTTTTTCATCTTTATGTATTTCAGCTTAAGAAACTGCCTTAAGCTTTTTAATAGTTGATTTCTCTAGCTTAAACTGCGCATATTCTTTATCTACTTTAAAGGTAGTAAGATCAGAACTTGGCAGATCAAACATCGCGTCGGTAAAGATCGCTTCACAAAGTGAGCGTAATCCACGCGCACCCAACTTATATTCAATCGCTTTATCTACGATATAATCCAGCGCCGGTGCAGTGATCTCAAATTCGATATCATCCATCTCAAAGAGCTTTTCGTACTGCTTTATAATAGCATTTTTAGGCTCGGTAAGAATTGCTCTTAGTGTCTTTGCATCAAGCGGATCCATATGTGTGAGTACCGGAAGACGCCCAATAATTTCTGGGATCAAACCAAAATCTTTCAAGTCTTTAGGAATAATGTATTTCAAAAGATTTTCGCGGTCAATCACTTCGTCGCTCATACTCGCACTGAAGCCCACAGCTTGCATATTCAAGCGCTTGCTGATCACACGCTCAATACCATCAAACGCACCACCTGCAATAAACAAGATATGCTCTGTATTGACCTCAATAAATTTCTGATCAGGATGTTTACGACCTCCCTTAGGCGGAACGTTTACAGTAGTTCCTTCTAAAAGCTTCAATAACGCTTGTTGTACGCCTTCTCCGCTCACATCTCGTGTGATTGAAGGGTTATCACTCTTACGGGCGATTTTATCGATCTCATCGATAAATACGATTCCGCGTTGCGCTTTTTCAAGATTGTAATCTGCTGCTTGTAATAAGCGCGTTAAAATACTCTCTACATCTTCTCCTACGTAACCTGCTTCGGTCAAAACGGTAGCATCTACAATAGCAAGCGGCACATTCAGCATACGCGCAATGGTTTTTGCCATAAGCGTTTTACCGGTACCGGTTTGCCCTACCATTACAATATTACTCTTCTGTATCTCGATCTCATCTTCGGTCTCAGGTTGTAATAAACGTTTGTAATGATTATACACCGCTACAGCCATTACTTTTTTTGTAAAGTCCTGACCGATGATATACTCATCTAGAAAATCTTTAATCTCTTTAGGCTTCTTGAGTGTAAGCTCTCCATCTAACCCATTTTTGTTCACGTCTTTGGCTTCTTCAAGTACAATACCGTGTGCTTGCTCGATGCAACGGTCGCAAATGTGTGCGTCCAGCCCTGCAATAAGCAAGTTAGTCTCAGACTTTTTTCTTCCACAAAATGAACATTCTAATTCTTCTTTCGCCATAATTCAATCATTTGGGTAATTCAACAACTTCAACGTTGTTCTGACTTATTCTCTCGCCAGAATTTCGTCAATCATTCCGTATTCTAAAGCTTTATCAGCTTTCATCCAGTAATCACGATCACTGTCTTCATAAACCTTCTCGTAAGGCTGACCTGAATGTTTTGCAATTATCTTATACAATTCTTCTTTAAGCGTAAGGATTTCCCGCGCGGTGATCTCGATATCACTTGCTTGTCCTTGTGCTCCACCTAACGGCTGGTGAATCATCACTCGTGAGTGTGTTAATCCACTACGTTTTCCTTGTGCACCAGCACAAAGCAAAACTGCGCCCATAGAGGCTGCCATACCAGTACAAATAGTGGCTACATCAGGTTTTATAAATTGCATGGTATCATAGATCCCTAAACCTGCATACACACTACCACCAGGAGAGTTAATATAAATCTGAATATCTTTAGAAGCGTCTGTACTTTCTAAGAAAAGCAATTGCGCCTGAACAATATTTGCTACTTGGTCATTGATACCAGTCCCCAAAAAGATGATACGATCCATCATCAAACGTGAAAAAACGTCCATCGCCACAGCGTTCATCTGACGTTCTTCGATAATATTTGGAGTAAGACCTACCGGGTACATGCTACTCATGATTTTATCATAGTACATGCTGTTTACGCCCTGATCTTTAATCGCGTATTTTTTAAATTCGTCTGCGTAGTTCATAGTATTTTTTTCTAATTCCTGAAGCGCGCTAAGGCTTCAAAATAAAAGTTCAATAAAAAAGGTGTTTAAAACACCTTACTAATTTTTAAGTAAAAAGGCGTTTCAACATACCGTTAAAACGCCTTAAAGATACTATATAAATTAGAGAATTACTAGTTGTAAACTTCTTTGACAAACTCGTCAAAAGTCACTTCTTTCTCTTTTAATTTTACATTCTCTTTAAAGAAATCAAGCAATTTTTTGTTCATCAATTGCTCAGAAAGTCTTTTAACCTCATCCTGATTACTCAAAATACGTGCTGCGATTCCTTCTAACTCTTCATCTTTAGGATCGTTTTGACCAAACTGTGCCATCTGCGCTTTGATCATTTCTTTAGCATAAGCTTTAATTTCTTCAAAAGTGATCTGCAGCTCGTTATCTGCAATGATCTTACCTTCGATCAACTGGTAACGTAGTCCCTTTTCAGAACGCTCGTACTCTTCAACAGCTTCTTCAAAAGTCAACTCCTTCTCACCACTTCTCTGAATCCATTTCTTTAAAAATTCAGCAGGAAGATCAAATTCTGTATTCTCGATCAATCTTTCGGTTACATCATTGAGCAACTGCTGATCGCTTTGCTGCTTGAATTGATTTTCGCCTTCTTCTTTAATTTTTTCTTTAAGCTCAGTTACCGAAGTAATAACACCCGGGCCGTAAAGCTTATCAAAAAGATCCTGATCTAAATCTGCAGGCTCTCTGTGGTTTACTTCTTCAATAGTAAAAGAAACCTCAAGGTTTTTCTCTTTTGCTTCCTCTTCTGAAAGACCTAAGAATGAACGGTAGTCACCTGCTTCTTTAAACAAACCTTTAGTAGAAACAGTAACCGTGTCACCTACTTTTGCACCCACAAACGCCGAAGTATTTGCTTTACCTTTAAGTTTGTTTACTTCAAACATGGTTTTCTTTTCAAACTCAGCTTCTTCATTCACAAAGCTTCCAGAAACCTCATCGTCTTTCTCTACCTCCTGCTTGCTTGTGATTTTCCCATATTGCTTTTGAATAGTAGTGATTTGATTATCTACCATTTTATCATCAACAACAATAGTATAGCTTGTGATCGCTTTTTTAGGCTGAAGATCTATTTCAAACTTAGGCGCAAGACCTAATTCAAATTCAAAGGTATAATCACCGGCATCCCAATTAAGATCTTCCTGATCTTTAGGTAATGGATTACCTAACACATCAAGTTTTTCTTCAGTAAGATATTTTTGCAAACTGTCTTGTAAAAGCTTGTTTACCTCATCTACCAAAACGGCCTTACCGTACTGCTTTTGAACAAGACCCATAGGCACGTGCCCTTTTCTAAAACCAGGAATGTTTGCAGATTTTCTATAATCTTTAAGTACTTTCTGTACTTTGTCATTATAGTCATCTTTTGCAATATCTACCTTAAGTACTGCATTTAAATCATCAATATTCTCGCGTGTAATATTCATCTTCTAGTGATATTTTCCTATAAAATTTGGAGTGCAAAAGTACATCTTTTTTATATCCCCACAAAGTTTATAAGCATTTGGTATTCAGCAAGCTTCTAATCCTCTTTTATAAGTGCAAAAAGCAAGGACTGAAACAAGGAGAGCAACAAACTAAAAATCAATGCCCACCAGATACCATCTACTGCAAAACCACCCACGAAATAATCTGCTATCAAAATGATGATCGCATTGATAAAAAGCAGAAAAATTCCAAACGTTACTATCGTGATCGGCAGTGTAAGTATGACTAATATTGGTTTCACGATCAATCGCAACAGCGCGATTACCACCGCGACGATAAAAGCTGTAAAAAATGAGGTTACTCCTACACCAGGTAACAAATACCCTAAAATGATAACGGCTAATGCGGTAAGTAATAATTTGATTAAGGTTTTCATAAGGTTAGGTCAAGTTAAAGTAAACAACCTCAGAGCAAGTCCGTGAGGTAATAGTCGGTAACAAATTTTCAATTTCAAGGTATTTCGATCGCTATCTGGGCGAAATATTTAACCCGTTGGCGATGCCAATATAAGCCTTCGATACAAATCTTAAATACCTGAAATCGAGACCACACAGAAACCGATTTTAGGCATATTAGGATTTACGTAAAAATAAAAAAATCGCTATCCTCACAGATAGCGATTTCTATAAAGTAAACTTAATGTTTAAGCTTAATTACTGATGTTCACCGTTCCGTAATCACCTACGTTAACCATTGGTAGTGTAGAACCGTAAGTTTCATTTATTGCAGCAATTGCTTGATTTGCTAAATAGGCATAGCCCCTTGGCGTAGGGTGCACACCATCTAAAGAGAACGCTCCACCGGTGGCAAAAGTAGAAGTCAATGTACCTGCGTCAAAAGCGATACCACTTTCTGCCAGTTGGTTTAAAATAGCACGCGCATCAACAAATGCTAGTCCGTTAGCTTGAGCTAAACCTTGTATTGTTGCATTATAAGAAGCCTGCGCAGTAGCGATCATCGCCTGCTCTTCAGGAATTAAAACATATTGATCTCCAACAGGAACTCCTACTCCAATTACAGAATTAGGATTACTAGGATCTGCAAGAGTCCCAATGATACTTGATGATGTTAACACAAAAAGATCATCTGGAGTCGCTTGTCTTATTTTTGGGATTTCCTGACCATTGGTAGGATTAAGCAGTGTGGTAAGATTTTCATCTTCGATCACAATCGCGTTTTGACCCGCTGTGAAATTAATAGTTCTTGCATCACGCTCTTCAGTAGTGATAACTCCTAAAGCCGCATATTGTGCTAAAGCTCCATTATATTGCACATACGCTTGATTTACTCCTGCTGCAGTAGCCTCATCTAAAGGTATTGCGTTATAAGGCACCGTCGTAAAAAACGGTATAGAAGTCACATCAGGAATATTAAAAACCACTCCGCCTGAGGCCGAAGCTGTCAAAGCTTGAACTTCTTGATTATACACACTCGCAAATACATTAGGATCTGTAATATCATTAGCACCGTACGTCGTCGGGTCTAAATTTCCGGTCTGGTCTACTCCAGTTCCCCCGCTCGTTGCATAGCTTAAAATATCATTATTTCCAATCCAAAGGGAGAAAAACGACGGACTTTGAGCTGCCGCATCCCCTATAATTGTAGCATCAGTACTTGACGCAAAACGCACAAAATAGGGGTTTGCTGCACCTGCTGCTACCCCGGCAATATTACCGTAGCCCGGTGCTACTAAATGAAAACTTTTTGCTCCAGGAACACCCATATTATTAAAAGGTCCTTCTAAAACATTTGCAATATCAGTCGTAGGAGTTCCCTGCAAAGGTGTTGGGCCTGGATTACCATCAGCATCTAAGGTCAATACAAAACGATTCGGTTGAATTTGCGTACCATTAGCTAACAAACCACCCGTATTATCATCAACAAGAGGCTGTGTAAACATGCCTCCGCCAGCTAAGGCAAATTGACCTGCTAAAATATTAGGAAAACTATTCTGTTGCCCACTTATGTATAATGCGCCATCAGCATAGCCTGAGGTCAGTGAATTCCCTACAGCAACGTAGTTTGAAAAATCTGCTGAGCCACTGCTATAAAAGCCACCATCTTCAATAGGATTGTCTAATTCTGCCTCACAAGCTGTTAAAAGCACGGCTGACAAAGCCATATATTTAATATAATTTTTCATCGTATAGCTCTTTTTAAAGTTTATAAGTCAAACCAATTCCCGGAATAAACGCACTTGATTTATAAGTACCACCAAAAGAAGACCCGTCATCTACATAATCATAAGACTCATTGATCTCTTTAAAGCGCACATAAAGGAACGAGGCATCGATAGCAAAACTGCTTGAGATCGCATAAGAAAGTCCGGCTGAAAAACCATTACTATCGTTACGCGGTGTCTCAGGAGCGAAGTAGCCTGACTGCACCGGTGATTCGTCAAAATAATAACCTGCACGCAGCATGAATTTTTCACTTGCCGCATAGCCTACACCAAACTTATAAATAGAAGAATTTTTATAGTTACGAGGGTTAATAGATTCTGAACCATCTGCAAAAACAATATCCAGATCTTCATAAACATCCCAATATGTTCTGGTATAATCCACATTAATCACCCACTTATCTTTGCTATACGAAGCACCTACAGTAAGTTCTGCCGGAAGCGGAAGTGATGCATTAAAACCTTGAGTTCCGTTTGAAGGAATTGCAGTTCCTCCTACAACCACTGGTTGACCACTGTCATTAGGAAAGTTTGCAAAGGTTGCCGTACCATCTTCAGATTCTAAAATAATTTCAGAACGATAATTTGCCCCAAAAGTCAGGTTTTCGGTAGCTCTAAACATACCACCTACAGACCATCCCCAATTGGTTACCCCACTATCATCAATAGTTACGTTAGAGCGATTACCCTCTTGATCGGTTAAGAAACGATTGGCATTTCGGTTAAAGTTTACATTACCTGTTACAAAAATAGGCCCACCACCAACACTGAATTTATCGCTGATTTTAAAAGAAACCAAAGGTTGAATAAATACGGCCGCCAACTCTATATTGTTAACCAGATGCGAACCCGCCCAATCTGTTGGCCATTCTACTGTACTACCGTAAGGTGTATATACTGCAAGTCCTAAACTCAATTGCTCATTTAATGCATAAGAGCCGTATAGGTAAAATGGAGTTCCCATAGGGCTATCAGTATTGGCAAACTGACCGGTACTCTCATTTTGCCACGCCACACTAGAAAAAACACCAAAACCACCGGCTGAAGCATTAATCTTGTTCTCTAAATACACTAAACCGGCAGGATTGAAAAAGGCCAACTCGGCACTGTTTACATAAGCCACTCCGGTATGCCCCATCGCAAGGGCACGCTGACCTTGAAGTCCAACTCTATAACCTCCCGCAAACGTTATCGCCGAGGCTAATAAGAATAAAGACGTTGCTAAAACTCTCTTCATACTTTAAAAGGGTAAAATTATAATTTAATAATTGAGGTGAAATTTTTTAAGAATCTCATAAAAATTAACCATATTTATTATGCATGCACAATAAATACCTTCAACAATGTTATAAAAATTTATTGAGTTGTAATAGGATTTATAGTGATTTTATGATTACCTAATCACTAATTCGTTTAAGCACTAGCAGTAATAGCAATAAGAACTATAATTTATTACAAAGCTAAAATTCATCTTAAGAAGGAAACGTTTATCGAAAAAGACAAAACCCTACTCTAGGAATTTCATTACTTCAGAATAAAAGTCTTTCGGGTTTTCTGCGTGTAACCAATGACCTGCTTTTTCAATCCCTATAATTTCAGCTGCAGGAAAATGTGTTTTGATTAGCGGTTTATCATCTTCAGTGATATAATCAGACTTCAACCCATTTAAAAATAAAGTCGCTCCTTCATAAACCGTTTGAGTTGGCAATCCTTCACCTATGACCTCTACTTCCCTCTTGAGCACCGGCAAATTGACTCGTAAGGCTAAGGTTTTATCCTTCTGCCAATACAAGTTTTTTAATAAGAATTGTCTTGTCCCCCAGTCTGATATGTATTCTTTTAAAAAGTCATCTGCGTTACCACGTGAGGTTCTTGCTTCGTGACTTTCAGATAATGCCGTTAAACCTTTTAAAATTTGCTGATGATGCGGCGCATAATATTTTGGTGCGATATCAGCAATGATAAGTTTATTAATGTATTCCGGATAACGCATAGCGAAGAGCATTGCGGTTTTCCCACCCATAGAATGCCCCAGCAGTACAATATCTTTCAAGTCATGTTCCTGACAATACTTCTTTAGATCCTCAGCTAGAACTTCGTAGTTAAAGGTGTCGCTATGAAAGCTTCTTCCGTGATTGCGCTGATCAACCAAATGCATTTGATATCCGGCTTCTGCAAACTGATTGGCTAAAGTTTTCCAATTATCTCCCATTCCCAGAAAACCATGTAAAATCACAAAGGGTTTTCCTGTGCCGGTAATACTGCTGTGTAAAATCATAAATTAAATTAAGGCGTCTAAATACGATTTGATGGTTTTTTCTAGTCCGTCATAAAGCGCTTCGGCGATCAATGCGTGCCCAATAGAAACTTCTAACAGCCCCGGAATACTATCAGCGAAAAACTTGATGTTTTCTAATGAAAGATCGTGCCCGGCATTGAGCCCCAAATCTAAGTCCTGAGCTAGCAATGCGGCATCTACATAAGGCTTAACCGCATTAGGATGCCCTTCTTTAAAACCCACCGCAAAAGCTTCGGTGTATAACTCGATGCGATCTGTACCGGTTTCCTTTGCACCTTCAATCATTTCGACAACAGGATCAACAAAAATAGAGGTGCGAATTCCATGAGATTTAAATTCGGCGATAACTTCTTTTAAAAAGACTTTGTTCTTTAACGTGTCCCAACCTGCATTTGAAGTGATCGCATCTACAGAATCTGGCACTAATGTCACCTGATCTGGCTGAACTTCTAAAACCAAGTTGATGAACTTCTCAACCGGATTACCTTCTATATTCAATTCAGTTTTTACAACCGTTTTTAAATCTCGGGCATCCTGATATCTAATATGACGCTCATCGGGCCTTGGATGAATGGTAATTCCCTGCGCTCCAAAAGATTCAATATCTTTTACCGTCTTAATTAAATCAGGAACATTACCTCCTCTGGCGTTACGTAATGTTGCGATCTTATTAACATTTACACTTAATTTTGTCATCTCAATAATTGTAACTTTGCTTGCAAAAATACGAAGTAACACAGGCTCTGACCCTACTTTTTTAATTAAATTGCATCAAAGAGGCTATGAAAATCACAGATTACATCATTAAGGATATTGACCCGCTTGACGAGCATCTGCTCATGGGCGAGGCTCAAGAACTGTTTACACAAACCACCTACTCCCACGTGCCTATTTTAAGAGAAGGAGTTTATGTAGGTTGTCTGAATGAAAATGATGTACACTGTCTGGATGCAAAAGAAGTGATCGCAGAAAACAATCATATGTACGAAGTGTTTTTTGTGCGTACTGATACCAACTGGCTCAATGTTTTAGAAGCTTTTGCACAAAACAACGCTAACTTGATGCCCGTACTTGATGAGGAAAACGCTTCTTATTTGGGTTACTACGAGCTTGCAGATGTGATGACCTATTTTAACAGCACGCCTTTTTTAAGCGAAAACGGAAGCATCATCGTTATTGAGCACGGCATTTATGATTACAGCTTTAGTGAAATCAGCCAGATCATAGAGTCTAACGACGGTAAAGTGCTAGGCGCATTCATCTCTCAGATAAAAAATGAGGTTGCTCAAATCTCCATAAAGATTGGATCAGACACGAGCTTTAATACGATTCTTCAAGCCTTTAGGCGCTATGGCTACGTAGTCGTTTCTGAGCATCAAGAAGATGCCTTTATAAAAGATTTACGTGATCGCTCTCAATATTTAGATAAATATCTCAACATTTAAAATGTATGAAAGTAGGT
Source organism: Leeuwenhoekiella sp. ZYFB001 (assembly GCF_011784865.1). Lineage (NCBI taxonomy): Bacteria > Pseudomonadati > Bacteroidota > Flavobacteriia > Flavobacteriales > Flavobacteriaceae > Leeuwenhoekiella > Leeuwenhoekiella sp. ZYFB001. The sequence continues at coordinate 2,999,126 of NZ_CP050460.1, forward strand.
ATCTACGGTCAATTTTATCATAAGAATTCAGGACATTACGTTCAACAACTGCTTGATCTTTTAAATCAAAAGGACGTTGAAGTTATAATTGAAGAGAATTTTCTGAAGTTGATTCATGAAAATGAAGAAATTGACAAAACCTATTCACACTTCAGCACTTTTGAAGAGTTAGATAACACCTACGATCTTTTTTTTAGTATTGGCGGTGATGGCACGATCCTGCAAACAGTTACCTACGTACGCGATCTTGACATTCCCATAGTGGGTATCAACACCGGACGCTTAGGATTTTTAGCCACAGTAAATAAAGAGAAGCTGGTTAGTTCTGTAGATGAAATTCTCAAAAACAACTATAGCATCACTGAGCGATCTTTAATAAGTATCAAAACTTCCAAAGGGGAAGAAACTTTTGGCGGACTCAACTTTGCACTCAATGAGGTTACAGTAAGCCGAAAAAATTCTACCTCGATGATCTCTGTAGATACTTCGCTAAACGGTGAACGTCTCACAAATTACTGGGCAGACGGCTTAATCATTTCAACTCCCACAGGATCTACAGGATATTCCCTAAGTTGCGGCGGACCGGTAATTATGCCAAAAACTTCAAGTTTTATACTTACACCCATAGCACCACATAACCTCAACGCCAGACCTATTGTGGTTCCTGATTCTACCGAAATAAAATTAAAAGTGAGCGGTAGAGAAGAAGAACATCTGGTATCACTAGATTCTCGAATCGCCACGCTTCCGGTAGAAACAGAGATCACACTTACCAAAGCACCCTTCAATATTAAACTGGTGCTTTTAGAAGAAGACACTTTCCTGACCACATTACGCAAAAAATTATTGTGGGGCGAAGACAAGCGCAACTAGGCAATATTTTTTACACTTTCTTGTTTATTCAGCAGATGCATTCGTCTTAATAAGAAGCACCTAAACAATATTGTTATATTTGCAAACTTTTTACAGCCTATGAGGTATCTTTTAGTATTTACACTTGTTTTATTCGCCGTTGGTTCTACACAAAGCCAGACGTACGAGGTGGGTGTACTCGCAGGAGGAAGCAATTTTATAGGCGATGTAGGCAGAACGAATTATATTTCTCCAAACAACATTGTTTTCGGCGGAATCGCTAAATGGAACCGAAGCGCCAGACATGCATTTAGAGCAAGTATTCTTTTTACCAACTTAGAGGCTTCAGACACAGACAGTAATGATGCCAGACGTCAAAACCGCGGATATAGTTTCACAAACACTGTCATTGAAGGATCAGTAGGTATTGAATATAACTTTTGGGATTTTGACATGCATCAAAGCTTTGATAAGCCGCATACTCCGTATTTATATACAGGATTTACTTACTTTTACCACGATTCTTTTGCGCTTGATCCCGTAGAAGATGCATTGGTTAACACAAGTTCTGAATGGGATCTGGCAATCCCAATGGTTATTGGTTATAAAGCGTACATTGGCGGCAGCATCGTACTTGCTGCAGAGTTAGGTGCACGGTACACCTTTACCGATAACCTTGACGGAAATTTTCCGGGGACCGAAGAATATAATTATGCCAGTTTTGGCAACATTAATAATAAAGACTGGTATATGTTTTCAGGAATCACTGTAACCTATACCTTTGGCAGACAACCGTGTTATTGCGGTTTTTAATGACGAATAATGGATTTTTTAGACGAAATAGATCAACATAAGCTCCCTAAGCATATTGCCGTGATAATGGACGGTAACGGTCGTTGGGCTAAAAATCAAGGACTTCTGCGTGTAAAAGGTCATAAAAAAGGGACTAAAGCTGTACGGGAAACCATTGAAGCCTGCGCAGAACTAGGTGTAGCATTTGTTACGCTCTACGCCTTTTCTACCGAAAACTGGAACCGTCCTAAACTTGAGGTGGATACGTTGATGAATCTTTTGGTTTCTTCTCTTAAAAAGGAAATCAAAACCTTACAAGACAACAACATCTCCTTATCTGCCATTGGAAGTCTCAATAACTTGCCCGAAAAAGCACAACGCGAACTCAAAGAAGTTATTGAAAAGACTAAGAATAATACACGCCTTAAGCTTACCCTTGCGCTCAGCTACGGGTCTCGCGAGGAGTTAGTAAAAACTATACAAGACATCAGTCATAAAGTTAAAAAAAACTTAATTTCGCCACATTCAATAAATGAGTCAGTCATTAAGGAGCATTTGTATACTCACGATATGCCTGATGTTGATTTACTTATTCGCACAAGCGGAGAGCAGCGGATAAGTAATTTTTTATTATGGCAAATCGCCTATGCAGAGTTATATTTCACACCTGTACTATGGCCTGATTTTACAAGAAAACATCTGTACGAAGCAATTTATAATTATCAGAAAAGAGAACGACGATTTGGAAAGACGAGCGAGCAAATTAATTAAGCAGATGCCTAAACAAGCAGGCCTGTTCCTGGCCTTTTTATTAAACTGCCTAACTTTTACAACCGCAATTGCCCAAGAAGATTTACCCGTTTCTAACGGTAAACAGTATACTATAGGAGAGATTTCTGTAGTGGGTGCAAAACAATACAACGAGCAAACGGTGATCGCATTTACCCGTTTACGTGCCGGGGAACAGGTGTATTTACCGGGAGACCGTATCAGTAATGTCATCAAGCGCTTGTGGGACCTAGATCTCTTTAGCGACATCAATTTGTATGCTACAATTAACGGTGACGTGGTTGATCTTAAATTTGAAATTGAAGAAGTTCCTGAGCTTAATAAAGTTACCATCAACGGTATCAAAGAAAAGAAGGCTAAAGACATCATCAAGGACAATGATCTTAAAAAAGGCACTAAGGTGACCGAAAACCTGATCACAAAAACCAAATTTTACATTGAGAATAAATACAAAGAACAAGGGTATTTAAACTCTAAGGTTAACATCATCACGCGTCCGGCTACAGATACCGCCGAAACGCAAAAGGTAGATATGTTAGTCAATGTTAATTTGAGTGATCGCGTTAAAATTGAAGACATTGAATTTATTGGCAATGAGCAACTTTCTGACGCAAAGCTGCGCAAAGCGATGAAAAACACAAAAGAGAAGCGCTTATTACGCTTCTGGAAACGCTCAAAGTACATCCCTGAGAATTTTGCAGAAGACAAAGTTTCTGTGGTTGACAAATACAAAGAGCGTGGTTTTAGAGATGCGCGTATCGTTTCAGACACCTTAATTCATAGCGGTGAAGATTTGATCACGCTTAAATTAAGTGTTGAAGAAGGTGATAAATATTACATTGGAGATATTGATTTCTTAGGGAACACGGTGTATTCAGATCGTGAACTAGCAAGACAATTAGGTCTTGAAAAAGGCGATGTTTACAACGGGGTTTTATTGAAAGAACGTATCTCTAAGGATGGTGACCCTAACGCAGACGACCTTTCAAACCTTTATAAAAACAGTGGTTATTTATTCTCCTCTATCAACCCGGTGGAAACCAATGTTGAGAATGACACCATTGATTTTGAAATTAGAATTACCGAAGGTAAACTTGCGTATTTTGACCGCATCACCATTTCAGGAAACGACAAAACTAAAGACCGCGTAATCTACCGAAACCTTCGTACTAAACCGGGTCAACGTTACAGCCAGGCCGCTGTTTTACAAACAACCCGAGAATTGGGTCAAACAGGATTCTTTAACCCTGAAACTTTAAACCCGCAGTTTTTAAATGCGAACCCTTATGATGGTACTATTGATATCAACTATGCTTTAGAAGAGCAAGGAGCTAGCCAAATCGAACTACAAGGTGGTTATGGTGGTGGTGGTTTTGTAGGAACCTTAGGACTCTCATTCAACAACTTCTCTATCCAGAATTTGTTTAACAAAGACGCATACCAGCCGCTTCCTATGGGAGATGGGCAAAAATTCAGCTTAAGAGCGCAAGCGAGTACATTCTATCAAACCTACAGTGCCTCGTTAACAGAGCCTTGGTTAGGTGGTAAAAAGCCGGTGCAATTGCAAATGAGTTTTTCTCATAGTGTGCAATATCTGTACAACTATGGTACTTCAGGTGCTAATGTAGATCGTGACCGCCGCTTTTTGATCACGGGTGGATCGTTAGGCCTTGCTAAACGTCTAGAAGTGCCAGATAACTACTTTACCATTTCACATGCGATAAGCTTTCAGCATTTTGATCTAAAAAATTATAATGTAGGTTTATTTACCTTCGGAAACGGTTCTTCTGAAAACCTAGCATACACCATTGGTATTTCGCGTAACGAAGGGGATGTCAACCCTATTTTCCCAAGAACAGGATCACGATTCAGCCTTACAGCTAAGTTAACGCCACCTTATTCTCTTTGGAATGGAACCGATTATAAAGAACTTGCAGATGATCGCGCAGCCGCTGTAGAAAACGGAAATAATGACCGTGTAGCAGAAATTGATCAAGAGCGTTTTAACTGGTTAGAATATTATAAAGTTAAATTTGAAGGACAGTGGTTTACTTCTTTAGTTGGTAAATTAGTCTTGAGTTCTAAAGTAGATTTTGGTTTCTTAGGAGCTTATAATAACGATCGTGGTATTCCTCCGTTTGACCGTTTCTTCTTAGGTGGTGATGGTCTGGGTGGTTATGCACTAGATGGTCGTGAGGTAATTCGTTTACGTGGTTATCCAAACCAATCTGTAGTTCCATTAGACCGCGATGAGGCAAGTACTTTAAATGGAAACACAGGTGCAACTATTTTTAATAAATTTGAATTTGAACTTAGATATCCTATAACTTTGAAACCCTCTGCGTCTATTTATGCATTGATGTTTGCTGAAGCCGGATCTTCGTTCGACAATTTTAGAGACTATAATCCGTTCTTAATGAACAGATCTGCCGGTGCCGGGGTACGTATTTATATGCCAGCCTTTGGTTTACTAGGTATTGATTTTGGGTACGGGTTTGATCCTATTCCAGGAACCGTTGGTGGACCTAACGGATGGGAGACGCACTTTATAATTGGACAGCAGTTTTAATTTTGGCACGATATTTTCTAATACTCTAATTGCATATGAAAAACAACGTTATTTTTCTTAGTATCGCCCTCATTTTCTTAGGGCTTACCGCAGAAGCACAACGTAGTATTCGTATAGGGTATGTAGACATGAATTACATCTTAGAAAATGTCCCCGAGTATCAGGAAGCTCAAGCGCAACTAGATAAGCGCGTAGCCGACTGGAAAACGGAAATTGAAAAGCGCACCAAAGAGATTGATCAAATGAAAAAAGCGCTCGAGAACGAGCGTGTACTGCTCACTCAAGAGTTGATCAAGGAGCGTGAAGATGAGATCAAGTTCGTTGAAAATGAAGTTTTACAATACCAGCAGAAGCGTTTTGGCCCTGAAGGTGATTTGATGAAACAGCGCAGCATTTTAGTTGAGCCTATTCAAGATCAGGTATTTAATGCGGTTCAGGAGATTGCTGAAGCAAGACAATATGACTTTGTCTTAGACAAATCTTCAGACTTAGTGATGCTGTATGCAAATAAAAGACACGATATTAGCGATCAAATTTTATTAAGCATCAAGCGTTCCTCAAAACGCACGCAAGTAAACTCTAGAGCTGACAAAGAAGAATTGAAGCGCGACGAAGCCTTAACCTTAGATCAGGTAAATGAGCGAGAAGAACGCGAAGCAGAAGCGCAAGCGCAACAAACAGAGCGAGAACAGATCATCGCAGAGCGTAAAGCAACGCGAGATTCTATTCAAGCAGCTCGTAAAGCAGAGTACGAAGCGCGCAGACAAAAATTATTAGAAGAGCGTCAACGCAGAAGAGACTCTATATTAGAAGCAAGAAAAAAAGTAAAAGACTCTATAAATTAAACCTTGTCAACAGGTCATAATTGGCACCTAAAACTTAAATAATTATAACACTTAATATTACTAAAATGAAACACGTTAAAACCCTAGTTGTAGCCTTAGCTTTAATTTTAGGAACAACAGGATTTGTTCAAGCTCAGGATTCTAAAGTAGCGCATATTGCAACTCAAGAATTATTAACTTCAATGCCAGAATACAAGAAAGCTCAAGCTGACTTAGAGAAACTTCAGAATTCTTACGATGCTGAAATGAACACAATGGCAAATGAGCTTAAGAAAACTATGGAGCGTTATGGTAATGAAGCTCAAAGTCAAACTGACGAGACTAACTTACAGCGTCAAGCAGAGGTAGAGCAAACTCGTAATAAAATTATGGAGTATCGTCAAAATGCACTTAGAGATCTACAGAAAAAAGAATCTGAAGCGCTACAACCTATCGTAGAAAAAGCGCGTACAGCAATTCAAAAAGTAGCACGTGCTAAAGGATATAAGTATGTACTAGACAGCACAACCGGTACTGGTCTTATCCTTGCTGACGGATACGATCTAATGGCTGACGTTAAAAAAGAATTAGGTATCTAATACTTTAAAAAGCTTATAATTTTCAAAAGCCCTTCTGTTGATTCAGAAGGGCTTTTTATATTTGGCCTATGCAACACAAGCACCCGATAGGCGTTTTTGACAGTGGCGTAGGCGGCACTTCGATATGGAAAGAAATTGTAGATAAACTTCCACAGGAAGACACGATCTATTTAGCAGATATCAAAAATGCACCGTATGGAGAACGCTCCAAAGAAGATATTCTATCGCTTTCCATTAAAAATACAGAATACCTCATCAGTCAAGACTGTAAGATTATTGTGGTCGCCTGTAACACCGCTACAACCAATGCCATTGACGTTCTACGCGCTAATTATGCCATCCCCTTCATTGGGATCGAACCCGCCATTAAACCTGCTGCTTTAGCTTCAAAAACCAAAGCCATCGGGATACTTGCCACCAAAGGCACCCTCAGCAGCGCCCTGTTTGCCCGAACCTCTAGCTTATATACCACAGACCTAAATGTAATTGAAGTAATAGGTACTGGTCTCGTTGAACTTATTGAAAGCGGCAAATTGCATTCTGAAGAACTTTTTAAACTACTCAAAAGCTACGTTCAACCCATGATGGATCAAAATATCGATTATCTGGTTTTGGGTTGCAGCCACTACCCGTATTTAATACCGGTTTTAAAGAAAATACTTCCTGAGCACGTTCAGATCATAGATAGCGGTCAAGCTGTGGCTAAACAAACAGAACGTATTCTAAGTGAAAACAAGTTGCTTTTTGAAAGTGAAAAGGAAGGAAAGCATAACTTATTCAGCAATTCTTCAATTGAAGTGCTAAAAGCGCTTACCGAAGATGTACCTGTAAACCGAAGCGTTTCTTTTCTTGATTTTTAATTTACGGCAGGACAATTACATTCATAAGGTTCGCGACGCTCGCCAAAATCGTAGCCTAAGGTAATCTGATGAAATCCATTAGACAGCATAATATCATTCTGCTGATAGGTATAGGTATAGCCCACTAAAAAGCGCTTATAGGTGACACCAAGAAATGGGGTTAAATACTGCGATTTTTGACTTTCTAAGTCTCCGTCGCTATTCAAGTACTGCGCTCCGTCTAGATTTCTTCTGTACGACAAACCGCCCCAGAGCTTACCCCAGTCAAACTTGCGGTAGACTTTTCCGTTGATATCAACAGAAACTTCCTGCGTTTCATCTGTTGCCTGAAACATCACTGAAGGTTCATAACTCCACGGACTGTTTAATTTTCCAAAAACATACCCCGCAGAAGCTAAATACCGGCGTTGATCAGTAGACTCTAAAGCTGTAAACATCGCTCTATTTCGCGGAAGCACATTCTTCACAGTAGCGTGCGCCCAAAAATCCAGAAAATAATACGACATCCCGATATCTACATTAAAGTAGTTATCTGTTTGACTCCCACCGCTTATTATAGGATCAAAATCGGTAAGATCAAAACTGCTTTCGTCGAGTGTGTTTTGCATAAGCCCCACACTTACACCAAAAGAAAGTTGGTTTAAATCAACATAATTACGCGATAGCAATAAATGATAAGCAAACGTCCCATAAACACCACGCTGAGAAAAATTACCATTCTCATCAGAAAATAGCTGCATTCCTAAACCTACCTTTTCTCCTACTCTACCGTTTACCGCAGCCGTATACAAATTAGGCGCATCTTCAACATCAAACCATTGTTGACGCCCGGTAAGTCGTATTTGATTAGCATTTGCAGCGCCGGCCATTGAGGGGTGCAACAGATAAAGATTTTCGGTAAGGTAATCCCAATATACAGGAATACCCTCTTGACCTCTTGCATAAAAACCACACACTAAGCAAATTAAGAGTAGTACTTTTCTCAAAATAATCTTCGGCTTTTTATAGCTCAGTTTTATAAAACGTTAACCTTGTAAATCTAAATAAATAATATAAGGAGATGGCATGATACACGACTAAAAAAAGGAGCAGCACTTATAAATTAGTTAAATTTGCACAAAATAAAACCATGAGTACTTTTAATATCACTATAGAACCTACTTCTAATCCTGCGATTAAAAAATTTCAGGCTAATTCATTTCTGGTAGATCATAACAGTTATGAATTTAAGAATATTGATGAAGCAAAGAATTCTCCACTAGCCCAGCAATTATTCTACCTTCCATTTGTAAAAACGGTATACATCGCGCAAAATTTTATTGCGATCGAAAAATTTAATATCGTAGAATGGATTGATATTCAAGATGAACTTTCAGGTCAGATTGAGAACTTTTTAAACGACAACGGTGTGGTGATCATTGAAGATGCCGCTGCTGCCAAGAAGATTCCCGTAACAGTTTATGCAGAAAGTACGCCGAACCCTGCAGTACTTAAATTTGTCACTAATAAAAAGATCGTAACCGAAACACTAGAGTTCAAGAATATTGATGAGGCAAAAAATGCTCCATTGGCTTTGGCATTATTTCATTTTCCTTTTGTGAAGGAAGTCTTTATGGACTCTAACTACGTGAGTGTTCAAAAATATGAAGTGGCCGAGTGGGATGATGTTTTTCAGGAAGTACGTGAGTTTATTAAAAACTACATTGAAGAAGGTAAAGAAATCGTTTCTGAAAATTTCAAAAAAACGCCTCAAGCTGTTGAACAGCAAAAAGAAGTGGAGTTTGAAGCGCTCGATGATACCTCAAAAGAAATCGCCAATATTATTGAAGAATATGTGAAGCCTGCAGTTGCGAGCGATGGTGGTAATATTCTTTTTAAACATTATGATCCTGAATCAAAAAATGTAAAAGTGATTCTGCAAGGGGCTTGTAGTGGTTGCCCTTCTTCTACCTTCACGTTGAAGAACGGTATTGAAACGATGCTCAAAGAAATGCTACGCGGAAAGATCAATAGTGTAGAAGCTATAAACGGTTAACACATTAACAATACATTCTCTTTTATAACCGCTTAGATTATTGTATATTCAAATTTCGACTTAGAAATTAACTAAACTAATAATTATGGCAGTTTTAAAAGTAATCGAAGTATTGGCAAGTTCTAACAAAAGTTGGGAACAGGCCACAGCAAATGCAGTGAAAGAAGCTTCAAAAACCGTAAAAAATATTCGCTCTGTTTACGTAAATGAGCAAAGCGCTGTAGTAACCGGCGATACGGTTTCAGAATTCAGAGTGAACGTAAAGATCACTTTTGAAGTCAAGTAACACTTTGCATTTATAAGTATTTAAAATCCCGCAATAGCGGGATTTTTTATTGTTATCAATATTTGATTACCTATTAAAATACCGCACCTCCCAAAAACTATTAAGGTTTTAACAATTAACGATATTTAAACACTCGTATTTTTTATTTATGCCACCTATCTGTGACCTTTGCAGAAACTAAAAAATTATTTATGGATTTTGACATTACCCAATGGGAAGATTACGCCTCAAGATTTGGCGCTAAGATTATAGATTTTATTCCGAGTTTGATCGGGGCAGTTTTAACGCTGTTCATAGGTCTTTGGATCATTAAAATGATCAACAGGCTTGTAAAAAAATTCTTCGCTAAAAAAGATTACGACGCAACTTTAGAAAAGTTTATCGCAGACCTGATCAATTGGACCTTAAAGATTTTACTTTTTGTTTTAGTTGTTACCCAACTAGGCGTTGAATCTGCATCTTTAGTCGCTGTAATTGGTGCCGCTGGTTTGGCAATTGGTCTTGCACTGCAAGGATCATTAGCAAACTTTGCCGGTGGAGTTCTCATCTTATTATTGCGCCCGTTTAAAGTAGGCGATTGGATCTCTGCTCAGGGTGTTGACGGTTCTGTAAAGGAAATCTCAATTTTCAACACACGCTTGGTTACCTTCGGCAATCAGGAAGCCGTGATCCCTAACGGAAAACTTTCTAATGACAACATCATCAACTATTCTTCTTTAGGTATCAGAAGAAATGCCCAGACTTGGGGAATCTCTTATGACAGCGATATTAAACTTGCTAAAGATATTTTATTAGAGCTTGTAAACGAGCAAGAGACTGTTTTACACGATCCACATCCGGAACCTATGATCGTAGTTACCGAACTTGCAGATAGTTCCGTGAATATGTCACTACGCTTCTGGGCGACTAATGACGATTACTGGGCATTGCACTGGTATATTCTTGAAGAAGGTAAAAGACGTCTTGAAGATAAAGGTATTGTTATTCCGTTTCCACAACGCGATGTACATGTTTTTAATGAAAGTGGTGCGACATTTAGCAGTAAAGAATAACTTATTATTTTTTAGACTTGGTTACTAAAAAGTCTTTCAAATAAAAAGGTTCAAAATAAGCGACATCTTCGGTGTCGCTTATTTTATGTTTGGCTTCGGCTAAATGTGCCATTTCACGTGCTGAAGGCAATGCTTCGGTAGCAAAATGCGCATTAGTATGGTTTAAAATACCTTTTAACTTTTCGGCACCATTTCCTATAAATAGGCACCTTCCATTAGTGAGTTGTTCTTGAAAGGAGTCTTCTTCAATAATTTGCGCTTCGATCCCCCGAAGCTCTTTAAATTCGGTATCAAAAATTGCCCTATAAACTTCCATTCTACGGGCATCAAGCACCGGGATAATAGTCCGCACATCTGTGGTATCTGCTTGCATTGCTAACGCCTTGAGCGTATTTGTAGCAATTAGAGGAATGTCTAAAGCAAAACATAAACCTTTAGCACTGCTCACTCCTATACGAAGACCGGTATAAGATCCCGGGCCTTTGCTAACCGCAACAGCATCTAAATCTTGCTTGTTTAGACTTGCTTCTGCCAACACCGCATCAATATACTGATGCAAGCGCTCTGCGTGACTGTAATTAAGCCCCATATCCTCTTTTAACGCGATAACATTTCCGTCACGAGAAAGGGCTACAGAACAGTTAGTAGTTGTAGTTTCTAAGCAAAGTATAAGCGCCATAATTTAGTCTTCTTCTGAGGCACCAAATTTAGCATCTTTTTTAACCTCAACCATATCTCCGTCCTTAAGTAATTTGGTCACCGTATTGTAAGGCCCTGTAATTACCTCATCACCGGTTTCTAGACCTTCTGAAACTACGATATTAGAATCATCCTGAATTCCGGTTTTGATGCGTTTTAAAGAAGCTTTATCTCCGTTTTTGACAAAAACTGCTTCGTATTGACTGGTTCCAAAACCGGTGGTCGCTGTAGTATCATTTTTAATCACAATAGCGCTGATAGGCACTGAAATCGCATCATCAACTCTATTGGTGATGATATCAACCGTCGCTGTCATTCCCGGTCTGAACGGCGAATACGCTTCAGGTTTCCCTTCAACCAGGTCTTTATAGGATTCTTCTAAAATGCGTACTTTGACTTTAAAGTTGGTCACCTGATCAGCGGTCAGGTTACTTTCAGCAGAATTAGCGATCTCTGTTACTTCGCCTTTAAATCGCTTTTTAAGATAAGCATCAACCTCCACACGGGTAGAATCACCTATATTGATTTTTACAATGTCATTTTCATTTACATCTACCTCAACTTCCATATTGCCTAAATCTGCTACGCGCATCATTTCGGTACCGGCCATTTGCTGAGTTCCCACAACGCGCTCTCCCAATTCTACATCAAGTTTAGAGATCGTTCCGCTAATAGGCGCATAGATGCTGGTACGCGATAAGTTATCGCGAGACTGATTCACATTTGCCGCAGCACTTTGTACGTTATAGAAAGCCGATTTCACATTGGCTTGCGCAATCTCATAATCAGAGATCGATTGATCCCACTCTGACCGTGAAATAACCCCTTTCTCAAACAATTTTTGATTACGCTCATAATTCGCTTTAGCCACTTTTAGTGCAGCTTCAGATTGGGCTTGATTCGCTTTTACATTCTGTAAAGATGCCTGTGCTTGCGTTAGGGCAGATTGAATCAAATCTGGGTTGATGCGCACCAGAAGATCTCCCTTTTCTACCTGCTGCCCTTCAACAACCGGAAGTTCTATAATCTCCCCTGAAACTTCAGAAGAAATTTTAACCTCAGTTTCCGGCTGAATTTTTCCGGTAGCAGCAACGGTTTCTACAACACTCGCCAAGGCGATCTCCTGAGTTTCCACAGGCTTAAATTCGCCGGTTTTACCAAACAATCCGGCTTTTTTTCCACCAATTAATGCAGCAATTAAAACAACTGCTACAACCAGAATAATGATAAGGGTCTTTCTATTCATCTTTTACTTATTACGAGAAAGCGATCGTTTTGTAATTAGAATTTTAGCTCCTCAACTGGAACTCCAAAATACAATTCGAGTACTTTCAGCTTGAATATATAATCATATTTTGCGCGATTCAGGTCGATCTGCGCATTGTCAAAACGTTGTTTAGATTGGCTAAAATCAAAAGCATTGATCAGCCCCACCTCATAGCGATCTTGAGAGTATGAGAATGCTAACTCCTGAGATTCTACAGCGGTTTGTGCAGCTTCAAAAGCTTTAAGCGCACCCTTGGCATCTAAATAAGCCTGATACACGGTAGATTCTAAATCTAACTGTGCCTGCTCTAAATTTATAGCCGCACGGTCTGCAGCGATCTTGCTTCGGCGTACATTATTTCTCGTCTGAAAACCATTAAGAATAGGAATATTTAAACGCAGCCCGTAAGAAACCCCGTCATTTAAATACAACTGCTCTTGAAACGAGTTTAAAACATCTTGCTCAGAGTATCGCGTGCTGTACCCAAAGAAAGCTGAAAGTGTAGGCCAGGCAGCACCTTTAGCGATCTCTACATCCTTCTCTGCCAATTCCAGATTATTTTCAGCGATTTTAACCTCATAACGCTCCTCTTTAGCAGCATCTGTAATTTCAGCTGGGGTTTTTAGCAATACGTCTTCACCGTAAATCTGATAATCACCATCTGCAATATCAAAGTTTTTATAATCTCTGATCAACAAAGTTTGCGCAAGACTTATTAACGAGATCTGCACCGCATTTTCTGCTGCCACAATATTTTGAACTTCGTTAGCATTTTGTGCCTGTACCTCAAGCAAATCACCTCTTGGCGCAACGCCACCTTCTACAAGGTCAGTAGTTTGTTGAAGCTGTTGCTGCGTCACTTCGTTTTGCGAGCGTAACACCTTTAAATTTTCTTTATTTAATATTACCTGAAGGTAGCCGTTAGCCACATTGAGCGCAATATCATCTTCAAGCTTCTCATAGCCGTATTGTGCAGCTAAAGCCGAAAGCTTTGCACGCTGTACTTGCTTGAAGTTTCGAAGTCCGTCAAAAAGATTATAAGAAGTGTTGATTCCACCACTCGCTGACAAGAACTGCGTTGTAGTTGCCAGGTTACTCGTAGGATCAAAGTTCAAACCGGTGTTTTCTGAAACTGAAGCGTTTGCATTTAAGGTAGGTAAAAAGCTACCGTCTGCATCAGATTTGTCTAAAGCAGCCGCCTCAACATCAAGCTGTGCCTGACGAATCTGGATGTTTTCGTCTAAAGCGCGCTGAATACACTCTTGCAGCGTCCACTTTTTCTGTGAAAAACCAGAAGCTACCGAAAAAACTAAAATAAAAAAGAGTATTGCGTTTCTCATGATTTAATTTCTGTATGATATGTAGTACTTAAGAATAAAGTGTTACACAATAGGTTTTATATTTTGTTAAAAACTTTGAGCAGGCTTAACTGCATTCCAAACTTTGATCTTGTCATCTGCTGAAACTCCATCTAAAATTTCAACATAAATACCGTCGCTAACCCCCAGTTTAATGTCTCGTTTTTCAAATTCTTGCTCACCGACCTCAACCTCTACAAAAGGCTCCTGCGTTTTAGAATCGTATTGCACTAAAGCTTCTTTGATCGCTAAAACATCGTCTGCTCGCTCAAGAATTATAGAAGCATTGGCACTCAATCCTGCACGAATAAAAGTGGAATCTTTTTTAGCCAACGTTCCTTTTATTTCAAACTGAATTGCGCCATTTTCTGCTACTCCTTTAGGAGCGATATAATCTAAAGTGGCATCAAATTTTTTATTTTCAATAGCACCCACAGTGATCTCTAGCGGAAGGTCTTCTTTTATTTTACCTACTTCACTTTCGTCAACTTTCCCTTCAAAAATCATATCGTTTACGTTAGCTAAAGAGGCAATGGTAGTCCCATCATTAAAGTTGTTAGACTCGATCACCTGATTCCCTTCTTTAACAGGAACTTCTAAAACCATCCCGGTTATCGTAGCACGCACTGAAGTAGTAGCGTTATTGCCCAAACCAGTAGTAGTTCCTGTTTTTACGATATCATAGTTTTGCTGCGCACTCGCCAGACTTACCTGTTGTTGCTTATAGTTTTGTACCGCCTGATTATACTCCCGCTGACTGTTATCAAAATCATTGGCACTTACTACACCTTTATCAAATAGTGTTTTTTGTCTTTGATAAATGCTTTCTTGATTTTCTAGCGTAAGCTTAGCGGTTTCCAGATTTGTTTTTGCAGTCTGAATCGTATTGCGCGAACTTACCAAAGACGATGCGTTAGGCACGACCTCTATTTGCGCCAGTAGATCACCGGCTTCAACAAACTGTCCTGCTTCGACAAGAATTTCTTTTATAATCCCAGAAATATTTGGCTTGATCAACACTTCTTCACGAGGAACAATGCTTCCAGTAGCTACCGTTTTTTTAACGATGGTTTGCGTAGACGGACTTTCAGTAGTATAGACCACAGGATCTTCCTGATTTTTTTGGTACAAATAGTAAAGTGATCCTATAAAAATGACAGCAATAACTGCCAGGACAACAATAGTAACAGATTTTTTCATGGATTAGATATTCGTTTTATTGATGAAATTGTTATTCGGTGCGCAAAGCATCTATGGGTTTAACTTTTATGGCATTCTGAGCAGGAATAAAACCGGCTAAGAGTCCAGAGAATATTAGAATAAATAGTGCTGTAATCACTGTTCCTAAATCAACACTAGGATTTGCAAACATCTCTACAGGGCCGTTTGCATCAAGAATTTTATTAAGTACATAAATCAATGCTGCTCCTAGAGAAATCCCAACCATTCCTGAAATAATGGTCAAAAACACAGATTCCATTAAAATTTGCCCGCGGATAGACCAAGGGCTCGCACCTAAGGCACGGCGTATTCCTATCTCTTTTGTACGTTCTTTGACAACGATGAGCATAATATTGCTGATCCCAATAATACCCGAAAGCAATACCAAAATCCCCACAAAATAAGCCACGATCTTCAGCGCTATAAAGAGTCCGTCTACTTTTTGATATTGTTCATAAAGGTCAAAATTACCTATGGCGCGCTCATCTTCCGGGTGAATGCTATGACGTGACTTGATCACATCAAAAACTTTAGGCTTTAATGCCGTGATAGAAAAACCATCTTTTGCGGTAACGGCCATCCATCCCACGCGATTACCCATATTGAATGCCTGAGAAAAAGCCGTAAACGGTACATAAATCTCCTTTTGATTTTCTTCGGAATCGCCTTCGCTTGCCACTTTAGCGTAAGTCCCAACCACCATAAAGTTGACACCATTGATCTTGATGTATGTACCAATGGGTTCTTCCCCTTTATCGTAAAGCGCATTTTTTACACCTTCTCCAATGATCGCAACTTTACGCTTTTGCTGAATATCGCCGTAATTCATAAAACGCCCCGAAGTGATATTCATAGGTTGCTGCTCTATATATTCAGGATAGTCGCCATACACATTAAATGCCCCGGAGTTCAGGCCACGAACCACATTGTTTGCACCTCCAAAACCTCCTAGCTGATTTCGCGGCGATACAAACCGCAACTGTGGTATATTCTGTTTTAAAGCTGCTACATCGTCAAGATCATAATTAAATCTTCGGCCTTTAGGTAAGCCTTTATAGGGTTTAGAGATAGTCTGCGTCCACATAAACATCGTGTTTGTGGCAATACCTCCGAAATCCTTTTTGACTCCGTTTTCCAACCCCTTTCCGGCGGCGAGAAGTACTACCAAAATAAAGATTCCCCAGAGCACTCCAAAAGCGGTAAGAGCAGTTCTAAACCAATTTCGGCTTAGTGCTTCAATAATTTCATCCCAACGATCTTTACTAAACATACGCTTAAGTTATTCTTCCCGAAGGGCAGTTATGGGTTTAATGCGTGCGGCTCTCCACGCAGGCACAAAGCCCGCCAACGCCCCGGCAAACACCAAAATAAACACTGTGGTAATCGCAACATTAAAGTTTACAGACGGATTTTTGATATAATCCATTTGCATATTAGGACCAAGCACTTCAAGCAAGGCCATACTCAAAATAAGACCGGTAAAGCCCGCTATTGCCGTAACAAAAATAGATTCGTGCAACACCATCCCGATTATAGATAGAGGTTGTGCACCTAGCGCCTTGCGAATACCAATTTCCTTAGTGCGCTCTTTTACGATGATGAGCATAATATTACTTACCCCAACCACTCCGGCAATTATGGTACAAATACCTACTACCCAGAAAAAGGTTTTGATCATCCCAATTAGATCATAAAATCGTTTGGCGCTCTCTAATGTATTATTGACATTGATCGCACTCGTATCTTCGGGAGCAACCAAGTGGCGCTCTTTTAAAAATTCTTCTATTTCTGCAGAAAACTGAAGCGATTGCGCCAGAGCATCTTCAAAATTCTCCTGGGGTTTTAGTGTGAATCCCAGATTGCGCACTTTGTCTGCTCCTCCAAAAACACGCTGCGAAGTCGAAAGCGGGACAAATACACGGGTTTCTTCGCGCTCACCTCCAGGATCTGAATACACTCCAACGACTTTAAAATTGATTCCATTGATTTGAACATATTCACCAACGGCACTTTTGCCTGCAAAAAGATCTTGCTGCACCTTATTACCAATAACCATAATCTTGGATTTTAAGCGCTGATCATCATAATTGATATAGCGGCCCGCAACAAGATTTTCGTTTTCTAAAAATTGATAATCGGGATAAACACCTTCTACGCGATAGCTTCCGCTTTCATTACCGTAGTTTAACGTTCCGCTCCAGATGCGATAGACCGAAGATTTAAATTCGATATCATCTTCATATTTTGTGATCAGGTAATTATAATCATCATTGGTCATCTCAATGAAACGCCCAGGATTGAGCCCTTTATACCCCATTGATGTAACCCCGCTATAAACCGAAATTCTATTTGCAGCATCCCGCTGAAATTCGGCGCTGATTCCGTTTTGCATTCCTTGACCAAAACCCAGAAGAATGACCAGAATGAAAATTCCCGATGCCACAGACAGTCCGGTTAAAAACGTACGCAGTTTGTTTTTAGATATCGTTTCGAGTATTTCTTGCCAGCGCTCCAGACTAAACATGACTTGCAGCTCGTATTTGATTTACCGGGGCGTCATCGATTATAAGACCGTCTTTGAGGTTTACAATACGTTTAGTCATATGGGCGATATCGTCTTCGTGCGTTACGATAAGAATAGTTTTACCCTCATCGTTAATTCCCTGAATAAGATCCATCACTTCGTAGCTGGTTTTGGTGTCTAATGCACCGGTAGGTTCATCTGCCAGCAGGACTTTAGGATCACTAGCTAAAGCTCTGGCGATAGCAACTCGCTGCTTTTGACCTCCGGAAAGTTCGTTAGGCATATGATGCGCCCAGTTTGCCAATCCTACTTTCTCTAAATATGCCATGGCTTTTTCCGTGCGTTCTTTACGCTTCATTCCTTGATAATACAGCGGCATACCTACATTATCTAGGGCGCTTTTATAGTTGATTAGATTGAAGGACTGAAAAATAAAGCCAAGAAACTTATTGCGGTATTGGGCTGCAATTTTCTCATTAAGATTTTTAATAGGAACCCCATCAAGTGTGTAAGAACCTTGATCGGCCTCATCTAGCATTCCTAAAATATTAAGTAGCGTAGACTTTCCTGAACCTGATGAACCCATAATAGAAACGAGTTCGCCTTCTTGAACCGAAAAATTAATACCCTTGAGAACATGAAGAGAATTTGTTCCCATGGTATAAGATTTATGCAAATCTTTAATGGTGATCATAAACAAGTGATGGTTAAGTGTATTGACGAACGTTAAATTTTTAACGCTTATCTGTTTAATAGACCCAAAAACCTATCATTTGTTACACGAAAACAGGAAGAAAATAATTTGAATAGCTCTTAAGCTCCTTTATTTGCCTTCTTTCGGCTTTTATAAATAAACCAAATCAAACCACCCATTAATAAGTACGGAATTGCTGCCAAATAGATAATTCCATTGTTTACGCCTTCTGCCATACTGTTATCGGTCTCACTTTCTAAAACCGCTCGACACATAGCGCATTGGGCATTAGCTGCAAAACTAACTACAACAAAAAGTACAGTGAGTAAGAAACGTTTCATAGCATTCAATTTAAGCAGGATAATACGGAAAAATCATAAAATATACGATCACTCCTGTTACGGCAACATACAGCCATATAGGAAACGTGATGCGTGCAATCTTTCGGTGTAGTGCAAATTTACCTAACATAGCTCTCACATAAGTCACCAAAACAAAAGGAATCACTCCAATAGATAGAAGTATATGAGATATGAGGATAAAATAATAAATGTATTTATAGATGCCCACCGCGGCGCTTTCAGCTTCTGACACTATTCCGTCTAGATTAGCATCTCCAAATTTAGTAGAATCTGATGTTGCGTGATATAAAACATACAAAACCAGGAAAATCACCGAAAGCACGATACAGATTTTTATATATCGCTCGTGTAATTTGCGGTTTCCTTTTTTAATCTGAATCACTGCGGAAAATAGCAATATCGCGGTGAGCGCATTGATTGCAGCATAGGTAGGCGGCAAAAAGCCTAATCTAGGCACATTAGGAATACGAATGGTAAACAAAAACGCAACAGCCACAGGAATTGCGATAGACAATGCAATAATCCACCGATTATATACTTTTTCTTTTTGAGCCAGATTCTCCATTTATTTCTTGTTCTTATTAAGCAACTTATTAATATCCTCTATCAAAATATCGATTTGTGAAGTTTCTTCACCTTCCACTTCTGGCGCTCCATACGGAATGAAACCTCTATAGTAGATCAGCGGATTTCCGAATTCATCTCTACGCGAACGAATAAAACCATTTTGATCTACCAAAGCAAACAATCCTGAATGCTGAAAATTACCTTCAATATTTGGATTTTCCTGCGCCAAAAGGTTGAAGCCCACGTTAGCCAGCTCGTAAATCTCTTTACGGTCTCCGGTCATCAAATGCCAGTCAGGATCGGTGATTCCATAACTTTCAGTATACTCCTTTAAAACTTCTGGAGTGTCGTGCTCAGGATCAATACTAAAACTTGCAATACCAAAGTCAGGGTTGTCTTGAAACTTGTTTTGTATAAGTACGAGATTTTTGTTCATCGGGATGCAAATAGTAGGGCAACTTGTGAAGAAAAATTCCACTAAAAAGACTTTACCCTTATAAGTATCCTCTGTGATCGTATCTCTATTCTGATCTATAAACTCAAAATGCGGGACTTTGCGATCAGCGCCATTTATATTGATATATGCCAGCTCACCATCATTTTCCTGAGTATCTAATTGCCCAACATTGAGACGATCGTTATCTACAACCTCACCGCGCATAGACCTATCGATAATTTTTGGAATTACAATGATTCCAAAAATCAAAACGATGACAGCAATTCCTATGTAGGTTTTTTTTCTATTCATAGCATTTATTTTTTGCGATCAGCATTATTCTTTTTCAGCGCCAGGCGGTATTCGGCTAAAATAATCTTTACATCATCTTTCATTTTATCAGCCAACTCTGCGATGTCAGTACTATCATAGCCATACAACACTCCGTAATCCTCATCATCATCCCGCCCTCTAAGGTTACGATCTTTATCGATGATAAAAATGTATGGAGATCCGCCATCAGCCTCTAAACTGTATGGAGTATTTAAATTGTCGAACACTGTATTTATACGCTCTTGAGAAGTTTTTATAAAATACCAATTTGACAAATCTACTAATTGCCCAAGTTCGTAGGATACTTTTTCTAACGCTGCATCATCAATCTCCTCGGGCACCAGATACACAAACTGAAAATCATCAAAGGCAGCAAATGGCTTGAAAATCTTTTGATTTAAGTTGAAAAGATCGCCTCCTTCCCGCTCGATAGTACTTCCTAAAAATCCAAGTACAGTGATCTTATTTTGAAGCTTTACCTTTTGATCAAGGGACAACTCCGGCAACTGCTCTTCTAAAACAGGAAGTTTAGCAAAATTATGTACCCCAGAAGCAAAAAAGAGATACGCAACAATAGGCAGAATAAATAACACTCCTAGTACAATAAACTTCTTCATCTCAACCTTTTTACGCTGTATTTTATAGCGATTGCAAAGGTACATCACAGACCGCTTTTCAAGAAATAAGGCATAAAAAAAGACGGCGCTTGCCGTCTTTTTTTCTATAATTTGTTCTGTTTAGAAATCCCAGCTGATATACCCTTCATCATAAACGTCAAAGATATAATCACCTTCGGTTAAAAGAATGAAGATCAAGTAGCATATCAAGAAAATGGCTGTCCAAACAATAGAGCGACGTAACCCTTTAGTTTCGTGCTCCATGTGCATAAATGCCCAAGTGATATAATATGCTTTATAAATAGTAAGGATTATAAAGACCCAGTTAAGTAAGTGCATTCTCAGTAAGTGAGTTTCCACTAAAAATGCCGGTCTGATGATACCTAAAATAACTTCTACAATTGTTACAACCGAAAGGATTGCAAAAACCGTCCAAATTCTTTTTGTGGCTGATCCGTGATTTGTTGCGTCGTGTGCCATTATCTATTTTTTAAATCCTTTATAATTAAACTAAGTAGAAGAATGTAAATACGAATACCCACACTAAATCTACAAAGTGCCAGTACAACCCTACTTTCTCAACCATCTCATAACTTCCTCTACGCTCATAAGTACCTAAGATCACGTTGATAAAAATAATGATGTTGATGATCACACCCGAGAATACGTGGAATCCGTGAAATCCTGTGATGAAGAAAAAGAAATCTGCAAAAAGTGGTGGACCGTACTCATTATGAATAAGGTTTGCACCCTGAACAACACCCATTGCGTCATTTTCTAATTTTGCAAGAGACTCTTCACGAGAAAGAATAGTTTTCTCACCTCCTTCGGTAAGTAATTGTGTACGAATTAATAGATCTGGATTTGCTTTAAAGCCTTCAACTACTTCTGCAAGATCAAAATCAGGCATAGAACTTTCTGACTCATACCATAATGCTTCGCTCTTGGTAAGCTGTGTTCTGGCACTTGGTAATTCTACAGCAAAACTTTCCAGAGCTACTTGCTCACCTTCAGCATTAACTACTTGAAGTATTTTACCTCCTTTAGTTTCAATTGCCCCATACTCACCTGAGATGAAATTCGCCCATTCCCAAGCTTGAGAACCTACGAATATAAAACCACCTAAAATGGTAAAGAACATATACCATATTACTTTGTTCTTTTTCATATGATGCCCTGCATCAACTGCAAGAACCATAGTTACCGATGAAAAGATCAATATGAAAGTCATTAACGCCACATAATACATTGGCGCATCAACACCATGTAAAAACGGAAAGTGTGTAAACACTTCATCGGCTATAGGCCACTGGTTAACAAATTTAAATCTAGAAAATCCATAAGCGGCAAGAAATCCTGAAAAGGTAAGTGCATCAGAAAGAATGAAAAACCACATCATCATCTTTCCGTAGCTAGCTTTGAGAGGTTGAGCTTCTCCACCTCCCCAAATTTTGCCTTCTGTGCCTGTTTTAACAGCAGTAGCGTCCATATTTTAATATCGGGTTTATAAGCGTTGCAAAAATAGGTATTTTAAAAATGCTTTTCAAAGCAATAATCGGTATTTATAACCATTCAAAAAAAAGAATTTTTAAGAATTCTTAGTATTTGCGAGATCAAATGTTAATGAATTAAATCGTCTGCAAATATGAAAAACAAGAAGAGGTAGACCCAGAGAATATCTACAAAATGCCAGAAGGTCGCCCCTAAAGATAAACCAAGCATCTGATCTTTAGTATACTTCCTGCGCAATTGCTGCACGATCACGACCAACAACACTATTAATCCGGCTGCAACGTGCACAATATGACTAATTACAAAAGCATAAATAAAAGAAGTGGTCACGGTGCTTTCACTTCCGGTAAAGAAATAACCGTTAGCAATAATCTGATCAAAACCTATGAACTGGTAAACCACAAAGGCAATCCCCAAACCTAGTGTGAGGAGCAGCATTATAGTCGCTAAGCTTTTCTTACTTGTTTTAACTGCTTGCTTGGCAACAAGCATAGTCAAACTACTGAGTATAATTATAAATGTACTGATGTAAAACGCCTGTGGCAATTCAAAATCACGCAACCAATCACGACGCTCACTACTTACAATGTATGCACTAGTCAAGCCGGCAAACATCATGGAAAGACTAATAATTCCAAACCAAAGCATCATCTTTTTAGAACGTGCAATTTTAGTTTGTTCTGATTGTGAAGTATAATCCATTATCTCAAAAATTTATCAGCCACATAAATGATCTGAATCAAGGTGATATAACTTACACTTGACAACATCAATCGTTTTGCTGTAACATTATTTTTAAATCTGAATAAACGAATGGCGTAATATAAAAGTACAAGGCCTAAAATCCCTACCAACACTGCCGACACAGGCGTTAAATACAACCTGCCGGTGACGCCAAAAACAGGAATTAGAGAAACCAATATCGTCCAGATCGTGTACAGAACCACCTGCACGGCCGTACCGCGGTCTTGTCTTCCGGTAGGTAACATAAAGAATCCACCTTTCTTATAATCTTCATACAAAAACCAGCCGATAGCCCAGAAATGCGGAAATTGCCAAAAAAACTGAAGCATAAATAAGGTTCCGGCTTCGATGCCAAAATCACCTGTTGCGGCAACCCAGCCCATCATAAAAGGGATAGCCCCTGGAAATGCTCCTACAAATACAGAAAGTGGTGTTTTAGTCTTTAAAGGCGTATACACGCAAACGTATAGAAATATTGAAATCCCCCCAAAAACTGCGGTAATAGGATTGATATAATACAGTGTCACTAATCCTAGAATAGTAAAAACGCAAGCGATCACAAAAGCAGTACGCACAGACATTCGGCCGGAAGGTACCGGGCGATTTTTGGTGCGATCCATTAAGGCATCGAGGTCTTTTTCTAAAATCTGATTATAAGCATTAGAAGCGCCCACCATTAAATATCCGCCAACAGCAAGCATCGCAATAGTAACCCAATCTATAGTGTACGCCCCCAACAGATAACCTGCCATACTAGAAAAAACCACGCTAATGGCAAGCCGCATCTTAGTGATTTCTTTAAAATCAATCCAGATAGATGAAGGTGATTTATGGGTTTCTACGAGGCTCAAAAGTGTGTTATTCAAGGGCTTTAAAAAGTCGTGCAAAGATACTGCACGAAGTGCTTTTACACAACCAAATCAACACTTAATATAAACGCTCAACAAAGCACCGTTTTAGATGAGAATGAAATAAAAGGTCTTAACTGAAAACCGGGTATGTTTTCACAAAAAGTACAGATCGATTACCCTTGGCAAATCACTCTAAACCAACAGCATCATAAACCTGAACACGCTCCCAAAGATCCTCAGACTCTTCTATAAATTTGAGGTGTACGGGTTCTTGCTGATACTTATTCTGAATTTCTTTAGATGGAAAAGTTAAAATGATAGAATACGTCCAGCTATTATCAACCACCTCTCGAGGCGTATTGGCCGGCGTACCTATAAATTGAGTTTGCGCATAATCGCTAGTGCTTAAAAATTTCTTCAAAGAAGCTTCAAAAGCGCCTCGATCTTCTTGACTCTCTGGATTTTTCAACCAGAAATACACTACATGAGCAAAATTGGTATCAAATTCTTTCATAGGCGTTGTTTCGTTTTTGCAAGATGTTGCAAGAGTACTCATCATTATAAGTAATCCTAAAAGTGCTGCTTTCATTTATAATAGTTTAATAATCAAAATACCAGTTAAAAATATCTGTACGAATCCCAAAATTCACCCAGACCGTACTTTCCTCAAGGTTCACGGGATCAAATTGATCTATCGTGTGGTTTCGGTAGAGCACATTAGCGTAGCATTTAAAATTGGTTGAAGGATTTACAATATAGCCCAGCTCTACATTACCAATGAGTGTTGTCGCAGTATTTCCTTGACCGATTTCAATACCAAATTCACTCGGGATATTTTCATCATTTCCGTAGATGCTTCCTCCAAAATAAACATCATTAATATCCCCTATCTCAAAACCACGTTTTCCATAAATGGCTTTAGCAGTACCGTACCAGCGATCATTTTGATAGCGCGCAATAGCAATGAGCTCTCTAAAATTAGCTCCCCACAAATGCGCCATCGACTGATTATTATGACCATAATTTAAAATGATCTCATTATTGCTATATACATAAGGCCGAACTTGATTAAACTCCAGTTGCAGTTGCAGGTTCTCTACATTAAACGCATCATAATATTTCACCCCTAACTGAACGCCCTGCTTGTTCTGAAAACTTTTAGTAGAACTGAAAACAGCTCCTGTAGAAAATTCATCTATGATCACCTGTGCGTATGCATTAAACTGATTGCTGAACTTATACTTCGCACTCAAACCTATTAGGGCATTTCCGCCGCGGGAACCCGTTGAAAATTCAATGGCCCGATAAAAAATAATTGGATTCAAATAATTAAGATCAAAACCACGATCGTTATCGTTAGTCCAAATCACATTCTCAAAGAGACCTATATTTAATCGCTTGGTCGCATTAAAACTCAGGTAGTGATTGGCCATGAATTTGGTTTTAAAAGAACCATTTTCAACAACATCAGAGCGCACATCTCTTAAGGACATCCAAGTGTTGGTATATTTAAATTTCCAAAAGCTAGTACTCATTTTAAAAAAGGGATACGGACTCGCATTATCACTTAAAAGTAACGAGCGGTAACCATCACCAATAAAATTTTTACCGTGACCAAATTGAAAATTAAAATATTTACTAGGTGAATACGACAAATACGCCTCTGCAACCGGATAGTCAAAATTACCGTCAGCAGCTTCTGCTGCTACGCCCCTTCCCGGTACAATCGCAGGATTACCGCCGTCTGGAGCAATAGAACGCGCATAGCGGTTAAAATAACCCGCAAACGTACCTTGACTCTCATAAAAGACCGTATAAAAATTGAGCTTCTCCCCTAGTCCACCTTGAAAAATTAAAGCCCGCGTATTATTATAAGTGAAACTTTGATCATCGTTATCTGCGGTTTCAAAACCCAACTGTAAATCTGCTGCTGGATCAAGCGTAAACCAGTAGTCTTCTCCCTGCAACGTCACCATATGTTCATTCCATAATTTACGACCAAACCAAGACTCCTTATCCTTATACAGACTTTCGCGCTTCTCTTTAAAGTCATAATATTTATTAACCTCGGAATAAATAAAAGGCTTCCCTGCAGTATGCGCATTAGTACCAACAGCATTCATCTCTTTATCAAATCTGCTGTAGGTCTGATGCGAAAAAGGTATGTACAACTCAGAGTTGTATTCTCTATTTTTAAACGGCAATGTTTTAATTGCGTCGTATTCAGATTCCAGATCCTGCACCGGTGTTACCCCGAAAGATTTATCGTTAACCTCTAAAAAACCAGCCGCAGACCGAAGCCCTTCAGGAACAGGAATAGGCATACTAAACTGCATATAGGTAGGCCTACCATTATAGGTCGCCGGCTTCACTTTGGGAAGCTCATCAAAAACACGCTTAAGTTCTTCTCTTAAAGCTTCAGATACTGCAGTAATATTGATCACCTTAAATACCCCTTCTTTTGTCACCTCAAAAAGCACAACCATCTCTCCCTTATAGTTGGTGTCTAAAATATCCTGCGGAATTTTAAACTCCATCTTTATTTTAGCGATAAGGGTTTGATTAAAACAGTCTTTAGAATCTGCAGCAGCAACCGTCTCACACGAACTAAAAACAGGATATTTTTCAAAATTGCCGCTTATGAGTTGCGCTATTCCTGTAGTTGAAATAAGCAATACGCAACCAAAAGCAAAAGTCTTCAATGACATGGATTCAAAAGATTTAGGAGACGAAAGATAGTATTTTTTTAAAAAGCAGCTAAGCCGGATAAAGTGAAGACTGCTAAAAACAAAAAAGCGTCTGCAACTTGTTGCAGACGCTTTTTATAAAGGTAGTTCTATATCATCTAATTTTGAACTTTAAACCAAATGGGCTGAGAGTAAATTACACGCACTTTGCGATCTCTTTGCTTTCCCGGTTCCATAGAAGGGAGTTTTTCCATAACACGTATAGCTTCCTTCTCTAAAGCAGGATGCGGTGCTCGCGTTTGGAGATCAATAATTTCACCGTACTCATCAATGGTAAATTGCACATCTACTTTATTCATTCCCTTAAGACCAAACTTATCGCCTAAAGAAGTATCAAAATTTTTACTGATGTGTGCATTCATTTTTTCTTGCATACAGGCTTTGCGTTCCGCATTGCTCTTTAACCCCTCACAACCCGGAAAGACAGGAACAGTTTCCACAGCCATAAAAGGGACCCATACAACAGGCTCATCGTCAGGAACAGGCTCAATATCCGTAAGATCTGGCGCTTCTGAAGTAGGTTCTGGAGTTTCAATTTCAAGTTCTAAAGTCTCCGGCAACTCCTCGTCTACAATAGATGGAACATCAGGAGACACTACAACCGGTTTTGGCGCTTCAGGCTTTTTGACCTCCCGACGAATGGGTTCATTCCAATCGTCATTAAAGGAAACCACAGCAACATCATTCATTTTTGGCGGTTCTTGAGCGAGCAAGGGGGACTTCAGCTCAATAACAATAATTGCTAAAATTAAAGCCAAGATCAATCCCACTTGAAAATGGACCACATTGTTTTTACGTAAATTTACGTCGTGCTTGCTTGCAGCTCGATTATCGCTTTGCCGAGCGACTTTTGAGCTTTCTTGTGAATTTTTCATAAGAAAAGTTTTAATGATTAATATTCGATAAAACTTTAACAATAAGCTTGCCACAAAAAAAATCCCGTCACACTTTCGTGGACGGGATTTTAAATTTTCTATGTATTCAAGAATTAATCCTGAACTTGGAACACAATTGGTAGTGAGTATAATACCCCTACTGCCTTTCCTCGCTGCATACCAGGAGTCATTTGTGGCAATAGTTTAATCACACGTGCAGCTTCCTGCTCTAGACGAGGGTGTGGCCCACGTGATCCTATATCAACGATGTTTCCTTTTTGATCGATTTTAAAACGTACATAGATACGATTGATTCCAGATAAACCTAGCTCACTACCTAATTCAGTATTAAACTTTCGGTTTACAAACTGGCTAATCTTCTCAGACATACATTTTTTCTTTGCATCGTTGCCTTTCTCTCCTTCGCAACCAGGATAAACCGGTACGTTCTCGATTACTGCAAACGGTACATCTTCGATAACCTCTTCTTCCTCAAAAGAAACTTCTTCAACCTCAACAATCTCTTCTTCTTGACTTGTTTCAGTAGATTCTATTACAGTTTCTTCGATTTCAACATCATCCTCAACAACTTCGATTTGCTCGGGAGCCGGTGGTGGTGGTGGAGGTGGCGGTGGTGGAGGTGGCGTGTTTAACTCTGTAATAGGCACATCTTCTTCAAGCATATCGTCCATCTGTAATTGTCCGATATCAATGGCCTCTTTCTCATACGTCTTCCACTCGATAGCCAAATAACTCAGCCCGAGTATCAGAATAAGACCTAACTGAAAGAAGAGTACACTTCTTTTACTTAGATCTGCTTTAGGATTTTTCTTAGGTTCCATGTGAATCTTTAGTTATTAAGGATTGCTAATTTAATTAAAAATAGTATCAACTCGAAATTAAAGTTTTGATTTTAGCTTAATAAATTGAGTTTTTGCAAGGAATACAAGCAGTATTCCTATTACAATCCCAATACTATTTGCTAACACATCATTAAAATCTGCTGACCTAGAGGTTGTTAACTCACCCTGTAAAATCTCAATAATTATACCATAAATAAAAGCAAGTATGCAAGATTTTATCAAAGCAGGCAAAAAATTGTCTTTTTTTTGCTTCAAACAATAAAAAAACAAAAACCACAGGCCTACAAAAAAAGTATACGCCAAGAGATGAACGATCTTGTCGCTATCTTTTGGCGCATCACTTATGTGCGGCATGGGCATTAAACAAACAAATGCGATAAATGCCGTATAGATGTAAACCGCAATTTTTAAAAGGTTAACCACCTATAATTTCTTGGTAGGCTGATGCATCTAAAAGCGTTTCTAATTCGCTCTCATCGCTAAATTTAATTTTTATCATCCACCCTTTACCGTATGGGTCTTCGTTTACTGCTTCGGGCTCAGACTCAAGATCTGCATTGAATTCAATGATCTCACCGGTAAGCGGCAAAAATAAATCTGAAACTGTCTTTACGGCTTCAACCGTACCAAAAACCTCTTCGCGATCTAGGGTCTCCCCTTCGGTTTCTACTTCTACATAAACGATATCACCTAATTCTCCCTGAGCAAAATCAGTAATGCCCACGGTTGCAACATCTCCTTCTATACGCACCCACTCGTGGTCTTTTGTATATTTTAAATCAGCTGGTAAACTCATAGTTAGTGTTAATTAATTTCCGAAATTATATCTTAATGTTATTCCTGAACGTATTGTGGTTTGCGGGTACGCGGTTGAAATCGCATACGTGGCAAACGCGTGATCATAATAAAAGATCGCGGTTAGGTTTTTACTCAAGGCGTAATCTGCCTTAAATGTCAAACCATAAATATCCTGACCGGCCGTTATCTGACTATTTTCAAGATCTAAATAACGCACAATGGTCTCATTTTGCCGCAACGACAGGTCTGCCCTAAAATTTAAATCACTTTTTAAAACGGTTTGTCGTCCTGCAATTCTGGTGGCAAATCTAATATCTTTTAGTCGATATCCCAGCCCTATTATGTATTCGTTTCCGTGAATTTCGGTGAGCAAGTTATTATCAAAACTCAATGACAGGGTACGATCTTTTCTCAATTCGGCTAAAATCTTTACCGAATTATTCATCTCAAAATCCAGTCGCACCAAGGGTGAAAATAATTCAGTTAAGTTGATATTTGAATACAACGTGGGGTTCAAAAAGTCTCCCGCCTGATTGGTTTGCGCATCGCTAGGATCATTATTCAAATCCCGATCATAATTCAAATTTGTACGGAATTGATTGATCGTATAACCCGCTTGATACCCGTGATTGATAGAAAAACGCTTAAACCGTTTTTTAAACCAATCTAACTTCATCAACCCAGTGTATTTTAAATTCCAGTTGGGCAACGGAAAACTTCTAAACGCTCCTAAAGAAACATTTGAAGCATTCCCTGGCGTATATGCTGATAAAAATGCGGGCAACAATACACGCTGACTCGTGCGACCAAAGCCTACAGGATAGCCATTTTCATCTCTTGGATACTGGTCATTCCCATAAAAGTCCTCTGCAAGACGCTCAGCGATCACAAGGCGATTGCTTCGGAAACGATTAAAATTAGCCGATGATTCTAGCGAACTCGAGTTAAACGCTGTACCAATCATTAAAGTAGAAATACTGTAATTTCCTAATGTGTTTCCGGTAAGGCTATTGTACTCTAAAGTCGTCGGGTTTACTCTATAGTTTTCATTATAGGTTTCCTGATAAATACGATTCATATTAATATCGATCGTAAGATCTTCAAGAAAACTCGTCTGTGCCTGAATGTCTAGATTTCGGTTTTCAACTTCGCTATACTGCTCATTATATTCTTGGTATAAGGTAAGCCAACCTTGTCTCGCAGCATAATCTCTAACCTCTGCCTGACTTCCGAATACAAAAGCAGTTGTAGGTCGCACCGTACCTAAAAAGCCTACTCCAGGCAAATACCCTGGAAGATAGGTCCCATTATTTTGCTCATAATTAACTTGAATACGCTTTATACCGGTTGCTATACCTATCAATGTATTGGTAGCCTTTTCGCCGGCGCTCAGCGTATTCTCTTCTTGCTGTTGCTTAGGCTGTGTTGGTGTTCCTAAGGTAGGAACAGCCCGACTACGGTCTGATCTAGAAGAAGGGCTTGCAGATTTTTTAGACAAGCCGATCGCATCATAAAGCGTTTTCATATCTAAGGTGGTCTGCAATGCGTGGGTATTTGCATTTTGAACCGAATTCCCAAGATCAGGTATTCCCTCTAAGGTTTGTAATTGATAAGAACCTCGTGTCCACTGAAAATCTGCACTGTAGGAATAGGTAGATTTTACAAAATCTAAAAACGGAAGTTTATTTACCGGCAAGTCATAATTAAGCTGCATCGTCTGATTATGACGATCAGGTGTTCCTACATCAAAAAATTGCGAATAAACACCTCCGGCGTTTTCATCTATAGAACTATCCGGATTCAAATAATTACGCACTACGCGATTCTGGTATTGATCGAGGTTGATGCGCAAGGATTTCGTAACCGGAAAGTTGATCGTAAAGTTGCGGTCAAACTGATAATTGCGCTGTAAATATTCTGGGATAGGAATAGAGCCTTCTGTCGCAAGAATATCTCTGAAGCGCTGCTGACTAAATTGTCTCGTAATATTAGAAGAGATATTAACGCTAGCCGGCAAATAATTAAAGTTGAAGTCTTTTAAAAGCTTCCAATATTTGTTGGCAAATAGAGAATCGTTCTTCTTAAAAGGCTCCACTGTTTTTGGCTGAAACGCCATTGTATATGTCGCTCCCGCGCGCACGTTTTTATTTACCGATTGCTCAATCTCAAAATCTTTGTGTTCTTCCTGATTGTGACTGTAAGCAAATGTAAAATTCTCAATATCCCACGGCATGGGTTTTTTATCTCCTGTGCGCTCTTTACGTACACCAATAAAGTTGATGCTCTCTCGCTTGGTGCGCTCAATTGCGATTTCTTTAATACGTTCACGTTCTGCTTCTGAAGACGCAGAAGCCAACCTATCATCTAATTCTAAATCGGTATATAACGGGTCGTATTGTGGCGTGATAGTCTCAACGCCTTTGGCGTAATTAAAAGGCACTTTAATACCCCACTTTTGCGGCAATAGTTGCCCTAAATTCACATTGGTAACCACATCATACGACTTCACATCCTCACGAGCACGCTGATTTGGCCCTGCATCAATACTACCAAAACCGGTAGTAGATTGTCTTGCTGTTCCTGAAAACGTAGCAAAGTCTGCGAGATTAGCATCCATATTCACGATCCCGGCCCAGCCGCCTTCGTTTTGTAAACCAGACAAACGCAATTCATTAAACCAAGCTTCGGCGCATACTGTTGAGCGACCTTCATCATTTCCATTTTTAAGCCCCAGCATCAACACGCGGACATCTCCAAAACTTGGATTCCCTTGAATACCTACACGAACTTTTCCGGTTTCATAAGGCGTTCCCGCAGGGTCAGCGATAGGATTTCCTTCCTCATCAAAATAGGTAATCTCATCTAAGAGTGTATTATAACTACCATTAAAGAAGGTCGCTTTTACCGTTTGCAGAACATCCAAAGGCACTTTGAGCTGATTAGCTTCCGGCCAAATCAGATCAGGACTTGTCGTTCCAAAAGCAGTTGGAGTCAGCGGCAATTCAATCTGATAAAAATTAGAAGTTAAGTCGGTCCCCATACGAATGATCGCGACCATTTCATTTTCTTGAATAGCCACTTCATTGATCAGAGACTCTAAGTGTATAAACATTTCTAGGTTTTCATACTGACGCATGTCTAGCCTGAAATTTTTATATACCGCTCTACTATCTTGCGTTTCTAGATCGCAAACCGTTAAAGACAGCGACTGCTCATTCTGTCTAATATTGTTATTGTTATTGATCAGCTCTTCCCTGTAAACACCGGGAGGCAACACATAAGGAATAGGGTTACGATTGTTGTTTTCTTCAATATTTACCGAAGTAACTTCAAAACGTGTATTCTCAGTTGAAGGGTCTGATTCGTCAGGATCAAGCGTATATAAGTAGCGACGATAATCTCCACGCACCAAGTCAAACGCACCAAAACGCAGCACCGTAGGATCTTCCCACCCGCTCATATACATACGCATAAAGCGAATAGATCTAAAATCGTTAATACCACCTTTGCTACCCGTAGGCTCACTGATAGGTATTTTAAATTGATACCAGGTCACCGGCATCGTATTTCCATTTTGAAGCGTCACTTCAATATCCCGCTGATCAACTATAAATTCGTTTGAAATATCAAGACTTTGCGGCGTGATTTCCATTTGATATTCATAGTAACTATCAACGGTATTCATAGAAAAATCTCTATTGAAATCTTCTACATCAGGAACCGTGGTTGAACCTCTATCGGTTTGAGAAACATCAACCGGCGAGTTTCCTTCCAGGCCGTTATAATTCTTATATCGGTTTAAAACCGAACCATTTGCCGCAACAAAATATTGATAGTTATCTGCCGAAGGATCTTCCAAGCCGGCAAACTCCGGAAAATTAACCGCTTCTTGATCATCGCTCAGACCGTCATACCCTACATCTTGATTGGTGCGCTGCTCACCTTCGGTATCAAAAGCATAGATCAGCGCTTGATTGGTGGGCACTTTACCCCAAGAAGTCGCAACTGTATTGCTCGCAGAGCCGTCTTGTGGCAAACCATTTTCGTATTGTTTTCGGCCATCCTTCAGGACATCTTCAGAAATATTTCCTAGATCTATAGTCAAACGTCCACCGGTATTGGTTGCATTTTCAGCATAAATGAATGGATCCATTACCCAAAACTCAATAAACTCCACGTTTTGCTGCTCAAAATCTGTTGAAGCAAATTGACGCATAATGCCTCCAAAATTCTCCACCGGATTTTCTAAAATTCCATCCTGAGCATCCAGACTGTAATTATACGGTCCGCGTTCTCCCGGGTAAAACGCGAGGTCTAGCGTAAATAATGCCTGAGTGGTTCCTGCAATAATATCTTGTTCCGGAAAAATCTCATCTCTAAAAACGCGTCGCGTCGCATAAGTTGAAACATCGGCGTCTGTTATTCCATCAGGACGCTGACTGGTGTAAAATATAGGAT
The DNA here is from genome assembly GCF_011784865.1 of Leeuwenhoekiella sp. ZYFB001. NCBI lineage: Bacteria > Pseudomonadati > Bacteroidota > Flavobacteriia > Flavobacteriales > Flavobacteriaceae > Leeuwenhoekiella > Leeuwenhoekiella sp. ZYFB001. The sequence continues at coordinate 3,032,710 of NZ_CP050460.1, forward strand.
CTATAGTGTACCACGCCAACTTTGCGCGTTTATAGCCCGTCCTCAAGTCTCCATTAGAAAGTTCGCCTCCAAAATCTATAGGCGCAGACGATAAAAACCATTGCAACGGCGAACTGATGTCAAGCGAGGTTTGTGTTCCTTCAAAATCATCGATATACGAAGCTGCTTCCCCACCAAATTCAGTGGCTTTGGGTTGCCCCGGAATCAAATAAGCAACCTCGCCTCTAACCGAAATATTAGAAGGCACATCGGTATCAATATTAGGAAGCTTGTTTACAAGTCGGGTTAAAAAGGGAACTTCGGTAGAATAATTCACATTAAAACCAAAGATTGTATTGTTGATGGGCTCAAAGCTGTACGTTGCTTTTTGTGTTAAGGGACGCTCATTAAGATTAAGCAATGTACCCCCAATCATAAAATTCTCATTAAACTGATGCTCGACATTTAACCCTGTAAAACGCTTAGTCTGCTGACCAAATAAAGCGTTGTTTTCGGTAGAAACCTGAATAGGAACACCAGATCCCTTAAGCGCCTGATCTAAAATGATCACGCGGCCTCTTGCATAATCTACCGAATAATCTAAACCTTCCTGAAGCACGCGACCTCCGGCAGTTACTGTAACCGAACCTTGTGGAATATTAAACGCACCTATAGGAATCCCTTCTTCTTGTGTGGATTTAAAAGTTCCTTGCAGTTGAAACAGGTTTTTATCAGCATTGTCTTGCGCAATGGTTTTGGTAGACTCGTATAATGAAGTGTATACATATTTACGCTGATTGGCATTATACGTATCTGAATTCTCATAATTCTCACCTGCCGTCGTGCGCAGTTTATCAAACAGGTATTCTCCAAAAGGTTCAACCGAAGTAAAAATGATGCTTCCGTTTTGCACGTTAACCGTGATTCCTTCTTGAAAATCAAAGAAACCATCACCTCCCACTTGCGGGTCACCGTACTGCGTGAGTCGGTCAAGGTTAAAAACATTAAGTAAGGGCGTGTTAGCAACATCGTCAGGTAGCGCCGGGCCACCTTCGGCAGGAGTTATGTAGTTGATAGGAGACGGAGCGTTGTAAACGATATTCATCCTAAAGCCATCCGCTTCTAACTGCCCTACCCCGAGTCCATAGATGTTTTTCATCATCAGATCCCAGATGGGTTCTTCAACATCTGTGATATTACTCTTAAGCAATTTCACCACTAACGCCTGAGAAGTCCCTCCCTGGCCGGGTGTTATAAAACTGTCTAAAATTCCGTCGTTATTGATATCGCTACCGTTAGTCTGATCAGCATCAGCAGCATCGGCAATCTGGTCACCGTCAGTATCCTGACCGTTATTGTTAACGCCATCACCATCAGGATCTACATCTACAATATCAGGCACTCCATCACCATCTGTATCTGCATAGGCGCCACTGGTAGCGTCAACGCCATCATTAGCAAACTCCCCTACCTGATACACTTCTCCATTTACCGTATATTGAAAGGCTACCGCCAGAACCTCGTCGTTATTGAGTCGTTGATTTAAGGAGATATATCCTAATTGGGTGTTTAGCGTATATTCTGCAGCGGTGAGTTGACGCGCATTTTCTAAAGAAACATAGTCAGATCCGTCAGCAACTTGCACTCCGCCAAATCCCTGTTGTACAGTAGCCACATCACGAATAGCAGAAGTAAGCACAGACTGGCCGGTACCGTCGATACCAAACGGATTAAAATCATTACTACTGTTGCGTGGATATGCTCCTGCCGGAAGATTAACAAAGCCTCCCGGAATTGTAGGCAAACCTATTTTAACAGGGTCTGACTCCCCAATATCCTGAATTGCAACAATGTTTCGAGTGTTTTCAAATCGCTGCGTACGGTTTGTAACCCAAATCTCAATACGCGTGATTTGCACATTAGAATTGATAAAAGGATAATTTGCTAATGCTCTATCATAATTATCTCTAAAATACTGCGCTAGGAAATAATGCCGGTTCTCGTCATATTCTAGCGCATAAATATCAAAATCCTGAATTGTCCCATCGCCTTGAGCAACTACTTGATTGGTTTGGGATTGCTGCTCAGAGAACACGCCGGTAATGGTTGTTTTTCCAAACTGAAGCTGTGTTTTTACCCCAAATAAACTTTGCGAACCTTGAATAAGCGCACTATTGAGCGGCATACTTACATTACCTACTTCAATCTTCTGAACAATATCATCCTCATTAGGCGTGTATTCTAATTTGATCTGATTTTGAAAATTGAAGGTCGACTCGGTATCATAAACCGCATTCACCTGCAGTCGTGAACCTACTTTACCCAGCAAGCTTAAGCTGATACGCTGGTCAAAATCAAAACTGAAATTGCTTCGGTTACGCGGAGAAAAACTAGGATTATCTTGTTTTGTAAACAATCCACCAATGTCCATTTCCACCGAACCTTGCGGAGTGAATTCTATGGTATTTCCACCGAAAATAGATTCAAAAAAGTCAGATTCTACATAGTAAATAGGCAGTAAGCCGTTTTGACTTTCTTTTCCTTCTTCGGTACGGCCATCAACCGCTGCTATTTTCTGCTGAAAATAGGTTTTCATGCGCTCTTTTTTCACCAGCTCTTTAAATTCATCTGGTGTAAGAATACGCGGGTAATTTATGTTGTATTGCCCTAAAGTCTCGGTATAAATATACTTGTCTGTAAGTGGATCGTAGGTATATTTGGCAACAATAGAGTTAGGGTTTTTAAGGCTCAGTTTGCCTAAACTCACTCCTATTTGGGTAGAATCTTGCTCTTCTTCCTGTGCAAATACGGGCATAGAACACAAAAGTGTCCCAGAGATAAATAGCATTTGTAAGGAAAACCAGCGTAGTTTTGTACCCAATGTCTATTACAGTTTTTTTAGTGCTAATTTAATGATCGTCTCTACCGAAGCTTGCGGCTCATCACGAACGATCGCCGTACAAACTTTCTCAGCCTGCTTGCGCGCGAAACCTAAGGTCTCTAAAGCTGATAACGCTTCTTCTTTATTGGTATTGTCTGCTATAGGAGAAACTTCATTAATATCATAAACTTTAAGAATTTTATCTTTTAGATCTAAAATGACGCGCTGTGCAGTTTTAGCCCCAATACCTTTTACCCCTTGAATGGTTTTAACATCACCGGTCGCGATCGCCTGTTTCACTTGACTAGGTTCAAGAGAAGAAAGCATCGTGCGCGCAATGCTCGTGCCCACTCCACTCACAGAAATCAACAATTTAAAGATCTCACGTTCAGATTTATGAGCAAAACCATAAAGTGTATGTGCATCTTCTTTGATGTGCAGATAGGTATAAAGCATAATGCTCTCCCCGTCTGGCAACAACGAAAATGTATGTAGCGAAATATTTACAAAGTAGCCAATACCGTTACATTCTATAACGACATCAGTATGGTTTTTTTCGACCAACTTGCCTCTTAAAAAAGTAATCATCTGCTAATAAAAGGTTAAGGCTTCAAATGTATTAAAATTAATCAACACACCTAAAGCCTGTTCTATCTTGGTTTTATGCATTATTTGCTTCTCCTAATAATTCTTCCTGAAGCTTTTTTCCTTTCTGCTGCGCATCAATTACTGCAACAGCAGACATATTTACGATCTCATCTACACTTGCTCCCAGTTGCAATACGTGAACCGGTTTGTTCATCCCCATCATAATAGGCCCAATATTATCAGCATTGTTCAATTCTTTAACCATTTTGTACATAATGTTGGCTGAATCGATATTGGAGAATACAAAGGTGTTCACCTTTTTTCCTGCTAGTTTTGAGAATGGAAATTTACTCTTCAACATTTCAGCATTAAGAGCAAAATCTGCTTGCACCTCACCATCAACTGCAAGATCAGGGTAATATTTATGTAAATAGGATACCGCTTCGCGCACCTTATCTGCCTGCGGATTTTTTGAAGATCCAAAGTTAGAATACGAGATCATTGCAATTACCGGCTCCATCCCGAAGAGACGCACCGTACGCGCCGTCATCAATGCGATTTTTGCCAATTCTTTTGCGGTGGGCTCAATATTGATGGAAGTATCTGCTAAGAATAAAGGTCCCCGACTGGTGTTCATCAAGTTGGCTGCTGCTACTTTCTGAACATTAGGCGCCGAACCAATTACTTCAAGAACCGGTTTTACCGCCGAAGGATAACTGCTGCTATATCCTGTGATCATCGCATCAACATCTCCCTGCTTCACCATCATAGATGCATAATAATTACGCTGTCTCAATAAACGCTGCGCATCATAGAGTGTAACCCCTTTGCGCTTGCGCTCTTGCCAGTAAATTTGTGCATACTCGTTGAGCTTCGGTTTTTCTTCAGGAGTTTTAGGATCTATGATTTGCACATCTGCATCAAAATCAAGCTCTTCCATAAGCTCAATAATGGTCTCGCGATTTCCTAACAATACCGGCACACCAATACCTTCATCGTGAATGATTTGTGCTGCTTTTAGAACATCTAGTTGATCTGCTTCAGCATATACAATACGCTTAGGCTCTGTTTTCGCACGGTTGAGTATAAGACGTACAATTTTATTATCTGAGCCCATACGCTCGTGCAGTTCGTCTTCATATTTCACCCAATCCGTAATAGGTTCACGCGCTACGCCACTATCCATCGCGGCTTTTGCAACCGCCGGCGGAACCTTTGCGATCAATCTTGGATCAAAAGGTTTTGGGATAATATAATCGCTACCAAAATTCAGTCGGGTTTCGCCGTAGGCTATATTCACCTGTTCAGGCACCGATTCTTTAGCGAGTTCGGCTAAGGCTTTTACCGCAGCCATTTTCATTTCTTCATTGATCTTTGTGGCACGCACATCTAGCGCACCTCTAAAAATAAATGGGAAACCAAGTACATTATTCACTTGATTAGGATGGTCAGATCTTCCTGTTGCCATTATGATATCGTCGCGGGTGTCCATCGCAAGGTTATAGTCGATCTCCGGATTTGGATTTGCCATGGCAAATACGATCGCATTAGGCGCCATAGATTGAAGCATTTCCGGCGAAACAATATCTGCAATGGATAACCCGATAAATACATCTGCATCTACCATTGCTTCTGAAAGTGTATCAATTTTACGATCAGATGCAAACTCAGCTTTTTCCACCGTAAGGTTTGCGCGATCGCTACGTATCACCCCTTTACTGTCAAGCATCACGATATTTTCTGCTTTTGCTCCAAATGCTTTATAAAGACGCGTACAAGAAACCGCTGCAGCACCCGCACCACTTACCACAATGCGAATGTCTTCCATCTTTCTATTAGTAAGTTCGACCGCATTTAATAATGCTGCCGCAGAAATGATGGCGGTACCGTGCTGATCATCATGCATTACCGGAATATCAAGCTCTTCTTTTAAACGACGCTCGATTTCAAAAGCCTCAGGAGCTTTGATATCTTCTAAGTTAATTCCACCAAAGGTTGGCGCAATATTCTTTACGGTTTCAATAAAAGCATCTACATCTTTAGTATCAACTTCTATATCAAAAACGTCAATTCCTGCAAAAATTTTAAACAGGAGGCCTTTCCCTTCCATCACCGGTTTTGAAGCTTCAGGACCAATATCGCCCAAACCTAAAACGGCTGTTCCGTTAGAAATCACAGCAACTAGATTTCCTTTGGCTGTATATTTATATGCGTTCTCTTTGTCCTTTTCGATCTCCAGACAAGGCTCTGCAACCCCGGGAGAATAGGCTAACGACAAATCTCTTTGTGAAGAATATTTTTTAGTAGGTACAACCGCAATTTTACCTGGCTTTGGTTTGGCATGGTATACTAAAGCCTCACGGCGCTTACTTTCTTTACTCATAATTTAAGTGTTTGCTAGTAGTACAAAAGTAAGCCTATTATTGAATCACCCTAAGAAATATCAAGGTTTCCTTGCCGCAATTTTGACAGTATCAAAATTTTAACGCTTAGCGCAATTTGATCTCATCAGACGAATAGCTCTTTTTGAGACGCAGTGCTAAAAGCGCCGCAATGATAAAAAACACACCACCAAAAAGGATCGCGTTTACCGCATTATCCCCAAGTAGATTTTTAATTATAGGGCCAAACGTAACCGTTTGTATCAGCATAGGAATCACGATCATCATATTTACAATTCCCATATAAACACCTCGTTTTTCTTCAGGAATCACTTTAGAAACCATCGCATAAGGAATACCCATCATTGCAGCCCAACCAATACCAAAAAGGACCATTGGGATAAGAAGTGCATATTCATTTGTGATGAACGGCATACTTAATAAGGCAATTCCGGTAAAGACTAAACTCAATACATAAACATTACGAGAACCGTATTTTTTAGCAAAAGGAACTAGAGCCAGCGCCACGATCATCGTCACAAAATTGTAGGTTCCGTTCATTAAACCGGTCTGTGCTAAGGCTTGCTCTGAGACCATCTGAAAATTTTGAGCGAAAGCAGTGTCTCCTGTCCCTACGGTTCCGCCCGACTTACAAGCTTCCATAATTGCTTCGAAACGCTGATTATCTTCATTGGTCAAGCCATAAATACTATTGCGTAGCATGGGCGTTACAAATTGCCAGTACACAAATAGCGCATACCACTGAAAGAAATAAACGGCAGCTAGTTTTTTTAGCATCGAAGGCATATTACCAATAGCCCCGATGATCTCAGCAAAAGGTTCTTGAATACGCTGTAAAAAGGTTGAATCTCTTTTTTCCTTTTTTAAAGCTGCTAAAGCTTCATCTGACGGAGGAATTTCAGGAGTTTTCCAAACCGACCAGCTAATCGTTAACACCGAAGCTATTGCGCCAAGAAAAAAGGAGTAATACACCCAAGTAGGAATATTAGAGACCGTCTCTGTCGCCGTAGAGCACAATGCAGCACTTTGCTCTGCAGACGAGCCAAACCAATCCTGAAACAGAAAAAGCGAGAAGTTAGCAATGGTGATCCCGGCACCCACAAAAAGGCTCTGCATTTGATACCCAAAGGTTAACTGGTCATCATTAAGCTTATCTCCTACAAAAGCCCGATAAGGCTCCATCGCGGTGTTATTCCCAACATCAAGAATCCATAATAAACCAACAGCAAACCACAACTCTGGACTATACGGAAAGGCAAACAAACATAAGCTTCCCAAGATAGCCCCTATGAGAAAAAACGGCTTTCTGCGACCACCCCATTTAGGCAACCAGGTTTTGTCTGAGATCGCCCCAATAATAGGCTGAATTAATAAACCGGTAACAGGACCCGCAAGATTTAGCAGCGGCAAATCTGCGTGATCTGCTCCCAAAAAGGAAAATATGGGATTTATAGCAGTTTGTTGCAGTCCAAAACTGAATTGAATACCAAAAAACCCAACGTTCATATTCCATATTTGCCAAAAAGAAAGATTAGGCTTTTTTAGGGTACTCAACACTTTATTCATAATAGCACAAATTTCAAACGTTTTCGATTAGCAATTAATAATATTACGATATAAAATGCAAAAATAACATAGTAAGCAGTGTAGAAAATAAATCTTACTCAGGATCTTTGATGTTCTCTAAGAAATCAATATTCCGCTTTAAGCCGCTAAACTTTGTACGCTTTACCGGTGACTTTTTAAAAATTTCTGAAAAAACCTCCTGGGTAAGTTCTTTCCATTCCTTTTTAGAATACTGAAGCAACTCCGGTTTGGGATTAAATAAGGGTTCATTATGGGGTTTTGAAAACCGGTTCCACGGGCATACATCCTGACATACATCACACCCAAACATCCAGTCGTCCATCTTACCTTTAGCATAATCAGGTATTTCATTTTTTAATTCGATCGTAAAATAGCTGATACATTTACTTCCATCAACCACATAAGGATCTACAATCGCTTGTGTAGGACACGCATCAATACAAGCCGTACAAGAACCGCAATGATCAGTAACCGGAGTGTCGTATTCTAGCTCGAGATCAATGATCAATTCAGCAATAAAAAAGAACGAACCCACTTGTTTGGTTAATAGGTTACTGTTTTTCCCTACCCATCCCAAACCACTTTTTGCCGCCCAGGCTTTATCCAATACAGGAGCCGAATCGACAAAAGCTCTACCATCTACTTCTCCTATATGCGCTCTGATGGCTTCAAGGAATTCCTTCAGCTTATCTTTGATCACAAAGTGATAATCCGTTCCGTAAGCATACTTAGAAATCTTATACGCATCTTCTCGCTGGGTTTCTTCAGGATAATAATTCAATAATAACGAAACTACACTTTTAGCTCCGGGAACTAGCAACGTGGGGTCTAGACGCTTATCAAAATGGTTTTCCATATAGTGCATTTCACCATTTCGATTTTTATTCAACCAATCTTCAAGACGTGGAGCTTCTTGCTCAAGAAAGCCAGCCTTAGAAACACCACAACTCATAAAGCCCAACTCCTTAGCTTTAGCTTTGATCCAAGCGGTATGTTTAGCTTTGGTGTTATTCACGGTCTCTAGGAATAAAGGTGAGCAAGACGTCTTTGGGTTTTAATGTGATCAACGGATTAATAGCGATTGGAGATGCTTCCTCTTGAATCTTGAACTTGCACATTAACTGACTTACCGTCAAAACCATCTCATACATCGCGAAATTATTACCGATACACATACGTGACCCAGCCCCTAATGGATAGTAATATGGAGAATATTTTAAGCTATCGTCAGCAAAACGATTCGGATTAAATGTGTCAGGCTGCTCCCAAAAATCGGTGTGCCTGTGAATTTCAAAAATGGAAAATAAAATATTGGTCCCTGCTTCAATCTCAAATTCTTCAAATTGATCGTTATCAATACTTATACGATCAATAAAATACGCCGGCGGATACAACCGCATAGATTCGTTGATCACTTGATTGGTATAGGTCAACTTTTTGATTTTATCTAAGAGATCAGATTCTTGTTGAGCTTGGAGTGCTTCGGCACAAAGCTTTTCCTGAATTTTAGGATCTCGGGCTAAAAGAGCCGCCGTAAAAGTCAAGGCATTTGAAGTAGTCTCGTGCCCCGCAATGAAAAGTATTAAAATCTCATCAATAAGTTGCTCCCGACTCATAGGCGTGTCATCTTCATACCGTGCATAGAGCAGCATATCAAGTAAATCATCGTGACGGGTTTCGCTCGCAATACGCGCATCGATAAGCTTACTTAGAATTTGCCGTGCTTCTAGGGACTCATTTAGTGCTTTTTTTAAGGCTCCTGAAAGGTGAAACCACCAATTTAAATACGGCTGTCTCAATTCTTTGACCATCATACGCTGATTGCGTTCTGTAATATTTTGCAATCTGTTAATATCTTGCTGATCAATCACATTACTAAATAACGCCTGCACAACCGTGTTAAACGCCAGATCATTAAATACCGGAAAAATATCAAAGGTTTTCTCCGGCTCTATTTTACTAAGTTCCTTCTGAATAACTTCATCTACTTTATGAAGTAAACCGTGTATCGTTTTTTTATGAAATGCCGGCTGAATGAGTTTGCGCTGTTTTGCCCAATGCTCTCCATTTGCAGTTAATAATCCACGACCCACATATTTTGCAAGATCTTTCGTTTGAATAGGAGACTTCTGATAGTTTTTTTGATTTTTCTGAAGCGCGTGCTGCGCAAAACGGGCATCCCTTGAAAAAAGAACGCTTCTGGAAAAACCGATCTTCAACTGAAACGTATCGCCTTTGGCCTCAAAATTCCGTTTATGAAAAGGCAATGGATTTTTTAAAATCGACAAAGCCGATCTTAAAAACTGAACCATGGAAACTTTAGGAAAAGGCTTAGCCATAACTTCCGGTATTAAAACAATCCTCCTTGAATAGGACCTTTAACCCTATTCAAATGCGTATAGGCCGCTTCAGTAACTTCTCTACCGCGTGGTGTTCTTACAATAAAACCTTGCTGAATTAAAAAAGGCTCATACACCTCTTCAATTGTCTCTGCACTTTCAGAAACTGCGGTTGCAAGGGTTGTGATCCCAACCGGCCCACCTTTAAATTTATCAATGATGGTAGCCAGGATTTTATTATCCATTTCATCCAAACCGTGCGCATCTACATTAAGTGCCTTTAAGCCAAAACGGGCGATCTCGATATCTATAGTTCCATTTCCTTTTATTTGAGCAAAATCCCGAACCCTTCTCAGTAAAGCATTTGCTATACGCGGCGTACCTCTACTTCTACCTGCAATCTCAATTGCAGCTTCCATATCAATCGGTACTCTTAAAATTTCGGCACTACGCTGAACGATGGTAGTCAGTAATTCGGTGTTGTAATATTGTAATCTTGAAGAGATGCCAAAACGCGCTCGCATAGGAGCTGTCAACAACCCGGAACGTGTGGTTGCGCCAATGAGCGTAAATGGATTTAAAGTGATTTGGACCGTACGCGCATTGGGTCCGCTTTCGATCATAATATCGATCTTGAAGTCTTCCATTGCGGAATATAAATACTCTTCAACAATCGGACTTAAGCGGTGTATTTCATCTATGAATAAAACATCGCGTTCTTCAAGGTTGGTCAATAATCCGGCTAAATCGCCCGGCTTATCTAAAACCGGCCCGGAAGTAACCTTGATATTCACCCCCAATTCATTGGCAAGAATATTAGCCAAAGTGGTTTTTCCTAATCCCGGAGGCCCGTGAAATAAGGTATGATCTAGTGCTTCTCCTCTACCATTAGCAGCCTGCACAAACACTTCAAGATTTTCAATAACTTGTTCTTGACCCGTAAAGTCATCAAAACTAAGCGGTCTCAAGGCACGCTCTATATCGTATTCTTCGTGAGAAAATCCTTCTCCGGTGGGATCTAAATGCTCATTCATAAGGTAAAGATACTAAATAGGAGTGCACAGATTACTTGAGGCTCCTCTAATAAAAAAGCCCGCAAATTGCGGGCTTTTGAATATTTATCAAGAATCATTTAGTGATTCATTTCTTCTTCATTTGGCTGAAGGGGTACATTCTGAGGAACGAAATCCTGACCAGGAATTACGTAATCAGTCTCATCTTCGTTCAATTTACTATAGTCATAAGACCAACGGTAAACAGATGGAATCTCACCCTCCCAGTTTCCGTGAATGTGCTTCAACTCTGTAGTCCACTCTAGCGTGTTAGATTTCCAAGGGTTCTTAGGACCTTTCTTTCCATAGAAAATAGAAGAGAAGAAGTTATATAAGAACACTAGCTGAACCGACGCCGTTACGATTGCTGCAATAGTAATCATTACGTTTACGTCAGCAAGATCGTCAAAGTACGGGAATGCAGTGTTTGAATAGTAACGTCTTGGTAAACCTGCCATCCCAATAAAATGCATCGGGAAGAATACAGCGTAAGAACCTATAGCCGTTACCCAGAAGTGTACGTAACCTAAATTCTTGTTCAGCATCCGCCCTTCGAACATTTTAGGGAACCAGTGATACACTCCGGCAAAAAGACCGTACAGCGCAGAAATACCCATTACCAAGTGGAAGTGCGCCACAACAAAATACGTATCGTGAACATTGATATCTAGTGTAGAATCTCCAAGAATAATACCTGTTAAACCACCGGTGATAAAAGTAGACACCAAACCAATAGAGAACAACATAGCAGGGTTCATCTGCAAATTACCCTTCCACAACGTAGTAATATAGTTAAAGGCTTTTACTGCGGAAGGAATCGCGATCAATAGGGTCGTAAAGGTAAATACAGAACCTAAGAATGGATTCATACCAGATACAAACATATGGTGACCCCAAACAATTGTAGATAAGAAAGCAATTGCAAGAATCGATGCGATCATCGCGCGATAACCAAAAATAGGTTTACGAGCATTTGTAGCAATAACTTCTGATGAAATTCCCAATGCAGGAAGTAATACAATATAAACTTCGGGGTGACCTAAGAACCAGAACAAGTGTTCAAACAATACGGGAGAACCTCCTGAGTTATGCAATACTTCCCCACCAATATAGATGTCAGATAAGAAGAAAGAAGTACCAAAACTTCTATCCATTATTAATAGTAACGCAGCCGATAATAAAACCGGAAAAGATATAATACCAATGATAGCGGTCACAAAGAATGCCCAAATTGTAAGCGGTAGTCTGGTCATTGACATCCCCTTAGTTCTCATATTAATTACAGTAACTACGTAATTCAAAGAACCTAATAAAGATGAAGCAATGAAAACAGCCATTGAAACTAGCCATAAGGTCATACCCGTACCTGCAGCAGATATAGACTCAGGCAAGGCACTCAATGGAGGATAAATCGTCCAACCTGCAGCAGCAGGGCCAGCCTCAACAAACAAAGACGAGCACATAATAACAGCAGACAAAAAGAATAACCAATAAGAAACCATATTCAAGAAACCGGAAGCCATATCTCGAGCCCCAATTTGCAATGGTATTAAAAGGTTACTGAACGTACCACTTAACCCAGCGGTAAGTACAAAGAATACCATTATAGTACCGTGAATGGTAACTAATGAAAGGTAGATACTAGAATCCATAACTCCTTCTGGAGCCCATTTCCCAAGGAAAATTTCAAAAATGGTAAAACTTTCCTCTGGCCAAGCAAGCTGAATTCTAAAAAGAATAGACATTGCTATACCGATGATCCCCATAAACAAACCAGTAATTAAATACTGCTTTGAGATCATTTTATGATCGGTACTAAAAATATATTTACTTATAAAAGTCTGGTGATGATCGTGGTGCGCATGATCGTCGTGATGTGCGTGATCATCGTGAGCATGTTCAAAAGCTGTTGCGTTTGCTGACATATCTAGTTTCTTTTAAAAATCAATTTTACTGCTGAGCTATGCTCGCTTCAAAAGTTTTCTGGGTTTCTAACCAAGCTTCATAATCTTCTTGAGATTCAACTATAATCTTCATCTGCATATTATAGTGGCTAGCTCCACAAATCTTATTACAAAGTAAATAATAGTCAAATTCATCATAAGAGTCAAGTGCAGGCTCTCCGGCAGCAACTAATTCTTTACTTTTTTCTTTACGTATCTCTTGAATAGTACGCATTTTATCCTGCATATACTCAGTCTCTCTGATCTCTTCGGTAGTCACCGTAGGAGTGAATGAAAACTGAGTGATCATACCTGGAACAACGTTCATCTGCGCTCTAAAGTGTGGCATATACGCTGAATGCAATACGTCTTGTGATCTTAGTTTAAAAATCACCTGACGGCCTACCGGCAAATGCAGTTCTTGAGTCACCACATCGTCTTTACCATCAGCATCACTAGGATCTATACCTAATTGATTAACACCTTCGATAAAACGGACATTGGCATCTCCTAAAATGTTGTCTTCACCCGCATAACGCGCTTTCCAGTTAAACCGCTGTGCATATAATTCAACTACAAGAGCATCTTCATCTTCCTCAAAATTCATAATGTCTGACCACGTAAATAATCCGTAGATGATTAAACCAGCCAAAACAATTACCGGAATAATGGTCCATATGAATTCTAACTTATCATTATCTGCATAGAATAAAGCTCGCTTACCTTTTTCACCTTTATACTTATAAGCAAAAAAGTGTAATAGAAATTGCGTGATTACCTGCACCACCATAATAAGGGCGATAGAGATAAACATCAAGTTATCGTACTTACCACCGTGAGCGGAAGAAGCTTCAGGCAAATAGAATTTAGAGTAATGCCAGAAGCAATAGAACATTAAGAAGTAAAGAAACACCATAAACATTACCATCAACTTGGCATTGATACGGTTATCCTTTCCATTTGCGACATCTTGGGTATCTTCAGCAGAATTCCCTTTAGAAAGCGCATATATTTTACTCATTTGCCATATTGCTACAGCAAAAAGAATGATTACAATAAGTACTAAAAAAACGGTCATTGTTGTGTTTTTTCTGTTCGTTGATATTAATAGTGAAAATGCTCGCTTTCTACTAAGAATGGATTATTCTTAGGTCTCAACGATACTTTAGCTAATCCTAAACCTACCATTAAAATAAACAGGCCTAAGAAGAATAGTAACGCAGCGAATTCTGTGATTCCGAAAGACCAATGCGGTCCAACCGTAGATGGCATAACCAATAGGAAAATATCTATATAGTGTCCTACCAAAATGAAAACACCTGCAATTACCACAAACCAAGAAACGCGTTTGAAATCACTATTCATCAATATTACAATTGGGAATACAAAGTTGATGATAATCATTCCAAAGAAAATAGGATTATACTCTTGTATTCTCAAAATAAAATAGGTAACCTCTTCTGGGATGTTTGCATACCAGATCAACATAAATTGACCAAACCATAAGTATGTCCAGAATACACTGAAACCAAACATAAACTTAGCCAAGTCATGTAAGTGACTATCATTTACAAATTCTAATTTACCAATAGCTTTAAGTGAAACTGTTACTATTGCAATAACAGTTACAGCTGAAACAATCATACTTGCAAAAATATACCAAGCAAAAAGCGTACTGTACCAGTGTGGTGTCATTGACATAAACCAGTCCCAAGCCATTGTAGATTCTGTTACGATAAAGAAGGCTAAGAAATACACCGAATACTTAAATAAGTTCTTGTAAGGTCTATCTCCTTCAGCATCATCCATTGCAAGAGAGTTCTTTCTAGCAAAATGTCTGTATAAATTCCAACCAACAACATAGATGATCCCTCTAATCAACCAGAATGGAAAGTTTAAGTATACTGATTTCTCTTGAAGAATGGTATCTTCAGCTACTAATTCGTGATTTTGCCAAGGGAAGAAATGCTCACCTGCAAAAATTACGATCAATAAAACAATCACAGATCCAGGCAAAAGATAGTTCGTAATCCCTTCCATCACTCTAAACAGCACTGGCGACCATCCTGCTTGAGCTGCATTTTGAATTGCATAAAAAACCAATGTTCCTAATGCAATCATCATAAAGAAGAAAGCTGCGACAAATACCGCAGACCAAGGCTTTGTTTGCATCTGATGCAATACGTGCTCCATATGCTCTCCTTCGCCGTGTGCCTCGTGGCCCATATCTTTATCATGTGCCATGGCTTTCTCAGAATATCCATGTTCCTGACGCGCCTCGTCAACAAAATTTGCTTCTTCGTGACTAGCTTCTTCACCATGATGCCCTTCTTGAGCGGCAAGCACTTCACTTGCTTCTTCAACTGTAGCGGGTACAGATAAAAATCCGTAGACCACACCTACAAGTCCAAGAACCATACTAATTATGGCAAAAAGTCTTAATTTACTTGATAACGTGTACATAATTTTGAAATATCCTGCCTTTATTATTCTTCAGTTTGCGCTTCAGTAGTTTCTACCTCTCCTGCGGTTTCCTCAACACTTGCAACATCTTCAGAAGAAGCCTCGTCTATAAATGCTCTCTTAGGCTTTCCGTCAAGTGCATCTTTAAGGTCAAGCACGTAATGATTAATCAACCACAGTTCGCGCTCGGTTGTTTGAGATGCATAAGACCCCATTGTGTTCAGACCATAATAAGTTACGTGATAAACACTTCCTTCAGTAATGGCACGGCCCTGATCATTGTATGCCGGAACACCTAATATTTTCTCGCGCTTCGCTAATGTACCTTTACCGTCCCCTTTATCGCCGTGACAAATTGCACAATAAATAGTATATAACGCTTTACCTTCATTGAGGTTATCTTCGGTATAGGGTACAGGGTTTTTTAAACTTGCTTTAGCTGCTTCATAACCTTCAGTGCTATTCTCGTAGCCATAAGGCATCCAACCACGCGAAACTGTTCCTTCTGCAGGCTGCATAGCTTCCATTCCGTTAGGAAAAACCTCATAATTGCCATAGGTTTCATAACCTACATCTTCATACATGTTAGGCATATATTGATAGTTGGGATGATCTTTATCCTGACAAGAGGCCATAAAAACCAACATCATTACCAATGAACCTAATATTTGAATATTATTTTTCATTTGTTACGCGTGTTCTTCGTTATGAATTAGACTTATCTCTGTAGCTCCTGTATCATAAAGAAACTTAGAAAGTTCATCAAGATCGTGATTTGCTGCATCAACCTCAATCAAAAAGTGATCATCAGTTGTACGTACGTCTGGATTCTCAGCTTTTTTGAAAGGCCAGATCTTACTTCTCATATAAAAAGTAATAACCATAAGGTGAGCCGCAAAGAATACTGTTAATTCAAACATAATTGGCACAAAAGCAGGCATATTCTGCAGGTAAGAAAAACTTGGCTTACCACCAATATTTCTTGGCCAATCTTCAATCATTATGAAATTCATCATAAGGGTCGCCACACTCAATCCAATTAGTCCATAGATAAATGAACATATAGCGATACGAGTATAAGGTAATCCCATAGCCTTATCCAAGCCGTGAACCGGAAATGGTGTATATACCTCAATAATTCGATAATGTTTAGAACGCAGTGCCTTTACTGCCTTCATAAGGATATCATCATCATTGTAAAGCACGTGTAAAACGTTTCCTGATGCCATAATTATTGTTTAAGATTTTGTGCCTGACCTGCCCAATCATCGCGCTCTGCTCTACCAGGAAACGCATCGATAATTTCGTCTAAAAGGTCATATTCTGTTTTAGTCATTTTACTCACCTGATCATAGGTATAAATACCTAACTGATGTAGCTTTTGCTCCAATACCGGACCAACACCACTGATCTTTTTCAGGTCATCAGCTGATTGTGTTGCCGGATCATAGGTTCCTATTTTAGCCAGCATCAAATCAATCTCTGCTTTTTTAGTTTCAGTATCAACTAATGCATCTGCATTTATAGTAGATTGGTGATAAGTACTTTCAGCATTTGAAGCAGCGGCTAAACTTTCAGGTCGAGTCGTATAGTTAGAGGTACGCTCATCTGTTGCTGTACCAGCTAAATCTTCACCTGACTCTCTAATTCTCTTGTAGCGTTCTCCTGAAGATTTAAGAATACTCTTAACCTCTGCTTGTGCAATAACCGGGAATGTACGAGCATACAATAAGAACAACACGAAGAAGAATCCAATTGTACCTACAAACACTCCTATATCAACAAATGTAGGTGAGAACATCGTCCAAGTAGAAGCCAAACGGTCTTTACTCAAACAGATCACAATAATATCAAAACGCTCAAACCACATACCGATGTTAATCACTAGAGCTACGATAAATGTCCAAAGAATGTTTCTTCTCCATTTCTTAACCCAAAGCGTAAGCGGCACGATTAGGTTACAAATAATCAGCGCCCAGAATGCCCACCAATATGGTCCTGTAGCAGCACCAAATGACAAGTATGTATAGTTTTCGTAAGGCACCCCAGAGTACCATCCGATGAAATATTCGGTTAAATAAGCAACTGTTACGATACCACCGGTAAGCAAGATTACCTTATTCATAAATTCAATATGAACAATGGTAATATAGTTTTCAAGGTTAACCACTTTTCGCATTACCAAAAGAAGCGTTTGCACCATAGCAAATCCAGAGAAAATCGCTCCTGCTACGAAATAAGGAGGGAAAATCGTACTATGCCATCCCGGTACAACCGAAGTAGCAAAGTCAAAAGATACAATCGTGTGTACCGAAAGTACTAGCGGAGTTGCAAGACCTGCAAGAACAAGAGACACCTCTTCAAAACGCTGCCAGTCTTTAGCACGACCACTCCATCCAAAACTTAAGATACCGTATATTTTTTGCTGAAACGGGCTCTTAGTACGGTCGCGAATCATCGCAAAGTCAGGTAAAAGACCCGTCCACCAGAATACTAATGAAACCGATAAATAGGTAGAAATTGCAAATACGTCCCAAAGAAGTGGCGAGTTGAAGTTAACCCATAACGATCCAAATTGGTTTGGAATAGGCACAACCCAATATGCTAACCAAGGACGACCCATGTGGATGATCGGGAACAAACCTGCCTGCACAACCGCGAAAATTGTCATCGCCTCTGCAGAACGGTTAATCGCCATACGCCATTTTTGACGGAAAAGTAATAATACAGCAGAAATAAGAGTACCAGCGTGACCAATACCTACCCACCATACAAAGTTTGTAATATCCCAAGCCCAACCAATGGTTTTGTTAAGACCCCAAACTCCAATACCTGTAGACACTGTATATACAATACAGCTAAGACCCCACAAGAACGCAATAAGCGCGATAGAAAAACAAATCCACCAAGACTTATTGGCTTTACCAAGAATAGGAGCACCTACATCTACACTGATGTCGTGATAAGATTTCTCTCCAAGAATCAAAGGCTCTCTTATGGGTGCTTCGTAATGTGACGACATATTAATATATTGATATTTATTTTATACTAAATTAAGCTTCTGCAGTATTCTTAACTTTTACCTGATAGAATACATTAGGCTTCACACCAATATCTTCAAGTAAATAATACTTACGTTTATCATTTTTCAATTCTACGATCTCAGAATCCGGCATATTCACATCACCAAACTTGATAGCGCCGTTATCACAAGCATTACTACAAGCGGTTGCAAACTCACCATCCTCTACTGCTCTACCTTCACGTTTCGCATCAAGAATTGTTTTTTGTGTCATCTGAATACAGAAAGAACATTTCTCCATAACCCCGCGAGAACGTACTGTAACGTCAGGATTAAGCACCATACGACCAAGATCATTGTTCATGTTGTAATCAAACTCATCGTTTTCTGCATATAGGAACCAGTTGAAACGACGCACTTTGTACGGACAGTTGTTAGCACAGTAACGTGTCCCTACACAACGGTTATAAGTCATCTGGTTTTGACCTTGTCTACCGTGACCAATCGCAGCTACAGGACATACAGTCTCACAAGGAGCGTGATTACAGTGTTGACACATCACAGGCTGAAATGCAACTTCAGGATTGTCATAAGACTGCTTCTCTACTACTGAATAGCTATCAAAAGCAGGAAGCTCCTCAAGGGTTTTAGTTTCCTCTTCAAATGTATCTGCAGATGAATAGTAACGGTCAATACGCAACCAGTGCATATCTCTAAAGTTTCTTACCTCTTGCTTACCTACTACAGGAACATTGTTTTCTGAGTGACAAGCGATAACACACGCACCACAACCGGTACACGCATTAAGATCAATCGAAAGATTAAAATGAGGACCCATGGTATCATCAAAAGATTCCCAGATATCTGCATTTTTATCTCTTACCGAAATTTCAGAGTGGTTATAATCAACCTCTCCTACAGGATTCCAAGCGTGAACATCTTTAGTATTAAAAATCTCTAAAGTAGTCTCACGTATAATATCATCTGCACGGCCTGCCATTGTATTCTGCATTTGAACACAAGCAAATTCGTGCACTCCGCTTACTTTTTCAATCTGCACAGACTGTGTAGCGCTAAAGTCTTTATATAATGGGTAAGCATTAACACCTACCTGCATCTCTTCTTGAACAGCAGCTTTCTTTCCATAACCTAAAGCTAAACCAACTGATCCTGGCGCTTGACCCGGCTGCACATAAACAGGTACATTCTCAATAGTTTTACCATCAAGAGTAATGTTTACGTAATTACCATTTAAAGCCCCTTTAGAAGTAATTTCATTTTCAATCCCTAACTTATCTGCATCTGCTTTAGACATAGTAAGATAGTTATCCCAAGAAGTTCTTGTGATAGGATCAGGGAATTCTTGCAACCAAGGGTTGTTAGCCTGCTCCCCGTTACCAATACCAGTACTTGAGTATAAAGTCAACTCGTAACCAGAAGTTGAAGCTTCCTCTTGAGCAAGAGCAGCAACAGCGCTTGAAAGTGTAATTGCACCATTTGCAGTTGCACTTGACATTTCTGCCGTCTCTTCAGCAGCTGGAATAGAACCCGCTACAAAACCATCGTGCAATGCCTGATTCCAGCTCGTAGAAGCATTACTCCAGTTATTTTTTAGATACTCGTAATAGGTAACTCCTTGACCAGTCCAAGCCAATAATGAGTCTTGAAATTGTCTTGTATTGAATAAAGGACGAATGGTTGGCTGCGTTAGGCAAATCTGACCTTTCTTGATTTCAACATCACCCCAAGATTCTAAATAATGTGGAGCTGGTGCTAAGTAATTACAAAGAAGTCCGGTTTCATCTTCTTTCATATTAAAAGAAACCTTCACATCAACATTCTCTAAACCAGCAACAAACTCATCAGCATTAGGCAAACTGTAAGCAGGATTCACACCCGCAACAAGAAGCGCGCCTACAGCACCAGAATTCATATCAGCAACCAATTGCTGTACTTCTTCAGCATTACCCTGACGGGTCATTTTTGGAGCCTGAACATCAATAATTCTACTTCCTAAGGTCTCGTTGATAGACAATGCCACCATCTGTGCATTTGCATCCTGAACACCAGTTACAAACACTCCTTTACTTCCCGCTTTACGCAATTGAGAAGCGGCACTCTTCACAGCTTCGTCTAGTTCTGCAGGCAATCCTGTATTAGCACTTCCACCAGAAACAATTGATTGGATAGCAGCAACTGCTTTTTTCTGCTGCGCAGGAGTCATTGGCACACGCTTATCAGCATTTGCACCAGACAAAGTCATATTCGCCTCAAACTGTACGTGACGTGACATTTTTCCATTTTTAGGAACACGACTTTTAGCATAAGTTGGACCGAAGCCGCCACCTTGCCAATCA
This sequence comes from Leeuwenhoekiella sp. ZYFB001, assembly GCF_011784865.1. NCBI lineage: Bacteria > Pseudomonadati > Bacteroidota > Flavobacteriia > Flavobacteriales > Flavobacteriaceae > Leeuwenhoekiella > Leeuwenhoekiella sp. ZYFB001. Next base: position 3,053,323 of record NZ_CP050460.1, read on the forward strand.
CCTAAAATATCAGCACCTACAGAAATAATCACTTCCGCTTCAGAAAAATCATAATCCGCTAAAGCACGCTCACCATATTTGCTTTCAAAAGCATCTAAAGCAGCCTGCTCACCTATTGCATCGTAAGTCACATGCTTAACATTTGGATAAGCCGCACTAAACTCTGAAATAAGTTTTGAAGTTGAAGGAGAAGCAAAAGTCTGCGTCAACAACACAATACTTTTTCCTCCTAAATTCTTTAATTTATCACCCAGCTGACCATCTAATTCAGACCAAGAAACATCTGCACCGTCAATTTTAGGACCTTGCAAACGCTTGGTATCATACATAGACAATACAGAAGCATGTACTCTGGCATTGTTACCTCCTAAAGAAGCTGCCAGTTTATTATTTTCAATTTTAATAGGTCTTCCTTCGCGTGTCTTAACCAAAACACTAGCAAAGTCAAAACCATCAGCCATTGTTGTAGCGTAGTAGTCTGCCTTTCCCGCCGTAATACGCTCTGGAGCAACTACGTAAGGAATGGACTTGTTCACAGGCCCCTCACATGCTGCAAGTGTAGCTGCTGCAGTAGAAAAACCTACATACTTTAAGAAATCACGACGCGTAGTTGACGAAGCATCTAACGAATCTTTGTCTCCAAGAAACTCATCCATAGGAATCTCTTGCGCAAATTCATTCTGTTTAAGCGCCTCAACAATAGAGCTATTCTCATTTAGCTCCTCAACACTTTTCCAGTATTTCTTGTTTGATGACATAAAATCTATTGTTATTTATTTTGAAACGCGAGTTAGACTACACGCAATCTTAACTTATTAATAATGGCATTTACCACACTCGAGACCTCCCATTTGTGCCGCAGTCAACTGCTCAACACCATACTTCTTAGAAAGCTCTTCGTGAATTTTTTCGTAATACGGATTCCCATCCATCTTAACATTAGTCTCACGGTGACAGTTAATACACCAGCCCATCGTTAACGGAGCGTTTTGATACATAATCTCCATCTCTTCAACAGGACCGTGACAAGTCTGACATTGCACTCCTGCCACTGAAACGTGCTGCGAGTGATTAAAATAGGCGAAGTCTGGCAAGTTGTGAATGCGCACCCACTCCACAGCCTGAGTCTCCCCGGTATAGGACTGCGTTGCAGGATCCCATCCAGTCGCCTTATATAACTTCTGAATCTCTTTATCGTAAAATTCTTTTGAGTAATCTTCAGTCACTGAACTAAATTCTGATGTTTCATCAGCAACCTCACTAATACTTTTGTGACAGTTCATACACACATTCAAAGAAGGAATTCCTGAAGTTTTACTAGTACGCGCTGAAGAGTGACAGTATTTACATTCAATCTGGTTGTCACCAGCGTGAATTCTATGTGAGTAATGTATAGGCTGAATTGGCTGATACCCTTGATCAACACCCACCTGCATCATCCATCCGTATGCAAAATACGCCCCACCTAAAAGCAACACAATTACAGAAACAAGAACCAAGAATTGATTTTCTACAAATGATTTCCAAATTGGCTTACGCGCTTCTTTAACCGGCAAAGCAACACCTTGAGCAACTGCAAATTTTCTAAGCGTATTATTTACTAAGAATAAAACAGCAACAAGCATCACAAGCACAACAGCAAGAATAGCTAAGATCACAGTGCTCGAAACACCACCTCCACCTTGACCAGCAGCACCTGCCGCAGCAGCCGGAGCTTTAGGCTCTGGCTTTGGAGTATCTGTATACGCTAAAATATCATCAATATCCGCATTGCTTAATTGCGGAAAAAGATTCATCGCTGTTTGATTGTACTCTTCGTAAATCGCAATCGCCTCCGGATCCCCAGAATCGATCAACGCACGGTTATTTTTAATCCACTGATACAACCACTCTCTATCGCGACGCTCAGTAACATTATACAAAGCCGGGCCCGTAGCACGACTGTACAACTTATGACACGCAGCACAATTCGCATTAAACAATGCTTTACCTGCAGCAGCGTCACCCCCTTGCACAGCAGGAGTAGTTTCAGACTGCGCAGCCCCTTCAGCAGGCTCAGCATCCTGAGCAAACACAAACGAAGAAAAAGAAAGCAATAATGCTAAAGTGATTATAGAAAATCGAGAAGCTGAATTAAGGTAGTTACCCTGTTTCATAGTATGATAGAATTGTCATAGTAATGCGGCACTAATTCTAGATATTTAAGCATCAACTAACTAAATATAGTGCCGACAAATTTGATGGCAAAAGTAAGACTTAGAAGTGGATTTTTGAAGTGTTACTAAAGCGTTAAAAGGTAATTTATACCTGTTCTAAATAATAATTATCACAAGTTTTGAGTTATTACTTTTACATTTGCTTAAACAATTTTTCTTATGAAAAGAAACCTAAAAAAACCGCTATTATATCTAATTTTTAGCGGCATTTTCAGCACCGCTACCTATGCGCAAACCGCTAAGAGTAATGTCATTCAAGATAATAAGTTACCCGAACTTTTAAAGTTGAAGTCAGAAATGACCGTGAATAACGAACTGGCAGATCGTTATAAAATTCAATTATTTTACGGCCAAATCACAGAAGCCAATAAAGTACAGAAAGATTACAACTCAAGTTTTAGCGAATGGGAGCCTAAGATCGTTTATGAGAGCCCAAATTATAAAGTCTGGGTTGGAAATTTTAGGGATCGTCTGGACGCAGATCGCGCACTACTCAAAATCAAAGAAAAATTTCCTAGCGCATTTGTAATGAAACCAGAACGCTAAATGAAATACTACCGCATAAAAAAACCGCTGATGTTCAGCGGTTTTTTTTATTCTTAATTGATTTTATTTCAATTTCTTCTTAACAGCTACCTCCTGATATGCTTCAACAATATCACCTTCTTTGATATCATTGTAGTTCTTAATCTGCATACCACAATCGTAACCTTTACTCACTTCCTTAACATCGTCTTTAAAGCGTTTTAACGAAGCTAGCTCCCCAGTATAGACAACAACTCCGTCGCGTATTAAACGCACTCCAGAGTTACGATAGATTTTACCTGAAGTAACCATACAACCCGCAATAGTACCAATCTTAGAAATCTTAAAGGTCTCTCTGATCTCAGCATTACCGGTAACCTCTTCCTTCATTACAGGAGAAAGCATTCCTTCCATCGCATCTTTCAGATCGTTGATCGCGTCGTAAATGATAGAGTATGTTCTGATGTCGATTTCTTCCTTATCAGCTACCTGACGAGCATTTCCGGCAGGTCTAACATTAAATCCGATAATGATCGCATCTGAAGCCGAAGCTAACAATACATCACTTTCAGTAATTGCACCAACTCCTTTATGAATGATATTTACAACAATCTCTTCTGTAGACAATTTACCGAAGCTATCTGTAAGCGCTTCAACAGAACCATCCACATCACCTTTAAGAATAATGTTAAGCTCCTTAAAGTCTCCTAAGGCAATACGTCTTCCAATCTCATCAAGTGTAATATGTTTCTGAGTTCTCACTGACTGCTCTCGCTGCAACTGCGTACGTTTATTTGCTATATCCTTAGCTTCACGCTCATCTTCCATCACATTAAACTTATCACCCGCTTGAGGCGCTCCATCAAGACCTAAAATAGAAACCGGCGTAGAAGGCCCTGCTTCCTTGATCTCTTTACCGCGCTCATCGTGCATCGCTTTTACCTTACCACTGTTAGTACCGGCAAGAACGTAATCTCCAATTTTAAGCGTACCACCTTCAACCAATACTGTTGAAACATAACCTCGACCTTTATCTAGGAATGCCTCTACAACGGTACCGTTAGCACGTTTGTCAGGATTCGCTTTCAGCTCTAGAATTTCAGCTTCTAATAAAACTTTCTCCAGTAGCTCAGCTACACCAACACCTGTTTTAGCCGAAATATCATGAGATTGAATTTTTCCACCCCAATCTTCAACAAGCAAATTCATATTTGCCAGCTGCTCTTTAATCTTATCAGGGTTTGCTGTTGGCTTATCTACCTTGTTTATCGCAAAAACAATAGGCACTCCCGCGGCTTGTGCGTGAGAAATCGCTTCTTTAGTTTGCGGCATCACATCATCATCAGCAGCGATTACAATAATCGCAATATCAGTAACCTGAGCACCACGCGCACGCATCGCCGTAAAGGCTTCGTGACCCGGTGTATCTAAGAAGGCAATTTTTTGACCGTCTTTTAGGGTTACTCCGTATGCACCAATGTGCTGCGTGATTCCACCACTTTCTCCCGCGATCACATTTTCTTCACGTATATAATCAAGAAGCGAAGTTTTACCGTGGTCAACGTGACCCATTACCGTAACAATTGGAGCACGGGGCTTAAGATCTTCTTCAGCATCTACCTCAACAGCAACAGACTCTTCAATATCTGCATTTACGAAATCTACCTCGTAACCAAATTCGTCTGCAACAATAGATAACGTTTCTGCATCCAGACGCTGGTTCATCGTCACCATCATTCCCAATGACATACACGCTGAAATAATCTGAGTCACCGAAACATCCATCATAGTAGCTACTTCGCTAACCGTAACAAACTCGGTTACTTTCAACACCTTGTTTTCTGCTTCCTGCTGTGCTTGTTCGCTTTCAGATTTCTGACGGTGCTGATCTCTCTTATCTCTACGATATTTAGCACCCTTTCCTTTGTTAGATTTACCTTGAAGTTTTTCTAAGGTTTCTCTAACCTGCTTTTGCACTTCTTCTTCTGAAGGCTCTTCTTTTACAACAGGCGCATTGCGGCGTCCACCACCTCTTTGATTACGACCTCTATTGTTGTTATTACCACCACTATTAGGATTCGCACCCGTAGCTTTACTTATACGCTTACGCTTACGTTTTTTATCATCCTTATTGGCAGCTGGCTTCTTCTTTTTCTCCGGCTTTTTAAACTGAGAAAGGTCAATTTTTTGACCTGTAAAGTTTGGCCCGTCTAATTTCTTATAATCTGTCTTTAAGACATCATCCCCAAGCTTAGGCTCTTCAGTCTTCGTCTCGGCTTTTTTAGGCGCTTCAGCTTTTGGCTTAGCCACCTCTTTCTCAACAGGCTTCGACTCAACCTTTGGCTTTTCTTCCTCTTTAGGCTTTTCAGCCTCCACTTTCTTCTCTTCTACCTTAGGCGCTTCTACCTTTTGCTCAGCAACCGGCTCTTCTTTTTGAACTGGCTTAGGCTCTTCTTTAGGCTTTTCTGGAGCTGCAGCTTTTGGCTTTCCTGATTTATCTAAATCAATCTTACCTACTTGCTTAGGTCCTTGAAGGTTCGATTTTGCACGAATCACCTCCTTATCAGAATCTTGTTCCTGGCGTTTCTCTTCGATCTCCTCCTCGCGCGCTTGTCTGATAGCTTCTTTTTCTTTCTGCTTCTCTTGCGCTACTTCTTTAGACGCAACTTTTTTACTCGCGTCTGTCTGAAATTGATCAGATAATACCTCGTAGATTTCGGCAGAGATTTTTGTAGTAGGGCGCGCCTCTATCTCATGCCCTTTTTCCTTAAGGAAATCAACAGCACGATCAAGTGAAATATTAAGTTCACGCAATACTTTATTTAACCTCATGTTCTTTACTTCTGCCATAAAATGCTTTAATTCGCTATAAAATTAACCTAAAAAACCTGTACAGTCCTAAATTTATTCAAACTCTTCACGAAGAATCCTCATCACATCTGCAATGGTTTCTTCTTCAAGGTCTGTTCTTCTAACCAGGTCTTCTACGTCTTGTTCTAAAATACTTTTTGCGGTATCTAAACCTATTTTTGAAAATTCGGCAATGATCCAATCTTCAATCTCATCAGAGAATTCTGTAAGCTCCACATCTTCTTCAACTCCTTCTCTGTACACATCAATCTCATAACCTGTAAGTTGGCCCGCCAATCTAATATTGTGACCTCCACGACCGATCGCTTTAGAAACCTCTTCTGGTTTAAGCATTACTTCTGCTGACTTATTCTCATCATCAATTTTGATCGAAGTAATCTTTGCAGGACTTAGCGCTCTGGTAATATATAATTGCAGGTTATTTGTAAAATTGATTACATCAATATTCTCATTACCTAACTCACGAACTATGCCGTGAATACGTGATCCTTTCATACCTACACAGGCTCCAACAGGATCGATACGATCATCGTAAGAATCAACAGCAACTTTCGCCTTCTCTCCAGGGATACGCACTACTTTTTTAACTGTGATTAATCCGTCAAATACTTCAGGAATCTCTGACTCAAACAACTTCTCAAGGAAAAGTGGAGAAGTACGCGACATAATGATCGCCGGCTTATTTCCCTTCAACTCAACACTCTCGATAACCCCTCTAACATTTTCTCCTTTACGGAAGAAATCTGAAGGTATTTGCTTGTCTTTTGGCAATATGATCTCATTACCTTCATCATCAAGCAATATGATCGCTCTGTGTCTTATGTGATGCACCTCAGCATTATAAAGCTCTCCTTCAAGATCTTTAAATTGCTTATAAATATTAGTATTATCGTGCTCGTGAATTTTACTGATAAGATTTTGACGCAATGCAAGAATAGATCTACGTCCCAAGTCTATAAGTTTTACTTCTTCAGAAACATCTTCACCCACCTCAAAGTCAGGCTCAATTCTACGTGCTTCAGTTAAACTAATTTCTGAATTCTCATCTTCTACTTCACCGTCAGCTACCACAACACGGTTACGCCAAATCTCTAAATCTCCTTTATCTGGATTTATAATGATATCAAAATTATCATCGCTTCCAAAACGTTTTTTTAACGTACTTCTAAAAACTTCTTCGAGTATTGCCATAAGCATTACTCTATCTATGAGCTTATCATCTTTAAACTCAGAAAATGATTCGATTAACGCAATATTTTCCATGCTGTGTACTTAAAATTTAATCTTAACTTTTGCTTGCTTGATAGCTTCAAAGGCTATCACCTCTTCCTTCTCTACGGTCATCTTACCTTTACCCACCTCTTTAGGCACGCGCTCTTTCCAGAACAACACAATACCCTCATCATGCACTTGAATTAGATTACCTGTTATTTTTGAACCATCTTGAAGTACTACTTCAAGATCACGGCCTTCATTCTTTTTATACTGCCTTGTATTAATCAATGGTTCGGTAGCCCCTGCAGACATAACTTCTAAAGAAAAATCCTCTTCTTCCCTGTCTAAATTATGCTCTACTTTACGGCTTACATTGATACAGTCTTGCACCGTTACTCCCTGATCACCATCTATCACAACTACAATCTCGTTGTTGCCTTTAATTTTTAAATCTATAAGAAAGAGATTCTCATACTCCTCAAACGCCTCTTGTAAAAGGGCTGTAACTTTTTCCTTCAACATGTTCCTATAAAAAGAGGGGACTCAATGTGTCCCCTCGATTAATTTTCTTAATTCAACACTGCAAATATAATAATATTTATCAAGATATAAAATAGAACAAGCTCACTATTAAATGCTTAACTTTAATACAGCCCATTAAAATCTATATAACTTTTAAAGTCAGTACATTATGATCAAAAAATTACTACTGCCTACAGATTTTTCTGAACAGGCAACCTACGCATTTGAAGTCGCTTGCCAACTCGCAAAACAGTATGACGCGCAGCTACACCTAATTCATATGGTTGAATTACCTTACTCGTTAATTGATGTTATTGACGGCAATCACAACGCACATCTGCCCGAAGCGCTTTTCTTTATGAAGCTAGCACAACAGAATTTTGAAAAGCTGCGTGCTGAAAAATACGCCAGCGACATTGAGCTCTTTGAACACGTTAAATTCAACAGCATTCAAAGCGGAATTTTAGACTATGCCGAAGAACACGAAATCGATATCATAATCATGGGATCTCATGGCTCCAGCGGATTTGAGGAACTTTTCATCGGCTCAAACACTGAGAAAATTGTTAGACACTCTAAAATACCGGTTTTTGTGATCAAAAAAAGACACGTCAACTTCAAAATCAACAGTCTGATTTTTGCGACAGATCTTGAGAATGACAATCTAAAACCTGTAGCTCAGGCATTAGAATTTGCGCAAACGCAAAAAGCTGAATTTAAAATGGTTTATGTGAATACTCCTGACCGATTTGAGACCACAGAAAAAATTCAGGCTTTGTTTAAGGAGTTTGTTCAAAAACTACAGATCAAAACTCCGCACTTTGAAATTTTTAATGATCTCAAGGTTGAACGTGGCATTATGAATTATGCCAAAAGTCAAAAAGCAGACCTTATCGCCATTGGCACACACGGTCGAAAAGGACTCGCACATTTCTTTAACGGCTCCTTGAGCGAAGGTTTGGTTAATCACGCCAAAAGACCGGTCTTGACTTTTAAGATCTAAAGGTTAATAAATCTCTAAATAACACTTTTTTAGAAATTTTATCGCGCTCAAAAAGGTAGCTTGGAACTAAAATTCAAATGCTATGCAAACCGAAAATCAAACATCAATTCACGCACTTTATCGCCTTATAGATGAAGAATGCCAGCTCGCGCAACATTCAGCGCGCGCAGAACAATTACAAAAAGCGATCTTGAAAAAATTCTTTAAAGCTTCAGATGTTGTAATTAGACAAACCGAGCGCGAGGTTCACATTACTATGAGCCCGCTCCTTTCTGATGCGCGTTCCGCGGAAATAAATCTTGAGATTCCTAAAGCACGCTTTTCGACATTTCTTCAGAATTGCATCAAAAATGATTCAGGAAGCAAAGCATTTTACACCAATATGATGCGTTATTTTATTACTAATACTATTGCCTAAAAAGATAAAGTCGCAATTTAGAGGCACTCACACAGTAGCACCACTGATAAACAAAAAAACCCGCAAAAATTTGCGGGTTTTTTATTGCAGTTGGCCTACTAGGGCTCGAACCTAGACTCTTCTGGACCAAAACCAGACGTGTTGCCAGTTACACCATAGGCCAGTACCTTTCTTAAAAAGAAAACATTCACCTGACTTGCGAATGCGGCTGCAAATTTAATACAAACTTTTTGTTCACCAAATATTTTTTGAGGAAAAATTTAAACCAAAGAATATTTTTAGGTTCAACTACGTTACTCCTAAGCATCTATCGCAATTTATTTAAGAATTTAGCTGTGCGAGTTTCTTTTATTCCATTGCGATCAAAACCGCATGGATTACCGTATTAATTCTTAAATTCGCTGCTTGCTAATTTTGCCTTATGACCATGACAAACTTCAACTTCCCGAAGTATAACAAAATAGTAGGATGGCTCGCATTTGCCATTGCATTATTAACCTACAGCCTCACGGTAGAACCTACCGCGAGTTTCTGGGACGCGGGAGAATACATCTCAACCTCTTCTAAGTTAGAAATTGGTCACCCGCCGGGAGCACCATTGTATCAAATGCTCGGCGCCTTTTTCTCAATTTTTGCTCCAGACAGTAGTTATGTGGCACTCTGTGTAAATTTTATGTCCTGCCTGGCTTCAGCATTTACCATTCTTTTTATGTGCTGGTCCTTGTCTTTGCTGTTGCGCAAATTGCTTAAACGCAACAAAATTGAATTGACATCTTCAGACCAAATAGCAGTTCTGGCTGCTTCGTTTATCGGCTCAACTGCTTTTGCATTTACTGATAGTTTTTGGTTTAACGCCGTGGAAGCCGAAGTGTACGCGATGGCCATGTTTATGCTTTCGTCTTTGTTTTACGTAGCGCTGCTTTGGGAACGTGACATGTTCAAACCTCGAGGAAACAGATGGCTCATGCTTATTTGCTTCATTATCGGATTGTCTTTTGGGGTGCATTTTATGGCGCTACTTACCATTCCGGCAATTGGGTTTTTGTATTTCTTTAAAAATTACAAAACCATAACGGTCAAAAACTTCATCGTCGCAAACATCATTGTAGTTGCGGTATTGATGTTCATTTTTAAATTTTTACTACCATACACGTTGAGTTTCTTTGGCTACGCCGAAGTATTTTTCGTAAACACCTTTGGCTTACCGTTCAATAGCGGAACGATTATCGCAGGCTTAGTCTTTATCGGAATCTTCTATTACATTTTAAGCTACACCCGAAAAAAATCATATTACCAACTCAACACACTTGCGCTTTCGATCTTATTCATTTTTATTGGATTTTCAAGTTGGTTAATGCTTCCTATTCGCGCTAACGCCGGGACAACCATTAACGAGAACAACCCTAACAACGCACGAGAACTTCTTGCGTATTACAACAGAGAACAGTATCCTGAAACGCATTTGTTTTACGGACCGCAGTTCACTGAAATTTTTGGCGGACTCGACGCTCAAAATCCATACGTGGACGGAAAGCCCAATTACGAGAAAGACGAAGAAAGCGGCAAGTATGTGATCGTTAACGAATGGAAGAATTCTGTTCAAAACTCAGAAGACCGTCATAAAGTGTTTCTTCCGCGTATGTGGAGTACAGACCATATTGCAAACTATATGCAATTTACCGGTCCTTTAGAATTTCAAGTAAAGCCAGAGTATGCAGACAATCAAGAGTTGCAACAAGCCGTAGCACAGTTCAAATCTGACTATGCTCAAGGCCGTATGGATAATGAAGGCTTTCAGTCTACTCTAATGCGCTTAAGAAACTATATTGATGTCAATCCGCCGTCATTTGCAGACAATCTTGCCTACATGTTTGATTTTCAATTTGGCTATATGTATTGGCGTTATTTTATGTGGAATTTCACCGGGCGTCAAGACGACATTCAAGGTAAATACGACAATATCCACGGCAATTGGCTCAGTGGGATTTCATTTATTGATGAAGCAAGATTAGGCCCTCAAGACAATCTACCTAGTGATGCTTTAAAAAATAAAGCGCGTAATACCTATTTCTTCTTACCCTTAATTCTAGGATTACTTGGGCTGGTCTTTCAAGCAAGTCGAGACAAAAAAAGCTTCTGGGTGCTTTTAGTACTTTTCCTATTTACAGGTATCGCTTTAAAGATTTATTTGAATGAGCGTGCTTTTGAACCCCGTGAGCGTGATTATGCTTTAGTGGGATCCTTCTACGTTTTTGCAATGTGGATCGGTTTTGGCGTCTACGCCCTTTATGACTTACTTAAAGAAAAAATTAGCGCTAAAGTCGTGCTACCCGTAGTTACAGTTGTCTGTCTACTTGCCGCTCCGGTAATTTTAGCAGCACAAAACTGGGATGATCACGACCGTTCTGGCAGAAAGACTGCCTTAGCGATGGCTAAAATGTATCTTGACAGTTGTGATGAAAACGCTATTCTATTCACCATTGGTGATAACGATACGTTTGCATTATGGTACGCACAAGAGATCGAAGGCTACCGTAGAGATGTGCGCATCGTAAATACCAGTTTGTTTCAAACCGCGTGGTATATTGACGATATGAAACGTAAGGCTTATGAGAGCGATCCTATACCTTCTCAGCTTTCGCATGACAAATACGTTGCCGGAAATCGCGATGCTATTTTTTATAATGAATTACGTCCTGATGACACTTTAGATATTAAAACCTGGATGAACTGGATCGCAAGCGATGATCCACGTACGATGGAAGAATTACAAAGTGGCACAATGGTGCACTCCTTCCCTACCCAACACGTGAGCATTCCGGTAGATAAGCAAACCGTGCTTGCGAATGGCACTGTGGCTCAAAAAGACGCAGATGAAGTAGTTTCTGAAATTGTGGTAAACATTAAAGAGTCTGTAATTTATAAAAACCGCCTTCTAATGCTTGATGTTATTGCAAATAACAATTGGGAACGCCCTATTTATTTTACCGGCGGAAGTTTTGGTGATGATGATTATTTGTGGATGAAAGATTATCTGCAGCTTGATGGTGTTTGCTATAAGCTTGTACCCATCAAAACACCAATAGATCCTCAGGCTCCTTATGACATGGGACGCATTGATTCTGATAAATTCTACGATATTGCTACCAATTGGTATTGGGGCAATAGTGGTGATCCAGATATTTATCATGACACCGAAACGCGCCGTAACGGGATCACTTATCGTGGCAATCTGGCTCGTTTAACCGAAAAACTGATCCAAGAAGAGAAATTTGATAAGGCAAAGAATATCCTAGATCTAGCTATGGAAAAAATGCCTGTTGATATTTTTGAATATTACACGCTTTTAGAGCCCTACATCAGCGGTTATTACCAAGTAGGCGAGCAAGAAAAGGCGCGTGCACTCTGGGAACAAGTAGCTAAAAAATATCAAGAAAAGCTTGATTACTGGAGCAGCCTTAATCTTGAGCAGCAATACAATTATGCTCAGGACATCATTACGGATATTGAGCGTTACCGAAGTTTGGTTGATTTATTGATCATCAATCAAGATCAAGAGATTATTCCTGAGAAAGCTCGTGAATTCAATTCGTACCTGCGTAAATTCAATCAGTTCTATGGCGAAGATGAGACCGAACCAGAAACTGTGCTACCTACCGAACCAACGCAGGATAGCTCTATTGCAATTCCGGCAGACACTTTAGAATAGATGAAGTTAAAATTTGACCTACCCGTAAAGACGCCTAAGTTACTTAAGCGTCTTTACCCTGGGTATGTTTGGGATAAATATGCAACTTCAGCAACTGAAAAAACACTTTATCTCACCTTTGATGACGGACCAATTCCTGAAGTTACCCCGTGGGTTTTAGAGCTTTTAAAAGCTTATAATGCCGAGGCAACATTTTTCTGCATCGGAGACAACATTTCAAAAAACCCGGAAATCTTTCAGCAGCTGGTTAGCAGTTCGCACAGTATAGGTAACCACACCTACAACCACCTTAAGGGCTGGAAAACAAAAACCGAAACTTACCTAGCAAACGCTTTTAAAACCGAAGAGATCATCTCAAGGTTTGCAACACCCCAAAAACTCTTCAGACCACCTTACGGAAAGATTAAACGCAGCCAAGCAAAAGCGTTAAAAAAGCACGGTTACCATATTATAATGTATGACGCCATTGCCTATGATTGGGATCAAAAACTCGATGGAAAAACGTGTGCAGATTACATTATAAACAATGCACAACCCGGAAGTATTGTAGTATTTCACGACAGCTTAAAAGCCGAGAAGAATATGAAAATTGCCTTACCCATGGTCTTACAACATTTCACCAAGGCCGACTATACGTTTAAACCGCTTTAAATGAATTTTTGAAGTACAGACGTAAGTGCGTTTGTAGTTTGCGCACCACTTTGGCGCCATTTCATCTCGCCTGATTTATAGATCACTAAGGTAGGTAAACCTTTTATGCGTAGCGCTTCGGCGAGATCTTGATTTTTTTCAATGTCTATTTTAATGACTTTAATTTGGTCGCCAAGGGCAGCCGCCACTTCACGCAATACAGGATTCATCGCTACAGAGGCTTGATCTTTTGCAGAAAAAAAATCGATCAATACCGGGATTTCTAAATCGATAAGAGCTCCAAACTTTGACATAAGAAATGCACTTTACATCCCTAAATATAAGGTTTAAAAGCATATAATGTGAAAAGCGATGATAATTTAAGTCACACAACTGAATTATTAACCTAAACGCTTCTTCCGTTTCAGCTCAATAACAGTGACTTCAGGCCAGATACCTACGCGCCCCGGGTAACCTAAATATCCAAAACCTCTATTCACATTGAGCACACGGTTTCCTTCCTTGTAAATTCCTGCCCAATTCTCATATCGATACTGCACCGGACTCCAGCGTATAAAACCGGGAATTTCGATTCCAAACTGCATTCCGTGCGTATGCCCGCTTAAGGTTAACTGAAAATTTTTAGGATCAGTTTTTAAACGCTCTGACCAATAAGAAGGGTCGTGACTCATAAGCACTTTAAAATCATTGGTGTTCAACCCGGCTGAAGCTTTATCAATATCACCCGCTTGTTTAAATCCGGCGCCCCAGTTTTCAACTCCTACAAGCGCAATACGCGCATCATCTTTTTCTAACCAGCGGTGTTCGTTAAGCAACAACTTCCAACCCATTTGCGCTTGTAAGGCTTTTAAATCTTCAAGATTTTGAGCTTTTGCCTGCTGTGTTTCCCAATCAGCATAATCTCCATAATCGTGATTTCCAAGCACGGAATACACCCCGTCTTTGGCCTTGAGCTTAGAGAAATGTTGGGTCCAGTTTTTCATCTCGCTGGCAAAATTATTGACCAGATCTCCCGTGAATAAGATCACATCGCTTTCTTGCTTATTGATCAGATCTATGCCGTATGCGATCTTGTCAGCATTATCAAAACTACCGCTGTGCACATCGCTGATTTGGGTAATTGTATACCCATCAAATGCCTCAGGAAGATCATCAAATTCGAGTTGGTACGACAACACCCTATACCTGTATTTACCTTTATACATCCCATAGATCAAAGATGCAAACGGAATCGCCGCTACCCCTAGAGCAATTGCACTTACAAATTTTCTTCTGGAAGGCATATGAAAAGATTCTTTACCGGATAAAGCTGTAAACGCCCCAACAATGAAGCGAATCAGATCTTCTCCAAACATAAAAAGCGTAAGTAGAAGCTTCGGCACAAAAAAGACCAAGAACCAACCAAAAACATACATTTCATCAGTGGTAATTCCTTTTGAGCGATCAAGTGTACTCAGCGTATAAATTAAAAAAGCAAGGACCCCAAGAGATACAAGAATGTAACTGCTATTTAACCAAACAGATTTTGAAAAGGTTCTGAACGCTTGAAAAGCGTAAATATCAATAAGAATATAGAACAGGATAAAAAGAAACCAACGCATCGCTAAATTTTAAGAAAAGCAATATTACTAAAGCTCCTTGCGGATTTCTTTAATATTTTCCTATTTTTTTTGAATATTATCGTCTCAATAATCATAGGGGCTTTAGTAACTTTCCATCTTAACACAAATACAAATGAAACGTCGAAATTTTATCACCAAAACGAGCATCAATACACTTGCTTTTGGTTTAGGAATTCACAGTCTTGCCCAAGCCGGCACGGCTAAGAATTCTGCTGAAAAATTGAAAAAAAAGAATACAACCGCAACTACTCCTGTTGCCATCTGTACTTGGCAATTTACCGAAGCCAATGCCACTGCTGGCGCGCTTCTTGACCAAGGAATCCCTGCACTTGACGCAGTAATTAAGGGCGTAGCAGTTGAAGAAGAAAACATTAAAAATACCACTGTTGGTAAAGGCGGCTCACCCGACCGCGAAGGCAACGTAACACTTGACGCTTGTGTTATGGACCACACAGGTAACTGTGGTTCTGTTATGTGTGTTGAGAATATCACCAACGTTGCAGCCCTTGCCAAGAAAGTAATGGAGGACACACCTCACGTTATCCTCGCCGGAAAAGGCGCCGAAGAATTTGCTGTTAAAAATGGATTTACTGCAGAAAATTTACTTACCGAAGAGAGTGAAAAAGCCTATAAAGAATGGTTAAAAACCTCAAAATATAAACCCATCATCAACATCGAAAATCACGATACTATTGGGATGCTCGGTTTAGATAAAAACGGAAACATATCAGGGGCGTGCACAACATCTGGCTTGGCCTATAAGATGAAAGGTCGCGTGGGCGACAGCCCTGTAATAGGTAGTGGTTTATTTATAGACAATGCTATTGGCGGTGCAGCGGCCACCGGAATGGGCGAAGAAGTGATCAAAACCGTAGGAAGTTTTCTAATTGTTGAACTTATGAGAAACGGTATGTCGCCACAAGAAGCTTGCGAAGAAGCTGTTAGACGAATTGTTACTACTAATCCCAACCACACCAATTTTCAGGTTGCTTATATCGCCATCAATAAACAGGGAGAAACAGGATGTTATTGTATTCATCCCGGTTTTAAAATGATGAAGTACGCAAACGGAAAAAATACGCCTGTAGTATCCGGAAGTCACTTAAAATAAGTTAAATACGCTAAAAGTTTTTATAGGTATTTTAACTTCTCAGGTTTTCTAAACCGAAAAAATGCTTTAGCTTTGTTTTGTGCTGAAAAGCGAAAAATATTGAAGACTGTTGTAATTGACTTGTAATAATCAATTATGATTTGGGGTGAAAGCCAGCTCTTGTAGCTGGCTTTCTTTTTTTTGTTCCTAACTGCTTCTAAAAGCTAAGGGGTGGTGAACAAGGGTTAATGTATATTCATTCTTTACTATTCACAAAAAAACCCGAAGTGAAGCGTTTCAATTTTAATAACTGTACCGGCTTTTTTTTCCTAACTGCTTCCAAAAGCCAAGGGGGTGGTGAATGAGGGTTAACGTATAATCATTCTTTACCAACAACATAAAAACCCAAAGTGAAGCGCTTTAATTTTAATAACTGTGCTGGCTTTCTTTTTTTGTTCCTAACTTCTTCTAAAAGCTAAGGGGTACTGAACAAGGGTTAACGTATATTCATTCTTTACCAATCACATACAAACCCGAAGTGAAGCGTTTTAGCTTTAATAACTATCTTATTACTTATTATTTAAGATAAAGACAGTCGTACTGATAATCTATAACAGCCTTTCCTTTCTTTAAAATATCGGCACCTATGATTCCGCTTACGGGACTAGCTTCGTGATTAATCAAAGCTTGGTTAACATGAGAAAGATCAAAAAGCACGATTGATACACTTCTGGTAGACCACGTGTCAATTTCGATCAAATTATCTTGAGATATCTGCGTAAGCATATCTATCGCTCCTGCTCCGGCTGCTTTCACCTCACTATCTTCAGCAAACAGCTTAAAACGCTCCAGATCCTCAAAACCAATACACGTATTGGATGCTCCGGTATCTAAAATGAATTCACCTAAAACCCCGTTGATGGTTGCCGCAAACTTTAAATGCCCTGTACCCACCGGTGTTAGTTTGATGCGTTTGTAGCCTTTTCTTGTGAGATGTTGCCGTAGTGAAGCCATAGTCAATTTTATGTGTTCAAACTTACTGTAATTAAAATTGGAGGACTTTAAATATTCTCTAAAGTTTGGCATAGCCAAACGCCTATTTTAACTTTGTGAGCTATGTTTATAGATACACACACCCACTTATATAGTGAGTCTTTTAAAGAAGATCGTGACGAAGTTATCAAACGCGCTCTCGACCAGTCAATTAATCAATTTGTATTACCAGCCATAGATTCTACATACACTAAAGCTATGTGGGATTTAAAAGACCAGCACCCAGATCTAATGCATATTATGGCCGGCTTGCACCCTACTCACGTAGACCCGCTGAGTGTTTCTGAAGAGCTTGATCACGTAAAGCAGCAGCTAGAGCAAAAAAATGTATGCGCCATTGGTGAGATCGGGGTAGACTTGTACTGGGATTCTTCAACAAAAGATTTACAACAAAAAGCTTTTGCACAACAAATTCGCTGGGCAAAAGAATACGATTTACCTATTGCGATACATTGCCGCGATGCCTTTGATGAAGTTTTTGAAGTTCTAGAGCAAGAGAACAATGACAAATTAAGAGGCGTATTTCATTGTTTTACAGGAAACCTTGACCACGCAAAGCAAGCGATTGCTTTCAATTTAAAATTGGGTATCGGCGGGGTTGCAACATTTAAAAATGGAAAAATCGATCAGTTTTTAAAGGAAATTGATCTGGAGCATATCGTTTTAGAAACCGACGCACCTTACTTGGCACCGAAACCTTTTAGAGGGAAACGCAACGAAAGCAGTTACTTGATTCATATCGCCGAAAAACTTGCAAATATTTATCAAGTGCCGTTATCAAAAATTGAAGAAATCACTACAGAAAATGCTAAAAAGCTATTTAAACTTGATTGATCTTTAAAATATTTCGTTCTTTACGCTTCAACAAAATTTGAAAGTGTGTCAAAATTTGACTCTATAAGACCGTATCACGATTCTGAAGTACACGAGGTATTGCAATCGTTTCACCGGCACCCCATGATTCAAGCGTTATTGCAGTTTACTTTTCCTGAAAAATCATCAGAGGAAATTAAAGCAATAATAGACGAGTGTCATTCTATCTTTGATTTCCAAAGCAAAGTAATTTATAAATCGGTTCACAAAATCATGGAGAAAAGCACAGACGGCTTTTCGACTTCTGGTTTTGATGATCTGGAGCGCAATAAACCCTACTTCTACCTTTCTAACCACCGTGACATTATATTAGACACCTCGTTTATTAACGTCGCGCTTTACGATCATGAGTTGATCATGACCGCTTCGGCTATTGGTGATAATCTGGTTAAGAAATCTTTTTTAATGGCATTGGCCAAACTCAACCGAAGTTTTCTGGTAGAACGTAGTTTGACTCCGCGTGAAATGCTGTTAAGTTCAAAAAAACTTTCAGAATACCTTCAGTTTTTACTTAGTGAGAATCAATCGATCTGGATGGCACAACGAGAAGGACGCACTAAAGATGGAAGCGACAAAACTCAACAAGGCGTGCTCAAGATGGCGGCAATGGCGCGCGGTGAGCAAACCGCACTCAATTATTTAAAGAGTCTGAATATTCGCCCGGTGGCCATTTCATATGAATTTGATCCAACAGATATTCTAAAGGTCCCTGAGCTGATTGCTAAAAGTGAAGACACGACGTATGTAAAAAGCAATAATGAGGATTTTAATAGTATTCTCAGAGGAGCTTTAGGTTCAAAAAAACGCATTCATATTGCCGCAGGGAAACTTTCGGCAACCACCTTTGATGAGATCGAAGCGCTAGATTTATCTGAAAACGATAAACTACAGGAACTTGCCAAACGCATAGACAAAGAGATCTATCGCATCTATAAATTATGGCCGTCTAATTATGTGGCTTATGATTTATACTATCAAACAGATCGTTTTGCGCGCACGTACACTGAGCGTGATAAGCGCAGTTTTGAACGCCGTTTTGAACGCCGCGTAGATCCTTCTAGCGAAATTGCACGCGAGAGTTTCTTACTTATGTATGCAAATCCTGTAATTAATAAACTTAAAAGCATTGAGCAAACAACCTAAAATACTACTCATCTACACAGGTGGTACTATAGGTATGATCAAGGATTTTGAAACAGGAGCACTTAAAGCTTTTGACTTTAAAGACCTTTTAAAAAAAATCCCAGAATTACGCTTATTAGATTGTGAGATAGAAACCACAGGGTTCGCCACACCTATTGACAGCTCTAATATGAATCCTGATTTATGGATTGAGCTGTGTGACATTATTGAAACACATTACGACACTTGTGATGGCTTTGTGATTCTCCACGGAAGCGACACTATGAGCTATACTGCTTCAGCATTGAGTTTTATGCTTGAAAATCTGGCGAAGCCGGTCATTTTTACAGGATCTCAATTACCCATTGGTGATTTACGCACCGATGCTAAAGAAAATTTGATCACAGCGATTCAAATTGCAGCTTTACGCAAGAGAAATCGGCCTTATATAACAGAAGTCGGACTTTATTTTGAGTATAAATTATACCGCGGTAACCGGAGTTCAAAGATCAGTGCAGAGCATTTTGAAGCCTTCAAATCTCCTAATTATCCACCTTTGGCGACCTCGGGAGTTCATTTAAATATAGAAGATGAGAAGCTTTTACCTTATTCTAGAAAGAAGCTTTTAGTACATCGCAGTCTAGCGCGAGACATTTTAGTGGTACACCTCTACCCCGGAATTGACCAGAAATTACTGACTTCAATTTTTGAAAATGCAACGTTTAGCGGGGTAATTCTGTTAACATTTGGCTCAGGAAATAGCACAACATCCCTTTGGTTTACCCAATTGCTTAAAAAAATTATTCACAAAAACATTCCTATTGTGAATATTACACAGTGCACTTGGGGTAGTGTTCAAATGGGTAGTTATGAGACCAGTACAGGCCTTAAAAACATAGGCGTTATTTCTGGCAAAGATCTAACAATAGAAGCTGCCATTACAAAAATGATGTATCTCAATAGTCAAAATTTGTCTCCAAAGGTCTTTAAGACTATATTTGAAACATCTCTAAGAGGAGAAATGAGTTAATGAGAACAATTTCTTATACCAAACAAACCTTTTGGAAATCGATATTTTTTTTGTTAATTGGCAACCTTTTGAGAAAAGGCTTCGGCCTGAATAGAGAGGTGGCCGAGTGGTCGAAGGCGCACGCCTGGAAAGTGTGTATACGTCAAAAGCGTATCGAGGGTTCGAATCCCTTCCTCTCTGCTAATTTTTAATAATTGAATAATTAATTTTATATCTTTATCCCTTTACTAACTAAATTTTTAAGATCAAAAGCAATGAAAAGAGTATTTTCTATTCTAGTTATCACAGCTGTAATCGCGTTAGGCAATCTTACAGCTCAAGCAAATACTGCACCTCTTATGACTGTTAATACAACAGCTATCGCGGCAGCAGTTCAAGATGAAGCCGCAGACGAGGCAGCAGCCGATGAGACTGAGTCTTTATCCTTTACACAAGAGTTAAAAAAGCGTTTTATAGAAGGTGGTCCTGGCTTTATGGGGATCGTTCTTTTATGTCTTATTTTAGGTCTTGCAATTGCAATTGAGCGTATCATTTACCTAAACCTTGCGACTACAAACACTTCTAAATTAGCACAAGATGTAGAAGATGCTCTAAACAGTGGTGGTATTGAGGCTGCTAAAGAAGTTTGCCGTAACACCAGAGGTCCTGTTGCTTCTATTTACTACCAAGGTCTTGACCGTGTAGACGAAGGAGTTGATGCTGCTGAAAAAGCTGTTGTAGCTTACGGTGGTGTTCAAATGGGTCTATTAGAGAAAAACGTTTCTTGGGTATCATTATTTATCGCACTAGCACCGATGCTTGGTTTCATGGGTACGGTAATTGGTATGATCCAGGCGTTTGATAAGATTGAAGCTGCAGGTGATATGCAACCTTCTCTTGTTGCAGGTGGTATTAAAGTAGCACTTTTAACAACTGTATTCGGTCTTATTGTTGCGATTATTCTTCAAATCTTCTATAACTATATCATCGCTAAGATCGATAGTATCGTTAATGATATGGAAGATGCTTCTATCACTTTGATAGATATGCTTGTACGTTACAAGAAGTAATAATCCCTCTTAAATACATAAACAGATTATGTTACATAAAATATTAAAAATTATTGCACTCATCCTGTCTGTTCTTGGAGCCATCTGGCTGGTAAGAATCATTCTTGCGGGTGACACTGCAATAACAGATTCAGCAGACTTACAAGATAGTTTGGTTACTCCATTTATCTTGATCGCATATGCAACCATTGCAATTGCCATTGTATTCGTTTTGGTCTTCGTTCTTAAGAACTTGTTCAGCAGCGGATCTTCTTTAAAGAGCACCTTAATTGGTCTTGGCGCGTTTCTTGCAGTAGTTGTAATATCATACGTTTTGGCTTCAGGAGAAGAAGTTCAGCTTCGTGATGGAGAAGTACTATCAGCTAGTACATCGCGTTGGGTAGAAGCAGGTATTTATGCCTTCTATATCCTAGCAATTGTTGCAATTGGTGCAATGGTATTTTCAGGTGTAAAGAAATTAGCTAAATAAAAAAGTATTATGGCAAAAAGATCAGCTCCAGAAGTTAATGCAGGTTCGATGGCAGATATTGCCTTCTTACTCCTCATTTTCTTCCTGGTAACTACAACAATTGAGACTGATAGCGGTATTAGCCGTAAATTACCACCCGAGTTGGATGAAAATATGCCACCTCCACCGGTAATTAAAGAACGTAACTTATTTACAGTAATCGTTAACAGTAATGACGAGCTACTTGTTGAAGATAAAGTTATGGAGCTTAAGGACCTAAGAGCAGCTGCTGTTGAGTTTTTAGACAATGGTGCAGAGGACTGTTCTTATTGTCAAGGTGCTAAAGATCCTAACTCTTCTGTTAATCCTACAAAAGCGATTATTTCGCTAGTTAATAACAGGGGAACTTCTTACAAACGCTATATCGCAGTACAGAACGAACTTGTGGCTGCATACAACCAGTTACGTGATCGCGTTGCTCAAGAACGTTACGGTGAATCTTTCATAGCTATGGAAGCTCGTTACAACGACCCTCGTACTTCAGATGCGAATAAGGATAAATTAAAGCCGAAACTTGAATTGATTCGTGAGCTTTATCCAGAGAAACTTTCTGAAGCAGAACCTAAAAAGAGTTAAAAACATTTAACATTAAAATCTATGTCTAAATTTAATAAGAAAAAAAGTGGTGATTTACCAGCTATTTCTACGGCATCGCTGCCGGATATAGTTTTCATGTTACTTTTCTTTTTTATGGTTGCTACCGTAATGCGAGAAAATACGCTAATGGTAAAAAATGATTTACCTACAGCAAACCAAATTGAGAAACTTGACAAGAAAGATCTTGTAATGTATATCTATGCCGGGGAGCCTGTTGATCGCTTTAAAGGTGTTTATGGTTCATCTGCAAAAATTCAATTGAATGATAAAATTTCAGATGTTTCACAAATTCAAGATTTCATTTATGAAGAGCGCGCAAGTAAACGTGAGGAACTTGTTCCTTTCTTAACTACTGCCCTTAAAGTAGATGGAGACAGTAATATGGGTCTTATCTCAGATATCAAGCAAGAACTGCGTAAAGCAAACGCTCTAAAAATTAATTATGTTACCAAATCTGGTGACGCCGTTGAAGCCAACGATTAATATACTCTTAGAGTTAATTGCATATCTCTTAAAATTTAAGAAAACGTCCTGATCATTTCAGGGCGTTTTTTTGTTTCTTTAAACCGTATTTAATTGACTGAATGAAACGTCTTTCTCTACTAATATTTTTAAGTTTTACTGCGATAAACTTTGCACAAGATTCTCTTGTAACCACTATTGATACCGCCAGCGTTTACCAGAAATATAGAGAAGATCAATTTTATCTAGGCCTTACTTTTAACCTGCTTACCAATAAGCCGGAAGCTATGGAGCAAAATGGCTTTAGCGGTGGCTTGCAGTTTGGTTTTATACGGGATATGCCCATAAACAAACAGCGTAATTGGGCTATTGGCGTTGGAGCCGGTATTTCCATGAATACCTATAATCAAAATCTTTTTGTTGGGGAAACCACTTCAGAAGAGAGTATTTTTCAGATCATAGATGACCAAACTGACTACAACAAGAACTGGTTTACTACCTATCTGGTTGAAGCACCCATACAACTACGTTGGAGAACCTCTACGGCGACCGATTACAAATTCTGGCGTATTTATACCGGATTGCAGTTAGGCTACGTTTACGCTTATAAATTCTATTTTGAACAACCGGGCAATACGGTAACACAAACCGATGTTCCCGAATTTGATCGCTACCGTATGGGACTGACGTTCACTTTCGGATATGACACTTTTAACTTTTACTTTTACTACAACCTGAATCCTATATTTAAAGATTCGGGGCAAATTGATGGAAGTCCTATTGAACTCAACAGTCTTAAACTCGGTTTAATGTTTTACATTTTATAAAAGTAGAACATCAAAAATTGCGGGATACCGCCTACAAAAAGTCCCACAAGTAATTCAGTCATGGTGTGTGCTTTTAATTCTAGTCTGCTTGCAGCAGTAAATCCTAAACCTAGAATAAGTAACCCAATGATCACAAGATAATTGGCATTATAGATCATACTCAAGGCGATCACAAAGCACAAAACGCCGCTTACACCTACCATATGCAGGCTAGTCTTAAAGTTCAGCAGACTAAGGATAAATGAAGTTGCTGCTGTGATTAAAATTCCCAAGAAGAAAATATAAAGTTCCGGAAATTCGTAACCATTAATAATAATCCGAATAATCAAAAGGATAAGACCTACTTGCACTAAAAGTGGAATTCTACGCTCTTTAATCTCTCGTAAGTGTACTGAGGAAACTAGTTTTACACTTTCTAATAAAAAGTAAAACAACACCGGTACGACAATGGTAAGTATGCTCACCGCAAACAATTTAGCATACATAAAACTCTGCGGAACAAATTTAGGCGTAACCGAAAAGTAAATACCTACACCAAGAAGCGGCATAAATAGCGGGTGCATCAGCACCGAAAAAAAACGTAAAAAATACTTCATTAAATTTCTTTTCGAAGTCGGGCTACGGGTACATCTAACTGCTCGCGATATTTAGCAACTGTTCTTCTTGCAATAGGATAACCTTTTTCTTTCAGGATCTTGGCCAATTTATCATCGGTTAAAGGTTTACGCTTATCTTCCTCCTGAATAGTTATTTCTAATATTTTTTTGATCTCCCGCGTAGAAACTTCTTCCCCTTGATCATTAGTCATACTTTCACTGAAAAACTCCTTGATAAGCTTGGTGCCGTATGGGGTGTCAACATATTTACTATTGGCAACTCGAGACACTGTGGAAACATCCATCTCGATCTCATCTGCAATATCCTTAAGGATCATTGGGCGCAAGTTACGCTCATCACCGGTCAAAAAGTATTCCTTTTGATATTCCATTATGGCGCTCATGGTTACAAATAATGTTTGCTGACGTTGCTTTATCGCTTCAATAAACCATTTTGCAGCATCTAACTTCTGCTTGATAAATAGTACCGCATCCTTTTGCGACTTGCTCTTTTCTTTAGCTGCTTTATAACCCTTAAGCATATTTGTATACTCGCGAGAAACGTGCATTTCCGGAGCATTACGGCCGTTTAAAGTCAACTCCAATTCTCCATCTCTAATATTGATGGTAAAATCTGGAATCACATGTTCTACGACTTTGGTATTGCCGGAATAGGATCCACCCGGTTTTGGGTTAAGATGCTCGATCTCGTCAATAGCATCTCTCAACTGATCTTCTGTAATATCAAATTTTGAAAGCAAACGCGAATAATGCTTTTTACTAAAGTGATCAAAAGTATCGGTTAAAATTGCTATGGCTAAGGCAACCGCTTCGGTTTCTTCTTTGCGTTTCAGCTGAATCAATAAACATTCTTCAAGACTACGCGCCCCTACTCCTGCCGGATCCAAGTTTTGGACAATTCTTAAAATTTTCTCGAGTTCGTCTTCCGAAGTATAAATGTTTTGCGTGAAGGCCAGATCATCCATCAGATCAACCAACTCTCTACGCAAATAACCACTTTCATCCACGCTACCTATGAGAAATTCTGCAATTTCCATCTGCTCATCACTGAGTCTATACGTATGCAATTGCCCCATTAAATGCTGCGTAAATGAAGTTCCTGATGCGTAAGGCACCTGGCGTTCCTCATCATCAGCACTGTAGTTATTGCTATTTAAGCGATAACTGGGAATCTCGTCATCAGACAGGTAATCATCAACATCGATTTCGGTTTCGATCTTTTCAGAATCGTATTCCTCATCTGCGCTGTTATCAAACTCTTCATACTCATCTCTCGCATCTTCCTTGCCGCTATCAAGCGCCGGATTTTCTTCAAGCTCTTGCTTTACGCGCTGCTCAAAAGCCTGCGTAGGCAACTGAATAAGCTTCATCAACTGAATTTGTTGCGGTGAAAGCTTTTGCGAAAGTATGAATTTGAGTTGTTGTTTGAGCATATACTTTTAAGAATCTGTTCTTACAAAAATAAAAAAATGCATCAACCGATGCATCAGAATGTTTTGTTAACAAAAAATACGCCAAAAATTAATTTTACGCTGCTTGCGCACATTACAGAGTACACCAGATTAAAAATTTCAGCTATAACGTAACACTTAATTGCGTAACCCTTTGGCGACAAGAACCATCTACAATGTTAGCTTCTGATCGAGTACACAAAAGACAACATAATTGAAAAACTAGGGAACAAAAATTTTATTCTTAATAGCATAGATCACCAATCCCGTGCGGTTTTTTAAACCTAGTTTTTGAAAAACTGATTCTCGATAACCTTCAATAGTTTTAGGACTTAAAAACATTTTTTCAGCGATCTCTTTATAGGTCATTTCGGTGCAGGCGTGTTTGATAAATTCGATTTCTCGTTCTTTTAAAACGATCTCCTGATCTTTTAAACGCTCCGTTTTCTTGACGATACGCTCAACCGTATTGGTATAATAATATCCGTGCTCAAGGACTTCATTTAAAGCTTGCTCTAAAATAGATTTGCGCGTGTCTTTTAATAAATACCCTTTAGCTCCGGCGCGAATCATTTGCATCACCACGCCCTCTTCTTCCTCTACCGAAAGCGCCAGCACCTTGATCTCAGGATAGTGCTTTGTTAAATACTGCGTAGTTTCGACCCCGCCCATCACAGGCATTTTCACATCCATAAGCACAACATCTGGCTGCATATCAGGATTGGCCTCAATAAAGTCTACCAATTCTCTTCCGTTAACCGAAACATTGACAACTTCAAAATTCTCAAAACGTCTTACTAATCCCGCAATGGCCTCTGACAGCAAAGTGTGATCGTCTACTAAAGCAACTTTATACATATTCTAATTTCTAATCTAAAGGATAATATAATTTTAATTGAGTCCCAGCCCCGGGAATAGAACTTATACGTGCCTGTGCTCCTATCAATTGCGCACGCTTATCTATGTTACTTAAACCTATACCGCGCTCTAACAGTTTCTCTGCGTCAAAACCCACACCATCATCTAGCGCAGTGATCTCTAATGCATCAGCTTTAAACTGAACACGTATCTGCAGTTTGGACGCCTTAGAATGCTTCATCGTGTTACTCATAAACTCTTGTACTATCCGAAACAAAATGATTTCCGCTTTAGGATTAAGTTGCACAGGATCACCGATCAAATCATAGGTTGCCGAAAGAAATTTCAAGCGGTTAAAGCGGGCCACTTCGTTTTCTAAGGACTTTAGAAGCGACTGACCGTTAATCGCTTCTGGGTTGATCGATTTTGACAACGCCCTGAGCTCATTTAAGCCCGTTCCTATCGTTTCTGCGACTTCGAGCATATCTTCGCCATCTTCTATGTTCTGCGCTTTGATCTTGGCTAAGGTGAGCAACTGGCCAATATTATCGTGCAATTCCCAACTGATGTTACGTAAAGTTTCTTCGCGTATCTCTATTTGGGTTTCTGCAATAGCGCGTTCGTATCGTTTTTCGGCTTCTATTTGCTCGCGCAGCAAACTGTTTTTACGTTTCATAAATACTGAAAACAGGACAAAAATGATCAGCGCCAGCAGGAATAATACCAGCAAAACAACCAATATGACTAAAAGCTGCGTATCCTGATCCATAGTTATTGCATTAAATAGTTTGAAGATTTAGCTCTATAAAAACCATAAATAAAAATTAGATACATAGCACTCGCCACCCAAAAGCTTGCGTTACGAATTATATTAAAAAACTGTCGTCTCTCATCATTCAGCTCCATAACTCTTGGCCAACCTACATAAGTCATTGTAAGTACAGGTAACTGTACCACAAGATTTAGAATCAGTGCTATACTTATATAAACTAAAAAAACATCTTTTAAGGTGGTGGTTAAATTATTATTTATCACTTCGATCAGAAAAAAGAGAATCACTATGAGCAATAAAAAACCACCAAAAACTCTTGAAAACAAAGCGACCCCCTCTACAATACCATGAGTAAATACAAAGTATAAATAGCTCAAACACCAGAGACCAAACATCATCAAAATAATCTGTCTGAAACGATCGCTTACGGCATATTGATAAAATAAATAAAAGTACACTCCAAAATATATAGGGTAACGCACATTATAGAATATGCTCGTGTGATCTGCCCAACCAAAAATATAAATTGTAGATGCTGTGACCTCATTTAAAAAATTATACCCTAAAAAAAGAATGAACCATATTATAGAGGTACTTTCAAACTTTTTCCAATAATATAGACCAGTAACAAATGCAGCCAACTCAAAAAAGTACATTATTACCAAAGAGGGATTCCCAGTCAAATATCCCAGACGTTCATAAGAAAACTCAAACGTGATTATTGAGGTTTGCAATGGCTTATTTAGTTTAGATTACTAGTTCTTGGTGCTTTAGCTCTATAAAAACCATAAGCAAAAATTAAATATGAAACACAATAAGCCCAAAAGCTAGCATCTCTAATGATATTATAAAATGCATTAAGACTGTCTGAAGCATCTGTTATTTTATACCACCCTACATATATGGCTACAGAAACAGGAAGTTGAATGACTGTACTTATCACAAGACCAATACTTATATAAATCAAAACAAGGTCTTGTATTTTGCTCAAATCTGCACTATTTATTGTTTCAACCAAATATAAAAGAACAACCACAAGCAGAAGCATATCACCGGTTACTGCTGAAAATAGCGGTTTTTGATAAAGAAAATAACTTGTTGCTACAAAATAGATATACGTCAAAAGCCATAGAGCATAAAAAGCGACCACTGTATTTTTGAATGAACGTTTATTTAAGTATTTGAAATACATCCAAAAGAGTGCTGAAAAATAAATCAAGTATCTTAGATTGTAAAATGCGGTATTTCTATCGGCAAGATTAGCAACCACAACAAAAGCAGCTGCTACCTCATTCAAGAAGTTATATCCTAAAAAAAGAATAAAAATGACGATTGGTGTTTTAGAGAACTTTTTCCAATAGCATAAGCCAACTATAAACGAAAGCAGCTCGAGCGCAGTCATGGTCATCGTGGATGGATTGCTCAAAATGAACTCTAAACGTTCCTGTGATATTTCTAAATCCAATCTTCTCTAATTTTTAAATCCTAAATTAATTATTTGACCTACCGCGTTAAACTCATACTTGGTGCTTTTGCTCTATAGAAACCATAAGCAAAAATGAAATACATTAAAGCCCCAGCAAAAGTGCCCACATTTCTTAAAATCTGATAAAACTCCATTCTTGGCCCCGTATCCTTTCCAATTTTCTCCCACCCCACAAATGAAGTGACTGAAGTTGGAATACTAATTACCAAATAAACCAAAAGCCCTAAGCCTAGATAAATAATCATGTTGTCTTGCAGCTTTGAAATAGTTGAAGCATTAATGACTTCTATAAAAACAAATAAAACACTGATCATCTTAAGAAAATCACCGAGAACCGTTGAGAACAATGCATATTCTAAAACTAGATTTTTGGTAAAAAGCTGATACGTAAAGCTTATCAACCAAACACTATAAAAGAGAACAACGGCAAGTTTCAGCCTTTTTCGTAATAGGTATTTATAAAAAATGTAAAAATGAACACTAAAGTAAATGACTTGATGCACATTATAAAAAATGGTATTGTTATTACTCAAGCCACTAACGTAATAGGCTAAAGCAGCCATTTCGTTAAAGAAATTATATCCTAGAAATAGAATAAACCACCTTATAGGCGTTTGTTTAAACTTATTCCAATAAATTAACCCGAAAACGAAACTCAGCAATTCGGCAAAATCAGAAATCATTATTCCTGGATTTGTAACGAAATACGCAATGCGCTCTTGCCAATCTGAAATTATTAGTGATTCAATCGTCACCCTTAATCTAGCTTAGATGTTGATTAAAAATCTTCATCACTTATTGGTGGTGGTGGCATTTCTTGGCCAAAATTCTCGGCAAGAGAGTTAACGTCCTCTGCTCCCAAACCTGAAGTCAAAGCAGATCCATTCAACACAGATCCAACAGTCACTGCACTCTTAGAACCATCAGCATTATTAAGAATAGCAAAACTTACAGTATCTTTTGTTCCATCTGCAAAAACAAATTCAGCTGCGGGATTAAAAAACACTGTCCCCTTATTTGCTTTAGTTTTTTTAATAGGTTTTTTACCATATTTACCAAAATACACCCGTAGTTCCAAAACCTCTACACCTGCAGAATCTGCCTGCTGTTCGATATATGCCATATATTTTTTCATTTCAGCAAATGAGAAACTAACTAGACGGGTGGCCTGTTTATAATTAGCATCCTCTTTTGGGATGGTATCGCCTTCTTCGGTGATGTTTTCTGCAAGCTCGATAAGGGCAACACGACTGTTACCATAATTTTTATACAGCGAATCTGCCTGAGCTAAGGGAATAATATTAGCCGGAGCACCTAAAATTGGCGTTTCCGCCTCCTCGCACTCGCAAGGTTTTTCGCAAGAAGTAATTAAAAATGCAGCACTAAGCACGGCTGCAACTAAGGTAGTTTTTTTCATCTGTTGGATTTTAAAATAGTTAGGTGTAAAATAGACATCTTTTTTTTCACTAGGAAAAAACACTTTTAAAAAGGGGGTTTTTCCCCGAAGCATTTTTAACCCCAAAAAAAAGCCCGATTTAAAAGTTTAAATCGGGCTTTTTTTAATTTATTGCTCTGTTTAAAACTCAGCGTTTTGCGGAAAACGTGGATAAGGAATCACGTCTCTAATATTAGTCATTCCGGTTGCGAATAGTACTAAACGCTCAAAACCAAGACCAAAACCACTGTGCACACAGCTACCAAAACGGCGGGTATCTAGATACCACCACAGTTCTTCTTCGGGGATGTCTAGCGCTGCCATTTTTTCTTGCAACACTTCTAAACGCTCTTCTCGCTGCGAACCTCCTACGATCTCACCAATTCCCGGGAAGAGAATATCCATCGCGCGTACGGTTTTGCCGTCTTCATTTAAGCGCATATAAAAAGCTTTGATATTTGCGGGATAATCAAACAAGATCACCGGGCACTTAAAGTGCTTCTCTACAAGAAAACGCTCGTGCTCACTTTGCAAGTCGGCACCCCATGCTTCAATAGGATATTTAAATTTCTTCTTTTTGTTAGGCTTTGAGTTTTTAAGGATCTCGATCGCTTCGGTATAGCTTACGCGCTTAAAATTGTTCTCCAAAACAAACTTTAATTTCTCACGCAAAGGCATTGGCGCACGCTCTGCTTCGGGCTTAGCTTTATCCTCCTGGATCAATCGGTTTTCTAAAAACTCTAGATCATCCTGGCAATTATCCATCACAAACTGAATCACATATTTGATAAAGTCTTCCGCCAGATCCATATTCATATCCAAGTCGCAAAAAGCAACTTCCGGCTCGATCATCCAGAATTCTGCCAAGTGACGGCTCGTATTTGAATTTTCAGCTCTAAAAGTTGGCCCAAAGGTGTAAATCTGTCCCAGACCCAACGCATAGGTTTCTCCTTCTAATTGACCAGAAACCGTCAAATTAGTTTCCTTTCCGAAGAAATCCTTTTTATAATCAATGTTTCCGTCTTCATCCTTCGGCGGATTTTTCATGTCTAAAGCCGTTACTTTAAACATTTCACCCGCACCTTCTGCATCACTACCGGTTACAATCGGAGTATTTACGTAATAAAAACCTTCTTTCTGAAAGTACTGATGTACCGCAAAGCTCAATTGCGAACGCAAACGCATTACTGCCCCAAAAGTATTGGTACGCACACGTAAATGGGCTTGCTCACGCAATTTCTCTAGCGTGTGACGTTTAGGCGATAAGATGGTTTTCTTTACCTCTTCAGGATCTGCATCACCAAGAATTTTAATTTCCTTAGCTTCAACTTCAACAGCCTGACCACCGCCTTGACTTTCGATAAGATTTCCGGTAACGGCGATTGCAGCACCTACGGTAATACGTTTTAAAAGCTCTGGATCTGTATTTTCAAAATCAACGACACACTGTAAATTATTAAGCGTAGAACCGTCATTTAGCGCAATAAAGCGGTTGGCTCTAAACGATCTTACCCAACCTTTTACGGTAAGTTCGTGCCCTTTGGGCTCTTCTTTTAAAATGTGTACAATGGTTTTTCTCATAGTTATAGAATCAAAACGTCTTGAGACGTGATTGGCTTAGTTCTGTAATTCAAGTTTGATACGCGACAAAGATAAATTTTACATCAGATTGCCGCAAAACTGGCTGAAAATTTAAACGGAATTATTCTTTGTCTAATTCTTCAAGCACTTCTTCATCTTCTACTTCGTCCAGAATGTGGATCGCAGGTTTTTTAAAATCTTCTTTATTGGCAATATTTCGCTCTAGCGAAAGCAACAATGACGGAAGCAATAATAGGTTAGATAACATCGCAAAGATCAAGGTTACCGAAACCAAGCCTCCTAGCGCAACCGTACCACCGAAGCTACTGATCATAAATACCGAAAATCCAAAGAACAAGACGATTGAAGTATAAAACATACTTACGCCAGCTTCTTTTACCGAAGCATACACCGAACGCTTGATCTTCCAACCGCTGCTTTTTAATTCCTGACGGTATTTGGCCAAAAAGTGAATGGTGTCATCTACCGAAATTCCAAACGCAATACTGAACACTAAAATGGTTGAAGGTTTTATAGGCACGCCCAGAAAGCCCATCAATCCGGCGGTGATCAATAAGGGTAATAAATTCGGGATCAAAGAAACCAAGATCATTTTAAACGACCGGAACATAAAGGCCATAAATACGGAGATCAATAAAATGGCCAGCGACAAACTGATGATCAGGTTATTGATCAAATAATTAGTTCCTTTTTGAAACACCAAAGCCTTACCGGTCAGCGTCACATCAAACTTATCTTCAGGAAAAAGAATACTTATTTTATTGTACAGATTGCCTTCTACGATCTCCATACGATCAGTCCCAATGTCCTGCATAAAGGTCGTCATACGCGCATACTGCCCGGTAGAATCTACATAACTATCCAGCAGGCCGGCTTCGCTAGAAAAGCTTTGCGCATAAGGCAATATAAAGTTGCGCTCGTTTGAAGTAGGCAATTGATAATACTGCGGATCCCCATTGTAAAAAGCCTGCTTTCCATACTTCACCAGATTCACAATAGAAATAGGTTTAGAAAGCTCTGGAGTTTCTGAGATGGTCGTTGCCAGCTCGTCCATACGTTTTAAGGTTGGCAACTTCATCACGCCTTTAGGTCGCTTGGTATCGATCAACACTTCAAGTGGCATTATCCCGTCAAACTCGCTTTCAAAGAACTTGATGTCTTTGTAAAACGTCGTGTTTTTGGGCATATCTTCAATCAAACTACCCGAAACTTTTATTTGATAAATACCTATCATACTTACGATAAGTAAGATCACGGTACTGATGTAGATCGTGATGCGGCGATCGCGCACCATACGTTCAATCCAGTTTACAAAACCTTCAATCCAGGTTTTTCCCAAATGTTTTAAATGGCGCTCTTTTGGCGGCGACATGTAGCTATAAATGATAGGAATGATCAACAAGCTCAATAGAAATATCGCCAGGATATTGATTGAAGCCACAATACCAAATTCCTTCAGCAGCGAACTCTGCGTTAAAATAAATGTTGCAAAACCAGAAGCTGTTGTGATGTTGGTCATCAAGGTTGCGTTACCAACTTTTGTGATCACACGCTGAAGCGCCTTGATCTTGTTCCCATGGTTTTTATATTCCTGCTGGTATTTATTGATCAAAAAGATACAGTTAGGAATCCCGATCACGATAATTAATGGCGGAATTAACGCGGTAAGCACGGTAATTTCATAACCTAACAAACCTAAGAATCCAAAGGCCCACATCACACCAATCACCACAGTGATCATCGAAATAAAGGTCGCTCGGTAAGATCTGAAAAAGAAGAAAAAGATAAGCGAGGTTACTAGAAGTGCACCACCTACAAACCAACCAATTTCACTGATGATCGTTGCACTGTTTAGTGTGCGTATGTACGGCATCCCGCTAGTATGCACTGTGATCCCGGTCTCTTCTTCAAACTGATCAATCAACGGAATAAGGTCATCTACGATAAAGTCTTTCCGCGCTGCGGTATTAACGATGTCCTTTTTGAGATACACGGCACTGCGTACCGTACCGGTCTCTTTATTATAGATCAGTCCTTCATAAAAAGGCAATTCTTTAAAAAGCTTTTTCTTGAGCGCCTCTGCTTGCACTTTAGTATTTACAGAACCGTCTACAAAAGGAATCATCTCAAAACGCTTAGGTTCCTCTTGCTTTTGAAGCAGTTTTAAATCCTTAAGAGATACCGAAAGCGCGACTTCATTAAAATCATTGATGGTATCAGAAAGCGCATTCCATTTGTTAAGCGTTTCGGGAGTAAAAAGCGTAGAATCTTTTATTCCGAATACGATAAGGTTTCCTTCCTCCCCAAATTGATCAAGAAATTTGTTGTATTCCAGATTGACTTCGTGATCATCCGGCAGTAAGTTGGCTTCGGTATAGGTAAATCGCATGTATTTCCACTGTGTGCCTAAAAACACAGTAAATGCGGCAACCAGAAAAAGAATAAAGAGTCTGTTGCGTAAGATAAGGCGTGCGACACCGTTCCAAAATCCGTAACCCAATAGCTTGGTCATCGTCCTAATTTAAGAGGCGCAAAGATACTCATTTAAGAACGAATAGCCTTTGCCATAAATCAAAAACAAAATCCACAGAAAAGCGCAGGCTTTGAACTGAAGATCCCTACGGAAACCTAATTTGAAAATCTATTTACAACTGAAGGTTGAACGTAAACTTGAACGCAATGTTATCTGCAAAACTAGGCAGGCTATACGCCCCGTAGCGGTAGGTTAAACTTGTACCGAAGCCAAAAAGTATCTTGTTGATTTCAAAGCCGGTTTCAGTATAGCCTTTATCAAGAGTTCCAAAACTCACATCCTGATGCCGCGCTATGTTTGAGATATCGCCAATGGCATAACGGGTGATGAATACCATTTCGGGCTTGAATTTTTCGCCTAAATTAAACGGCCGCAAATGATGTTTTACTTGCAGCGTCGCAATACGATCTGAAAAGAATTCCCCAAAATACATGGTTTCAAAACTATTTACACCCGCCACCGAAAAACGCTGCATAATAGTTTCTTTTGTAGGCGCATTGGGATACGCGTGAAATAAATGCGTTAACGGCACTTCGCCAAATGCCATCTTACCTTCAATCAAAAATTCGGTGGTTGATTTATTGAGGCGTTCTACTTGATAGTAAAATTTTGCACCCACTCTAGTAAAATCAAAATCTCCATCAAACAAGCCTGAAATTCCTTTAGAAACTTGCGCTGTAACTTTAGGATAGCCATCGTAGATCTCTACCGTTCCCTTCTCAGAACGCATAAACTTACTCGACGGACTCCATCGAACTCCAAAAGTGGCTTCGGTAATATCATATTCTTGATAAGACTCATCGCCTAAAACAAATCTATAATCTTGCGTTTGAACAATGTTTGACTTCGCAAATTGAAACTCAGATAAAATCTTAGGTGTGATTTGATATTCTTGATTTAGTCGAAGTGTTTTATAGTCAAAAAACTGCGTGATATTCACCAAACGCGGCTCAAATAAAGAGTACACCCGGCGATCTGTTAAATAGTTAAAGCTACCTACTTCCTGCAAGTCATCGTTATAGGTTAAACTCAACCAGGCACCGTGGGATTCATTGAGCATAATTCCCCCGCCAATGCCGTATTTTAAAGCCTTATCTTTAAAACCATAAGCCGTGTAGCCTTCTAGCCTGAACTTTTGCGAAAACGAAGCATTGGTCACTCCGCCCAAGCCCAGTCGCAAACCTTCGTAATTGTTATACTTTACGGGATAGGTCAAATCAAAATCAAAAAAATCAACCGTGTAATAGCCAATCCCAAAGTTGTTGATGACTGCTAAACGACGCTCAATATTTTGAGTTTCTACAATGTTATTGAGGTAGTCAAAACTATTAAGGTCTCGCTGCGTCAACGCTTGTGAGCGGTATTTTTTCCAGAAGGATTCGGGTTTATTTTCTGCGCCTTCCATCACTTCAACCGCAAGATTGGGATGCTCGATCTCCTCGTCTTCAGAAAGGTTAAAATTGGCATTGTACGAAGTAGAAAGCAAGTATCTGCCTTCTATCGCTTCTTTAACCGGGTTGCGCTCGATGGTTCCTACGGAAACTTTTCCTCTAAAAAGCGACAATCGTTTTGAGGTCTCGCCCTTTTCAATATAAAGTTTACTTGATTTGGGGAGGTAAACAGCCTCCTCCTCAAGATACGTGTAATGCTGCTCAATACGAGCCACAAGCTCATCGTTAATTGCGATATGCACCCGCTGAATAGCTAAAGATTCTTGATCTAGATACAATATCCCTTCTAGCCCGGGAATAGTTTGTGGCCTTTTTGGCTGAAAAGCTACCGCATAACTGGGACGTTCTAAAATGGTGGTATCCGCAACAAATTGATAATCATAATTCTTGAGTCCGCGGGAAGAAAGTGGTCCGGCGTAACGGTAATTGAAGATCACAAAATCCTCATCATAAAAGGAGCGCGACTGCAAGGTGATCCCAAGCACTTCATAACGCGGTTCTTTAAAACCAGCCATATTGAGGCCTAGCACTTCTTCTTTAAAACCCGAATATGCATCAAACTCATTTTTTGAAACCTTTTCGGTAAAAAAAGAATGGGCGTTGGTTTCACGTTCTAAGGAATCTGTAATAATGGTTTTCTCGTAAGTGGTATAGCTGTAATGCGGCAGCGCCTCTTGAGGATTATTTTGTTCTGCCGCCAAAATAGCACGTTGCATTAACGAATCGACAGCTATGCTTTTTTGCTGAGCAAATGCATTTTTTTGCAGCAAAAGAAACAAAAACAAACAGAAAATAAGTTGTTTAAACATTATCACCGAAGAACTTAGGGACTAAAAATACTATAAAAAAAGCGACCCAAGGGTCGCTCTTAGCATGAGTTTAACGAGAACTAAACGGTAAGAATTTCTTTTTCCTTTACTGCTAGTAGTTCGTCAATTTTTTTGATGTATTTATCAGTCAAATCCTGAACATCAACTTCTGCATTTCGGCATAGATCTTCTGCAAGACCATCTTTCTCCAGCTTTTTAATATCGTTATTTGCTGATTTACGATCGTTACGCACACCTACTTTTGCATCTTCTGCTTCAGCTTTAGCTTGTTTTACCAAATCTCTACGGCGCTCTTCAGTCAACGGCGGAACGTTGATAATCACGCTTTCACCGTTATTCATTGGGTTAAAACCAAGATTGGCATTCATAATTGCCTTTTCAATCTCTTGAATCATCGCTTTCTCCCAAGGCTGAATAGAAATCGTTCTTCCGTCAGGAGTATTCACATTGGCAACCTGAGCCAATGGTGTTTGACTTCCGTAGTAATCTACCATTACACTTCCTAACATTGAAGGGCTCGCCTTACCGGCACGTATGTTTGCAAATTGCTTTTTTAAGTGATTGATCGCATTTTGCATGCCTTCTTCAGTTCCGTCAAGTATAAATTGAATGTCTTCGTTCATAGCTTTATTTGTTCGTTGCTTTTTTTCAAACCAACCAAAAATACTAAATTATAAATTTACTGTAGTACCTATATTTTCTCCTTCAACAACTTTGAGCAAGTTGCCCTGTTTGTTCATATCAAACACGATAATGGGGAGCTCATTCTCCTGACTTAATGTGAATGCGGTTGTATCCATCACTTTAAGTCCCTTCTGTAAGACATCTTCAAAACTGATGAAATCAAATTTTACAGCCTTCTCATCTTTTTCAGGATCGCTGGTGTAAATTCCATCTACGCGCGTTCCTTTTAAAATCACATCTGCGTGAATCTCAATAGCTCTTAAAACCGCTGCAGAATCAGTAGTAAAATATGGATTCCCGGTTCCTCCACCAAAAATCACTACACGTCCTTTTTCTAAGTGGCGAATGGCGCGACGTCTAATAAAAGGTTCTGCAACCTCATTGATCTTTACCGCGCTCTGTAAACGGGTTTGAATACCCGCTTCTTCAAGAGCACTCTGCAATGCCAAACCGTTGATCACAGTGGCTAGCATTCCCATATGATCCCCTTGTACGCGATCCATACCGCGGCTGGCTCCGGCAACACCTCTAAAGATATTTCCACCACCAATTACAATGGCTACTTCTACCCCCTGATCAAGTACTTTTTTAATTTCTTCTGCATACTCAGCAAGTCTATCTGGGTCTATACCGTACTGGCGTTTTCCCATTAATGCTTCACCTGATAATTTTAAAAGAATGCGTTTGTATTGCATGGCGTAGAAAAATTTTTGACAAATATAAGCTTAAATGACATTTGAGAAAAAGAAAGAATGCAAGGCATAAAAAAAGGCCGCCAATAGGCAGCCTTCTTACTTAGTATTTTGTCAGAAAGAATTAAGCTAAGCTCACACGCTTAAAGCCTACTACTTCTGCATCACCTTTACTTGCAACATATTTTGCAACGTTGATGCTCTCATCCATAATGAAAACTTGATCTAACAAAGCTTTCTCATTATCAAGAGTAGTGTTGTCAGAAACAAAACGCTCAATTTTACCAGGAACGATACGATCCCAGATTTTTTCTGGTTTTCCTTCTGCTTTCAATTCTTCTTTGATATCTGCTTCTGCCTGAGCCATAACTTCTGGAGTTAACTGAGACATAGAGATATATTGTGGTACGTTTTTAAGGGTTTTTCCTAAACGACCTAACTCAATGTTTTCTTTTTCGATCGCAGCAATGCGTGCTTCGGTTTCTGAAGCAACAAATTCTGGATCAAAATCTTTGTAAGATAACGTGGTTGCCCCCATAGAAGCTACCTGCATAGAAACTGTTTTTGCAACTTCTTCTGCGTTATCTGAAGCTTGAGATAAACCAGTTAAAGCACCAATTTTGTTACCATGTACATATGATCCAACAAACGGAGCTTCTAAAAGTTCAAAACCACCAATTTCTAACTTCTCACCAATAACACCTGTTTGCTCGATCAATTTTTCTTCAACAGTCATCCCTTTAAAGTCTGCTGCTAAGAACGCTTCTTTAGTATCAAAGTTGATCGCGATATCACCAAGTTCATTTGCTAACTCTACGTAAGAATCATTTTTAGCAACGAAATCGGTCTCACAGTTTAATGAAAACACAACACCACGGTTGTTTGCATCATTGATTTTTGCCACCACAACTCCTTCGCTAGAATCGCGGTCTGCTCTTTTTTCAGCAACTTTTTGTCCTTTTTTACGAAGGACAGCGATTGCTTCATCAAAATCACCATCAGCTTCTACAAGTGCATTTTTACAATCCATCATACCTGCACCGGTAGCCTTTCTAAGTTTATTTACTTCTGCGGCTGTTATTTTTGCCATTTTAAATACGTTTTATGAGTTAAAACAAAAGTCGTTTAGTTTAGTGCAAAAATGCAGTATACTAAACGACTTTACTTATTATCAAATTGTTAAATACTATTCTTCTTCGTCGTTAGCTACAGCTTTAGCTTTTGCCTTTGCCGGCTTAGCTGCTTTATCTTTCTTCCCTTCACCAGATTTTTCTTTTCCGGCTTTGCGTTCTGAAAGACCTTCTACGATAGCATCAGCAACGTTAGAAATGATTTTCTCAATAGATTTTGAAGCGTCATCATTAGATGGGATAGCATAATCAACCTGACGTGGATCAGAGTTGGTATCAACCATCGCAAAGATTGGAATGTTTAATTTTTGAGCTTCTTTAATCGCAATGTGTTCACGTTTGATGTCAACTACAAATAGTGCACCTGGAAGACGTGTCATATCCTCGATAGAACCTAAGTTCTTTTCAAGTTTTTCACGCATACGGTTCATTTGTAGTTGCTCTTTTTTAGACAAGCTATCAAAACGACCGTCTTGTTTCATACGATCTACAGTTTGCATTTTCTTAACCGCTTTACGTATAGTTACGAAGTTGGTTAACATACCTCCAGGCCAACGCTCTGTGATGTAAGGCATTTTTGCACGAGTTGCTTGTTCTGCAACAATCTCTTTAGCTTGTTTTTTGGTAGCTACAAAAAGTATTTTTCTACCTGAAGCTGCAATTTTACTTAGTGCTTCTGAAGCTTCGCTAAGTTTAGCAGCAGTTTTGTATAGATTGATGATGTGAATCCCATTACGCTCCATATAAATATATGGTGCCATGTTAGGATCCCATCTTCTGGTAAGGTGACCAAAGTGTACACCTGCATCCAGTAAATCCTTTACATTTTCTGTTTTTGCCATTTTGACTTTAGTTTACGTTCCCGTTGTAGTAGCAATATGCAAGTGGTCTTCTTAATGAATCGCCAAGCACATTTAGATGCTAAACTAATTTCCTGATCACTCAGGACAACGACTTAATTTTTAAATTAATTTCTTTTCGCTTTCAAAAACTGAATGAAAAATAAATTCCATAAAGATTGAAACACGATTGCTGTTAACGTTTTGAGAATTGGAATTTCTTACGCGCTTTCTTCTGACCGAATTTCTTACGCTCTACCATTCTTGGGTCTCTTGTTAACAAACCTTCCGGCTTAAGGATACCTCTGTTCTCTGCATCTACTTCGCACATTGCTCTAGAAAGAGCTAAACGTACAGCTTCTGCTTGTCCTGTGATACCTCCACCATAAACGTTTACTTTTACGTCAAAGTTTTTATCATTTTCAGTCATTACTAATGGCTGATTAACTTTGTACTGTAACGTTCCTGTTGTGAAGTATTCTTTAAGATCACGCTTGTTGATGGTGATGTTACCAGAACCAGGAGCTAAATAAACACGAGCAACGGCGGTCTTTCTACGACCAATTTTGTGAATTACTTCCATTTACTTGAGTTCGTTAATGTTAATTGCTTTAGGTTTTTGCGCTTCCTGCCCGTGTTCTGCACCGGCATAAACCTTTAAATTGCGATAGATCGCACTACCTAATTTGTTTTTAGGCAACATACCTTTTACTGCATTCTCGATAAGACGCGCAGGGTCTTTACCATACAATTCTTTTGCAGTAAGGCTTCTTTGACCACCAGGATAACCCGTGTGACGGATGTAAGACTTAGCGTCCCACTTTTTACCTGTTAAGTTGATTTTAGAGGCGTTGATAACAACAACATTGTCTCCGCAATCAACGTGTGGTGTGTAGTTAGTTTTGTACTTCCCGCGTAACAGTTTTGCTACTACAGAAGACATACGCCCTAACGTTTGTCCTTCAGCATCAACAACAACCCACTCTTTGTTTACGGTGTTTTTGTTGGCAGATACTGTTTTGTAACTTAATGTGTCCACACTGTTTTATTTAATTATTAAACATTCCATTTCCTGTCTTCAATCGCTCGCGCGTGAAAACAGGGGTGCAAATGTACAATTATATATTTAGATAGCAAACAGAGGTTTGCGAATAATTGATACCATTAAAAAACTTTAAAATAGCACTTTAACCTAACCCAAAAAGAATTCTCTTTTTAAATTTGATGTTCATCAGGACTAAAATGCTAATGATGAAAAATTTCTCGCCCCTAGTTTTAACACTTTTACTCTTCTCTCAAGCTTTATTTGCTCAGATTGGTATTGGCACCACAGCTCCAGAAGCTAGCCTAGATGTGCAGTCTGTTGCTAATGGTGGTATGCTCATTCCACGCGTAGCACTTACTAGCACTACAGATAATACTACGGTAGTCAATACAGACAGCGGAGCCCTTGCTGAAAGCACCTTAGTCTACAACGACGGAACAGGCGGCTTAACTCCTGCCGGATTTTATTATTGGCAAAACAGCCAATGGAATCAATTATTATCTGAAACCACAAAGCAAATTCACTTTGGAAAAATCCTTGTGACCAGTGCAGGTACAGAAGCTGTTACCGGAGTAGGGTTTACCCCTAGCGCCGTAGAATTTGTTGCAATAAACCGCATACAAGATTACAATACTACTTATAGGTCTGACGGTAACAATACAAATGATATCAGAATGGCAGGCGGAACAACATTTGGCTATGCGCAGAACAACGGCGGTACGATTGACCAACAAGTCATCTCAAATGCATTTAGTGGTTCAAGTATTAATAATATAGGAACCTTTGCATCAGACACGCACTGTATCGCAGCCTATTTTGTCAACAACAATGGGCAAGCTATTCACGACAACGGAACCGCAAGCGGTGGTTCAGAAGATCAGGATGGTTTAATACGAGCGACCTTGCAGTCATTTGACAGCGATGGCTTCACCCTAAATTTTGATCGATTTTTGTCACCCACCACGGCAAGCCCAGACCGTACCAATCAAATCGTAATTCTTTATAAAGCATATAAATAGACTTTTTGAAAATTGAAATATTGGCAGCTTTAAATAGAAAAAAATATTTCTTATCCTTCCATAAGTCGTAAATAATCGTTGGTCACGCTGTTTTTTAAAAAAGTCAGCAAAAACCTTAACAAAAATGCTATACTACGCACAAGGATTTTTTTGCATTTAAATTATGTTTTTAACTAAAAACCATATTTTAAATCAAAAATCGCCACCTTCACAACTCGATTTACATACTTCTCAATAAAAAAGACCTTCAATTGAAAATCTTGTAATTTCAATTGACATTTAACATACTTTTCGACACTTAATCAATATGTATGTTAAATGATAAAAAAATTATTATTTAGTTTCTTAATGTGCTTGCTAAGCCTGTCGGC
The DNA here is from genome assembly GCF_011784865.1 of Leeuwenhoekiella sp. ZYFB001. Classification (NCBI taxonomy): domain Bacteria; kingdom Pseudomonadati; phylum Bacteroidota; class Flavobacteriia; order Flavobacteriales; family Flavobacteriaceae; genus Leeuwenhoekiella; species Leeuwenhoekiella sp. ZYFB001. The sequence goes on from NZ_CP050460.1 coordinate 3,095,501, forward strand.
TTTCGCACAGCAAAAGACCGTGACAGGTACCGTAATCGGTGCAGACGGCACTCCGCTACCGGGAGTAAATGTAGTAATTAAAGGCGCCACCGGCAGAGGTACGCAGACTGACTTTGACGGCGCCTACACTATTGATGCCAGCTCAAATGAAACTTTAGTATTTTCATTTGTGGGCTTTGAAACGCAAGAGCAGCTTGTGGGTGCAAAAACTACATTAAACGTAACCCTTGCAGAAAACACCGAATCGCTAGACGAGGTAGTGGTAGTAGGGTACGGTGTTCAACGCAAGCGTGACTTGACCGCTTCGGTATCTCAAGTAAAGGGAGATGACATCGCAAACTTGGTTACTCCAAGTTTTGAATCTCAACTAGCAGGACGCGCTGCCGGGGTACAGGTTACTACACAGACCGGAATTATTGGTGAAACTCCACGTTTCAGAATACGAGGTATTGCTTCAATCGATTCGGGTACTTATCCGTTAGTAGTTGTTGATGGTATTCCTATTTACACCGGTGACTTAGGTGGTTATGCCTCCAACAACGCTTTAGGTGACGTAAACCCTGCCGATATTGAATCTGTAGAAATTCTAAAAGATGGTTCAGCTACTGCAATCTATGGATCACGCGCTGCAAACGGTGTTGTTTTAATCACTACCAAAAAAGGTCGCGAAGGAAAAATGACTATCAATTACAACATGTCTGCTGGTTTTGCAAGACCGGTAAACACGTTTAATCTTTTAGGCGCTTCAGACTTTGTTACCATAAGTAATGAAAAGCGCAGCAACCGCGGCCAAAGCGATTGGGCTGCAGGAACCGAATTCAACACAGATTGGCAAGATCTTGTTTTAAATGACAATGCTTTTCAACAGGATCATAGTGTTTCTTTTTCTGGCGGAACACAGTACACAAAGTATTATTTGTCCTTAGGTTATACCGAGCAAGAAAGTATCGCGCGCCCTAATGACTTTGTACGTTATACGTTTAGATCAAATATTGAGCAGAAAATCAAAAGTTGGTTATCTATGGGGGTAAACGCAGGTTTAACCCGCTCTGAGTACAACGGCTTAAACACCGGCACCAACTCACTTTCAGGTAACATTTTTAATGCGAGCCGTCAGCATCCTAACGTATCTCCTTATGATGCAAATGATCCTACAGGATATAATTTAGATGACACATTCCCTGATCGTATGGGACGCGGCACCAACTTAGAAACCGTAGGAGATAACATCCCAAACATTATGTTTGCGATCGAGAACAACTCGTACTACTCTAAAGTAAACCGTGTTATTGGGAATGTTTATGCAGATATCAAACCCGTTTCTACGATCAACTTTAGAACTCAAGTTAGTATTGATCAAACCAACACCACAGGTTTCTTATTCTGGAGCCCGATTCACGGTGATGGATATGGCTCAAACGGACGTGTGCAAAACAACAACACTGACCTTACCCGCTGGAACTGGCAAAACGTGTTGAGCTACAACGAGACTTATAGAGAAGATCATAATGTTTCGCTTACACTAATCAATGAATATCAAAAGTCAAGAGACCAAAGTTTCTTCGGCACAGGTACAGATCTAAGCAACGAGTTTTTCAATCAAAACCTTATCAGCAACTCGTATGGTGTTCAAGGTTCTGGTGGAAGCTTAAGCGAGAATGGTTTGATTTCCTATGCTGGTCGTTTGAATTATAACTACAAACAGAAGTATTTCCTTCAGGGAACATTACGTAGAGACGGACTTTCTTCATTACCATTTGAAAACCGCTACGGAACTTTCCCAGGAGCTTCTTTTGGATGGACTGTAAGTGAAGAATCATTTATGCAAGGCATTAAAGAAACCCTTTCTGACTTCAAAATCCGTGGTTCGTACGGAAAAGTCGGTAACACAGACATTGGCAACTACCCTTATTTAGGACTTTATGGCGCTGCAAAATATGGCGACACTAATGGTATTGGTTATGTTCAATTTGGTAATGATCAGCTGCGTTGGGAAACCAGTATTAAATATGACTTAGGTGTTGATCTTGCTTTTTTACGCAATCGCATTACCTTTAGTGCAGACTACTTTAAAAACGACACCGATGACTTGATCTTAGATCTTGAAACTCCTATGTCTTTTGGTGTACCTAATAACAGCTACCGCGCAAACATTGGTAAAATTCAAAACACCGGTTATGAATTTGCTGTAGATGCACGTATTCTGGATAAAGAATTTAGATGGAATGTTTCTGCAAACATCTCCTTTATCGACAACGAAGTTATTGCTTTGGTTAACGGTCAGGATCGTATAGGCACCAACACGATCACTCGTGAAGGAGAATCTATCAACTCTATTTACGGTGTGCGTTATTACGGAACAAATCCAGAAAATGGTAATCCGGTTTATTACAAAGCAGACGGAAGCCTAGTTCAAGGCAACCTGCCCGGTTCTAGTTATTCGGTTTTTGATCCTGCAAATCCTGCTGATGTTTCTCAGGCTGCTTCTTTAAGCGCTGCAGACGATCGTGTGATTTTAGGTCAATCGCTTCCTAAATATTTTGGAGGTTTAAATTCTTCTATGAATTACAAAAACTTCGATTTAGGATTTTTATTTCGCTTTAGCGGCGGAAACAAAATCTTCAATGCTACCCGTAGAGATTTATTAAACCAAAACTTCACAAACAACAGCACTGAGATTTTAGGAAGATGGCAAAGTGTAGAAAATCCAGGTGATGGATGGACCCCCAGATTATATGCATCTACAAACACTACTACCAACTTAACTTCAATAGCGACTTCACGTTTTCTTGAAGACGGCGATTTTATCAAATTAGATAACATCACTTTAGGATACAGCCTACCTACTGATACCGCTACACAATTAGGTATCACTAAGCTTCGCCTGTACTTACAAGCGCAAAACGTATGGACGATTACTGATTACTCAGGCTTAGATCCAGAAATGGAATCTGCAGGTGTTGACCTTAACGGTACACCTAGAGCAAGCATTTTTTCTTTTGGTCTTAATCTAAGTCTATAACCTTATTACTATGAAAAAACGAATTTTAAATATGAAATTTTCCGGTGCTGTTAAACCACTTCTTCTCGTTTTAGGATTGAGTGTCTTTTACAGCTGTCACGAAGAAAATGTTCTCGAATTAGAGCCTTTTAACCAAATCTCTGAAGACGCTGCGTTTTCTACCGCAGATCTTGTTGAACTATCCGTAACCGGTATGTACAATGCAGCTCAAATAGGAGTGTATACCGGCGCAGGGCGTGGGTATCCTTTTGGGGCTGCTTTTGTACAGCAAGGAGATAACCGTGGTGAAGATGTGGTAAACGTTGCTACCTTTTACCAGCTTACCTACACCGGCACCTACGACCCCACTACAGCAAATAACGTGTATTACTGGAGCGATACCTATCGCTTAATAAACAGAGCAAACATCGTTCTTGAAGGGGTACAGACCGCGTTAGACAATGGGATCATCACTCAGGAACAAGCTGACGACTATGAGGGTCAGGCAAAATTCTTGAGAGCTGCTGCACATTTAGAGTTGCTGTTTCATTTTGCAAAACCGTATAACGACACTCCAGATGCATCACATCTTGGGGTTCCTTATAGAGACTACCCGATCAACACTGCAGAGTCTATCGCTACTGCGTTGGAGCAAGGCAGAAACACCGTCGCAGACTGCTATGCCCGAATTTTAGCTGATTTTGATGATGCTGAAAGTCTTTTGCTAAGCAAAGCGGAGCGTGGAGGAACAGACGGAATCATCAGAGCTACAAGCGAAGCTGCAATTGCATTTAAAACCCGTGCCTACTTGCATATGCGTAACTGGCCAATGGTTATTCAAGAAGGAACCAAACTTAATGGAACATATACCTTAACTGCTTCTCCTAACGAACCTTTTGCAAGTGGATATGCTAATACCGAATCTATTTTCTCTATTGAAAATACAGCTTTAAACAATCCCGGTGTGAACGCAGCTTTAGCTTCTCAATATAATCGTCGCGGACTTGTAGTAATCAGCCCAATTATCTGGAGAAATCCTTCTTGGTTAGAAGACGACCTAAGACGCGGAGAAGGAACTTTAGTAACCACACGTTCAGGAGTAAAGTACACTAACAAGTATAAAGATGCTACGAACTACACAGACCCCGCTCCGGTAATTCGTTATGCTGAAGTGTTACTCAATATGGCCGAAGCTTATGCTCGTACTAACGCTGCCGGAAGCGCGCTTACCAATCTTAACTTGGTACGCAACAGATCGCTCGCAGCACCTACAACTCAAGCCTATGTGAGCACCAGTTTTGCAACTCCGGCTGCTTTGGTAAATGCAATCATTACCGAGCGTAGAATAGAATTTGTTATGGAAGGAAGACGATGGCCAGACATTCACCGTCTACAACTTGATGACTTAGCACCCGTAAGTGGTGTTCCTCAGAAAGTGGCTAACGGCACACCTACTGCCGAAAGCTATACTTTAGGCACCGCATATTCCGGACCTTATGGTGTAGATGCTATTCCTTATAGCGCAACTGCATTTTTATGGCCAATACCTCAGCAAGAGATCAACAACAACCCAACTCTTGCTGCGCAGCAAAACCCAGGTTGGTAAACCAACATTTGGTTTCATTAAATTCATTTAGCCAAAGAAAAACCCGCTTAAGAATCTTAAGCGGGTTTTTTAGTTTAATCAATCTTCAATTTATATTGGGTTTTGCTCCAATAATGGGTTCGCATTTAATGCATCTAGAGGAATCAACCATTGCCATCTGTTATCTCCTGCAGGCACCTCATACACATTATTAATTACTGTTTGTACGTGATTAGCTCCTGTACGATCAAGCGGTTGATTTAAACGCTTTAAATCATAGAATCTAAAACCTTCACCCCAAAGCTCTATTCTTCTTTGAATATATATCTCCTCTTTAAGAGCCTGACCTGTATTGGTTGACAAGGTATACTCAGGATCTCTGTTTGAAGCAAAATCAAACAATACAGAACGCGCTGCTCCTTCATCAATATAGCTTAGCGCTTCAGCTTCTATAAGATACATCTCCCCGGCGCGCATATAAGGTACATCCATTCTACTATCACCGGTTCCTGCAGCTAAGAATTTCTGACTTGTATATGGGAAAAGTGAAAAATTAGACGCAATTGAATATCCCGGAGGCAAACTATCGTGTTGACCGGTAGGATCAAACAACACAGCCCGAATATCTGTTTCAGAAATCTGATCGTAAAGCAAAATATTTATCGCTTTAGGGTTTGTTCTAATATTTGTTGAACTGTAATTTCTTGAAACATACGCGCCGAAATTTCCATAGTAATCGGTTTGATCCTCTTGAATATAGCTTCCCCACATCCACTCACCATTAGTATATGTGTTGAAGTTTGCATAGTAATCATCATTAGACATAAGATTATAGTTGGCTCTAGCCTGCGCTGCATAATCTGCCGCAACTTGGTAATTTTGCTGAACCAAAGCTACACGTGCTTTTAATCCTAATGCCACTGATTGATCTAGATGTGATTTATTAGGTCGCACATAACCGTCAAGCAATTCAATAGCTGCATCAAGATCTGTATTAATCTGTGCATAAACTTCTTCAACGCTCGCACGAGGTAATGGGTCATTATCAGCGGTTAATCTGATAGGAATTCCCGGTTGTGTATTTTCAGCACCTGCTGAATAGCGAATTCCATAAAGTTGAACCATTTGAAAATGAGCCCAAGCTCTATAAAGAGTTGCTTGACCTAAAGCAGCCTGACGTTCTGCAGCATCACCTTCAGCATTTTCCGCTCCATTGATGACTACGTTAGCATTTCTGATAATTCGATAATAGGTACGATACGGGAAAAGGTTATCAGAATCATCTGCATTGGTGTGGTCTAACCAACCTGCCGCAGAAACAAACCAACCGTTTCCTCGAGAAGTCATAACAAAATCCTCTCCTAATACATCGTTTTGAATCATTAACGATCCTATACCGCTTCGGCCTTGCGCGCCGTATCTTATGTATAAAGAACGGTGAATACCATTAATTACTAAAAATAGGTTTCCGGTTGTTGACGTAGCGGTCACATCAGAAACACTTTCGGTAGGCACTTCTTCTAAAAATTCTTCACTACACGATGATAATGCTAATCCCAGCACTACAAAGAGTAAAGTAAACTTAGTTATATAGTTGTTTTTCATAGTTTTTATAATGTAATATTTAATCCTACTGATAATACACGAGCCGGTGTAAAGCGGTTTGAAGTGGTACCGTTAAAGCTTTCACCTACATCCATACCTTTTCTAGCGGTAAGCTTGAATAAATTCTCTCCACTTACATATACATTTGCTCCTGTAAGCCCTAACTTTTGCACAAGCTCAGCATCAAATGCATAGCCAAGATTTACTTGTCGTAATGCCAAGAAATCTGATTTTTCTAACCAACGGCTAGATCCTGCACCAAAAGCAGCTGATTGCGCAGCATCAAGTCTAGGGACATTCGTAATGTCACCCGGCTCTTGCCATCTATCAAGAATATCTGTACTTAGCGCGGTTCCGTAAGTACCAGAATGCATCAGACCAGAATAGTTAGAGTCATACGTTTCTCCACCTAACTGATAAGTAAATGTGATCCCTAACTGAAAGCCTTTATACTCAAAGTTGTTTCTAAAGGCTCCGTAAACATCTGGAGTAGCTTTACCTACAAAGTTGTAGTTTGCATTATTTTGGTTAGTAGTTACTGTGGTTCCGTCGATTTCTCTTAAATCGCTTCCTCCTGCTTCAATAGCCTCAGGACTTGCAATGTATAGCGCCATACCATCAGCAGGATCTACACCATACCACTCTCTTAACCAGTAGTCATAGATATCACCTCCTACAACCAGCTTTTTAGAACCATTAATGATCTCTTCTTGTGAAAGTTCTTTAATCTCATTTTTGAGAGTTGAAGCATTAATGCTGAAATCCCACTTAAACTGACTGTTGCGAACAATTCCTACAGTTACGTCAAATTCAAAACCACTGTTTACCCAGCTACCTATGTTGTCAGGATAATCATCAAGACCTGAAGATACCGGAAGCGGCACATCAAATAATAGATCTTCAGACTTACGGTTATAGTATTCAAAAGTACCAGCCACGCGGTTGTTGAATAAACCAAATTCTATTGCAGCATCGGTTTGAATGTTAGTTTCCCACTGCAATCTTGGGTTTCCTGGAGAATCAACTAAGATTCCACCTTCTGAAGCGTTGTTGTAATCTAAAGCAAATAAAGACTGGCTTACATAATATCCGCCTAAGTTGTCATTACCTACTTCACCATAAGAGGCTCTCAATTTTAGAAGATTTGCCCAATCTGCAGTCTCCATAAAGGCTTCTTGATCTAACCTCCAAGCACCACCTACAGAAAAGAAATCTCCCCAACGAGCATCTTTGCTAAATCGTGAAGACCCGTCACGTCTATAAGATCCTGAAATGTAATACCGACTGTCATAATCATAATTTACACGAGAGAAATATCCTTCGGTCGTTTGATTACTGGTATAGGAAATCAAATCATTTGTAGTAGTAAAGTTGATCAACTCGGTATTTCCTTCAACGATTTGATTTTGTCTGAATCCATTTAGATACTCATACTCTGTATCAAAACTTTCGTGTCCTACTAAAGCAGAAACGCTATGCTTTCCAAAAGTCTTAGAATAATTAAGTAACTGGTTGTAGTTTACTGTAGTTCTAGTTGAAGTTGTTCTACCTGCTCTACCATCAGGAGCACCATCACCTACAATTGGGTTGTCAAAACTTTCGTTGCTATAAAAACGCTTATCAATACCTCCATTTACGGTAAAGGTGAAATCTTGCAAGAAGGTGAATTCAGCATAAGCTCTAGACGTAAATGAGAAAATCTTATCACGATCTACGTTAAGCAAAGTCTCTTGAATCACATTACGACCACTACCACCGCCACCTACACGGTTATCGCCAAGGTCATAGATCCAATTGCCATCACTATCTAAAATATATTCTCCTGTTTCAGGGTCGTGCTCGTGAACTGAGTAAATAGGACCGATATATCTGGTAGTTCTAAACGGGTTTACGTAGGACGAACTTCCTGCATCTGCAGCTTGATTGGAGTCTGAATCTGCAGCCGAAATATTTAATCCTGTTTTAATCCAATCTGTTACTTGCGTATTCGCATTAAGACGGGCTGTAAGTCGCTTAAAATTTGAATTGATGATATACCCATCTTCTTTTAAATAACTAACCGAAGCATAATAGTCTGATTTCTCAGTACCACCGCTATATGAAAAATCAAGGTTGGTACGCACACCGGTACGCACAAGCGGCTCTAACCAATCAAGATCTTCCGCGTATAATAATGACGCATTAGGATTTAAAGTTCCATCTTCTAAAACGATTTGATCGTTAGCCACATTAAATGGGTTTTGCCCGAGCTCATCATAAATTGTTGAGGAAGCAATAGCGTTTGCTTCAGCTACCGGTGTATCACTACTCATAGATAAACTATTGCGTAACGCTTCCCACATTAAAGGATAATACTCACTCGCGCTAACGCGATCGTATTCTGGAATACCACGACTGGTAATACCTTGAGACATTTTTAAGGAAATTTGAGGTTTTCCACTGCGTCCAGATTTTGTTGTGATCAACACCACCCCGTTTGCAGCTCTACTACCATAAAGTGACGTAGAAGCAGCATCTTTAAGTACGGTTAAACTTTCAATATCATTAGAGTTGATACTTGAAAGCTCTCCATTAAACTGAACTCCATCTACGATGTAAAGTGGCGTATTTGAAGCACTGTAAGAACCTGTTCCTCGAATACGGATGCTAGGAGCCGATCCCGGCTGACCGTTTGCTGCAGATACATTTACACCGGCAGCAGCACCGTCTAATGCAGAAATAGCATTGGTAATAGGGCGTTGTTCTAAAGACTCTCCATTTACCTGTACTGCAGAACCGGTAAAGTCTTCTTTCTTTGCAGTACCATAAGCAACTACAAGCACTTCATCCAGTGATTGAGTGTCTTCAGATAAGGTTATTGAAAATGTAGCAGAAGCACCTACGAGTTGCTCGTATGGCTTAAAGCCCATATAAGAAAAAACGAGCGTTTCATCGGCGCTCGCTGCGATGGTAAAATTACCATCAAAATCGGTTTGCGTACCACGACCTGTGGTATTCTTTACCGTTACATTAACTCCCGGAAGCGGCATGCCGGTTTGATCGGTCACCGTTCCACTCACCGTTTTTGTTTGGGAGAAGGCGAAATTTAAGGTCATCAGGAAGACTAATGACCAGATTAATCTTAGTTGTTGTTTCATTCGTAAAAATTTGAATTTTGATATTAGCCAGCGCTAAAAATGAAACAAACCAATTGAAAACACTTCTTTTTAACAGAATCCGAAGCACTTTTATTAATACAACAGTTATTTCATTGATTTTTATAAAATTCAAATTTTAAATAGGGTAGAATTCACATAATAGCACCCTATTTTTAACAACATAAAACGTATTAGTTAAGAATATTTTATTATAACGTTAAGTTAAAGAAATCATAGAAACTCCTGTTTTAATGGGCATCAAGCCAGTTATCACCTAACCCGACTTCAACATCAAGAGGAACATCTAACTTAAATGCGTTTTCCATTTCAGATTTTATAAGTTCTTGAACTTCATCTAATTCTGATTTGTAAACATCAAATACCAATTCATCATGAACTTGAAGTAACATTTTGGTTTTTAAGCCTTTATCCTTGAGTTTCTGGTGTATTTTGATCATTGCGATTTTAATGATATCTGCAGCACTCCCTTGTATTGGCGCATTTACCGCGTTACGCTCAGCTGCACCACGCACCACCGCGTTACTACTATTGATATCCTTTAAATAACGACGACGTCCCAAAACCGTTGATACATAACCATTCTCGCGTGCAAAGTCTACCTGTTCGCTCATATAATTGCGCAGTTTAGGATAGGTCTTATAATAGGTATCTATAAGCTCTTTACTCTCGCTTCTGCTAAGGTCGGTTTGATTGCTCAGTCCAAAAGCAGACACGCCGTAAATAATCCCAAAATTCACGGTTTTTGCATTACTACGTTGTTCCCGCGTCACCTCATCAATGGGCACATTAAAGACTTTTGCAGCAGTAGATGCGTGAATATCTTCTCCTTCCTGAAAGGCTTTCATCATCGTTTCTTCCTGGCTCAAAGCTGCGATGATACGCAATTCAATTTGCGAGTAATCTGCCGCCAGTAATACATAATCCTCATTACGCGGCACAAAAGCCTTACGTACCTGACGCCCACGCTCAGTACGGATTGGAATATTCTGTAAGTTCGGGTTATTTGAACTTAGACGGCCGGTAGCCGCTACGGTTTGCATATAATCGGTATGTACGCGGCCGGTTTTTGAATTTACCTGTGCAGGCAGCGCATCAACATAGGTACTCTTAAGCTTAGAAAGACCACGATAATCAAGTACGTGCTGCACGATCTCGTGATCAGGAGCTAAATAAGAAAGCACATCTTCTGCGGTAGAATATTGCCCCGTACGGGTTTTCTTCGGTTTATCTACAAGCTTTAATTTGTCAAATAGTATTTCACCCAATTGCTTTGGCGAACCAATATTAAATTCTTCTCCCGCTTCTTCATAAATACTTTTCTCCAGCGAGGTGATGTCATTATTAAGCGCTTCAGAAAGACTGCCTAAAAATTCCTGATCCAGGTTGATTCCTTCTAATTCCATATCAGCTAAAACCTGCACTAAAGGAATTTCGATATCATCAAACAACTTTTGGGTATTAGCCTCGCCCAATTCTTTTTGAAAATGCTCTTTCAGCTGAAGCGTTACATCTGCGTCTTCTACAGCATATTCGGTTTGCTGATCAACAGGTACGTCGGCCATTGACTTCTGATTCTTACCTTTTTTACCGATCAATTCTTCAATAGAAACCGGTGTATAGTTAAGGTAAGTTTCTGCGAGCACGTCCATATTATGACGCATATCTGGATTGATCAGATAATGCGCGATCATTGTATCAAACAATTTCCCTTTAACCTCAACATCATACTTCGCCAACACCTTGATATCATATTTAAGGTTCTGCCCTATTTTCTCGATTTCTTCCGCTTCAAAAAACGGACGCAGTGCTTCGATCAGTTTTTGTGCTTCTTCCTTTTCTGATGGAAATGGAATATAAAATCCTTTGGTTTTCTCCCAGCTGAAAGCGATCCCTACCAGTTCTGCCTGTAACGGATCTAGATCAGTAGTTTCGGTATCAAAACATACCGAAGTTTGCTTCATTAAGTTTTTGATGAATAAGTTCATCGCCATTCCTGGAGCTACACTTTGGTAAAAATGCTCAGTGTCTTTTATGGTTTTTCGAGTATTGCGCTCTTCTATAGCAGGCTCATCGCCACCAAAAAGATTGTATTGTCCGGCGCCGGCATTCGCTGCTTTTTCTGCAGAACTTACTAATTTTTTAGCCGTTTCCGTACCGCTTACTGCGGCTCCGGTATCGCTATCGGCTTCGCCGGAAAATATCTTGATAAACTGATCTTTAAGCCTACGGAATTCGAGTTCGTCAAAAATCTCTTGAACTTTATCTGCATCCGGTTGCGAAAGTTCGTACTGCTCAGCATCAAATTTCACGTCACAATCGGTCATAATCGTCGCCAGCTTTCTGGATAGACGACCTAGTTCAGCGTTTTCGATCACCTTCTCTTTCATCTTCCCTTTAAGCTGATCTGTATTTTCCAATAAACCTTCTAAGCCACCGTATTGCTTAATAAACTTCTTAGCCGTTTTATCTCCCACTCCGGGCAATCCGGGAATATTGTCAGACGCGTCACCCATCATTCCTAAGTAATCGATCACCTGTTCAGGACGCTCGACTTCAAAACGTTTTTGCACTTCAGGAATTCCCCAGATCTCGATCCCGTTACCCATTCGCGCCGGTTTGTACATAAAAATGTTTTCAGAAACCAATTGCGCATAATCCTTATCCGGCGTCACCATAAAAACCTGATAATCCTCCTTCTCTGCCTGTTTGGCCAGCGTACCAATCAAATCATCTGCCTCTACACCTTCAATCTCAATACACGGCACGTGCATCGCTTTAAGAATCTCCTGAATAATAGGCACCGCAATACGTATCGCCTCTGGAGTTTCATCACGATTCGCTTTGTACTCTTCGTACATTTCGACACGTTCCGAACTTCCGCCTTTATCAAATGCCACTGCGAGATGATCTGGCTTTTCACGCTTGATCACATCAAAAAGCGAGTTGACAAAACCCATAATTGCAGAAGTATCCTGTCCTTTTGAGTTCACTCGCGGATTTTTAATCAGTGCGTAATAACCACGAAAAATCAATGCATAAGCATCTAAAAGAAATAAGCGCTTTTGAACAGCCATATTGGGAATTTTTAATCGAATATCAGAAGTATCAAAAATAGGAATTAGTCTTATGATAAAAGTTTTTAGCCGGAGACATTTTGACAAAAACGATATGGTCTATTTTTAGACAGATTACTTATCTTTCTTAAAACTGAAACTTAAATACCATGAGCATACCGCAATCTTATACGGAGTTTGAAGCCACACTAGAGAAGAGCAATCCGCCTTCACATTGGCCCGAAGCCTTACTAGCACTTTGGTATCAAGCGAAAGGAGACTGGGAAGCCTCTCACAATATCGCACAAGACCTACATACTGCTATGGGAAGTTTGATTCACGCGCACTTACATCGCGATGAAGGCGATGATTGGAATGCAAAATACTGGTATCGTCAAGCCGGAAGACTTTTTCCAACTGTTTCTTTGGAGGAAGAATTGAAACTATTGATAAACGAAACTATCGCTAAAACAAAACCCTAAACAATCTCAGGGCAAACTCAATAAACATTGGTTAGAAACGAATTTTTCAATTTTAAAGCAAGCCTCGAAGTATTAAACCCTTTGGCGGCGCCAATAAAAAAACCCGCTGAAAATCAGCGGGTTTTTTTATTTATTGAATGTACCTATTACAATTCTAACGCTTTAAGCACATTATTATCCATCAATAATTCTTCAGGATTTTCTAGTGCTTCTTTAACTGCTACCAAGAATCCTACAGATTCTTTACCATCAATAATGCGGTGATCGTATGAAAGTGCTACATACATAATAGGTGCGATAGCAATTCCGCCGTCACGTACGATAGGACGCTCAACAATGTTGTGCATTCCTAAAATCGCAGATTGAGGAGGGTTGATGATTGGTGTAGAAAGCATACTTCCAAACACACCACCGTTTGTGATGGTAAAGGTTCCACCAGTCATTTCATCTACAGTGATCTGACCATCACGCGCTCTTAATGCAAGACGCTTCACTTCAGACTCCACACCGCGGAAACTTAAGTTTTCAGCATTTCTGATAACTGGCACCATCAAACCTTTAGGTCCTGAAACCGCGATAGAAATATCTTTAAAGTCAAAAGAAACCATTTCTTTACCATCGATCATTGAGTTTACAGCTGGGTACATTTCTAGCGCACGCACACAAGCCAAAGTGAAGAATGACATAAACCCAAGGCCAACACCGTGCTTAGCTTTGAAATCTTCTTTATACTTATTACGCAACTCAAAAATCGGAGTCATATCAACCTCATTAAAGGTAGTAAGCATTGCGGTCTCATTCTTTACAGAAACTAAACGCTCAGCTACTTTACGACGCAACATAGACATTTTAGAACGGCTTTCTCCACGGCTTCCGGTTCCCGGAGTTCCCATTGAAGGCTGTGCGTTTACCGCATCTTCTTTAGTAATACGCCCGTCACGACCTGTACCTTTTACATCTTTAGCATCAATTCCCTTTTCATCTAAAGTCTTTTTAGCTGCCGGAGAAGGTGATCCTGAAGCGTACGTTTTTTTATCTTGCGTTTGCTCAGGCGTTCTCGATTTTAAAGGCTCTTCTTTTTTAGGTTCGGCTTTTTCTTCTTTCTGCTCTTCTTTGTCGCTACTGCTATCGCCTTCTGGCTTTGCAGCATCAGTATCAATGAGACAAACAACTTCGCCTACGGCAACTGCGTCGCCTTCTTCGGCTTTAAGGGTAATAATTCCGCTTGCTTCAGCAGGAAGTTCTAAAGTTGCTTTATCACTATCTACTTCGGCAATCGCCTGATCTTTTTCTACATAATCCCCATCTTCAACAAGCCACTGGGCGATTTCAACTTCGGTGATCGATTCTCCCGGCGAAGGGACTTTCATTTCTAAAGCCATAATTCTCTATTGTTATCTTTTATTCTTTAGTTAAAACTAAAATGTTTTTATTGGTTATTTGAATTTTTATCGAAAACATCATCAATTACGCGCTGATGTCTTCTCTTAAATCGTACAGAACTACCTGCAGCAGGCGCACCGTAAAACTTACGACTGCATACTCTGAATTTTTGAGCTTCCGGAAGATGCATCAACAAGTGCCCGTAAGCTCCCATATTGCGCGGTTCTTCTTGTGCCCAAACTACATCATCTGCATTTTTATACTTTTCAAGCGCTGCTCTGATTTCCTTTTTAGGAAGTGGGAACAATTGTTCAACACGTACGAGTGCAACATCTTCACGACCTAATTCTTCACGCTGCGCAAGCAAGTCATAATAAAACTTACCAGTCACAAAAACCAGCGTTTTAACCTGATCTGCTTTTACACTATCATCATCAATAGTCATTTGGAAACTGCCGTTTGCCAATTCTTCTTTGGTCGACATTACTTTAGGATGTCTCAACAAACTTTTTGGCGTAAAAACGATAAGCGGTTTTCTAAAATTGGTCTTCAATTGACGACGCAATAAATGGTAGAAGTTAGCCGGCGTAGTACAATCTGCGACATACATATTGTCAACTGCACAAAGCTGTAAATAGCGCTCCATACGTGCCGAAGAGTGCTCTGCACCCTGACCTTCATAACCGTGAGGCAATAACATTACCAGACCGTTTTGAAGTTTCCATTTATCTTCTGCTGCAGAAATATACTGATCCAGCATAATCTGCGCTCCATTGCTAAAGTCACCAAACTGCGCTTCCCAAATAGGAAGGGTTTTTGGACTCGCCATCGCGTAACCATAGTCAAAACCTACCACACCATATTCTGAAAGCAGCGAGTTGAAGATGTACATATGGCCTTGCTCTCCTTTAAGGTTATTGAGCAACACGATCTCTTCTTCGCTTTCTTCAACTTTGGTCACAGCATGACGGTGTGAGAACGTACCTCGCTCTACATCCTGACCGGTCATACGCACATCAAAACCTTCTTTAAGCAAGGAACCGTATGCAAGTAATTCGGCGAGACCCCAATCTATTTTATTATCATCAAAATACATTGCGCGACGCCCTTCGATGATCTTGTTTATTTTTCTTAAGAATTTCTTCCCTTCCGGAAGTTTGGTGATCGCCTCTGCAATTTCAGTTAATGCATCAAGGTCAAAAGTCGTATCTACCGGCTGCATCATCTCATCTTCAGTAGCAGGCTCAAAACCTTCCCACTCATCTTGCATAATTGCAGTGATACGGGTGGTTTCTTCTTCTCTAGACTTTTCTAATTTTTCCTCGAGTTTTTCTTTGTACTCATCTTCTAACTGCTTCACATGATTCTCGTCAATCACGCCTTGCTCAATGAGTTTTTTAGCATAAATATCTCTAGCATTATCGTGCTTGGCGATCGCTTTGTATAATTTAGGCTGCGTAAAACGCGGCTCATCACCTTCGTTATGACCGTATTTACGATATCCTAAAAGGTCGATGAATACATCACGACCAAAAGTCATTCTGAAATCAAGTGCGAATAAAGCTGCATGTACTACAGCTTCTGCATCATCAGCATTTACGTGCAATACCGGAGATAATGTGGTTTTAGCAACATCAGTACAGTAGGTCGAAGAACGCGCATCAAGATAATTAGTGGTAAAACCGATCTGGTTATTGATGACAATATGAATGGTTCCTTTAGTGGTATAACCATCTAATTGTGCCATCTGAATCACCTCGTAAACAACACCCTGACCTGCAATTGCCGCATCTCCATGCACTACAATAGGAAGCACTTCCTGCGGATTGTCAAAATAATGACGGTCTTGTTTTGCTCGAGAAATTCCTTCTACCACGGCGCCTACAGTTTCTAAGTGAGACGGGTTGGGCGCAATGTTGATATTGATCTCTTTTCCGCTGTCTGTAAGTCGGCTTGAGGTCCAACCGAGGTGATACTTAACATCACCATCAAATACCTCTTGATCGTAATCTTTACCATCAAACTCACTAAAAATATCTTTAGCGTTCTTTCCGAAGATATTGGTCAAGGTATTTAGACGACCACGGTGTGCCATACCCATCACAAAATCTTTTACACCACGATCTGCTGCTGCTTCGATAATGGCATCAACCGCAGGAATAAAACTCTCTCCACCTTCAAGCGAAAAGCGTTTTTGCCCCACGTATTTTGTATGTAAAAAGGTCTCAAAAGAAACCGCTTCATTCAGTTTTTTAAGAATCTTCTTCTTAGTATCTGCAGAAAAATCAGGATGGTTATCATTGACATTCAATTTGTTTTGAATCCATTTGATTTCCTCCGGTTTTCTGATAAACATATATTCAACCCCGATAGAATCGCAATAAATGTTCTCTAAATGCGTGATTATATCTCTAAGGGTGTTAGAACCGATACCCAAGATCTCGCCCGCGTTAAAAACGGTATCTAAATCTTTTTCTGATAAACCAAAGTTTTCTAAAGCCAGCGTAGGCTCATATTTGCGACGCTCGCGCACCGGATTGGTTTTAGTAAATAAGTGCCCGCGCGTACGGTAACCATCTATCAATTTAACAACTTGAAATTCCTTCTGTAATTTATCAGGAACAGCATTATCTGAAGAAGTGTTAGCGCTGAGTTCTGAAACGTCTGCGGCGATACCGCTTTCTTCGATCCCAAAGTCAAAACCTTGAAAAAATGCTCTCCAGCTGGGTTCTACACTATCAGGATGTTGTAAATATTTATCGTATAGGTCTGCGAAGTATGCAGTATTTGCTGCATTGAGAAATGAAAATCTATCCATTTTATAAGTTAAATCTGTCGATTTTTTAAGCAATAATTTGTCAAAAATACAATAAATCGCGCGCACCAAGCGTGTCCTTTCGTAATTTTATGTTTATCATTAACATTTTAAAATCAGGTTTTAACACCTTGCTAACAAAGCCTTAAGCTTTAGAAAAATGTATTTTATGAAATCGATTTCAAAACTTTATATAATTCTTCTATTTATAGTGTTTGGTATAGCTTCTAGCCAAGCACAATTTCGGTCTGATTCTTTTTGGGATCGGGTGAGTTTTGGCGGTGGTTTTGGATTGAATTTTGGCAACGACTATTTTGCTGCAAACCTCGCTCCAAGTGCTATTTACAACTTCAATCCTTATTTCGCTGCCGGACCCGGCTTGAGTTATGCCTACGTAAAAAATGGAAGTTTAAAATCTTCAATTGTGGGTGGAAGCATTATTGCGCTCGCTAATCCGCTTCCTATCATTCAGCTTTCTGCAGAGTTTGAAGAGCTTTATGTTTCCCAACGCGCCAATTGGGACGGCGGTACATTTACTGATGATTTCTGGAATTCTGCTTTATTTCTAGGAGCCGGTTACCGTAGCGGACCCGTGACAATAGGCGCCCGATATAACATACTTTACAACGATGACGATGCCATCTACACCAGTGCGATTATGCCATTTATCAGGTTCTATTTTTAAACTGAACTTTTTTAAATTCCCGCTCCAGAATGAGTACGCTTACAAATTCTGCGAGTTGATGCACCTCACAATCGGGCAAAGCTTTGATCTTAGCTTCAGAAACATCTATAGCGTAAAGCAGCGTGAGGTAGCTTTCAAAATCACTCACCACCAGATTATAAAGTGCGGCTTGCAGATTACGCAGTAACTGTTGATTTTCGTAAGTAGTTTCAAACTCAGCTTCCAGTCCGGCGCGTTCAAAGTCTTTATTAAGCTGAAACACCAAGGCATCATACAGCTTCTCTTTGCGAACCTGGTCTAATAAGTTACTGCCGGAATTCATTCTTCAATTCTTTAAACTTTTCTGCGCATGAGCAGTCGGGCAAAGTCTTCTAAAATACCTTTATTTTCTTGAGGAACCTCAAGCGTTTCCAGAACGTTGAGCGCCTTTTGGGTATAATTCTCAATTTCTTGCTGAGTTGCTTCGGCTGCGCCGGAATCTATAAACAGCTGCTTTACCGTTTCAATTTTTTCCGAAGGATCCTGCGGATTGATACTGAATAAATGCTGTAACTGCTTGCTGTGCGTAGGATCTAGTTTTTGCAAAGCAGTTAAGTATAAAAAGGTCTTTTTGTTTTCGATAATATCACCGCCCACTTGCTTCCCAAAAGTTTTAGGATCACCAAAAGCATCCAGATAATCATCCTGAAGCTGAAACGCGATCCCTAAATCACGACCGTAGTCATAAATACGCTGCGCATTTTCAGAAGAGGCTTCTGCAACCAGTGCGCCCATTTTAAGCGCAGCTCCTACCAAAACCGCCGTTTTGTATTCAATCATTTTAAGATACTCTGGGATGGTCACATCATCACGTGTCTCAAAATCCACATCATACTGCTGCCCTTCACAAACTTCGATTGCTGTCTTACTGAAAAGCTTTGCGAGTTCTCTAAAGGTTTCTCCTTCATAATTCTCAAAAAGCTGATATGCATTGATCAACATTGCATCTCCCGAGAGAATCCCTGTATTTATGTCCCACTTTTCGTGTACAGTCTCTTGACCACGACGCAAAGGCGCATCATCCATAATATCATCGTGCACTAATGAGAAATTATGAAAAACCTCAACCGCTAAGGCCGCGTCTAGAGCCTTCTTATGATCTGAACCAAAAATATCTGTCGCCATCAACGTCAATACCGGTCGTAAGCGTTTCCCTCCCAACTGCAAAATATAGTCAATGGGTTCGTACAGGTTCACCGGTTCTTTAACCTTGACCTTAGCGTTTAGATATTCAACAAACACCTCTGTGTATTGATCAATGCGGAGCATACTTTAAAATTTTGGCTAAAAATAAGACACTAATTCTGAACTCAACGCTTCAAGCATCACAAGCTGGTATTCTTAGGCCATATTATGTAATCATTAAATATTGAAAAAACTTTGGAAACTTAATTAGTTTTTAAAGTTTCCGTTTTATATTTGCGCCGGATTATGAAAACGGAAATTCTAGAAAACGCAACCCAACTCTTTTTAAATCACGGATTTAAAAGTGTTACAATGGATGATATCGCCGCACATATGGGGATATCCAAAAAGACCATTTATGCCAATTATGCGCATAAAACCGAGCTTGTAGAAGCAGTGGGCCATCATTTATTGACCAGCGTACAATGTGTGGTCAAAGATATGGTAGATGAGCACATGAACCCTATTGAAGAGCTTTATGAAATAAAGAAATATGTGATTCAACATTTGCAGGGCGAAAAAACCTCATCTATTCAACAAATGATGAAATACTACCCAAAAATATTTACCAAGCTGCGTGAAAGTCAGAATGCTTTTATGCGTGGCTGTATGGAGCAAAATATTGCTCGCGGTATTGAGCTGGGACTTTTCAGAAACAATCTTGACATTGAGTTTGTTTCCAGAATGTATCAAATAGGGATTACCAACATTAAAGATGAAACCATTTTTCCTTCAGATAAATTCCCGCACATACCGCTTTACGAGACCTATTTAGAATACCACTTACGTGGAATTGTAACACCTGAAGGTCGTAAAATACTCAATCAAATCATTCATTCAAATCAAGACTAATGCAAAAACCAATGTTCCTCTTTTTATGCCTCTTGGGATATTTAAACCCTTCCCTAGCCCAAGACACTACAGAGGTAGAATCTTATGCGCTAACCCTACAAGAAGCCATTACTTATGGCCTCGAGAATAGCTATGATGCTAAAAATGCTCTCACCGATGTAGAGATCGCGCTTAAACAAAAATGGGAGGTTATCGCTCAGGGACTGCCTCAAATCTCAGGTGAAGTGACCTATCAAAATCAATTTATTCAACCTACGTCTTTTATTCCGGCGGTGGTTTTTGATCCTAGTGCAGACCCGGGAGATTTTATTCCGGTGCAGTTTAGCCAGAAGCAAAATGCCTCTGCTGTTGCCACTTGGAATCAGTTGATCTTTGACGGCTCTTATATAGTAGGTGTTCAATCTGCAAAAACGCTTTTACAGATTTCTGAAAATGCTAAGGTCAAAACCGATCTTGAAGTAAAGCAAGCCATTATCGAAGCTTATGGCAACGTATTGCTTGCTCAGGAGAGTGTAGCGATTCTGCAGAAAAACATAGAAACCGTAAACAAGAACCTTAACGACACTCAGAAGATTTTTGAAAACGGATTAGGAGAAGAAGAAGATGTAGAGCAATTGCAGATCACTGCTTTAGGTCTTGAAACCCAATTGAACAACACCGTGCGTCAACTTGCTATCGCATATGACATGCTAAAGCTTACTTTAGGTATCCCAATAGATAGCAAACTGATGGTGACTGATGAACTTGAAGATCTAACGTTGCAATATTATGATCTTAACTTACTCACGCAAGACATCAATCCCGAGCAAAATATTGATTATCGCATTGCTCAAGATCAAACCAATCTTGCTGAAACTGAGGTTAAACTAGAAAAGAGTAAAGCCTTACCACGCCTTAGCGCTTATTTAAATTATGGGGCTGCAGGTGCCAGTAACTCGTTTACTTTTTTGAGCGATGAGCAACGCTACTTTGAACAGTCGATCTTAGGAGTTTCTCTTACCGTACCCATTTTTAGCAGCGGTATGCGTGCCGCTAAAACTGCTCAAAAAGAATTGGCTTACCAGCAAAGTTTAGAAGATCTGGAGCGTGCACGCAATCAGGTAAAACTTCAAATCGCTACCGCTCGCAACGATTATCAATTTGCGCTTGACAATTTTGCCACTCAAGAAAAAAACCTTGATCTGGCAGAACGTATTGAAAATAAAAACTCCATTAAATTTTTTGAAGGTATCGCCTCTAGCTTTGAGTTGAGCGAAGCCCAAACCCAACTTTATCAAGCGCAACAAGATTATTTACAAGCAATGTATGACGTCATCGCTAACAAAGCCGCTTTAGAAAAAGTATTAGACACCACCGTTTATCAACCAAAAGAAGACTAATTCACAGACACACCTACACTATGAAAAATATATTAAGCCTTGCATTTGTTTCGCTCCTACTTATTTCCTGCGGAGGAAAAGAAGAATCTGTAGAACAAATTATTGAAAACGGTGACATCACCGCAATGCGCGCTAAAAAAACAGAACTTGTAAATGAGCAAAATGCGATTAAAGCTAACATTGATTCGCTTAACGCCGCTATAGACAAGCTTGACGTAAAGAAAAAAGCAGCTTTAGTAACCGCAGTAACCTTACAAGACACGTTGTTTAAGCATTATTTTGAAGTTCAAGGTAATGTAGATACAGATCAAAATATTGTGCTTTACGCAGAATACACCGGAGTGCTAACACAGCTTTATGTTAAAGAAGGACAACGCGTAGCTAAAGGGCAGCGTCTTGCCAAGATTGATGATGGAGGTTTAGGAAGTGAACTGGCCCGTCAAGAGGCACAGACCGCTTTAGCAAAAACTACCTTTGAGCGTCAAAAGCGCCTTTGGGATCAGAAGATTGGTTCTGAAATCACGTATTTAGAAGCAAAAACTAATTATGAAGCGATGCAAGCTGCAACAGATCAATTGCGCTCTAGAGTTGCAAAAACCGTTATTACTGCACCATTTTCAGGAATCGTAGACAATACGATGGCAGATCAAGGTCAGGTAGTAAACGCAGGGCAAACCGGTGTTTTACGCCTCGTAAACCTGAGCGATATGTATGTTGAAGCTTCGATCCCGGAAGCCTTCTTAGGTAAAGTTAACCAAGGTACTGAAGTAAAAATCAGACTAGCTTCTATAGGTAAAACTTACGATGGTGAAATTAGACAAGTAGGCAACTTTGTAAGCCCAGACAACCGAACCTTTGACGTAAAGATTTCGATCCCTAATCCTGATAGCGCTGTAAAGCCTAACCTGATCGCAACCGTTATGGTAAATGACTACACCGCTGAGAACGCTATTGTAGTGCCAGAAAATGTGGTTCAGCAAAATGCAATGGGTAACAGCATTACTTATGTATATGAGGAGCAAGCTGATGGTACAGCTATCGCTAAACAAGTACAAATTGAAGAAGGTTATAGCGATGATCAACGCGTAGAGATCACTTCTGGCCTTGAAGCCGGAGACCGCCTGATCGTAGAAGGAGTACGCTCTTTGAGAGATGGGCAAGCTGTAGAATTAAAAGATCAATCTTCAAACAACCAGTAAGATGGCAAAAAACACTTATAAAGAATTTAGCATATCGTCTTGGGCAATAGACAATAAGATGACCGTTTATGTAATTACGGCGATCATCTTACTTAGTGGTCTGGCAGCCTATTACAGTATGCCGCGTGAAGCATTCCCCGAAATCATAGAAACCAAGATCTATGTAAGTTCTGTAAACCCGGGTAATGCCGCCGAAGATGTTGAGAAATTCATCACCGAACCACTCGAAGAAGAGTTCAACGACATCGCCGGGATTAAAGAGATCACCTCTACTACCCTTCAGGATTACAGCATCATTATTGTAGAGTTTGAAGAAGATGTAGATGTAAATGTGGCTAAAACTAAGGTTAAGGATAAAGTTGATTTGGTTAAGGCAGAAACTACTTGGCCTACGTTAGATAATGGTGCCAAAGTAGAGCCTAATATTTTTGACCTTAATATTTCAGAAGAACAACCTATTCTGAACATCAACCTTACCGGTGACTTTCAAGTGCAGCAACTTAAAGATTATGCTGAATACCTTCAGGATAAAATAGAATTGCTTCCGCAGATCAAAGAAGCTACCGTACGCGGTGCCGAAGAGCAAGAAGTAGAAGTAGCGGTGGATATTTATAAAATGACCGCTTCTAAAGTGAGTTTTGATAACATCATTAACGCCATTCGCTCTGAAAACAATACCATTTCTGCGGGTAACGTGATTTCTGATGGGTTGCGAAAAAACATACGGGTTTTAGGCGAAATTCAAGATCCTAAAGAACTCAACAACATCGTAGTAAAACGCGATGGCGGAAATATTTTCCTTAAAGATATCGCCACCGTGCGCTTTAAAGAAAAAGACGCGACCACTTACGCACGTGAATATGGCCAGCCGGTTGTGATGCTTGATGTAAAAAAACGCGCCGGAAAAAATATGATCGAAGCGGTCGAGTCTATTAAAAAGATCGTCGCTGAAGAAGAGGCCAATTACTATCCTGAGTCGTTACACATCAGCCTTACCAATGACCAATCAATTAAAACAGAGAATCAGGTAGATGACTTGGTTAACAACATCATTTTTGGGGTGATTCTGGTTGTAGTGGTATTGATGTTTTTCTTAGGATTTAGAAATGCATTGTTTGTTGGATTTGCAATTCCGCTCTCTATGTTTATGTCCTTAACCATTTTATCAAGTTTAGGTTTTACCCTGAATACGATGGTGCTCTTTGGTCTTGTAATGGGACTTGGGATGCTGGTAGATAACGGTATTGTGGTTGTGGAGAACGTATATTCTTTGATGGATCAAGGTATGCCGCGTTTAAAAGCTGCAAAGCAAGGTCTTGGGGAGATCGCCTGGCCTATTATCGCTTCAACAGCAACTACACTTGCAGCCTTTTTCCCGCTAGGTTTATGGCCCGGAACTATTGGTAAGTTTATGATCTACTTCCCCATCACGCTCTCTGTAGTGTTGAGTTCGTCTTTATTCGTTGCCCTTATCATCAACTCGATGCTGACTTCGCGTTTTATGAAAACCGAAGAAGAAGATATGAGCAAAAAGAGCTTGGTGCGCAACAGTTTAATTCTGACTGCCATAGGTGCCATTTTCCTTATTGTAGGTTTTGTAATTGATTCAGGCGGATTTAGAGGAATCGGAAACTTATTGCTTCTGATCGCAATTTTGCTCTGGGCTTATAAATATTTCTTAGCAGGTGCAGTACGCTATTTTCAGTTTGAATCGCTTCGAAAATTAGAGAACTTCTATGAGCGTTTCTTAAAATATGCGCTGCGCGGAAGAAAAGCGTACGTGTTTTTCTTCGGAACCGTGATTATGTTATTCTTATCCTTTGTATTGGTAGGGATCGCACAACCTAATGTGTTATTCTTCCCTGAAAATGAACCCAATCAAATCATCACCTATATAGAATATCCTGAAGGTACGGCGATTGAAAAAACCAATCAACTTACCAAGCAAATTGAAGAGCGCATTTTTGATGCTATTAAAAAGTATGAAGATGCTGACGGATACAACTATATGGTAGAAAGCGCCATTTCACAAGTAGGTCAAGGTGCCGGAAACCCTCAAACCGATGGTGGCCAGAGTAACGAAATGCCACACAAAGGTAAAGTAACGCTGTCTATGCGTGACTTTAAATTGCGCCGCGGAGTGAGCAGTAGCACCGTACTTTCTGAAGTGCGTGACGCGGTTAAAGGATTCCCTGGAGCTTCGGTTATTGTAGAAAAAGATGCCAATGGTCCACCGGTAGGATATCCTATCAATATTGAGATCAGCGGTGAAGATTATGAAGAAATGCTACTCGCTGCAGAAAATATGCGTACCTATATTGAAGATCTAGGCATAGGTGGTATTGAAGAACTTAAACTGGATGTCAATAAATCTAAAGCTGAACTTGGTGTGACTGTAAGTCGTGAGAAAGCCGGTCAGCTTGGTATTTCTACCGCTCAGGTAGGGCAAACTTTGAGACGTTCGGTGTACGGTGAAGAAGCTTCTACCTATAAAGAAGGAGATGATGATTATGAGATCAACGTGCGTTTTAATGAAGATTATCGTTATGATGAGAATGCTTTATTCAACCAGCCGGTAACGTTTAGAAACAATCAAGGTCAGATCATCCAGGTGCCTATTTCGGCATTAGTTGATAAAAAATCTTCAGCAGCATTTAGTGCTATCAAACGTAAAGACCTTAAGCGCGTGATCACCTTATATTCAAATGTGCTTACCGAACAAGGCTTTAATGCTACTCAAATTGTTGAGCAGTTGAAACAAGACCTCGCAGGCTATGAAACTCCTAACGGAATTGAATACAGTTTTACGGGTGAGCAAGAAGAGCAAGCAGACAATATGAGCTTCTTATTGATGGCTTTAGGTATTGCTATGGGCTCGATCTTGCTTATTCTGGTAGCGCAGTTTAACTCACTTTCAAAACCAGTGATCATCTTGATGGCGGTAGTCTTAAGTTTAGTGGGTGTATTCTTAGGTTTGATTATTTTCCAAATGGATTTTGTCATCTTAATGACGATGATGGGTATTATCTCACTCGCCGGAATCGTGGTGAACAATGCGATCGTACTTATAGATTATACACAGATCCTGATCGATCGTAAAAAAGAGGAATTAGGCATTGAAGATGATGAGTATCTAACCCGTGAAGAATACTTTAGAATTACGGTAGCAGGTGGTAAATCACGTTTACGCCCTGTATTGCTAACGGCAATTACTACAGTGCTCGGGTTGATTCCGCTGGCAGTTGGTTTAAACATTGATTTCTTCGGACTCTTTACTGATTATGACGCGGGTATCTACATAGGAGGTGATAACGTGATCTTCTGGGGACCTCTGGCGTGGACGGTAATCTTCGGTTTGGTTTTCGCAACCTTCCTAACCTTGGTAATCGTACCGGTAATGTTCTACCTTACTAATCGTGCTAAGGTTAAATTTTCAGAAAAGCGAAAAGCACGCGAAGAACAAAAACAACAGGCTAAATTAGCTGCTGCTTCAGAAGATTCAGAAAGCTAAATATCTTTTTGATTTTAATTAGACTCAAAAGCAGAAGACTATTCTTCTGCTTTTTTGTTTTTCAAGGGTTGAATCCCATAAAAACGAAAAGCTTTACGGCTAAGTAAAATACCTCAGGGCAAGCCTGTCTGCCGACAAAGGCAGGCCCATGAAGCATTGCTTGGAAACGAATTTTCAATTTCGAGGCATCCTGAAAGCTTTCGGGACGGAGTATTAAACCCTTTGGTGGTGCCAATAAAATAACCTCAAAACAATAGGCGGTGACTTGCTTTAACTTCTTAAATTTGCACCTCAAATAATCAAGCATGTACAGAACGCATAACAACGGGGCTTTACGCGCCGAAAATATAAACGAAACGGTAACGCTTGCCGGCTGGGTACAAAAGTCCCGCGATAAAGGTTTTATGATCTGGGTAGATCTACGCGATCGCTATGGAATTACCCAACTTATTTTTGACGAGGAACGCACCCCTAAAGCGGTGATGGATCTCGCCAAAACAATGGGCCGTGAGTTTGTGATTCAGGTTACCGGAAAGGTGATCGAGCGCGAGTCTAAAAACCCAAAAATGCCTACCGGTGATGTAGAGCTTTTGGTTGAAAAATTAGAGATCTTGAACGAGGCCAAAACGCCGCCGTTTACTATTGAAGATGCAACTGATGGTGGTGAAGACCTCCGTATGAAATACCGTTATCTGGACATCAGAAGAAATCCGGTAAAGGAGAAACTCATCTTTAGACATAAAGTGAGTATTGCCGTGCGCAACTACTTATCTGAACAAGGTTTTATTGAAGTTGAAACTCCGTATTTGATCAAATCTACTCCGGAAGGTGCTCGTGATTTTGTGGTACCTAGCCGAATGAACGAAGGTCAGTTTTACGCGCTTCCGCAATCACCACAAACTTTTAAGCAATTGCTTATGGTGGGCGGTATGGATAAGTACTTTCAGATCGTAAAGTGTTTTAGAGATGAAGATCTACGTGCAGACCGCCAGCCGGAATTCACGCAGATCGACTGCGAGATGGCTTTTGTAGAGCAGGAAGACATCTTGAATATTTTTGAAGGTTTGACTAAACACCTTTTAAAAGAAGTAGTAAGTTTTGAGATCGAAAGCTTCCCGAGAATGACCTATGACGAGGCGATGGCAAAATACGGTAACGATAAGCCGGATATTCGATTTGGGATGGAATTTGGCGAACTCAACGCGGTGGCGCAACATAAAGACTTCAACGTTTTTAACAGCGCCGAACTGGTTGTTGGTATCGCTGTTCCGGGAGGAGCGAGTTATACCCGAAAAGAGATCGATAAGCTTATTGATTGGGTGAAGCGCCCACAAGTAGGTGCTTTAGGAATGGTCTACGTAAAATGTAATGAAGATGGAAGTTTTAAATCTTCAGTAGATAAATTTTATGATCAGGAGGATCTGGCGAAATGGGCTGAAGCTACCAGCGCACAACCGGGAGATTTGATCTGTGTACTTTCTGGAGAAACTTCAAAAACACGTGCACAATTGAGCGCACTGCGTATGGAATTGGCTACACAACTAGGCTTACGCAAGTCAGATGAATTTGCACCGCTTTGGGTAGTAGACTTCCCGCTTTTAGAATGGGATGAAGAAACCGAGCGTTACCACGCGATGCACCACCCATTTACGTCTCCTAAACCGGGACAAATGGAATTGCTAGACACCAAGCCCGGCGAAGTAAAAGCAAATGCTTACGACCTTGTATTGAACGGAAATGAAATAGGCGGTGGTTCTATACGTATTCACGATAAAGAGATACAGTCTAAAATGTTTGATTACTTAGGCTTCACCAAAGAAGAAGCACAGGCACAGTTTGGCTTCCTGATGGATGCCTTTCAATACGGTGCGCCACCGCATGGTGGTTTGGCCTTTGGATTAGACCGTTTGGTAGCAATTTTAGGCGGACAAG
Organism: Leeuwenhoekiella sp. ZYFB001; assembly: GCF_011784865.1. NCBI lineage: Bacteria > Pseudomonadati > Bacteroidota > Flavobacteriia > Flavobacteriales > Flavobacteriaceae > Leeuwenhoekiella > Leeuwenhoekiella sp. ZYFB001. Next base: position 3,123,365 of record NZ_CP050460.1, read on the forward strand.
AAACGATAAGAGACTTTATCGCGTTCCCTAAAAATAATGCCGGCCGTGACGTAATGATCGATGCGCCTGCAAAAATTGATGCCGCGCAATTAGAAGAATTAAATCTGAAGATTACTTTGTAAGCTTCGGTAAATATGCAGCTAAGAAAGCAGCCCGGTGAGGCTGCTTTTTTTTGTTTCCTTCTAAAGGATTACTATCCTAAAACCTATCTTGAGATGAATTCTTTCACAGGTTTAAAAACAAAAAAAAGGTACGAAGCATCTCCGGACCTTTTCATATAGCTAATTCAAATATATTATAATCTAGCTTCGATCCAAGTCCAAGTAGAAATATCAACTTGTGAGCCTGTATTATATGCTTCTGTTAAAACAGCTGCAGCACCGTCAATCATAACATTCGTTAATGCACCGTCATCTCTAAAATCTAGGTTAGTATCATAGCCTTCTAAGTAAAGATTAGTGATGGTTGCTCCTGATTCTTTTTTAAACTGTAATGCAGTACCACCTACAGTAGAAATAGCAGTTACATTGATAAAAGTTGGATTATTATTTACACCATCTGCTTCAAATGCAGTTGAGAAATCAGCATCAGTATGCGTGATATACGTGTTAGTCACTGTTCCATTCCATCCTTCAGTCCAGTCTACAGCATCATCTTGGTTATTATCTAAGTAGATGTTGTTTACAGATACGGTACCTCCAAAGAATTCTACACCGTCATCATCACCATTGATGATCGCGATGTTCTCTACAGTAGTTTCAGAACCTACCGCATATAAGGTAAGACCGTTAAACTGTGAATCTGCATTGATTTGAGCTCCCGCTCCAATGATCACAAGATTTGTGATATCTCCAGAATCATCATTGTCAGTTGAACCTCCGTAAACAAGACCTCCTACTTCAGCAGTAGCATCAATACCTTCGGTAGTAGTTGCATCACCACAAACTACAAGACCTCCCCAGTCACCACGGTTTCCATTTAAAGACCCCATTACTACAGGATTGTCTTCGGTACCATTTACATTGATTGTAGCACCTTTTTCAACAGCGATGTAAATACTTGCGCCACCATCTAAAGCCGTAATTTTTGTTCCTGCAGGAATAGTTAATGTATTACCAGATTTTACAGTAAATACATCATCTAATAAATAACGCGTATCTGCATCAAGAGTCATATCTGCAGTAAGATCTCCGTTTAAAGAAACATAAGCTCTAGCCTCAAGACCAGACTGTACCCAGCTAAAATCTGCGATATCTACAGTAGCGGTTGCTACATAACTTAGTGCAGGGTTAGAATCTTCACCTTCAACCTGAACGTTAGAAACAGCACCACCATCTCTATAATCAAAAGAAGTATCAAAACCTTGTAATGAAAGACCAGTGATCGTAGCACCAGATTCTTTTTTGAATTGTAATGCGATTCCGCCAGTTTCTGAAACAGCAGTGAAGTCTGTAATAGTAGGATTAGCGTTATCTCCATCAGCTTCAATTGCAGTAGAGAAATCATCACGATCTAAAACTACATAGGTGTTTGTGATAGCACCACTCCATCCTTCAGTCCAGTCAACAGAGTCATCCTGGTTATTCTCTAAGTAAAGGTTGGTTACGCTTGCAGTTCCACCAAAGAACTCCACACCATCATCTTCACCGTTCAAAATCGCAACGTTTGTGATTTCAGTCTGAGCACCTACTGCGTATAAAGTAAGACCATTATACTGAGAGTCAGAGTTAATTTGAGCACCAGCGTAGTTGATGATCAGGTAATCAATAGACCCAGAATCATCGTTATTATCTGTACCACCGTAGATAAGACCACCTACTTCTGCAGTTGCGTCTACACCTTCTGTAGTAACAGCTTCACCACAGATTACAAGACCTCCCCAGTCACCACCTTGCTCATTAGCAGATGTCATAACAACAGGATTAGAAGCCGAACCATCAACGATAATATCACCTCCTTGCTCTACAGCAATATATTTATCAGTACCTGTTTCAGAAACAATGCGTGTTCCTGCAGGGATGGTTAAAGTCGCTCCGCTTTTTACAATAAAAGATCCAGTTAACTTGTATTCTACAAGCGGGTCTAATTGGCGATCTTCAGTTAGGTTTCCTGTAAGATTTGCATCTTCAGTAGGAGTTTCTTCTCCAAAACCTAGATCATCATTGTTAGAGCAGCTGCTTACTGCCATAGCTAGACCTAAAGCAAAAATCCTTAGGTACTGGTTGTTCATCATTCTTTTCATAATTAATCGGGTTTAATTAAATTTTTATGTTAGAAGTCGTAGGTAAGTCCCAATAAAAAGGTTCTTCCTAAAGTGTATGACTGTACTGTTGCATTAAAAACTGGGTCTCCATTAGTAGGACGCTGAATTTGCGTTTGCTCAATAGTTGGATCTAAAAGATTTCTACCGGTTAGTTTTACCGCAAAACCGTCTGTTACTTGCTTAGACAATACTGCATCAAGAACCACAAAACCCTGTTCTACAATAGATTCGTTAAAGAATACATCTGGTTCTTGCTGGTTACGTGGCGCACCCAATGCAAATATTTTAGAAGAGGCATAGTTACCCACTACGTTAAGTTCCCAAGGATTTTCTTCAGCAGTGCTGAATCCTAAAGTTCCGTTTACAATCCAGTCTGACGCTCCTTGTAGTCCTTCATCAGATTTACCGTTGTATTTAAAAGTTCTAAGCAAAGTGCCGTTTTCATCATAAATTTCTTTAAGGTCTTGCTCGTGGAACATTCGCGTAATGTTACCAGATAAACGCACACCTATATTTCCGCTATCCTCTACCGGCTTCACGATATTAACGCGGCCTTCTAATTCAAGACCAAAAATATTTGCCTGATCTCCTGCATTGAAATACGAGAAGATACCTGCAGATCCTCTTTGTTGTACTTTGTTGATAGGGTCATTAATCATTTTGTAGAAAGCAGCTACAGATAAAAGTTCATCTGAAGATGGAAACCACTCATATTTTAAATCAAAATTATAGTTGATTGACGCCTCAAGATCTGGATTACCTTTAGTTACCTGCCCTACTGGAGAAACATATTCAAATGGAGCGATCTCTTTAAATTCAGGAAGTGTGATAGTACGACTACCTGCAAAACGCACTCCTTGATCTTCGGTAAGGTTATATTTAAAGTTTACCGAAGGATATAGGTTTGTGTACTCTTTATTAGTAGCTCCTCTACGCCCCGGGAAGTTGTTCACATCAAAAAGAACATCAATCGCGTCACGCTGAAAACGCATACCTACGTTAAGATTGAATTTTTCTTTTTGTAAAGTATAAGCAGCAAAAGCCGATTGTGACTCTAAGTCTGCGATGTAACGATCTGTAGGTAAGAATTGAAAATTCAAGTCTCCTGAACGGAAATTCTCATCTGTAAAGATTACGTCAAGATTGTCAATAGAAACCGAACCAAAATCTGCACCGGCATTACTCTCAGTAGCTCCTAAGAATTGAGATTTAAAGTTACGCGACTTCATGCGCACATTTAATCCTCCTGAAATTTCAGATTTTGAACCGGTATCAAAATCTTCGTTAATTACGTAAGTATCTTTAATGAATCCGGCTAATTCTTCATCATCGATCAACTGAAAACTTTTACGTTGCTGAAATCCTCCGGTCACCCCTAGTTGTACAAAGTCTGCGTCTGGGGTTATATTCACCTCATTTCTTACACGGTTAGGCTCATCTGCGCTCAACAAGTTGATTCCCACTCCCCAATCTAAGGTGTTCTTTTCTGAAAGCTCGTGGTTACCAAAAAACTGGTTTACCCAAAGTCTGGTTTGCTTGGTGTTTTGATCTCTAATGAACTGAAACACATCATCTCTAGACTCTTCCTCAAAGATAGTAGCCTCTCCATTTCTACCTCCTTCAAACACTTGATCAGAAAGGCTATTCACAAATAATGAAACCCATCTTACATCATTCTTATCATTGATCTTATACTCGGTGTTTAACAAAACGGTAGTAGTTACGCGGCGATTATAATAAGTCGCATCGGTAATACTATCATCAATGTTGTTTTCTCTATACTGTCTAAAAACTCCGTTTCTGTACGTGAAGTCTCCAGACTGTGATGCTGTAAAAAGCACTTTAAACTTCTCACCAAATTTCTTACCCGCAGTAATCGCATAACGATAATTCATTGGGAAATTAGCAGTTGAAGTATTCCAGGTTTGCTGTGTCATACGCGGGTATGCGCTATAACCTGGCGAACTCGCTTGCGTAGTTTCGTTAAAACCCTGATTCTTTAAAAACCCTAAAGTATAATCTCCTTTGTTTCCGGTGAGTTTAAAATTGTCACTTACACCGCTCTGTGTAGCATTTGTGTTAGCTCCCACACGAATACCAACACCAAGTTCTTTGGTTCCGCTTAATTCTTTAGTAGCTACATCTATAGTACCCGAAGCCTGGTCTGCAGAGTTACTCACTCCATAGGTTTTACTGATCCCTACGTTTTGAATAACACGAGTAGTAAATAGACCAAGATCAAAGTTTTTCTTTTCAACATCATCAGAAGGAATAGGCAACCCGTTCATTGTAGTATATAAGTAACGGTCTCCTAGCCCACGTACATAAATATCTCCTGAAGCCTGACTTGCAGTAACTCCGGAAATTTTTGTAGTTGCGGTAGCAGCATCGGTAACTCCCTGTTTTGCCAGCTGTACAGCCCCAATACTTTCTTTGATCTCTACAGCCTTCTTTTGCTCAAGAAGTAATGCTGACTCGCGCTCTCTACTGGTTTGTACCTGTATCACTACCTCATCTAAAGCAGCAGCACTTGCACCTAAGGCGGTGCTAACATTGGTGAATTTTCCTGCTTGTACCACTACATTAGGCACTGTTACAGGCTCATAACCTACAAAGCTGAATTCTACTTCATAAGTTCCTACCGGTACGTTCTCAATAATGTACTTTCCATCAAAATCAGTAGTAGCACCTTTAGTCGTACCTTTAATAATAACATTAGCAAAAGGAAGCGGCTCATTGTTTGTTTCTTTGTCTGATAGAGTCCCTTCAATTGTTCCTGTTTGTCCTAATGCAACTGCCGAAAACATAAGCATTAAAAGACCTAAAATCTGTTTCATCAATAATCGTATTTTGTGCTGCAAAGATGTCGCTAAAGAAACTCTAGCCAGTTAATCGAATGTTATGAATTCGTAACCCAAGAGTTACTTCATGGTTACCTTAATGTTAACAGCTTTTTGAGACCTCTGGGTTTCATTAGATTAAAATTTGGCAAAGATGTATCTTGCCAAAAATTGCACACTATGATGAATTGGGAGCATTTACTTTCCTTAAAAAGACAGGGCGATACCGCAAAAAGACTGCGTATAGAACAGGACGACACACGCCTGGGTTTTGAGGTTGATTACGACCGCATTATCTTTTCGGCAGCCTTTAGAAGCTTGCAAGACAAAACCCAAGTGATTCCGCTTTCTAAAACAGATTTTGTTCACACGCGCTTAACACACAGCATGGAAGTTTCTGTGGTGGGCCGCTCTCTAGGTCGTATGGTGGGTAAAAAATTATTGGAGAAATACCCGCACTTAGAGCAGGTGTATGGGTATAAGTTTAATGACTTTGGGGCAATCGTAGCCGCTGCGGCTTTAGCACACGATATCGGTAACCCACCTTTTGGGCACAGTGGGGAGAAAGCGATAGGCGAATTCTTTAAAACCGGATACGGGAAACGTTATAAAGACAGTCTAACGGCGAAAGAATACCAAGACCTCATCAAGTTTGAAGGTAATGCCAATGGCTTTAAAGTGCTTTCGCAAAGCAAACCGGGAGCTCCGGGAGGCTTGCGCTTATCTTATGCTACTTTAGGTGCATTTATGAAATACCCTAAAGAATCACTTCCGCACCGCCCTACAGATCATATAGCCGATAAGAAGTATGGCTTTTTTCAGTCTGAAAAAGAACTCTTTGAAGATGTCGCCCAAGAACTGGGCCTTTTAAATCGAAGCTCTACAGATGATCTAAGCTGGTCGCGTCACCCACTGGCCTATCTTGTTGAGGCTGCTGACGATATTTGCTATACCATCATTGATTTTGAAGATGGTATCAACTTAGGCCTTATCCCCGAAGAATACGCCCTTGAATATATGGTAAAGCTCGTAGGCCAGACTATAGACCGCAATAAATACAATGCCTTGCAGGAGACTTCAGACCGGGTGAGCTACTTGCGCGCATTAGCTATCGGCACATTGATCAATGAAAGTGTTGAGACCTTTATGACCTATGAGGAGGAAATTCTTGCCGGTACGTTTGACCAGTCGCTTATTGACAAAAGCAGCTATCAGGCCCAGATCACAGACATTATCAATCTGAGTATAGACCGTATTTACAACAGCCGCGAAGTGATCGAAAAAGAGATCGCCGGGTATGAGATCCTTTCTACATTGCTTGAGGCGCGTTGCCGAGCTTTAGACAATAACGATACGCATTACAACCAACTCATTCAGCAACTCTTAGCTCCTGCTGATCAATCTGAAAAAAGCTTGTATCAAAATCTTATTCAGATTTGTGCCGAAGTCTCTACGATGACTGACGGAAAAGCGTTGCGCAATTACAAAAAGATTAAAGGCCTTGACATTAAATAAGTGTTAAGCAATGCGCTACGTGCGCCTTAAGGCTTTCAAAATCCAGACCCACCGAAGCTCTTAATTCTTCGGTGGTTCCTTGTTCAATAAATGTATCAGGAATACCTAATACCTGCAGTTTCCCTTTATAATTTTGGCGTACGGCTTCTTCTGCGACAGCGCTACCAAATCCTCCTGATACTACACCATCTTCGAGCGTGATCACGTTAGTATAGGTGCTAAAAATTTCTTGCAGCGCCGCAAGATCCAGCGGCTTTACAAAACCAAAATAATACACCGCTACCTCATTTTTAAAAGTATCCGCAAGTTGAAGCGCCGTTTCGGTCATCGTGCCGGTCACGAGAAGGGCAATGTTATCCCCTTCGGTTAACTTTTCGGCCTTACCTATTTCTATTTTTTGAAAGTAGGTTTTCCAGTTGATCGTAGTTCCGCGACCTCGCGGATAGCGTATGGCAACAGGCTGCTCTAAACCCAGCTGGGCAGTAAACATTATGTTGCGCAAACTTTCTTCATTCCGCGGAGCGAAAATGATAAGATTGGGAATGCAGCGTAAATAGGCCAGATCAAAAACTCCATGATGCGTCGCCCCGTCTGCGCCTACCAATCCAGCGCGATCCACACAAAAAATAACCGGAAGCTTTTGCAAGGCCACATCGTGAATCAATTGGTCGTACGCCCGCTGCAAAAAGGTAGAATAGATCGCACAAAAAACGACTCCGCCTGCTGCAGCTATTCCGGCGGAAAGCGTAACCGCATGCTGCTCGGCGATCCCTACATCAAACGCGCGCTCAGGAAACTCCTGCATCATATATTTTAACGAACTCCCGGTAGGCATTGCCGGTGTGATGCCTACGATCTTTTTATTTTTCTTGGCCAACTCTACCAGAGTCAGCCCAAATACATCCTGATATTTTGGAGGTTGTGGTGTGGTGCTTTTAGGGTTTAACTCTCCTGTTACCGCATTAAATTTTCCCGGTGCGTGATAGACCACTTGTTCTTTTTCGGCTTGTTTGAGTCCCTTGCCTTTGGTGGTGATCACGTGCAAAAACTTAGGACCCTTTATTTTCTTAAGCGTCTTGATGATCTCCAAAAGCTTGTCAATATCATGCCCGTCAACCGGACCAAAATACTTAAAGTTCAAGGCCTCAAAAATATTCTCTTGCCGTTGACTTCCGGTTTTTACATTGGTCAGGTAATTTTTCAACGCACCCACACTCGGGTCAATTCCAATTGCATTGTCATTTAAGATGACGAGTAAATTAGCATCACTATCACCGGCGTGATTCAAGGCTTCAAAAGCCATTCCGCTGGCAATAGATGCATCACCGATGACGGCGATATGCTGACGTTGCGTATTCCCTTGTATCTTCGCTGCGATCGCCATACCCAGCGCAGCAGAGATCGAGGTGCTCGAGTGCCCGGTTCCGAACGCATCATAAACACTTTCTTCTCGCTTAGGAAAACCGCTCAATCCGCCCAGTTGCCTATTAGTATCAAAGTTATCCCGGCGTCCGGTAAGGATTTTATGTCCGTAGGCTTGATGTCCCACGTCCCAGATGAGTTGATCTTCAGGCGTATTAAAGGCGTAATGCAGCGCCAGTGTGAGTTCAACAACACCCAGACTTGCTCCCAGATGTCCTTCTTTAGTGGCAACAATATCTATAATAAACCGGCGCAATTCTGCGGCAAGTTCGTTTAACTGTGCTACCGGAAGTTTGCGTAAATCCTGCGGGTCATTTATGGTTTCTAAAAGCGGGTAACTCATAAAACAAAGGTAGCCGAACTTCAAGAAATAATTAGTGGCACATTTAAAAATGATACTGCAAAAAACTTTTTATCTTCAAGCTTTAAAACCAACCGCATGGCGCTAATTGAACCTTTTGACGATCACTATTTTATGAAAAAAGCCTTGCAGGAAGCTGAGACTGCTTTTGAGCTCGGCGAGATTCCGGTAGGTGCAGTCGTCACGGTAAATAACCGCATCATTGCCCAAGCACATAATTTAACCGAACGCCTGCACGATGTGACCGCACACGCCGAAATGCAAGCCATTACCGCAGCAGCCAATTTTTTAGGCGGAAAATACTTAACCGATTGCACGCTATACGTTACGCTTGAACCCTGCCAAATGTGTGCCGGTGCTTTGTATTGGAGTCAGATCAGCAGGATCGTTTTTGGTGCGGCAGACACCAACCGGGGTTATCAAAAAATGGGAACGCATTTGCATCCTAAAACGCAAGTAACTTCAGGTGTGCTAGAGACCGAAGCTGCCCAACTGCTCAAGCGCTTTTTTATCGAGCGCCGTAACCTCAACTAACGCTAAACTTCTAAGCTTTTGAAAAATACTATTGCAGAACGTGTTGCCGATTTCTTAAAACGCTATCCGCCATTTCAATTCCTGGCAGCAGACAGCCTCTTGAAGATCGCTGCGCAAATCGAGGTGCTCTACTTTGAGAAAGACAAACCTATCTTTAAAGAACACGATACCAACCACGCTATGTTTTACGTGGTTAAAGACGGTGCCGTACGGGTGTTTAGAACGGTAGATAACCAACCTAAAATTGTAGATATTTGTGATGAAGGCGACATCTTTGGTCTGCGTCCGCTGATCACAAAAGAAGATTATGAACTCTCTGCTTCTGCTAATGAAGAGTCTATCATTTATGGGATCCCTATAGACCTTTTTCTGCCCATCGCTTTAGAACACAAAGAGGTGAGTAACTTTCTTATCGCCAGTTTTGCCTCTAATGTGAGTGACCCCTATTCCCTTGAAGAAAGCGGAAAACTATTCACCGAATATTCTGTAGAACGCAACAGTGAGATCTTTGATCTACAAAAAGCGCGTTACTCTAAAAACATACTGACCTGCACGCCAGATACTACTATAAAAGTAGCGGCAAAGAAGATGAGCCACCGCGATGTGGGTTCCATTGTGGTGACACACGATGAGAAACCTGTAGGCATCATCACCAACCGTGATCTGCGTGACCGTATCGCTACGGGAGATTTTAATATCTCAGATACGGTGGATAAGATCATGAGCCATCCGGTTAAATGTTTTCAGAAAGATCCTACGGTGGCACAAGCCCAACTGATTATGCTTAAGAACGAAGTAAATCATTTGTGTATCACCGAAGATGGCACGCCAGACACCAAACTACTGGGGCTCATCACAGAACATGATATTGTAGTTTCGTTTGCTAACAATCCGGTGGTGTTGTTAAAAGAGGTAAAACTCGCAAAGCGCACCAAACGCCTGCGCGATGTACGGCTTAAAGTTTCGCGTTTGCTTAAAAAGTATTTAGATCAAAACCTGCCGCTGTCGCAAATTCTCAACATTCTCAATGAGATCAATTATGCGATCGCAGTACGGGCGCTGGAACTTTCTCTTTTAAAGATGGAAACTCCGCCGCCGTGTAAATTTGCCTGGCTGGCTTTGGGAAGTCAGGGACGCAAAGAGCAACTTCTGTTTACAGATCAGGATAATGCCATTGTGTTTGATAACGTTCCCGAAGAAGAATACGAGGCAACCCAGGCATATTTTATAAAACTAGCACGCATCACCACGCGTGCGATGCATAAAGTGGGCTATGCCTATTGCCCTGCAGATATGATGGCGAGCAATCCGCGCTGGTGTCAGTCGCTTTCCGAATGGAAAAAACAATACCACACCTGGATCACCGATCCCACCCCGGAAACCCAACTGCTCTCTGCCATCTTTTTTGATTACAGTTATGTTTTTGGCGACACCCAACTAGTAACTAAACTTTCAGACAGTATTCTTGATACTTTAGATACCAACCCAATGTTTTATCGGGTGATGGCTAAAGATGCTATCCGCAGTCCGTCGCCGTTGGGGTTCTTCAGACAGTTTCTGGTAGAAGAAGGTGGCGATCATAAAGACTTTTTTGATATCAAAACCCGTGCATTGATGCCGCTAATAGATGCTGCGCGTGTGCTGAGTCTCAATCATAAATTGCGCAACATCAACAATACCGCCGGTCGCTTTGAGCGCCTTGCCGAACTGGAACAGAACAATAAAGAGATTTATGAAAACTGCTCGTATGCTTTTAAGGCCTTACTGAAATTCAGGACCAAGCAGGGAATTTTACACGACGACTCCGGAAGGTTTATTGAATTAGCAACCTTAAGCAAAGCCGAAAAACTTAAGCTGAAGCGCTGCTTTAAGTCCATTCACGACATTCAGGAATTATTAACCCTTCGATACAATCTCAAATAAATATGCGCATTCCGTTTTTCAGCAAAACCCCTGAGCCGCCTGAATTCTACAAAAACTACGCAGCGCAATTTTCAGGAAAAAGCCTTCCGGAATTTGAACAGGCGCGTTTTATTGTTTTTGATACAGAAACCACCGGCACCAATGCCCGCGAAGATCGTATGCTTAGCATTGGCGCCTTAGAGCTTAAGGGAAACACCATTAGCCTCTCCAGCAGTTTTGAACTGTATGTGGAACAAGACGTGTTTAATGAAGAAGCTGTTGCTATTCACGGTATTCTACGTGAAAACCGGAAATACAAAAAGGTAACCGAAGAAGAAGCTGTAAAAGCTTTTTTAGAATTTATAGGCGATGCCATTCTTGTAGGGCATCACGTAGGGTTCGACATTGGCATCATCAATTATGCGCTTAAACGCCTGGGCGCTCCTAAACTGAAGAATAAGTTTACCGATACCGGGGTGTTATATAAACGCACGGTACATTTGGTAAACATCACAGACCCCAATAAAGTATATACGCTAGACGATTTATGTGAAGAGCTGAATATCGCCCGAACAGACCGACACAAAGCAATGGGTGACGCCTATATCACAGCCCTGGCCTTCCTAAAGATCCTTTCTAAATTAAAGACCAACAAAAAGTTTAAACTGAAGCAGATTCTACTCAATTAAAATTCCTTGCATTTTTAGATTGATACGCCAGACGATCGACCTCATCAAAATATTTAAACTCTGAAATTTCAGACTCATTGAGCATTTTTTTGATCCTACCGGTGTACGGACTACGCTCTTGACTGATCAACTCCTGAAGGTGTGCCTCAAACGTGCTGTAAAGCAATTGTAACAAACGCGTTTTCACCCCGGCATCTTTGTAATACTGCATAAACTTTTTACAACAAGACAAAAACAGTTGGGGATGCGTGATCAAACTATCTACAACCGTATTAAAATAGTCTAATACTTCAGGACCGTGAAGGGTAGCCACGAAGTGTTTTTCAGCAACTACATCGTTTGCGGGTTTAAACAACCACAAATTTTTTTTGATGAATTGAGAATAATCTTGGGTACTGCTATAGTACACATCAAGTCCCAGACCAGTGCTTATAACAAATACATTATGACCGATAGCATTGATTAGAAATCGGTTTAATTGACGTTCGGCCTGCGGGTACAGCACCGGCTTACGCTTAAAACCAACATTTCTAAAACGTATGGAGTGTAAGTCTTGTACTACTTTAGGGTGTAGCATGCTTTAATAGATTTTCTATTTGATCTAAACCTTGCATACGTGCATGGTCTTCGGCTTTTAGATCTCTAGAATCTCTTAATTCAGGGTTTGCTCCGCGCTCCAATAACAATTCAACCAGTTCTTTTTGATTAAACGTTGCTGCATAAATCAATGCGGTCGCTCCATTAAAGTTCTGCACATTCACATCGGCACCTTTATCGATCAGGAGTTTTGCCACTTCGGTATACCCTTTAAAACACACGCCCATTAAGGCGGTATTTCCTGAGGCATCTTTAGCATCAATAGCAGCACCTTTATCAATAATCGTCTCGGCGATTCCTTTGTGTCCGTAATAGGTAGCTAACAATAACGGGGTAGATCCGCGCTGGTCTTTTTCGTTGATCAATTCGGGGTGCTCCGTTAATAGCGCTGCAACGGTTTGCTCATCTTCAGAACGAATGGCATTAAATAGAGATTCTGATTTCATCTAGTTAAAATACTATATTTTTTCAAAAAAAAAGCGAGGCAGCTATAATTTAATCCGCCTCGCATATCTTATATATCTTGGTTTATACGTCTTGTGGAAGCACGTTACTATTAGGATCAACACCGGTTTTCATCGCTTTGATCGCATCTTCCACTCCTTTTCCGTATGCAGGATCTGCCTTGTAAAAATGGCCTAATTGACGCTGTACAATAGGTTCTGAAACACCATCTAAAGCAGTAGCAATAGTCACAAACATACGCTCTTTTTCATCTTGTGGCATCAAACGGAACAGATCTCCCGGCTGCTTATACACGCCAAACTCATCATTCTCTTCATAGCGTTTTACATCACCACTAATGCGCATTGGCGGCTCTTCAACCTCCGGTACTTCAACAGCACCACCTTTAGAATTCGGTTCGTAATACGCGTCTGGGTTTCCAAAATCGTTGGTGAAGAAACGCATCGGTCCGTCTTTGTGGTAATGATTAACCATCGCGTTTTTAGGCGCATTAGCCGGCAATGCTTCATAATGCGTTCCTAAACGATAACGGTGTGCATCAGCATACGAGAAAATACGCGCTTGCAATACCTTATCTGGTGAGAACCCAATACCCGGCACCACGTTAGATGGCGAATACGCAGCATTCTCTATAAATTGAAAGTAATTCTCAGGATTCTCATTCAACTCCAACTCCCCTACTTCAATAAGCGGATAGTCATCGTGTGGCCATACTTTAGTAAGATCAAACGGATTGAATGGTAAGTTCTCTGCTTCAGCCTCCGGCATCACCTGAATTTTCAACGTCCATTTAGGATAGTTTCCTTCGTCAATGGCTTTAAACAATTCTTCCTGATATTTTTCACGGGTTTGCCCAATAATATCCGCAGCCTCTTCATTAGTATAGTTCTCTATTCCTTGCTGAGTCTTGAAGTGAAATTTCACCCAAAAACGTTCTCCATCCTTATTCCAAAAACTAAAGGTGTGCGAGCCGTAGCCATTCATGTGCATAGGTGTCTTAGGGATTCCTCGGTCAGACATTAAGATGGTGACTTGGTGTAAACTTTCGGGAGAAAGCGACCAGTAATCCCACATAGCTTCAGGCGAACGCAAGTTGGTTTTAGGATGACGCTTTTGCGTATGAATAAAGTCGGGAAACTTATAGCCGTCACGAATAAAGAATACGGGGGTGTTATTCCCTACCATATCCCAGTTTCCTTCTTCGGTATAAAACTTAAGCGAAAATCCGCGCACATCACGCTCGGTATCTGCAGCGCCAGCTTCCCCGGCTACTGTAGAAAAACGCGATAGTATCGGAGTTTGCTTCCCTACTTCAGAAAATAATTTGGCACAGGTATATTTTGTGATATCATGAGTAACAGTAAATGTTCCTTGTGCTCCCCAGCCTTTGGCGTGCACTGTACGCTCTGGAATGCGCTCACGGTTTTGGTGTGCTAATTTTTCAAACAATTTGTAATCCTGCATTACTACAGGACCGCGATCGCCGGCTGTTTGCGACTTCTGATTATTAGAAACCGGTGCTCCCGCTGAGGTGGTCATTTTCTTTTGCTCTGCCATGATATCTTTATTTTTTGGTAATTTTCCTACCAAAGGTATTTATTGAGTTTGCCGATTTTATTAGAAAATGATTAAAAAATAGCATTCAATCATTAGCAAAAGCTATTTAACTTTTATTTACCATAATTTTTAACAATAATATTAACAGTCTGATGAAAAAACACTCCGCGCGCTTGTATGGCCTTTTTGGTATACTTCTTTTAACCATCAATACCCTTTGTGCACAAGAATATTATTTTCCCGAATATCAAGCCGAATGGAAAACCGCACCAGCAACCTCCGGTGCGTTTACCGAAGCTTCGCTCCAAGCCGCAGTTGATTTTGCTATGGAACACGAATACACCGGTTCACGCGATCTGCGCCAGGCAATTTTAAAAGGATTTGAGCGGGAGCCGTATCATCATATCGCCGGACCCACAAAAAAGCGCGGCGGACCTGCGGGAATGATCATAAAGAACGGCTACCTCGTCACCAGTTGGGGCGATACGCAGCGCGTAGATATGACGTTTAGCGTCACCAAAAGTTTTCTCTCAACCACTGCCGGTCTTGCGGTAGATGCGGGCATCATCACCAATGTGAATGATCTGGTAGGCGATTATATCTGGGACGGAACCTTTGATGGTGATCACAACAGCCAAGTTACTTGGAAGCACCTGCTAGAACAAAACTCCGATTGGAGCGGCGAACTCTGGGGCGGAAAGGACTGGGCAGACCGCCCACCGCGTGAAGGCGGTATTGACGCTTGGAAGAACCGCGAACTGCGCACCCCCGGAACGTTCTTTGAATACAACGACGTGCGGGTAAATGTACTCGCCTACGCACTCACGCATACGTGGCGCAAACCGCTTCCGCAGGTATTGAAAGAACAGCTTATGGATCCTATAGGCGCTTCTACCTCGTGGCGCTGGTTTGGCTATGATAACGCGTGGAGCACCATAGACGGTCTCCAAATGCAAAGCGTAACCGGCGGCGGACATTCCGGTGGTGGGATGTTTATCAGTGCTGAAGATATGGCGCGCTTTGGACTCTTATTCCTTAATAATGGTGTTTGGGACGGTAAGCGCTTGCTTTCTGAAGCTTGGGTAAAAGCGGTACAACAACCTTCGGCGCCAAATCCTAATTACGGCTATATGTGGTGGCTGAATCAGCAAGGTGCGCGCCACTGGAAAAACCTCCCCGAGCATTTATACTATGCTGCCGGTTTTGGCGGAAACTTTATCGTCATCGATCAAGAAAACGATTTGGTCATCGTACTCCGCTGGCTAGAGCCCAGTCAGATCGAAGCCTTTTTGGAGTTGGTTTATGGAGCTTCATAGACTGGAGACTGGAGATTTGAGATAATAGATTAGAGATAAAAGAATAAAGACGGTTTAAAATACGGAAGTAGAACTGCGACTTAAACGTCATTTCGACCATCGGGAGAATTTGCATCTGGTGTGTGCTTTGTCAAAAGCCCTTATCCCCAGCCCTTCTCTAGTGGGCAGTCTCAGTTGGCAGTTTGCTGTTTACTGCTTACTGTTTTAGATGTTGCCGCGCTGCCTATTCATTTCCTATTGACAATTGTACCTCTGTTGCCGCGCTGCCTGTCCCAATGTAAATGGGGAATTGTATCGCGTGTATAAAGTAATCGAAAAGTTTTCCGTTTTCTGTTTGTGGTATTAAATACTCATACCCGAAGGGTTTCCGCTTCTTTTCTTCCTCTCTTGCCCCGCTGCCTGTCCCAATGTAAATGGGGAATTGTATCGCGTGTAGGTTTACATACTGTCGTTAAATCCTTATGAAACAATTATAAGCGCTTAACACTATCAGCTCCCCTCCTTGTTGAGGAGGGGTGGCAGCAGCAAGCACATAGTGCGCAGCAGCTGACGGGGTGGTGCTCACGCAAACTTACTAAAACCACCTCTGCCCAGCTACGCGGACTTCCCCCTCATCCCCAACCCTTCTACCAAAGGAGAAGGGAGTTAGCGACTTGTGTGACCTCTCCTAACGTCGAGGTGACTAGGCGCAATCATACCGGAAGGATTAAACGAATCTAATATTCCCTCGGTTCCGAATAGACGTAGGAAGCTTATGGTTAAGTCGACAGTAGCAGTCTTCAGTTTTCCGTCTTCTGTTTTCAGTTTGTGGTATTGAATACGCATACCCGAAGGGTGACACGAATCTAATCATCCCTCGGTTCAGAATAGCTGCAGGAAGCTCCGAAGGACAGGAGCGGTAGCGACGCGGAGCTGACAAAGCGGTTTTTGCCTGATAAGGCAAAAAATTCCTAAGCGAGGGGGTCTTTTCTTTTGGTTCGTTTTCTTTGGACAAGCAAAGAAAATGAACAAACATGATTAGTAAACAAAATTACTCAAGCTGCTGCGCTGCGCTACCCTCCAATGCCTATCTACGTTGTTTTAACTTGTGAATTGACCTATCAAGTAACATAGGGTTTACGTACCCAAAAAAGCTTATCGTACTATCTTGTTTGTGCACCAAAACTATAAAGCGTTCTCCGGGTTTAAGCGTTCTGTGAATGTTAAGCTCATAGCCAATTAAAGGTGTCTCTTGGTCTAGGAAGTATTCATAGTTTAGCACCCGATTTCTTGGCAATGAAAAACTCAATAGATTACTAAGCACCCTACCTTCTACTTCATAGAACCCCTCAGGTTCAAAATCAGCATACGACAAGCCTTTGTTATTGGTAGAAGATCTACAGCCCATCGTAAACATACTAACGAGTAGTAAAAGTGCAATTATGCTTTTCATAGAACATCTTGTTAGGCCACAATATGAAATACATCAAGGTGATAAAAGCGCTATATACGTGCCACCAGTTACAGACTGGCGGTAGCGGGGAGTGGTTTAGTCCTTATTTGTAATATTTAAAAGTCTAATTAAGCCAAAGTTTTACATTTAGTAATTATATCCTTAAGTTCTTCGACGCTCAGTTCTTTACCATTTAATTTTCTATGAAGCATAGAATGGCAATTTGGACATACTGGTATTAAATCGTGTTTATAATCAATTCTATAGTTTTCTCCGATTTCGTGAATTGGTATCAAATGGTGAATGTGAATAAAATCTGTTCCAATTTCTCCGTACATTTCTTTAAAGTTTATATCACAAACCTTACAATTCACTCCATGGAAATTCACAGCATTTTCTCTTGCTTTTGAACTTCTTTCATATTTGTTGACAACTATTGCTTTCTTTGCTCCTTCATATAGTGTTTTGTTTTCTTCTACAATATCAGGGAAAAAATCTGTTTGATAATTGTCGGTAAAGTAAATTTCAATGTGCCTTAGAAGGTTATCATTCTTTATTTTTACTGGTCCCTGTGGCGCAGCTTTCAATCCGTTTACTTTAAGATTCTCGAGTTTCATTTGATTATTTGAAACTTGCTCAACTAACCGCAAAGTCATAAATTTTCCATTTAGTGATTTAAAATATTCTTCCTCGTCAAGCCAATATTCTTTATCATTTCTAATTTGATCAGAATTCAAATCAATTTTATCTACGATACATTTATATTGTATCATCATTAAAGGTCGAGTACAGTATATATATACAGTATCTCCAACTTCAAATTTTGCATTTCCTTGTCTCCAATCTATCGATCCGTGATGCTCGAATGAACTAGAATGATCATACATTCTAGAGTTTGCGGAAATTATCCAATTCATTTAAAGTTTTTGGTTTTAATACTACTTAGCTTGTTCAGAAATACAATCAATTCTAGGCACCCTAAATTGCTATTGGGTTATCGAAGCATTTATACTTCCCCTAAATCTACCCCAAAATCCCCACACCACTTTACGCAATTCCATAATTATCAATAATTAAACTCCTAAAACCTGCAAATAGGGTGTATTTCCCCGTGGGTCTGCTACGGTCTTTATGCATTGTTTTACCATAGTTTCTCCATTGTTTTACCATTAAACCCCAGTATTTATGGGCAAACAATGGAGTATTAATGGACAATCTATGCTCAATCTCCCTGTTAAGCCCATTTTACGCTCGTGCCGCAGGTGTCAAAAAGCTGTTAAACCCAAAGGCCTTGTGTGGTATCCTTGTTACCTTTAAACCAAACAACAAATTATGAGCACGACCCTTGAAGCCTGGTTAGAAAAAGATACCTTCACCTCTAATGTTAGTCGCGGTTTGATCTCCGGCGTATTGGGCGGTCTTGCCGGTACTTTGGTCAAAACAGCGATCGAGAAAGTGCTTCCGGTACGTAAGCCCAATACCCGCTCGGCACAGATCAAAATGGTAGATGATCTCTCGATGAAACTTACCGGAGAGCGCATTAGCGAAAGCAACCACGAGCTGGCAGAGCAGTTGGTGAATGTGCCTTTTGGTGCTAGTTTAGGTGCGACCTACGGCTACGCTAAACGCGATAAGTTAGATACTAATATTTTTGACGGTGCAGCCTATGGTGCAACGACGTGGATAGGTACGCACGAGACCTCGTTACCTTTGTTAGGGCTTAAAGACAATCCGACCGAGATCCCGGCGAAAATTCAGGTGAATGAACTCTTGGCACATTTGGCATTTGGGATCACTACCGAGTTGGTACGCGGTTATGTAGCCAAAAAATTACGCGAGTAAAAATTTCGGGCAACACCTAAGATCTAGTTGAAGGTATAGTTATCGCTTGAGGCTATTGCGAGCGCCTTTGATCTGGATTATCGAGTAAACCGCGCAATTTGGGTAAAAAGTGTCACCTTTACCTTGCAGAAGCACCGCCTTCTGCCCCTAATATTTAATAGTGAATTTCAGGCAGTACCATACCCAAACCACCCGCTTTTTTAACAGTACAGATTTTGCTAAAGCACTGCTCATCACCTTTGGCGTGGTGGCTCCTATGCTTACCGGGTATCTTCTGGGAGCGCTCAATATTGGGTTGGCATTAGGCACAGGCGTTTTGCTATCATCGCCCAGCACGGTTACCGGCAGCCTTAAAAACAAACGCATTGGCATCTTGCTTTCAGCACTTTTAGGCGGAGTGATCAGCTTGATCGGTGCGTATATTCCGCCTACGCTTTGGGTACAATTGCCCTATCTGGGCATCACCGTTTTTGCGCTTTCGATGCTTTCGGTATATGGATTTCGCGCTTCGCTTATCGGCTTTGCGGGCTTGTTTGCCGTAGTGCTCAGTTTTGCCAATCTATCGGCATCCGGTCTCCTGCCTTATGAACGCAGCAGCCTTATTGTTTTAGGCGGAATTTGGTATTTAGCATTGACCTTGCTCTACGACCTGCTGGCGCCTAAAAAACAGATCGAAGAACTTTTTGAAACCGCACTCAACCTGAGCGCGTCTTATATTGAGGCGAGAGGCGAATTCCTGAAACAGGCGACCGACCGAGACAGCGGCCTGCAACGCTTGTTTGTGATTCAGAGTGAGTTTAACGAGCATCTCGAAAAACTCCGCGAGATCTTATTACAAGCGCGGCATGCTTCGGGTACTTCAAGCTATTACCGCAAGCGTTTTCTGGTGCTTACCGAATTGGTTGATCTTTCTGAACTCTCGTTGACGAGTCCTATCCCACCACAGCAAATGCATGAGGTGCTTAAAAAGTATCCCGAGCAGCTTGAGGCGTTCATTCAGCTGAACAAAGCGCAAAGCGAAAGCTTAAAACGTATTGTCACTACCAATTTGCAAAAGCACGACCTCAACCTCAACTCCCTAGAGCAACGCCTTAAAAATGCTAAAGGTGCCCTCTTACTGCTGAAGCAACAACCGGTAACTACAGACTATATCGTATTGCACAACTTATACGAATTGCAAGAAAAACAGGCGCAGCGCATTTTTGGTATCGCAGATTTGTTAGACCGAAGAAAAAACATCAAAGACACCAATACCGACTCGCCCAAGGAGCTGGAAGGTTTTATCACCAAACAAGATTACAGTTTTCAGCTTTTGCTCGAAAACCTCAACCGCGACTCCCCGATCTTCAGACACGCACTGCGTATTGCCGTGACCGCGATCGCCGGGATCACCTTAGGGAATTTATTTTCGGTGCAAAACCCGTATTGGATCTTGCTGACCATTGTGGTGATTATGCGCCCGGGCTATGGCCTTACCAAACAACGCTCTAAACAACGTATTCTGGGAACCTTGCTGGGTGCCGTGGTAGCAGCAGGCATTGTTTATTTTTTTGAAAATGACAAAATGCTTTTTCGGGTGTTGGCGATCCTCAGCTTTGTGGGTGCGCAAGCCTCGCTACAAAAAAACTACCGTACCGGCGCCTTGTTCATTACGCTGAGTATCATTTTTGCTTATGCGCTGCTGCGCCCGGATGTGTTGGCGGTAATTCAGTTTCGTGTGATCGATACTGCCGTAGGAGCAGCACTGGCTGCCTTGGCGAATGCCTTTTTATGGCCCACTCGAGAAGCCAAAACGCTTAAACAAAACCTTGCCGATAGTCTGCGGGCACACCGAAATTACCTTGCCGCCATTGAGCAACATTACGATACTAAAGAAGAGCTAGCACTTGCCTATAAATTGGCACGTAAAAAAGCGTTTATCGCCACCGCCGGACTCAACAGCGGGGTGCAACGCCTGCTGCAAGAACCTAAAAGCAAAGGCAAACTCACCGGAAAGCTTTATGAACTGGCGGTACTTAATCACGCATTTCTGGGAGCGCTAGCTTCGATTGGTGCTTATTTACGTACGCACAACGTCACCCGCCGCAGTGAGGCCTTTCATCAGGTTACCGCTCCGGTTTTTAAGAATATCGAT
Organism: Leeuwenhoekiella sp. ZYFB001; assembly: GCF_011784865.1. Classification (NCBI taxonomy): domain Bacteria; kingdom Pseudomonadati; phylum Bacteroidota; class Flavobacteriia; order Flavobacteriales; family Flavobacteriaceae; genus Leeuwenhoekiella; species Leeuwenhoekiella sp. ZYFB001. The sequence goes on from NZ_CP050460.1 coordinate 3,144,234, forward strand.
CACGCTTTGTTGTTGCTGGAAGCACAAAATACGCAAGCAGAATGGGAAGTAGAAGACCTGATTCCCTTTGAAACACAACTGACGCAAGAGCCGGATGAAGCGCTCCTGGAAACCCATATTTTAAGCGAACAACTCGCATCGCTCAAACGCCTAAGCGAACAGGTAAATAAGCAGTTGAAAAATTTACATGCGTAATTCTAGAAATCCTAACTTTAGCTAAAACCCAAAAATATGGCTACATTAAAATTAAGTTCTAGTTCGTCTAAAGGAGATTTTAAAGTACTTGACGGTGCTAAAGAATTGTGTGAGGTGGTGTATAAAAATTGGTTTTCGAGCACTGCGATTACAAACTTGAAAAAGTCGGTTATTGAGATCAAGCCCAAAAATATCTGGACGAGCAAAGTAGATCTTTTTAAAAACGACCGCAATGTGGGTGACATCACATTTAACCTTAAAGGGCAGATGGTGATCCGCTACATCAATCCTGACCGCACGGAAGTCAATTATATTCTCAAAAACGTTTCAGGGCTTAAGCTGAAGTTTGAGGTGTATAATGCCGAAAAACAACTGCAGTTTAAGCTGATATGCACCAGTAAATGCCATCAACTCAGCTACAACTATGAGGTAGAACCGGAAGCTTTTGATAAACAAACCGATCTGGAAGAACTATTGGTCTATTGCGGGTATGCTGCCAACCTTTATATTTCGATCATTAGCGCGGCAGCGCTTTAGATCGAATTGAGAATTGCTGCTGCTTTGAGCAGCGTATCTTCTTCTTTAGCAAAGCAAAAACGCAACAGATGATCATCACGTTGTTCTTTATTAAATACCGATACCGGAATGCTCGCCAGTCCCTTTTCTTTCGTAAGATATTCGGCAAAGGCAACATCATTTAGATCACTGATTCCTGTATAATCCAGCATTTGAAAATACGTCCCTTCAGAAGGTGTAAAGCGAAAACGTGAACCTTGAATCGCGTTTAGGAACACATCGCGTTTCCGCTGATAAAAACTACCCAGATTTAAATAATGCTCAGGTTCGTTCAAGTATTCAGCGAGTGCCACCTGGGTAGGATGGTGCACACAAAACACCGTGTTTTGATGTACTTTATTGAATTCTGCCATCAGCGCTTTTGGCGCAAGACAGTAACCCATTTTCCAACCGGTGGTGTGAAAGGTTTTTCCAAAAGAAGCCGTCACTAGTGCACGTTCTTTTAAGCCGGGATATGATGCGACACTGCGGTGTTGCTTTTCATCAAATACAATATGCTCATAAACCTCATCGCTCAAGATTAAAATATCGGTGTCTTTTACCAATTCTTCTAGGCGTTTTAAGTCGGCATCCTTCAGCACCATTCCGCTGGGATTATGCGGATTGTTTAAAACCAGCATTCTTGTTTTGGGCGTGATCGCTGCGGCTACCGCATCCCAATCTACCGTAGTGTAAGGTGCATCAAGTTGAACCGGTACGGGAATTCCGCCTTGCAATTCAATCGTAGGCTCATACGTATCGTACGCCGGTTTTAAAACGATAACCTCATCGTCGCGATGCACAAAAGCTGTGATCGCCACATACAAAGCTTCCGAAGCACCTACAGTGATGCAGATCTCATGTTCCGGATCGTAAGTTGCACCACGAAGCTCCTGCACCATAGCTGCAATGTTTTTGCGTAGCGGAAGATATCCCGCCAGTGGTGCATATTGATTGGCGCCATTTTGCATAGCTTGAGTCACCAACCGAATCAACTCCGGGTCTGTATTAAAATCAGGAAAGCCTTGCGATAAGTTGATGGCGTTGTATTGCGCCGCCATTTTGCTCATCACAGCAAAAATAGATAGTTTGTTCTGCGGGAGTTTACTTCGCATCTTCTTGCTTCAAAAGCTCCACAACCGCTTCTAACTCCTCGTACCAAGGCGCACCAAACTTGCGAATAAGCGCATCTTTAGTAAACTTATATACAGGCACTTGCAACTCTTTACCCAAAGTACAGGCATCGTCACAAATAGGCCAGCGCTCGTAGTTTACTGCGGTGAATTTAGAATACTTCTGCAAACGCACCGGATACAAATGGCACGAGATGGGTTTTCTAAAATCTACCTCGCCCGCATTGTAGGCATCCTCGATCCCACACGAAGCCACCCCTTCTTTGGTAAAGGTCACGTAAGCACACTCAGCACCATTGACCAATGGAGTTTCCAGTTGGTCCAGATCGGTTTTAATGTGTGTACCCTGAGCTTCGATCGCCGCGATCCCTTCCGGGCGCAAAAAAGGCTTCACCTTAGGGTAGATTTCCTTTAAAATTTCAACTTCCTGAGGTTCAACCGGCGCTCCTGCCTCTCCGGCGATACAACATTCTCCTTTACACGCAGCGAGGTTACAAACAAAATCTTTGTTGATAACGTCTTCTGAAACTATGGTTTGATCTATCTGAAACATAGCGCAAAGATACATGTTCTCCCGCTGAGCGCAGTGTATTTCTACATTCTTGTTTTAGAAGCGCACGTGCTAAAACCGTGCGTAAAATCATTAGCCTCCAGGTACTTTGAAGCACATTATCTAATCGTTAAATCTTTGGGTTTTAATGCTTATTAATCAAAGAAATAGATGTAATTTTGCGCCCTCTTTAAAAAAAGGATAGCGATGGCATTTAATATTAAAGAAATCATAACGGCGACCATGATCCTATTTGCGATCATAGACATCATTGGTAACATCCCGATCATCATTGGGCTGCGTGAAAAGGTAGGGCATATTCAGAGTGAAAAGGCTTCTATAGTAGCGGCAATGTTGATGGTTGTGTTTCTTTTTGTAGGTAAAGAAATCCTGAACCTTATAGGTATTGACGTCAATTCGTTTGCCGTAGCCGGTGCTTTTATTCTGTTTTTTCTGGCTTTAGAAATGATCCTAGGGATCTCTTTGTATAAAGATGACGCTCCTGAAACCGCTAGTGTGGTGCCGCTTGCCTTCCCGTTGATCGCAGGAGCCGGAACAATGACCTCCCTGCTTTCACTGCGCGCAGAGTATGCCGTAGAGAATATCATCGTGGCCATTTTTATCAATATTGTGATCGTTTATGCAGTATTGAAAGCCTCTGGCCGCATCGGAAAAATTCTAGGAAAACAAGGAATTAACATCATACGCAAAATCTTTGGTGTAATTTTGTTAGCGATGGCGGTTAAGCTGTTTACTACAAATATTCAAGGACTCTTTTAAACCCAGCTCATGAAAGTTGCACTCTATATCATTCTTGCTTTGGCAAGCGCTCTATTGATATTTAACCTGACCAAAGTAGATTATAGCGCGCCGCTTACCGGCGACAGTACGGTTGCTGTAATTTCGGTAGTGGCTTGTTTATGTGCGATGTTACTCGTAGTGATTTTACTTATTTCAAGAAAAATTGCCGAAAAGAGCAAGGCGGCTCAAAAGACCAAGACCATCAAAACGCAGTTATAATAGCGCGACAAGCGAGGGATTGATGAATTCATAGACGATCCCGGCGATAAACGTGAGCACGGCAAGTATTAAAAATACTTTGTGCAGCTTTTGATACACTAGCGTACGTTTGAGCTTTTTACGCAGCTCATCATTCTCAATGCGACTCATTTGCTCTTTGATCTCTGCGGCTTTGAGATAAAACGGACTCACCGATATGCCATTTGAGATGAGCAGGCCTGCACTGTTGTCTAGCAATCTGAATACTGCTGCAATACAAAAAACAAATATGGAAGCTATAATTACCATAAGCACTACTCGCGGCTCAGTTCTTTAATTTTGATGATGGCAGGATCTTCTTCATTGATCAGCTTTTCAAATACCGTATTCCCAAAAAGCTGTTGCGCCATTACGGCCTTAAGATAACGCTTTAAATCGTCTTTATAATCCCTTACTCTGATTTTTAAACTGCGTTTACTCATGTAATTCACAAAATCAGTTATGGTTTTATCACTGATGCTTACCGTTTTACTGAATTCTTCAAAAGAAAGGCTATTATAGTACGGGCGGCGCTGCTCAATGATCTCAAAAATAAAACGAGACATAAAGCCCGAGCGCAACGCGTAGGTTATCGCTTCTTTCTCATAATTGGTATCCTTTGGGATAAACACATCAGGGATGATTCCGCCGCCGCCATAGACCACCTTTCCTCCCGGAGTAACATAGCGAAGACTATCGGCTACGGTGATGCTGTCTGCGCTTTGCATCTCCCCGTTTTTATAGCGCGAAAGATAATCTTCATAGTAGGCTTTGTTCCCGGAATCATAAGGTCGCTGAATACTTCTACCAGTAGGCGTGTAGTATCTGGCGATGGTGAGTCTGACTGCACTACCATCTCCCAGTTGCATTTCTCGCTGCACCAAACCTTTACCAAAAGAACGTCTGCCTACGATAACACCGCGGTCATTATCTTGTATAGCTCCGGCAACGATCTCACTAGCAGAAGCCGAATTCTCATTGATCAACACATACACCATCCCGTCTTCAAAAGCACCTTCATCGGTAGCATAGGCGTTTTCGATCTTTCCGGTTTTGTTTTTAGTGAACAGAATGAGTTTATCTTCTTTTAAAAACTGATCAGCAATTTGTTCTGCTGCCGAAATATAACCTCCCGGATTTCCGCGCAGGTCAAGAATAAGTTGGGTGGCGCCCTTTCGTTTTAGCGTTACCAAAGCTTTTTCAAATTCTTGAGGGGTACTTTCGGCAAAACGGTTGATTTTGATGTATCCTAACGTATCCGTCGCCATATACGAAGCGTCAACACTTTTGAGCGGCACTACTGCTCGGGTAACTTTAAAATCGAGCAAACCTTCTACTCCCGGGCGTTTGACTTTGAGCGCTACTTTAGTATTGATCTGGCCTTTTAACTGGTTGGTGATCGTATCGTCACGCACCACAGCCCCGGTTAACGACTGGTTATCTGCCGCCACGATGCGATCGCCACCGCGTATGCCGGCCTTTTCACTTGGACCTCCGGGAATGGCTTGAATGACTGCAATGGTATCTCTAAAGTTGTAAAAACTGATCCCTATACCTACAAAATCCCCTTTCATACTCTCACTCACTTCCTGCAATTCACTCGGGGGAATATACACAGAATGCGGATCGAGATTTTCGAGTATTCCGTTTACGGTTACCTCAACAATACTATCTGTATTTATAGGATCTACATACTCATAATCTATGTAGTCTATGAGACGGTTGAGTTTTTCTTTTTTGGCATTTCCGCCTAAAATATTGGTAGGATTGCTGCTGTAGTTGAGTTGGCTCCCAATGAAAATACCCAGGGCTACCGCCACACAGAAAAAGATAGGAAGGTATTTTTTTTGGTAACCGCCCATTTATTCTTCAATATTTTCAATGCAGTCTACTTGTACTCCGGCGCGACGTAAGAATTCGATTCCGCTAGGGTCTTTATAGGCTTTGTGAAAAACCACACGTTTGATACCGGCCTGATGTATGAGTTTACTGCATTCGGTACACGGAGAAAGCGTGATATATAAGGTTGCTCCTTCACAAGATTGGGTAGAAGACGCTACTTTCAAAATCGCATTAGCTTCTGCGTGAAGCACATACCACTTGGTGTAGCCTTCATCGTCTTCACATATGTTTTCAAAACCTGTGGGCGTCCCGTTATAACCGTCTGAAATAATCATCTTATCCTTAACGATCAAAGCGCCTACTTGTTTTCTTTTACAGTAAGAAAGTTTTGCCCACTCCTGCGCCATACGTAAATAGGCGATATCGTAGGTCAATTGTTTATCTGAAGTTATTGAAGACATAAATCTATAATCCCGAAGCTGAAATACAAGTCGTTAAGTTTGCGAAGATAAAAAACTTGCGTCGCTTCTCATCCCACAAAAACTGCTTTACCACGGATAATTTGCTATTAACATCGGAATTACCATACCAATGACAACGGCAGATATGAACATCACCCAATCTCTGCGAGAGAACCTGAAAATGGTTTGGCAGATAAACCCAATGATCAACACGATAAGCGTGATAATGATCTGCGCAGCTTCGATACCTAATGCGAATTCTGCCAGCGGCAACAACTTATTAGACAAATGGGCTGTTAACTGCTCAAAAAAGCCTGAAAAGCCTAAGCCGTGAATCAACCCAAAAAACAAGGCCGTAATGAGCAATACACCCAACTTGTCTTTGTGCGCTCCCCTACCTGCAGTAAACACATTGTACAATGCTGCAATAAAAATGGTCACCGGTATTAAAAATTCAATAAGACCGCGGTTGATGCGTACTACATCATATACTGCAAGCAGTAATGAGGTGGTATGCCCTAAAGTGAATAAGGTCACCATCAATAACACCCTCCGCCAATCTTTAAACACATAGGGTACTGATAAAACGATAAGAAATAAAACGTGGTCGTATGCCGTGTAATCTAAAACGTGATCAAGACCAATTTTAAAATAGAACCAGAAATCTGACATAGGGGAAACTTAGTATTTTCTCAAAACTACAATTATTTCCCAAAGTTGCGCTGTTAAACGTTAAACTATGTCTAAACAGATTTACCACAAAATGCCGCTTTTGTAATTTCAATTTTAAAATTTACATATGCGCCGTTTTCTTTATGTTTTTACAGCTGCTCTGGGGCTGCTCGTTGTAGTGGCTTGTGGCGCTACACCCGGAATTACCACTACAAAAAAGCAATTGCTTAACGCCCCGTCGTACACGTACATAGATACCAAAGGCAATGTATACTCGATCTCCTCAAAGAAACTGATCTACGAACCAGTCTCAGCAGACAATACCATTGATGGCCTGGATGATGAAGGACGTTATCTGGAGCTGAATATTGAGCTGAACGATTATACTAAAATGGCTGCGGAATGTGAACGACAACTGAATACTACACAAAAAGAATTACCTGCCAACTATACCGGATATGCGATCCCTACGCTTACCCGTAAAGACAGTCTTGAAACGCAGAGCATAGACTTGAGCATTGAAGCGGTAGACGAACTCGATTATGTGATCAAGCCCTTTCTAAACGATGAATAAACCCAAGAATCCCATATTAAGACAAGGCTTTACGCTATTTCAGTTTCTTAAGAAAACTTATGTGGCTTGGGATCGGAATGACCCGTTTGCTAAAAGTGCGATCATTGCGTATTACACCTTATTTTCGTTGCCCTCACTGCTGATGATCGTCACCTCGATCGCCAGTGCATTTGTAGGTCCCGAAGCTGTACAGGGACGCATTCACGATGAGATCTCAAGATTTATCTCTCCTGAGGTCGCCATCGCCATTGAGCAAATGATTGGCAAAGTTACCCTACAAAATGACAATTGGATCACTTTGATCATCAGTATAGGAGCATTGATCTATGGTGCTACCGGAGTGTTTTTTCAGATGAAAAAAACCATGAACACCATCTGGAATGTTACCGAAAAGAACGACAACTTTAAACGGATGCTCATCAACCGGGCGATCGCTTTTGGAATGGTGTTGGTTTTAGGATTTATGCTGCTGGTAGCCTTTGTGATCACGGTACTGCTTAACCTGCTCACAGATTACTTATCACAATTTGCACCGACTATTACCGTCGTGTTTGCCGATGCCTTGCGCTTTCTCATCTCTTTTGCGTTCATCGCCGGCCTCTTTGCTGCAATTTTTAAAATTCTCCCCGATGTAAAAATGGGATATAAAACCACCGTACTTGGCGCCAGCATAACTGCAATTTTATTCTTGGTTGGGGAAAGCATTCTCGGCTATTACTTTGCCAGCAGCAATCCGGCTTCGGTTTACGGGGGTGCTGCTTCGATCGTATTGATTTTACTTTGGGTGAACTACACTTGTTTGATCTTATTTTTTGGTGCAGAAATCACTGTGCAATATGCTTTGGTCAAAAAGCACAAGATCGTACCTAGCAGCCACGCAAAACTGGCGCACTCTGAAGAAATGGCTGCGCTTCGCGAAAAGGAAAAACAAATAGAAGCTGATAAAAAAAAAGCCATAGAATTAGCAACCAATCCTGAAGAACCGCCAAAAACCTAATCCGTTTTCCGTATTAGAGCGATGTATACAGGAAAGTGATCGCTGTAGCCTCCGGTGTAATTTCCGTTAGCGAAACTGCGAAAAGGATAACCTTTGTAAGGCCCTTCCGGAGTTTGCAAAAAGCGTTTATTAAATATTCCTGCTTTATAAAACTGAAAAGTCTCGTAGTCTTTAGAAAGCCAAGCGGCAGAAAGCAAGATCTGATCAAATAAGTTCCAGCTGTCCCGATATGCCAGCGTACCTTGACCGCGTTTGGCCATGCGTTCCATTGGGTTATAGATCTCGCGCAAACCTACAGCTTCTACACGAGCTTTGGTTTTCAACACCTTCTTTAAACTTTTGTCTTTAGGATCATCATTAAGATCCCCCATACTCACGATTTTAGCGTAGGGTTCCTGACTTAATATAGAATCCATAATCTTTTTATTCAAGGCTGCGGCCGCCATACGTCGTGGTCGGGTGCGTGCCTCTCCTCCACTTCGCGACGGCCAATGGTTGACGATCACGTGCATACGCTCTCCGGCCAAATTACCGGTTACCAGAAGTTGGTCTCGCGTATAAATACGTTTGTCTTCACGCTCGGTATCGTACAATTCCAGTTCAAAAACTTTGCTATTGATGACTTGAAAGACTTGCGTATTATAGAGCAGTCCTACATCAATTCCGCGCCGATCAGGAGAGTCGTAGTGTACGATCCCATAATGCGCTGAGCGCAATACTTCTTGGCCGCTAAGCTCTTGAAGCACCTTTAGGTTTTCAATTTCAGCCACACCGAGTATTGCGGGCGGCCCTTGTGCTTCCTCCGGACCAATCTGCGCAATGACCTCAGCCATTTTTGCTAGTTTATCGGTATAGATTTCCTGCGTCCAGCGGTCTTTTCCATCAGGGGTACGATTGTCATCGTAAGTTATGGGATCATTTTCGGTATCAAAAAGATTCTCAAGATTGTAAAATGCCAGCGTAAGCATTTGATACTGTTGCGCTTCCTGACCAAAAACACACAGAAATGGGATAAAAAAGCACACTACCAGAACACTTAATCGAATATTTCGCATAACACACCTAAAATCAAATAGTTAAGATACATTATTTTCTACTTTAGATACGTACGCCCCTAGAAAATTTTAAATCTGGACGCTTCGTGTACAAATTTGCTACGATCTTAATGCTGTTTCTTAGTAGTGCTTCCGCAGTTGCACAATATGCCCGCATACGCGGCACAGTTAAAGATGCAGCTACTTCAAGTGCACTTCCTGAAGTTGAGGTTTTTGTGCAAAAAACTAACTACACCACTCAAACCGATGCTGACGGAAATTTTGACTTCATCCCTCAAGTACCGCCGGGCAGCTATACCCTCGTATTGCGTAAATCTGGCTATCTCTCGCTCACGATCCCTGTGAATCTCATTCCCGATCAGGAACTGGTTCTAGAATACCTACCCTTAGAAATTGATCTTGCTGAAGCCAATGAGCAAATTACCATCATCAGTCTTTCTGACGTACAACTCAATGACGACAATGAGCAACGCGACAATGCCGTATCAGGACTGCTGGGCGCCACGAATGATGTGTTTAGCAATGCTGCTGCTTTTGATTTTAGCAGTACATTTTTTAGACCTCGAGGCTTAGATAGCAAATACAGCCGGGTCCTCATCAACGGACTCGTACTAAATAAATTCAATACCGGCAGACCGCAGTGGAGCAACTGGGGCGGACTCAACGATGTGATGCGCAACAGGGAATTTAGTATGGGTTTGACCGCCAGTGATTACAGCTTTGGCGCGCCGGCAGGCACCTTACATTTTAATATGCACGCATCCTCGTATCGGCCCGGAGGTCGTATTTCATATGCTACTGCAAATCGCACCTATACCGGTAGAGTTATGGCAAGTTATAACAGCGGGGTTACAGCTTCTAACTGGGCGTATTCTGTTTTAGTTTCACGAAGATTTGGACCAGAAGGCGCTATAGACGGCACCTTTTATGACGCCAACTCGTTGTTCTTTGCTGCGGAAAAAATACTTTCAGAAACACACTGTATCAATCTTTCATTCCTCTATACGCCTAATCGAAGAGGCCGAAGTACCGCATTAACTCAAGAAGTAATCGATCTGAAAGGCTACACGTATAATCCCAACTGGGGATTTCAAAATAATGAAGCACGTAATGCACGCGTTCGTGCCATTAAAGAACCTTTAGTATTGCTTTCCCATCATTGGCAACTAGGGAAACAAGCAAGTTTACAGACCAATCTGGGGTATCAATGGGGAACCACTAAAAATTCGCGTATTGATTACACCGGAAGCACTTTAGTTAGCAACCCTAACGGGCAAGAGCATTTTGTGGGTGGCGCAAGAAATCCGGCTCCCAATTATTACCAAAACCTTCCCAGCTATTTTTTGCGCTACCCCAATCCATCAGCAGTGCAATACCAGCAAGCCTATTTAGCTGAGCAAGAATTTAGAAACGATGGGCAACTCGACTGGCAGGCTTTATATGAAGCAAATGAAACAGCAGTGCGTTCCGGATTGAATACCATCTATGCGATACAACAAGACGTAAATCAAGACCAACTCTTCACAGGAAACATCAGGTATAAAGCACAAATGTCAGAACATTTTGATATCAATTTTGGGGTTTACGGTTCTGCATTACAAAGCGCGCATTATGCGGAATTAGATGATCTTCTTGGCGGAAACGTCTGGTTGGATATAGACAGTTTTGCGGAAGACGATAACACCACCGGCGGAGATCTAGCACAAAGTGATTTGCAAAATCGCAACCGACTGGTACAACCCGGAGACCGGTATAAATACAATTACGGAATAGCCGCCAGGCAAATAGGCACATTTGCGCAACTAGAAGCCACTTATAATCATCTGGATTTCTATGCTGCCCTAAGTGCAGAACAGACCTCTTATCAGCGGGAAGGATATTACGAAAACGGTTATTACCCGGGCGCCTTGTCTTTAGGTAAGAGTGCACCGGTGCGCTTTACGAGTTTGGGCGCCAAAGCCGGAATCACGTATAAATTCAACAGTAAGCATTTTGCGTTACTAAACGCCGGATTTCTTGAACAACCACCAGGCTTCAACACCGTTTTTACCAACGCCAGGCAACGTAACGCCATACTTGAAAATCCGCAATCAGAGCGTTTGATCGATCTGGATGCCAGTTATATTTATCGAGGTTCTGATCTTAAACTGCGCTTGACCGGTTACCTGCTTAATTTCACTCAAGGAAGTGAGGTTTCTTATTTCTATACCCAGTCGATGCAAACCCCGCTGATTGATCAAGGTAATGCACTTGTGCAAGAAAGCACTACTCATATTGCACGACAAAATCTAGGTTTAGAATTTGGTGCGTCTTACAGCATACTCCCTACGTTGACTTTAAAAGCGGCGGCGGCCTTTGGCCAAAATATGTATACTCAAAATCCTCAGGTATACTACACCACCACGCTTGCTGAAACTGCCATTCGTTTTGGCGATGGCAGTGTCAAACTTAAAAACTATCACGTCGCAGGAGGTCCTGAACGCGCCTATCAGCTGGGTTTTGACTATCGAGATCCCGATTTCTGGTGGTTGGGCGCCAGTGTAAACAGATTCTCCAACGCTTATGTAGATGTAAGCTATTTGCGGCGATCAGGAGCATTCAGCAGCGATTATGACGGACAAGCTTTTAATGATTACACTGCTAAAGTGGCGCAAGAACTTTTAAAGCAAGAGCAGCTAGACGCCTATTATCTGGTCAACATCGTAGGCGGCAAATCCTGGCGTGTAAAAAGCTATACCGTGGGGTTTTTCGGGTTACTGAACAATGCGTTGAACACCCGCTATAAAACCGGCGGTTTTGAAGATTCGCGTATAGGAGATTACAGAAGTTTATTAGAAGAACGTGCCCGGGATACTCCGCTATTTGGCAACAGGTATTTTCTGGGATATGGCGCTACTTTTTATCTAAACTTTTATGTGCGGTTTTAATCATTCGCTTCGGCATCCTTAATAGAAAATAATATGAAACTACCTTGTAGATACCTCATCGCATCCTTTTTGCTTCTAGGCTGTGTGACTTCAGAATTTGAAATTCCGGAAACTGAAAGTGCATCGGTCACTCCTGAAGGCACTGAAATCAGTATTATCGCCGTACTCAACAGCCTGCGGCAAAGTAGCGAACCCATCATAAGTTTTGACGCCACAGACACCTACTTTACAGGCTATGTGACTAGTAGCGATGTTGCCGGTAATTTTTACCACGAACTCATCGTACAAGATGCTGCTGAAAATCCCACGGCGGGGATTACACTTCAATTGAATGTTAATGCGCTGTACACACTGTATGAGCCGGGCAGAAAAATCTATGTTTACCTTGATGGTCTTGCCCTTACTACAGAAAATGGGGTGCTGCAATTGGGCATCCGTGACGGAAACGGCATTACAGAGATTCCTAATTCGGTTATTGGGAATCATATTTTACGCGATGCGGAAGTAGCACAACTGGTTCCTTTGCCTATAGCCATTTCGGAGTTTTCTGAAGCTTATGAGAATATCCTCATTCAGCTTGATCGCGCACAATTTAACCAAAATGAGGTTCTAGGTTCTTCGATTAAAACCTATGCCGGAGAGCTCACTGATGAATACGACGGGATACGCTTGCTTGAAACTTGTGAACCCCGCGGAAGAACTTTAGTAAGCACCAGTACCTTTTCGAAGTTCAAGTCGGTTGCGCTTCCTACCGGCTCCGGAACCATTTCAGGCATTCTAAGTCGGGATTTTTATGATGACTTCTATATTTTGAGAATCAATACCACCGAAGCTGTGGTTTTTGAAGACACGAGCCGCTGCGACCCTGAATTGTACCGTTGTGGTCTGGCAGAAGCCGAAGGCACAACGGTACTGTTTGCAGATGACTTTAGTGAACAGTCGCGTAACAATCCCATTGAAGGTAACGGCTGGACCAACTTTGTAGAATACGGAGTTCAAGCTTGGGAAGCTTATACCGCTACCGGCACCAATGCTTCTCAGGGAGTTTCGGCACGCATAGATTCGTATCAATCAGGAGATGCGCTTAGTGTTTGCTGGCTGATCACTCCGGCTATTGATTTAGCAACCACAACTAACGTACGTTTACGTTTTGAAACCAGCAGCAGTTTTGCAGACGGTAGTGATCTTGAGGTATTGTTTAGCAGCGATTGGGATGGTGATCCTACAACAATCACACAGGCCAGCTGGGCAATTCTGGACGAAGCTTTTGTGATTAGAGATCTTGACTTTTTTGGTGATTGGTACAGTAGTGGAATTGTGAACCTTTCCTGTACATCTGCAAATAGCGGCTATATCGCATTCAAATACACCGGAAGCACTCAAGAAGCCTTTGACGGCACCTACCAGTTAGACAACATTAGCATCACCGCAGACTAAACCTAAACTACCTCGGGCCAGTTTGTGAGAGATCCTACCATTTGGTGACGCCAATTAAATTGGTATTTTTAAGAAACTAAAAACCAATCATCTTGATCAAAACTACCCTTTTCAGTCTTCTGTTTATATGCTTGATTGCATGCAGTTCTACAAACGAGCAAAAACAGACTCCTTCTCAATTTAGCCAAGAACAAACCAGCCTCATTATGGCTGCCGATTCTGTGACCCCTATGCGTGTTTTTAAGATCACTAACAAACAAGATTCCCTTTTGCTACGTACGCCAAGTGAGCACGTAAATGTAGACCCAAAAGATACTGTACTGATGAACCTCATCAACCGGATGTATGCTACAGTACGCGACAGCCTTTCTCTGGGTGCAGGAATTGCTGCGCCGCAAGTGGGTATTCTAAAAAACATAGCTTGGGTGCAACGTTTTGATAAAGAAGGTTTTCCTTTTGAAGTGATCATCAATCCCGTGATCAGGCAGTATTCAAAGAAAAAACAAGACTGTCCCGAAGGTTGTTTGTCGATTCCCGGACGTCGGGATACCTTGTCTTCCCGCGCGTATGCCATTTTAGTGGAATATGATACTCCCGATGCTTCTCACGAGATCGAAATGGTTGAAGATTTTACAGCAGTGGTCTTTCAGCATGAGATTGATCATCTTAACGGAATTCTGTATTTAGATCACCTAAAACAAGAAGTTAAAGACGCCGAAGGCTTGATGACCTTGGATACGCTTTCTAATTAAAATACCGGGTAACGGGTATTTCTTCCCACTTTTTTAAAGCTTAATATCACATTCGTCTATAAAACCCATGAAAAATAACACCATCACTCCTACCGGATTACTTTATTTAGGAGCAACTTCAGAAGTCTACGATCAACTCGTTTATGCGTCACAATCGTACGGAACATTTTACGCGATCTATGCCAATATTAAAACCTCAGCAGCAAGTACCGGTGAGCGCCAAATTGATGAAATAAAACTGCGCATATTAAATTACAAAGGCGTTATCAATCTGGGTTTAGAGAAAGCCGAATATAATGCGTCAACAGGAACTATAGATCTATTTGTAAAAGCTTTAGGCAATACTTCAAAAGAGATTCTTTGTAAAAAGCTGAATAAGCTTAGAAAAAAAGATCAGGAAAAGCTAGTCTTTGTCAGACATCTCATTCACTTACCAAATGCTCATAACAATGGTATTTTTGAGGTAGAAAAATACTACCGGGACGGCACTTATACCGAAGAACGTCCTGATTATGATAGTGCCTCCCCTGTAGCCCCCGGCGGACGCTGCATGATGTCTGAATTGAAAATTTTGACTTAATGCGGTGGGTGCTGTGGCATATCATAGGGTTTTTAAGTTTTAGCCTTGCTTTTGGTCAGGAAACTGACTTCTCTAAATTTGATGCTTATTTTCAAGCTTTAAAAACACTTGAACACCAACAGGCCTTAACACATCTCAGCACTATTGAAGACACGCTGTATTCTCAGCCTTTAAACACCTTTGCACAGCTCACGTATCACGGATTTTCCGGGAGTCCCGAAAACTTTAAAGCCGCGTGTGTGCTGCGCACAAGCGATGACCCTTTTTTAAATGCAGTTTACCGGCTGAATACCGGCTATTATAAGTTTTACTTTTTACAAGACCGCACCGCGGCATACCCTCATTTCTATAAAGCATTAAAAAGCGCAAATCAGCTCGCCTACGCGCCGCTTCAGCGTAGGGTTTTACGAGCCATCTTGCAGTACTTTCATCACGAGATCGCGCGTAACAACAATAACTACCAGATATTTCTAGATCAATATCAAGATCTTATTTTGGATAGTAATGATCAGGTTTATTTTCAGATCTATGAAGTCATTTTTCACTCTTCAGAAATCGATATCAAATCGGTTTATTATACTAAAGCGCCGCTGCTTGAAGGCTTAATTTCTCAGTTAGCGCCCAACAGCAAATTACTACCGAAGCTGTATCTGGAGATCGCTTTATATCACGAATTGATCAAAGAATATGACCGGGCAGCTTACTATTATCAAAAAGTATTTGATGAGGGTAAAGACATTCCCTATTATAACGACAGTAGGTTTTCTGCCATTACCAAGTTGGCCTACCTGCAGCACCTAAAAGGAAACTCTCAGGAAGCCCTCAAAAAATTAGAAGAAGTATCTTGTTGTTTCAATCCGCAGGACTCCTTAAAAAACACCTTTTTTGTAGAATACTATACCTCTCTTTTTTATGAAGGTCTGGGCGCAGATTCATTAGCGCTGGCACATTATAAAACCTATGTTGAGGCAGGACACAATATCAATTTCAGAGATAATTCATTAGAAATATCCCGGTTACAGGTAGAACTGGAAACCGAAAAAAAGGCCAATGACCTCCTGTTGGAAAAACAAGAAAAGAAACGCATCCTGGTTTTAACCGTGGGACTTTTAGTAGCGCTCGTTATTCTTTTATTGATAGCCTATCTGATTCTTAACAACAGCAGAAAACGGCGCAAATTAGCCGAACAGGAACGGGAGCTAGAAAAAGAACGCGTAGCCAATCTCTTAAAAGATCAAGAACTTGCCAGTATAGATGCAATGATCGCCGGTCAGGAAAAAGAACGTTCGCGCATTGCCGGTGAATTGCACGACGATCTGGGCGCCCTAATGACTAATGTGCGTATGCATTTTGAATCCCTTAAATCTTCTCAGGCTCCCGAACTCTTTGATAAAACCGATGCGCTGCTTCACGAAGCCTATCAAAAAGTACGCAGTATCGCACACGCTAAAAATTCAGGAGTTATTGCCAATCAGGGTCTTTTAAAGGCGGTAAAAGATCTGGCAAAAAAAGTATCACAACTCAACGCTTTAGAAATACAAGTGGTACACCACGGGATGACTAACCGACTTGAAAATAGCCTTGAACTGAGTATTTTCAGAATCATTCAAGAACTCATCACTAACATCATCAAGCACGCAAAAGCTACAACCGCAACTATTCACGTGATCAATCACGGAGATTCGCTCAATATTATGGTTGAAGATGACGGCTTAGGGTTTGACCCTAAGCATATAAGTCTGCGCAGTCAGGGAATGGGCATCAGCAGTATTGACAAACGTGTAAACCACCTAGACGGAAGCCTCACTATAGAATCGGCTCCCGGCGAAGGAGCAACTATAATTATAGATATACCTTTATGATACGTATAGCAATAGGAGAAGATCACCAATCTTTAATTGACGGCATCGCACTGTTGATCAGAGATGAAGCGCATATTCAACTTGTTTGCAGCGCAACTAATGGCTTAGAACTCGTTCAGGCCGTACGTAAATATCAACCCGATGTGATCATCACTGATATACGTATGCCGAAGATGGATGGGATTCAGGCTACGGAAATCATCAAAAAAGAGTTTCCTAATATTGCGGTGATCGCTTTTACCATGTTTGATCAGCAAGATGCAGTGCAGCAAATGCTTGATGCCGGAGCATCGGGGTATATTTTGAAGAATTCAAGCTTACAAACTTTAAAAAAAGCTATAGAAACTGTAGCTGAAGGAACACCCTTTTTTGATTCTCAAATTGATCTAAGCGCGTTTGAAGAAGATCACAGTGCAACCTCAAAAAGCGGTTTGCTTACCAAGCGTCAACTCGAGATCCTTCGCCTTATCGCTCAGGGTAAAACCTCAAGAGAAATTGCAGACGAATTATTCATAGGGGTACACACGGTAGACACCCACCGTAAAAACATGATGCGTATTCTGGAACTCAAAGGAAAAGGCGAACTGCTTCGGTATGCACTCGACCGAAAGTATGATTTTTAAACAGCAAGAACAGGCTCTTTTTGTGTCATTCCTATAAAAAACGCTTCAGTAGTTCTGAAGCGTTTTTTATTTCTAACTTTACCCTCTAATTTTCTACTATGGCTTTATCTAACAACGACATCTTTAAAAAATTACGTGTAGCGCTAAAACTGCGTGATGACGATATTGTAAAAATATGTGCGTTAGTAGATTTTGCAGTGACCAAGAGTGAATTGGGTGCTATTTTCAGAAATGAAAACCATCCTAAATATGTAGAATGTGGAGATCAATTTCTTCGGAATTTCCTCAACGGACTCGTTATTCATATGCGCGGCCCTATGCCCGAAAAGAAAGCCGGTAAACCGGCCCTTAAAAAAGACGGGGAAAAGAAGAAAAATACCAAGAAAAAAGATTCTCCAAAAAAACCGGACTAATCTTCCACTTTAAAAATCGTATACACCGGAAAGTGATCGCTTAAGCCGCCCAAATACTTATCACCGGCATAGGTGCGTAACGGATTCCCGCGGTATTTCCCCTCCTGCTCTTTTAAATACTCAGGATTATAGATTTCAGATTTATCATACTCTAGGGGATTGTCATAGGCTTTCATCCAGTTGGGCGACAAGATGATCTGATCAAACAAATACCAATCGCCACGATGGGTTAAGGAGCCTGCATAACGAGTTAATAAAAAGACCATAGGGTTGTAAAAATCGGTGGACACCAGATGATCGCGCACCGCAATACTCTGCGGATCGTCGTTAAAATCTCCCATTATAATGATACGCGCTTCAGGATCGCGTGACTGAATATCTCGAATGATTTCACGGTTACGCTCAGCAGCAGCAATACGTTTGGGTTCAGAAATTGCCACACCTTCTCCCCGTGATGGCCAGTGATTGACCAAAACAAAAACAGGTACACCGGCGAGTTTTCCTTCTACATAAAGGATATCGCGCGTAAAATCGCGTACACCTTGGGCCGTTTGAAGATGTAAAGAATAGCTCCTGCTTTCGATAACTTCAAAGCGGTTTTTATCATATAGTAACGCCGTATCAATACCGCGCTCATCCGGTGAATTGTGATGTACAAAATCATAATTCAATGTATGTAACGCTTCGGTTTGTAAAAGATCGTTGAGCACTTTTTTATTTTCAACTTCGGCCACGCCAATAAGTGCAGGCGCTTGTCCTGTTTCCGCTTTGCCCACTTGAGCAATCGTTTTTGCGAGTCCGTTTAACTTTTGCGTGTACCGCTCGTGATTCCATTTGAGATCGCCGTGCGGCGTAAAATCAGCATCCAGAATATTGGGGTCCTTTAGGGTATCAAAAAGATTTTCAAGATTGTAAAAGGCAAGGGTAAGTTTGGTTTGGGGCATTTTTGTTTTGATAGCGGCGCCGGTCTTTTAAAGTTTATAAGTCACTTTAAAAATAAGGGTTCTTGGCTGAATAAAGGTGCGCTGATCTGTAATTAGGAATTGACTAAAAAAATTGCTCGCGCGAAAGCGAATGTCAAAAATATTTTGTGCTTCTAGCTCAAAGCCCCAGGCACTTCCCTCCTTTTGATAAAACAAACTTGCCCCGGCTTCCTGAAAATGATTAATCTGGTTTTGGGCTTTGTTTTCATAATAGGTAAACTCATAACTGGCTTTTAAAATGAAGTCCTCTAGAAAGTCATAATCGAGATAAGCAAATGGAGTGATGCGTTGAAAAGTACTCTCAAAACTATCTGAACTGAAATCACTGAAGCTATGTCTCAGCCCGGTTTCTAAATTTGGCCAAGTATCAAAAGAGGTTTCAGTTTTAAAGTTATAGCCGTAGTTTACCGAATTGTAGGCAAGCGTCGCATTGTTGATGATTCTTGAATAGTCTGAAAGATTCAAATTTCCTCCTAGTGTAAAGCGATAGTCGCTAATTTTTTTAGAAAATGACGCATTGGTGCCATAACTGTTTTCCGGGAGATCTGTGTAGATCAAGGTGTTGATCTGGTCTATTCCTTCAATTTGGGTGGTGTTACGTATCGCGTCTTCTGTATGCCTATAACTCAATCCAGCATTCATAAAAATTCCGCGGTAGAGACTGAACTTCGAGTAAAACAAGGAAGCACTGTGAGACAACTGATTTTCGAGGTTTTCATTACCACTAAACAATCCGTTGAAACTGCTCAGACGCAAGCGATTTGCCAATTGCGAGGCATTACCAAACTGGGAAAGTCTGTTGTACTTCAACCGTAATTTTTCGCCACTGCTTATTTCCCATTCGACCAGCAATTCCGGCAATAAAACAGGTTTTCCTTTGCCTACTTCCTGGGTTTCAAATTGGTCTACCGACCACGAATAATAATGATAAAACAAGCCCGGTTTGAAGATAACATCGTCCGCTTTGGCCTTATACTGAAACCCAAAATAGCTATCGCTCAGTTTAAAGAACAAATCATTATTAAAGCCGCTACTTGTAAAATCTAAACGACTACCGTCATTTAATCGTTGAGTGTCTAACGTCGTATAATTTTGATGCGTCACATTGATACCGACTTCGGGATAAATATGATGAAAGCGGTGCAGAACCCAATAATGCTTAGCATTGATATTAAAATCATAATTTCTGGAACGTGTGGTCTGGACTAAATTATAGGTGTCATCTTCCGCATTAAAGGGAATGACTCCTGAAAACACAGGGCGATTAAAAAGCCAGTCACGATCATTATTATTTTGACTATACTGCACAGCTGCTTCAACCGTACTGGTGTGTTTGTACGAGAATTGGCGATTAAAACTCAATTCGGTTTTAAAGTCTAAAGACTGTGGCTGTGTCTGGGTATCTACAAAGGTGTTTTGATCGGGCGTTTGAGACAACACATGATTCAGGCCGTCGCCTTTACTTGTTTTCAAATAGCTTGCTGCATAAAGATCGGTGCCACTGTCTGGGATGTAGCGCAAACGCAGCTTATTAAGCGTAAACAATAGATTATTATTGGTTGTAGTGGTTCGGTTTTCTTCTTGCTGCTCGCCTGTTAAATAGGTGAAATCACTCTCATTACGAGCTTCGAGCTTTCCGTTAGAAACAATAGAATAGGCATCAATGTTTGTAGATTTGCTCAGCTCCTGTGATATACTGAAAGCTCCAAACTCATTTTTGTTGTAAACAAAATCATCGTTATTTAAAAACTGTGCGAAATCATCATTGCCCAAGTTGAAATAAGCGGAAGGATCTTTACTCAACAAACTAAAACCGCCTTCAAAATTGATGTAATCACTCAAGGTAAATGACTTTTGGCCGATGTTGATAAAATCACCAATAGCATTTACCGCCGTTTTTGCAGAATAATAAAACAGATTGGGGTGTATCAAATACCGATCTTCAAGTCCGCCACCAACTTCAATATCTCCAAAAGCAAACTTCTTCTTACCTTCTTTAAGCTTTATATTAAGCACCATCTTATCGCTATCACTTAAACCCTTTAAAAAGGCAACTTCGTTATAATTATCAATGGCTTCAACTTCATCAACAGCATCTGCGGGAATGTTATTGACGCCTAATTTCTCGTCGCCGGTAAAAAAATCTTTCCCCTCGACCATAAGCTTGGTCACCTCTTTACCATTAACGGTTGCATTACCGTCGCGGTCTATCTCCACCCCGGGCAGCTTTTTAAGAATATCCCGCAGTTTGCGCTCCTCGCCGGTTACAAAATTATCGGTGCGGTAGGTGATGGTATCTTCACGTACTTTTACCGCCAAGCGCTGCTTGATCACTATCTCCCCCAATTGATCGCTCAAGGGTTTCATTTTGAAATCGCGAACCGTGTCCTCACTCAAACTGATAGTGTCTGAGATTTTAGCAAACCCCATATAACTTACTTCAACCCTATAGGAAACATTACGTTCTAATTGCAACTTGTAAAGCCCTTGCGGACTCGAGATCGCAAACCGGGTCTGAAAACCGCTTTCTTGTGGAAATGCTAAAATATTAGCATTGGGCAGCGGCTGATCTAGAGTATCTTTTACACTCCCGGAAAGCTGTGTGTTTTGGGCATGGCAAAAGGATAAACCTATTATAAATAGTGTGAAAATGGTAAACTTCAAATCATTCAACCTGATAAATGTCAATATTGACTACTATTTAGTTAAGCATAAAACGCGAAAAGTATTAGTATTTTATCGGTGTGACTATTTTTCAATAGAAGCCCCCATGGCGTGAAGCATTTTCCTTGTAGTACTTCCAAGATCTTTCTGTGCAATAGGAATTCCTTTAACTGGTTTTTCTATTATGATATCGTCTTCTGTACTAAGATTTAATTCTGTTGCGGTCCAACGTATGGGACCAAGATCTACCTGTAATACTAAGCCCGGAAAACCATCAAAATGAATGGGCCCCAATGCAACAGGTATATCAGGTGTAAACCATACAGAATAGGTATACCTCGTATCTTTTAAGTCTTTATTGGGAGCTTTATTAATACCCGTGACAATAGCTTGTCTACACTCATAATTACCAATTATTTTTGTTTCATTGGTAATAGTAAACGTAGGATGATCCATTTTTACTAAAAACAATTCGCCTATGTATTCAACTTGACGTATTGAATAATTACAATCTAAAGATGTATAATATGTTCCATTCCCACCTCCTGAACGAAACACATAGCTATTAAACCTATTGTCATCGCGTTCCATATTATCAATCATACTAAAAAGCGCTTCCTTAGTATTAAATTTAAGTTCGTACCGTAGCGCATCATAGGCACTTTTTATCGGTTTGTTACTTACAAAAACTATTGTCCCAGTATGCTTCTCACTAGCCACTGGTTCTTTTTTATAGATCACGCTACCTTGAAGAGTTTGAGCAACGCTCAAGAACGGTAGTACAAGTAGCAAGTAAATGCAATACTTATTTTTCATAGAAAACACCTTTAAAAACTAAATAATTAGTTGAATTTAGTCAAAAGATTAATATAAAGCACATTATATCCTAATTTTTTCACAATGATCATCAAATTTGTGATCTTAGCGTAATCTATTGGCGTAATGCGCTCAGCATTAAATATAACCTCTAAATAGGCTTCGGTCTGAGCCCACAAAGCACACAAAAATGACTAAAAATTATTAAAAGTGCTTTCATTTAAATACGTATAGTTTAGTTTTTTCGCCATCCAAAAGTTGCCGTTGCTAGTGAATCTACATATTTGCTAAAACCTTCTCTTGTTTTTACAATCCCATTTCTTTCAAATACAATAGCATCGATGGGTTCCAATTGCAGCTTGGTCATCTCATAGATCACAAGATGATCTTCCAGATACAAAATCATTCCCGGCAATCCGCAATATCCTTTAGGACCATAATTAAAAGATAGTTGTGGACAGAAATAAGCGATAATTTCAAGCGCTTCTTCATTGGGCCCTTCAATAATACTTGTTGCTTTATGACACGTATACCCTTGAATTATTTTGGTTTCCTGCTGAATCTCCCAAGCATAATCTGAACACTTCTGCGCAATAAGATAATCATCCCCCATAAATTCTATTTTATTGAAGGATTCGCCAGAAGGCTGAAGTGTATAGAATGGCGTGTTCCGAGCTAGTTTTGCTGCATTTTGAACTGCAGGATGACGTTCATTAGCCAGCTGTTTTTCTATGTCATAATAGGCTATTTCCGTATTAAAATACAGCTTGTACTGCAATTGATCCAGATGCTTTAAAGCATCCTTTATTTCTGCATAGATGTTATTTTTTGGGGATAAAGCTTCCACTCGCTTCATATTAGGATAAACCCTATAAACAGCGACACCAGAGTTGTTTTTCTGAGCTTTGGTATTAAAACCAGCACAAAATAGCAGTAGGAATAAAAGTATATTGATTTTCAGCATCTTGATTAAAGCTACACAAAATAAATTTAGCTTCTAAATCCGTATCTTTGCAGCTTACTTTTATTTATGATTGAAGAGACTAAAATAGAATATGAAAAAACCGTATTGATCGGTTTAATTACACAGTTTCAGGACGAGGAGAAAGCGACGGAATATCTTGACGAACTCGAGTTTCTTGCGTACACGGCAGGTGGCGAAGTTCTCAAACGCTTTACCCAAAAGATGGATACACCTAATCCCAAAACATTTATTGGTACCGGGAAGATGGAAGAAGTACGAGCGTATGTAGACCAGTATGAAATAGGAACTGCAATTTTTGATGATGAATTGAGCCCTGCCCAGCAGAAGAATATTGAAAAGATCTTAAAGTGTAAGGTCATTGACCGAACCAACCTGATCCTTGATATTTTTGCGCAACGCGCACAAACGAGTTATGCGCGTACTCAAGTAGAGCTGGCGCAATATGAATATTTGCTGCCACGCCTTGCGGGGATGTGGACGCACCTTGAGCGTCAACGAGGAGGTATCGGGATGCGCGGACCGGGTGAAACCGAAATTGAAACCGACCGTCGTATTGTGCGTGATCGTATTTCGTTACTTAAAAAGAAACTCGAAAAGATAGATAAGCAGCAAGCGATACAACGAGGTAACCGCGGCGCTTTAGTGCGTGTCGCTTTGGTAGGATACACTAATGTTGGGAAATCTACATTGATGAACACGATAAGCAAAAGTGAAGTTTTCGCAGAAAATAAGCTTTTTGCTACGCTGGATACTACCGTGAGAAAAGTGGTCATTCGCAACCTTCCGTTTTTACTGAGTGATACGGTTGGGTTTATTAGAAAACTGCCTACGCAGCTGGTAGAATCCTTTAAAAGTACCTTAGATGAGGTGCGCGAAGCCGATTTGTTACTGCACGTTGTCGATATCTCACACCCACAGTTTGAAGATCATATCGCTTCGGTTAACCAAATTATGGATGAGATAGGTGGTTCAGACAAGCCGATGCTGATGGTCTTTAATAAAATAGATCAATACACGCATAAAACCATTGATGAAGATGATTTAGTTACCGAACGTACCGAAGAGCATTTTACGCTCGAGGAATGGGAACGTACATGGATGTCCCGTGTAGATGGCGATGCTATTTTTATTTCGGCATTAAATAAAGATAATATGGAAGCTTTCCGCAAAAAGGTTTACGATCGCGTTCGTGAAATTCACATTACGCGTTTCCCTTATAATAACTTCTTATATCCTGAGTACGACGCTTACGGCGAAGAAGAATAGCGTATTTTAGATTTTAAATAAAAAAACCCGATGCTTTCTGCATCGGGTTTTTTTATACAATAGAATGCTTTTTAGAATGCATAGGTCAATCCTAATAGATAATAAGATTGAAGTTGGCTGTCTAAGTTGTCAAACGTAGGCTCTGTACCTGTGCTTCCGTTGTCAACATATTCTCCTAATGCGTAATCTAGGTTTTCTTGTTTGTTTCCTCTTAAACCAAACTCAAAACCTACACCAACTTTGCCAAACAATTTATAGTTGAACGAGTTGATCCAAGTGAAGTTTGAATAATTACTACTCTTGTAGCTTTGAAATGCAGAAAGGTTAGACTTGAATGCAATCTTACCAATCTGACGCGTATAATCTGCCACAATCTTTGCCCCTAAAGAGGATTCAAAAATGGTGTCTTCATCGCTAAACACAAAGTTGTAGTTGATAGGATGTACAACTACCGTAAGATTAGTGATCGGTGTCCACGTCATACCGACACCCAAGTCTAGATAACCGGGATCATTAAAGTTGTCAAGAATTGTGGTTCTATATTCACCAAGACCTGATACTGCTAGTTTTTCACTTAACTTGTAACCGTATAGCGAACTGATATTAAATACATCTGTCGCGTTGCGGAAGCTATCATCATCGTCCGGATCGTCGCGATCATCAAACTTTACCCAACCCAAATTGAGATTCATTGCATTTCTCCAGAAATACTTTTCATCTTTTTTATTGGCGAAAGCATTTACAGTTGCACCAATTGTTGCCGAAGATACATTAGGATTTCCCTGAGAGTACCAACTATTGAACCAGCTGAAATTAGCACCAATAGTACCGAAAGCACCAAATTTCCAACCCGGAAGATTGTCAATTTGCGATTGCAGTGCGTTGACTTCTTTTTGCAGTTTTGCGATTTCGGCTTTTTTAGGAGCGATCTCTTCTTTAAGCTCTTGTTCTGTTTTCTCCTGAGCAACTACTCCGCTTACAGAGCAGGCTAAAAAGAATAGGAATAATAATTTTCTCATAGTGCTGATTTTTCAGATTTGAAGCAAAGATACTTCACCCAAAAAACATAGGTGGTCACTATATTTGAGAAAAAAGACTAAAACCGTAAATTAGTTATTTTGCTTTATAAAGCGGTACTGAAGAGCATGCCTCTCCAAACATCAGGCTTTTAGCTACTTTTTGTAGTTTTTGCGTAAGCAATATATAAGCATTTTGAGGCACCGGTTTATTAGAACAACCTTTAACGATCACCAGTTGGTTCTCGTAAGGAGCTACATCTAATTCAGCAATGATCTCAGTATATAACAAACATTCAAGGTCTTCTAGCGTACCTACAATCACTTTTTTTGCAACCGGCTGAAGATAAGTAGTCACTAACATATACGCCCAAGCCGGCACGATTGCATCTGTGCTGCAATGCAGCGCAACAAAAGCATGTTCATAAGCAGACCAGTCATAATCCTTAAGACTTGCTCTAAATTCTTTTTCTCTCAGAATAAATCCTTCTAACAGCCACTGCGAGATATCTACTGTCGCTCTGCGTCCTGAAGGATAAAGATCTTCAAGATCAAAGGTTTTAAGCTTACTGTTTGCGACTCTGTTTATGATTTCTTCCATAGCTATTAGGTTTTAAAGCAGGCCTAATTCTAGCTTTGCTTCATCACTCATCAAATCCTGACTCCACGGCGGATCAAAAGTAATTTCAACCTCACAATCTTTAACCATGTCAATAGTCTTTACTTTTTCTTCAACTTCAACCGGTAAAGTTTCTGCCACCGGACAGTTAGGCGTTGTTAAAGTCATCAAGATCTTAGTCTCGTAATCTTCATTAACAAAAACATCATAGATCAATCCTAACTCATAAATATCTACAGGAATCTCTGGGTCATAGATCGTTTTAAGCACACGTACTACTTTCTCTCCCAATTCTTGAGTGTCTATTTCTTTTGTATCGCTCATGGTATTATTCTTTAAATCGTTTGTCTAAGGCTTTTTCGGTGCCTAAAAGTAAATATATAACGGAACCTATAATCAACAATAGGGTTAAGAACATTTGAACCTTCGGGTTAAAATCTAAATTGACAAAAGCTCCCAAAACGGCCAATATGAGTAACGCAACCACAGCCTTAATCATTTTTACAGAAGAGAACTTTTGCGCAAAATCCCACCGGTCTTGAGATTTCATGGATTTTGAAGTTCGATACCCGTAAAAATGGTTGATCTTTTTAGGTGGAAAACGGTACATTAAAATTCCAACGACAACAAACACGAGTCCGCAAATCCCGCCGGTTAATGTTAAAGCGTTTTCCCAATGCATCAGGATTCTGCTTTTGCCTGATAGGCCACTGCGTATAATTTTATCTGCTTGATCATACTCACCAAACCGTTAGCACGCGTTGGCGACAAGTGTTCTTTTAACCCGATCTTATCAATGAAAGAAGTATCAGCATCTAAAATCGCTTGCGGCGGCTGGCCAGAAAAAGAACGAATTAAAATAGCGATGATCCCTTTTGTGATGATCGCATCACTATCTGCCGTAAATTCTATTTTATCATCCTTTAAATCTGCGTGGACCCAAACCTTACTTTGACATCCTTTAATGATATATTCTTCGGTTTTGTATTTTTCATCTATCAGCGGCAGTGATTTTCCCAACTCGATCATATATTCATAACGCTGCATCCAGTCGTCAAACATTTCAAACTCTTCAATAATCTCTTGTTGTATATCTTGAATACTACTCATAGGTGTTTAAACTTATTTTGCAATCAATATAGGTTGCTCTTCAGCATCTAAAAGACTTAATTTATTGCTCTTAAGACTAAAGGTTTTCGCATTTAATAAAGCCTGAAAAAAATTATATTCAATAGAAGTTCCTTCAGGGCACATCATCTTAGTCGACACTGCCGGCGAAAACTTAATATTATTTCCGCTAACCACATAAGTGGCGCTATAGGAGTTACAAACGGCTTTACCACTCACTTGACCTTTTTCTTCATCAAAGATCAATTGAATCTCTTTCCCTGCAACCGTATCTTTTTTGATAGAGGCTACAATATATTCTCCTTTAGGTCCTTTAATTTTCTTATCGGTTGATTTACAAGCACTAAAACTTACAAATACTAGAAGCAACATCACTGCAAATGTTTTCATATCTTAACGTTTTAAGAGTGAAATTACTAGTAATCGCTTAAATATGCACCAGACTAAAGGTTAAATTTAGCCCAACATACTTTTTGCCTTGCGCACTGCATTCACAAAAATATCTATTTCCTCTTTAGTGTTGTAGAAAGAAAACGAAGCTCTAACCGTTCCGGGAATTTTGTAGAAATCCATAATTGGTTGTGCACAATGATGACCAGTACGCACCGCAATACCCAACTTGTCTAAGATAGTGCCGATATCATACGGGTGAATGTCACCAATATTGAATGAGATTACAGCCGTTTTATGTTTAGATTCACCATAGATGCGCAATCCTTCGATCTCTTTAAGTTTTTGTGTTGCATAAGTGAGCAACTCGTATTCATAAGCTGCAATATGCTCAAAACCTATGGCATTCATGTAATCAATGGCTGCACCAAAAGCTATTCCGCCACAAATATTGGGAGTCCCCGCTTCAAACTTATGAGGTAATCCTGCATAAGTAGTTTTCTCAAAAGTAACCTGATCGATCATTTCCCCTCCTCCTTGATACGGGGGAAGTTTTTCAAGCCATTCTTCCTTTCCATAAAGCATTCCTATTCCTGTAGGACCGCACATTTTATGCCCGGAAACGACGTAAAAATCTACATCCAAAGCTTGAACATCTGCTTTGATATGTGGTGAAGCTTGCGCCCCATCAACTAAAACAGCTCCACCCACTTGGTGGGTTTTGGTGATGATCTCGTCAATAGGGTTTACAGTTCCTAAAGCATTACTCACGTGATTGACAAAAACCAATTTGGTCTTCTCTGAAAGCACGGCGTCAAACCCATCCATGTCAAGTTCGCCACTTGTAGTCATTGGGATGACTTTAAGCGTCGCACCGGTTTTTTCGCAAAGCATTTGCCACGGTACAATATTAGAGTGATGCTCTAATGCCGAAACAATAATCTCGTCTCCCGCCTTTAAAATCTCAGCAAACCCTGAAGCTACAATGTTGATCCCGTGTGTGGTCCCCGAAGTAAAAAGCGTTTGATACGCGTTAGGGATATTAAAATGCTTTTGCAATTTTATACGCGCCTGCTCATAAGCATCAGTAGCTTCTTGCGATAACGCGTGAACCCCACGGTGTATGTTTGCATTATAGTTTGAATAATAATCAACGATCACATCGATTACTTGCTGCGGCGTCTGAGAAGTCGCAGCATTATCAAAATAAACCAATGGCTGCCCGTTAACCTTTCGGTTTAGAATAGGAAAATCTTCGCGTATTCTTAAGACATCTAAGGTTGATGTGATACTAGCAGTAGCCATATGTACAATTTTTGACGAGTTACTTACAAGACAAAAAAGTCTTGTCTAGAGATCAAAACCAATATTAACGCCTAGTTTTTCGGCAATAAGATTGGTGATGCGTGCTTTTAACTGTGGAATTTTTACACTTTCTAAAACATTGTTAGCAAAGGCATACATCAATAATGCTCTACCTTCTTTTTTACCAATTCCGCGGGTACGCATATAGAATAAAGCATCTTCATCAAGCTGACCAATGGTACAACCGTGTGAACAACGAACATCATCGGCAAAAATCTCCAACTGAGGTTTTGAGTTGATCGAAGCTTTATCGCTAACCAAAATGTTATTATTAGATTGGTATGCATTGATCTTCTGCGCAATAGCATCTACAACCACCTTACCATTGAAAACTCCGGTAGATTTATCATCAAAAATACCTTTGTAATCCTGATGACTTTCACAGTTCGGCTGCTTGTGGTGTACTAAAGTATTGTGATCTACGTGCTGCTTATCTTCAATGATGGTAACCCCTTTTAGAATAGAATTGATGTGCTCCCCATTCTGATA
Organism: Leeuwenhoekiella sp. ZYFB001; assembly: GCF_011784865.1. Classification (NCBI taxonomy): domain Bacteria; kingdom Pseudomonadati; phylum Bacteroidota; class Flavobacteriia; order Flavobacteriales; family Flavobacteriaceae; genus Leeuwenhoekiella; species Leeuwenhoekiella sp. ZYFB001. The sequence goes on from NZ_CP050460.1 coordinate 3,173,621, forward strand.
ATAATTCAAATTATTACGGGTAAGCTTTCCACCAAAAGAAAAGGTATGTACTGATACTTCACTAGACTCCTGCTGATCAATATGCGTATTATCAATTAATGACGCATTTTCTTTGTCATTTTGGATCTTATAATAGTCTACACGAGCGTGTTTACCCGCATAAATTTCAGTAACAGAATTGGTAAATACAGCATTTGAACTCAAACTCTGGTGACGCTCAATCACTTGTACTTCGGCATTCTCTTCAGCAACAATCAAGTTACGCGGCTGAAGCATAAGATTTGCCTCATTACCGGTTGATAAATGCACAATCTGTATAGGTTTGTTTACCGCCATACTCTTAGGCACATAGATGTAAGCACCCTCTTTAGCAAAAGCAGTATTTAAAGCAGTAAGACTGTCGTTCTTGGCAATTTTATTAAAATACACATCAATAACCTGCTTGAACTTAGGCTTAGTAAGCGCTGAACTCAAGAGACAAACATCAACACCATCGTGTGTAGTTTCAGAAAGATACGAACTGTAAACACCATCAATAAATACGATCTTAAAGGTGTCAATATCATTTAAAAAATATTGTTTTACATCTTTAAATTCAATCGCATCATCACCGGTTGCTGCCAAGCTATAATGAGGCTTTGTAACTGAATTTAATGAAGTATACTTCCAGTTCTCATCCTTTTTACTCGGAAAACCTTCCGCCTCAAAGACCTTTATAGCCTGATCTTTAATATCAAGAATACTGTTATCAAAAGATGTATTCTCTTGAAAAGTCAAGTATGATGATAATAATTTATCTTTTAAACTCATAATTCAATTTAATATTCAAAGTTGAAAAAGTCAAAAGTCACTTTTACTCTAACAACTTCATACATTTTAATGTTCAAGCGTATTTAAACTTGAACGCTCTAAGCAGTAAGCTCCGCTTTTACCCAATCGTATCCTTTTTCTTCTAACTCAAGCGCTAACTCTTTTCCGCCGGATTTTACGATTTTTCCATCTACTAAAACGTGTACAAAATCAGGAACAATGTACTCTAGAAGACGCTGATAGTGCGTAATCACCACTACTGCATTGTCTTTACTGCGTAGTTTGTTTACACCGTTAGAAACGATACGTAATGCATCAATATCTAATCCTGAATCAGTCTCATCAAGAATAGCCAATTTTGGCTCTAACATCGCCATCTGAAAGATCTCATTACGTTTTTTCTCTCCACCCGAAAAACCTTCGTTTAATGAGCGTGATAAAAACTTACGATCAATCTCTAAAAGTTCAGATTTCTCACGAATCATCTTTAGCATATCGTTCGCCGGCATATCTTCAAGGCCTTTAGCTTTACGCGTTTCGTTGATCGCTGTTTTGATAAAATTGGTAACCGATACTCCAGGGATCTCTACCGGATACTGAAAAGATAAGAACACACCTTTATGCGCACGCTCTTCAGCATCTAACTCGAGCATAGACTCACCCTCAAAAATAATATCTCCGCCGTTTACCTCATATTCCTCTTTACCGGCAATAACAGACGACAATGTACTTTTACCTGACCCATTAGGCCCCATAATAGCGTGTACTTCACCTGCGTTAACTTTAAGATCAATTCCTTTTAGAATGTCTTTATCTTCTATACCTGCATTCAGATTTTTTATCTCTAACATATTCTATATTCTTTGGGCATCAATGCCTTTTTCTGATGTTCTTATTTTGTTTTATCCTACGGAACCTTCGAGTGAAATTTCCAATAATTTTTGAGCTTCTACCGCAAACTCCATCGGAAGTTTGTTTAGCACTTCTTTACTAAAACCATTAACGATCAACGCAATTGCTTTTTCAGTGTCAATTCCACGTTGGTTACAGTAAAAGATTTGGTCTTCACCAATTTTACTGGTAGTTGCCTCGTGCTCTACTTTAGCCGATTTATTTTTAGCTTCGATATACGGGAAGGTATGTGCACCACATTTATTCCCCATCAATAGTGAATCACACTGCGAGAAGTTACGCGCATTTTCTGCTCTGCTATTGATTTGAACCAAACCGCGATAACTGTTTTGAGATTGCCCTGCCGAAATACCCTTAGAAATGATCGTGCTCTTCGTGTTCTTACCTAAGTGAATCATCTTGGTACCCGTATCTGCCTGCTGAAAATTGTTAGTAACCGCGATCGAATAAAATTCACCAATCGAGTTATCTCCTTTCAACACACAACTTGGATATTTCCAAGTTACAGCACTACCGGTTTCTACTTGTGTCCAAGAGATCTTCGCATTTTTTTCGCAAAGCCCGCGCTTGGTCACAAAATTGTAAACACCACCTTTTCCTTGATCGTTACCAGGATACCAGTTTTGTACAGTAGAATATTTAATCTCCGCATCATCTAGTGCAATCAATTCAACAACTGCAGCGTGCAATTGATTCTCATCACGAGATGGAGCGGTACAGCCTTCTAGATAACTCACATAACTACCTTCATCTGCAACAACAAGTGTACGTTCAAATTGACCGGTTCCTGCTTGGTTAATTCTGAAATACGTTGAAAGCTCCATTGGGCAACGTACGCCCTTAGGAATATAACAGAAAGAACCATCACTAAAAACAGCACTATTTAAAGCAGCATAGAAGTTATCTTTCTTAGGAACTACTGTACCAATGTATTTCTTTACCAGCTCAGGATGTTCCTTAATCGCTTCAGAAATAGAACAGAAAATAATTCCCTTTTCCGCCAGCGTTTTCTTGAAAGTAGTAGTTACCGAAACTGAATCCATAACTACATCAACTGCCACACCGGCAAGTTTCTTTTGCTCATCGATAGAAATACCTAAACGTTTAAATGTATCTAACAATTCAGGATCCACCTCATCTAGACTATCGTATTTAGGCTTTTTTGAAGGTGCAGAATAGTAAGAGATATTCTGAAAATCAGGTTTCTCATAATGCACATTCGCCCATTCTGGCTCCTCAAGCGTTTGCCAATACCTAAAAGCTTCAATACGCCATTCGGTCATCCATTCAGGCTCTTCTTTTTTCTTAGAAATCGCTCTCACAATATCCTCGTTAAGCCCAACCGGAAAAGTTTCAGATTCAATATCTGTATAAAAGCCGTATTTATATTCTTTGGTGGCTAATTCTTTCTCTAAGTCGTCTTCTGTGTACGCCATATACTTTATCTAATCTGTTATAAAAACAGGTTTAATCTAATTACAATGAAAAACTTTCTCCACAACCGCAGGTACGTTGTGCGTTAGGGTTATTAAAGACAAAACCCTTACCATTTAACCCGCCGCTATATTCAAGCGTGGTACCAATCAAGTAGAGAAAACTGCGCTTATCTACTATTAACTTTATGTTGTTATCTTCAAAGAGTTTGTCTTCTTCAGCTTTACTCTTATCGAATTTCAAATCATATGATAAGCCACTGCATCCACCACTCTTCACGCCAACCCTAACATAGTCTGTGCTAGGATCATAACCATCCTCAGTCATAAGAACAGCTATCTTCTTTTTTGCGCTTTCACTTACTTTAATCATAATTCATTTTACTTGTTGCAAATATACCATTTAAGTAGGGTTTTACCATACATCCTTACATTAAACTATTTTATGCTTTTATAGACTAAATATATATAATTCGCCATGGCAGCACATCACGTTAAACTTCTATCTAAATCCCGGTGAGATCAAAATAATACACAAACGCACTTAGATTATTTAAAGGAGTCTCGTGCTTGCTTTTGATTTATTCCCATTAAATTTGCGCTTTTAAAGAAACTGTTATGTTTGAAAATAAAGATGAATCACGCACTTCACTAAGCGATCTGGGAGAATTTGGTTTAATAAATCACCTTACCCAAACGTTTAAAATCAAGCAATCAAGCACCGTAACCGGCATTGGGGATGATGCCGCGGTAATTGACCCAAAGGAGAACCAACTTGTAGTCACTACTGATCTACTGGTTGAAGGTGTGCATTTTGATTTGAGCTTTATGCCGCTGAAACATTTAGGCTACAAGGCTGTTATGGTAAATTTATCTGACGTCTATGCTATGAATGCCGAAGCTACTCAGATCACCGTTTCAATTGCAGTATCTAATCGGTTTCCTTTGGAAGCGCTTGAAGAACTTTACGCAGGAATTGAACTCGCTTGCTCTATCTACAACGTAGATCTAATAGGTGGCGACACCACATCAAGCACAACAGGACTATTAATCAGTGTAACCGCATTAGGCCAGGCCGAACCAAAACAGATCGTGAAAAGAAGCGGCGCAAAAGATGGGGATCTGCTCGTTGTTTCAGGTGATTTAGGCGCCTCGTATATGGGACTCCAGGTTTTAGAGCGAGAAAAACAAGTATATAAAGTTAATCCTAATGCGCAGCCTGATCTAGAACCTTACGCTTATTTGGTAGAACGTCAATTAAAACCGGAAGCCCGTAAAGACATCGTAGAGCTTCTAAAGAAAATTGACGTGCAACCTACTTCTATGATCGACATCAGCGACGGACTCTCTTCTGAAATTATTCATCTATGTAAAAGCTCTAAGACCGGAATCAGGCTTTATGAAGAGAAAATTCCACTTGATCCGCAACTCATTCAGACTTGCGAGGAGTTTGAACTTGATAGCACCACGGTAGCCTTGAGTGGTGGTGAAGATTACGAACTCTTATTCACCATTAAACAGGAGGATTACGATAAGATTAAAGGAAACCCACACCTTACAGTGATCGGCCACGTGACGCCGGAGCACGACGGAATGAATTTAATCACGAGAGCAAACACCTCAATACCTATTGTAGCTAGAGGATGGAATGCACTTAAAAATGAAGAATAATTTATTTTAAGCAGACTGCCTACGCGCGTGCTTGAAGAGGTAAAACTTCTCCATAACCTCATTAATGCGGCGCAATTTTGGGGTTAATGGGGCTAGATAACCGTGCTCATCTTCTGTAAATTGCTGTTTACAACATGAGCATTCATATTCCTTTTTGTTGGTTTGATACTGGCGCAATAAATTATAATTGTGACCAAAAAGTTTACACCGTAATCGCTTTAATGGATTTCTCGTAGGGCTTTGTAAATTCATTTTAAGGGAATTTTATGAAGTTAGCTTGACGAATTTAACAAAATAAACGTTAAAAAGCATTTTTTATACGTTTAAAAGACCTATTTTCTGCAATGCACCATTTATTTTGAGAAATTCCTAAAATGGAAGCAGTAAATCTTTAATCTGTTAAAATTTTAGCCTCATATTCAGAACTTTATAAGAAACAATACGGGTTTACAACTTTAAAATTGCTTCAATATTGCCAATACCCCCTTAAAATTTTCAATGGTAAGCATATGGCCGCCCTCTAAAACGTCTATTTGCACATCGTATTCCGTAAACTCGTTTTTCAAATCTTCAGCACGAATCAAGGTATCTTGAGCGCCTAAAATCATCATTTTTTTAAAACTTCCGTTTTTCCAGAATTCTGTGGAATCGTCTCTTATTGCCATCGCCTTTTGAGAATTGATATAACCTTCAAGCGGAGTCTGTAGCGCTTCTTGCTTTGTTAGCTGAATAGCTTCGGTTAACCGACTTCTTAAAGGCTGTGAAAAAAGGTTAGCCACTGACATAGATACTAAAGCGTGATAGTTCTTTCTGGCCACTGTAATTCCATGTTCACGCAATGCAACGCGCTCGGCAGTATCTGCTTTAGGTGTCGAATTGAGCAAACAAATTCCGCTTATATCTTCCGGAAACCGTTGCGCGTAGGCCAAGGCTACATAACCCCCCATAGAATGTCCCACGAATTTTAGATCTTTCAATTGAAGGTGATCAACTAGCTTTTTTAGTTCTTCTGCCATTAGCGCTAAGTTTTGCGCTCCCTTTAAAACATCACTTCTACCATGCCCCGGCAAATCAATTAAAATCAACCGATGTTTCTTAGATAATTCAGGCACAAACGGCATCCACATCTTTCGGTTTTCTAAAAATCCGTGAAGTAAGAGCATCGCAGGTCCATTCCCAAATTCCTCATAAAATAGGGTGTTTTCAATTATATTTGGCATCGTTTTATTTTATCTTTCGGTTTGAAAGTTACAAGCAATATGCGTTTTAACAAAGAAGTACTCGTTACAGGTTTTGCAATATTCTCTTTATTTTTTGGAGCAGGAAATTTAATTCTTCCGCCCTATTTAGGCTATTTAAGCGGCACCCACTGGCTTCTGGTTACTCTAGGTTTTTTCATTTCCGCAGTATTTATACCTATACTAGGTGTTATAGCGCACGCACGCTTACAAGGAACGATGCTCGATTTTGCGACTAAAATTCATCCGGTCTTCAGCACCGTATTTTGCATTCTAGTGTATCTGGTTTCGGTTACACTTCCCGGCCCTCGTACAGCTTCTGTAACCTATGAAATGGCCATTGAGCCCTATTTTGAGATCAATTCACTTACTTCTAGCGCCATATATTTTGGATTGGTACTGCTTAGCGCTTTAAATCGGTCAAAACTGCTAGACCTTTTGGGTAAATATCTTACGCCTCTGCTTTTGCTAATCTTAGTCACCATTATCGCAATCCTTTGTCTTGCCGAAATACCGATTGCGAATAATAAACATATTACTAAAGTAGTAAGCACCGGGATTCTAGAAGGTTATCAAACCTATGATGCGATTGGCGCCATTGTTATTGGTGCGCTAGCCATAATCTCTTTAAAAATAAAATTCAAAGAAAGTTCGGTTGGCGAAAAAAGAAAAGTCCTTTTTAAAGCTGCATTCATTGCCGGAATAGGTTTGCTTCTTATTTATACCGGGCTGATCTATGCCGGTTCTCTGTTTTCAAATTTAACTGAAGAACCGTCGCGCACAGATTTACTTACTCTTTTAAGTTATGAAGCTTTGGGAAGCTCTGGAAATATTGTGCTCTCCATTTTAGTAGCTCTTGCCTGTTTTACAACTGCTGTAGGGGTAGTTACCGGAACTGCAGATTTCTTTCAAGGTTTAAATCGAAGCAATAAAACCATCTACCCGCTAACGGTAACATTAGCCTGTATTGCTGGTATCGTTATCGGGCAGACCGGAGTCTCCTATATCATTACAATTGGAGTTCCAATACTTGCTTTTATTTACCCTCTAGTTATTACTTTAATTTTGTTGAATGCCTTACCTGAACGATATGCCACAACTTTGGTATTTAGAGTTACAGTATTAGGATGTATTCTTTTTAGCATCCCCGAATTTTTAGAAAGCATAAATATAGAAACGCTTACTCCCCTCCAACAGCTTTTACCATTATCCGCTTATGGAGTGGCATGGTTTATTCCTACGGTAGTTTGTTATGCACTAGGTAGCGTGGCACAACTAGCGATGAAACCCACCTAAGTTATACACATAAACGTTACAAATCCCGATTTTAATGCACTTGTTGTAAGATTTCGTAAAACGTTTTACAGATTAAAGGTATCAAACACACTTTTAACAGGCTATAATATAGTATCTTACGTTGATATTATTATTTTTTACAAGTAAAAAATAATTTTTGCTTTTATTTTAGAAAACCCTGCAAAATTTAACACTTTTTTAAAAGCTACAGGTTTTACAGTAAAAATGTAGTCGTATTCATACAAAATATACACCTAAAGGCAATTAACCTCATTTTTTTGTAAGAAAAACCTATTTTATTCCATTATTTCTTCTTATCAAATAAAGCCAGCTCAAAACCATTCACCGACACATTACGTAAATTAACCGACAGAAAAAGCTTGTTTATCAACAAAAAGCAAAAGATTGTCAACAAATATTAATAGCTTTAATGTTTGAATAAGGCTTTTGTAAGAAAAATATTACGAGTAATAAAATCGACGCTTATATGAATAAAATTACCCCTAAATTTTTTCATCTTGACTTAATAACGCTTTTCGAAAGATATCTTTTGGTAGCGGTTCTATTTTGTTGCACCAACTTAACATTAAACGCTCAAGCTACATTTAGCGGTAACCCTTCAAATGCCCAAATTCTAAATCAGATTAGTGGTGAAGGTGTGACCCTCTCTAATATGAGTCTAGTTACCGGTGACCGCCCTTCTCAATTAGCAATCTTTAGCAATGGAAATGCAGGTGCGAATCTAAGCCTTGATACAGGGTTAGCAGTCACCACCTCTAATCTTGCAACTACATTTTCTTCAAATAATAATGTAGCAGCCAGTGTAAATGCACCAGGGCCTAATACCTACAGTGATCCTCAATTACGAAGTGTTGATAATGGTGCTATATATGATGTAGTCGTATTTACTTTTGATGTTGTCTTAGACCCAGGTTTTACAGAGCTCAATATTAGATCAGTATTTGGTTCTGATGAATACCCTGATTATGTAGGCTCAGTTTTTAATGATGCTTTTGGTTATTTCATATCAGGACCCGGAATAAGTGGCACAAGAAATTTAGGGGTATTACCTAATGGCAATCCTATTGCAGTAAATAACGTCAATGCCGGATTTTTAGGTTGTGCACAAGATGGAACTTTCGCAGACCTAACACAAACTTCAAATTATATTAACAATGGCCATGACGGGCCCGGTGCTTGTAATAATGGAGGCAATCCCACTCCTGTCAATATCCAGTTTAATGGACTAACAACTGTTCAAACCGGTAAATTAACAGGTCTACTTTCTGGTGTTACCTATACCTTTAAGATAGCAATTGGAGATACTGGTGACCCAACCTACGATTCGGCTGTATTTATAAATCAAATTTTTGCTTCTTCTCCTCCTGACATTGACAACGACGGGATCACTGACATTGAAGATTTAGATGATGATGATGATGGAATTCTCGATAGTGTAGAGAGTGCAGGTTTACCAAATGCTAGCGAAGATGACGATTTAGACGGAATTTTAAATTATCAAGACTCAGATATTGCTGGTTACATTGATTCCAACGGAGATGGAATTAATGATAACTATGATTTTGATCTAGATGGTATTATAAATCAATTTGATTTAGATTCTGATAATGACGGTATTCTTGATATCATAGAAAGTGGTCAAAATGATAATAATGCTGATGGAAAGGTAGATAACTTCGTTGATTTAAATAATAATGGTGTTTCAGATCAAGTAGATCCTGAATGTGATGGATCCACGACGAGCTTCACAGTCAATGCAAGTTCAGTTTATAGTCAGTTTAGTATTCAAAATGCTGCTAACGCCTTAGGTGCTCAAGACAATAATTTTGCTAGTATAAACGATCTTGATGATATTTTAACTTTAAGATTATCAGATGATGTTCCTGTTGGATCCACAATTCAAGTCAGAACTAATATTTCTAATGGTAGTGGTACTTCTTATGCTTTGAGCGTTGAACAATCTCTAGATGGATCAAACTTTACCAATCTTCAAAACTTTAATTATACTACCACTAATGCAGTTAATTTCAATTATACTGTAACTGGAAATCAAGCACGCTTTATTAGGCTTAGAATGTCAACAGATACCGGTTCTCGCAGTATTGGTATTGATGCATTGACAAGTAATTATACAGTCGTAGCTCCCTGTTCTGGAGGAAACGCCGTAAATCCGATTAATACAAGCGGAATTGGCAATCCCAACTACTTAAACAATGAATCTGATAGCGATGGTTGTTTTGATGCACTTGAAGGTGATAATGCAACACTTACTTTGGCTGATTTAGATAGTAATGGGCAAATTACAGGAGGTGTTGATGGCAATGGTATTCCATCTTCAACAAGTGGAGGGCAAGATGATGTCAGCAGTACAGACATAGCTGTAACAGGTGACGCTTGTGATGATGATGGTGATGGAGTCATTAATGCTAATGATCAATGTCCGGGCTTCGACGATACCGTTGACTTTGATGGAGACGGTGTGCCTGACGGTTGTGATAGTGATGATGACAATGATGGAATTTTAGACTGTGAAGAAAACGGACTTCTTAATTCGGATTTCAACGAGATTTTTCAAGTCAATGGCTCTGCGCAACAAAGCACCGCAAATCCAAACGCAGTGATACTTACTCCGGAAGAACCAGGTCAATCTGGCCAAGCATATGGCATGAACAAAGTTGATTTCACCCAAAATTTTTCTTTCTCATTTCAGGCTAACTTGGGTAGTTTAGATGGCACTGGAGCGGACGGTATTGCAATTATTTTTCATAATGACCCTAATGGAACTTCTGCCTTAGGCGCTACCGGTGTTGGTATGGGGTCTTCAGGCATAAGTAATGGTATTGTACTTGAGCTTGATACTTTTAACAATGGCACAGGTGTGGGTGATATAGTGAATGATCACACTATGATATGGGACTCTGATAATCAAAGTGGCGCAGGCCTCTTATCGAGTGCTATTGATTTTGGTAATTTAGAAGATGGCGCTTGGCATGATGTTACGGTCTCTTGGAAACAAAATAGTCAAACTTTGACTTACACCGTAGATGGTAGATTAGCTGGTTCATTCACAGGGAATCTTATTTCTGATTATTTTGGTGGGGCTTCGGAAGTCTATTTTGGTTATACTGCATCTACCGGTGGCTTTACCAATGAGCAAACAATACGCTTTGCAGACTTTTGTTCTTTACCTCTTTTTGCAGACTCAGATAATGATGGTATTCCAAACTACTTAGACCTTGACAGTGATAATGATGGTTGCCCAGACGCTTTAGAAGGTGATAACGGCTCACTAACTTCGAGTGATTTAGCTGCTGATACTAGTTTGGGTGATGCCGTAGATAGTGACGGTATTCCTACAATTGTTAACGGAGGTCAAAACGATGTAAGCAGTACTGACCCTTACATAACAAGTGATCAATGTGATGACGATGGTGACGGCGTAATTAACGCAGATGATAGGTGCCCAGGTGCTGATGACACTATTGACTTTGATGGTGATGGTGTTCCTGACAGCTGCGATACTGATGATGATAACGATGGTATTTTAGATGTTGATGAGCAAGATTGTACTACCTTAAACAACGGTAATTCAAGCGTTGCAAGTGGTGATTTTGCTCAGAATATATTCTGGTTATCCTGGACGGGAACTTCACTTGAAACTAATGGTATCCAAGAGAATACTACCGCAACCATAGCCCTTCCGGGCGGTGGCAGCATCACTGCGACGTTTACTAATGTTAGAGATCTTAATGTGACTAATCCGGAAGCTTTTGGCCCTGACAATGGTAATGCTCCCGAAGATTATTTTTTAAGTGACTTTAATACCTTTGGAGGAGCAGTCTTAAAGAACGACTACAATGTTGCTGGCGCTTCAATATTTGCAAACTTTAACGGTACTGGAGATAATAATGATATCAGCTTTGATGTCACCTTTACCGCACGCACTGCTTCGGGTGTTGTATATACTCCTGATCTTATTTTTGCAGATACTGAGGAAACCAATAATCTAGACTTCCCTGCTGAAGAATATCAACGCGTTACTACCAATGGTAGAAACTGGGAAATTATTGAAAGCGTAGGAGGAACCGGCTATAATATAGCAGGAGCAGGCTCTAATAGAGTTCAATACAATAATACAGGGGCAGGTGTGCCTATCTTACGTACAGTAGATGCAACCAGACTTTCTGTTGAAATCAATACTGCTGGTCAAAATGGTGCGCAAGGTGGTCAAGCCTTTGCATTTGGTGTGTTCTTAGAATGCTTACCAAGAGATACTGACGGTGATGCTGCATCTGATTCTAGAGATACAGACAGTGACAATGACGGCTGTTCTGATGCGAACGAAGCGTACAACAATCCTAATGCTGATGGTGGAGACAACCGTTTTTATGGCACAGGTAATCCTCCTGCAGTAAATCCTGATGGTACTGTTGTAGGTGCAGCCTATCCCGGAACGAATACCAATGTTACAACTGTAAACGCCGCACCAACCATAAGCGTTCAACCTACTAATAAAACTATAAATCAAGGTGCTAATACTACCTTTGCTGTTACCGCTACAGGTACCACTTTAAGTTACCAATGGCAAGTAAGTACCAACGGCGGAGGAAGTTATAGCAATGTGGCTAATGGAGGAGTTTACTCAGGTGCCACAACCAATACCTTGACATTAACTAATGTCCCCTACTCGTATAATACCTATAGATACAGAGTTGTAGTAACTGATGGTTCTTATGTTTGTGGCACAATTACCTCAGCGGCAGCAATTCTTACTGTAAACGGGATTCCTGTGGCTAATCCTGATACTAACAGTACGCCAGAGGACACTGCGCTTAATGTCAATGCAGCCAATGGTGTGCTTAATAATGACACGGATGCTGATGGTAACACCTTAACTGTAAACCGGTTCACCATAAATGGAACGAATTACACTCCTGGTAATAGTGCTCCGATCTCTGGAGTAGGTATTTTTACATTAAATACTAACGGAAGTTACACCTTTACACCTGCAGCCAATTATAATGGTCCAGTTCCTGTAATCACCTATAGAATTACTGACGGAAATGGCGGAACCGCAAGTTCTACATTGACGCTATCGGTAACTCCAGTTAACGATCCGCCAGTTGCTGTTAACGATAGTAATACTACTCCTGAAGATATAACAATAACTGTAGCAGACGGTGCTGCCAGAGATTTATTAAATAATGATTCTGATGTTGACGGCAATACGCTGAACATTACCAACTTTACCTTCGATGGAACTACTCAAAGTGCCGGCACCACCATTACAGTGGCCAACGTAGGCGCACTTACAATAAATTCTAACGGAAGTTACACTTTTGCCCCTGCGGCAAATTACAACGGTACTGTTCCGGCTATTTCTTATACAGTAAGCGATGGCTCACTTACCGCTACAGCAAATTTAGCTATAACAGTAACTCCTGTTAACGACCCTCCGGTAGCTGGTGATTACACCAATAGTACTGATGAAGATACCGCACTTAATATTGCTAACGGAAGCGCAGATGACTTACTTCCTGTAGAGACTGATGTAGATGGTGATCCTATTTCTATTACCAGATTTACCTTTAATGGAGTTAACTACAATGCCGGGCAGTCTGCAACAGTAACTGGAGTTGGTACTTTAGTTATTAATTTAAATGGAAGCTACACCTTTACACCTGCTGCAAATTATAATGGTCCGGTTCCAGCAATTACTTTTACCGTAAGCGACGGAACTCTTACAGATGTAGGCAGCTTAACGCTTACTGTAGATCCGGTTAACGATCCTCCGGTAGCCGTTGATGATTCTCATAGTACTAACGAAGACACTACTTTAACTGTAGCCGACGGTAGCCCCGATGATTTACTACAGGATGATACAGATCTCGATGGCGATCCGCTAAGTATTAGTGAATTTACCTTTGATGGTACAAATTATACTGCTGGCCAAACAGCATCTATAGCTGGTGTTGGTGATCTTACCATAAATGCCAATGGAAGCTACACTTTTGCACCGGCTTCCAATTATAATGGCGCTGTGCCTGCCATCACTTATACCGTGACAGATGGGGCACTTACTGACGTCGGTAATTTAGCGCTTACGATCAACGCAGTTAATGACGACCCTATTGCAAACCCTGACACTGATACCACTTATGAAGATGTAACGCTGTTTATTGGTGCAGACGAAGGGGTTTTAATCAATGATACTGATGCTGACGGCAACACACTTAATGTAACGGAATTCACCTTTGGCGGAACCACAGTAACTGCAGGAAACAGTGTTGCTGCAGCTCAAGGCGAACTTACCATTTATGCTGACGGAAGCTATAAGTTTATTCCTGCTCCAGGATTCAATGGCGCTGTTCCTGCTGCAAATTATACGATCTCTGATAGTAATGGCGGCACTGCCTCAAGCACGCTTACAATTTCGGTTACTGCAGATCCTTGTGCTACTGAAAGCACCTTCAATTGGGATACGGTGACTTGGGCTCCTGGCTCGACTTCTAATACTTACAACAATAAGAATAATACTTCTTATGCATTCAATATTACTCCTCCAGCAGGTGGTTTAGAGTCCCCTACTCCCGTTAATGCTGCTTTTTATGAAGGAGATCTAGGCAGTAGTCCTTCAGATGCAAGTCAATTAATTTTATCAGCTCTTGCATCTAATATTGATGGTGATGTTATTTCTACTGAAATTCTTCTAGGAGAATCTAATACTGGTCTTGATGGAGTACAGTTTAAATTATTTGATATTGATGGTTCTAGCGGCTCTGTAAATTATCAAGAGACTGTTACCATTACCGGTTACCTAGGAGGCACAACCGTTAACCCAATTCTCCAAGGAACTCCTATACACACTATTGCTGGAAACACCGTAACTAGTGATGCTTTTGACGCTCCACAAACTGGTGCTGATGCCGCTTTTGGTGTGGTCTACGCAAGCTTTAGCACACCGGTAGATCGTATTGTGATTTCTTATGGTATTGTTTCAGGTGGAACTTACAATGCTGGTTCGGCTCCTGGGTTTGCTATCTATGATTTAACACACTGTTTTATCGATGTTGACAGTGATGGTGATGGTATAACAGATAGTATTGACCTTGATGATGACAATGATGGTATTCTTGATACTGCTGAAAATTTAGCCGGACTTGATCCTAATGGTGATGCAGATGGTGACGGTGTTGTAAATTATCTTGATGATGATTCTACGGATGCTGCGATTGGTGATGCTGACGGTCTTCCGGCAGCGGCGTATGATCTAGACGGTGATGGAATTGCTAACCATTTAGACCTTGATGCTGATAATGACGCGATCCCAGATGTTTTAGAAGCCGGACTTACAGATGCTGATAATGATGGATTAGTGGATACTGCAGGTTATGGAACTAATGGTTTTGCAGACGAACTTGAAACTTCAGCAGACAGCGGTGTGGCCAATTACACGCCTCGAAATACTGACGCTAATTCTGATATCGTTCCTAACATCTATAATTTCCTTGATAGAGATTCAGACAACGACGGACTTTCTGATACTGAAGAAGCGTTTTCAAATAATCCTTCTTATAACGACACGGACAATGATGGTGTGGTTGATGGATTTGTGGATGCTGACAATAACGGATGGCACGACCCTATTGATGCCGAAGCTACCTTCCCTACGCTTAGAAATTCAGATGCAGACAGCTTACCTAACTACTTAGACTTAGATTCTGACGGCGATGGTATCCCAGATACTTATGAAGGTAACTTCGAGGTTGTAGACAGTGAAAATGACGGGATTGTAGGTTCCGGAACGCCTGCAGACGCCGATCAAGACGGTTTAGCAGATACTAATGATGGTGTAATCCCTGGGATTGGTTTTGGCTTCAATGCAGACCGTGATGGTGACGGCGTTAAGAATGTGGTTGATATTGATATTGACAATGATGGTATTATAGATAATATAGAAGGGCAGCCTACGACAGGATATAGAGCACCTTCTGGTATTGATACTGACAATGACGGTATAGATAATGCGTACGATGTGAACAATGGTGGTGTCGCTATTGGTACTATCAATACAGACGGAGGCTCGGCTCCGGATTATGCAGATACTAATTCTGATCAGGTAAACGGCGGATTGGACCCGTTTGACATTTCAGAAAATGCAACTGATGATAGTATTGATTTACCTCTTGATGCCGATAATAATGGTATTGTTGATCCTGATAAATTTGTTGACATAGATGGAGATGGTCTTCATGATGATTTTGAAAATGGAATTTTTGACACTACAGATCCATTAAATGCAACAAATAATGGTCAACTGCCCACAGATATGCCTGATGTTGATGATGTAGGTGGTGATAGAGATTGGAGGGAAGAAAACTTACAGGATAAAGATGGAGACGGCATTGCTGACACCGATGATTTAGACGACGACAATGACGGTATATTAGATACTGACGAAGATTTTAATGAAGACGGAGATGGGGATCCTAGAACCAACCCTTCTGATAAAGATGGAGATGGTATTCCTAATTATTTTGATTTAGATTCAGACAATGATGGGATCACAGATTATGCTGAGTCCGGAGGTACAGATGATCCTGATGGAAATGGTCAACCAGGTACCGGTGTATTAGACAACACAGAAGTGAATAGCAACGGTATTCCTCTTGCAGTAGTTGGCGCAACCGCAACAGAATCTATTATTGTTCCTATAAATACTTCTGGAAGTGCCAATGCAGATTTTGTGGATCTAGATTCTGACAATGACGGGATACCAGATACTATTGAGGCCGGTGGTTTTGATCCCGACGGAGATGGAGAATATGGTGCTGGAACTTTGAACGATGAAGATGCAGATGGTCTTGCTGATGCTTTAGACCCTTATGATGATCGTGATGGAAGTGCTGATGCTCCATTGCCAACAGCAGGAACGCCACTAGTCATACCAGACACTGACGGGGATTCTATTCCTAATCATTTAGATTTAGATTCTGATGACGATACCATACCTGATAATGTCGAAGCTCAAACCACTTTAGGTTATGTTTATAGATCTGAAAATGACACTGATGAAGATGGTCTTGATGATAATTATGATTCTTCAGGAGGTGTAGGAACAGGTATTCAACCGGTAGATACAGATGGTGATGGAACTCCAGATTATTTAGACCTGGATTCTGATAACGATTCGCTTTTTGATATTGTCGAAGCAGGAAACCCTACTGCCGACACCGATGCTGACGGAAGAACAAATAATACCGTTGGCGTAAACGGTTTTGATAATAACTATGATAATGGTGATGCCTATCTCGACTTTAATGGTATTTACGACAACCCTCAAACCGACTTCCCAGATGCGGATAACGACGTAAACACTGGTGGTGATGTTGACTATCGTGATACCTTGGATAATGATAATGATGGGGTAGCTGATGCAGACGACCTTGATGACGATAATGATGGCATTCTCGACAGCGTAGAAAACGGAGGAACCGACCCAACTGTAGATTCTGATAATGATGGTATTTTAGATTACAGAGATGCCGATACTGCAGGTTTTGTTGATACCAATACAGATGGCGTTGACGACCGTTTTGATACTGATCTTGACGGAATTATAGATCAGTTCGACACCGATTCTGATGGTGATAATTGTAGTGACGCTAATGAAGCATACAACGATCCAAATGCTGATGCAGACGGAAACGGATATTACGGTATCGGAAATCCGCCGGCAGTAAATTCAGACGGTACAGTAACCGCTGCAAGCTACCCAGGTACAAATGCAAATGTGACTACACCGGGCGCTGCTCCTACAATTACCACACAACCTGTTGATAGTTCTGTAAATGAAGGAGAAAACACTTCTTTCTCTGTTTCCGCGACAGGTACTACCTTAAGCTATCAATGGCAAGTAAGCACAGATGGAGGAAGCACCTTCTCAAACATTACTGATGGTGGAATTTACTCCGGGGCAACGACTGCAACCCTTAACTTAACCGCAGTAGCGTATGCTAACGATGGGTATCAATATGCGGTTGTTATTTCTGATGCTACCTACATTTGTGACATAACTACTTCTAATGCTGCAACCTTAAATGTAAATGGAATTCCTGTTGCTGTAGATGATTCTAATTCAACAGACGAAGATGTTGATTTATCAGTAGGAGATGGCAACGCTGGTGATTTATTATTGAATGATACTGATGCAGACGGCGATGTATTAACTATTACTGCATTTACCTTTAATGGAACTCCTTATACCTCGGGACAAGTAGCTTCAATCCCTAATGTTGGCGATCTTCAAATTAATTCAGATGGAAGTTATACGTTCAGTCCGGCTGAGAATTACAATGGTACAGTACCTACCATCACCTATACGGTAAGTGACGGCACTGCTTCAGATATTGGAGAATTAGTTATTACGGTGAACCCTATCAATGATGATCCGGTAGCGGTTGATGATACCTATAGTGTTGACGAAGATGATTCAGTAGTACTAACTCCATTAGACGATGACACAGATGTAGACGGAGATGTACTTTCAATTCAAAGTATCAACGGAACCACATTTACCGGCGGTGAGCAAACTATCGCAGTAGATAACGGAGTTGTGCGCATTGATGCCGGTGGAATAATTACATTCACTCCGGATGATGACTTTAATGGTTCGGTTACAATACCTTATACAATTTCTGACGGAAATGGGGGCACAGCGACTGCAAATCAGATCATTACTGTTAATGCAGTAAATGACCCACCGGTTGCCGTTGATGATTCCTATTCAGTAGACGAAGATGATTCAGTAGTCCTAGCGCCACTTACAGGTGATTCAGACATTGACGGAGATGGTTTAACCATTGAAAGTATCAATGGCACTCCAATTGCCGGAGGTGCGCAAACTATTCCTGTAACTAATGGTACCGTAACAATAGATGCCGGTGGAATAATCACATTTACACCTGATGCTAACTATAATGGTCCAGTAAGTTTCCCATACGTTATCAACGATGGAAATGGAGCCACTGCAACTGCTGATCAATTAATCACAGTAAATTCGGTTAACGATGATCCGGTTGCTGTAGATGATGCTTATACGGTGAACGAAGATGAGTCGGTGATTTTAACACCACTCACAGGGGACACAGATGTTGATGGAGACCCACTTACCGTACAAAGTATAAATGGTACTGCGGTCACTCCCGGTGTAGCACAAAATATCGCCGTTACTAACGGTCAGGTGACTATTGCTACAGATGGCACTATTACTTTTGTTCCTGCGGATGATTACAACGGCCCAATCACGTTTACCTATACTATTTCAGATGGTCAAGGCGGTACAGCAACTGCAAGTCAGAATATCAATGTGGTTTCTACTCCCGATGCTTATGATGATAACTTCACTACTAATGAAGATACTGCTATAACTGATGACTTATTTGCAGATAATGGAAACGGGCCTGATGATTTAGGGGTAACGCCTACTACAGCTGCTCTTGAAACGAATGCAACTTACGGTTCGGTAACTGTAAATACTAATGGTACCTTTACCTATACTCCGAATCCTGACTACAATGGCACTGATAGTTTTACTTATACCATCACTGACGCCAATGGTCAGTCAAGTACAGCTACTGCCAACATTACGATCACTTCAACACCTGATGCGGTTGATGACGTATTCTCTGTAAATGAAGACGCTTCAGTTTCTGGAAATCTATTAGCAGATAACGGAAACGGGCCTGATGATTTAGGTTCTGAACCTACAGCAGTTGCACTTGCAACTAATGCTGCTAACGGTTCGGTTACGATCAATCCGGATGGAACCTTTACCTATACTCCTAATGCCAACTTTAATGGAACGGATAGTTTCACCTATACCATCACTGACGCCAATGGTGTATCAAGTACTGCTTCAGTTTCAGTAACTGTAATAGCCACTCCTGACGCAGTTGACGATGCATTTACAACTTCAGAAGATACTGCAGTTTCTGGTGATCTTTTAGCAGATAATGGCAATGGTACAGACGATTTAGGGGTAGCACCTACTTCAGCTGCTCTTGAAACGAATGCAGCCAACGGTTCGGTAACAGTAAATACTAACGGAACCTTTACCTATACTCCTAATGCCGACTTTAACGGTACAGATAGTTTTACTTATACGATCACTGACAATAACGGTGCAACCAGTACTGCGACCGCTACAGTAACTGTTATATCGACTCCTGATGCAGTGGATGATGCATTTACAACAAATGAAGACACAGCGGTTTCAGGAAATCTGTATGCTGATAACGGCAGTGGAGCTGACGATTTAGGTTCTGAGCCTACAACTGCAGCTCTTGAAACAAATGCTGCAAACGGTTCGGTAACTGTAAATGCTAACGGAACCTTTACGTATACTCCAAATCCTGACTTTAATGGTACAGATAGTTTTACCTATACTATCACTGATACGAATGGAGCGGAAAGTACGGCAACAGCTACTATCACGATCGTTGCTACCCCTGATGCTGTAGATGATGCATTTACAACGGATGAAGACACAGCGGTTTCAGGAAATTTAATTGCCGATAATGGTAATGGAGCTGACGATCTAGGTTCTGAACCTACCGCAGCAGCACTTGACACCAATGCAACAAATGGTTCAGTAGTGGTCAACTCTGATGGAACCTTTACGTATACTCCGAATACTGACTTTAACGGTACAGATAGTTTTACCTACACGCTAACTGATAATAACGGTATAACTAGTACTGCTACCGCTACAGTTACCGTAATTTCTACTCCTGATGCACTTGATGATGAGTTCACAACTTTTGAAGATGCAGCAGTTTCCGGAAATCTATTTGATGATAACGGTTTTGGTGCAGATGACTTAGGTAGCACGCCAACTACTGCAACCTTACTCACAAATGGAGCTAATGGAAATGCAGTAGTAAATACTGACGGAACCTATACTTATACGCCAAATACAAATTACAATGGAAGTGACAGCTTTACCTATACTATCACCGATGATAATGGAAACACGAGCACTGCTACAGTATTTATAACCATTGTTTCCACTCCAGATGCATTTAACGATGAGTTCACGATAGATGAAGATGAAGTACTAACAGACAGTGTATTTGCTAATAATGAAAACGGCGCAGATGACCTAGGAACAGCTCCAACTACGGCTGCACTTACAACAAGTCCTGCTAATGGTGCGATCATTTTTAATACTGATGGTACTTTCACATATACCCCGGAGGCAGATTTTAATGGTACTGATAGTTTTACATATACCATCACTGATGATAACGGGAACACAAGTACAGCCACAGCAACCATAACGCTTAATCCTATCGCTGATGCGGTTGCTGATACGTTCACAACTGATGAAGACACAACTCTTAATGCTGATGTAAGCGCTAATGATACGTATACAGGTACAGCCACTTATGTATTTAATAATGATGCAGACAATGGCGGCATTGTCTCTATGAACAACGATGGCAGCTTTGTCTATACCCCTGCACCGGATTTTGTAGGTGATGAAACCTTCACATATACGGTAACAGATATTAACAGCGCTACCGAAACTGTTTCGGTTACCATAACAGTCAACCCAGTCGCTGATATTGTACCGGATTCAGATACAACAAACGAAGATGTAGCAGTAACTACTAATGTAGTAGATAATGATACCTTCCAAGGAACTTATGGTACCGACTATGCGATCACTGCAACTACTGATCCGGCAGACGGAACAATCACAGATAATGAAGACGGTACCGTAACGTATACGCCTGATCCGGACTTTAACGGTACAGATTCGTATACCTACACTGTAACTGATGTAAATGGAGATACCGAAACTACAACTGTAACTATCACCGTTAATCCGGTAGCTGATATTGTAGCCGATGCAGATACAACAGACGAAGATGTAGCAGTAACTACTAATGTAGTAGATAATGACACCTTCCAAGGAACTTATGGTACTGACTATGAGATCACCGCAACTACTGATCCGGCAGACGGAACAATCACAGAAAATGGAGATGGTACTATTACGTATACGCCTGATCCGGACTTTAATGGTACTGATTCGTATACCTACACCGTTACTGATGTAAATGGAGATACCGAAACAACAACAGTAACCATCACGGTGAATCCTATAGTTGATATTGTAGCCGATGCAGACACCACAGACGAAGATGTAGCAGTAACTACTAACGTAGTGGACAACGACACTTTCCAAGGAGTTTATGGTACCGATTATGAGATCACTGCAACTACTGATCCGGCAAACGGAACAATTTCAGAAAATGGAGATGGCACCATTACCTACACTCCAAATTCTGACTTTAACGGTACAGATTCGTATACCTATACCGTTACTGATGTAAATGGAGATACTAGCACAGAAACGGTAACCATTACGGTTAATCCTATTGCAGATGCTGTTGCTGATACGTTCACAACAGATGAAGACACCGTATTAAATGCTAATGTTAGCTTAAACGACACCTACACCGCTGCTGCAAACTATGTATTTAATGGTGATACCAGCAATGGCGGTAGTGTGGACATGAATCCAGATGGATCGTTTGAATATACTCCTGCAGCTGATTTCGCTGGCGAAGAAACATTTACCTATACGGTAACTGATGTAAATGATACAGACGAAACAGTTACGGTTACCATCACAGTCAACCCAGTAGATGATATTGTAGCAGATGCAGACACAACAGACGAAGATGTGGCAGTAACTACTAATGTAGTAGATAATGACACCTTCCAAGGAACTTATGGAACCGATTATGAGATCACTGCAACTACTGATCCGGCAGACGGAACAATCACAGATAATGAAGATGGCACAATTACATATACGCCTGATCCGGACTTTAACGGTACAGATTCGTATACCTATACCGTTACTGATGTAAATGGAGATACCGAAACTACAACCGTAACTATAACCGTTAATCCGGTAGCTGATATTGTACCGGATTCAGATACAACAGACGAAGATGTGGCGGTAACTACTAACGTAGTAGATAATGACACCTTCCAAGGAGTTTATGGTACCGACTATGAGATCACTGCTACTACCGATCCGGCAGACGGAACAATCACAGAAAATGGAGATGGTACCATCACCTATACGCCTGATCCGGACTTTAACGGTACTGATTCGTATACCTACACCGTTACTGATGTAAATGGAGATACCGAAACAACAACAGTAACCATCACCGTTAATCCGGTAGATGATATTGTAGCCGATGCAGATACAACAAACGAAGATGTAGCAGTAACTACTAATGTAGTGGATAACGACACCTTCCAAGGAATTTATGGCACCGATTATGAGATCACCGCAACTACTGATCCGGCAAACGGAACAGTTACAGAAAATGGAGATGGTACAATTACCTACACTCCAAATCCAGACTTTAACGGTACAGATTCGTATACCTACACCGTGACTGATGTTAATGGTGATACCAGCACAGAAACGGTAACCATCACGGTTAATCCTATTGCAGATGCAGTTGCTGATTCGTTCACGACTGATGAGGACACCTTATTAAGTGCAGATGTAAGTGCTAATGACACCTTTACTGCTGCTGCAAGCTATGTATTTAATGGCGATACCAACAATGGTGGTACTGTAGCTATGGATACAGATGGATCATTTGACTACACCCCTGCGGCTGATTTTGTAGGTGACGAAACGTTCACATACACCGTAACCGATATTAATGGAGCTACCGAAACCGTAACGGTAACCATCACGGTTAATCCTATTGCAGATGCCGTTGCTGACACGTTCACAACTGATGAAGACACGGTTTTAAACGCTGATGTAAGTGCAAACGACACCTACGCTGATGATGCGACCTATGTCTACAACAATGACGCAGATAATGGCGGAAGCATTAGTATGATTACTAGTGGAGCATTTGAATATACACCAGCTCCTGATTTTGCTGGAGACGAAACTTTCACATACACGGTAACTGATGTTAATGGAACTACGGAAACTGTTTCGGTTACCATTACCGTTAATCCAGTTAATGATGCCGTTCCTGATGCGTTCACAACTGATGAAGACACGGTTTTAAACGCCGATGTAAGTGCAAACGACACTTATTCTGATGATGCTACTTATGTTTATAATAATGACGCTGATAACGGCGGAAGCATCACTATGCAAACAGACGGTACTTTTGAGTATACTCCTGCTGCTGACTTTGTAGGTGACGAAACCTTTACTTATACGGCAACAGATGTTAATGGAACTACGGAAACAGTTACGGTTACTATTACCGTTGATCCGGTTGATGATGCAGTTGCTGATACATTCACAACCGATGAAGACACGGCTCTAAATGCAGATGTGAGTGCAAACGATACCTACGCTGATGATGCTACTTACGTTTACAATAATGACGCTGATAATGGCGGAAGCATCACCATGCAAACAGATGGTACTTTTGAATATACTCCTGCTGCTGACTTTGTAGGTGACGAAACCTTTACTTACACGGCAACAGATATTAATGGAACTACAGAAACGGTAACTGTTACAATTACAGTTAATCCTATTGCAGATGCAGTTGCTGATTCATTCACCACTGATGAAGATACGGCCCTAAATGCCAATGTAAGTACTAATGACACCTACTCTGCTAACGCAACGTATGTATTCAATGGAGATACCGATAATGGAGGTAGTGTAGCTATGAATCCTAACGGTACTTTCGCCTATACACCTGCGGCTGATTTCGTGGGTGACGAAACGTTCACATACACCGTAACCGATATTAATGGTACAACCGAAACAGTTTCAGTAACCATCACAGTTGATCCTATTGCAGATGCCGTTGCTGATATGTTCACAACTGACGAAGACACTGTTCTAAATGCAGATGTAAGCACTAATGATACTTACACCGGAGTTGTCTCGTATGCTTATAACGACGATGCTTCTAATGGTGGTAGCATCGCAATGAATTCTGACGGAACATTTGAATATACTCCGGCCTTTGATTTTGTAGGTGACGAGACCTTTACCTACACTGTGACTGATGTAAATGGAGCAACCGAAACCGTTTCGGTTACCATTACAGTCAATCCTGTGACCGATGCTGTAGCAGATACCTATACAATAGACGAGGATACAGTGCTTAATGATGATGTGAGTGCCAATGACACCTATTCTGATGATGCTACCTATGTGTTTAATGGAGATACCGATAATGGAGGTACGGTCGACATGGATCCTGACGGAACATTTGAATATACTCCGGCTCCTGATTTTGCCGGTGAGGAAACTTTCACCTATACCGTAACGGATTTTTACGGTGCTACCGAAACAGTTTCTGTTACTATAACGGTAAATCCTATCGACGATGCGGTGGCAGATACGTTCACAACAAATGAAGACACCGTGCTCAGCGATAATGTGAGCACCAATGACACGTACTCTGATGATGCTACCTATGTGTTTAACGGAGACACGAATAATGGCGGCACGGTTGTTATGAATTCTGATGGTAGTTTTGACTATACTCCGGCTCCTGATTTTGCCGGTGAGGAAACTTTCACCTATACGGTAACAGACGTTAACAATACAACCGAAACTGTTTCGGTTACTATTACAGTAACAGCTACACCTGATGCTATTGATGATAGTGTAACAACCGATGAAGACACTTTAGTTTCAGGAAACTTATTTGTAGATAATGGAAACGGAGCTGACGATCTAGGAAGCGAACCTACCACTGCTGCTTTACTTACAGATGCTGCGAATGGTGCTGCCTTTGTAAATCCTAATGGAAACTATACCTACACTCCTGACCCTGATTTTAACGGTGTAGATAGCTTCACTTATACCATTACAGATGCTAATGGTGCTGAGAGTACAGCAACGGTAACTGTTACTGTGAATCCGGTTTCTGATATTAATAATGATACTGATACGACTTTAGAAGATGACGCTGTTACTACAAGCGTGTTAGATAATGATACCTTCCAAGGTGTCTATGGAACGGATTACAATATTGTAGCTGCAACAGATCCATCAAACGGTTCTGTGGTGATAAATCCTGACGGAACAATCACCTACACTCCTAACGCAGACTTTAACGGAAGCGATTCTTATACCTATTCTGTAATTGATGTGAATGGAGATGCAAGTACTGCGACGGTTAACATTACTGTTCTTGCAGTTGCTGATGCTGTGGATGATACTGCTACGACTGCTAATGAAACTCCTGTTGAAATTGACGTTCTTGAAAACGACTTTGAAGTTCCTACAGCAGGTAGCCTTTCTGTTTCAACTGCTCCTAATAACGGGACTGCAACAGTATTAGATAACGGTACACCGGGAGACCCAAGCGATGATACCATTTTGTATACTCCTGATGCAGATTTCTTTGGGGATGACACGTTCAGCTATGCGATTTGTGATAATAATGGAGGTTGTAATACTGCGGTGGTTACCGTAACGGTAGAAACAGCAGTATTAGTAGCTACTGACGATGATATTAGCGCTACTCCGGTACGTGGTGATATTGGCGCAACAGCAGTTGTTAACGTCCTTGATAATGACCTTATCAATAACAATCCTGTTGATCCGGCTGAAGTTGTAATTACTCCGGTATCTGCAGGTCCACTTACTGTAAATGCTGATGGAACGGTAGATGTAAGTCCTAATACTCCTGCGGGAATTTATTCTATAACTTATTCAGTTTGCGAACTAGCAAATGGTTCTAATTGTGATACTGCTACGGTAACTGTTCAAGTTGCAGGTGCTGCACTGGTTGCTAATGACGATGACCTAACCGCTACTCCGATCAACGGATTTACCGGTGGAAGCATTGGCGATATCACAGCAAATGATACCTTAAATGGTGTTGCTGTAGCGGATGAAGATATTGCTATTTCAATAACTGATGATAACGGAATTGATGGACTTCAGGTAAATAATGACGGTACATTGATTATTCCGGCAGGTACTCCGGCAGGAACGTATAACATTGTTTATCAAATCTGCGAAAACCTAAATCCTGATAATTGTGAGACTGCGACAGCTACTGTAGAAATTAGTGCTGCTGTACTCGTAGCTAACGACGATGACTTTAGCGCAACACCGATAACAGGACAAACCGGTGGAAATGCAGGTGATGTTACTACTAACGATACGCTAAATGGTATTACAGTCAATGATGATGATATTGCGATCACACTTCAAAACAATGGTGGTCTCGCAGGTGTAAGTATTGAAGATGATGGTACTATAATCGTTCCGGCAAATACTCCGGCAGGAACTTATAGCATCGTATATCAAATCTGTGAAAACTTAAACCCAGGAAATTGCGACACAGCGACTGCTACCGTGGTAGTAAATCCTGCTGCGCTTCTAGCTAACGACGATGACTTTAGCGCTACTCCGGTTAATGGATTTACCGGCGGAAATGCGGGAGATGTTACACTAAATGATACGCTCAATGGTGTCGCAGTAGATGATGGAGATATTGCAATTACTATTGAAGACTTTGACGGATTAACCGGCGCTTCAATAGAGACAGACGGTACGGTTATCATTCCGACTAATACTCCGGCAGGAACGTATGACATCGTTTATAGAATTTGTGAAAACCTAAACCCTACAAACTGTGATACCGCTACAGTTACTATTGTTGTAGAAGCGGCTGCTCTTGTAGCTAACGACGACGACTTTAGCGCTACTCCTATCACAGGACAAACGGGTGGCAACGCAGGTGATGTAACTACTAACGATACGCTCAATGGTGTGGCAGTAGATGATGGAGATATTTCGATCATTTTGATTGATCGCGATGGACTTTCAGGTGCAAGTATCGAAAATGATGGTACAGTCATTATTCCGGCTAATGCTCCTGCAGGAACATACAATCTGGTTTATACTATTTGCGAAAACCTAAATACTGATAATTGTGATACAGCAACCGTAACTGTAGTAGTAAATGCTGCTGCGCTGGTAGCTGATGACGATGACTTCAGCGCTACTCCGGTGAACGGATTTACCGGTGGAAATGCTGGTGATGTTACCGCTAATGACACCTTAAATGGTGTTGCTGTTGAAGACGGTGATATTACAATCACGATCCAAGACTTTGACGGTATAACCGGAGCATCAATAGATGCTGACGGCACGTTGATTATTCCGGCGGGAACTCCGGCAGGAACCTACAACTTTATTTATCAGATTTGTGAAAACCTCAATCCGGATAATTGTGAAACAGGAACTGCGACAGTAATAGTAAATGCTGCAGCTATAGTAGCAAATGATGATGACTTTAGTGCGACACCTATTACAGGTACGACTGGAGGAAACGCAGGCGATGTTACTGCAAATGACACGCTAAATGGCGTTGCTGTTACAGACGGTGATATCACAATCACAATTCAAGACTTTGATGGTCTGTCTGGTGCATCTATTGATGCTGATGGTACGCTGATCATTCCGGCTAATACTCCGGCAAGAACTTATAACATCGTTTATCAAATTTGTGAAAAGTTAAACACAGATAACTGCGATACGGCAACTGCGACAGTAGTCGTAAACGCTGCAGCACTTGTAGCTAACGATGATGACTTCAGCGCTACCCCAATTAACGGATTTACCGGTGGAAATGCGGGCGATGTTACTGCAAACGATACGCTAAACGGCGTTGCTGTTGAAGATGGAGATATCACAATCACGATCGAAGATTTTGATGGAATAACCGGTGCTTCAATTGACAATGATGGTACGTTAGTTATTCCGGCAGGAACTCCGGCAGGAACGTATAATATCGTTTATCAAATCTGTGAAAACTTAAATCTTGATAATTGTGAGACCGGAACTGCTACTATTGTAGTAAATGCTGCTACACTTGTAGCCAACGATGATGACTTTAGCGCTACTCCAATCACGGGACAAATTGGTGGAAACGCTGGTGATGTAACGGCTAACGACACCCTAAACGGAATTGCCGTAGAAGATGGGGATATTGAAATTACCATCGTAGATCCTAATGGACTTTCCGGAGCAAGTATCGATAATGACGGTACGCTTATCATTCCGGCAAATGCTCCGGCAGGAACCTATAATCTGGTTTACAGTATTTGCGAAAAATTAAATCCAAGTAATTGTGAGACGGCAACTGCAACAGTAGTTGTTAATGCTGCTGCGCTTGTAGCCAATGATGATGACTTTAGCGCTACTCCAATTACAGGACAAACAGGGGGTAATGCAGGTGATGTTACCACTAATGATACACTAAATGGTATAGCTGTTGAAGATGGAGATATTACAATTACCGTAAACGATCAAGACGGACTTACTGGAGTAACCATAGACAATGATGGCGTACTTAACATTCCGGCGGGTACTCCGGCTGGAACGTATAACATCGTTTATCAAATCTGCGAAAACCTAAATCCAGATAATTGTGAGACAGGAACTGCTACAGTAGTAGTGAATGCTGCTGCGCTTGTAGCTAACGATGATGATTTTAGTGCTACTCCGGTTTCTGGACAAGATGGTGGAAACGCTGGTGATGTAACGACTAATGATACCTTAAATGGTGTTGCTGTTAATGATGGTGATATCACCATTACAGTAACAGATCCAGGCGGACTGTCAGGTGTGACGGTAGACAATGATGGAACTATTATAGTTCCGGCAAATGCTCCGGCAGGAACCTATAATATTGTTTACCAAATCTGTGAAAACTTAAATCTTGATAATTGTGAAACTGCGACGGCTACTGTAGTCGTAAACGCAGCAACGCTCGCAGCTAATGATGATGACTTTAGTGCTACTCCGGTTTCTGGACAAGATGGTGGAAACGCTGGTGATGTAACCGCTAATGACACGCTTAATGGCGTTGCTGTTGAAGATGGTGACATCACCATTACAGTAACAGATCCAAACGGGTTATCAGGTGTGACGGTAGACAATGACGGGGTGATTATCATTCCGGCAGGCACTGTAGCAGGTACGTATAACATTGTTTATCAAATTTGTGAAAACCTAAATCCAGGAAACTGTGAAACAGGAACAGCAACAGTAGTTGTTGCTCCTGCAGCACTTGTAGCCAATGATGATGATTTCAGCACCACGCCAATTTCAGGTCAAACTGGTGGGGACGCAGGTGATGTAACTACAAATGACACGCTTAATGGTGTTGCCGTAGAAGATGGAGACATCACGATCACCGTTGCAGACCCAGATGGATTATCAGGTATTACAATAGACAATGATGGTACGCTTATGATTCCAGCGGGTACTCCGGCAGGAACGTATAATATTGTTTACCAAATTTGTGAAAACCTTAATCTAAGTAACTGTGAGACTGCAACTGCTACGGTTGTTGTGGATGCTGCAACTTTGGCTGCAAATGATGATGACTTTAGCGCTACTCCTGTTTCAGGACGAAATGGTGGAAACGCTGGTGATGTTACAGCAAATGACACGCTCAATGGTGTTGCCGTAGAAGATGGAGACATTACAATTACAGTAAATGATCCAGATGGGTTAACAGGTATTACCATAGACAATGATGGCGTACTTAACATTCCTGTTGGTACTCCGGCAGGAACCTATAACATTGTTTATCAAATCTGCGAAAATCTGAATCCTGGAAACTGTGAAACAGGAACAGCCACAGTAGTAATGAACGCTGCGACACTTGTTGCCAATGACGATGATTTTAGTGGTACCCCAATCACCGGACAAACGGGTGGTGACGCAGGAGATGTAACCACTAATGACACGCTTAACGGCGTCGCTGTTGAAGATGGCGACATCACAATCAGCATTAGTGATCCAGACGGACTAAGCGGTGTGACTATAGATAATGATGGAACGCTTATGATTCCGGCGGGTACACCAGCAGGAACGTATAACATTGTTTATCAAATCTGTGAAAACCTTAATCTAGATAATTGTGAGACCGCAACCGCCACTGTAGTAGTAAATGCCGCTACTTTAGTAGCTAATAACGATGACTTCAGTGCAACTCCTATAACAGGACAAGTAGGTGGAAGCGCAGGCGATGTCACTGCTAATGATACCTTAAATGGCGTTGCCATAGAAGATGGTGATATTACAATCACGGTAGCAGATTCTGATGGTTTAGCAGGTTTAACAATAGAAAATGATGGTACAGTAATTATTCCGGCAGGTACTCCGGCAGGAACGTATAATGTCGTTTACCAGATTTGTGAAAACCTTAATCCAGGAAATTGCGAAACAGGAACCGCAACAATAGTTGTAAATCCTGCAGCTCTCGTAGCCAATGACGATGATTTTAGTGCAACTCCAATCTTAGGCCAAAATGGCGGAAATGCTGGAGATGTAACTACTAATGACACTTTAAATGGAGTAGCTGTCGAAGACGGAGATCTTACCATTTCAATAGCAAATCCTGACGGATTAACCGGTGTAACCATTGACAATGATGGTACCGTGATTATTCCGGCGAATACTCCGGAAGGAACGTATAATATCGTTTATCAAATCTGTGAAAATCTTAATCCAAGCAACTGTGAGACTGCAACTGCTACGGTAGTGGTTAATGCTGCTACGCTGGTAGCTAGCGACGATGACTTTAGCGCAACTCCGGTTTCTGGACAAAATGGTGGAAACGCTGGTGATGTTACAGCAAATGACACGCTCAACGGTGTGGCTGTTGAAGATGGAGATATTACAATCACGGTAGCAGACCCTGATGGATTAACTGGTGTTACCATTGATAATGATGGTACTGTAATTATTCCGGCAGGTACTGTAGCAGGAACATATAACATTGTTTACCAAATTTGCGAAAACCTAAACTCAGGAAACTGTGAAACAGGAACCGCCACAGTTGTCATAAGTGCTGCAACACTCGCAGCCAACGATGACGACTTTACCACTACTCCGGTATCTGGTCAAAATGGTGGCAACGCTGGTGACGTTACTGCTAATGATACACTTAATGGCGTAGCTGTAGAAGATGGTGATATTAGCATTTCGATACAAGATCTAGACGGCTTGTCTGGTGCAACTATTGACAATGACGGTACTTTGATCATTCCGGCGGGCACACCTGCAGGAACGTATAATATCGTTTATCAAATCTGTGAAAATCTGAATCTAAGTAATTGTGAGACTGCAACTGCTACTGTAGTGGTTAATACTGCTACTCTAGTAGCCAATACCGATGACTTTAGCGCTACTCCAATTGCAGGACAAAATGGTGGAAATGCCGGAGATGTTACCGCTAACGATACGCTTAACGGTGTGGCTGTTGAAGATGGTGACATTACAATTACGGTACAAGATCCTGATGGCCTGTCTGGAGTAACTATTGATAATGACGGTATACTTATCATTCCGGCTGGGACACCTGCGGGAACCTATACTATCGTATACCAGATCTGTGAAAACTTAAATTCAGGCAACTGCGATACTGCGAGCATTACGGTACTTGTAAATGCTGCAATGATTACTGCCAATGATGATGACTTTAGTGGTACTCCGATTGCAGGACAAACCGGAGGTAACGCAGGAGACGTGACTATTAATGACACACTTAATGGTGTTGCTGTAGAAGATGGTGATATCACTATTTCTATAGTAGATCCTGATGGATTAAACGGTGTAACCATTGATAATGATGGCACATTAATGATTCCTTCAGCAACTCCTGCAGGAACGTATAACATTGTTTATCGTATCTGCGAAAATCTAAATCTAAGCAACTGCGAGACTGCAACTGCAACGGTAGTGGTAGATCCTGCAACCATTGCAGCGATCCCTGATGATTTTAGCGGTTCACCAGTCAACGGTTTAACCGGAGGTATCGCAGGAGACGTTACGGCTAACGATACGTTCAACGGAGCTCCTGTTAATGACGATGATATCTTTATTACTGATGATGGCGGATTAGCCGGCGCAAGTATTGATGATGATGGAAATTTAATTATTCCTCCAAATACACCGGCAGGTTCTTACACCATTGTATATACGATCTGCGAGAATTTAAATCCGGGCAATTGTGGTTCTGCACCAATAACCGTAGCGGTAGGAGTAGCACCTATTGATGCCGTTGATGATGACTTCACTGCAGCACCTGTAGATGGTTTTGATGGTGGAAGCACTGCTTCGGTGTACAGTAATGATACTTTAAACGGAAATTCATTCGGTAACACTAAAGTGACTCCGTCTATTATAGATAATGACGGCATTACTGATCTTGATATTTTAAGTGATGGTACTTTAGTTATTCCGATGCAAACTCCTCCAGGAACCTATACTATTACTTATCAGATCTGCGAAAGCCTTAATGCCGGTAACTGTGATACCGCTCAAGTAACCTTATTGGTTAACAGTCCGGTTGTTGACGCGGTGAATGATGATTTTTCAGCTACAACCATTAATGGTCTTGATGGCGGTTCAGCCGGAAATGTCTTCAGCAATGACCTTGTGAATACACGCATGGCCAACGCTACTTATGTAACGGTAACAGTGGTCGACGAAGGCGGATTAACGGGTGTAACAATTAATAGTAACGGAATTTTAGAAGTACCGGCTGGTACTGCTATTGCAACATATACGGTAACCTATCAAATATGTGACGTCCTAAATCCTGCAAATTGTGATACCGCTACTGCTCTTGTTAATGTTGGTGGAGGTGATGTTAATGCTAATAATGATGATTATAGTTCAACACCTGTTGACGGATATGAAGGAGCAACACTACCTAATGTTTTGGTAAACGATCTAATTAATGGAAATCCAGCCACTACTGCTAATGTCAATCTAAGTTTAATCAACAATGGTGGAATCAATGGATTAACCCTTAATCCTGATGGTACCGTAACCGTTCCTTCAGGAACAGCGGCCGGTTCATATAGTGTAATCTATCAAATATGTGATCAAATCAATACCGGTGAATGTGATAGCGCTACAATTACAATTGTGGTTGATCTTCCTGAACTTACTGCCGTACCAGATGACTACACCGGCACTCCTATCAATGGATTCGTGGGCGGTACAACCCCTAATATCATTAGTAATGATTTAGTTAATGGAGATCCTATTACACCAGCAAATGTTACGATCAGATTGATTAATACAGGTGGAATTAATGGGCTACAGGTGAATTCTGACGGAACGATTACAGTTCCGGCAGGTGTACCGGAAGGAGATTACACACTTCAGTATAGAATTTGTGGTGTAATTAATCCTTCAAATTGCTCATCAACTACCGTAGAACTGCGAATTATAGCACCTACTATTACTGCTACTATAGACGACTTTACAGGTACTGCAGTTAATGGTCAGACTGGAGGAATTGCCGGCGATGTAACCGCTAATGACTTCCTTAACGGCGCATTGGTGAATGATGATGATATTGATATTAGTTTGATCAGTACCGGTGGACTTAATGGTGTTGAATTGAATAATGACGGAACAATCAACGTCCCACCACTTACACCTAACGGAAACTATGTGATCACATATTCTATTTGTGAGAATCTGAATCCAGGCAACTGTGATACTAATAGTGCTACTATTTTAGTAGGAGCTTCTAATATTGCACTTACTGATGATGACTTTAGCGCAACTCCTATCAGTGGAAGAAACGGTGGTATCCCGGGTAATGTACTTGCTAATGATGAGCTTAATGCTAGTCCGATCGATCCGGCTGATGTGAATGTCACGCTGGTCAACAACGGAGGATTAGAAGGATTGGCAATCAACGATAACGGAAATATCATCGTGCCGCCAAATACCGTAGCAGGAGACTATACCTTCACCTACTCCGTATGTGAAAACTTAAATCCTGGTAACTGTCAGACTGCTAGTGTAACCATTAACGTGGCAGCAGGTACCTTGGTAGCAGAGGATGATGACTTTAGTACAACTCCGGTAAATGGTGTTGACGGTGGTATTGCGGGTGATGTAACCCTTAATGATACCTTAGATGGTATACAGGTAGATGATGCGGATATTTATATCGTGAACAATGGTGGACTCAACGGTGTGGCGATCAATGCCAATGGTAACCTGATCGTACCGCCAAATACACCACAAGGTACCTATACCGTAGCATACAGTATTTGTGAAACACTCAATCCAGGCAACTGTGATAGTGCACAAGTCACTGTGGTTGTTGAGCCTTCTGCCATCACCTTGATCGATGATGACTTTAGCGCAACACCTATCAGCGGAAGAAACGGTGGTATCCCGGGTAATGTACTCGCTAATGATGAGCTTAATGATAGTCCGATAGATCCGGCTGATGTGAATGTCACGCTAGTAAACAACGGAGGATTAGAAGGATTGGCAATCAACGATAACGGAAACATCATCGTGCCGCCAAATACCGTAGCAGGAGACTATACCTTCACCTACTCCGTATGTGAAAACTTAAATCCTGGTAACTGTCAGACTGCTAGTGTAACCATTAGCGTTGCAGCAGGTACCTTGGTAGCAGAGGATGATGACTTTAGTCTGACTCCGGTAAATGGTGTTGACGGTGGTATTGCGGGTGATGTAACCCTTAACGATACCTTAGATGGTGCACCAGTAGATGATGCGGATATTTATATCGTGAACAACGGTGGACTAAACGGTGTGGCGATCAATGCCAATGGTAACCTGATCGTACCGCCAAATACACCACAAGGTACCTATACCGTAGCATACAGTATTTGTGAAACACTCAATCCAGGCAACTGTGATAGTGCACAAGTCACTGTGGTTGTTGAACCTTCTGCCATCACCTTGATCGATGATGACTTTAGCGCAACACCTATCAGCGGAAGAAACGGTGGTATCCCGGGTAATGTACTTGCTAATGATGAGCTTAATGCTAATCCGATCGATCCGGCTGATGTAAATGTCACTCTGGTAAACAACGGAGGATTAGAAGGATTGGCAATCAACGATAACGGAAACATCATCGTGCCGCCAAATACCGTAGCAGGAGATTATACTTTCACCTACTCGGTATGTGAGAACTTGAATCCTGGTAACTGTCAGACTGCTAGTGTAACCATTAGCGTTGCAGCAGGTACTTTAGTAGCAGAGGATGATGACTTTAGTCTGACTCCGGTAAATGGTGTTGACGGTGGTATCGCAGGTGATGTAACCCTTAACGATACCTTAGATGGTGCACCAGTAGATGATGCGGATATTTATATCGTGAACAACGGTGGACTAAACGGTGTGGCGATCAATGCCAATGGTAACCTGATCGTACCGCCAAATACACCACAAGGTACCTATACCGTAGCATACAGTATTTGTGAAACACTCAATCCAGGCAACTGTGATAGTGCACAAGTCACTGTGGTTGTTGAACCTTCTGCCATCACCTTGATCGATGATGACTTTAGCGCAACACCTATCAGCGGAAGAAACGGTGGTATCCCGGGTAATGTACTTGCTAATGATGAGCTTAATGCTAATCCGATCGATCCGGCTGATGTAAATGTCACTCTGGTAAACAACGGCGGATTAGAAGGATTGGCAATCAACGATAACGGAAACATCATCGTGCCGCCAAATACCGTAGCAGGAGATTATACTTTTACCTACTCGGTATGTGAAAACTTAAATCCTGGTAACTGTCAGACTGCTAGTGTAACCATTAGCGTGGCAGCAGGTACCTTGGTAGCAGAGGATGATGACTTTAGTACAACTCCGGTAAATGGTGTTGACGGTGGTATCGCAGGTGATGTAACCCTTAACGATACCTTAGATGGTGCACCAGTAGATGATGCGGATATTTATATCGTGAACAACGGTGGACTAAACGGTGTGGCGATCAATGCCAATGGTAATCTGATCGTACCGCCAAATACACCACAAGGTACCTATACCGTAGCATACAGTATTTGTGAAACACTCAATCCGGGCAACTGTGATAGTGCACAAGTCACTGTGGTTGTTGAGCCTTCTGCCATCACCTTGATCGATGATGACTTTAGTGCAACACCTATCAGCGGAAGAAACGGTGGTATCCCGGGTAATGTACTCGCTAATGATGAGCTTAATGCTAATCCGATCGATCCGGCTGATGTAAATGTCACTCTGGTAAACAACGGAGGATTAGAAGGATTGGCAATCAACGATAACGGAAACATCATCGTGCCGCCAAATACCGTGGCAGGAGAGTATACTTTCACCTACTCGGTATGTGAGAACTTGAATCCTGGTAACTGTCAGACTGCTAGTGTAACCATTAGCGTTGCAGCAGGTACTTTAGTAGCAGAGGATGATGACTTTAGTCTGACTCCGGTAAATGGTGTTGACGGTGGTATCGCAGGTGATGTAACCCTTAACGATACCTTAGATGGTGCACCAGTAGATGATGCGGATATTTATATCGTGAACAACGGTGGACTAAACGGTGTGGCGATCAATGCCAATGGTAACCTGATCGTACCGCCAAATACACCACAAGGTACCTATACCGTAGCATACAGTATTTGTGAAACACTCAATCCAGGCAACTGTGATAGTGCACAAGTCACTGTGGTTGTTGAACCTTCTGCCATCACCTTGATCGATGATGACTTTAGCGCAACACCTATCAGCGGAAGAAACGGTGGTATCCCGGGTAATGTACTTGCTAATGATGAGCTTAATGCTAATCCGATCGATCCGGCTGATGTAAATGTCACTCTGGTAAACAACGGAGGATTAGAAGGATTGGCAATCAACGATAACGGAAACATCATCGTGCCGCCAAATACCGTGGCAGGAGAGTATACTTTCACCTACTCGGTATGTGAGAACTTGAATCCTGGTAACTGTCAGACTGCTAGTGTAACCATTAGCGTTGCAGCAGGTACTTTAGTAGCAGAGGATGATGACTTTAGTCTGACTCCGGTAAATGGTGTTGACGGTGGTATCGCAGGTGATGTAACCCTTAACGATACCTTAGATGGTGCACCAGTAGATGATGCGGATATTTATATCGTGAACAACGGTGGACTAAACGGTGTGGCGATCAATGCCAATGGTAACCTGATCGTACCGCCAAATACACCACAAGGTACCTATACCGTAGCATACAGTATTTGTGAAACACTCAATCCAGGCAACTGTGATAGTGCACAAGTCACTGTGGTTGTTGAACCTTCTGCCATCACCTTGATCGATGATGACTTTAGCGCAACACCTATCAGCGGAAGAAACGGTGGTATCCCGGGTAATGTACTTGCTAATGATGAGCTTAATGCTAATCCGATCGATCCGGCTGATGTAAATGTCACTCTGGTAAACAACGGCGGATTAGAAGGATTGGCAATCAACGATAACGGAAACATCATCGTGCCGCCAAATACCGTAGCAGGAGATTATACTTTTACCTACTCGGTATGTGAAAACTTAAATCCTGGTAACTGTCAGACTGCTAGTGTAACCATTAGCGTGGCAGCAGGTACCTTGGTAGCAGAGGATGATGACTTTAGTCTGACTCCGGTAAATGGTGTTGACGGTGGTATCGCAGGTGATGTAACCCTTAACGATACCTTAGATGGTGCACCAGTAGATGATGCGGATATTTATATCGTGAACAACGGTGGACTAAACGGTGTGGCGATCAATGCCAATGGTAACCTGATCGTACCGCCAAATACACCACAAGGTACCTATACCGTAGCATACAGTATTTGTGAAACACTCAATCCAGGCAACTGTGATAGTGCACAAGTCACTGTGGTTGTTGAACCTTCTGCCATCACCTTGATCGATGATGACTTTAGCGCAACACCTATCAGCGGAAGAAACGGTGGTATCCCGGGTAATGTACTTGCTAATGATGAGCTTAATGCTAATCCGATCGATCCGGCTGATGTAAATGTCACTCTGGTAAACAACGGCGGATTAGAAGGATTGGCAATCAACGATAACGGAAACATCATCGTGCCGCCAAATACCGTAGCAGGAGATTATACTTTTACCTACTCGGTATGTGAAAACTTAAATCCTGGTAACTGTCAGACTGCTAGTGTAACCATTAGCGTGGCAGCAGGTACCTTGGTAGCAGAGGATGATGACTTTAGTACAACTCCGGTAAATGGTGTTGACGGTGGTATCGCAGGTGATGTAACCCTTAACGATACCTTAGATGGTGCACCAGTAGATGATGCGGATATTTATATCGTGAACAACGGTGGACTAAACGGTGTGGCGATCAATGCCAATGGTAATCTGATCGTACCGCCAAATACACCACAAGGTACCTATACCGTAGCATACAGTATTTGTGAAACACTCAATCCGGGCAACTGTGATAGTGCACAAGTCACTGTGGTTGTTGAGCCTTCTGCCATCACCTTGATCGATGATGACTTTAGTGCAACACCTATCAGCGGAAGAAACGGTGGTATCCCGGGTAATGTACTCGCTAATGATGAGCTTAATGCTAATCCGATCGATCCGGCTGATGTAAATGTCACTCTGGTAAACAACGGAGGATTAGAAGGATTGGCAATCAACGATAACGGAAACATCATCGTGCCGCCAAATACCGTGGCAGGAGAGTATACTTTCACCTACTCGGTATGTGAGAACTTGAATCCTGGTAACTGTCAGACTGCTAGTGTAACCATTAGCGTTGCAGCAGGTACTTTAGTAGCAGAGGATGATGACTTTAGTCTGACTCCGGTAAATGGTGTTGACGGTGGTATCGCAGGTGATGTAACCCTTAACGATACCTTAGATGGTGCACCAGTAGATGATGCGGATATTTATATCGTGAACAACGGTGGACTAAACGGTGTGGCGATCAATGCCAATGGTAATCTGATCGTACCGCCAAATACACCACAAGGTACCTATACCGTAGCATACAGTATTTGTGAAACACTCAATCCAGGCAACTGTGATAGTGCACAAGTCACTGTGGTTGTTGAACCTTCTGCCATCACCTTGATCGATGATGACTTTAGCGCAACACCTATCAGCGGAAGAAACGGTGGTATCCCGGGTAATGTACTTGCTAATGATGAGCTTAATGCTAATCCGATCGATCCGGCTGATGTAAATGTCACTCTGGTAAACAACGGCGGATTAGAAGGATTGGCAATCAACGATAACGGAAACATCATCGTGCCGCCAAATACCGTAGCAGGAGATTATACTTTTACCTACTCGGTATGTGAAAACTTAAATCCTGGTAACTGTCAGACTGCTAGTGTAACCATTAGCGTGGCAGCAGGTACCTTGGTAGCAGAGGATGATGACTTTAGTCTGACTCCGGTAAATGGTGTTGACGGTGGTATCGCAGGTGATGTAACCCTTAACGATACCTTAGATGGTGCACCAGTAGATGATGCGGATATTTATATCGTGAACAACGGTGGTCTTAACGGTGTGGCGATCAATGCCAATGGCAACCTGATCGTACCGCCAAATACACCACAAGGTACCTATACCGTAGCATACAGTATTTGTGAAACACTCAATCCGGGCAACTGTGATAGTGCACAAGTCACTGTGGTTGTGCTTGAGTCGGGATTAGCACTTATTAAAGATGCTGTCTTTGTTGACACTGATGCTAATGCTTCGGTAAATATTGGTGATATCATTACGTACACGTTCAGTATAACAAATACCGGTAGTTACGTTATTGATGACCTTAGACTTACTGATTCAGAATTAGGCATTGCTGATCTTGCAATTACACCTTCAAGCTTAGCTCCTGGAGAAAGCACATCACTAACGATTGACTATAGCATTACTCAATCTGATATTGATTTTGGAAGGGTGATCAATACCGCAAGTATTTCGGGTATAGATGAGAACGACAATGTGATCAGTGACGTTTCCGATAGTGGAAATGCGGCAGATGACACCGGTCGTGATGACGATGCAACAGTTACGCTTCTTAATGGAAATTCTAATCTTGAATTACTTAAGGTCGTACGTTATGAAGACACTAATGGTGATGGTCTTGTAAATTCTGGAGACAATCTGATCTACAACTTTACCGTTAATAACAATGGTAGCGTTACTATTAATGATATCACTATCGTTGATGACTTAGTTACTGTAACGGGCGGACCAATAGATCTTGCTCCGGGTGAGTCTGACGCTAGTAGTTTTAGTGCAGAATACACTATAACTCCTGCCGATGTTGAAGCTGGAGAAGTAATCAACATTGCGCTGGCAACAGGTGTTGATACTAATGGTGTATTGATTGATGATTTCTCTGACGATCCTACTGATGCTTTAAATGTTGATGAAGACAATGACGGTGATTTTGAAGATCCTACAGTATTTGTCATCAATGAAGATGCAAGTATCGAACTGTTAAAGATGGCTGAGTATGTAGATGCTAACAGCAGTAACATACCTGATTTAGGTGATATTATCAGATATACGTTTGTAGTGACCAACACAGGTAATACCACGATCAATAACATCACAATTACTGATGAATTAGTAACTGTGATTGGTGGACCTATAAGTCTGGCTCCGGGAGAATCTGATGCTACTACATTCTATGCAGAGTACGCAATAACACGCAGCGATGTGATGACAGGTTATGTTGATAACACCGCTAGCGTCTATGGTACTACGCAGAGAAGTACTATTGTGACTGATATTTCTGATGATCCTACTAACAGTACGAACGAGGATGCTAATGGCGACGGAAATCCAGATGACCCAACGCGACTAGTGCTTTCAATTGAGGATGTATTTATTTACAACGTGATCACGCCTAACGGAGACGGTCTTAACGATCAACTCGTGATTGGTGCAATTGAGCGCTTCCCAGACAATACCTTGAGAATCTTTAACCGTTGGGGTGTTGAAGTCTTTAAAGAGGAAAACTACGGTCAACCCGGCAGTGAACCTTTTAGAGGATATTCTAATGGTCGCGTGGTTATAGATAGTGGCGAGTTATTACCTACCGGCACATACTTCTATGTATTAGAATATGTTACTCAGCGTGGCAATACCCGTCAGAAAGCAGGATACATTTATATCAATTAAATTGCTATAATGAACGAAATGCCCAACCCAAATCTTAATAACACATGAAATTGAGTTTAATTAAAATAAGTTTATTGATGGTTTTCTTGCTGAGCTATTCCTTAGGGATAGCCCAGCAAGATCCGCAATACACGCAATATATGTACAACCCTTTGGTGATCAACCCCGCGTATGCGGGGAACCGCGGGGTAACCAGTATTTTGCTGTTACACCGCAGTCAGTGGGTAGGTCTTGATGGTGCGCCCAGCACTCAAAACCTGTCAGTACACAGCCCTATTGGTTTAGGAAAAGTCGGACTGGGTTTCAGTTTGGTAAATGATGTTTTGGGACCAGCGAG
This sequence comes from Leeuwenhoekiella sp. ZYFB001, assembly GCF_011784865.1. NCBI lineage: Bacteria > Pseudomonadati > Bacteroidota > Flavobacteriia > Flavobacteriales > Flavobacteriaceae > Leeuwenhoekiella > Leeuwenhoekiella sp. ZYFB001. The sequence goes on from NZ_CP050460.1 coordinate 3,215,381, forward strand.
AGAGACCTATTTTAATACTGATTTTAGTTATACCATAGATACGGGTGCTGAGGGTAAATTCAGTTTTGGATTGAAAGGTTCTTTGAATTTATTAGATGTCGATTTTAGCCGAACCAATCCATTTAATCAGAATGATCCTTTTTTAGTGAGTATTGATAATAAGCTTTCGCCAAACGTAGGTGTTGGTATCTTTTATCACGATGCCAAATTTTACGGTGGATTATCTGCTCCGCAGTTATTGCGTACTGATCATTTTGACCGAAGCGGTTCACAAGGAGCACAAACTTTTGTTTCTGAAGAAGAAATTCACTATTATGGTTTAGCAGGTTATGTATTTGATCTCAACCGAAATTTAAAATTTAAACCTTCTACTTTAGTGAAGATGGTTGCAGGAGCACCTCTTTCGGTAGATGTGAATGCAAACTTTTTATTGTATGATAAATTGACCTTAGGAGCTTCCTATCGTTGGAGTGCTGCATTGAGTGCTTTGGCGGCTTTTCAGGTGAATGATGGTTTGCTTATTGGCTTCGCATATGATAGAGAATCAACAGATTTAGGGAATGCGACTTACAATAATGGAACCTATGAAGTTTTTCTTCGGTTTGAGTTATTTAAGGAATACAACCGTATGCTAACGCCTCGATTCTTTTAAAAACTTAATAGCCTCACTGCGTTAAAAATTACTTTTCAAGCGTTTTCTCAGTCGTAAACATTAATTTTGCGCTGTGAAAAATCTCGTAATCATATTTGCCTTTCTAATGGTTTTGCGCCCAGCATTTCCGTTTTTAGAATATGCGCTTGATTATGAGTATATCAGCACCGTGCTTTGTGAGAACAAAGACAAACCGCAATTAAATTGTAACGGTAAATGTTACCTGATGCAAGCGCTCGCTGATGCTTCAGAAAAAGAGTCTACTCAAAAGAAAAAGAGTACTATGTCTTCAATTGAGTTGCTTCCTTTTATTATTGAAGTAAACGAGCTCTCGATCCCAATTGTATTTGCTGAACAAACACAAGTTACTTTTTCTTTCTATCCTAATCTTTCCGCTAGAGAAACCGCAACCGGTCTCTTCCGCCCTCCTATTGTTTAGTTTACATAAATCTATTTTTTATTCAAACTAAACTTTTTACCATGTACATTTTTAATAAATGTCGCGTCGTTTTGTTGTGTATTCTTATGGCAACAAGCTTGATTTCTTGTGATGAGAATGCTGAACAGCGCGACCAATACAATGCTCTTTTTACTGAAGTCATTGATCTTCATGACGAACTTATGCCTAAAATGAGCGAACTCACTAATCTTGAAGAGCAACTGGAATCCCAAGACTCTCTTGGCCAGGCAGACCAACAAATTCTGGAAAACCTAAAAAAGGCTGATTCCCGTATGATGGACTGGATGCATGATTTTACAGATACTTATGTAAAAGACCGCACTCCCGTGGCTAAAATGACTGCTCAGGAACTTGAGCAAGGCATTGAAGGCTTACAAGGCGAACTTCAGGAAGTTAAAGACTTACGCGATTTTACGCATAAGAGCTTAGACGAGGCTACAACTACCCTTAAGTAAGCAGGTTGAAAATATTCTGGTTTCTTTTCACTGCGCTGATGGTGTTTCGCCCGGTTGCGCCCCTACTCGACTATATGGTCAATTATGATTATATAGCTGATGAGCTGTGCGTAAACCGCGACCGTCCCGAACTTAATTGTAACGGACGCTGCTACCTCATGAACGCCCTTGCCGAAGAAGCTTCGAAGAAAAAAGATGCGCAACAACGCGAAGGAAAACTTAACTTTCAGTTGAGCATCACCTATTTTGTATCTGAAACAGATTGGAGTTTTGAGTTGCCGCAAGCTGCCACCAAAACGCAACCTACAGATCATTATCTTTTCAAAAAAATTGAGGGCTTTACAGCCGCTTTGCTAAAACCTCCCATTTCTTAATACCCCATTCTTCTTGCGCACGTGGATTATAATGCTGCGTAGCGCTATTTTTTTAAGGGCGAGTTATCGCCTACACTTCCCTATTGGGATTCTATTAATCCATATTTATTAAGAAATGAAAACTATAATAAAACTTCAATTATTAATCTTAACCCTAGCACTTACTGTAAGTTCGTGCTCTTCAGACGATGATGCAACTCAAGAATTATCTGGCGAAAACAACCTCACCATCGAGTTTGATAACAGTGTAAATGGTGACGATTTGCTGCTAGGCACATCATCATACACCAACAGTAATGGCGAAACCCTTACCATAAATCGCTTCAATTATATCGTGAGCAACTTTGTGCTTATTGATGCTGAAGGTAATGAATATGTTTACCCAAAAGACGATAGCTATTTTGTGATTTCTGAAGAAGAAGCGATGAACGAAGTAGTACTTGAGAACATTCCTGCGGGCGATTATGTCGCAATGCGTTTTGGTGTTGGAGTAGATCAAGAAAAATACCTTCAGGGCGCCGAAGGTCAAGGAGATTTTTTACAAATCGCTGAAGAAACCGAAATGATGTGGTCATGGCAAGCCGGTTATAAATTCTTGAATTTTGAAGGGACCTTTACCTCTGCTACCGTAACCGAAGCTACTAATTTTCAAATTCACATGGGAAGCCACGGTAGCAGCCTTGACAATTATAAAGAAGTAACTGTTGAGCTACCTACAACCGCTTTAGTGAGTGAATCGCTAAGTCCTATCGTGCACTTTGCTGTAGATGCTAACGAAATTCTAGACGGGAATACTAAAATTCTTCTTTCAGAAAAAGCAGTGGTAATGATCGATGAAGTTAAGAGTCCGCAAATTGCGGTGAATGCTACTGGAATGTTTCGTGTAGACCACGTTCATAACGGCGAAAACATCGAGCATTAGATCTAACTAGATTCCTGTACAAACAGGTTTCAATTAAAGTTACACTATGAAATCATTGCTTATAAGCTGCTGTGCTTTGCTATGCATTTTTGCTTCGTGCAGCAGCAATGATGACGCAGAATACATTGCAATCGACGAAGCTTTGGCGCTAGAGCTTCCTGATAATTTTCCGGAGATCAATTATGACCTCAGCGCGAATCCGCCTACCAAAAACGGAGTAGAACTGGGTAAAAAGTTATTTTATGACGGAAAGCTTTCAGCTAACGGATTTATCTCTTGCGGTTTTTGTCATGAGCAGCGTTTTGCCTTTACGCATCACGGGCACCAATTTAGTCACGGGATCGATGATCTTGAAGGAACGCGCAACGCTCCGGCAATTCAGAACATGGCTTTTCAAACCGAATTTGCCTGGGATGGCGCGACCTCACATCTTGACCTGTTTCCTATTATTCCTATAACTAACGAAGTAGAAATGGGAGAAACGATGACTAATGTGCTGAGCAAGCTGCAGGCAGATAGCGAGTATCAGCGCTTGTTTGCTTCGGCTTTTGAAGATGCTGAAGTTTCTAATGAAAACTTCTTAAGAGCACTCGCTCAGTTTATGGTAACGATGATCTCTTCAAACTCCAAGTATGACAAATATGTACGCAAAGAGGAAGGTGGCGAATTTTCAGACTTAGAAAAAGAAGGTCTAGCTGTTTTTGAATCAAAATGTGCTACCTGTCATGCAACCGATTTGTTTACTGATAATTCATTTAGAAATAATGGGCTCCCACCCTATCCGGGCATTGATGACATTGGGCGCGCAGAAGTAAGCGGAAGCGCAGCAGACAATTATAAATTTAAAGTTCCCAGTTTGCGCAATGTGGCAATTACTGCGCCTTATATGCACGATGGCCGCTTTGGAAGTTTACAGTCGGTACTCAATTTTTACAATTCTGGCGTACAGGAATCTGAAACCTTAGATCCTATTTTACAACAAAATGAACGTTTGGGAATTGCGCTCACCACAGATGAGCAGGAAGCACTGATCGCTTTTCTAAATACCCTTACCGATAATGAGTTTCTGGAAGACGAGCGTTTTGCAGAATATTAAAATCAATAGAAACATGCTAAAATATATAAGTTCTTGTTTTATACTATTGGCAACTTTAATGGTTTATGCAAATACACCCATTGAAGATCCAATACCTTCGGCTGTTAATCCATTCTACAAATATGATTATGAAGAATGTGATTTTTGCGGCTGCGGAAGCACCGGTGGCGGAATGGGCTACGGCACTATCGGAAATGAAAATTTCATCGGTATCCGTTACATCTATCAGCGCTATCAATCACGCGACGGAATTTTTAATAACTCGCCTTGGGTTGAAGAGAATTTCAATACGCTACAGCTTTGGGGGAAAATTCCCGTGACTGAAAAGCTAAGTGTAACCGCGATTTTACCTTATCATTTTCACAACCGTAATTTTGTTGACGGCTCCTCGCAAAGCATCGATGGGATAGGTGATCTTAGTGTTCTTGCTTTTTATTCACTCATCACTCCTAAAGTAGATGGCCTTTATGCCAATCAGCAAACCACCTTTAAACATATGCTTGAGATTGGTGGTGGTGTAAAAATGCCCACCGGCGCTTACGACCGTGCCAATAATGAAGGTAGTGTAAATCCAAGTTTTCAGGTAGGAACAGGTAGCTGGGATTATATTCTTGCCGCAAATTATTCGGTGGGATATGAGACTTGGGGATTGGGCGTTCTGGCCAATTACACCTTTAAAACCGAAAATAATGCGGATTATCATTTTGGTAATCAATTTACGTATGGTGTCAATGTTTCTAAAGTATATAACACCTTAAGTATTGATAAGATCATTCCTTATGCGGGATTAGCAGGCGAAGTTTACGCCGAAAATGAAAGTTACGGCTTGCCTGTGGCTGACACTAAAGGGAATGTTATGTTTGCCCGATTAGGCGCAGAGATCTCATTCGGAAAATTAGGAACCGGAGTGAATGTTATGCTTCCGGTGCATCAAGATCTCAATGCCGGAAACGTTGAAGCCAAATACCGTTTAGGTTTACACTTAAATTACATGCTCTAAGTAAACAAAACTTGCTAGTTTTAGCTCCTTAGCAGCATAAATAAAAACGGGCTACCGCAAGGTAAAGCCCGTTTTTTATTGAAATTCACCACAAAAATCAATTTGCTTTTAAGTAGGTACTATCGCTTTTTAAGCGGATAACTTCTATGCTTGGTAAGATTGTTGAATACGAGTGCTGTGAGGTATAAAATGAGAGCACCGGATAATACTGGTGAAAGCGCGTAATAATAACCCAGTTCTTTTATTTTGGATGTTCCTATAATTGCAATGAGCGCCGTGGCTCCACCGGGAGGATGTAGTGTTTTTGTGAATTGCATCGCTAAAATAGATAACGCAACTGCAAGTGGTGCTTCTATCCAAACAATATCAGGAATCCACTTGGCTACACTCACACCAATAAGTGCTGAAATCAGGTGACCTCCTAAAAGGTTACGCGGCTGTGCCATCGGACTATTTATCGCCCCGTAGACTAGCACACTTGATGCTCCAAATGAGCCTATTAAAAATATGTTTTCAACTTGTAGCAAATAATGCGACTGGATATAGGCAATGAGCCCAATCCCCATAAAAGCCCCTAGAAATGACCAGAAATACTCTTTGTAATCCACAAAAGTTTCTCTGTAAATAATATATTTCGAAATTCTAAACGTGCGTTTTACCGTCTTTTTAGGCATTAGTATTCTTTTCTTCTAGTTCAAAAAGAAACCCACTCCCAGACAGGTAATCCCTACAACACGCCGTCAGGAATGGGTGGTTTAATTCAAAATAAAGCTTTAAGCAAAGAGCTCGTAAAAAGTGAGAGAAACGCGCCCGTTATAACAGAAGATTCCAAACTGCCTTAACAAGCGCACACTAACTAACTGACTATATGTTTCTCTCTTTTTCGTTTTAGTTTATGGCTAATTAACTAAACACTACTTCAACCTAAGCTCTCCGGCAGCAAGCGCTTCCTTAAAATCTACACTTACTGTATTTACGGTATTGAAGAATTTTTTTCCGTTTGCGAGCTTTACATCAACTTTTGCGATACAACCATTCTCCATAATCACATCGGTCACTTCAACTTCTTGATTGATAAGCGCTCGGTAATTTGCAATACCACCGCGTTTGATGATAAAATTGCTTTTTGGAAAATTAAAATGATCGTAAGAGCTGTGCGCCGGCTCAGCAATTTTGAGAACATCTCCTGCTTTTACTTTTGGAGTTTCACACGTTTCTTGTGCTTGTACAGATACAGTTCCCAGGGCCAACGCGGCTATTAAAAATAAAGTTCTCATAGTATTGATATTTATAGTTATTAATTATTTGATTTTCTTGCCTATATAAAGGCAAGGCACGTGCCAATACTATAAAACCCTATCAATACTATTTTTCAAAATACTGAATTTCAGTTATTTATATATTTTTAAACATTTTTAGCTGAAGAATGCATTCGGATAATTTTTACACAATACGGGTAAAAATTATCCGATTTTCACTGCTTAATTATCTAATTTATGTCGCAAGGTTTTGCGAGTTATCTGAAGAATTTCTGCTGCTTTTGTTTTGTTATTTCCGGTAGATCGAAGCACTTTTTTAATGTAGTCGCGTTCCATTTCTGCCAGAGAAACCAATTTGTTTTCCGGCATTTCAAGGTTGTATTTTAAATGATCAGGAAGATCTTTAACGCCTACCGCTTTATCACACATAATCACCGCCCGCTGAATTATATTTTCTAATTCTCTAATATTTCCGGGCCAGGTGTACCGCTTGAGTATCTCGAGTGCCTCTGGATCAATACGTATAAAGCGATCTTTATATTCTACCCCGTATTTAAATAGAAATTTATCTACCAATAGCGGAATATCAGACATACGCTCGCGCAAGGCCGGCAAAGGAATCTCTACAACACTCAGCCGGTAATACAAATCCTCTCTAAAGGTTTGTTTTTTTATCATTTCCCTTAGATTGTTATTTGTAGCTGCGATGACCCTGACATCTATTTTTTCGGGCTTTTGTGCGCCCACGCGAACCACTTCCTTTTCTTGCAAAACCCTAAGCAGTCGTGCTTGTACCGCCAACGAAGCATTCCCTATTTCATCTAAAAAAATAGTTCCGCCTTGCGCAGCTTGAAACGCTCCCTTTCGGTCTTTATCTGCACCTGTGAAAGCTCCTTTAGTGTACCCAAACAATTCGGCTTCCAGAAGATTTTCAGGTATACCCCCGCAATTGACAGGGATAAATGGTGCTTTGCTAAACTTACCTTCGTAATGAATTGCCCGGGCAACAAGCTCTTTACCAGTACCACTTTCACCGTTGATAAAAATGGTGGCTTTATTGTCTTTTACCCGGTCTATGATCTGTAAAACTTCTTCTATCTTTTCTGAAGCACCTATAATTTCCCCGTGTTGCTTGGGCTTTGCCGTATCGTTTTTGACAACCTCCTTACTTGACTTGGGCAACGCCTTAGCTACGGCGGCTTGCAACTCACCTTTGGTAAACGGTTTAGTGAGGTATTCTACTACGCCAGACTTTATCGCCTTTAAAGAATCTTGTACCGAAGGAAAGCCGGTAACCACCAGTTTAGGCAAATCAGGATAATGCTCGGTAACAAATTTGATAAGTTCAAAACCATCTATTTGAGGCATTTTTAAATCAGTGATCAGCAGATCTACGTGCGTATCTTTTAAGATTGCAACCGCCTCTTTTACAGAAACAGCTCTGTAGGTATGGTAATTCCAGCTGTGCAGATGCCGTTGCAGCAATTCTAGAATGTGCAAATCATCATCTACGATCAATATATTTTCTTTACGTAATCTCATTATTTGGGTAAACTTACTTTAAAGGTTGCTCCTTTATCCTTATTATTTTTTGCCGAAATGCTTCCGTTATGGCTTGTTACGATTCCGTGAACCACGCTTAATCCCAATCCTGCACCTGAACCTGTGGGCTTTGTCGTAAAAAAGGGTTGAAACACTTTCTCTAACCCTTCATCTGAAAGCCCCGGGCCTTCATCAATAATTTCAAGATAAATTGTTTCGGCATCTTGATTCACTTTGATCTGCACCAAACCATCAGGTGGTGAAAAATAGATCGCATTGATGGTCAGGTTAAACAAAATCTGGGTAAGCTGCACCGTATCAACTTCGAGCAGCATTTCTTCATCAGCGATGGTCACCGTGTAACGCACATTTTCTTTTCTAAAAGTTGCGTCGAGTAAATTCATCGCCTCCCTGACCTGCGGCACAATATTGACCAAAGTTTTTTCTTGAGGCATTGCTCTGGAGAAAAACATAAGCTTTTTAACCACTTCTCTGGAGAAAATCGCGTTCTTGATAATTTTATCTAAATCCGCAGCCACCGAAAAATTTTCTTCCAGATCTTCTTTGAGCAATTCGGCGAAGCCTAAAATATTAGCCAGCGGCGTGTTGAGTTCGTGCGCAATCCCAGCTGTCAGCTCTCCAATGATCGCTAATCGGTCTGCGTGTTCCATCTGTTGACGCAGTCGTGCTGCATTTTGTTTACTGGCTACACGATCCAGATAATCGCCAATTTTAATCCCAATGTTATCTATAAGCGGTTGCTCTTCAGGCAAAAAGTCTAAAGATTCCTTGTTCAAATAAACCTTGATGAATCCTTCAACCGCATCAAAAACTTTAATTTTTGTGGAAAGAAATTTATCGGTTAAAATAGTTCCTGTCGCAACATGTATCGAACCTTGCTCAATCACGACTTCGGTATCTTCAGGATACTGAAACCCCACTTTTATACTTTGCGCGATAGCCGTAAATGTTTTTATATGTTCTTTAGGGTCTGCATCAACTAAAATTGAAGAAACTTCATACAAACATGTCAATTCTTTAATACGTTCTTTTAACGCTGCCTCAATAGTGCTCATTGAATCCATTTAGATTTCTACTAAGTTAGTTAACCTTTTTACAATATGAGAATCGGCCGTCTAAGACTGTGCGATTAATTAAGCCTTGACACTCTTTTTAGCTTTATAAAAAACAATGATCTGTAATGCAATCCCAATGCAAATGAGAAAGAAGATTTCAAAATTGGCGATCATATTACTCATATCAAGCGATTTTTGCGCGCTAGTTGTGAGGTTTCTGCTTTCGGTGATCTGAATTTCAGACAACTTGTTTAAATACTCTTTTAAGTTTGCGATCTGACGCTGCTGTTGAGCAACCATTTCAGGCTGTACTGACCGTGTCTCTAACTTCTGTAAGGCGACAAAATCGCTTTTAAACTGACTGAGAAGTTCTGCCTCAGAACGCGTGAGTTTGGTAGTTTCAAAATCGGCTATCAAATCTTCAATAGCGGTATTGGTAGTTTTAGATCGATTATAGGTTTGCTGCGCCAGCATTAGTTCTTTCTCGTGTAGAGCTTGGGCAATTGAGAAAATATAGCCTTGAACTAAGACACGATCTTTAAAAACTTCGTTGACGGTTTCCTGTGCTTTTTCAAAATGATGCTGATCGATTCTATTGGTTGCTAACACCATTAAAAACACGACCAAAAGCGCTAAAAATGTATGTATTCTACGTGCCATAAACTCAAAAATTTTAAAATGTGATGAACGTCAACACTCTTAAAATCAAAAAGCTATCCGAAATACCTTTGAAAAATTTAAAAAACTGAAAAACAATGCCTTACAGACACATATCAATTTGACACAGAAGTTACACTGCGTAAAAATTACCCGCTTTGGATACAACCGAACCACTTTAGATCAATAACCTCTAACCATTAAAACTTTATCACTTCTATAAACCGCAACAGAAAAATGGCTTTCCGGCATCTTTGCTAAAAAAATACCAGTATTGACTAAATTATGAGCAAAAGCAAGTAATTCAATACGATATATTTACAACACAATTGCAACGCGTCAAGCCTATTATTATGAAATTCTCCAGAATATTTTATGTTTTCTTACTTTCTGTCTTAAGCCTTAACAGCACCACATTAGTTGCTCAAAATGGGGATCAAACGCTTGATGGAATAGGTGAAACAGCGCTTATTGCACGCTATATTTTTGATGGAAATGCTAAAGATTGGTCGCGAAATAATCTGCACGCCACTTTATCCGAAAATGCCGAATTTACCACTGACTCCACTTTTAAAAAGGTGCTTTCTTTAACTGACGCGGCGTTTGTTCAACTCCCGCAAACCACCTTAAACAGTATGGAATCCTTGTCGATCTCCACTTGGATTCAACTCGATCAAAATACCGAAAACCAAACACTGTTTGATTTTGGTAAAGATGCAGCCCGGCATTTTTATGTTAATCCGGTCTCAGGAAATGTTGTTTTAAAATCGAACGCTAACGCTCTTACCGGTACTTTTTCAAAACTAAATAGTGATACTTGGGCGCATCTTGCAGTAATTGTAGATGTTACTGCTCAGCGCTTAGAAATCTACCTCAACGGGGCTTTGGCTTCTCAAAAAATGTTGAGCGCACTTGACTTGAACACCATAATCAATACTGAAAATAATTACCTGTACTTAGGCAAATCACTTACTGCTTCTGAGGGTAGCCTACAAGGTAAGCTGCACGATTTTAGAATCTACCGAATACCACTGAGTCAGAATCAAGTTAAAAACATTTACGCCATCGCCACCGGAAAAGAAGAAAGTATGGTCAATGAGCGTCACGAGCCTGAAGATAACCTTCCGCAGTTTGCTAATGATGTACCGCAATTGTATAATAACTATTTAACAGGTGTCTCAGATCTTACGGTAGAAACCGTCGTGGGCCAACTTCCCCGCTTGCCTCGTTTTGTTGACGCAACCTATAAAATACCGGTAAACACAACTAAAGTTCGCGTGATCTGGCCGGCTCCAACAGATAACAGCAGTGTGCTACAAACGGGAACTTATGAAATTACAGGCCAAGTGTTAGGTACTTCTTTTAAGCCTAAAGCGACCGTGGTGGTTAAAAAAGGTAATGCCCAAGAAACACCGCAACGCACCCTTGAAGCGTTTGCTTTAAATGAGGTAAGCCTTGATGCAAACCGTTTGGGCCAAAAGTCAAAATTTATTGAGAATCGCGATAAGTTTATCACTACACTGGCCGGCACCAACCCTGACTCGTTTTTGTATATGTTTAGAAATGCATTTGGGCAACCACAACCTGAAGGAGCAACACCTCTTGGCGTTTGGGATACGCAAGAAACAAAACTTCGCGGCCACGCAACCGGGCATTATTTAACCGCGATCGCCCAGGCCTATGCGAGTACCGGCTATGACAACACACTTCAGCAAAATTTTGAAGCAAAGATGAATTATATGGTTAATACGCTTTATGATTTATCACAACGCTCGGGAAAACCAACAACTGCAAGCGCAACTTTCGTTAGCGATCCTACTGCCGTTCCTACCGGTCCAAATAAGGAAATTTACTCATCAGATTTAAGCGAAGCGGGTATTCGTACAGATTATTGGAATTGGGGTGAAGGGTACATTAGCGCCTATCCGCCAGACCAATTTATAATGCTTGAGCACGGCGCAAAATACGGTGGTCAGGAAACACAAGTATGGGCTCCTTATTACACCTTACATAAAATTCTAGCCGGACTTCTCGATGTGTATGAAGTAAGCGGAAATGAAAAAGCATTACATACCGCAGAGGGAATGGCGAGTTGGGTATATGCCCGTCTGAGCCAACTTCCTACGGAAACGCTCATCACAATGTGGAATACCTATATCGCCGGAGAGTTTGGCGGCATCAACGAGTCGCTTGCCCATTTATACCGTATAACCGAGAATGAAAACTATCTGAAAGCAGCGCAGCTCTTTGATAATATCAAGGTATTTTATGGCGATGCTGAACATAATCACGGACTCGCAAAAAATGTAGACACTTATCGCGGTCTGCACGCCAATCAACACATTCCGCAGATTATGGGCGCATTAGAATTATATCGAAATTCAAAAAATGCTGCCTATTATCATATCGCCGATAATTTTTGGTATAAAACTAAAAACGATTATATGTATAGCATTGGCGGTGTCGCGGGTGCTAGAAATCCGGCAAATGCAGAATGCTTTGTCGCCCAGCCTGCTACCTTGTATGAAAATGGGTTATCAGCCGGTGGTCAAAACGAAACCTGCGGAACCTACAACATGCTCAAATTAAGTCGTGGTTTATTTCTCTACAATCAGCAACCCGAGTTGATGGATTATTATGAGCAAGCGCTTTATAATCAAATCTTGGCATCGGTGGCAGAGCATACTCCGGCGAATACGTATCATATTCCGTTGCGTCCCGGCTCTAAAAAACAGTTTAGCAATGCAGATATGAGTGGTTTTACCTGCTGTAACGGAACCGCGATAGAAAGCAGCACCAAGCTTCAAAATTCGATTTATTTTAAAAGTCAGGATAATAAAGCACTTTATGTAAATCTCTTTGTTCCATCTACTTTACAGTGGATCGAACAGCAGATCAGTATTCAACAAGTGACGGCATATCCGCAAGAAGATCAAACCAAATTGATCATCAACGGAAAAGCAAAGTTTGATTTGCATTTGAGAATTCCCGGTTGGGCAACCAATGGCATCGAGGTCAAAATCAACGGAAAAATTCAAAAAACAAATGCTAAACCCGGCAGCTACCTGAAGCTTAGCCGAAGCTGGAAAAATGGCGATACTGTAGCACTAAAAATGCCATTTAGCTTTAGGCTAGATCCTATTATGGACCAAGAAAATATCGCAAGTCTGTTTTATGGGCCCGTACTTTTAGCGGCACAAGAAGAAGCCCCACGCACCGATTTTAGAACAATCACGCTCAACGCCGAAGATCTCGGAAAAACTATTACCGGAGATCCAAAAGCCCTGGAGTTCACTATAGATGGCACAACTTTTAAGCCCTTTTTTGAAACCTATGACAGACATTCGGTTTATTTAGATGTTCAGCTCCAGCAGTAATAGCCCTCGAGTGTATTCTCATTGGTGGCTGCTAAATAAGATCGAACGACCAGCACACGGAACTCCGTATTCAAATTAACGCAACTTTGTTGCATAAAGTTGAGACGGAATTCCTATTTTTGCCGCGCTATCGCAGTATTTAGATAGCATTGTGATGGTATCGCACTATGAACGCACGAATAAAACAGTACATCTCGCTTTTATTCCTAGCCTTTTTTCTTACTACGAAAATGGCCGGTCTTCACGTGCTTACTCACGAAGATACAGATGTAAAGGACGACTGTGCGATTTGTCACGTTTTGGTAACAGAGCATCAAACTGCTGTTATCTTACAAGAGCCTGAAGCATTTGTTCCTGATTCTTTTTACCCAGAATATCAAGAAAAACAGCCTATTACTACTGCTGTTTTTTACCAAGGAACATCATATTCCTATCACCTATTTTCCCGGCCTCCACCGGCAGCATAATTTTATCCTCTTTTATTAGAATACAACCTCAAAAGCATAGCGCTCTTGTGGCTTGTCGTTAGGTATTGATTCCTATTGACCACTTGTATTGTATGAGAAGGATAACCCTCTGATTTCCCTATTTCCCTTTTCTAAGGAAGTTTAATCCTTATTCTTTTTACGCATGCTATTCAGACTACTGGTTGTATGTCTAAGTCTTGTACTTAGCACATATTCCTTTGCGCAGCAAACCTCGATCGTTAAAGGTTCTGTTGTAGATTCCTCTTCATTAAAGCCACTTTCAGGAGTTACCATTCTGGGCGAAAACACGTATGCCGTTACTGATGATTCGGGTGCCTTTCAACTGAAAAGTCCTAAAAATTCAACGGTTTTTGAAGTTTCGCATTTGGGTTACGCTTCCACAAAATTCAAACTTAACACCAATCAAAGCACACCTTTAGTCATCAAACTCAAGCCTAGCAGTACCTCGCTAGACGAAGTTTCGGTACAAGGAAAGACCAGTTCGCGTATCGAGAAAGAATCGGCTACTGTTTCCGTATCCGTTGATGAAGAATTTCTTCACGCCAATCGTGAAAATAGCCTGATGCAAACCCTTAGAAAAATACCCGGCGTCAGCACGATGACCATTGGTTCTGGACAATCTAAACCTACGATCAGAGGACTTGGATTTAATCGGGTAAGCGTGGTGCAAAACGGGATCAAGCACGAGGCACAACAATGGGGTAGCGACCACGGCCTTGAGATCGATCAATACGGCATACAAGACATTCGCATTATTAAGGGGCCGGCTTCCTTAATGTACGGTTCTGATGCCGTTGCCGGTGTGGTAGATATTCAGCCTTCAAAAGCACCTGCGATCAATTCGTTTGGCGGAGAAGTCAATGTTCTGGGTGAAACCAATAATGACCTTCTCGCAGTCTCTGCTGGAGTACAAGGCAGAAAAGAAAAATGGTACTATCGGGCGCGGCTTACCTATCGGGATTATGCCGATTTCAAAGTACCTACTGACCGTATTAATTATGAGAATTATGTCTTTGAGCTGTATGATAACGACTTGAGAAATACCGCCGGTCGCGAAGCTAACGGAAGTTTCAGTTTTGGGTATGTAAGCGACAATTTTAGGTCTGAAACCTTTGTAAGCAACGTCAATGCAAAAAACGGATTCTTCGCCAATGCGCATGGACTTGAAGTGCGTTCTTCAAACATTGATTATGACTCCTCAAATCGTGATATCGACCTGCCTTTTCATAAAGTAAATCACGTTAAAGTCACCAATAATACCACGATTAATCTGAATGAGCACACTTTGCATTTTGACCTGGGTTATCAAAATAACCAGCGTGAAGAACATTCTGAGCCGGTGCCTCACGGTTATATGCCTACACCGCCTAACAGTAGAGAACGCGTGTTTACAAAAAACACATATTCCCTAAACGCGAAAGATATTTTTAAAGTTGAAAATCACACCCTTTCTGCCGGAATCAATACCGAATTACAAAACAACAACATTGGCGGCTGGGGATTCTTGATTCCGGCGTATGACCGTTACACTGCCGGAGCTTATTTATTTGATCATTTTGAATTAACCGAAGATATACACTTGCAAGGCGGGTTGCGGTTTGATGCGGGACGTGTAGCAACCCAAGCGCATTATGACTGGTACCGCTCGCCACGGGACAATCCTGATGGGTCTACCTCAAACGTATATCTGCAACGCGCCGAAAACAGAACTCTTGATTTTGAAAGTTTTAGCGGCTCGGTGGGCGTTAGTTACATTCACGGGAACACCACCTATAAACTCAACGCCGGAAAGAGCTTTAGAATGCCGCTCGCGCACGAACTCGCTTCAGACGGGGTGAATTATCATATGTATCGCTACGAGCGCGGAAATCTTGATCTGGATCCGGAGGCTTCGTACCAACTGGACGCCGAAGTTACCCATACTGCGGGCAGATTCAATTTTGGGGTTAGTCCGTTTCTCAACTACTTTGAAAATTACATTTACCTCAACCCAACATCAAGTTATGTTGAAACGCTTCAGGTGTATGAATACACACAGGCTGAAGTCTTCCGGACCGGTGGAGAAGTAACCGCAGGAATGCAGGTCTCTCAAGATTTTCGTTTAGACGCTTCCGCAGAATATGTGTATTCAAGACAAACCAGCGGACCAAAAGAAGGATTCACTATTCCGTTTTCTCCCCCATTGATCGGGATGCTTTCCGCAAATTATAACCTGGGGAATTGGAGCCTTTTTGAAGACGTGAATCTTAATGCCGACTTGCGTGTTGCGGCAGCGCAGACAGATATAGTGCCCCCCGAAGAAATCACAGCAGGTTACCAAATGCTCAACCTCGCGGTGATGAGCAAACTCAACCTGTTTAACAATCAAAACCCCACGTTGTTGCGCGTAAAACTCAACAATGTGTTCAATACAGAATATTATGATCATACCAGCTTTTACAGGCTCATCGACGTGCCGGAAGCCGGAAGGAACCTATCGGTTTCGTTAACCCTGCCTTTTTAAACTCTTTTATTAATTAATCAATAAACACTAAATCTAAATTTTATGAAACTAAACATGAAACACTTAGCACTATTTGTACTTGCGGGTATTACTTTAAGCTCGTGTAATGATGATGACACAGATGTCATTGTAGAAGAAGCTCCTCTCATCTCAAATTTTGAGTTTGGAGAAGGAAGCACGCACGGTGATGAGCAGGTAGCTTACAAAGGTTCTGACATTCATTTAGAAGCAGAGATCGTTGCAGAAGCTACTGTAAGCAGTATTACCTTAGACATTCACGCACACGATCTAGAAGTTGGTGAAGGCGAAGAAGAATGGCATTTTGAGCAAGAATTTACAGATGAAAGCTATCTGGTAATCAACCCTACTTTTCACGAGCACGTAGATGTTCCTGCGACAGCTCCGGCGGGAGAATACCACATCACACTGACTGTTACCGATACTAACGGAAACAGCACAGAAGTTGAAGGTCACATTCAAGTATTAGATCCTGTTACTACCAGCAACCTTTCAATTGATGAAAGCGTAGCGCGCGGTTCTGATTTTCACGCTGAATTTTTGATCGAAGCGGTACACGGAGTACACAACATCACCGTTGACATTCATGCACACGGACTCACCGTAGGAGAAGGTGAAGCAGAATGGGATTTTGAGCAAGTTTTTGAAGAAGGTTACCACGGGGAAACTTCAGTAGAATTTCACGAGCATATTGATGTTCCTGCTACTGCGCCAGTAGGTGAATACCACATGGTTATCACTATTGAAGATGAAGAGGGTAACATCTCTGAAATTGACACGCATCTTGACGTGACTGCCTAAACTGTATTAAAACTAAATGCCTGCGTTTTGCAGGCATTTAGTTTTTAATCGCTTTTGTGGCTTTGAGCCACACCTAGCATTACCCTGAGCTTATGCTCAGTAAACCTTACTCAATCATTGAGAAAAAATAAATTTTTATGAAAAGAATAGCTTTAATAACACTCGTTTTTGGCAGTCTTTTTATCGCATCGTGTTCGTCAGATAATGATTCGGTTAGAGATGAAGAACGCCCAACCATTACAGTAGACTACAGTGCCGGTTTTCCGCAAGGTTGTGAAACCCTACAGCGCGGCGAGACCTATACCTTTACTGCAAGAGTAACAGACAATCTCGCACTGGCTTCATACAGTCTTGATTTACATCATAACTTTGACCATCACACACACGACGACCAAGGGGCTACTTGTGATCTGGAACCCGTAAAAACTGCGGTAAACCCGTTGATCTACATGGAAAACTTCAGTTTAGATAACAGGCCTACGGAATATGAAATTCAAATTGAAGTGAGCATTCCTGAAGATATTGATACCGGCGATTACCACTGTGCATATTCTGTTACTGATGAAACCGGATGGCAAAGCAGGACTTCAATTGATATTAAGATCGTCGAGTAAATTCAATGTTTTGAGCTTATCAACATTAAGTTTTTCTATTCAGTTACGGTATAAAACACTAAAAAATCTATATAAAAAAAACCCGCCAATTGGCGGGTTTTTTAGTTGCTTCAATTAGTTAAGCTTCACAGCTTACACACTCTTTTTTCTGCTTAAACTTCTGCGCAGCATTCATACTGTGCTGATAGTAAAGCGACTTTAAACCTAGTTTCCAGGCGGTGATATGAATTTTATTGATCTCCTTAATAGGCATATCAGGATGCACTAAAAGGTTTATTGATTGTCCTTGATCAATATGGTTTTGTCTGTTTGCAGCTTGATAGATGATCGCCATCTGATCGATCTCTGCATAGGTTTTAAATACGTCTTTTTCCTGCTCCGTTAAGAATTCAAGATGCTGAACGCTACCGTCGTTATCACGTACGCTTCTCCACACTTCTGGAGTATTCATACCTTTTTCTTCAAAAAGCTCTTCTAAGAATGGGTTTTTGATGGTCGTCTTGATCTTAGCGATATCTTTTACATACACATTAGACCAAATTGGCTCGATACCTTGAGAAACCTGTCCTAAAATAAATGCTGAAGAAGTAGTAGGTGCAATAGCATTAAGCGTTGCGTTACGTCTTCCGTAGCCTTTTAAAACTTCAGGCTCACCAAACTTTTCTGCAAGCTCTTCTGAAGCTTTATACGAACGTTGCTTGATCTCTCTAAAGATCTCACTGTTTAAATCATAAGCTTCCTGGCTGTCAAACGCGTGTCTCTTAGACTGAAGTAACGAGTGCCATCCTAATACTCCAAGACCTAAAGCTCTGTTTGATTTTGCGAAGTTATACGCACGCTCCATAAACATAAAGGTCTGGCGGTGATCGCGATTGTCTGAATCACGATATTCTTCAAGCTTGTCTATAAATTCGGTAAGTACTGCATCTAGGAAGCACACCATAGTTTCTACAGCATCTGTATTCTTCCACTTATCATAATGCAATACGTTAATTGAAGAAAGTACACATACAAAAGACCACTCATCACTAGAAGGTAACATAATCTCAGTACAAAGGTTACTTGCATAGATATCGTGCCCTTTATCTTTATAAACATCCGGTTTTCCGTTGTTCGCATTATCAGTATAGAAAATATACGGATAACCCATCTCACCACGACGTTGTAATACTTTGGCCCAAACCTCACGCTTATCTGTATCTCCATCGATCATCTCCTGCATCCACGTGCTATCTACAGTAACCCCGTGTGTCAATTGCTGAATCGAGTTCCCTTCGGTACCAATTTCTAAGAATTCTTTGATATCCGGGTGACTGATTGGTAAGTAAGGAGAGAATCTACCACGACGCACAGAACCTTGACTCACTACATCAACCATCTTATCAAACAGCTGCATGATGTGTACCGCTCCACTTGCATAACCATTGTTCTTCACCGCAGCACCACGATGACGTATTTTTCCAAAATACCCAGAAGTACCACCACCAAGTTTTGACATCATACCCACCTCTGACTGAGTGTACAGAATGTTACCCATATCATCATCGATATGCGACCCAAAACAACTGATAGGAAGACCACGCTTTTTACCAAAGTTTGACCAAACCGGAGAAGCCAATGAGAAATAGCCTTCGCCCATATATTTGTAGAACTTATCAGAAAAGCCGGGCATTTCTAAAATCTCTTCAGCACGATCTGCAATCTCACGAATACGCTCTTCTGCGCTCACCCCTTCAGATAAGTAACCTGCCGCTAAAAAGCTACGGCTGTGCTCTGTAAGCCATTTAAATGATCCTTCTGTTTCTTCGGTCTTTTCGGTAGCATCGTGCAATGCGTCACGACGCGCCTTTAAAAGATCGCTTTCTTTTGAAGGTTGAACTTGGGTCTCTGTTGTGTTTTGGAAATCTGTAGTGTTTTCTCTCATGGCTTAAAATAAATCGTCACTGGTTATACTTTGTGTTCTTTTGCTATAATTGATCGAGCGTTTTACGAAGAAATCGCCGTGCTTGGTTCCTATAATTTCATCATCAAACCATTCGGTTTCCTGAAGTAATGCTTCATCGATATCAAAGAGTTTATCAAGACCGATGGCTTCAAGCGATTTGTTGAATCTGTTTTTAACAAACTCATTGATCACTGCTTTTGGTAAGAAGTCTAGTTCGCCTTTTTCAAAAATCCAATCTACCACTTTGCTTTCTGCCTCAAATGATCTCAAGCACATGTCCTTGATCAAGTTGTTATGGTCTTCATCAAACCACTCTGGATTTTCTTTCTTGATGATGTTGATAATATCTACACCAAAATCTCCGTGAATCTGCTCTTCTTTTGAAGTCGCTTCTACTGCATTAGAAATTCCCTTAAGCATATTTTTATGCTTGTTGAACGCCATAATGATCAAGAATTGAGAGAACAGCGACACGTGCTCAATAAACAAAGCAAAAAGCAAAATAGACTCTGTGTATTCTCTATCATCATCACTTTTAGCATGCTTGAGCGAAGTCTCTAAATAGTGCACACGCTTCATGATTACCGGCTTCTTTTTAAGCTCTTTGAACTCTTCATTAAGGCCTAAAATCTCAAGCAGGTGTGAATAGGCATCGTGATGTCTTACTTCACTTTCTGCAAAGGTCGCTCCTACAGCCGCGATCTCAGGTTTTGGTAAACGATGGTGCACATCTCCCCAGAAGGTTTTCACTGCCACTTCGATCTGAGAAATAGCAAGCATCGTGTTTTTGATCGCGCTACGCTCTACTTCGCTTAGACCGGTTTTAAAATCCTGGATATCGCTGGTGAAATTAAATTCGGTATGAATCCAATACGAGTGTCTAATCGCAGCAACATATTCATTCAGCTCTGGGTACTCGTATGGTTTAAGGTTAATGCGCTTCTCAAAAATATTGGTTTTGCGCTCCATCGCACGTTTGTTACGGTAGATGATATACGCTTTAGCCACATCATGAAATTCACTGCTCATCAGCTTTTCTTCAACCATATCCTGCACTTGCTCTACCGTTGGGATATAATCTGCTTCACTGTCTTTATTGATCAACAAAGCCTCATACACCTGCATTGAGATCAATTTAGCATCTTGCTCAGACCCGTGTCCTAAAGCTGCCATCGCATTGCTTATCGCATTCGTAATTTTTTCTAATACAAAAGGTGCCGTGCTGTAATCCCTTTTGATAATTTTTTTAATCTCTTGTGAACTCATGATATCTCCTTAAAATGTCTATTGAAACGCTTATATCGTAAAAATTGAAGTCAAAAATCCTCACGTCAGCACCGACTAAAAAGCCGACACCCGTCTTAAAAACAGGCAACTAAAAAATTGAGTGTGAGTATCTTTTAACTACTTGTAAAGTTTAAATTTTGTTCAATACGATTTGAAGTGTGGCTCAAAAGGTTTTCAACGATTTATCAACGATTCTTTTGAAAACTTTTTAAAATACTGAACAACAGAATCTTAAGTGCGTAATTTGTAAATGTTAAGATTTAAAATCCAAGCACTTTTACAGTCCAAAAAACCGAAGATTTTTAGCGCTTAGAACTGTTAAAAAATCGATCAGCAAGTGATTTTTTAGGCGTTGACAAGCCATGAATTTTTCAAAAATTAAAGCAGAATAGCCGTGGCCTATTTTTCAACATAAAAATCAAAGCATAAAAAAAGCTTCCCCAATGAGAAGCTTCTTGATTTAGATCTAATTCAAAAATTAATTCAATCTAATGGTGTCGCCAGATTGCCATTCAGAGTACTTCACAGCTCCGTCTTGCACTAAAGCGATCTTAAACTTACGATCCATCGTGCGAGAACCTTCAGTTTGCTCAATATGCACTTCAACCTGATCATCAACTGTGGTAGCTTCAAAAGCTAATATAGAATAATCGCCTGATTGATACCCGTAACCTTCTCCTGCATCATCATAAAGACTTCCTGAAGCTTTTCCTTCAGCATCCAGATTAATAAATAAAGTGATTTCTGAAGTGCTGTATTCTACGGTACTTTGAATTACAGGACCTACAGGAAGAACCGCCCCGTCTCTCAATTTAACGGTGGCCTGATATTTATCTGTGTTTTCTTCGAGCGTAAGATCTTGCCAGTCTCCCTGAGGCATCTTAAGATTTTCTGCCCATTGCGGAATAACCATCAGATCTTCCCCTAAGAGGAAACTCTGCTGCTCCTCTCGCAAAGAAATATCGGTGATGTCAGCAAAAAATGTGGGACGCATAATAGGCATTCCGGTTTGAGAAGCCTCGTGAAATAAAGTATATAAATACGGCAATAGGCGGTATCTGCGATTGATCGCTGTACGTGATACCTGCTCAATTTCTTCACCAAAAGCCCAAGGCTCTTGCGCTTCGGTCTCGTTTGAGGTGTGATTTCTACTGAAAGGATAATACGCACCTAAAGCGATCCAATTGGCAAAAACTTCAGGGGTTGGACTCTTAGTAAATCCGCCAATATCAGGGCCGTTAAAAGGCTGACCGCTCAAACTTAAATTGATAGACATTGGGATAGACATTTTAAGGTTTTCCCAAGTAGAAGAGTTATCTCCTGTCCACGTAGCTGCATAGCGCTGCCCACCTAAAAAGTTGGCTCTTGAAAGCACAAAAGGTCTTTTTTCTGGGTTTACTGCCATAATTCCTTCACGGCTAGAGCGTACCATTAAAAGTCCGTATACATTATGATAACGCAAATGCTTATCCATAGGTAAAGCGCCACCGCCTCGATGCAAGTTACTATCTGGCATAGAACCTCCCGGGCCATCAAAAACCGCCGGCTCATTCATATCATTCCAAACGCCGTCAATACCTAAATTCATAAAATCGGTATACAACGACGCCCACCATTTTTGCGTGCGGGGTTGGGTATAATCTGGAAAAGCAACCTGCCCAGGCCAAACTTCGCCATTAAACTCCTCTCCACCTGCGGTTTGCACCCAATGATCACCGGCTGTTCCTTGCTGATAAATCGTGTATAACGAGTCCTGCTTTACCCCGGGATCGATCATATAAACCGATTTAAAATCTTTGTCGTGTAGGTAATCATTTAAGCCCTTGGGATCCGGAAAACCTTCTTTATCAAAGGTAAATACTCTGAAACCGTCCATATAATCAATATCCATCCAGATCACATCTGCCGGGATTTTACGCGCTCTAAACTCATCTGCCAACTCTTTTACACTAGTATCAGGATAGTAAGAGTAACGAGATTGCTGATAGCCCAAAGCCCAAAGTGGCGGCATCGCCATCGTTCCTGTAAGTTCCCCTAAAGCTTTCATCACTTCTTGAGGCGAATCTTTCTCGATCACCAAAACTCTAAACGTAGGTCCTTCACTTATGAAAGTCACTTTATCGTCGAGAACGATCTGCTGGCGCCAACTGTGATCTGCTAAAATACCAAATGAGCTTCCGTCTTTGCGAACGCCCAAAACCCAAGGATGCGCTTGATACAATTGCTTTCCTTCAAATTTTCCGTATTCATAATTGTCGGTATTCCATAGGGTAACATCGGTTCCATTACGACGCAAGTCACCTAATACTTCTCCGGTTCCGTAGAGATCTACGTGTTCCGGAAACGTAAATTGCACGGCATTTTTACCTTCTATTTGTAAAAACTGTGGCTTCACAGCCCAATTGGCAGGAAGTGGTTTTTCTTGTGATACATCTTGCGTAACCGCTAAAGATGGTAGGGTTTTATAGGACTTAAAATCTTTTGGGTAAAAGATCGCAACATCAGGTTGAACAAGGCTTGAGGTTTGCGCTACTGCAAGCTGAAAACTCACAAAAAGCAGCGCAAGAAATAACATACTGTTTTTTCTCATTGTATATATTCTAATTTAGTTGAATGATCAAGGGTGTTTTTGCTGAAACTTCCAGAGTCTCCTCCAGTTTGATTGTACTTTCAGAAAGAATCTCGAGTCCGTTGCCGGCTTCAGGCAAAACTTCTCGGAAACGTGTTAAGTCTAAAGTTTGATCGCTTGAGCTATTGTTGAGCACGACCATAATTTTTTCATCTCCAAGAATTCTGAAATACACGTACACATCATTTTCAGGAATAAATTGCGTCAAGGTTCCTTGGTGAACGGCTTTGGCGGTTTTACGCCAATTCATTAGTTTTTTAGAAAAGCTGAAAAAAGCCTCCTGCTGCTGGGTTCTGGATGCTGCTTCAAAGGCATTCTGCGCATCATCTTTCCAGCCTCCCGGAAAATCTCTACGAATATCCCCATCACCTTTTCCTTTATCGCCACGCATACCTATTTCAGAGCCGTAATACAACTGCGGAATGCCGCGTGTGGTTGCGATCAAGGCAAGTCCCAACTTATAATTGTCGAGGTTTTGGTCATAGATCTCATTAAATCTCCCGGTGTCGTGATTCTCTAAAAAGACTAAAAGATTATTGATATCCGGATATAAAAAGTCGTTTACAAAGTTGTTATAGGCTTTCATCATTCCGGTATCCCAACCCGCACCTTCAGAAAACATTGAAGTCAAGCCGTCGTGCAGCGTGAAATCCATCACCGAGGGTAAGTGGGTATTGTAATTTTGAATGGCACCAATTTTACTATCCTTTTGCCAATAGGCTATTTGCGCCTGATCGTGTAACCAGACTTCTCCAACAATATTGAAATTGGGATATTCTTCAATAATGGCTTTGGTCCATTTTGAAATTCCTTCTTTATCATTATAGCTGTAGGTATCTACTCGAAATCCGTCAAGATTGGCATACTCGATCCACCAGATTGCATTTTGAATTAAGTATTGCAACACCAATGGATTCTTCTGATTGAGATCTGGCATCGTTTTTACAAACCAGCCCTCTACACAATAGTGCTGATCATGCTCAGCTGCATGCATATCGTATTGCGTTTCCATGCGGTAATTAGATTGCGCGTAACCGGGAAACTGATTGATCCAATCATAAGTAGGCAAATCTTTGATCATCCAGTGTTCTGCACCCCAATGATTGGTCACATAATCCATCACCAACTTCATCTCGCGTTTATGCAGTTCGTCTGCGAGATTTCTATAATCTGCATTTGTTCCGTAGCGTGGATCAATTTTATACACATCACTTTGCGCATAGGTATGGTAGGAATATCCCGGGTCGTTATCTTCAAGCAAAGGCGTGCTCCAAATAGTAGTCACCCCTAAATCTTCGAGATAGTCTAAATGATCTGTAATCCCCTGTAAATCGCCGCCGTGTCTACCGCCGCTTGCTTCACGATCATAGGTATCGGTTAATCCTTCAACAGAATCATTATCCGGATTTCCGTTAGCAAAGCGATCGGGCATTAATAAATACATCGCATCGCTGCTGTCATAACTTTGTCGCTGTGCCGAACCTGCTTCGCGCTTCTTTAATTCATAAGGTCGCGTAAACGACTTTTTTCCTTTTTTACTGAAGTTAAACTGAAATGTTCCCGCCTGAAGTCCATCGGTTTCGATAGTGACAAAAAGGTAATTGGGATTTTCAGTTTTTGTCACCCCCGTGATGAGCACCTCATCATCGGTTGAAACATCGTAGGCTGCAATATTTTCTCCGTAGAAAAGAATTTGCACTTCAGAAGTTTCCATATCGGCCCACCAATAAGGTGGCTCTACCCGATCTATTTGCGCGCACAACGGAGCGCTAAACAGGAACAAAAAGAGCATTGAATTAATAAAAAGTTTCATAGGAATTGAATTAAAAAATCAGCCGAATATTTTAGGGGATAATATCCGGCTGAAGGATTTCTTCTTGTACTCACATACGCTGTATTAAAGCGTTTACTCTTCCATCACAGACCAGATCGCGTAACCGTTTGCCGGAGCTTCCAGCTGGGTACTTCCATCTTCGGCTGTCGCCGGATAGTAAGTTGAATTTTCTGTGTAATCCATCAATTGACGGCTACTCCATCCCGTGTTTATAGTACGGCGCTTAGTGCTAGTGTTGGTCGTGATATAAATGATAAGACCGGGATTAGCGTCGGTTCCTTTTCGCTTTGCGATATACTCATCCTCATCAGTAAAAAGTACTTCTAGGTCTCCAACAGCAAGCGAATTGTGAATACTCACTAACTTATCCAATTGCGCTTTAAAAGCTTCGTTTTGGTAATCTGAATAAAACAAGGTTGGATAACCGGGATGCGTCATAATAAATGCATACGCCTTGAGTTTGTTTTCACGCTCAATGTAGTTATCGATGTTCCCGTCTTTTTCGGTATCGTGATTTGCGGTAAAAGTTACCGCCTTGTCAGGATGCGTTTGCCAAACCTGATCTCTGGTCAAATAGGTCAAATCGCTGTAACGATCAAACGCCTGCTCCATGCGGTAAAAGGCTGCAAAATCAAATGCACCACTTCCTGTAGCTTCAATATGCTCACGAATAAGATCAGGATCGCCGTCCCATAATTCGCTCACAGAAAAACCACCAACATCCGCAAGGAAATCTTTGATCACAAATGACTCGAATCCTAAAACATAGTCAAATCTCCAGCCGTCAAAGCCCATCACATTCTTATAATATTTTGCTACGGAATTCTCATCTTTCCAAAGCCAGTTTTGCACGCGCTCTCTGTGATGATCCAGATTGGTTTCCGCATAAAACAAGCTGCCCGGATCGTAATTACTCACACTGTTTGGATAAAAATCTTCGTAATTTCTGTTGAACATACCCGAAGCATTTCCGTGAGTTTCGTCAAAAAGACTGTACGTATCATAACCGCGATACGGATTGTACTCTAAGCCACCACCCGAATTGTGATTCAACACGATATCTGCGATCACTTCGATATTGTTATCGTGCGCGGTAGCGATAAGATTCTCCAGATCAGTACGTGTCCCGAAGCGGGTTGCCACTGTACCGTGCTGCTCATAATCCCCAAAATCAAAATAATCTGAAACATCATACCCCATCGAGTATCCACCTGATTGACCTTTGGTCGCCGGCGGTAACCAGATACGATTGACTCCGGCTGCACTCCAATCTTCTAATTGAGTAGAAAGGGTGTTCCACCATTCAAAACGCGGTTCTACATCCCAGTAAAACGCTTGCATCATCACGCGGCTTCCGTTATCATACTCGGATAAATTAAGCGCCTGATATGCTACCGGATCCGGGGTTTCCTGACCTTCCTCTGCCTCTACCGCTGCATCATCGTCTGATGAACAGCTTATGCTGATAGCAAGCAACAGCAAAAGCAGAAACGGATATTTAAAAAAATACTGTTTCATAGTTATAAGATTTTCAAAACAAGCTGATGCCTAAAAACAGCATCAGCTCGTATGGGTGATTAATTTTTAGTAATCGAGTACTTGTATTGTCTAGGATTGCTCAAATCAAGCGTGATGGTATAATTTCCATCTTCCGGAATACCGATGTTCTGACCACCAAACTCCATTGTTCCGTCGGCATCGTTATCACCTATGTTTAAGTCCCAAGCATCATTTGCTCTGAATTTGATACCGTTATCAGGAGCTTCTTGCTCGGTAAGATCTAAGGTAAGTGACCAGATTTTTGTAGCAGGATCGTAAACCATATCGGTATCGCTATCCCATCCCGTTGGTGTTGCGTTACCAATGATTCCCCAGCTGGTTTTAGTCATCGCATAGGTTAATGCTTCGGTATCTACATTGATCAAGTAATAGCCGCCGGTTCCGTCAGGAGTTCCTGCATTAACTTCACCTTCTTGCTCAATAGTTCCTGAAAAGTCACCGTTATTTTCACCGGTATCTCCGTAATCCCCGTCAAAACTTTCGTTTGTAGGTAAGAATTTAAGTTCAGGAGTATCTGAGTTTACAAAAACAAAACCTTCATAATCTGTGTTTCCTTCAGCAGAAGCGGCAAGCGGAACTGCATCAGCAGGAGTCCAGTCTGAACCATAACCACCTCCAGATAAGAAGTTACCCACCACAAAGATTTGAGGCAATTGAATCTCCTCTTCTTCTTCAGCTTCCGGAAGGGTTACTGAAATCGCTAGCGCATCAGAAAATTGTTCTACCACATTTCCTGCATCAGCACCTACATAAGCACGCACTCTAAAGTAGATCATCCCGGTGTTAGGTTCAGGAGTAAGCGGATCGTTATCCAAACCGGCTTCACGCGCTAAACTCAACATATTACCTACCGTTACCGGAAGATTGGTTTGTGTTCCCACACCAATAACAGAAAAAGTCTCAAAGCTCTCAGTTGCAGCACCCTGAATCTCATAATTCACCGGAGTTTGTACACCAAAGTCTACTTCATTCCACACAAAACGTTCTGCTAAATTATCTGAACTAGAAGCCATCAAATTATAAGTCTCTAGTGTTGAGTTTGTAAAAACTACCCCCTCAGGATCTGGCTTTGCAGTAAATGTAAAACCGTCATCATCTGTACAAGCTGTAAAGTTTAAAGCTGCGATAAGCGCAATAAAAACAAGTGTTAAATTTTTCATCGTTTCTTTTATGTATTAGTACCCCGGATTTTGAGTAAGGTTGGTGTTAATCAATATTATATTACTTGGCAACGGAAACAAGTTTCTAAACTCATCTACCGCCGTCCCTGAACGCGAACCGCCTTTAAATGGCCATAGATAATTGCCTGTAGTAAAATCGTTAAAGCGAATTAAATCTGTTCTGCGCTGTCCTTCCCAGTACAGTTCGCGAGCGCGCTCATCAAGAATAAAATCTAATGTCAATGCCGCACTTGTGATGTTTCCACTAGTATTTCCATAAGCACGTGCTCTCAGCTCATTAATATATCCTGCAGCGGTATTCACATCACCTCCTGCACCGCCTCTAAGCACGGCTTCTGCATAGGTAAGGTAGATTTCCGCAAGGCGAATGATAGGCAGATCAGTATCTACAAAGTCACCACCGGTATCGCTTCCGGCAGCGCCGTTAGAATCTATATTGGTGAATTTTGTTACCGCATAGCCATCTGTAAATTGGTTAGCAATGGTGTTAATCTCAAAACTCTGCCCGTCTGTATAGAACATCGCACGCGAGTCTGCCCAAGCGGTAGGATTGCCGTCAGCATCACTTTCGGTCACTGAAGCATCAAATTTATTTACCAAAGCTTTGGTCGTACGTAGACCGCTCCAGCCGCCATTCACACCAAAGTTGAATGCGTCCATAGAGCCACCAATTGCAGCATGAACTAAAAAGGTGGTTCCACCGTAGGTACGTGAATTGTTTCCGTCAAAATTGAGAGCGAAAATAAATTCGTTTTGTGCTCCGTTTGAATTGTTATCAGCTAAGAAAAGTTCGTCGTAGGCTGAACCGTCTCCGTTAGCATCTGTTGTGTTGATGCTGTAGCTTGAGTTGATCGCCATTTCAGCATACGTGATCGCATCAGTATAACGCTCTGTACCCGTCCAAACTTGAGCGTTCAAATACAGCTTAGAAAGTAACGCCCAGGCAGCAACACGGTCAACACGACCATATTCATTAGCTCCGCTTTCCACTAACAGATCTTGAATTTCGAGCAGTTCACCTTCAACAAAATTGAAAATTTCAGAACGCGTACTTTGTTCAGGCAGGTCTGTAGAAACTACAGTCACTAATGGCACATCGCCAAACAGATCCATCAAATTGAAATACGCAAAAGCTCTTAGAAAACGTGCTTCAGCGATGTATGCCTCAACCTCAGCATTATCGTTTAACAGCTGTGCATTTTCAATAAACGAATTGGTAAACGAAACCTCTTGCGCCAGACGGTAATACATACCGGTTGTAAAGTCGTTACCCGCACCCCAGTTCATTGCGTGAAGATTAGGCAAACCGGGGTCTCCCCAACCTACCACGGCATTGTCTGTGGTTAATTCATTTAAACTGAATAATAATCTCGAGTATTGTGAAGTACCTTCATCAATACCTGTAATATCGGCTTGTCCTGCAGGTCCTTGCTGACCGGTTAACGCAAGACTGGCATATAGTTTTGCCAAAGCTCCTTTTGCTTCGTCAGCATTTGCAAACACGTTAGTTTCAGTAAAACTATCTGGATCAATGGGTGTCTGATCTAAATCATCGTGACACGCAATGAGCAAAAGCGTAGGAATAAGAAGCGCTATTTTTTTAATGTAATTCATTTTCATAGTTTTTTAGAAATTTAGATTTACACCAAATGTGAAAATTCGTGGTCTTGGGTAGAAGTTGTTATCGATACCTCCGCTTATTTCAGGATCTAATCCGTCATATTCGGTGATGATCAACACGTTTTGCGCAGAACCATACAATCTCAATGAAGCATCGTCAAATAACTGCGGAAACGTGTACCCAAGGGTTATGTTATCAAGTTTAAAGAATGAGGCGTTTTGCACGTAATAATCACTCTGCAAACTAGACTCTGTTATAGTCTGAAAACCTGTATTGAAATAATCTCTGTGTAAATTGGTAAGAATGCTGTTTTCGGTAGCACGTACTTCATACGATCTGCTCGAAGCCATATTGTTGTATGCATAATTTCCTAAGCTCGCACGCGTTACAATCGCCAAATCCCAGCTCTTGTAGTTAAGGTTTGTATTAAGCCCCATTGTAACATCTGCAAACGGATCTTTATACAAGTAGCGATCTTCATCATTGATCTGGTTATCACCGTTGCGGTCTACAAAAGCACCCTCAATAGGACGACCATTATCATCATACACTTGCTTGTACACCCAGTAGCTAAACGGAGTATACCCTTCTTTGTGAAGTTGCACGGTATTACCGGTTCCACCTGAAATCCCACCTACTTCGACTTGATCAGGAAGGTTGGTGATTTCGTTATCGTTATAAGCAACGTTATAGCCTATTCTCCAAGTAAAATCTTCAGTCTGAACAGGAGTTACGTTCAGTTCAAACTCGATACCCTTATTCTCCATATCTCCAATATTCTTGTTGATCTTATTAGAGAAATTGGTAAATGGGTCTACCGTCACAAAACTGATCAGATCTTCGGTTTTCTTAAGATAAGCGTTTAACGAACCCGTTACACGGTTGTTGAATAAGGCATAATCAATACCTGCGTTAAAGGTCTTACCTACTTCCCAACGCAAATCTTCATTGTATGCATCTGGACGGTAGGTTTGATAATAAGTATCTCCAAACTGATAGTTGGCATTTGATCTACTTCCGGTATAATTGGTCAAGAAAAGATAATCTCCAAGACCGTTTACGTTAGCGATCTCACCATAACCTACGCGTAATTTCAGCTGGTTGATGGTTTCAGAATTGAAGAAATTTTCATTATTGATATTCCAAGCTACTGCAAATGATGGGAAATATCCCCAGCGGTCATCCGGATTCAACTTAGAAGAGGCATCCGCACGCATCGTAGCCGTTAATAAATAGCGGTCGTCATAGTTATAGTTTGCACGACCAAAATAAGAAAGCAAGGTGCTTCTCCATTTATCAATAAATTCGGCATCATTACCTTCTTCTTGTGCTTCGCTATCAAAGCTGTAGTTATCGTACTCAAAACTTTGGTAAGAATAACCGGCAACAGCGTTTAATGAACTCTTCCCAAAATCTTTGTCGTAGGTTAAATACGCATCAAAAAGTTGGTTAGTCGCCCTGTTGATGTAATTAGAATATGAACCATTCCAATCTAATTGCGAAGAAGGCATATTTTCTGAAACAATAGTTCTTCCGTGGCTATTGGTTTTATCTAGACCAATATTAACCGTAGCGGTAATATCTGAGAAAAAATGCAGCTTGTAATCAATTTTAGCATTTCCTATAAATCTTCTGATCTCCGCAGAATCATCCTTTTCATTGATCAACGCGATTGGGTTTGTGGGGGAAAGGCTATTCTGAATAAAGCGATCTGCTTCAGCATTATAAATATACCACCCGTTGTAGTTTGAAAATGGTGAATCAGCACTATAGATAGGTTTCGTAGGATCGTAATCTACCGAAGCTCCAATCGCATCACGATTTGCAAATTCGTTTTCGGTATACATTCCTCGGGCGTTGATTTCAGCCTTTAAATAACCATCAAGTACACTAGGTCTTAAACTTACCGAACCTGTAGTTCTGGTAAAGTTATCACCACGTAAAACTCCATCCTGATTGGTATATCCTAATGAAGCACGTACTGGCATAAAATTACCTACATTTCCGGTGGTGCTGATGTTGTGCTCTGCACCCATCGCCTCAGTATAGATCTCTTCTTGCCAGTTTATAGAAGCGTTTCCTAAACGCGCTCTCGCCGCATCATTTCCTACTCTGTTAACCAGCGTTCTAAACTCATCGCCATTCATCACATCTACATAATTTGTAGGTCTGTACACCGTAGTTGCGCCGCTGTAGTTGAATTTGAATTCGGTTCCTTTTCCTTTTTTGGTTGTGATCAAAATCACCCCGTTTGCTGCTCGCGAACCGTAAATCGCCGTAGAAGATGCATCTTTAAGCACGGTCATACTTTCAATATCGGCCGGGTTGATAAAGTCTAACGGGTTACGCGATCCACCCACATTACTGTTATCTAAAGGAATCCCGTCAACAACATACAAAGGCGAACTGTTTAAAGAAATCGAACCAATACCTCGAATATTGATGTTTTGCCCTTCACCAGGTGCTCCACCTCCAGAGGTTACTGTAACCCCGGCAATCTTACCGGTGATCAACTGCCCTGCGGTGTTCACCTGACCTTTATTAAAATCTTCGGTAGACACTTGATTTACCGCACCGGTCGCATCTTTTTTGGTCACGCTACCATAACCAATCACCACGACTTCATCTAAGCTGGTCTGGTTTTCTTCTAACGCGACATTTACTGTGGCTTGCCCGGTATACGTGATTTGTTGCTCGGTAAAGCCCAAAAACGAAAACAACAAAACATCACCTTCATTCACGTTGTTGATGGTGTAGTTTCCGTCAAAATCTGTAGTAGTACCATTGCTGGTACCCTGTACAATGATATTTGCTCCGGGAATTGACATTCCTGTCGCCTTCTCGGTCACTACTCCCGTTACTGAGTTTTGCGCAAAGAGTGCGACAGGAACCATAAAGAGCAAAAACCTTAAGCTTTTGAAAAGTTCTCTCATAAAATTTACATTCATTAAATAGTTGCTAATGCTTGTTTCTGTTTTTAAGACCCATTTTTTTGAAAACGTTTGCGTCAAGCGGAATGACTTATTACGAAATCGTATTCTTAAAATGAATTTAAAAGTTAATTGTGTATCAGATTAGGTCAATAATCCACATACAGAGCAAATTTGAAGAATTTAGATGCTGATATTACGTGAAGAAAATTTTATATAGAAAATAAAATCAGAATATTGATTATAAAAAACTGAATATTAAATAATTGTGATTTATTCTTAGCGTTTTTTATATAGAAATTATATAGTAAAATGATCGAATTTTATTGCTTGATTCGGGTTTTTTCAAGCAACATTTGATCAAAATCCTTCTTATCTAAAAATGATTTATTCCTAATTTTAGTCTTGTAAGCGTAGATCGAATTAACAGAATACCCTAAAATCTGGGCTATAATTTCATTATGCTTAATTCCGAGACGAATCAGTGCGAAGATGCGAAGCTCTTTATTTAACAATTGGTCTTTTTTCAACTTGATTTGCTCTTCCGGTTTGAGCAACGCATTGAATTCTGCAATGAAATTGGGAAAGAGTTTTATAAACGCTTCATCAAAACTTTCGAGTAGTTTTTTCTTTTCCTTCTTCAAGTCATAAACCGTGGTCAGATATTTAATGCGCTCCAAATTATTAGACTTTAGGTTGCGCTCAATCCCGGTCTTGAATTCTTTGAACTTCTCAAAAATATCAGCATCCTGTGTAAAGAAAAAACCAATATATTCCTCCTTAATTGTATTGGCCTCCTGCAAAAGATCATTTACCCGATTGAGTTCTTCATTTTGAGAGTGTACCGTCTCATTAACCTCTACAATGCGATCATTTTTGACTTGCAAATCATTATGCGCTACGAGCAGCGCCTTTCTAGCACGTTTAAGTCGGCGTAGTTGCACATAGGTAATTATAGCCAAAGCCAGCAACACCACAAGTAAAATACTCAACATGATATTTTGCTTAGATAATCTCGCGCGCTGCGTTTCGACCTGATTAATAATTTGCTCTTCTATATTAGGTAAAATAGCACCTACACGTATTTTACGTTGTTGAGCCCCATAAGCTTCAGCATCTGCGTTGGCTTTTTTGATAAATACAGAAGCTAGTTTAACATCGCCCTTTTTAAATAAAAATTCAGCCAACTGGATCATCGACAGGTTTTCTTTAGCCGAAGACTTTATATCTGCTATAGAAGATTGCGCAAGGTGCTTTATGGCCAGTTCCTCTGCCCCCATTTGCACGTAAATATCTCCTAAAACCGAATTGACCACCGCTTGGGATCTCAGGTCATCCCGCATAGCTAACGATGGCTTAAGATCTTTAAGTGCTTCTTCAAGATTTCCGTATTTAAAATTTAAGTAGCCGCGCAGCATAATGAAATCCCACGTATCAGGAACGGCCAGCTCTAAAGATTTCTGATGATAGTCTTTAGCGCGCTTACGGTAAAGATCAGAGTAATAGGAAATGGTACTGTAGTCTGCCATATCACTATAACAGCGCCCTAACAAACCATTTAAGGAAAAACGAATGTCTTTGGGAATATCATCAAGATCAGCATCATTCAAGTAAGCCAGCGCTTCACTAAACATCCCTGCGGAAACACAAACATTGGCCAGATCTAGTGTAGTTTCGGCGATCAAACGTTCATCGCCCAACTGCTCAGCAAGATGCTTAGATTGTATCGCATACTTGAAAGCCGAATCTTGTTTGAAAATTCGGTATTCAAAAAAAAGAGCTCTGTTTAAATCAAATTGCTGCTGTACCGAAGCACCATCAAGTGCATAGAGTTGTTTTGACAAGTCATTGATGCGCTCCACTTTAATACGATCGTAGGCATCAGATTGCTCAATGGTTTGCAGCAGCTCGTCTAAAACATCATTTTTTTGAGCAAAGATTTCACCGCAAAACAACACCAAGCAAAAACTAAAAATAAGTGCAGTATGTTTTGTCGTGAAATTCATATGTTATTTTGATGCGCTTAGAAGCTAAATATAATCAAAACTAAAAAAGCCTTTAAGCAATGCTTAAAGGCTTTTGTACCCCGGGTGGGAATCGAACCCACACTCCTAAGAACTGGGTTTTGAATCCAGCGCGTCTACCAATTCCGCCACCGAGGCATTAGGTCAAAGTCTTGAGTTGTTCTTTACCAACACCAGACTTCCAGTATTTCTCTCTTTTACGAGCTTCAATTCGTGTTGAAGCTTCTTAAACCATTAACAAAAACCGGCTTGAATACACACAGCTTTTTAACCACGTCTACCTCCCGATAGTCATCGGGACCGCCACCGAGGCATTAATGGACCGCAAAAGTAATAAAATTTCCCAATCTTCAATCAAATAAATAGCAAATAAATACTTAGAAGCCAATTTAATTTATACTTTTGCAGCCTCTTATACTTTTAGCAAATCTAAACATAAGATAACCATGTCATTATCAGCCCCTGATGCGAAAATTTTTCCCTGCACACAAAGCCGGGATTTAGCCGAAAAAATAGCGAAGGCTTACGGGCAACCGCTGGGCAAGATAATTACATCAACCTATAGTGACGGCGAGTTTCAGCCTTCTTTTGAAGAGTCTATTCGCGGTTCGCGCGTTTTCATTATTGGCTCTACGATGCCAAGCAGTGAAAACCTGATGGAAATGTTACTTATGTTAGACGCTGCAAAACGCGCTTCGGCACGCCATATTACAGCAGTGTTACCGTATTTTGGTTGGGCACGTCAGGATCGTAAAGACAAACCTCGCGTTCCTATCGCAGCAAAATTGGTGGCTAATCTATTAGAGACGGCAGGTGCAACCCGCATCATTACGATGGACTTGCACGCAGATCAAATTCAAGGATTCTTTGAACGTCCGGTAGATCACCTGTTTGCTTCAACAGTGTTCTTACCGTATTTAGAGTTGCTTAATTTACCAAACTTAACAATCGCATCGCCAGATATGGGTGGTTCTAAAAGAGCTTACGCCTATTCTAAAGCTTTAGATTGTGATGTGGTTATCTGTTACAAGCAGCGCGAAAAGGCAAACGTAATTAGTCATATGGAACTTATTGGGGATGTAAAAGGGCGCAATGTAATTCTTGCAGATGATATGGTAGATACTGCCGGAACCTTAACTAAAGCTGCAGACCTAATGATGGAACGCGGCGCGCTTAGCGTGAGAGCAATATGTACACACGCACTGTTAAGTGGTAATGCTTATGAGCGTCTTGAAAACAGTAAACTTCAAGAACTTATAGTTACAGACAGTATTCCACCGAAACAGGAAAGCAGCAAAGTGCGTATTTTAAGTTGCGCCGAATTGTTTGCCGATGTAATGCATCGTGTTCACAGTAACACATCGATTGCATCAAAATTTTTAATGTAATTTATTAATACTTAATATATAATTAAATGAAGTCAATCACGATCACAGGATCTAAAAGAGAAAGCGTGGGCAAAAAGGCAACTAAAGCCCTACGTAATGCTGGAGAGGTTCCTTGCGTATTATACGGAGGAGACGAGCCAGTTCATTTTAGCGCACCAGAGCTTGCGTTTAAAGGTTTGGTTTATACTCCAGATGCGCATACCGCGACGTTGGAGCTTGACGGAACTACCTACATGGCAATCCTTCAGGACATCCAATTTCACCCGGTTACAGATCGCATACTTCACATCGATTTCTATCAAATCTTTGAAGGTAAAGAGGTAACTATGACTATTCCTGTACACTACGAGGGTAACTCTAGAGGTGTACGTAACGGTGGTGTATTACGTAAAACATATCGTACACTTCGCGTTAAGGCATTGCCTAAAAACCTTCCTGATTATGTTGTTGCAGATATTACCAAACTTAAAATTGGTGATAAATTATACATCACAGGAATCGAGCAAGGAGAATGGAAATATCTTCACCCAGACAACACTGTTGTTTGTCAAGTTAGAACTTCACGTAATATGGTTGAAGACCTTGATGACGAGGATGAAGATGAAGAAGGAGCAACTGCAGAAGGTACAGAAGCTACTGAACAAGCTGCTGACGCTGCAGAATAAGTTGAAAAACCTATCTGATCTTAAAACACCCGCCAGTGCGGGTGTTTTTTTTTGACTTTTCTTAAACACCTTGGTTTTGCAATTTTCTGATAAGCTTAACCCTATTCTGCGTCCAAAACGCAACAAAATCATAAATTTGCGCAAAGGTTTACTTGCTTTGCTTTAACGCTTCGGCAAGTGCTTTTAAAAGCTTTAAAACACGATTCTCTAAAATGACATCAGGCTTTTTCAGCAAGCTTTTCGGTTCAAAAAAAGAAAGCATTGATCCTATGAATAAATACCTAATTATAGGTTTGGGGAACATTGGGCCCAAATATGATAACACACGGCATAACATCGGCTTTAAGATCATTGATGCCTATGCCAGCGAAAAAGAAACCTCCTGGTCTACCGAAAAACTTGGTGATATCGCCTACACTAAAGTACGAGGTCGCACCGTAGTTTTGCTCAAGCCTAACACCTATATGAACCTTAGCGGCAAAGCAGTTAAATACTGGATGCAGAAAGAGAACATCAGTATTGAAAATATTCTGGTGATCACAGATGATCTCAATCTGGAATTTGGCACCATTCGGGTAAAAAGCAAAGGCAGTGATGGCGGACACAACGGATTAAAAGACATTCAAAACCAGCTTTCAACAACTAAATACCCACGGTTTAGATTTGGTATTGGTGATCGCTTTAGCCGTGGCAAGCAAATAGATTATGTTTTGGGCGAGTGGGATAAAGACGAAGACCTTGATATGCCAGAAAGACTAGACATCTCGTGCAAGGTAATCGAAAGTTTCATAGCTTCGGGAATAGCAAATACGATGAACGCTTACAACGGAAAATAAATTGAAACAGCATACTTCAGCAGATACATTTGACGGTCTCAAAGGTACGGTAGTCACTATCGGAACTTTTGACGGTGTGCATCTGGGACATCGTAAAATCATAGATCGCCTCTTGGCGAGCGCACAAAGCAACGACCTAGAATCTGTAGTTCTTACCTTTTTTCCGCATCCGCGTATGGTGCTGCAAAAAGATACAGGCATCAAACTCATAAACAGCATAAACGAGCGTATTGCACTTTTAGAAGCTTCGGGTCTCGATCATTTGATCATTCACCCGTTTACTAAAGCTTTCTCGCGCCTTACCGCAGAAGAGTTTGTAAAAGATATTTTAGTAGATCAGTTAAAAGCCAGAAAAGTCATTATAGGTTATGATCATCGTTTTGGCCGTAACCGCAATGCCAATATTGAAGACCTAAAGGCTTTTGGAACACAGTATGATTTTGAAGTTGAAGAGATTTCTAAGCAGGACGTAGATGACGTTGCAGTTAGTTCTACTAAAATCAGAAAGGCTTTAAATGAAGGTGATCTTACAAAAGCTAACGAGTATTTAGGCTACCCGTTTATGCTTAACGGTATTGTTTCTCGCGGAAAAGGATTGGGTAAAAAATTCAATTATCCTACAGCCAATTTAAAGATCGAAGAAACCTATAAGCTCATTCCGGCAAAAGGCGTTTATGTCGCTAGAGCTAGCATCAACGGCAAAGAGGTTTACGGTATGATGAGCATTGGCACTAACCCCACCGTGGGTGGAAGCGATCTTACTATTGAAACATTTTTCTTTGATTTTGAAGCTGATCTTTATGATCAACATTTGCAAATAGAATTGCTCACCCGTATTAGAGATGAGAAAAAATTCAATTCGGTTGACGAACTTATCGCTGCTATGCAGGCTGATGAACGATTTTCGCGTGATTTTATTCAAAAAATAGATGCTTGAACGGTGGTTGTATAAACGTGTAGACAATAGTGCCCTCATTGTTTTCAGGGCGATTTTTGGCTTTCTAATTACCGCAGAAGCCTGGGGCGCGATCGCCACAGGATGGATCAAACACACACTACTAGAGGGAGATTTTACCTTTAACTTTATAGGCTTTGACTTTTTGCAGCCGCTTCCCGGTGATGGGATGTATTACTATTACGGCCTGATGGGGCTTTTTGGCGTTTTTGTGATGCTTGGTTTCAAATACCGTTTTAGCGTGATCGCTTACGGTTTGATGTGGACTTGCGTCTATTTGATGCAAAAATCCTCATACAACAACCATTATTACCTTTTAATGCTTTTACTGGGAATCATGGCCTGCCTCCCGGCACATCGGTACTTATCCCTAGATGTCAAGTTCAATCCTAAATTGAAAAAAATAAGTATGCCTCGCTGGGTGTATATCATCATTATCGCTCAGTTATGGATTGTGTACACCTACGCCTCTATCGCTAAAATATATCCAGATTGGCTTGATGCAAGTATGGCTGCGCAACTTATGGCAGCACGCAAAGACTATTGGTTAGTGGGTGATTTCCTGCAACAAAATTGGGTGCATTGGAGCATTGCTTATGTAGGTATATTATTTGACGGTCTGATCATTCCGGCTTTGCTATTCAAGCCTACACGCAAAGTGGCCTTCTTTATATCTATATTTTTTCACCTGTTCAACTCCTTTATCTTCCATATCGGGATTTTCCCGTATATGTCACTTGCGTTCACGCTTTTCTTTTTCCCTGCGGAAACTGTGCGTAATATATTTTTAAAAGGAAAAGAATTGTACTCGGGTAACGAAATCATCAAGCCCAAAACGTACAAACCCATCGTAGCGCTTTTTGGCCTCTACTTTGTGATTCAGATCGCGCTGCCTTTGAGACACTGGATCATTAAAGACGATGTATTATGGACCGAAGAAGGCCATCGCCTCAGTTGGCGTATGATGTTACGCTCTAAAGGCGGAAGAATAAGTTTTAAAGTCATCGATAAAAAAACCGGTCTTGAGCAAAGCTTCAATTATCGCAAAATGCTCTCTCGGAAACAACAGCGCGTGGTAGCCACAAAACCAGATGTAATTTGGCAATTCTGCCAGCGCATAAAAGAAGATTTCGCCAAAAAAGGCAAAGAGGTTGCCATTTATGTGAATTGTAAGATCAAGGTTAACGATAGTGACCTTCACACCTTGATAGACCCTAAAGTCGATATGGCTTCTGCATCTTGGGATTATTTCTGGCACAATGAGTGGATTCTTCCTTCCCCATTGCATAACGAAAAAAGAAAACCACCGTACGCTCCTGAAGGTCTTCAGTAATATTTTGAAGCATTTTTAAAGCGGAGAAGTCTGCGTGGCAAACCTTCAAAAATTTAGGTTGTATACGATTAGACTTGTTTGTTTAAACTTGGTTTGTTTTCAGCGGCATTTATGTATTTTTGCCGTCTAAAATTTAAAGCCATGCTACACGTTACAGACATTCGTGACCACAAAGAAGATTACATAAATGCGCTAACTAAGCGTAATTTTGATGCAACTGAAGTGTTTGAACAAGTGCTTTCACTTGACGAAAAACGCCGTAGCACGCAAGCCTCCTTAGACAATACTCTAGCTGAAAGCAACAAACTCTCTAAAGAGATCGGGATGCTTTTTAAAAATGGTGAAGCTCAAAAAGCAAACTTGCTTAAAGAGCGCACCGGTAAATTAAAAGAAGATTCAAAAAACCTTCAAGAGGTGCTTAATGCAACGGTCGAAGAACTTGATCAGTTGCTATATACGATTCCTAATATTCCGCAAGCAAGCGTTCCTGCAGGAAAAAGCGACGAGGATAATGAAGAAGTTTTCCGCAAGGGTGATGTTCCTGTTTTGGCAGAAGGCAGCCTTCCGCATTGGGAATTGGCAAAAAAGTATGACATCATCGATTTTGAATTGGGTACCAAAGTAACCGGAGCCGGATTTCCTGTTTATAAAGGAAAAGGAGCGCGATTACAACGCGCGCTTATCAACTATTTTCTCGATAAGAATACCGCAGCCGGATACAACGAAGTGCAAGTGCCACACCTAGTAAATGAAGCTTCCGGTTTTGGTACGGGCCAGCTTCCTGACAAAGAAGGTCAAATGTATCACGTAGGCGTTGATGACCTTTATTTGATTCCAACCGCTGAAGTACCTGTGACAAATATGTTCCGTGACAGCTTACTTGAAGAAAAAGAGTTACCTATCACGTGCACCGGGTATACACCTTGTTTCCGCCGTGAGGCAGGTTCTTACGGGGCACACGTACGTGGCCTTAACCGCCTGCACCAGTTTGATAAAGTTGAGATCGTTCGCATTGAGAAAGCTGAAGATAGCGACGCTGCCCTTGACGGAATGGTAGAACACGTAAAAATGATCTTAGACGAGTTAAAGCTACCGTATAGAATTTTGCGCCTTTGTGGTGGCGATCTAGGTTTTACTTCAAGTCTTACTTATGATTTTGAAGTGTTTTCTACCGCACAAGATCGTTGGTTAGAGATCAGTAGTGTTTCTAACTTTAAAACCTTTCAGGCAAATCGTTTAAAGTTGCGTTATCGCGATGCTGAAGGCAATAAACAGCTTGCGCACACCCTTAACGGTAGCTCACTAGCATTACCCCGCGTACTTGCCGGAATTCTCGAAAATTATCAAACCGAAGATGGAATTACCATTCCTGAGGCACTTGTACCGTATTGCGGTTTTGATAAAATTTAAGCAACAAATACTAGCATAACTGGGCTTTCGTTTTAGAAGCAGGAGACTGCTTGAACTTTAGTATCTTTAACTAAAATCGAAAGCCTGTGTTACGCGTATTTTTCTTAGCTCTTTCTTTCCTTGGCTTTTTGCCACTTCAGGCTCAAGAAGATCTTCTTGCGCGTAATTATATGCAACAGGGCGCTTATGAAAAAGCCGCGCTTTTATATGAAGGCTTGGTAGCAAAAACTCCCGGAAACACCAATCTGGTCACTAGCTTGGTTGAAGCGTATCAGCAATTAGAACAGTACGACAAAGCCGAAAAAGTACTGTTAGAAACGCTTGAACTGTCTAAAAATCTTGTCTACATCAAAGTTGATTTGGCTTACAATTATCAATTGCAAGGCTTGGATGCTAAAGCGCAACAACTCTATAAAGAGGTTATTGAGCAGGTAAGCGCAAATCCGCCGCTAGCGAGTATGGTAGGCCGAACGTTTAAAAAATACAACCTACTAGACGAGGCTGCCACAACCTATACTTTAGCAAAAGACGCCGGCTTAAACAGTGTTTATATCAATGTGGAACTGGCCCGCATTTATGGCGAGCAGGGCAACATTGAGCAGATGTTTGATGCGTATATCAACCTTATTTTAGACAGTGACCGGTATCAAAGTCTTGCGCAGCGCGCATTTAATGATTTTATCACTGATGATCCTCAAAATGAAGCCAACGGCATTTTTAGAACCCTGCTGCTCAAAAGACTTCAAGACGATCCCAACCTGCTTTACAACCGTTTGTTAAGTTGGTTGTTCATTCAGCAGAAAGAATACAGCAAAGCATTTATTCAAGAAAAAGCGATCGCACGACGCACAAATGATCTTAATGGCATTTTTACTCTTGCAAGTGTAGCCAAAGAAAATGAAGCTTTTGAGCTGGCAAGCACGATTTATCAATACCTCGTAGAGCAAGCACCAAGCGACGAGATGCGCCTGTTTGCACATCAAGAATTACTGGATCTCAGAGTTCAAAAGAACGATCAGGCAGATTTTGCTAGCATTGAAGCGGCATATAAAAGTTTGCTTAATCAATTCGGCAAGGCTGCCGAAACGCTTGATCTACAAACTAAATACGCACACTTTTTAGCCTTCAATCAAAATAAAAAGGAAGAAGCTTCGGCATTTTTAAAAGAAACACTCAATTTAAAACTGAATCGGTTTCAAGAAGCCCGCGTTAAAATGGAACTTGCCGATATTTTGGTTCTTGAGGAACGCTTCAACGCAGCATTGATCTATTATTCTCAAATTCAGAAGAATTTAAAAGACAATATTTTAGCCCAAGAAGCACGTTTTAAAGTCGCAAAAACCAGTTATTACAAAGGTGACTTTGAGTGGGCAAAAACACAGCTGAAGGTTTTAAAATCTTCTGCTGAGCAATTGATCGCTAACGATGCTCAAGACTTGTATTTACTGATTACAGACAATACTGTGGGTGATTCTACACAAACCGCACTAAAGACTTTTGCTAAAGCAGATCTGTTACTTTTTCAGAACAAACAGGATGCAGCGCTAGAGGTTTACAATACGCTTTTAGCTGAACATAAGGATAAAGCCATTGAAGATGAAACCTTGCTGGAACAGGCAAAAATCTTTGAAAACAAAAGCCTATACGATCGTGCGGCGCAAAATTACCTGCTTATTTTAGAGAAACACGGCGACGATATTCTTGCAGATGATGCACATTATCGCTTGGGTAATTTATATGCAAACGAATTGGAGCAGCCCGAAAAAGCAAAAGAGCAGTACGAGAAGATCATTTTTAATTTTGCTGACAGTATTTTTTATGTAGATGCGCAGCAAAAATACCGCAAATTAAGAGGGGACGCGATCAACTGATGTGTATCTTTGCCGACCAAAAAAAGATGACCTGCCTTAGGGTATTATTTCCTACGGTGGTGCTAAAAAAATTGCGCTATGATTATATATAATGTTACGGTAAATGTTGATGACAGTGTACACAGCGATTGGTTGTACTGGATTCGCAATGAGCACATCCCAGATATGCTTGCTACCGGAAAATTTGTAAAAGCTTTAATGACCAAAGTTTTGGTCAAAGAAGAAATGGGTGGCCAGAGCTACTCGATACAATACACTGCAAAAAGCAAAGATTCTCTAGCACGCTATTATAAAGAAGACGCACCAAAACTTCGTGAAGAAGCCGGGCGTTTTGGTGATAAAGTACTTTCGTTTAGAACAGAACTTGAGATCATCACCGAGCAAACCGAATTTAAACCGCAGTAATCGCTTAAGCCTGCATTTTTAAATCCTATTGATGAAAAAAAAGTTTACCCGTACGCATAAAAAAGCCGCTTCAGAAGATCCTGTGAAGGCCAAAAAGCATTTGGGTCAACACTTTTTAAAGGATGAAACTATTGCAAAAAAAATAGCTGAAACCTTAAGCTATGACGAGTATTCTGAAGT
This sequence comes from Leeuwenhoekiella sp. ZYFB001, assembly GCF_011784865.1. Lineage (NCBI taxonomy): Bacteria > Pseudomonadati > Bacteroidota > Flavobacteriia > Flavobacteriales > Flavobacteriaceae > Leeuwenhoekiella > Leeuwenhoekiella sp. ZYFB001. The sequence goes on from NZ_CP050460.1 coordinate 3,258,729, forward strand.
TTTAGAAATAGGCCCTGGCACCGGTGTGCTTACAAAATATTTGTTGCGCAAAGACAGCAACGTAACCGCGATGGACCTTGACAGCGAGTCTATCGTGTATCTCAATCACAGCTTTCCGTTAGAACATCCACAACTTATGGAAGGCTGTACTTTAAATGTCGTAGAAGCCGACTTTCTCAAGTTTGATCTCAGCAAATTATTTGGGGGTCAAGCTTTTGCCATCACCGGGAATTTCCCGTATAATATTTCAACGCAAATCGTGTTTAAAATGCTGGAGTGGCGCGATCAGGTGCCAGAATTTAGCGGAATGTTTCAGAAAGAAGTGGCGCAGCGCATTTGTGAGCCAGAAGGCAGCAAAGCTTACGGCATTCTTTCGGTATTGGCACAAGCTTTTTATGATGCCGAATATTTATTTACCGTTCCGCCCGGTGTTTTCAATCCGCCGCCTAAGGTAGACAGCGGAGTTCTAAAACTCACCCGTAAGGCCAATTACAAAGATCTTGCTTGCGATCCTGATCAATTGTTCAAAGTGGTTAAAATGGCATTTCAGCAACGGCGCAAAACCCTCAGGAACAGCCTTAAACAATTAGAACTCAGCGACAGCTTTCGCGAAAGCGAAATTTTTAATAAACGCCCAGAGCAACTGAGCGTAGCGGCCTTTATTAAACTCACTCAAGATATTGCCGAAGATTTAGCAAAGTAGGTCTTATCCCAAGCCAACAACAATATCGTTTTCGGGCTTAGCCGGGCGGTAAATGTATCTTAAACCCCACGCAATCTGTGTTGAGTTTATTTATATTTGCCTGACTCAAAAAAATACAAACCCTCAATAAAGTAGCGACTATGGCTTTTGAACTTACCGAAGACCTTATAGAGCAAATTGAAAACTTTATCGAGGTTGGTGATGACACCAGTATTCTTGCACTTTTAGAGGAAGTTCACCACGCTGATATCGCCGAGATCCTTGATGAGATCTCTACCGAAGAGGCCACCTACCTGATCAAACTTCTGGATAGTGAGAAAACTTCTGAAGCGCTGATGGAGCTTGACGAAGGCTATCGGGAAGAAATTCTGGACAACCTTTCGCCTCAAGAAATTGCAGATGAACTTAACGAACTAGACACCGATGATGCGGTTGACTTTTTATCTGAATTAGATGAAGATATTCAGCGTCAGGTTATTGATGCGATTGAAGATGAAGAGCATGCGCGCGACATTATTGAGATGTTGCGTTATGATGAGGATTCTGCCGGTGGTCTGATGGCAAAAGAGCTCGTACGCGTGCGCGAAACGTGGACGGTTGACGGTTGTGTGCGCAAAATGCGGGCGCAGGCGCAGAACGTGACTCGGGTACATTCGGTTTATGTGGTTGATAAAAATGATCATCTCATCGGAAGGCTTTCTTTAAAAGACCTGCTGACCGCCGAAGCCAAGTCTAAGATTTCAGACATTTATATACCCAATGTAGATTCGGTAAACGTGCATGATACCGGCGAGGATGTAGCCCGAATTATGCAAAAATACGATCTAGAAGCGGTACCAGTCGTAAATGATGCCGGTGTGCTACTCGGGCGTATTACGGTTGATGATATTCTTGATTTTATACGAGATGAGGCCGATGAAGATTACCGAATGGCGGCAGGTATTTCTCAGACCGTTGAGGCTGACGACAACCTGTTTAAACTCACCAGAGCGCGACTGCCGTGGTTGATGATCGGGATGTTTGGTGGTCTTGGGGCTGCAAGTATTATAACCGGTTTCAACAGTATTTTTGAAACTTTTCCTAAGCTGCTCGTTTTCGTGCCGCTCATTCAGGCAACCGCCGGAAACGTAGGCGTTCAATCTAGTGCGATCGTCGTTCAAGGATTGGCAAACGATTCGCTTAAAGGCAATATCGCCGGACGTTTACTCAAAGAATGTGCTTTGGCGATTATTAATGGTCTTGCCATCGCAACGGTTGTTCTCGTCATCAGTCATTTTTTCTTTGAAACCACCTATTTAGAGTCGGTAAGCATTGGGGTTGCGATCATTGCCGTTATTATTTTAGCCGCCTTGATCGGCACTTTTATTCCGATTGTATTAGACAAAAGAGGTATCGATCCCGCTGTAGCTACAGGTCCGTTTATCACCACCAGCAATGACGTCTTCGGTATTCTCACTTACTTTTTAATCGCCAAGCTCATTCTGGGCTTCTAGTGGTATTAAATTCTTCTCAAAACTACTTATAACAGTCACGCTCCTTTTAGAGTTTCGTATTTTTGAGCAATGATGAATGCAAAAACGTTTAAGCTCAATATTACAGTTCCTGCCGAAGCAATTGACGGCTTAGGCCACGTAAATAACGTGATCTATTTACAATGGGTGCAAGATGTCGCTGAAGCCCACTGGCAGCATAATTCAACCGAAGAAATGCTACAAAAATATGCCTGGGTCGCTTTGGAGCACACAATCAAATATCACGCTCCGGCCTTTGAAGGGGAGCAAATTACCATTGAGACTTGGGTAGAAAAATTTGAAGGCGTTCGCTCTATTAGACGCACTAAAATCTTTAGACCTTCAGACAACAAAGTTCTTGCAACTTCGATCACAAATTGGTGCCTTTTGAATATGCAAACCCGCAAGCCATTACGCGTTCCGGAGTCGTTTACCGCATATTATGAGGAGGTTAATCAATAAGCATTTTATCTTTTTACTATGAAAATTCTACATATAGACAGCAACCACGAATTGATGATCGAGCAACTCCAAGCCGCAGGTCATATCAATGAGGAGGACTATACATCTTCAAAAGAGGAGATCGAAGCAAAAATCGATCAGTATGAAGGCGTGGTCATTCGCAGCAGATTTAAGATCGACAAGCAGTTTCTTGATGCTGCCACCAATCTTAAATTCATTGCCCGTGTGGGTGCCGGTCTAGAGAGCATAGATATTCCTTATGCGGAGTCAAAAGGAATCGCTCTAATCGCAGCACCTGAGGGCAATCGCAATGCTGTTGGGGAACACGCTTTAGGTATGTTGCTGATGCTTTTCAACAAACTAAAGCAAGCCGACACCGAAGTTCGCGCCGGACAGTGGAATCGTGAGAAAAACCGCGGTTTGGAGCTCGAAGGTAAAACGGTAGGACTCATAGGTTATGGGAATATGGGTAATGCATTCTCTAAGAAGTTGAAAGGCTTTGACTGCGAAGTGCTTTGTTATGATATTCGCCCTAATTTAGGCAATGAGAATGCCACTCAGGTGAGTTTAGAAGAACTTCAGCAACGTGCAGATGTTTTGAGTTTACATACACCGTGGACGCCACTTACTGATAAAATGGTAAATACTGAATTTATCAACGGATTTAAAAAACCGTTTTGGCTTATCAATACCGCTCGCGGAAAAAGTGTAGTGACTGAAGCGCTTACCAATGCTTTAAAAAGTGGAAAGATCTTAGGTGCGGGACTTGATGTTCTAGAATACGAGAAACTCTCCTTTGAAAATCTATTTACCGAAACTGAGCAAATGCCTGAACCGCTACAATACTTAATTCAAGCTGAAAATGTAGTGCTCACACCACACATCGCAGGCTGGACAGTCGAAAGCAAGATTAAACTCGCACAGACTATTGTTGACAAAATTCTAGCGCTAGAAACTAAATAGGATTCCATACTACTAGCTTAAAATGGTTGGTTTTAAGGCTTTTTTGTAACTTAGGAGTGGTAACACTCTTCTATGCAACACATTTACGATCCTGATTTTCAAAACAAAGATTTAGCTGCGAAAACAACGGCTGCCTTTGATAAGCTGGCTGATGCTCTTAAAACAATGCAGTGGGCGAGCCAAAAAGAAAATGGCTTCTCCCCGCTTCAACAAAAGTTAATATTTTTTATTGCCTATCATGGCCCCACAGAAAACACCGTGACTCAACTGGTTAAAGAATTTAAGGTTACTAAAGCAACGATTAGTGATTGTATAAAAACACTCGAACAGCGCAAACTGCTCATCAAAGTACTCAACCATAAAGACAACAGGCGTTTTCACATTACACTCACCGAAAAAGGTAAAGAAGTAGTTGCCCAACTCACCGAACCTGCAACACCCGTCTACAAAGCTTTAGAAACAGAATCCTCTGAAGATTTAAAGCAGCTTTATACTAGTTTGTTTTCCATACTATCTAAATTGAGTAAAGAAAATACGGTCGCTTTAAGCAGATCGTGTAACGATTGCAAAGCCTACCGTTCAGACGGAATCAATCATGCTTTTTGTATGCAATTACGCACGCAACTGCAGCCTGAAAATCGAAGAATAGATTGTCCTAAACATCAACCTAAATAATATAGTATGAAAAACAGAGTAACCGGATTGGGCGGATTTTTCTTTAAAACCCAAAATCCAGATGCAATTAAAGCGTGGTATAAAACGCATTTAGGAATTCCTACAGACCAATATGGGTGGACGTTCTGGTGGCGTGATGAACAAGGGAATAAGTGCTCAACACAGTGGAGTCCTTTTCAGCAGGATACCTCCTATTTTTCTCCAAGCGAGAAGCAGTTTATGATGAATTTTAGAGTAGAAAATTTAGTTGAATTGCTAGAAGTACTTAAACAAGAAGGTGTCGAGATCGTGGGGGAAATGGAAGAATACGATTACGGCAAGTTAGGTTGGATCTTAGATCCTGAAGGCAATAAAATTGAACTTTGGGAGCCTGTTGATTTCGTATTCTTAGATGAGAGTGAAAAATAACATTCCATATTCCTGAAACTATGGATCTTCTAATTCGACCTTTTAAACCCAAGGATTATCCTGAAGTCGCTAAAATCTATCAAGCAGGCATCGACACTCAAATTGCAACCTTTGAAACGGAGGCTCCCGTATTTGAAGCTTGGGATTTACGTTTTTGCAAAGCGTGCAGACTGGTTGCTGAGGTTGATCATAAGATTGCAGGCTGGGCAGCGTTAAGTCTGGTTTCTAAACGAGAAGTTTATCGCGGGGTTGCGGAAGTCACAGTGTATGTCGCACCGTAACACCAAAATAAAAGAATAGGTCTTCACTTGCTTAAAGCGCTTATTCAAGCAAGTGAACAAGCAGGTTTTTGGACGCTAACTGCACATATTTTTCCGCAAAATAAGGCCAGTATTCACGTGCATCAAAAGTTAGGTTTCAAGCTTCTAGGAATTCATGAAAAAATCGCTAAGTGTAATGGTGAATGGCAAGACAATGCGCTTCTAGAACGCCGAAGCACTAAGATTCTTTAGCCGACTCGTCCTCGTTGCGTGCCTGCTCCAGCTTCTGCTCTAATTCAGCTTGAAATTCTTCAAGAACCGGCTTTACGGTACTTTCCGGAAGGTCTTCGATCTTGATATACATGAGTCCGTCAATAGCATCATTAAACAACGGGTCTACATTAAAAGCGATCACTTTTGCATTCTGCTTGATGTATTTTTTGATCAACACCGGGAGACGTAGATTACCGGTTTCCATCTCTTCGATGATCTTGTCAAACTTATTGAGATCAGCTTCAGTCTCATCAAAAACAAATTCTTTATCGGCATCTTTCAGCTTAACCTTAAATTCCTTTTTCGGTCTGATGTACTGCGCGATATACGGATCGTAATAATGCGAACGCATAAACTCGATCATCAGCGACTTAGAAAAATTTGAAAACTGATTGCTGATACTCACGCCACCAATAAGGTATTTATGCTCAGGAAAACGCAAAGTGGTATGTACAATTCCACGCCATAATAAAAAGAGCGGCATCGGCTTTTGTTGGTACTCTTTGATCACAAATGCGCGACCCATTTCTATGCTTTCGCCCATCATTTTATGCAGCTCAGGTTCAAACCTAAATAAGCTTTGTAAGTAGAAACCATTGATACCATGTTCTGGCATAATATGCGCTCCAAGCCCCATTCTATAGGCTCCGGCGATTTTTTTGCTATCCTCATCCCAAAGAAATAAATGATGATAATGATGATCATAGCGATCCAGATCTGTAGGTTCGTTAGTGCCCTCTCCTACTTCTCTAAAGGTGATCTCCCGCAAGCGCCCAATCTCATTTAAAATATTAGGAATGATCTCTGCGGAAGCCAAAAACACCTCATAATTTTTGCTCTGCAACAGCCTTTTCTCGTTCTCACGAAGCTTGTTCACTTCCTGCTCAATGAGTTCGGCTTTAACTTCGTTGGCGATCTTCTTAGGCTCTTTAGGAGTTTTTAAAGATTGTGGAATAGTGCTCAAAAGCGATGATTTTTTCTCAAAAGTCTTCGCCAGAATATAGGTTTTACGTCTTAGGAATTCCGTGAAATCCTCTAAGCTTTCGTGCTCTTTTTGCGCCTTAACCGAAATAGGATTTCCAATACGCACGTGAATGGTACGTTTTTTCTGTGTAAGCAATTCCGAAGGAAGTTTAGCCGTACGCAAAGTGTCGCTAATGCGCGACAGCTGGTAAAACAACCTGCTGTTTTTTGCGTGAAAATAAATAGGAACCACAGGAACCTCTGCACGCTTGATGAGTTTCATCGCAGCCTCTTCCCAAGGTTTATCTATTATAAGTTTATCATCCTTATACGTAGAAACTTCTCCCGCTGGAAATATCCCTAACGGATGCCCGTCTCTCAAATGCCTGATCGCCTGTTTGAATCCGGCGATACTCGATTGCGCATCCTTATGATCTTCAAACGGATTTACCGGCATCACATAAGGCTTTAATGGCTTAATGCGATGCAGCAGAAAATTTGCGATAATTTTAAAGTCAGGGCGCTGCTCTATGAGTAGTTTCAGTAATAAAATCCCATCAATTCCACCTAACGGGTGGTTACTTATGGTAATGTAACTTCCGGCTTTTGGCAAGCGCTTTAAATCTTCTTCGGGGATTTCAAAATCGATCTCAAATTCGTTTAGAATCGCATTGAGAAACTCGAGATCACTTAAGTGTTTGTTGCGGTCATAGATCTCGTTTGCTTTAGAAATCTTGAGCACTTTCATCAAGGTCCATCCCATAAACGTACCCGCAAAACCAAATTTATCTACGTTGATTGCCTTTGCAACTTCTTTTGCGGTAACTAATCCCATGAACTTTGTGTATTCAAAAAAATCTTTGCACCCGGCAAAGATGATATATTATAATTTCTTTGATGCAAGGTCTTACGTTTTGCAAAACCCCACTTTATAAGTAGGAAACAAAGATAGCAAAAAACGCAGCAAGCGCGCTATAAAGACACCAGCTGAACGGTATTTTGCATCACTTGTTTTAATAGAATTTCTTTGTCTTTTTCTAATTTGGCTAGCGCTTCATCTGTGGCGTGACGCAGCGTGTACAAGGATACATTCTCGTGTACCGTTACTTTAAAATCGGCACGCAGCTTAGCCACCAACGCGTCTAGATTTTTATATTTATTATCTACACAAACCGAAAAACTAATCGCTGAATTCTGGATCAGATCAACTTTCATTTTAAACATTCCCAGCAGTTTAAAGATCTCTCCAATATTTTCTTCCGCCATAAAAGAAAAATCCAAAGAAGATAGCGCAATGAGTACCTGATCGGTTTTTCTAATATAACACGGAATCAACGGCTCGATTAAAGTTCCTACACTCACTTGAGTACCGGGCTGCTCCGGATTCAAAAAAGACTTTACAAAAAGCGGAATTTCTTTACGCTGCAATGGCTGAAGCGTTTTAGGATGAATCACCGAAGCCCCATAAAAAGCCAACTCTATCGCTTCTTGATAGGAAATAAAGTTGAGTAACGTCGCATGTTCAAAATAACGCGGATCTGCACTTAACACTCCGGGAACATCTTTCCAAATGGTAACGCGCTCAGCATTGAGGCAATAGGCAATAATCGCAGCCGTGTAATCACTTCCTTCTCTGCCCAAGGTGGTTGAGAATCCGTTAGGATCTGAAGCGATAAAACCTTGGGTAAGCTGTATTCCTTTTTTAGGAAGTTTTCTACTCAAATTACGCATCGTAAGCTCCCAATCTACTTTTCCCTCGCGGTAATTGGTATCGGTTTTTAGATAATCGCGCACATCGTGCCAAGTAGTTCGGTAGCCTTCTTTTTCCAGAAATGCATTTACGATGGTAGTACTTAACAATTCGCCATAGATCACTACCTGATCGTAAACAAAATTATAATCGGGTGACTTATTGCGCTGTAAAAAGCCTTTTAATTCTTCAAGTAAAGCTTGAATTTGTTTAAAGACCGGAGCCGAAGGATTTTCAAAAAGTTCTAAGGCAATATTGTGATGAAAAGCCTCAACGGTCTCGATGGTATCGGTTTTAGCATTGGCATCAAAGTAGGCAGCTACCACATCCTCAAGCGCGTTAGTCATTTTACCCATCGCCGAAACAACAATCACAAGATCTTCAACTTGCGTTTGTTCTAAAACCTTCACCAAGTTCTTTACTCCTTCTGCATTTTGAACCGAAGCTCCACCAAATTTATAAACCTGAAATCCCATAGGCTGTAGTTATGCCAATCCTTTTTTGCTTAGAAATGCTTTCATTGCTTCAGTATCCATTTGCACTGTGTTCCATTCTTTCATCACGTTTGCTCCTGAAGCTTCATAAAAATCAACCGCCGAAGTATTCCAATCAAGAACCACCCATTCTACGCGTTTTAGACCCAGCTCGTACGTGTATTTGATCACTTCGGTATACAACGCCATCCCTAAACCTTCGCCACGATACTGCTCGCGTACGATGAGATCTTCAAGATGTACGGTGCGTCCCTTCCAAGTAGAAAAACGATAATAAACCAGCGCAATACCAAGGATCTCCGTGTCTCGTTCTGCAACAAAGCAGGTAAAATCGGCATTGTTCCCTGTACCGTACGCGATAAGATCATCTACCGTTACCTCAACAGCATCAGGCTCTTTTTCATAAACTGCCAGTTCTTTAATAAGGCGTAGTACCTGTGCCATATCATCGGCTTCGGCTTTGCGAATGGTTGCTTGCATAGTAATAGGTTTTCTAGCTAAATATACGTTTTACCCTAGAATCACGATAAAATATTTGTGTGCTGCCCAGAGAAAGTACCTTTAAAAGGTTTCTGAAAGTTTATACTTCCTTACAATTCTAAAAAATCAAAATGCCCGCTCTAGAAGGACTAAAGCGGGCATTGCAAATTTTATATGCTAAACCTATTTCTTATCTAAAAGATATAGGTAATCGTCAAAGTCAATTCCACCTTGAAAAATCTGAATAGAATGCTCTATCAACTGTTTTGCACGTTCAGCGCTAAAGCCTAGGCCTATCGCATATTTTTCAATTAAAAAACGCTCGTGATCATCAATCGTATGATCTACAAAGATCATTCTGAACAAATCGTGCAAGCGCTCTAAACGCTTTTCTGAATTGTTAGGAGGATTGATAGGATATCTGCGTGCATTTTCTACAATATCAACATACTCAGTCTCGTCAATATCGAGTTTTACAGCAAAACGCTTTAAAAGTTTAATTTCTTCGGCATTCAACTCTCCGTCTACCGTAGCCATATTTGCAATTGCTGCAAAATGCCCAAGGTTACGTCTATGCTCGCCACTATCAAATAAATCTGTAAAAGACATGGTTTAATTTTTAAGTGGTCAAAGATAATTATTTAAGCCGCTTATTAAAATTTAAAATTCAGTTTATCTCTGTCCGAAACGGATAACCAAAAAACCGTCACAGCTCCCCAAAAGCCTAAGCTTTGCTAAATCCTGCTAATGTTTTCTTAATCGGTTTATGCCTTACAGGCTTACTTTATACCTTTAAAATTCAATCGTTTGAATCCTTTAAAAACCAACAAACCATTAAAGCGCCACTTCTTCAATTTAATGACAAAGGCATTTATTGCGCCGCCGCAGATGTGTATCTCGACCCCTGGAAACTGGTTGACAAAGCCATTATTTCACACGGTCACGCAGATCATAGTCGCTGGGGTCACAAGGCTTACATCACGCACCACATCAATGTGCCCATAATCAAACACAGGTTGGGCGAAATCAACGTAACCGGTAAGGAATGGGGCGAAACCTTTACGATTAAAAATGTTAAATTCAGTTTGCATCCTGCAGGTCATATTATTGGCAGTTCGCAAATTCGCGTAGAACATAAAGGCGAAGTCTGGGTATTTACAGGCGATTATAAAACCGAAGATGACGGCGTCGCCACTCCGTACGAACCTGTTAAATGCCACACCTTTATTACCGAATGTACCTTTGGACTTCCTGCTTTTAAATGGCGGCCGCAAAGCGAAGTGTTTAACGACATCAACACCTGGTGGTCAGCTAATAAAGCTGAAGGTAAAACCTCAGTGATTTTTGGCTATTCTCTGGGTAAAGCACAGCGGTTGTTGCGGTATCTGGATACAGATATCGGTAAAATTTACACGCATGGTGCTATTGAAAATATGACGGAAGTGATACGGCCGCTCAGCCCGATGCCAGAAACCACGCGCGTCACCCGCGAGACCAAAAAAGAAGAACTTTTGGGAAATATTGTGGTTGCTCCGCCCAGCGCACATGGCAGCACGTGGATTCGTAAAATGGTGCCCTATGTCACCGCTTCAGCTAGTGGTTGGATGACCTTTAGAGGAGCCAGAAGGCGTCGGGCGATCGATAAAGGTTTTGTCCTTAGCGATCATTGCGACTGGCAAGGTTTACTAGAAAGTATTGAAGCCACTGGTGCCGAAAAGATCATCAGCACGCACGGCTATACCGATATTTTCACACGGTATTTGCTGGAGCAAGGTTATGACGCACGCACCGAAGCGACACAATATGAAGGCGAATTAGGAGAGGAAACTGAAAAAGAACAGGAATGAGAGCATTTGCCCAACTTATTAAAAAGATAGACAGCACCAACAAAACCAACATCAAGGTTGATGCCCTCACCGAATATTTTAAAGTGGCTCCGCCGCAGGATAAAGTATGGACGATCGCGATACTTTCACACCGCAGGCCTCCCCGACCGGTAAATACAACCTTACTGCGCACTTGGGCTTCAGAGCTTGCAAACATTCCGTTGTGGTTGTTTGAAGAAAGCTATCACATTGTGGGCGATCTCGCTGAGACGATCGCTTTGGTCATTCCTGCTTCAGAAGAAAGCACCGATAAAAGCCTCACGCAGTTTTTAGAAGAAATTTTAGCCCTCAAGAAAAAACCAGAAGAAGAAAAACGAGCGTACCTGCGATCAAACTGGACCGACCTCAACTATTATGAGCGTTTTGTATTTAGCAAACTCATTACAGGTAGTTTTCGCATTGGTGTAAGTCAGAAATTGATGACACGCGCGCTTGCAAAGGCTACCGGTATTGATGTTGATATTTTGGCCTATAAACTTATGGGAAACTGGGATCCCAAAACCATAAGTTTTCAAGAGCTTATTTTAGAGGAAAACAAAGCAGATTACCTCAGCAAACCGTATCCGTTTTACCTAGCTTATGCGATTGAAGATGAACCTGAAGATCTGGGCGAAGTTTCTGATTGGCTTGCAGAACATAAATGGGACGGCATTCGCTCGCAAGTGATCATTCGAGACAACGAACTCTTTGTATGGAGTCGCGGTGAAGAATTGGTTACCGATAAATATCCCGAGTTTGAGGCTTTGGTCGAAGCCTTACCTAACGGAACCGTTTTGGATGGCGAAATTCTTCCGTTTAAAAATGGGGTAATCGGCACCTTTAATGATTTACAAACGCGTATTGGTCGTAAAAATGTTTCTAAAGCATTGCTCAAAAAAACGCCGGTAATCCTCAAAGCTTACGATATTTTAGAATGGAAAGACAAAGACATTCGCGATCTGGCTTTCGCCGAAAGGCGCAAAATCCTTGAAAAATTATATACTGAAGTAACAACTGAATCACTACCCCTGCATCTTTCTGAAACCATGGAATTTGATAGCTGGGACGCTGCTGCTCAAGAACGCGAACGCAGCCGCGAAGTCATGTCTGAAGGTTTAATGCTGAAGCGTAAAGATTCGCCCTACCTGGTAGGACGTAAAAAAGGAGACTGGTGGAAATGGAAGGTTGAACCGCTTACCATTGACGCTGTACTCACCTATGCGATGCGCGGGCACGGCCGCCGCAGCAATTTATTTACCGACTACACTTTTGGACTTTGGGACGAGGAAAAAGAAGAACTTGTTACGTTTGCCAAAGCTTATTCCGGCCTTACTGATAAAGAATTTCGCAGTCTCGATGCGTGGATCAAAAAGAATACTTTAGAGCGTTTTGGTCCTGTACGTAGCGTGACTCCGTATCACGTTTTTGAGATCGCTTTTGAAGGCATCGCCCCTTCTAAACGTCATAAAAGTGGAGTTGCAACCCGTTTTCCAAGAATGCTGCGCTGGCGGAAGGATAAAAAAATTGAGGATGCCAATACCCTTGAAGATTTAAAACAATTGATCCCAAAGCCTGAGAAAGCAGAATGACCCACAAACAACTTCATAAACTCGCTCATTCTTGGTTTAAGGATCAAGGCTGGAAACCTTTTGCCTTTCAGGAAGAAACTTGGAATGCATTTTTAGAAGGTAAAAATGGATTGCTGAATGCGCCTACGGGAAGTGGAAAAACATATGCCTTATGGGTAGCCTTCGTATTGGATTACATCAAAAACAATCCCGATTATAAAACCAAACACAAGCCCGGTCTAAAAGCGATTTGGATCACACCTCTTCGAGCGCTTTCTGTTGAAATTGCACAAGCAGCCCAACGTTTTGCTGATGGTTTGGAAACCCAACTAACGGTTGGCATTCGCACCGGCGACACGCCTCAAGCCGAACGTGCAAAGCAAAAAAAGAAAATGCCAGACTTGCTAGTTACCACTCCAGAAAGTCTTCAGCTATTGCTGACTTCAAAAGGATATGACAAGGTTTTTAAGAATACGACTGCTATCGTTATTGATGAGTGGCACGAACTTTTAGGAAGCAAACGCGGTGTGCAAGTAGAGCTCGGTTTGTCTCGCCTCAAAACGATCGCGCCGCAGTTGCGTATTTGGGGTGTTTCGGCGACCATAGGAAATCTCAAACAGGCACGCGAGGTGCTTTTGGGACCCGAATCTCAAGCATTTAAAAATTCCGCATTAATCAAAGCCAATCTTGGAAAAACCTACAAAGTAGAAAGCATCATCCCGGAAACTATGGAAAAATTTCCGTGGCGTGGGCATATGGGTTTGCATTTGCTTGAAGAGGTGGTTCCTATCATCAATAACAGCAAAACCACTTTGCTTTTTACCAACACGCGGGCGCAATGTGAGTTGTGGTTTCAAAGGTTGATGCATAAACATCCCGAATTTGCCGGTGAGATGGCGATGCATCACGGCAGCATCAATAAAGAAACACGATTATGGGTAGAAGAAGCCATTCGCAACGAAAGCCTTAAAGCCGTGATCTGTACTTCGAGCTTGGATCTGGGCGTTGATTTTGCTCCGGTGGAAAGCATTATCCAAATTGGCGGGCCAAAAGGGGTTGCGCGCTTTTTACAACGTGCAGGACGTAGCGGTCACCAACCCGGTAAAGAAAGTGTGATCTACTTTTTACCCACGCACGCCATCGAGTTGATCGAAGCTTCGGCACTAGGCAAGGCGGCGATCAATCAAGTGGTAGAAGATCGTATTCCGTATTTATTGAGCTTTGATGTGTTGATTCAATATTTGACAACTTTAGCGGTTTCAGACGGTTTTTATCCTGCGGAAATTTATCAGGAAGTCAAGCAAACCTTCTGCTTTCAGGCGATGTCAGACGAGCAATGGAGTTGGATCTTAAATTTCATCACAAAGGGCAGTCAGTCGTTGCAAGCCTATGATGAGTATAAAAAAATTGAGATCGAAGAAGACGGAAAGTTCAAAGTAAACAGCAGATCGGTAGCGATGCGCCACCGTCTACAAATTGGCACCATTGTTGGCGATGCGGCGCTTCAGGTTAAATATTTAAAAGGAGGTTATATTGGTACGGTTGAAGAGTGGTTTATTTCTAAACTGAAGCCCGGCGACGTCTTTACGTTTGCTGGAAGAAATCTCGAACTCTACCGCATTAAAGGAATGCAGGTTTTGGTCAAAAAAGCTAAAACCAAAAAACAAGCGCGCGTGGTGAGTTGGATGGGCGGCCGACTCACATTATCTGCACAAATGAGCGAATTACTGCGCGAAGAGCTGTACTCGGCAAATCTTCCCTTTGAACAACAAACGCGCGAACTGCAAGCCCTCAAAGATATTTTTGCGCGGCAACGCGTAGAATCTATCGTACCGACTGACGACCAATTTTTGATCGAAACCTTTAAAAGTCGGGAAGGCTATCACCATATTTTTTATCCGTTTGAAGGGCGTTTTGTGCACGAGGCTTTGGGCAGTTTGCTCGCCTATCGCATTAGTTTACTGTCGCCAATTACCTTCAGCATCGCTTTTAACGATTATGGTTTTGAAATTCTTTCTGATCAACAAATAGACATGCAGCAAGTGCTCGACAATGACTTGTTCACTTCAGCTTATTTATTTGAAGACTTGCAAAAAAGCTTAAACAGCACAGAAATGGCACGGCGTAAATTCAGAGATATTGCGGTGATTAGCGGTATGGTTTTTACTGGATTTCCGGGGAAAATCATTAAAAACAAACATTTGCAAAGCAACAGTCAGTTGTTGTTTGAAGTATTCAGAGATTATGAACCGGAGAATCTCTTGTTTCAACAAGCCTATCGCGAGACTTTTGAACATCAATTGGAAGAAGGCCGTTTACGCATCGCTCTTGAGCGAATTGAACAACTAGAGATTGTAGTCAGAAACTGTAAAAAAGCAACCCCATTTTCGTTCCCGATCATTACCGATCGCCTTCGTGAAAAACTAAGCAGCGAGAAACTTGAAGATCGCATTAAAAATATGCTGAAGTATCTTGATAAATACTAGCTTCACCTTTTCAATCTTAACAAACTTTAGTCTTTCCTTAAGCCTAAAATAACAGCTTACAGCCTGTAAACACTAGTCCTTTCCCGTATCTTTAAAATAAAGAAAACTAATCCTTTCCGCTTTGCGGAAAACCAAAAAAATAAAGTTATGAAAAGTGTACAACCGTATTTGACCTTTAGAGGAAATTGTCAGGAAGCCTTAAATTTTTATCAGAACTGCTTTGGCGGTCAGATCAAAAATAAAGACACCTATGAAGGCAAAGAAATTGATATTCCCGGAGATTATCGCAACAAATTGCAGCATGCCGAATTAGAAGGAAAAGGAATTCATATTATGGCGTATGACGCGGCACCAGACACGCCACTTACCGAAGGAAATCAGGTGCAATTAAGTGTGGATTTAGAGAGTAAGGAAGAAACCGATGAATTATTTCAAAAACTTTCTGCCGGCGGACAAGTTGTAACTCAATTGCAAGAAACCAGCTGGAATGCGTATTACGGAAGATTGCGCGATCAATTCGGCGTAACTTGGATGCTTAATTATCAAATGAATTAAAATATTTCATTTTAGAACGATTAGAAAAATCTGCTCATCAAGAGCAGATTTTTTGTTTTTATAAACAGCCATTTGATCAAGAAAACTTGAAATTTGTCAAGCAATGACGCAAGAGATCAGTATACAGAATAACACATTTACGATGCATCCTTCGGGAGGAATGCTTTGGCATGAGAAGCGCATGCTGTTGATCGCTGATGTACATCTTGGGAAGGTTTCGCATTTTAGAAAACACGGGAGCGCAGTGCCACTTAGAGCGGTTGCTGCCAATTTTGACCAGCTCACGCGCGTGGCCGATTATTATCAGGCGCAGTCTATTTGTTTTTTGGGTGATCTCTTTCACAGCAGCTTAAATACCGAATGGAAACTTTTTGAAAAATGGGTGCAGTCTCGTGAAGAAACCTTAATCCTCATCGCCGGGAATCACGATATCATTTCACCTGTCAAATATGAAAATCTGAATATTGATATTTACAGTGAATTTCAATCGAATGGTTTTTTGTTGACGCATCACCCGGAGGAGCGTAAAGGCTTTTTCAATTTTTGCGGACACATACATCCCGGAATTCGGTTGGGCGGAATTGGCCGACAAGCGCTTAAACTTTCGTGTTTCTTTAAGACTGAAAATCAATTGATTTTACCTGCGTTTGGTACCTTTACTGGAAACTATTATCTCGAACCTCAACCGGGAAATCAAGTTTTTGCAATAACTAAAAATGAGGTAATCCCCATTCAATGAAAAAAAAATTAGCCCTAATCAATTTGGTATCTGTGATTACCGCCGTTGTAGTCAATTATCTTTCTCAAACACAACGCTGGAACAATACGACCATTGGCGAGATGAGCGCTAAATACGATAACCTCTTCACGCCTGCCGGCTATGCTTTTGCGATTTGGGGTGTGATTTTTTTAGGACTGATAGCCTATGCCCTTTTCGGAATTAAACGCGCATTTTTCAGTAAAAAAGAAACACCGCATATTGAGCAAACCGGTTATTGGTTTGCGCTAACCAACTTTTTAAATACGGCATGGGTGGTTGCTTTTACCTATGACTACGTCTGGCTTTCGGTTTTAATCATCATCGGGATGTTGATCTCGCTTTTAAAAATCGTTTTTAGAACCAATATGGAGCGCTGGGATGCACCTATCGAGATCATCGCTTTTGTATGGTGGCCCGTTTGTATTTACAGCGGTTGGATCGCTGTGGCAACTATTGCAAATATTTCGGCGTTTTTGGTCAAGCTGGGATTTGCCGGAAGCCAGTTAACACAAATCATTTTTACGATGCTTTTAATTACGATCGCGGTTTACATCAATTTATTGATCACAAATCTGCGTAATATGCGTGAGTTTGCAATGGTGGGTGCCTGGGCGCTTTTTGCTATTTTTATACGGCATAAGGAAGGCTTAGAAAGTGTTGCTTTTTTCGCTTTGGCGGGCTGTCTTTTGCTTGTTGTTACTGCAGGATTACACGGCTATCGCAATCGAGCAACCAATCCGTTTATTAAACTCAAGCAGCGGTTAAATTCTTAAAGCATCGATTTTATATCGTTTGCCCAACTGGGATAACTAAAAACCATTCCTTTTAACGTGTTTACCTCAAGCTTACTGTGCATCGCCATCATAAATAAATTGATGGTTTCCGCAGCTTCGCTGCTTAGTAGATGTGCACCTAAAAGTTGACCGCTTTGCTTATCAATTAGCGTTTTATACGCATAATGTGTTTCATTCAAGCGCTTGGCATTATACCAATCTTCAGCAGAAGCGGTTTTGACTATAAAATCATAGCCTTGCTCTTGAGCCTCTTGCTCCGTGAGTCCCACACTCGCCAATTGCGGAATAGTAAAAACTGCGGAAGGTGTTGCAGGCACATTGACTTCTGCGCTGTTTCCATTTAAAATGTTTTTGGAGACATAGTAGGCTTCTTGATGCGCTACCGGAGTCAAGGGCAAATTACTTGTGTCTGAAACATCACCGCAAGCATAAACCGAAGGATTGGTCGTGCTTTGCATAAATGCATTTACGGCAACCCCTTTTTTTGAAAACACAACATTGCCTTTATCCAGATCGAGTTCATCTACGGCTGGGACGCGACCCGCAGTATTAAAGATCAATTCGGCTTTTAATTCTTCTGAATTTCCGTTGTGATCTACCGTTAATCTATAGTTTTTACGCAGTTTTTCGATCGCTTTTGCTTCGGCGTTAAAAAGGAATTTAATGCCAAGTTCTTCCGATTTTTTTTGAAGTTGAAGCGCTAAGTCTTCGTCAAAATTAGACAGTATACGCCCATTCACATCAACAATGGTAACATCTACCCCGCAGCGTGCAGCAATATGGGCAAATTCCATCCCGATATAACCTGCCCCTATAAAAATTATACTTTCGGGCAGTGCTTCAAGCTCAAGAAAGTCATCACTAATTTGTGCAAGTTCGTCTCCCGGAATATTCAAATTCAACGCAGTATTTCCGGTAGCGATCACAATTTTATCGGCGGTAACAGTCTTCCCCTCCACAGACAAAGTATTTTCATCTAAAAACTTTGGGGATTGATGGTACAACGTAATCCCTTGGTCTTTGAGCTTTTCTTCCGTAGTGAACGGTACGGCTCCGGTAAATGTTTTTTTGAATTCCATCAGATCAGACCAACTTACCTCAGGAAGCTCTTTTATTCCTTTTCCTTTTAAATTTTGGCTGCGCTCGATGATTTCGGTGAGGCCTACTAAGACCTTTTTGGGATCACAACCTCTGTTAGCACAAGTTCCGCCAAATTCCCGATTGTCTGCAATCGCAACATTTAAGCCCGCTTCAACTGCGTCATAAGCCACGTGTTTGCCAGCATTACCAGTACCAATTACAAAAAGATCGTAGTGCGCTATCGCCATAATATTGAATTTTTATAAAGATACAGGGGAGTGCGTGGGTTTTATGTTAGTGAAATTGTAAATCCCTGTTATGCGTTTGCCAAAAGCATTTTTGTTACCAAAATGCTAAATCTCAAAAGCTGTTTTGAAACCAAGTTTTCCGCAGTATCTTTGCCCACCTATGGGTAAAACCACGATCACCAAGCCTTTTTTAGAGTCTGCACAACTGCAAGAACTCGGGAACGCTATTGCCGTCTCTCAAAATAGAATCAATCTCGACGGACTCATAGGTTCGTCGCTTTCTATAACTATTGCCGAAAGTTTTAAAACTGCAGATAAGCCTTTTCTGGTTATTCTAAATGATAAGGAAGAAGCGGCGTATATTCTTAACGATCTGGAGCAATTGGTCAAAGAGGATCACGTGCTGTTTTATCCCGGAAGTTACCGCAGACCTTATCAAATTGAAGAGACCGATAATGCCAATGTTTTATTGCGTGCCGAAGTGCTTAACCGCATCAACAGCCGTAAAAAACCGGCGCTTATTGTCACCTATCCTGATGCGCTTTTTGAAAAAGTAGTCACCCGAAAGGAACTTGATAAAAGCACACTCAAGGTAAAAGTCAACGATAATCTCTCGCTGGATTTTGTTAATGAAATGCTCTTTGAGTATAAGTTTAAGCGTGTTGATTTTGTGACCGAACCCGGCGAATTTTCGGTACGTGGGGGAATTATTGATGTGTTTTCTTTTTCACACGATCAGCCTTATCGTATTGAGTTTTTTGGCGATGAGGTAGACAGCATCCGGACGTTTGATGTAGAATCACAGCTTTCTGTTGATAAGATCAACAAAATAAGCCTGATGCCTAATGTAGAAAACAAGGCGCTTCAGGAAACCCGGGAAAGCTTCTTAAAATATATTGCTGCAGATACGGTGATTTTTACTCAGGATATTGAGCAATTGGCTACACGTATCGATACCAATTTTAGCAAAGCAGAAGAAGCATTTCAGAAGCTAGACAGTGAGATAAAAAGACATAAACCTTCAGAGTTATTTTGTGACGCTACAAGCATCAAAAAACAACTTCTGGATTTTACGCTGGTGCGGGTGAGTGAAGGCTTATCCTTACCGAGCTATAAAGCTTCCGTAAGCATCAATTTCAACCAGCAGCCGCAACCGGCATTTAACAAGCAATTCAATTTGCTTATCGAAAATCTAAATGAAAATCACGAGGCCGGTTATACCAATTATATTTGTTGCGCCAGCGAGCAACAGGCCAAACGTTTTCAGGATATTTTTAATGATGCCGACCTCAACGTAAAGCAATACGAGACCATTATTATCTCGCTTTACCGCGGTTTTATTGATGACGATCTAAAAATGGTGTGTTACACAGACCATCAGATCTTTGAGCGTTATCATAAGTTTAAATTGAAAGACGGCTACGCCAAAAAACAAGCGATCACGCTTAAAGAATTGACCAGTCTTCAAGTAGGTGATTATATCACGCATATTGATCACGGGATCGGAAAATTTGGCGGACTCCAGAAAATTGAAGTAGAAGGAAAACGTCAAGAAGCTATAAAACTTATTTATGGCGAGCGCGATGTGCTTTATTTAAGTATTCACTCGCTGCATAAAGTGACCAAATACAACGGCAAAGACGGGAAGCCACCACAGATCTACAAACTGGGAAGCGCTGCCTGGAAAAAGCTGAAACAAAAGACCAAAACCAAGGTTAAGGAAATCGCCTTTAACCTCATTAAATTATACGCCAAACGCCGTCTTGAAAAAGGCTTTGCTTTTGGCCCTGATACCTATTTGCAAAACGAACTCGAAGCGAGTTTTATTTACGAAGACACGCCAGATCAAAGCAGCGCCACCGAAGCCGTAAAAGCCGATATGGAAAGTCCGCGCCCGATGGATCGTCTGGTTTGTGGAGATGTAGGTTTTGGTAAGACCGAAGTTGCCATCAGAGCTGCATTTAAAGCTGTGGATAACGGGAAGCAGGTTGCCGTGCTTGTGCCCACCACGATTTTGGCTTTTCAGCATCATAAAACCTTCAGTGAACGACTAAAAGATTTACCGGTCACGGTAGATTACCTGAACCGTTTCCGCACTGCGAAAGAAAAAAGAGAAACGCTTGAACGTCTTGAAAATGGTCGTCTAGATATTATCATAGGTACACACCAACTCACCAACAAAAATGTAAAGTTTAAAGATCTCGGGCTGCTGATCGTTGATGAAGAACAGAAATTTGGTGTTGCGGTAAAAGATAAACTGAAGACCATTAAGGAAAATGTTGATACGTTAACCTTAACGGCGACGCCTATCCCACGTACGCTGCAATTCAGTTTGATGGCGGCGCGTGATTTGAGTACGATCACCACACCACCGCCCAACCGCTACCCTATTGAAACACACATCATCAGACTTTCTGAAGAAACGATACGCGATGCGATCTCGTATGAAATTCAGCGTGGCGGTCAGGTATTCTTCATACACAACAGGCTACAAAATATTAAGGAAGTTGCGGGAATGATTCAGCGTCTGGTTCCTGATGCTAAGGTGGCTATCGGTCACGGGCAGATGGACGGGAAAAAGCTTGAAGAACTGATGCTGCAATTTATGGATGGCGCTTTTGATGTTTTGGTTTCTACAACCATTATAGAAAGTGGTCTCGATGTGCCTAATGCCAACACGATTTTTATCAATAACGCCAATAATTTTGGTCTGTCTGACTTGCACCAGATGCGCGGACGTGTAGGCCGAAGTAACAAAAAAGCATTTTGTTATTTCATCACGCCACCACTTTCGGCGATGACTGATGATGCGCGCAAACGAATCACGGCTTTAGAGCAGTTCTCAAGTTTGGGAAGTGGTTTCAATATTGCGATGAAAGATTTAGAAATACGCGGCGCCGGAGATTTATTAGGTGGTGAGCAAAGCGGATTTATCAATGAAATAGGTTTTGACACCTACCAGAAAATCCTCAATGAAGCGATTGAAGAGCTGAAGGAAAATGAATTTGCAGAACTCTATGCGCACGAAAATGTTGATGACGAAAACAAAGAATACGTTAAAGACACAGTAATAGATTCTGACTTTTCATTGTTGTTCCCAGATGATTACATCAACAATATCACAGAGCGTTTAAATCTCTATACCGAATTGAACAACCTCAAAACCGAAGAAGAACTCGCAGCTTTTGAAGCGCGTTTGATCGACCGTTTTGGAGAACTGCCTAAACAAGCCGAAGACTTGTTGAATTCGGTGCGTATTAAATGGATCGCTACACATTACGGACTGGAAAAAGTGGTGATGAAAAACAAAAAACTCATCGGGTTCTTTATTGCTGATCAGCAGTCTAAATTTTATCAAAGTCCGGCGTTTTCCAGAGTGCTTCAGTTTGTACAAACCCATTCAAACAAGGTCACGCTTAAAGAGAAAAAAACCAGCAAAGGTTTACGCTTGTTGTTGACCGCGGCCGGCGTTTCTTCAGTAGAAAAAGCTTTGGATATCCTAAGACCTTTAATGCCTAAAAAGGTAGAACAGGTTTCAGAATAGGTTAAAACCAAAACACTGCAGAAGTATAACTTTAAAAAAAGAGGAATCAATTCAAGTTTGATTCCTCTTTTTAAGTTTCAGAAATAATAAAACGCATCTTCAAAATGCTCCAGTTGTTCTTGGGTTTTATTTTTTAAAATGGCGATGACGTCAAAACGAACTTCAAGATCCAGATCGTTTGAAATGATGTACTCATTGGCAGCTTTTACCAGCAATTTGATCTTTGCCGGCGTCACAAAATCTTGTGGATCGCCAAAAAAATCAGAGTTGCGTGTTTTGACTTCAACAACGATCAATTGATTGTCTTTTAGCGCGATAATATCCAATTCAGCTTTGTTGAAAAACCAATTGCGTTCTAAAAGTTCATAACCCTTTTTCTCGAGATAGTTCGCAGCATATTCTTCACCCCATTTCCCGAGTTCGTTATGATTCATAAGCCTTATTCCAATTGATCAAAATAGAGTTTAGCACCACGCTCATTCACCTCAAGTGAAGCGCTTCGGCCCAAAATAAGCGCACGGTTATCTTTTAAATGCCCCGCCGGAAAATCAAAACATACCGGATAGTCGTATTCAGCAACAGCATCCATTACAATTTCTTTAGCGGTTTTCCCAAAAGGTGTTGAGTTGTCGTGCATACTGGTAAGCCCGCCTACTACCAAACCGCGTATATTCCGCAGCATGCCGTTGCGTTTTAAATTGACCATCATTCGGTCTACGTGGTATAAATATTCATCCAGGTCTTCAAGAAACAAAATCTTGTTGGTCGTATCTATGGCAGAGTGGCTTCCGCAAAGCGAATATAAAATAGAGATATTTCCGCCTACCAGTTCGCCTTTGGCCGTTCCCAACCGGTTTAAAGGAGCGCTTTCAATGTGATAATGTACCGGTTTGCCAGACCAGGCATTCTCTAAAGTTTGTTTGGCAACCGCAGTATTTCGCGCAATTCCCACAGGCATAACTCCGTGAATGGTTTCAAAACCCAATTTATGAATTTGGGAATGCAGCACCGTCACATCACTATACCCAATGATCCATTTAGGGTATTTAATGAATTTATAAAAATTGATCTCATCGATGATGCGCACCGTTCCATAACCACCTTTTGCACACCAGATCGCATTGATTTCTTCGTCATCAAGCATCGCTTGTAAATCTGCTGCGCGCAAAGCATCAGTACCACCATATTGATTGTCTGAAGCGCCAATGGTTTTTCCCAGCACAGGTTCTAGTCCGCAAGATTTCAATAGCGCAATTCCGTTTTCGAGATCCTCGCGATCTGCCTTGCGAGCAGTGCACACGATACCAACTTTATCTCCTTCTTTTAAATAGGGCGGGGTTAACATACCAATTCTTTTTAGCCTGAGGGCTTTAAATTCATTATTCCGTTTAGGGGTTTTCTAATTTTAGAAAAAGAAAACAACAGACCACTATAAGAAAACGGGGAAAGCAGTCTTAAATTTTCTCCTTGTAAAATACCAATATACGCACTTATTAAATGAAGTGCTAGTCTGGTTTTGTTTATATGCATAAATGGTATCTTTGCCGCTGAAATTTTATTCGCATTATGAGTCCGAAACGATATACAATTACCGCCGCATTACCTTATACCAATGGGCCAATTCACATTGGGCATTTAGCCGGAGTTTATGTTCCTGCAGATATTTATGCCCGCTACCTGAGAGGTATGGGTAAGGATGTTGCTTACATCTGCGGTAGTGATGAGCACGGCGTTGCCATTAGCATCAAAGCCAAAAAAGAAGGAATCACTCCACAAGAAGTGGTAGATAAATATCACAAGATCATCAAAGATTCTTTTGAAGATTTTGGGATTTCCTTTGACAATTACTCGCGTACTTCGGCACAAGTACATCACGATACGGCTTCAGAATTTTTCAAAACCCTTTATGCAAAAGGTGATTTTATTGAGGAAGTGACCGAGCAGCTTTTTGATGCCGAAGCCAATCAGTATTTAGCCGATCGTTTCGTAACCGGAACCTGCCCAAAATGTGGCCACGAAGAAGCTTACGGTGATCAGTGCGAAAATTGCGGATCTTCTTTAAATGCAACCGATTTAATTAATCCAAAATCAACCATTTCTGGTTCTAAACCCATTTTAAAAGAAACCAGACACTGGTTCCTACCGCTGGATCGCTATGAAGATTTTCTGAAAAAATGGATTCTTGACGGGCATAAAAGCGATTGGAAACCGAATGTTTACGGGCAATGTAAATCGTGGATCGATGAAGGTTTACGACCTCGCGCAGTAACCCGTGATCTCGATTGGGGAATTCCTGTGCCGGTAGACGGTGCCGAAGGCAAAGTGCTTTATGTATGGTTTGATGCCCCAATAGGCTATATTTCTTCAACTAAAGAATGGGCTGCGCGCGAAGGCAAAAACTGGGAAGATTACTGGAAAGCAGACGATACTAAACTGGTGCACTTTATCGGGAAAGACAATATTGTTTTTCACTGTATTATTTTCCCAAGTATGCTGGAAGCCGAAGGAAGCTATATTTTACCAGACAATGTGCCGGCGAATGAATTTTTGAACTTAGAAGGCAATAAGCTTTCTACTTCAAAAAACTGGGCAGTTTGGTTGCACGAATATCTTGAAGAGTTTCCCGGGCAGCAGGATGTATTGCGTTATACGCTTACGGCCAACGCTCCAGAAACTAAAGACAACGACTTTACCTGGGCAGATTTTCAAGCTAGAAATAACAATGAACTGGTTGCCATTTTTGGTAACTTCATCAACCGTGTGGTCGTATTGACCAATAAATATTACGAAGGAGCAATCCCGCAACCTTCTGAATTTAATGCTGAAGATGAACGCGTATTGGCCGAAATGAAAGCCTATCCGGCGGTGATCGCGAGTTCAATTGAACGCTACCGTTTCCGAGAAGCGCAAAACGAACTGATGAATGTTGCCCGTCTGGGAAATAAATACCTAGCCGATGCAGAACCATGGAAATCTATAAAAACTGATCCTGAACGCACAAAAACAGTGATGTACATCGCACTGCAAATCGCCGGAACACTAGCTGTTTTGAGCGAACCGTTTTTACCTCATACGGCAAAAACGCTTAAGCACATGCTCAATATAGAGAGCGAAGATCCGCTTATACAACTTCCTGAGCCATTGAGCTGGGAGCTTCTGGGAGAGAAAATAGATTTACTTCCTGTAGGGCACAGCATCAATAAAGCCGCGCTTTTATTCAGCAAAATAGAAGACGAGCAAATACAAAAACAACTTGACAAATTAGAAGCGACTAAAATGAGTAATCAAGCCGAAAACACTCCGGTAACCCCACAAAAAGACACAATCGAATTTGATGATTTCACCAAGTTAGATTTACGTGTAGGAACCATTCTGGAAGCTAAAAAAATGGCCAAAACCAAAAAGCTTTTAATCCTAAAAGTAGATACCGGCCTTGATGTGCGCACCATAGTTTCTGGTATTGCCGAAAGCTTTAAACCGGAAGATATAATAGGTAAACAAGTAACCGTTGTGGCCAATTTAGCTCCGCGTAAATTACGTGGCGTAGAAAGTCAAGGAATGATCCTAATGACCGAAGATAAACAAGGAAAACTCGTGTTTATGAATCCTGATACGGCCGGAGTAAAGAACGGTGAAGCGGTGAGTTAATGTCTCGACTGCGCTCGACAGGACAAGATTTGAAATTAATAAGTACTTTATTTTGTCACATCGAGCGCAGTCGAGATGCCATCTAATACATTATTATGAAAACTTATTTTGTTTACATACTTCAATGCGCTGATGGCTCATATTATAACGGAATGACTAATAATCTTGAATTGCGACTTGAACAACATAATTCTGGGACAAAACCTGCTAGTTATACCTATAAACGTAGGCCAGTATTTTTAGTCTTTAATCAAGATTTTAGTGATGTAAATCAAGCCATTCTGTTTGAGAAAAAGATTAAAAAATGGAGTGCTAAAAAGAAGAAAGCCCTTATTAATGGGGATTTCTATCTACTTCAAATTTTAGCGGAATGTCGAAATGAAACACACCATAAGTTTAAACCTGATTAATGTCTCGACTGCGCTCGACAGGACATAAAATGAAACATCAATAGACATTCTCGTGTCACATCGAGCGCAGTCGAGATGCTCAGTGAAAATATAATTTTAAAAGCATGCTTGCACTTCTCTCCTACCTAAAATCTTCAACCAATCTTCCGGAAACGGGCATCAAGAATGTGTTACAACTTCTTGATGAAGATGCGACCATCCCCTTTATTGCGCGTTATCGTAAAGAACGCACCGGGAATTTAGACGAAGTGCAACTGGGCGAAATTGTAAAGTTTAAAGAACAGTTTGAGGCTTTAGAAAAGCGGAAAGCTACCATTCTAAAAGCTTTAGAAGAGCAAGAAGTTTTGACTGCAGAACTTCAGAAGCAAATAGAAAACACTACAGACACTACTGTTTTAGAAGATCTATATCTTCCGTATAAAAAGACGCGAAAAACAAAAGCAGATACCGCTCGTGAACAAGGACTAGAACCGCTCGCCAAAATTATTATGGCGCAAAACACGCGCGATCTGGAACAAGCTGCCGGAAGGCTTTTAAACAAAGAAGTAGCTTCCGTAGAAGAAGCACTTGAGGGCGCTCGCCACATCATTGCAGAATGGGTGAATGAGCGCAGCGATGTGCGCAACTATTTAAGGAACCAAATAGAACGTTACGCACAGATTGCTTCTAAGGTAGTAAAGTCTAAAAAGGACGATGAAAAAGCACTCAAATACAAAGATTATCTTGATTGGGAAGAGGCCTTAAACCGCATTCCTTCACATCGTTTTCTGGCACTTTCTCGTGCGGCTGATGAAGGTTTTATTCGTTTAAAACTGGATATTGACACCGATCGCGCTTTAGCTCACATCGCCAATAAAATGGTGAAATCACGCGGAGACTGTGCTGAGCACATTGAGCTTGCCGTTGCTGATGCTTATAAACGTTTGCTGTTTCCGGCATTGAGCAACGAGGCTTTAAGCACTGCTAAAGAAAAAGCCGATGCAGAAGCGATCAGTGTTTTTGCAAAAAATTTACGCCAACTGCTTTTAGGTTCGCCACTTGGCGAAAAGCGTATTCTCGCGATCGATCCGGGTTTTAGAACAGGTTGTAAGGTGGTTTGCCTTGACGAAAATGGCGGTTTGCAGCATAATGAAACCATTTACCCACATCCTCCTAAAAACGATACTAAAGGTGCAATGCGTAAGATCAGTTTTCTGGTAGATGCGCATAAGATCGAAGCCATCGCCATAGGTAACGGGACCGCCAGCAGAGAGACCGAGCAGTTTATCAAGCGTATGCAATTCAATCGGGAGCTTGAAGTATTTGTGGTGAGCGAGGCCGGTGCAAGTATTTATTCGGCTTCAAAGATCGCGCGAGACGAGTTCCCCAATTATGATGTGACGGTGCGCGGTGCGGTTTCTATTGGTCGTCGACTTGCAGACCCGCTTGCGGAGTTGGTGAAGATCGATGCAAAATCCATTGGCGTGGGACAATATCAACATGATGTGGATCAAACCAAATTGAAAAACGAACTCGATCGCGTTGTTGAAAGCTGTGTAAACACGGTAGGTGTAAACATCAACACCGCTAGCATTCCGTTGCTGAGTTATGTTTCGGGAATTGGACCAAAACTGGCTGAAAACATTGTAACCTACAGAGACGAAAACGGTGCTTTCGCTTCGCGGAAAGAAATTTTAAACGTTCCGCGTTTGGGTGCTAAAGCTTACGAGCAAGCTGCCGGTTTTTTACGTATCAAGAATGCTGAAAATCCGTTAGACGATTCGGCTGTGCATCCTGAGCGTTATGCTTTGGTTGAACAAATGGCTAAAAATCTGAAGCTTTCCGTAGCAGAATTGGTAGGCAATAAAACCGTGATTAAAGAATTAAGTCTGGAGGATTATGTTTCTGATGAAGTGGGCGAACTTACGCTAAAAGATATTCTAGACGAACTCGAAAAACCCGGTTTGGATCCACGAGAACCGGCAAAGGCATTCACGTTCAATCAAAATATACATAAGATCGAAGATCTTGAACCCGGTCAATTACTTCCCGGGATCGTGAATAACATCACCAACTTTGGGGCCTTTGTAGATATCGGTATCAAAGAAAGTGGATTAATTCACATTTCCAACTTGGCTGACGGTTTTGTAAGTGATGTAAATGCATACGTAAGTTTACAAGAACAAGTTGTGGTTAAAGTGCTTGAGGTAGACATTAAACGCAAGCGCATTCAACTTAAATTGCATATACTGAATCAAATATCTTAATATTTTAAAAAATACGGTATAATTTTTGATATTTTTTTAAAACTCATCAAACTAACCGTTTTATGCTTAAAAAACTACTTACACTCTCTTTTTTACTACTATTTTCAACCTCATTTGCTCAAAATTTAATTCAAGAACTTCAAAAAAAAGCTGATGAAAACTATCAAATACCTCGAGAAACAGCCTATTTGCATCTTAACAAATCGGTTTATCTCAAAGGGGAGCAAATTGCCTTCACCGCTTATATTTTAGATCGGGAAAACCTTCAACCCTTTACATCCGCGACTAATCTTTACTTGCAGGTCAGAGATGCCTCAAAAAAAATTGTAAATGAACAAATGCTATTGATCAATCAAGGTGTTACTTCTAACACCATTAAGATCGACTCAACTTTTGTTCCGGGAGATTATACGATAACAGCATTTACCAACTGGATGCGGAACTTTGACGAGCAAAATTATTTTTTAGATCAAATTGAAATAATTGACCCCGCATCACCTAAAATCGCATCTTCAAACAATACTAATGAAGCGATTGATCTTCAGTTTCTTCCTGAAAGCGGACATCTTTTAAACGGAATTCTCAATTCGGTTGGTGTTATTGCAAAAACAAATCAAGGTCTCGGAATTGCCAACCTTCAAGTTCAAATTAAAGACGCAAACAATTCTATTTTATCAGATTTTAAGCTGAACCATTTAGGAATCGGGAAATTCGTTTTCATCCCTAAAACCGGTGCTTCGTATAGTGCAATGCTTAAATATCCTGATGGAAGTTCTAAAGTCATTCCTGTAGATCTGAATACCGAAGCAAAAGGCATCATCTTGACTGCAACAAATACCTTAGATCGGTTGCATATAGCCGTAAAGACAAATACTGAAAGCCTAAAAACTTTAGTCTCAGAAAACTATGTTTTAATGCTTCACAATCGTAAAGGCTCACAATTACAAGAATTGAATTTCACTGAAAAGACAACACAGGAATTTGTTTTTGAACTTGAGCAACTACCATATGGCGTACAAACCTTTACACTTATAAATTCTGAAAGACAAGCTATAGCAGAACGCATTGTTTTTAATCATCATAACCTACCCACAACGCAATTTGAAACGGTAAAAAGTCGTCTGACTGAAGATTCTATAGAAGTTACTTTAAAGCCTAAAAAGCAACTCAAAAATCCTGTAATAAGCGCTTCGATCTTGCCTAAAAAAGTAAGCACCAATGCTTCAATACGTGCAAACCATTTGCTAAAACCCTATGTGAAAGGCTATATTCAAGAGCCTGAATGGTATTTCACAAATATAGATGCACAGAAAATACAAGAACTTGATAAACTTTTAATAACACAGGGTTGGAGCAGTTTTGATTGGAGTACTGCCTTTAAAAATCCTGCAAAAATCGATCATCCTTTTGAAAATTTAATTGCATTTGAGGCTACGATAAATAAACCTAGAAAAGAACAACAATTTCTAATTCACGCTTCAGAAACTAACCCGCCTCAAACATTGACCATTCCATCTGAAGCCGATAAGTTTATTGTTGACAATTTAATACACTACGCCGATCAAGAATTGAATATCTCTAGAATGACCGGTCGCCGATTAGTATTACCGGATCTTAATTTAAGATTCTCGCCCAATACCTTTCCCAATCTTCAATCTACAATTGAAATACCTTTTAAAATAGATGACCAACCGGTTCAAACTACGTACGACCCGATGGTCTTTCTACCAGAACCCAATACAGAACTTCTTGATGAAGTTTTAATAACCTCTACAGTAAGTAAAGAGAAACTAAGAGAACGAAAACTTGGTTTAAGAAGTTTTGGTAGGGTAAAAGTACTTACAGATCGAGATAGAAAAAATTACGGTACTCTCGTAAGATACTTAAATAACCAAGTAGGACTTCGTGCCAGAGAGTCACAAGGTCAGTTTATTGTAACTAAAACTATGGGTACCTTGGCCAATCAATATAACCCAGATACAAATGGTAAACCAACGGCAGGAGTAACTCCAAACGGTACTGCTAGCAATGGTGACAATTCTGTTATTTTAGATACAGCTGGTTCTGATCTTATAGATCCCGGACCCTATCAGGGAATCGTTATTTTCCTTGATGATGCACCGATAGCAGATAATAACTTTTTCTATAATTATTCTTTAGAGCAAGTAGATTATATTGACATCAATCTCCGCGGTTTTGGCAACGGTTTAATTGGAAGTAATGGTAGCATAAAAATTTATACCGATAATAAAGTAGTGCTAAATTCGCCACGATATTCTAATCCTCAAAAATTCAAAGTACCGGTAGCTTTTAGTGTTGTCAAAAAATATTATGTTCCCAAGTTTAACGTAACCAATGATGCATTTTTTGAACTTTACGGCGTAATTGATTGGAAACCTCAGCTTAAACTTGACGAAAAAGGTACGATGCGTTTTAAGATTAAACGCCCTGATGTAGACTATAAAATGGTATTTCAAGGGATTTCTGAAGACGGGATTTTGCTTCACGATGTACAAGAAGTTTCATTAGAGCAAGAACCATTTTAATAGGTTTTAAATTATTATTTGCAATTTTAATGCAAGCCACGGGTATCAAACCTCTGGCATTGCTCGTAAAATGCAATAATGCTTAAAATCGCCTACCATCCTATTTACAAACATCCGCTTCCTAAGGGACATCGCTTCCCGATGGAAAAGTATGATCTACTCCCAAAGCAATTGCTTTACGAAGGCACCTGTACTGAAGCTAATTTTTTTGAACCCGGTTTTCCAGAGGAAAAATACCTGACGGCTGTTCATACGCAAGAATATGTCAGCAATCTAAAAGCGCTTAATCTGGACCGCAGGGCGATTCGAAAAACGGGATTTCCACTCTCTCAAGAGTTGGTCGACCGTGAGCAAATAATCGCTCAAGGTACAATGACGGGTTGTGAGTTCGCTTTACAATATGGAATCGCCTTCAATATTGCCGGTGGTACACATCACGCTTATTCCGATCACGGCGAAGCTTTTTGCCTACTTAACGACCAAGCAATTGCAGCGCGGTTTCTTCAATCAAAAGGCTTGGCAAAACAAATTCTTGTTGTTGATCTCGACGTACATCAAGGCAATGGCACTGCCGAGATTTTTGAGGACGATCCTTCCGTATTTACATTTTCGATGCACGGCGCGGGCAATTATCCCTTTAAAAAAGAAACTTCAGATCTTGATATCGCCGTTCCCGATAAAAGTGGCGATGCGGTTTACTTAGCAAAGCTGAAAGAAACGCTACCCGGCCTCATCAAACAGGTAAAGCCTGATTTTATCTTCTACCTCAGCGGCGTAGATATTTTAGAAACTGATAAACTTGGTAGACTTTCTTGTTCGGTTGAAGGTTGCAAAGAACGAGATCGTTTTGCACTGTCCTGCTTTCGCGAAAGCGGAATTCCAGTACAAGTGAGTATGGGTGGCGGCTATTCGCCCGATATTAAAGTCATCATCGAAGCACATGCAAATACTTACAGACTGGCTCAAGAGCTTTATTTCTAATCGCTCTAAAGCTAAATCTTCAAGCTCGCTTAGATTTGGTTGAATTTCAATACCCCATAAATCAAAGCTTAGAATGCTTAAGGGTTTTTTCACCCTATTTACATTAAAAACTTGGTTAATAGTGATTTATGCTTACTTTTGTTAAAACAATTAACACTTTTAAAGATGAAAAAATTCACCACCTTTTTTGCCCTAAGCCTTTTTGTATTTGCATTCAACTCGTGCGATGCGGTTGATGAATTAACGGAGATTAGAGTAAGTCCAGATTTAAAAGCGGAAGTTGATGTTTCTATCCCAGAGGGGTCTTCATCAGTTAATTCTGCTATTTCTCTTGATGCTACAAGTAATTCTGATGTAAGAGATAACTTAGACAAAATAGAATCAGTGGATATCTCAGGGTTTACATATGTTTTCAAAGATGTTGAGGCTGCAGCTGGAACTACACTCTCAGGTACGTTATCTTCTGGAGGACAATCAGTAACCTTAAGTAATATTGCTGTTGCCAATGGAACGACTGGAACAGTAAGTTCATCAGAAGCAGCTTTTTTAAACTCTTTAGGTTCAAGCTTAAAATCAAATGGTAAGGTTACCATCGATATTGACGGATCTTTGAGTAATGATGAAGGTGCAAGTTTTACCTTAGAAATTACTCCAACCTGGACATTCTTAATTGATGTTTTATAAACTAAGGATTATTTAAAATTAAAAAACCCGGTGCCTCAGCACCGGGTTTTTTAATGCAAATTTTCTCAGAAACAGGTAAGTACAGGGAACCGTATTAAATTTTATAAGCTATATTAGAAAGCGTTTTAAATCATTATCCTATGTCAAAACCAGATAAATCTAAAGCCTACTGGCGCGAAAACAAAAAATACCTAGCTATTTTACTCAGCATTTGGTTTGTGGTTTCCTTTGGTTCCGGCATTCTTTTTAAAGACTTACTCAATCGATATAGTTTAGGAGGTTTTAAATTAGGATTCTGGTTTGCTCAACAGGGAAGCATCTATGTTTTTGTAGTACTCATCTTTGTTTACGTCTGGCTCATGAACCGGCTTGATAAAAAATACGGCTATAATGAGTAAACTACCCCAGGGCAAGCCACGGAGTATTAAACCATTTGGGGGTGCCAATAAATGCCTTTACTATCTATTTAAGCAGATTCTTGCTGCAAATTAAACTTTCACATTATGAGCGTTCAACTTTGGACATGGATTTTAGTAGGCATCACCTTTGCCTTATACTTTGGAATTGCTATTTGGGCTCGGGCCGGCTCTACCAAAGAATTTTATGTCGCCGGAGGCGGGGTTTCTCCTCTAGCCAATGGAATGGCCACCGCAGCCGACTGGATGAGTGCTGCCTCGTTTATCTCTATGGCCGGGATCATTTCTTTTGCGGGTTATGACGGCTCCGTGTACTTAATGGGTTGGACCGGCGGCTACGTCCTACTCGCGCTTTTGCTGGCGCCGTACCTACGTAAATTCGGGAAGTTCACGGTTCCTGATTTTATTGGAGATCGCTATTACTCCAACACCGCGCGTACCGTAGCGGTGATTTGTGCGCTTATCGTATCGTTTACCTATGTTGCCGGGCAGATGCGCGGTGTAGGTATTGTATTTTCTCAATTTCTTCAAGTGGAGATTACTACCGGCGTGATCATCGGTATGGCAGTGGTTCTCGTTTTTGCTTTCTTAGGCGGAATGAAAGGAATCACCTATACACAAGTAGCGCAATATTGTGTGCTCATTTTTGCCTTTATGGTTCCTGCGATTTTTATTTCAATTCAAATGACGGGAAATATAATTCCTCAAATCGGAATGGGATCCCGTGTAGAAGACGGCACCTTTCTACTTGAAAAATTGGACAACCTGCATACTCAATTAGGCTTTAAAGAGTATACCGAAGGCACCAAATCTACTTGGGATGTCTTTGCAATCACCCTCGCATTGATGGCGGGTACTGCGGGTTTACCACACGTGATCGTAAGGTTTTTTACAGTACCAAATGTAAAAGACGCTCGTAAATCGGCCGGACTCGCACTTTTACTTATTGCAATTTTGTATACCACGGCACCTGCGGTTTCTGTCTTTGCACGTACCAATCTCATCGAGACGGTAAGCGATCAAGAATACACATCGCTTCCTGAATGGTTTAAAAACTGGGAAAATATGGGATTGATCGCCTGGTCTGATAAAAATGAAGATGGAAAAATTCAATATGTGAACGGCGATGCAACCACAGGAAAACCGGAATTCACCGCGGAGCGTGGCGCAAGTGGAGAACGTCTTATCGCTAACGCTTCGACTGAAACGAATGAACTTTATGTAGATCGGGATATTATGGTACTCGCCAATCCTGAAATAGCCCAACTGCCTTCTTGGGTGATCGCACTCGTAGCAGCCGGTGGACTGGCAGCAGCGCTTTCCACAGCAGCAGGTTTACTGCTTGTAATTTCGACTTCAGTTTCTCACGATTTGATCAAAAAACAACTTAAGCCTAATATTTCTGAAAAAGGTGAATTGCTCGCAGCGCGCTTAAGCATTTTAGTTGCTATCATCGTTGCCGGATTATTTGGTATTTATCCGCCGGGATTTGTGGCCGCTGTGGTGGCACTGGCTTTTGGGCTCGCTGCAGCCTCCTTTTTTCCGGCAATTGTGCTGGGGATATTTGATAAACGTATGAACAAACAAGGCGCCATAAGCGGAATGATCGTAGGAACGATATTAATGCTTTTTTATATGATTCGGTTTAAAACCGGATTGATAGGTGTTCTTGATCCGCTGCCTGCTTCAGAATGGTGGTTTGGCACTTCGCCAGAAGGTTTTGGCACTTTTGCCATGTTGATCAATGTCATCATTTCGATAACCATAAGCCGACTCACACCTGCTCCGCCAAAGGATGTACAGGAAATCGTAGAACGTATACGTATTCCTAGTGGCGCCGGTGAAGCTCAGCATCATTAAAATGATAGAAGTTTAACGCATTTTTATTAAAATTTTGCGGCAACTGCAGAATTGTTCAAACCTAAACCGATAACGATTTAGTAATTTAGTGAGGACTAAAAGCACAATTCAACCATGAGTAATTATCACATAAAACATTTAGAAGAATATTTTCAAGTATACCGTAAATCTGTAAGAAACCCCGAAAGCTACTGGGAAGAAATAGCCGAAGAGCATTTTATGTGGCATAAACGCTGGGATAATGTGCTGAGTTATGATTTTGACAAACCTGAATTTAAATGGTTTGAAGGTGCCCAATTGAATATTACCGAAAACTGCATTGACCGTCACCTACGCACCCGAGGAGATAAAACAGCGATTCTTTTTGAGCCCAACGATCCCAAAGAAAAAGCACAACATATTACGTATAACGAACTGCATAAGCGCGTTGCCAAAATGGCTAATGTGCTTAAAGCAAAGGGAATTAAAAAGGGAGATCGCGTGTGCATCTACTTGCCAATGATTCCTGAGCTTGCTATCTCATTATTAGCTTGTGCGCGTATTGGCGCCATACATTCTGTAGTGTTTGCGGGTTTTTCTTCAAAAGCCTTGGCAACAAGAATTAACGATGCAAGCTGTAAGATGGTGATCACTAGCGACGGCTCTTATCGCGGAAGCAAAACCATCGACCTAAAAGGTATTGTTGATGAAGGTTTAAAAAGCTGTGAAAGCGTTGAAAATGTACTCGTGGTTAAACGCATTAATGCTGAAATTCCTATGGAAGAAGGCCGCGATCACTGGCTACAGCCTTTACTGGATGCGGCAGAAGAAACCTGCGCTCCTGAGATTATGAATGCCGAAGATCCACTGTTTATTTTATACACTTCGGGTTCTACAGGAACGCCAAAAGGAATGGTACATACTACCGCAGGCTATATGGTGTATACCGCATTTACCTTTAAAAATGTATTTCAGTATCGAGAGGATGATATTTATTGGTGTACGGCAGACATCGGTTGGATAACCGGACACAGTTATATTGTTTATGGTCCGCTGGCGAATGGTGCCACGACCGTAATGTTTGAAGGTGTGCCTAGCTATCCTGATCACGCCCGTTTCTGGGAAATTGTTGAAAAACACAAAGTGACACAGTTTTACACGGCACCAACCGCCATTAGAGCTCTCGGAAAAGAGAATCTGGATTTTGTAGAAAAACACGATTTGTCTTCTTTAAAAGTACTCGGTACTGTAGGCGAACCTATTAATGAGGAAGCTTGGCACTGGTATGATGAAAATATTGGGAAACGTAAATGCCCTATCGTAGATACCTGGTGGCAAACCGAAACCGGAGGAATTATGATCTCGCCTATTCCTTACTCTACTCCGGCGATACCAACCTTTGCAACGCTTCCGTTACCGGGGATTCAACCAGCCTTAATGGATGAAGAAGGAAAAGAAATTAAAGGAAATCAAGTAGACGGCAGACTGTGTATAAAATTTCCTTGGCCGTCGATGGCACGTACTATCTGGGGCAATCACCAGCGTTATAAAGATACCTATTTTTCAGCCTTTAAAAATATGTATTTCACGGGTGACGGGGCTTTACGTGATAGCGTGGGGTATTACCGAATTACCGGTCGTGTAGATGATGTGGTTATCGTGAGCGGTCATAACTTAGGAACTGCGCCAATTGAAGATGCCATTAACGAGCATCCGGCAGTTGCAGAAAGTGCGATTGTGGGGTATCCGCACGAAGTAAAAGGAAATGCGCTTTACGGTTATGTGATCTTAAAAGAAACCGGGGAAACCCGTAATCAGGACAACCTAAGAAAAGAAATCAACCAGATGATTTCAGATCGTATTGGACCCATTGCCAAACTGAATAAAATTCAATTTACAAGTGGATTACCAAAAACCCGAAGCGGAAAAATCTTGCGTCGTATTTTACGTAAAATCGCTTCTAACGACACTTCAAATCTTGGAGATACCAGTACGCTATTAAATCCTGAAATCGTCCAGGAAATAATGGATAATGTGATTAAATAATAGCATTTATCATAAAATTCAAAAGCCGCATTATCTTAATAATGCGGCTTTTTTGATGCAATTCCCTATCCTGGTTACTTCCCGAGCAGCAGTAATTCATTACAGACAATTTCGGTTAAATAGCGCTTTTCGCCTTGTTTGGTCTCATAGCTGCGCGAGGTAAGTTTACCTTCAATGGCTACTTCTTTTCCTTTGGTTACATAGTTTTCTATAACCTCAGCCGTTTTTCCCCAGGCAACCACATTGTGCCATTGCGTATCGGTCACGCGCTCGCCTTTATTATTTTTATAGGTTTCGTTTGTGGCAATACTGAATTTTGCCAGTTTCTTACCCGAATCAAGATTTACGATTTCAGGGTCATTTCCCAAGTTTCCGATCAACTGTACTTTGTTTCTTAGCGTACTCATAATTTTAAATTTTTGGTTAAACAGTTAATGATTAATTACACTGCAAAGATGAAATGAGAGGCAAATTATATTCGGTTAAGAAATAGTTACTTTCGTTTATAAATGTTTGTAACCGTTTGTAAATGAATATGAGTCGAAGTAGAATAAATAATTTTGAGTCTTTAGCACATCTAATAAAGCTTAACTTCGTTATAAAACACCAATACCAAAGCAAAAACTTATCAGGCTTATGAAGATTTGCTTAGCACAAATAGCCCCTCATCGAGACAACGTTCAAAAAAACATGGAGATCCACAAAAAATGCATTGAACGCGCAATTCATGAACAAGCAGATCTGATCGCTTTTCCTGAGCTTTCTCTTACCGGTTATGAACCCCAAAAGTCAAAAGCCTTGGCCTTTTCTGAACATGATGAGCGACTAGATCTTTTTAAACAGCTTAGTGACACATACAAAATAACGATCGCTATTGGAGTTCCTACAACCTCTAAAACTGGGATTCATATTAGCATGTTTATTTTTCAGCCGCAGCAGGAGCGCAAATTGTACTCAAAACAGCACTTACACGTAGACGAACTCCCCTTTTTTACACCAGGCACTGAGCAACTTATTTTTAAGGTTAGCCACACAACAATTGCTCCCTCGATCTGCTTTGAATCTTTACAGAATGAACACGCAGAAAACGCGTTTGGTTTAGGCGCAGCAATTTATTTGGCAAGTGTAGCAAAATCAGAAACCGGAATGAAAAAAGCATATATGCATTATCCTAAAATCGCAAAAAAGCACGCCTTTCCGGTGGCTTGCGTAAATAACATTGGCTTTTGTGATAACTTTTACGGAGCTGGTCAAAGCGCTATTTGGAATGGAAAAGGTGACTTGATCGCGGCGCTCTCTAAAGATCAAGAGGGTCTTTTACTTTATGATTTTGAAAACCACAGCATCCGTATCATTGAAGCTTGAAATGCATTGACTTTTATTAAATCTAAACTATCTTAAGGCAAGTGCCGGAATTATTAAATATATCTTCTTATGAATTTAGAACAGCTGAAATATCCTATCGGCTACTTTCAAAAGCCGGAAGCCATCAGAGCAGAGCACCTTACATCGTGGATTGCGACTATTGCTGAATTTCCACAAAAAATTACGGCGTTAACTAAAAACCTTAAAGAAGACGCACTCTCAAAAACGTACAGGCCTAATGGTTGGACGATCAGACAACTTGTACATCATTGTGCCGACAGCCACATTAATGCGTTTATTCGGTTTAAGTTTGCACTCACTGAAGAAGCGCCCAAGATCAAACCTTATTTTGAAGATAAATGGGCCGAATTACCCGACACACGATCTGCTGCGATCACTTCCTCATTACAATTGATTGAAGGCTTACACGCGCGCTGGACAACGCTCCTTCAATCTTTACATTCTGAAGATTTGATTAGAGAATACATACATCCGGAACACGGTAAACGCTTCAGCCTTGCTGAAACTATTGGGATGTATGCTTGGCACTGTGAGCATCATTTAGCACATGTGCAAATAGCGCTTAAAAACTAGAAATTCAGTATCTTAGAAAAGTTTTGTTTTAGTAGTTAGAGCATATGCAAAAAAACTGTCCGGAGTGTGGAGATAAAATTATAGGCAGAGCAGATAAAAAATACTGCAGCGACGCCTGCCGCAATGCCGCTAACAATAAACTCAACAGCGACACTAAAAATCTAATACGCAATACTAACAACCACCTGCGAAAAAATTACCGTATTCTAGAGTCACTCAATCCCGAAGACAAAACCAAAACCACGCGTGACAAGCTCGCTTCTTT
The DNA here is from genome assembly GCF_011784865.1 of Leeuwenhoekiella sp. ZYFB001. NCBI lineage: Bacteria > Pseudomonadati > Bacteroidota > Flavobacteriia > Flavobacteriales > Flavobacteriaceae > Leeuwenhoekiella > Leeuwenhoekiella sp. ZYFB001. The sequence continues at coordinate 3,297,611 of NZ_CP050460.1, forward strand.
GGGTTTTGATTTTAATCTTTTTACGAGTATTTACACCACAAAAGCCGGCACGGTGTACTACTTTGTTTACGATCAAGGCTATTTACCTTTAGAAGGTGATTATTATGCTTTGGTAAAACGCAACTGATTACTTCCAGGTATTTCCTCTAAGTTTTAAAGCAGCTTTAATCACATCCATCTGACTGATTTGCCCTACTAATTTTCCGTTTTCAACAATGGGAAAACGTCTGTGTTTACGCTCGATAAAGAAACGGGCTGCATCAAAAACATTCATGTTCCCATCAATGGTTTCCACATCAATCGCCATATTTTGACCTACCGTAGCATTATCCATCGGCAGATTGTGATAGCGACTATCTGAAATATGCTTGATACAATCTCCCTCAGAGATCACACCGAGCAGTTCGTTGTTCTCATTCACCACCGGCGCACCAGAAATACGATGTTTGATCAGCTTCTGCATCACATCCATAACCGATTGATCTGGAGTAAATGTGATCAGCTTGGTCGTCATATAATCAGACACCTTGATATTTACCTCTTCGGCAACGACTTTAGATCGTTTACCCATAAAACTCTTGATTCCCATACGCTTATATTTTAGACTCTTTAAATTAGAAAAATTATTTGAATTAACGAAAACGTTTGCATTAACTAAAAAGCATATTAACATCAACCTTGTGCAAAACCTAGTTTCCCACTACCTTTAGCTTAACTATACGTGCTTATGAAAACAACCTACGCTGCCGTCCTCTCGCTTCTATTGCTTTTAGGGCTTACCTATTTCAGTTTTTATACTCATAAACCTCAACAAGTTTCAGGTCTAGACACTCCCGCAACCAAATTCTCAACTGCCCGAGCTTTTCAACTTTTAGATTCGATCGCTCAAAAACCCCACGCGGTAGGGATGCCCGCACATCAAGAAGTGCAGGATTTTATAGTTACGACTTTAGAAGAGTACGGTCTTGAAGTAGAGCTACAAAGTGATTTTGCTTACAAGCCGGGTTGGGGCGCATTAAGCAGAGCCGAAAATATAATTACTCGAATTCCCGGTACTGGTGAAGGTGATACCTTATTAGTGATGACGCATTACGACAGTGCACCGCATACGGCCTCAAAAGGCGCCAGCGATGCCGGAAGCGGCGTAGTCACTATTCTAGAAAGCATTCGTGCATTATTAGCCAAAGGCGAAAAACAAAAAAATGATATCATTCTCCTTTTTACCGATGCGGAAGAATTGGGGCTCAACGGCGCCTCTGTCTTTGTCAACAAGCACCCTTGGGCAAAAGAGGTTGATCTAGCATTGAATTTTGAAGCGCGCGGAAGCGGCGGGCCTTCAAATATGATCGTAGAAACCAATGGCGGAAACGGTGCATTGATCAAGGCTTTTGCTGAAGCAAATCCGTCGCATCCTTATGCCAATTCATTAATGTACAGCGTTTATAAACTGCTGCCTAATGATACTGATAGCACCGTGCTGCGCGAAAACGGCGATATTGACGGCTTCTTTTTTGCCTTTATTGGGGATCATTTTGACTATCATACGGCAAACGACATCCCATCTCGTTTAGACCCGGAATCTTTAGAACATCAAGGCAGCTATCTTACTGCTTTACTTGAACATTTCAGCAATGCTGATCTCAATTTAAAGGCAGACCAAGACTATATCTACTTGAATATGCCCCTAATCAAAATGCTGTATTATCCATTCAGTTGGATTTTCCCTATGCTAATTTTAGGTTGGATTTTATTTTTTGCGGTGCTTATTTATGGCCTGCGCAACAAGTCTTTCAAATTGATTGAGGTTTTACGCGGATTCCTACCGCTGCTTATTGCCCTTGTTCTCGCTTATGTCATCAGCTTAGGATGGAAGTTAATCCTGGCATTAGACCCTAAACAAGCCGATATTTTACAAGGTTTTCCTTACAACGGTTACGAACTGCTTGCCGGTTTTGTTGCGCTAACATTGGCTGTTGTCTTTTTTATTTACAAACTATTTTACCGCCCCAATAGTGCTGCTTCCCTTAGTTTTGTACCTTTATTTTTCTGGTTGTTGATCGCTACCGGAGTGGCCGTGTATCTTCCGGGAGCTTCGTTTTTTATCATCCCTGTGTATTTTGGATTGCTGGCTGTGTTTTTACTTATTAAGTTCTCAAAACCGCAGTTCTTTATTTTAACGCTGCTTTGTGCTCCTGCGCTTTTTATAATCACGCATTACATCAAAGAATTTCCGGTGGGTCTCGGTCTTAAAATGCTGGCCGCCGCAACGATCTTGACGGTATTACTTTTTGGTCTCCTACTTCCGGTAATTGGATTTTATAAGATGAACGCTAAGATTGCCGGGCTTTTTACTTTGGTAAGTATTGGGGCTTTTATTGCCGCTTATGGTAAGGCAGATTTTACCGAAGAACGTCCCTTTCCTACGAGTCTGAACTATGTCTATGACGTAGATCAAGAACAGACATTTTACGCTACATACAACACCCAACTCGACTCTTGGCTTCACGAGATCTTGGTTCAAAATGCCACTGACGATACACCACTAGAGATCAATCCGCCATCTGGTAAATACGGTAGCCAATACAATTATATCACCGCAGCGCCTAAAAATTTTGTCGCTCCGTCTCAAGTCTATACCGAAAAAGACACCGTGATCAGTGGCGAGCGCCGACTTGATTTTGTGATCTTTCCGCAGCGCAATGTGGGCGATATGATCTTGATGTGTCCGCAAGGGACGCTATTTAACCGACTCAGTTTTAACGGGCAGGAAGTGTTTCCGCGAAGCGGAGAAAATCATCCTCTGGAAAATCGCAACAGTGATTATTTACTGAGTTATCGTCTGGTAGATCGTGAACCTCTGGAAGTTCATTTAAGCATTGCTGAAGACGCTGAATTAAGCTTTACACTTTTTGATTATAGTTACGATCTTTTAGAAAACAGCAGCTTTGACCTACCTTCGCGACCCAAGAACAGTATGCCGATGCCTTTTGTAAATACAGATGCGCTAGTGACTAAGCAGCACATTCAGTTTTAAGGCTTCGGAAAAATTTGAGCTATGAGCAACATTGCAATCGCAGGATTAGGCTGGTTAGGGTTACCCCTCGCCGCACAATTACAAGAATTAGGACATCACGTTAAGGGTTCGGTCACTTCAAAAAATAAACAAGCCGAATTACGCAACCACGGCTTAGATGTCTATCAGGTTGAAATTGCTGAAGATGAAATACGCGGTGAAATACAAGCCTTTCTCGCTGATACTGAAATCCTGATCATCTTGATTCCGCCGGGACTACGCCGCAATACCGGCCATAACCACGCCTTGCGTATGGCTCAATTGCTGGATGCTACCGAAAAAGCTTCGGTTAAAAAGGTGATTTTAATAAGCAGCACGGGCGTTTATGATGACGCTCAAGGCGCTGTTACCGAAAAAGACCTTCCACAACCTCAAGACAACAAAGGCAAACAACTACTAGAGGTCGAGCAGATTTTCTTTAAATCTTCTGCAATAGAAACTACCGTGATCCGTTTTGGCGGACTCTTTGGCGGAAGCCGAAATCCTGTAAAATACCTTGCCGGGCGCACCGGTTTATCTAACGGAAACGCGCCCGTAAATTTGATTCACAGACAGGATTGTATGGGAATTATTCTAGGGGTGATCTATAAAAATGCTTTTGGGCATATCATTAATGCGGTGCATCCCGAGCATCCCAAAAAAGCTGAGTACTACACCAAACAAGCGATAGCCTTAGGTCTAGAGCCACCACAGTATGATACCGAAGAAGCAGAGGAAACCTACAAAAAAGTAGATTCGGTTACTTTAAAGCCTTTACTGGGCTACACGTTTCAGAAAAGTTTATAACTAAAAAAACCCGGCAAGCACACACCGGGTTTTCCATGTTTCCTTCTGGTTGGTCAGAAGAAGGCTAACACTAACTAACAAAAGTCTAAGCTATTGCTCCCTCTAGTTGGAACAATTGCGCGTTTAAATATTGTAATGTGTTGATTTTTTCGCGAGTTGGAACAAGAAGCGAAATGTTATTGTTACTACCTCCGTAAGCGATCATACGCACCGGGATAGAATTTAAAATGCCAAAAGCTTTGTACGACTCGTGATCTGCAATAAGGTTCTCTCCTACGATACAAATAATACTGTGATCTTCTTCAACAGTAACTTCAGCAATAACAGAAAGTTCTGTGATGATCGCTTTTAGATTACGCGTGTCATCTATAGTTAACGAGATAGCAACCTCAGAAGTGGTGATCATATCAATAGACGTCTCGTGACGATCAAAAACCTCAAATATCGTTCTCAAGAAACCGTGTGCACCAAGCATGCGGTTTGATTTGATTTTTATAGCGGTAATACCATCTTTTGCGGAGATCGCTTTTAGACCGCGGTTGTGGTACTCGTTAGAAATTTTAGTCCCCGGCGCCGATGGCTCAAACGTATTTTTTAACCATACCGGAATATCGCGATCAATAACCGGTGCTACCGTTTGTGGATGCAAAATCTTTGCTCCAAAATAAGCCAGCTCAGCCGCTTCATTATAGGTCAAATGCTCAATAGGTTGTGTTTCTTGTACATAACGTGGATCGTTATTGTGCAATCCGTCAATATCTGTCCAGATTTGAACGCCTGCGGCATCTACAGCAGCTGCAATAATGGTCGCACTAAAATCACTTCCTCCACGCTTTAAGGTTGCCAAAGCGCCGCGCTCGTCGCGACAAACAAAACCTTGAGTGATGTAAAGTTCAGATGGATTTTCTGCTAATTGAGGTGCCAAAGCTTCAGCAACAGCATCAATGTTTGGATTTTCAACAGAACCTACATTCATAAAGGTACTCGCATTGAGCAACACATTGCTTACGTTTTCCTGATCTAAGAATCTAGAAAACATCCAGGTAAGCATGGTCTCGCCATACGTAACAAGTTCTGCATAGGTAGTCAAGGTGCGACCACCGGTTGCAATTTCTTGTAAAGCAGCTACAAACGTCTCAATTTGAGCTTTTGTTTCTGGTTGATTCACTGCGGTAAACAGATCTTCGATTGCTTCAAAATGTTTAGCTTGAAGCTGCTCTAGCACATTGGTGATTTGTGCTAAATCTTTATCTATACTTGCTTGATTAAGGCTTACTAATAAATTGGTAACACCAGACATTGCAGAGAGAACCACAATTTTTGGCTTTTCAGTAACAGCTAAAATTTCTACTACCTTTCTAATGTTTTGAGCGCTTCCTACTGAAGTTCCTCCAAATTTTAAAACATTCATCATCGTCAAATTAATTCCGTTGGGGATAACATTTAAATAAATCGCTTATGCTTAACCGATTATTGCTGCATAGTTAAGCCGAAAAAAACTCCGCCGAAAAAAATTCAACAATTTTATATAAATTTGTACAAATTGTTAAATATATAACATTGAAAACGATAACTTCTGTTGTTGAACAACTTATAAAACATCAGCCCTATACCGAAGATGCTTTGATGCGCAAGATCATTAACTACAGTGCCCTTGCCGAAGATTTTCAGCCACGTATAGAAAAAGAACTGGGTAAACCGGTTAATGTGGGTTCCATTGTAATGGCATTGCGCCGTTATTATCCTCAAAAGCGCGTAGATGAGCGTATGATGCGCGATCTGGGAGATATTGTCGTGCGCAGCGGGATTACTGATTTTACCTTTCTCAACTCGAATACGATTTTAGAAAGTCAGTCTAAACTTTTAGAAGAAACCAAGACCATTCCTAAAGCCTATTTAACGTATTCCAGTACGTTTCACGAGAGTAATATTTTGGTTTCAAATGACTTGACAGACCTTGTAGAGCGCTGTTTTAAAGATGAAACCTGTGTGATGGTCAAGCACGATCTTTCGTCATTATCTATCGCGCTTCCCGCAAATAACTCCAAAACCGTTGGACTTTACTTTTATATATTCAAATTACTCGCATATGAAGGAATTCCCATTTTTGAAGCTATTTCCACTTCAAACTACTTTACCCTTTTTCTTGAAAAGGAATATGTAAATCAGGCATTTGCTTTGGTTAACGAAATTAAAGGCTAAAAAAATCCCGAAAGCAATGGCTTTCGGGATTCTGTATTTAGATAAACATCGTATTACCAAATGCGTACGCGGTCTTCTTCCGGTACAAACATAGGATCACCTTCTTTAATATTAAAGGCTTCGTAAAATGCATCAATATTCTGAAGCGGTACGTATGCGCGATACATTCCCGGAGAATGTGGATCTGTTTTAATACGTGTACGTAGCGCGTCATCACGCATTTTTGTACGCCAGATCGTCGCCCAGCTGATAAAGAAACGCTGTTCTGGAGTAAAGCCATCAATGTTCTCTGGTCTTCCGTTTTTCTCATAGAATTTTTGCAAACCAGTATAAGCAGCTAGCAAACCGCCTAGGTCACCAATGTTCTCTCCTAAAGTGAACTTCCCGTTGATGTACAAGCTGTCTGCAACTTCGATATTGCTGTATTGTTCTGCCAAGGCGCCGCTACGAGCAGTAAAGGCTTCAAGATCTGCATCAGACCACCAGTTCTTTAAGTTTCCGTCGCCGTCAAAACGAGCTCCACTATCATCAAAAGCATGTGATATTTCGTGCCCTATTACCGCACCAATTCCACCGTAATTTACAGCTTCATCTGCTTGATAATTGTAGAATGGAGGCTGTAAAATTGCCGCCGGAAAAACAATCTCATTAAATGAAGGATTGAAATACGCATTTACCGTTTGCGGCGACATCCCCCATCTGGTCTTATCTACCGGCTCTTTATAATCTGCATTATTTTTGTCGAGAGACCAGCTTCCGTAAGCCAGCATATTTTCAAAATAGCCTTGTTCTGCATCGATCTCAAGTTCAGAATAATCCTCCCATTTGTCAGGGTAACCTATTTTTACCGTGAACTTGTTAAGCTTTTCAATGGCTTGAACCTTCGTAGAGTCAGTCATCCATTCAAGTGCATTGATACGGTCTCTGAAGGCCTCCTTGATGTTTGCGATCATTGCCTCGGCTTTTTCTTTCGCCTCCGGCGGAAACACTTTATCTACATACAATTTACCCACAGCTTCTCCTAAAGTGCCATCTACAGTAGCCAACGCACGCTCGTCTGCAGGTTTTTGTTTTGGTGTTCCGTTAAGTGTTTTACTATAGAACTCCCAGTTAGCATATTCTAAGTCGGTTGTCAATTTATCTGACCACGAATTCAAAGTTGCCCAACGCATAAGTAGCTTTAAATCTTCTAAAGAAGTCTTTGTAAGCACATTTTGCAACGCGCTCATATATTTAGGCTGAAGCACGATCACTGTATCTACTTCTTTAGCTAGCCCTTGATTTTCAAAAAAGACTTCCCAGTTAACCGCCGGTGTGATTTTCTGTAACTCAGCAACGCTCTTTGGGTTGTTGAGGTTACGTGCGTCACGCTGTTCAACCTTGTCTAATTTAGGTTCGGCTAATTTTGTTTCTAACGCAAGAATGCGCTGTGCTTCTTCTTTTGCAGTGGCTGCATCATCACCCGCATATTCTAGTACCCAGCTGATGTATTCTTTGTACTGCTCTCGAATTTCTTTAGACTTCTCATCTTGCTCGATGTAGTAATCACGATCAGGCAATCCTAGTCTTCCCGGAGCGATATAACCGGCATTCATCTTACTATTTGAAAAATCTGAAAATACTCTGAAGTTAAAAAACGGAGTTCCGGTACCATTGCGTAATTGTCCTACACGCTGAATATCTGCCACCGAAGCTATAGATGCAATGCTGTCTAATGCAGGCTGAAGCGGTTGAAGTCCGGCTTCATTACGAGCAACTGTGTCTAACTCGCTTTCATATAGGGCAAGTGCTTTGGCTTGATCTGAGTCTGCGGCATAGGTGTTGCTTTTACGCGCATCATTAATGATGGTTAAAACATCCTCACGTGTTGTTTTACGCAATACACTAAAGCCTCCCCACACCGATTCTTCTTCAGGAATCTCTGTGGCTTTCATCCAATTTCCATTTACAAAATTGTAAAAGTCATCTTGCGGCTTCACTAAAGTATCCATATTAGCCATATCGAGCGCCGGTATTTTGGCTTCGGCTACAGCATCAGTTTTTGACTCTTGATTACAAGCGGTCAAACTTAAAATCCCGAGAGAAACCGGGACAATCATTTTAAACATTGAATTCATATAATAGTATAAAAATAAAGGGGTTATGTAAATTTAATTTGCTCGAAACACTTCAATTAAAGCATCATCGTGCGTTTTTTTAAGCTGGGTGAGTTCGTCAACATTTTCATTAGGAACAGCAATAGACAGCACATAATGTTGTACTTTCCATTCTTTACCGTCCAAAAGCATCACTCCTGAGCCGCGGCAAATTCCCATTTGCGTATCAAGCAACTCATCAAACCAAGCCATCTTAGCCTTTTTAGGATGATAAATGGTGCGCTCCAGCGTACTGAAACTCCAAGCCTTTCCACGGTCAAAGTAGGGTTTTGAAAATGCTTTAAACTGATCTAACTGCCAGTTTTCTTCGGCATCTGTACCAATAAAAACAGCATCTTCAGTCATCAAATCAAAATACGCATCAAAATCTGCTTCTGCCGCAGCTTTATGCCAAGCCTCAAGCTGAGTGTTGATGGCCATTTCTATTTTGTCTTGTTTTTGTGCGGTAAGACTTATCGTGCTTAAAAGCAAAAGTCCTAGAAAGAGATGTTTCATAAGTTATTTTTAATTAACAGGAACGCGGTTTGCGCGCAGCAAACTGTCTCGGCGCACTTGGGTGGAGTCGCGTACCGCAGAAAGTGAATCTGCCTCAACCTCATATTGCTCCAGAAGTTCTTCAATGGACTTTTGAAATTTAAGATTGATCTGCAGTTTAAGGTTTTGAAACGCGTTATACAGTTCAGTTGCTTCTTTATAATAAGATACGGTATCCACCTCGAGTTTTGAAGCTTCTTGAATGGTGGTATTCATCTTTGTAAAAAGCACCGTAAGTCTGGAGCGCATCGCATTATTTACGAGACTGTCATTTACCTTAGATTGAGCCAAACTTGCGGTACTGATCCAATCTTCGCCATTCACTCTTAAATACTGAATTCTAACCGTATCAAGAGCATCGATATGTGCCTGAAGTTCCGGAAAACTTTCCCAACCTTCAATTGCCTTTACCGCAGCAGGAGTAAGTGCAATATTGCCTTTTTTATTTTTATCAAAATTGACTTGTAGCGTATCTGTTGCATTGCGCGGATTTACAGTAGCTTTCTTTTCTTCTTTACAAGAAAAAAGCATCAATACAAGCAGTAGTGCGGTAGCGTAAAACTTCATAGTTTCAAATGTACACAAAGGTACGTACAAAAAAAGCTCCCTGTTTAGGGAGCTTACTTATTTATTCTTCTTTTTCACAATTATAAGGTGCTGTTGAGTTCTTTATTTAGCGTATCAAAAGCTTGAACGATCGTCTCGATATGATTCTGTACAATACGCTCCCGCATTTCATTACGGTTGACTTCTGTATAAAACTGATTAATTCTAGTATCTACTTTTTCAACTCGATTTTTGATCTCTGGAGTTTCAATAGCATCCGGGATTTGTAAGATCATTGCGTTGCAATTATTGGCCATCTTATCCATAAAATCTATTGCGTTGAGCGCATTAGTATTTTCGATCATAGCAATATTGCGTTTAAGCGCCCAGTAGCCGTCCCAGTCTTTAATAATTTCTTTGACATTAGGTTCTAATTCTTCTACATGAGCTTTGATCGCAAAATCTTGGGTTGTGGAAGAAGCGCCTTTTTTACAGGACGCGCACAGCACCACACAAAGTAGTATTTGAAGCAGGTAATATTTCATTGCATTGGGGATTAACATTGCAAATTTATGACAGTCAATCGCTTATATAAAGTTGCGCAGCTTAAAGTATTGCTAAAACTTTATTGAATTTGCGGCAATGCTACTAAAAAATTAACAAATACAAAAAAAGGCCTCCTATTTAGAGGCCTTCTTTATTAAATTTTCTATCGTATTACGATGCTTTTTTAGTCATCGTTTCTTTCAACTCTTCGTTAAGATCTTGATACGCTTCAACAAGTTCTTCTACTTGGTTATCAATTTTTGAGGTTTCAACACCCGGTTGCTCTACAACGCGTCTCAAATCTGCCACTTCTTCTCTAATATCCTTAATATCCTCCTGTACCTCTTCGGTTAATAGGCTAGCAGGTATGGTACTTTCAAGAGCTGTGGTTTCATTTTCTAATTGTGTGATATAGTCTGTAATTTCTTCTTCTGGCACTTCTTTAAGCTCGAGTTTGCCTAAGCTTCCAGAGAACGTCTGGTATTCTAACCAACCGTCAAAATCAAGCTTTTTGTCAGCGTCAGCTTCAACACCTTCCCAGTCTATCTCGTAGTTTTCAGGCATGGTAGGTTTTTTTGGCGTAACTACAGCATCTGCGTAACGCGCCTTTTCAGGAGCTGTGCTATCTACAGCCTGCACCTCTTGGTTTTCTTCAACTTGTGCTTCTTTATTCTTATCTGTTTTACAGCTTGCAAGTGATGCGATCAACAAAGCGCTCACTGCGATTTTTATTGTTTTCATAAGTAGTTATCATTTAATTGAAGAACAAATTTAGCAGCGAAAAGCATTCGTTTATAAAGCGATACGATAAATTATACTTAAACTTTTGGTTTGATTTTAACGTGCTACGGCTCTATTGTTAAACCGAAAAAGCAGAACGTTAATTTTATTAGAAACCGCTTGACATTAGAAAGTGATTCGTTTAAATTATCCTAAAAACTATTGTTATGAGTACCAAAAACTTATCAGATCGAGAATTAGATAGAATTATTGAAATGGCGTGGGAAGATCGCACAACCTTTGATGCTATTGAATTTCAGTTTGGTTTAAAAGAACAAGAGGTGATAGAACTTATGCGTCGTGAAATGAAACCTTCTAGTTTTAGAATGTGGCGCGCTCGAGTACAAGGTAGAGCTACCAAGCACGCGGCCAAAAGAACTTTTGAAAAAGGCACTTTTAAAAGCTCCCGACAAAAGCAGATCACCCACAATAAAATCAGCAAACGATAGACCTATTCTTGCCACTGCAGACATTTAATTTCTGGACAAATCTGTTAGAAGAATATTTTTTAAAAAATGCTTCTAAAAGCGCCAAAGGCTAATTTTCTGCAACAGTATTTTTAAAAGACTGTCATTTATTGACGGTTTTTTAGTTTTTTGGCTAATAATTCTCAGCAATTAGAATCTTATTACAACGATATCGTATTAATTAGTGTTAAAATCCTTAACTAATAAATACGATAGTATAACAATGGGTTAACATTTACATAACAGAGGCGATTTAGTACCGCTATTTTCGAAAACGTCGAATTGGTCGATTCGATTTGGCAAAAAAGTAAAACGTTTTGCCACCGAAAATTTCTATTAACTAAATCACTAACATGAAAATCAAAACAAAAGGATTTCTAATGCTCTTTTTTGCATTAGTTGTACAGATGGCCCTTGCGCAAACGCAAACAATCACAGGTACCGTAGTTGACGATACCGGATTGCCTTTACCGGGTGCTTCTGTGGTTATTAAAGGTACAAGCACAGGTACCTCAACCGACTTTGACGGAAATTTTAGCCTTAACGCAACTGCCGGAGATATACTTGTAGTAAGCTTTATGGGTTTTAATGATCAAGAAATACCCGTTACAGAAGAGACAACATATTCTATAAGCCTGAAATCAGGAGAAAGCCTTGATGAGGTCGTTGTTACAGCAAATGGGATTAAACGTGAGAAAAAGAGTCTTGGTTATTCACAACAATCTATAGATGGTTCTTCTGTAGTTCAAGCAAAAGATACTGATATCAACAGCGCTCTTGCAGGTAAGATCGCAGGGGTTCAGCTCATTGGTTCACCAAGTTCTACTTTTGACAATGCTTTAATACGTTTAAGAGGGGAAACTGGAGTACTTTATGTAGTGGATGGTGTAAAAATCTATTCTGTTTCTGATATCAATATGGAAGATGTAGCCGACATCTCTGTTCTAAAAGGTGTTGCCGGTACAGCTCTTTATGGTACAGAAGCGCGTAACGGTGCTGTTATCATCACCACAAAATCAGCTAAAAACGGAGAAACAAGAATCTCTATTGATGAAGCAGTATCGATGTCTTCTCTTTATCTGTTGCCGGAATATCAAAATCAGTACGGTGGTGGGTACTCTCAAGAGTTTTCAACTTTTGAAGGTCAGTTAACCCCTAACTATTCTGCAGATGAATCTTGGGGTCCTGAACTTGATGGAACTCTTGTAAGACACTGGGATAGTTGGATTCCTAATTCTGACACCTACGGCGAACTAAGACCTTGGTCTGCAAATCCTGATAACGTAAGAGACTTTTATGAAACAGCAACTACTAATAACCTTACCTTCTCTTTACTAAAAGGAGGAGACGATTATAATATTAAAACTACGATCAACAATCTTAAGACGTCGTTGATCACTCCAAACACAAACAGAGAGCAGACTACAGTTTCTTTTAAAGGATCTTATAATGTAGCTCCTAAATTAAAATTCAACGGAAACTTTAACTATCAGTACCGATTAACAGACAATTTCCCTGTACAAGGTTATGGTAGTATTGGTTCTAACTTCAACCAGTGGTGGCAACGTCAATTAGACATTAACCGTCTAAAAAATTACAGACAAAACGGACAGGTTTATTCTTGGAATATGAAGTCTGCTTCAGATCCAACACCACTATACTGGAACTCTCCTTATTTTGATGTTTATGAAAACACCAATTCGCAAATCAAAAATGCAGTGTATGGTAGTATTGGTTTAGAATATGAGTATGACGAGCACTTAAGCGGTCTTGTAGATCTTCGTCGCACATTCAACAGCTATGAGTATGAGAGCAAAACAGGTTGGTACGGTTTAAGTCAGCCAGGCTATTCTGAAAATACGACGACAAATGAGTTTAACGAATTGTACACACAAATCAACTATGAGAACAAATTTGGTGCTTTTGATGTAGTGGCAAACGTAGGTGCACAATGGAATCAAAGGAAATATTCTTACATAGGCGCCAACACCACAGGTGGACTGCAAATTCCAGATTATTACAGCATCAGAACTTCGGTTGGAAACATTAATTATTCGAGAGATCACTCTTCAGAAAAGAACTATTCAATGTTTGCTACTGCTTCAATTGGTTATGAGAACTATTTGTATTTAGACGGTTCTTACAGAAAAGAGTGGAGCTCTACCGCAGATGTAAATGACAACAGCGTAGACACCTACGGGGTTTCAGGAAGTTTCATTTTTACTAATGTTCTTGAGAACAATGACGTATTAAGCTTCGGTAAACTTCGTGCCGGTCTGGCGCAAGCTCCATCATTTCCGGGAGTATACGCCTTAAACAACACCTACTCTATTCAGAATTCTTACGAAGACAAGCTAAGCATCTCTACTCCTAATACATTGGCAAACCTTACGCTTAAAGGAGGAATTCGTGAAGAAAAAGAATTAGGTACAGAGCTTCGTTTCTTTGGAAACCGCATAGGCCTTGACTTTACGTATTTTGCCCGTAAAGACAGTGAGCTTCCTTCATCATTGACCATTAATGGTGCAACAGGATATACTGCTACTACCGGAAACGAGTCAATCACTAAAACTAACGGTTGGGAATTAGGAATTACCGCAACGCCGTTTGACGGACCTGATTTTAGATGGAATATGGCGTTTAACATCGCCAACTACAATAAGAAAGTGGTTAAGATCAATGATCTTACAGATCAGACCTTATTAGCTAGCGTTTGGAGAGGTTATTTATACGCAGATGAAGGTGACGATTGGGGTAATATTTATGGTTACAAATGGCAGCGTGATGAAGATGGCAACATTCTTTTAAACGAAGCAGGAACGCCACAATACACCAATGCTATCGAGAAGATCGCAAACATTCAGCCTGATTTCACGGGTGGTTTCAACAACCAGATGTCGTACAAGAACTTTGATTTAAACTTCTCTTTTGACTTTCAAAAAGGTGGAAAATTCTATTCGGTTACAAAAATGTTTAACGCGAGTTCAGGGGTAGGTATTCAGACCGTAGGTACTAACGACTTAGGTAACCCAATACGTGATGTCGTAATTGACGCAAGCGGAAACGAAGTGACTTCTGTAAACGTAAACAACGCACAAAGCTCTTCTGGAGGTATTCGTGTAGATGGTGCAGATGCTACTACAGGTGAACTCGTTTCATACTATGTAAATCCTAGAACATACTTCGGAAATCTTTATGGTGTTGTTGAGGAGTGGCTGTATGATGCTTCATATATCAAACTAAGACAAGCTTCTCTAGGCTATAATTTCCCAAAATCTATGATCGAAAATCTTCCTTTTGAAAATGTGAAAGTAAGTGTTTATGCAAACAACCTTTGGCTTATTTATTCTAGCGTAAAAGGAATTGACCCTTCTGAAATTGAAGATTATTATTCTAGTGGAAACGCCCGTTGGGTAGAAGCAGGACAAAATCCAAGTCAAAGAACCTTTGGTATGGATATTAAACTAACCTTCTAGAAACAAAATTATTATGAAGAACTATATATTAAAACTAACGTTGTTATCAATTCTGTTATTTGAAGTCTCTTCTTGTGACACTGTTGATTTTAACGACACCAATATTGATCCAGATGCTACTACAGCTGCAATTAGTAGTGGTCTCTTAACCTATGCTGAATCGCAAATAGGTTCTGCAGTTACCGCAGAAACAGGTAATTTATATGTACAATACATTTCAAACATTACCTATACCGAAGGTTCACGTTATGGTACAAGAAACTGGGATATTGACTATCTCTACTATGGTCCATTAGTAAACTTGCAAACCATTATTGATCTTAACAGCGATGAAGAAACCGCATTAACTCAAGTTGCCTACGGTTTTAACGATAATCAGATCGCTGTTGCTAAATTACTTAAAGCGTATTTCTACCAGTTTGCAACAGACCGTTGGGGAATGCTTCCATATTCTGAAGCGCTACAAGGTTTAGACAACACCACTCCGGTGTTTGATTCTCAAGAAGAGATTTACCTTTCTCTTTTTGATGAGATAGATGATGCCCTTGCCTTGATCAATACCTCAGAAGCAGGACCTACCGGTGACTTGATTTTTGACGGAGATATGACGCGATGGATTCAGTTTGCAAATACCTTAAAGCTGAGTATGGCTTTACGTCTTTCTAACGTATACCCTGGAGCAAGCGGTGTAGCAGCAACTAAATTTCAAGAAGCGATGAGCGGCGCTATCTCTTCTAATGCTGAAAATCTGCTTTATCCTTTTATTGCAGATCAGTCGTATGATAACCCTTGGGAAGATCGTTTTGAAACTCGTGAGGATTATGCAGTAAGTGACGTTTTTGTAAACCGTTTATTAGCTGATGACGATAGCAGAATTGATGTTTACGCAGAATATACAAGAAGTTCTGTAGTTGCAGGAGACCCGCAATATATTGGAATGCCTTATGGTTTGACCACATCAAGCTATGCAGCTAGCGATGTTTCTTTTATCACAAGCGATATTATTTATGATCAAACGGCTCCCGGAGTGATCTATAGCTATGCTCAAGTACTTTTCTCTTATGCCGAAGCTGTAAAATTAGGCTGGATTAGCGGCAGCGCAAGTGATTATTATGAGGCAGCAATTACAGCATCTTACGAGCAATGGGGCGCAGCAGATGCAGATGCCTATATCGCCACGGTACCTTTAAGCACTAACGATGCAACAGCGATGCAGCAAATTGCAGAAGAAAAATGGAAAGCGTTATTCTTACAAGGCTATGAAGCTTGGGCAGAATGGAGAAGATTAGGATATCCTGAGCTTACCCCGGCTGCAGAGCCCTTAAATGGAAGCGATATTCCTGTGCGCCACGGTTATGACTTAGATTGGTCACAATCAAACTCAGCTAATTATGAAGCCGCAGTGAGCACACAAGGAGAAGACAATTTAGGCACAAACCTTTGGTGGGATGCGCCACACCCTATAACTAACCAGTAATTATCTAGTTATTTTGTTTTGGTCAAGGGGATGCTCTTTATGGAGCATCCCCTTATTTTGTTTTAACCTTTTTACGGTCTTAGTTATGGCTTGTTGCGTGAATTAGAACGTAATTTTGCAAATAAAAACCAAATAGAAAATCCTCGCGAATTTTCGTAAGTTGGCTAGAATTAGCAATTTTTTATATACTGTATTGTACTGCATTTTTATTCAGTTCAAATATTTTTCGGTCTGTTTTTCAGTCAGAGGTTTTTTTGTAATCAAAATTTTAGAGTTGTTAATATCCGTTTTGTCATAAACAACTTTATAATATTTTCCGATTTCAGGTTTTCCCTCGCGAACAAATTCGGGATATGCTGCACTTTCAGGGTCAGTCCCGTCAATCCA
The DNA here is from genome assembly GCF_011784865.1 of Leeuwenhoekiella sp. ZYFB001. Taxonomy (NCBI): domain Bacteria; kingdom Pseudomonadati; phylum Bacteroidota; class Flavobacteriia; order Flavobacteriales; family Flavobacteriaceae; genus Leeuwenhoekiella; species Leeuwenhoekiella sp. ZYFB001. Next base: position 3,314,041 of record NZ_CP050460.1, read on the forward strand.
TTTTCCATCAATGATATATGCAAATGTTATACAACCGGAAGCTGGTTTTCCACACATTTTAATATCTACAACTTTTCCGATTGTTGTCAACTGATTTTCGGAAAGACTATTTTCCTTATTTTCTTGGAATAAAAATAGTAATAGGATTACTAGTCCAATAATTGATAAAACAGCTATTTTTTGATTGTTTTTGGTCATCTTGGTAAATGCAGTACAACTTCTATTAAATGGAATACCAATTTACAGAAAAGCCTTTAGATTTCTAATAGACGCTCTAAACCAGAGAATATTTAAGTGCAGCATCCTCAGACGGTTTAAAGCATAAAAAAAGTCCGCTGTAATCAGCGGACTTATAATTTTTAAGACCTTGTTTTTAATAAAAAGCTAGGTTTACTCATTGCTCACTACACGCTCACCCTCAATTTTCCAAGTGTTAACGCTGGTAATTTGAGACTGGCTATAGTCTACTTCTCTTAAGGTGTCGTCATTCCAGAAAAACCATTTTCCGGTTTTCGCGCCATTTTCATAGTTAGCTACTGCAGTTTTAATTCCGCTTTTATCGTAGCTGATCCATTCACCTTGAAGCTTTCCATCTGCTGTGTAGTAACCCTTTTGACTAACCTGCCCATTATCGTGAAACAAAGTTGCTTTAATTAAATTACCTTCTTTAACATAAATGTTCTTCTTTTCCTGTGCTGAAGCAAAACTTACAGCTCCTAAAAAGGCAACGGCAACTAGTAACTTTTTCATAATAAACAGTATTTGGGTTAAACTTTACTTTACAAATATATGAAATTAGTAAACATAAAGAAACATTTACGTAACATTGAGTTAACATTAAAAATACAAAACACTGATTAACAAGTATTTGATATTATTTTTTAACTTAAAATACACGCTTTCCCCCACTGTTTAAACGCTTTTCAAGCCTAGAATATGCATTTTGTTACCGTACTTATAACCTTCGCGTAACATTCAACTTTAAAATAAATATCAAATTTGCACATTTAAAAGACAGACCCTTTTTATGGATAATATATACTTGATTATGCTTATCGCTTTGGCCATTTTAGCCATTGCAGATTTAGTAGTGGGAGTGAGTAATGATGCGGTTAACTTCTTGAATTCAGCGATTGGTTCAAAAGCGGTGAGTTTTAAGACCATTATGATCGTTGCCAGTATTGGTATTGCTTTTGGAGCGCTCTCTTCTAGCGGGATGATGGAGGTTGCTCGTAAAGGTATCTTCGTCCCTGAGAAATTTTATTTTGATGAAATCATGGTCATTTTCATGGCTGTTATGATTACTGATATTTTATTGCTGGATTTCTTCAACACGCTGGGGTTGCCTACTTCAACTACGGTATCTATTGTATTTGAACTTTTAGGCGCGGCTTTCTGTATGACCTTCATAAAGCTTTCTGGAAACTCAGACACGTTATTACATCTTGGGGAATACATTAATTCAGACAAGGCTATAGAGATCATTGTGGGTATTCTGCTCTCGGTCGCCATTGCCTTTACGGTGGGTGCTTTAGTACAGTTTATTACCCGTTTGCTCTTAACCTTCAACTTCGCTAAGCGTCCTACTTGGAATGCTGCGGCATTTAGCGGAATTGCCACTGCGGCGATCAGCTACTTCATTATCATCAAAGGTCTAAAAAGTGCCGATTTTGTTCAGGGAGCTTTCTTAGATTGGGCTAATGCTAACGTATGGCCTTTCATTGGTTTAAGTTTTATCGTTTGGTTCCTTATTTCATATATCCTGATCAAAGCTTTTAAGCTCAATGTCTATGTGATGGTTATCATCTTTGGTACGTTTGCCCTCGCGATGGCTTTCGCCGGAAATGACCTCGTAAACTTCATCGGTGTACCTATGGCAGCCTACAACTCGTATGAGATTTGGCTGGCAAGTGGTGAACCTGCTACTAGTTTCACTATGGAATCTCTGGCAGAAAAAGTACCTACTCAACCCTTGTTACTTTTAGGAGCCGGTTTAGTAATGATCTTAACCTTATGGTTTTCTAAAAAAGCCCGTCGTGTTGTAAAAACGTCGGTAGATTTATCCCGTCAGGACGAAGGCCAAGAACGTTTTAAAGCCAATGCCGGTTCTCGTGCCTTGGTACGTGGCGCTATGAAACTCAATGCGGGAATTATGTCCATTTTGCCGGATTCTGCTAAGCAAATGATGGAAAAACGCTTTGCGAAACCTAAGGTTACTTCGCGCGTTGCTACTATTGATATGCCTGCTTTTGACTTGGTTCGTGCTTCGGTAAACTTAATGATCGCCAGTGTACTTATTTCGGTGGCGACTTCGCTTAAACTTCCGCTTTCTACAACTTATGTAACCTTTATGGTGGCTATGGGTAGTTCGCTTGCAGACCGTGCTTGGGGAAGTGAAAGCGCCGTATATCGTGTTGCCGGAGTACTTAATGTTATCGGTGGTTGGTTTATGACGGCACTTAGCGCATTTACAGCCGCTGCTATAATGGCTTTTCTTCTATACAAAGGCGGAAGCATTGCACTATTCTTATTGTTTGCTGCTGCGATCGCAATTTTGGTGCGCAACTATATGAACCACAAAAAACGTTCTGAAGCCGAGGCTGAAGAGGGCCGCTTAATGCGCGCTGTGAGTAATTCTATCCAAGGAATTATCAATGAAAGTACGACCAATGTGGCTTCAGCATTCAGACGCGGAAGCAAAGTTTATGTTGGTACGATTGAAGGTTTGGCTAAAGTAGATTTAGGTAAACTCAAAAAGAGTAAAAAAGGGATCGCAAAACTCAATAATGAGGTTGAAGAACTTCGTAACAGCTTGTATTATTTCATCAAAAATCTAGATGAAACCCACGTTCAAGCCAGTCGCTTCTACATTGATGTTTTAGGGTATTTACAAGATGTAACCCAGTCTATAGACTTTGTTACCACCTCAAGCTACAATCACCTCAACAACAACCACAAAGGACTTAAGTTTACACAGCTTAAGGATCTAAAAGAAATTGAGGACAAACTAGATAAATTGTTTTCAAAAATTGAAGACACCTTCAATGCTAAAAACTTTGACGATCTGGTGGCTATATTAGAGGAAAAACAAAATCTGCTGGATAGCGTTTCACAAAAGATCGAAAAACAAGTAGAGCGCACCCGTAGTGCTGATTCCAGTCCAAAAAATACCATGCTTTATTTTAGTATTCTTCAAGAAACTGAAGATCTGATCAAAGCAACTATGAATCTGCTCGAGCATTATTACATAGAGCACAAAAAGCATATGTAGAAACATTCATATACCAGCAAAGCCCGAAGTTTTAAAGCTTCGGGCTTTGTATTTACTGTAGGTCGAAAGGATCTAAGACAGTATCATCATTATCATAGGCATAAGCACGCCACGTGAATCCCGTTCCTTTATACTTCCAAGCGATTTCTTGGTTCTCGGTAACTTCCCAACAGCCATAATCTCCTTCAGTAATTAGCGTATTTCCGTTTGACAATCTATAAGCTCCGGAAACTCGGGGTGCAAACAGATCAGGGTCTGTAAAACTCCATACTTCTTCTAATTCATTATCAGTATCAGATTGCATTACAAACGCGTCAGGTAATGCTAATTCATAAACCACAGATTGCGTAACACCACCCAGGCCACCATTGGCATAGATCAGTATATGCTCTGTATTTGCTATTTTATTGATGCCGTGATTATAAAAGAACGTTCGTGTTCCTTGTGAATTATTATAAGCCTCAGGATTCCCAAACCTGTACACAAGGTCACCTCCCTTGTTTCTGTTACCGCCGGTATTGAGCGCAGCTTCTTCGGTGGTTGTGCTGTGATCAAGCACCCATACTTCGCTGTAAAAATTCACGCTTATATAGATCAGATCGTTCTGAGCATCATATTCAATTCCATTAGCGTGCATGATATCACCGTTATAACTGCCATCACGAAGCGCGTCCCGGAAATTGAGGTCAATACGCTGAGGGTTTTCAGAAATCAACCCATAGTTAGACTTGGTTACATCGTCTTCTTGTATGGTATGATCCCACGAACTCCACTGCCACACAATCTCGTTGGTTGCCGGATTGACTTCTATGAGCTTTTCAGCATAAATTACTTCATCATCATAAGCATATCCAAAGGTCTCACGCGCGTCAGCATTCAGCTTACCTTCCCAGACCAATATGAGAATATTTCCGTTAGGCAATTCCTCTACATCGTGATGCCCTAATTCAAATGTGGTATTGATCTCGTACTCCCACTTTACTGTATTATCTGGAGCCACCAACTGTACTAAACCTCCAAACCCACCAAAACTGAACGCTACATCTTCGGCAATAAGACTCACCAATAAGTCTGAATTTTCAAGGAGCTCTGCATCATTACCTATGCCTTGCTCAAGTTCCCATTCGTGGCGTATTTCGGCTTTGTCCTTATTGATCATATACACCCGATTAAATCCCACATCGTTGACTAAAACATAGCCTTCGCTTATAAGGTTCTCGTCATAGAATTCGATCTCACCGGCAACCTCATAAGTTTCTTCAGGTTCTTCTGGAGTTTCCGGATTTTCTTCAGGATTTTCTACCGGTGTCTCTTGATCAGTCTCTTCCTCCTCGATAAAACCCGGTTCGTTATCTGAACAACCAAAACAAATAAAAAGTAAGAATGCAAAAAGAATTGAGGGTTTCATAGGCTGTAAAATCTCTGAGAATAATTTTATTGCTTTAAACGCATAGCGTATCTAACAAGATCACTAATGTAAAAGCATAGTGTAAACCGCTAATCACAAGACTATACTTCCTGTGCTAAGCTAGTTACCTAAATTACCCAAAAAGATTTAAAAATCGCTCATTGAGCGTATTAGAAGTCTCAAAGCTGAGGTCGTATAACCTTCAAATCCTAAAATAAGTCTATTTTTTTCCTTCCCACTCCGCATAAAATTGCTCCAGAAAAGTTTCCATAAAAGTATGGCGTTCTAGGGCTATAGCCTGAGCCGTTTTAGTATGCATTTTATCCTTAAGCAACAAGAGCTTTTCATAAAAATGATTGATGGTAGGAGCTTCAGACTTTTTGTATTGCTCTGCGGTCATATCTTGTTTAGGCGCAATAGCAGGATCATAAAGTTTGCGGTTTTTAAATCCGCCGTAGTTAAACGTGCGTGCAATTCCAATTGCGCCTATGGCATCAAGACGATCTGCATCTTGCACGATTTGAAGTTCAATACTTGAATAGTCAGATTTAGGATTTCCGCCTCTGTAAGATACATTCTCAACAATCTTAACCACCGCCTCAACCCTTGAAAAGGTCACATTTTGAGATTGTAAAAACGCTGTAGCCAGTTTAGGACCAATACGCTCATCACCTTTGTTGAATTTAGAGTCGGCAATATCGTGCAAAAGCGCACCTAAAGCCACGATCACCACGTCTGCCTGATCTTCGCCCTTAGCGATATTCAGCGCATTTTTATACACTCTAAGCGTATGAAACCAATCATGCCCTCCTTCGGCTTCTAAAAGCGTTTTCTTGACATAATCGCTGGTCTTTTCGATCAGTGCGATATCAGACTTATGCAACTTCAGAGATTCAGTCATAGCTTAAATCAATTTTGATTTTCGGGTATGCTCTTTAATTCTAGGAAAATCAGCCAGCACAATATCTTGTACTTGTTTTACCAGTTCTTCAGGTGCGGTCCCAGCAACCGGAATAGGTTTATGAACGGTATGCTTTACGTGTACTCCTATATCCTGCGGAAATCCGCCCCAGCGCATTAATTTCCATGAATTGTTAATAGTCACCGGCACGACAATCGCATCAGGCATAAATTTAAAAAGCGTTACCAAACCACCTGTGGCAAACTGTTTTGGGATCCCATCTTTGCTGCGTGTTCCTTCAGGAAAAATAACCACAGATCTGTTGGTTCTATTTAAAGTTTTGGTGAGATCACGAATCGCCATAATAGATTGGCGCTTGTCTTTACGATCAATTAATGCCGAACCTCCCTTTCTCAAATTATACGAGATGCTGGGAATACCTTTTCCTAATTCAATTTTACTAATGAATTTGGGATGCAGGCGTCGCAGATACCAGATTATAGGTGAAATATCCCATTGCCCTTGATGGTTAGCAACGATAATTATAGGCTGATTGCGCGTTATAGTGTATGGGTTTTCAAAAGTGAAGCGCGTTCCCAGAAGATTCAAACACTTTAAAATGCAAAAATTAAGATAATCTACACTCTTTTTATGCGCCTGATAACCAAACCAGTTATAGCACACCCATTGCACGGGGTGAAAAATACAAATGGTCAAACCAAAAGCAAGATAAAAAATCACACTAAGCGGATATGCAAAAAACTTTCTCATGAGTTTAAAACTTAACAGCAAAGAAAACACATCAACTTGAAGTGACAAATTATAATGACATACATTCCCCTAAACAAAACTTTATAATGGGGGAAATTCCCCTACTCTGCCTAAAACCCGACCAGTACATTTGGGGGAAAATTAAAACGTGAATCAATCGCTCATACTACGGCTTACCATTGCATTAATTGGTTTTAATTGCATTGCCTTTGGCGTAAATTATTTTGGAATTTCGCCGAAAATACAAGCGGTTTCTGAGCGAGAAACTTTTGAAATATTCTTATTCACAGATAGGGAACCCGGTACAAAATCTTCACTGTCACAAGTTGGGGGATTTTTGCAGGATCAAGATGGTTTTTGGCCCTTTGAGTCGTTTTATACTAAAACTTCAAAAGGAATCGATCAATATACCGGAAGATTTAGAGGATTTTTTACCGGTTTTCTACTTTCTGAATTTGTGTTTTATAATCTGATCATTCTTGCCCTTTTGGTCTTTTTAAAACTTTGGTAGAACACCTATAAGTCAAGCCTTTTGCTTCTTTTTCTTGCGCTTTTTACTCCAAACAACATAACCTAGAAAAATAACCAAACTTACTATAGAACCCCACAACAGTCCGTTTTTGAGTCCGTCTGTGCTTTCACCCATAATCGCGATGAATAGTGTCAGCGGAGCAATTCCTGCTAGGGTAGCGCCTAAAAATTTGAAATAATTCATCTTTAAAATTCCGGCTACAAAACTGATCGCGTCATTAGATAAAAACGGATTCAACCTAGTGATGGCAATCGCCCAAAACCCATAATCGTTAAGGAAATCCTCAAGTTTATCTTCGGTTGAAGCACCTACTAGATTTTTTACTACTCCATCGCCTAGTTTTCGGCCTAAAAAATAACCCACTGTAGAAGCACAGCTAATGGCAACACCAACCAGTAAACTGCCCCAGATGGGACCGTAAGCTAAAATGCAAACAACCATCAGCGCGATTGAAGGTATCACTATTAAAAACATCTGGATCACCATCGCTAAGATCAGCACAACGGGACCCGCCCAACCAAAAGAATCTACCCAATTTTTAATTTCCTGCTCGTCACCGTCGGTAAGCACCCGCCAAGCTTCATCTAAAAAATGCTGCACTTCGGGCAGTGTGAAATAAGCAGCTAGACCACAAAGCACGACAAATGCTGTTAGTATTTTGGGTAAATTCTTTACTAAGAAGTTGCTTTTATTCTTCAGATTCATAAATAAAAAGTTCTTCAATACTGCAATTAAAAACTGCAGCAAGCCTAAAAGCTGTGGGCAAACTAGGGTCAAATTTACCCTTTTCGATCGCGTTAACCGTCTGACGGGAAACCTCTATTTTTTCAGCCAAATCACTTTGCGTAAGCTGAAATGCTGCGCGTAACGTTTTAATATTATTTTTCATGAGTAACGACGCGAATTGAAAAACACACAAAAAATATAAGTAATCCCCATAAAAAGAATGAGTACACTAATTTCGGCGTCAGCCTTGATGAGATTAGTGGTATCTAATTGAGAATACGCAATGCCCACAACCACCGCGAGCCCCAAAGTAAGCGCCATAGACTCTAATTGAATTTTGCGCTGCAACTCATCTCCATCATTCACAAATTTGCGATTGGCCAGCACCATCCCAATGCCAACAGCAAGGCTAATACTAATACTTAAAACTGTAATGATTTGGGAATCCCATAAAAACTGTGATCCAAAGGTGACCAGAGCAGTTGTAAATACCCAAGCCAAAGACCATTTAGCCAAGCGATTTCTTGAAGCAATAAATTTTGAATTCATACTATTTGATTTTTGATTAATGTAAAGCTTACTTGACAAAAGTACACTTTTTTAAATGTAAAGCAAACTTTACATTTAAATTTTATTTCAAGAAAAACACTAAATTTCTACGAGACACTTATAGCACCATCTTATGTCCAGAATTCTTATTGCACCAGATTCCTTCAAAGAAAGTCTTAGCGCTACACAAGTTTGCAAGGCAATCGCCGAAGGATTACAAAGCATTAACCCTGACGTACACCTAGATCAATTGCCGTTTTCTGACGGTGGCGAGGGTGCATTTGAACTTTTTGAAGCATTGCAACTGGGAAACACAATTGAATGTCAAGTTTGTGATCCTTTGGGTCGACCTTTAACCGCTGCTTATTACGGATTTAAAGATGGAAAAACCGCGTGGATCGAATTGTCGCAAGCTTCAGGTATCGCGCTTTTAAAAGATGAAGAGAAAAACCCCATGCGCACATCTACATTCGGTACCGGATTACAACTGAAGCATGCTTTAGAAAACGGTTATCAAAATATAATTTTAGGCATTGGTGGAAGCGCTACAAATGATGTCGCGACAGGTATATTTACCGCTTTAGGCGGAAAACTTTTAGATCGCAAAAAAAACTCGGTTCAAGCCTGTGGAGCACATCTTAAAGCTATAACCGATCTTGATTTTGACAGTCTCATACCCGAAATCGCTTCGGCGCAAATCACAGTGGCTTGTGATGTGTCTAACCTGCTGCTCGGAGCAACCGGAGCAGCAACGATCTACGCTCCGCAAAAAGGTGCAACGCCAATGCAGGTTACAGCCCTAGAACAAGGCGCCGAACATGTAGCGCAAATAATTCAACAAAAAACAGGAAAGACTATAACGAGCATCACGGGTGGTGGCGCTGCCGGAGGCACTTCCGCAGGAATGTTTGGCTTCTTTAACAGCAAACTCGAGCCCGGCTTTGAATTGCTCAGCAAACTGGCAAACTTGGAAGAACGCGTAAAACAAGCCGATTTGATCATCACAGGAGAAGGAAAAACCGATAATCAAAGTCAGTATGGCAAAGTGCCTTTTAAACTTGCAGAATTGGCGCGCAAACACCACAAACCGCTTTACCTCTTTGCCGGAAGTGTTCAAGCAGACCAAGAAGTACTAACCGCCGCCGGAATTACCAAAGCTATCGCGATAAAAACGGAAACGATGTCTCTGGAATATGCAAAAAGCAACGCCTTTGCATTGCTTAAAACTGCGGTCGCAAAACACCTAAACACCGAACTGTAATTATGGGATTAGATCTAATTTATATTGTACTCGTTGTTGTTTGGATCATTGCAGGTACGAGTTACCTGCGCTGGCATCCCTTTTTTGTGTTGCTCATTAGCGCCTTAGGTTTGGCCTTTCTCCTCCAGATTCCATTAGAAGAAATCCCGGAAACGATAAGCACCGGTTTTGGAGCGATGTTTAAAAACATCGGCCTACTGATTCTTTTTGGCGCGTGGATTGGCGTTGCTTTAGAAACAACAAATGCGACCACGGCAATTGCCAAAGGCATCATTAAAAAACTGACTATTCTACCGTTGCCTTTTGTGATTAGTGCTTTGGGATATTTGGTTTCAATTCCTGTTTTTTGCGATGCGGCTTTCGTTATTTTGGCTCCGTTGACCAAAAAACTGGCGCTCAATAACACCGCCCGGCGCAACGCTTTAACGGTTGCGCTTTCCACCGGATTGTTTTCTGCACATGTTTTGGTACCACCAACGCCGGGACCGTTAGCCGCAGCTGGAAATCTTCAGCTAGAAAATTTATATCTCTTGCTTTTAGCAGGGGGAATTTTTGGTCTTGTACTGATGCTTATCGGTGCATGTTTCTCGTATTACTTTTTCAGAAAAAGCAATCAGCAGGATGCCTTTGATCGTAACAATCTTCAAAACTATTTTGACCGAGACACCGCCCTCCCTTCATTTTCGGCAGCGATTTGGCCTTTAGCGCTCCCTATTCTCTTAATGGCAGCAGCTTCAATCATCCCATTGTTTTTTGAAGGATCCAATCTATTCATCGATATACTTCTATTTCTGGGTGATCCTGTAATTGCGCTTCTCGCAGGGGTGCTGGTCGCCTTCAGCATATGCAAAAAACAACAACAAGATATTTCTGAAATTATCAAAAAAGGAATGACGCAAGCTGCTCCTATTCTCTTAATTACAGCGATGGGTGGCGCTTTAGGAACGGTTATTCAAACCGCAAATCTTACCGAAGGGATCAATTTAGAATCTTTCAGTAATGGATTGGGCTTGGCGATTCCGTTCTTATTAGCCGCATTACTTAAATCAGCTCAAGGTTCGTCTACCGTTGCAATCATCACCATAAGTTCTATAATGCTGCCGTTACTACCCGCATTAGGTTTTGACTCTGAAATGGGCAAGGTATGGGTCATAATGGCCATAGGCGCAGGATCACTTACTGTTTCGCACGCTAATGACTCGTATTTCTGGATCGTAAGTCAACTGGGAGAAATGCCGGTAAAGGAAGCCTACCGCAAACACACATTAGGCACATTACTACAAGGAGTCGTCGGCTTTGTCATTCTGTTTTGTGCGTATAGTGTGTATTCAGCCTTTTGATGGATAGGATTGTGGTACTAAACGAACTATTACAAAACAAAAAAGCCTCAACTACAGGTAGTTAAGGCTTAATTTTGCTCCCCCTCTTGGGCTCGAACCAAGGACCCTTTGATTAACAGTCAAATGCTCTAACCAACTGAGCTAAGGAGGAATTTAATCTTTCAATTTTTAAAGTCACACAGCGTATCGCAATACTTCTGTTTTCGTTGTGCCTTAAAGAACGTTTCGCTTATTTGCTGAAAGCGGATGCAAATATACACAACTATTTAAACCCACAAAACTAATTTTAAAAAATATTTGATAGATTTTTTATCGTCGTGTTTTGTGGCTTAGCTACCGGTAATCCAGCGGTAAATATCATTTCCGTTAGCGTATAATACTAAGGCAATTAGCAAGAAGAACCCTATCATCTGCGCATACTCAAGAAATTTATCGCTAGGCTTTCTTCCGGTGATGATTTCATATAATAAGAACATTACGTGACCTCCATCTAAAGCAGGAATTGGTAGAATATTCATAAACGCGAGTATGATCGAAATAAAAGCTGTGGTTTCCCAAAACGATAACCAGTTCCAGGTATCTGGAAATAATCCTGCGATCGCCCCAAAACCACCTACTTGAGAGGCTCCTTTTTTAGTAAACACATATTTAAACTGCGCTACGTAGTCGTGCAGCTTCCAGTACCCGTGATTGATTCCTTTTGCGATGCTTTCGCCAAAAGAATACTTAACCACTTTTGATTTATAATTAGCTTTAGGGTACACACCAAAGTTTCCGTTATCGTCTAAGGTTACGGTGGTGTTTGCCAGTTGCCCATCACGAGAATAGGTCACAGCATACTCGTTAACACCTTCCTTCTTACTTCCTTTAAAATCAGTCCACGTATTGATTGGGTTATCATTAATTTGAGTAAGCACATCCCCTTTTTTGAGTCCGGCTTTTGCCGCTGCAGATTCAGGAACTACACTATCTAAAACCGGCTTAATGAGTGGCGCCAATGCATCGGTCTCTCCAGACTGAAACATTGTAGTCCCTATATCTTCTGGGATCGTAATCGTCTCCTCGCTTCCGTCAGTGTGTGCAACGGTAATGGAACTCACATCGCGCAACATCATATCACGATTGATCGCCAAATTGTTTTCGTAAGGCGCTCCATTAACGGCTAAAATCTGATCTCCGTCTCTAAAACCGTATTCTTTAAACCCTTCAGAAACCTCAATTCCGTCAGGCATTTGTTCAGGACCTACCACCGGATTTCCGTAATAGGCAATGATCATTATGTAGATAAAAAAGCCCAAAATAATATTCACAGTAACCCCACCGATCATCACGATAAGACGCTGCCAGGCCGGCTTAGAACGGAATTCCCACTCTTTAGGCTCCTGAGCCATCGCTTCCTTATCCATACTCTCATCGATCATTCCGGCAATTTTTACATAACCTCCTAGCGGAAGCCAGCCAATCCCGTAAACGGTCTCACCTATTTTCTTTTTGAAAAGCGAAAACTTAACATCAAAAAAGAGGAAGAATTTTTCTACGCGAATTTTAAAAAGTCGGGCGGGAATAAAATGCCCAAACTCGTGAAGTACAATCAAAAGTGAAAGGCTCAAAAACAACTGAGCTCCTTTTACAAAAAATGGATCCATAAAATTTATCTAACTAGTGGCAACAAACCACCTCCTTATTAGTAGCAAAAAACATTTTTAATAGAAGTCGATCATCAGTGGTTCTACCTAAGGGTAATTTAACTTTTGGTGATCGCCCAGCGATTAAAAAGTGCACAAAAGTAACCTTTTACATTCGCATTAGAAACTTTGATAGTAAAGCTTAATGTAAAATGCAAAGATTGAAGCATTCTGGCTTTGCTAACCAGCGTTCACGGCGTAATTTTGTAAATACAAAACACGTGTTATGCTTCAGTTTTTTGCTAAATACAAAAAGTTTGCCATCGTGATGGTAATCCTTTCCGCAGTGATCCTTTATACCTTTTATACGTTGATGAAACCGGCGCCCAGCCTTCCTATCTATCAACCTACCATGGTTGACCATAGTTTAGTAGATAGCACGGTTCAGTTTGTAAAGAAATACCATAAAATAGCCGATTTTGAATTGGTGAATCAAAACGGAGACACCATTACTCAAAAAGATTACCCCGGGATTTATGTAGCCGATTTTTTCTTTACTACCTGCCAGACGATTTGCCCGATTATGACGGAACATATGGTGCAAATACAAGAAAAATTAAAAGACGACCCTTCGGTTAAATTACTGTCGCACACCGTTATACCAGCAACTGATACCGTCGCACAACTCAAACGTTATGCGCTAGAAAAAGGCGTGAATGACTCCAAATGGAATCTCGTTACCGGTCCCAAAAAGCAAATTTATGAGCTGGCCCGCAAAAGTTATCTAGCGGTCAAAACGCAAGGAGACGGCGGTAAATATGATATGATTCATACCGAGAATTTTATGCTTATTGATTCTAAAAAGCGCATCCGTGGATTTTATGATGGTACAGACCCTGAAGCCATTGAAAAACTTTTAGAAGATATCGCCATCTTAAAAGCGATAGAAGGTGACGAAAACTCTTAAAACATGCCGCTTTAGCCCAGTTTGTGGCTAAAATCTTTTCGCTTCTATTGGTTTTCGTTTACTTTTGCCTTGTTTAAATTCAATCTAAATAAATTGACTACTTCACTCAACTTACTTAAACGTGGGGAAAAAGCAATTATCGTTTCATTTGAACTTGATAATGTCCCTCTTAAATTATTAGAAATGGGGTGCCTTCCCGGCAATGAAGTAGAATTGGTACAGATCGCTCCTTTTAAAGACCCCATGTACCTCAATATTAATGGCAGTCACTTAGCGATACGCCGTGAGACTGCTAGTTTTATCACAGTAGAAAAGCTCTCTCATGAGTAAACAGCTCAATGTAGCCCTTATAGGAAATCCCAATACCGGTAAGACCTCTGTATTTAATCAATTAACCGGACTAAAACAGCAGGTAGGAAACTACCCGGGAATCACCGTCGAAAAAAAAGAAGGGGTTTGTAAACTTCCGCGCGGAGTAAAAGCACATATTCTTGACCTTCCTGGCACGTACAGTCTTAACGCAAGTTCGCTTGATGAAAATGTAGTCATTGAACTGCTTCTCAATAAAAATGATAAGGATTATCCTGATGTTGCTGTAGTGGTTGCAGATGTTGAAAATCTAAAGCGCAATCTACTCCTGTTTACCCAAATTAAAGATCTTAACATCCCCACGATCCTTGCGATAAATATGGCAGATCGTATGGATCGTAAGGCGATAAGTCTGGATATCGAGAAGCTCGAAGAGCGCCTGAATACTAAAATTGCTTTGGTAAGTTCGCGTAAAAACACAGGCTTCGATAAGCTGAAAGAACTTATTGCCAATTATAAAAACATTACGACAGAACCTTGCGTGAATGCTTCGGTGATCGCTCCTGAATATTTTGAACGGTTGCGTAACGCTTTTCCAAAGCAGGATTTATATAAATTATGGCTGGTCATTACCCAAGATGTGAATTTTGGGAAACTTGATCGCAATGAGATGCAAAGCATCAGCACGTTTAAAACCGAAAGCAAATCAAACCTCAAGCGGCTTCAACAGAAAGAAACGATTGTTCGCTATCAATTCATCAACGGGGTTCTAAAAGAAACTTTGAGCATAGATCATTTGGCAGCAAAAGATCTACGCAGTCGCCTTGACCGTATTCTTACCCACAAGGTTTGGGGATATGTGATCTTCTTTGCGATTTTACTTCTCATATTTCAAGCGATTTATGACTGGTCGTCTTATCCTATGGATTTGATCGATGAGAGTTTTGCTGCGATGGGAGAATGGGTGCGTAACACGATGCCTCCCGGCGCATTTACTAATCTAATTGCTGAAGGAATCATCCCGGGACTTGGAGGAATAGTGATTTTTATTCCACAGATTGCCTTCTTGTTTTTATTCATTTCGCTGCTCGAAGAAAGTGGTTATATGAGTCGCGTGGTCTTTTTAATGGATCGAATCATGCGCCGTTTTGGCCTTAGCGGAAAAAGCGTGGTGCCTCTCGTTTCAGGAACTGCCTGTGCGATTCCTGCGATTATGGCGACCCGAAATATAGAGAATTGGAAAGAGCGCCTCATCACGATTTTGGTTACACCTTTTACGACCTGTAGTGCGCGTTTACCGGTGTATTTAATCATCATCTCGCTTGTGATTCCTGATGAGCGCGTGCTGTATATCTTCAACTTACAGAGTTTAGTGCTGATGCTGCTCTACCTTATAGGTTTTGGAACCGCAGTGCTTTCAGCTTGGATTTTAGACCGAATTTTAAAAATAAAGAGCCGTAGCTTTTTTGTGATTGAAATGCCTAATTATAAGCTTCCGCTTTTTAAAAATGTGGCGTATAATGTGATCGAAAAGACCAAATCTTTTGTGGTTGGCGCCGGAAAAATAATCTTAGCGATCTCTATCGTGCTCTGGGTTCTTGCCTCTAACGGTCCGGGTGATCAGTTTGACAATGCAGAAGAAAACAGCATCGCAAGAATGGAAGCCGGCGAGTTTCCTGAAAGCGAACTCGACAAGCATATTGCTTCTCAAAAGCTCGAGTATAGTTATATAGGTTATATGGGGAAAGCGATTGAGCCGGTAGTTCAACCTTTAGGCTACGATTGGAAAATTGGTATAGCTATTGTAAGTTCATTTGCAGCGCGGGAGGTCTTTGTGGGTACACTCGCAACCATCTACAGCGTGGGTAGTGAAGAGGAAGAAACCATTAAAAACCGAATGGCGGGTGAGGTCAATCCTATACTTGGCGGACCATTATTTAATCTTGCCAGCGGGATTTCGCTATTGCTCTTTTATGCTTTTGCTATGCAATGTATGAGTACGCTCGCGATCGTAAAGCGGGAAACCAACACTTGGAAGTGGCCCATTCTACAACTTGTGGTTATGAGTGGTTTTGCTTATGTTGTAGCTCTAGTGGCTTATCAACTTATAATTTAAAAGCTATGTTACAGAATATATTAGTCGTATTGATCTTTCTAATCGCAGTAGGATATTTGGTAACCAAATACATTTGGAAACCGGCTTTCTTAAACGGAAAGTCTAACGATAAATCCTGCGGAAGCGATAATTGCGGGTGTCACTGATTTTATTAAAAATTATCCTTTATTTTTAATAATTTTATTCAAATACCAAATAATAAGTATTATACTTGTGAAAAAGTATAAAAGTGCGCGTATTACCACCCAACGGAAGATATTATTATATTTTCTGTTTCCTTTTAATTCTGGTTTTTTGTCAGCCTGTACTTAGCCAAGTAGCTATTGGTACCACTAATCCTGACGATGGTAGCGCTTTTCAAATAGATAGCAAAGTTGGAGCTTTGGTTCCACCTAGAATGGCGAATTCTGAAATGCTTGCTATACCATCTCCATTAGACGGCTCAATTGTTTACAACAATACTTTTTCTTCATTATTTCTGTATTCCTCAGGAACTTGGAATGATTTAACACGACCAGACCTTCCGTCTGCCGTTTTACGAAGAGAATATCCTTCAGAGTCAACCAATGGCATCGTAGCCACTGGGAATAATACCTATTACAATTTCCCACTGAATACAGCAGATGTTACTTCGATTGACAACTCATATTTTCAAATCACTGGTAATGGGACCTTAAGAATATTAGAAGGAGGAAACTACATGGTATCTTCAGGTTTCGCTGTAAGCAATTTACCCTCTGGGAACAGAAAGTATATCATTGGTGTCTATAGAAATAATAGTCTTATAGGTTATTTAGTGCGTGGTAATGTCAATTTTCCCTCGGGAACTAACGAATGGGGAACGAGCGGTGTTCTCGTTTTTAGCTTTAATGCTAATGATGTAGTTAGTCTTCGCTATGTACTTAATAATTCAGGAACTAGTCTAAATGCTAGATATTTTAACATAGGTATCGTTAAATTATAACCTATGCTTTGTAGAATTTTCACAGTCTTTTTAATTCCTTTTTTTCTAAATCCTCTGTTTAGTCAAGAAACTGAAGAAAATCAGGTAGGTGTCGGTATTGGCACCTCAACCCTGGCTCCGGGTTCCGCGTTTCAAATTGAAAGTACTACTGGGGCAATGGTTCAACCACGAATGACCTCTTCTGAAATGAATGCAATTCCTACACCTCTTGATGGCGCATTTATTTTTAATACTACCGAAAATGCTTGGTACATTCATAAAGAGGGCTCTTGGCAGACTTTTGTGAGAGTGCAGACCCCTTCAATAATACTTAACCGTGGTCAAACAAATAACGCAATTATCATAACTGACACCACTAACATTACACCTTTTCCATTAAATCAGGATAATACACTCGTTTCAGATATTGATTTTTATCAAGCCACAGAGAATAACGGAGAAATACGTATTTTAAGAAGTGGAACGTATTTGATTTCCGCGGGATTTTCAACGACTAACCTCCCCCCAGGAAGTTTAACCTATCGTCTTGAGGTTTCCTTAAACAACACAACTTCGTCAATTATAACAAACGGTGAAGTAAACTTACCGGGATCAGATTATTGGGGTACTAGTGGAAATATTCTTTTAATACTACAGACTGATGATCTTATAAATATTGGATATATCTTAAAAGGCGCATCCGCTTCAACACGCACTGCAGCATTCTTTAATATTGGTGTGTCCAAACTTTAAAACTGACTCCAAACTACATTCAGCACATAATCTTCTTGTTTGATTTTTGGTTGAGTAGCATTAGGATAAGGTAAAACAGACTGACCCATCAATTCTTGAGCTGAAGAATTAAAGAGTGTTTTAGCCGGACTGTTTAAATTGATTTTTCGGCTTTCAATGGGTTTTCCATTTTTGAAGACTAAAGCCTCTATTTCTACAATGCCTGCCCAAACGCAAGTTGTGTTTTGTGGACAACGGGAGTCGATCACTCTGGTAAGTTCTATTTCAACATCCCCAAATGCAACCCGTTCCCCAAAAGGAACTTGAACCACGAGCTGTGGTTCGTGTACTGCCTCACCAATGACGATTTGACCTTGCTGCGCTTGTGCGTTCAGTCCACAATTGAAAACCAATAGAAATAAAACAACGAGAAATCGCATCATAATGTAGTGTTTCTGTTTCTTAAAGACTTCAGAAACAGACCGCTGTTGCAAATTAGCCTAAACCTACGTCAAGCGTCATCATCAAGATAAAACCGCCAATAAAGCCCATTGTGGCAATATCAGTATGGTTGCCTTGTTGAGTTTCCGGCACGACCTCTTCTACCACTACAAAGATCATTGCCCCTGCTGCAAACGCTAAAGCATAAGGCAATATAGGCTGAAAAGTCATCACCGCATAGGCGCCAACCACCGCCGCGATAGGTTCTACAATAGCCGAAAGCTGCCCGTAATTAAAACTTTTCCAACGGCTGAAACCTTGTCGACGTAAGGGCATCGCCACCGCAAAACCTTCCGGAAAATTTTGTAATCCTATACCTATTGCAAGTGCTACTGCACCTCCAATGGTAGCACCATCAAAACCGGCTGCTACCCCGCCAAACAAAACCCCTACGGCTAAACCTTCGGGGATATTATGCAGCGTGATCGCCAGCGTAAGCAATACCGATTTGTGCCAAGGGCTTCTAATTCCCTCTTTATCTTCTTCCTTAAAGTTAACGTGCAAATGCGGCAACACTTTGTCAAGACCAAACAAAAAAGCTGCACCCAAAGCAAAACCAACCGCAGCAGGAATCACCTTAACAAAACCTTCTCCCGGGCTCATTTCAATTCCCGGCGCGAGCAAGCTCCAAAAGCTAGCTGCCACCATCACT
The DNA here is from genome assembly GCF_011784865.1 of Leeuwenhoekiella sp. ZYFB001. Taxonomy (NCBI): domain Bacteria; kingdom Pseudomonadati; phylum Bacteroidota; class Flavobacteriia; order Flavobacteriales; family Flavobacteriaceae; genus Leeuwenhoekiella; species Leeuwenhoekiella sp. ZYFB001. Next base: position 3,332,645 of record NZ_CP050460.1, read on the forward strand.
CCGCCGGCAAAACCCAGCATAGCATCAAACAATGCGCGGTTCATTCCTTTAAAAAAGAATACTAAAGCTGCTCCCAATGCAGTCACGCCCCAAGTAAAAAGGGTTGCGTAAAAGGCTCCGGTAACCGGACTCAAGGTTTCAAAATAATTGATGATTTCATTCATAATATTAAAATGCTAACTTTTTAAACGGATTAAATTATACACGCACATAGATATGCTCTGTCGCGATTTGAGAAAGCAGAAGTTCGCGATCGTCAATACGCACTGTCATACTTTTATCAAATTCCTGCACACTTAGAATATGGATCACACTACCCAAACGTATGTTTTGCTGATCTAAAAACTGAAGAAACGAAGACGAAGTATCGTTCACGCCAATACACGTCCCGATATCGCCTGGATTTAACTGTGACACCCGCTTTTTTTCCATTTTTACGACATTTCCTTCTTCATCAGGAATCGGATCACCATGCGGATCGTGCTTAGGATACCCTAAAAACTTATCTAATTCGCGTATAAGCTTATCAGATTTTATATGCTCTAACTGTTCGGCAACGTCGTGAATTTCATCCCAACTAAAATCAAGCTTATTGGCCAAGAAAGTTTCCCATAAGCGGTGTTTACGTATAATTTTCAATGCGGAAACTGATCCCGAATCTTTTAAAACCACACCTTGATAAGGTTGATAATGCACTAACCCCTTCTCATCTAGCTTTTTAATCATTTCTGTAGCCGAAGCAGGCTTGGTATCCAAATACTTAGATAGAACATTGGTACTTACACCTTTAGGATGCTCCTTTTGCAAGGCGTAAATAGATTTTAAATAATTTTCTTCAGAAAAAGTCATATTCATTTTTAAATATACCGCAATAATACGCAAAATATATCAAATATATTTTTTAGGTTTGCCTAAACTTTAATTTTTAAAAACCGTAAATGTCTCTCAATAACTACCTTAAAATCGCTTTTCTGTTCATAACACAATTGGTTTTAGCACAAGAGCAAACCACAATAACCGGTGTAATTACAGATGGTACTGCTCCGGTTCCGTTTGCTAATATCATAGTAGAAGGCACCACAAATGGTGTTGCCGCTGACGAGAACGGATCTTTTGAAATCACTTTGTCTCTTGAAGAAGCTACTTTAGTTTTTAAAGCTGTTGGTTTTAAAACCCAGCGTAAAGCGATTCAACCTGAAAATTTTAAAAATAAACCGCTGGCCATTGAACTTCAAGAAGATCTATTAGGTCTGGAAGAAGTTGTGGTGAGCGCCACCCGTAATCGCATCAGTAAAAAGGAGGCTCCTGTGATTGTAAAAGTGCTTAGCCCAAAATTGTTCAAAGCAACACAATCTATTTCGCTCGCTGATGGTCTTAATTACCAGCCCGGAGTGCGTGTGGAAACCAACTGCCAGAATTGTGGTTTTACACAAGTGCGCCTCAACGGACTTGAAGGCCAATACACACAAATTTTGGTCAACAGCAGACCTGTTTTTAGTGCGCTCAACGGCGTGTATGGTCTGGAGCAAATTCCGGTGAGCATCATTGACCGGGTAGAAGTTGTGCGTAGTGGTGGTTCGGCGCTTTTTGGGTCTAACGCGATTGCAGGAACTGTAAATGTCATAACTAAAGAACCGGTAAATAACAGCTGGGAAGTAAACAGCAATCTGGGGCTAATAGATGGTAAAACAGCAGATCGTACATTGAATATGAACACGTCGATCGTTAGCGAAGATCTATCTACTGGAGTTACCCTTTATGGGATGTACCGCGATCGTGATGCATTTGATGCCAACGGAGATGGTTTTAGCGAAATCACCAAACTCACCAATCATTCTTTTGGATCTAAAGCTTTTTACAGACCTAATGATAACAGCAGGATTGGTTTAGATTTTACGGCAATAAAAGAATACCGCCGCGGCGGAGACCGTATTGAGCTGGCGCCCCAGTTTACAGACATTACCGAAGAATTAGATCACAACACGATATTTACCGGGGCAGATTATGAGTTGTACAATGACAAACGCACGAATAATCTTTCGGTGTATGCTTCTGTGCAACATACTGATCGCAACAGCTATTACGGTGGTTTAGGTGGCGGGCGCACGGCTGCAGACTCTATCGCTGCCAACAACGCTTTTGGAAACACTAAAGATCTCGCGCTGGTTTCCGGAGCAAAATTCAGTCATACTTTTAATAATAAAGATGTTTTAACCAGCGGTGTTGAATATCAATTGAATGATACTGAAGATGTGATCTTAGGATACAATCGTGTTGTAGATCAGCAAGTAAATAGTTTTGGGCTCTACAGTCAATATGAGTGGAAACCTTTAAAAGATTTTACCACCCTTTTAGGCGCACGCCTTGATCATATTTCGGTAGATGGATATTACACCATACAGAATATTGAGCGTACTTCAGAAGTCTCAGAAACTGTTTTGAGTCCGCGTATTACGCTGCTTTATGACATTACAGAGGAATTGCAGTTTAGAGGAGGTTATGCTCGAGGTTTTAGAGCGCCGCAAGCGTTCAATGAAGATTTACACATCAGTTCAGTAGGTGGCGAACAGCGCTTTGCTATTTTGAGCGATGACCTGGAAAGCGAATTTTCTAATGCCTATACCGCCTCGCTGAATCTCACTAAAAATTTCAACAAAACTCAGACCTCATTGCTTGTTGAAGGGTTTTACACAACCTTGCAGAATCCGTTTACACTGGTAAGCACAGGTGCTTCATTACCTAACGGCGCTATCCTTGAAGAATCTCGCAATGGTAGTGGCGCTTATGTTGCCGGGACTAACGTAGAACTTACGGTATCACCCAGTCAAGACTTATATTTTCAAGCCGGAATCACCTATCAAAAGTCGATCTACAAAGAAGATCAAGTACTCTTTGAAAGCGACGGAACCGTACTCGGAGAAAACGACGTGATTATCTCTGAGTTTACACGTGCGCCTAATCTTTACGGCTTTTTTAATGCCAACTGGGTGATTAGTGAAGCCTTTAAAATGGACCTTACAGCAAGTTACACGGGCAGTATGATTGCTCCGCACGTGGTGAGCGACAGCGGCTTTATCGCCCTTGAAGAAACGCCACAATTTATAGATGTGACCCCAAAAGTTACCTATCATTTTGACCTCAAAGACGCCTTTCACATAGAATTGAGTACCGGTGTTCAAAATGTGTTTAACAGCTATCAGGATGATTTTGATCGCGGGCCTCTTAGAGATTCAGATTATATTTATGGTCCCAATCGTCCGCGAACATTTTTCTTCGGAATTCGCTTCGGCGACTTCTAGTCCTTGCAGGACAGGCAAAAATTTGTTTATGAAACAATTAATCTTTTTTCTATTTCTTTCTTGCGGAAGCCTTATTGCTCAAAAGAGTGATCAGCAAATCAACTGGTTAAGTTGGGAAGAACTTGAGGATGCGCTGACTGAAAACCCCAAGAAGACTTTGGTATTTTTTCATGCCGACTGGTGTGCGTATTGCAAAAAAATTGACCGGGTGGTCTTTACCAAGCCTGAAGTCATCGCCAAAGTTAACCGAGATTTCTATGCAGTCAGAATGAACGCTGAAACCACAGACACCATCACCTTTGATGGAAAAGTGTTTACCAATCCACTAGCAAAAACACAGCGCAATGCAGTGCATCAACTGGCTGCACTTTTGGGATCGCGAGAAGATCGGGAATTCTCGCTACCGGTAACTTTGATGTTTGACGAACTATTCAAGGTAAAACGCAGGATCTTTGAGTATTACACTTCGTCAGAACTTTTAAAGTATTTAAACCAATAGACCGTTGCCGGGACGCATTTTTAATCCTAGTTTTAAACTCAGATGCAAGATGCCATAAATCACTTTGACTATATCATTCTCGGCGCCGGACTTTCGGGGTTGATGCTTGCGTATCGCATGAGTCAAGATGCTTTTTTTAAGGATAAATCGGTTTTGATTCTTGATAAGTCTGACAAAAAAATCAATGATCGCACCTGGTGTTTCTGGAGTCAACATACTGCTGAGTGGGATGCAGTGATTAGCAAAAAATGGAAAACTATTCGGTTTAAAAGCGCAGAATTTGATGCTGAAATTCCGCTAAAAAAGTACACATACAGTAAAATTGAAGGACTCGATTTTTACAACCAAATTTTTGAACAGCTTCAGGCTTCGAAAAATTTCCAATTTAGAACGGAAACGTACCTGAGTCATCGTGAACATAGAGTTTCGGTTGAAGTTCAAACAAAAAACAACATATATTCCGCTGAAAAGCTCTTTACTAGCATTCTTCCTCCGGAGCGTCTTAAAAAGCAAACGCAATTCCCTGTTTTACAGCAGCATTTTATAGGGTGGGAAGTTGAAATTCCATCGTCAGTTTTTGAGCCCGACATTGCCACATTTATGGATTTTGATATTCCACAGCGTGGTAACACACGTTTTATGTATGTGTTGCCTACGGCGAAAAATAAGGCGCTGGTAGAGTACACGCTTTTTTCAGAAAAACTGCTTCCAAAAGCAGAATATGAAGTCGCAATTCAAGAATATCTTGAAGAATTAGGTGTTACCGAGTATACCATTCACTCCAAAGAACAGGGCAGCATTCCTATGACGGCTTTTCCTTTTGAACAATTCAATTCAAAAAATATACTTCACATAGGTACTGCAGGCGGCTGGACCCGCGGAAGCACCGGTTATACTTTTACCTACACCCTAAAACGCACAGAACAACTTATTGCTTTTTTAAAGGCGGAACATGATCTTTCTAAGTTTAGCATCAAGGATCGTTATCGCTGGTACGATGCAATTTTTCTGGATGTGCTTTACCGAAAAAATCAAATGGGAGCGCAGTTGTTTACCCGAATGTTCAAGAAAAATAATGTGGATGCAATTTTTAGATTTCTGGACGGAGAAAGCAGCCTGAAAGATGATTTGAGCATCATTTTAAGTATGCCAAAAAAGGAATTCATCAAGTCATTTTTAGGGTTAAAGTAATCTTTAGCTCAAACTTACCTAGATCTTCTTACCTTTGAATTTTACAATTAGGTAATTTCGAATCATGCAGCACACCAGTCTGGAAGCATTTTATAAGGAAGCCGCCATTTTTACCGGCAAAGAAATAGAAACGCTGTTGCCTCCGGGCATCAACAAAGAGATCGGGCATTTTAATGTCTTTGATATTTCTGAAACGATCAGGGCGGTAAAAGAAAAAAACGAAATGCCGTATAACCGCAGAGCCTACTACAAAATCAGCTTGATACGCGGTAAAAACAGAGCAGAATATGCTGACAAGGTGATCGAGGTAAAATCAAACGCATTACTTTTTGCAACACCTAATGTACCCTATCATTGGGTTCCCTTAGATGAAGATCAAAACGGTTCTTTCTGTGTTTTTACCGATGCGTTTTTAACGCAAAGTAAAAGCGGTATCGATCTTGAAAAACTTCCTATTTTTCAGCCCGGAAGTCTTCCCGTATTTGAGATTTCAGATGAACAAGCTGAGGCTATTGCGCCTATTTTCAGCAAAATGAAAACAGAAATCGCTTCTGATTATGAGTTTAAGTACGACTTGCTGCGCACCTATTTACTTGAATTGATTCATTACGGGCAAAAGCTGCGTCCGGCGCATCAGGTGAGTAACAATCAGAATGCCGCTAAGCGCATCATTTCTTTATTCATTGAGCTTCTTGAACGTCAATTTCCCATTGAATCACCTCAGCAACGCTTGCAATTACGGTCGGCTAAAGACTACGCAGATCGGCTTGCGATTCACGTGAATCACCTCAACAAAGTACTTAAAGAAAGCTTAGGCAGCACCACAACAGATATTATCAAAAAACGCATTATTCAAGAGTCTAAAATTCTACTAAAACAAACCGACTGGACGGTGTCTGAGATCGCATTTAGCCTTGGATTTGAAGAGGTAGCTCATTTTTCTAACTTCTTTAAAAAGCAAACTCAACTGTCTCCGCTCAACTTCAGAACCTAGATTACTTTGATTTTTACAAACTATGCTTTGATGCTTGCAAAGCAATAGCCTTTAGTTTCCCGCAACTTTGCAGTATAATTAAATACTACAACTATGGAAACTAAAAACAAAATCGCTTTGATAACCGGCGGAAGCCGTGGATTAGGCAAAGATATGGCGCTTAGCCTTGCAAAAACCGGTGTTGATGTTCTCATCACTTACCACAGTAACGCAGATAAAGCACAAGAGGTGGTGACTGCAATCGAAGCCTTAGGTCAAAAAGCTGCTGCATTTCAGCTAGATACTGCCAACGTTAAATCTTTTGATGGTTTTATCGCACAAATTACCAATCATTTAAAAGAGCAGGAAAGCCATCCCAATTTTGACTTTTTGATCAATAATGCCGGAACTGCGCTGTATGCCCCAATCATGGAAACCACCGAAGAACAATTTGATGAGATGGTGAATATACATCACAAAGGTGTTTTCTTTCTAACGCAAAAAGCATTACCGTATATGAATGACGGCGGAAGAATCATTAATATATCTTCAGGTTTGGCGCGTTTCAGTTTACCGGGATCTTCAACCTATGCTTCTATGAAAGGTGCAATTGAAGTACTCACGCGTTATCTCGCTAAAGAATTGGGTGACCGAAAAATCACAGCAAATGTGGTTGCACCGGGCGCTATTGAAACCGATTTTGGAAACGGACACGTACGTGATGATGCCAAAACCAACGATATAGTTGCTCAAATGACGGCCTTAGGTCGCGCAGGATTACCGGAAGATATTGGCGGTGTTGTTGCCTTTTTATGTTCGCCGGAAGCACGCTGGGTCAACGGCCAACGCATAGAAGTTTCAGGCGGAATGAATTTGTAAGTTCAGCACATATTAAAACAGCACAAAGATTGCTTAACGGTCTTTGTGCTGTTTAATTTAATCTTCAATCAGTTGAGCTGGAAGTAGCCTTTCTAAAATTGCCTTTTGCTTTTCTTCTAGCACTAGAAATTTCCAATCTGTAACTCCATTTTCAGAAATGCTATAAACGTCTTTTTCTGAATGAATCAAGTATTGATCTAGGCTATCATTATAAACCACATTATCCTTACCAAAAGATTGCTCAAAGGCAGCTTGCGTTAAGCTCACCCGCATACCCTTCTCCTCGCTTGTTTCATCTGCTTCTGCTTGTAATTGTATTTCCATATCGTTAGCATAAGTCAACAAAGCGTAGTACTTTCCATCGATCTTTTGTGCATCTTCAACTTTTAAAATTTCAGGATTTTTTATTTTAAAATGAATATCGGGATTATTGAAGGTCTGCTCCATTAAACCCACTAACTGTTCTCTAGGAACAATTTCAAAAAACTCAGGCAACATATAATCCATTGATCTCTCGAATTCTAGATTTACAATAGCGTCTAGATAGTCTGAAAAAGATGCTTTAATATTTGATTTATAATCTTGTGCCTGAGAAATAGTTTGAACTAAAAGAAAAAGGATCACTACTACTCGTCTCATAATTTTAAAGTTGAATTGCGGTTTAAATGTACAACTAAACATTCATTAAAAATCCTACTATCAAGGCGTATACGGCGCAACAACCCTGAGTTTATCTCCTGAAAGATCTACCTCAAACAAATGTGGAACTCTGTGATAGTTACCATTTACCACCGCGTGACTGTGCGCTGCCATAAGTGTTTTATCATCAAAAGTTGTAAACAACATACCGTGACCATAATTGCGTGGCGTGATCGGTTTTTCTTCCTGAATCCACGGTCCGTTTAACGTGCCACTTTCAGAATAGGCTACGCCTTGCACATACTCGTCATAGATCCAGCTGGTCCACAGCATTCCTAATTTTCCGGTTTCGGTTTTAAATAGGAATGGACCATCAGTAACTTTATTGGGTTTGTCATTTCCATCTTTATCTTTTTCGCGAGACCAGGGAGAATCACTCGCTCTAAATAACAATTCGGCTTTTCCCATCGAACCGCTTAGATCAGGTTTCAGTTCAATTTTCTCTATGGTCCCGTTGCCATTATGCAACCATTCGTAACAATACACCATATACGGTTTACCGTCTTCATCTACCCAAAAAGTTCCATCTAAGGTTGGCATATCTGCGGGTAAATAAATGTCGTCTTCCATAGGTTTGTAAGGTCCATCCGGAGTGTCGCTAACCAAAATATGACTCGCACGTCGCTCGATAACATTTCCGTCAACGGTATCGATCTTCACCGCCCTGTTAGTGAAGGTCGCAAAATCATAATACTTGTCTTTGTATTGATGTAATTCTGCCGCCCAGATCATAGGTTTAGGTCCCATCCACGAATTGGGATCGGTTTCTACAACATCAAACGGACCTTCCCAGTATGCCAGATCTTTGCTTTTCCACATTTTACCGCCGGTGCCGGTCATATAGTAGGTTTGGGTCGCTTCATCTGCTAAAATATAGGGATCACTCAGCCTGATAGAATCAATAGCCGTCAAATTAGTTCTATCCTTTTTTACGTGAATAGACTGCCCGGTAAGCTTCCAACTGCCTTTGATTTTTTCGAGCATTCGTATTTCTATAGTTTTGCTTACACTACCATCTGCTGCCGTTGATTGCTCGTCGTGACTTACCCAAGCCTCATCCCCATTGATATGAAATTTATAATTTGAATTCACCGAAGTTCCTCCGTTGCCCATCATACCTTCCGGTGGGTTGATCATCAGTTGAGGGTCAAGATCAATCACCTCCCCATCTCCCGTAGAGATCAAAATTCGACTATAGGGTTTGACCGCCCAGCAGCTTGCGTGACCTTCCACATCGCCTGCACGCCAAGTAGCTGATTCTTTCTCTAAAACATTGATGATCTCGCGTTCTTCTGCGGTTTGGGCAATGGCATTGACAACTACTAACAAAAGCAGCGCTAAAATTTTATTTTTCATAAGAAAGGCATTCTGAATTTGGTTAATCTTCAACCCTTCTAACTTACTGATAAAATTCGGTTTACGATAAGTTTATGAAAATGCATAGGGTCGAAAGCTCTCAAATCAAGTCTTTCTATCTCTTGAGCGTAAAATGCGATTTGAATACTGCCGGAGTATCTTCAAATGTATATTCTACCGTGAACCAGTAATCGTCAGACGGCATATTCTGATTGCGATACGTTCCGTCCCAGCCGGGACCTTGAGGCGATAAACTTTTTAATAATTTTCCGAAGCGATCAAAAATAAAGATCTGCGCTTCAGGGAAATCTTCAAGCGAAGTAATATTCCAGGTGTCGTGATAACCATCATTATTGGGTGTAAAATACTTTGGAAAATCAATCACTTGAACCTCTACCGAAGCAGCACCGCAAGTACCGTTAACTCCGCGTACGGTGATGAGATGCGTACCCGGAGAAACATTTATAAAGCGTGGCGTGTTTTGAAATGCTTGATCGTCCAAACGATATTCATATTCTCCAAAGCCGGCCGTTACCGTAACAGCAATTTCAGAGACATTTTCAAAAGGTTGAGAAACTTCAACATCAAAAACAGGCTCAGCCGACTCAAAAACCTCAACTGTAGTGGGATTATAATTACAGGCTGCTCCTACTTCAGGATTCAATTTTTGGGTAGAAACGCTGTAAACACCAGCTTCGACAGCTGTATACGTGCTGCCCTGCCCTGCTAACTGCCCATCTAAAAACCAACTCACCAAAAACTCTGAAGCATCAAGACCAGAATCGAGTAGCACAGGATTTTCTACTTCTCCGGTAGTAGCATTGCGACACAGTGTTCCACCTTCCACAGAAAAATTTAGAAGTGGATAAACGGTGACTTCAAATACATCTTCGGCAAAACAGTTTGCATTATCAGTGGCTTCGGCATACTTATAAATCGTATAAGTACCCGGCAGCAATTCGTAATCAGCAGGATCAATAGGAGCTTGTTTATTTGGCCCCAAATAATAGCCTTGTGTAAAAGTGGCTTGAGATAAGGTTGGAAGCATGTAGCTGCCACACTGCTCCACATCAGGCTCCGGAACCAAAACCGGAGTTTCAGAAATGGTAACTGTAAAACTACTTTCATCTTCACAGAAAAAGCGGGTTCCATTACGCGTGTAAACAAAAACTTCCTGAGTTGTAATCAATACATCTCCGGGGTTCAGTTGGGTTCCCTGTCCACCAGATTCAGTAAAATAATCACCCACAGCCAGCGCCGGTAAAGTGTAGCTGTCACATTGCGCCGTGTCGTTAAATTGCTCGACCTCCACCCCAAGAATATTTATCGTAAATGTATTTTCGCTATAACAAGAGGTAAAATCATCATACGCGTTATATACATAAATTGTACGCGTAGCAGTGATGACTTCTCCCGCAAAAAGCTGATCTCCCGCTCCCATAGGCTGTGTAAAATATTGTCCATTCTCTAATTCAGGAAGCACATACGGTTCACAACTGTACACGAAGGTCAAATTATCTACAGGAAGTAACGGTCGTATTTCAACTTCAAATTGAGTTTGATTCTGGCAACCGCTTACTTCATTATTGATATAAATAATTTGCGATTCATTGATCACATCTCCGGCGAAAAGCTGCGTGCCGCCGCGTTCGGTTTCGGTAAAATATTCTCCATCGGTTAAAGTGGGTAAGGTGTATGTTTCGCCCTCGCACAACAATTGATCTGGCAGCGTATCTACCGGCGGAATCGCGATCACATTAACATCAAAAAATGCATTTGTGGTACAATTAGATCCTGTAGTTGTATTCACATAATAATAGATACGTTGAGAGGTGGTAAACACCGTACCTTCTGGGATGACACTTCCTCCGCCCGCAGCCGCGGTATAAAACGCACCCTCCTCTACTTCGGGAACGGTATAAGAACCACAAGCATCCAGATTGTCAAATTCAGGAACTATAAAAACACGCCATTCGTGAGAATTGGTGCACCTGGTATCGTCGTTAAAGATATAGATGGTTTGCGTAGAAGAAATGACATCGCCTGCGTTTAGAAGAGTACCGGTGCCATCGGGCTCGGTGTTGTAACTCCCATTGGTTAATGCGGGTAAGGTATAATTATTACAAGCCACTACATCTGCCGGCTCATCAACAGGAGGAAGCGGAAAGACCGTAATATTAAAAGCCTCATCACGACATACCGCACCATTTTCTTCAAAATAAAAATAAATGGTTTGTGAAGTGGTAAGCGCATCTCCCGGGTTTAAACGTGTTCCGCCCCCGCCGGGTCCACCTGCTGCCGTATAAAAACCACCGGCTAAGGTCGAAGGAATGATAAAAGCACCACAAGACTCCCGGTCTGACAAGTCGTATTCAGAAACAAAAGTAATACTGAAAGAGGTCTCATTACTACAACCGTTAGCATCCGGACCGTTATAAATGAATAAGACCATATCTTCTGTAATAATGTCTCCTGCGTTATACGGAGTGCCTCTTCCGTTGGAGCCTGAGAAGTAATTGCCGTTTGTCAAAGGCTCCAGTTCGTATGCATTACACGTGATCACATCTGCCAATTGATCTACTGGTGGTAAATCATTGACTTCAACCGTAACCTCTACCGTCTCGTAGCAGGCATCTTCGTCTGCAAATGAAATCCTTGCCACAAAGTTTTGCGTTGTTGTGCCTTCGGAAATCACATAAGGTGAGAAGACTTCGTTGATCATCGCATCTGCATCGGCTTGATTTTCATAATAGGTAATATTGAAAAGTGCCGGATTTTGACCATTTAAGATTTCGTTATTAAGCTGTGTCAAATCGACTGCCACGTCATTTCCGGGGCGTGCACAGGCTTGTAAAGGGTTGGGAGTAGTAACTCGAATTTCAGGGCGTTGCTCAAGCATAAAAGAATAGCTGCCTCCGCAAAAATTACCTGTATTTAAATTACGCAAACGAATAAATATGCGCTGACCAGTACTCTGAAACGCGTTCAATTCAGACTCTGGAATAGGTTGATTTGTGCTTAAAGCTGTTGTGCTGGCATAATACACCACCTCAAATTGGGCATTACTCAGCCCCAAAGCACTCGCATCGTTTTGGGTCAAATTGAAACTTGAAGGATTTCCGTTATTATAACAAGCAATTAGATCTTCGGGAGCAGTAATTGAAAGCGGACTTACCGCAACTTCGTCTGCGATCACGCAGCCATTATTAGAAACTTCTACGCGGTACGTACCATTATTGGAAACAGTTAACGTACTTCCGGTTTCACCGGGAATAGCACTTCCGTTTAAAAACCATTGATGCGTATAGACCGTAGCGTCTAAACCTGTAGAAAGTGTTGTTGAATCTCCGCTGCATAAAACCAGATCAGGGCCTAGATCAACACTGGTATTGAAACTTCCGCCAGCCAAAAAAATCGCCGAATCAAAGTTAGTATCATTGGAGTCTCCTATCACAATGCGAATATTATAGGAGGTACCGGGCGTCAAAGTACTAGAAGCCGTAAGCACTTGGGTATAGCCACGCATATTAATGGTAGATTGTGCATTGGTCACCTCATACGAATCAAAAAGCCCCGGATTGACCGAATTACAGCTCGCATTATTCTGATCATCCCGAATATTGCGCACGGAAACCTCTTCTCCCGAAGGTGTGAGTGCCAAGTTTTGTGAAGTTCCGGTGTTCAGATCAGTAAGGATAAATGCCACTACATCCTGTGAGGAACACTGCCATTCTCCATATTCATTAGAAGCAAAAATAAAATCAAAGCTAAAATCGCTAGAAAGCGGTACGAAATCAAATTCTAAAAAAGCCGTTTCTTCAATAGGTGCACTTGTACCGGTAGCGTCGTTGATGCTCTGCAAATACGCATCTCCGTTGGTGTTGAGTTCGCTGCTCAATTGAGCTTCATTTCCTGTGTAAGCCCCGCCACTTAATCGTGCATTACCCGTACGTAAAACCACACCATTAGCCAACGGAAACGGACCGCCATTATTAGAGAATAATCCTGCAGCTTGAGTTGAAGAAACAGCAATATTGCTGATCTCAGCGCAAGCATCACCTACAAGAGTGTTCACCAAATCCTGCGCAGGTCGCGGACTATCAACACTTACCTGCTGCGTATAACCGCCTAGGTATGTAAATAAAAAAACTAAGACAAGTAGGTAGTACTTGTTCATCAGAGGGGGCTTTAAAGCGTTAATTAACAACAGTGTAACGTATGGAAACTTTAAAAAGTATGGCCTTCAAAAAAGTTACACCATAAAAATCTTCACATCAAAAATAACACTTAAAAATCTGAAAATCAAAACACTACATACACAACTAAAAAGCCCTTTAATTTCAATAATTAAAGGGCTTTTTAGTTGTACGGATTAACTTCTAGCAAATACTACATCCCGCGCTCTTTTTGAATGGTTTCATACGCGTCCTGCACATTTCTAAACTTTTCTTCTGCTCCGGCGCGATAGGCTTCATCCATATGCTGTAGTTTATCTGGATGGTATTTTTTTGCCATATCGCGATAAGCTTTCTTTACTTCGGCATCAGTTGCAGATTTATCAATCTCTAATATTTTATACGCACTATCAGAATTTTTAAAGAACATCGCTTTAAGTCCTTCAAACTCATTGCGGCTTAATCCTAAATACCCCGCAATACTTGAGATCTGATTCACCTCTGCGGTAGAAACGTTTCCGTCTGCCTGAGCGATCCCAAATAAAAAGTGAACAATTTGTAATCGAACTTCTCTGCGTGTACGCTGTACCAAATACGCACAAATACGCTGCGCATTTACCTCACGCTTTTTCACCACCTCATTAAAGGTTCTAAAAGTCGCATTGGCGCGCTCTTTACCATAAGCTTGCACAAAATACTGGCGCACATAATCCATCTCCCGCTGACTCACTTGCCCATCTGCTTTGATAACTATAGAGCAAAGCGAAAGTAAATTCAGCTCAAAATCTCCCGGAGTTACTGTTTGCTGCCCACCACTAAATGGCGAGCGACTTCTGCCCGAAGCTTGACCGTCACTTTTATTGAAAAACAAATTATCTATGAGCATCCCAATCACATAGCCTGCAACCGCACCTAGAAATCCTCGGTAAGCAAAGCCTATGATGGCTCCTATCCATCGTATCATTTAATCTTTTTTATTCGGTTTTGGTTTATTTGCTTGTTGCAATCAACCCTCCTACTTTTTAATTACTAGCCAACCCGATGATCATCGGGACAGAGTTTTATACCTTTTGGCAGTGTTTATAAACCCGTGCAAAAATAAAGCCTTTGCTACAGGTAGGTCGCAAATATGACAAATTGTTACTCGCAGTGATAGGATTGTACGTCACGTGTTTGGTCAAGACCTGCTTTGTTCTTTAAACGTATGCGCAAAGGATTGAGGCCTTGTGGAGCTCGTTTGCAATGAGCAACATTGCAAACAGCGACGGCCGAAAGCCTGACTTTGCCCCTAGGCAAAGATGCGCCCAAATAAAAAAGCAGATGCTCAACGTAGGGTTTACAACTTATGCCCGACTATTATTTTATATCTTTGTAAACCAAAATTAAAAAAGAACTTATGTATCCAGCAGAATTAGTAAAACCTATGCGTGAAGACCTTACTTCTGTAGGTTTCACAGAATTACATACAACAGACGATGTACAGGCAGCTATGAAAAAAGAAGGAACCACGCTTGTTGTGGTAAATTCAGTATGTGGTTGTGCAGCGGCAAATGCCAGACCGGGAGCGCGTATGGCTTTACAAAATGCAAAAACTCCAGATAATTTATACACTGTTTTTGCCGGTGTAGATCGCGAAGCAACAGAGCTTGCACGTAATTTTATGGTGCCGTTTCCTCCTTCTTCACCTTCAATGGCGTTATTTAAAGATGGTGAATTAGTACATATGTTGGAGCGTCATCATATTGAAGGGCGTCCTGCAGAACTTATTGCAGATAATCTTGTAGATGCTTTTAACGAGTATTGCTAGTAACGTACGCTTGCTAAAATATTGAAACCCTGCCTCTTCGGCGGGGTTTTCTGTTTTGTATAATTAATTTCTAATTATACTATATTTTGATTTATACACCTTACTTTTGCGGCAATAAATCGAGTGATAATGCCTGGTAAAAAACCTCTTTTACATCGCTTTCACGCCTGGCGCTACAAGCATATTTCTAAGACCACATTTATCTATTTTTTAAGTGTGATCACAGGGCTTCTTGCCGGTCTAGGAGCTGTTTTGATCAAGAACTTTACTCACGTAATTCAAAATCTTCTTGAAGGAAAACTCGTTGAGAATTACAGGTATGGGTTTTACTTTTTGTTCCCGATTATAGGTCTTGCTCTTACGGTACTTATCGTAAAATTTATCATTAGAAATCCGCTGAGTCACGGGGTTCCTATGACGCTGCGCGCTATCGCAAAGCGAAAAGGTTTATTACGCAATTATCAGGTTTACGCTTCTTTAATTACCGCGCCGATCACCGTAGGTTTTGGAGGATCGGTAGGATTAGAGAGCCCTACAGTGGTTACCGGTGCAGGAATTAGTTCGTACCTCTCCCGCATCTTTCATATGGATCAAGCGCACCGCAATTTACTGTTAGGCTGTGCTGCAGCGGGTGCTATGTCTTGCATTTTTAAAGCCCCCATAGCAGCGATCATATTTGCCGTAGAAGTCTTTAGTCTAGACCTTACTTTGTTATCGCTGATGCCGTTACTTTTGGCATCACTTTCGGCGATCTTAACTTCCTATTTCTTTTTTGGATCAGATACTATTTTACCTTTTGAGCTTAAGGATGCTTTTACTATTGCAGATTTTCCATACTATATGGTTCTTGGCGTAGTTGCAGGATTGACTTCGGTGTATTTTAGTAAAGCCTATTTTGCGACTCAAAAGTTCTACAGCAGGTGGACCTCAGCTACAACCAGACTTATCATTGCGGGCGCTTCGCTGGGTGTGCTTCTGTTTTTTATTCCACCCTTGTATGGTGAAGGTTTTGACATTATCAACCAGCTGCTTGAGGGCAACACGATAAGTGCTCTGGGCGAAACTTTTTTTAGTGATTATCTTGAAAACATTTGGGTGGTAATCGCACTGCTTGCAGGTCTGGTACTTTTTAAAGTGATCGCTTCTGCCATAACCTTTGCCGGTGGTGGAATAGGGGGTATTTTTGCTCCTGTTCTTTTTATGGGCAGCGTGATGGGCAATTGCATTGCAAAAGTCATCAACAACTTGGGCATTAACGGTGTTCATATTTCAGAAAGTAATTTTACCCTTGTGGGAATGACCGGTTTACTTGCGGGAGTACTTCACGCACCACTTACTGCAATTTTCCTTATTGCCGAGATTACTGGTGGTTACGGGCTTTTTATTCCACTGATGATCACTGCGGCCATCGCCTATGGAATTAATAAATACTTTTTGCCGCATTCGGTTTACGGGATGGAACTTGCCGTAAAAGGCGAACTCATCACACACGATAAAGATCAGGCGGTGCTTACCTTACTAAATGTTGATCAGATCATTGAGTCTAATTTCATTCGGGTTAAACCGAATATGACTTTAGGCGAAATGGTAAAATGTGCAGTCGCGAAATCTACCCGAAATTTATTTCCGGTGGTGAACGAAGAAGACGAACTCGTAGGCGTAATCACCCTTGATGATATCAGAGAAATTATGTTTGATGCGTCGCTGTATGACACGACAAAAGTGGGCAGCTTAATGCACGCCGCGCCGGAGTATATTTACCTAGAATCTGATCCCGCAAAAGAAGTGATGCGCAAGTTTCAGGACAGTGGCGCGTGGAATTTACCCGTGATCAAAGACGGAAAATACCACGGCTTCATTTCAAAATCAAAACTCCTTACCGCGTATAGACGTATGCTGGTGAGCTTTTCAAGAAAATAGCCCATGTTCAAACAAAAGTACGTTATCATTATATGCTGCGTTTTTTGTTTTTCGGCATACGCTCAAGATATCAGTCCGTCAGTTTTTGCCAAACTCAACGGCTTTAGAAACAAGAGTTTTAAAGAAAATGGATTTTATGATATTCAGCTAGGCTTTGGTTTATTCTCAGACTTTTGGATCGCTCCTAAACTGGCTTTTAAGCATAACATTGGGGCGCTAAACGATGCTTCGGTTTTTACGGAAACTACAGAAGAACAGCTACGCACCAATTACACAGGTAATCTTGTAAGCGTAGGAACTAAAATCAGGCTCTCAAAGCCTGAAGACGTTTGGCTCTTCTTTTGGCCCGAATATAGCTTTGGAAACTTTAAGTATACCAGTTCGTATTTTAAAACTGAAAATAACCCCGCACGATTGCAGCTGCAAGAATCAGTTAATTATAAGAACCGACAGGATTACTTTGATTTTGCCCTGGGGCTTGAAGGTTATCTTGACTTTGATCAGCGTTTTTTAATTTCGGCATACTTGGTTTATACGACTTTAGACTTACGTCAGGATTTTGATCAACTTTCATTTACGCAAACCAGGCAACGCCCCATTCCTGAAAAGAACAGCAGTTTAGGGATAGGTGTAAGTTTTGAATATCATTTCAGTAAAAAATAAATTAACTCAAAGTACTATGCGCAACGCGATAATCATACTTTTTTGCATTCTTTGTTTAACCTTAGGTTACGGCTTTTATCTCAGATATTTTACGGAAGATACCCTAACGGGTGATCGGTTTTTAGGCCTAACCATTTTGGCCGTTGCCTTTATTTTGATGCCGATGTTTTTATATCACCGTTGGAAAGACCGCAACGTGAAAGATTATATGCTTGATGAAGATAACATAAGGAAGATGAGAGACTTCAATGAAAGTAAAGAATCACGCAAAAATTCTGAAAATCAATAACTTTTGTAAAAATAAATTTACCTTAAGTTAACTTTTGTGTTGTTTAAACACGTAGCTTTGTATCAATATTAATTTTTTTACAACTTTATAATGAAAGGTACAGTTAAATTTTTCAATGAATCAAAAGGTTACGGATTCATTACTAACGATGACACAGGCAAGGACATCTTTGTACACGCAACCGGTCTTAACGGTGAAGTGTTAGAAGAAGGTGACCAAGTTGAGTACATCGAAGAAGAAGGAAGAAAAGGTATGGTAGCTGCGCAAGTACGCGTACTATAAGCCAAGATATATATAAGTATATTTAAGATTCCAATACCCGCTGCGTTGCAGCGGGTATTTTTTTGTCCTAACCTCAACAGCTTTTTGTACTTTTAAATTATGCAAGACACCTTAAAAATAGCAGCAATTCAAGCAGATCTCGCTTGGGAGAACCCGGAAGCTAATCGTTCGTATTTTGATCAAAAAATAAGCGAGATAGGTGGTGTAGACCTCATTGTTCTACCCGAAATGTTTGCAACAGGTTTTAGTATGAATCCTAAAGGTATTGCTGATACCGGCGATATGGTTGCGTGGATGAAAGCTACTGCAAAAGCTAAGCAAGCCGCACTTGCCGGAAGCTTGATGATTCAAGAGCACGATAACTATTACAACCGCTTTTATTTTATTACTCCTGACGGCAACAGCACTACATATGATAAACGCCACACCTTTACCCTAGCGGGTGAACACAAGGTTTACAAACGCGGTGAAAAACCTGTAATCGCTACCTACAAAGGCTTTAAATTTTTATTGCAGGTGTGCTATGACTTGCGTTTTCCTGTTTTTGCGCGCAATACATCTAATTATGACGTGATGCTCTATGTCGCCAACTGGCCTAAAAAACGCGTTTTTGCGTGGGATACTTTACTTAAAGCACGGGCAATAGAAAATATGAGTTACTGCATAGGTGTAAATCGTGTAGGCCTTGATGGCGGCAATTATGAATACAACGGCTATAGCGGAATTTACGACAGTCTGGGCGCTACTTTAGCTTTCGCGGAAGCGGAAGAAAAAACTATTTATGCAACCTTAAGCAAAGCCCATTTAGAAGAAACCCGCAACCAACTGAATTTTCTCGCCGATCAGGATGCGTTTGAATTGAAATAGCAAAATTTTAATGTGATGTTCAGCTTATTCCTGAGTTAGAATAAAAGTATTTTTAGGATACCAGCCCGAGCGTAAATCCAGCAAATCCGGATAGTATAAGACTTCTTCCGGTTGCTTTTGCTCCAAATAATTTCCGGTATCGTATTTACCATTCTCGTTAAGATCTACGATCACACGTGCATAGTATTTTCCGGGTTCAATTCGGTTAAACTGAAATACTGTGGTGCCCGGTGCTCCAATTATTTCACGTTTTACATCACCTTTTTCGGTCACTAATTGCACTATGTGTTGTACGTCTGCGGCGCCTTGCAACGTTAAATCATACTCACCGTAATCGCCGTAGGCTTTTGTTGAAGCACTAAAATTGAGCGTATCATTCTTAGATTCGTAGAAATCGGTAAGCGCTTCCGGAAGCATTTGAATGCTGTACGATTCATTTTCTTCCGTTTCAAATTTGAGCGACATCTGCAATTTCTCAGGGAATAAATTCACCTGAAACGCTTCAACTAATGTTGAGTCCTTTCGGCTGATTTTGATTTTTGAAGTGTCAACCGCCACCACAGGGATGGTTGTGTTGAACAGATAAGGCTCTTCTAAGATCAAGCTGCTGGTCACCGATTGAATCTGAAGCGAATCTGGCTTTAAACCACGCTTTCTAATGTACATCGTATCTAGCAACTGCTTATTTCCGTAAGTTTCAAAAATCAACGAATCTGTTTCTACCTGAGGCTTGTACCAGTATTGTAACGAATCTTGACCTTTTTTAAGTGTTACCAGGCGTTCAAAACCTTCGGGTTTAGCACTGATCAATTTTACATCTATACTATCAGGATTTCCGGTAAACGGAAACGCAATGCGCTGTGCTGATGCTTGTTTTGGTCTTCCGGTTTCACTTTTTAATTGCTCGTTAAACAAGCGCAAAACATATACGCTATCTGTAGGCACCTCAATAAAACCATCATAAAAAGCGATTTTATCTTTATCTGGCTGAAAGGTATAGTTGTTTGCATCGTCCTTCATCGCTACCAACTTATAACGCCCCTCTTTCACATTGGTAAGTTCAAAAACCACAGTGCTGTCTAAAGTGTTAGTAATGTAGCGCGGCACATCTTTATAAACGATAGAATCAGAATACGTCGAGTCGGCCTCATAAAGCATCACGGTCACATACTCATCTGGTTTTTGCAAGAGCGCATCTCTGATAACCCCGGTTACATTAAGAGAATCTATATAATCCCCAGTAGAAAAAACATATTTAAAAAACGGAAACGCATTACCCTCATTGTTATCTGTAACACTTTCGCCAAAATTGAATTGATAGGTAGTATTTGGCGTAAGCGTATCTGTGATCTGAATATCAATATACCGCGATGCACTCCCCTGCGGACTCACTTGCGCTTTAGGGTTCATCGGTGGAGAAACGATAAGGTTTTTACTTATATCCTTAAGTTTGATATACTCGTCAAAATAGATTCTGATTTCCTTTCGGTCAAAATTTGTGGTGTAATTGGGAGGATCAGCACGCACCAAAACCGGCGGTGTTTCATCTTTGGGCCCTCCTGTAGGAGTACCACGTTTGGCACATTGTACCACAAAAAGCAGTAAAATAGAAACAGAAACGAGCTGTAAAACCTTTTTTGACATAACAGCGCAAAGTAACGATTATTTTTAAAGATGAGACAGCAGTGCTTTTTGATAATCATCAGAAAAGAAGCTGCGTTCTAAAACGAAAAAATCACTGGGCTATTGCCATCACGGCAACGCTCAATTTAATGTCTGGTATTTGCTGCAAGGCGAGCGCACAACCTTCGATGGTTCCTCCTGTAGTGATTAGATCATCTACTAGCAAAATATGCTTCCCTTGAAGGCTTGCGGTTTCGGTAACTGCAAAAGAGTCTAAAACTTCGGTTCCTCTAAAAACACGGTTTAAAAATACCTGTGTACGCGTTGCTTTTGTTCGATATAAAATAGCATCGTGATACGGCTTATTTAAGCAGTGCGCAATCGCTTTACCAAATCCCGCCACCTGATTATAGCCGCGTTCTCGTAATCGAGATTTATGTAAAGGTACCGGGATGACGCAGTCTATCGCAGTAAATGCAGGAGCTTCAGCAAGCTGGCTCCCCAACCAGTTTCCCATAAACGGGCTAAGTTGTTCTTGCCTGCGATATTTTAAATTGTGTATAAGTTGCTGAACCCGTGTTTTCTTATCAAAATAGAACAAAGACGCCTCAAGGTGAATAGTTGTTCTGCCGTATAATAATTTTTGTATAGGGTTGAGCGTTGTAGTATGCAAATGAGTCACAGGCAGGGTGTGCCTGCACGAAGTACAAACAAACGCTTCTCCCTCGCTCAGCAGTTCGTCACAAGCGCTGCATTGATCAGGAAAGAAGAGTTTCAGCAAAGACTTCATCTCATTTTGATTAATTATTATAACTTTCGCACTAAGATATCAAAATAGGCTGCATGAGTGCTACTCGCAATAACAATGCTTTAAAGATTCTTATCGGTATACTTTTTCTATTGCTCCTGGGGATGGGTGGCTACACCTACAAATTTTACCACGAGCTAAGCGCCAGTAAAGTGGCGCTGTCTGAAGAAAAAGAACTTCTCAAAGAAGAGTTGAGTGACCTGTTAACCAATTACAATTCTGAAATTGAGACGAATAAATTGCTCACTTCAGAATTGAAAGAAGCCCGCTCTCGTATTCAAAACTTACTGTATCGTTTAGAGCAATCAAACAGTACACAAAGTACGCTTCAAAATTACAGACGCGAGCTGGCCATCTTGCGTGACGAGCGTGATGCGTTGCGCAAAAAAGCCGACAGCCTGCTGCTCGAAAACGCCCTATTAGTAACTCAAAAAACCAATGCCGAAGCTGCTTTTGATGAAAGCATTGTAGAACGGGATTCACTAAAACAGCAAAATGAAGCGCTACAAGAAAACCTCACAAAAGGCGCTCAACTCACGGTTAGCAAATTTAGAACCAGCGGGGTGATCTTGCGCCGCAGTGGTAAAACGGTGCCGAACGACCGTGCGGGCCGCATTGATAAAATTGAAATTTGTTACACCATCAACGAGAATGTGTTAGCGGCACCCGGAATTCACGATTTCTACATTCAGGTGATCAACCCCAAAAATAATGTGATGGGCGAGCACGTTTCGCTTGCTTTTGGTGAGAATATTTTGATCTATAGCGCGTACCAGCAGATCAACTATCAAAACGAAGAACTACAAAGTTGCGTTTGGATCAACCCAATGGCAGAAGAATTTGACCCCGGAATATACCGTATTAATTTGTTTGAAAATGACCGCTTACTCAGCAATAGCGTTGTAGAACTCGAATAAGGCGGCTTTAAAAATCATCGTATAAAAAACCGCTGCATTGCTGCGGTTTTTTTATTTTTACCTCCTTGTTTCGCAACAGCCAAACAACCAAAATCAAATACAAAAGCAACATACCAAATGGCACAACAGGAAGATCATTTTAAAAAGGTAATATCACACGCAAAAGAATACGGCTACATCTTTGGGAGTAGCGAGATTTATGACGGCTTGAGCGCTGTTTACGACTACGGTCAAAACGGAGCCGAGCTCAAGAAAAACATACGTGATTACTGGTGGAAAAGTATGGTGCAAATGCACGAGAATATCGTGGGTATCGATGCTTCGATCTTTATGCATCCCACTACGTGGAAGGCTTCCGGGCACGTTGATGCATTTAACGACCCACTTATTGACAATAAGGATTCTAAAAAGCGCTATCGTGCCGATGTGTTGATCGAAGATTATGCTGAAAAGCTGAATCAAAAAGCGCTTAAAGAAATAGCAAAAGCAAAAAAACGCTTCGGAGACAAATTTGACGAGCAGGAGTTTGTAACCACAAATCCACGTGTTTTACGTTATCGCAAGGAACAGGAAACCGTTTTACAACGTATGGCGCGTTCTCTTGAAGCAGAAGATCTTGCTGATGTAAAAGCTTTGATCGAAGAGTTAGGCATCGCAGACCCGGATACCGGTTCAAAAAACTGGACAGACGTGCGTCAATTCAACTTGATGTTTGGGACTAAATTGGGTGCTTCCGCAGAAACTGCGACCGATCTCTACTTAAGACCAGAAACCGCTCAGGGAATTTTTGTAAACTTCCTGAACGTGCAAAAAACCGGAAGAATGAAGATCCCTTTTGGGATTGCTCAAACCGGAAAAGCGTTTAGAAATGAGATCGTAGCGCGTCAGTTTATTTTTAGAATGCGTGAGTTTGAACAAATGGAAATGCAATTTTTTGTACGTCCCGGTGACGAACTTAAATGGTACGAGCACTGGAAAGAAACCCGTCTAAAATGGCATTTATCGCTAGGGCTTGGTGAAGAAAATTATCGTTTTCACGATCACGAGAAGCTAGCACATTATGCAAATGCAGCAGCAGATATCGAGTTTGATTTTCCATTTGGTTTCAAAGAATTAGAAGGAATTCACAGCCGTACCGACTTTGACCTTAAAGCACATGAAGAATTCTCTGGTAAAAAGCTTCAGTTTTTTGATCCTGAATTGAATGAGAACTACGTGCCTTATGTGGTGGAAACTTCAATAGGTCTTGACCGTATGTTCTTAGCGGTATTCTCAAAATCTTTAGAAGAAGAAGAATTAGAAAACGGTTCTACCCGTACCGTTTTAAAACTTCCTGCGATTTTAGCGCCTGTGAAAGCTGCGATTCTTCCGCTAATTAAAAAGGATGGATTACCTGAAGTTGCTCAAAAAATCATCGACGATTTAAAATACGACTTCAATGTAACCTATGACGAAAAAGATGCTGTAGGGCGCAGATATCGCCGTCAGGATGCTGCCGGAACGCCATTTTGTATCACTGTAGATCACGATACTTTAGAAGATGAAAGCGTAACCATTCGCGATCGCGACACCATGGAACAAAAGCGTGTAAAAATCAGTGAACTGGCTACAATCTTACACGAAAAGATAGATTTTAAACATTGGGCGCAATAATCACGTCTCATTTTAATAGATAAAA
Organism: Leeuwenhoekiella sp. ZYFB001; assembly: GCF_011784865.1. Taxonomy (NCBI): domain Bacteria; kingdom Pseudomonadati; phylum Bacteroidota; class Flavobacteriia; order Flavobacteriales; family Flavobacteriaceae; genus Leeuwenhoekiella; species Leeuwenhoekiella sp. ZYFB001. The sequence continues at coordinate 3,356,570 of NZ_CP050460.1, forward strand.
AAGAAGCTCCGCAAGGGGCTTTTTTTGAACCTTATAGGCTAAACTTTCGTACATTTAAAGACCTAATACACTGAAAATGAAACAACGCTACACCTTGAAATTCCATCATACTACTCTTTTAGCTTTTTTTATTGTATTTATTATTAGCAGTTTAGGCACTACTGCTTTTGGTCAGGAAAAAGAAAAGCCTACACTTTATGGTAAAATGCGATTTGTGCGCGAAGTTCCAAGCCTTGCTTCACAGCTTAAAAATGGTACGTTCAAGGCCGCTGATAGATCCCACAATCCAGAAGAAATTAACCCGAAGCGACGCCGCGCAAATCAAGTGGTTCCGGGAAAGGGCTTCCCAAAAGATGGTGACCCACTGATCAAGAAGCAAGACCAAAAAAACAAGTCTGATTCTAAATCCTACACGTTAGAGCCCATTAACGTATTTGAAGCTAATGTTTCAAATTTTACGCCTTCTGACCCTACAGGCGCTGCCGGTCCCAACCATTATGTAGCTGCTTGGAATGTAGGTTTTGCAATTTTTGACAAAAACGGAAACGCATTAACCGAAGCCGCCAGTCTGGGAACTCTTTTTGAAGGAAATGAAGCCGGTGATCCAATTGTGTTGTACGACGCACCCGCAGATCGCTTTATCATTACCCAATTTGAAAATGAGGATGAAAGCGATGCAGACAACGACTTTGACAATGGTTTAAACATTGCTATTTGTCAAGGTTCTGACCCTGTAAATGACGGTTGGTATGTTTATACCGCCGGTTTTGAAACCGGTGCATTCCCTGATTATCCTAAATATTCTGTGTGGCACGATGGCTATTATATTACTTCAAACATTGCTATTTCGGGTGGCGATGCGACCGGGGATGCTGTATTTGTAATGGAGCGTGAAAAAATGCTTCAAGGGTTGAGCGACGTGGGATTTTTAGGATTTCCGTTACCTACCCTGCAACGAACCGGCTTTTATAGTCCGCAATTTTTCAATATCAGCACAGCTAATGCTCCAACGACCGGCGGGGCTACTGTTTTATATTTTCAAGATGACGGCTGGTCTGGAGTTGATGATGATCACTTAAAATTATGGACGGTGGACGTCGACTGGGACACGCCAGAAAATTCAAGCATTTCTCAACCCGAAATTCTTACCATAAGCGATTTTGACGGTGTTTTTGACGGCGGAAGTTTTTCTAACTTACCTCAGCCTGCAGGCGCAGAGATCGATGCGATGCAAGGGACCGTGATGAATCAGGCACAGTTTAGAAAATTTGACGATCACAATTCGGCTATTTTTAATTTTGTGGTTAATGTTGCCCCTCTTGGCGAAGAACAAGCCGGAATTCGCTGGTATGAACTACGGCAAACAGGCGATGGCCAACCGTGGACGATTTATCAGGAAGGCACTTATGTTTCTCCTACCGGAAACAACGCCTTTGGTGCTAGTATGGCAATGGATGGCGCCGGCAGCATCGCGATGGGTTATACCACCGTAAGTGCAGATCTGCCGGTTACCTTAAACTTTACAGGAAGATATACTAATGATCCATTAGGTGAAATGTCTGTCCCTGAAGCGTTTTTAGCGAGCAGTACAGGCGTTAGCACTTCAGAGCGTTATGCAGATTATACACACCTTACGATTGACCCGGCTGATGATGAAACCTTCTGGTTTATTTCAGAATACTTTAATCCGCAGCGCACCGATATTGTAAGTGTTTTTAAACTGGCGCCAGACAATGCAAATGACGTTCAGGTTATTGCTATTGATAGTCCACAAGATGGTGCGCTCTCTGCCACCGAAAGCATAAGCATAACCATTAGAAACGCCGGGAGTACCACGCAAACCAGTATTCCGGTAAGTTACACTGTAGATGGCGTAACGGTTGAAGAAACCTACACAGGATCGCTTGCTTTTAACGAAACGGCAAGCTACACCTTTACACAAACCGCAGATCTATCTACCATTGGTGCAGATTACACCATTGAAGCGTCTACCAACCTTGAAAATGATGAAGATACCAGCAACGACACCATGTCGATTACGGTGAAAAATCTTTGGCAAAATGATGTTGGTGTGGCTTCTATAGACACTCCTGAATCTGACTCAGGTCTAGGCGCTGCAATCGCAATCTCGGTTACAGTTACTAATTACGGGCAGGATGCTCAGAGCAACTTCCCCGTATATTATCAATTGAATGATGGCGAGCAGGTCACAGAAACTTTTGATCGAAGCATCGCCGCACAGACTTCAGAAACATTTACATTCAGCACCACAGAAGATTTTTCGGCAATTGGTACTTATGAGATTACCGCGGGTACCGCTTTAGAAACCGATAGCGATACTTCTAACGACATCGCTTCGGTAACGGTTACCAATGACTATTGTCAACCCGTCTCTAATTGTAGTGGTTTTGGCGATGGTGTTACTCAGATAAATTTAGAAGGAACCACAGTCACCACAGCATGTTCCGAAACCGGCTATACTGCTGATCTTGACACCGTTTTTGATCTTGATATTCAGAACGATCCTTATACAGGTGTGCTTCAAGTGGGGTATCAAAATTCGGATTATGCCATTTTTATCGATTTTAATAACAATGGTGGCTTTGAAACTTCTGAACTGGTTTCTAGCGGAACCGCACCATTTGCCGATGTGGATGCCGAATTTGAACTTGAATTGCCGGAGGGCGTTGCCTTAGGAACATATAGAATGCGCGTGCGTGGGGCTGATTCTGAATACGAAGGTGATGTGACAGACGCTTGTGGCGAACTCGCGTATGGTCGTACCAATGATTACAGCGTGCGTATTTTTAATAGCCTCTCGGTTGAAGAGAATATTTTTCCTGAGAGCGAACTCGTAATTCTTGAGCCGGAACAAAATCATTTTCAGATTTCTTTAAGCACCGAAGAAACCACCGAAAAAATGGCGGTAAGTGTTTATTCTATTCTTGGTCAGAAATTAGCCGAAAACTGGATCGAAAATGAATACGGTAGCTATGTTTATGATTTAGATATGTCTTACGCCTCAAGTGGAGTTTATATCGTACGAATTGGTAACAGAACCGGCGGACAATCAAAAAAGATCATCGTTAAATAAGGTTTTAAATTTTATACTGAAGTTTAAAAAATAGCACGCAGTTGCACGGTGCCCGTGTGAATCGTTCTTGAATCCTCGCTGTTTCTACCGAAATAGGCCAGATTCAAATCTAAAAATTTGGTCAGGCGCTTCTGTGCTAAAACATTCCAAGTGAAATTAGATCCGGGCTGTAAGCCTTCGAGCATCTGGTAAGCTACTGGCGAAAACGCACTACCGCTAAATGAGTTTTTGATATAATTTGCTTCGATATTAAAGGAGACTTTTTCGGCGTTGCTATATGCGAAAGCCATCCCAAAATTTTGCTGGTTTAATTGCTCCAATTCACCTAAGGTATTTTCTTTCCTATTAAGCGTGTAAAAAGCTTCTAAACGGGTATTGTCATTAAACAAATAAGAAAGTTTTGGGTTTAGTTCAAAGGTTTCTAAACTGTAATTGCGCTGTTCAAAATTCTCTGATGTGCTGCTGTTGGTTCCTAAATCTGCATTAAAATTAAACAGATAGCTGGATTTTATCTTGTGTAAAAAGGTGAACTGATGACTGCGCAATTCATTAGTTTGTAATCCTAACGAAATCAAATTGCGCGTTGAATTTGCTAAATAAGTATAACTTGAGGTATACTTTTGCTTCCCTCTGTTAAAGAAAAACGTATTTCTAAAATTCAGGTTCAATCCTAGCGTATTATCTACTTCTTTAAAAGGATTCAAGTTAAAAGTATCACCTTCCCGCAAGACCCTGCGGTCAATTAAATAACTGGTTTGATTGTAAAAGTGAGAAGCAAATTTTTTGAATCCGTTTTTACCACTCCACTGTTGCAAATTAAAGGTGATGATCTGGCTCAATTTATTTTGATGGGTTTTCACAAAAATCTGATTGGGTAACAAAACCCGCACAAAGTCTGCCTGATCTTGAAATTGCGCCACCTCAAACTCTTCGAGTTGCTGAACACCGTCTGCGTTGTAATCTATCCACGTATAAGTTCCTAAACCCTCATCTACTTTCACATAGGTAAATTCTTGCTGAGGCAAAGTTCCGCTACTGGTTTCAAAAACCGTATTGAGCCGTATCAGATTTTTGAACAACTTTTGATCATATAAAATTCGGGAGTTTAGCGATTGCTCATCTTCATAACTTTGGTCTGTATATCGTAGTTGTCGGTAATTTGCATATAGCCCTAAAGACGTGTTTTCATTCTGTATCAGTTGGGATTTTAAATAATACGTATTGCTATGGTTTACCTCTTGCAAGCTGTTGCCCCTTAAACTATCATTCACACGATAGCGATAGCCCAATTCCACAAAAACTGCTGTACTATCTCCTTTACCCACAAAACCTTGATACGCTTTAAAACCTTGACTCAACGGGTCATAAACCCCAGAAACCGGATTCCGGCTCACATTATCTTCTGCTTGAACTTTGGCTCCCACCCAGGCTTTTCTGAATCCATAAATTGTTGCGGCATTCAATCTAAAAAATCGGGTGTTTGCGGTGTCTGCTTCAGACTTTAAATAGCTGGCATTAAATTGCGTGCGTAATTTTTTAAACCGAAGCGCTCCGCTTAGCATATTTCGATTTCCCGAATAGTTCTGACTATACTGTAGATGTTCAAAGCTATAATTCACAACCCCTACTGCGGTATCTTGATATTGTATTCCTGAAGTGATCAAGGTTTGATCGCCTTGAGGAAGCAGCGGCAAATTCCAATCTCTACTGAACTCAATTGCGTAGGTACGCTCTACATTTTGAAAGGTATTCTGAATATGATCAAGCGTCCCAAAGGCCGTAAGCTGCTTGCTTTGGTTTTGTTCATAAAGCGTCTGCGCCAGGTTCAATCGACCTGCAAAACCTTTATTATTACCATCATCTAAATCTGAAAACAAATTGAGATCCTCTTTGCTTGCTGCACCTTCGAAGGATACACTCGTTTTCTCTGAAGGATTATACGCCCCTTGCACCACCGCCATTCGTAATTGTGTAGGCGCAAATAAACGCGATACAGGCGCATAACTGCCTTGTGCAACACCGTTGATCGGAGCGACATATTCATAAATCCTGTTGATCGCCGAAGCATTGGTCAACACATAATTTCCTTGATTAGCACCAACCTCAGTAAACCGCACATTGTACAACTCCTCTTCAGGATTATTTGAAAACTCATAAACCGCTCTTCCGTCTTGAAAAAACTTTCGGTATAAAATCTTGTTTTCATTGTACGAGTCAAGATTGGCACTGGGTGCAATCATCAATTCCTTGTTATCGCCGGCTTCTTGCAACACAGCGACTTGCTCTTGATTTAAGTTTTGCAACAAAGGTTGGTTTTTAGCATCATTCTCAGAATACACATGCGCATTCAACTGCAGTTTACCATCATCACTGCGATGCCCACCACCGGCATACGCGATAATTCGGGTGAAATTTTGCTCGCTATATTGATACTCTACCGAAATACGCATCTCGCTGGTTATGGGAAATGTGGGGTTAAAACGTAATTCTCCCGCATTATAATCTATCACATAATCTGCAGTTTCTCCGCGTTCTAATAAAACCCCATTCACAAAAACGCGCTCGCTTCCGCTAACGATGAGTACATACAGTTCGCCGTTGGGACCCGTAAGTTTGTAAGGACCTTGATTGCCTTCCTGCCCGGTAAATCTGCTTTGTGTAAAAACGCCGCGTACGAGCGCTCCTGTGGCAAAAGCTTCGGTTTGTGAAGACTCGTGATTGATACGCCCGTAAAGCGATAACCCCTGAACCTTTTTTGTAAACCTTCCAAAATAAGAGGTGTTGTTTTCGAGATTGATATCACCGGCTCTGATGTTCCAATCGTCGCTGAACAATTCAATAAAAATCTGATCAAATTCATCAAGCCGTTGAGAGTAACCTCCATTTTGCTGCGGAAGATTAGCATCTTGCAGTGACGCGCGCAGCGATACCTTTTCACTCAATTTCCCCGTAATCTGTAGATCCAATTCACTGGTTAAAGTACTGTTTTGATTGTTTCCGGCAGTCACACCGCGCACCAAACTCCCGGAAGTGGTCAAGCCGTCAAACGGAGTAAAAACCGCTGTATTCTCTTCTTCCTTTAGCGCGTAGACTTTATTCAGATTACCCGAACTGTTAACTACACGATCAGGATCATATTCAAAATAGGTTTTGGTTAAAAAATCAGGAAACACCCGGTACTTAAACTTCAAAGAATCTACTGTAGGCGCTTGCGCGTTTAAGCTGAAAAGAGCCCGCCCATAATCAATAGCATAGGCGGTACTGTCGAGTTGCATTCCTGAAAGTGTATAAACGGCAAATTCCACCGGATTGATACTTACCGAATCTATCAGCATTGTGTCCCGCACCGCCAGGCGTTTGACCCTGCTGTCACTAAATTGAAAATCCTGCGCAATACCAGTTGCAGCAATCCCAAAGCATAATATCAAAACAAGGTGACGCATCGGCTATAAAACTACGTGAAAAAGCCTAAAACCTACTATGCTCAATAGAATTGTATTGCAACCGCCAACACCCATTTTATACCGAAATACCTAACTTCGCCAAAATCCAAAATTTAAGCATGAAAATAATCACCTATAACGTAAACGGAATACGGGCTGCAATACGCAAAGGGCTCCTTGATTGGTTAAAGGCAGCCAACCCAGATGTGCTTTTACTACAGGAAACCAAAGCCCATAAAGAACAATTAGACATTGATCTTTTTGAAGAAACCGGTTACCACGATTATTGGTTTAGTGCTCAAAAAAAAGGCTATAGCGGCGTTGCTATTTTAAGCAAGAAAGAACCAGACAATATCGTGCACGGCACCGGAATTGATTACATGGATCACGAAGGCCGAAATATCAGAGCAGATTTTGGTGATCTGAGCATTATGAGTATGTATTTACCTAGCGGAACCAATATTGACCGCTTGGAGCATAAACTAAGATATATGGCAGATTTTCAGGAATATGCTGAAGAATTGCGCAAAACCAGACCTAACCTTATTGTGAGCGGCGATTACAACATCTGTCACGAACCTATAGATATTCACGATCCTGTTAGGCTCAAAAATGTAAGCGGTTTTCTCCCGGTAGAACGTGAGTGGCTAAGCGGTTTTATCAACAGCGGATTTACAGACAGCTTCAGACACCTTAATCCCGATGTTGAGCAATACAGCTGGTGGAGTTATCGCGCAAATGCCCGCGCAAATAATAAGGGCTGGCGCCTTGATTATAATATGGTCAGTGAACCTTTAAAAGATAAAATAAAACGCGCAGTAATCCTGCCTGAAGCCAAGCACAGTGACCACTGTCCTGCCCTTTTAGAACTTGATCATCAATCTTAAAATTGCTGCTTTTTTAGTCAAAGCCGTGCCAATATTTTTACATAGTCGGCGTTGACTATTAAAAAACAACTCAACCTTATGTTTAGAAAATTTTGCATCATTGCAGGCGCCGCAGCTACCTTATCTTCGTGTGTTTCGGCTAAAGTCTATAAAGACTTAGAATCTCGTTTTGCCGGTCTCAAAGCCGAAAATCAAGAGTTACAACAAGAGCTTTCTCAAGAAGAACGCCTGAGAAAACAATTTGAAGATCAGGCGGCACAGCTTGAAAAAGACTTGGCTCAGGCCACTAGTGAGCGTGATGATTTGCAGCGCAAATACACCACTGCACAAACCAACCTTAAAAACCTTCAGGAGTCTTACGACGCACTTGAAGCCAATAGTTCTAAGGCACTAGCCGAAAACTCTAAACAAAACCGGGAGCTTCTCGCGCAGTTAGATGAGAAACAAGCTAATCTTGCTGCTGAACAAACCCGTCTTGAAAAAATGCAGCGTGACCTCACCGAACGTTCTCGCCGTGTTGAAGAATTAGAGGCGATGATCGCTGCAAAAGATGCAAAAATGCGCGCGTTAAAAGATGCGATTTCTAAAGCTCTCGTGGATTTTGAAGGCAACGGTCTCACCGTTGAGCAACGTGATGGCAAAGTGTATGTTTCTCTAGAAAATAAACTCCTTTTTGAAAGCGGAAGCTGGAATGTAGGTGCTAAAGGAAAACAAGCCGTGAATCAGTTGGGAAGCGTACTGGCTCAAAACCCAGAAATCGCGGTCTTGATTGAAGGCCATACTGATGATGTGCCTTACGGCGGAAACGGACCATTAAAAGACAACTGGGATCTGTCTACTAAACGGGCTACAGCAATTGTAGAGATCTTACGCCAAAATGCGCAGATTGACCCTAAAAACCTTACTGCAGCGGGGAGAGGCGAATTTGCTCCCGTAGCGACCAACAGTACCGCAGAAGGAAAAGCAAAAAACCGAAGAATCGAAGTAATTCTCACACCAAAACTAGATGAAGTGACCAAATTGCTCAACGATATTTAAGCACTTCCTGTTATAAAAATCTTAAGCCTCACCAATTGGGTGGGGCTTTTGCATTTTTACAATACTTTCGCAACATCAATTTTTAATTATGCGATACACAAAACTCCCCGGAACTTCCATCGAAGTAAGTAAAATTTGCCTGGGCACTATGACCTGGGGCGAGCAAAACACCGAAGCAGAAGGACACGCACAACTTGACTATGCAATAGATCAAGGCATCAATTTTATAGATACTGCAGAATTATACAGCGTTCCGTCACGCGCGGAAACCTATGGCAGCACCGAGCGTATAATTGGCTCTTGGCTCAAAAACAGAGGCAAACGTGATGATCTTATCATCGCTTCAAAGATTGTAGGACCAGCAGCTATGTCAAAACACATTCGCACCGGTGGCTATACTAAAGAAGAATTTAAAGACGCGATTCATAAAAGCTTAAAGCGCCTGCAAACAGATTATCTTGATTTATACCAATTGCACTGGCCCGAGCGTAATACTAACTATTTTGGTAAACTAGGCTATACGCACAATCCTGATGAAGAATGGAAAGATAACTTTGCTGAAGTTTTAGGGTATTTGCAAGACTTTGTAAGTGAAGGACTCATTCGTCACGTAGGAGTGAGCAACGAGACCGCTTATGGATTGTCACGTTATATGGAAGAAAGCCGAAAAGGACTTCCTAAAATGATCACGGTTCAAAATCCTTATAATTTATTAAACCGAAAAGATGAAATTGGCCTTACCGAAGTAATGCAACGCGAAGAAGTGGGCTATCTGGCGTATTCACCGTTAGGTTTCGGAACGCTATCAGGAAAGTATATTGAGCAAAAAGATACCGAAGCTTCACGTATCAATAAGTTTCCGCAGTACAGCAGGTATTCTAACGAGCAAGCTGTTGAAGCAACCAAACGCTATCTTGACCTGGGCAAAAAACACGATTTGTCGCTTACCCAAATGGCCTTAGCCTTTGTAACCGACAGACCTTTTATGACTGCAAATATCATAGGTGCAACCAACTTGGAACAATTGAAAGAGAATATTGACAGTGTGAATATTCAGCTTTCTTCAGAGCTTCTAGAAGAGATTGAAGCAATTCATAACGCTATACCCAATCCTGCTCCTTAAGTAAAGCTGTAAGCTAACTATGGGCAAACCTTTGGGGTATTCGTTTGAAACTAAAATATAACTTTTGGTACTACCACTAAAAAAGCCGCGTTTCGCGGCTTTTTTAATTTTCTGGTTATTTCACTTTGATCAATTCAATATCAAAAATCAAAGTCGATCCCGGTGGAATTTCACCAATATCCCGATCTCCGTATGCCAGATCTGCCGGAATGTATGCACGATATTTTGCACCTTCTTTCATCAATTGTAAGACTTCCGTCCAGCCTGCGATGACTTGACCAACACCAAAAGTGATCGATTCGCCTCGCTCGTACGAACTATCAAAAACGGTTCCGTCAGTTAAGGTGCCTTCATAATGCACTTCTACACGATCTGAAGCTTCTGGTGAAGCACCTGTTCCTGCGGTGATAATCTCATACTGCAAACCACTTTCGGTAGTAATTATACCTTCTTTTGCAGCATTTTCTTCTAAAAAAGCCTTTTGCGCGGCGATGCGTTCTTCCTTCAGCTTTTCTTGAAGTTCCAGCAACTCGCGAGAATACCTGCCCATTACCTGACGACCTTCCTTTTCAGAAATTTGTGCGCTGTCTTTTAAGGCTTCTTGAAAACCAGTTAAGAACACTTTTTTGTCAAAGTAATTCTCATACGTGGCTTTGTCTTTCTTGATGTTTTCAGCAATAGAAACCCCCATATAATACGCCACCGAATCTTGAAACGATTGAAATAAAGGCGGCTCTGGAGTTTCTGCTAATTTTTTAGTTCCGCCACAGCTTGCCAATGCAATTGCCGCAGCTCCTGCAAGCACTAATTTTTTCATTGAACTTAAATTCGTTAGTTATGCTGCTAAACTACTCAATAATGCGCAGTTTGCTAGGGGTTTTATTCAACTGATTCATTTATCCCAAACTATTGAGATAAAATGCCAACACCAACCCAATCGCGGTAGCGATACCGGCCCAGTATGAATCTTGTTTATACGCTTTAGGAAACACTTCAATCGCAAGCGAAGCTACTACAGCCCCACCGGCAAAACAGCGAATGTAAGCAAGGAGTTCTTCAGAAACATCTGCAAGTGCCCAATTTCCTATCAAAGCCGCTAAAGAGAGTATCAAAGCGGTTGCTGCCCAAAGCAGAAGAATCTTCTTTTTTGATGCGCCGTTTTCGGTCATTTCTTTTGCGCCACCGGCGGCTTCAGGAAGATTAGATAGAAAAATAGACCCGGAAAGTGCGGCCACTGTCAAAGCATCAGCACCTATGAGCGCCACGCCTAAAGCTAAATTTTCGGGAATACCGTCAAGCGTGATCGCGGCAAGTAAACCGCCACCGCTATCTGATCCCCATTTTTGCTTTACCAGATAATCAAGGCCCGTAAATACCCCTGCTCCCAGTAAAACAATACCTAGCGCGATCAATACATTAGCCTTTTCTACAGCCGGATTGATCAACTCTAATACGGTAGAAACAATAAGGGCTCCTCCTGCCAAAGCAACGAGAAAGCCCTCTGTTTTCTTTTGTAAATTTCCGTAAATGCCCCAAATCGCTCCTAAAATAAGGGCTCCCGAGACTACGGCAATTACAAGATATGTCAAAATCTACTTATTGTTTGATTACGTCAAGAAGCTCAACAGTGAAGATCAAAGTCTCACCAGGACCAATTTTAGGCCCAGAACCACGCTGACCGTAAGCAAGATCTGCAGGGATGTAGAATTCATATTTTGCACCCTCTTTCATTAACTGAAGTCCTTCAGTCCAACCTGAGATTACTTGGTTTACACCAAATGTAGCCGGCTGCTGACGCTCATACGAACTGTCAAAAACGGTTCCGTCAAGTAATTTTCCTTCATAATTTACCTGAACCTGATCTGTTTCTGCAGGAGATTCCCCGCTTCCTTCTTCGATCACTTTGTATTGAAGACCGCTTTCTGTAGTCTGCACGCCTTCTTTCTTAGCATTTTCAGCTAAATATGCTTGCTCTGCTTCTTTCTTTTCAGCAGCAACTGCAGCTTGCTCTTCTTGTTGTTTCTCGCGTAATTGCGTTTGAAACTGATTCATAATGCGACGCATATCTGCCTGCGGAATTTCAACACTATCCGTAAGTGCTTTTTGTACTCCGCTATAATATACATCTGCATCAAAAAACTCTTCAGCATTATCTCCTAAAGCTTGCTTGAATTGTGCTCCGGTATTAGCACCGATGATATATGAGACAGAATCTTTAAAGGTTTTAAGCTCAACATTGCCTCCTGAACCCATTTTTGAATCGTTACAATTCACCAAAGTAAGCGCAACAGGTAACGCCAGAAATAATCTATTGAATTTCATTTTATAGTTTTTAAAAATTTCAGATGCAAATAACGGCATATTAAAACACCTATAAAAATCTTTTAGAGTTGATTGTGTTTTCTAGCTCACAAATGCGCTGTAGCCTGTAATTGCTCGACCTACGATGAGCGAATTGATCTCTTTTGTGCCTTCATAACTATAGATCGCTTCGGCATCAGCCACAAAACGCGCTACATCATATTCTAATAAAATACCGTTACCACCCATTACTTCGCGTGCTCTACTTACTACATCACGCGTACGCATAGAACAGAACACCTTAGCCAGAGATGCGTGCTCGTCGGTCAACTGACCGCCGTCTTGCATTTCGCTAAGGCGAAAGCATAAAGTTTGCATAGCCGTAAGATTGGAAACCATCTCTACCAAATGATTCTGAATCAGCTGAAAGCTTGCAATAGGTCTACCAAATTGCTCTCGTTTTTTTGTATACTTCAATGCAGCTTCATACGCTCCGCGCGCGCAACCTACCGCCTGCCAAGCCACACTCGCACGCGTCATTTGTAGCACTTTGGCCGTATCTTTAAAGGAGTTTGCGTTTTGTAAGCGATCGCTTTCCGGTACGCGGCAATCGGATAAGGTGATCAGGGCGTTTTGTACAGTACGCAACGCCATTTTATCTTTCATTTTCTCAGCGTGAAAACCGGGGTTTTCTTTACGTACAATAAAGCCTTTAACCCTTCCGCTATCTTCATCGCGTGCCCAAATGATCGTAATATCAGAAAAGGTTGCATTCCCAATCCATTTTTTCTCACCATTTAAAACCCATTCATCTCCTACTTTTTTACAGCTGGTTCCCAGACCGCCGGCAGCTCCTGAGCCTACTTCAGGTTCGGTAAGACCAAAAGCTCCAATTTTTTCAAACTTTTGCATTTTAGGCAGCCACTCTTGCTTTTGCTCCTCGCTTCCGCAGAGGTAAATTGATCCCATGGCGAGACCGCTATGCACACCAAAAAAGGTAGAGATAGACACATCTACACGCGCCAACTCCATTGCTAAAATTCCTTCAAGCAAAAAGGATTGTCCGGGACAACCGTAGCCTTTATAAGCAATTCCTGCTAAGTTTAATTCGGCAAACTTTGGGATGATCTCGTGTGGAAATTCGGCTCTATTCCAATATTGGTTAGCAATTGGCTTAACCTCATCTTCCATAAAATTGCGCATCTTCATTTGAATTTCACGCTCTTCAGGGGTGAGTTTTTGGGCCAGATTGTAAAAATCGCCATCAATTGGCGGCAGTTTGTGCTGCCCTTTTTTCGCTTGCGAATTCAGCATCTTCATCAAGCCTTTCAATTGGCGGTCATCTAAGTTGCCCACCGCGGCCATAACTTGCGACAAATCTACTTTTTGAGATAATTTATTGAGCGCTTCTAAGTCAACCGATTTTAAAAGGCCTATGGTATTCTTTACTTTTCCAAATAACGACATCGTTTGCGGTTTTAAATTTCAATCTAAAAATACCAAGCTTTGCTCGGGTGTGCAGCCAAAAAACTGTTAATAACAGGTTGATCACAGCGCTGCGTAAAAAAATGAGGCCATTTCTTTGTCATGAATTTCATTCATCGTAATATTGCAATGTAACAATTAAACAATGGGTTTAGCCAAAACCGAAATATTCTCTGATAGCCAAAATGCGATCGCCAAGTTTGCAAAAGCATTTGCGCACCCTGCGCGGGTATCTATTTTACAACACCTGTTTAAAATAGATTCTTGTGTTTGTGGTGATCTGGTTAATGAGATTGGTCTGGCGCAACCTACCATATCTCAACATTTAAAAGAGCTTAAGCATCTTGGTTTGATCAAAGGAAACGTTGAGGGCACTAGTGTTTGCTATTGTATTGACAAAGAAAACTGGACAGAGATGAAAAAATTAATGACCAATTTTCTAGACCAAGATCTATCTAACAGCGCAGATTGCTGCTAAAAAAAATTTAAAATCAATCATCGTAATATTGCGATATAACAATAAAGAATATGAAACTATCACAGGTCAAAAACGTTTTAAAAAACATAGAACAAATAGGGTTTCAATTACCTGACGGAAGTCTGGTTCCTAATCATTTTCACGTAACCGAAGTAGGCAAAGTGTCTAAGCATTTTATTGATTGTGGCGGCACATTGCGCCAAGAAGAGGTGGTGAATTTTCAATTATGGAATGCCGATGACTACGATCACCGACTGCATCCTGAAAAACTGCTCAGCATCATTGAGCTTTCTGAAAAAGTATTGAAGATTGAAGACCACGAGGTTGAAGTGGAGTATCAAGGCGAAACCATCGGAAAATTTGGGATCGATTTTGACGGAACAAATTTCCTTCTGACTACAAAACAAACCGATTGTCTTGCTAAAGACGCCTGCGGAATTCCTGCTGAAAAACCTAAAGTAAAATTATCAGATTTAAACCAAGAGCCTTGTTGCGGGCCTGATGGCAACTGTTGTTAACCCATTTAATCACGTTATGATGAACACTGTTTTATTTCCGGAAATCGACCAATTTATAAGTACGCTAAAGCCGGAAACTATTTCCGAAGAACGCAAAGCAACGCTTCAGCCTTTAATCGCTTTTATTCAAGAAAAAGTGAGTGCCAATGCAGCCGTACGCATCAATTTTATTTGTACGCACAATTCACGCAGAAGTCACCTCTCTCAAGTTTGGGCACAAACGATGGCCGCACATTTTAATATTGATAATGTAGTTTGTTTTTCCGGTGGAACCGAAGCAACGGCTTTGTTCCCGATGGTTGCAGAAACCTTAACAAACACAGGTTTTCAGATCGCAAAACTTTCTCAAGAGAACAATCCGGTTTACAGTATTAAATATGCCGAAAATGCGCACCCGGTTATTGGATTCTCAAAGCGACTAGATGATGCGTTCAATCCTACTTCAGCATTTGCGGCAATCATGACGTGTTCGCAAGCCGACGCCGTTTGCCCGTTTGTGCCGGGAGCAGAAAAACGTATTCCTATCACGTTTGACGATCCTAAAGCCTTTGATAATACGCCGCAGCAAGCTGAAAAATATCACGAGCGCAGTGAGCAGATCGCTACAGAATTATTCTATGTATTCTCAAAAATAAGCTAGTAGCATGAGTACCAAAAAATTAAGCTTTTTAGACCGAAACTTAACCTTATGGATTTTTGTGGCGATGGCGCTTGGCGTTGCCATTGGCTACTTTGTTCCATCCTTCCCCGAAGTGGTCAATACGATGAGTAGCGGCGCCACTAATATTCCGCTGGCGATAGGATTGATCTTGATGATGTATCCGCCGCTGGCAAAAGTGAATTACGCCCTATTACCCAAAGTATTCAAAAATGTCAAAATTCTTTCCATTTCTTTAATCCTGAATTGGATCATTGGGCCGGTACTGATGTTTATCCTGGCCATTACCTTTCTTCAGGACTATCCTGAATATATGGTAGGATTGATTTTAATAGGTCTTGCGCGGTGTATCGCAATGGTTCTGGTATGGAATGACCTTGCAGAGGGAAGCAGCGAATACGGCGCAGGTCTCGTAGCATTAAACAGCATTTTTCAAGTGTTTGCTTACAGTTTTTATGCGTGGATCTTTATCACCGTACTTCCGCCCTATTTTGGATTTGAAGGTGCGATCGTAGATATTTCCATTGCTACCATTGCTGAAAGTGTTGCCATCTATCTAGGGATTCCGTTTGTGTTGGGAATATTGAGTCGGTCAATTTTGGTACGATTAAAAAGCGAATCCTGGTATAACGAGAAGTTCATCCCCACAATTTCGCCAATTACGTTGATCGCTCTGCTTTTTACGATCGTGGTGATGTTCTCGCTTAAAGGCGAACTCATTGTCGAAATTCCACAGGATGTTCTGATCGTGGCCATCCCACTCTTGATCTATTTTGCTTTGATGTTTATCATAGGTTTCTTTTTTACCAAAGCAACGGGCGCGACTTATGACAAGACGGCTTCTGTAGCATTTACCGCAGCCGGTAACAATTTTGAATTGGCGATCGCAGTGGCCATCGCTGTTTTCGGGCTCAATTCCGGGCAGGCGTTTGCGGGTGTTATTGGTCCGTTAGTTGAAGTTCCGGCGTTGATCTTTTTGATACGTGTTTCGTTTTGGTTTAGAAAGAAATACTTCCCAAAAGCTACCGCATAAATTATCTCGCAGTATCAAGAAACTACAAAGCTTTTACTAAACTTTGATGCACAAAAGCCCGCTGGGCAGTAGACGTTTCAACGTGGAGCCAATCGGCACTTTTACCTAATAAATGCACGGTATCCTTTCGCGAAAGCGAACCAATTTTTTGTGATTTCGCCGAAGCGCTACTTCTCAAATTGGCTTGTGCAGTTTTGATCGTATAGGTTTTATAAAATTCTGTTGAAGTATCAAGGGCCGATAACTCCGGCTCTTCTTTTACAAACGGCAACGGATTGATCGCTCCGCGGCTGTACACGCCAAAATGTAAATGTGGCGGAGTGGTACGTGCGTTTCCTGTGTTGCCCACGAGCCCCAAAGTGTCCCCCACTTTTACACGTTGGCCGCTGGTCGCGATAATGCTGTCCAAATGCGCATAGTACAGGCTGTTGCCAAACAACCCCTCACGCAACCAAATCTGCTTACCGCCCAAACCGCGATTTCCGGTTCTGCTTACATAACCATCAACACTTGCGACTACCGGCGTACCCCGCTTGGCAAAAATATCTATCCCCTCGTGGCTGCGCTTACCACCATCACGCGCTGCTCCCCAAAAGCTCTGAATGGATTTTGCAGAAGCGCCGCTTACCGGAAAATAATACGAAGGCTTGCTCTGAATGCGTATTGCAAAACTTGAACTCGTATTCAATCCCGGCTGAAAAAGAACTTTATAGGTGCCTGAATTTTTAGGTGAAAAACCTAAAGTGGAAGCTTCATAATCGGCTTGCTGTATCAATTTATAAGGACGGATACTGTCTGAAGTCTTTTCATAGAGATCGATAAAAATTTTCGGTTGAAGCGTATCTGTCTGAATACTGAAGGTATAGCTGCGTCCGCGTTCCAGATTAAGATCATAACCATACACCGGTTGAATTTCCGGATTGAATATTCCGGTTTCTTGATAGGGAGAAGCAACTTGCAAACTATCGTTCAACGCATTTTGAAAAGCGTTCGTCCACAAACGATACGGTAACAAATCTGCATCAAAATTACGCGCGTATACTTCGCGTGCGGTAGGCTGCGTGATCACATCGGTCACTTTAGTAAGCTTTCCGCAGGAAAAACAGAGGAGCACTATAACGACTCCAATAAATTTTAAAAAATGATTTTTCATAGCTTCTGATAATAATCAGAAACTGTGCCAATTGCGCTAAAATAGCGATAGTTGTCCCGGGCGGTATTGCTCAAAGAGTTCGCAATTGAGCGGAGCGATACTTCGGCCTTTAAGATATTTCTTTCTGCCGAGCTCAATTTGTGCTGCGATTTGCTTTGCAAATTCACCGCTACCGCGCATACGGCGACCAAATTGCGAATCGTTCAAGTTGCCCTCGTGACACGCAGCGATCTGATTAAGCACTTTATCTGCGCGGTCTGGCATCGCGGTTTTAAGCCACTGCTCAAAGATCTTTCCAATAGCACCATTCAAACGCACCACAGTATATCCTACCGATTTTGCTCCGTGATCTGCCGCGGCTTTGATCAAAGGCAACACCTCATGGCTGTTGATTCCCGGAATGATGGGCGCGGTCATCACATTTACCGGAACTCCAACTTCTGCGAGTTTTTTAACCGTTTCCAGGCGTTTTTTGATGCTGGCAGTTCGCGGCTCTAACAAGCGACGCGTTTTTTCTTCTAAAGTAGTGATCGACATATTGACCTGAATCAGATTATAAGAAGCCAACTCTTTAATGACGTCCAAATCCCGCTGAATCAACGCATTTTTTGTAATGATCGCCACCGGATGCCGGTAATTGAGAAAGGTCTCGAGTAATTTACGGGTGATCTTAAATTGCTTTTCTGCAGGCTGGTAACAATCGGTATTTCCTGAAAGGACAATGGGAGACACTTGCCAGGATTTTTTAGCCAGTTGTTTTTCGAGCAGACGCACCGCATTGCGTTTTACGAGAATGCGGCTCTCAAAATCCAAGCCTGCATCGTAGCCCCAATATTCGTGCGAATTACGCGCATAACAATACACACAACCGTGCTCACAACCCTGATATGGATTTAAAGAATAACCCATTCCCACATCTGGGCTTTCTACTTTATTGACGATGGTTTTTGGGAAGGTGTCTATAAGAAGAGTTTTCAGATTTTGAGGCTCATCCCCTTCTTGCGCGCAGTAATTGAGAAAATCATCTCGCAGCTCGTGACTGTTGGCATCAAATCTATTGGCGATATGACGCTGTGCTCCACGCCCTTTTAAATGTTTTCCTTCGGCTTGCATAAAATCGGATTTATTACAAATATATGGAATATTTCCTATTTAAAATTACTCGATTTCATAACTGGCGAAGACCATTTCTGATTATTTCATTAACGTTTTTGCGCATATATTTCATAATCCGTCAAAAAGCGAACAACAAGTGACATCATATATTTTCATCATTAAACATTTTAATCAAATTCTTGTTGTTTTATAAACTTTATCCTTATTAACTTCTTTATAATTAAATATTTCTTTAGTTAATGTTAATATTTGCAAATCCCAAGTAAACCCATACAACTTACCCAAAAACCGACCATTTCTTTCAATAAAAGATAACTTTAATCGATCCTTTTTTAGATAGACTGAGCCTATATATTCTACCTGTTGTTTTGACTCACTAATTTTTCGAAGTCTGACTAAAAATTTATTTTGAACATCAAAATCTGTAATCAGATGTCCGTTATAAAAGGATAGTATACTTCCATCTTCATCTTCATACCAAGTACCTTTTAAATTTTCCATTTTATATAAAAACCCTCTTTTTTCGGCAGAAGTAATCTCATTATCAAATAAATACGAATTTCTAAAGTTATTGTTTGATAAGTCAATCGCTTCATTTTTTGTCCATCTTTTCGTCGATAATGTTTCTGAATTAAATGGATAATATGGATACTTAAAATTTAAAATTTCTTTTATAAATGATGTTATGTCTTTAACAACATCTCTTGGATACTTAATAACTTGTTCTTCCGAATAACGCAAAACAATAATTCCATTTTCACTAAACCGAGAGTCCCTTCTATAATCAATATATGAGTCTTCCTCTTCAACATATTGATTATTAATATAATGAATAATTTCTCCACTTTCTGCTATATAAGGTTCATCTATTTCAATATTTATTATTATCCTAAAATCAAAGTAATTGATAATTATTAAAAGATCCGGGTTTCCAATTTCATATTCTTCATCCTCGACATAGATCAAATCTTCATCAAAATATGGAGACTCTACTTTGATAATCTTTTTATTTATTAAAACGCTATCACCAAATTCTTGCAGTAATTCTTTTCTAAAAATTCTCTCACCAACACCGGTTTTCAATTCAGCATCAATAAATTTTAAGTCTAAATTTCTTTCAAAAAAAGATTTATATTTTTTTTTGACTTCCTCAATATTGGTTTTATAAAATTGAATTGTTTCCTTTTTTAAATCCGTTTCATATTTGACAACATCTCTTTCATATAAATTTCTCTGATTTTCAAATTCCGTTTTATCATTTTCGTATTGAATAAATCTTCTTCTGCTTATACCAAAGATAAATTCCCATGTATTTCTTATTTGAGGCCTTTGTGGAAATAATTGATTAAAAGAAGGTTTTGTTGTATTCAATATTTTTTTATCGCACTGATAAAAAAAGTCTGAAATGAAATAGAATGGGTAATATTCATTCATCAATAATTATCTTTCTATAAATGTTTTACGATTCGTTCTATCAAAACAAATATAGCCGTTTAGCACTTCTACTTTACAAAAACCAACAATTTACCTTTGATTATCAGATTATAAAACAAAAACCCGCTTAAAAGCGGGTTTTTAAATTCTTTAAGGCAGTGCCTTTTACTTCCCCGGAAATTCCGGTTTGCGTTTTTCTAAAAATGCAGTGGTTCCTTCTTTAAAATCTTCGGTGGCGAAAGAGGCACCAAAACCTTCAATCTCGGCGTCGTAACCGTTTACTCCGGGTTTAAAACCGGCATTTACCGCTTGTATCGCGGTGGCAATGGCAACACCGCTATTGTTTAAGATCTTACCCGCAATTTTTTCGGCAAGTGCCATCAACTCTTCTTGCGAAGTCACGTGATTCACTAAGCCCGATTGAAAAGCTTGATCGGCATCGATCATCCCGGCAGTCATAATCATTTCAAAAGCGCGGCCTTTACCAACCAACTGTGGCAATCGCTGCGTGCCGCCATACCCGGGAATCAAGCCCAGCGAAGTTTCCGGCAAGCCCATGCGCGCGTTGTGACTGGCAATACGTATGTGTGCCGCCATCGCGAGTTCGAGGCCGCCACCCAAAGCAAAACCGTTGATCGCCGCAATGACCGGTGTGCTTAGATTTTCAATAAAATCAAAGAGTAATTTTTGACCCTTTCGCGCTAGCAAGGCACCTTCTTCCTCTTCAAAATCAGCAAATTCGCTGATGTCTGCACCGGCCACAAAAGCCTTCTCCCCGCTTCCGGTTAAGATGATCACACCAATATCTTCATCGGCATCTGCTTCAGCAAATGCGTCGTGCAGTTCTTGAATGGTTTCTTTGTTGAGTGCGTTTAATTTTTTAGGTCGGTTTATGGTGATGATCGCCAATTGATCATCTACCTCATAGATGAGATTTTCAAAATTCATAGTCAATATTTTTGCTCCGCAGCGCGGAAATTAAGCTTCAGCTTTAGGGAAGGTCACTTTAAAAACAGTGCCTCGATCTTCCTTAGAAGTAAAGGTAATGGTTCCGTTATAGGTTTCCACAATATTTTTAACCATTGCCAGCCCAAGTCCCATTCCGCTTGACTTGGTGGTGAATTTTGGCTCAAAAACCTTTTCGATATTTTCTTCCGGAATTCCGTGACCATTATCACAGACCAAAATACAAACCTGGTCTTCATCACTTTTAATCTCCACACGAATCTTAGGATCTTCAACCCCTTCTGTCGCCTGAATTGCATTTTTAACCAGATTGGTGATCACGCGTATGAGTTGCGTACGGTCTAATTTTACCGTGATCTCGTCAGCATCGGTGCCAAAAGTGAGGTAATGTTCTGTAAAGATATCCAGTGCCAATTTGGTCACGAAAACCACATTTAGCGTCTCGTTTTGCTGCGCCGGCATTTTAGCAAAATTAGAAAACGCCTCAGCAATCGAACTCATCGTATCTATCTGCTGAATCAAGGTTTTACTGTATTCATCTAGCTTTTTATGAATGTCCGGATCGTTGGGATCAAAACGCATTTGAAAACTCTGTACGGTAAGACGCATTGGCGTCAACGGATTTTTGATCTCGTGCGCCACCTGCTTTGCCATCTCGCGCCAAGCCGCTTCCCGCTCACTCTGCGCCAATTTTGCCGCACTGTTTTCAAGTTCGTCGATCATTCCATTATACGAGCGCACCAGGTTGCTAATCTCTTCGCTGGCATCATCGATCTCAATACGCTGGTTGCGTTTATCAAGCCGCGTCTGGATCATCTTATCGCTTATGGTTTTTAAGCTGGAAGTTATATAACGAGATAAAAAATAAGAGAGTACCGTTGCAATCAACAACATAAACAAATACCCTTCTGCCAGTCTACGTAAGAATTCATCAAGTTCGCGGGTGATAAAATCATCATCCTGAATGTAGGGCAAATTCATTATCGCCAGCGGCTTGAATTTATTATCGTTGATATAGGTATAGGAAGATTGATATTTTACGCCATCGATCTCAGATTGTACAATCCATCGTTTTGTAGGCGTGTTAGCCAGTCCTTCTAAAACCGAAGGATTCAAGCTGGTTTCCAGAGTGTCTTCGGTAAAGGTTTCTTTAGATTTGACGAGTAGTTTTCCGTTAAGATCATAGATGTTTATAGGCAGTTCGTGAACATCGGCAATGCGATAAATATCATTGTTGTACTTTAAAATAAACGGAATGTTCTTAGAGATAACCTCATAAGTGGTCTGGTCCAGTACATAATCAATCTCTGCGCGTATCTGATCTTCTTTACGCAATAAGCGGTCGCGATGATACTCTTTTGCTTCCTCTTTATACTGAACCACGCTGATGATCCCGATGAGAATAGAAGCTCCTAAAATGAGCAACACCATCCCAAAAAAGATACGCAGGCGTAAAGAAAGCTTGTTGAATTTCATCGAAAACTAATTATCAAAAATCGCGCCGTTAGGCATTAGGATTTTTTTCGCGAATGCTTTTATAAAGTTTAATTCCCAACATTAAAAGCACTGCTAGACAGATTAAACCGGCTAATCCCCAAATCCAGTTGGTGGCACTTTTAGTAATTACCAAAAAGATCACCGCAAATAGAATTAAGGTTGGGCCCTCATTCCAGATGCGCATATATCTGGTCGTATAATTAATCTCACCGCGTTGCAGTTGCTTAAATATTTGATGACTTTTAAAGTGATAGGCATACAACAACACGACAAATGCTAATTTAATTTGCATCCAAGGTGCATACAAAAGCCCCGGATTTAAATGCAACATCACAAATGCAAATAGACTGGCTAAAATCATCGAAGGCCAGGTGATGATCTTCCAAAGGCGTTTGGTCATCAAAGCCAACTGATCGCCCAGAATGCTTCGGTCTGGTTCCGGTTTTTGGGAAGCCTCAATCTGATACATAAACAGGCGCGGTACATAAAACAGTCCCGCAAACCAGGTTACAATAAATATGAGGTGCAGGGATTTAAAGTAGTTGTAGTATTCCATAAGTCAAAGGTAACCCGAAATAATAAAAAACGATTCGTCGCCTATGCGAAAGGCGAGAATCGTTTTCTAATTTCTATTATATTTAAGCGCTTTACCTATTCTTCTGCTACAAACAGATAATTGAGCTGCATCGCATTGAATTCTTTGTTAAACGCGGCAACCTCATCGTTTACCAGCGTATCAAACTTGTTTAATTCTGCATCTATTTTAGCCGTTAGTTCATTTTTCACCGCGATATCTTGATCTGTAGGTGCAAAATCTCCCATTCCCACTAACGAATTCAAATGCGCCAATTTATTGGTCAATTTGATCGGGAAATTAAGCGGATCCTGACCACTTCGGTTTTTGGTTTGATACAGCGCTTTTTCAATTTCCTCAAGATCTTCCCGCAGGGTTTTAGACTTTTCCCGAAGTTCTTCAGTATCGGGATTGTCTTTATACTGCTTTTCAAAAGCACTCAACTGCGTGTTGATGTTTCTGATCTTTTTGATGCTCTGGTGCGCGTGATCTACAGTCTCATTTACATCTGAAATAAAATCAAATTGCGCCTGCATATCTGCAACGGTCGCTTCAGAACGTGGATCTGCCAGAACGGTGTATGGTTGCGTATAATCAGTTCCGTTTACATTCAATTTTACAGTGTATTCACCGGGGATTTGCTGTGGCCCCTGAGTACTCGCCCACCACAAGATCATTCCCGGAAGTCGCTCTGCGCCGTCATAGGTCATATCCCAGTTGAATTGATTAGCCCCTTCTTTGACTTTTAATTTATCGTCACTTCCTTTACTGCTGTACGATTTGATCGTATCGTTTTTAGCATCAAAATACGTCAATGAAATGCTGTCTTTTTCAGCATCGTATTCCGGAAGGTAGAAATAGGTCATCACGCCGCTTGGATGATTGGTCCCTGCCGAATTCGACTTGCGACTACCGCCGTCCATTCTGTAAGTATCTTTTGGTTTATACAAATGCACTGCATCGGTATCTTCTGCTTCGATCGCCTGATGCAACATACTTAAATCATCAATGATATAAAGGCTTCGCCCTTGTGTTGCTACGATCAAATTGTTCTCCTTAAGCGCCAAATCAGTAATCGGAACAATAGGTAAATTCAGCTGAAAAGGTTTCCAATTTTCACCGGCGTCAAACGAAATGTACATTCCGGTTTCGGTACCTGCATACAATAAACCTTCTTTTTCAGGGTCTTCGCGCACGACACGCGTGAAGTGCTCTGCTTCGATTCCGTCAGTGATTTTTTCCCAGCTTTTACCGTAATCTGTAGTCTTGTATAAATACGGTGCAAAATCACCGGTTTTATATTTGGTCCCGGCGATGTAGCAGGTGCCCTCGTCAAAATAACTCGGCTCAATACTGTTGATCATCATCCACTCGGGCATTCCTTTTGGCGTTACATTCTCCCAGTTTTCACCGCCGTCGCGCGACACATAAACCAAACCATCGTCGCTACCGGTCCAGAGCAAGCCTTCTTTCAACGGACTTTCATTAGCTGCGAAAATGGTACAGTAATATTCTACGGAAGTATTGTCTTGCGTGATCGGCCCACCGGAAGAACCTTGTTTTGATTTATCATCAGTGGTAAGGTCCGGGCTGATCACTTCCCAACTTTGTCCTTCGTTTGTGGTTTTATGCACGTGATTACTGAAGGTGTACAACACATCTGGATTGTGACGGGAGAACATAATGGGGAAATTCCATTGAAAACGGTACTTCATATCTTCAACACCGTGGCCCATTGGGTTATCTGGCCAAACCGAAACCGAACGCACCGTGTTGTTCTCGTGATTCACTCGGGTTAAGAAGCCGTCATAGCTTCCACCATAAACGATATTTGGATTTTCTGGGTCTACCGCTATATGCGCACTTTCGCCACCGGCTGTGCTTTCCCAATCTTCTTCACTAATGCTGTAGCCATCTGTTCTATGTGGAATTCGCACCGTAGAGTTGTCTTGCTGCGCTGCATAAATGCGATACGGAAACTGATTATCTGTCGCTAATCTATAAAACTGCGCAGTAGGCTGATTGCCGTAAGTACTCCAGGTTTCTCCACCATCATAAGTGATCTGAGCGCCACCATCATCTCCCATTACCATACGCATAGGATTTTCTGGAGCGATCCATAGATCGTGGTGATCCCCGTGCGGCGCATTATGACTTTCAAAAGTTTTACCGCCATCGGTACTTTTATGATAGCTCACATTAAGTACATACACGACATCTTCATCTTGAGTATCTGCATATACTTTAGTATAATACCACGCGCGCTGTCTTAAGTTGCGATCGGCGTTGATGAGTCTCCAGCTGATACCGCCGTCTTCACTTCGATAGAGACCACCTTTATCTTTATTTTCAACCATCGCAAAAACACGTTCTGAATTTACAGGCGAAACCGCAACTCCAATGATTCCTAACGTATCTGTTGGGAACCCGCTGTTTTTTGAAATTTCTTTCCAGGTTTTACCGCTATCAGTAGATTTCCATAAGGCTGAACCTTCACCACCACTGATAAAGCTGTACGGCGTTCTGCGGGAATGCCAGGTTGAAGCATATAAAACACGTGGATTATTTGGGTCGAATGTCAAGTCGACTGCACCGGCATCTTCGGTAGCAAAGAGCACGCGCTCCCAATTGGCGCCACCATCTGTAGATTTGTAAACTCCACGCTCTTGCGTTGGTTTATAAATATCTCCCAAAACCGCAGCATAAACAATGTCTGGATTGGTAGGATGTACACGTATTTTTGAAACGTGTCGGCTTTTAGGTAAGCCTGCTTTTTCCCAGGTTTTACCGGCATCTGTAGATTTCCACATTCCGTAACCGGAAGAAACATTTCCGCGCAGCGTGTTTTCACCACCACCCACATAAATGATATTGTGATCGCTAGGAGCAATTTCCACCGCGCCTATACTTCCGCCGAAATAACCATCAGAAATATTGTCCCAAGAACGACCACCATCTTTGGTACGCCATACGCCACCACCGGTAGCTCCAAAATAGAATAAGTTGGGTTTACCCGGAACACCGGTCACCGCCGCACTACGACCACCTCTAAACGGACCTATAAGACGATATTCTAAAGCTTCATAAAGAGCTTCATCAACGTCCTGTGCTTGAATATTGGTTGATGAAAGAAAGAACAAAGAGCAAAATAGCCCAAGCAAACAAGATACACTGCGAAATGCATTCCGCGCGCTTCGCGTTGTTTGAGTGTAACCGCTTGCGGCATTTGACCCTCGATTAACGAGTAAAAGTTTGTGCATAATTAAAAGACTTAGTTAGTAGCTAACTAAGTTAATCATTACAATCTTTTTTGAATACCTCTAGTCTAATTTTAGGCGTGTTTCTCGCCATAAAAAGTAAGCCGTAACTACTGTTGATAAGGTATCAGCAATGGGAAAAGAAATCCAAACGCCTAATTCGCCAAAGTAATTAGGAAGTATAAGCACCAGCGGAATAAAGAAAAATCCTTGTCTGGTGAGCGTTAAAAGCAATGCCGGAGTTGCTTTACCAATCGCTTGATAATACGCCGAACCAATTAACTGAATCCCTATGATAGGAATCGCTGCAAACACCCAGCGCATCGCCCAAGGAGTATCGCGCAGCACCGCTTCGTCTTGCGTAAAAACCGAAACAATCGCTTCGGGGAACGCCATAATTGCTATAAAGATCAGTACGGCAACCCCGCAAGCATAATAGATCGCTAGCTTGATGCTTTGACGCACCCGATCAAAATTTTGCGCTCCGTAATTGTAACCGGCGATCGGTAGAAAACCTTGGGTAACCCCAAGGACGGGAAATAGAGCGAACATAAGCATACGACCTATGATCGCATAGACTGTGACCGAAGCTTCGCCGCCCAGTTCAAACAGAATATTGTTCATCAACAAATAGGTTAAGCTTACCACTGCTTGTCGCGCAAGGGTCACAAAACCTAAAGCCGACATTTCTTTTAAAATAGGCCAGTCAAGACCAAAATGGCTGACATCAATTTTCAATTCAGAATTGTCGCTTAGGAAGTACCATAACACGTAAAAAAAACAACAGATGTACGATGCTGTGGTTGCCCAAGCGGCGCCTTCCATCCCCATATCTAGGATGTTGATTAAGAGATAGTCAAGAATCAAGTTCCCTAACGACGGAATGATCATCGCAATCATTGCAAATTTAGGTTTGCCTTCGGCCCTGATCACATTGTTGCCCATCATACACAGCGCAAGTACCGGCACTCCGTAAAGTACAATTCGGTAATAGATCTTTGCGGGCTCAAAGATGTCGCCCTTTCCTCCGAAGGCAGGAATTAACTGATTGATAAAAACCAAGCCTAAAATCACCATACTGATGGTCAACAGTAAGGTTATGGTTATTTGATTACCAAAGGTTTTTAGCGCCTTGCTCTTATCATTAGCTCCTAACGCGCGAGAAATAATAGAAGAACCACCTATCCCGATCGCCATCCCCAAAGCTGCAATAAAAAAAGAAACCGGCAGCACCACATTGATCGCTGCGATCGCAATACTCCCAATCCAATTGCCCACAAAAATGGTGTCGACAAGAATATTGAGCGACATCACTAGAATGCCTATAGATGCCGGCACTGCTTGCTTGATAAGCAGCGTGCTGATTGGTTCGTTTCCTAAAGCTTCAGAACGTTCAGTTTTTAGCAATTTGTTTTGGGTTAAAAAGATTCATGCTTGTAAGTATTCTCGAAAATAAAAATTCCAGATGCTTACAAAAAAAGATTCCCGCCTACGCGGGAATGATGTTATGCTTTAGCTTTTGAGGCTTCAACTAGTGCCCAATCGTTGATCCAGGTAGCAACAACATGCGCCCAATCGTCGCGATCATTTAAGCAAGGGATAGTGGTAAATTCCTTACCGCCCATCTCGTGGAAGATCTCCTCGCCTTCCATCGCAATTTCTTCAAGCGTCTCGAGACAATCACTCACAAAAGCCGGAGTAACGATTGCTATTTTTTTGATGCCTTCTTTACCAAAACGCTCTATGGTACGATCGGTATAGGGTTGCAACCACGGGTCAAAACCTAAACGAGATTGGAAAGAAGTGAAATAGGTTCCTTCTTTTAAATTGAGTTTTTCAGCAACCTGGCGTGTGGTTTCATAACACTGGTGGCGGTAGCAAAACTGATGTGCCTGAGAAGGCGTCTGACAACAGCTGCCGTCTATTTTACAATGACTTTTTGTAACGTCGCTTTTGCGAATGTGTCGCTCAGGAACTCCGTGATAACTGAAAACCAACATCTCATAGTCAAGGTTTTCAATTTTCTCGTGAATGCTTTTTGAAAGTACTTCAATATACTCCGGCTTGTTGTAAAACGCAGGAATATCTGAAAAACGCATATGCGGAAAATGTGCTTTACGCAACTCTTCAGCTAAAACAAGAATGGTTTCTGTTGTCGCCATAGCAAACTGAGGATACAAGGGAAGAATCAAAACCTCATCTACACCTTTTGCATTCAACTCTTCAAGACCTTCTTTTAGGGAAGGTGTGCCGTAGCGCATCGCCAATGCCACAGGAACATCAACTTTCTCTGAAACTTTTGCCTGCAGGCGTTCACTCAACACGATCAAAGGCGAACCTTCGTCCCACCAAATTTTTGAATAGGCTTCAGCAGATTTTTTTGGTCGGGTATTTAAGATGATTCCTTTTACAAGCAG
Source organism: Leeuwenhoekiella sp. ZYFB001 (assembly GCF_011784865.1). Lineage (NCBI taxonomy): Bacteria > Pseudomonadati > Bacteroidota > Flavobacteriia > Flavobacteriales > Flavobacteriaceae > Leeuwenhoekiella > Leeuwenhoekiella sp. ZYFB001. Next base: position 3,385,042 of record NZ_CP050460.1, read on the forward strand.
CGTGCGCGCCCAAAGCGGGACGTCGATCACGCGCTCATCCATCAAAAACTCTCCTAAATATTCTTTTACATCCTTAGGATCGGTGCTTTTAGGCGATCCCAAATTCACTAGAAGTACTCCTTTTTTCATGCCTTTTTTTTAGTGCGTCAAAATTACGACTTATCAATTTTTTAGAAATACGATAACTATAAAGCTTATGTGAAACTTTATTGAGAAAATCTATTTTAATTTATTCCATCAACCAGCGCATCACACTTTCCAGATGTGCCTTAAATGCCACCTCATCATACGCTTCGTCGGTGTGGCCGCCGCCGGTATAATACATTCTACCACCATCAAAATCCTGATACCAAGCAATGGGATGATAATCGCCGTTGGTTCCGCCTTCATAGCTGCTTTCATCCAAATACAATGTAGGAGTCACCGCGTCACTTAAATTGTAGTAGTTATACCACTCGTCTGTGCGCTCAAAAGTTTTAGCATACATGCTGGTGGTTACGTGCGGAGCCGCTTTTTTTAAGGATGCCTTCCGCACATTTGGATTATTAGGATGATCTTTAAAATAACCACCCACTAATTTACCGTACCACGGCCAGTCAAACTCAGTATCTGTGGCTGCGTGGATGCCCATAAATGCACCGCCGTTTTGAATATAATTTTTGAACGCAGCTTCCTGATCAGGACCTAAAATATCTCCCGTGGTGCTTAAAAAAATAACAAGATCGGTTTTAGCTAAATTTTCAGTATTGATAGCCAAAGAGTCTTCGCTTTGCGTGATCTGCCAACCTTCCTGAGCTCCTATATCTTTAAGCGTTGCAACTCCTTTTTCTATGGAACCGTGACGCCAACCCATCGTTTTGGTAAAAACTAAAACGTGCTTTGTAACAGGTTGGTTTGTTGTTCTGGTCGAATTGCAACTCGAAAGAATCAGCAATAGACCTAAAACCGGGATTAATTTTCTCATAATTAGCTTAAAGATTGAATGTATTTTTTGGGCGTAGTCCCGTATTGTTTTTTGAAAGCCGCAATGAAATGACTTGCAGTACTGTAACCAATTCGCAGCCCTACTTCATTTACATTGTGCGAACCGCTTGCCAATAATTGGCGGGCAACTTCCATCTTATAATCGAATAAAAAACTATAAACCGAGTCCCCATAGATCTGCTTGAAACCTTCTTTGAGTTTATTGAGGCTAAGATTGATCTCATCGGCGAGTTCCTGTAGCGATGGCGGTTCGGCCATTCGTGCGATCACGATGTCTTTAGCGCGTTTAATCTTTGCTACATTATCCTCATCAACCAAAAACGGACACTGCTCCACATCAGCTTCAGACGGACGGTTAAAATACAAGCTGATCAATTCGTAAACCTTCCCTTTAAAGTACAAAGCCTTGACCGAAGGATGCAGGTTGTAATTCATCAATTGGTTGAGCACAATCGCCATGGAAGGTGAGATCAAACCGTCTTTGTAATATTTTCGGTCTCGATTTTCGTCACTTAAAAAGGTGATAAAATCTGCTTCTCTTGAAAAGAGCGAATGAAATTTCTTGATCGAAATAAACACCGAAATCACCCAACTCTCCGGAGCGATCTCCAAATTAATGGGTAAATCCCGCTGCGGATTATACAGCAACAACGAATGCTCCTCCGCAAGCGGAAGTTTGTAATTTCCTTCATTAAACTGAAAGACCGAATTACCCTTTGCACAAAAATGAAATTGAATAAAACTACTATCAACTTCACGGGCTATCTGTTGGGCTTCAGTGGTTTCATTATTAAATTTTAGAATAAAAAATCCCTCTTCAATAGTGGTTTCACTATATAAACCTGTAGCGATATTTTTGACTGCTTCCATAACTTTAAAAATAAACTTTATTTAGATTTATTCTAAACAGTATCGTTTCTTCATCTTACAACACCTCACTAAATTAGCCCATTTGCAGCATTTTCCTCAAAAAAAGAGCAATTTATTCGGTCATCGTTAAAAATCATACCTCTAGCGTTATTTTTTGAAGCTTTACCGAAATACATTTGCACCCGAACTTATGAATACAAACGGCAAACGACATTTTTACCCGGCTTATCCCGGTGATTTTTTCGCCATCGGCTTAAGCTATTTAAAAGCAGATGCTGAAACGCGCGGGCATTTTAGTGTTGATAGTACCATTCAAGAAGCGATTTTAAGTCGCGCTCACGAAGAGGGTATTGAAGGCTTGAGTATTATTTCTACCTGCAACCGTACCGAATTGTATGGTTTTGCTCAAGAACCTTTAGACCTCATCAAATTGTTATGCGAGCACACGCGCGGCACCATTGAAGAGTTTAAAGCGGTCTCTTACGAGTACAAAAACGAGCAAGCCGTCGAGCATCTTTTTAAAGTGGGCACCGGTCTTGACAGTCAGATTCTAGGAGATTTTGAAATTATAAGTCAGTTAAAAAGTGGCTTTAAACGCGCTAAAAAACTCAATTTGGTCAATCCGTTTATGGAGCGATTGATCAATGCCGTGATTCAGGCGAGTAAGCGCATAAAAAATGAAACCAATATTTCGAGCGGGGCAACTTCAGTGAGTTTTGCTTCGGTTCAATATATGTTATCCCGTGTTCCTTTTATTTCAGAGAAGAACATTTTGCTTTTCGGTACCGGGAAAATTGGGCGTAATACCTGTGAAAATTTGGTAAAACACACCAAAAACGACCACATCACGCTCATCAACCGCACCAAAGACAAAGCCGAACGCATCGCGGGGAAATTCAATCTTATTGTTAAGGATTACGCTGATATTCAGTCGGAAATCGCTCAAGCAGATGTGCTCATTGTAGCAACAGGCGCACAAAAGCCTACCATTTCAAAAGAGCTTTTATACCTCAAGAAACCCTTACTTATTCTCGATCTGAGCATTCCGAAAAACGTGAATGAAAACGTTGAAGAAGTAAACGGCGTAAGCCTGGTGCATCTTGACCAACTTTCAAAAATCACCAACGATACGCTCAATCGCCGCAAAAAGCAATTGCCGCAGGCAGAAGCTATCATCGAGGAAATTCAAGAGGAATTTTACGAGTGGTTAACCGCGCGTCAATTTGCTCCTACCATTCGCGCTTTAAAGATGAAATTGGCCGATTTTAAAGATGGAGAGATCGACAATCAGCGCAAAAAAATTGATGGTTTTAATGAAGAACAAGCCGAAATTATCAGCGAGCGCATCATTCAAAAAATCACTACTCAGTTTGCAAAACACTTAAAAACCGAGGATTTTTCAAATACCGAAAGTCTGGAGTTGATACAGAAAGTGTTTAAACTTCAAAATAACTAAGCTTTGGCAAAAACCATACGCATAGGTACCCGCGATAGCGAACTAGCGCTTTGGCAGGCACATACCGTACAGAATCAATTGGAATCTTTAGGTTATAAAACCGAGTTAATCTCGGTAAAATCAACCGGAGATCTTATCCTTGACAAACCGCTTTACGAACTTGGAATAACCGGTATTTTTACCAAAACTCTTGATGTTGCGATGATCAATGGCGACGTAGATATCGCGGTGCATTCTATGAAAGATGTTCCCACGCAACTCCCTAAAGGTATTGTGCAAGGTGCGGTTTTACCGCGTGCTGCTACCGAAGATATTTTTGTCTTTAAAGGTGATAAAAACGCTACAGATTTTTCAGATTCTGTTACCATTGCTACGGGAAGTTTACGCCGCAAAGCGCAATGGCTTAATAAACACCCAAAGCATCAAGTGGTTGATCTACGCGGAAACGTGAACACCCGCCTGCAAAAGGTTGCCGATAATGATTGGGCGGGGGCTGTTTTTGCAAAAGCCGGTTTAGAACGCATTAACTTGAAGCCCGAAAATCACGAAGTTTTAGACTGGATGATTCCTGCTCCGGCACAAGGCGCAATGGTGGTCGCAGTAATGGATAATGATGTTTTTTGCAAGGAAGCTTGTGCAAAACTCAATGATGCTGATGCAGCGTTAACCACAAAAGTTGAGCGCGAATTTCTTCGGAAATTAGAAGGTGGTTGTACCGCTCCTATTGGTGCGATCGCAAAAATTGAAGACGACCATATTCATTTTCATGGAGCGCTTTTCAGTCTGGATGGAACTCAAAAATTGGAGATTAAAGAAAGTATTCCGATTTCAGAATGTCAGGATTTTGGTGCGCTATGTGCTTTAAAAATTCTGGAAGAAGGCGGCCGCGAATTGATGGAAGCTATTAAGAAAGAACTTTAAAAATCCCCTCATCCTCAACAATGAAAAGCATTCTTTCCACAAAAAAACTCACTTCTGCTCAAAAGAATTTGATCTTGGGCGCAGGTTTTTCAGTGGTTGAATATGATGCGATTCAAATTGAATTTCTGGATGTTGAATTTCCGAAGAACTTAGAAAATCTGATTTTCACGAGTAAAAATGGGGTTCAGGCTTTTTTAAACACGCAACCCGATTTAAATACTGAAACGTTCAGCTGTTTTTGTGTAGGTTCTAAAACCGAAAGTTCTTTGATCAAAAAAGGCTTTAATGTGGTGAAAACTGCTCAAAATGCAGCAGATTTAGCCGATTTCATCGTGAAAAACCACAAAAATGCGCATTTTTCATTCTTTTGCAGTGTAATAAGAAGAAATGAACTTCCAGATTGTTTGACTAAAAAACAAGTGTCTTTTGAGGAAATTGTTTGCTATAAAACAAAAAGCAATCCGCAAGAATTCAAGCAGGAATTTGACGCCATTCTTTTTTTCAGTCCGTCTGGAGTACAAAGTTTTTCGGCTGTAAATCATTTTAAGACTATGCTTTCGGTTTGCATTGGTAACACCACTGCTGCCGAAGTTCAAAAACATACCCAAAACGTTACCGTTGCCAATGCCACTACCATCGAGAGTGTTATTGCGCGGGCGGTAAAGGCTTTAAACTAACCTCGGGTGCGCTCGAGACGACAAGAAACTATTATGATCAAGAACGATTTATTTTTAAGAGCATTAAAGGGAGAAACGGTAGAGCGCCCTCCGGTGTGGATGATGCGTCAAGCGGGACGTTATTTACCCGAATTTCAAGAGATCAAAGCAAAATATGATTTCTTTACCCGTTGCCAAACTCCGGAGCTTGCCAGTGAGATCACCGTGCAACCCATACGCCGTTATGGGATGGACGCCGCGATTTTATTCAGTGATATTTTGGTGATTCCGCAGGCGATGAATATTCACGTAGAGATGAAACCTGGCATTGGGCCGTGGTTGCCAGATCCTATTCGTTCTCACAAAGACCTAGATCGTGTGATCGTACCGGACATTAACGACACACTGGGTTATGTAATGGACGCCATTAAAATGACTAAGGAAAAACTCAACGACGAGATTCCGTTAATAGGTTTTGCCGGTAGTCCGTGGACGATCTTGTGTTATTGCGTGCAAGGTCAAGGTTCAAAAAACTTTGATATCGCAAAAGAATTTTGCTTTACCCAGCCCGAAGCTGCACACGCGCTGCTTCAGAAAATCACAGATACCACAATTTTATATTTAAAAGAAAAGGTAAAAGCCGGAGTGAATGCCGTTCAGGTTTTTGACAGCTGGGGTGGAATGCTCTCTCCGGTAGATTATCAAGAATTCAGTTGGCAATACATTCAGCAGATCATTGATGCTTTAAAAGAAGAAATTCCGGTGATTGCCTTCGGAAAAGGCTGCTGGTTTGCGCTAGGCGAAATGGCAAAAAGTGGTGCTTCGGCATTAGGTGTAGATTGGACGTGTAGCCCACGTAACGCACGCTACCTAACCGGTGGCAACATTACGCTTCAAGGAAACTTTGATCCTACGCGCTTGTTTTCGCCTCCGGCGGAAATAAAACGTATGGTTACCGAAATGATTGACGCTTTTGGAAAAGACAAATACATTGTGAATCTAGGCCATGGTATTCTACCAAATATTCCGCTAGAAAATGCCGGCGCGTTTATTGAAGCCGTAAAAGAATACAAAGCTGAGCGATGAGCATACTTGCCCGTTTAAAAGGATTGAGTTTTTCTCAGCTTTTTAAGCTGGCGGGTCTTTTTGTTCAAAACCCGGGATACGTTTTTCTGACGGCGAAGGCCTCAAAAAAAGCCTTGAGCATCGCCACTAAATACTACGGGAATACCCATCATAAAAGCAATAAAGCAAATGCGTTTAGACACGCCGTTTGGAATGTTCTTCTAGGCCAGGCGGTGTACAAAAAAACACAAAGCCTGCGCCAAGCGCAAGATTGGGCTCAGCGTTTTACAGATTTACATGAAGAACTTTTTGTAAACCGAAAAATGGATCGTGTGATGGATTTGCACAACAATGCGTTTGGTATTCAAGCCCTTCGCATGTTTGCAAACAGACCTGAAGCTGAAGCAATTCATTTTTTACGGGAAGCTGCAGAAAATGCGATCGCAATAGCCAGCCCTGCTGAAGCAGAAAATCACCAGAATAAATTGGTTTATATTCCTAAGTCATGATTAAAGCATTGCTCAACGGACTCCTCGCTTACAAAGATGCGCTGCCGCTCATAAGTAAGCTAAACCTGTGGAAATATTTTGCAGTTCCCATGCTCATTAGCTTTATTACGGCTTTAAGTATTGGCTTTAGTGCCTATGGCTTTTCTGACGATCTTGGAGGCCTGATTTCTTCCTTATGGATCTGGGAATGGGGAGCCAGCACTGTACGCACCATAAGTGATATCGCCGGCGCGCTCCTCATCATTGCTCTCGGCCTCATCGCTTACAAACACATTGTAATGGCCTTGTCCGCTCCGTTTATGAGTCCGGTATCAGAAAAAATAGAGGCCCATTTATATGCTAATGTGCATCAACATCGCAACACTTCAAATGCGAGTCAGCTTTTACGCGGTCTTAAGATCAACCTCCGCAATTTAGCCTGGGAACTACTTTTGAGCATTCCTTTTTTGCTTTTGAGTCTAATTCCTGTTGTTGGTGTTTTGGCAACTGCAAGCCTCTTTCTGATTCAAGCGTATTATGCCGGTTTTGGGAATATGGATTATACGCTGGAGCGCCATTTTAGCTATCGCGAAAGCATCAACTTTGTTAAAGCGCATCGCGCTTTTGCCACCGGAAACGGTATCGTTTTTATGCTGTTTCTGCTCATTCCGTTTGTGGGAATTATTTTGGTGTTGCCTATTTCGGTGACTGCCGCAAGTACGACTACCCTTCAGCTTCTTAAAAAGCAAAGTCTATGATGCGTATTTTAGAAAAATATGATACTTCATTAGTCTACACCGGCGTGGCCATGAATCTTTTGCTGGCCTTTCAATATTTTAAATTCTGGTGCTGGCCGCAGTATGGGGATATTGATACCATTACCACGCTTACGCTTTTTATAACTTTTGAATTTATTCTGGTACATAGTGGTGTTTTTATGGCGCTGGCACCCCGTAAAATGTCCTTGTTCCTGTTTTTTCCCTTTTACGGCGTTTTCGCTTACGGATTTTTTAAAGCCGGAAACAACCCTTTTATCATTGTCAGCTATTTGCTCATTATGCTAAACAGAATGCGTTTCGCGTTTTCTGATGTTTCCGAAGCTATACGCTCCCGGGCTATTTTAACCTCTATTCTGGCGGCAGGCATCTATTTTGTTTTGATATTTGTAGTCCTGTTTAGCCAACCTATTTTACCTGATTTAGGTTTAAATGAACCCTTTTTAAAACAATCGGGCTATTTTGAACAAAACAGTAGTGGCGGACTTTTCAACGAAGATCCCAAAACAGCTTTATGTTTTGGTTGTATTTATTATTTAATTCTAGCATTAATTGAGGTCAAACTCATTAATCGTGCACAAAAATCTTCTATCGCCACGCATTAAGACCACAAATAAAATTTTATGAGAGAACAGTTTGTTAGCTATATAAAAAACCTGCAAGATCAGATCACCGCAAAGCTTGAAGCTATTGATGGCAAGGCTACCTTTAAAGAGGATCTTTGGCAACGTGAAGAAGGTGGCGGTGGGCGCACCCGAGTGATCGAGAACGGAAATGTGATCGAGAAAGGCGGTGTTAATATTTCTGAAGTTCACGGCCCACTAGCCCCGGCGATGCAACAGTATTTTAAGGTAGGTGACGTTGATTTTTTTGCGTGCGGACTCAGTCTGGTCATTCATCCTAAAAATCCTTATGCGCCTACAGTGCACGCCAATTGGCGGTATTTTGAAATGCTCGACAAAGCCGGAAACCTTGTAGATTCTTGGTTTGGTGGCGGACAAGATTTAACGCCTTATTATCTTTTTGAAGAAGATGCGCAGCATTTTCACCAGACGTGTAAAACAGCTTGTGACAAGCATGATCCGGAGTTTTACCCGCAGTATAAAAAGCGTTGTGACGAGTATTTTTACAACAGTCATCGCGGGGAAGCCCGTGGTCTTGGCGGCTTATTTTTTGACTACCTCAAAGCTACCGATGAACGCTCAATGCAAGACTGGTACAACTTTGTAACCGAGGTTGGCGATAGTTTTCTCACGGCCTACGCTCCTATTCTTGAAAAGCGTAAAGGTCTAGCCTACGGCGAAAAAGAGCGTGATTGGCAAGAAGTGCGCCGCGGCCGTTATGTAGAATTCAATCTTGTTCACGACAAAGGCACACTTTTCGGGCTAAAAACTAACGGAAGAATTGAAAGTATTTTGATGAGTCTTCCTCCGGCAGTACAGTGGCGCTACGATCACCATCCCGAGCCGGGAAGCCCCGAAGCGCAACTGGTAAACGTTTTAGAAAATCCTAAGGATTGGGTGTAAAAAATTGAAATAAGAATTAAGAAAAAAGAATATTATGTTCCCATTAAGAAGAAATAGAAGATTACGTACTTCAGAAGCTTTACGCGCAATGGTGCGTGAGACCATAGTAACTCCAAGTGATTTTATCGTTCCGCTTTTTGTGGTAGAAGGAAAAGGTGTAAAAGACGAAATCGCATCAATGCCGGGCTATTATCGCTTGAGTTTAGACAACCTTCAGAAAGAGATTAAAGAACTCTGGAAAATGGGTCTTAAAAGCGTTTTGCTTTTCGTGAAAGTTGATGATAAATTAAAAGACAACGCAGGTACCGAAGCGCTAAATCCAGACGGATTGATGCAACGCGCCATCAAAACGGTTAAGGAAACCGAGCCGCAAATGGTAGTCATGACCGATGTTGCGCTTGACCCCTTCTCTTCTTTTGGTCACGACGGAATCGTAGGCGGCGGAAAGATCATCAACGACGACTCGAGTGCGGTTCTTGCCGAAATGGGATTATCACACGCCAATGCCGGTGCCGACTTTATCGCGCCCAGCGATATGATGGACGGTCGCATTTTTGAAATGCGCACCCTTCTTGAAGATGAAGGGCATCATGATGTTGGGATTATGAGTTATTCGGCAAAATATGCTTCGGCGTTTTATGGTCCGTTTAGAGATGCGCTTGACAGTGCTCCGGTAGATCTTAAAGATGTTCCGAAAGATAAAAAAACCTATCAGATGGATTACGCCAACCGCGAAGAAGCCATTAAGGAAACCTTGATGGACGTTGACGAGGGTGCAGACATCGTGATGGTAAAACCGGGTCTTTGCTATCTGGATATCGTACGCGATATTAAAAATGCGGTGAATATTCCGGTTTCCGTATATCAGGTAAGTGGAGAATATGCGATGATCAAAGCCGCAGCCGAAAAAGGATGGCTTGATCACGACGCTGTAGTTCTTGAACAAACCTACGCGATCAAACGCGCCGGCGCAGACCTTATCGCGAGTTATTTTGCAAAAGATGTTGTTAAATTGATTTCTTAGAGTGAAAATAAAAAGAGGCTTTAGGAGCCTCTTTTTTATGTTTTCCCCTAAGCTTTTCATAAGATTTTGGCGCACGTTTTTCAATATGGTATATTAGCCTATATCTTAAGACACTATGCTGCTACTCATCGCTTTTGCATTTATATCGATTTTTTTCTCGTTTCTCTGCTCTATTCTTGAGGCTGTTTTACTCAGTATAACGCCTAGTTTTATCCGAATAAAAACCAAAGAAGGAAAAAAATATGCCGAAACCTTAGCCAATTTTAAAAAGGATATTGATAAGCCGCTTATCGCCATTCTTACCTTAAATACAATTGCGCATACCGTAGGTGCAATTTTAGTGGGCGATCAAGCCGGTAAAATGGCTGCAGAATCTGGCTACGATGTCAACATCTTAGGAATCAATTTTGTTGGTTTGGTTTCAACAGTAATGACCTTGGCGATCTTAGTTCTTTCAGAAATTATCCCGAAAACCATTGGTGCAACCTACTGGAAATCCTTGGGGAATTTCACCGCCAAATCCCTTAAGATCATTTTGCTTCTTTTAAAATACACCGGCGTTTTATGGCTTTTAATGCAAGTGACCAAACTCGTAGGGAAATCTGCGCACGTAGGCACGATGAGTCGTGAAGAGTTTATGGCACTCACTGATGCTGCCGAAAAAGAAGGAGTTTTTGAGGACAATGAGACTACTGTAATTAAGAACTTGCTGGTTTTTAAATCGGTGATGGCCAAAGACGTGATGACGCCTTTTCCGGTAGTTATTTCAGAAGATGAGACCATTACCCTCAAAGAATTTCAGAAGCAACACCCCCATTTAAAATTCTCACGAATTCCGGTTTTTAAAGACAAATCGCACAACATCACCGGTTTTATTCTTAAGGACGATGTTCTTGAAGAAATTGTTGAAGAACGCGGTGAAAAAACGCTGGCAGACATCAGACGCGATATCCTTATCGTAGATGCAGACCAACCTATTCCGCAGCTTTTTGACACCTTTGTTTCGAGTCGCGGGCACTTGGCTTTAGTGACCGATGAATTTGGAAACACCATTGGTATCGTTACTATGGAAGACATCATCGAAACCCTTCTTGGACTCGAGATTATGGATGAGAGCGATGATATCGAAGATATGCAGGTACAAGCCCGTAAAAACTGGGAACGACGCGCAAAACGTATGGGAATCGTTTTAGACCGAGCTCCAGAACCGGTTAAAGAGGTAAAACTCTCTCCGCAGCACGACACCGATGTCAAACACGAAGACAGACCGGATACTGATAAACCTTCAGAATGAATCAAGTCTTAATAGCTTCTCCACTGGGAACTCTTGAAATCAGCGGTGATCTAAACGGAATCTCAGCGGTAACTTTTTTGGAGGAGGAAAGTCCGCAGAGCGAAAAAATTCCGGATGTTTTAAAAACAGCTGTGATTCAACTACAAGAATATTTTGATGGAAATCGCACTGATTTTAAACTCAAACTGAATCCTCAAGGCACCGATTTTCAAAAACGCGTTTGGCAAGAACTCAGCCAGATTCCTTTTGGAAAAACCACTTCGTATTTACAAATGGCTAAAAATCTGGGCGACCCTAAAGTGATTCGCGCAGCTGCTTCGGCAAATGGTAAAAATCCTATTGCAATCATCATTCCTTGTCATCGCGTCATTGGCAGCGATCAATCTATGACCGGCTACGCTGGCGGCATCTGGCGTAAAAAATGGCTATTAGCGCACGAAAGTCCGGTGACGCAGCAATCGCTTTTCTAAACGTTCCGCATTTAATTTTTTGGGTATCTTTAAGTTATGAAAATACTCAAACGCATCTTTTTAAGCTTAATCAGCCTGATCCTCATACTCATCATCGCATTGTATGTATTTGATTATGACTATTTGATCAAAGCCGTGCACACCATATATTTCACGGGTCACACCACTGCCTATCTTGAGGATTATAAAAAGTTTGACAACACCACCATTAAAGCAGGAACTGCGCAACCCTGGCCGCAAGCCAAAAATTACAACAACTACACCTTGAGCGATGAGCTGATGCAGACTCATAAAGAGTTTGGTTCGATCGCTTATATGGTGATCAAAAACGACAGTATTGTTTTTGAAGATTATTATGATGGGTTTGGTCAGGATTCTAAAAGCAATTCTTTTTCGATGGCCAAAAGTTATGTTTCGGCATTGCTGGGGAAAGCTATTAAAGATGGATACATAAAAAGTTTAGATCAGCCTGTAGGTGATTTTATTTCAGAATATTCAGAAGGAACTGCAGCGCAAATGACCGTGGGCGATTTAGCATCGATGGCTAGCGGACTCAATTGGGACGAGTCGTATTACAGTCCGTTTTCTGTGACGACACGTGCGTATTTTGATGACCATCTAGAACCCGTGATGCTCGGTTTGGGAATGAAAGAAAAACCGGGAGCCGCGTATAAATACCTCAGCGGAAACACGCAATTACTCGCGATGGTTTTAGAGCGCGCCACCGGTAAAAAACTAGCCAATTATCTTTCTGAAAGTTTATGGAAACCGCTTGGCGCCAATCAAGATGCGCTTTGGCAATTAGACAGTGAAGAAGGCGGACTTGTGAAAGCCTATTGCTGTGTTGCTTCTAACGCTCGGGATTTTGCACGCTTAGGAAAACTTTATAAAGATTATGGTGAATGGAATGCCAAACAAATTCTAGACTCAGCCTTTGTGGCTAAATCGATCACGCCCAGATTTGAAGGCGAACCGTACGGCTACGGATTTTGGCTGAAAGATTATAAGGGTAAAAAGGTATTTATGATGCGCGGGCACTTGGGTCAGTATGTTATGGTGATTCCTGAAGATGATCTTATAGTAGTGCGCCTGGGCCACAGCCGGGGTAAAACCAATGCGACCGGTTATCCTGATGAAATGGACGCCTATCTTGAAGAAGCTTATAAAATGAATTGACTATGATCTCCCGACTTCAGCTTGAAAACATTCTTTTTTTAGATATTGAAACGGTTCCGCAACACGAGCATTTCAGCGATCTGGATCCCGAATTACAACAACTCTACGCCGATAAAACCGAGTATCAACGAAAAGACGAATTTACCGCTGAAGCTTTTTACGACCGGGCAGGAATTTGGGCAGAATTTGGCAAGATCGTTTGTATTTCTGTAGGGTATTTTCACAACACAGAACAAGGCCGAAGCTTTAGAACGACTTCATTTCAAGGGGATGAAAAGCAACAGCTGCTCGCTTTTAAAAAATTATTGACCGAGCATTACAATAAACCCCAACACGTACTTTGCGCCCATAATGGGAAAGAATTCGATTTTCCATTTATTGCAAGAAGAATGATCATCAATGGAATAAAACTTCCGTTTAAGCTGGATTTATTTGGCAAGAAACCTTGGGAAGTTCCGCATTTGGATACGTTAGAACTGTGGAAATTTGGCGACTACAAACATTACACTTCTTTAAAATTACTCACCAAAATTTTAAATATTCCATCTCCCAAAACCGATATCGACGGCAGTCAGGTTTGTGAAGTTTTCTACAAAGAGAAAGATATCAAACGTATTATAGAATATTGTGAGCGTGATGTGGTGGCTGTTGCACAAATCGTCCTGCGGTTGCGTAACGAGCAATTGCTGCAAGAAAACGAGGTCACTTCCGTCTAGATTGCTTCAGATAAATTGTACTTTTAAAGTGTGAATCAAGCGCCACTTCTTTCGGTTAAAAATCTAAGTCTGGGATTTAAATCCCGCAGTACGACCAATGCGGTTTTACACGACATTAGCTTTGATGTTCTTCCTAATGAAATCGTGGGAATCGTTGGGGAATCAGGCTCAGGAAAATCGGTAACCAATCTGGCTGTTTTAGGTTTATTGCCTCAAAAGAGTGTTGACATTTCTTCGGGCGAAATTCTTTTTGAAGGCGCAGATTTGCTCAACTACTCTACCCAAGAACTTCAGAAAATACGCGGGAATGCGATCTCGATGATCTTCCAAGAACCTATGAGTTCGCTCAATCCCTCGATGCGCTGCGGAAAACAAGTCACCGAAATACTGCAACGTCATAAAAAACTATCAGCCCAAGAAGCCAAAACCGAAACACTCAAACTTTTTGAACAGGTAAAATTACCAAGACCGTCGAGCGTTTTTAAGGCGTATCCACACGAAATAAGCGGTGGTCAAAAACAACGGGTGATGATCGCAATGGCGATCGCCTGTAAACCCAAATTGCTCATCGCAGACGAGCCTACGACCGCACTTGATGTAACAGTGCAAAAAGAAATTATTTTGCTTTTAAAAGAGCTGCAAAAGGAAACAGGAATGAGTATCCTGTTTATTTCGCACGACCTTTCACTGGTGAGCGAGATCGCAGATCGTGTTATCGTGATGTATAAGGGAAGGATTGTTGAGCGCGGTACTGCTGCATCTATTTTTAAGAATCCTAAGGAAGAATACACTAAAGCCCTTATTTATGCCCGACCCTCTACAAAAGAGCGTTTGGAGCGACTCCCTACGGTTGCTGATTTTTTAAATCAAAAGCCCATGGCGCCTGCGGTAAGCGAGGCGGTAAGAACAGCGAAACACCAAAAACTGTATTCAAAAACTCCGTTGCTTGAGATTAAAAATGCTCAAAAGGAGTATTATAGTAACGTTTCATTCTTTGGTAAAAAAGAAACCATCAAGGCTGTAAATGATGTGAGTTTTAAGATTTACGAAGGCGAAACCTTAGGGCTTGTGGGTGAAAGCGGCTGCGGAAAATCAACGTTAGGAAATTTAATTCTGCAGTTAGATCAAGTGACTTCCGGTCATATCTTTTATCAGGGTACCGACTTGACGCGTTTAAAAACCCGTGACTTGCGGAAACTGCGTAGAGATATTCAGATCATTTTTCAAGACCCTTATTCCTCTTTAAATCCGCGATTAACAGTGGGTCAAGCGATCACCGAAGCGATGGAAGTTCATAAACTTTATGCATCAAAAAAAAAGCGCAGAGCAGAAGCCTTAAAATTGCTGGAGCAGGTAGGATTACTTCCCGAACATTACGACCGCTATCCGCACGAGTTTAGTGGAGGTCAGCGCCAGCGTATAGGTATCGCACGTACCATCGCTGTAAAGCCTAAGTTTATTGTTTGTGACGAATCGGTCTCCGCTTTAGATATTTCGGTGCAAGCTCAAGTGCTCAATCTTCTGAACACCTTAAAAGAAGAATATAATTTTACGTATTTATTTATCTCTCACGATCTGGCCGTGGTCAAATACATTTCAGATCGTTTGCTCGTGATGCGCAACGGACAATTTGAAGAAACCGGAGAGGCCGATGCGGTGTACGCTGCTCCTCGAAGCGATTATACGCAAGCCCTTATTAATGCTATTCCCAAAGGGATTTAAAACATAAAGAAAAACACTTTACGTACCAAATACCACAGCATTGCAATAACCGCTACGGTTGCTTTAAAACTATATGTTATTTTTTGGAAGAAAGACACGGGTTGGGTAAGTGTACGCATTGGGCGATGCTTTTAATGAAACATAGATTATTAAGACTAAAAAACACCTTTGATAGTAAAGGTGTTTGTTTTTATAATTGGAATCTTACGATTCAGGGTTTCTAAAAAATAAAAACCGCAAGGCTCCCCTCGCGGTTTTTTTAACAAATCATAACATCAAAATACTCCTATTTTGAAGCTAAACAACAACCTCTGTTTGCAATTCCTAGGGTTGTTATAAAATCTTACCGAGTTGGAATGCTGCTAATGTAGGATTTTTTTTCATTGCTACAAACAAAATCAGTTGATTTTATCAAAACAATGTTAAAAATTATTGCTTTTCAACCGAATTTAAGTGTTGTTCAGCGTTGAAAATTCTGAAACAAGTATTTCAACGAATAACATCAATCGTTTAAAGACAAAAAAAGAGCCTCTTTAAAGGCTCTTTTATATCGATAAACTACAAATTATTTATGCTAGAATCATCTCCGGAACCTCATCAGGTATTTCTAAGACACCTTCGGTCGCTTTCTTAATTTCTTCTACAGAAACTCCAGGGGCGCGTTCTAAAAGCTTAAAACCTTTAGCAGTAACTTCTAACACCGCCAGGTTGGTGACTATTTTAGTAACACAGCCCACACCGGTAAGCGGCAGTGTACAACGCTTTAAAAGTTTAGACTGCCCGGCACGATTGGTATGCATCATTGCGACAATGATATTTTCGGCACTCGCGACAAGATCCATCGCGCCGCCCATACCTTTCACCATTTTGCCCGGAATTTTCCAGTTGGCTATATCCCCGTTTTCAGCGACTTCCATTGCACCCAAAATAGTAAGGTCAACGTGTTGCCCTCTGATCATGGAGAAACTTAAAGCCGAATCAAAAAACGAAGCGCCCAGGAGCGTAGTAATGGTCTGTTTACCGGCATTAATAATGTCGGCATCCTCTTGCCCTTCAAAAGGAAAAGGCCCCATTCCTAAAACCCCATTCTCACTTTGAAATTCGACTTCAATATCATCCCGTACATAGTTGGCAACCAGTGTAGGTATGCCAATACCGAGATTCACATAAAAACCGTCTTGAACTTCACGTGCGATACGCCTGGCGATTCCGTTTTTGTCTAGCATATTATTTGTTTGGTTGTGGAGTCATTCTTAAATAAGATTTGATCTCTGTATGCCCTTTAGGGAAAAACTCCGGAATTTGCTCATTGCTTACACTTGGAGAGATCACACAATCTTCGCCATCTTTCCAGTTAGCAGGAGTAGCCACTTTGTGATACGCCGTTAACTGAAGCGAATCGATCACGCGTAAAATTTCGTCAAAATTACGCCCTGTTGAAGGTGGATACGTAAGTGTAAGTTTAATCTTCTTATCTGGGCCAATCACAAAAACCGAACGTACCGTAGCCTTTTCACTCGCATTGGGATGAATCATATCATACAGTTCTGCAACCTTGTGATCTTCATCTCCAATAATCGGATAATCTACTGTTGTATTTTGGGTTTCGTTGATGTCTTTGATCCATTCATTATGAGATTCAATACCATCAACACTTAGAGCGATAGGCTTTACATTGCGCTTTTTAAACTCGCTGTGGTAATTGGCTACTGTACCTAATTCTGTGGTACAAACCGGCGTATAATCTGCCGGGTGAGAGAATAAAATCCCCCAACTGTCTCCAAGCCACTCGTGAAAATTTATGGTTCCTTCTGTTGTATCTGTTGTAAAATCTGGTGCAACATCACCTAATCTTAAATGTGCCATTGTTTAATTAAATTTTGGTTGTTATGTATTCTTAGTTGTTACTTGTCTTGTTTCCTTACGGTACGCTGCTCGATACGCTTTTCATAGTTCTTTCCTTCAAAAATGCGTTGAACAAAAATCCCGGGAATATGTATTTGGTTAGGGTCTAATTTCCCGGCAGGTACGAGCTCTTCAACTTCGGCAACTGTAATCTTTGCTGCCCCACACATTATGGGATTAAAATTACGCGCCGTTCCTTTAAAAATGAGATTGCCTGCAGTATCACCTTTCCAGGCCTTGACAAAAGAAAAATCAGCTTTAAAAGCGTGTTCTAAAACATACATCTTGCCATCAAACTCACGCGTTTCTTTGCCTTCGGCTACTTCGGTACCATAGCCTGCAGGGGTGTAGATCGCCGGAAAGCCTGCTTGTGCTGCACGGCAACGTTCGGCTAAAGTTCCCTGCGGAATCAATTCGACCTCAAGTTCACCGCTTAACATTTGGCGTTCAAACTCAGCATTTTCGCCTACGTAGGATGAGATCATTTTTTTGATCTGCTTTTTCTGAAGCAATAAGCCCAAACCAAAATCATCTACTCCGGCATTATTAGAAATACAGGTTAGATTTTTCACGTTAAGTATAACGAGTTGCTCGATCGCCTTTTCCGGAATTCCGCTCAGCCCAAAACCACCTAACATCAAGGTCATATTGTCCTCAATGCCCGTTAATGCTTCTGTAACCGAGTTTACCGTTTTTGTTATCATTTTCTCATTTTAGTTTAAGAAAATTACAAAATACGTTTTCTAACCGCAATCTTTTAGCAGTAATTTATGGTATTCTAAAAAGGATTAAAAGTCCAACTCATCTGGTAAGTCTACTTCCTGTGCTGCGCCTTCTGCCGGGGCCGAACAATCTACACGAATTGACAAGTTTTCAGGTCGCTCAAAATCACCTTTTGAAATTTTAAGCTCTTCGTCTTCGTAGCATTTTTTCATAAAAACCGCCCAAATAGGTAATGCCATTGTTGCTCCCTGACCATAGGTAATTGAAGGGAAGTGCACCGAGCGGTCATCGCCTCCTACCCAAACACCACTAACCAGGTTAGGAACCATACCCATAAACCAACCGTCACTTTGATTTTGTGTAGTTCCTGTTTTACCGGCAATTGGATTTTTAAACGCATAAGGATGCCCCGTAACTACATTGTTATACACATAGTTATTGATCGCACCTGAGCGTAATCTAGCACCAGAACCATACTGGGTCACCCCTTCCATCAGATTAACAGTAACGTAAGCCGACTCTTGACTGATAATATCTTTAGCTTTAGGAACACTCTGATATAAAACGGTACCGTTTTTATCTACGATTGTAGAAACGATCTGTGGCTCTACGTGAACGCCTTTATTTGCAAAAGCAGAATATGCCGAAACCATCTCAAACAAACTCAAGTCTGCTGTACCCAAAGCAATAGAAGGAACTTCCGGGATATTTTCTGTATCCACACCGAGTTTTTCAATAAGATTGATAACCGGTTTAGGACCTACGCGATGCATTAAACGCGCTGATACGGTATTGATCGAGTTTGCTAAAGCCGACTTTAGCGTTACCATTCCCTTAAAGCCACTGCTAGAATTTTCTGGACACCAAGCTTTTTGAGCTCCCATTTCTCCCGCAGGAATACAATACGGAATATCTGGAACCGTATCGCAAGGCGAAAGGTGCAATTGATCTATGGCCGTGGCGTATAAAAATGGCTTGAACGTTGAGCCTACTTGTCGTCTACCCGTTTTTACGTGATCGTACTGAAAATGCTTGTAATTGATTCCTCCTACCCAAGCTTTAACTTCTCCTGTTTGCGGAGTCATACTCAACAAACCTGCGCGTAAGAATCGCTTGTAATACAAAATACTGTCGCGTGGAGTCATCATGGTATCCACTTCTTTTGCACCGTCTTTCCAGACAAAAACCCGCATATCAGTTTTTTTATCGAAAGAAGCCTTGATATCTTCTACCGATATATCCTGAGCGGCCATCTTTCTCCAACGGTCAGAATTTCGCATTGCGCGATTGATAATTACTTCTTCTTCCTCTTTACTAATATCTCTAAAGGGTGCCGTACTATTCTTTTCGTTCTGACGATCAAATTCGCGTTGAAGATTTTCCATATGTGCGGTTACCGCTTCTTCTGCATAAAGTTGCATACGAGAATCAAGCGTTGTGGTAATTACGAGTCCGTCGCGATAGATGTTGTAATATTCTTCATTACCATCAGCATCTACACCTTTTGGATTTTCTTCGATCCATTCAGACATAAAGGCTCTTAAGTATTCTCTAAAATAGGTTGCGATTCCATCTGCGTGACCTTCTGGAGAGAACTTGATCTCCATAGGCATTGCGATCAGACTGTCGCGCTCGGTTTCGGTAATTTTTCCGGTTTCAGCCATAAGCGCTAAAACCGTATTTCTTCGCTCTAGCGACTTATCTCTTGAAATCTCCCGATACGGATTAAACTGTCTTGGATTTTTGAGCATCCCGGCGATGATCGCAGATTCTTCGGGACGTAACTCACGAGGCTCTTTGTCAAAATAGATCTTTGAAGCAGAACGAATTCCCACCGCCTGAAACAGAAAATCCTGCTTGTTGAGATACATTGTAATAATCTCTTCTTTAGTATACTGGCTTTCTAAACGCGCGGCAATAATCCACTCTTTTACCTTTTGAAGTACACGCTCAAACTTGCTGCTTGGAGTGTCAGAAAATAAAAGTTTGGCCAACTGCTGCGTGATAGTACTTGCTCCTCCTTTTGAACCTAAAAAGGCTACAGCTCTAGCCGTACCTCGCATATCGATCCCGGAGTGCTCATAAAAACGTCTATCTTCGGTTGCAACTACAGCATCAACAAGGTTTTGCGGCAAGTCTTCATATTTAACCGGAGTTCGGTTTTCATTATAGAATTTACCTAAAGTTTTTCCATCGGAAGAAAGAATTTCAGTAGCGAGATTGCTTTCTGGGTTTTCAAGCTCTTCAAAGGTGGGCAGTTTACCAAAAGCTCCCCAAGAGGCAAGAAGAAACACTAAAATTATAGCAGCTAATCCGCTTAAAAACAAAATCCAAAACCCTTTGATATAGGGTTTATGGTTTGAAGTTTTCGCCTGTTTTGCAGGCTTCTTTTTACTTTGAGCCATTTTATCTCTATTCGTTTGTTTTTTCTATACGCAAACCTACATCTCTGATTCCTTCTAAATCAGCAATTGGATTTACGTCCCCGTTGCGACGCATTGCCTGCTTCAGCTTAAAGGTGTAGCTGCCTGCTTCGCTAAATTGTATATGTTCTTTATACCAAAGTTTATTTTCCTTAATATCGCCAAAACCGGTGCCTAGCCAGCTTCCGTCAGGATTTGCCATCTTGTACTCTAGCGTATCTGTAATGGTTTTTCCGTTAGGAAATTGCATCGAAGCGATCAAAAACACGTTGCTAAATGCGTACGAATTGTCATTGCGCAAGGTTATAAACGCATTATACGTTCTTAAAGTGTCTAAGTTATCGACTTTTAGCGTTACCACAGAATCGCTTTTCCAATGCTTGGGCAGCGATTTATATTCGTGAAAAGCAGCTGTTTTATCGCAAGACCAAAAACAGCTTAAAACTAAAAGCGCACAGAGGTATTTATGCATTTTTTTTAGGTCCCTTTTTTCGGAAATTTCCTTTTTTACGACGGTTTTTTGAACGCTTTCTGCTGTTTTTAGGTTTGTCAAAACGGGTTAAACTGTCTTGCCCTACAACGTTTCCAAAATCTACTTTAGCGTCTGTAATAAGTTCTGCAGCATACTCTTCTAGACTTGCTACTTTGTTTTTCTTCTTATTGGCTTCAATGATCTCATTGGCCTGCGTGGTGGTCAGCTTGTGCCAGTTCATCCACTCGCCTTCATAAGCATACCAAAGGTGTCCTTGAAAAATATCAATCTTCTGGCAAACCGCTGTACCCTTGTCTGTATACAGTTTTTGTTCTGTTTTTGGGAAATCTTTTAGCGCATCTAAATAGGCATCCAACTCATAATTTAAGCAGCATTTTAGCTTTCCGCATTGACCTGCTAATTTTTGCGGATTTAAAGAAAGTTGCTGATAGCGTGCTGCACTGGTCGTCACCGATCTAAAATCTGTTAACCAGGTTGAGCAACACAGCTCGCGCCCACAAGAACCTATTCCGCCTAAACGCGCCGCTTCTTGTCTAAAGCCTATTTGACGCATTTCGATACGGGTTCTAAACTCTTGTGCAAATTCTTTGATCAGTTGTCTAAAATCTACGCGCTCCTCTGCGGTATAGAAAAAAGTCGCTTTAGAGCCGTCACCTTGAAACTCAATATCAGAGATTTTCATCTGAAGTCCTAAACGAATAGCGATCTGGCGCGAACGTACTTTAATGCCTTCTTCACGCTCTTTTACGCTTTCCCAAACTTCAATATCCTTTTGATTGGCTTTGCGATAGATTTTTAGAAAATCGTCTGAAGTGTAGGAGATTTTCTTCTTTTTCATTTGAATGCGTACCAACTCTCCGGTCAATGAAACGATACCCACATCGTGACCCGAAGCCGCCTGAACTGCTAGCACTTCGCCTACGTTGATCTGTAATTTATCTACGTTCTTCACGTATTCTTTGCGACCATTTTTGAAGCGAACTTCAACAAAGTCAAAGGGTTCCTGCCCATCAGGCAGACTCATATTTGAAAGCCAGTCAAAGACTGTAAGTTTGTTACATCCGTCGGTACCGCAAGTACCATTATTTTGACAACCACGTGGTTGACCGTTTTTGGTCGTACCACAATTTCCACACGCCATGAGATCCTATATGTTTGTAAATCTCCAGATTAAAAAACTCTGGGATTTGATGATTTATATATGTTGACAACGGAAAGCTTCCGTCTTAATTGCTGCTAAAGATAACATTTTAGCTATGCAAAAATATAGTAATTCTAATTGGGGATTAAAGCAAATGTGCGGCATTTTGCATTTTGGAAGCTGTTGCGCATAAAAAAAGTCGGTTACCTAAAACCGACTTTTTCTGCGTTGCTTCTTCAATTCTTATACTTTCTTCTGAAACTTCAGCTTTTCAGATCTTCCTTTTTTAAAGATTTTGTTGCTGTTAGGAATGCCTTTGCGCAGTTCTTTTTGCACTTCATAAGGCAAAGCGATCACCTCTTTACATTCGTCTGAACAGGTGTGATTCATCGCTTCGGCACACTCGTCACATTGAATGAAAAGTAAATGACAAGCTTCGTTAGCACAGTTTACGTGCGTATCACAAGGCTTTCCGCACTGGTGGCAATTTGAAATAATATCTTCTGAAATTCGCTCGCCACGACGATGGTCAAATACGAAGTTTTTCCCTTTAAATTTATTTTCAAGCTTTAACTGCTCAACCTGACGCGCGTATTCAATAATTCCGCCTTCGAGCTGATAGACTTGTTTAAAACCTTTGTGTTTATAGTACGCACTGGCTTTTTCACACCGAATTCCACCGGTGCAATACATCACCAATTTTTTATCTTCTTTGTGATCGCGAAGGTCTTCTTCAATAAGATCTAAGCTATCGCGGAAGGTATCAACATCTGGAGTAACCGCGTTTTTAAAATGCCCGATCTCGCTCTCATAGTGGTTGCGCATATCCACAAGCACCACATCATCTGCTTCAATGAGTTCGTTAAAGGTTGCAGCATCTACGTGAACACCTTTATTGGTAACGTCAAAAGTCTCGTCATCAAGACCGTCTGCTACGATCTTAGGACGCACTTTAACTTTGAGTTTTAAAAAGGATTTTGCGTCTTGCTCGATGGCGATATTGAGACGTACATTTTCTAAGAAATTAATTCCGTCTAAAAAGGTTTTAAATTCTTCAAAACGTTTTGCCGGCACCGAAAGTTGGGCATTAATTCCTTCTTGAGCCACGTAAATACGACCCAGGACATCCATTTGATTCCAGGCTAAAAATAGGTGATCTCTAAAAAGTTGCGGATTGCCGATTTTGGCATATTGATAGAACGAGAGCGTCAAGCGGTCTTCGCCAGCCTCATCAATTAATGCTGCTCGTTCTTTTGCGCTTAATTTGTTGTACAGTTGCATGCTATACTTAATTTTAAGGTTAAAAGTGGCGCAAAAGTAGCATTTTTAAGTCATTAGCTGCAATAATAGCTCCGTGTGTTTTAAAACTTGTCTCGCTATAAAACAAAAAAATGCCCGCGAGTTTCTCGGAGGCATTTTTCTTGAACGGCTAATTCAGGTTATATATTATTTGATTTCATCAACATAATACCGCTAACCGCCGTCCAATCTGATATTGCAAAAATAAGGAATGCCTACGCAGCCCTTATCTACGCAATGTATTTGCTTAACTTTCTGCACCATAGCACATAAGGTTTTACATTTAGATACATACTTACGCAAGAGGTTGCTTTGGTAGATGTTAAATTTTATTCGGAAATATTCCGTCTCTAGGTGTTCAATCTCATTAAAATTTCGATTAAATAGGAATTTTTCCAATAATTTGGATTGATTTCATTGGCGTGCATTAAAAGAAATAGTACTTTAGCAGCGCGTAATAAAGAATCTATATTTAGTAGTGACTCTTTAAAAATGCACTCAAAATCAGCGTTAAAGACAAAAACTATGAGCAAAGAACAAGAAGCTAAATTAAAAGCCCTGAAGCTTACCCTTGATAAAATGGATAAAACCTACGGAAAGGGTACCGTAATGAAGATGGGTGATAACGCGATCGTTGAAGTTGAATCTATTTCTACAGGTTCGCTTGGTCTTGATATGGCATTAGGCGTTGGTGGTTTACCTAAAGGTAGAATCATCGAGATCTATGGTCCTGAATCTTCAGGTAAAACAACCCTGACTTTACACGCCATTGCAGAAGCGCAAAAGAAAGGTGGTATTGCAGCCTTTATTGATGCGGAGCACGCCTTTGATCGTTTTTATGCTGAAAAACTTGGCGTAGATATAGAAAACCTCATCATTTCACAACCGGATAATGGGGAGCAAGCACTAGAAATTACAGATAATTTAATTCGCTCTGGAGCTATTGACATTATTGTCGTTGATTCTGTTGCTGCCTTAACTCCAAAGAGTGAGATCGAAGGAGAAATGGGAGATTCTAAAATGGGATTACATGCTCGTTTGATGTCTCAGGCCTTACGTAAACTTACGGGATCTATCAGCAAAACCAACTGTACTGTTATCTTTATCAACCAGTTGCGTGAGAAGATCGGGGTGATGTTTGGTAATCCAGAAACAACTACCGGTGGTAATGCACTTAAGTTTTATGCCTCGGTACGTCTTGATATTCGTCGTTCTACACAGATCAAAGATTCTAATGGCGAAGTGCAAGGAAACAAAACCCGTGTAAAAGTGGTTAAGAATAAAGTTGCGCCTCCGTTCCGTCAGGCAGAATTTGATATAATGTATGGCGAAGGCGTTTCTAAAGTTGGTGAAATCCTTGATATTGGTGTTGATTATGAAATCATCAAAAAGAGCGGTTCTTGGTTTAGTTATCAAGATACCAAACTAGGACAAGGACGTGATGCAGTAAAAGCCATCTTGAAAGACAACCCGGATCTCTTAGAAGAACTCGAAGTTAAAATCAAAGAAGCCATCAAAATAGCTAAAGAAGCTTAGAAAAATTTTTAAACGGCTTACGCAACCTTTTTCATCTTAAAGTATCTACTTACAAAAAGCAGATAATTTTAATGATGAAAAAGGTTTTTTTATTAATTGGTTTATTAGGTTTAATAACCAGTTGTTCCCTGGATGATGAAGGGCAAGTGGTGAGCTATGAAGCGCTCCCGATTGCAGATTATGAGTTACCCGAAAGTTTTGTCTACGGCGAGCGCTATCAATTGCCGGTTTCGTTTGTATTACCTACAACGTGCCACGAGTTTTACAATTTTGAAGCCGCTAGAGAAGACAGCACCCGTTTTGTGTATGCCATAAGTCAGGTTTTAGAAAGTGATATGTGTACAGACACACCAAACGACACGATTTCCACTTTTTTAAATTTCGATGTAATTTACCGTTACACCTACGTCTTTAAAATGTATAAAGGCGATGATGAAAATGGGGAGCCTATTTATGAAACTCAAGAAGTTCCTGTAGAGCAACCGTAATTTAAGCACGTAACAATGTGAGTTTAGAAAAGCTCTTAAAACGTTTAACTAAGGAAAAACCCAAAGCGCAGGCCGAGTTGTATACTTTGTACGCTCGCACGCTCTTTGGGGTTTCCCTTAAGTATTCTCGTAATTATGAGGAGGCTGAAGATAACCTTCAAGATGCTTTTTTAACCATTTTTAAAAAAGTACATCAGTACAAAGGCAAAGGCTCATTTGAAGGCTGGTTAAAGCGTATTGTGATCAATACCGCTTTACAAAGGTATCGCAAACAGAGCTTGTTTGAGCTTGTAAATGAAGAACAGATTGAGCAGGAGGAAGTTCTTGTTGACACCAATGAGATCCCGCTTCAATTTCTATTAAAAATAATACAAGAATTACCAGACCGCTATAGGCTGGTGTTTAACCTTTATGTTCTAGACGGTTACCCGCACAAAGAAATTGCGCAAATGCTAAGCATTAGCGAAGGAACCAGTAAATCTAATTTGGCGCGTGCCCGAATGATCTTAAAAGAAAAAGTTGAAAATTATCAGCAGAGTGAAACCCTACAATCCTCAACACGGTGAAAGAGCAAAAAAACATAGACCGCCTGTTTCAGGAAAAGTTTAAAGACTTTGAGGCAATGCCTGATGACAAAGTCTGGGCTGGCATTGTAGACAAGCAGCAGAAAAAACGAGCATTTATCCCGCTATGGCTTCAATTGAGTGGCGCAGCAGCTGTCTTAGCCCTAATCCTTCTGGCCGGTAACCTTATATTCTCAACATCAGATGCGCAAGATGTTGAAGTGGTTTTAGAGGAAACTGAAACGCCTGAGCAAGAGCAGCGCACACCCAAAACTTTTAAGCAAGCTCCGGACAATGCCGTGGTTTCTTCCGAAGAAAAAAGCACTGAAGATTCTAATTCTCAAAAGAAGGCCGAATCTAATCCAAGTACTAAAGCTACTACTGTTGCCTCTACTTCAGCTACGGAAGCAAATCAAGGAAAAAGTAACGCATCAAACACAACTCGAAACCGAAATAATTCGAAATCCAACAAAGCAGGCAGCACTGCTGCTTCAACAGGTATTGCTACCGCTGACCAAGGCAATGATGCAAATGCTACACAGGATGACAACACTTCAAACACAGAGCAGAACACAACCGCTATAGCCGCCATCGAAAACAAATCCCAACAAAATGCTGTGGCAGATAAATTACCTTCATTGGAAGAAATCGCAAACGCGCAAAATGAGGAAGAAGCTCTAGCGGATACCGAAACTTCAAATACAGCATCTCAAAATACGTCACGCTGGGGTATTACGCCTATGGTGGCTCCCGTATACTACAACAGTTTTGGCGGCTCTGGGATCGCGGCAGAATTTGCCGATAACAAGAAAAGTGGCGATGTGAATTTCAGCTATGGGGTTCAAGTAAGTTATGCCATTAACGACAGGCTTACGGTGCGCTCCGGAGTGAATAAAGTTGATTTGGGCTACCGTACGGAACAAGTAAACTTTGCTCCCAGTATTCAGGGGCAATCTATTAGCAGTATAGATTATAATCAAAATTCGCAGCTGATTCAAGTCGCAGATGCTAATAAAAGTCTGGCTTCTTCAGCAGCAGAATTTGCGAGTAATGCTTCAGTTGCGGGTACGAGTATAAACAATGCTCTGCGTCAAGAATTAGGCTACATTGAGGTTCCTTTTGAAGCTGAATATGCTTTGCTCAATCGTAAATTCGGTATTCAAGTGATTGGTGGTTTTAGCACCCTATTCTTAAACGACAATTCCATTTCACTGGAAGAAAATAATAATTTGGTTTCTCGTATCGGGTCGTCAAACAGTCTTAATAATACTAGTTTGAGTACCAACGTTGGTTTGGGCTTAGATTATAAATTCACGCCTCACATTCAATTCAATCTGGAACCTATGTTTAAATACCAACTGAATGCCTATACCAAATCGGTGAGCGATTTCAGACCCTATTATTTAGGTCTTTACACTGGTTTAAGCATTCGGTTTTAAAATATATGAAAGGGGAAGATGAGATAACCAAAGTTTGGCTGCACTTCAACCGGCTGGACTTTGGTTTAATCTTCAAACTTTAAAAGAAACTGTGTACTGCCAACTAACAGTGCACAGGAAGTTAGGTTAGTTTTTTAGTTGGTTAGGTTAATTATTGCATATGCAATGATGAAGAAAAGTCGCCTTGTGGTTAGGGCGACTTTTTTAGGTTTCCGCGTAGGCTTGGTCTTTTAGCAATTCGGCATGAATGGCTTTAAAAGCCTGCTCTTTTACAGTTTTTCGATCTATCGCTTTTAGGCCTTTGGTTTGAATAAATGGCAAGACTTTTACGCGCATCAATCCCGGCGTACCGGTGAAAAATTCATAAGAAAAACGCTTTTTATTATCATAAAACACCATTGGCACAATAGGCACTTGATGATCTATCGCTAGCCTGAATGCTCCGTCTTTAAAGGTATCAAGCACTATACTAGTGTCATCGGGCACACCACCTTCAGGAAAAATACAAATACTAAGCCCCTGGTTGAGTCTGTTTTGAGCACTTTCAAATACCGCTCTTCTACTTTTGGGATCCCCGCGGTCTACCAGAATACACGTTTGTTTATAGAAATATCCAAACAGTGGAAATTTTGCCAGCTCTTGTTTTCCAACAAATACAAAAGGGTTACGCACACTACTCAACATCAACATTATATCTGTCATTGAGGTGTGATTAGCGATATACATATAGCTTTTACCCATTTCTGTTTTTTCAAGACGTTTTACCTCTGGCCAAAACCCCATTCCGTATAAAATAATGCGCGCCCACAGCCTAGCCATTTTAAAAAAGTAAGGATACCAGGAGTCTTTAGCTACCGAAATAAGTAGGAAAGGCAACAATATGATAATGGGCACTATGATGAGCACATAGAACCATATGCGCCAAAGTAAAATCAGTAATTTCTGAAGCAGTCTTAACATCAACAGTATAGGATTTCTGCCGACTTGCAGATACAAACCGACGTTTCAAAAATAGACATTTTAAAAGGAGTTAATACTTGAAAAGGGGTAACTTTACGCAAAATTTAAATGAACCATGTCACGAATTTTAACAGGTGTTCAAAGTACGGGAACACCACATTTAGGTAACTTATTAGGAGCTATAATCCCTGCGATCAATATGGCTAATCAGCCTGAAAATGAATCTTTTTTATTCATCGCAGATATGCACTCGCTTACTCAGATTAAAAATGGCGAAACCTTAAGACACAACACCTATTCTACTGCCGCGACATGGCTTGCTTGTGGTCTTGATATTGAAAAAACGGTTTTTTACCGCCAGAGCGATATCCCACAAACCACAGAGCTTACTTGGTATTTAAGCTGTTTTTTTCCGTATCAGCGCTTAACATTAGCACATAGTTTTAAAGACAAAGCTGATAGACTGGAAGATGTAAATGCCGGACTTTTTACCTACCCGATGCTTATGGCCGCTGATATCTTGTTGTATGATGCCGAAATTGTTCCGGTAGGTAAAGATCAATCTCAGCACCTTGAGATGACACGCGATGTCGCTTCTCGTTTTCACGCGCAAATGGGTGAAACTTTTGTAATTCCTGAGCTGAAACTTCACGAGGAAACGATGTATATCCCGGGAACCGACGGTGCGAAAATGAGTAAGAGTAAAGGCAACACCATCATAATTTTTCAATCTGACAAAGCATTGAAAAAACAAATTATGAGTATCGAGACTGATAGCACGCCGCTTGAAGATCCTAAAGATCCTGATACTTGTAATGTTTTTGGCATTTATAAGTTGTTAGCTTCAAAAGATGAAGTTGCTCAAATGCGTAAAAATTATGAAGCCGGTGGTTATGGTTACGGCCACGCTAAAAAGGCTTTGTACGAGCTTGTCTTAAACAAGTTTGAAAAAGAGCGTGCATTGTACAACCATTATATGGACAATCTTGATGAATTGGATGCCGCACTACGTGTTGGAGCAGAAAAAGCTCGAGTAATTGCAAACGAAGTTCTAAATCGCGTTCGTAAGAAAGTAGGATACTAAGTCAGTTCAAACTGTTTTCCGGGCAAGGGTCTTACTACTCCTTTTAATTCCATATTAAGCAAGATACTGGCTACTTTAAACGTGGGCATTTTGCAATGCAGTGCGATCAAATCGAGTTGCTCTTTGCCCACGTCTGATAAAAAATTGCAGATCACTTTTTCTTCTGCATTGAGTTCTACAAAAAGTTGCTTTTGCACAGGTTTGAGCTCCTCTTCTATTTGCCAATTGAGCAAATAAATTAAATCTGCTGCGCTGGTAATTAACTGTGCTTTCTGCGTTTTGATCAGGTTATTACATCCCAAACTTTGCGCATCTCCCGGTCTTCCGGGGACTGCAAAAACATCTCTGCTGTAAGAATTTGCGATATCTGCAGTTACGAGCGACCCTCCTTTTTCGGCACTTTCGATTACTACCGTAGCTTCACTCATCCCGGCAATTATGCGGTTTCTACGTAAAAAGTTCGTTCGGTCAAACGCGTCACTGCTCCAAAAATCAGTAATGAATGCACCCTGCGCTTCAACAGCCTTAACATACTTAGCATGAACTTTAGGATAGATCTGGTTCAAACCGTGGGCTAACACCGCAATCGTATCTAAACCTTGATCTAGCGCTGCGCGATGTGCAGTAATATCTACTCCATAAGCAAACCCCGAAACCACAAGCGGATTTAAAGGTGCAAGATCCTCTACGAACTGCTTTATAAAGTCTACTCCGTGATTGGTGACTTTACGCGTTCCTACAATAGAGATCATTCGCTGTTGAGAAAAATTTTTACTTCCGCGTTTAAAAAGCAAAATTGGCCCGTCGATGCAGTGCTTTAATCGCTCAGGATAGTTTTGATCTTTATAACTGCAGTAATCAATGTTATGCTCTTGAATGAATTTTAATTCTTCTTCGGCCGCAAGCCTGTGTTCCTTTTCAAAAAAAGCTTTCAACTTAAAAGCGCCGATTCCATCTAGTTTTAAAAGGCTTTCTTTCTTTTGATCTAGCACTTGTTGTGCAGTTTCAAATCGCGCAATAAGTCTTTTGATCGATGTGTCGCCTAAATTAGGAATACGCTGTAAGGTCAGAAATGCGTGAAGTTCGTCTTCTTTCATTATTTTAAATTGCTGTTAATAAAGGTATTGCAAAATTGTTAACAAATCACGAACAACTTTCTAAAGGCGGTAGCATTTTTTTTTAATTTTACTTTATGCATTTTTCAAACTACATCAGCGACTTACTTTATAGATACGAGTGCGTGATCGTTCCCGGCTTCGGAGCGTTTTTAGCACACCGCGTTTCTGCATATCACGACGAAACCGCACAGGCCTTTTTCCCACCTAAAAAACGTATTTCTTTTAATGCACAATTGAAAGAAAATGATGGACTATTAGCTAATTATGTCGCTTCGGCAGAGCATTTAAGCTATGAGAGTGCATTACTAAAAGTGCAAGAATTCGCTATGAATATTCAGCAAAAATTGAATGCTGAAGAAACACTTGTATTTGATAAAATTGGTACCTTGTCTCAAAATGAAGCCGGAAACTTGAGTTTTGAGCCTGAGCAATCTACCAATTATTTAACCGAAGCTTTTGGTCTTGCCTCGTATACCGCTCAACCGGTGACACGCGAAGTATTAGCGCAAGAAGCCGAAGCTCTTGAAGAGAAAGCGCCTATACATCTTACTCCAGCCCGCCGCTCAAACGGCTGGATGAAGTATGCTGCAGTAGGATTGCTTACCATAGGTTTATCTGGAGCATTAGGCTTTTTATATTTCAAGGATATTGCAGATCATAATTTTGCCGAAAAACAAAAGGCAGAAAGTCAGATCGAAAATACTATTCAGCACGCGACCTTCACAATTGATAATCCGTTGCCTGCCGTTACTTTGAATGCCTTTAAACCAAAAGGAAATTTTCATATCGTAGCAGGAGCTTTTAGAATTCCTGAAAATGCTGAAACACGTGTAAATCAACTGCGCGAAGCCGGTTATAAAGCACGCACTTTAGGTGAAAACAAATACGGCTTGCATCAGGTGGTTTACGGAAGTTACACAGATCGCACCGAAGCTCTAAAAGAATTACGCAACATACGTAATACAGATAATCCTAATGCTTGGATGCTGATCCAGGAATTGAATTAAAGATCTCTTTTTACGATTAATATGCAAAAGCCTCCAAACTAGGAGGCTTTTTTGATTTTCTACCGGCTTTTTCTTCCTATTTTTGCCGAAAATCAAACTATGAAAGCAAAAACGCCTTCTGAATCGCGTACCACGCAAACCGATCTGGTTTTGCCGAATGAAACAAACCCTTTAAACAATATGTTTGGAGGCGAACTTCTTGCACGTATGGATCGTGTTGCGAGTATTACCGCCAGAAGACATTCACGCCGAATTGTGGTGACTGCATCGGTAAATCACGTCGCGTTTAATAAAGCGATCCCATTAGGGAGTGTGGTGACTGTAGAAGCTTCGATTTCCAGAGCTTTTAAGACCTCTATGGAAGTTGTGATCGATGTGTGGGTAGAAGACCGCGAAAATGGCCTTAAATCAAAAGCAAACGATGCGATTTACACCTTTGTTGCCGTAGATGAAACCGGAATGCCGGTACCTATCCCTCAAATTAAACCGGAAACCGAAAAAGAAATCCAGCGTTATGATGCGGCTTTACGCAGAAAACAACTCAGTCTTGTTCTCGCCGGAAAAATGGAAGCTAAAGAAGCTACTGAATTAAAAGCGCTTTTTGAGTAAGCCAATTCAATCATAAAGCAAAAACGGGAAGCAGTTGCTTCCCGCTTTTGTTTAGTATGTAGACTAGTTTCTATAATCTAGTGCCGGTTCTCGATCTCCCAACAAAGGGATATACTCAAAATCTTCGCCACGCTTTTCTTCAAATTCAGTCCAAGCTGCTTTAAGAATTTCGGGTTGGTCAAATAAGTCCATACCTGTTTTAGCCATAGTTTTTGCTGCTACCATCATTCCTTTGGTGCCTATACTGGTCCCTCCTGCTGCCACTGCTTGCCAACTGTGTGCCGGTGTTCCCGGCACCCAAGTAGCCGTATACAGACCAACGGTAGGTACGGTAAAACTCACGTCTCCCACATCTGTAGAGCCGCCCGCTTCAGGAATAGGATTGTACTCACTTATACCTTCTACATTTTTTACATCAAGGTCTGTATTCAAGCTTGTAGCAATTTCTTCGGCAAACTCGCGTTCTTCGGGCGTATAGGTATACCCACCAACCTCTTTCAAGTTGTCGTACATAAGTTTCTGTAGCGTAAGATTGGGTAGCAATTCGTGCGTTCCGCCAATCATTTCATAATCCATTGTTGTACCGGTTCCTAGTGCTGCTCCTTCAGCTGCTTTAACCATTCGGTCAAACACATCGATCACCACATCTCGGGTCGTGTGGCGCGCATAATAATATACCTCAGCAAAATCAGGCACAACATTTGGCGCCTTTCCTCCGTCAGTGATCACGTAATGAATACGGGTATCTTCGGGTACATGCTCGCGCATCATATTGATCATATAATTCATCGCCTCTACCCCATCAAGTGCTGAGCGCCCTTTCTCAGGAGCACCGGCAGCGTGTGCTGCGATTCCGTGAAATCTAAATTTAGCCGATTTGTTTGCTAATGCCGCGCCTGGATCAGCGCCGTTGGAATTTCCCGGATGCCAATTGATCACTGCATCCACGTCATCAAAGAGTCCAGCGCGCGTTAAATACACCTTACCTGAACCTCCTTCTTCGGCGGGACAACCGTAAAAACGAATGGTTCCTGATTTTCCTGTATTTTCCAGATAGTGTTTTATTGAAATCGCCGCGGCCGCAGATGCTGTACCAAACAAATGATGCCCGCACGCGTGCCCGGCCACACCGCCATTAGATTCTTTATGCGCAACGGCCTTTTGCGATAAACCGGGCAAGGCATCATATTCTCCTAAAACCGCGATCACCGGCTTACCCGAACCATAACTCGCAACAAAAGCAGTAGGCATTCCCGCCACGCCTGGTTCAATGGTGAAATCTTCTTCTTTTAAAGTTTTTTGAAGTAAAGCAACGCTTTGTTCTTCTTGATATCCCATTTCGGCGAAAGACCATATTTTATGGGCGATCTCGCCGTAGGCTTGGGTGTTTTGATCAAGCTGTTCTAAAACTTGCTCTTGTTTGTTTTGGGCGAAAAGAATCGTGGAGAGTAAACACGTAAAAAGGAAGGTAGTTTTTTTCATATAAAATCAGTTTGAAGAATTTGTGCACTTCTAAAATACAACAATCTGATTTTACGAGCTATACTCTGTTACATATTGTAAATCCAGTCTTCAGGATTCAAGCGCACTGAATCTTTATAGACTAAAAATTTCAAAATGGTTTTTCCATTGAATGAGTTCTCGGCAATTTCTCCTAAGGCTTGTTTTGTTGATACTTGATCGTTCACTTTCACCTTAAGGTTTTTTAAGTTTTGATAGACCGTGAGGTAATTACCGTGACGAATGAGTATGGTATAGCCGCCGCCCCGTATTAATTGCACTTGTTGTACGGTGCCTTTAAATGCTGCACGTGCAACACTACCGGGTGCAGTCTCAATCTCGACACCACTGTTGTATGTGGTAATATTTGGAAGCGTAGGATGCTTTGAGGTTCCGAATTTTTTATACACCCTGCCTCGTTCCACAGGCCAGTCCATTCTACCTTTATTCGAGGCAAAATCATTAGCAAGTGCTTTTGCCGCCGGAGTCAACGCAAAAGTAGGCATCGCTCCCTTTTTGATCTCTGTTTCAGAAGTAGTGGTAGCGCCACTTTCCTTTTTAGAAGCAGCGATCGCTTCCCGAATCAATCGGTCTATTTCCCGGTCAATACGATTAGCTTCGGCTTGTTTTTTATTGATCTGCGCAGCATAAGAGGATTCTTTCTCACGTATAGTCGCAATTAAAGCATCTTGCTGTTTTTTCTCATCTTCAAGCTTTTCTTGCTCTCTTTTGTTTTGAGCGATCAATTGCTGTTTTTCTTCCTTTTGATCTATGAGCTTGATATTGGTTTCTTGTAAAAGTGTCGTACGCTCTTTAATCTGGTCGCCTTGTTTTTTGCGGTAATTGCTGTATTGCTTCATATACTGCACCCGCTTATAGGCTTGTAAAAAACTCTCTGAAGACAGCAAAAACATAATACGGCTCTGACTGCTTTTACTCTTGTATGACTTTTGCACCATCGCCGCGTAATCTTCTTTAAGCTTTGATAGTTCGGCTCTCAGCTCACTGATTTTATTGATGTTTTGATTGATCTTTTGGGTGAGCAAATTCGCCTGACTGTTGGTTACCCTTATGAGGTTTTCCCGGGTTTTAATTTTTGAAGCTAAATCTTCAACCTGGCTCAGCACGTTAATCTCCTTCTTCTTGTTGCTTTGTCGCAACTTGCTCAACTCTTCAATCTGACTCATCAGCGCGCGACGCTGGCGCTCCAGCTCAGCTTGTTTGTCATTTTGGGCAACAGCGAGTAACGAACTTAGCAAAAGTCCAAAAAATAGGGTGTATTTCAATTTCAGCTTCAACTGCATTAAAGTTCGATTTCTTTTAAACCACCGGGAATATTAAACGGAAAACTCACTTCAGAATTAAAATCTAAACCGCGGTATGTGATGTCAATAGTTGTGGTTTTTTCTGCCTCTTGTGCTTTCACGTGGATTTCTGAAGGAAAAAAGCCTTGTTGCTCCTCGATATAATCTCCGTAGGAAATGGTGAGGTCGCGCTGAGCTTCCCGCTGGGCCAGTCGCTGTTCTTGTAGCGTAAACGCCCCGCTGTTAAGATAGAAAAACAGATCAAACAAGGCAGATTGCTTACGCGGTGCTACCAAATAGCGCGAAGAGGTTGCGCCGGCGCTAAAGCCCCCACTTCTTAAATCGTAAATAGGTTGCCCCAGCAGTAAAGCTTCAACTTGGTCATAATCTAGCTCTGTACCTAATAAATCACTCAATAATTCAAAGTCGCCGTCAAAGTAAGTTCCGTCAATTTTCTCGTAGAATTGAACACGGTCTTTCGTGATCATTGCTTTCGCTAAAGAAATCCCTAACACCGAAGCACTCATCCAGATGGTTTCTCCTTGTTTCATTCTTAGACTTACCGTTACATTTTGTGTGGTCTCAGGATCTGAGTATCGAATTTTAAGCCGTGCTGCCAAAGTCTCAAACTCAGGGTGCGTGTCATAATGCGCTTTAATGATTTTTGCCGAAGCTAAATCTTCTGTAGATGCTGCATTTTTGGTCGCCTTACATCCCACAAGACCTATAAGCGTTAGCACTAAAATTCCTCGATATATCAATTGCATACTATTGTGTCAAATTTGTTAATCGCTTGCGATACGCTGCTGCCTTTTCGGCATTTCCCAGCGTTTCGTAAGCGCGCGCAAGTTCGCTATAAAAATCGGCTTGCATTTGAGGATTTTCAATTACATAATCAATCCCCATCTCTAAATAATCTACCGCGTTCTGCGCTTTTCCTAAAGCGTTTTGCGCTACCCCATAAACTAAATAAAATACCGCCTGCGCCGGATAAAATGCCAGCGCTTCTTCACTTAATGCAGCAGCATTCTCAAACTGTTGTGCCTGTAATTGCAAGAGTACCAAATTACGCAGCACATTTACATCATCGGGATTTTTCTTATAAGCAGCCTCATAATAAGATAACGCCTTTGTTTTATCATTATTCTTTAGGTAATAAGCTCCTAATTCTTCATTAACATCAGTCGCCTCTTCCTCAGAAAATAAAGCGATCGCTTGTTCTAATTCTGGTTCAAACTCCGGATTGCGATCTACAAAGATTAAAAAATCATTAAGGACGCTATGTTTTGCTTTAGCTTCAACTTTTGAACTTTTCATCACGCGTTCTAAAGATTGAAAAGCGCGCGCTACATCATTCTGTTCTAAATGAAATTTGTACAGCGCCAAATGCACTTCATCTGCCTTTGGATTTACTTTAAGTAACTTTTGTGCAGTAGCATAAGCCTGTTGCGTTTTACCTTGTTCACTATAGATATAAATGAGATTGAGGTAATTTTTCTCATTTTGCGGATTTTGAGCAATCGCGTCTAGAAGCATTTTTTCTTTATAATCACCTCCGCTCAATGCCATAGCCTGTTCTCTGATCTGATTGCGATAAGCATCTTTACCCAACGCTTCATCCAGCTCATCTAAAACGTCTAAGGCTTCTTTAAAGGCTCCCTTACGCACATAAATACGCGCTAGATCTTCTTTATACTTAATGTCAAACTTAGCCAGGTCTTGTACTAGATCTATCGCTTTATCAAAATCCTGACGCGCATAGTACACTTCGTATAACGCCTCCATAATATCCCGCTGATTGGGTTTAAGCTGAAGCGCTTTCAGGTAATTGTTTTCGGCTTCTTGAGTGTTGCCCAAAGCCGCCTCATTTTTACCTTTTTCAAAATATAAAATAGACTCTTGCGGCCGTAATGCAATGCATTTATCTAATGCTACGATCGCGCGATCATAGTTCTCGATTCCTTTTTGCTTCAGTGCTTCAAAAAAAGATTCTTGAAAAGCGTCTGTAACATCTTCCAACTGATCTACATTCACGTCTTGCAAAGGTGTAGGCTCTTGGGCTTCCGCCAAAGGCGAAAACAAAAGCAACATTCCTAAAAACGCGAATCTTTTCATTTTGATCTTTTAAACCAACTCAGAATAGTCTCCTATACTGATTGCCGTAAAGTTACCATCGAATTTAGCATAATTACCAATCATAGCATTTTTTAACTGCGCATTAGTAACCTGGCTATAATTCTGAATCAAACTTTCTTCAATGCTGCTGTTTTCAATAACCGTGCCTTCACCTATAGAGACATTTGGGCCAATGGTAGCATCTTTTATCACCGCATTTTCACCAATATAACACGGCGGAATCACCGATGCATTCTCTAGTTGAGCTGAAGAAGCAACTAGGTGCGCACCTTCTTTGTGCAAAAACTGAAGCATTCTTCCGTTGGTCTCTACAGTAACGTTTTTATTGCCACAGTCCATCCATTCATCGATTTTACCAGGTTTAAATGTGTAGCCTTTCGCCTGCATTTGCTTGATCCCGTCGTTGATCTGATACTCGCCACCGTGCATCAATTTAGCATCTAAAACCGCCTGCAATTCGCTTTTGAGCACAGCTCCATCTTTAAAATAGTAAATGCCTATCACCGCAAGATCTGAAACAAAATCTTTGGGTTTTTCTACCAGACCTTCGATCTCATTGTTTTCATTTAGCGAAACCACGCCATAGGCTTCAGGATTTTTAACCTGTTTTACCCAGATCACACTGTCTGCTTCTTTATCTAACGTAAAATCTGCTCTAAAGAGTGTATCTGCATAAGCAATTACACAAGGGCCGCTCAAAGATTGTTGCGCGCACATAATGGCATGGCCTGTTCCTAAAGGTTTATCTTGATAATAAATGCTTCCTTTTGCGCCTAAATTTTGTGCGATTTGTTTGAGGTTTTCTTCGGTTTCTTTACCAAAATCCTCTGCGATCACATACGCTACTTCTTCGATTTTCTCATCCAGAACGCTTGCGATATCTTCCACCAAACGCTGCACAATAGGTTTGCCCGCAATAGGGATTAACGGTTTTGGAATGGTTAAGGTATGCGGCCGTAGTCGTGATCCACGACCTGCCATAGGGACTATGATTTTCATACGTTTAAATTTCTGGTTGTTCTCTGCAAAAAGAACCGTTATTTGAATTTAAAAGGCGTGTTTTGGGTGAATGCCTCTTAAATCATTAGCTCATTATTTGGTTCCGGTACTTCCGAAACCTCCAGCGCCGCGAGCCGTTTCACTTAAAACTTCAACTTCATTCCAATCAGCACGCTCGTGTTTTGCGATGACTAGTTGGGCAATGCGTTCGCCATTTTCGATCGTAAAATCTTCGTTAGATAGGTTGACTAAAATCACGCCGATTTCCCCACGATAATCTGCATCAATCGTTCCCGGAGCGTTGAGCACAGTAATACCTTTTTTTGCTGCTAGACCACTTCTGGGGCGCACTTGGGCTTCTATACCCACAGGAAGCTCAATGAACAAACCTGTTTTGATGATCGCGCGTTCTAAAGGTTTTAAGGTCACCGGTGCATCAAGCGCTGCGCGAAGATCCATTCCTGCAGAAGCTTCGGTCTCGTAATGCGGTAATGCGTGATTAGATGTATTGATAATGTTTATTTGCATAATGTGCTTTTAAGTTCCACGCTGTGGAATTTCTATTTTTTATTTCGCCCTAAAATGGCATTTAATTCCTTATGTTCCAGCAAGAGTGTTAATCCCATAAAAGCCAGAAAAATTACACCATTCACCCCATAATTTGATCTGAAAAAATAAAAGGAGACCAAAGCTCCGCTGGTAGCCAGAAGAAGATACATACTTATTCTGCTTACGTTGTAGGGGATCTGATAATATTTTTGGCCGTAAAAGTACGAAATCAGCATCATCGTACCATAAGCTACAACCGTCGTATATGCCGAAGCCATAAAACCAATGAGCGGTATAAAATACCAATTGAGCGCAATGGTAAGTGCTGCGCCTAGAATTGAGAAATACATTCCATACCGGGTTTTATCGGTAAGCTTATACCACACCGATAAGTTGTGATAGATTCCCAGAAATAAATTAGCCAATAGAATATAAGGAACGATCTCAATGGCTTTAAAATAGCTTGAGTCACTAATGAGAAGTGCTTTAAAAAAGTCGATAAAGCACACGATAAAAAGTAATCCTGCAGCACCTACAACCACAAAATATTTTAGTATGGTGGCATAGGTAGTTGGCGCATTTTTGTTTTTAGCATGACTGAAGAAAAAAGGTTCAGCTCCCAAGCGAAAGGCCTGTATAAAAATGGTCATAAAAACCGCCAACTTATAACATCCTGAATAGGCGCCCATGATATCCTTATCTAGCATATTCCCAATTAGAAGCTTGTCTAAATTCTCATTTACCACAAAAGCTAAACCCGCAACAAGTACCGGCCAACCATATTGCCACAACTGACCGAATAACTGCTTATCAAATACAAGTTTGATCCTAAAAAAATCAGGCGCAATTAAAAGAAAAGTCACCGCGCTCGCAGCTAAATTGGCCGCAAAAATATACGTGAGTAAAGCAGTTGGGTCGTACCAACTAAACTGCATATTAAATTCTGGAATTGCCCAAAGGAAAAAGATATTGAGTACAACATAGATCGCAAGGTTGGTAAGTTTTATTCCTGTAAAGCGCAACGCTTTACCTTTTGCTCGCAAATACGCAAAAGGAGCTACTACAAGCGCATCTAAAATGGTGACACCTAACAAGTATCCAAAATATTCTACAGGAAGCTCTAGAGCCTCGCAAATGGGCACACGCAATGCATAAAGTAGGGTGAACGCAATTAAAGAGGTTACAGTAAGTGCGATCAGCACCGTGCTGTACACTTTATTTTCATCTTCGGCTTTAGAAAAAAAACGGAAGAAGGCCGTTTCCATACCGTAAGC
The DNA here is from genome assembly GCF_011784865.1 of Leeuwenhoekiella sp. ZYFB001. Lineage (NCBI taxonomy): Bacteria > Pseudomonadati > Bacteroidota > Flavobacteriia > Flavobacteriales > Flavobacteriaceae > Leeuwenhoekiella > Leeuwenhoekiella sp. ZYFB001. Next base: position 3,424,736 of record NZ_CP050460.1, read on the forward strand.
CAATAAAACATTTAAGAATGCCGCCCCCACATAAAAGGCTGTATTATCCGCATAGCCCGAAGTTTCCAAACTATCGGTGTGCAGACTGATCAGAAACAGGTTCATCAATCTGGGGAGAATAGTGGCTAGCCCATAAACCGCCGTATCTTTTACAAAACCTTTAAGTACGCTCAAAGAAGTTCGATTTTTTCCATTTAAAATTAACTATTCGGAAGCAATCCAAAACCGAGACTGCAACGCTTTCTCCTATTTAACCTCTAGAACGGTATAAAAGGTCTTATCTCCTACTTTGTATTCTAATAAGGCTTCATTTGCTTTGATTTTAAAAGGAACTTCAACCGGAATTTGCGGTAAAGGATTTTTCGCTTCATCTTCACGATTTACGGATAATATGCGGTCTTTACTATTCGCAGGCACTGTTGAGAAGGTGGCATAATACAGGTTGGTATCTTCCCAAAGTACTTTAGATTTTTTCTGCTGAAAATATAAAGATTCAAAGCTTACCTCTTGCGGAATATTTTTGGCTACAAAACGAATGTTTTCGATGCCGTTAACCCCAGATTTACGAGTCGCTTTTTCAATCTCAAAAGGCGGGTTCTTAACGAGTTGGTTGCTTCCTCCACAAGAGAATAAAGTAAATAAGAACAAAGCTGATAATATGTTTTTCATAAGTGCTTAGATTGGGTTTACAAAGCTAACGTATGGATTGTTTAGGTCGTATACAACAGATAAACTATCTCTGTCTATCGCAATAGCTATCAGAACTGGATATTAAGCGCTGCGATTGTACCAACAAAAAAGCCTTGCAACAATTGCAAGGCTTTAAGATATGAAATAAAATAATTTCTAGTTGTTTAATGCTTCTGCACCACCTACGATCTCAAGGATCTCGTTAGTAATTGCAGCCTGACGCGCTTTGTTATATGTCAATTTAAGCTGATCTCTCAACTCAGTCGCATTATCTGTTGCTTTATGCATCGCCGTCATACGTGCACCGTGCTCACTTGCTACAGAATCTCTTATTCCCTTAAAGAATTGTGTTTTTAAAGCTTTAGGTATAAGCTGTTTTACAATCTCTTCTTTTGATGGTTCAAAGATATAATCTGTAGTGTTTGCCGGAGCTACCTCTTCAAATTGCTCTTTTAAAGGAACAATAGGTAAAAACTGCTCACGGGTAACAATTTGTGTAGCGGCATTTTTGAAGGAATTGTAAAGCAATTCAACTTTATCATAAGTTCCTTCGGTAAATAAATTCATTGCACGCTCAGCAATTGCTTCAACATTCTCAAACGTTAAATCATCAAAGATCTCACTGTCATTAAAAATCACGGTGTGTGATTTTTTCAGAATGTCATTTGCTTTTTTACCAATGGTTAAGAAGTGTACTTCTTTACCGGCGTATACAGTATCTGCAATGTTCTTAGCTTCTTTTACGATGTTTGAGTTGAAAGCCCCTGCAAGACCTCTATTTGAAGAGATCGCAATTACAAGCACTTTTTCAACAGGACGCTCTTCAGCAAAACGGCTTCCGCTGTCTCCTTCCATCGAAGCACTAAGATTTTGAAGCAACTCGGTTAATTTATCAGAATAAGGGCGCATTGCTGTAATAGCATCTTGAGCCTTCTTCAACTTAGCAGCCGACACCATTTTCATAGCGCTTGTGATCTGCATCGTTGAAGATACTGATGAAATTCGGTTACGTATTTCCTTTAAATTTGCCATTTATTTAATTCAAAATGTTGAATTGAGAATTATGAGTTTTTGATTATACTAACCAACAACCTAATTAATTCCTCACAGTTTTCCGAAAGAGCTTTAGATACTTCAGCTATTTCAGTATGTTCAATAATTTGCAACCAATATTGAGTTTCTTCTGCTTCTTTTAAAGCTATACTCAATTTATTCTTAAAATCTTTGGTACTTACTGCGCGTTGCGATTCACGCACATTCGCACCAATACTTGTTCCAGATTTTAAAAGTTGTGATCCAATCTCATAAAAACCTTTGGCTTTTAATTGTTGTGTGTAAATAACTATTTCACACGCAAAATGAAAGGACTTATCAACTATCGCATTATTTCTAGGAACATAAGCCATCTAAATTCTACATTCAGAATTTAGAATTACTTCTTATATCGAGCAGCAAGGTCGTTTGCTACTGTAGTCAAGGTGTCGATCACCTCATCTGTAAGCTTACCTGCTTTCAGCGTATCTAAAGTAGCTCTGTGCTTAGCATTCAAAAGTTCAAGATAGTCTGTTTCAAACTCTTTTACTTTATCGATAGGCACATTGCGCAATAGGTTTTTAGAACCTGCGTAGATAATCGCGATTTGATCTTCTACAGTATACGGTGTGTTTTCCGCTTGCTTTAAGATCTCAACATTACGCTTACCTTTTTCAATAACGCTTAACGTAGCGGCATCAAGGTCTGAACCGAATTTAGCAAATGCTTCTAGTTCACGGAAAGCTGCTTGGTCTAACTTAAGCGTACCAGATACTTTCTTCATCGACTTGATCTGCGCAGAACCACCCACACGTGATACTGAAATACCTACGTTAATCGCCGGACGTACACCCGAGTTGAATAAGTCACCATCAAGGAAGATCTGACCATCGGTAATCGAAATTACGTTTGTAGGGATATATGCTGAAACGTCCCCTGCTTGAGTTTCGATAATCGGAAGCGCAGTTAATGAACCTCCACCTTTAACAATAGGCTTTAAACTATCAGGAAGATCATTCATATTCTTTGCAATATCATCATCAGCAATCACTTTTGCAGCACGCTCTAATAAACGAGAGTGTAGGAAGAAAACGTCTCCAGGATACGCCTCACGACCCGGTGGACGACGTAATAAAAGTGAAACCTCACGATAGGCAACCGCTTGCTTAGATAAATCATCATAGATGATTAAAGCAGGACGACCTGTATCTCTGAAATACTCTCCAATTGCAGCACCTGCGAATGGAGCATAAACCTGCATAGGAGCAGGATCTGATGCATTTGCAGCTACAATTGTAGTATAAGCCATTGCACCTTTTTCTTCAAGTACACTAGCGATACCAGCTACAGTAGAAGCCTTTTGACCTACAGCAACGTAGATACAATAAACAGGCTCTCCAGCATCATAAAATTCTTTTTGATTCAAAATGGTATCAATACAAACAGTAGTCTTACCTGTCTGACGGTCACCAATTACAAGCTCACGCTGACCACGACCTACAGGAATCATCGCATCGATAGATTTGATACCTGTTTGTAAAGGCTCATTTACCGGCTGACGATAAATAACACCAGGCGCTTTACGCTCAAGTGGCATCTCATAAGTTTCACCTTCAATTGCTCCTTTACCATCGATAGGTTGTCCTAGGGTGTTAACAACACGTCCTACAATACCTTCACCTACGTTGATCGAAGCGATACGTTGTGTACGTTTTACTGTAGCACCTTCTTTAACTTCTTTAGAAGGACCTAAAAGTACAACCCCAACGTTATCTTCTTCTAAGTTCAATACAATACCTTCAAGACCTCCGTCAAATTCAACGAGCTCTCCGTATTGTGCGTTAGAAAGACCATAAACACGGGCAATACCATCACCCACGGTGAGTACTGTTCCTACCTCATCTAATGAAGCTGATGCTTCAAAGCCTGAAAGTTGTTTCTTTAAAATCGTTGAAACTTCAGCTGGTTTTACTTCTGCCATTTTGTTTGATATCTAAGTAAGCTTTGATACAACTCAAAGCTAAGTTGTAATTATAAACGTTTACTAAATTCTTTTTGTACGCTCACAAGTTGATTTGCAACACTCGCGTCGTACTGTACATCTCCTACACGAAGAATAAACCCTCCTATTAAACTTGGGTCCATATGTTGTTCTAAAGTAACCTCACTGCTATTGGTAAGCTCTTTTACTTTAGCTAAAATTTTTGCTTCTAAACTAGCGTCTAACTCCACAGCTGTTGTTACCTGAGCAACAACAATTCCTTTAGACTCATTATATAAACTCACATAGCTTTGAGCTACCTGACCTAAAAGAGCGCTACGCTTTTTATCAACCAAAAGATCGATAAGGCTTAGTGTGCTTGGGTCATAATCTGCAAAAACAGCCTTTAACGAAGCTCTTTTATCTTCGGGCTTTATAACAGGACTTTTAAGCACACTGCGCAATTCTTTACTTGCGTTTAGTGTAGCATCAATAGATTTCATATTACCAAAAACAACTTCTTCAGTACCTTTTTCTTTGGCCTGATCTAAAATTGCCTTTGCGTAACGTATTGCTGCTCTTGATGACATGAACTGCTTGTTTTATTAGTTAAGGGTAGCGTCTTGCAGCATTTTATCTACATACTGCTGCTGTTTTTCTTTATCTGAAAGCTCTTGCTTAACCACTTTCTCTGCGATTTCAAGAGAAAGTTCTGCAACTTGACCTTTTAACTCAGCCACTGCCGCACGCTTTTCTGCTGCGATAGCCTCTTGTGCTTGAGTGATGATTTTATCAGCTTGCGCTTTTGCATCACCTTCAGCTTCTGCGATCATTTTTGTTCTGATCTCACGAGCTTCTTTCAGCATAGCATCACGCTCTGCACGTGCTTCCTGCAATGCTTTTTCGTTGTCTGCCTGAAGATTTTTCATCTCCAAACGTGCTTTTTCTGCTGCTTCTAATGCACCTTGAATTCCTTGCTCACGCTCATCTAAAGAGCTCAAGATAGGTTTCCAAGCAAATTTCTTCATCAATAAGATGAGGATAATTAATATAACAGCTTGCATTACAAACAAGCCCGGCGAAAAATCATTTAATAACTGATCCATCTTTGAATTTAATGTTTTAAATAAAACAACTCCTGTAACCAACCGTTACAGGAATTGCTTAGTTGTTTAAGCTTGATTATTTACCTAAGATCAACGCACCGAAAGCAAGACCTTCTAAAAGTGCACCAATAATAATCATCGCAGTTTGAATCTTACCAGCCGCTTCAGGTTGACGTGCGATACCTTCCATCGCTTTACCACCGATTTGACCTAGTCCGATACCACCACCGATAACGATTAATCCAGCTCCAATTAAATTGTACATAACAATTGATTTAAAAATTAAACAAAACTTTCTCTTACATCCTCTACGTCATCCACTTCGTGTCCCTCTTCATCGTGCTCGTGGTGATGGTCGTGTTCTGCAACCGCCATGCCAATGAACAACGCTGAGAGCATCGTAAAGATAAATGCCTGTAAGAATGCTACTAATATTTCAATAACCGAGATGAACAAGGTAAGAACCAGAGATAATCCTGTAGAACCTACTGCGCCAAACTGGGCTTTTAAAGTAATCATTAATGCGATCAACCCCATTACCACAACGTGACCTGCGGTGATGTTTGCAAACAAACGAATAAGAAGGGAAAAAGGCTTGGTCAACATACCTAAAACTTCGATAGGTATTAATATGATTTTCATAATCACCGGTACATCCGGCATCCAGAAAATGTGTTTCCAGTAATCTTTATTACCGCTAAACTGAACGATAAAGAATGTGAATAAAGCAAGACAAACAGTAACTGCAATTTGCCCCGTGATGTTGAAACCGAAAGGTGTCATACCCAATAGGTTTGAAACCCAGATGAAGAAAAATACAGTAAGCAAGAAACTCATATACTTACGATACTTGTGCTCCCCGATATTAGGACGTGCGATCTCGTCACGTACATAGATCACTAGCGGCTCTAATGCACGGCCAAAACCGGTTGGGATATTTTTCTTTTTGTATTGTTTTCCTAAAGAACCAAACCAGAACAATAACAGTAATCCTACGAGTAAGATTCCAAACACACTCTTGGTGATGGATAAGTCAAAAGGTTTGTGTGCATTTACCGGATGATGATCTTCTCCCATCACGATTTCCTCCGCACCTTCTTCTAGTTCGTAAATTTTATCGTGAAGATTTACAAAACGGCTTCCTCCTTTTTCAACAACAACCTCACCATCAATATCGTGATGAAATTCTGAAGACATAAATGCTACAGGACCGTTACTCGCCCATAAAATTATAGGTAATGAAAAACCTACACTGTGACGCTCACCATCACTCCCTTGATACGAGAACAAGTGAAAGTCATGAGAATCTTTTAAGTGATGATTGGTATAATCTGTGATTTCCTGCTGGGTATTTACAGGGCCTTCGTCATTAGCTTCCGCGACACTATGCTCTTGCGCATTTAACAGCGTTCCGCACAATAGAAAACTGATAACAGCTAGAAAATGAATGGGTAAAGAAGTTATCTTCATTATTATTTTTTAAAAAATCAGGCTTGCTAAAATTTGGTGCAAAACTAATCAATTTATTCACAATTGCACCTTTTTTATCAAGAAATAGACTTAAGATTCTTTTTTTAAGATTTTAACAATTACCAAGACCTCATAGATCAAGAATATAAATATGGGTATCAACATACTAAGACGCTCCATTCGCGTGAAAACAGTTTCAGAAAAGAGCAAATTTTTAAAAACTAAAGCCCATAAAAAAAGTTTGCCGAAAATGGTAAACAAAAACATATATCCTACCTTATCGTGAAGCTCCGGAAGCAGTGCCGGAAGGGTAATAAATGTGAGACAAATGATCAAGCTGCTGACACCACCAAACAAATAAAAATTGAGCAGATTGTAAGGAAGTTCTACATCAAGAAGATTGAGTATACCTAAATGCAGACCGTAAAAAACTACAGCCAGGCCGATGATCGTTCCTGCTGTGGTAAGAAGAGGTTTTGTAAGATTCATGAATTTAGATCTTTGACGGCTTTAATGATCACGTACATCGACAAAAATACGGCGAGTAACGTAACCGCAGGTTCTAAAAATGCAGTATTAAATTTTACATCGAGCCAAGAGCCCAAAAGATTGCCCAAATAAATGGTGACCCCCATTTGGATGGCAACGGTAGAAAATTTTGCCCAGCTTTTAAGCGGACTTTCCGGTTTCTTTTCTGACATCTTTAGACAGGTTTTTTACACCGCTTCCCATGACACAACTCGCATTAAAGTCGGCGCCGGGTTCTATCGCAAGTTTTTCGGTAGCGACCTCTCCTTTGATGACTGCAGAAGCTCTCAGGTTTAATAACCCACTAATAGCTACTGTGCCATCTACTTTACCTTCAATATCTGCTTCTTTACACACGAGCGTACCGATTAAAACTCCAGATTTACCAATAACCACCTTGCCGGTGCTTTCAATTTTTCCTTCTAACTTTCCATCAATTCTAAAATCACCCTCAGACTTGATTTCTCCGGTAATCGAAGTTCCATCACTTATTCTGTTTTGTTTATTGCCTGTTTCAGGGGCTTTTACAGATCTGTCTTTTCTCATTATTGTGAATCTAAATTTTTATATGCTTCCAAGTTTTTATGCAGTTGTATAATTCTATAATTGGCAGAACTTATCACAACAGGTTCTTGATCTTCTTCAATCACAACGAGCTTAGCCTCTTTCAGTCGCTCAGCAAAATATAAAGCCTCGACTTTTGATTTAAATCCGTGAAGCGCCAAAAACTGCGTTGCCTCATCATAAACGTCTCTTGATGCGCTCAATTGTGTAAAATTATTTTGCTTTAAATAGTTGCTGATCGAATCTTGCTTTTGTAACAACGCATTCTTTTCGCTGGTTTTAAAAGTATACAGCAAATTGTATTTTTTGGCCTCAGCATCCGCAACAAACGTATTGTTTTTGAGCTGTGGTAAAGCTTTTTCTAATAACTCTTTAGCCTTCTTCCCTTCTTCTTGGTTGGGATAATTCAAGGCCACATAATTTAAGGCTTGCTCATAAGCATCATAGCCTTTTGAGCGGCCAATTGCGGTTGCTTTTAGCAATTCAAACTTCGGAACAAAAGCATCTCCCGCATACTCGTCTATGTAGCGATTGGCTTGCGTAATAACCCTAGCATATTCTTGATTCTCAAAATCCCGATAGAGGTTGTTATAAAGCACTTCAGGACTATTCTGATCTTGCTCTAAGGCCTTATCAGGATTGTTGATGATACTCGCATATCTGGTGTCCCCGTAATTCTGAAGAATATCAAATTTATATTTATCACTGTTGAAGGTATCGCCGCTCGCTTCATAAAGCTGATACAAATTATATTTTGTCGGAAGCACTAAACGTTCTTCAGGATTGGCTGCCAGCAATGCTTCTAAACGCTGAATGGCCAACTGCGGTTCTTTTAATTTTTCTTTATAGATCAAGCCTAGCTGATAGTAAGCAAAATTGCGTGCTGTACTGATGCTATCGATGATAGGTTGTTCCGAAGGAATTTTACTGATGTAATTGTCTGCATTGTAAATCCCGTTATCCACTTCTTCAAGGAGATCCTCCTCACCTGCAATCTCGTTAGAAGCGAGTGCACTGCCTACACTGCTTGAAACACGCCAGTTATCTGCATTTTCACGAGAGCCCCAACGCTGCTTAAAATCAAGTTTGCCTTGTGCCACCTGCACCGGATTGTAGAAATAAAACCCACTGCTTCCACCTGGTGGATTGGGTCCGGAACTTGGGTTATTAGCAACAAAAAATTCGTTGTTCGCAATAGCTGCTTCGGCGTTTGCTTCAGCGATAGAGTCTTTTGCTTTTTGTTCTTTAAGGGCGGTGATATACGATTCAAAATATGCCTGCCGGTCGGCATCGTTCATATAAACCAAATTGAGAATACTGTCATTGCGCGTGGCGATTCCTTCATATAAAATCACATCGCTAAGATTCTCGCGCTTTTTACTGATGTTGCGGTATTCTCGAGTATTTTCCGGAATAAAAGCTAACGTACTATCATAATAAGCACCTGCGATCAAATATTCTGAATTGTTGAAATTGAGATCCCCCAGACTTAAATAATCTCGGGAAGTCAAGTATTTATCTTCGCCTTGCGAGGCAATAGATTTGTTATAGTAGGCTACCGCCGAATCTTCGCGACCTACATTGCGGTAGAATTCTGCAAACTGATACTGAATGATGTCTAGATACGGCCTGTTTTCTCGATTCTCTTCTAGATCTGTAAGTAGCTTAAAAAGGCGTTCTTGATCTCCCGTCTCATAATCAAAATTCCGAATCTTGTTGATGTACGCATTGATCATATAGCGGCGCGGAGAACGACGGTTGAGATCAATAACCTTGTCATAATTTGCATTGGCCAATTGGTTCTGCCCGATGTTGTCATAAAGCTGACCCTTGATAAAATAATACCGGCCTTTTTCTTCGTTTTTACGGGTGAGGTAGGCTGCTTTTTCAATATAAACCAAAGCACTATCTAGGCGGTTTTCAAAAATATATCCTTGTGCCAGCATCGCAGAAGCATCAGCAAAATCCTGCCGATCAAGTGCATCTTCTTCCTCCAGAAGTTTATGCAGACTCGCTATAGCCAGCTTGGTATTGTCTAAACGAATTTGAGTTTTGGCCTTCCAGATTTTGGCTTGGGCAATGTTATCACTTGCCGGATAATAGGATAAAATGTAGTTGAAGGCTTCTAGCGCGCGTAAAAAACGCAAATCATAATACCGCGCTTTTCCAAGCAGCATAAACGCTTCATCAATCTGCGGATTGCGCTCAGTCCCGTTAATTTCCATACTGTGTTTTTGTATGGCTTTTACGGCTTTTTCTTCGGCAATTTTAAAACTAGGGTCAATCGCTTCTCCCGGTAAGGGCACAAAATCTGGAGAATCTAAACGCTCAATGGGTAAGATGGCCCAAAAATTATCTTGATAGCCCTCAATAAGTGCATCACGCCCTTGCTCAAAAGCCTGGCGACCATTAAAAAGGGTATTGTATTCTGCGGTGATCGCGTGAAAATTGCGCGATAAAAACTTGTCTTTCTTACGGGAGCAGCCCACAAGAACAGTCAAAAGCACCAGAATAGCGAGTAATTTTTGTACCTGAGTTTGCAAATCGATTTAGATTATATAGCAATAACTGCAAAGTAGCAAAATTAGTATGAAGGGGTTAAAAAGACGTTAAAATAATTTTTAGATGTTAGGTCTTCTCAGTTTATACCGAAATTATAATTACAGCGATTATTAAAACTACGAGACAACCTACTAGAAACGAATTTGGGTGATCAATACAATTTTTATAGCTCCCTTTGAATAATGTACTAGCCCATAAAATCAAGCCTCCAAATGCTTGAACACTTAAATATCCCATAATTCTAATCCCTCAATCAAAAATTTAAAAAACAATAGCTGTAACAGAGAAAAATAAGTAATCTTCATCTACTCCACCCCCAAACTCTCCTTACTAAAATAGGCCTCAAGCTCTTTTAGGGTAGCTTCAGAAGTTTTGATGTCTTTTACAACACTTCCTTTTTCTAGGACTACAATGCGCTCGCAAACTTCGGTAACGTGCATCAGGTCGTGACTCGAGACCAAAACTGTAACACCAGTTTCTGCAGCCAATTTTTTGATGATGCCTTTTAGTCGTATTTGCGTGGTTGGGTCCAAATTTGCAAAGGGTTCGTCAAGAATTACCACTTCAGGATTTCCGATCAAGGTTGCAACGATGCCCACTTTTTTCATATTTCCTTTAGAAAGATCGCGCAGGTACTTGCGTTTATTTAAAATCTCATCATTAAAGAAATCTTCAAATCCGGCAAGCAACTTATCTACATCAGCTTTGTTCTGCCCGCGCAATTCGCCGATAAAATAGAAATATTCTTCCGCCGTGAGATAGCCAATTAAAAAACTCTCGTCTATAAACGATGCAGTATACGATTTCCAGGCTTCGCTCTCGTGTACTTTGACTTCACCATTTTGAATATATCCCGTAGTAGGCTGGATTAAATCGAGCAATGCACTAAATAAAGTGGTTTTTCCGGCACCGTTATTTCCTACCAAACCAAAAGATTCGCCTTTAGGAATTTGAAGTTCGTCTATTTTTAATACAGTAACGCCGTTGTAAGTTTTTGATAAATCGTGAATATGTATCATAATATCAATTTTTAGTGGTTAGTGAGGTTTTTCTCCCACAGGGAGGGATTGAGGGAGAGCCTTAGTTTTTCTGTTTGTAAGCTGCTATCGTTTTATATTTTTCGGTCTTGTAGATGCCAATGATCTTTTTGAACATAAAATCTCTAAACGCAAAACCGGAAATTCCGGCTAAGGCCACTAGCGCATAGCCAAATACGGGCCCGAGTGTAAAATGCCCTATGGTATACAGTACAATGGGCAATAACAGCTTCGGCATTGTGATCAATAAAGTTTTAACATTGAAAGACGAACTATCGCCAAAGGCTTTTTTATTGCTCGTCAAATCAATAGGTGTTTTGATATAAGCACCGCCCCAAAGCACCACGTGCCCGTTTACTCCCATATTGTAGATTCCGCCTACAAAAACAGCAGCATACGCTTCCCAACCAAAATATAAATAGCCCAAACCTAGAATCGTAGAGATCCCTGAAGCCAGCACGACAAGCATCCATTTAGACCGTAGATATTCTTCATAACTGATGTTTTGAGTCATCATAAGCGGATAGTACGAGCTGTCCCAACTGGGTACAAACTGCCCAAAACTGAACAGGAACCCACCGGTGACAAAGATTCCGGCAAAGATTTTCATAAACGGATTGTCGTAACTGTCAATTCCACCGGTAAAAAAGAGTAATCCGTAGAAAAGAAACACCACGCTCATAATCACCGTGGTTCTTGAGCGCTTGTTACGCTTAATGAGCTTAATATCATTTTTAAGGAAAACAGCCGTTTTACCGAAACGGTCTAACCAATCTAGATTTTCGGTAGAAGCCTCTTTCGTTTTTGCTGAAAGTCCGGCGTCGAGATACAGTCGGTTTAAGAAATAGCTGTGCGCCACTTTATACAACGCTATCGCGACTACAACCGGAATGGCGAACATCCACAATTGCTCAAATAAACCTTGAAAATATACGCCGGTATACGGTGTAACATCAAAAATCCCGTAATACTGCAGCGCGCCTAAACCAATAATCACCGAAGCTACGCCTACTACCAGCGGCATGGCGTCGTTTAAAAATACATTGATAAAGTTGTTGATGTAGATCATCGCCATCATTCCCAAATGCCAAGTGATAACCTGAAGCGGGTCATACCCCTGCGTCAACAACACCACGCTAAACGGAATAAAGAAAAATGCGTGCACAATGTTGAAAAACGAGAACATCGTTTTACCCAGTGCAAAGTTGACGATCTTCGATTTTTTAAACGGCATTAAAAGCAGCGGTTTAATATTAACCACCGGCATTTTTTGCAGCATATATTTAATCACTAGATCAAGCACCACATAATAAATCATAAAGCGATTTACGGTTTCTAGTGGCTCTAGACCGGCTTTTTCAAGACCAAAATAAGCACCAACACCCGCCAGTGTAAAAAGTCCGATAAAATATAGCGCTCCCAGCGCCATAAAGATTTTTAGAATAAGATTGGTCTGAAAAGCGGCAGATCTAAAAAAACTCTTCCACTCGAGTGTGAGGAAATATTTTATCATAAAGAATTGATTTTCTGTGTGGGCACACCTCATTGGTATGAAAATTATAAAAATGTTACGTTGCAAAACCGCATCGCTTTGTATTTTTGCCAAAATTTTATTCAATGAGCGATTTTCACGCACTTACTATTCAAGACATTACCCGCGAAACTCAGCAAGCTGTAAGCATCACTTTTGGTGTGCCTAATGCTTTAAAAGAGGCATTTACTTTTAAAGCCGGTCAATACATCACCTTAAAAACCAAAATTGACGGCAAAGAAGTGCGCAGAGCCTACTCGCTGTGTTCTACACCAAAAAGCGGAAACTTAAAAGTTGCGGTGAAAGAAATTCAAGGAGGTACATTTTCTGTACTGGCAAACAATAAATTGACTGTAGGAGAATCATTAGAAGTGCATCCACCGGAAGGAAAGTTTATTGTTGAGCCTAACGGCGAAAATCAAAAAGATTATGTGGCTTTTGCCGCAGGAAGCGGAATCACACCCGTACTTTCTATCGTAAAAACGGTTCTTGAAGAAGAGCCTAAAAGTCGTTTTGTACTTGCTTACGGAAACAGAACCGTTGAAGAAACCATTTTTCATAAAGAGCTTTTAGAACTTCAGCTGAAGTACCCTGACCGCTTATTCATCGAATTCATCTACAGCCGGAAGCAGGAAACCGATGCGCATTTTGGTCGAATTGAAAAAGCTACTGTAAACTTCATACTTAAGAACAAATTTAAGTCTCACGATTTTGATCAATACTTTTTATGTGGACCAGAAGAGATGATCAACGGAGTACGTGGCGTTTTAGAAGAAAACGGCGTAGCTAAAGAACAAGTAAAGTTTGAGTTGTTTACTTCGTCAGATGATGGCGAGGAGATTGCCGAAGCTTTAGACGGACAAACCACGCTAAAAATTGTTTGCGATGACGAAGAGTTTGAGTTGGTGATTCCTCAGGATAAAATTATTCTTGACGCCGCATTAGACAATGATATTGACGCGCCACACTCATGCCAAGGTGGTATTTGTAGTAGCTGTATTGCTCGCGTAACTGAAGGAACCGCAGTAATGCGTAAAAATCAGATCCTGACCGACGATGAAGTTGAAGAAGGACTCATTTTAACCTGCCAAGCGCTGGCAACCTCAGCTAATTTGGTAGTAGATTATGACGATATATAAGAACTTGCATTATTAAGCGAAAATCCCCTGAACATTTGAAATGTTCAGGGGATTTTTTAATTTGTCTTAGTTCTAATACCACTGCTTTTGATGTAAAATGCGTAAAATTTTTACTGACTTGTCAAGAATTACGTAATGAATAGAATACTTAAATTCTTCAAAATGAACTATTCTTATTTCTTTATAACGCTTTTGAAATAACTCTGGATTAGTTGCCAAAAACGTAAGACATCTTTTAAAATCCTCAAGGAATTCTTTTGATAGCTTACGGTCTTGAGCGCGAAAAAAACACATAGTAACATCAAGTTCTACCTGTGCTTCCTGAGATAATTCAATTTTATACCTCATACCTTTTCAAAACCTCTTCTGCTGAAGTAAATTTTAGATTCCCTTGATCCAATTTCGTAAGCATATCATCCATCATCTGTTTATACGATTCTGAAGGTTCACTTACTCTATGAGCTTTTTCCGTAACTGTTTTTTCAATTAGGCTTTTAAGCGATCTGTTTTGAGCTTTAGCCTCCTCATCAAGAATCTGAATCACCTCAGGGTCAAGATCTATTAATTTACGCATCTTTTTCATTGTATATAATTTATATATAAAAATAGCACTTCTTCACACAAAACGTTCAATAATTTTTTCTACCGATTCGATAGCTTTACTGTGCTCGATGGTTGGCCCCGCGACCCAAACGGTTTTATATGTCGCTTCGGTTGCGGCTTTGGTAACCATATTGGTTCCTTTCAAGAAGCGCAGCATTTTTACGTATTTCTTCAACCATTTGTTCTTATTGAGAATCTTTTCAAGCCAGGTTTGCTCAGTGCCTATTTCTTGTACATAGGGCGTATTGATGACCGTACATGGTGTCCCGCTGATTTTTTGAGTCAGAACAATGTCTTCAGCTCCATAATTCACACAGGCCTCTTTATATTCTTGAGAAACCCCTGCTTCTTCCGAAGCAATAAACGGACTACCAACACTTACACCAACTGCTCCAAAGCTCAGTTTTTCTTCAAGTTGAGTTTTAGTTCCTACGCCACCCGCTGAAATTACCGGAATCTTCAAAGCTGCGTTTAGTTCTTCAATCAGTTGTTTAGGGGCAATATTACCTCGGTGCCCGCCAGCTTCATTGTTTACGGCAATAACCGCATCACAGCCTAAGCTTTCAACTTTCTTTGCCTGTTCGAGATTCACTATATCGCAAAACACCAGAATGCTCTTTTTATGAGCCTCTTCAATGACTTGTTTGGGATTGCCCAGAGAGGTGATGATAAAATCACAACCTAACTCGCAACATACCTTGAGTTGCTCGGGGAATTTCAGATTTGATTTATTGACGATCAAGTTGAAACCAAACGCTCCGCCTTCGGTTTTAGCGGTTTTCAATTTGGTTAGGGCTGCTCGTAATTCGGGTAAGGTGCGGTAATTCAACGCCGGAATACAACCCGCAATTCCGGCTTGCATTGCGGCTTTTACCATAGCAACGTTAGACACCAAAAACATAGGCGCCATAATGATTGGATGTTTGATATTTAGTAGTTGCGTAAGCGGCGTTTTCATAAGCGTAATTTAGAGAAGTAAGATACCTAAATATTGTACGCTAACGCGAAAAGCTTGAAATGAAAACTAATCTAAAATCTCCGAAAGCCGCTTTAGCACAGTCTCCGGCTGAATGCTATGCATCGCGCGTTCATAGCCTTCAGGAACCTTGTTGCCGTATGCTGAAGTGGGGATCGCAGGAAACTGTTTACGATCTGCGGTAAGTTGGTTTTCCTTCGTCTGCCCATAGGGTGCAAAGCCCAAATACGGGTGCGTAACGCCCCAAAGCGTCACCACCGGAACGCCAAAAAGCGCAGCCATATGACCGTTGCCGCTATCCATCGCAAGCATCGCATCAAGATGGGAGATCAACGCTAATTCTTCTTCAAAACTGAATTTACCCGCGACATTTATACAATTCTCATATTTGGCAGCAAAGGATTTCAGAAGCTGCTCTTCTTCCTTCCCTCCTCCAAAAAGAATGATTTTTAAAGGCTTTTCATTTAAAGCTGACAAGACTTGATCTGCCAGATCTAAAGGGTATTTTTTACCCTCGTGTGCTGCAAAAGGTGCAAAACCCAGCCATTTGTAAGGTTCTTGACCTATGGTTTGCTGTATTGTGTCGTTAAGTTTGCGCTTCGGTAGCAACTCATCTTCTTTTAATCGCACCGGGAAGCCCAAAGCTTCAAAAACATCAGCATAACGCTGATGTGTAGTTTTAAGCGGTTTAAAAACTTTATCTGTTTCTCGTGTAAGCGCTTTTTTTTCGGCTCTACCTTTATCTATTTGTGCTGTTTGACTTCCGCGTAAGCGAAAAAAAGATAACAACACCTTAGACCGAATCACATTGTGCAAATCTGCAATTGCGGTAAATTGTTCGGGTCTAAGCGCTTTATAAAGTTTGTATAAACCGGTACCGCCTTTGTATTTAGTTTTTACCTCGGCACCAAAAAAATGAACGCGCTCAATTCCTAAGAAGAAAGGCTCAAAAAAAGGTTTAGAAACGACCGTGATCTCCAGCTCTGGATAGGTAAGCGTTAACGCGATTAGCACGGGTACGGTCATCGCCACATCGCCCATCGCTGAAAACCGAATACATAAAATATGCGCTGCTTTTGGAGAAGGCATCAACTACTTTTTTGCTTGCCCGCGTAGTACCGGATTGAGCTCATCGTCATTGTACATTTTCATCTGCTTATAGACTTTCATGTACTTATCACCATTGCGAATATCCTTGATCAATTGGTCTATTGCTGTACATAAATCTACGCGTTGCTCTAGCAAAACATCAAGCTTTTGCTGGCAGGCCAATTTGTGATCTTGAGAAGCATCTTCGCGCGTAGCTTCTTCCTCCATATGATAGATCTTAAGCGTTAAAATTGCCAAACGATCTAAGGCCCACGCCGGACTTTCGGTATTGATCGTAGCAGATTCTTTGGGCTCAATGTCTTTATACTCATTCAAGAAATAGCTGTCAATATACTCGACCATATCGGTACGCTCTTGGTTCGACGCATCAATCTGACGTTTCAATTTCAGCGCTGCTTCAGGATCAATTTGAGGATCACGTATAATGTCTTCATAGTGCCACTGCACGGTGTCAATCCACGCTTTGCGGTAGAGTAAATGCTCTAAAAAGTCAACGTCAGTATCATACGGGTTACTGAATGGCTGATCAACGCGGTCTTTGATGTGGTAATCGTCAACGGCGCTCTGAAATATACGTTTTGCGGTATGAGTAATCATTTCTGGTGTTTTTCTAAAATGTGTAAATATTCGGTGGTGGCGTTTGCTTTATGATTTCTGTTTTCGGTTTTGTCAGCCTTAAAACGTTGATATTCTTTGGTGACCAAATCATATTTTCCGTAGCGCTGCATAATTTCTTTTACTGTTGCAGCAGGCATCAATCCTTCGTTATTATAACTTAAAAACAGAGTTTTAAAGCGCGCTTTTGCGATGAGTTCTTCAAAGCTATTTTCAACTTCAAGCTTACTGCAAAAAGCACTTTTTGTATACGCTCGTAAACCGGTTTTTCCTTTGGGTACAAAGGTATCTTTTTTTGCAATAGTATTGAGCACATGATAATTAGCTCCATATTGCCTGGCGTTGTATGGCGGGTCGAGATACAGGATATCTCCCTCAATATCATTGATTAATGCATTGCTGTTGGTGTTATATACCGAATGACTTCCTGAAGTGATCTCGAAATTAGCCGGTGCTAATTCTAAAGTTTTTTGTGCCGATTTTTTAAGCTTTTTGAGGTAAGCGCCATAAACCGAAGCAGTATTGGCAACCTTATCAGCACTTTCTAACAAACTTGCTAAAAGGAAAAAATAGGTGTCTTCATCGATTCTGGACTGCTCCAACCACTCCTCGATTTTAGCCCGAATCGCATCAATTTTCTGACCGTTTTCTGCGGAAAAATAAAGTCGGTTTTCTGAACCTGTCTCACTATACTGATAAAAGATAAAACCTTTTCTAGACGGAATTTCATTAAGTTCTTCAATTAATGCCGAAGCGTCAATTGCTGAATTATTCCCGATGTAATTTCGGTTTAAGACATAGCTGTAAAACTCCAGATCATTTGCAATAACGCTTTTTACATAAGGTTTAAACGTGCGTCCCACGGCTCCGGTTCCGGCAAAAAGATCACAAAAAACCAACTGAGAAAGATCATCGCCGCACACGGCTTTGATGTTCTCGAGCAGCCATTCTGAAAGTTTATGTTTTGAACCGATATAATTCATCGTGTCGCCCAGATGATGTCTGAAAGGGCCGTTTTATTTGTTTCGGTGGTGACGCTAATTAATTTTTCGGGCTCAAAAGTACTCACATAATTTTCAATTAAAGCCCGAAGCCAAGAAATTTCAGCTTTCAATTTATAGTGCTCGCCGTTGCCGGCAAACACCACCAGAAACAATCTGTTTTCTAAATGAAAACGGCGGCCCCTACTCTGATTCTTGTAAAGCCATTTTATAAGCGCTTCAGGATGCTTTTGTGCATATGCAAAATCCTTCTGAAAACCTTTGGGAAATTTGGTAGTTTTTAGGTCAAAACTAATTCCTTGGATACTGAAATCTTTAAGTCGGTCTTTTTCATTTAAAACCGCATTTACATTGGGTTGATCGATAAAAAGCTGCTCTACCGCTCGTGCGCTCCAGTAATTGTACCAGCGATTTAAACTGTAGTAGAAAAATTCCTTTTTATCAAACTGATTGAGCTGTAACTGACTTTTAATGCGTTCTATGAGCTCGTCAAAATCCTGAATGTTGTAAATAAAATTGCTCTGATTATCCCAGATGTTATTTTGCCTTCTAAACCAAACATCTCTGTATGGCCAGCGCTTTTTGAGTTCGTTTTCTATATGTTCTAAAACTACACGCGCCAAAATATTAAAAGAATTGGAATAAGAAATGCGAGCCACATCATCATCTCTTTAAACCAAAAACTCTTGCTGGTTTCTATGTAGGTGGCCGTGATAATCGCAAGCGGTCCAAACAAAAAATACAGCTCGCTTCCATCGCGTAAAGGAGCTACAAAAATTGCTATAAACAGCGCTACAAGCGAACTAATTATAATCAGAATGAACGAGGCTTTTAGCTTTTGAGGAGCATCAGAAACTTGTTTAATGTAGCGCAAACCGCACCAAATATAAAGTGCCAGAAAGAACGATGTGGGCAATAACAGTTTTAGAGAACTATACGCTCTAAAATCTAGCGTAGGCAACTCAAAATAACTTAAAGCAAACTCCTTTGCTCCTTCATAATACAGACTGAATGTAAACGTGAGCAGCAGTACGACAAAGATTCCGCCAAGGGGCATTAGCCAATTTCGGTATTCGCTTCGGCCGTAAAATAAAATCGAAAAATAGAGCACAACCAGAAATAAGATGCTCCAAAAGAAAAACAGGGATGCGATGGTGATCCAAAAAGCCGCGTCAAAGACTTTCTTTTTAAAATCTTTTTCTGTTTTCATACTGATGATGCGCCGCAAAGCCAGCAAAACAAAAAGCCCTGAAAACACGATATCGTAGTTGAAAAAAGAAACCGGAACGGCAAAAGTGAAACACACAAAGAAGTACAAAATATAGGTCGTTCGCTTAGAAAGTGTATTGCGTTTTACCACAAAATTGAGCACTCCCAAAGAGAACAAATAAGCTAGAAGCACAAAAAACTGACCTAACGCCTCTAATGAAGTAAACTCATAAACATCTGATACCAGATAGAATCCTGTGAAGTAAACGATGACTGCCAATACAATCATCGCAAAATTTATTGGTTTTGAACCGCCGAAAAAGCTTGTTAGCATTTTAGTTTTTTCTATTTTTGCAAAGCACACGTCAAAATTAAGGGTGTGACCGTGGTAATCACGTTGTAAAAGTATACAATTATGGAATTGAAAGATTTATTTTACGGTATTCAAGATTTTTTTGTCAACGTTGCTTTTGCACCGTTAGATGCAATTCGTGAATTGCAAGACAGCAGCTGGGTTGCCGCAAACCTTCTTAACTTTGTTTTTATTATCATCGTATCAGTAGCGTTTACTTACTGGTGTGTACAACTTAATAAGTTTGACAAAGACGAGCATCACAACATTCACGGTTAATCAACGACCGTTTTAGATATAAAAAAAGCCTGCTATTCAGCAGGCTTTTTTTATTTGTGATTTTTAAAGATCAAAGCCGATGTCTTTGCGATAATTCATTTTATCAAACTTGATCTTCTCAATATTTTTATAGGAATTTTTAAGTGCAGCTCTAAAGTCGGCATCCAGTGAAGTAACTGCCATCACACGGCCTCCGGCTGTAACCACTTCTCCGTCTTTTAAAGTCGTTCCGGCGTGAAATACCAAAGCATCTTCAACTTCTTCAGTCCCTGTGATCACTTTTCCTTTTTCGTAAGCTTCAGGATAACCGCCACTCACGAGCATTACTGTAGTTGCAGCACGCGTGTCAAGATCTAAGGTAACTTCATCAAGCTTTTGCGCTGCTACTTTTTCAAAAACCTCAACAAGATCATTCTTGATACGTGGCAGCACCACTTCGGTTTCAGGATCGCCCATACGTACATTGTATTCGATCACTTTAGGCTCGTCCCCTACTTTGATCAAACCAATAAAAATAAAGCCTTTATAATCGATGTCTTCGGCTTTTAATCCTTCTACCGTTGGCTTAATGATTCGATTTTCTATTTTTTCCATAAAGGCATCATCGGCAAAAGGCACGGGAGAGATGGCTCCCATTCCGCCGGTATTTAAGCCTTTATCGCCTTCACCAATACGCTTATAATCTTTTGCTGTTGGTAAGGTGATATAGTTTTTTCCATCAGTCAACACAAAAACGCTGAGTTCGATTCCGTCAAGAAACTCTTCAATCACAACGGTTTCACTAGCTGCGCCAAATTTTTGATTGGTCAACATATCGGTCAATTCCGCCTTTGCTTCCTCGAGATCATTCAAAATCACCACGCCTTTTCCGGCTGCAAGACCATCAGCTTTAAGAACGTATGGTGCATTGAGTTTTTCTAAAAATGCCTTTCCCGCCTCCAAACTTTCGGCTTTAAAGCTTTCGTAAGCAGCAGTTGGGATATCATACATCGCCATAAATTCTTTAGCGCGCTCTTTGCTTCCTTCAAGTAAAGCCCCTCGTTTTGACGGACCAATAATTGCTATTTCGCTTAATTCCTTATCATTTTGAAAGAAATCGTAAACCCCTTGAACCAATGGATCTTCAGGACCTACAACCACCATTGTGATTTGCTCATCCAGAACCAGTTTTTTGATCGCTTCAAAATCGGTCACGCCAATGGCAACATTGGTTGCTATACCTGCTGTGCCGGCGTTTCCGGGAGCTACAAAAAGACGCTCACATTTTGAACTTTGTGCAATTTTATAGGCAAAAGTGTGCTCACGGCCACCAGAACCCAGAATGAGGATATTCATCGTAATAGCTTAAAATTTGTTTAAGCCTCAAAAATAAATGTTTGTAAATTGACCTACTAATTTTAGTCTTGTGAATTTAATCAACCTCAGCCTGCAACTTAATAGTTATGCTATCGCTACTGCGCAAAAGCAACTTCAGGAACTCAAACAGCAGGTTGAACATAATTATACCTCTTATGCTGAAACAAAAAAGACCGAAATTGTAAAACATCATCTGCAAAACACCCCTTTTTACAAGAACTTAGTAGGTGATCGCTCTCAAACTTGGGAAGATCTGCCAGTTATCACAAAACAGGATTTACAACAAACTTTAAAAAGTAGATTATCTAAAGGTTTTTCTCCTAACAATGTACACGTTCATAAAACTTCGGGGTCTTCGGGAACGCCTTTTATTTTTGCAAAAGATAAGTTCTGTCACGCGTTAACCTGGGCTTCTATCACTCAGCTTTATTCAACTTCGGGAATCGATTTACAAAATTCGTATGAAGCGCGATTCTATGGAATTCCCAATCACGGCGCTGCCCGATTGAAGGAGCGTTTAAAAGATAGACTAAGCAATCGCTATCGATTTTCAATTTTTGACACTTCAGCAGCCAATTTTGAAAGCTTCATCTCAAGGTTTAAAAAAGAACGCTTTGGCCATTTAAATGGATATACCAGCGCCTTGGTGCTTTTTGCACGCTATCTCGCCGGAAAAAAGCTCATTTTAAAAAACCTTTGCCCGAGTCTTACGCATTGCATTGTTACTGCCGAAATGCTGTTTAAAGAAGATCTTGAATTGCTTCAGCAGCAGTTTGGTGTGCCGGTGATCAATGAATATGGCGCTTCAGAAACCGGAATTATTGCTTTAGGAAAAGCCGGAGGCGCGCTTCATATTGACTCGAGTTTGCTGTTTGTCGAAATTCTTGATGAGGCCAACAGACCAGTCGATCCGGGTTCTTCGGGAAAAATCGTGGTTACTTCGTTGTTCAATAAAGCGCATCCATTTATCAGGTATGAAATTGGCGATCTTGGGGTTTTAGTGTATCAAAATGGTTTACCTGTTCTCACGCAATTAGAAGGTCGTGTGGGTGATTTTGCGCTGCTTCCTGACGGAAAAAAAATTCCGGCTTTGGCGTTTTACTATGTGACTAAAGAAATTATGAACGATACGGCGAGCGTAAAAGAATTCAAGATCATTCAGAATAAACCGAATCATTTCAGTATCAATTATGTTGCAGATGCTGAATTTTCTGATCAGGATATTGAAAAGATCAAACGCGCTATGCTGAATTATTTAGGCACAGAAATTCAGCTTTCTTTCAATAAAAAACCCATTCTAGACCGAAGCAAGCGCGGAAAATTAAAGCAGTTTACCAGAACGTTTTAATTGCGGTATTTTACAAAACCTCTATACGCCCAGCACGTCAAATAATAGGCTGATGCAAATACTGATAATTGCTCAACCTCACGATAAAATTTCCACTGATATTTGATCAATCCGGCTTTATTGCGCGAAAGTGAATCCCGCCGAATGCGATAAATCGCCAAGGGCTCTTGAATGCCGTAAGCATAATCAATTTTCTTTAAGTACTGCAGCCACAAGCCCATATCTTGACGTTTTTTGATGAGCGGCATATACTTTTTACCCAAAACTTCGATATCGAGAAAAGCCGTCAAACAACTAATGGAATTGCTTTTTAAAATATCAGTATAACTCACCTTTTCAGGAACGATAAAGTCTGATAAATAAGGCTCTAAATTTTCATCTAGGCGTTTATAAGAGGCGAACACAAACGGATGCATTTTTGCCTCGGTACTACTTCGCTCTAAAAATTCGGGAAACCAGAGATCATCAGCATCCAGAAAGGTCAGATATTTTCCTCTAGCCTTTTGAATACCCAGATTACGAGCGTGTGCGGGACCTTTATTTTCTTTTAAGGAAAAACATTTTATACGCAAATCCTCAGCCTGTAAGCGTTTTATTTCTGCAACCGTTGCGTCTGAAGAAGCATCATCAACAATGAGCAATTCCCAGTCGGTCACGGTTTGTTGTTGAACAGAGGCGATGGTTTCTGCAATAAACTTTTCAGAATTATAACAGGGGGTTACAATAGAAACTAACGGCCGGGCATCAATAGGCTTTTTTATCGCCATAAATCACTTGAAAAAATGTTTTTGCTATAATACGCAGATCCATCAGGATAGACCAGTTTTCAACATAAAAGATATCAAAACGCACCCTACTTTTGATATCATGTTCGGTTTCAATTCCGCCACGATACCCGCTCACTTGAGCGAGACCGGTAATTCCCGGTTTTACTAGATGCCGCACCATAAATTTATCTATTTGCTGTTTAAACGAATGGGTATGGCTCACCATATGCGGCCGCGGACCAACAACAGACATCTCCCCGAGCAAAACATTATAAAATTGCGGTAACTCGTCTATACTCGTTCTTCTTAAAAATTTACCCAGTTCAGTGGTACGCATATCATTTTTACTCGCTTGTTTGTCGTTTGCATCTTTATTGATGGTCATGGATCTGAATTTGTAGCAATAAAACTCTTTGCCATCAATACCGTTACGCTTCTGTTTAAAAAACAAGGGACCTTTTGAGGTCAAGGGAATTATAAGCGCCAAAATAGGCGTCAACCACGATAAAATCCCTAAGATCACCACTAGTGAAAACACGATGTCTAATGAGCGCTTTAAAAACAAGTTGATTGGCGTATCAATAGGAAGCGTGCGCAGCGCCAGTATAGGCGTAATACCGTAGTATTGAAAGTCCATTTTCTTGGTAAAAATGTCTTTATTGTCCGGCAAGAATTTTAATGCGATGAGATTATTATCAGCAAATTGAATCAGTTCTTGAATTTCTTTGTTTTTCAATTCGGCGACCGAGCAATAGATTTGATGAATTCCTTGATCAACTGCAAATCGCGTCACCTCTTCCAGCTCGATGGTATCAAGGCGAAGATCAAAATTGGCGATAAACTGAAAGCCATACGCCGGATTATAATTGAAGAAATTTTTGAGTTGCTCGGTTTTTGCGTTTCGGCCCACGATAATTACTCTAATGGTATCTCGTCCCAGCTGCTTTCTAAACTTTTTTCGCAGATTAAAAACCACAAGCTTTAAAAGCGCTATAAAACCTATGCTGAGACACACGTATTCTAGAACAGCAGAAACAACTACATCGATTTCGTTGAAGATTCCAAAAAAAGAAAAACAACAAACTAAAAGAAGAAATGCCTGCTTAAGCACTAATCCTAAAATATTCACCAACGGCGTAAACCTATATACTTTGTAGAAACCAATTCCCACGGATGTAATAAGCCAACTGAAGATCAAAAAGGGAATAAAATACGTGTATTCTGCTTTTGAAAATTCAAACAAAAGCGCACACAGCATCAAAATGAGAAGATCACAAAAACCAACTAAGGGTTGAAGGACAAAACTATGTTTCGTACCATTTTCGTTCATACAAATTCGGTTAGTTGAGCTGACTTGGGACAGAGTCAACTGGACAAATTTAGCAAACAAGTTGAGTGCTACTTGAGCAGTATTCTTAAAATTTTTATAAAGCGCATCTCTAAGTAATGGCTTTAGATGATCGTTTAATTGAATTTATGATGCTATCTTGCTATCCTTCAAAAGCGCTAAAACACCCCAAGTTACTGCTCATGAGTACATTAAAAATCGTTCACGTTGTGGAAGCCTTGGGTGGTGGTGTTTACACATATTTCAAAAACCTCACTCAGGTTTTATGCGAAGCACCAGATCTGGAGGTAACAGTGATTTACAGCGGAAACCGAGATGAAATCAATAACGATCAGGTGACTGTTGATTTTCATCCTCAAACCCGCTTGATCTGTATCTCAATGCATCGCGAAATACGTTTCAAAGAAGATTTTAAGGCGTTTAAAGCGCTCAAAACTACTTTAAAGCAAATTGAGCCTGATGTGCTTCACTTGCATTCTTCAAAAGCGGGTATTTTGGGTAGGTTTGCCTATTTATTTTCTCCGCGTTTAAAAGCAAAACTCTTTTACACGCCACACGGATTTTCTTTTCTTCGGAAGGATATTAGTAGTCTAAAACGTCATTTATTTTTCAGTATTGAGTTTTTGAGTCAAAAGCTTACTGGTGGAACGCTGATCGCTTGCGGAGATACCGAATTACGCTATGCTAAGAAAATTGGTCCGGCACGTTTAGTGCGCAATGGTATTCAGCAACTGGGGCTAACAAACTTTGAGAAACAACACCGGCCGCAAATCAAATGTATAGGAACTTTAGGCAGAATCACCTACGCCAGAAACCCGGCCTATTTTAATCAGCTCGCACTAAACCATCCTGAGCTCGAATTTTTATGGATTGGTGATGGTGAATTGCGTCATCAACTCACCGCGCCCAATATTACCATTACCGGTTGGTTTAATCACTATGAGCAAGGCTTGAAAAAGCTCGAAGCATTAGACCTTTATCTTCAGACCTCCTTGTGGGAAGGTTTGCCTATTGCGATTTTAGAAGCTTCCGCCCGGGAAATTCCCATTGTCGCCACAAATATTATTGGAAATAAAGACATTGTTGCAGACGGAAAAACCGGCTTCCTCTTTGATGCTGAACACGAATTTGACCAGATTTTACAAAAATCTAAAAATCAATCTACACGAATAGCACTGGGGAACGCTGCCAAGAAACGCACGGCAATTTTATTTAACAGCGCCGTGAATTTTCGAAAGCTAATTAGGCTTTATCAAGCTTAATATCCAGCGCATTTTTAGTAAAAATCGACAACCATAGTGCGCTAAACACGATACCATCAAAACGTATTAGAAAATCATCCACCAGGTTTGCTGTTAAAAACAGTACAAAGAAAAACACGCATAAAATCTGCCGAGAGCTAAACCCGATATACGCAAACAGGCCTATATAAACCGCAACGACAAGCAGTCCTAAAATCCCGAATTTGATCCAGAAATCAAGAAATTGATTATGCACCGGAAACTTATACTTGGTTAAAAACTGCTGATTGGTTGCATCAAATTTGTTGATCACTGCTTGTTTTCCATCGGCGGCTCCTACGCCTATCACCGGGTGTTCTAAAGCTACGTCAAGACTGGTTTTCCAGATACTCAAACGAGTTACGAGACCATTATACGCAGTAGCTTCCGGATTTTCAAGACTATCTAGTTTTCCTACTTTATCAAGGTGCGCAAAAGTCACCTCGGAAAATTTTTCGATACTGTACGGAAAGATTTTTACAAATCCGTAGGAAAGTAATGCAAACCCGAATACCCCGATGGCAAGCCGTTTGAGTAAGCCTTTTGTTTTCAATTTTCGCACATCTGCCAGACTTATTAAAATGATTCCGAAGAACGCATTTACAATAGCTAGCCTTGTATTGATATACAGCAGCAGTATCACTGAAATTAAAAAGAATACCAAGCGCCAGATCACGTGAGTTTTTCTGATCTGCCCTAAAGCCTCTTTAAAAAAATAAAAGTTGATCACCACTACAAAAGCAACATGCATATTAAGCGCCGGAGCGTGCATCTTTATGGAGCGCGCGAAGGCATAACCCATTTCCCAAAGATCAACGCCGTTAAGGTATTTGCTGAATAATTCTGGTTCAATTATCGCGAACCTCATCAAACACAGACTTAAAACTGTCGTTGTCGCTAGTGCGTAATATCTGAGAATAAGCACCGTATTAAAACGGTGGTTTTGACTTAATATAAAAAAGGGAAGCAAAAGCAGACTTAACCGCTTTTCGCCGTGTTTTATACCTTCAGCAATACTGGTGTTATTCCATAAAAACAAGAGATCGAGTATGAAAGGTGCAGCGATTAAAAACATAAAAAAAACGCGGCGTCGAGTAAACTTCAGCTGGTTGAAGAATACGAGATTATACACAACAAACAAGATCAATAACACCGTAGCCGAAATTCGAAAAGGAATTGAGATGGCTAGAATTGTGAGCCACGCATTGTAGCTAAACCGGTATGTTCTTTCTGAAACTATCATAATACAATGCGACGTAAATAAATGGTAAGATGCCAATTTTATGCTTAACCGCCGAACCTAGATCGGGTTCAAAAACACCTTGGATGATAAAATAGGCAAAAACGAAGTAAAACGCCCAAAGCTCATACCGGTAAGCGTTTTTATTACTGAGACAATTTTTAAATAAATACAACAAATACAGAGAGAGTATCAATTGCCAGAAAACAAAAAGTACAATTTGAGGCCGAAATAGATGTTTTAAGCCATTTACAGGCACATTTACCGAAGCAAAACCATAAAGAATACCATAAGCCTCTCCATACCAAGTTTCGGTGTCTAACGGCGATATAATAACCGAATTGGTTGCCTCTTCGCCCAAACGCTCTTCATTAAGGGCTTCGCGCGTGCTTTGCGACAGGTATTCTCCTTTTACCATTCCGTAGGAAAGGCTTATAAAAATCACCATAAGTAGTCCGGAGCAAATGCCTGTGAGGGCCTTACGCTTAAAATTGATCAAGGTTATTAAATAAATAACTCCTGCAACTATGGGAATCAAAACATAATACGGCCGATACCAAATACCGAAAAAGAAAAGCCCCAAAACGATTAAAGTAAGAGTAGTTCGCAGACTCCACCTGCGCTTAATCAATAGCCAAGGCATCCAAGCGATAAATAGAAAGGTGATAAATTCTTTGGAAGGCATTGAGATGAAAAACGCCAGCATAAGGATTAAAAAGTAGGCCAAAATACTGCGTACCGTAAGTTTAGCAAACTGTTCTGGAATCCCGATTTTATAAATTACCCAAAGCAAAATAGGAAGTTGAATAATTGCAACAAGTTCAAAAGGTAAACTGCCTAAACTCGTTTTATCATAAAACAACATCGTCACCGGGTAGCTGCGCCAAAAGCCTTTTTCATTATAAAAATCTTCGGCAATAACGATTGCATCAAAAAAGAAACGTTCGGGAAGATAACTTGGTGCCAATACTCCCAATACGACAACTACCAGCCCTAAAAGGAGGTAAAGCAAGGTAGATCTTGGGATAAGCAATCTCATTAGTGTAAAAACAATTTAATTCGGTCTTTTTTATAGACCCAAACCACAGCGCAGCCGTTCCAGAATATCACACTAAATGCTGAAGCAACCGCAGCTCCCAGCATCCCATATTTCGGGATAAGTATCGAATTTAAAATCGCGTTGATCACCACAGCAATGATCAGGATATATTGTAAAACCACTTGTTTTTTAGTCATATTGAGATACACTTGAGTAACGCCAAACAACGTACTCATAAAATGCCCAGCGATCAATATACGCAATGCCGGAACGGCTTCTTGATATGCGGCACCAAAAACGCCAAGAATTTCTGCCGCAAATACGAATAAAATTACCGAAAGTAGTAATGCAAGACCTACAATAACACGCACTCCTTTTTTTAAAACAGCTTGTAAAGCAACTTGATCGGTCACAAATAAATCGGCAATTCGTACAGATAAATACGAACCCATGACATTGATTAAAGTCGAGATCAAAAAGATGATTTTTATCGAAGTTCCGTAATACGCTAAAGTCTCAAAATTGGTGTAGCGCTTTAAAAAAAAGACATCAATACTAATGAGCAGATAAAAACCAAAAGCACTTATCGCAATGGGAATCGTAGCTTTTAAAACCGTTTTAAATCGTATGGATGTTTGCCTAGAAACCACGGGATTCAAGCGTTTATACTTTAAGTAAACCTCCAATCCTGAGAGCAACGCGCAAAAGAGAAAACTCAGTAAAAAAACCTCAACAACATAGTCGTGCTGATTAAACAGGAAAAGAATTAACAGACCAAAACCAAAAGGTAACTGTTTTAAAATACCGCGGTATAGCTCAGACTTCTCGTGCAAGTCAAAAGCTCTGAAAAATTCGGTATTGAAGAGTGTCACCGCATAAAAAAATAAGCAGAAGCCCATTTTCATCAATAAAGTTCCTGACCTCTGATCGTTAAAAAACAAATTGTAATATTCTTTCGGAATTGCTAAAATGATCCCCAATAAAACGATGGAAACTCCAAGAAGTAACGCGAGCATTTTTAGGTAGACTTGAAACAAAGTACCTGCCTGCTCAGGTTTTGAAAACCTTCCTGAAAAAAACAAAATGGATTGATCTGTTCCTAGTAGCGTAACACCACCGATCAAGAATAAAGAGGAACGTGTAAATTCATAGGCGCCTACGACTTCAGCTGAATAGAAATTTGTTAGATAAAGTGTGATTCCAAAGAGGAAAATCACGCCCAAAACCCGTAAAATAAGAACGCGCAGCGCACCACCAAGCACATTGTGCAGGTTAAATCTATTGAAGTATTCCTGAAGTTTTTTAACCATAAATACATTTCAACAGTTGCGGATAGCAGGTTATTTAATGCTGGTCTTTCAATCGGGTATGTATTTTCAAACCGAGATGATAAAAGATAAAAATTAGTACAAGTACCACCGGAATGATGTACATCAATAAACTTCTCAACGAGGTCTTATCAACCCAGTTAGACACCCCATAAACCTTAAAAACGGCATCTAAACTTTCTAGTTGCTGCACGAGCTCTGCGTTGCGTTCTAATAGTTTAGTTTTTGAATTGATGATGGCGCTAACCTCATTATTTTCGGCACTATTTAGTAGCGCAAGATTGCGATGGTCTTGAGCAACCGCTGAAGGTACCACGGTTAAAATACTATCCAGTTGGTTGATCGAAAATCTATTGGCCTGAATTTCTGTTTCTATGCTTTTATAGGCTGCTTTCCGCTTGTTTTGGAGGAAAGGGTTTGCTTCAAGATAATCTAAGATTCCCTGTACACTAACAGTATCTTTTGCAATCACTACGATCTTGTGCAAGTCATAGGCCGGTGCATACAAGGGTTTTTCAAAAAAGCTAGATTCATCATCATAACTTTCAGAAATTCTGGGAACTATATCTACGGGAAAGACTTGAAGATTTTTGAGTACACTGGTTATATCTTCAACCGGTTCGATCTCAATTTTTTTCAGTTTTTCTGCGGAAAAATATCCAGTAAAATCTGCTTCATTTTCAGAAATGCTGCGGTCGAGGGTTTCAATTGTTCCGTATAGATAAGACGTGCTTTGAACATTAGGAGCTACTAAAACCTCAGCGGTTTTAAGCGGTTTCAAAAGTCTTGACAAGCCATAACCTACCGCAGCGCCTAAGACAATAAGCGCTACCAATATCAGACTATTCCTCAATAAAAATTTCACAAAGCGATACCCAAAAATCAGGAGCTTTTTCATCTGGCTTTTAAGCCCTCTGAATAGATCAAAAATATCGATATCCTGATTATTGTTCTGAGGCATTAGTCTTTAAAAATTTGTTCTAAGATTTGTTCGGTAATCAAATAGGTAGGTTTAACTCCTGTAGTTCCTAGACCACCTGAAGCCAGCGTGCTCCCGGTTTCAAGCGGATTATCTGAAGCATAATACGCATAGCGCACTTTAACGCTATCGCTAATGCTTCCGCGTAATTTTGCAGCAGCTTGAATCGCTTTTTGATAATGCGCGCCTTCCATCTCCAGACCAATAACATTCCACGTGCTTTCATAGAAAAAGCGCAAAATATCTCTGTTTTGTAGTGAGGTCCCCAAAACCGTGATCATTGCACCGTCGTAAACTGAAATCCCGTGCCCTTCAAGATCCTCTTTCTTCAGTTGGTTTTCAAACGGATAATTATCTGCGGTACCCTCAAACAAATGCGCAGTAGGGATCATAATATCGCCTTTTCCTCCTTCGAGAATTCCGGCTTTTCCCATTATAGAAACCGATTTAACATCAAGGTGTACCGTTTCTCTCTTGTCTTCATAAGGTTTAAGCAGCTCTTCCATGGTTTCATAGGCTTGCTCCCCAAACGCATAATCCATCACGATGATCACCGGCTCCTTCCCTTCTGGGTAAGAAGTTTTTGAGCAAAAGTTATTTTGTTTCAGATCTAGCTTAGCCGTATCAAAAATCTGTACATCAATATTGGTCCCGCTTTGATCAGGAATAAAGAGCATTCCGTGTTGCTGTGCTGTTTTTTCAACCCGCGCACGCAATTTTCCGCTGCTGGCGTTACTCAATGTCTCATAAATCTCAAGATTTGACTTTTTTGCCATTTCTTTTTCTAAAGCAACAGGCGCAAACAGCGTATTCATCACACTGTGCATATTGGCACTAATTATGTGTATGGGGCGTCGCAAAAGGTCTTTAGCATCCAACTCTTTTTTGATCGAATCTGCCCACACTTCGCCATGAATATGATGGCCCAAACGCTCTCTTAAAACCGGTGAAAAAGTAACTAGACGCTTATCGCTTTCTACAATCTCTTCAATCGCCCGCTTGCCTAACCAATAGACCAACTTTAAAAAGCGTTTTTCATTATTTGGCGCTGAAAACTTGCTGTAAATCGAAGTAACCTCGTGAAAAGTACGCCCTAGAATGTTTGCAGTATGCGTTAAGGCGATCTCGCGCTCAGCCTGTGAAAGCGGTTCTTCGGTCAATACGGCTTTCTCTAATTTTTGCCAATCGCGCGTGGTATGACCTTCTTCATTGATCACTACGCGCTTCATAATTTTATGAGACTCCACAAACAAGAACGTCAGGTGTGTTAAGATGTCATAGATCTCAGAACGGCCCCTGGTGATCTCTATATTCATTTGCTCATCGTCAATACGATAACAATTTCGACGACGCTTTGGCGGAACTATAGGTTTAAAATGCGAATTTTTATAGCCTTCGTCACTGGTAAGATTGATGTATCTACACTCTTCTATTCCTTCCGGAAGGCGGTCAATCACATACAATAAACCATTGAGTTCGACTTTTTCTTCTGCAATGGTGCCGTAAATCTCGGGGCGTAAAATAAGCAACGCTTCGCGCAGGGTTTCACCCGAAACGCCCATAGGTTTATAAAAGCCTCTGTTAAACAAGTGACGCATGGTTATATACATACGCTCTATTGCTGCAGAGCTTTCCTGAGATCGTGTTCTATCTTGTTGTTTTATTAAACTCATTAAATCAAATATACTTTTTTAAAAATCAAGTTGACTAAGGGCATCAGCAATACTACGATCGTTAGCAAGTCTGGGCAATTTATTTTGACCGCCAAGTTTGCCTTTTGATTTCATATATGCCGTAAAACCTCCTTGCGGAATTACTCTGATTTCTAATCTTTTTAAAATGTTTCCTGTTATTAAATCTTTATAATAACTGTTTTGTTCTTGGAGCGCCAGGTCAATTGCTTGAGCAAAGGTCTCTAAATTCTCGGGTGGTGCATCAAATTCGATGAACCATTCGTGATAAGGTAAGCCCTGATCAGGATTGATTTGCGGTGCTACCGTAAACTCACTCACTTGTGCTTTAAATTGGCTCGCTGTGCTCGTTAAAGCTTCTTCTACCTCCTTGCCTATCACGTGCTCGCCAAAAGCCGAAATAAAGTGCTTAATTCTTCCTGTAACCACTACACGATGCGGTTTTGTTGAAGTAAACATTACCGTATCTCCCACATTGTATGCCCAAAGCCCGGCAGTGGTAGAAATGAGCATTACATAGTTTACGCCAACTTCTACCTCCCCAATGGTTAAACGTTGTGGGTTTTCGGTGAAAAATTCATCTGCTTTTATGAATTCATAAAAAATCCCAGAATTCAGCAATAACAGCATTCCCTTTTCCATTTGAGAATCCTGAAACGCAAAAAAACCTTCGCTGGCAGGATAAAGCTCAATACTATCAACTCTTCTGCCGATGAGATTTTCAAACTTTTTGCGATAAGGTTCATAATTAACCCCACCGTAGATAAAGAGGTTAAACTCCAGAAAAATATCACCTATATTCTTTCCGGTTTTTTCTTGAAGTTTTTCAAAATACATCTGTACCCACGGCGGAATCCCACTGATGACCGTCATATTTTCTGGCAAGGTTTCTTCAACGATGGCATCAACCTTGGCTTCCCAATCGTCAATGCAGTTGGTTGGCCAGCTCGGCATACGATTTCGTTGCAAATACCCGGGAACATAATGCGCTACAATTCCTGAAAGCCTTCCGGTTTTTATGCCGTTTTTGATCTGAAGCTCCGGACTTCCTTGTAAGAAAATCATTTTTCCGTCTACAAAATCGCTATTTCCGCTTTCGGCGATATAATGCAAAATCGCATCCCGAGCGGCATTGACGTGCATAGGCATAGACGCTTTGGTAATCGGAATATATTTAGCTCCCGAAGTTGTGCCTGACGTTTTTGCAAAATATTCAGGCTTACCGGGCCATAAAATATCTGGCTTACCGGCAACCGCCTCTTCCACGTAGGGCTTTAACGCTTCATAATCTCTAACAGGAACTTTTTTGGCAAACGCCTCAAAAGAATCAATGTGCTGAAAATCGTGATCCTGACCAAATCGCGTCTGCGCTCCATTTTTAATCAAATGTTGAAAAACCGCTTTTTGTGTAGCCACCGGGTTCGCGCTCCATTTCCGGGTTTTTGAGACAATGTATTTTGCAAAAATTTTTGCTGAAAACGACTTTATAGACATTATTCAAACGAAATATAATTAGTAGGATCTACAGGGTAACCGCTGTTCCATAATTCAAAATGCAGATGTGGCCCTGTTGAAAATTTTCCGGTAGAGCCGGCGGTTGCGATGACTTCGCCTGCTTTTACTAAATCTCCTTGGTCTTTGGTAAGTGAGGCGTTATGCTTATAAACAGATAGTAAATCATTGCCGTGATCCAGAATGATCACATATCCGGTTTCGGCAGTCCATTCAGAAAAAATAACCGTGCCGTCTGCCACCGCTTTGATCGCTTCATTTTTAGGCACCACAACATCTGTCCCGTAGTGTTTCTCTTCGGCATCAAAACCTTCTGTGATGCTTCCTTTCACGGGCGGAAATAATGAAAAACTTACCGTTGAAGATGCAGGCTCAAATAGGTTATATCGGTCTTCATTGGCCACTTGCTCTCGCAATAAACTATCCTCTCGAGAGATCCTCATATTGAGACCACTAGTATCTCTGGGTTCTAGAAGCAAAATAGAATCTCTATTGAAATTCACCTCCTCAACATCACCTGTAAGCACTTTCTTTATGCTCGCAAAATACTGCTGATTGATGTCTAGTTGTCGTTTTAAAGAATCGGTCTCAAACATCAACTCAGTTGCCTGACGCTTAAGTTTAACCGAAGAATACCCGGGAATATACTCGCGAAGTGGTGTATACGCGATAAGTAAAGTGGTTAATGCGATTAAAATGATAACTGAAAAACCTACAACGATAAATACATTTAACCGCGTGAGTTTAAAAGAAACGCGCTCTTCAAAAGTATCTTCATTTAAAATAAGGAGCCTGTATTTATGCAGCAGGCGCTTTTTTAGCTTCTTTTTTTCTTTAGATTTTGCCATAAACGTCAATCGATCAACAAATATAAAATTTAATAGGCGTATGCCTATTGCTAAAGTTTCTTAAGGAACGGTCTATTCTTATGATTTCTTGTTATATTTACCGTCTAAATTATCATGATATGAATGCATTAGCAATATTTTTAGGAATGGTAGGGCCTTGGCAAATAGGACTTATCGTGGTTGTAATTCTTTTACTTTTTGGAGGAAAGAAAATTCCGGAGATGATGAGAGGGCTTGGTAGCGGTATCAAAGAGTTTAAAGATGCCTCTAAAGATGAGGAAGCATCTCATAAATCTGATGAAACTTTAGAAGAAAAGAAATCTTAAGTTCTGAAATAAAAGAAATAAAAAAAACCGCTTTAGAAGACTAAAGCGGTTTTTTTAT
Source organism: Leeuwenhoekiella sp. ZYFB001 (assembly GCF_011784865.1). Classification (NCBI taxonomy): domain Bacteria; kingdom Pseudomonadati; phylum Bacteroidota; class Flavobacteriia; order Flavobacteriales; family Flavobacteriaceae; genus Leeuwenhoekiella; species Leeuwenhoekiella sp. ZYFB001. Next base: position 3,459,641 of record NZ_CP050460.1, read on the forward strand.
GGTTTGTAATGCGTTTACTTCTTATCTACAAACTTTACCGATCTTAAGATAGATTCTAACTCAAAAAGATTATCTCTTTTATTCGCCGAAGGTTTAAATACAAAGCCTTCTAGCACAAGATATCTATCATTTTCTTTATCGTCAACTGTAAAGTTTACAAAGGGACCTGCCATATAACGCCCTTTAACTTCCCAAATACCATTCATTTGATACGCCGGTCTTCCTGCAATTGTAGTTTCAGAAAGGTAAGGAGCAAATGCAGCTTCGGTAATAAAGCGCATACCTTCACTTACAGTAATGTTATCTCCACCTATAGAATCTCGCATCTTGATCAATGAACCAATAGTGTTAGAGTCGCGATCGATAAGATTGTAAGGCACCTCATATACCGTAATGTTCATATCGCCGTTAGGAATGTCTTTTCTGATCCAGAAAAAGTCCTCATCTTCTTTAGCATAGCGATAAGCTGTAGGGAATTTCATTGTGATCCCAAAAGCTTCGGTGAGTGGTTTATCTTCTTTAAGCGAAAGACTAATTCTTCTAACTTTTTCAGTAAACTCGGTTTCCTTAATGGTGTTTACAATTTGAGCACTATCCTTCTTGATCAGATTAATGATCGCTTCTTCAGTAGGACCTTTTACTAAAATTCCCGTTTGCGGGCGGGCATATTCATCTTTAATAATTTCTAAAGCTGCAGTATCAGCCTGCTCGATCTTTAAAAACGTACGTTGCTTTCGCATAAAGCCAGAAAAAGCTTCATCAGGCATCTGATTGATCGCAAACATAGGCTCTACTTGTGGCAAACCATTTATGGGCCCTGCTAGTTTCTCCCGAATGCTCTCCCCTACCGGACCTTCCCACATCGTATTGGGCATCACCACAGTAAGGTTATTTAAGGCTCCGGAGGAAGCTGATAAGATTTTGCTTGAAGGCTTATCATTACAAGCCACCAGCGCAAAAATTAAAAAGGCTAGGATTAGTTTTTGCATAACATCAATAGGTTTAGAGTTAGTTAGCTATAACCAAGGTCATTCCCGGTTTGAGTTTTGTACCGCTAATATCGTTCCAAACTTTAAGGTTCTCTGCACTTACTCCGGGAAATTTGCGTGCGATCTTCCATAGACTATCTCCTTTGCGCACCACGTATTTCTTCTGAGAACTCCCAGAGCTGCTTTGCGATGAAGCCACTGAAGCTGACGGTTTACTGGGATACAAGGTTAATCGCTGCCCAATACGCAAATTGTTAGAGCGTAAATTATTCCAGCGTTTGATCTGAGAAACACCAACTCCATAACGCTCTGCGATTTTTCCTAAATAATCACCGCTGCGCACTCTATAAGTAATGCTTGACGGAACTTCCAGATATTCGGGCAATGTTTTTTCATCGCGTTCTAATTCTTTTTTAGCGGTTTGATAAATATTGTTTTCATTCGCTACAAAAGGACCAATCGCGGTGATAGGTAAGCGCAAATAATAGTTTTCATCGGCTACAAAAGGGATTACATCCAGTTTATATGCCGGATTTAAAAACTGAATTTCTTCAAGGGAAACACCGGTATATGATGAAACTTGCTGTAAAGTAATGGTCTCTTTAACCTTGATAGTATCAGTTTCAAAATAATTGACATCAGGTTGTGCCGGATGATAGCCGTGTTCTTCAGCATATTCAAAAATATACATGGTTGCTAAAAATGCCGGAATATACCCTGCTGTCTCGCGAGGAAGATGATGTCTGATATTCCAATAATTGGTTCTTCCGCCACTGCGACGAATGGCTTTGCTCACATTTCCGGGTCCTGAATTATAACTTGCTAACGCCAGATCCCAATCTCCAAAGATCTCATATAACTTAGATAAGTATTGTGCGGCAGCTTCAGTAGAAAGAATAGGGTCCATACGCTCATCAACATACGAACTGATATCTAGACCATACAATTTTCCTGTATTGAACATAAATTGCCACATACCCGTAGCTCCTACTCTGGATTTAGCTCTGGGACGTAATGCCGATTCTACGATTGCCAAATATTTAAGCTCAAGCGGCATATCGTATTTATCAAAGGTTTGCTCAAACCCGGGGAAATAAAACTGAGACAAGCCCATTAAACGCTCTAGCGTGGGTTTGTGTCGCTTTAAATATCCTTTAATGACATTTTCTAAAGAAGGATTATACTCAACATTGAACGGAGTGCGCGCATTAAGGTCTGCTAAACGCTTTTTAAGCGTTTCTGTGGTGAGTTCAGGGTAATCTACCTCTTCGTAGTTTGTATCTTCCACTAAAGCCGCCATATCGTCGTATAGCGTGTTTGTGGTAAGTTCTTCTAACCAAAGTTTATCAACCTTAGCCGGAAATTTACGGTCGTTGAGTTTTTTTGAAGTGCTATCCCATTTAACTTCTTTAAAAAGAAAAGGCTCAGGAACTTTTTGAACCACGTGAGCATTAGCGCTATTAAGCTCACGCATGAGATTCTTAAGTTCTACCGTATCTACAATGGGTAGGGATTGAGAAATTTGCAGTGTTGCTGCATTAGGGTTTTTCTTCTGGGCGTAAGATGCCAACGAGGTCATGATCGCAAAAGCATAACCGAGACAATAACGTTTTTTCATATGTGTTTACAACGATGCAAACGCTAAAGTCGTATTTTTTAATTAAAATCTAAAACGCCCGGAAGAAAGCCTAAATCATTTTATACTATTCTTTGATAGCTGCTATACCGGGAAGTTCTTTACCCTCAAGCATTTCTAGCATCGCACCGCCACCGGTAGAAACATAACTTACTTTATTTTCAAAGCCAAATTGTTTTACGGCAGCAACACTATCCCCTCCTCCAACAAGAGAGAAGGTACCATTGCTAGTTGCTTCAGCGATTGCATCACCTAGTGCGATTGTTCCTTTAGCAAAAGGCTCCATTTCAAAAACTCCTAAAGGTCCGTTCCAAAGAATGGTTTTGCTGTTTTTTACAACCTGAGCAAAATTCTCTAAAGATTTTGGTCCTGCATCAAGACCTTGCCATCCATCAGGAATCTTGTCAATAGGCTCCACTTTTGTATTCGCAAATTCTGAAAAACTATCTGCGGCTAAAACATCAACCGGCAAATGTACATTTACATTTTTTTCTTTGGCCTTTTTCAAGATATCTAAAGCGAGTTCCTGCTTGTCATCTTCACAAATTGAACTCCCTATCTGACCGCCCTGCGCTTTGATGAAAGTATAAGCCATTCCGCCACCTAAAATCAAGTCATCTACTTTATCAAGTACATTCTCGATAACGGTGATTTTTGATGAAACTTTTGCTCCTCCTAAAATAGCTAAAACCGGACTCTCGTTGTCATTAAGCACTTTATCAATACTCTCGATTTCTTTTGCTAATAGGTAGCCAAAGCATTTATTTTCAGGAAAAAACTGTGCTACAATAGTCGTTGAAGCGTGTGCTCTATGCGCTGTACCAAAGGCATCATTCACATAAATGTCTCCTAACTGAGCCAATTGCTCTGCAAAACCTTTGTCTCCGGCGGTTTCCTCATCGTGATAACGTAGGTTCTCTAGGAGTAAAATTTCCCCTGGTTCCAATTCTGAAGCAGCTTTCTCGGCAGCAGCACCAACACAATTTTCAACAAATTTTACCTGTACACCAATGATTTCAGAAACTTTGGCAACAATATGTTTTAAAGAAAATTCAGGTTCGTTGTTTTTTGGTCTTCCCAAGTGAGACATTAAAATCGCAGATCCACCATCTTCTAAAACCTTTAAAATTGTGGGTTTTGCGGCTTCAATACGCGTAGTATCTGTCACCTGATGATTATCATCTAAAGGCACATTAAAATCTACACGGATTAATGCTTTTTTATTCTCAAAATTAAAATCGTCGATGGTTTTCATGTAATCTTTATTATTTGTGATTTTGGTAATTAATTAGTCGGTTGCGTTACTAAGCAGCACCGCATTTAAGGCAGCACTGAACAAACAAATATAACGGATAGCGCCAAAAAATACGTTACATTTCTGTTATATTTGGCCAATGCAATTTCAATCAATTCTCGGTCAAAATTTCATTAAAAAACATCTCACCACCAGTGTAGATCGTGGTCGTGTTGCGCACGCGCAATTGTTTGTAGGGCCTAGTGGTAGCGGTGTTTTACCGTGCGCGCTTGCCTATGCGCAATACTTGATCTGTAATAATGTTGACGGCGAAAATTCTGGAGGCTCATCTGCCTGTAATCTCAAGTTTAATCATCTTGCTCATCCTGATTTGCATTTTGCCTATCCTGTAGCGCCTAACGAAAATGTAAAATCACATCCTGTATCTGACAACTTTGCAAAGGAATGGCGCGCTTTTATTCAAGAAAATCCATACGGTAGCTTATACGATTGGCACCGACACATAGGGATTGAAAAAAAACAAGGGAAAATTGGCGTCGATGAAGCCCAAGATATTGTAAAAAAACTTTCGCTTAAATCATATGAAGGCGGATTTAAAGTGATGATCATTTGGATGGCAGATAAGTTGAATAATGCTGCATCAAACAAGCTTTTAAAACTTATTGAAGAACCGCCTAAAAAAACGGTTTTTATACTTATTGCCGAAAATGAAGATCAAATCTTAGACACGATTAAGTCAAGGTGTCAAGTGTTGCGCTTTCCTCCGCTTGCTGCCGAAGCTTTAGAAGAAGCGCTGATACATACACACCATTGCAATCCTTCTGAGGCAAAGAAACTAGCTATTAAAGCGCACGGCGATTACAATCTGGCGCTACATCTATTAGATCATAGCAGCGACGAAGAAGAGTTTGAAACTTGGTTTGTAAGTTGGGTACGTACAGCTTTTAAAGCCCGCGGAAACAAAAAAGCCATTATAGATTTAATCGCGTGGAGTGAAAATATTGCTTCCAAAGGAAGAGAGACACAAAAGAGTTTTTTAGGCTACTGTGAAGATTTTTTTAGGCAAGCCATGTTACTGAATTACAAAGCAGATCAATTAGTGTATCTTCAGCCGGTTACACAATTTGAGCTCGCTAAATTTGCACCTTTCATTCACGGAAACAATATAACAGCCATCATTGAGGAGCTGCAAACTGCCGCGTATCATATTGAGCGCAATGGAAATGCAAAAATTGTTCTTACTGATTTATCTATCAAATTAACCCGCCTACTTCATACTAAAGCATAAAAAAAGCAACCCTCGGATTGCTTTTTACTTATTCTAATATTCACTGTTTATTCTGCGGAAACCGTATCACTTTTTTCTTCTTGCGTTTCAGATGTCGAAGTCGTTTCACCTGAACTGTATGAGGTGTTCAAGGCTTTAAGAATATCATCTGTGATGTCTAATTTTTTATTTCCGTAGAGTACGTTACCGCTTTCATTTTTACCGTAAATAAAATCATAGCCGTTCTCTTCACCATAAGTATCTATAAACTTGCGCACCTTGCTGATGACAGAGTCTATTGCAGCTTGACTTTCTTGCTGAATCTGACCACCACGCGCTTGTTGCATTTGCTGAATTTCTTGTTGTAAAGCTCCCAGTTCCTGTTCCTTTGCCTGACGCTCGGCCGGACTCATAGTGCTTGCATTTTTTTGATAAAGATCTACTTTAATTTGAAAGGCTTGTATTTTTGGCTGAAGCTCTTCACGCACTTCGTCTGTAAGTTTTGTATACTTATCTTGAACTTCTGTCATTTCAGAATATTCTTCAAAAAGCTTTTGTGTATCTACAAATGCAGATTTTGATTTTGTACAACTTGCCAATGTAAATGCAACTGCAACTACAAAAAGACTCAATTTAGTTTTCATAAGAGATTTTAAGATTTTGATGCAAATGTAAATAGTTGCACGAGATAAGCACTCTTTTTACTCAAATTCTTAAGTATTACAATAATCAATACTTAAACTTAAGTTCATCACTAATTTCTATAAAAATTACATAAATATAAAGCGTTCTCAGAGGCTTTTATAGAAAACCAATAACATTACAAAGGAGTGGTGCTTAAAAGCGCTTAAAACTTCTTATTTTGCGTATTTCTTGATTTAAGGACATAAATTATAGAAGAATATTCTTTAGTCTGTTGTGCTCTCCAATTTGAACGCAATCCAATCATAAAAGCGGAAACTGGTTTTATTAAAGAAGTAGATTTATATTTTTCGGAAAGTAAACTGACATAGAACGAATCAAAAATCAGTGGTTTTTGTTCTATTAAATTGAAACCATTTTTTTCAAAAAGCGTTTTAATGCTTTTGTATGAAAAATGATGCAGATGTCTAGGAACATCCCAAGCAGCCCAAAAATTTTTATAATACTTAGCGTCGTAAGAATTGAAGTTGGGAACTGCTACAATCAAAACTCCGTCAGTCGATAAATGATTTTTGATCCATTCAATTTGCTTTTGTACATCTGGTACATGTTCTAAAACATGCCACATGGTAATTACATCAAATTTCCGTTCTCCTACTTCCGCCTCCTCTTCAAATAAATTAATCCCTTTTTCAAAAGCTCGTTTTCTTGCAGCAGCCGAAGGTTCTATTCCTGTAACATCCCAACCGGATTTTTTGGCTTGATTTAAAAAATCACCGGTTCCGGCGCCAATATCTAAAAGCGTTCCCTTTTCCGCATAAGACGAAATCAGCTTAACTTTTTTCTTAAGCATATAATTTTTAACCCACTGATACACTTTTTCAAAAAGTCCGTCATTTGAATCGGTATGGGAAATGTAATTTTTGCTCAGGTAATACTTTCCTAAATTATCCGGAACAGGATCAGTCGAAAACATTTCTAATACTTCATCATAAACCAAAGTAAATTCTTCTTGAGAAATTGAATAATCTTTGATTTTCAGATTAGCTTTTTTAGTCAACGAATTAGCGTTTTATTAAAATGAATTAAAAGTGTTTCACGTGGAACTAAAAATTTAGCGTCCCATATAAACTAACATTACCGAAATATCACTTGGCGATACTCCGCTAACACGTGAAGCTTGCGAAATAGTTGTAGGTTGGATTTTAGACAATTTTTCGCGGGCCTCGTAAGAAAGCGATTTCAGTTTACTGTAATCAAAATTATCTGGAATTTTAATATTTTCTAAGCGCTGTAATTTATCTGCATTGGCCTTTTCCTTTTCGATGTAGCCGGAATATTTAATTCTAATTTCCGCTTGTTCTAAAACTTCAGTATCCAGATCATGTTCCGCGACATATTCTTTTACATCCTTAAAAGAAAGCATGTCGTCTAAAGCAATTTGAGGACGGCTAAAAATCTTAACCATTTTATCAGATTGCTTCATCGGAGTTGTTCCTTTTTCGGCCAAAACTGGGTTTGCTTCTTCTGGCTGAATACTTGTAGTATTAAAAAATTCAACAAGATTTACCGCTTGCGCTTCCTTTTTCTCCAGAGCGCGCATACGTTCTTCACTCGCCAATCCCACTTCAAAAGAACGAGGCGTAAGACGTGCATCAGCATTATCCTGGCGTAATAAGGTTCTATATTCTGCTCGAGAAGTAAACATTCGGTATGGTTCTTTAGTCCCTTTAGTAATTAGATCATCTACTAAAACACCTATATAAGCTTCGTCTCTTTTAAGAATAAACGGATCCTTTTCTTGAACTTTTAAACTCGCATTTACTCCGGCAACCAATCCTTGAGAAGCTGCTTCTTCATAACCGGTAGTTCCATTAATCTGACCGGCAAAATATAATCCAGAAACCAATTTTGTTTCTAGCGTGTGCTTCAATTGCGTTGGTGGAAAATAATCATATTCGATTGCGTAACCTGGTCTAAAGAATTTGACATTTTCAAAACCAGCTACCTGACGTAATGCCTTAAACTGAACTTCTTCCGGTAAAGATGTAGAAAACCCGTTTACATAATACTCAATAGTATTCCATCCTTCAGGCTCTACAAATAATTGATGCCGGTCTTTATCTGCAAAGCGATTGATTTTATCTTCTATTGAAGGGCAATATCTGGGTCCGGTACTTTTAATTCGACCATTAAACATAGGTGAACGGTCAAAACCTTCGCGCAATAAATTGTGCACTTCAGGACTTGTATAACTCATTTGACAAGACCGTTGTTTTGTGAGCGGCTTGGTCGCATCACTATAACTAAATTTCTGCGGATCATCATCTCCAGGTTGCTCGATCATTTTTGAAAAATCAAGACTCCTACCATCTACACGTGGTGGCGTTCCGGTTTTCATCCTTCCCGAATCAAAACCTAAATCTACAAGCTGTTCGGTAATACCAGTTGCTTTTCGCTCCCCTGCTCTACCTCCACCAAATTGTTTCTCGCCGATATGAATTAAACCATTAAGAAAAGTTCCATTAGTTAGTACAACAGATTTACCTTTAATCTCAATTCCTAAAGAAGTGCGAACCCCGGCAACACGATCACCTTCGATCAAAAGACCATTTACCATCTCCTGATAAAAGTCTAAATTAGGAGTATTCTCGAGCATCAAACGCCATTCTTCTGCGAAACGCATACGGTCACTTTGCACGCGTGGACTCCACATTGCAGGTCCTTTACTTTTATTGAGCATCTTAAACTGTATCGCGGTCTTATCTGAAACAATCCCGCTATAACCTCCCAATGCATCAATCTCTCTAACGATCTGACCCTTAGCAATACCTCCCATCGCGGGATTACACGACATCTGTGCAATAGTTTGCAGGTTCATCGTAACCAACAAGGTTTTGCTTCCCGTATTTGCTGCAGCTGCCGCCGCCTCACATCCTGCGTGGCCACCACCAACTACAATTACATCGTATATATCTTCAAAAAAACTCATTGTTCCACGTGAAACATTTAATTACACTTCCTTAAAAACGGGCGCAAAGGTACTCAAAATTAAACGGCTAACCATAGCTTATGCATTCCATAAAACAAGATACTCATCCTCCTTAGCACGCATCAATTCTTTCTCATCTTCAGTCTTATCACCGTAGCCGCACATATGCAATAAACCATGTATGATGACACGCCTTAATTCTACATCAAAGTCAACATTAAAATCCTTGGCATTATCGGCAACGCGATCTGTACTTATATAAATTTCCCCATTGAGAATCTTCCCTTCTGTATAATCAAAAGTCACAATATCTGTAAGTGTATCGTGATCTAGAAATTGTTTATTGATTTCCAACAAAAATTCGTCAGAGCAAAAGACATAACCCAGACTTTCTATGCCAAAAGATTCCTTCACAGCAGCAGCTTTTAGCCAATGCTCAACACGCTCTTCGTCTTCTAAATTAAAATCATTTTGGCTACTAAATTCAATCATCCTGCTTCTGAAAATATTGTTTAACTTTAATCTTATACTGTTCCTGCAGCGGAAGTTTATCCCGATTCAAAATCTCCTTTGCATTGAAATAACGCTTCGCGTCAGGAATGCTGTTTGACGTGTTATTATTAAATTCCTTACGATTAGCATTTGCTTCACGCTGGGTATTCTTATCCTTTTCTTGTTCGGCTTCTTCAAGCTTTAAAAACTGCTGAATAACGTTATTCATTCTTCTCCGCGCTGTCTCAGCATTCCCATTCAAAAGATCATGTTCTACTGCTTCAATACTTCTTAATAAACGCTCAGTCACTTCAGAGGTTCCGGAACCTTGCAACAAATTTTCCAACTGATTTCTGATCGCTTCTTGTTGCTTATAAATCTCATATTGTCTGGCCAATTCGCTTTCCGAAGTTCCTTCTCCACTATCTCCATTTCCGTCACCTTCTCCAGATGACTTGCCAGAATCACCTTGACTTCCAGAATTTCCTTCTTTGCCATTCTCACCGTCTTGACCAGTTTTACCATCCTTCTTTCCTTCTCCCAATTGCTCCTGCAATTCCTTTTGAGACATAATAATATCAGATAACTGTTTACCACTACCCTGTCCACCACTTGGAATAGGCATGGGCATACCAGAACTCCCTGATCCCATTGCAAAAGATAATTGCGCTTGCATATTATCTAAAATATCCGAGAGCATATCCGCTAAGGTATTGGCGCCGGCGAAAACGTATTGCTCACTCGCTACACCTTTGACAATATCATTGTCAGCTAAACGCTCTAAGCTCTGATCTAAATTATAGGTGATTTCGGTTAACTGCTCATTAATATCTTCTTGCAACATAGGATTCCGTAAGGACAAAACAAATAAACTATCGTCTATATGCTCAAAATTATCGCGCAATTCATTCTGCTTAACAAGATATTTTGAGAATGATGGGTTCCCATTGTCTATAGTTGAAAATTTGTCTTTTAGCGCCTCTTGATCAAAAGAAAAAATCACCAAATTATCTAAAATCTGTCTGAGCATTTCAACATCTTCTTCCAACTGTTCGACATCTCCACCACCGCCGCTTGACATTTGCTGCATCATCTTTTGACCCATTTGTTGCATCTTCTTACCAGCTTTCTGCTGATTAGATTTAGCATTTTCTTGCGCTTTTGAATCTTCTTGTTTCTGTAAATTTTCTTCAGCTGATTTTAGTTCCTGACTGATTTCTTCTTCAGTCTTTGAATCGTCGGGAATATCTATAGGTTTATTTAACTGCTTATTTTCATCCTTTAAATTTTTAAGTTCTTCTTTCAAATTTTCAAAAGATTCTGACAGTTCCTTTTGCCTATTCAATTCCGGATTTTGTTTCTTACTTTCTTCCTCTTGATCCTGGCCTAATTTATCTAGCGCTCTACCAATACGCTCCCCCTTTGTTTGTACAAAAAAACGCTTTGTAAGCTCTAGCAATTGTTGCATAGATCTGCTAGAATTCTTTGATTTATTAGATAATTCGTCAAGCTTTTCCTTAAGCTCTTCATCATCCATTAAATCTTGGAGTTTATTTAACTCTTCAACTAATTTTTCCTGTTCTTTAAGTTGCTCCTCATTCTTTTCTAAACGCTTTTTGAGCAACTCATTCTTTTCCGATTTAGATTCGGAAAGTTCATCTAATGCATTAATACTCTTTTTTAATTTTTCAGAATAATTCTGCATCATTTGTTCTTGAACTTTCTGACGTTCAAGAAAGGATTGAATTCTACGTTTGTCATTAAAATCAAGTGCATTCTTTTCCTTCTGAAGATTTTGAAGTTCTTTTAAATCGCGTTCCTGTTCTTGCATTTGCTTTACAGATCTATCCAAACCTTGCAACGAGTTTTCTTGTATCTCAAGCTGTTTATCAACAGCCTCTTCTGTGGTCAAAGATTGAAACGAAAATGTTTCAGAACGTGTTGCTTTATGCCCGTGTAACACATCATTATCACGCACTTCAAAATAGTAAGAGTAACTTACGCCAGCTGATAAATCTAAATTTCCCGGAAATGAGTAATAAAATTGATCTACGGTAGAAGAATTCACAGGAATACTTACTTTTTTACTATTATCTATTTGATTTTCAGAATAATAAATCAATTTAAGATCAAATAAGCCATAATCATCAGCCAGATTTCCTTGAAAATATGTTTCAGCATCATCTAGACTGTCTTTTCGTACCTCGAGATTCATTTCAGGATAAGCATCCTTAATGACAGTCAACTCATAATTGAGTCGTTCATAGCGTTTGAGATTAGCATTACTTGTAGCGATACTATAAGCAGTTGGATTAAAGAACCGTTCTGAAAAACTGAATTGTTGATCATCCTTTTCAAATTGAAAAACGGTATCGCTTATCCACTCTACTAAATTTGTTTGCTCTGTAGCTATAAGCCAACGCACCTGCGTGCCTTCAGGGATGGTAATATTTCCGGTATTCTCTATAATCTCATCAGTACGATTAAGATACTTAGGATAGTTCAATTCGATTTTAAATTCTGATATTCGAGGCGTATTGATTAATTCAAATTGAAACTGATCAGAAACAAAACCATTTCCCTCAAAATATACATTTAGATCTTCATTAGGCTGTTCTACAGTATAACTAAAATTACCTCCTCCCCTATTTTTCATAAAATAAGAAACTCCATTTAGCGAAACCTCAACTTCCTCAGGTAATTCTTGACCGTTCACTTTTGCACGAATTTCTATAGTTTGTCCCTCAACGATAGAAGTGTTTTCATTCTGTAATTCAAAAGAAAAAGGTGCAGGCGGCGCATAAACCCGTTTATAATCCATCACCCGAGTTGCACTTTCTTTAAAAAACGTAGTTCCCTTACTCAGGCTAATTCCTAAAAAGATGAAAACAGGAATCAATGCATATTTTAAATACTTCAGATTTTTCCTGTAATCGATAGCAAGTGAAAACGGGATAGGTTCTAATTCTTTGGATTTTTGCAGAATACTGGCTTGAACCAAATCAGAATTGCTCGCACTTGTTTTCAATTGCAGCGTATTCAACAATTTGTCCTGAACTTCGGGGAAATGATTTCCAATCAATCTAGAAGCTTGAGTATAATCTATACCTTTTGAAAGCTTAAATAGCCGTGCTATAGGAATCAACACAAATCTAAACAGCAACAAACCCGCGAGGCCCGCAAAGGACCAAAATAGAAATGCCCTGCCCCACGTACTCAACCAGAAAAAATATTCGATCACTAAAACTAGAAGCACGTAAGCCAGACCGATCGCAACAAAAAATAAGAGTCCTCTAAGGAGTTCATCCTTATAATATTTACGAATAAAACGCTCTAATTTAGCTTCTAATTCTTGCAAACGTACCTTGATTTAAACCTGTGTTATTTCAATAACTAAAACTACAACAATATATTATAGCTGCTACAAGCTTAACATACAAGCCTAAAATGATTTTGACCAAAAACAGCTATTGAAACCCAAAAAATGTAATGTGTGTCACATTCTCATATTGAGTACCTTTGCAGCCTAAATTTTTACTATGCATCAAAATGTACGCGTGCGTTTTGCACCAAGCCCTACCGGACCTTTGCACATAGGCGGTGTAAGAACGGCACTTTATAATTATTTATTTGCTAAAAAACACGGCGGAACCTTTGTACTTAGAATTGAGGACACTGATCAAAACAGATACGTTGAAGGTGCCGAAGATTATATTGTTGAAGCGCTAAACTGGTGTGGAATACCTTATGATGAAGGCCTGGGCAAAGAAGGTGGTTTTGGTCCTTATCGTCAAAGTCAACGCAAGGATAAATATTTTGCTTTTGCCGAAAAATTAATTGCTTCCGGTGATGCTTATTATGCTTTTGACACTGCCGAAGCTTTAGATGCACATCGTAAATCTCACGAAGAACAAGGTAAAACCTTTATTTACAACTGGCACAATCGCGAGAAGTTAGATAATTCATTAAACCTTTCTGGGGAAGAAACTCAGAAACGCATTGATGCAGGTGAGGATTATGTAATTCGATTCAAATCGCCACAAAGCGAAATTCTTGAACTTGAAGATATCATTCGCGGCGCTGTTGAAGTAGATACGAGTTTGCTTGATGATAAGGTTTTATTTAAGGCAGATGGTATGCCCACCTATCATTTAGCTAATATTGTTGATGATCATCTTATGGAAATCACGCACGTAATTCGTGGAGAAGAGTGGCTTCCATCGCTAGCGTTGCACGTGATGCTTTACCGTGCATTTGGCTGGGAAGCACCCCAATTTGCACATTTACCGCTGATTATGAAACCTGTAGGAAAAGGCAAACTAAGTAAACGCGATGGCGATAAAATGGGCTTCCCCGTATTCCCGTTAGAATGGAAAGATCCTAAGTCTGGCGACATCGCTTCAGGTTATCGCGAGGACGGTTACTTACCAGAAGCGGTTATCAATATGCTTGCCTTTTTAGGATGGAATCCTGGTACCGAAAAGGAAATTTATACGCTTGAAGAACTGGTACAAGATTTTGAATTGACTCGTGTACATAAGTCTGGTGCCAAATTTGATCCTGAAAAAACAAAATGGTTTCAGCAACAGCACTTGCAACTAGCTTCTGATGCTTCCCTAGTTTCTGGTCTACAAGGTATTTTGAAAGAAAAACACTTGGATTACGATGATGCTTATGTAAAGCAGATTATTCATTTAGTAAAAGAGCGTGCGGTTTTTGTTTCTGATTTATTTGATCAAGGAAGTTTCTTTTTTGAAAGACCGACTTCTTACGACGAAAAAGCAGCTAAAAAAGCCTGGAAAGATGATACCGGTGAGATCATGATCAACCTTTCAAAAATCATTTCAGAAACCGAAGATTTTTCTGCCGAAAATCTTTCAGCTAATGTAAAAGGCTGGATTCAGAATGAAGGTTTAGGATTTGGTAAAGTAATGCAACCTTTACGCCTTAGTCTTGTAGGCTCTATGTCTGGCCCAGATGTTTTTGATATTGCTTCAACAATTGGTAAAGCAAAGACTTTAGAGCGCATTCGATTTGCGATAGAAACCTTATAAATACAACACGATTCCTGCAGTAATAAGTCCCAGATTTCCTTTAAAATTTGTTGCTGCAGGATCTTTTAATTCCAGTCTTTCATCATTTAATCTCTTTAGCGCATTGGTAAAACCGTATTGATAATTTGCGGTAAATCGTACGCGTGTAAATCCGGCGCTCAATCCCAAGGTTACTAAACCATTCACACGCGACCACTCTTGAATATCTTCCGCTTGCAAGCTGGTGTAACCGTCTAGTATCAGCGCACGTTGATTTTCGTTATCTAACTCCATTTTACCATTAACCTGAAAAATGGGTCCAAATTCGACGCTAAAATGATCCCCTGCAATCAGGTAACTCAATAACATTTTTACCTGCGCTCCACTCCACGTATACTTTACTTTTTCAACTTCAGCAGCGGCACCATTAGCATTTATACTTAGAGAAGTTTGCATAAAATCTACACCAAAGATCAAATCAAAGTTGTTATAAAATGCAGAACGTTTAGATAATCCGGCTAAAAAACCAGCTTCTTGATTGGTATGAAAGTTTGAGGTGTTGAGATCTAAAAGCGCGTATTGCCCTTGTATGCCAATGCGGTTTGAAGCATTTTTAAGATTACTCTGTGCATTTGCTGCAAACGCAGTTAATATCAATAGAAATAATAAAAAATGCTTCAAAGTGTTACGAATTTTCAAAATGGGCGACAAATGTATTGTATTTTTAATAGTCAGTACCCGTTTACTTTTCAAATAATTAAAACTTAAAATATGACTTACTTCCTTCCGATTTTGCTGTTTTTTGGGATCATTATCCTAATTTCAGCAGTATTTATTGTAAAGCAACAGACTGCGGCAATTATTGAACGCTTCGGTAAATTTACCAGTGTTAGAAATTCAGGAATTCAGATAAAAATTCCATTAATTGATAAGGTTGCCGGTCGTGTGAACTTGCGTATTCAACAGTTAGATGTGATCGTCGAAACCAAAACTAAAGATGATGTTTTTGTTCGTTTAAAGATTTCGGTACAGTTTCAGGTGGTGAAATCTAATGTGTATGACGCATTTTACAAATTAGAAGATCCGCAAAACCAAATCACTTCTTATGTCTTTGATGTAGTACGTTCTGAAGTTCCTAAGATGAAACTGGATGATGTTTTTGAGCGTAAAGATGATATTGCAATCGCTGTTAAAAGCGAATTGAATCAATCTATGACCGATTATGGTTATGATATCATTAAAACTCTCGTTACCGATATTGATCCTGATCAGCAGGTAAAAATTGCAATGAACCGTATTAACGCTTCTGAACGTGAAAAAGTAGCTGCAGAGTATGAAGCCGAAGCAGAACGTATTAAAATCGTTGCTAAGGCGCGCGCAGAGGCCGAAAGTAAGCGTTTACAAGGTCAAGGTATAGCAGACCAGCGTAGAGAGATTGCGCGCGGTCTAGAGGAGTCTGTAGAGGTTTTAAATAATGTGGGAATTAATTCACAAGAAGCTTCTGCCCTAATCGTGGTTACGCAGCATTACGACACCTTACAATCTATAGGTGAAGAAACAAATAGTAATTTAATTCTATTACCTAATTCTCCACAAGCAGGTAGCGATATGTTGAATAATATGATTGCAAGTTTTGTGGCTTCAAACCAAATAGGAGAAGAGATGAAAAAACGCAACGAACAATTGGGTTTAAAAACACCTAAGAAAAAAGACAAGCCAAAACCAGAATCAGGTTATGATGATGACTTTGATGCAGACGACGATCTTTCTACTTTATAAATTTAAAAGCAAATTCAAGGTGTTCTAAACCTTGATACAGGCAATAAAAAAAACCGGAGCACAAAACTCCGGTTTTTTTGTTATTTTTCTTTTTCTATAACAATTTATTTGTTGTCGTCTATATTTTTAACCTTGACTTTTTTAATACCTAAAATCTTGTTCACAGCTTTAAGAACGATGGTTTTTTGAACGATCGCCCCTACTGATCCCGCGACTAAACTTACCGGAGAAAATGCTGCTTTAGTATCATTAATACTTAGTTTAAGTTGCTCTTCATCAATCTGCTGTTGCAACTTTAATATTCTAAGATCTTGTTCTATCTGATCAAATGATTTATATACTTTCATAATTACTCTTGTAAATGTTTAAATTCTTCATCTAACACATCTTCTTGCGAAGATTCATTGAAAAATACTTTAGAATATTTTCTGAGTACAATTTCAGTAATAAATGGTTTACCAAATAATTTATACAGCACATAAATCACAAGATAAATACCTGCTACAATAAAATAACCATAGCTCAAACTACCCAGTGATTCTCCAATTACTATAGCAACTCCAACCGAGATAAAAAGTATAAAAATCAAAAAGATGCTGCCGCTAACCATTAGATTTACTAAGGATACAGCACCATCCATCATCTTTTTAAAACTATCTAATTTGTAGTATTCTAGACTACTGTTTAGATACTTTTTAGCATCGTCTGATACTTTACTAATATGTTCTGAAAGATTAAATATAGACATGCACCCTTATGCTTTTGCAGTTGGTACATCAATATCTTTTACTTCCTCAACTACTTCTGTAGTCGCTTTAGCATTTTTCTTTCTTAATTCTTCAAGTTTCTTTTCCATAGAAACTAAAATGTTATCTGCTTTTGAGCTCGCAGTCTTTAAAGTATCTTCAAGCTTAGCGTCAAAAGATTTTTTAGCCTCTTTTGCAGATGCAGATAAATGATCTGAAGTTTCCTGAATCTGCTTTTCTAGTTTCTTTTTAGCTTCTTTTGCGTTTTTAGAAATTTTCTTTCTTGTTTTATCGCCGCTTTCCGGTGCATATAATAAGCCAAGTCCTGCTCCAATTGCTGCTCCCGTTACTAATGCTAAAATGGTATTACTTGTTTTTGACATGGTGATTGTTTTTTGTTATGCTCAAAAGTAATAATGTTAAAATCTAATCTCCGTTAATAACCGGTTAATAAATTGACTATTAACCTTAAAGGTATGCTAAAAAAGGGCCACGAGGGCCCTTTTTCAATGTCTATACTAAGATAAAATTATAGGTTTTTAACCGAATTTTCTAAAAGTTCATTTCCTGAGGTTTTCATTTCTTCAAGATAAGCGGCCACTTCGTCATGCTTTTGGTCAACTTTATTCAACTGAATTAAAACAATCAAGGTTTCTAAAACCGCTAGACGTGTACCTATCTTCTTAGCTGAAGTATTAAACAACTCTTTAAGTTCTTCATAATCTACATCTTTAGCTAGTTCGCGAATTCTCGCAATCGCCTTTACCCGTTTCTCATCTGGAATTTGCGCCAGCTTCTTCCCTACTTTTTTGATTTCGTTTAACGCAGGTATTTGAGGAATTTGCTTTTTAGGCGCTGCTTTAGGCTGCTCTTTTTTTGTTGATTTTGATTCAACCTTTGCCCAAGTATCGCGTAATCCCACAGTTTTATTGAAGACTAAATGTTCTGAGGTACTGTCTTTATCAACATTAAAATAGCCTAGACGCTGAAACTGAAAAATATCCATCGGCTCTACCTCGCTAAGACTTGGCTCTAAATATCCGGTAATAGTTTCTAAAGAATTAGGATTGAGATGCTCCATAAAATCAACCTCTTTATCACCATCTGGAGACTCGTGATTGAACAGACGATCATACAAACGCACCTCAGCTTTTATAGCGTGCTTAATTGAAACCCAATGCAAGGTTCCTTTTACTTTACGCAGACTTGCTTCGGTACCGCTTCCACTTCGAGAATCGGCATCGTATGTACAGTGAATTTCGGTAATGTTTCCGTCAGCATCCTTTACAACCGACTCTCCTTTGATGATATACGCATTCTTTAAACGTACTTCCTTACCTAAAGTAAGTCTGAAGTATTTGCTGTTTGCATTTTCTTTGAAATCATCCTTCTCGATGTATAATTCTTTGGAAAAAGGCACTTTTCTAAATCCTGCACTTTCATCTTCCTGGTTATTTTCGGCTTCTAACCATTCTTCTTGATCTTCAGGATAATTGGTGATGACCAATTTTACCGGATCTAAAACGGCCATAACACGTGGCGCTGTTTTATTAAGATCTTCACGTACATTGAATTCTAAAAGCGAAACATCAATCACATTATCACGCTTAGCAACTCCAACTGCATCTATAAAATTACGTATCGCAGCCGGCGTATACCCACGTCTTCTGATCCCCGAAATGGTAGGCATTCTAGGATCATCCCAACCGCTTACAATACCTTCTTGTACGAGCTTAAGCAACTTACGCTTACTCATAATCGTATAGCTTAGGTTTAAGCGCGCAAATTCGCGTTGTTTGGGTTTAATACCGTTTGTATACACATTATCCACAAACCACTCATAAAGCGGTCTGTGCGGCTTAAATTCAAGCGAACACAAACTATGTGAAACTTGCTCTACATAATCGCTCTCTCCGTGTGCCCAGTCATACATTGGATAAATATTCCAGGTATTTCCTGTACGGTGGTGCGCTTTGTTAATAACGCGATACATAATAGGATCACGTAATAACATATTAGGCGATTGCATATCTATTTTGGCGCGTAGAACGTGTACACCTTCAGCAAATTCACCTTTTGCCATTTTCTCAAACAGCTCTAAATTTTCTTCTACGGAACGCTCCCGGTACGGACTGTTAGTTCCGGGTTCTGTAGGGGTTCCTTTTTGCTCAGCCATGTCTTCACTAGACTGTGAATCTATATACGCTTTACCATCTTTTATAAGCTGAATCGCCCAATCGTACAACTGCTGAAAATAGTCTGAAGAATAACAAACTTTATCCCACTTGAAGCCTAACCATTTTATATCTTCCTGAATCGCATCTACATATTCCTGCTCTTCCTTAGAAGGATTAGTATCATCAAATCTCAAGTTTACCGGAGCATTGTACTTCTCACCCAGTCCAAAACTGATGCAAATAGCCTTACAATGCCCAATGTGTAAATAACCATTAGGTTCCGGTGGAAATCTAAAGCGTAAATCATCTTTAGGAAATCCGTTAGTAATATCTTCTTCTACGATTTGCTCTAAAAAATTAAGAGCTACATAATCTTCTGCCATAGCTTAATAAATGCTGAAAAATAGAATTACTCGTCTATCGAGCTTAAACTGAAGTACACTATTGTTTAAATAATATACCCTATAAGTTGCCAAAAATACTAAAAATACGTGTGCTGAAACGTGATTAACAACCTATTTAAACCTCGATAATCAAGTTCCTGCTCTGCTTTATAAATAATATCTTTACCCTATAAAATGAAGTTGTAATGGGCGTTATAAAACTCAATCGCGTAAAAGTATATGCATACCACGGCTGTCTGGTAGAAGAAGGTCAGATAGGCTCTGATTATCTCGTAGATTTAAAAATAAAGACAGATCTATCCATACCGGCTCAATCTGATAACTTGAGCGATACCGTAGATTATGTACATCTCAATAAAATTATTAAAGAAGAAATGGCGCAGCGTTCTAAGCTCTTAGAGCACGTATGCGATCGTATTTTAAATCGTTCTTTATCAGAGATTTCAACAATAACAAAAGCTAAAGTTACTGTGCGTAAAATCAATCCGCCGATTGGTGGTGATGTTGCTTCGGTAGGCGTTACAATGACTAAAAAACGTTAATAGCTTTTATATCTAAAGAAAAACCTTAAATTTGCAGTCCTAATTAAAAAGGGTGTCGTGGCCGAGTGGCTAGGCAGTGGTCTGCAACACCATCTACAGCGGTTCGAATCCGCTCGACACCTCAACAAAGACTCTTCAACTGAAGGGTCTTTTTTTATGTCTTGATTTTTCAAAGAATTTTAAAACGGAATCGTATCTCCTTCGATAAACTCATTCTCTGGCGCGATCTCCTCAATACGTTTTTCAATCTGATGAATTTTTGAAGGAAATAAACCTTTTGAGATCAATAATAAACCGAATAAGAACATCAACACGCTTATAATTTGTTTTATAATAGCAATACGTGTTGGTGTTAGTTTGCTGCGTAACTTTTTAGCAAGTAGAATTTTAATAATATCAATGATTAGATAAGTGAGCAAAATGGTACCAAAGAATACCGTTAATCGCTCTGAATTCATATCTAACTGTGGCCCAGCTGAAATAAGAATTACCAACCAAAACCCTAGTACTCCAATGTTAATAAAGTTGAGTAAAAAACCTTTTACAAAAAGCCCAAAATAGTTGCGTTTACTCATCACAACAGTAGGATGTTCATCATCATCAAGTTTGTTTTTTTTAACCCTCAAGAATGACATAATCCCATAAACTGCGAGTAACATCCCACCAAAAATATAAAGTGCAGGATCGTCTTTAAGTTTATCAAGTAGCTGATTAGTACTAAAGTAGGCTATAAAAATAAATAAGGTATCTGCAGTAACGACACCTATATCAAATAGAACAGCTGCTCTAAAACCCTTTAGAGCAGCTGTTTCTAATAGTACAAAAAACACAGGTCCTACAAGAAAGGCAAGTAGAAAACCAAGTGGTATTGCTGTTGAAATGTCTTGTAGCATTTAGAAGTAGGAAGTCTTTTTACTTCTTAGCAAGCTAGATCTTCTAGAAATAGCACTATGAAGTATTTTATTAAGATTCTACCCCCGGTTATTAACCGACGATTAGATTACAAAAGTAACCAAATTGAACTAAACTACTTCATCACACGTACGCGACCCCCTATAAATTTATCTTTGATGAGCTCTGTGGGATTTCCGTAAACGTCTACATCGCCACCTGCTCTGATCTTAACTTCGGCAGTTCTTCGGGCAAAAATATCTGCTTCTCCCCCAGCCTGAATGCGTATCGTGGTATCTGTAGTTTCTAGAGATTTTCCTTCAAAAACTCCACCTGTATTTACTTCTACATTTTGATTTACAGCGCTTCCGCTTGCGGTAATAATTCCACCGGTTACAGCACGCATTTCGGCATTTTCTACCTTTAAACCAGCAGTCACTTGAGCGCCTTCTTGTACTTTAATTTCAATTTTAGGTTGTTCAAGCAATTCGTTTACCACAATTTCTGCGCCTTCGTTACCGTCTATAACTCTTAGATTATTATAATGAACTTCAACAAAAGTCTCGTTACCATCAAAGATCTTATCCAGATCCATACGTATTTTTAAAACGCCGTCTTTATTAACAAGTTCTATATAATCAGTGTCTTTACCTTTTAAATAAACTTTGTTTTCAGAATCTTTAATAAGGTTGACGCGCATGCGATCAAAAACTTTTACTTCGGTAAAATCGCCAACGTCTTTGGTATCGTCTTGTGCATACGTTGCACCTGCAGCCACAAATAGTACTGCCATGATTAGTTTTTTCATAAGAATTGATTTTTCGTATTTAAAAGACCAATCGGTTTTTGATTTGTTACAGTAGCTATCTTATTGAATTGCCTCTTTAACGTCAACCAAAGTAAAATCAAGGTGTTTTTTAACAAGATCTGCTTCTTTTACTTTCACATAAACCTCATCACCCAGGGTAATTGTAGCTCCGGTTTTGCGACCTACGATAGCATATTTCTCCTGATCAAAATCAAAATGATCGCCTTTAATGTCTCTTAAACGAATCATCCCCTCACATTTATTGTCTATGATCTCCACATAAATACCCCATTCGGTAACTCCGGAAATCACACCTAAGAAGGTTTCATCTTTGTGATCTTGCATAAACTTCACCTGCATATACTTGATAGAATCGCGCTCAGCACTAGTAGCCAGATATTCCATATCACTACTGTGTTTGCATTTAGATTCATATTCTTCTTCTGAAGCAGATTTACCTTGATCTAGATAATGCTGTAAAAGGCGATGTACCATTACATCAGGATAACGGCGTATTGGTGAAGTGAAATGCGTATAATACTCAAAAGCCAATCCGTAGTGTCCTATATTGTCTGTACTATATACCGCTTTGCTCATCGTACGAATAGCAAGTGTGTCTATCAGGTTCTGTTCTTTTTTACCAACAACATCAGTAAGAAGGTTATTTAAAGAAGCGGTTGTACTTTTTCTATCTTTAAGATTCATTTTATAACCAAAACGACCTGCGATGGTTTGCAAAGCTGCAAGCTTCTCGTCATTGGGTTCGTCGTGAATACGATAAACAAAAGTTTTCTTTGGGGATTGCTTTCCTATAAACTCAGCCACTTTTCTATTGGCCAAAAGCATAAATTCTTCAATTAGCTTATTAGCATCTTTTGAAGTTTTAAAGAAAACTCCAACCGGATCATTTTCTCGATCGAGTTCAAATTTTACTTCCACTTTATCAAAAGAAATCGCACCATTTTTCATACGTTGCCTACGCATAATTTTTGCGATTCTGTCTAGTTCTAAAGTAGCATTTACAATAGCAGGATCTACGTTATATGACTTTCCGGTAAGCGAAATGTCCTCAGGAATCAATCCTTCTCTGGTTTCTATAATTTGTTGCGCTTCTTCATATGCAAAACGTGCATCACTATAGGTTACTGTGCGCCCAAACCATTGCTTTTTCACTTTACCCGAAGATTTGTCTAATTCAAATACTGCAGAAAAGGTATATTTCTCTTCGTTAGGTCTTAACGAACAAGCGTTATTAGATAAAATCTCAGGTAACATGGGCACCACTCGATCTACTAAATACACCGAAGTCGCACGTTCATAGGCCTCCTCATCCAGAATAGTTCCCGGAATAACATAATGAGAAACATCTGCGATGTGAATTCCTACTTCATAGTTTCCATTTTCTAAAACCTGAAAACTCAACGCATCATCAAAATCCTTTGCATCTTTAGGATCAATAGTAAATGTGAGCACCTCCCGCATGTCGCGACGCTTAGCAATCTCCTCTGCTTTTATGCTTGTATCAATGTTATTAGCATAGGCTTCAACCTCTTCAGGGAAATCATGGGGCAAGCCGTACTGCGCTAAAATAGAATGAATTTCTGTATTATGTTCGCCTGGTAAGCCCAGTACTTTAATCACTTTTCCGAAGGGCGAATCTGCTTTCTCCGGCCAATCTTCAATCTTTACGAGCACTTTTTCACCATCCTGTGCTCCATTCAATTTATTCTTCGGAACAAAAATATCAGTACGCATTTTTCCTTCTGCGGAAGTATTTACAAAAGCAAAGTTCTTTTGCATCTGCACTACACCTACGAATTCGTCTGTTTTGCGTTCCAGAATTTCTACAATCTCCCCTTCGTGTTTTTTGCTTCGGCGTTGTTTGTAAACATATACTTTAACCGTATCACCGTGCAAGGCCTTATTCATGTTGTTCTTAGGAATATAAATATCCTGTTCCATTCCTTCTACAACAACATAACCATCTCCACGAGAAGTAGCATCTAGTGTTCCTGTATGATAATGAGAGGTCGCGTTAAAGCTGTATTTGCCACGCTCTTTCTCTTCGATATGTTTTTTTGCGGTAAGTTGTGAGAGCTTTTTTACGATCTCGTTACGGCTGTTTGGGTCATCCACTTGAAGTTTAGCCGCAATTTGTTTATGATTGAATAATTTACCGGGTTCTCTTTTTAAAATTTTTAAAATCTTTTGAGTGAGATCACCGATTTGAGTATTTGATCTTCTTCTTCTCTTTTTATTTGGCATTAAATGCTTTTATTAATTAGTGCAAAATTAGCGTTAATCGTATTAACTTAAGTCGTGTTTAGGTGAACTTTTAGTTAATCTTAGTATTTCATTATCAAATAAATACATATTTAACAGTAACATGATCAAGATTTAATTTCAAAACAATCGTTTTTGTTAAAAAAACCTTAATTTTGTTCTATTCATTAATCAAAACTTTTCTTTATGAAAACGTTTAAATTGAAACGCTATAGAATAGCACTGCTCTTTATAGGAATATTCATCCTGGGATTCGTAGCTGTTTTATCCTACGTCAATTCAATTTTTTAATACAATCAACCACTTTTAAAAGTACTAAAGGAACTCTAAACAGGGTTCCTTTTTTATTATAAATACATTTCAAGTAGAGTCAGCTAAGTTTCCCAATTCAAAATAGTCTTCAAAAACAGTTTTCAACAGTATACATATATATCATTTTTCTTTTTTAAAATTTAAATTAAAAGTGATGGTTATTATAGTCTGTTAATAGCGGTATAACTTGGGGATCCTAAAATTTGTTTTTTTAATTATGGGTAGATATTAACGCTTTATTCCATACTTTTAAATACAATTTTTACTTGATTTATAAGCTTTTAGTAAACACTGTTAACAATTGTTGATAACCTGGATTAAATGCATTTTTTGAATAAAACGTTATCAACACTTATTAAAAATGAATTCTTTTTATGCTCATAATTTGAAAAGAAAATTCTACAAGATTTTCTTGCATGATATTACTTAAGATCTGCTTTGTAATTTTTTCTCATTTAAGCAATTTTCATTTTACTTTTTTGACGACAACTTATAAACAGTCATGTTAACTAAATGTTAACTTATTGAAAACGAGCACTATCACGTGTTTTGTAAACTGCATTGTATTCTTAATCAGATAGCTTACTATTTTTTAATGTTCAACCGCTAATAACAGTCTGCTTTTTGGGTTTGTTTTGGAGCTTTACTATATCAATAAAGCGAGCTTTTGAAAGTTTTCATCAAAGGATTCGAAGATATGAAGCTAGATAAAGAAGTTCTCTCTAAAAATTAGATATTGCAACAAAACTAAAACTTAGAACCCCCAATGATGACTATTGAAATTAAAGCGTTTAATGAGCTTAACTTAAACAGTTTATATGAAGTACTCCAATTGCGCGCTGAAGTATTTGTGGTAGAACAAAATTGCCCATATCAAGATGTTGACGGTAAAGATCAAAAGGCCATGCACATTCTAGGTTATCATAAGGAGCAACTGGTAGCCTATACACGGGTTTTTGAACCCGGATATTATTTTGATAACGCTAGCATAGGTCGCGTTGTTGTAAAAGAAAATGTGAGACAATACGGTTTTGGAAAAGATATTATGAAAGCTTCTATTGCTTTTATTGAAGATACCTTAGATCTGAGCACAATAGAATTGTCTGCACAGACCTATTTAAAGAAGTTTTACAACGACCTTGGATTTCAAGAAATTGGAGAAGGTTATCTAGAAGATGATATTCCGCATATACGTATGATAAAAAAATAAACGACTAAGATATCTGATACCCTTTGGCGCCGCCAATAAAAAAAGCCGCAATACGCGGCTTTTAATATGTTTATAACTGAGGATGTTTAAATCTTCACCGGAGTCATATCAAGATTGATACTGTTTAAGGTGTCATCGGTGAATTTATAATGACCTCTAGTGGTAAAGATTTTAAACTTAAAATTCTTCATCGAACTCAAAGTATCTAAAAATAACCATTTTGACTTCAGTAGTCTAGGTTTTTTAGATTTTAAACTCAGTTCAAAAATATGTTTTTCGCCATCGCGTTCCGCTACAATATCTGGTGTGATTGATACTTCGCTTCCGCGTCTGATATACGATTTAGGAGACTCAAAACCGTCTGTATCGGCTTTGATATTTTCATATCCTCGGTCTTCTAAATAGCTTATCGCTGTTCCTAAAATTTCTGTGTTCTTATCGGTATCCTTATCTATAGTTATCATACATATAACATAAGAGATAGCGATTAAATTACTACTAATTTAAAGTTAAAGAACTGGCTATTAATGTTAAACCAGTTCTTAAATGTTGTATTTTGTACTAAAATAATAGTATATTAAATATTTTTGGTTAATTAAGTATAACCCAGAAAATCTATCGGTTAAGAATTTTTGCATAGCGCTGTGGATCTTGGAGTACTTTTTTAGCCTCTTCAATTTCCTCATTGTGTGAAAGTTGATATTCATACAAACCTTCGCGATAAAAATACCGCTTTACAAGTTCGTCAATGATCAATTTAGAAATCTCACGTTCTTTTCTATTCAGTTGCTCCTTTTTAGCAACATCAATGGTACGCATTAAGTTAGCATACTCACTACTGATATCATCCTGTAAGTTATCTTTAGATGCATCTAGGTAAACTTCTTCAAGATCTTTTTCAGTTTGGGTTTGATACTCAAAACCTTGCTTATCTAAGTACGTTTTAAATGCCGTATAATCTGCATTGGTGAATTTAAAATCAGAGATGTTGTTATGCTTATGTTTGTAAAAATAATCAGTAGCAAAATCAAAGATCGCTTGATCGCGTAGTAACGCTTCGGTGATCGCGCTCATTCCTGCTGATTCAATTTGAATATCCGGTAAAATTCCGCCGCCGTCATAGACCTTGCGACCGGTACTCGTTTTAAATTCGTTGTAATCTTCTGCATTTGTGCGTATGGCATTACCGTTATCATCCCGATTCCAATAATCTAAAGCTTGAATACATCTACCACTTGGGGTGTAATATCTAGAGATGGTGATCTTCAATTGCGTGCCGTAAGTAAGCTCTTTAGGCCGCTGCACCAAACCTTTACCAAAACTACGTGCACCCACCACCACTGCTCTATCATAATCTTGTAATGAGCCTGATACGATCTCGCTCGCCGATGCACTGCGACCATTGATCAAAACTGCTACCGGGATTTCCGTATCCAACGGCTCTTTTGGCGTATAGTATTCCTGATTGTATTTCTCAATAACCGATTTTGTGTTGGTGATCAATTTACCCTTCGGAAGAAATAAATTACTCACATTTATAGCTTCGGTTAAAAGTCCGCCGGGATTACCTCTCAAGTCTAAAATAAGTGAAGTTGCTCCTTGCTCTTTTAAATCTTTAATGGCTGCTGCAGTCTCTGACGAAGCTTTTTTATTGAATTTTGAAAGCACTACATACCCTATTTTTCCATCAATAAGCGTGTAATACGGCACCGCATTGATGTCAATTTCTTCTCTGGTCAGACTGGTGGTTTGAAGTTTACCTTGACGTTTGTACGTTATAGGAATACTCGTTCCCGGAGCACCTTGTAACAGATCACCGGCATCTTCTTCAAAGTCTGCGATGTTGATATCTCCTATTTTGATCAACTCATCTCCCGCTTGCAAACCGGCTTTATCAGCAGGATAATCTTTATAAGCTTCTAAAATTGTGATGGTTTTATTACGCGTTAATACCGAAGCGCCAATACCCGTATATTCTCCACTGTTACTTATACGCGCATCTTCAACCTCTTGTTCTGTCCAGTATTTAGTATAAGGATCCAGATCTGCCAGCATTCCTTCAATAGCGCTATCCATAAGCTCCGCCGGATTTACCTCATCTACATAATTCATATTGAGCTCTTTGAACAAAGTGGTAAAGATTTCTATCTGCTTGGCGATTTCAAAAAAGTCACTTTTAAAACTTACGGTTGTAAATAAAATGAGGACCGCTGTTACTGAGATGAGTATGCGCTTTTTCATAGAAATTATTTTTTAGGTATTGCTTTTAGAAAGATACTAAGAAAGCAAAGAAATTTAAAAACCGGCCTCTTGATCTGTTGTGGCTGTTTTAGCATTAAACTTTGCAATAAGCTTCAACATCGCTTTTTCTAATTGGATATAAGAAGCTATTTCTTTGCCGGTATAGATAAACATAAACGCAAAAGTCTTGTCATTTGTTTGAAACTGCGTTTTGTTTTTTCGATAAACTTCGCGCATTAAGCGCTTTAACCTGTTGCGTGTTACCGCTTCTTTATGATTGCGTTTTGCTACAGAAACGCCAGCTTGTATTTGTACTTGTTCTTCTGGCAAAGCGGTTGGGACGTAAAATAATAACAACGGATAACTGTTTACCTTTTGACCTTCGGTAAACAATTTATCCAGTAGTTTTTTACGCTTTAAATGCTCCTTTTTAGGGAAAGTTTGATCCATAACTTTTTAATTTTCTAAAGAAGCTTGCATCACGTGCACACGTTCGAGATCATCAGTGGCTTGTAATAATTTGTTTTTAAGCACCTTGTTGAGGTCAGGATGTGCTTTTAAATAATTTTCTCTAATGGTATATGCTTCTGCTGAAGAATAACGCCCAATGGTAGCATTTAACCAATTCTTTGGAAAGAAAATATCTCCTGTCAGTTGTATTTCTTCGAGTAATTTTAAAGAGGTTTTAAGGTGTTTTAAACCACTTTCTTGTCTCAATGGATGGTTTATATAATTTAATGCTGAAAGTACCCAAGATTCTTTCTCTCTGTTTTTAGCATCACGCAAACTGTTTACAAAGCTAGCGCGGGTAGCTTCGTCTGAAGATAGTGCGGGTTGTAAAAACTCAAATCGGCGTTTTTTATCAGGATTGGTAATGGCGGCTGATGCTTCTTTGAGAATGGCATCAGTATGCTCGTGCCCAAATAATGCAAGTTGCATAGCGATGCCGGTATAATCGTCTTCGTTGAGTTTAAGGTTATTTATCTGTGTTTCCCTATTCCATATTGCATATAAGCGGTCTTTACCTGAAGGTGAATAGGCAATAGACTCAAAAAGCCCAAAAAGTGTTTTTTTAATATTCGCCGGAAGCGCTTGCTGCAACTGGTTATACACCAGATCTTCTAACTCTTTCTGATGCGATTCGCGTTGTATATCGGTGAGGTAGGTCCAGTATAAATTTTGCATCTGACTGCTGATTCGGTTTAAGATCAATGCGTTTTTTTCGTTAACCAAGCCTTTTTTATACAGTTCAAATACTGAAATGGGATTAAGACCTGCATTTAATAAATTCTCATGAACATTGATATAGCTGTATCCTCTGGCCACCTCATCTTGAACCTGCGGAAGACTTTGAAGCAAATCATCTTTCTGCGGAAAAATACCATAACCCATTCCGTCGTAATTGTAGATAATTTGTTGAGGTTTTGGCAAACCTTGAGCACCTTCTAGAAGTAAGCGTTTTTCTTTAAAAGCAGCTGTGAGTATGTGGGTAGAGTCGGCATATACAAGCCCAATTTTAAAGGTTTGCGGCCAAATTTTAGCACTTCCGTCTTCAGCACTTTGAATAAGTTGAAATTTTTCAATAGTATTCTGAGCATCATAGGTAATTTCTTCAGAAAACACAGGGCGACTGCTTTGATTAACCCAGACTTCACTCCATTTTTTGAGGTCTAAATTTGTTTTAGTATCTAAAATAGAAACCAGATCATCCCACACAGCATTATCATTAGCATAGGTCTTTATGTACTGTTGAATACCTTCTTTAAAAGCTTTTTTACCCGTAGCAAGCTCAAGCTGACGCATCATGATAGGCGCTTTGTGATAGATGATTCCGCCGTAAAGAGAACCGGCATTTTTTAAATTATCAAGCTCTTGACGTATGGGGTTAGCACCTTTTGTGCGGTCTTCACCATAAGCGCCGGGGTAATGACTCAATACAAATAACAAGTCGTGATTTACCTCAGGAAATGCCGGATTAACGATCTTATCTGCCATGAAATTGGCAAACACTTCTTTCATCCAAACATCATTAAACCAGTTCATCGTGACCAAATCGCCAAACCACATATGCGAGGTTTCATGCGCGATGAGTTTGGCTCTGCTTAACAACTGACTTTCGGTTGCGGTCTGATCTAAAAATAAAGTAGATTCCCGGTATTGAATAGCGCCCACGTGCTCCATTCCGCCATATTGAAAAATGGGAATCGCAGCAAAATCAAGCTTCTGAAACGGAAAAGAATATGCAGTATAGTCCTCTAAATAATCTACCGCGCCTTTATGCAATTCAAAAATTGGATCAAGACTGGATTGCACTTTTGCACTGTCTGTCTCGCGATAAAGTAACTTCATATCAAACCCTGAAAGATCTTTTGTTGCGGTTTTAAATTTTCCGGCCACAAAAGAGAATAAATAGGTACTCATCAAGTCTGAGGTGGCAAAGGTATGCGTGATGAAATTTCCATTTTTTGATTGCTCTTGCTCCGGTGCTCCGGCCAGAACTTCCCAATCTTGGGGTGCGGTGATGCTTAAATTATAAGTTGCCTTTAAATTAGGTTGATCAAAGCAAGGAAATAAGGTACTTGCCCTATCAGGAACCAAGAGCGTGTATAAAAAGTCTTCGTTTCTGTTAAGAGATTGCTCTCCGGCAGTAAATGCTATTTCAATATGATTTTTACCTTCTTTTAAATATTCTGAAGAAATGATCACATGCTCCTGCTCGTGAATAATCTCAATGACTTCGGTATTGGCTATGACTTTACTTACGTGACCTTTTTCCACATTAAAATCAAGATAAAGCGGTTGAGAACTATCGTGAATGGTAAGCGTAAGATCTAGAGAGGCGGGTATCGAATCTTCTAATTTTTCAGGGATAGAGAACTCTAGATCATAAACAATATCGCTGAGCTGTTGCTTTCTAAAATCGGCTAATTCTCTTGAAATTCCTGTACTGAGTAAATTATAATCTTCGGATGAAGGTTTACAAGAGAAAAGACTCAGTACCAAAATGGAGACAAATACGCGTGTGGTCATTAAAGGGTGCTTGATATTTGAAAGGTTAAATATCGGGAAAACGCTGCAATGCATGCCTATGCCCATAAAAAAAGCCGTTTTCAAAAGGTGAAAACGGCTTTAATTACTTCTTTTTTTGATATCACCAAAGGATATATGATCCTAAGGAATTAGGCTTCAAGACTTATTCAGTATCTTTAGACCAGCTGTTATTGCTTCTGTCTATGTCAGCCATTAGCTGTTGTGCGTCTATAGTCATCGCTTTAATTTCAGAAAGCGGTTTGTCTATCGTAAAGGTATACGTTGGGTATGCCCACGGCCAGTCTTCTAACTGCGTGCGTGGCATAGTAGGAAACGGATTTGCCTTGCTTGCGCGCATCATACGTAACGGAATGTAATAGGCTTCTGTAGCATCATCTGTTGTGTTGATATAGAAATCTACCGGCATTGGCATTAAGCCTTTACGCTCTAAAGTAACTTGAGTTTTTCCATCAACTTCTTCAACGTTTTTAATCGCGTAATCAATGGTGTTGGTAGTTTCGGTCCAGTCTACCAGATACCAGTCAAGCTGCATACCGCTTACTTTTTCTGCAACACGTTTAAAGTCGTTAGGCGTAGGATGTTTAAAATGCCATTCATCAAAATATTTTGTTAGGGTTTTTGCTAAATTCTCCTGACCAATGACATAACCTAATTGTGCTAAAAACACAGCACCTTTAGAATACGCCGAAGCACCATATGCAGCATTTAGTGCATAACGGTCTGCATAAGTGGTTTGCGGTTGTTCTATACCGCTGGTTGCCAATCTGAAGTAAGAAGAATAATTACCCGCTTGCGGATTTTCTTTCTTCTCTCCCATTACCACATTTTCTGCTACGGTAGAGATATAGGTGGTAAAACCTTCATCCATCCACTCGTATTTTTGCTCATTGGTTGCCATTAAAAACTGAAACCAACTGTGAGCAAATTCGTGTGCGGTTACTCCTACTAAACTTCCAAAACTGCGTTCACCGGTAATTAAAGTACACATTGCATACTCCATACCACCATCACCACCTTGAATCACTGAGTACTGATCGTAAGGATATTGGCCTACGTGCTTGTTATAAAAGGCTAAAAGCTCTGCTGTTTTAGGCTGAAGATTTTTCCAGTTTTCAATGATTTCCTTGTTGTTTTTGTAAAAGAAATGCAAGATCGTACCGTCTTCTGCTGTGATTTTATCGTGAATGTAATCAGGATCAGCTGCCCAAGTAAAATCGTGTACGTTAGGCGCCACAAAATGCCAAGTGTATTTTCCTTTTGTTGGCTTTACAGGCTTTTGATCAGGTGCTCCGTATCCGTGGCCTATCTCAGGATTTTGTAGATATCCGGTACCACCAATGGTATAGTCTGCATCGATGCTGATTTTCACATCAAAGTCTCCCCAAACGCCATGAAATTCACGTGCGATGTACGGATCTGCGTGCCAACCCTGAAAATCGTATTCAGCTAATTTAGGATACCACTGTGTCATAGATAGTGCTACTCCTTCGGCATTATTGCGACCGCTTCTTCTGATCTGTACAGGTACTTGACCGTTAAAATCCATGTTGAAGGTGGTGCTTTCGCCCGGAGCGATAGGCTTTGCAAGACTTACTTCAAGTACAGTCCCAGCTACGTTGTACGTTAGTGCGGTTCCATCTTGAGTCAATGTACTCACTTTTAAGAAGCCGATCTCGTCCGGTTCTAATTTTGAAATGCGATCTACCACGCGACGATCAGGATCTTGAATGGTTAAAGAACGTACATCCATCTCGCTTCCCGGTTGAAAAGCATTAAAATAAAGATGATAAAAAACCTGATCTAGAGTATCAGGCGAATTATTAGTGTACACCAATTCTTGTTTACCGGTGTAATTGTAATCTTCAACATTCATATCAACCTCCATGGTATAATCAACATGTTGTTGCCAGTATGAAGTATTGTTTTGTGCTTGTGCAAAGCTAAAAAAGCCTAAGATTGAAAGACCTACTAGAGTTTTTAAGTTCATATTTTAGTTTAGTTTTTACGCAATAAACGATAAAAAATGCTCGAAACACTACATCCCTTGGTGGTGCCAATAATGGGTGTTTCGAGCAGTGTTATTTATTTACTTGATAATTCGGCCATTTTAAAGGCATTATACATATTAACCATTTTTCCTGATTTAGAAAGCTGAGAAAATGATTTTACGTTTTCTGGATCACCACCTGCAGAAACCTGAATGTTTGTGCTTACACCGGTTTGCAGGATGATCTGTTTGATTTGTGCTGCACTGAATTGTGGATAATAGGATCTCAACATTGCTGCAACTCCTGCAACTTCTGGAGAAGCCATTGAAGTTCCTTGCAAAAATTCATATTCATTACCCGGAACGGTTGAATAGATCTGAACTCCCGGAGCAAAAACATCAACGTTTGATTTACCGTAGTTTGAGAAACTAGCAACTAGTTTACCGCCGTAGGTTTCATTAAGCGCACCTACAGAAATTAAGTTATCTGCAAATTCAGTTTTGTTATCTAATTGATCATTAGGATAAACCGTGTCACCGGTATCTAAATCTATACCTTCATTACCTGCAGCGTTAACGATCAAAACATCCTTTTTTGCTGCGTATTTGATAGCGTCATAAACCCATTCAGGATTTGTGGCGAAGTATTTTCCAAAGCTGGTATTGATCACTTTTGCACCGTTATCTACAGCATAACGTATAGCAAGAGCAATATCTTTATCGCGCTCATCACCATCAGGAACCGCGCGTACTACCATAATTTTTACATTGTTAGCAACGCCATCCATACCAATACCATTATTACGTTCTGCAGCGATAATACCGGCTACGTGAGTACCATGTCTGGCAGCATCAGGATCAGGACCTATAACATTATTATTTCCATAATCAGTGTCTTTAATGTCGTCTGGATCATCACCAACTACTGCTCTGTAATTACCCTCTAGATTGTAGTTATGATTAATTTGATTCGTCATACTTTCTAGCTGCTCGTTGATCATTACCAGAAATTCAGGAATAGAATCTTCATAATTAAGCATCTGAGTCAGGATAGCCTTATTGCGCTGGTCCATTTCGGTGGTTGCTTCAAGAGCCTGAAGTTCTTCTGCAGTGTAATCTTCTTTTCCTAATTTTTGAGAAACCGCAGTATGTGCGCTTTTTACCGCTGCAACGATCTGATCGTATTGCATTTTTTGCTGAATAAGTTCGTCTTTTTCAGTTTCTACTTGCTTTTTAGCTTCGGTATAAGTTTTAAAAAGTTCTTTTTGAGCAGCAGGAATTTGATCTAAAGTTTTACCCTTAAACTGTGCATCATATTTTTGAACGATACGGCTTTTTTCTAATTGCTCATTCACAACGTCGCCTAGAAAATTCCATCCATGTACATCATCGATGTAGCCATTTTTATCGTCGTCTATTCCGTTATTGGGAATTTCATCTTCATTGGTCCAAATCACCCCGTCAAGGTCTTCGTGCTCAATATCTACCCCGCTATCTATAACCGCTACGATTACTGAAGATCCGGTACCTTTTATGATCTCATCATAGGTTTTAGCTACGCTCATACCGGGAATGGTATCTGCCGTAATATCTTTTGTAGGCCAGGCTTTTTCTTGAGTTTCATTAAGCTCAGAAACTTTTAAAGGAAGTTGGTCAACATTTTCAGCAGGAATACTGATTAATGGCGCTGTGGAATCACAACTTGAGAGAAGCAATGCAGCTCCAAAAGCTGCAAGAACTATTTTTTTCATATTTAGGAGTTATTTTATGTTGTGGCATTGCTGCCGGGTTGCTGAGGAAATGGGTTATAACTATTCTTTAATTCCTCAGGATTAAAGAATATCTGCAATATTAAATTTTTCATTCAAGCGCACGCCTTTTTCGGTATGTTTAACCGTAATTATAGGATTGTGCGCATCATGCTGAAGCCATAAATAATAGTTTTTATCAGCAGCATCTTTTAAAAAGTTTTCTTTTTCGCCAAGTGTTAATAGCGGACGCGTATCAAATCCCATCACATACGGCAATGGTAAATGTCCTGCGGTAGGCAAAAGATCTGCTGCAAATACAATGGTTTTCCCTTGATATTCAATATGTGGAATCATTTGTTTATCAGTATGACCATCTACAAACAAAATACCAAAGTCTAACGCCGATGTTGCAGTAAATGCTTTATCAGGTCTATCAACAAATTTTAACTGACCACTTTCTTCGATAGGAAGAATGTTTTCTTTTAAAAAGGAGGCTTTCTCACGAGCGTTGGGTTTGGTCGCCCATTCCCAGTGGTCTTTATTACTCCAGTAGGTTGCATTTTTAAAAACAGGCAGCAAGGTTTTTCCATCTTTAGCCCATTTTATACAACCCCCGCTATGATCAAAATGTAAGTGTGTCAGGAAAACATCGGTCACATCATCTGGATGAAATCCTTTTTCTAACAGTGAATTTTCAAGAGTTGCACCACCCCAAGGATGATAATGGCTGAAAAATTTTTCGCTTTGCTTATCTCCCATTCCTGTATCTATTAAAATCAGGCGATCACCTTCTTCAATAAGCATGCAGCGTGCACCAATATCAATCATATTGTTAGCATCTGCAGGGTTGGTGCGCGTCCATAATGATTTTGGAACTACACCAAACATAGCACCGCCGTCAAGCTTAAAACTGCCGGCATCTATAGCGTGTATTGTCATAAATTTTTAATCTTAAACGTTTTGAGTGAAATACTTCGTAGTAAGAATATGAAGCATTAAATCTCGATTATCGAGTAAAACGTCCCTAAAGGAAATTTGTAATAGATTCATTTAGCTTCAGGTCCCACGGTAAAGAATTTCAACTTCATCTGGCTTAAAAAAGCAGACAAATAATGTAAACTCGATTATCAAGACGCGACTTGCAAATTACTAAAAGCACGTTAAATCAAATTTTTTGCCCCGAGTAATTAAGCTATATTTAACAAAGAATCGCTAGTCAGGGCTTTAGCATCATACAATAAAGCCGTATCATAGCAAAAAAATTGAATTCATGTTAGAACTGGGAGGAATCATCATTCTTGGTATTTTGGCGCAATGGGTCGCCTGGAAATTTAAAATACCGGCAATCTTACCCTTAATCTTAATTGGGCTCTTTGTGGGGCCTATTTCTACGTTATTTACCTACGATGGTTCAAAGTGGATTGAACCCATCTGGGACGGTGAAGTAGGTATTTTTCCGGGAGAGCGGCTCTTTAACTTTGTATCGCTTGCCATTGGGATCATCCTTTTTGAAGGTGGTCTTACCTTACGCTTTAGCGAGATAAAAAATGTAGGTCCGGTAATTACAAAGTTGATCATTATTGGTTCTCTGGTAACCTTTTTTGGTGCCGGGGCTGCGGCCTATTATATTTTTGATCTAAGCCTGCGTATCTCATTCTTGTTTGCTGCTTTGATCATCGTTACAGGACCAACAGTAATCACACCGATCTTACGTAATATTCCACTTAAGAAAGATATTTCTGCCATTCTTAAATGGGAAGGTATTCTTATTGATCCTATTGGTGCTTTAGTGGCGGTATTGGTGTTTGAATTTATTAGTGTTGGTGCCGGAAGCGAATTTACCCTTACCGCGCTTGAAGAGTTTGGTAAGATTGTATTATTTGGTTTTACTTTCGGATTCACTTTTGCGCACGCACTAGCGATTTGTATCAAACGAAACATCATTCCGCATTATTTATTAAACGTTTTTACCTTAGCCTGTGTGCTGGGTGTTTTTGTGCTTTCAGACCTTTTTGCACACGAGAGCGGACTCCTTTCTGTAGTGGTGATGGGTATGGTGATGGGTAATATGAAACTTCCTAACATCAAAGAATTACTGTACTTTAAGGAATCACTCAGTGTATTGTTGATCTCGCTGCTGTTTATTTTGCTTTCGGCAAATATTGAAATGCAAGATCTGTATTTGGTTTACACCTGGAAGGCAGCCTTACTATTTGCTGTAGTGGTTTTTGTTTTGAGACCTATTGGAGTTTTTCTCAGCGCAAAAGGTTCGGGCTTAAAATTCAATGAAAAACTTTTTGTGAGCTGGGTGGGACCACGTGGTATTGTTGCCGCGGGTATTGCGTCGCTCTTTGGATTACAGTTGGTGAGTGAAGGCGTTGAAGGTGCAGAATATATTACGCCTTTGGTATTTATGATCGTGCTGGGTACAGTTTTGCTCAATGCTACTACAGCCCGGTTGTTTGCTAAAATTGTTGGCGTATTCCTTAAAGAATCTAAAGGAATTGTCATCATTGGTGCTTCTAAAGCCTCACGAATTATTGGCGAGTATTTAATGCAAAATGGGCGTCACGTGGTGCTTGTAGATAGCAACAGTTATAATATTGAAAAAGCTAAAGATCGTGGTCTCGAAGCTATTGAAGAAAGTATTTATTCAGACAGCTTGATGAATAATATTGAATTGAATGACGTAGGCTATTTAATGGCGTTGACGGGTAATGGGGACATCAATGAATACGCGATCAATCGCTTTAAAAATATATTTGGAGAAAATGGTTCGTTCAGACTTATTACACCTGATGAAATGCGAAGTCCACAGGCATCTCCACACGAAGGGCTCTTCTCTCCTACTGATGATTTTATTCGCCTCACCGAAGTCGCGCGGGCACATCCTACTATTCAGGAAATTGATATCGAATCTAAGGAAGCCTTCGTTAAACTGGTTAAAAGCACCCGTGCCGATGAAAATATCGTTCCTATTTTTCTGAAAAAGGAATCGGGCGAACTAGAAATTTTAAAGTCGAATCTTGATGAGGTTGATGTTGAAAGTTTTGCGAATACCAAGTTGGTTTACTTAGGGAAACCTTTTGATCCCGAAGAAGTCGCTGTCGCTAAAAAAGAAGCTGAAGAAACAGAGACTGAAGATTAAAAGTCTTGTTGAAATACAAAAAAGGAGATCATTTTTGATCTCCTTTTTTATGCTAAGTGCAATGATTACAGTCTATTAAAATTATACTAATGCGTTCTTTTTAAGAATTTTGTAAAGGATTGTTCTGTAACTTTCTACAAAACATTCTTATGAAAAACAGACGCAGCTTTCTCAAAACTACTGGTCTAGCGCTTGCCGCGAGCACTTTACCACTACCCCATTTTGCTAATGGAAATCCTCAAAAGAAGCTTGGTGTTGCTTTATTAGGTTTAGGAGGTTATGCTACTAATAATCTAGCTCCTGCCCTTATGCAAACCAAGCATATTGAATTACGCGGGATTGTAACCGGAAGTCCGGAAAAAATACCAGTCTGGCAGGAGAAATACGGAATCAAAGATAAAAATGTTTACAGTTATGAAACGCTGCCTGAAATTGCTAATAATGAAGATATAGATATAGTGTACATCGTTACCCCTACATTTTTGCATAAAAAATATGCGGTGATGGCTGCAAACGCGGGTAAGCATGTGTTTTGTGAAAAACCCATGGCGATGACTGTAAGTGAGTGTCAAGAAATCATAGACGCTTGTGAGAAGAATAATGTGCGCTTGGCGATAGGATATCGTATGCAACACGAGCAAAACACCCAAACCATAATTAATTGGGCAAAAACCAATCCGTATGGCGCGTTGCAGAGTGTTCATACCGAAGCCGGTTTTAGAATTGGCAGCTCGGGTGGTTGGCGTTTAGATGGTGCAAAAGGAGGCGGCGCTATCTATGATATGGGCGTTTACCCTATCAACGCTATGCGATACGCTACGGGATTAGAACCTATTTCGCTCACTGCTTCACACGAGACGCAAAGACCCGATCTATTTTTAAACGGAGCTCCTGAGATCACGTATTTTGATCTTGAATTTCCTAACGGAATTACCGCTAAAGGCCGCGTGACTTATGCTGATAATGTCAATTTTTTAAAAGTAAACTGCGCTGATGGAAATTATGAGTTGGCTCCTTTTCAAAGTTATAATGGCGTAAGCGGAAGCACGAGTGATGGTAAGTATTTGGCTCCTTGCGAGTGTAATCAACAAGCGATCCAGATGGATGATGACGCGCTTGCGATTATGAATGATAAACCTATGATCGCTCTGGGAATCGAAGGTTTACGTGATATACAAATTGTTGAAGCTGCTTTGGCTTCAGGCCGCAATAATGGCGAAAGAATAGCATTGAAACAGTATTAAACAAAAACCCTCGCATAAATTGCGAGGGTTTTGTTACGTTATTTTTTCTCTTTGGAAGTAAAATAGTCAGAGATCACCATCAGGATTCCTGCTACAGCACCAAGAGCTAACAACCAGACTAAAAATTGATTTTGTGTGGCGTTTGTATACTGACTGATCATTCCGCAGATAATGATCAAGGCTAAACCTATAAACTGAATGCGTTTCATCTAGTCGTTAAGTTTCAGTACCGCCATAAATGCTTCCTGAGGAATTTCAACATTACCTACCTGACGCATACGCTTTTTCCCTTTTTTCTGTTTTTCAAGAAGTTTTCGCTTACGCGAAATATCTCCACCATAACATTTGGCTGTAACGTCTTTACGAAGTGCTTTTACCGTCTCTCTAGCGATGATCTTGGCTCCAATTGCAGCCTGAATAGGAATATCAAATTGCTGACGCGGAATAAGCTCTTTAAGCTTCTCACACATCTTTTTACCTATATCGTAGGCATTGTCTTTATGCAGCAAAGCAGAAAGTGCATCTACAGTGTTTCCGTTTAATAAAACATCTACTTTAACCAAGTGTGAAGCACGCATTCCTATAGGTGCGTAATCAAACGAAGCATAACCTTTAGAAACCGTTTTAAGACGATCGTAAAAGTCAAAAACGATCTCGGCAAGCGGCATATCAAAACTCAACTCAACACGCTCTGGTGTCAAATAAGTTTGGTTAGTGATCTGACCACGTTTTTCGATACATAGTGACATTACCGGACCAACAAAATCAGCTTTAGTAATGATCGAAGCTTTTATAAAAGGTTCTTCAACACGATCCATTCCCGCAGGATCTGGAAGGTCTGAAGGATTATTCACCAAAATAGGTGTTTGCTTATCTTTTATGGTATAGGCCTGGTAAGATACGTTAGGAACTGTAGTGATCACCGTCATATCAAATTCACGCTCTAAGCGCTCTTGAATGATCTCTAAGTGCAACATTCCCAAAAACCCACAACGGAAACCAAAACCTAAAGCTGCTGAACTTTCCGGCTGAAAAACAAGAGACGCATCGTTAAGCTGAAGCTTTTCCATCGAAGAACGTAAATCTTCATAATCTTCAGTATCTACAGGATAAATTCCTGCAAAAACCATAGGTTTTACATCCTCAAATCCTGAGATCATATTGGTTGTAGGGCTCTTCGCATCTGTTATAGTATCACCAACTTTTACTTCTTTGGCCTCTTTGATTCCGGTAATTAAATAACCTACATCACCGGTTTTGATAACTTTTTTAGGAGATTGTTTGAGGTTTAGTGTCCCTACTTCATCTGCGTGATAATCCTTTCCGGTCGCCATAAATTTAATATGCTGACCTTTTGTGATCTCACCGTTAATAACTCTAAAATAGGTCTCAACTCCTCTAAATGGGTTGTAAACCGAATCAAAAATAAGAGCTTGTAGCGGCTCATCAGGATTTCCTTTCGGCGCCGGAATACGCGTAATGATCGCATCAAGAATTTCTTGAATTCCTATACCAGTTTTTGCACTGGCCGGAATTACATCTGCTGCATCGCAACCTAGAAGATCAACAATATCGTCTGTAACTTCCTCAGGGTTTGC
Organism: Leeuwenhoekiella sp. ZYFB001; assembly: GCF_011784865.1. Taxonomy (NCBI): domain Bacteria; kingdom Pseudomonadati; phylum Bacteroidota; class Flavobacteriia; order Flavobacteriales; family Flavobacteriaceae; genus Leeuwenhoekiella; species Leeuwenhoekiella sp. ZYFB001. The sequence continues at coordinate 3,500,119 of NZ_CP050460.1, forward strand.
ACTAGGCAGATCTACTTTATTCAATACCGGAATGATCTCAAGATCATTTTCTAATGCTAAATACAGGTTAGAAATGGTTTGCGCTTGAATACTTTGAGCAGCATCAACCACAAGTAAGGCTCCTTCACAAGCAGCAATACTACGCGAAACCTCATAAGAGAAATCTACGTGGCCCGGAGTGTCGATTAGATTTAAAATAAATGGCTCTCCATTGTGTATATAATTCATCTGTATCGCGTGCGATTTAATGGTAATACCACGCTCGCGCTCCAGATCCATATTATCTAAAAGTTGCTCTTGTTTTTCACGTTCGGTTACCGAACCGGTAAAATCAAGTAAGCGGTCTGCCAGCGTACTTTTTCCGTGATCAATGTGAGCGATAATGCAAAAATTGCGAATGTTCTTCATAAACGTACTTCATCAATGTTCGCAGTAAGCGAACTTTAGCCTGCAAATATACAGTTTAGGTTATGCATTTTCTAATAAATAAATTTTAGTTCAAACAATAGGCTTTCAACAGAAATTCTTTTCTTTTAAATTTATTTTAACAAAGATTTTACATTAGTTTTGAGCATATATGAAGCACCCGATATTACTCTCCGTTTTATTAATTTCATTTGTATCTGTTGCTCAGACCGGAAGTATAACCGGTAAAATTGTTGACACCAATAAACAAGAGGTGTCTTATGCTAACGTCTTGTTGCTTAAAGCAGCAGATTCTTCGTTTGTAAAAGGAGCGGTGAGTGAAGAAAATGGTGCAATTCTTTTTGCTGAAATACCTTCCGGAAGGTATTTGATCAAAGCCAGTTTTGTGGGTTTTAAAGATGGTTTTAGTAATCCGTTTGAGCTGAAAGATCAAATACGTATCCCAGATTTAATGCTTCAGGAAAACTCTGAAGCTTTAGAGGCTGTCAGGGTTAACTATAGAAAACCTACCATCGTACGCGGGATAGACCGAATGGTTTTTAATGTGGAGAATACAGCCATTTCTTCAGGTACCACGTATGATATTTTACAGCGAACTCCCGGGGTGGTTGTCAATCAGGGGCAACTCTTGGTAAAAAATAGACCTGCGCAGGTTTACATCAATGATCGTAAGGTGTATTTGACTAATGAAGAATTGCAGCAATTACTAGAAGGTTTTGCCGGAGTTAACATAAAATCAGTTGAAGTGATTACCAATCCACCGGCGAGGTATGATGCTGAAGGTGGCGCGATTTTGAATATTATAACTTCTAAAAATCTTTCCATAGGATATAAAGGAAGCATCAACGCTTCAAATACGGTAGGGATCAAACCGAAATACAATGCAGGAACCAGCCAATATTATAAAACCGATTGGCTAAATGCATTTGCGAGTTATAATTTCAATTCGCGTTTTGATGTAAAAACTGATGAAGGGTTTGTTCAATTTTACAACCCAAACGGAAGTGAAAAAGCAACTTGGGAAGATTTATTCCAGCGAGAAACCCGAACCATTTCGCACAGTTTAAATACGATCTTAGATTTCACATTAAGTGAAACAGAACTGGTGAGTTTTACGGCTAATATTCTGCATACGCCAAAAGCCAATTCAGAAATTAGCGGAAGAACGGAAACCTATAATCCGCAAGGTCAATTAGATTCTCTTTATACCACGCAAAGCCGATTAGAAAACCAGCGTGACAATTTGCTTTTCAATTTAAATTATGAGAAGCAGTTGGGCGAAAATGGAGCAACGCTTTCAGCCAACGCCAATTATATAGATTATACAGACGATCAAATGCAAGCTGTGGCTACGCGTTATGTTTCGGCTCAAGGCGACCTTTTAAATTCTAATGCATTCAACACCATCCCAACTCAAAAATCCCAGATTTATACGGGGCAATTAGATTATTTAGGTAATTTGGGAAGCTGGGCATTTGAGGCCGGAGCAAAATATTCTGGGATCAATTCTGAAAGTAGACAGGAGTTCTTCAATACTGCAGGAAATGTAAGCGATGCTGATGCGATCTTGAATGATCATTTTGATTATACCGAAGCTATTTATGCGTCGTATTTCAGCTTTGCCAAGGATTGGGAAAAATGGAGTTTTAAAGCCGGATTGCGCGGAGAATACACAGATGCTAACGGGAACTCGAGAACTTTAGGCGTTGTGAATACGCAGGAATATTTAGAGTTGTTTCCTACGGTTTACTTGATGCACAATCCTTCTGATAATCATTCTTTTGGAGTAGACTACAGCAGAAGAATAGATCGTCCTCGTTTTCAAAGTTTGAATCCATTTCGCTATTTTTTAAATGAAAACAACTTTCAAGAAGGAAACCCCAATATTCAACCGGCAATTGCAAACAGGGTTAATCTTAATTACACGTATAAAAACAAGTTGAGTTTTGACCTTTATTGGGATCGTATCGACAATGCGATGAGTAGATTACCCTTTCAGGATAATGAAAATTTAACCTTGAGAAGCGTAAATACCAATCTCAATTATGAGCAACAATACAGTCTGGACGTTAGCTATTCAGAATTTGTAAATAATTGGATGTGGATGAGTATCTATGCATCCTTCTTTAATATGCAAAATGAGTTTACCAGTCTAGATGAAAATCAAAGTAAAATTGAAAATGAGATAAATGGATTTTTCTTTCAAAGCGTAAACTATCTCATTATCAATTCTACCCTTAATGTGACTATTTCAAATAATTTCACCTCAAATTATCTTGTGGGCTCTTATGAATATGATCGTCCTCAATACCGTCTTAATGTCGATATTCAGAAGCGTTTTTTAGATGGGCGCTTGATACTTAATTTAAGTTCTGAAGATGTATTCAATACGATGAAAACACCCCTTAAGTCGCGTTATTTAAATCAAAACAACACCTTCTTTGCAATGCCGGAGTTCCAAAAGATTCGTGTAGGATTGCGGTATAACTTCGGAAACTTTAAGCTGAGTGATAATAACAGAGAAACTTCAGTTGATGAAGAATCCAGATTACAAGAACTCGGTGCTAACTAACGGCATACTACTTAATAAAACATTCCTTAATTTTGCGCCAGAAAGTCTTGGACAAACCTGACTGAAATTTTTTAGGTATTCCAAGAATTTATTTTAAAAAGTATTGCTTTGGCTAAAATAGGAGATATAGATGTAGGAGACTTCCCGTTGCTTTTAGCACCTATGGAAGATGTGAGTGACCCACCTTTTCGCGCACTGTGCAAAGAGCAAGGGGCAGATGTGGTATATACCGAGTTCATCTCGAGTGAAGGCCTCATTCGTGACGCTGCAAAAAGTGTTATGAAGCTTGATATTTATGAGAAAGAACGTCCCGTAGGTATTCAGATTTTCGGAGCCAATCTCGAGTCGATGCTTCAGAGTGTTGAAATTGTTGAAGCTTCAAAGCCAGATATTATTGATATCAACTTTGGCTGTCCGGTTAAGAAAGTAGTTTCTAAAGGTGCCGGCGCGGGGATTTTAAAAGATATTGATCTGATGGTTTCGCTTACCGAAGCCATGGTCAAGCATACCAACTTACCAATTACCGTTAAAACCCGTTTAGGCTGGGATCACGACTCGATCAAAATCGTTGAGGTTGCCGAACGTTTACAAGACGTAGGTTGTAAGGCGATTGCGATTCACGGAAGAACGCGAGCGCAGATGTACAAAGGCAATGCCGACTGGAAACCTATTGCTGAGGTAAAAAATAATCAGCGTATGCATATTCCTGTTTTTGGAAACGGTGATGTTGACACTCCCGAGCGTGCTGTAGAAATGCGGGATCAATATGGACTTGACGGCGCGATGATCGGCAGGGCGAGTATTGGGTATCCTTGGTTTTTTAGAGAGGTAAAGCATTTTTTCAACACCGGTGAGCATATGGTGCCACCAACCATGCAAGAGCGTGTTGATGCTGCTCGCAGACACTTACAAATGTCTATAGACTGGAAGGGGGAAAAACTCGGCGTATTTGAGACGCGCCGGCATTATACGAATTACTTTAAAGGAATTCCTGGGTTTAAGCCATATCGTATGAAAATGGTAACCAGCGATGCACCGGAGGATGTTTTTGCTGCTTTTGATGAGGTTGAAGAACTGTTTGCTGATTATGATTTTGCACAACAAACGTACTAGAGCAGAGAACGCATCAATCTTCTAAAAGCTTCGGTCTAATGGTCGAAGCTGCGAGGTAGGATGCTAAAATTCCCAAAAAAGAAATAGTTAAGAAAACCGCTAAGAAATTTACGAGTGTAAATTCCATGGGATAGGGAAGTGTTGGCGTGATCATTTTAAGCTGAAACTGCAATTGCGCTCCCACAATCAAACTCCCCAAAACCAAGCCGATTATACCGCCAAAAACACTCATCATCGCTCCTTGTAAAAAGTAAATCTTTTTGATGTCTTTTAAAGACGCGCCTAGGCTATGCAGCGTTTTAATATTGGCTTTTTTATCGATGATGATCATAATGATACTTCCCACAAGATTGAAAAGCGCAATGATCAATACCAAGGTAAAGATGAGATAAACAGCCAAGTTTTCAGCATTCAGCATTTTGTAAAGCTTATCATTAAGCTGAAACCTTGTTTTTACTTGGGTAGTAGTACCAAAAATTTGCTGAACCTCACGCTGAACCTTTAAAGGATCTGCATTAGGATTGATTTTAATTTCGATAGCACTTAAGGTTGTATCCTTATAGTTGAGCAGTTTACGGGCGTAATTAATATTGGTAAATATATATTTCTGATCAAGTTCTTCATTTACTTGAAAAATATCAGAAACGACCAATTGCGAACTATTAAAAGCTTGCGTAGGATCTGTGATTTGACCGGTTCCGGGTCTGGGCACCATCACACGAAGCAAGTCGGTATAATTATTTACTCCTAATGAAAGAATGCGAGAAATTCCAAAACCTATAGCTGCTACAGGCTCTTCGGGAGTGATCCAATTGCCATAAAGTAAGGTGCTGTCAATACTATTTACGCTTCGGTAATTTTCATCAACACCTTTAATATAGGCGATGTGGTTTTTCCCTCTAAATTCTAAAAAAGCGCGTTCTTCAATAACCTGAGTATAGCTAGCGATATCAGGATTATCTTCAAGTTCAGTAGCTTGCTCTGAAGTGAATTTTATGATTTTTCCGCTTGCGGGAAGCACTTTTAAATCAGGATCAAAAATGGACGCAAAAGACAAACTAAAATCCTTTAAACCCGAAAATCCGGAAAGTACGACAAACAAAGCCGCTGAACCTGCAATAATACTTACCGCCGAAATAAGTGTTATGATGTTTATAGCATTATTACTGCTCTTAGTAAACAGGTAACGTTTTGCTATAAATACAGGAAATTTCAATAGAGAGGTGACTTATGATTTTTTTCTACGCGGAAGTAAATCTGGATTTTGAATTGGATCTTCAGAGCCTTTAAGAGATTTGTCAATCCCATCTATATATTCTAGAGAATCGTCAACATAAAATTGCAATTCAGGCATACGACGCAATTGATGACGCGTACGATTTGCGATCTCATGTTTTATAAAAGGCTTTACGGCACTGACTTCTTTTAAAATTTCTGAAGCTTTATCGTGAGGAAAAATACTTAGATAGACTTTTGCCTGTGAGAGATCTGTAGTTACATTTACTTTGCTCACAGAGACAATAATATTTTTTACACCTGCCTGCATCAATGCCTTTTGAATAACATCAACCAAATCGCGTTGAAGTACTCCGGCTACTTTCTTTTGTCTATTTGTTTCCATACGGCAAAAATACATTTTTTATAAATGCGCTACCTTTAGCATGAGATGGAAATGCATACTGCATAAAATAGAATGAAACTTTAATAATGAAAAAGATAGAACACATAGGAATTGCAGTTAAAAGTCTGCAAGATTCTAATGAAATGTACACGAAGCTACTGGGAAAACAACCTTATAAAACCGAAGCTGTAGCTTCTGAAGGCGTAACTACTTCATTTTTTGAAATGGGTGATTCAAAAATTGAATTGCTTGAAGCAACTAAAGAAGATAGTCCTATTGCAAAGTTTCTTGAAAAGCGGGGAGAAGGTGTTCATCATATCGCATATGCGGTTGACGATATCAAAGCCGAAATGAATAGATTGAAATCTGAAGGCTTTACCGTTTTAAACGAAACCCCCAAAAAAGGAGCTGATAATAAGTGGGTCGTTTTTTTGCATCCCAAAACAACAGGAGGTGTTTTAATAGAGTTATGTCAAGATATTGTCTAGCTCAGAGCCGAGCCGTGATAAAATGCTTGTGACAAATAAAAATTAATCTTATTTTTGCGCCCGCTTTAATGTCTAAATGATATTGAAAGCAGGTCCTATAGCTCAGTTGGTTAGAGCACCTGACTCATAATCAGGTGGTCCCTGGTTCGAGCCCAGGTGGGACCACTAGTAAACACTAAGCCTCAGAAGATTTTGTCTTCTGAGGCTTTTTTAATTTGCAAGTGATTTATTTACAGGTCTTAACGCGTTTATAGTAAGAAATATAAGACTTTATCCTTAAAGCGGTTAATTTAGCATATTGTTAAGGTTAAAAACCTACAAGAGCCGACAAAATGTAGTGTTAATTAGTTGAAATAATGTATTTTTTCTTAATATTGCGCTGTTCATTCAACTGAAGCCCCCATCTTCTATGCGTTTAAAACTATATACATATGTAGTTACGTTAATCCTCATTGTAGGTGTTAAGACTGTGGTCTATGCTGAAGATAAAAATCCACCACCTCCGGGTGCTCGGAATGCAGCACCCCCGCCACCAGGTTTACAAGTACCAATAGACAACTATATTCCGCATCTTTTCATATTAGGCGTTTTTATAGGTGGATTTTTCTTTTATAAAGCAGATCGTCAAAAAGTTACAAATTCATAAGGCGCTTTACATATTTCCCTATTACGTCAAATTCTAAATTTACTTTTGTGCTTTTTTCAATGAAATTAAATGTGGTGTGTTCATAAGTATAAGGGATGATAGCGACACTAAATTCATTGATTTTAGAGTTGACTACAGTCAGGCTTACCCCATTGATGGTTATAGATCCTTTTTCAATGGTAACATTATTTAAATCAGGATTATAACTGAATGTAAATATCCAGCTTCCATCTTTATTTTCTTTATGAATACACGTAGCGGTTTGATCCACATGACCCTGAACAATATGACCATCTAAGCGGCTGCCTAGAATCATGGCGCGTTCTAGATTCACAAGATCTTGCTCTCTAAGTTCGTTAAGATTAGTCTTGTTTAGCGTTTCTTCAATTGCAGTAACGGTGTACGAATTATCGTTCAAACTTACTACGGTCAGACACACTCCATTGTGTGCAACACTCTGATCAATTTTCAGTTCAGCGGTAAGCCTACTTGAAACTGTAATATGTAAATTATCTCCCTCGCGTTCTAATTTTTCAACCTTCCCTAAATCTTCAATAATACCGGTAAACATGTTTGCGTTTTAATTAAGTACTTTTACATTATAATTTACAAAAGAAAACCAAAGCGGTTTCACATGAAAGAACAAAGTATAAAATTAGGAATTAGCATAGGAGATTTAAATGGAATTGGCGGAGAGGTTGTTCTCAAAACCTTTGAAGACGCAAGAATGCTTGATTTCTGTACACCTGTGATTTTTGCTTCGGCTAAAACAGTAAGTTTCCTTCTAAAGCATTTTGAATTGGATATAAACTTTCAAGGAGTGAAAGAAGCAAGCAATGTGATCGAAGGTAAAATCAACGTGGTAAACGTTTGGAAAGATAATCCTAGAATTAATTTTGGTTCCGAAACTCCAGAGGCGGGTAGTTATGCAATAAAATCGTTAAAAGCAGCGGTTACAGCACTAAAATCTGGAGAAATCGATGCCTTGGTGACCGCACCTATCAATAAAGCGAATATTCAGGGAGAGGAATTCAATTTCCCGGGACATACCGATTATTTGAATCAGGAGTTAGAAGGGCATAGCCTTATGTTTATGGTATCACAAAAGCTCAAGGTTGGTTTACTTACAGACCATGTGCCTGTAAAAGATGTGACAACTAAAATCACAGCCAATTTAATCAAACAGAAGTTTAAAACGATTCATCATTCGCTGGTTCAGGATTTTGGCGTGAGTAAACCTAAAATCGCATTCTTAGGGATCAATCCACATGTGGGAGATAATGGAGTGATAGGTAAGGAAGACGATGAGGTTCTGATACCTACATTAGAAGAACTGCGCGATCAAGGACATCTGACGTATGGGCCGTATGCTGCAGATAGTTTCTTCGGAAGCGGAAACTATAAGAATTTCGATGCGATCATTGCAGCCTATCATGATCAGGGCTTAATTCCTTTTAAAACATTAGCTTTTGGAAAAGGGGTTAATTACACGGCCGGATTGAACAAAGTACGTACTTCTCCAGATCACGGAACCGCATTTGAAATTGCCGGAAAAGGCATTGCTGACATCAATTCGTTTAAAGAAGCAGTATATATGGCGTTAGATATTTATAAGAAAAGAGAAGAATATGCTGTCTTGACCGAAAATATTTTGCAAAAACAACCGCGAAAAAAACAATATTCCGGTCGCTCTCGTGGAAAATAAACATATTTAAAAAATTTATCCACACTTAATTAACAGCTAAATAAAAATTTATATCTTTGCACCCGCCTTTTGCGGAAGTGGAGATTTTAGGAAAGAGAAAGGTAATGAAGCATTTGAAAACGTATACCATACAATTTGTTGGTTTAAAACAAGGGGAACACGATTTTCAATATGATATTGACAATACGTTCTTTGAGCATTTTGATTATGATGACTTCAATAGCATCGCAGTAGACTTAAAGGTAACTTTGATTAAAAAGTCAACCTTGATGGAGTTTTACTTTGATGCTGAAGGTACTGTAAATGTAAATTGTGATTTAACTAATGAACCTTACGATAATCCATTAGAAACGTCGTATAAGTTGGTGGTTAAGTTTGGTCAGGAGTACAATGATGAGATTGATGATATTTTAATTTTGCCGCATGGTGAATACGAAGTAAATATCGCACAGTATATTTATGAAACTTTGGTTCTGGCGATGCCTGCAAAAAGAGTGCATCCGGGAGTTGAAGACGGTACTTTAAAGTCAGACATATTAGATAAACTTGAAGAATTAAGTATAAAAGATAATCAAGAGGAAGAGGAACAAGAACCTCAACCAAAAAAAATAGATCCCCGTTGGGACAAACTAAAAGATTTTTTAACAGATAATTAATAATTAACGGTAATGGCACATCCTAAGAGAAAAATCTCGAAAACAAGAAGAGATAAGAGAAGAACACATTACAAAGCTGCAATGCCTAAAATTGGTGTAGACGCCACTACTGGTGAAGCTCACCTTTATCACCGTGCACACTGGCACGAGGGCAAACTTTATTATAGAGGGCAGGTTGTAATTGATGCAACAGCTGGCGAAGAAGTTGCTTAACAAAGACTTATAAAAAGATTAAACTCCCATCAAAGTGGGAGTTTTTTTTATTTTTTAGAAGGAGCAAAAAACGTTAATTGTAGGCTTTAATTGTTCTATTTTTAGTACTTTTCCTCCCATTTTTTAAGCGAAAAACCTTGTTTTTTCGTAGAAACCAGATTTATATGAGTAAAATCACTGCAGCCATAACTGCTGTTGGCGCTTATGTGCCAGAATATGTGCTTACCAATGAAATTTTGGAAACCATGGTTGAGACCAATGATGAATGGATCACAACCAGAACAGGAATTAAAGAGCGCAGAATCCTAAAAGATCCCGATAAAGGAACTTCTTTTTTAGGTATTAAAGCTGCCGAAGACCTAATCAACAAAAGCGGTATTGACCCATCAGAAATTGATATGGTGATTATGGCTACCGCAACTCCCGACTTACCCGTAGCATCTACCGCTGCTTATGTTGCCACACAAATAGGTGCAACAAATGCATTTTCTTACGATTTACAAGCTGCGTGCTCCAGCTTTTTATATGGAATGTCTACAGCTTCTGCATATGTAGCTTCAGGAAAATATAAAAAAGTCCTTTTAATAGGAGCAGATAAAATGTCTTCTATTATAGACTATACAGATCGTACTACCTGCATCATTTTTGGTGATGGTGGTGGCGCTGTCCTTTTTGAACCTAATGAAGAAGGCCTAGGACTTCAAGACGAATTTTTACGTTCTGATGGTATAGGAAGAGATTTCTTGCGTATCGAAGCGGGAGGGTCTTTGATGCCGGCTTCAGAAGAAACGGTAGCAAATAAAAAGCACTACGTTTTTCAAGACGGTAAAACAGTATTTAAATTTGCCGTCTCAAACATGGCAGATGTAAGCGAGCGCATTATGCAGCGCAATAATTTGAGTCACGATGATGTTAGTTGGCTTGTAGCACACCAGGCAAACAAACGTATTATTGATGCAACTGCCCGACGTATGGGGCTTGACGACAGTAAAGTGCTGATGAATATTGCACGCTACGGAAACACAACATCTGCGACACTTCCCTTGCTTTTAAGCGATTTTGAAAAGCAGTTTAAAAAAGGGGATAATTTAATATTTGCCGCTTTTGGAGGCGGTTTTACTTGGGGCTCCATTTATTTAAAATGGGCCTACAATGCTTAATTTTTAATCTAACTAACGTTATTAATTATGGATTTAAAAGAAATTCAGAATCTTATCAAGTTTGTTGCTAAATCTGGCGCAAGCGAGGTTAAACTTGAGATGGACGATGTGAAAATCACCATTAGAACTGGTGAAGACAGTAAAGGTGAGACCACAATCCTTCAGCAAGTACCTATGATGGGTTCTGCAATGCCACAGCAAGCAGCTCCTGCAGCACAACCCGCAGCACCGGCACCAGCCCCTGCAGCTCCAGAAACTGAAAAGCCTAAGGCAGATGATAGTGACAAATACATTACTGTAAAGTCACCAATCATTGGTACATTCTACCGTAAACCAGCACCAGACAAACCTACTTTTGTTGAAGTTGGAGCAAGTATCAAAGAAGGTGACGTACTTTGCGTTATTGAAGCAATGAAATTATTCAACGAGATCGAAAGTGAAGTTAGCGGTAAGATCGTTAAAGTTCTTGTTGATGATTCTTCTCCGGTTGAATTTGACCAACCATTATTCTTGGTAGACCCTGCATAATTATTTATTTGATCTAAAGTTTCCATTAATGGTAAGCATACGCTGAAACTCGGCGTTTAAAAGATCAAATACTATAGATTAAAGCCTTATGGCTTAAACTATAAAGACAACAGATATGTTTAAAAAGATACTTATAGCAAACAGAGGGGAGATTGCACTACGTGTAATACGAACCTGTAAAGAAATGGGCATCAAAACTGTAGCGGTTTATTCTACTGCAGATGCCGAAAGTTTGCACGTACGTTTTGCAGATGAAGCGGTTTGTATTGGGCCGGCTCCAAGTAGCGAATCGTATTTGAAAATAGCAAATATTATGGCTGCTGCCGAAATTACTAACGCAGACGCCATTCACCCGGGTTACGGATTCCTTTCTGAAAATGCTCGTTTTTCAAAAATTTGTCAAGAGCACGATGTGAAATTCATCGGGGCATCTCCTGATATGATTTCAAAGATGGGAGACAAGGCAACCGCAAAAGCTACCATGAAAGCAGCCGGAGTTCCTTGTGTTCCCGGAAGTGACGGGATTATTGAAGATTTTGAATCTTGTGAGCGCATCGCAGAAGAAACAGGATATCCTGTAATGCTTAAAGCTACTGCCGGTGGTGGTGGTAAAGGTATGCGTGCGGTTTGGAAAAAAGAAGACTTGCGTAAAGCTTGGGATTCTGCGCGTCAAGAAGCTGCTGCATCTTTCGGAAATGACGGAATGTATATGGAAAAGCTTATTGAAGAGCCACGCCATATCGAGATTCAGGTTGTAGGAGACAGCAACGGTAAAGCGTGTCATCTCTCTGAGCGTGATTGTTCCGTTCAGCGTCGTCACCAAAAACTTACCGAAGAAACACCTTCACCATTTATGACCGATGAACTTCGTGAGAAAATGGGAGCTGCAGCCGTTCGTGCCGCAGAATTTATTAAATACGAAGGTGCCGGTACTGTAGAATTTTTGGTAGATAAACACCGCAATTTCTACTTTATGGAAATGAATACGCGTATTCAAGTAGAACATCCTATTACGGAGCAAGTAGTAGATTATGACTTGATTCGCGAGCAAATTCTCGTTGCTGCCGGAGTTGCAATTTCTGGTAAAAACTACTATCCACAATTGCATTCTATCGAGTGCCGTATCAACGCGGAAGATCCTTATAACAACTTTAGACCTTCACCGGGTAAGATTACTAACTTACACGCGCCGGGCGGTCACGGGGTTCGCATAGATACGCACGTTTACAGCGGGTATTCTATCGTTCCTAACTACGATTCTATGATCGCAAAATTGATCACTACGGCACAAACCCGTGAAGAGGCGATCAATAAAATGAAGCGTGCTTTAGATGAGTTCGTTATTGAAGGAATTAAAACAACGATCCCATTCCACAGACAGTTGATGGACGATCCTGCATACATTTCAGGAAACTACACCACTGCCTTTATGGATGATTTTAAAATGAATCCACCGGTAGAAGAATAAAGTCTACCTTTCAATAGATATCAACCCTGAACATTTGTTCGGGGTTTTTTTATGGCTAGCGACAAAGGGTTTTATACCTTAAAGAAGTTTCTTTTGGGCATTACCTGCGCTAACGCTTAGGTCAGGTTTTAATAAGGAATCGCTTTTTGCCAAAAAGGGCAGAAGAGCTCAAACAAATCCTTCAATCCCTAATGCAAAATTCTGCTATCTTTAAGCTGTTATGCAAGAACCCTATTCTAATCTCTCGTATTGGGAATACAAATCCTGGCTAGCAGACGTCGACTTTACCATTGTGGGAAGTGGCATCACCGGGCTCAGTTGTGCATTGCAGCTGCGTAAACGCTTTCCCGAGGCAAAAATTCTAATTCTTGAACGCGGAAGTCTTCCGCAGGGAGCGAGTACAAAGAATGCTGGTTTCGCTTGTTTCGGGAGCGTTTCTGAGCTTTTGTCAGATTTAGAACGTCATAGCGAAGACGAAGTTCTAAAACTGGTTAAAATGCGCGTAGAGGGGCTGAAGCTTTTGAGAGAAACCCTTGGCGATCGCGCTATCGATTTTCAGAAGTGTGGCGGCTACGAACTATTTCTAAATACAAACCTTGGGCTTTATGAAAACTGTTTTAATCAGATCGAATATCTAAATGAATTGCTTGCACCGGTTTTTAAAAAGCCTATTTTCAGTAGTGTTGCGAACAGATTTCAGTTTAAGAATGTTCAAGAAAGATTGCTATTTAATGCTGAAGAAGGTGCGATAGACACTGGGAACATGATGCAAGGCTTGCTCCAAAAAGCACTTCGGCAAAATATTTTGATCTTAAATGGTTGGACGGTTACCGGTTATGAAATGCTATCGAATAGCGTAGAAGTACGAGCAAATTCCATCTCATTCCAAACAGAAAAACTATTCATAGCAACCAATGGTTTTGCAGCACACTTAGGAATTACTCAAGTGCAACCTGCACGCAATCAAGTATTGGTGACCAAACCTATTCCTGACTTAAACATTAAAGGCACGTTTCATCTGGATGAAGGCTATACCTATTTTAGAAATATCGATAACCGAATCCTTTTAGGAGGCGGCCGCAATCTGGATTTAACCGGGGAACAAACCGATGCGCTCGGCACTTCAGCAATCATTCAAGCGCATTTAGAAAAGACACTCAGTCAAATAATTATACCCCAAACTTCAGTTGAAATCGACTATCGCTGGAGCGGAATTCTGGGTGTTGGAGCTCAAAAGAAGCCCATCCTAAAACCGCTTTCTGAACACGTTTTTTGCGGCGTAAGACTTGGAGGAATGGGTGTAGCTATTGGCAGCCAGATAGGGAAGGAGCTGGCTGATTTATTGGACCCGCCAAAAAATATGAAAGTATAGCGCTAGATTAGAGCTTCAGTTTTAAATAAACAAAAGTGTCTTTATCTAAAGCATAAACAGTATTAAAGTAGATCTTTTGTCCTTGAGCTTCAGCTTCCACGAGATAGTAACTTCCTTTAAAATACGATTTAATCACGGTGGCTTTTAACCCGGTTTCAGATTCAGAAACCTCAAGTTGATGCGGCATAATCAAATGTTTTTCACCATCAAGTTCTAGCGTATTCACATCACCAAAAAACGAAGCGACATAAGCATTCTTTGGGTTTTTGAACAAAGCTTTCGGAGTTGCGGTTTGTATAAATTGACCCTCGCGCATCATTTTAATTTCGTCTGAAAAAGAAAGTGCTTCTTCGCTGTCGTGCGTGGCAGTAATACAGGTAATGTTTTCTTTTTTCAGATACGCGTAGAGATTTCGGCGTAAGGCATTCCGTCTAAAGTTGTCGATGTGGCTAAAGGGTTCGTCCAGCAACAATAATTCGGGCTCTTTGGCAATCGCACGCGCGAGTGCAACGCGCTGTTTTTGTCCGCCACTCAAAAGTTTTACGTGTACATCGGCAAAAGCGGTCATATCAACCACTTCAAGAAGTTCGTTGATGCGTTCTTCTCGCTGCTGCATAAAACGACGCGACAGGTGTTTCCCAATATTATCTGCCACTGAGATATACGGCATCAAGTCAAAATCCTGAGCGAGATATTTGATAAAAGGCTCTCCAGGAACCAAGTTAAAATTAGGGCCTAAAAGTTCGTTGTCGTTCCAAAAAATAGTCCCGTTTTCAACGTGAAGTAAGCCATAGATGATTTTGAGCAAGGTGCTTTTTCCGCAGCCGCTTTCCCCTAAAATAGAAATGTGCTTTCCTTTTTCTACCGTGAAATCAAGGTTTTTTAAAACGGTTTCTTCGGTATAGCCGAAGTCGGTTATGTCTACTTTTAGCATAATAGAATATAAAAAGACCTCAAAAGTTATCAAAGCCTTTGAGGTCTTAATTTAAGTGGTTACAAAAGGCTCAGCAGTTAGCCTTTAATCTCTGATTTAGTTTTTTCCGGAAGCACGTCAAAGCCCATATTGTAAAGCGTAAAGGCAAAAATATCTGCTGTTTGCTCAATTTGTTTGCTTACCGGAGTTCCAGCACCATGGCCGGCATCTGTCTCAATACGTATCAAAACAGGCGCATCACCGGCTTGTTTCTCTTGCAATTCTGCAGCAAATTTAAAACTGTGCGCAGGAACCACGCGATCATCGTGATCTCCTGTGGTTACTAAAGTCGCAGGATATTTTGTTCCGGTTTTTACATTATGCACAGGAGAATAACCTTTAATGTACTCAAACATTTCTTCGCTGTCTTCTGAAGTTCCGTAGTCGTATGCCCAGCCGGCTCCGGCGGTGAAGGTGTGATAACGCAGCATATCCATCACACCCACTGCAGGAAGCGCTACCTTCATTAAATCGGGTCTTTGCGTCATCGTTGCACCCACGAGCAAACCACCATTAGAACCACCACGAATGGCCAAATAATCGCTTGAGGTATAGTTTTCTGAAATCAGGTATTCTGCCGCAGCGATAAAGTCATCAAAGACATTTTGCTTTTGCATTTTGGTACCGGCGTCGTGCCATTCTTTACCATATTCGCCGCCACCACGCAGGTTAGGCACGGCATACACACCGCCCATTTCCATCCAAATGGCATTTGTGATGCTGAATGATGGCGTAAGCGAAATATTAAAACCACCATAACCATAAAGAATCGTCGGGTTCTTACCGTTAAGTTCTAAACCTTTTTTAAAGGTGATGATCATAGGAACTTTTGTACCGTCTTTTGAGGTATAAAATACTTGCTTGCTCTCGTAATTTTCAGGATCAAAATTGATCGCCGGTTTACGGAACAATTCAGAAGCTCCAGACTTGATGTCGTATTTGTAAATACTTCCTGGAGTGGTATAGTTGGTAAAGCTGTAATAAAGTTCTTTATCTTCTTTTTTAGCACCAAACCCGCCGGCGCTTCCGATACCGGGAAGTTCAACTTCGCGTACGAGCTTACCCTCGTAATCGTATTGTTTTACTTGCGAAACCGCATCAACCATATACTCTGCAAAAAAGTAACCACCACCGGTAGAGGGCGAAAGCACATTTTCGGTTTCTGGAATAAAATCTTCCCAGTTTTCTGGAGTTGGATTAGCAGCGTCCACGGTAACGATTTTGCGGTTGGGCGCATCTTTGTCGGTAACAATATAAAGTTTGGAGCCTACATTTTCGATCACAGAAGTATTGGTCTCTTCCGTATCAACAATCGCAACAAAATCAGCATTTGGCTTGCTCAGATCTTTGATATAAAGCTTGTTTCCTGACGTTGCATTACTAGCGCTCAAGATCAAGTATTTATTGTCTTCTGTGGTCCCGGCGCCAATGTAGCGATGCTTTTGCTCAGGCGTACCGCCAAAGATCAGTTTGTCTTCTTTTTGAGCCGTATTCAGCTTGTGGTAATACACTTTGTGCTGATCTGTTTTTGCTGAAAGTTCGCTGCCGTCTGGCTTGTCATAACTCGAGTAGTAAAACCCGTCGTTCTCACGCCAAGAGATTCCGCTAAATTTGATATCGACCAAAGTATCTTCGGTGATCTCTTTGGTTTCAGCATCCATAACCAGAACCTTCCTCCAGTCGCTTCCTCCCTCAGAAATACTATATGCAGCCAGTTTTCCATTATCTGAAAAACTGAGTCCGCCTAACGAAACCGTACCGTCTTCGGCAAAGGTGTTGGGATCTAAAAATACTTCTGCAGTTGAAGGGTCTTCACCGATTTTGTAACGGTAGATCACATATTGATTTTGCAGTCCGTCATTTTTATAGAAATAGGTGTAATCACCTTCTTTAAAAGGAGCGCCAATTTTCTCGTAGTTCCAGATTTTTTCAAGCTTTTGCTTGATTTCATCTTTAAACGGAATCTTATCTAAATAGCCAAAAGTGGCCTTATTTTCTGCTTTTACCCAAGCCTCAGTCTCGGCACTGCGATCGTCTTCGAGCCAGCGATACGGGTCGGGAACTTCGGTGCCAAAATAGGTGTCAACGGTATCTACCTTTTTCGTTTCAGGATAAATCATATTTAATTTTTTTGTTCGGATGGTTTGTGCTTGTAGAATTATTCCGAAAGATGCAAAACAATATAGGAGTGTTAATTTTTTCATTTGAAGCAAAATTGAATTCTTTCAAATATAGTCAGTAAACTATCTTATGGCAAGCCCATGACATTGCTTGGAAACGAATTTTTAATTTCCAGAAAAGCCTCGGAGTTTTAAACCCTTTGGCGGTGCCAATAAAAAAACCTCCGAAACGCCAGGTCTCAGAGGTTTATGTAATTATTAGGTTCTTTTGAATTAAACCAATTCTTTAGCCGCTAGATATTCAGCGATTTGAACCGCATTAGTGGCTGCACCTTTTCTTAGGTTATCTGCAACCACCCACATATTTAAAGTGTTTTCTTGAGAAAAATCACGACGTATACGACCTACAAACACATCATTTTTACCTTCAGCATAAATAGGCATTGGGTAGGTATTGGTATCCGGGTTATCTTGAACGGTAACTCCATCTTGCGCCTGAAGCAGTTGGCGAACTTCCGCCAGGTCAAAATCATTTTCAAACTGCACGTTAATCGCTTCAGAATGGCCACCCACAACCGGGATGCGCACCGCTGTAGCGGTAACAGCAATGGTTTTATCACCTAAGATTTTCTGAGTCTCGTTAACGAGTTTCATTTCTTCTTTAGTGTAACCGTTTTCGGTAAACACATCGCAAGCAGGGATTGCATTTCGGTGAATAGGATACGCGTAAGCCATATCACCTTGCTCACCTTTGTATTCATGTTCTAATTGCTGAACCGCTTTAACTCCGGTTCCTGTAATCGACTGATACGTAGAGATCACAAGACGCTTGATCTTGTATTTCTTGTGTAAAGGCGCCAAAGCCAAAACCATCTGAATGGTAGAACAGTTAGGATTAGCGATAATTTTATCTGAGTCTTCTAATTCTGAAGCGTTGATCTCAGGAACAATAAGTTTTTTGTCAGGATCCATTCTCCACGCAGAAGAGTTGTCTACAACGGTAGTACCAACTTCGGCAAACTTAGGAGCAAACTCTAACGAAGTGCCACCACCTGCCGAAAAAATCGCAATATCAGGACGTGCTGCGATCGCATCTTCCATAGAACTAATGGTGTATTCTTTGTCTTTATAGGTAACCGTTTTACCTACTGAGCGTGCGCTGGCAACAGGTATTAATTCGGTTATGGGGAAGTTGCGTTCTGCTAATACTTGCAACATTACGTGGCCTACCATCCCGGTGGCACCTACAACAGCTACTTTCATAATTTTAATCTTTAGCGTGTGTCAATCTCAATATCCTTGAGAAAATTTAGTTTGTTAGTTCCGCTGAAAATCGGCCAGCCTGAAGGCTTTTAGCTTGCGGACGCCAAAAGTAGCAACACTTTATAAAAAAGCAGACTATCTTATTAAAAATATACACATTTGTTTAAAAAGTGACATTTTGTATGTTTTATAAACATTATGTTATTTATATAACAAAAAGAACCCCCGAATTTCTTCGAGGGTTTAGTTAAAATTAGTCTGCAGTGCAGCGGTTTGTGCCTTAAGGCACACGAGTCTTTATTTCTTTCTCAATTCGTCACGAATTTCGATAAGTAATTCTTCTTGAGTAGGTCCTTTAGGAGCAGCTGGTTTAGGCTCTTCTTTTTTCTTGGTTTTCTCATAACCTTTCAATAACCAGAAGATCACAAAACCGATGATGATAAAATCAATCACAGCTTGCAGGAAGTTACCGTAGGTCATAATTGCTCCTCCAGCTTCAATAGCAGCGTCAACCGTTTCGTATTCTCCGCCGTCCAGAGAAAAGAATAGATTGTTGACATTCTTACCTCCCATAATCACACCTATTACGGGCATAATCACATCTTTAACTAAGGAGCCTACAATTTTGTTGAATGCTCCACCTATAATTACCGCAGTTGCTAGAGCAACGATGTCACCTTTCATTAAAAAGGCTTTAAAATCTTTAAAAAATGCCATTATTTCGTTGGTTTAAGTAGTTAAATAAAGTTCTAATATAGGTAAATATTAAAAAGACTAAAAGCAGAAGCTGTTAGTTATTCTATAATTTTTCGTTGTACGCGTTGAGAGATCGCTGTAATCAACTCATACGGAATACTTTTTATGCGTGCTGTTAAGGCTACTGCCGAAGCATCCTTCCCAAAAATAATCACTTCGTCGCCTTCTTCGCAATCAATCTTGGTAACATCAACCATAATCATATCCATACACACATTGCCTATGATTGGTGCTTTCTTTCCTTTGATCATCACATAGCCGCGACCTTTACCGTAAGCGCGTGAAATACCGTCAGCGTGGCCAATAGGTAGTGTTGCGCTTCGCCCTAGTTTTGCAGCAGTATGCGCACGATTGTATCCTACCGTTTCTCCAATGGCAATATCATGAATTTGCGAAATAACCGTTTTTAAGGTAGCCACCGGTTTTAGTTTTAAATCTTCAGCTTGAATGTTTCCGTAGCCATAAAGGCCTATTCCGGTGCGCACCATATCAAACTGTGCCTGAGGATAATTTATAATCGCCGAAGTGTTGCTTTGATGCAACATCGGAGTATAGCCTAAACCGGCAATCATATGTCTTGCATTACTTTCAAAGGCGTCAATTTGCTGCTGGGTAAACGTGCGCTCATTCATATCTTCACTGGCTACAAGATGTGAGAACAGCGATTTAACCTTTAGCGCTTCGGTGGCGTGCAATTGTTCTAGAATATCTTTTTCATTCACATCTTTAAACCCTAGTCGGTTTAAACCGGTATTGAATTTTATATGAATGGGATAATCTTTTAAACCTTTTGCTTCAGCTATTTCGGTAAAAGCTTTTAGTACTCTAAAACTATAAATACTTGGCTCGAGCTTATGCTCAATCACCTGATCAAAATTTTCAATCTGCGGATGTAAAACAAGAATAGGAGTTTTGATTCCTGCATCGCGTAAAGCAACACCTTCTGGGGTATAAGCGACAGCAAAATAATCTATACCTTTTTCTTCCAGTTTACGGGCAACAGCTACAGACTCGCTTCCGTAGGCATAAGCTTTTACGACGGCGAGCATCTTTACATCTGGTTCTAGTTTAGACCGTAAATAGTCATAATTATGGCTTAGGGCATTTAGGTCTATTTCGAGAACAGTGTGCGGCATTTAGTCTTTTGTTTTTGGGTTTTTAAGTTCTTCGGGGTCTTTAACTTCTATAGTTTTTAGACGCTCTCGAAGCATTGCTTTATAATAAGCACTACGGCTTAGGGGTTCGTATTCTTCGGTTTCTCCCAGCAATACAAGATCATCGCTGGTAGCCTTTCTGTAGCTGAATTGCGCCAGATTTCCCGTACGGGTACACACAGCGTGTACTTTAGTAACATACTCGGCGGTAGCCATAAGTGCAGGCATTGGGCCAAAAGGATTTCCTTTAAAATCCATGTCAAGTCCGGCAACTATGACTCTGATTCCGCGATTGGCAAGGTCATTACACACCTTTACGATTTCTTCATCAAAAAATTGCGCTTCGTCAATACCTATCACGTCGCAACCGTCTGCAAGAATAGGAATATTAGCAGCGGCAGGTACCGGAGTTGATCTAATTTCGTTGGCATCATGAGAGATAACCAACTCGTCATCATAGCGGGTATCTATCGCAGGTTTAAAGATCTCAACCTTTTGTTTAGCAAACTTGGCGCGTTTTAGTCGGCGAATTAATTCTTCGGTTTTACCCGAGAACATAGAGCCGCATATGACTTCTATCCATCCAAATTGCTCTTTATGATTAACGGTATTTTCGAGAAACATTTCGTACTTTTCAACCTCTTAAAGGGCAAAGGTGCTATTCTTAGAGGGCTTAGCAAATTTATTAAAAACCCCAGCAAATAAACAGAGCAAACAAAAAACTTATGAAGAAGAAATTAAAATCTGACTTGGTGAGCCTGGCGCACAAGATTTTAAAACTTGACTCAGAGAGTGATTACGAGACCCTAAAAATTGAAGCTCAGAAGATTTATGAAGCACTATCAATTTTAGCTTATGTAGAAGCGCATTTTGACACTGCAAAACCTACCATAGGCAAAGCCGAAATCATCAAAGCTTTAGAGGAAGAAGATAGTGAAGTGATTGCTGAAAGTATACAGGAAATTCAACAAGAACAGGTTGATGAAACTCCGGCTGAAGCACCTCAAAAAGAAGAAACCGAATTAGAACGCATTGCCCGTATAGCCGCTGCTAACGAAGAACTCTTTGAGCGCTTAAGAACACCACAAGAAACACAGCCTAAAGCAGAAGACCCTAAACCAAAAGAGCAAAAAGAGCCCAAGATCAATCAGGCTTCGTTGCACGAACCGGTGATGGAAAAGATCAAAGATATTGTCGCTCAAATGCCGCCTGAAGCAGATGCTATTGAGGCGATGTTTCAGCAAATCACCCAAAAGCCTGATGTGGTTAAAAACGATAAAGACGAGATTGGTGAATATGGTCGCATTGCCGAGTTTGAAGACGATGCAAAACCACAGGAAAGCAAGCCTAGAAAACTGAACGACCGTATCTCTCGCGGACTTTCTTTTGGCCTTAATGACCGCATTGCATTTATAAAACATCTTTTTAACGGAAGCGATACGGATTATAATCGCGTGCTTTCACAACTCAACACGGCAAATTCAGAAGAAGAAGCGTTTAACCTTATCGACCAGATGGTAAAACCAGACTATAACAATTGGGACGGAAAAGAGATGTATGAGATACGCTTTAAAGAGCTGGTAGCCCGCAAATTTGACTCCTAATGGGTAAGCTATTTCTTGTACCCACACCCATTGGCAATCTGGAGGATATGACCTTTAGAGCAGTTAAAGTACTGCAAGAGGCAGATCTTATTCTTGCCGAAGATACCCGCACTAGTGGGAAGTTGCTTAAGCATTTTGAGATCACTACACAGATGCACTCCCATCATATGCACAACGAGCATAAAACGGTTGAGGGTCTTGTAGACCGCATCAAAAACGGTCAAACCCTTGCTTTGATAAGTGATGCAGGAACTCCGGCTATCTCTGACCCCGGGTTTTTATTAACACGCGCTTGTGTAGAAGCAGGCCTAGAGGTTGACTGTTTGCCGGGCGCTACGGCTTTTGTTCCGGCGTTGGTTAATAGCGGTTTACCTAATGATAAATTTGTTTTTGAAGGATTTCTTCCGGTAAAAAAGGGGCGACAAACCCGATTTTTACTTTTGGCGGAAGAAGAGCGCACGATGATCTTTTATGAAAGTCCGCACAAGCTGGTAAAGACTTTAAAAAATATGGTCGAATTCTTTGGCGAAGACCGAAGCATTTCGGTTTCCAGAGAGATCTCAAAACTTCATGAAGAAACCGTGCGTGGTACTGCAGCTGAGGTGTTAAAACATTTTGAGGCCAAAGCGCCTAAGGGAGAAATTGTGATTATCGTAGGGGGGAAGCCTAAAGGCTAAACGGTTTCCGAGGTGTGTTCAGTTTCGGGCTGTAATAAGTCTAGAAGTCGGTTTATGTCAGCTTTTGCATAACCTTCGATTCTAACTTTTTCAGACTTCTTTTTTGAGGTGTAAATGACCAAACGATCTTCGTAAGCCTCCACATATTTTATTTGAGAAAACCTGTAGTGGTAACTTCCGCCTTTTTCTAATTTAAAGGAAATCATCCGTCTGGTAAACCGTACATAGTTCTTCAGCTTAAAAGGAATAAAATGCGGAACAAACATGAGCAGCATACCCAGAGGTTGAATCACCGTCCCTAATGCCGTTTCTTTTAAAGCAAGCATTCCCACTAAAAACAGAACAAAGCCTACCGAAGGAACAGCTAGTCGCCAAGGCTCATTTTGATTGATAAAAGTGATTTTCTTAGCGCTCATGAATAGTTGTTTTTTAAAATCTTCTCAAAAAGAAGCACATCTTCAGTAGCGTAAGACTCTAGATTAAGCACCAATCCCGGACTTGCTTTAAATAAAATTTCAATGGATTTTCCGTTTACTTTAATTTTTGAGATCGCTTTTCTTTTTATGATTTTTTGAACCCCGGCAAGCTGCAGATTAATGCGTTTTTGGTCATATTGAACCCAATGTGCTTTTTGTTTGCGGTAACTATAGATGATAACGGGCAGTACACTAACCAGACTATTAATAATGACGTAGGTGCTTACATCTTCAGTTTCTGAAAAAAGAATTTTATAACTAGAAAAGCCCATCGCCAGCAGAACGACTCCTAAAATAAGTAGATTGCTTGTAGAAAAGGTTTTATAAAATTTAATGCGTTGCATCTGTATAGTATAGGTTTACAATTTACCTGATCTTGACCAAAAATAAAAGGGGTTATTTGTAACTTGGCACAACTCTCATTAATCTGGCACTATGCATATAAAATTACTCGTAAGCTTTTTGTTTTTTTCTGTTTTGAGTTTTGCTCAAGGAGTAGCTTTTAAAAAAGTAAATGAATTTTACTTAAAAGGCGATACACGAGTTATAGGCAATACGATTTTAGGCGATCATCCTACCCGTGCTTATGTGCGTCCTAAGGGCTTAAACGATCGTACAGAAATGGTGTATGTTGATGTAGATAAAAATGCTAACACCTTTAGTTCAAGTAGTGCCACGCTTACAATGCCTAAAGATGCCACTATTAAATATGCCGGGCTTTACTGGGCGGCTACGTATCCCGGAGAGCGCGGTAAACAACGCGTGCGCAATGACCGTATAGAATATAAACTCATTAAGAAACGTAGTAAACCTTTTGACCTTGTTAAACTACAGCTGCCCAACAGCAAAACCTACCATAACATTCAAGGGGAAGTCTTATACGATGGGATGCGCGATGAAGTTATCGAACTCCAGAATGCCGCGCCTTATGTGTGTTACAGCGAAATTACATCGCTTTTAAAATCTCAAAAAGCCTCGTCAGGCACGTACACTCTTGCAAATGTGACTGCATTAGAAGGCTATATGTACGGCGGAAGTTCTGCCGGATGGATGCTGTATATTATTTATGAAGATACGCAAGCACCTTTACAGTATTTTACGGGGTATCATGGGTTTAGCTTTATCAATCCGAATAATTCACAGGAGATAGACTTTAATAATTTTAGAGTAGTCGAAAACGGAGCCGTAAAAACCTCGATCACGCTGGCGGCTTTAGAAGGTGACCTGGTATTGCCCGGAGATGCAGTTTCAATTTTTAGCGAACGAGAAAACGAATTTTTAGAGCTTCAGAGCCGGGTGCGTTATGCCAATAACTTTTTTAATAGCAGCATCACGGTCAAAGACAAAAAGTATGTAAACAGAACTCCTAAGAGCTCCAATACATTAGGCTTTGATCTGGCTAAAGTGGATATACCGAATGAAAACAATGCATTGATCGCTAACGATGCAACCCAAGTAAAGCTTCAGTTTAAAACAGAATCAGACCGATTGTTTGTGTTTTTTAATGCTTTTCAAACCGAAATAAGCACTGCTTATTATCAGCGCGTGGTTGTAGAAGGCAAAGCTGATAGTATTCCATCAAAAATGCCGGTGGAAATTCCGCAGACCAAACAAGATATAGTAGAAGAACCTCTTCCTCAAACCGAAAGCCCTTCGGAAACCGAAGAAGAAGTACAACAGTACGGTAAAGACGGGGAGCCCATACCGTCTAAGTCTTTGAGCACTATTAAAAATAGCACAAGACCTCAGGCGTTGCAAGATATGCTGGCTTCCAAACCTTTAACTGTACCGGGAATGGATCAAGGTTATTACATCGTAAATCACGTTTTTGCGCAACGTGATAATGCATTGCGTTGGCAAGAAAAGATGAAATTAAGAGGTCTTACGCCCGTCAGGTTTGTAAATCCGGCAAACTACTATCATTACATTTATATTGATTACAGTGCCGACCCTGATGCCTTATACGAGCGATTGGTTGAGTATAGAAAGTTGAATGATTTTGAAGATGCTTGGATTATAAAAGTAAATTTGTAATCAAATAGCTGTTGGTTGAGACCAACGAGAATACGAATCCCGCTTAAAACTTGTTGCAGCAATGCGATGGACACTCAAACCTATTCCCGAAACCGAAAAAATCAATGCTTTTGCAAAGCAACTGTCGATTCCAGAAAAAATCGCGCAGCTTTTAATTCAGCGTGGAATAGACACATATGACAAAGCCAAAGCGTTTTTCAGACCTTCGCTTGATGATTTGCACGATCCGTTTTTGATGAAAGATATGGATAAGGCCGTCGCACGCCTTAATCTTGCAATTGCTCAAAATGAAAATATTTTGGTTTACGGGGATTATGATGTAGACGGGACAACAAGTGTTGCGCTGATGAGTAGTTATCTCCAGACGTTGCACCCACAAGTGGCGACCTACATTCCTGATCGCTATGCCGAGGGTTACGGTGTTTCTTATACGGGTATTGATTATGCGCACGACAATGACATTACGCTCATTGTTGCGCTTGACTGCGGTGTAAAAGCAATAGAAAAAGTAGCCTATGCCAAGAAGCTCGGGATCGATTTTATTATTTGTGATCACCACCGTCCCGGTGCTGAAATTCCGGAGGCTGTTGCGGTTTTAGACCCAAAACGGGAGGATTGTGAATATCCGTACAAAGAGCTTTGCGGTTGCGGTGTGGGTTTTAAATTGATTCAAGCAATGGAGCAGGAGAAGGGCCTTCCGGTTAAAACTTTGGTGCCTTATCTTGATCTTGTGGCAACTGCAATAGGAGCCGATATTGTACCCATTACCGGTGAAAATCGCGTGTTGGCATTTTACGGTCTTGACGTGATCAACACCTTGCCTCGAACCGGAATTCAAGCTTTGATCGAAAATGTGAACAAAGACGAACTCACAATCACCGATGTGGTCTTTATCATCGCACCACGCATTAACGCGGCGGGAAGAATCAAACACGGTCTACACGCCGTAGAATTACTTACCGAACAAGATTATGATCGTGCACAGGAAATCGCTTCAGGGATCGAAGGTTTTAACGCAGAGCGGAAAGATCTTGATAAGGTAATCACGCAGGAAGCCTTATTGCAGATTGAAACGAATAAGGAAGAAAACCGAAAAACCACCGTGGTTTTTCAGGAGAATTGGCACAAAGGAGTCATTGGTATTGTAGCCTCCAGACTAACCGAAACCTATTACCGCCCAACCTTAGTATTCACGAAAAGCGGAGAAAAGTTAGCCGCGAGCGCGCGTTCAGTAAAAGGTTTTGACGTGTATGATGCTTTAGAGCAATGTAGCGAACATATTGAGCAGTTTGGTGGGCATAAATATGCTGCCGGACTTACTTTAGCCGAACATCAATATGAGGGTTTTAAAAATAAGTTTGAGGAGGTTGTGGGCAGTTCTATAGATGAGCGCTTGCTTATTCCTGAAATTACTATTGATGCGGAGCTAGAACTTGATGACATCACTCCAAAATTTTACCGTATCCTTCGGCAATTTGCGCCGTATGGTCCGGGAAATATGACACCGGTGTTTATGAGTAAAAACCTTACCGATACCGGTTTTGGTAAATGCGTAGGCGCAGATGAAACGCATTTAAAATGTAGCGTAAAGCAAAAGGACAGCCAGACTATTGGCGCCATAGGTTTTGGGTTAGGTTCCAAATGCGATTTGATTCAGCATAGAAAACCATTTAAAGCTGCTTACTCTTTAGATATCAACGAATGGAATGGCACCAAGAGTATTCAGTTGAAGCTTCGGGATCTACAAGAATAATTAGCATTCTATTTAGATTTGTTCTAAATAACTTTAGTATATTTGTTTCAAACCTTAGGTTATGAAGAATATTGATATCATTTACCGCAACGATAGTGGCATTTCCTTTTACTGGAAAACTTCAAAATACAGCAGTATTAAAGCGCAGGTTGTTTTTAGGGATATGGGTTTTTATTTCTCACTAGATCAGCTTAAAGAATTTGCACATTTAACTCAAGATACTTTAGCGCAATACACCTGTAAAGACTGTCCTGCTCCAAGAGAATGCCGTTCCTTATTGCTCAAAACCCCGTCTCCGGATGTAGATTTAGCGGTAAGTCGTGATGAGGTTTATGAGATTCAAGACCTTTTAGATCAGACCATTTTAAGAATGGAAATGCATTTCTTTATGCAAACGGCTTTAAACTAAATGCTGTATTCTTTTAGCTGAAAAAAGTTCCCATCAAAAACACCGTAAGTGTAATGTGTGATCCAATCGCCTAGATTGTAGTAGGTTGATTGAGGACCTACTTGGATTTCCATAGGCAAATGCCGATGGCCAAAAATGAAGTAATCATAATGTGCGGTTTCTAATTTCCGCTTTGCGTATGCAGCCAACCATTCATTTTCTTCACCAAGGAAATTTTGATCGTCTTCTCCGCTTATCAGTTTATTTTTTACTGAAAGATGCTGTGCTACTCGCACTCCAATATCAGGATGCACCCAACGAAATAACCACTGAAAGAACGGCGAAGTAAACACTTTTTTCATTCGTTTGTAGCCCTTGTCTCCAGGGCCCAGACCGTCGCCGTGGCCTATAAAAAAGCGCTTGTTGTTCAGATCAAAAATGCGGGGCTCGTGATACACAGGAATGTCGAGTTCGGTTTTAAAATAATCTTTCATCCACAAATCGTGATTTCCTACAAAAAAGTAGATCGGGATGCCCTTATCGCGCAGTTGCGCCAGTTTGCCTAGCACGCGTACAAAACCTTTAGGAACCACGGTTTTATACTCAAACCAAAAGTCAAACAGATCACCCAATAGAAAAATCGCTGCAGCATCTGCTTCGATCGCGCTCAACCAAGCGATAAATTTTTTCTCGCGGGGTTTGCTCGCTTCAGCAGTAGGTGCGCCCAAGTGATTGTCACTAGAGAAATACACCTTTTTTCCTTCAGGGATATGTATTGCTGTTATGGCTTGATTCATACTTGAAGATTACGCATTATCAGCGGCATACCATTCAGCAAAACTGGTATCGGTCTCTTGTAATTTCAGTGAAAATAACGTGATGTTTTCCGGAAGGTGTTTCTTTATTTTTTCAGCAAAATCAATCACCATCATCTCGCTGGTGGGTTGATAATCTACCAGCAACACATTGTGACCACGGTCTGAAAGCTCTTTGGCCAGCTCAACGTGCGGTGTGTTTTTATTAAAAACCGTGGCGTGGTCAAACACATCTACGATCTCACTTTTCACAATTTTTTTTAGGTCACCAAAGTCGATCACCATCCCAAACTTCACATTGTTGTTGTCTGAAATAGGCGTCCCGATCACCGTTACCGAAAGCTTATAACTGTGCCCGTGTACATTGCGACACTTACCGTCATAGCCATAAAGCGCGTGACCGGTTTCAAAAGAAAACTGTTTGGTGATGCGTATGTTGCTCATAATTACTTTTTAAATTTTCTAACCAAAACCACTACTATGAGTGCAATCGCAAAGATCAAGTATATGCCGGTTCCGCTTAAAAACTGTAAAATATCCATAAATGATATGATTAATTAGGCAAAAGTAACAAAGTCTAAGCGCCGTACCTAGAAAATAATCAAGGGCTTGAAAATTGCGAAATTCGCAATGTTTTTTGTGCGTTATTTGCGCGCAATTTTCGATCTCATTTTTGAGGATTTTGACGCCTATGAACACGCAGCTTTTTGAGCAGGTAGATTTTATTGAAAACCCAGCCTACGAGCAGGTAATCACAGATTTACTAGAATGTAATTATGCCATTGTTGATGACTTTTTTTCTTCGGAAGAAATTGAGGAATTAAGACAATCGCTAAAGGAAGTTTACGAGGCAGACAGTTTTAAAAAAGCAGCCATTGGCAACAAGTTTAATGAGGAGATCGATAAAACCATTCGAGGAGACTTTATTAAATGGATCAATGAAGCCGAAGCCAGACCTAAAGAACGTCTGTTTTTTGAGAAGATCAATGATCTTGTAGCTTATCTAAACCGCACGTGTTTTTTGGGAATTCTTCAGAAGGAATTTCACTATGCGATTTACCCCAAAGGTACTTTCTATAAAAGGCATCTGGATACCTTTCAAAATGACGATCGCCGTAAACTCTCGATGGTTTGTTATTTAAACGACGACAGTTGGGTGGCGAGCAATGGAGGCGAACTCACGATCTATTTACCTGAAGGAAACGGAGAACGTGCGCTTGATATTATTCCTAAACCCGGGCGCGTGGTGATTTTTGAAAGTCAAATTCTGGAGCACGAGGTAAAGCCGGTATTGGCTTCAGAGCGCTTGAGCATTACAGGCTGGTTAAAGACCCGATAGCTTTTTAAGCGACTTTTGGTTTAAAGCGTTTTCTGAATTTGAGAATCAGCGCGCCGCTTCGCACCATCATCCAAACGGAAAAGGCGATCCAGACCGCGTAGAGTTTCAGGCCAAAATAATCTCCTATAAAAATAGCGGGAACAAAGCCCAGAAATGTGGCGGCCATCAGCACGTTGCGCAGGTATTTCATTTCGCCCATTCCTTTAAAGATTCCGTCAAAAATAAAGGCGAGGGCGTTTAAAGGCTGCATAAGAATTACCACAAAAAACAGCGCTGTAAATCGTGCGATCACTTCGGGTTCTTTGCTGAAAATTAATCCGATAGGTTCATATAAAAAGGCGGAGATAAGCATCAATCCGCCGGCAATGATCAGGCTGTATTTACTTAGTTTTTTACTTAATTCCCAAAGGCTGGTATAATCTTTAGCGCCTAGAAAACGGCCTGCGAGAATATTTCCGGCAGCGGCATAGCCATCAATAAAAAATGCCGAAAATAACCAGATGTTGATCAAAATAGTTTGTGCCGCAATGTAGGAAGCGCCATAATCTGTAGCAAACGAATTGGCGAGATATAAGGCGAGATTTAAAGCGATGGTACGCACAAAGAGGTTGAGCGCCATACCCACGAGCCTCCATAGTTCGGGATGAATCGGAAAGCGCAGTTTTAGGCTTACGTTGGTTTTGATAAGCACAAGAATGAGTGATAAAACCGCCATTAACGCCTGCGCGCCCAGACTGGCATACGCAGCACCTTCAATCTGCATTGCGGGAATGTAGCCCTCGATTCCATAGACCAAAATAAAGTCAAGCAGAATATTCACACCGGCACCAATTATCGCAACCACCATAGGCCAAAAGGTGTTTTGCAATCCTCTAAAAATGCCAAACACAGCAAAGGTGAATAAGGTGAGAGGGAAACCCCAAACCCGAATTGAATAATACTGCACGCAATAGTCGAGGATGAGCCCCGATGCGTTGTACAGTGAAAAAATAGCTTCAATAAAAGGAAGCGTGGTAACCAAGATTACAACACTCAACAGGATATTGAAATAGATCGCTTGCGCCGGAAGCGTGCTGATCTCGTCAATTTTATCGGCACCATAATACTGCGCGATAATGGCTTGCAATGCGCTACGCGTTTGGCCTAAAATCCAAATAAGTGCCGACAAAAACGAACCTACAATACCCACTGCGGCGAGGACTTCTGTAGCATTATCGGGCACATTGCCCACCACGGCCGCATCTGTAGCAGAAAGTATAGGTTCTGCAATACCCGCCAATAACGCCGGAACAGCAAGACGGTTAATATTTTTAAAAGAAAGCGGACTGGTTGTGGTCATGAGTTTTATTGTATGGCGAAAATAAGATTTCTAAAGCCGGTATTTACAACACCAGTTCGTAGCAGTAAAACGGAAATTCACTTTGCTTAGGAAAATAGACCGGATCAAGTTTTTGATAACCCCGTTTAGTATAAAAAACATTATTCCTCTCATTTTTACTGAAGGTGTCCAGCCTAACGGAAGCAAAACCGTGCTCTCGGGCATAATCTTCTGCAAATTGCATCATTTGCTGTGCGATTCCCTGACCCTGCGCTTCAGGATGAACCGCTAGCCGGTGAATGTAGATACAACGGGCTTCAGAAGGTGTCAGCCAGGTGATTTCCTCATAAATCTCATCTTTCAAAGTGGAAACCACAACAGTACCCAGAATACGCTCTTCGTGAGGGTAGATGTAAAGTTCGTTGCGTTTAATATCTTCTTCAAAAGCTGCGCGCGATGGGTAGTGTTCATTCCATTGGTAAATACCATTAGCGATCATTGTCTTTGCGCAAGCGGCGGTCACTTGCAAGATTTCATCAACATCTGCAGAAGTAGCGGGTCGTATCATTTAGGGAGGTTTTTTGCAAAAATGAGGCATTTACGCTGAATGTAAAAAGCATCAGCAGCAAAAATGATAATTGGGATGTTTATTAAGGAATTTGGTTATATTTACGCCCTCCAAATGGGGATGTAGCTCAGTTGGTGTATAGCCGAAAAACTTAGGCGCAAAAAATGGGGATGTAGCTCAGTTGGCTAGAGTGCTTGACTGGCAGTCAAGAGGTCGTGGGTTCGAATCCCATCTTCTCCACAAAAGAAAACCTGAAGCAGTTCTGCTTCAGGTTTTTTGGTTTTATACGATGTTGATTTACTTTGCGTTATACATTTTGAGTTGGTATTAGCAGCTCACAAACTAATCAACGCGCAAAATGAATGTCAGACCCGTATTAATTTCTATTTTAATTTATTTACCCTCAGTGTTGCTCGCTGTCTTTTATGTTCCAACGGCGCTAGACAAATTGCTTGATCCTCATCAAACAGGAAAAATTGTACAAAGCAGTGCGGTGATGCTTACCGCAGGAGTTTTTATTCTTACGGGACTTGCCTTATTTTATTATCACAAAACAATGCTGTGGGGCGTAACGATGCTTTCGCTTTATATGCTTCCGGTTATTGGCATTCACCTGTATAAAGGCAAACCCGCCGAAGTATTAATGCTTATTCTGACGAGTACGCTTTTTGCAGCATACCTTAGAAAGCCAGAAGTGTTTGCGAAGAATTAAAACTCTTTATTTGCTCTTTTCTCGCTGATTTCAGAAAGCAAACTGCCTTTTTCGTTGTTGTAATGGCTGTTTTTAGGACTTCCGATAATTTGCGCAGCGTAAACTCCTGAATGACCAGAAAAGAGGTAAGCGGTGCTACACGCAATGGCGATAAATACGCCAGATTCGATCCCAAAAAGTTCGATACCCATAATGGTGCACGCAATGGGTGTGTTGGTCGCGCCGGCAAAAACAGCAACAAACCCCATACCTGCGAGAAGATCCATTGGTAAGGGAATAAACCAGATCAATGCATTTCCTAAAGTTGCACCAATGTAGAACAAGGGAGTTACCTCGCCACCTTTAAAACCGGCTCCCAGTGTAAATGATGTGAACAATACTTTGACTAGAAAATCATATTTGTTCATCGCTTCGCTAAACGAATCCACAATGGTGGGAACTCCAAGTCCTATGTATTTTGTGGTGCCTATTAAATACACAGCAATGGCGATCACAACACCTCCAATAAACGGTCTTAGCGGCGGATACTTAATGTATTTTTTGAATTGCGAACTCCAAAAATGTGTGCTTTTTGAGAACAGCATACTCACCAAACCGAAAATAATTCCGGCGAGAAGTGCCCATAACAGATTGGCCGGGTTCATTTCGGCAATTGAATTGATATGATAATGCGTGTGACCCACATTCCAGGCTTGGCAGAAATAATCGGAAAGCACGGCGGCAAGAAAACTCGGTACAATAGCATCTAGCCGAATTCTTCCGAGAATAAGAACTTCTAAAGCAAAAATCCCTCCGGCGAGCGGTGTTCCAAAAACCGACGCAAAACCGGCACTTATCCCGGCGATGAGTAGAATTTTTCGGTCTTGATTATTCAGCTTAAAAATTTTGGTAAACTGATCGGCCACTGCGCCACCTATTTGTACTGCCGTACCTTCACGACCGGCTGAACCTCCAAAAAGATGCGTGGCGATGGTGCCAAATAATACCAAAGGCGCCATTTTAAACGGAATCACTTTTTTGGGCGTATGAAACTCTTCCAGCAATAGGTTATTTCCTTTTACGACGCTGTTTCCATAGAGATGATAAGAAAGACCAACAAGGAAACCGCCAATAGGAAGCAACGCAATAACCCATAAATGTGCTTCTCTGTAATTGGTCGCCCATTCTAAACTGAGCAGAAAAAATGCCGAAATACTTCCTGCAATCGCCCCGATCAATGTGCAGATAATAATCCATTTAAAAAGATAAACCAGAGAAGGAATTTGCTCGATTGAAGTGAGCGAGCGCTTGAATTTGTCTAAGTTCATACTGCCGTATATAAATGATTCTACTTTGACCTCGCGTTTGCGGGCCGGTTAAGTAGAAGTCATCAGCTTGCTAAGAAGCGGTTTGAGGCAGACCTCATTGCCTGTGATTGAAGCAACAAAGATAAAATAAATCTTTAAAGCGCTTGATGAAAACAGCTTTTACTGAATAATCAAGATTTAATACTTCGATTCTATTTATTCTGCTCAAACAAAGCTTTTACGTGCGGCTTGTTGATCTCAATAATTGAAAAGATTCCCAGAAGAATTCCCAAAATACCGGTAAGGCAATTGAGAATGGCAACAATAAGCACAAAGGTATAATTGCGTGCTTCACCAATGTATTTAGCGCCCATTAGGGTTACAATCCCAAAAATTAAACTCACGACAAAGCCTATTCCGCAAATGATGCCGAAAAATGTAGTCATATCAAAAGGTGTCTCGGTATTTTGGTTTACTTCAGTGAAAATAAAATTCATAAAGAATCCGTAGCCTATAAAGAAAACTGCACCTAGAAGGTTGAAGATACCTTTTATGATGTAAAGTATGCGGTAGGTGTTGAGGTTGTTGGTTTGAGTTTCCATAATTTGATTGATGTTGATGATTTAAACTATAGGTAGGTAAAATCGAAAATTGTTACATTTCAATAGATCGCATAAAAAACCCCGAAGGCGAAAGCATTCGGGGTTTTACTTTTAAAAAGCTAAACTTAGTTCTGGTATTGTGCTACCGGCCAGCTGTCGTTTGAGAAATTTACATCTGGAAGCATTTTGCTAGGGTCAATAACTACTTTAGAAACTTCCTTATTTGTTTCTAAAAGATAGTTCCATTCATTGCCGCGTTGCCAGATCTCAACAGGAAGTTCTACCATTTGAGTAGTATCATCTGCAAAAGTAACTTGCATTTTTACTGGCATCGGGATATCACCGTTGTTTGAAAGGCTAATCACATAATTACCTTGATATTGACGCACGCTATTTACAGCTAAATCAATATTACCGGTTCCATAAAACCAACCTTTAAAGAACCAAGCTAGGTTTTCCCCGGCCACATTTTCCATATGATTGAAGAAATCACGTGGTTGTGGATGCTTGTATGCCCAGGTTTTAATATAAGATTTAAAGGCGTTGTCAAAGCGCTCCGGGCCTAAGATATACTCGCGTAACATAAATAATCCTTGTGCAGGCTTTGCATAAGCGATCATCCCTAAGTTTCTCAAATTGGTAACATCAGGGTAGGTGTCAATGCCTTCACGATTAGGATTTGTATACCATCCTAGCGCATTTCGGGTTTGATTGAGGTTTGAAGGATATTCGCCGTTATTAAATTTGTTTGAGCTGTAGTGATTGATGAACGTATTGAAACCTTCGTCCATCCAAGCATAGCGGCGCTCGTTTGTGCCAACGATCATCGGGAACCAGTTGTGACCAAATTCGTGATCGGTAACACCCCATAAACCTGCACCGGTAGACTTCCAACTACAAAAACTGAGACCGGGATATTCCATTCCGCCGATCTCTGCAGCAACGTTTACAGCTACAGGATAAGGATATTCAAACCACATCTCCGAGTTGTTTTCAATTGAATGTTTGGTGTATTCTGTAGAACGTGCCCAAGCGCCTTGACCGTCACTTTCAATAGGATAAACCGATTGTGCTAACGCTTTCTTTCCGCTAGGCAAATTGATTTTTGCTGCATCCCAAATAAAGGCTTTAGAAGAAGCAAAAGCAACATCACGGGTGTTTTCCATTTTGAAATGCCACGTGAGTGTACCACTTTGTTTTGCTCTTAACGACATATCGTCAAGCTCGTCTGCTTTTACCAACATCACCGTCTCATCGCTGTTTTTTGCTTTTTCCAAACGATCGCGAAGTGTTGCTGAAAGTATGTCTCTTTCATTTTGCAAAGCGCCGGAAGCAACTACGATGTGATTGTAAGGAGCAGTGATTTTAAAATCATAATCTCCATAATCGAGATAGAATTCGCCAGCACCTAAATACGGCTCGATATTCCATCCTTCGATATCGTCAAGAACTGCTGCGCGTGGAAACCACTGTGCTAATGCGTAGATGGTTCCGTTTTCGGTTTCCAGACGACCCATACGGTCCATTCCTTTCACCGGAATTTTATAGGTAAAGTTCATAGAAACCGTCGCTTCACCACCATCTGCCGGAATAGGTTCGTCAAAAAAGACCTGCATACGCGTGTCTGTAATGATATGTTTTGATGAAGAACTGCGTTTTACTTTAGCCTCCAAATTGGTGATGGTATAACCGCCGTCTACATCACCATTGTAACGATTACCGTTAATAGGTGTTGTTAATGTTCCGCGAGAATCTGCTGTAAAGCGATTTTGTTCTAAATGCATCCAGATGAAGTCAAGCTCCTGCGGACTGTTATTGGTATATTCTAAAGTGAGCTTTCCAGTGATCGTGTGTGCTTGATCATCGAGTGTAGCTTCGATTTTATAATCGGTTTCGTTTTGCCAATAATCTTCTCCCGGTTTA
The DNA here is from genome assembly GCF_011784865.1 of Leeuwenhoekiella sp. ZYFB001. Lineage (NCBI taxonomy): Bacteria > Pseudomonadati > Bacteroidota > Flavobacteriia > Flavobacteriales > Flavobacteriaceae > Leeuwenhoekiella > Leeuwenhoekiella sp. ZYFB001. The sequence goes on from NZ_CP050460.1 coordinate 3,535,848, forward strand.
CCGGTAGCTGTGCGGAATTCATTTCCGTTATGATCTAAGAATTCATCAAAAAGCGATTGATTGCTTTGCACTTCTTGTGCGTTGATTCCTGCATATCCGCCAAACATAAGAAGGACCGCAGCGATTTTGTTTTTCATTTTATTCATTAACTAAAAGGTTTTACTTTAATTGTTAGATCCACTCAATTTATAGCGGTTTTGGAGCTCTACTCAAACGCTTCGTTGCAAGTATTGCCGGTTGTTGAACTTGAAAAAAGTTATTCTACCGAAAACCAATTGAAAGAATCTGCTGATCCAAATTTAAAATTTAAGCAGCAGCTAAAGCCAACTTCTCTCTTAAATTATGAGATGGCTAGACCTCCTTTTCCATAAATGGCATATCGATATTCAAGAGTTCATCGATGAGTTGTAGCAGGTATTTTTCAAAAGTTTGTAGAAGTTCTTGGGAGACTATGGTGTTTCGGTCTTCCGTAAGTTTTAAAAAGCCTGATTTTAAATTTTTAAAGGAAATGATTCCGGCCTCACAATTGGCGGGCAGCCCCTCATTTTTGGAGATCATAAGCGCATAGCACAAAACTTGAAACGCCTTAGATTGCTTTTTGTAATCTGTGATTAATTCGTCCCAATCTTTAATAACAAGTTGGCCTTTTTCGACCTTTCCGGTTTTATAATCCAGAATTCGGGTTATTCCGTTTACGGCATCTATGCGGTCAACGGTTCCTTTCAGTTTAATCTCAGGGGTTAATTGTGCAACGTGTTTTGCTTCAAGCGCTTTAATGATGATTTCATCTCCGGCTTCAATGCGTTGCAATTCCTGATTCAAAAAATTATGCACAAACTGCTTAGCTACATTAAAAATGATGAGGTTTTTACCGGTTTTAATATTAACCGCATTGTAGTTTTTTTCAAATTGCAGGCTTACTTCGGCATCAACTTTGGCTCGAATGGCTTGCAATATAGGTTTGCTGAGTTGGGTGTTCAAATAAGGTTGATACAACTGATCTAATGTTTCGTGCACAACAGTACCCAATGTGTTGTGGGCTATGACATCTTCAACAGCATCTAATTCTTCAATGCCCAGGACATAATTGTAATAAAAATCAATAGGATTTCTAATGTAGGTGGATAAAGCCGAAGGTGAAAATCCGGAAGCCGCGTGCTTCATCAGGGCTTCAATAATTTCCGGAGTTTTTTTGATCTGTTTTAGGGCTATCGGTTCAACAGCTACCGAAGCTGCAGCACTCTGGTCAACAAAATTATAGTTAGCAGAAGTGTCGGTTGCCAGCTGTAATAAAAATCTACTTTTCTCACCGCTTTTAAGTCCGCCTGCTTCATTGTTGTAAATCAGGTTTACAGAAGCTGCACGTTGCAGGATTCTGAAAAAGTGATAGGCATATATCGCGTCTTTCTCGCGATAGGTGGGAAGCTTGGATTCGATCTTTAAATCAAACGGGATAAAACTATTTTGACTTTTACCTGACGGAAAAGTGCCTTCGTTAAGGGAGGTAATGATAATGTGTTCAAAATCGAGCACGCGAGACTCTAGCACTCCCATAATCTGTAGTCCTTTGTAAGGATCGCCTTTAAAATCTAGCGTTTCTTGACTTAGGATTTCTTTATAAAACTGTTTTAAGGTTTTTAAATCGCCGAGGTATGAGTAGGTTTCGTTTAAGTTTTTCAAGCGAGTAAAAACTTCTAGAAAAGCATAGAGAAATTCAAGTTGTAACCAGTTCTTTTTAGGAAAAAGGAGTTCTTTAAGCTCTTGAATACTACTTAGAATTTGCTGTATTGCGATGCTGCTGTCATTTACCCAATCTTTAAATAAAAGCTTACAATGGGTAGATGCCTGATCATCTAAAAGCTGCAGTGGATCTAGGTAAATCAGATTTTTTTCGGTGATTGATTTTTTTAAAAGTTCGCGTTCCTTATCGAGTAAAAGGATGGCATATTGCTGGTCTAACACAGAGAGAACATCTTTATAGTAATAGCCGTTATGTTGACGATTGATGTGCATTTGAAACCAGCTTTCAAAAAAAGCGGCCTGAGCAACTTGTTCTAGAGGTAATCCCATAGTAACATTCAAATGTGTTACAGATTCCGGCAAGGAATTTAGTAAAGGAAGAAGGAGTGCTTCATCGCCAAGAATAACCGCTGTGTTGTTTAATGCTGTGGCATCTAATGAATTTAATAATTGTCCTACGTATTTAACCTGGCCAATATTTTGTGCAACTCCTGTTGCAGTTATGGTTTTGGTCGTATTAAAATTGCTTTCAGATTTTGGGAAAAATAGATTTTGTTTAGAATCTATTGCCCAGTGTTTCATATAAGATTTGATGAATTTGCTTGCAACGTGATTATCGTCATCTAAAAAATAAGGATCTATGTCCCAATAAATCTTGGTCGAAGGAATTTCTAGAAATCGGGTGATGATCTTTTGCTCGGCAGCATTAAGAGCGTTGAATCCACAAAACAAATAGTTCTGCGATTGATTTGCATCTAGAAAAGGTTCTAAATTTTCAACAGCCTTGCGATAGAGCATTCCTTGATAGCCTAAGCCTAGGCGTAACAGATGCTCTTGAAAGCGATCGTAATATTTATTGATCGACTTCCAAAAAGTAAGATAATTTGAAATCAGTTGAGAATCCTGATCTGTATACCAATGGTTTAATTCTTTGACTGCAGAGAGGTAATTAAAAAAGGGTTTCGTATCGATTAAGTGGCGATCAATTTCATTCAAATCGCCTAATAAGGTTTGTCCCCATCCTAAAAAGTTTAAAAAGGGATCGGGAGTTTCACCCTCATAAACCGTTTGATAAATGTGGTATAACTCAATTTGTAATTGCGTTTGCGAGGCACTAGTTAAACCGGAGATTTCTTCAACAAGTTCTTCGATACTTATAACCTGCGGAAGAAAGCAAACCGTATCACCTAATTGCTGTTGTAAGCTTTGCAGAAAAAAGTTTCCGGCACGCCGAGAAGGCAGCACCACTACGGTTTGAGTAAGAGAAGGAGAGGCAGCTAAAAGGTCTGAGATTACCTCGTCAATAAATGTAGTCATAGACTAAAAATAAAAAACGCCCTGAATATTCAGGGCGTTTTCCATTTATATATTTCAGAATTTAATCTGAAGTGTTTCTTACTTTAAAGTAAGTTTTACACGTCTGTTAAGTTGCATGCCAGCAGCAGTAGTGTTAGGAGCAATTGGCTTCTCTTCACCGTAAGCTTTGATTGAAAGCTGGCTACCGTTTACACCTTCTTTACTAGTTAAGTAATCAACAACAGATTGAGCTCTTCTTTCAGAAAGATCCATGTTGTAAGCATTACTTGCGCGGCTATCAGCGTGACCTTCAACTTCAAAAGAAGCAGTAGGATATTCTTTCACGATGTTAGCAATTCTAGTTAAGGTCTCGTAAGAGCTCTTTCTGATTGTAGCTTTATCAGTATCAAATAAGATACGACCAGCTTCACCATTTAAAGTTTCTAGTACAGCAGCGTCAACTTCTGGGCATCCGTCGTTAGAAGCAGGACCAGCAACATCTGGACACTTATCATCTTTGTCAGCTACACCGTCACCGTCTCTATCTGCAAATGGGCAACCATTGTTAGAAGCAGGACCAGCTTCGTTAGGGCACTCATCTTCTGAATCAATTACACCGTCACCGTCAGCATCTGGGCAACCGTTAGTTGCAGCAGGACCAGCAACATCTGGACAGTTATCTTCATTGTCAGGAATACCATCACCGTCAGAATCAGGACATCCGTTAAATTCTGGAAGACCAGCAACCTCAGGACAAGCATCTTCAGAATCTTTGATTCCGTCACCGTCAGTGTCAGGACATCCGTTGAACTCTTCTAAACCTGGAGTTTCTGGGCACTCATCCTCATCGTCATAGATGCCATCACCGTCAGTATCAGTTCCGCCAAATGCAAAACCTACACCTACGATATGCTGCATGTGTCTTGTGTAGTAAGTACCAGGCATCATTGCGTGCTTGTAAGTAGAAGATAAATCAAGGTTGATGTTATCGCTTAACCAGATCTTTAAACCTACAGTACCGTTAAGAGTTCCGTGACTTGGCATATCACCAATAAACACGTAACCACCACCACCACCTAGGTATGGGTCAAACCAACCGCCTTCTCCAAAAAGAGCATCACGGAAGCTGTAAGAGAACATACCGTCAACAGCGTAGTACGCTAAATCATCAACAGGAAGATCTCCCATTTTGTCAATCTTGTTGATAGATCCTCTAACACCAAGAGCGAAACCTGCTCCAATGTAACGTCCTACGTAAAGTGTAGATACAGATGGAAGAATGTTCCAGTGATCGCTTACATTGTAAAACTCATCAGGGAAACCTCCAGTTAAAGGTCTGTTGTCTGGTGGGTATACAGGATAAGTATCCACTGCATTTACACCAATACTAACAGCCCAAGGGTTGTTTTTGTCTTGTGCGTTTGCAGTGTTAAGACCCACGAAGGTCAAAACTGCAAACAGAAATAATTTAGTAAGATTTTTCATGTTAAGTAAGTAAAATTTAAGTGTTAATTGAAGCAAATGTAATTTGTTAAAATCTAGCAACAAAGTCAAATTTAATAAAAATCATCAGTGCACATTAAAATTGAATCATTTTAGACCTGAATCTGTTGCTAGAATTATAACAGTTGTTTTACATTATTCTATAAGTGAAAGTTCTACACGTCTATTTTGCTGTCTACCAGCGGCAGTAGCATTAGTTGCAACCGGCTTAGATTCTCCAAATCCTTCTGAAGATAATCGTGATGCAGGTAAACCTTGTTTAATTAAATAATCTTTAACTGAAGCAGCTCTTTCATCTGAAAGTTTCAAGTTATAAGCATCAGAACCTTGGCTGTCAGTATGACCTTCTATTAAGAATCTCGTATTAGGATATTCTTTCATAGTTTCTGCAACTGCATTTAAAGTTTCGTAAGACTCAGCTCTAATGGTTGCTTTATTCAAGTCAAACAATACAGTTCTTACTTGAACATTGATTTCTTCAAGTACTTCAACAGTTACTTCTGGACAACCATTATTTGCAACAGTTCCTGGTACAGTTGGGCACTCATCATCTTTGTCTAAAACACCATCGTTATCTTGATCTTCATAAGGGCAACCATTGTTCTCAGCAGGACCTGCTTCGTTAGGACACTCATCTTCAGAATCTTTAACTCCGTCGCCATCAGCGTCAGGACATCCGTTTAAAGCAGCAATACCAGCAACATCTGGACACTCATCTTCTGGATCAGCTATACCATCACCATCAGAATCAGGACATCCGTTAAATTCTGGAAGACCAGCAACTTCAGGACAAGCATCTTCAGAATCTTTAATTCCGTCACCGTCAGTATCAGGACATCCATTAAACTCTTCTAAACCTGGAGTATCAGGACACTCATCTACGTCATCATAAATTCCGTCACCATCAGTATCAGTTCCGCCAAAAGAGAAACCTATACCTGCAGTGTGCTGCATATGTCTGGTATAGTACCCTTCCATTGCGTGTTTGTAAGTAGATGAAAGGTTAATGTTGAAGTTGTCGCTTAACCAGAGTTTTAATCCGGCTGTACCGTTTAAAGTTCCGTGGCTTGGCATATCACCAATAAACACGTAACCACCACCACCGCCTAGGTATGGGTCAAACCAGCTGTCCTCTCCAAAAAGTAAATCTTTAAAACTGTAAGAGAACATACCATCAACTGCGTAGTATGCAAGGTCGTTAGCTGGAGCGTCTCCTAATTTTTCAATCTTATTAAGAGAACCTCTTACTCCAAAAGTAAAACCGCTTCCAATGTAGCGGCCTACGTAAATTGTAGAAATCGAAGGAAGAATATTCCAGTGATCATCAACATTGTAAAATTCATTTGGGAATCCTCCGGTCGTTGGGCGTTCTCCAGGCCATACAGGGTATGTATCGACTGCATTTACACCAACACTTAAATACCAAGGATTATTTTCGTCTTGTGCTGTTGCGTTTTGTGAACCCGCAAATAAAGCAACAAGTATAAGTAGCAAACTTGTATTTCTAATCATATCGGTTTGGTTGTGTTAACAATTATCGGGGTAAAAGTAGTTTGTTAAAATCTACCGACAAAACGACAAGTGATAAAGTTTTATTAAACCTTTATTGTGAGTAATACCCAAGCACAAATAGCTGTTAAACAGAAGTTCATAGTAATTTTAATGTGGATTTACATCCTTAATGCCTAAAAATAAGAGAGTTAAGCTCGGGTGTGGATGATGTTGAAAATGAGCGATTTACTTTGTAGGAATACTTATAAATTGTTAAATCGACACTACAGATTCTGGTGCATTTAAGTAAATTATAGCTTTCTTTTTAATGTGAAGTCCCATTTTTTGCAAGCTTTTTACATATAATTCTAATTGATCCTTATGCGAAATGTTAGGGCTTCCGGTCTTATAATCCAGCAGCCAAACATTATTGTTTTTATCAATTTCTACACGATCAGGTCGTATCATCTGACCTTCTAAATGTATAGCGCGCTCGTTTAAAACAGTATGCCTGTGATCAAAAAATCCGTGCGCTTTTAAGTCTGAAATAAGACGATGTAGCTGTGCCTGCAAGGTTTCTTTTTGATCGTTTTCAATCATTCCTCTGGTGAGTGCCCGTTTGATGGCGATTTCAATATCTGCTTCAGATTTTATGTCAGCCATCAGTTCGTGAATAATGTTTCCAAAAGTTATGGCTTCCTTTCTTTCAAAATCCCACAGGGCTTCAGCTTGAGTTACAATCGCTAGATTATGATCTTCCTTCGCAGTACTTATTAAATCAAGAAACGCAGCATCTTGTTTTAAACGCTTCGGTTGAGAAACGCGAGAAGCGCTTCCAAATGTGTAAACGTTTTGATTGCTATCAAAGAGCTGTTGCTGTTCTAGAAATTGAATAAACAGATCAGAGAAATTCTTTGGTTCTCCCTTGGTTTTACTGGTTTTGGTAATGATGTGCAGTTGCTCTACACTTCGCGTGAGTGCGACATATAAGACATTAATGGTGTCCAGTTGTTGCTGCATACGCTTATATTCATACAACATTGCGGTTTGCTCATTATAGGAGGAGAGCTCTGCTTTTTGACCAATTAATAAAGCCTCAAAGCCTAAGAATTCTTCTGGTTCCGGCAGATACCAATTGTAGGTGTCTGAGCGGTTATCATACAATTCGGTGTGAGCAAAAGGGTAAATTACCACCGGAAACTCTAAACCTTTACTTTTATGAATGGTCATAATTTGTACCGCTTGGGATGCGGGCGGAGTGCTTATGCTCAATTTATCTTGCTTTCGGTCCCACCACGTGATGAATTCTGGAATTCCGCCCGAATGCTTTTGAGAAAAATCATAGACAGCATCTAAGAAAAACTGAAGATAGGCTCCGCCTTTTTGATGAAGATCAAAGGCCCTGATGATATACTCTGCAGATTCATAAATAGGAAGCAACGCACATTGCTCAAAATCAAACCGCGAAGTAGCAGGGAAAATTTGATTAAAAAGAGCTGCGCCGTTTGATTCTAAATGGTTTTTATAAAACGTATGACTATCTTCAAGATCAAAATAGTTTTCGGCCAAAAAGGTCAATATTTTAATGCTTATGGCCTTTGAATTCGGCTCTACGGTATAATGTAAAACATCAACAATAAATTGAACTTGTGGTGATTGTTTCAGCAATAAGCTTTCACTGGAGATCACCGGGATATTTTCTTCTTGTAAGCGTTGTGCGATTTCAATTCCTTCTGCGTTGCGACGAACTAATATGCACAGTTCGTGTAATTCAAACCCATGTTCAACACAACTGTTTACTGTTTTTACTACCTCGTCCAGATATAAAGGTTTTGCTTCTTCGGATTTGTCAGCTTCAATGAAATTTATTGACACATAACCTCCTTTACGATGATTGTATTTTTGGGAATTACCTGATAGATAGAGCTCTTTATATTCCGGATAGGCAAAGTTGTTTGCCACTTGAGTAAAAAACGAATTATTAAAATCGATCACCTGATCATAACTGCGGTAATTATGGGGAAGGGTAATGGTTTTTTTATCTTGATTCTGAAAGGGATTATTCTCATTTTTTGAGAGACTTATAAATTGCTCAGCTTCACCACCGCGCCAGCGATAAATAGCTTGTTTAGGATCGCCAACGATCATCAGGCTATTAGCAAGTGTTTCGGTTTGAGCGGTACTAAGGGCATTGTCTATCAGAGGCACTATGTTAGACCATTGTAAAACCGAAGTGTCCTGAAATTCATCTATAAAATAATTTTCATAACGTTCTCCTAAGCGCTCGTAAATAAAAGGTGTGGGTTGATTCGCTATATTTTTATGTATGAGTTCGTTGAAATCTGAGATCAAAACCAAATTATTTGCAGATTTGATCTTTTCCACTTCTTGCTGAATACTTTGCAGTACAGATAACGGCGTGATTTTTTTGTAAAGTTCGTCTTCTAATTTCAGCTGAAGGATCAACGCCTTTATTGCATTAAACTGTAAGGTGATTTCTGGTGCAATTTGGTCTAAAATAGCCTTGATGCCTTCCTTTTGGGTCTTTGTATATAAAGGTTCTTGCCCTAAATTTTGCACCCATTTCGTATCAAAATTCACGTTAAAATCAGCTTCAGCTATTTTGCTGAGTGTGTTGGGTAAATATTTTCTCGTGAAATGAGCGTGCTCTAATTGGTTTTCAGCAATAAACTGCAGCAAGCGCTGTGCTTTATCAACGATTACTTTTAATTTCTCATTTCGGGAAGTATTGAAATGCTTCTTTAAAGCAGCAAAATCTTTCAAGGACCTTGACTGAATTTTCTTTAGATACTCGCGGTCGTTTTCGCTGAGCAAAAGTTTACTGATCTCATAAAAGTCTCTAGAGATGTCCCAGCTTTTGTCATTATCTATTTTTTCAAAGGCAAAGTCCAAGAGTACATTGGTGATCAACTGATCCCTACCGGCTTTATCAATAAGGTTATCTACAGCTTGTTCTAAGATGTCTTGAGTGTTCAATTCGACTTCAAAATTCTGTGGAATTTTTAAATCGTAAGCAAATGTGCGAATGATGCGGTGCGTAAAATTATCAATAGTCACCACGTCAAAAGAAGCGTAATCTTGAACAATATGTTTTAAAATACGTTTTGCTTTAAGCTGAATTTCCTCCGGAGCAAGACCGGTGGCTTCAACAATGGCGTTAAACATCGCATCTTCTTCAATTTGCTCATCACTTTGAGCAAAAGCTTCTAGATTTTCAATAATTCGAAGCTTCATTTCGGCCACCGCTTTATTGGTGAAGGTAATGGCCAGAATGCGCCTGTATTTAAAGTCGTTTTTACTGCTAAAAAGAATGGTGAGGTAATTTTTGACGAGCGCAAAAGTTTTACCTGCGCCGGCAGAGGCGTTATAAACAGAGATAGAATGATGATCTTGCATTAGGTCAAGTTAATATTTTCTGTCTGAGAAAATTTTGTTTGTAGAGAAAAGAATTACACAAATAAAATTAGAATAGTACAAAACCTTAAGACTATTATAACACGCTAAGCTTTAGATAAGGCGTATGAAGTCTTATCTTTGATTATCAACTATTCTATTAACGAAAAAATATTAAAATATGTCTTTTCAACTTCCAGAATTAAAATATGCGAAAGATGCTTTAGAGCCGCATATTGATTCAAAAACTATGGAAATTCATCATGACAAGCATCATGCTGGATATACAAGCAAATTAAACGCAGCAATTGAAGGAACTGATTTAGAAGGAAAAACTATTGAGAACATCCTGATAAATCTTGATATGACCAATAGCGCAGTGCGCAACAATGGTGGTGGTTTTTACAACCATAGCCTATTTTGGGAAGTAATGTCTCCAGACGGAGGCGGAGAGCCTACAGGAGAATTGGCAGAAGCTATTGATGCTGCTTTTGGTTCTTTTGAAGCGTTCAAAGATAAATTCAGTAGTGCAGCAGGTACTCAATTTGGTTCAGGATGGGCTTGGCTTTGTGTTCACGAAGGTGGTAAAGTAGAGGTTTGCTCAACGCCTAACCAAGACAATCCGCTAATGCCTGAAGTAGGTTGCGGAGGTACTCCAATTTTAGGTATTGATGTTTGGGAACACGCATACTATTTAAAGTATCAAAACCAGCGTCCTGCATATATTGACGCGTTTTTTAATGTAATCAACTGGAAAGAAGTTTCTAGCAGATATGCACAAAATAAGTAAGAAGCACTAAGTTTCTGATGAAAAGCCCGGTTATCCGGGCTTTTTTTATTGGTGCTATCAAGATATATTAGTGTTTATTCTTTGAAATAAATTTTCAATTTCGAGGTATCCCAATACTTAACGGGTGATAGTATTAAACCCTTTGATGGTGCCAAAAAAAAGGTGAAAAATCTCAAGGAGTGAAAACGGCTCGCGGCGCAGGTTCGACATTACTAGAGTAGCAATTATTTTCAGTTTGTTTAGGAATTCTTTTATTCAGATGATAGCTCGCCACCCTAAAAAGGTGGAAAATCGCAAGGAGTAAAAACGGCTCGCAGCGTAGGTTTAGTACTACTAGAGTAAGAATTGTTTTCCGCTAGTTTAGGTATTCTATTATTTAGATTGATGCTCGCCACCCCGATTTGGTGCAAATAAAAAAGGTGGAAATCTCAAGGAGTGTAAACGGCTCGCAGCGTACGTTTGGCATTATGAGAGCAAGAATTGTTTTCGGTTAGTGAAGGAATTTTTTAATTCAGATTGATGCTCGCCACCCCGATTTGGTACAAATAAAAAAGGTGGAAAAAATCCACCTTTTTTGCCCCAAATCTACCATGAACTTAACCTACTTATGTTATGGCAGTCACTAAAATATTATATGTTGCGGGATGCAACCAAATCTTTTAGATAAAGTGCTGAATTATTAGTTAAAGCGCCTGTTTAATACGCTCTCTTTAAATTTCCTTCTACATAATTGATAAAAGCACGGTTTACCACACGATTTCCTCCTACGGTAGGGTAATCTCCTGTAAAGTACCAGTCGCCCAGATTCTTAGGGCACGCCTTATGCAAATCGCTTACTTTTTGATAAATCACGCTAACCTCTGGAGCGATGGTTTCATCTTTTAAAAGCTCAGCAATTTTATTAGAAATTTCTTCATCTGTAAAGGGTTCATAAATTTCTTTGACATAGTTAATTACATCTACATCTTCAAAATCAACCTGACTTACACATTTCTCATAAACCTGATTGATGATCTCTTCTTTACCATTTTCTTTGAGCAAATCAATAGCAGCTCTAAAGGCAATGAAGTCTTGAAGTTTAGCCATATCAATTCCGTAGCAATCCGGATAACGAATTTGCGGCGCAGAAGAAACCACTACAATCTTCTTAGGGTTTAGACGAGAAAGCATTTTTATAATACTCTTTTTAAGTGTAGTACCGCGTACGATACTGTCGTCAATAATCACAAGATTGTCAGACTCTTTAACCACACCATAAGTCACGTCATATACGTGTGCTACAAGATCGTCTCTACTGCTGTCTTCGGTAATAAAGGTGCGTAATTTTACGTCTTTTATTGCGATTTTTTCAGTGCGCAATTTTTTAGACAGAATCGCTTCAAGCCCTTGCTTGTCTAATTCGTTTCTACGTTCTAAAATTTCTGCGGCTTTCTGCTTGTCTAATTCGGCTTGAGCGGCTTCAACCATTCCGTAGAATGAAGTTTCGGCTGTATTAGGAATATAACTAAACACACTGTTCTGCGTGTCGTGATCAATATGCTTGAGCACTTCAGGCATCAATAATCTACCTAATTCTTTTCGCTCTTGGTAAATTTCGGCATCACTACCTCTCGAAAAATAGATGCGTTCAAAGGAGCATGCTTTACGCTCGTGTGGCTCCTGAATCTTTTCAATCGAAGTTTTTCCGCTCTTTTTAATGATCATTGCGTGACCGGGATCAAGCTCTTTTACGTCTTCAAATTTCGCATTAAAAACAGTCTGAATCACTGGGCGCTCACTGGCAACTACAACAACCTCGTCGTCTTTATAATAATACGCCGGGCGAATCCCTGAAGGGTCTCTCAATACAAAGGCATCGCCATGACCTAAAAGACCAGCCATCGCATAACCACCATCCCATTCTTTTGACGCTTTCTTTAGAATTTTTGCAATGTTAAGACGCTCTGCAATTTGAGGAGAAGCTTCAAATTTAGAGAAACCTTCTTTTTTTAATTTCTTATAAATCTTAGCTACCGCGTCATCGAGAAAATGGCCTATTTTTTCCATCACGGTGATGGTGTCTGCTTTCTCTTTTGGGTGCTGACCGAGCTCTACAAGCTTATTAAAAAGCTTAAAAACATTGGTCATATTAAAGTTACCGGCAACGATAAGGTTACGGTGCATCCAGTTATTTTGACGTAAAAATGGGTGAACACTCTCTACACTATTTTTACCAAAAGTACCGTAGCGCACGTGACCTAAAAGCAGTTCGCCCACATACGGAACGTGTCTTTTTTGCAAAGCAACATCATCTGCATACTCCGGGTTTTCTAACAAAACCTGATTGATTCTCGAATTTATTTGCGCAAAAATATCCTGAATAGGCTGTTGCGCAATAGAGCGTTGTCTGCTTATATAACGCTCTCCAGGCTCCATATCTAATTTTATGCTGGCAAAACCTGCACCATCCTGACCACGGTTGTGCTGTTTTTCCATCATTAGGTACATTTTATTTACACCATAAAATGCAGTGCCATATTTTTCTTTATAATACTCTAGGGGTTTTAAAAGACGTATTACTGAAATTCCGCATTCGTGCTTTATTGCGTCACTCATAGCTTGTTTAAATGTTTGCGCCCCCTTCTGGTTAAGAAGAGGGCGCGCGTTGTTTTATAGGTCTAAATTAAATTGCGTTAAGGCTTTAAATTTCAGCAAACGCTTTTCGATTTCTTCGGGTTTTAAATTTTGCATACGCTCGGTTCCAAATTTCTCTACGCAAAACGATGCGAGGTTAGAACCGTGTATGATTGCTCTTTTCATATTTTCAAAAGAAAGGTCTCCGGTACTGGTTAAATAACCGGCAAAACCGCCGGCAAAGGTGTCGCCCGCGCCTGTAGGGTCAAAAACTTCTTCAAGCGGCAAAGCCGGAGCAAAGAAAATTTTATCCTCTTCAAAAAGTAATGCACCGTGTTCTCCTTTTTTTATAACCACAAAGCGAGGTCCCATTGCTGAGATTTTCTGTGCTGCAGTTACTAAAGAATACTCTCCACTTAGCTGGCGCGCTTCTTCATCATTTATTGTGATCACATCTACACGAGCAATCACTTTCTTAAGATCTTCAAGAGCGCTATCCATCCAGAAGTTCATAGTGTCTAGAATGGCAAGCTTAGGTTTTTTGTTCATTTGATCTAATACAGAAAGCTGAACGAGCGGGTGTAAGTTACCCAGCATAACAATTTCAGCATCTTTATAAGTCTCAGGAACAACCGGATTAAAATCGGCCAGAGTATTAAGCTCTGTAATAAGCGTATCTCTAGAATTCAGATCGTTGTGGTAGCGGCCTTTCCAGAAGAAGGTTTTGCCGTCTTTTACAACTTCAAGCCCTTCCATATTGATACCTCTATTTTTAAGCAGGTCAATATATTCCTGAGGGAAATCTGATCCTACAACAGAAACGATCGCTTGGTCAACCTCAAAATTAGAGGCGGCTAGACCGATGAAGGTTCCGGCTCCACCAAGAATTTTTCCGGTTTTTCCAAACGGAGATTCAATTTCATCAAAGGCACACGTGCCTACAATTACCAGTTTATGCATCCAAAAATTTTATGCAAATATACAGTTTTGATAATGCAATTTTAAACTATGGTCGTTAGAGTGTTTCTAAAATTACGGTGCGCTTTTGTCTTAAAAGCAGAACTCGTATTACGTTGATGCTATTACGAATAGGATCTTAGGTTTTTTATTTTCTGCCAAAATCAGCCGGAATTTCGCCCCAGGCTTTCGTTTCCCATTTGACAATTACCGTCTTATAAGTGTTGTTTTGAAGCCAGTTTTCGGCACGACGTACCAGATCGTACACATCTTTATTCTTTGAATTTTCTGTGAGCTTGGTATTGCATTTTTTCTTTTTTACCCAGCCAATGGCGATACGCGAATCTGAATAAATAATGCGGTCGCTGTTTTTTTGTTTGAGTAGCGCAAGACCGTGTACGAGCGCAAGAAACTCTCCTATATTGTTAGTGCCTTGTTTAAACGGACCTTGATGAAAGAGTTGCTTGCCGGTTTGGGTGTCTACACCACGATATTCCATTATGCCGGGATTGCCGGAGCTTGCTGCATCAACAGCAATCGAATATAAATTAGGTTCGCCATATTTAGCTTTTTCTTCGGCAGTGAGCGTTTTTTTCTTCTTAGCAGAACCTTTTACGTCTTTGTAGTCTTTATTATAAGCAGCTTTAGCTTCTGGGAATGTAGCAAACGACTTGTATTGTGCTCCCGCAAAACCGTCTATCATAGCTTTGCAATCTTTCCACGACGTATAAATGCCGGGTTTCTTGCCTTGCCAGACTACATAAAACTTTTCTTTCTTCGCCATAAATAATCAATCTCTTTCATTTCCGCGAAGGCGGAAATCCCTTCAACGCTATGCAGTTATTGGCACCGCCAAAGGGTCTAATACTCCGAGGCTTGCCTCGAAATTGAACATTCGTTTCTAAACAAAGCCTCATTGGCTTGCCCTGAGGTGGTTTATTGGTTTTCTAAAATCTCTGCGATCACACGCGGAAAGTGCTCGTATTCCAGTTCGTGAATTTTTGTCGCTAAACTAGCTGCGGTCTCCTCAGGCTCTAATTGCGTTTTAGCCTGAAAGATGACCGCTCCTTTATCATACTCAGCAGTCACTTCATGAATAGTGATCCCAGATTCTTTTTCGCCGGCCGCTACCACAGCTTTGTGTACGTTCGCCCCGTACATACCTTTTCCACCATAAGCAGGCAACAGTGCCGGATGAATATTTATGATCTTGCCGGGGTAGGCTGCGATAATATTTTTAGGGAATAACCATAAAAACCCGGCCAGTACGATCAGGTCCGGCTGTGTAGCTTTAATAAGATTTAAAACTTGATCTGTCTCATAAAAGGCGCTTCGGTTAAAACTGAAGGCGCTAATTTTAAGATTATTTGCTCGTTCAAGAACTTTTGCAGTGCTTTTATTGCTTAAAATCTGAACAACTTGCGCATCTTTTCGGTCTTGAAAAAACTCTGTTATTCGTTGTGCGTTAGAGCCGCTTCCAGAAGCAAAAATTATGATTCGTTTCATATATTATAGGTGTTGCGAGACTACAAAACAACGCATTATTATTGTTTTAAAAGTGCAGTTTGCGTTTTATGTTCAGGAGGAAATGTTTAAATTAACGACACATTTTAGATAGGTAATGTGGTAAAACGGTAAAGTTTGCTATTTTTGCCTCCTAATTAAAATTTAAAATTAAATATTATGTCAGACATTGCATCAAGAGTAAAAGCCATCATCGTAGATAAACTTGGCGTTGATGAGAACGAGGTTGTTGCAGAAGCTAGCTTCACAAACGACCTAGGAGCAGACTCGTTAGATACAGTTGAGCTTATTATGGAGTTTGAAAAAGAATTTGATATTCAGATTCCAGACGACCAGGCAGAAAATATCGCGACTGTAGGTCAAGCTATTTCCTACATAGAAGAAGCAAAGTAAGAAGAAAGCAAATTACCATATGGAGTTAAAGCGAGTTGTAGTAACAGGTCTTGGTGCGCTTACGCCAATCGGGAACAATATTGAAGAATATTGGGAAGGGTTGAGTACAGGTAAAAGCGGCTGTGCTCCTATTACTTATTTTGACACAGAAAAGTTTAAAACCAAATTCGCTTGTGAGCTCAAAAATTTTAACGCTCAGGACTATTTTGACCGAAAAGAAGCTCGAAAGTTAGACCGTTTTGCACAATATGCATTAGTGTCTTCTGATCAAGCGATTAAGGATGCAGGAATAGATCTTGATGTCGTAGATAAATTTAGAGTTGGTGTGATTTGGGGAGCCGGTATCGGCGGCCTAGAGACTTTTCAGGACGAAGTAATAAACTTTGCCGAAGGTGATGGTACTCCTAGATTTAACCCCTTCTTTATTCCAAAAATGATCGCAGATATTGCCCCGGGTAACATCTCGATCAAACATGGATTTATGGGGCCAAATTATACCACGGTTTCTGCATGTGCGTCATCTGCCAATGCATTGATAGATGCACTAAACTACATACGTTTAGGGCATTGTGATATCATTGTAACAGGAGGTAGTGAAGCAGCGGTAACAAAAGCGGGTATGGGTGGTTTTAATGCAATGCATGCCCTTTCGACCCGTAATGAAGATCCCGCAACCGCTTCAAGACCCTTTGACGCTACACGAGACGGTTTTGTTTTAGGTGAAGGTGCCGGTGCGCTTATTCTTGAAGAATATGAGCACGCAAAAGCACGTGGCGCCAAAATTTATGCCGAGGTCGTAGGAGGCGGAATGTCTAGTGATGCACATCACATGACCGCACCGCACCCTGACGGAATAGGTGTAGAGCGCGTAATGCTTAATTGCTTACGTGATGCAAACATCAAACCGGAAGAGGTAGATGCCATAAACACTCACGGTACGTCAACTCCACTGGGAGATGTGGCCGAGCTTAAAGCGATTACCAAAGTATTTGGAGAGCACGCTAAGGACATCAATATCAATTCAACTAAGTCAATGACGGGGCATCTTTTAGGTGCAGCAGGAGCTATTGAAGCGATTGCTTCAATCCTTGCGATGGAGCATGGTCTTGTGCCACCAACCATCAATCACACGACTGTTGATGAGAACATTGATAGTTCTTTAAACCTTACGCTTAATAAAGCACAAAAGCGCGAGGTTAATGTGGCGATGAGCAATACCTTTGGATTTGGAGGTCACAACGCTTGTGTCTTATTTAAAAAGTATAGCGAATAATCTCAGATGAGTGTAATTCGCAACATATTTACTTCCCGTCCTGAAAAGGGCGGGAATTTTTTTGTTACCGTCAAAAAAATCATAGGCTTTAAACCAAATACGCTAAGGCATTATGAAGAAGCATTTACTCATAGATCTATGGCGCTTCAGGATGATAAAGGCAATGCCTTTAATTATGAGCGGCTAGAATTTTTAGGCGATGCGATGCTGGGTGCTGTGATTGCCGCCTATTTATTTGATGAAGTGGGCAAAGGCGATGAAGGCTATTTGACAAAAATGCGCTCTAAAGTAGTAAGCAGAGAGCACCTTAATGAATTAGGTCGGGATCTGGGTCTGTTAGGCTTGGTGAAATCGGCTATTCCTAAAGAGAATTTTGGAGCCAACATTCACGGAAATCTTTTTGAAGCGCTCGTAGGAGCAATATATCAAGATAAAGGCTATAATTATGCTAAAAAGTTTATCAACAAACGAGTGATAGATCCTTATGTTGATATTGAAAAGTTAGAAGGCCGTGTTATAAGTTACAAAAGCTTACTTATTGAATGGTGTCAGAAAGAAAAGCACAGTTTTGATTTTGATACGTATGAAGACACTGGTCAGGATGTAGTACGTCATTTTTCGGTGCGGTTGTCAATAGATGAGAAACAAGTGGCAAAAGCCAGAGCAACTTCAAAAAAGAAAGCTGAAGAAAAAGCGGCAAAGCGCGCCTACTATGTGTTTCAAAATAAAATAGATGTACATCGCTTTAACTAAAAAGGCAGGCTACTACTAGTCATTTTTACATTTAGATAAAGCCTAAGCCTATTATATCTCTTATAGTTTGATTATATTTAACGCTTATTTAAGAGTATGGCTGCCCTCAAACTTTTGCTAGATGATGCGTTTGATTTTGACTTTAGTTTAATAGCAATACACTGTTCTTTAGAAGATTATAGGCTTGCTTTTATGGCTAATAAATATGCGGGCTTACACTTAAAGAGTTCAAAAGACGTTGACTTTTATATCAAAAAACTAAAATATAGCTTTGCCTCGTTTAAATATGATGATCAAAAAAACTATCAAACCTTTACTTTGATAGCTAATAAATATAAATTAAAACAAGCACAGCGCTTGGTAACCAGCGATTTGTTTGCAGATTCTGAGTCAGAGCACTACAAAACAGTTAACTTGATTCCAGAAGTTAAAAATGCAGATTATCTTTTAAAAATAGAGAGTGACAACGGCAAGTCTCCCAGATTAAAATTGCTTGCTCACTTGAATCAAATACCACAAATAATTACCGCTTACGAGGTTGAGGTAAGCGCGTTAAAATCTAAACAAAATTTAATTTTTGAATAATGTCAAACACAAAGAAAACTAAAATTGTTGCTACACTAGGTCCTGCTACCAGTAAGAAGGAAGTCCTTCACAATATGATCAAAGCAGGTGTAGATGTTTTTAGAATTAACTTTTCTCACGCCGACTATGATGCGGTAAAAGAGCGTATAGATATGATACGCAGCCTTAGCGAAGAGTTTGGTTATAACACAGCAATATTAGCAGATTTACAAGGTCCCAAATTGCGAGTTGGGATTATGAAAGATGAAGTTGTAGTTAACCCGGGAGACAAAATTATCTTTTCAACAAAAGAAGAATTTGAAGGCACTAAGGAGCGTGTTTATATGAACTATCAGCACTTTCCTCGCGATGTAAATAAGGGAGAGCGCATACTTCTGGACGACGGTAAATTGATCTTTGAGGTTTTAAAGACAGATAATGAAAACGAAGTTGAGACTGTTGTAATTCAAGGCGGACCTTTAAAGTCAAGAAAAGGGGTAAACCTTCCTAATACTAATATTTCGCTTCCTGCGCTTACCGAAAAGGATGTTGAAGATGCCATTTTTGCGATCAATCAAAAGGTTGACTGGATCGCCCTTTCCTTTGTGCGTCACGAAGGTGATTTAATTCAGCTTCAGGATTTAATTAAAGAACACTCTGAGCATAAAATCCCTATCATTTCTAAGATCGAAAAGCCAGAGGCAGTAAAAAATATAGATAAGATCGTAGCCTATAGTGATGGTCTTATGGTTGCGCGTGGTGATCTTGGTGTGGAAGTTCCTGCTGAAGAAGTTCCGCTTATTCAAAAGCAATTAGTACTTGCTGCTAAAAAAGCACGTATTCCGGTAATCATCGCAACACAAATGATGGAAACAATGATCGACAGCCTTACGCCTACGCGCGCTGAGGTGAACGACGTTGCAAACTCTGTGATGGATGGTGCAGATGCGGTAATGTTGAGTGGAGAAACCTCTGTAGGTAAATATCCTGTTCAGGTGATTGAGCGTATGGCTTCTATCTTAGCTAAGGTTGAAGATTCACCATTGATCAAAGTACCTCAGAACCCACCTCACATTCGTACTAAGCGCTACATCACAAAATCTATTTGTTATCACGCAGCGCTTATGGCAAATGATATTGATGCTAAAGCCATCACCACACTGACTAACAGTGGTTATACCGCATTTCAAATTTCAGCGTGGAGACCTAATGCGCATATTTTAGTCTTTACCTCAAACCGAAATATTTTAAGTCAGCTTAATTTACTTTGGGGTGTTAAAGCATTTTATTACGATAAGTTTGTTTCAACCGACGAAACTGTGCGTGATGTAAACCGCATCGCTCGCGACAGCGGTTACCTTAATGTAGGTGATATGGTCATTAGCCTTGCGGCAATGCCTATCAGTGAAAAAGGTATGGTAAATACGCTTAGAGTACGTGAGATTCAAGGGAATTAATTATTCCCAATCTCTTAAAAGTTCAAAGCTCTTTCCTGATCGGAAAGAGCTTTTTTTATTGGTGCTGTCAACTAAAATTCAAACTTGAGTTGTACGGCGATTTCCTTTTTTTCAGCGGGTTTCTCGCGTTTATCTTCGGTATTTAAATTGGCCAAGGTTATGCCTAATAAGCGCACGCTGTTTTCCATCTTTTCTTGATACAGAAGTTCTTTTGCGGTCTCGTAGATCACTTCTTTAGACCTGATGTAATATTGAAGTGTTTTGCTTCGGGTTTTCAGAGTAAAATCGCTGTATTTTATTTTGAGCGTCACTGTTTTGCCGGCGACATTAGATTTTTTGAGTCGGCGTTCTATTTCTTCAGCGATATTCTCCAGGCGTTCAAGCATAAAAATTTCCGAAGAAATATTCTCGCTAAAGGTACGCTCTGCACCTAGTGATTTTCTAATGCGATGCGGTTTCACTTCGCTCAGGTGAATACCACGCACCACATTGTAATAGTGGTTTCCACTTTTACCAAATTTCTCCTGTAAAAATTCTAGACTTTTGCCTTTTAGGTCATTTCCTGTAAAAATACCCAGTTGATACATTTTTTCGGCGGTAACCTTACCTACACCATAAAACTTTCTGATGTCTAAGGCCTCTAAAAACGGAAGCACTTCTTCTGGATTGACTGTTTTTTGTCCGTTGGGTTTGTTGACATCACTGGCAACTTTAGCAATAAACTTGTTGATAGAAATTCCTGCGGAAGCATTGAGCCCGGTCCTCTCTTTGATTTTAGCACGGATCTCCTTTGCGATCAACGTGGCGCTGGGATTTCCCTTTTTGTTCTCGGTGACATCCAGATAAGCCTCATCGAGAGAAAGTGGTTCTACAAGATCTGTATATTCGTGAAACACCTCTCGAATTTGCCCGCTGATCTCGCGATAACGATCAAAACGCGTTTTTACAAAAATAAGATCAGGGCAAAGTTTACGAGCCAGGGCACCCGCCATCGCACTACGAACACCAAATTTACGCGCTTCATAGCTTGCAGCACTTACTACTCCCCGTTCTGAGCCGCCACCAACGGCAACAGGCTTTCCGCGCAATTCGGGATTGTCCAATTGCTCTACAGAAGCGTAAAACGCATCCATATCAACGTGTATGATCTTTCTATTTTTAGGAGTTTCTTGCATCAATTCTGCAAATTTAACTACAAAACTTCAGCCAAACTGCGCGACCATTTGATACTTGTGCGATTATAAAATCAAATTGTACCTTGTATACTCATATTTAGATACAGACTTTGAAAAAAACAGCACTTATTCTCGGTATTACCGGCGTTACAGGCACGCTACTTGCGAGACATCTTTTTGATGATGATCGTTTTGAAAAGGTAATCAGTTTTCATCGCCGTAAATCGGGTTTACAGCACCCTAAGTTAGAAGAGCATATTGTTGATATGTTCGAGTTAGACAAACATCAAGATAGGTTTAAGGCAGATGTGGTTTTTTGCTGTGTAGGCACCACGCAATCTAAAACCAGCGATAAAGAAACCTACAAAAAGATCGACTACGGAATTCCGCTGGCGGCGGCAAAACTTTGCGTAGCCAATGGTGTCGAGCGCTTGGTTGTGATTTCGGCATTGGGTGCAGATCCTGAAAGTAGGGTGTTTTACAACAAAACAAAAGGCGAGATGGAGCGTGATGTTTTAGCCG
Organism: Leeuwenhoekiella sp. ZYFB001; assembly: GCF_011784865.1. Lineage (NCBI taxonomy): Bacteria > Pseudomonadati > Bacteroidota > Flavobacteriia > Flavobacteriales > Flavobacteriaceae > Leeuwenhoekiella > Leeuwenhoekiella sp. ZYFB001. The sequence continues at coordinate 3,557,313 of NZ_CP050460.1, forward strand.
AAAAACCAAATAATACCTATTTGTTAGAACCGGCATTGCTAGCTGCAGATCGAGAGGAAAAGCGCACTGCAGAAAAAATAGGAATTATGGTATTTAAGGTACTCAATCCGTTTTTGATTGGGCCGTTGAAAAAGTTTAGAAGTATCAAACCGGAAGCTTTAGTGAAAACGATGCTTTATTTAAGTTTCAATTCCTATGAAAACGCCCGAATCACTTCAGATGAAATTCAAAAAATAGCTGATAATGCTTGAAATCGAACGAAAATTTTTAGTCAAAACAGATGCTTTTAAGGCGGAAGCATTCCGAAATCACGTGATAAAACAAGGTTATCTCAACAGTAATCCTGAACGTGCCGTGCGCGTGCGTATTAAAGACGCCTCGGGTTTTTTAACTATTAAAGGGAAATCTGATGACACAGGAACCACGCGATTTGAGTGGGAAAAAGAAATAAGCAGAGAAGAGGCCGAAGCCTTGCTCAAATTATGCGAACCGGGAGTTATTTCTAAAGTGAGATTTCTCGTGAAAGCGGGGCAGCACACCTTTGAGGTAGACGAGTTTTTTGAAGAAAACCAAGGCTTATTTCTGGCGGAGATAGAACTGCAGTCAGCTACCGAAGATTTTAATAAACCAGACTGGTTAGGGGAAGAGGTAACAGGAGATCCGCGTTATTACAACTCCCAACTCAGTAAAAATCCGTTTGTATTATGGAAGTAAAAACTATGGTTAAAATAGGGCTTTGGAGCCTGCTTTTATGGGCGTGTAAGGAAAAGGAAACCGAAAAGGAAGTTCCTGTGTTGCAGGAAGAAAACAGCAAAACGGTTTCTGAACTACAAGCAGAACTTAAAGAAGCGGGGTATCTGACGATGAATTATGTTGATGAGAAGACTAGAGATACTGTGATTATGCAGCAGTATTTTATCGCTTTTTTAAAAAGCGGCCCTAATCGGGATCAGCCAAAAGAAGTTGCAGACAGTCTTCAGAACCTACATTTAGAACATTTAGGTAAAATGTATGAGTTGGGCTATGCTGATATTTCTGGGCCTTTTGGTGATGATGGAGAAATCCGCGGAATTACAATTTATAACACCCCAACACAGCAGATGGCAGATAGTCTGGCGAACCTTGACCCTATGGTGCAAGCCGGAAGGTTACAGATTGAAATTCATCCGTGGTGGGCAGCAAAAGGCTTTCCGCTACGGTAATAATCTACTTGTGCGACACCCATAAAAAAATCCGAAGTACTATGAGGCACTTCGGATTTTTTACAATTCAGGAATGAAAGGCGATTTGAGATTTATTGCCAGCCTCCGCCTAAGGCTTCATAAAGGTCAACTACAGATTGTAGTTGCGTTAATCGTGTATCTATAAGGTCAAGACTTGAGTTGAGCGCGTTTTCTCGCGCGGTTAACACCTCTAAATAATTAGCAAGACCATTGTTTAACAGCTCTTCAGAATATTCGGTAGCGGTATTGTACGATTCAAACTCGTTGCGTTTTACTTCTAGTTTTTCGGTTGAAGCCTGATAGGTGTATAACGCGTCAGAAACTTCCTGAGAAGCAGTGAGCAAGGCTTGCTTAAATTGAAGGCGTGCTTGCTCCTGTTGTGCTTGAGCCACCTCATATTGCGTTTTAATAGCTCTTCGGTTAAAAATAGGCTGCGTTAGTCCGCCAATAAGTGTAGCAAAAAGCGAATTTGTATCAAACAATTGATCTAACTGTAGCGCTTGCAAACCGCCGGTCGCACTCAACGTAAGTGAGGGGTAAAAGCTGCTGCGCGCTACATTAGTAAGTTCAAAAGCGTTGATAAGTGCAAATTCTGAAGCGCGCACGTCAGGTCTATTGCTTAACAACTGAGAAGGAACTCCGGTTTTTAAAGGAGTATCTATGCGCTGCTCGCGCAAACTTCCGCGAGTGATACCGCCCGGTTGCTGTGCTAAAAGAATAGAAAAACTGTTCTCTAACAAACGTATCTGATTCAATAGATCAATTCGTAAAGCTTGAGCTGTATAGAGTTGCGCTTCGGTTTGTTTAACACCTACTTCGGTCACATTACCAGCCTCTTTTAGAGCTTTAGTAGTTTCTAGACTGCTGCTGCGCGTTTCAATGGTTTCTTCGGTAACGCGCAATTGCTCGTCTAAAGCCAAAAGCTGATAATATGAGGAAGCGATCATCGCTACCAACTGGGTTTTTACAGCCTTGTGCGCTTCTACAGTTTGCAAATACTGCGCTCCGTATGCGCGCTTATTACTTCTGATTTTCCCCCAGATATCGGCTTCCCAAGAAAGACTTCCGCTTAATTCATACTGATCAAGAGAAGAGAACAAACCACCAAACTGACTATTAGAGGAAAGCTCTTGGTGCGTCAATTGTGCGGTGGCATCAAGTGTAGGGAAATATCCTGCTTTACCTTGTTTAAAATAAGCCTCTGCGGCAAGAATCTGTTGTACCGCGACTCTGATGTCTATATTGTTCTCAAGACCAGTCTCAATATAAGACTGTAAGGTAGGGTCAGAAAATAACTCTTTCCAAGAAACCACTGCCATATTTGTGCTGTCTTGCTCAATAGCATCGGTGCGGTAGTAGGTTTCATCGATCAATTCTTGAGGACGCTCATATTCCTTAGCTGCAAAGCAAGAAGCCAGCAGCATAGGAACAGAAGCGATTAACAATAATCTATATATTAATTGCTTTTTCATATTAATGAGTTTCTTCGGTTTGAGTTGGAGTTCCTGAGATCTTTTCTTGTAGCCACTGGAACATGATGTATAAGATAGGGATGACAAAAACACCAAGCAGGGTTCCTATCAAAAGACCACCTACCGCACCGGTACCAATAGAGCGGTTACCTTCGGCACCAACACCAGTAGCGAGCACTAATGGCATTAAACCTAGAATAAAGGCAAAAGAGGTCATCAGAATAGGTCGTAGTCGTGCCTTAGCGCCATCAATAGCAGAGTCTACTATAGACTCCCCGTTTTTACGCCGCTGTATGGCAAACTCTACGATAAGAATCGCGTTTTTGGCCAGCAGCCCCACCAGCATTATCAGTGCTATCTGGAAGTAGATGTTGTTCTCAAGACCCATTACTTTGGTCGAGAAAAAGGCTCCAAAAATACCTAGCGGAAGCGATAAGATCACGGCTAATGGCAGCAGGTAACTCTCGTACTGCGCCGAAAGTAAGAAGTATACAAAAACCACACAAAGCAAGAATACCACTATAGTTTGGCTTCCTGCACTTACTTCTTCACGTGTAAGACCTGAATACGCGATATCATAATTATTGGCAAGTTTTGCTGCTTCGGCTTCAACAATAGAGATACCGTCTCCCGAACTGTATCCCGGGTTCATCGAAACATTCACTTTCGTTGAATTGAATAGGTTGAAACGCGTAACCGCTTGTGGCCCATATACACGTTCAAAACTTACATATTCGCTCAATGGTGTCATATCGCCGGCACTGGTTCTGATATACATAGAGTTCAAATCATCAGTATCTGCGCGGTAGTCAGGATACGCCTGAATGTACACACGGTATTGTTTACCAAAGCGAGAAAAGTCTGCTGCATAAATTCCACCAATGTAGCCTTGTAGCGAAGAGAATATATCGCTGATCGCGACACCGGTCTGTTTTGCCAGTGGCACGTTGATATCCATTTGATATTGTGGGTATCTGGTGTTGAACGAAGACTGTGCATATTGAACTTCAGGGTGCGCCATAATGTTACCCATAAATTCTTGATTAGCCTGGTCAAGATCTGTGATCGAGCCACTAGCACGGTCAAGTAGGTTTACTTCAACTCCAGAAGAAATACTAAAACCTGGAATACTTGGAGGCGCAAAGAAAATTATGTTGGCGTCAGGATATCCTGCTGCAATTCCAAAGAGTTTTGCAGTAATCGCATCTACAGAAAGCGAATCTTCTTCACGTTCTGAGAAGTCATTAAGTTTGATAAATCCTAAAGCATTGTTGCTACCTTGACCACTGATCAAACCACGTCCTGCAACAGTACTTACACCTTCAATACCCGGCACATCTTTAATCTTATTGTATAAGTCGGTTACCGCTTCATTAGTACGGTCAAGAGACGATCCCGGAGCAAGAGAAAGATCTATAAACAATACTCCACGATCTTCATTAGGAACAAATCCTGTACGTGTAGTAGTGGCAGACCAGTAGATTCCTACACCGGCTAAAATAAGCATAGCAAAAGTGATCCACTTTCTTTTGTATAAGAATTGAAGCGAACTTCCGTAGCGTTTAATTGTTGCGTCAAAACCTTTATTGAACTTGTCATAAAAACGCTGAAGGAAGCTTTTTTTCTTATGCTCGTCCTCTTCATCATGTGCTTTTAAGAAAAGTGCACATAAAGCTGGACTCAAAGTCAATGCATTAATAGCCGAAATTATGATCGCAACGATTAGGGTGATACCAAACTGCTCATAGAAAACTCCGGTAGGTCCTGTGATAAAAGTTACCGGAATAAATACTGCTGCCATTACCAGCGTAATCGAGATGATCGCTCCCGAAATTTCGTGCATAGCAGTCGTCGTCGCAGATTTGGCACTTTTTGCTCCTTCGTCAATCTTTGCGTGAACGGCTTCAACAACTACAATCGCATCATCAACCACAATACCAATAGCCAGTACCAGTGCAAATAACGTAAGTAGGTTTATAGAGTAACCAAAGAGATTCAGGAAGAAGAATGTACCTACAATAGATACCGGTACCGCAATTGCAGGAATTAAGGTAGATCTAAAATCTTGTAAGAAGATAAATACCACAATAAATACGAGAATAAAGGCCTCGATTAAGGTATGGACCACTTTTTCAACAGAAGCTTCTAAGAATTCATTGGTGTTATACGGAATAAAAACCTCAAGCCCTTCCGGAAGGTTGGCCTCAATGGTTTCTAATTCGCCCATTACGGTTTCAATAATTTCCTGAGCATTAGAACCCTTAGTTTGATATATCGCAAAACTTACACTTGGGTATCCTTTTGTCTGCGAACTCGCACTATACGTTTGTGCATCAAGCTGAATATCTGCAACATCTTTTAATCTTAAGAATTGGCCATTGTCAAGAGCTTTGATGATAATATCTTGATACTGACCTTCTTCTTTATAGCGCCCGGGATATTTAATGGTATATGAAAAGGTTTCCCCATTGTTTTGTCCTAAGGTACCGGCAGCTGCTTCTAAACTTTGCTCGTTAAGTGCTGCAGTAACATCAGCAGGTACGAGATTATAAGCTTTTAAACGATCTGGCTTTAACCAAATACGCATTGCATAATCTTGCTGCGAGAATACGTTAACATCACCCACACCATTAATACGCTTAAAGGCAGGCACTACGTTAATGTTAAGGTAGTTGTTGATAAAGGTCGCGTCGTATTCAGGGTTTGTTGAATACATAGACATAAACATCAACGACCCTGTCTGGCGTTTTTGAGTAACAACACCTGCTTGTGTTACCTCTTGCGGTAAAAGCGGACTAGCAAGTGCCACACGGTTCTGTACGTTTACCGCATCAATATCTGGGTCTGTGTCCTGATCAAAATATACCGTGATTTCAGCAGTACCATTATTAGTTGCAGTAGAAGTAATATAGTCCATTCCTTCAACCCCGTTGATTTGTTCTTCAATAGGGATGATCACACTTTCTAGAATGGTTTCGGCACTGGCACCGGTATAGGTAGCAGTCACCTGAACGGTAGGCGGAGCAATATCAGGATATTGTTCTACCGGTAATGAGGTAAGTCCTAGTACTCCCAGAATCACTATGATAATAGAGATTACGGTAGAAAGTACAGGTCTTTCTATGAATGTTTTTAACATGATTTCAGCTTCTTTTTATTGAAATAATTTCTCCACAGGTTTGGCAATACTGTCAAAAGGAACTTCTTGAGGTTCTAGTGCCGTGCCGGGACGTACTTTGTTAGCCCCTTTCGCAATAATTTTATCTCCGGCTTGTACGCCAGATTCAACCACATATAAATTACCAATGGTAGCACGCGTAATTATTTCAGCTGTCTGGGCTTTGTTGTCATCGCTAACTTTGTAAGCAATGATTTTACCTTGTTGCTCAAACGTAGAGTTTAGCGGTACTACAGGTACATCTTTATATTCAATAGGAATTTTTAAGGTTCCGCTGTTACCGTTAGTGATAAGTTGGTTAGGGTTGTCAAAAATAGCTCTAAAGCTAACCGTACCGGTAGTGCGATCTACTTGCGCTGTAACCGTCTGAATCTTTCCTTTTTGCTCATATTCTTTACCATTGGCAAGAACCAGAGTAACCTCCGGGAAATTTTCAATTTTTTCCTGAAGTGAGGCACCTTCAGTTTTCTGAATAAAGTTTAAATATTCAGACTCGTTCATTGAGAAGAAAGCATATACCTGCTCAATATCAGCAACTGTGGTAAGTGGTGTAGTATCAGTAGGTCCTACCAATGCTCCTTCGCGATACGGTATCGCTCCAACATAACCGTCTACCGGACTTTTTACAGTAGCATAGCTAATGTTTGCTGCGATACTTTCATAATTACTTTTAGCCTGCTCTAGTTGAGCTTTAGCAGTTTCTAATTGCACATTACTGATGATGCCTTTGTCTACAAGAGGTTTCAGCTTGTCAACTTCAACCTGAGCAGCGTTTACATTAGCTCGTGCAGCATTAGCATCCTGGCTTAAAGATTGAGTCTCTAGTTTAAAGAGCGCCTGACCTTTGCGCACTTTTGCTCCTTCATCTACAAGTACATTAGAAATGTAACCTTGTATTTTAGCACGCACGCCACTGTTTACAATACCTTCTATACTGGCAGGGTATGAACTGTAACCGGTAAGCGTTTGTTGAGGGATACTAATTACAGGTAATTTTTGCGCTTGTTGAGCTTGCGCCTGAGCCTCACCAGATGACTTGTCTTCTCCACAGGAGGTAGTAACAAGAACTCCCAGTAGGGCGGGAATGAGATAATTAAATATTCTTTTTTTCATGGTTGAGGATTTATTTATTGTTTGTTCTTTTCTAAAAGTCTTTCGCGTATGCGTTTTAAAGATTCACTCGCTTGCTCCAGATAGTTGAGGTAATCCAGATGAAACTCGAGGTCAAAATGCAAATCGATGTTTTCAGGATCTACTTCATTTATCTTCTCTTTATAATTCATTATTGCGATATGAAGATGCTTTTCTTTCTCCCAAGTATCTAGCATTTCCCCCATATGAATGATCATACTATTCGGGTTCATGATGAAATACTTCTTGCGATCTCCACAAACTGTGTAATAGGTGATGGTTTTTAAATGCTGAAGGTTGTTAAGATGTGTAGAAACCGTGCTTTTACTGGCTTGAAGATTGGTGACCAATTCTTCAAAAGTGCAGCCTTTTTTTCCGGTTAGGATCAAAGTCGAAACAATACGCGCAGCAAGTGGGGGAATATTATCCTTCTTTTCAATGTGAACACCTAGGCGTTCTATCAACAATTGTTTTTCTTCATTCAACGCTTCCAACTCCATATCTTGACCATTTGAACGAGCAAAATTAGTATTGGTTCGGAAAAAACCGAACCAAGCGTACTATAAAATTTTGTTAAGAGAAAAGTTAAAACTAGGCAGGCCTTATTTCTAACGTTTGCGCCTGCGTGTTGCCCTGCGCGTCAGTTGCCGAAATCGTGTATTTTCCGGGCTTTAAAGCCATAGAAAGCTCGTGAAATGTAGTTGTAGAGCCCACATAAATGCCATCTAAATACCAATAAACTGTAATGTCAGGATCACGATGTGCAAGTTTAAAAACTACTTCTTGTGTGCCGCTGAAATCCTTCGGAAGTAAAACTTGCTCTCCTTTTTTAGGGAAAATAAAGGCCATCACAGCTTGTTCTTCAGGGGAGCATCCTGGTGCAAAAGGAGGCAGGGTTTTATATTCCGGATGCAGCGGTGCATAATAATATTCCCAAACGGTTGGCAGATCAAACCAGGGTTCTGCAATGAGTTTTCCTATAGGGTAGCAGTTCGCGTTGACTTGTAAACTACGCGCTTCGTTTAAAATTACTTGCTTATGGTAGGAGCAGGCCGTTGTGCGCGTTCCATTTTTAGGAATCCATTCTGTTGTGGTTTCTGGGCAATACAACCCAGCAAGATCGCCGCTTTGCGTGCAAACCGAAGCTTCTACAAGTTCATCATAAGGTGTTTCAAACCAAGAAGCATTAGGCAACAGGTTGAGCACGTCAAAAAGAATAGGCGCTGCGGCTTCGACGCCCGTGATTCCCGGTCTGCCTTCTCCGTCTGCATTACCTACCCAAACCCCAATGGCATATTTTGGAGTCACACCTACTGCCCAGGCATCTTTAAATCCATAGCTGGTACCGGTTTTCCAGGCTAGCGGTTGCGCATCGGTAAAAAACTCCCAGTTTTCTGAGCCCTGAGGGCGGTTCACTTCTTTTAAAGCTTCTAAAGTTTTGTATATCGCTCCCGCGTCAAGCACTTCGGGATTTGGCATTTTTTCGCCATAATTATAATTTGAATCTTGAATGTACACAGGATCTTGAAATGCGTGCTGCGGATATTCGCTCGAAGTATTATTGAAGTGATTGAGTGTTGCTGCTAATCCGGCGTAAGCATTGGTAAGGTCCCAAAGATTGCTTTCGGCACCGCCAAGAATCAAGGATAATCCATAATAATCTGCCGGTCGCTTGATGGGTTTAAAATGCAGCTGATGAAGCTTATTGTAAAATTTTTGGAGTCCGTATTCCTGAAGAAGCGTTACAGCGGGAACATTGAGGGAGCGCGCTAAAGCTTGAGAGGCAGGCACAGCACCTTGATAACTCTGATCAAAATTTTGCGGATTGTACCCGTTGATACTTGTGGGTACATCAGCGACCAAGCTATGAGGTAACAATTGGCCTTCACCCATTAAAGCCGCATATAAAAAAGGCTTTAATGTACTGCCGGTGCTGCGGTTGCTATTGATGATATCTACATAGTTTGCGTGTTCTTTAGTGGTAGGAGCATTGCCAACATAACTCAACACTTCTCTGGTATTTACATCTAAAATCAGAACCGCTAAATTGTGTATTTGATTTTGATTCAGCCTGTAATGGGCTTCTTCGGTGATTTGATTTACGCGTTTTTGAAGATTGAATTGCAACGTGCTGTTAATACGCTCGCCTTGATGTTCCCGGGCCAGTCTTTCGGTGAAATGCGAGGCGATATCCGGAAGCTCTAAAGGTTTTCCCGGAAGGCTTTCTGCAATAGCCAACTCGAAAGTGGTTGCGTCAATAATGCCATCTTTATGTAGTTTTTTTAAGAGGCGGTTTCGCTTAGCTTCAAAAATCAATTCGTTTTTCCCCGGAAATACAAGCGCCGGAGCATTGGGAAGCACCGCGAGTGCCGCTGCCTGACCCCAACTAAGTTCGCTAGGCTCAATACCAAAATACCGCCAACTGGCACTTTGCAAGCCCACGACATTACCACCAAAAGGAGCTTGGGAAGCGTAAAAACTTAAAATTTCTTTTTTAGAATAACCTGCCTCTAAACGTGTAGCAAGAAAGGTTTCAAGAAGTTTTTCAAAATAGGTGCGGTTAGGATTGTTGCGGGAAAGCCGTATGACTTGTTGGGTTATGGTGCTTCCTCCACGTCTTTTAGAAGTGGTTAGGTTTTGCCAAAAAGCTTTAGCCATGGAAACAGCATTAAATCCGGGGTGCTTATAAAAATAGGCGTCCTCAAAATTTAAAATACAAGTCTCAAAACGAGGAGGAACTTCATCAATCGGCGGAAATCTCCATTGTCCATCTTGAGCAATACGTGCACCCATAAGTCGGCCTTCGGTGCTGGTAACCACCGTGGCCGTTGGGGTATTAAAAAGAGGTTTGGGTAACGCAAATAACCACAGGATAAAAACAACTAAAAGCACCGCTAGCGCAATTTTATACTTGTTGCACCAAGCGTAGAGGTTACCGCGAAGGCTTTTGAACTTCAAACCGACTCTTATTGTTTTACTTCAACCCATTGTCCTTTTGAACGTGCAAAATAATCCCGATCGTACATCGCCTCTACTTGAGTACCCGGAAGGTAATAGGTTCCTAAGAAGGATGCATTGAGGTCTACCGTAAAGGTGCGCGTTGCTTTAGGCTTTAAATCAAAATAGAAATTCACTCGATCATCTCTAATGTCTTTATAGCGTGCTTGACCACTGGCACCACCATTTAGACTGGTGAAACTTGTATTTACAATTTCCCATCCACTCGGAAAAATTTGAGATAAAGCCACATTGTCAACGGCGTTTAACGTTGGATTGGTCACCGTGATCTTTGCGGTTATCCCGGTGGCTTGTCGCAGATTGCTGACGTCTATTTTCTTGCCGTTTCCGTCTAAGAATTGTGTGTTTAGAATCAAGTTGTTTTGGCTTGCTAGCTCCTTGCCTAAAGGTAATTGCCCCTGTTGAATCAAGCTTACATAGACACGATTGCTTTCTTTGTTTTTAATAGTCAGGGTATTCTTTCCTTCAGTAACCTTTAGTGCTTTTCGAGCAAATCCTTTAGCGGAACTTAAGGTTTGATCTGCTGCCGTTAGGTTAATGGTTTTTCCGCCGTTGGCGATTAACATCTTGGACAAACTCAATAACGCAAAGGCCGTAGTTTGTGTGCTGTGCCAAGTGGCGGCGTTTAGTTCTTTAGCAATACTGTTAGCCAACTCATTTTGTCTGGTGTCATTCAGTAAAACCATTGTTTCTAAAGCCATCGCTTTATTTCTTAAGACAGAACCATAAGTGTACTGAAGTTCTCGTTTTGTAGCAAAATCTAAAGATGCTTTATTAACGAGTTCTTGTGCCACTTGTTTTTTACCAGCTAACGCATAGGCAGCTGCCAAGCGCCATCTGGAATCATTGTTCAATTCACCCGATTCTCGCAAGCGGTTCATCGCAGCCAATTCCGGCTGCCCGGCTAGAGCTAAGGTGTAAAGTCGGTATGCTTGGGTCAAACTGCTGTTGTATGAGGTAGCACCATTGCGCCATTGTTTAGCTGCATTTTTCTGATAGTTCAGCCAGTTAGAAAGAAAGGTTATAGGCGGAGCATATCCTTGCTTTTGGGCCTCTAAAATAAAATGACCAGCATAACTGGTAGCCCAGGCATCAGACTCTCGTTCACCCGGCCAATAGCTTACACCACCAGATGGATTTTGCAGCATACCAAGACGATCTAACGTCGCTTTGATATTTTTTACGGTTTCTTGATTTTGAGAGGTTTCTAAATCAAAGATCGATGCAAGATACAGCTGCGGGAAGCCACTTGAGGTTGTTTGTTCAGCACAACCATAAGGGTAATCTATCAAATATTGAAGACGTTTGGTAAAGTCTATTTGAGGTAAGGTAGAGAACTCTAGGGTTGCACCATTGCTTCCAGCAACACCAAAGGGCGTAAAATCTACAGACAATTCGGCATCGGGCTCCAGCGTATAATAGGTCGCTTTCTGTGAAATAGGGTTTGGGTTTTCTACATCAAGAGTCACCTCATAACTGGCCTGTTCACCGCCTCCTTTTGCGACGATCTCAAAACGCTGAGGTTCTTGGGCTTCAAGTACCTCAAACTCAAAATTCACCATAGTTTCGCCGGGCTGGCTAAATGTGATTGTTTTCGATTTGGCACCAATCGCTTTGAGGGCGCTACTGCTTTTGATGGTTATGGTAGCTTGTTTCACTTTATCGTCCATTGCAAAAACCGTGACGGGCAATGTGAGTTGTTCTCCCGGAGCCAATCTGCGAGGAATAGAAGCTAAAACCATCAGAGGTTTACGCACCGGAGTTGTCTTTTCGGTGGTTCCGTAGGCACCGGTGGCGTTATCTCCTGCAATTAACATCGTGCGTACCGAGCCCACATAATTAGGCATATGCAATTTATGAGAGGCCGTCTGGCCTGCTTCTAAATGAAACGGACCTAAAAATTGTACTACCGGTTTAAAACGCTGTGCTTTTCGGTTTTTAGCACCCGCAGCCATATCACCACCACCTATTGCGTAAATATTATCAACACTTCCCGAGTAAGCGCCAATAACATAATCATAAATATCAAATGTTTTAACCCCTAAAGCCTGGCGGGCATAAAATGCTTTGTGAATATCAGGTGTTGCAAAACGTGTTAGATCAAGCAATCCTTCGTCAACCACGGCCAAAGTATAAGTCATCTCTTTATTTGACGCTTCGCTGACTTTGATGGTATAATCCGTTTCGGGTTTTAATTCTTGTGGCATTCCAAGTTGAGGTTGCAATACAGTTTGCGGATCTTCTACTAATAGCGGAATGACGCCATAAAGGCGTATGGGCCTGTCGTTCAATGTTTGTGCGTGTGGTTGCAGCAGGCTGATGTGTACATAAACATTTGGAGCCATTGCCTTGGTGATCGGGATGCGTACGACAGTTTCTTCTTTGGTGGTTTTTACCCATTGTTTGGAAAGAACTTCAGTACCATTTTCTAAACTTACCAATGCGTTTCCGGCTTCTGCGGAAGGAAATTTGATCACGGCTTCTTCGCCTACCGTGTACTGTTCTTTATTTGCATTGAAGATCAGCATTTTTGCGCTTTCGGCATTTGCCGAAGGTGCATTGCTCCAATTACGGTAAAAATAGGTGATGAGTCCGGTAGCGTGCCCGGCTTCTTTATCTATCACACGCAGTAAATAACGGCCACCATCTTTCTCGGGAACATTGATCTTTGCTGAGGCTTTTCCTTTAGCATTGGTGGTTACTTCAAAATCTTGAACAGGTTTATACACCGAAGTATTCTCATACCGCGATAGATTATCGTAGCCGCGACTGTACCACCAGCGCCATTCCATTTTAAACAGTTGTACCTGCAGGTTGCGATTAGGGGAAGGTTTACCGGTTTCAGTAAGGCTTACGAGATCAAACTGAACGTCTTCATCTGTAAAATAAGCATCATATTTATGAGGCTCAGGCGCTTTAAGACCTACAAAATGAGAGTACGGAGCGATCGTTTTAGAAAAAACATCTACCGAAAAGTCGCCACCTCCTTCAAAGACCTTGGTTAAAAAGTTGGCTTTTAGCATTCCCGGAGCTTTGTTACTCAATTCAATTTTTTGATTGAAGTTAAGTTTACCATTGGCATCAAGCGTTTTGTCTTTAAGCAGCAGCAACTCTACTTCAGAAAATTTTCGCACAGGATCTGTAAAACGATACTGCTCATAATTTTTAAAGGAAGCTTCGGTAGCTGTTAAGGTCGTAGTTAGCTCAGCTTTTAAGTTTCGGGCTGTGGCGCCATGAAGCCATTGGGCAGAAATGCTTCCGGTAAGTGGTTCTTTAGTCGATAGTATTTCAGAATTAAAATCAAGAGCAATTTTTAACCGGTTGGGTTTTACTGTAGCAACGCGTAAGGTTTTTGAAAATTGAACTCCTCCCACGCTTATGGTCGCGTGCCAATTTCCTGTAGGATCAGTGCTTTTAGTTGGGATGGGGAAATAATAAAATCCGTGGCTGCTTCTGCCGGAAACATTTTTATTAGTCAAGGTTGAACTCAACAAGGTGCGCTGCACTAGTTTTCCTCGTGCATCTGTCACCTCGAGTTTTACAGGGTGTTCTTTAGGTAATGGGTTGGCAATGTCGTTGAGAACAAAGCTAAGATGGATGCTGTCTCCTGGACGATGTACGCCACGTTCAGTATATATAAAACCGCGCAGACCTTTTTGAAGTTGTGTTCCGGCAATATTAAAATTACTTAGCGATAGTGCATTCCCATCATCTAGCTTGGCATAAGCAAAATTGTTGCGTTGTTGTGCGACCACAAAGGCTGCATTTTTATCACTTTTAAATGAAGCAAAACCTTTTAAATCTGTTTTTAGATTTTTAATAAGTTGCTGTTGATAGTTGTATATTCTGATGTCTACACCTATTTCCGGAGCGGCGGTCAGGAGGTTACTGGTCACAAAGTCATAAGAGCCGTTGTCGCTTTCTTTTACGATCAAACCAAGATCAGAACCTATAATGTTAGTCTGTGCAAACCGCTCTTCATTGTAATAAGCCGGGTGGCAAGGGTTGTCCTCTTCTTCCCAGTTGTATACTCTATTTCGCCAAGAATACAATTCGTTATCCCAATAACGCTCTTCTCGTTCTTCTTCCTCGTTATCTAGATTGGTCTTGTAATAATCTTCATAAGATTCTTCAAGATAGATGTCTTCTTTACTTCTGGTAATTTCTTCAGCGTCATCGCTACACGGGTACAGGCTGTATTTTTGATCAAAACTGAATTCAACCCGATACATAGCCCCGGGATCTGCTTTAAATAATTCTGAAAGATCTACGGCATAGGCTTTCCATAATCCGGTTTGGCCAATGCTGTTATTGATTAGAGGAATGGTTTTTTTAGCGACGCGTCTTCCTACGCGCTGTAAATCATAAGTCGAAGTGCTGTTGAGATTTGACTCCTGCAAATACTGAAGCATATTATCTTCAAAAACTTTGATCACACGCACGTCAACCGCAGATAAATTTACTGCCTCAAAGTATAGCGGTGTTTTCATCGATGCGGGTAAAATGCTTCCTTTAGAGAGTAAGCGTACTTGAGGTTTAAGTTGTTGAAAAGATATTTTTTGAGCATAAGTAGCGGGTAGTGCCACGCCTTCAGCATTTTTAATTCCTTTATTTAGCGTGAGATCTAACGTGCCAGAAACCGGTTGCTTGGGATAAATATTGAGCACATTACCCTGTACTTCGTAGCGCAAATTTGTCAAACTGTCTAATTGAACAAGTCCTTCAAAGTTCTGTTCCATCATCAGCGGATCAGAAAAATTAACACTTATTGCACTTTCCGGACTTAAAGCACTTACTACATCGACCACAGTAAATTGAGCTTGGCCAGGAATATTTAAGGTGCTTTGACCTTGCGTAGTACTTTCAATAGGTTCACCATCCCAAGCTATGCGTATTTGAGAATTCTCTTTTTTGCGATGAATACTGTCTATAGTAAAATTAAAAAAGGTGCCGTTTTGTTGCTCATTTGGCCAGTCAATGTGCAGATTTTTTCCTTCTTGGGAAGCGCGCACGAGTTGACTGGCTAGTGTAGCATCAACCTGATCTGAGGTTTCTACAGAGCCCGTGAGGTACTGCCATTCTTTAGAATACGACTGCAGATTACCTAAGTTCAGCTTAAAATTAGGCGTGATGGTTTTAAACCCAAACGTGTAATTTTTGTATTCGGGATCTATGTCTTCAAAAAACCGACTCAATTTAAGTGTTACGCTGTATTCTGTGTCTGGGCGTAAAGGTTCTTCGGGCTTAAAAAGCAGGGTTGAGCCATTTTCTATATAAAAGGAACCTTCAGTTTTAGGATTGATTACCAGATACTCTGACGGAATTTCTTGATTGTTTTGATACTGATCAGTTGGCTGAGCTAGAACTACGCGAATGGGTGAGGCAATTGAAACCTCGCCAAACGTATTGAAGGCGATATATTCTTTGAAACGAAAAATATTATCCGGCTCAGGTTTTGTTTTTGTACAAGAAAGTACAGAAATAAAGACAAGAGCGATATAGAGAAATTTAGTGGTTTTCATAGGAAGAAGTATCAGAATACTTTAAGAACTGAAAATTACTGTATTTATCGTGGAAGTACTGTAATTGTTTACACATTTTACTAGCGCATTAGCCAGAAGGGCGTTGCTAAAGGTCTTGTTTTATTGTACTTGTATAAAATTTATATCCAAATGCGACTCAATTTGTCTTACAAAATAAGAGTTGATAAAACAAACAACGAAGAAGTACATTTAATTATCGATTAAATGCATACTTTTGCGTTGGTAATCGATAAAGTACATTTTTAAACCATCGACAAAATGCATTTTAGAACGCTATAAAGCGTTAAATTTTAGCTTAAATTTGTTAAAATTAGACAAATAATCGATGAAATACACAAAATAACGGTTGAAGTGTTGTAGGAACAAAAAATCCTACTTATGTTTGTGCCAACATAACTCATAAACCCCAAATCATGAGAACTTTTACAACCAACTTGTTGGCGATTACTTTTGCCATTTTCCTTACCAGCTGTTCACAAGATGAAGAGCTAATGACTACTAATGATGAAGCAACATTAGAAGTTTCTGCAGATCTAACTGTTGAAGACGCTTTTGCACAAGAAATTCTTGTGGAAGTAAACAAACACCGCTCAAGCATTGGCCTTTCTGAATTAGCCTTTAACAACGATTCTAAAGTGAAGGCGATTGAGCATTCAAAGTATATGGCTACTAAAAATGAGATCAGCCACGATAATTTCTTTCAGCGTTCAGATTATTTAAAAGCAAAAGGTGCAGCACGTGTAAGTGAAAATGTAGCTTACGGATACCGTAGCGCACAAGAAGTAGTTGCTGCTTGGTTGAAGAGTGAAAGCCATAAAGAAGCGATTGAAGGTAACTTTACCCATAGCGGTCTTTCGGTTGTGAAGAATGAAAAAGGTATTGCATTCTTTACTCAAATTTTTATCACAAAATAAAACGCTTATAATTTTAAGCAGTTTACCCCCCAAATCTTAAATCCCCCAATGACCTGACCCAACAGGTCGCAAAATCAATTACGACACACAACATATTTACAAAATTTACAGCTTTAAGTTGGTTTTGTTATGTTAGATGCAGCAGGTGGGGGCCTGCTGTTTCGCTTTTCTCCTCGCGAGAATTACTTACTGAAAAACCCTTAAGTTTTTACTTAAGGGTTTTTTCATGATTAAATAGTTGAGGTAAGTTACTGCCTTAGTTTTCCGAATTAAAATGATATTCACGTTCTACTTTACATACACGTACCGAATATTTTGAATACCATTTGTCCTTTCCGGTTTTTTGCGCTACGAGATGATCTACTTGATTTTTCCAACCGGCGATGGCAGCTTCGGTTTTCCAATAGGATATGGTAATCCCAAGTTCGCTTCGGGCGTGTTCCATTCCTAGATAACCCGGTTGCTCTTGTGCAAGGTTTTCCATTTGGGCAGCCGTTTCGGCGTAGCCGGAAGTGTTTTCAGCTTGAATTGATGTAAAAATTACCGCGTAATATGATTGATCTTCGGTGAGCTCCACGAGAACTAGTTTTCGCTTTCTTTATAAATACCAAGAGTCAAATCGCCTTGGTCATTCATATAAGCACGGTACATTCCTTCGGTATTAAATTCCATCGAAGGATTTCCGTAGTGATCTAGCGCGACAATTCCGCCAGTACCGCCTAGCTTTGTCAACTTTTCTTGAATTACATTCGCTGTAGCTTCAGACAGACTTTTTTCAGCATATTCCATTTGCGCGCTGATATCATAAGCCACCTGACCACGGATGAAATACTCTCCCCAGCCGGTTGAAGACACGCCGCAAGTTGCATTATTTGCATACGTCCCGGAACCAATAATTGGCGAATCACCGATGCGGTTATAACGCTTGTTGCTCATCCCGCCGGTCGAAGTCCCTGCGGCAATATTTCCGTTTTTATCTAATGCTACGCAGCCAACAGTACCAAATTTTTCATCCTTAATATAAGGATCATAAAAAGCAGTTGCTTTACTGATAGAATCTTCTTTCTCGCGATCAAGCGCACGTTGCAGAGCATCGTATCTATTTTGAGTAAAAAAGTAAGACGGGTCCACGAGTTCAATGCCTTTTTCTTTAGCAAAAGTTTCTGCGCCTTTGCCGCTAAGCATCACATGTTCAGAATTTGTCATGACCTCATAGGCCAGATTGATTGGGTTTCTCACTGTGGTAACGCCGGCAACCGCGCCCGCATTTAAAGTAGCACCATCCATAATAGAGGCGTCTAGTTCATTTTTACCCTCGTGAGTAAACACCGCACCTTTAGCCGAATTGAACAGCGGAGAATCTTCCATCACATTTATAGTGCGTTGTACCGCTTCAAGACTTTTTCCACCATTTTTAAGGATCTCATAGCCAGTTTTGATGGCCTCAGTAAGCTTAGCTTTATAAGCCTGTTCCATAGAATCAGTCATATTCTTTTTAAGAATCGTTCCGGCTCCGCCGTGTATGATAATGGCAAATTCTTGTTGTTGGGGCGTTGGTTCAACAGTTGTTTGAGGTGCGTTTTCTTGGTTACAAGCGAAACATAAAAAACTTAGCAATAAAACGGGTAGCAATGACTTCATAAAGATTGAATTTTAAGCTTCTAAAATACAGAAAAACCTTTGAGAAACTCTGTGTCGCTATTGTTTTATCCCACTTTATTATGTTGTAATTTTAGCCTAAATACGAGATTATGGCTATTGCAAAACCTTTTAACTTAACCCAATGGGTTGAAGAAAACCGGGATTTATTAAAACCACCGGTTGGGAATAAAAATTTATATAAAGACGCAGACGACTATATCGTTATGGTGGTTGCGGGACCTAATGCCCGAAAGGATTATCATTATAATGAGACCGAAGAATTGTTTTATCAACTAGAAGGTGAAATCGAAGTACACGTGCAAGACGAAGGCGAAAAGCGAACGATGAAATTAGGTCCCGGCGATATGTATTTGCATCCTGCAAAAGTGCCGCATTCTCCAGTGCGTAAAGCTGGTTCTATAGGTCTTGTTGTTGAACGAAAACGCGCAGATCTTGACGGAAAAGACGGTTTATTATGGTTTTGTGATAATTGCAATCACAAACTCTATGAGGTTTATTTTCCACTGAATGATATCGAGAAAGACTTTTTAAAGCACTTCAAAGTATTTTATGGAAGCGAAGAATTACGTACCTGCGATAAGTGCGGTACGGTGATGGAAGCTGATGCTCGATTTGTAGAATAGTTGGAATGCTACATGATTTAAAAATGCGCTGTTTTAGGCGCATTTTTAGTTTGCTAATCTTCTAAATTTCACTTTAAATAGAGGTTGGTATTTATTAACTTCGAAGAATACAAACATAAATTATAAGAAAACTATAATATAATGGCTCAAATCACTGATAACGCAGCAATAGCTGAAACGCTAAAAGCATTGGAGATCACCTCTGAAAATGCAGGAACTTCAACCGGTTTAAAAACGAGTAATTCAGGTAAAGTGATTACTTCCGTTTCTCCCGTTGACGGAAAAGACATTGCATCAGTGACGCAAACCACTCCGGAAGAATATGAGCAAGTAGTTCAAACAGCCGCCGAAGCATTCAAAGTATGGCGCGTGATGCCGGCACCACAGCGAGGCGAAGTGGTGCGCCAGTTTAATGAGGAGTTACGCCGACTTAAAGAGCCTTTGGGAAAACTCGTTTCTTATGAGATGGGTAAAAGCTATCAAGAAGGTCTAGGCGAAGTGCAGGAAATGATAGACATCTGTGATTTTGCTGTGGGACTTTCACGTCAACTACATGGCTTGACGATGCATTCTGAGCGTCCCGGGCATCGTATGTATGAGCAGTATCATCCGTTAGGCATTGTTGGAATTATTTCGGCATTTAATTTTCCGGTGGCGGTATGGAGTTGGAATACGGCTCTGGCTTGGGTTTGTGGTGATGTATGTATCTGGAAACCTTCAGAAAAAACACCGCTTACGGGGATTGCTTGTCAAAAAATCGCAGCACGTGTGTTTGCAAAGAATAACCTGCCTGAAGGTATTTCGTGCCTAATCAACGGCGATTATACTGTAGGCGAATTAATGACTAAAGATGAGCGTGTACCACTGGTTTCGGCGACCGGTTCTACCCGAATGGGAAAACAAGTAGCGCAAACCGTTGGTGCTCGATTAGGAAAATCTCTCTTGGAACTCGGCGGAAACAACGCGATTATCGTTACTCCGGATTCTGATCTTAAAATGACGGTGATTGGTGCGGTATTTGGCGCGGTCGGAACTGCCGGCCAGCGCTGTACTTCAACCCGCAGGCTGATCATACACGAGAGCATTTATGATAAAGTAAAAAATGCAATTGTAGATGCATATGGTCAATTACGCATTGGGAATCCGCTAGATGAAAACAATCACGTGGGGCCGGTAATCGACAAAGACACGGTGAAAAATTATCAAAATGCTCTGACTAAAGTAGTTGAAGAAGGTGGTAAAATTCTAGTGGAAGGCGGGGTTCTGGAAGGTGAAGGTTATGAGAGTGGTTGCTATGTAAAACCAGCCATTGCAGAAGCAGAAAATCATTATGAGATCGTACAGCACGAGACTTTTGCTCCGGTACTTTATTTAATGAAATATAGCGGAGAAGTGGAGAATGCGATTCAACTGCAAAACGGCGTACGACAGGGATTGTCTTCAGCGATTATGACCAATAACCTGCGTGAAGCAGAACGCTTCTTAAGTGTAGCTGGTAGTGACTGCGGAATCGCAAATGTAAATATTGGTACCAGCGGTGCAGAAATTGGAGGTGCTTTTGGTGGTGAAAAAGAAACCGGTGGCGGGCGTGAGAGCGGTTCTGATGCCTGGAAGGTGTATATGCGTCGCCAGACCAACACGATCA
Source organism: Leeuwenhoekiella sp. ZYFB001 (assembly GCF_011784865.1). Classification (NCBI taxonomy): domain Bacteria; kingdom Pseudomonadati; phylum Bacteroidota; class Flavobacteriia; order Flavobacteriales; family Flavobacteriaceae; genus Leeuwenhoekiella; species Leeuwenhoekiella sp. ZYFB001. The sequence goes on from NZ_CP050460.1 coordinate 3,577,722, forward strand.
ATTATACCACAGAGTTACCGCTGGCACAGGGGATTAAATTTGATTTGTAAGAGAAAAAAATATTGCAAATAAAAAAGCCGCTACTAAGCGGCTTTTTTTATTGGTGTTGCCCAATACGTTGGTATTCTGATTTATTTACTGAACAAATACACTATTCCAAAAAGGAGAATACCCGCTAATACCGCAAAGAAAATCTTCCAGAAGGAATACGGGCGTTTACCTGAAATGCTTCCGTTTTCTCCATTTACAAAGAAGCTGTATTCTTTTCCTTTATAGCGATACGCCGAGATATAAACCGGCAACAAAATATGTTTGAAAGTTTCTTCTTCCAGGTTGATGTTTAACGTATTTACCCGTTGCTCGTCTCCGCCAATATCGCGACGCGCCCACGTGTCTGCAATGCGACGCATTTCTTCCTGAGCTTCGAGATGCCCATCTTTAAGTGGAATTGTATATTTTTCAGTTACAAAGCCAGCAAGAAAGCTGCTTTCAAAAGGCTGTAGCTTTTTTAAATTCCACAGTGCGACACCACGAGGTACTTTACCGGTGTGTTGCTTTGAGGCGTTGATAAGGGTGTCATCTACAAAACCACTAATGTTTCCGCTGATGGGAATCCAACGAGTTTTGCGCACGCGGCGTGTTTGTCTTCGGCCTTTGCTGTCTTTGTAGGATTGTGTTTCGTAATAATAATCACCCCGAGCACCGCTATATTGACCATACAGTTGCGCGTCAAACGTCCAATAGGGTAAATACAAACCTTTAGTGAACTGCGGGTCTAGCGTTGCTTTTTTTAAATCGTTGGGCGCCCACCAAAGTCCGTTTACCCATTTTTTAAACCGAAGAATCGCCTCTTGTTGTGTAAGCTGAAAAGGCAAAACCGCGCCTGGAAGAATCCACTGTTCTGTTTTTGCGTCTTCTCTGATTAGCGGCGTACCGCAATACACGCAATGCAAAGACTTATAATTCTCTTCAACATGCTGATTGGCGCCACAATTTTTGCAATGCAGTATGCTTATTTCTTCGCTGTTTGCCTGTGCTCCTTTTTCCTGAAGAAATTGCCGAAGCGGTAATTCTTTGATAGGATCGGTTTCCAGTGCGATTTGCTCTTGGTTTCCGCAGTATTCGCACGTAATCGTTGTGGTGCCTGGTTTGTATTTAAGCTCGGCACCACAATTTTTACAGGCTTTTTTGAGTTCAGATTTTTGAATGGAAGGTTCGGTCAAAGCAGCTTTGAAATTAATTATTGACCCGGAAGTGGCGGTGGTGTGTTTCCGCCTAAAAAGGGTTTCAATTCTTCGATCTCCTGAAGTGCTTTCCATTCGCTCATGCCTTGTTTCCAGATCAAGGAATTTCTATTGATCGCACGCGAGGCGAAAAGTGCCTGTAACTGATCAAAACTCACAGGTCCCTGCTGTGCATTATTTTGTGCATAATAATACTGTGTAGCGACCGACATTGGAGGAGGCGTTGCAGCGGCTTGCGGTTGCTGAGCTTGTGGCTTGCTCATTGCATTTCCCATTTGTTGGGCAAGCGCAAAGCCCATTCCCATTCCCATACCGGCACCGGCGGTACCTCCTTCATTATTTGCAGCAGCTTCAATAGCTTTTGCAGTTTTGAATTTGGTTAATTTATCAAGGTCAAGTTTATCAATTCGGCTGTATTCGAAGATCTCTTTTTTGAGCTCTTCAGGCATCGATACATTTTCGATATAAAATTTTTCAAGCGAAATTCCCACCGAAGTAAACTCGGGTTGCATCACTTCTTTACACGTCTCAGAAAGTTCTGTAGTGTTTGCTGCATACAATTCTATCGGAAGGTTGGCTTCTCCTACGGTGTCTGTAAATCGCGTTGCGATCAGACTTTTGAGATGCTCGTTGATCTCAAAGTTGGTGAAGTTATTATCAGTGCCTACAATGTCTTTAATGAACGTTCCGGCGTCGCTTATTTTAAAAGCGTAGGTTCCAAAGGCTCTGATTTCTACCAGGCCAAAACGATCGTCACTTAAGGTAATTGGGTTTTTTGTTCCCCATTTTTCGTCAGTAAATAAATGGGTGTTTACAAAATATACTTCAGCCTTAAACGGACTGTCAAAACCGTATTTCCAACCTTTAAGTGTAGTAAGAATAGGAAGGTTTTGTGTGTTTAGCGTGTAGGTTCCGGGTGTGAAAACATCGGCAAGTTGGCCTTCGTTTACAAAAACAGCAGTCTGCCCTTCACGTACAATGAGTTTAGCGTTGTTTTTAATTTCGTTTTGATAGCGCTCAAAACGATGTGCAATGGTATCTGGCGTATAATCGAGCCACTCGATGATATCGATAAATTCGTGGCTGAGTTTTTCTTTAATCTTATCAAATATTCCCATAGGATGTTTCGGTTTTAATAAAGCTGTATGCTTATGAGTATCAAAAGTCTATATTTTGTTTCAAACTATTTTTTTGATAATCGAGATTTAAGTGCTTCAAAGTCTGCTCTAGGTTTACCCATTTCGGCCTTCTTCATTAGGATACAAGGTGTAAACAGGATCACTTTGCCAGAATTCTTTAGTATCAGCATCTATGATCGAGAGCTTTCCTTTAAAGGCGGCTCCGGTATCTACATTCCAAACATTGGCCATTTGTGTAGGTTCATCTCTAGCGATGCGGGTTACAGGGGTGTGACCAATAAAGATCTCTTTGTGGTATTGCAGCCGCATAGGATATTCCGGGTCATCTTTTTTTATGCGTTTGTCTAAGCTTACCGCCATCTCCCAAAAGGTGCGATCCCAGTAGAATGCGGTGCTGTAATGTTCAAACTCGGGGCCGTTTCGGTTTTGAAATCCAGCGTGAACATACATGCGATTTTGCTCATCGATGTAATAATCTTTGAGGTTTTTATAGAATTCTAAATGCTCTTCTTTGGTTTCTTGAGACGTGTTTTCATAAGACTTTAGTGTACTTCTACCGCCGTGATTGAGCCAAGTGTCATTTTTAGTATTGTCCCGCAACCACTGATAGGTCAGATCATCGTGGTTACCGCGCATAAAAATGCAGTTGTGGGTTTTTGATAATTCGATTAAAAAGGAAACTGTTTGTGCGCTTTCGCTCCAGCCGTCAACATAATCTCCTAAAAAAATCAGTAAGTCGTCTTGGGTTGTTTTAGCGCGCTCAAGAATTTGTTTAAGTGCTCTCAGGCCGCCGTGAATGTCGCCTATGGCGAGGGTACGTGTCATGAATTGTATTTTACTTTTCGCAAAATGCGAATGTTTTCTTTGTATGCATTATAAAGTTTGGTTCCGTATTTTCTAAGATAAGGCCGAATACTTTCTAGCTTGTCAAGCGCCGGTTCAAAGCCATTGAGATAGCAAATCAAATACGTTGCCGGCAGATTGTACAGGTCTTCAAGTTCGCCTTTGTTGAGCTCTTTATTAGCCAATACTTTCTTAAGAATCGTATTGTTATTGTTATAAATGTGATAGAGCAATTTTCGGTCAAATTGTGGCGGCTCAAAAACCAGATTACTGTCAATGGTGTACGAACCATTTTCATTAAAATTGATCGTCAATTCTTCTAAAGGGTAATATTTATATTCATTTTGAAGCCCTAACAATACGTATTCTAAAATGGTAAAATGATCGCTGGTCATCTTGATCGAAACTTCGTCTAAAGCTGAATAAAAAAGGCGCACTTGCTCGTTGATCAATTCGATATCCACACGACTAAAATAGGTGTTGCCCTTAACCTCTTTTTTATTCCCTGCCCAGCATACCACAAATTGCTCTTTAAACACTTTGTACTGCGTAAACAGGTCTGCATGTCGCACGTTAATAAAATCAATCACACCATCTAAAGTCAGCTCAATACTGTTGTGCGCGTGTTTTTCGATCGTAGCGACGATCTCGCTGTTTATATCTAAAATCTCACTTTGAAAGACTTTAGGCATAGAGATGCTTCCGTCTCTAAAAAAGGCAGTGCCACCCCAATATTTCCAGATGTTTTTCTTTAGCGCTGTGAGTTTGTTAATGGGTCTGATCGTGACCAAACCAATCACCTGGTCTGAAGGCAAATGCGGAAACGGAATGTTTTCATAAGAAATCAGCGGCGGATTGGTCAAATAGGCGTTTACCAAATTTTGAATCTTGCTGTCGTCAAAAAACGGAACGCCTAAGATTTCGTTGGTTTCATCTTCAACTCCAATCACAATATAACTGTTGTTTTTGGGGTTTGAATTAGAAAGCGCACAGACGTGTTTTAAAAACTTGGCCTTGCCCTCTTTGGTGCTGATGTCAACTTTTCGCTTTTTGTCATAAAAACTGTTCTCGTCATTATGCGCGAGTAAGTTTTTAATGAGCAGGCGTTTGTTGATCATAGCATAAAGTTACGTGTTACCTGTTTAAAGTTGAACGATCATTCGTTTTAAAAAATTTCTAGATTTTTAAATGAGTTGTGATGTGCTATCTCGCAAGTCAACAAGTGTAATCAAAATAATAATTATTGCTTATTAACCACCGTAGAGGATGCTTGGTCTACACTCATAACCACTAGATCTGCAATGTTTACGTGGTAAGGGCGGGTGACAACAAAATGAATGATATCTGCGATATCTTCTGCTTGTAAAGGTTTAAATCCTTGATACACTTTATCTGCTTTTTCTGAGTCACCTTTAAAACGCACTTCGCTGAATTCAGTTTCAACCATTCCCGGGTTTACTGCGCCTACTCGTATGTTATAACCATTCAAGTCTATGCGCATTCCTTGATTAATTGCATCAACAGCATGTTTACTAGCGCAATACACGTTGCCTTTGGGGTACACTTCCTTTCCGGCAGTTGAACCGATGTTAATAATGTGACCACTGTTTTGAGCGATCATTTTTGGGATGATCATATCACTCACATAAAGTAAGCCTTTTACATTGATGTCCAACATCGCGTCCCAATCTTCTGTGTTTCCCTCTTGAATAGGGTCAAGACCGTGCGCGTTACCCGCGTTGTTGATCAAAATATCTATTTGCTGAAAAGCTTCCGGTAAGCCATTGATCGCATTTGCTACATCTTTTTTATTTCGCACATCAAAAGTCAAGGTGTGTACGTTTACTTGATTTTGCAGTTCAGCCTTTAGCGCATCTAGGCGTTCTTGACGTCTTCCGCAGAGAATGAGGTTGATTCCGTTTTTGGCAAAATACGTTGCTGTTGCTGCTCCGATACCGCTTGTGGCACCGGTAATAAATGCTGTTTTAGTCGTCATAGTTTAGGGTTGTAATACAAATTGAAAATTACAAGAATGTTTTTTGAATGCCTGCTTTAATCCAGATTCATTTATTGATAAAAAATACTAAATCCTGTATCTTTGAGGAGCAATCTGAAAAGGTTGCATTTTTTTTGCAACATTTCTCGTGAAATGTCGTCATTAGAATTACCCCTAAAAGCCTTCCATAAGCCGTGCTTACAGGGGATTTTAACCATTGCTTAACAAAATGGTTAGTAATAAAGTATAACCTTGTAGACCTCAGAGTCATATAAAACGCACATAAAATAAAAGTATGGAAGATACTAGCGCATCTGTTGATATAGGAGCGATTAACGAAAAGATCGAAAAAGAGAGTGCTTTTGTAAAAATACTTACGATGGAAATGAACAAAGTCATCGTAGGGCAAAAGCATATGGTAGAACGCTTGCTTATAGGCCTTTTAGGACGTGGGCATATTTTGCTGGAGGGAGTTCCCGGTCTGGCAAAGACCTTGGCGATTAATACGCTATCTCAAGCAGTTCACGGAAGCTTTAGCCGTATTCAGTTTACGCCAGATTTACTTCCGGCTGATGTTGTGGGTACCTTGATTTACAATATGAAACTGAATGATTTCAGCATAAAGAAAGGGCCTATTTTTGCTAATTTCGTCCTCGCAGATGAGATTAACCGTGCGCCGGCCAAAGTACAGAGTGCATTGCTTGAAGCGATGCAGGAGAAGCAGGTGACCATTGGTGATGAGACCTTTAAGCTAGACAGACCATTTTTGGTTATGGCAACTCAGAACCCGGTTGAGCAAGAAGGAACGTACCCACTTCCTGAAGCGCAGGTTGACCGTTTTATGCTTAAAACCGTAATTGACTATCCTAAACATGCCGAAGAACAACTCATCATTAGAGCCAACCTTAAAGGTTCTTTTGAGAAAGTGAATCCTGTGGTTTCTATAGAGCAGATCTTGCGTGCACAGGAAGCTGTAAAAGAGGTGTATATGGATGAGAAGATCGAGAAATACATTCTTGATATCATCTTTGCAACACGTTACCCTGAAAATTATAAGTTGGCAGATTTAAAACCCTTGATCAGTTTTGGATCTTCTCCACGGGGTAGTATCAACTTAGCAACAGCCTCAAAATGTTATGCGTTTATCAAAGGTCGCGGTTATGTGATTCCTGAAGATGTGCGTGCGGTAGTACACGATGTATTGCGTCACCGTATCGGGATCACTTATGAAGCGGAAGCCGAAAACGTAACTACTGTTGAAATTATAAACAAGATCGTAAACGAGATCGAAGTACCATAAACTAAGCATTAGAAATCAGTTCGCAGTTCTTGCTTGAAAAATAGCAACTACTGCCTACTGATTTTCTTTTTTGATTGATTACTCATGGACACTAAAGAACTTCTAAAAAAAGTACGCAAAATTGAGATCAAGACCAGAAGATTGTCTGATCATATTTTTGGCGGGGAATATCATTCTACGTTTAAAGGGCGTGGTATGACCTTTAGTGAAGTGCGTCAATACCAGTTTGGTGATGATGTGCGTAATATAGACTGGAATGTTACCGCGCGTTACAATGAGCCATTTGTAAAGGTTTTTGAAGAAGAGCGCGAACTTACAATGATGCTCGTGGCAGATGTGAGTGGTTCAGAATTCTTTGGCACAGACCAGCAATTAAAATCTGAAATTGTCACCGAAATTGCCGCAACCTTAGCATTTTCGGCTTTGCAGAATAATGATAAAATCGGACTCATTTTATTTTCAGATGGGATCGAATTATACATTCCGCCTAAGAAAGGTAAGTCGCACGTACTGCGCATCATTCGCGAACTTTTAGAATTCAAACCGAAAAGTAAAAAGACCGATGTGGCACAGGCTTTGAAATTCCTTTCTGGAGTGATGAAGAAAAAAGCCATTGTTTTTGTGCTTTCAGACTTTATTGCAGACGACTATCAGGACACAATGAAGATCGCCGCCAAGCGTCACGACATTACGGGTATACGTATTTACGATCAGCGTGAAGAGGAAATTCCGAGTTTGGGAATTGTGCAGATGGAAGATGAAGAAACCGGCGAATTATTGCTGGTCAATACCACCTCAAAAAAGGTGCGCAACAATTACTCAAAATATTATCGCGATCGTGTGGCGTATTATAAAGACAGTTTTACAAGAAGCGGTGCCGGCGTGATCGATGTGCGTACCGATGAAAGCTATGTCAAAAAATTACTAGGTTATTTTAAACGAAGAGGATAACACAACAATGAACAGTAACCTTAAGAATCATATTCCTAAATCAAGTTTTTATAGCATAAGTACGTTTGCTTCCGCTTTAATAATTGCTTTTTTAAGCGCATTGAATGTGCAAGCTCAGCAGGTTAAAGGAGCGGTTGACACCACGTCAATTCGTATTGGTGAGCAGATCACCTATGAATTTCAGGTAGAAGCAGATTCTACAGATTTGGTGCTGTTTCCTGAAGGGCAAACCTTTCAGCCTTTAGAAATGATCGAAGCCTATCAGGTTGACACTTCGTACGCCGGTGCAAAAATGAACTTGATCAAACGCTACGGCCTAACCCAGTTTGATAGCGGCTCGTACACGATTCCGCGGCAATTGGTGTCTATCAACCAACAACCTTTTTATACAGATTCGGTTGCGATCGAAGTGAACAATGTAGTGGTTGACACGACCAAACAAGGCCTCTACGATATTAAAGATATTGTCGCCGTAGAGCGTGCTACCAGTAAATTCTGGGAGTATTTACTGTACTTTTTGTTGCTTGCCGCCGTTATTGGTGGATTCCTATTTTTCATCATTCGCCGCAGTCGTAAAAAAGCTGCAGCAGAGCAAAAGCTTCCGCCGTTTGAGCAGGCACTATTTTCTTTAAAGCAACTTGACGAAGAGTATAAAGAACCGGCGCGAGGCATTGATGAGCGTGACGCGACTAAAGCATATTACTCAAAACTTACTGATATTGTAAGAAGGTATCTTGATGAAGAGGTTTATGACCGCTCGATGGAAAGTACTTCTTCAGAATTGATCGAGCGCTTAATGCTCGAAAAAGAGGAAGGTAAAATTGATTTGAGCAAAGAAACCATCCTCAAGCTTGACCAAATCCTAAAGCGTGCCGACCTTACCAAATTCGCCCGCACGTCTCCTGGAGCAGGTCAGGCTGAAGCAGACCGTATTGTAGCTGAAGAGATCGTAAAAGAGACTAAAGAAGCGATTCCGCCGCCTACAGAAGAAGAATTGATGCGTGATGCGGCTTACCGTGAAGCCTTGGCAAAGCGTCGCAAGCGTAAGCTCATTTTGACTTCGATCATTGGAGTATTTGGAATTTTAGTGATCGCTACAGGAATTTTGATTGCCACCAAAGGTTTTGATTTTGTAAAAGATAATTTCATCGGGCATCCTTCAAAAGATTTGCTTGAAAGCGATTGGGTGCGTAGTGAATACGGGTATCCGCCGGTGATCATCAGTACTCCTAGAGTTTTAGAGCGCAATGAGATTGCGTTGCCAGATTCGCTCAAGCAACAGATGGATATGAGCACCTTTACCTACGGAAGCTTGATCGACGACTTTTATGTGGTGGTGAATAATACCCGCTTTGGCGGAAAAAATGAAGCCAATTTAGAAGCCTCGGCACAAGGATTCATCAGTACGATTGAAGCCAACGGCGCTAAAAACCTGATCGTAAAAACCGAAAAGTACACCACACCGGAAGGAACCGAAGGTTTACGCGTTTACGGAACAGGAGATTTCCCAGAAACCTTGAACAAAGACGAATTCAGTAAAGGAGAATATGAGATGCTTCTATTTACGGCGCCCGGGGTTTTACAGCAAATTTTAGTAGCCCACCGAGAAGATGACACCTATGCAAAAGAGATGAGCGCGCGCATAATAAATTCAGTAGAACTTCAAAAAACTGTACCTACCGATGTTAAGTAATTTTGAATTTCAAAGTCCTGAATTTTTCTGGTTGTTTCTCCTGCTTCCGGTAGTTGCAGTGTGGTATTTCTTTAAACGAAATAAAATTACGGCTCAGGTTAAACTTTCAAGTTTAAAGGGATTTAAAGCAGGTAGCGGTGTGCTTGCAAAATTTCGTCCTGTTTTATTCGTTCTGCGTCTGTTGGCTTTGGCCTGTTTAATTACAGCTTTGGCAAGACCACGCAATGTTGATGTTTCTACGCGAACAAACACCACTCGCGGAATTGACATTGTGATCGCCATTGATGTTTCGGCGAGTATGTTGGCGCGTGATTTAAAGCCTAACCGTCTGGAAGCGCTTAAAGAGGTGGCTTCGCAGTTTATTGCAGATCGTCCCAGTGACCGGATTGGTCTTGTAGAATATGCGGGTGAGAGTTACACTAGGACGCCCATTACCAGCGATAAAAGTATTGTGTTGAGTTCGCTCAACGATATCGAGTACAACAGCATTATTGAAGGTGGTACCGCAATAGGAATGGGATTGGCGACTTCTGTAAACCGTTTAAAAGACAGTAAGGCAAAAAGCAAAGTGATCATTTTGATGACTGATGGTGTGAATAACGCCGGATTTATAGAGCCAACAACCGCGAGTGAACTGGCTCAGGAATTTGGGATCAAAGTCTACACGATAGGTCTGGGAACTAATGGGACAGCGCTTTCTCCTGTTGCGTTACGCCCTGACGGAAGTTTTCAATACGGAAGTATTCCTGTTGAAATTGATGAAACCTTACTGCAAGAGATCGCAGACAAAACCGGCGGACTCTATTTTAGAGCGACCGATAATGAATCTTTAGAAGAGATTTATGCCGAGATCAACAAGCTTGAAAAAACAGATGTTGAAGAATTTAAGTATACCAATTATGAGGAGAAATTCAGACCGCTGGTTATTCTGGCAGGTTTGCTTTTGTTGTTTGAATTGCTGTTGAGGTATACGGTGTTTAGAAGTTTTGTTTAAAATTTAGATTGAATACTAAATAGTTAATTTGTGTATTTACTAGAAGAAAAAATATGGTTTTGGGCGTTGCTGGTGATTCCGGTGGTGGTACTGCTTTACTTTGCAGTCACCCTTTGGAAACGCAGTGCGCAAAAACGCTTTGTGACTAACCGTGAATTGTTGGAGAAATTAACCCCGCAGCGTTCGGTTTTTAAACCGGTGTTGAAGCTTATCGTTTTGTGTCTCGCTTTGGCCTGTATGGCCGTGGCTTTGGTAAATCCAAAAATCGGTACCAAGTTAGAAACGGTAAAACGAGAAGGTGTTGATGTGGTTTTTGCGGTTGATGTTTCTAAAAGTATGGATGCTGAAGATATCGCACCCAGCCGAATCGATAAAGCAAAACAGCTGGTAACGCAGATCATTAACAATTTAGGCAGTGACCGCGTGGGGATCATTGCTTATGCCGGAAGCGCTTATCCGCAGTTGCCCATCACTACAGATTACAGCAGCGCAAAAATGTTTCTTAATTCGATGAATACAGATATGTTATCGAGCCAAGGAACAGCGATCAGAGATGCGATCGAGTTGGCAAAAACCTATTATAATGATGAGGAGCAAACAAACAGAGTTTTAGTAATTATCTCTGATGGGGAAGATCACGCGGGCGAGGTGGCTTCTATTGCAGAATCGGCTACAGAGCAAGGCATTCGCATTTTTACCATTGGTGTAGGTTCAGAAGCGGGTGATCGTATTCCTATTAAAAGAAATGGAGTTGTTCAGTCATATAAGAAAGATCAGAATGGAGAGACGGTGATCACTAAGCTTGATCCGGCAACACTTCAGGAGATCGCAGCGGAGGCTGATGGTGAATACATCAACGGAAACAGTACGCAAGAAGTGGTTGACAAAATGGCTTCCGCTTTAAATCAAATGGATAAAAAAGAATTTGAGGCTAAGCAATTTGCAGATTTTAAAGACCAGTTTCAGTGGTTTGTTGCTGCGGCATTATTCTTGCTAATTATAGATGTGTTCTTGCTGGAGCGTAAAACCGCTTGGGTGAGAAAACTGAATTTATTCAATGAAAATAAGTCTAAATCTTAATCTTTTTAAAGATGAAGAATTTTATAAATAATCTTTTGAGCTTGACCTTTATTTTGGTCACTGGTGTGGTATTTGCGCAAAGCGAAAAACCGGACCCGGCTATTCTGGAAGCACAGGATTTTGTGGCGGAAGCTAACGATGAGTTTGCTTCAAACGAGTTTGCAGCGGCAGAATCTGCCTACCGAAAAGCAGTTGCTAAAGATCCTGCAAATACGGCGGCCAAATACAATATGGGGAATAACTACTACCGAAACAAAAAATATGGCGAGGGGATGAATCGCTATATTCAGGCTGCAGAGGTAGCCCAAACAAAGGCTGAAAAACATAAAGCTTTTCACAATCTTGGGAATGCCTTTTATCAGCAAAAGGATTTTAAGAAAGCCGTCGAAGCTTATAAAAATGCGTTGCGCAATGATCCTACCGATGAAGAAACGCGATATAATCTAGCACTTGCTAAAAAGGAAGAAGAGAAGAACGGCGGTGGCGGCGGTGATGATGAGAATCAGGATCAGAACAAAGACCAGAATGAAGATCAAAAAGATCAGGATGGTGAAGGAGATGACAAAGAAAGCGACGATGGTAAGCCTAAGGATCAAGATGATCAAGGTGATGAAAAGAAAGATCAGGGCGATCAGAATAAAGACGATAAAGGCAAGCCCGAGGATAAAGATGGAGATCAAAAAGATGAGGGTAAAGACGGCGATAAAGAGAAGCAACAACAACAGCCACAACCCGGTCAGGGACAACTATCTCCTCAGCAAGTAAAGAGTTTGCTTGAAGCGATGAAAAACGAAGAGAATAAAGTTCAGGATAAAATTAATGCTCAAAAGGTTAAAGGAGCAAAAGTGAAAACAGATAAAGACTGGTAATTTAAGCCTGTAAAAAGCAGAAGTTATAATGAAGATGAAGCTAAAATTTTTGCTGATTGTTTTATTTACCGGATTCAGTGCATGGTCTCAGGTAGAATTTGACGCTGTCGTTAGTAAACAACGACTAGGGGTCAATGAACGTTTACGTGTTGATTTTGAAATGAATCAAGACGGAGACAATTTTAGGCCGCCCAGTTTTCAAGGTTTTACGGTAGTTGGTGGTCCTAACCAATCCATCAGTAAGCAGTGGATTAACGGTAAGGCGAGTTTCTCTAAAACCTTCTCTTACTTTCTTCAGCCTAATGCTACAGGTACTTTAAAAATCGGTCAGGCAGAAATTGAGATCGACGGGACGGTGTATAAAACGATTCCTATAGAAATCACCGTGACCGGTGCGGTCGAAAAACCCAAAGACCCTAATGATCCTGTAGCCGCTGCAGAAGATAATGTGCATCTGGTCGCTGAAGTTTCTAAGAATGATCCTTATTTGAACGAGGCGTTTACCGTGGTGTATAAGCTTTATGTAAGTCGGGAAACTGCTGTAAATGGCTGGAACGAGCTCGACGCACCTAAGTTTGCAGATTTCTGGAGTCAGAGCATTGATGAGAAGCAATTTAAAGTTTACGATGGTTCGTATCAGGGTAAACCCTATCGCTATGTGATCTTAAGAAGGACGCTGCTTTATCCGCAAAAAACGGGAGAACTTACCATTGAGCCTCTAGCGTTAAATATCAATGTGGAAGCACCAACCAATCGTAGAGATATTTTTGGAATGCGCATCACAAGACCGGCAAAAATTACGGTAACTGCACCAACCCGTAAAGTAAACGTAAAATCCTTACCGGAAGATGGGAAGCCCGAAAGTTTTACAGGAGCTGTAGGTAATTTTGATTTTGAAGTTACAGCCAGTAAAACGAAACTAGACGCGCAAGAGGCATTAGATCTTACATTAACTGCAAAAGGAAATGGGAATTTAAAACTGTTCACGTTACCGAAGCCTAAATTGCCTAGTGCACTTGAAGTTTATGAGCCAGAAAACCAGCAAGACGTTCGTGTTTCGCTTAACGGAATGGCAGGTTCTAACAGTGCACGTTATACGATTGTTCCACAACAAAAGGGAAGCTATCCTATTCCGCCTATTCGCTTTTCTTATTTTGATCCTGCGACAGAGCAGTATAAAACGCTAAGTAGTGATGAGATCGTGATTGATGTAGAAAATGGTCCTGCTACATTGGCTTCTTCAGATAAGGCCGATAAAATCCCTGTGGAAGAAACTAAGCAATTTGCATATATCAAATCTGACACAAAGCTAAAGTCGATGAATCAAGACCGATTTTTTGGTTCCACTACATTCTGGAGTTTACTGGCGACACCGGTGGTGTTGATTCCGTTAGCGATTTTATTCGGTCGTAAACGCAGAGCTTATCAAAATGATATCAAAGGAAATCGCTTACGTAAAGCGGATAAACTGGCCCGAAAATACTTAGGCGATGCCAAAAAGAGTTTGGGAAATCAAACCGCTTTCTATTTAGCCTTAGAAAAGTGTTTGCATAATTATTTAAAAGCACGGTTGAATATTCAGACGAGCGAAATGAGCAAAGAACGCATCAGCCAGTTGCTGCAAGATCGTGGCGTAACTGTTGAAACCACTGCGGCATTCCTCAAGCTTTTAGAAAGCTGCGAATTTGCGCGCTACACACCTTCAAGCAGTGACGCAATGCAACACGATTATGAGCAGGCGTCGCGTGTAATTTCAGAAATAGATAAACAGTTATGAAAACAATGATAAGATCAAGCTATCGTTTTGTGGTTCTTGTGCTGTTTATGGCTTCGTTGAGCTTAAATGCACAAACGCCGCAACAGCTTTTTGAAACCGGAAACTCGCAGTATGCTCAAAATAATTTTGAGGAAGCTATCAAGAATTATGAGAAAGTTCTTGACGCCGGTTACGAGTCGGCGGCTGTGTATTATAATTTGGCTAATGCCAATTATAAACTCAATCGCATTGCACCAAGCGTTTATAATTATGAGAAAGCTCTTGAATTGAAGCCTAATGATAAAGAGATCAAAAACAATCTGGAGTTTGCTCAAAATATGACCATTGACGCAATAACGCCGTTGCCTGAAAATACCTTTAAAAGATGGTGGAATCAATTGCTTCATATTTTTTCACTAGACGGTTGGGCGATCGTTACTGTGGTGTGCATGCTACTTTTTGCCTTGAGTTTTATCATTTATTACTTCGGAAAAACCACGGCTTTAAAACGCGGTTTTTTTACTACGGCTTTTGTGGCTTTGGGATTGGGATTGTTAAGTCTTACATTGGCGTTTCAGGCGCAATCCAATGAAAATAACAAGCAGTTTGCTATTGTTTTTTCAGCAGAAGCTGAAATTAAAAGCGAGCCTAATTTAGCCAGCGAGGAGGCTTTCGTTTTACATGAAGGAACCAAAGTTCGTGTACTAGAGACCGAAGGCGATTGGCAAATGATTCGACTGGCAGACGGGAAAGAAGGCTGGATTCCTACTACAGATATTAAAATTTTATAAATATTATAAACTCGCTTTATTCTCCGGGAATGAACAAGAGGTAGTTTTACCACTCAAGCAACTTCATTGACCATTTAGATATTCAAATTGGCTTTTTTAGCTTGAGAGCTACTTAATTTCTATTTTTAGCGTCTCTTTAATATAGGAAGACACAAGTAATGCTTAGTTTCACTAATTTTAGGATTGCATTAGCTTGATTTTTAACTAAAAACCAAAGATAGATGGATATTAAGAAGATATTTGAGAACAACAAAGAGTGGGTTCAAGAGCGGTTAAGCGCAGAGCCTGAATATTTTAAAAAATTATCACAGGGTCAATCGCCAAAAATTCTTTATATAGGTTGTAGTGATAGCCGTGTTTCTTCTGAAGAATTGATGGGTGTAGGTCCCGGAGATGTGTTTGTACACCGTAATATTGCCAATATGGTACCTAATACAGACCTTAATTCTATGTCTGTTATTAATTATGCGGTTGAGCATCTTGAAGTGGAACATGTGGTAGTTTGTGGTCACTATTATTGTGGTGGTGTTAAAGCTGCGATGCAATCTTCAGATTTGGGACTATTAAATCCTTGGTTGAGAAATATTCGTGACGTTTATAGAATACATAAGGAAGAGTTAAGTCTAATTGAGGATGAAGAAGAGCGTTATAAGAAATTTGTAGAGCTAAACGTTCAAGAGCAGTGTGTGAATGTTATTAAAACTGCTGATGTACAAAAGGCAATACGTAAACGTAATCTCAGCGTGC
Source organism: Leeuwenhoekiella sp. ZYFB001 (assembly GCF_011784865.1). Taxonomy (NCBI): domain Bacteria; kingdom Pseudomonadati; phylum Bacteroidota; class Flavobacteriia; order Flavobacteriales; family Flavobacteriaceae; genus Leeuwenhoekiella; species Leeuwenhoekiella sp. ZYFB001. The sequence goes on from NZ_CP050460.1 coordinate 3,593,125, forward strand.
ACGGGTGGGTTTTTGATATACATTCAGGAAAGCTAATTGATCTCAAAATAGACTTTGATGCCATCTTAGAAAACATTATGGAAATTTACAGGTTAGATGATTGACAGTGAGTTTGTTAACGCATAAAAATAGCGCTGCATTGCAGCGCTATTTTATTTTAAATCAAAAGCTTTTTTTTGAGATCCATTTTAAACAGATTGTAACTCAATTTTGCTTTTATCAGTGTCTTCATTCTCTCGAAACTCTTTTACTTCTTCTAATATACTTGGTAAAACCGCAGGAGCGATAGGCTTGATCAAGCTATAAAGAACCGAAGATTCTCGTGTTTCCTCATCAATGAGATTAAGACTACTGGTCATTGCAGCTAAAAACATCAGAATCACGCTCAGGATAAAAGCAGATTTTAAAAGACCGAATGCTGCGCCTAGAATTCGGTTTACGATGCCCAGCATCGCTAAAGAAGCGACTTTAGTTAAAATTCTTCCGGCGAGTGTAATAACCAAAACAATAATGATAAAAGTTACCGCAAATGCTGCGAGGTTAATCGCCTGAATACTCCAATCTACCTTTTCGGTTAAAAAATCTACCGCATAATAGGAGAAGTGAATGGCGCCATAAATCCCTAAAACTAAAGCGATCAATGAGGCTACTTCAATGAGTAGCCCGTTTTTAAGTCCTTTAAAAAGGCCTAAAAGAAGTAAAATTCCGATTATAATATCCAGATAATTCATTGGTTAAAGATACTATTTAGGGCTAAATAATCTTTTTAGGAGTTGGCTTTATGTTAGTATAGGTATTGTTTGATCTTGATTATATTTGCGGCATGGCTAGAGACGAACAACTTAAAGAACGCTGGGAGCAGGTGGTAAGCAAACTATCTGCACGTTTTGCTGATGGTGAGGTCTTAGATCTCGACGCGATTATTTATCTGATAGGAGTGCAAGAATTAGGCAAGCCAGATAAGCGCTTTAAAAAAGATGATAAGATCAATTTGATGCATATTGCAATTTGCAGACTGTTAGAACCTTTTGGGTATTATCGTTTTGATTATCAGGATGAAGATGGCTGGCCGCACTACGAAATGATTGAGCCATTACCCGCCTTAAAAGCTGGGGAGCAATCTTTGCTTATGAAAGAGGCCATTGTGCAGTATTTTCTAGAGAAAGAACTCGTTCAATAAACTATTTTTTTGCGGTTTTAAGGCTATGTTGCTAAGCATTTTACAAGAGCTGTTCCCTAATGATACGGGACCTATTTACAAAGAAACCATAGCCGGGCGCTTTCCGGTGGAGCCGTTTAATACCTACAGCAATCTTATTTTTTTGTTTATCGTGGTTTATTTTGGGATCAAAATTTACCGCAAGCCTAAAAAACAATGGTTTTTAATGATCGCCTTGCCGTTCATTTTTATAGGCTATGTTGGCGGAACGCTCTATCACGGGTTGCGCAACGCAGAAGCTTGGCTTTTGCTGGATTGGGTACCTATTCGCGGACTGAGCTTTGCAGCTTTGCTTTATTTCATTTTTAAATGGCAAGACACCTGGGGCAAACGCTTGATTTTTGTTTTAAGCATAGGTTTGGCATTTATAGGGTTAAGATATTTACCGCTGCCGAAGCATTTAGAACATAGCATCGGGTATTTGATCAGTGCATTAAGCATTCTGATTCCAATTTTGGGCTACCTCATAAAAACCAAATGGCGCTATGCGAAATCGGCTTTAACCGCTTTTGTGATTTTTGGTTTTGCCGTTTTGTTTAGAGTGCTGGACAACCGTCTGGATTTTGAGTTCTTCTGGATGGGAACACACTGGCTCTGGCATATTTTTGGCGGAACCGCTGTATTTTTTATTCTGCAATATATTTACCGGGACAACAAAGCCCAAGCCGCCGATATTTCATAAATTTGTGCCTCTGATACACTGGTCATTTTTTTGAAGAATGGCAGTTGCTCAGGGAAATTTTGATAAGGCCGATGGGCAGTATACAATAACCCAAAAGGGATTCAATTAGCATTATGTTAGATAAAATTAAGGAGCTTATTAGCGAGGCTGAAGCATTTACGGCGAGTTCGCTTGATGAAGTAGAAGCTTTTAGAATTAAATTTTTAGGAAAAAAAGGACTTTTCAATCAGTATTTTTCTGAATTTAAGAACATTCCTAACGAGCAAAAGAAAGCTTTTGGTCAAACGATGAACCAATTAAAAACTACGGTTCAGGATAAGATTGACACCTTAAAATCAGGTCTGGAATCGGCTGAAGAGCAAAGTGTTTACGGCGATCTTACACGTCCCGGAGATGCGATCACTTTAGGTTCACGCCACCCCATTTCTATTGTCAAGAATCAGATCATTGATATTTTTTCCAGAATAGGTTTTGATGTTTCAGAAGGACCGGAAATTGAAGATGACTGGCACAATTTTACCGCATTAAACCTGCCGGAACATCACCCGGCGCGTGATATGCAGGATACGTTTTTCATTCAGACTAATCCTGATGTCTTATTGCGTACGCATACTTCATCTGTACAAGTGCGTTATATGGAAGCAAACAAGCCACCCATACGCACCATCTCTCCTGGGAGAGTTTTTCGTAATGAGGCGATTTCAGCGCGTTCTCACTGCTTTTTTCATCAGGTTGAAGGTTTGTACATCGACAAAGATGTTTCGTTTGCAGACCTTAAGCAAACGCTTCAGCATTTTACCACAGAGATGTTTGGGAAGAGTAAAATTCGTTTAAGACCTTCTTACTTCCCGTTTACTGAGCCTAGTGCCGAAGTAGATGTGTATTGGGGCTTAGAGACGGAAACCGATTATAGAATGACCAAAGGAACCGGTTGGTTAGAGATTATGGGCTGCGGGATGGTAGACCCTAATGTGCTCGAAAATTGTGGCATTGACTCTAAAGAATACAGCGGTTTTGCCTTTGGTATGGGTATAGACCGTATCGCCTTATTATTACATCAGATCTCAGATATTCGTTTGTTAAGTGAAAATGACTTACGCTTCTTAAATCAGTTTAAAAGCGCTTTATAATCCATCTAGGCTATGAAAAAATATGTAGTTATCGCCGTACTTCTAATCGCTCTTGCGCTTGTCGCATACCTCACATTTGTGATCGCAGCGATCAAGATCATCATTGGTAGTATTTTCTTAGGAATTATGGCGATCGCTATTCTTGCGCTTTGGATTATGTGGAAGGTTAACGACGACTAATCATGAAAAAAGACATCACAATACCTGAAGTTGAAGGGGTGTACGTCGCAGCGGTAAAAGAGTTTAATGAAACACATCGCACCGATGACTGGAACGCATATCTCATTAATGATACCGGCGAACCTCTAGAAATGGTTTTGATTGTATCTAAAGGCTATAGCGCTAAACAGACGACGAGTCAAATGCGACACAAGTTGCAGACCTTACCGGCAAAAGCATTTGCCAAGATCGAGTTTATTGAAGATAGCGTGCTTAAACTTACTAATGAGTTTGCGGTAACCTTTTTTAAAGAAGGAAAACTCTTTGACAAGAAGTTCATTTTTCCGGCAAATAGTATTCAAGATAGCAAGGTGGGACCTTTGCCCTCTATGCTCAAAGAAGGCGTTCTAGCCGAATGATCTAAGTAAGTTTTTCGGTTAATTTTTTAAAAGTACTTTTGGGGTCTTTGCCTTTGTAAAGCACGTTATAAACAGCATTTATTATCGGGGTTTTGGCACCCAACTCTTGATTGATCTTAAAAGCACTTTCGGCAGCATAATAACCTTCGGCAACCATACTCATTTCCATCTGAGCACTTTTAACGGTATATCCTTTACCAATCATATTTCCAAACATTCTATTTCGGCTAAATACAGAATAGCCCGTAACGAGCAAATCTCCTAAATACGCCGAATCATTAATGTTACGCTTCATTTTATGCACTTTCTTGATGAACTTTTTCATCTCTCTTATGGCATTGCTCATCAGCACGCTCTGAAAGTTATCACCGTAACCCAAGCCGTGCGCAATTCCGGCGGCTATGGCGTAGATATTTTTAAGCATCGCGGCGTATTCTGTACCTATGGTGTCGTCGCTTATCGTGGTATTGATATACCAACTTTTAAGGTGATCTGCGACTACCTGTGCGTGTTGCTCGTCTGCACAAGCGATGGTAAGGTAGGATAGTCGTTCTAAAGCGACTTCCTCGGCGTGACAAGGACCGGTGATCACTCCGATATTTTCAAACGGAATATCATATTTATGGTGAAAATGCGCCCCAACGATCTGACCGGTTTCCGGAACGATCCCTTTTATGGCCGAAAAAATGATCTTATCCTTAAAACTTGCGGTCACTTTTTCAAGCTCCTTTCCTACAAAAGCAGAAGGCACGGCAAAAATGAGGTAATCTGCGTAGGCGATGATTTCATTAATGTCATTACTCAGTTTTAAATGAGCAGTATCAAACTCTACAGCGCTTAGATAATTGGGGTTATGTTTTTCTTTTTTAAGATGTTCTAAAGCATACACACTGCGCATATACCAGCCTACTTCTTCTAAGTTTTCAGTAAGCATTTTTACGATCGCAGTTGCCCAGCTTCCGCCGCCGATAACACCAAATTTTAAAGACATATTATTTTATTTTTCTGTAGAAACAGAATTATTTTTCAATTTATGAAGGCATTTGTAAAGCCTTATAAATCCTCAGTTTTAGGGCTGTTTTGCCTCTTTCAAAGATACTCATTTTAGAAGGCTCGTAAAATGCTGAAAGTCACTTTAATATTTTTTTGGCACGCGGTTTGGATATATTAAAATGCTATTCTACAGCACTGACGTCACCGCTAAGAATTTTAATTGACATCGCCCAAAGACATTTTTCCGAGGGCAGTTTAATCTGAATGTATTCAGAACATATTCATCTTTAAAACCGAACGATTATGAGAACGATAAAATTACTTAGCGCTTATTTTTTAATGCTTGGCGTATTTACCTCGTGCTACACTGATGTATTTATCGAGGACGATCTTGCAACACCTGTGGCGCCGTTATCTTCAGTGCTAGCGGATTACGAGTTGTGGTATGTAGATATTGATCAAACACAAGGCAACGGGAGTATCCCTTTTATGGATAAGGCTTTCACCTTTTCTTTCCTCAATGGAACCGTAATGGCCAATAACAACCTCGCCGGAATTGGCGATCAGGGCAGTGGTTTTGGTATCGAGGTGGGGTATTATGATGTTTTTGACTATGATCTAGACATCAGTCACGATATTGATGGTTTCTATTCATTTGAGGTTTCCCTGCTCTCTAATAATGCGATCGAACTGTATAATCGATATACTAATACGTCGTACGTGTTGATAGGTTATCAACGAAGCAATTTTGATTATGACCGCTTGTTTTATGACAACATTCATTTTTTCTTGCAGGAATATGCAGTTTGGGAAAAGGTTCATACCAGCCTAAGCGGAACCTCTAATGCGTTTGATGCAGAAAATTACCTGCAGTTCTTACCGGCAAATTCAGGCGTAAATTTTAGAAGTTCGCAAGACCCTATAGGTAGCTCAACTACTAATTTATATTGGGATTATAGCGGGATTTATGAAGTGAATAATGTCGTTAACAATGCCTATTTAAAAACATTGACATTAGATTATGACTATTTTGCTAACGAGTATTTTGAACTTTCTATACTTGATGATGCGACTATAGCGCTTTATCATCCTGCTTCAGGGAGTGAGTATCGTTTTAGAGGTCGTGGGTATATTCAATACAAAACGCCTTCAGAAGGAAAGAGCAGATTAAAGCAAAGCGAGATCGAACAAAATATTAAGGCGATCAAAGCGTTAGCCTTATAAGCAATAAATATTTTTTGGTTGGTTAGTTGAGATCGCCCCGTTGAGTTATTCGCGGGGCGATTTTTTTGGCGTTGCTTGATGGTAGTTTACTGCAAAAACATTCACATAGTTTTAAAGACCAATACACAAAGGGTTAAATAGGTATTTTGTAAATTGAATCTTTAAAACTAAGACTAACTTAAGAATAAAAACATGGGATTATTTTCATTTATTAAAAATGCCGGAGCAAAAATAGGTATTGGTAAAAGCACTGCCGAAGAAGCTGCGGAAAAGAAAGCTGAGGCTGCAGCAGCCGCTGCTGCTGCAACCAAAAAGGCTGAAGCTTCGCTTAAAGAAACTGTTGCAGATTTAGGTCTTGAAGTTGAAGGGCTAGATATTAAGATTGACGGAGAAACCGCAACGGTAACCGGTAAAGCAAAAGATCAGGCAACTAAAGAAAAGGTAGTACTTGTTGTGGGTAATGTAGACGGAATCGCTCAAGTTGATGATCAAATGAGTGTAGAGCATAAAGAGCCTGAGGCACAGTTTCACACCGTAGTTTCTGGTGATACATTGAGTAAAATCGCTAAAAAGTTCTACGGAAACGCTATGAAGTACCCTGTGATTTTTGAAGCAAACAAACCAATGCTAAAAGATCCAGACAAGATCTATCCGGGGCAAATGCTTAGAATTCCAAATTTGGATTAAGCATTATACGATCTCAAAAAAACAAAAAGCTTCAGTATTACTGAAGCTTTTTTTATATGTGCCATCGTAGGCTAAAAAACCCACGAAGTAGCTTTTTTGATGTGGTTATCTGTAAAAATTCATTTGATCTATATAAACCCATACCGAATGCGGTAGTAGCGGGCGGCAGTTTTTACCGGCTTTGATCGCTTTGCGTATGGCGGTTGAAGATATCTCTACCACAGGAGCATCAACCACGTGCACGTTAGGATGAGCAAGCAACTCAGGTTTAGTCTCTTGTTCTCCTATTCGGGGATAGACATAGATCTCGTGACGTTCTAAAATAACCTCGTAGTTTTTCCACTTGTGCAAGGTGCGCAAATTATCTTCTCCCATAATCAGACAGAACTCGTGCTGTGGGTATTTTTCTTGCAGATGTGCAAGTGTATTTGAAGTATAATTAGGTTGGGGTAGATTAAATTCAATGGTACTCGCTTCAATCTTTGGGTATTCTTCAACAGCTTCAAGAACCAACTGATACCGGTGATTATTATCAAGTAACGTCTTTTTTTTCTTAAACGGGTTGTGCGGCGTAATGACCATCCAGATCTTGTCAAGATCGCTATATTCAGCAAAGTGATTTGCGATAATCAAGTGCCCTATATGCACCGGATTGAATGTGCCAAAATAAAGCCCGATTTTCATATTACGCGTTGATGTGCTTGGTTACAAGTTCGTAAGCTTCAGCAAGCGCAGTATCCAGATCATTATTTTCTATGATGTAATCAAACTGCGGAGCGGTAGCAAGTTCAATACTGGCCTTGGCAACACGCATATTGATACGGTCTTCACTTTCGGTTTTACGCTTTTTTAATCTGATCTTTAATTCTTCGATACTCGGTGGTTTTACAAAAACAGCTAAGGTACGCTCAGGATACAGCTTTTTGATGTCTAGACCGCCCACAACATCAATGTCAAAAATAACGTGCTTACCTTCTTTCCAGATGCGCTCTACTTCGCTTTTTAAGGTTCCGTAGAAATTGTCGCGATAGACTTCTTCCCATTCCAAAAATTCATCTTCCTTGATGCGACGTTTGAATTCTTTAAGCGAAAGAAAATAATAATCAACGCCGTCTTTTTCAGTAGGTCTGGGCTCGCGAGAAGCCGCCGAAATACTAAACTCTAGATTAAGTTCTTTTTTCTCCAGAAGCCATCTTACGATAGTAGTTTTGCCACTTCCGCTAGGTGCAGAAAAAACGATGAGTTTACCCGTATCAGCCATTTTAAAGTACGTTTAAAAGTTGTTCTTTGATCTTCTCCAGTTCGTCTTTCATACGCACAACAACCTGTTGCATAGGCGCATAATTAGATTTTGAACCTATAGTGTTGATCTCACGTCCCATTTCCTGACTGATAAAAGCCAGTTTTTTACCATTAGAATCAGCAGAATCCAGAGATTTTTGAAAGTATTTTAGGTGATTGCTAAGACGTACTTTTTCTTCGGTGATGTCGTATTTCTCTAAGTAATAGGTGAGTTCTTGTTCAAAACGATTCTCATCAACTTCTGTCTTTAGATCGCTCACCGCTTTGGTTAGACGCTGGCGTACACCGGTCATCCGTTCCGGATCTAGAGTGATCACTTCATCAAGATTAGTCGCGATGTTTTTTATGCGTAATTCAAAGTCTTTTTTAAGCGCCTTGCCTTCGTCTACACGATAGGTGTCAATAGCGTTGAGCGCTTCTTCTACACCAGCAAGAATAGATTTATACTCCTCGTCATCAATCTCATCGCGTTCGGTTTTAAGCGCATCAGGAAGGCGGGTAGCGATTTTTAGCAATTCGATATCAGCTGCATCTGGAGTAACCTCACGCAGTTGTTTCATATATTGTTTAACCACATCTGCATTGATTGAGCTGCTGGTTTCTTCGCCATTAAGCTCAACATAAAGACTAAAGTCTATTTTACCACGCTCGAGTCTCTGAGCAACCAAGTTGCGTAGCTCCAGTTCTTTCTCTCTGTAAAAAGAAGGAATCCTCGCGTTTAGATCTTGATTTTTACTGTTAAGAGATTTAATCTCGATCGTTATTTTTTTTGTGGGTAATTGGGTCACCGATTTCCCAAAGCCAGTCATAGATTTAATCATGCACTTAATTTAAAACGGCAAAGATAGGAAAACCTATTGGGTTGCTCGTGAGGTGTAAGTTTATCCTACAAAAATAAAACCCGTAAGCAGGCTTACGGGTTTTCAATTCGTTTAGGGAGCATAGCTTACAGCTTGCGTACCCAGATATTTCTAAAACTTACAGGATTACCGTGATCTTGAAGTTTGATAGGGCCTTCACCGTGCGCCGGATTTTTGGGTTTGCCTATGTATTCGGTAGTACCTTGAATTTCGGTATTATCTTGTACTAGCACTCCGTTGTGCAAAACCGTTACTGTAGCCGCTTTGGTTTTGTTGCCATCTGCGTCAAACTCCGGCTGATGATAGATGATATCATAAGCTTGCCATTCTTCAGTAGGCTTTGTTGCATTAGCCAGCGGAATGCTTTGCTTGTATATCGCAGTTGCTTGTCCGTTTGAATAGGTTCGGTTTTCAAAGCTATTCAATACCTGAACTTCGTATAAACCTTGCAAGAAAATACCGCTGTTCCCGCGGCCTTGACCTTCACCCTCTACAACTTGAGGCGCTTGCCACTCAACGTGTAATTGCATATCGCCAAAACTTTCTTTGGTCTGAATATCTCCTGTGCCGCCCACAACGGTCATAGAACCATCTTTATTGATCTGCCAAGGCGCATTAACCACAGAATCTTTTGTGCTTTCCCAAGCATCCAGATTTTCTCCATTAAAAAGAACCACAGCATCAGAGGGTACGTTATTTTTATTAAAAGAAACCACCTCAGGTTCCGGTTCCCAAACTTCCGTAGCTTCAGGATCTGTGATAGGAGCTTCTTCTTCTACGGCAGTAGTATCTTCAACCGGTGCAGTGGTTTCTTCGCTTTTCTTTTCTGAAGTATCGCAAGAAAAAAGCAAACCAGCTGCTACAAACGGAACTATAAATTTTTTATTCATGACTAGAGTTTTTTAATTTTTATGTTTTTAAAGGAAACTTGATGTCCGTGATCCTGTAATGCGATAAGACCGGTGTCTGTTTTAGCGAAAGCTTCCCAGCTGGCAAACTTTGAATTTGACACTAAATCCTCCCATCCTTCTCCTTTTACAGGAAAGGTCACAACTTCTTCACCATTCAGTACAATAATGCCTTGATTGGTATTGTAATCAATAGTGATCTCGTAGCTGTTCCATTCTCCGGCAGGATTTACAACACCTTCTGGAGCACCTATCATATCATATAAAGCGCCTGATCTATGGCTTGGTCCAGCTTTAGTGTCCGGGTGACGCTCGTCATCCAGAATCTGAATTTCAGGTCCCGTAGCGTATGGCTCGTGGTATTTTGGGTCTTCTTCTACAGCCCACATAATTCCGCTGTTTCCACCTTCAGAGATCATCCAATCCATTTTTAAAACAAAGCTGGTGTATTCTTCATTAGTAACAAGATTTTCAGACCCATCTCTATTTTCTGCAGGAGTAAATACAAGGGCATCATCAACAATTTCCCATTGTGTGGGAGCTTCGCCGTTGTAGGCATGCCATTTGTCAAGATTAGTTCCGTCAAAAAGCACTTCCCATTCGCTATCTTCAGGCTGGGTTGCTTCGGTGGTAGCTACTGCTACTTCTTCGGTTTTTGCCTCTTCTGCTTTTTCTTTACACGAGGTAAAAAGCGCCATAGCAAGGGCTACCGACAGTATTAATTGTTTCATTGTTTGTGGTTTAAAGTCCTAAAATTCGTTTTAATTTGGCTTCGTCGGTTTTTGCTCCTGCAAAATCATCAAATGCTTTTTCTGTAGCTTCAATGATATGACTGGCGATAAACGGTGCGCCTTCGCGAGCTCCTTGCTCCGGAGATTTGATGCAACATTCCCATTCCATCACCGCCCAAACATCACAGCTATATTCGGTGAGTTTAGTAAAAATGGTTTTAAAATCTATTTGCCCATCACCAAGGGAACGATAGCGGCCTGCGCGATCTCGCCAATCACCATAGCCTCCAAATGCACCCTTTTTTCCGGTAGGATTAAATTCTGAATCCTTAACGTGGAACATTTTTATAAACTCGTGGTAATTGTCTATATACTCGATATAGTCTAATTGTTGAAGCACAAAATGACTGGGGTCGTAAAGAATATTAGCACGTTTGTGATTTCCGGTAGCTTCCAGAAAACGTTCAAAAGTTACCCCGTCGTGAATGTCTTCTCCCGGATGCACTTCATAACATACATCAACTCCTTGCTCGTCAAAAGCATTTAAAATAGGAGTCCATCTATTTGCCAATTCTTTAAAGCCCATTTCTACTAATCCCGGCGGGCGTTGTGGCCACGGGTGAAAGGTATGCCAAAGCAAAGAACCGCTAAAGGTACCGTGCACATCAATCCCTAAATTTCTGCTGGCTTTTGCAGCACTCATCAACTGATCAACCGCCCAAGCCTGACGCTTTTTAGGATTGTTCTTGTAATCGTCTGGCGCAAAGTTGTCAAACATCTCATCATAAGCAGGATGCACGGCAACCAGTTGCCCTTGCAGATGCGTAGACAGTTCGGTTATTTCTAGGCCGTAGCTTTGCACTTTTCCTTTTAATTCATCGCAATAGGTCTTGCTTTCTGCGGCTTTTTTCAGATCGATCAAGCGACCTTCCCAAGTGGGTATTTGAATGCCCTTGTAGCCTAGATCACTTGCCCATTTACACAACCCATCAAGCGAATTGAAAGGTTCTTTATCATCCATAAATTGTGCAAGAAAGACAGCGGGGCCTTTAATGGTTTTCATAGTAGTTGATTTATTTTATAAAAAATCAAGCGCCTCCTAAGAGACGCTTTTTTAAGATTATTCTTTTAGACTTACCCAAGCCGAATTGTTATCATTTGACGCCACAGCGGCATAGATAAATTGCATTCCTCTTAACCCGTCATCAATTGTCGGGAAATCGGGTCGCTCGCTAAATGCTGCTCCATCTTTAACCGATAGGACTTCTTTGGCAAAGCTTCGGTAAATGGTTGCAAAACCTTCTAAGTACCCTTCAGGATGTCCCGGAGGAACACGGGTGTACTCTGTGGAAGCTTCATACGTGCCATTTCCGCCAGGTGTGTAAATCTGTTTTGGTTTATCGAGCCAATATGCGGTAAGTTCGTTAGGGTTTTCTTGTCCCCAAGCGATGCTTCCTTTGGTTCCATAAACGCGAATGGCTAAGTTGTTTTCTTCTCCTGTTGCGATTTGCGAAATGCTCAAGGTTCCTTTAGCATTATCCTCTAGACGCAAAAGAATATTACCATCATCATCCAGCACGCGACCGGCACCAAAACTGGTAAGATCTGCTGCAAGCTCTACGATTTTTTTTCCGGTGATGTATTCGGTTAAGTTTTCTGCGTGGGTACCTATGTCGCCAAGCGCACCGCCTATACCAGATTTGCTAGGATCTACACGCCAAGAAGCCCCTTTATGCTCGGTTTCTTCAACAGCGGTTGACATCCAACCTTGTAGGTATTGTACAACAACCTTTCTAATATCGCCAAGCTCTCCGTTCTGGATCATCAAACGCGCTTGCTTTACCATTGGGTAACCGGTGTAATTATGGGTAAGCGCAAACACTTTTCCGCTTTGCTTAACTACTTTTTGTAGGTCAAACGCTTCCTCAAGACTAAGTGTTACAGGTTTATCACAAATCACGTGAAAGCCGTGCTCTAAAGCCATTTTTGCCGGTGGAAAATGCATATGATTTGGCGTTACGATCGAAACAAAATCCATACGCTCGTCTTCAGGAAGTTGAGCTTCCTTTTCGATCATTTCTTCAAAACTTTTATATGCGCGCTCAGGAGCAACGCCTAAAGCTTCGGCAGATTTTAGACTGCGCTCTGCGTTGCTGCTAAAAGCACCACAAACCAAATCTACCATTCCATCTATTCGGCTGGCACGTCTGTGTACATCGCCTATAAAAGAGCCTTGGCCGCCACCGACCATTCCCATTTTTAATTTTTTCATCGTTATACTTTTTCGCCTTTGTATTCTATTTTTTCATTTTTGAATGCGATCAGGAAGAAGACAAATACCGCAGCAGCAAAGGCCGCAGGATACAACCAAATGGTCTTCCAATCGTGAGTTTCTCCCACAAGATAATTATCTGTGATTTGGCCTGCAACCCAAAATCCTATTAACATTCCTACCCCGTAAGTGGCTAATGTTATAAGTCCCTGAGCAGCACTCTTGTTGCTCGATCCTGCTTTTGAATCGGTGTAAATTTGTCCCGAAACAAAGAAGAAATCATAACAAACGCCGTGAAGGGCGATACCGATTAGAAGCATAAAGGAAAGTTCGTCTGCGTTTCCGAATGCAAAGAGTACATAACGAATAACCCAAGCCAACATCCCAAAAAGCAATGTTTTTTTGATACCGAAGCGTAACAGAAAAACTGGAATTAAAAGCATAAACAATACTTCAGAAATTTGCCCGATAGATTGTTTAAGCGTTGGGTTTTCCATTTGCAATTCAGTCAAAAATGGATTGGTGTTTTGATAGTAAAACGCTAATGGAATACAGATCAAGATCGAAGAAATAAAGAAAATCAAGAAGTTTTTATTCTTTAGCATCGTAACCGAACTCAATCCTGTTTTTTCAAGAATTGATTGATTTTCGTCAGATTTAATAGGGGGTGTTTTAGGTAATAAAAAGCTAAAAACTCCTAAAAATGCCGAAGCAATAGCAGTCATTGTAAAGGTGTTGCTCAATAAACCTTCTTGAATTCCGCTTTGCGAATCCCAACCTAAAAGACTGATGATGAATCCGGCAACAATCCAACCTATGGTTCCAAAAACACGAATCCATCCAAAATCTTTTGATGGGTTGTTCATTTGTCTAAACGCTACCGAGTTTACTAAGGCTAAGGTTGGCATATAAGCGATCATATACCCCAAAACATACGGATAGAATACTGCAAAATCTGTAGTCTGACTCATTTGATACATTAAAAATGCACCCACGAGATGCAGCACGCCTAAGATGCGTTCTGCATTGAAAAATTTATCGGCAATAAGCCCAATGATAAAGGGTGCAATGATTGCTCCCCAAGATTGGGTTGAGAATGCCATTGCGCTTTGTGCGCCGGAGGCCTCTAAATTGTTTCCTAAAAATGTTCCCAGGGTTACAAACCAGCCTCCCCAAATAAAGAATTCGAGGAACATCATTAGTGATAATTGAAATCGAACAAGTGGTTTCATGTATGGTATTTTGATATTATTTTAAATTTTGAGCGGTATTAATTAAAAGCTCTTTAGTGAGCATAATGCCTTCTTCTGGTGTGTGGTTTTCGCCTTCATATTCTACACCTATAAAACCGGTGTATCCGGCATCTTTTACCGTCTGAAGAATTTTAGTAAAGTCCATTGAGGTTTCTTCACCGGCTTCATTAAAGTCATAGGTCTTGGCGCTTACGGCAAGTGCTTTTGGCATCAATTCTGCGATACCTTTGTATTTGTCATACTCTTTAACACAAGGCGCGCCCCACATTTCGCCGTTTTCGCGTTCTAGGCAAAAGTTACCAAAGTCGGGCAGCGTACCGCAATTGTCCATATCGATAGCATTGATAACTTCCATCAGCAAAGCAGCGTCAGAAGAAAAGCCTCCATGATTTTCTACGGTAACTTCTATGTTTTGTGATGCACCGTACTCAGCAAGTTTTTTGAGTCCGTCTATTGCACTGTTTTTCCAAATTTCACGGTCGGGTGAGCCTATGAGGTTAACACGAATGGCATGACAGCCTAAATATTTTGCGGCATCTACCCATTTTTTGTGGTCTTCAACAGCTTGATCACGTTCAGATTGGCTTTCGGCTGCGAGGTTTCCTTCACCGTCAACCATGATAAGAACGTTTTGTACCTCAAACTCGGCGCTCTTAGCTTTTAACTTAGGAAGAATAGAATCTAGTGCAACTTGATCGTTGTCGTAAGTTTCCATCATAGGAGTATACAGCTGACTTACGTACTCAATCCCTTCAAAACCCATTTCGTGTGCTTTTTCGGCAAAATCCAAGGGGTTCATTTCGCCATTTCTTATAGCTTCGTTGAGTGACCATTGCGCCAGTGAAATTTTAAAAAATGGCTGTTTTTGGGCTACTACAACGCTTTCATTAGAATTTTTTTCAGTTTTTTTTTCGCTTTTACACGAGAAGACAGCTACTGCAAAAAGAGCTGTCAATGCGAGTTTAACGTTCATTGAATAAGCAATTTAGGTTGTTGTTGGTGGGTTGAAAAACCTGCTTAACCCCCGATAAATATATAAGTTCTCTAAATTATACTTTTTTTGGTTTATCTAAAAAATAACTTAAAATTTATATATTTGATAGCATAGGCTAGATTATATTATTAAAAACTAAATAAAAAGTGAGTAGTATTAAACCTGAAGAGATGTACGATGCCATTGTGGTAGGTACAGGAATTAGTGGTGGCTGGGCTGCCAAAGAATTATGCGAAAACGGTCTGAAGACACTTGTTCTTGAACGTGGTCGTATGGTAAAACATATTGAAGATTATCCCACCATGAATATGGATCCTTGGGATTTTAAATTCAAAGGACAGCCAACCAAAGAAGAAGAGGCTAAACAGTTTAAGCAAGCCCGTACAGGGTATACTACAAACAAGGCGCATAGTCACTTCTTTGTAAACGACCTAGAGCACCCTTATAACGAGACCAAGCGTTTTGACTGGATGCGTGGGTATCACGTGGGAGGTCGTTCTATTATGTGGGGTCGTCAGAGTTATCGTTTAAGCGATATTGATTTTGAAGCCAATAAAAAAGAAGGTATTGCCGTAGACTGGCCGGTACGTTACAAAGATATTTCACCTTGGTATGATAAGGTTGAAGAATATATAGGAGTAAGTGGTGAAAATTTAGGATTGCCACAACTTCCTGATGGTAATTTTGGACCTCCAATGGAGCTTAACTGTGTTGAAGAGCACCTTAAGAAGAACATGGCGCAAAATTATAAAGATCGTCTTTTAACCATTGGTCGTACGGCGCACATTACCTATACAGATAAGACTTTTGAAGGGCGCTCTGCGTGTCAATACAGAAACCGTTGTATGCGTGGGTGTCCGTTTGGGGCATACTTTAGCTCTAACTCATCTACTTTACCTGCTGCAGAACGTACAGGAAATATGACGTTGAGACCTTTTAGTATTGTGAGCGAAGTGATCTATGATGATAACACAAAACTTGCAACAGGAGTAAAAGTAATTGATGCCGAAACTAAAGAAGAAATGATCTTCAATTCAAAGGTTGTTTTCTTATGTGCATCTGCAATTGCTTCGGCTTCCATCTTAATGCAATCTAAGTCAGACCGTTTTCCTAATGGATTAGGAAATGATAGTGGCGAATTAGGGCACAATATTATGGACCATCACTTTAATGTAGGTGCTTCAGCAAAATTTGACGGTTTTGAAGACCAGTATTATAAAGGTCGTCGCGCAAATGGATTGTATATACCTCGTTTTAGAAATGTAGGTGGTGATTCTGATCAAAAGAACTTTAAGCGTGGTTATGGTTACCAAGGTGGTGCAAGCCGTGGTGATTGGACCGAAGCGATCTCTGAAATGAAATATGGTGAAGATCTTAAGAAAGCGATCTCTGAACCTGGAGGTTGGACGATCGGGATCAATGCCTTTGGAGAGTGTCTTCCGTATCACGAAAATAAAATGACCCTTGACTATGATAAATTAGACAAATGGGGACTACCTACTATTACCTTTGATGCTGAGTGGAAAGAGAACGAGTGGGAAATGCGTAAAGATATGAAGCAGCAGGCAGCAGAAATGCTTACCAATGCCGGCTTTAAAGATGTGCAAACCTATGACAATCCTGGAGCTCCGGGTCTAGGTATTCACGAGATGGGAACTGCTCGTATGGGACGTGATCCTAAAACATCTGTACTTAACGGAAACAATCAAGTACATACGGTGCCTAACGTTTATGTAACAGATGGATCATTTATGACTTCTGCAAGTTGTGTGAACCCGTCACTAACCTATATGGCATTTACGGCGCGCGCAGCAAACCACGCAGCAGAACAATTTAAAAACGGAAAATTCGCTTAATTATGAAAAGGAGACAGGTATTAAAAAATTTAGGTCTGGGTGCTGGTTATGTGATAGCGGCTCCGGCGGTATTTAATATTTTACAGAGCTGTAAAAGCGAACCAAAAAGCGATTGGGAGCCGGTTTTTATGAATGCGGCTAATGGGTATGCATTAACTCAGGTACTTGATGTGATTCTACCAAAAACCGATACTCCGGGAGCTTCAGAATTGAATATTGCTCAATTTATTGATAGCTATATGGATGAGGTTGCTGGAGATAAACAACGTGAAGAGTTTAAAGCAGGTGCTAATGCTTTTGCGTTAAGCTTTAAAGAAAACTTTGATAAAGAACTCGAAGATGGTGATGCCGAAGATTTTGAGCAGGCAGTTGCTAAGTACCTTGGGGCAGATGAAGAAACGCGTAATGGATATTTAAAGCGTATTTCAGAAACACAGGATCCCGAAGCGCCTGAAGCTGATTTTGATGCACACGCAGGTTCTTATGCGTATCTCAATGCGGTACGCGATCTGGGTATTTGGGCTTGGAAGAACTCTGAGGCCGTTGGCGAAAACGTACTTTGGTATGATCCAATTCCAGGAGCGTATCTCGGCTGTATTTCTACGGAAGAAGCCGGCGGCGGAAAAACGATGTCACTCTAATGAAAAGAAGAAGTTTTATACAAAAAGGAGCCCTAAGTGGTTCCTTTTTGGCTTTAGGTGGGCCCGAACTATTTGCGATGCAACATAGGCTTGCCGCTATGCCTAAACATCACTTCAACTTAAACTATGCTCCACATTTGGGTATGTTTAAGAATCTGGCAGGCGATGATCCTATAGCTCAAATTAATTTTATGGCAGATCAGGGCTTTACCGCATTTGAAGATAACGAAATGCGCAACAGGCCGGTTGATGTGCAAAATAAAATAGGAGCTGCACTACAAAAGCATTCTATGCAAATGGGTGTGTTTGTAGCGCATAAGATCTATTGGACCGCCCCAAATCTCACCAGCGGTAAACAAGATCTAAGAGCAGAGTTCTTAGCCGATATCAAAGCGTCTATAGAAGTCGCTAAGCGCGTAAACGCGAAATGGATGACCGTTGTGCCGGGTTATGTTGATATGACTCAGGATATCAATTACCAAACCGCACACGTGGTAGAAACTCTACAGCAAGCTTCGGCTTTGTTAGAACCACACGGTCTAACCATGGTTCTAGAACCGCTTAACTTTTTTAATCATCCCGGTTTATTTTTGAAAGAAAGTCCGCAGGCGTATCAAATTTGTAAAGCAGTAGACAGTCCTGCTTGTAAAATATTATTTGATGTGTATCATCAGCAAATTCAGGAAGGAAATCTGATTCCTAATATTGATGTGTGTTGGGAGGAAATCGGATATTTTCAGATGGGAGACAACCCGGGAAGAAAAGAGCCTACAACCGGTGAGATCAACTATAAAAACATTTTTAAACACATACACCAAAAAGGTTTTAAAGGGGTCTTAGGGATGGAGCATGGCAATTCAATGCCCGGTCCAAAAGGAGAGCAGGCGGTGATTGATGCTTATGTGAGTTGCGACGATTTCCTTTAGATCAGGGATAGAGCGTTATAAACTGTTCACATACAATAAGCATTTCCTCATCAAATGAGTCGGATGAATTTTGCATTTCCCGAGTGTAAAACGCTCGGTGAACTTTTTTCCAATAGGCTAGAGAACCATCACCTTCCCCTTCAATCAAGGCAAATTCTGAGGTTACTTGATTAAAAGGAACCAGATCGATTTGTGTGGTTTTAATTACCGCAACTGCGTTTCCGTCCCAATCGGTAACAATGTTGAGATCATTTATTTCAGGAAGAGATTCCTTATGGGTCTCAAACCACCACAGCGAAGTAGCCGTGGCTTGTTTGATTCTTTTCAATACTAAATGGGCACAAGTATTTGCGTCCTTTTCATTATCGCAGAAGTAAAAGGAAGGCGGAATATTCTTGTCTCGATACTCTGGATGTTCATTTGTAAATGCGTCCCAGAGCTGTTTAATTGAAGATTGAATCTTTCCCATAAGTTCTAAAGATAAAAGGCTTCCGGAAATGGAAGCCTTTCAGATTATTTCTTCAAGTCAAGATAGACTCCGTTAGTCCACCCGAAGCCATCTTGAGTAGGATATTCTCCACCTCCGGCGACGAGGGTGGTATCGATCACATTGTATTTTTCCAGCATTTTACCTGTGCGTTTATAAACGCGGTCATTAAGGTGTAACCAGCGGCCGGTAATCTCATTAGCAAGATCGTTCAATCCGTAGGTTTGCAGTCCTCTGATTGCTAACCATTGATGTGGAGGCCAACCATTAGGGCTGTCCCATTGTTGCTTGTTATTGATCAGCGAGGTGACTAAACCGCCCGGCTTAAGAAACTGACTTTCTAAAGTAGTTGCAACGTGTTCTGCTTGTTGCGGAGAGGCTACTTTAAAATATAAAGGGTAGACCATCGCCAAAGAAAGTATAGGCGACAGGGCTTCGGCTTTTAGGTCATAGTCGGTGAACGTTTGTTGCGTAGCATCCCATAACCACTTATCAATAGCGTCTTTGCGGGAAGCCGCAGCTTTCACCATTTGCTCAGCGCCTTCTACATCGTCTGCATATCGACGCACTTTGGCCAAAGTTTGCTCTAAGTTATACATCAGCGCATTCAAATCTACCGGAACAATTTGCGTGGTTTGTATCGTGCTCATCTTGTTAGGATCTGCAAACCATCTGCTGCTAAAATCCCAACCGCTTTCACAAGCCGCGGCTATGTTGAGGTAAACTTCTTGGGCGTCGCGATCAGCTTCTTTAGCAGTGGTAATGTCTTCAAAATAACTTTCTGCACGCGGTGTTTGCGTATTACTAAAATAACGATTCAAAACGTGACTGTCGGGCATTTTAACGACACGCGCTTCGGTTTCAGAAGGCTTTAGACCCTGTGCGCCTTTCATCCAGAATGCATACTCCTTTTCTAGAACATCGTGGTATTTTAGATAGACGCTTTTTTCCTCTTTGATCTCTGCCAAAAGATTTACCATTTCTGCAAAAAACGGCGGCTGCGAGCGCCCCAAATAATAGGTGCGATTTCCGTTGGGGATAAAGCCAATGGTATTGATCTGATAGGCAAAATTGTCAAGAATATTTTCGATGAGATCAATTTCTCCGGCTTCTTTGAGCCCTAATAAGATAAAATAACTATCCCAATAATACACCTCTTGAAACCTGCCGCCGGGAACGATATAAGCGTTAGGTAAAGCGATTCTTGAGCCGTTTTCAACACTGTCTGCGTCACGCTTTAGATAGGACCACAACGCGTTAATATGCTCTTCGGTAGTACGGGTAGTGTCTGCTTCAAAACCTGAGGTTGGCGTGACCGGTAATGTGAAATGCTCCAAAACAAAAGCCTCCAGATCAAAATCTGGCTGCTCTTTTTGCTCTTGATACTTCTCAAGAATTTTCTCTGAAGGAATCTTGGGTTCACAATCAACAAAGGTTTTTCCGTCTGCAAAAACGTGATTGGTTTGTACAGCGACCAGCAGTTCGCCATAGCGATCAATAGGGTTGAGGTCTTTATCAGGAAATTGCGTTTTGGATACCTCGGTATCTTGCTGCTCGTTTTTACAAGAAGAAACAAAAATCATTACTAGGAGGGCGAATATTTTAGAATAAGTTTTAACCATAACGTTTACTCGATTTTCGAGATTTATTGGCGCTGCCAAAGAGTTTAAAAGTCAGGGGCTTGCCTTAAGATTGAAAATTTATTTCTACCGAATGTATCAAGGGTTTGCTCTGGGGTAGTTTACTGCTCTAAGGCATTTTACTAAATAAGCTAAAGCGCCCAAAAACTTATCGATTCAGATAATTTTTTGGGCGCTTAAATTATTGGCATCGCTAAAGGATTTTAATCCTCACAGCTTGCCATAAGGTTCTTTGCTGAAATCGTGTTATTCTACGATGAATTTACCTTTCATAACACTATAATGCCCAGGGAAGCTACAGATAAAGTCATACGTTCCCGGTGCTGGTGGGTCAAACTCGATTGTGTCAGACTGGCCACCGCCAAGCATTTTAGTATGTACGATTACCGCGTCTGTATCTTGAGGAATATATGCATTATCTCGTGCTGCTGAGGCTTTAGCGCCAAAAGCAGGAATTTCGGTTCCTTGGGTTAAAAGCACAAAATTATGCCCCATAACTTCCACGGCTTGTTTACCGGTGTGGCGCAAGGTTAGTTTAACCTTTTTGCCGGCAGGAACGCGAATTTCATTTTTATCAAATTGCATCATATCTGTTGCAAGAAGTACTACTTCAGTAACATTCTCATCAGATTTTTTTGAAGTTGAAGAAGAATTGGAACCTATTTTAACCGTCTCTTTTTCTTCTTTCTTTTTATCGTCTCCGCAGTTTACTAATATTAGCGAAAGCGCAAAAAGAAGTGTGATTTTTAAAGTTTTCATTAGAAATTGTTTAGATAAATGCTAATATACACAAGTTCTACCCGCACTGCAACAGTATTTTTGCGCTTTTTAGTCTAAATACTTTTGAAAAAACTGCAAGGTGCGATGTTCACAATAGGTATGCTCTTGATTTTCAATAAATCCTACATGACCGCCAAACGCGGGGGTTTCTAAAAAAAGTAGTTCGCTTTGAGAAGCTTCTTCAGTAGGATAGCATTTTTCGTTTAAAAATGAATCGTCTAAAGCATTGATTAGCAAAGTGGGAACTTCTATTTGTGGTAAAAATTGCCGACTGCTACTTTTAGTATAATAATCAAGCGCATCTGTAAAACCGTTGGCCGGAGCGGTGTATAGTTCGTCAAAAAGCATCAAGGATTTGATTTTACGATGATTCTCTTTGCTTAATTCGTTAGGAAAAACCTTCAGTTTAGCTTGATATTTCTTTCTAAGATCTTTTAAGAAAGACCAGCGATACACCCAGTTTTTTCGTTGTTCTAAGGCACCCAAAGAATCGTACAAATCTACCGGAGTCGATACCGCAACTGCAGCAGTAATACAATCCGGACGTTTTCGGTTTTCGCCTAAATATTTCAGAATTAGATTTCCGCCAAGGCTGAATCCGCATAAAAAGAGTTGGAGGTATTTTTGTTTAGCAAGAATGTAGTTAATAACATCACACAGATCTTCAGAAGCGCCTGAATGGTACGAGCGTATTTTAGAGTTGTCTTCCCCGCTGCAACCTCGTAGGTTGATGGAAGCGCAGTCAAAGCCGTTGGCATTGAGAATGCGGGCTGTACCTTGCATATAAGGTCGTTTTGCGTGACCTTCTAAACCGTGAACGATGATCGCAATTTTTTGGGTAGATCGCTCTGGCGCAAAACTAAAATCAATATCCAGAAAGTCACCATCACTCAAAGCGATGCGTTCGCGTTCATAAGTTAAGCCTCTGATCTTTCTGATTTTTGCTGCGTAAATGGTATTAAAATGACCATTGGTAAAAGGAACTCTTGGCTTGTATGACGAAGCGATTATGGGCATTAGTATAAAATATCGTCCTTAGGTTCTATTCCTGCGGGTAGGTCTTCTTCATCTAGCATATCGCGCAAATCAATTTCTATGGTGCGGCAAAGCGCAGTCATAGGGACGTCATTTGCTTTTCCTTCAAAAGGGTCTTCACTAGCATCGCCTACATATTCCATCGTGGTGAAAATCCACATAATCAGAATTGTAAACGGGATCATTTGTAAAAACATAATAGATATTTGCTGTGATGGATGCACAGTATCAGTCACGTGATTTTCAAAAATATTGAGCAAGCCTAGTGGCAACAATAACACAAAAATCCATGTAAATACCTTTGAGAAATACCCGTATTGTCTGGGGAATGGAGTGTTTTTGATGCGTTCACACATACCTTGAAAGTCATAGAACTTGGCCAAAGCTTCTTGCAATTGCATCTCTTGAAAACCATCTATCACGCCGTCTTTGCGTAAGCGCTGTACGATTAAACCCTGATTTTTAATAAGGTGTGTTGCGGGATTTACCCGTTTTTTAATTTCATCGTATTCCTCGTGACCTACAAATTGATAGGCTTGATTGCTCTCAATATTACGCTCGTTATGGCGGTCAAAAAGACGTTCTACATACCGGCCTTCTTGTAACGTCCAAGATCTGGGCTGTCGCAGTTGTACGCGTAGTGCATTAAGCCAGGCGATATGCCTATAGATCAGATCGCGTTTGATTTCCTTTTCGGCTTCTGCGTCGTCTAATTTTATAAGGCTCAGCGTACGAATTCCCCAAGTACGACTCCAGTTAACGATCATTCCCCAAATTTTTCGGCCTTCCCAAAAACGATCGTAACTCTGACTGTTTTTAAAACCTAAATAAAAAGAAACCGCAATACCAATCACGGTTAGAGGTTCAAACGGGATGTCTATATCTTCAAAGCCTAAATCGTGGTATGCATAAAATATAACCAGAGAATAAATGAGGAAGAAGATCAGGTTGCGCCAGGTTAGGCGTATGATGAGTTTCCAGCTTATATTCCTTTTAATCAGCATAAAGTTCTATTTGAGATTTAAAGATAAATGTAAACAAGAGAACAGCTCATCGTATTAAGGGAATTTTAAAATATTATGCGCGCATAAGGCTTTTAGGTATCTTTGCTCAAAATTCATTGGTGCTGCCAAAGAATTGATTATGCAGTCCCGAAAACTATCGGGATGCCTCGAAATTGAAATTTTGTTTCCAACTAATGCCTCACGAGTTTGCTCTGAGGTAGCTTACTTTTAAAACTATGTATACTAAAGAATTTGAGATACGCTGGAGTGATATAGATGCAAATAGACATTTAGCCAATAGTGCTTACATCAATTTTATGAGTCATACGCGTATGGCTTTTTTGATGGAAAATGGTTTTGGGCAGCACGAGATGGCCAAGCATAACATTGGCCCGGTGGTGTTTTATGAGCATATGTATTATTTTAAAGAAGTTTTTGCCGGAAAGCCGGTAAAGGTGACGCTTCAGTTAAAAGGACTTTCTGAAGACGGGATGTATTTTGAATTCATACATAATTTTTATGATCATAAAGGGCGAAATTTTGCCAGTTGCGAAATGATGGGCGCTTGGATCGATCTTAAAGAACGCAAACTTATTGGCCTGCCGGAAGCCTTATTTGTTAATCTTTCCTCCTTAAGTAAAACCGAAGATTTTAGAGTACTTACCAAAGAAGATACACGTAAGTTTGGCAAGAAACCTAAGGATTTAGCTTAGGCTGTTTTCTTTGTTCGGGTAGATAAATAGACTCCTAGAAAAATAAGTGCTGCGGCACCCGCACGTACCCAGCTCAAGTGGTCTGCACCTACAAGAACTGCAAATAAGATTGCGATCACCGGTTGCAAATAGATAAAAGCGCCAATGGTTGAAGCTTTAAGCGTTTTGAGCGCGTACAGATTTAAAAGATAGGTAGAAAAAGTAGTGCCCACCACTACAAAAACCATCACCCAAATGGCATGTGCCGGTAGATTGAGCCAGTCTACAGCAGTGAACTCAGTAAGTGTAAAAGGGAGGTTTAAAAGCACTCCAATAAGAAACAGCCATTTCATCAACGTGATCGTGCTGTACTTGTTGCTAATAGGTTTTACCAGAATCAAATAAACGGCGTAAGTCGCGCCATTTACAAAAAACAACAGATTTCCTAACGGAATATTAGGTGCATTGGGTTGTTCTGCAGCACCAAACAATACCAGTACCAGCGCGCCAAACATCCCTATGAGGATCCCTAGGATCTTGGTGAACCCAATACGCTCTTTTAAAAATAGCGCAGATAAAATGAGTAAAATCACCGGGCTTAACGTGATGATCACCGAGCTGTTAATGGGTGTAGAAAGACTTAATCCTTTAAAAAAGGCCAGCATATTTACAAACATGCCAAATACTGCACAGCCCAAAAATCTCCAATAATCAGCACGATCGATTTTTTCAGATTTGCTGAAGATACTCAGTAGCCAGAACAGCGCAGAGGCTCCTAAAACGCGTAGTAAAATAAATCCAAACGCCCCAATATACACCGGCATCACCCCTTTAGCAAGTGTGTGGTTAATTCCGTAGATAGCGCTGGCTCCGGTAGCTGCAGCAAGTGCAAGTACGCGTTGGTTCATAAATGGCTTTAAGGGTGAATAGCTTCTTTAGCGGCGGCAACCGTTTTTTTGCTGTTTCCTATAAAGATCTGGTCGTTATTTACGATCACAGGACGCTTTAAAAATGTGTAATGCTCCAGAATAAGTTCAGCGTAGTTCCCTTCTTCTAGCGTTTCTTTATTTAGACCACGCTCGCGATAAAGTCTGGCGCGTTTGTTAAACAAAGCTTCATAACTTTCGCTAAGGTTGTAAAGTTCGTCTAGTTGCTCTTCGGTAATAGGATCAGTTTTTATATCCTGTTTGATAAATGCAGAAGGCAATTCGATCTCATTCATAATGCGTGTGCAGGTGTCACAAGTAGAGAGGTAATATATTTTTTTCAAAACGTATATTTTTAGTAATTGAGTAAATTTAGTGGTCTTGTTTGCGCTTGCAAAGTAACCGCTTTTCGGTATAAAAAGGTATTTTTGACTCGATAATCGAGATTAAATACTTTGAGACATAGCTCGAGGTGATAGACTAAAAACTTTTCATGGAAGTATCAATAGCGTATACCTTAAAAATCACATATAAAACACGTGTTATTCTCAAGAATTATCTGGAGACTATCGCATTAGAAGATCTGAATAAAATCCCTGAAGGATACAACAATAATATTTTCTGGAACATTGCACATTTGGTCGCAACCCAACAGATTTTGGTTTATAAATTTTCAGAAGTGCCAGCTTTGGTTTCTGATGAAATCATCAATAAGTACCGAAAAGGAACAAAGCCGGAGGCAGATGCTACTCAGGCAGAAGTAGATGAGATCAAAACCTTACTTTTTAGCACGCTAGAGCAAACTGAAGAAGACTATAAAACCGGAAAGTTTAAAACCTATAACACCATCACCACCTCGATGGATAGTACACTTTCTAACGTTGATGAAGCAATCGCTTATAACAACTTCCACGAAGGTATTCATTTAGGTTCAGTGCTGGCGTTGCGTCACGCTATAGGTCTAGTTTAAGAAACTCTTGCACTTCGCTAAACTTAAATCTTAAAATGGTTTGGCCGTCAGCGTAGGATGCAATTTCATACGGATTGTACACCAACACCATTTCGTTTTCAGTAAACCCAATGGCACTAGGTAATGCAAAAACGTCATTCTCAAAATAAAAGCCGGTGCTGTTGATGTTTTCTTCGGCACTTAGCTTTTTTTGATTTCTAAATTGGGTTTCAGCCAATTTTAAAAAGCCGGCATAATCTTTAAATAAGGCCTCATTGTTCAGTGAGGTTTCGGCATCTTTATCAAAATTAAGATACGTAGTACTGCCGTATCCGTGCGCTCCTCCCCAATAAGTGTAATTTTCAAATTTTATACTCAACAATTGCGCACCGTTATAGCTTACTTGAGATGTGCTGTTGATCTCATATTCTGTACCGGCCTCGGGAAAATCACTTTTATATACGCGATAGCTAGAAATAAAATGCTCTAAAGCTTGATCTAGTGTTTTGATATCAGGCTCTTCTTCGGGAGCGATCACGAGGTTATTCAGCAATACTTGATCAACCGCGTTATTAATGGTGTCAGCAAAATGCTCACGACCGAAAGCCTTGATCTTTTCGATTTCTATAATTGGGCATATACCGTCAGCGCAGTGGTCTAAAGTTTCTGCTTTTAAGGTTTCGGTTTTAAACGTTAAGGGAGTCGTTCTCTTTTGGCAACTGCTGATACTAATTATTGTAAGCAGAAGCAATGCGATTTTTTTCAAAGCAATTAGGGTTTCGTGTTAAACAAAGAATAAAGGTACACGCAATTTTGGGAATAGGTCTTTGGCTTCCTAACTTTACCAAGACATTTAATGAAAGATTAAGAAAATGAAATTCAATACTAAAACCATACACGGCGGTCAACACAATACAGACCCTGCTTACGGAAGCGTTATGCCGCCTATATATCAAACCTCTACTTACGCACAATCTACTCCGGGCGGTCACAAAGGCTTTGAGTATTCGCGAAGCGGAAACCCTACGCGTAAAGCCCTTGAAGATGCACTGGCAAGTATAGAGAATGGCAAATTTGGTTTGGCTTTTGGTTCTGGTCTTGCTGCTATAGATGCAGTTTTAAAATTGTTTAAACCGGGAGATGAGATCATTTCGACAAATGATCTTTATGGCGGATCTTATCGCTTATTTACAAAGATCTTTGAAGATTTTGGTTTGAAGTTTCATTTTGTAAGTATGCAGGACACTTCAGCAATTGAAGCCGTTATTTCAGAAAAAACAAAGATGATCTGGGTAGAAACGCCTACCAACCCAATGATGAATATCATCAATATCGAAGCGGTCGCTCAGGTGGCTAAGAATCATAAAATTTTATTGGCGGTAGATAACACGTTTGCCACGCCTTACTTGCAACAACCTCTTGATCTAGAAGCTGATCTCGTGATGCATAGCGTCACCAAATATTTAGGCGGTCATAGCGATCTTGTGATGGGAGGCTTAGTGGTCAAAGATAAAGAGCTTGCAGATAAACTTTATTTTATTCAGAATGCAAGCGGTGCTGTCTGCGGACCTCAAGATAGTTTTCTTGCGCTTCGCGGAATCAAAACACTACACGTGCGTATGCAACGCCACTGTGAAAATGGTAAAGCGGTTGCGCATTATTTAAAGGAGCATCCTAAAGTAGATCAGGTTTATTGGCCGGGTTTCGAAAACCATCCCAATCACGAGATTGCAAAAAAGCAAATGAAGGATTTTGGTGGAATGGTTTCATTTACCACAAAAAAAGATAGCCTTGATGGTGCTGTTGAGGTAGTTGAAAAGCTAAAAGTTTTCACCCTTGCCGAAAGTTTAGGTGGTGTAGAAAGTCTTGCCGGGCATCCCGCAAGTATGACGCACGCGAGCATCCCTAAAGAAGAGCGCCAAAAAACAGGAATTAAAGATTCGCTTATTCGACTCAGTGTTGGGATAGAGGATATTGATGACTTGCTAGAAGATTTAAAACAAGCTTTAGGCTAATACTATTAGCCAGACGTTCTTAAAAATTAAGGTAATAAATATAACCGATATTCAGCCATACGATAGAATCATCGTATTTGTTCGGAGGGTAAAACTCGGGATCAGGATTTAAGCCGTCTACCCAATTGGAGTAGTATTTATGGTATCTCAATTCAAGATTAAGGTCACTTAAAACCGTTAGCTTGTATCTAATTCCTACGCTTCCGGTTAATGCCCAGGTGTTTCCAGAAGCGTCGCTGATTCCGCCAAGCTCCCCGCCGTCACCCACGAGAAAATCATCAAAATAAATATCCTCTGGTGTTGCTCCGGGTATATCTTGCGAGGATTCGTAGGAGGGGTTAAAGCCTACGTAGTGAGCGCCTAAACTAATATACGGGGCTATTCTGAATCCGCCGGCTTGAAAATCCCTAATACTCAACGGAAAATATTCTAGTTGCATACCCAGTTCAAACACAAGGGAGCTTCCGGTATGGTCACGTAGATCGCGACCTTCGTCGGTGTCTTTCTGAGACTCTATACCTTCGTGGGTGAATTTAGTATAATGCAAATCGGCTTCAGAGCGTAATTTAAAATGGTCGTTAAAATAGCGATCACGGGTATAACAGTTACAATCTGCGCGGTAAGAAAAGTTAAAATAATGCACGATACCAATACCCCAACCTTGATTGTTAATGTTGGTGTCTACGTTGTTTCTAAGCCCAAAATCTGATTGAAAAAGTAACGGTCCCGCAATTACACCAACTTCGTTAGAAAACGCAAGTTGTGCTTTACCTGCAAAAGGGATTGATAAGCAGATGATTAATACCGAAAATAGGATTTTGGTATTCATTAGTTTTGGGGACTTATGGTGCAACAAATATAGTAAAATTGAGGTTTTAACCTAGAATTATGCCCGCGCTACTAATTTCATCATAAATGTCGTAAAAACGAAATATCAATATTAAGAATATCTAAAAATAACACACCATTTTTTATTAATATCATATATTTGCATCGTTTTCGTATGTTAAAAATTATAAATTCAAAAAAATCATATAATGACAGATAGCATTAAAAATTTTGTTGATTCTGTTGAGAAAGCTAATCCAAACGAGCCGGAATTCATTCAGGCAGTACAGGAAGTCGCAGAAACTGTTATTCCATTTATAGAAAATAATCCTAGATACCAAGGCAAAAAGCTTCTGGAGCGTATGGTTGAGCCTGAGCGCGCGATCTTGTTCAGAGTGCCTTGGGTTGATGATCAGGGAGAAACTCAGATCAATAAAGGATATCGTATCGAATTTAATTCGGCTATTGGACCTTACAAAGGTGGTTTGCGTTTTCATCCTTCGGTTAACTTGAGTATTCTTAAGTTTTTAGGTTTTGAGCAAGTCTTCAAAAACAGCCTTACCTCACTTCCTATGGGTGGTGGTAAAGGAGGTTCTGACTTCAATCCGCGAGGAAAAAGCGATGCTGAAGTGATGCGGTTTTGCCAAAGCTTTATGACTGAATTATATCGTCATATTGGTCCTAATACTGATGTGCCTGCTGGTGACATTGGAGTTGGTGGTCGTGAAATTGGTTATATGTTTGGTCAGTACAAGCGTATCAAAAACGAATTTACAGGAATTCTTACCGGAAAAGGATTGTCTTATGGTGGTTCTAAAATTCGTCCTGAGGCAACAGGTTATGGTAATGTGTATTTCACAAAATATATGTTGAATAATGTTGGCGAAAAGCTGGCAGGAAAAACCATCGTGATCTCAGGATCTGGTAACGTTGCGCAATACGCTGCAGAAAAAGCAACCCAGCTTGATGCAAAAGTGGTGACGCTTTCTGATTCAGACGGATTTATTTATGATGAGGCCGGTATTGATAAAGAGAAACTTGCTTTTGTAATGGAACTCAAAAATGAGCGTCGCGGCCGTATCAAAGAGTATGTTGAGAAGTATCCTGAAGCAGAATTTCACGAGGGTAAAGCACCTTGGGGAATCAAGTGTGATATTGCATTGCCTTGTGCTACGCAAAACGAATTAGACAAAGAAGACGCTGAGCTGCTCGTTAAAAACGGCGTGATGGCTGTGGGAGAAGGTGCAAATATGCCTTGTACTCCAGATGCTGTTGCTGTGTTCTTAGAGAATAAGATTTTATTCTCTCCGGGTAAAGCGTCTAACGCAGGTGGTGTAGCGACTTCTGGTCTTGAGATGTCTCAAAACAGTATGCGTTACAACTGGTCTGCCGAGCAAGTAGATAAAAAACTGCACGAGATTATGTACGATATTCACAACGCGTGTGTAGAATATGGTAAGCAGGAAGATGGCTTTGTAGATTATGTAAAAGGAGCAAATATCGCCGGTTTTGTTAAGGTTGCCGAAGCGATGCTTGCACAAGGAATTGTGTAAAGGTTGAAAATTATATAAAAGATTTAGCCATAGGCTTCGGTGTACAACCGAAGCCTTTTTTTATAAACATACTGCGCCTTATATTGTATTTTTAGCACAAGACTTGTGCGCTGTTTATGTTCAAAAAGAATCTATACTTACTTCTCTTCCTATTAAATATATGCTGTGCATTTGCTCAAAAGTATTCAGAAGCATGGACGGCTTATTTTTCGTACAATCAGATTACCGCACTTGCAGAGGCTAATGAAAAGATCTTTGCAGCTGCGCAGAATTCGGTATTTAGTTACGATCTGAACACCAATGAAACACAGTTGTACAGCACCATTCAAGGGCTTTCGGGGGAAGCGATTAGCGCTATACATTTCAGTGAAGCTACCGGCATTTTATTTGTGGGTTACACTTCGGGGCTTATAGATGTTGTATTACCGGATGAAAGCGTTACCACTCTGGTCGCTATTCGGGACAAACCGGCGATTCTTCCTTCAGAAAAAACGATTAACAGTTTTGATGAATACAACAACACGCTGTACATCGCTACAGGTTTTGGGATTTCGCTATTTGATCTTTCGCGTTTAGAATTTGATGACTCGTATTTTATAGGAAATAACGGAGCCCGCCTAAACATCAAACAAACTGCTATTTTTGAGGAGTACATTTATGCGGCCTCACCTAATGGCGGACTGCGACGTGCACTGGCAGCCGATGATAATTTAATTGATTTTCAAAATTGGGAAACCTTAGATCCTACCGGTTGGGAAGGTATTCAAACCTTTGGAAATGCACTTTGGGGGGTAAAAAGCAATCAAAGCCTACAGCGTTTTGACGGAACTAGCTTTAATACACAAACTACTTTAGACCGGCTTCCGGTTTCTTTTTTAGCTTCAGAAGATGCGCTTACCATAAGTTTAGATAGTCAAATTTTGATCTATGATGCATCAGGAAATTTGACATCAACAGTGGCTGCTCTTGCTGATTATCCTGGCAGCTATACTTCCGCATTTACTTCTCAGGGTCAAATCTATTTAGGTACTGAAGCTAACGGTCTTTTAATTTCTTCAACCGCAAATACAACGACAGCGCTTCAGGTGTTGCCCGATGGTCCATTGCGCAATGACCCGTTTACTATAGAAGCTGCTCCGGGTCAACTATGGGTAGCGTACGGCGATTATTCAGATACTTATAATCCGTTTCCTTTAAAGCAGCGTGGACTGAGCCATTTTGTGGTAGATTCCGGGTGGTATAACCTTCCTTTTGAGGCGCTTTTGGAAACTAATAGTATCACTAACATAACCTATAATCCCGAGGATAATGCTCAGGTTTTTATGAGTTCGTTTAATGCTGGCCTTCTTGAAATCGTTGAAGAAGTGCCCTTGCAACTGTATGATGAGACTAATAGTGGCTTGAGTGATATTCCTTTCGCACCAACTGATATACGTATAAATGGAGCCGCTTATGACCGTAATGGAGTTTTATGGATGACTAATAGTTTGGTCGAAAATGCACTCGCACGCAAAACAGGAAATCAGATTGAAGGTATCTCCATAGCTTCTATTTTGCCAGACTTTGATGCGGTAAATGGCTATTCCGAATTGGTGATTGGTAGGTTAGGGAATATTTATTTTGGTTCTTCAAACCGAGGTCTCGTTGGTTACGATCCAGACACCAATAGCTTCAGGTTGCTCAATGCTGAGCGATCTAATTTGCCGTCAGATAATGTGCAGTCGCTTGCGGTTGATAATAATGGCGCGCTATGGATTGGTACCAGCTTAGGACTTAGACGACTTTTCAGTCCGGCGCAGATGTTTGAAAATGTCGAAATTCAAACACAACCTATAATCATTGAAGAATCAGGTAGCGCTGTAGAATTGCTTAACGACCAAGTTATTCGAGCCATCGCCGTTGACGGAAATAATAATAAATGGGTGGGAACCGTATCTAGCGGTGTGTTTTACTTTAGCGCTAATGGTCAGGAAACCTTACAACAGTTTAATACTACAAATTCGCCACTTCCTTCTAACAATATTCAAGATATAAGTATTGATGAAGATTCAGGAGAAGTCTATTTTGCGACTTCTTTAGGTTTGGTTTCCTTTTCTGGAAGTGCGGTGGCTCCTCAAGAAACTCTAGAAAATGCTCGGGTTTTTCCTAACCCGGTGCGACCTTCATTTACCGGCAGTGTAACCATTGATGGTTTAACCGAAAACGCCAATGTGAAAATCACTGATTTAAACGGAAATTTAGTCTATGAAGAAGTCTCAGAAGGCGGAAGCATTCAATGGGATACAACCGCTTTTGGAAGATACCGCGTGGCTTCGGGAGTCTATTTTATTTTGATCACCGCCGAAGATGCCGTGGAGACTAAAATTGTCAAACTTATGATCATTCGCTGATGCTGGTAACTACAAAAGCCATCGTGATTTCGGCAATTAAATATGGAGAAGCAGACCTCATTGTACGCTGCTTCACAGAAGAAGCCGGACTCAAATCGTACATTCTACGGCGTATTTTAAAATCAAAAAAAGGCAAACTTCGCACGGCGATGTTTCAGCCTGCAAGTCAGTTAGAACTGGTTGCGGTGCATAAAGACAAAGGCACGCTTGAGAGTATACGCGAGGCAAAAGTGATTCAACCTTATCTAAGTTTACATACTGATGTTTTAAAGTCCAGTGTGGTGCTTTTTCTTTCAGAAATGCTGCGGAATGCGATTCAGGAAGAAGAAGAGAACAGAGCGCTCTATGCCTTTTTAGAACACGCATTTTTATGGTTTGATCTGCACGAACAAACAGCCAATTTTCATCTGTTGTTTTTGTTAGAGTTGACCAAATATCTAGGTTTTTATCCAGATACTTCAGAGTTGCGTCACGCACACTTCAACTTAGAAACCGGAATATTTGAACCGCTAGAGAGTTTTTACAGTATTTCTGAAGAAAATTTACATACGCTCAAACAGCTCTTGGGTATAAATTTTGATGCACTTGCTACGGTAAAATTGAACCAAAAACGCCGCGCAGACTTTGTAAATATGCTGCTCGCGTATTATGAATTACATTTACACGGCTTTAAAAAACCAAAGTCACTTGCGGTGCTAACCGCATTATTTAACTAACCACATTTATGAGATTACCCCTTACTTTGTTGCTTTTTTGTGTTTTTTCGTTGACCCTTCACGCCCAAACGATCAAACTGCTGGATAAAGACACCCAAGCGCCGGTAGCCAATGCCGCGCTCTACAATACCTCAAAAGCAACCTATGTCGTAAGTGATGATGCCGGAAACGCAGATGTGTCTGCCTTTACAAAATCTGAAACTATTTTTATCACGCACGTCTCCCACATCACCTTGAAAACCACAAAGGTGGCGATCGTTGCTGAAGGGAATGTGGTCTATCTGGATGATAACGAGAACCAACTTAACGAGGTGGTGCTTTCGGTGTCAAAATTTGAGCAGGAGTCTAAAGATATCGCTCAGAAAATAGTAAGTCTGGATGCTGAAGATGTTGAACTTAAAAATCCGCAAACAGCTGCAGATTTTCTCAATCAGAGCGGGCAGGTTTTTGTTCAAAAAAGTCAGTTGGGTGGCGGTAGCCCTATGATACGAGGTTTTTCAACCAACCGATTGCTGTTGACGGTAGATGGGGTTCGAATGAACACAGCGATTTTTCGCTCAGGAAATCTTCAGAATGTGATTAATATCGATCCTTTTACCATTGATCAAACCGAAGTTATTTTAGGTCCGGGATCTGTGGTGTATGGTAGTGACGCGGTTGGCGGTGTGATGAATTTTTATACTAAAAAACCGGCCTTTTCTTTTGAAGAGGGTACTGCATTCTCAGGAATGGCGCTTACCCGATATGCTACTGCAAACAATGAAAAAACAGGTCACGTTGATTTTAATATCGGTGCTAAAAAGTGGGCGTTTTTAACCAGTGTGAGTTATTCTGATTTTGACGATCTACGTATGGGGAGTCACGGCCCTGAAGATTACCTGCGTCCCGAATATGTGGTAATCCAAAACGGTGTGGATACGGTGGTAGAAAATGACGATCCCAATGTGCAAACGCCTACCGGTTTTGATATGATCAACCTTACCCAAAAAGTGCGCTATATGCCCAACAGTATTTGGGATTTTAATCTGGGGTTGCATTACAGCAATACTTCAGACTATGCGCGCTACGACAGACTTACACGAACCAGAAACGGGCAGCTGCGTTCTGCAGAATGGTATTACGGTCCGCAATTGTGGTTTATGGGAAATCTTCAAATCGATAAAAAAGGAAACGGCGATTTTTATGATGATGCTAAGCTTACTGCGGCAATTCAATATTTTGAAGAAAGTAGAAACGATCGTGATTTTGGAGCAACTACTTTATTCACCACGCAAGAGCAGGTGAATGCCTATTCTTTAGATCTTGATTTTACTAAGAAAATGGGCTCAAATCAGTTGTTTTATGGGTTGGAATATGTGTATAACAAAATTGGTTCCTACGGAAAGCAAACCGATATCAACACCGGCGACCAGGCAGCAACTGCAACCCGCTACCCTGATGATTCTAGCTGGCAATCACTGGCAGCCTATCTAAGCGGACAGTTCAATTTGGCTGAAAGTTTAACCTTGCAAACAGGCGTGCGGTACAATCATATATTGATCGATGCCACTTTTGACGATACCTTTTATGATTTTCCGTTTGAAAAGGCAGATGTAAGCTTCGGAAACTTCACCGGAAACGCCGGCTTGAATTGGCAAACGGCAGAAAATTTCAATCTTAAACTGAATTTGGGCACTGCCTTTAGAGCGCCTAATATTGACGATATCGGCAAAATCTTTGACAGCGAACCCGGTTCTGTGGTGGTACCTAATCCCGATCTTAAAGCAGAATATGCCTATAATGCCGAGTTGGGTGCCGCGTGGCGTATTGATAAAAAGTTACGTCTGGATGTGGCAACCTACTACACGCATTTAAACAATGCGCTTGTACGTCGTGATTTTAGTCTAAACGGGGAGACAACCGTAGATTATCAAGGCGAGCCGAGTAATGTACAGGCAATTCAAAATGCCGCAAGTGCTGAGGTGTATGGCGTTGAAGCCGGTTTAGAATATTTATTTACCAAAAACATAAAACTCACCTCTCAGATAACAGTTACCGAGGGTAGTCAGGAAGAAGATGATGGCAGCGATGCGCCGTTGAGACACGCCGCACCACTCTTTGGAAATACGCACCTTATTTACCGTATGAAGCGCTGGAAGTTTGACGCTTCAGCCGAATATAATGGGCAGTTTGATTATGACGAACTCGCGCCGTCGCAACAGGGCAACGCCTATTTGTACGCGCTGGATGCTGATGGAAATCCCTACTCACCGCGCTGGTACACTTTGAATGTATATAGTGAATACCAGATTGCTCAAAACTGGAAAGCGACCGCAGCTTTAGAAAATATTACAGATCAACGCTACCGTCCCTATTCTTCAGGAATTTCAGCACCCGGACGTAATCTCATTATGGCGTTGAAGTATACGTTTTAATAGTTAAGAAATCTAAAGAAGATGAAACATTTATTTTTTGTTGTGTTTTTTTTGGTTTTTGCAGGTTGTGAGATTTCAAATGAAAGAAAAATAGTAAGTAAAGAGACTGCTATAAATTCTGAAATAAAAAATGAAGATTCATTTTACCGAGGGTTTATAAAAATAGATAAACAGTATTATATTTCTCAAAACACAAAGTCCATTTCAAATAATGAGCTTATTCAGTTGGGAGATATAGAACCGCCATATTCGCTTATTAAAAACAGGGGTAACGACACGCTTATCGTTATTAAAAATAGCGATACACTATTTTTTAAATTGATTGATTATTCCAAAGACAATCAATACGATCCTACATTTAAAGATTTGATAAGGAGTCTATTTGGTGATTCAATCCAGTAATAAACTTTTTTAAACCGGCTTTTGCAATGCCTGCTTGATCACCTCACTCCAGATCGCATAACCTTTTTTGTTGAGGTGCAAGCCGTCTGACATATACAGTTCAGGGTTGGGTTTGTCGTCTAGCGAGATCATTTGTGAGAACACATTAATGAATTGCGCATCCAAGCCCGTGATCACATATTCTGAAAGCAGTTCGTTAAGTTCCATAAATTGCGGGATGAGATGCGCGCGTTCTACGCTGGGTTTTAAGCTGATGACCGCCAGCGGAACTTTAGGATATTTTGCCTTTACCGCTTTGATAAGTTCTTTAAAGTCAGCTAAAACTTCAAGTGGTGTGCGGCCTTGGGTAATGTCGTTTTCTCCGGCATACAAAATAAGCTTCGACGGATTCACATCTTGAAAGATTTCCTCAAAATAGTGCAAACACCAAGCATACGTGGAGCCTCCAAATCCCAAGTTTAAAGTGTGCATGGGTGCAAGATCTTCTTGCATATGCACCCACAACCGCACCGAAGAACTTCCATAGAAGACATGCAGGTCCTCTTGATTTTTCAGTTTTTCGACACGACGACGCAGGCGTTTGATCTCATTAGCCCACATAACCGGTGGTTCTTCTTCCGGCACCGCCGAAAAATTACTGGTCATTAACCTTTTTACTTTTTCGCGAGCTTCGGCCACATAGTCTGCATACTTTTTTTGATAGTCTTCCACAAAAGCTTTGACCAAAACAGGGTCATTTTTAGCCACGTGATCACTCATTTTAAAAGGCTTCAGGATGTTGCAGTAAAACAACGTATCGTTGATGCGTTTATCAAAATTCACCAAAACAATAGGGACGATGAGCGGTTCGGTTTTGAGATTTAAGGCTAGGTTAAAGGCGCCTGTTTTAAAAGCTCCGGGAGATTCTTCAGAAGTGTACGAAGTGCCTTCCGGACTGATGATGAGATTCTTTTTGTTTTTTAAAAATTCGCTAGCAGCTGTGTAAAAAATACTGCGGTTGCTGGTTTTAGCAGCGGCTTCCGGCAGTTCGGATTCTTTGGTGTACACGTTAATGTAGCCTAGATTCTCATAATAGTTTTGATGTCCGTATTCCTGACCTTGAGCGATGCGCACGGTGCGTATGCCGGGCTCCCCGTATTTATCATCAAGTAAAACGCTGATAAAATGAGAGTCTAAAGTGATCTGAAATTGATTATTCAGTGTGTAAAATGGATGATTCAACAAGTGGTTGTAAATAAAAATATGCCCGGAATCCTCAGGTAGATTCTCTAAACCTTCCACGTGCACCATTACCTGTTTTAGCGCTTCACGTGTGGCTTGCGCACAAGCTTTGCGTTTGTGTTGCGGGCTGGTTTCAGGATTGTTTTCGGCGACAGCCTCATAAATACTGCGCAACGCATTTTTAAACTGATGTTCGCGCCTATCGTGTTTTAAAAACTCGAGACTCAGCGATGCGATATGTCGCTCTAAGCTTGAGCCTTGCGTAACTAAATTCTGTAAGGTTTCATACGCAAACGCTTTGGTGGTTTGATCTTTCAACAAATGAAATACCGAATGCAATCCCGAATTCACGGTAAGCCGCGAACGGTTATTTTCGATCAGTTGATATACGGCATCAATGCTGTGTTTGCCTAAGAGCGAAGTATACCTAATGAACGCCGCATTGATTTGATTGCCAATAAGCCAAATAAGGCGATGGTAAAAGCGTTTTTTGAGTCGGTCGTCTTCCTCCAGAAGTTGGTATAAATCCAGATGATTGATAAAATATACAGCAGTTTTTTCAGTGGTGATGGCATTGCAAATATCAGGAAGGTTGAGCAGGGAAGACCAGCCAAAAATAAATCCGGAATTAGAAATGCTACGTTGACTGATATCTACTTTTCCTTCTATGCGCTTGATGGCCACTTCGCCGTGAATCAAGATGTACAAACCCTCTGAAGCGTGATCTTGCGCATAAATAATTTCGTTAGGCTCATAGTCGCGGCGTTGCGCAAGTTTTGCGAGTTTGCCTAGATGCAGTTCAGAAAACTGATCAAGAAACGGGGAGCGCCGCATCAATTGAACGATCTCAGATTTCTCGATAGATGCATTTACATAATAATGTTCGTCTTTCGGAATCTGAAAATTACGCGGTTGTAAAAGCGAAGCCTGTTTACACAAGGCATTTTTGAGCAAGTGATAATTGTTTTGACCAATAGTGAGAAGCAAGCTGTTAACTTGTGGAATATCCGCTTTAAAATCCTTTAAAGGCACTTTATAAAAACGCGCTTGATCACTGGCAATTTTTGCGCTGAAGGTATAACGTTCAGGAGTAAAAAATCCATTCCAGCCCAGAGTGGTAAAAGGAATTTCGCAATGTGCTACTTGTATTTCTTGCTGCGGATTTTGTTGCTGCGTGTAAAAATCCAGATTCCCGTCAATGAGCCAGAAAAGATGCTTTACTTTTTTATGCATCGTACAAAGCGTATCGCCTTTATGGTGTGTAACGAGTTGGCCGGTGGGCAGAACTTCTTGTAAAAGATCTAGCGAAATTTTAGGAGCGGTGAGCGTTTTCAAATGGCATCGGGTTTTAAGTCTTTACAAATTATCGCATTATGCTTAAAAACCGATCGCCGTCGCACGTTCTCGCGGCATTTTTATGAATATGTAAATTTTAGATATCTAGAATTTTTATTTTGATAAATACCGCGATGCCTTCCATATAAATACAAGAAATCGTCGCTTGTGAAGTTGAGATTGAATATTTTAGATCGTAATTATTTTACGCGACAATCGAGATCGATTTGCGTGAGGTCTACCTCAATTTTTTAATATTTTTCGACTAAATGCTTCTCGGGTTTGCTCCCAGAGATCTGACTCTTTCTATGAATACGTTTACGACTTTTATGCTGTTCTGTTTTACGCTTGGAGCTCTGGCTCAAAATCGAACTTTTACAGCGCCTTTAGATACTCAACCGGTCACAAATGCAATTATTGACGCTCGGGTAGATTCGATTATGAATCAAGCGATCGAAGCAAAAGCATTTCCCGGAGCAACACTTTTAGTTGCAAAAAGCGGAAGCATCATTTTTAATAAAACTTATGGATTTCATACCTATGATAGTGTTCAAAAGGTAGCGCCAGGCGATCTCTACGATTTGGCTTCGGTTACTAAAGTTACCGCTGCCTTACCCGCGATTATGAAACTGATTGATGAAGGAAAACTTGATCTAGATGAGAAATTCAGCACCTATTGGAAACCTTGGAAACGCCGAAAAGATAAGCGGGATTTAACGCTAAGAGAAATACTCGCACATCAAGCCGGTTTGGAGCCGTATATTGTTTTTTTGAATGATGTTTTGAAAGAAGATGGAAGCTTCAAGCGCCGTTTTGTGCGTTCGGAAAAATCACGAAGATTTTCTGTAGAAACCTATAACGGACTTTTTCTTAACAAGCGTTTTGTGCGTAAATTGTATAGAAAGATCAATCGCTCTGAAGTTTCCGAAGAAAAAAAATATAAGTACTCAGGCCTAACCTTTTTGCTCTATCCACAACTTGTAGAAAACCTAACCGGCGTTCCTTACGAGCAGTATGTACAGGAAAATTTTTATACTCCGCTAGGCGCAGAAAATCTAATGTTTAATCCTGAAAAACATCACTTCCCAGAATCGCGTATCATTCCCACCGAAGAAGATTCGGTTTACCGAAAGGCTTATGTTAAAGGCTGGGTACACGATGAAAATGCAAGTCTGTTAGGTGGTGTGTCAGGAAATGCCGGGCTGTTTGCCACCGCAGAAGATCTGGCAAAATTGATGCAGATGTATGTAAACATGGGTATTTATAACAACAAGAGATATATTTCTGAAGCGACGTTGAAAGAATTTACGCGTGTGCAATATTCTGAGAATGATAACCGTCGAGGTCTAGGTTTTGACAAGCCCTATCTCAATAATGCTGAAAATGCCCTATCGGATTCCTACCCTAATCCAGAGGTAAGCGCATCTAGTTTTGGTCACAGCGGTTTTACAGGAACTTTCGTTTGGGCAGATCCCGAGCAAGAATTGGTTTTTGTTTTTCTGTCAAATCGGGTATATCCCACGCGTACACATACGGCCATTTATGATCTTAATGTGCGCCCACGATTGATGCACGTTTTTTATCAAGAGTTGCAATTAACCAAGTAGGATGAAGACTGAAATTATCGCTATGTTAAGGCATTCTTTTTATAGGTTTTTATCTAATCTAAATTCCGTAATTTTGCACACTTATTAGAAAACGCATATCATGAGCACAAAGTTCCCTGAATATAAAGGACTTGACCTGCCAAAAGTGGCTGAGGATATTTTAGCCTATTGGAAGGAAAACGACATATTTGAAAAAAGTATTTCTACGCGTGAAGGCAACGAACCTTATATCTTTTTTGAAGGTCCGCCATCTGCAAACGGAATGCCTGGTATTCACCATGTTATGGCGCGTGCGATCAAGGATATTTTTTGTCGTTTTCAAACCCAAAAAGGAAAGCAGGTAAAACGTAAGGCCGGTTGGGATACTCACGGACTTCCGGTAGAACTTGGTGTGGAAAAAGAATTGGGCATTACCAAAGAAGATATCGGGACCAAGATCAGCGTTTCAGAATACAACGAAGCCTGTAAAAATGCGGTAATGCGCTACACCGATGTGTGGAACAACCTTACCGAGCAGATGGGATATTGGGTAGATATGGAAGATCCCTACATCACCTACAAGCCAAAATACATGGAAACGGTATGGTGGCTGCTTAAGAATATTTATAACCAAGGCCTTATTTACAAAGGCTACACGATACAGCCGTATTCACCAAAAGCCGGTACCGGTTTAAGTTCGCACGAACTCAACCAACCCGGGACGTATCAGGATGTGACCGATACTACGGTAACCGCTCAGTTTAAAGTGGTTGAGGATGAAACCTATAAAGCTTCTCCGCTTGCTGCTTTTGACGGGACAAAATATTTGATGGCCTGGACGACCACTCCGTGGACCTTGCCTTCTAACACAGCATTGACGGTTGGGAAGAAGATTGATTATGTTTTAGTAAAAACCTTCAATCAATATACGTTTGAGCCTATTGAGGTGGTTTGCGCAAAAGCTTTGGTTGGAAAGCAGTTTACCAAGAAATTCTTTGCTGCAGAAAGTGAAGGAGATTTTGCAAACTTCAGTGCGTCAGACAAAAAGATTCCTTATCAAATCCTTTCTGAATTTAAAGGAAGCGAATTGCTAGAATTACGATATGAACCGGTGATCGATTATGTGCAGCCGCATGAAAATCCGCAGGATGCGTATCGTGTGATCGCGGGAGACTTCGTAACTACCGAAGACGGTACCGGTATCGTTCATACGTCACCGACTTTTGGTTCAGATGATGCGATGGTGGCTAAACAAGCCGAACCTCAAATTCCACCAATGTTGGTGAAAGATGAGAATGGTAATTTGGTACCGCTTGTAGACTTGCAAGGGCGTTTTCGTCCTGAACTGAAAGAGTTTGGTGGTAAGTATGTGAAAAACGAGTATTACGAAGACGGCGAAGCACCAGAGAAGAGTGTAGATGTTGAGATCGCGATCAAACTCAAAGAAGAAAATAAAGCTTTTAAGGTTGAAAAGTATGTGCACAGTTATCCAAACTGCTGGCGTACCGATAAACCTATTTTATACTATCCTTTAGATTCCTGGTTCATCAAAGTAACCGATGTGCGTGACCGTATGCACGAGTTGAATCTAGGCATCAACTGGAAACCAAAAGCAACCGGCGAAGGCCGTTTTGGTAACTGGCTGGCGAATGCTAATGATTGGAATTTATCGCGCTCACGGTATTGGGGGATTCCATTACCAATCTGGAGAACTGAGGATGGTAAAGAAGAAATCATCATTGGTTCGGTTTCCGAACTAAAAGAAAAAATAGCAGAAGCTGTTGAAGCCGGGGTGATGGAGAGCGATCCGTTTGCAGATTTTGTGCCGGGTGATATGAGCGAAGCCAATTATGACTTGGTCGACCTGCATAAAAATGTGGTTGATGAAATAAAACTGGTTTCGCCAAGCGGAAAAGTTATGCGTCGTGAAGCAGATTTGATTGATGTGTGGTTTGACAGCGGAAGCATGCCGTATGCGCAATGGCACTATCCTTTTGAGAATAAAGAAATGGTTGAAGAAACCTGGCGTAAAGCCGACTTTATCGCAGAAGGTGTTGACCAGACTCGCGGTTGGTTCTATACGCTGCACGCCATCGCAACGATGACTTTTGACGATGTTGCGTATAAAAACGTAGTTTCAAATGGACTTGTTTTAGACAAGAACGGCCAGAAGATGTCTAAGCGTTTGGGTAATGCGGTAGATCCGTTTACGACGCTGAATACCTTTGGTCCTGATGCGACGCGCTGGTATATGATCAGTAATGCGAATCCTTGGGATAACCTTAAGTTTGATCTAGACGGGATTACAGAGATTCAGCGTAAGTTCTTCGGAACCT
The DNA here is from genome assembly GCF_011784865.1 of Leeuwenhoekiella sp. ZYFB001. Classification (NCBI taxonomy): domain Bacteria; kingdom Pseudomonadati; phylum Bacteroidota; class Flavobacteriia; order Flavobacteriales; family Flavobacteriaceae; genus Leeuwenhoekiella; species Leeuwenhoekiella sp. ZYFB001. The sequence goes on from NZ_CP050460.1 coordinate 3,635,690, forward strand.
TGTATAACACCTATTCGTTCTTTTCGCTGTATGCGAATCTGGATAATTTCACCTATGCGGAAGCTGATATAAAATGGAAAGACAGACCGGAAATCGACCGCTGGATTCTTTCAGAATTACACACGTTGATCGCGCAGGTAGAGAAGTTTTATTCAGAATACGAGCCTACTAAAGCTACACGTGCAATTTCAGACTTCGTTCAAGAAAATCTAAGTAACTGGTTTGTGCGTTTAAGTCGTCGCCGTTACTGGAAAGGCGAGTACGCACACGATAAGATTTCGGCGTATCAAACGCTTTATCAATGTCTGGTAACCGTGGCAAAGCTAGGAGCTCCGGTAGCGCCATTCTTTATGGATCGTTTGTATAAAGATCTTAACGGCTTAACCAACAAGGAAGCTGCAGAAAGCGTACACCTTTCAGATTTCCCTGAAAGCAATACCGCGTTTATAGATACGACTTTAGAACATAAAATGCAGAAAGCACAAACGATCTCATCGTTAACGCTTTCGCTTCGGGCTAAAGAAAAAATAAAAGTACGCCAGCCGTTACAGCGTATTATGATACCTGTGCTTGATGAAGCGCAACGCGAGGAAATTATTGCGGTACAAGATTTGATCAAATCAGAAGTAAACGTCAAAGAGATCGAGTTGATCGATGACGCATCAGGTATTTTGGTCAAAAATATCAAACCTAATTTTAAAGTGCTGGGGCCGCGTTTTGGTCGAGATATGAAAGTGGTGGCAAACGCTATAAACGCGATGAGCGCTCAAGACATCTCAACAATTGAAAATGAGGGCGAAATCACTGTGGACATTAATGGAAAAAGTGTTACTTTGGCGCCCGAAGACGTAGAAATCACTTCACAAGATATTGAGGGGTGGTTAGTTGCAAGCAGCGGCTCACTCACCGTTGCCTTAGACGTTACTTTGACAGACGAATTGAAAAAAGAAGGTATCGCAAGAGAATTAGTAAACAGAATTCAGAATTTGAGAAAAGATTCAGGATTTGAGGTTACTGATAAAATTGAAGTACAATTACAACGTGACGGTAAGGTCGAGCAAGCCGTTAACGACAACTTAGAATATATTAAAAGGGAAACGCTCACCGCAAAACTCGACGTTGCAGAGCAAGTTACTAACGGTATAGCTATAGCATTTGATGATGTAGAAACAAAGCTGGCTATAAAAAAACAGTAAACTACAATGGCGACAGACACTAAAGAACGTTACAGCGATGCAGAATTAGAAGAATTTCGCGTGATCATTCAGCAGAAAATAGATAAGGCTCAAAATGATCTTGACCTTATTAAAAGTGCTTATATGAATGATGGTAATAACGGTACTGATGATACTTCACCTACTTTTAAAGCTTTTGAAGAAGGTAGTGAGACTATGAGTAAAGAAGCAAATTCTGCGCTCGCCATCCGTCAAGAAAAATTTATACGTGACTTAAAGAACGCGTTAAACCGCATACAGAACAAAACTTATGGTATTTGCCGCGTTACCGGTAAACTTATCAATAAGGAGCGTTTAAAGCTAGTTCCTCACGCTACATTGAGCATTGAGGCAAAAAACATGCAGAAATAAGACACGTCATCATTGTTTACAAAAACGCTTCAGTAGAATCTGGAGCGTTTTTTGTTTATAGCGCCTTATGAGATCTATTAATCACATTACCTTATTTTTTGCTTTGCTAACTGTCTTGAATTCCGCTTTTGCGCAAAAGAAGATGGTATTGACGGAGCCTGCGGAACATCTCAAAGGTATTTTTATAGAGTCTGATCAAATTTTTCAGATCTATGTGAAAGCCACAAATTCTGACCAACTGGTTATCAGCACAGAGGTTGAGGGAGAAACTTTTGAAACCCTTGAGATCGACACTGCGCTTCAAAATGACCTGTTATACATCACCACCGGAAGATCGGTAGGTTTTAAAGCGTTTGATGATAAGTTGGCGGCGCACAAGGTATTGTCAGTAGTTTTGCATATTGAATTACCGGTGAATAAAGAATTGTGGGTAAATTCTTCGCTGGCTTCGGTTGAAGCACAAGGTGCATTCTCTTATCTGAATTTGAATCTTTCCGGCGGAAGGGTTAACCTTTTAGATTTTACCGGAAGCGGAGTGGTTAACACGCTTCGAGGGGCCATTGACGTAGAAACGAAAACTACTAAAATAGAAGCTTCAAGCCGCAACGGAAGCCTTCACGTAGCGACAAGCCCTGTGTCGCTTTACAAACTCACTTTAAAAAGTGTTGACGGAAGTATAAGCGTCACCCAATCTGAATAAATTAAGTATTTTTACCGCTCTTAAATACAGCACATGTCATTAAAAAAGGCCGTAGGCATTATCGTTCTTATTCTTCTTATAGACCAGATTAGTAAGATTTACATAAAAACGCATTTTCAGTTACAGGAGCAAATTGTAGTTTTTGATTGGTTCAGAATTCTTTTTGTTGAAAATGAAGGAATGGCTTGGGGTGCTAAAATTCCCGGAAACTACGGTAAGATAATCCTGACGCTTTTTAGAATTGGGATTCTTCCGCTTATAGGTTATTGGCTTTATGACAGCGTCAAGAAAAATGGTTCGCGCATTCTTATCGTGGGCATCGCGTTGATTTTTGCGGGTGCCTTTGGGAACATTATCGACTCTATTTTCTACGGGGTGATTTTTGACAGCAGTGCTGGTCAGCTGGCAACCTTTATGCCTGAAGATGGTGGGTATGCGAGCGTATTTTACGGTCGCGTGGTAGATATGCTTTATTTCCCTATTTGGGAAGGTTACCTGCCGGAATGGCTTCCTATCTGGGGAGGAGATTACTTTACCTTCTTTAATGCGGTATTTAATATTGCAGATATGGCAATAAGTACAGGAGTAGGTTTACTACTGGTTTTTAACAAGCGCGCTTTTGCGAAAGACAAAGCTTAAATGCTGGCGCTATAAGGTGATAATGAATTTGGTTCCGTAGCCTAATTTACTCGTTACCTCAATCTTACCGCCTAACGCCTCAATCTCGTTTTTAACGATGAATAAACCAACCGACTGGCTGTTCTCGTTATTGTCTGAACTGCGTGTCATATGAAAGAGTTGGTCTTTGTTTCGATCTAAATCGTAGCCTTTACCGTTATCCTCAATGATCAGAGACAGTTTCTTCTTATTTTCTAAACAGTAGGCTTTTATTTCAGGCTTACGCGCAGGACTTTTATTGATGATTCCGTTTTTGATAAGCGTAAATAAGATATTATCTAAAAAAGAAGGATTGTATTCAATGGTAGGAACTTCAGAAAAATCACAGTATAAATAGGCTTCTTCTTGTTCAATCAGGTTGCGTAATTTAGTTTTAGCCCGCTCAAAAGCTTCTTCTAGATTAATAGCTTCTAAAGGCTGCGCTGCCCTATTCTGAATGGAAACCACTTCTTTTAAACGTGCGACTGTACCGTTGAGACTTTCAGCAATTTCCTTATAATTATTAAAAAGCTCTTTTTGATCCTGAGGTAGTTTTGTCACATCAACTAATTGACTTGTGAGCTCTAGGTTGTTTACGTGCGATTTGATGTTGTGCGAAACATAATCTGCAAAAGTGAATAAGCGCGAATTGTTGGCTTCCACAGTCTCGATGGCTTTTTCGAGCATCAATTCGCGTTCTTTTTCTTTGTCAACATTAACAACAACGCCTCTTAGTCCTATGACTTTACCTTTTTTATCTTGTATAGGTTTAGAAATGGCGTGTGCCCAAAACGTCTTGTTAGTGTACGTCACCATTTTGATCACTTTATCAAAAGAGGGTGTTCCTGAAGATAATTGATTAAAGCTGTTTACCACAACATCGTGATATTCCATGTCAAAAAAATGCAGCGTGTGTTTTAAGGAAGGGGTGTAATTTTCAGGTGTTTCCAGAATATTACGCATTTGATCATCTATAAAACTTTTTTTGTTGATAAAGTCTATTCGCCAACTTCCGGCACCTACCATTGCGGCAATTTGCTCATAAAAAAAGCTTTCTTCTTGATCTTTAGTGGTCGTAGTAGGCTTTTTATTCAGAAATGAAAAAAATCCGTTTTGAGATTTTTCAGACATGCGCTAAGTATTTTTTGAAATGGGAGGCTGAATATAGTAAAAAAAATGCTGTGACGTTAAAACCTGTAGGTTTTGTTGGGTGTAACACAGTGTGTTAGCGGAATATCATAGGCTGAAAATTCTAATGCATCTTCCGCCTCAAAGAAAGAAAGTCCGATTTTTAAACAGTCGGTTTTGCAGGAAGCTAAAAACCTATCGTAAAAACCTTTGCCATAACCCAATCTATTCCCTTGTTTATCAAAAGCCAGTAGCGGAATAAAAACTACATCTATTTGTTGCGACTGCACTTCAAAACCATTTTGGGGCTCGGGAATTCCCCAGTTATTGATCTTGAGCGTCGTGTTATCGGTAAGCAAAAAATGCTGCATCGTCAACGCTTCAAAATCACTTTTAGAAACCACAATATTCTTGTCTTTACCGTTGAGGATATTCAGAAGATATTCGGTATTGATTTCCTTTAATTTTTCAATAGTGAGAAACACGTGATAGGTTTCAAAACTCCAAATATCAAGCTGAAGCAGGTTATTTGCAATAGCCAGGCTTTTTTCATCACAAGCGACTGGCGTTAAAGCTTCTCGCAATTGTTTGTATTTAGCCCGAAGTACTTTTTTTTCCATGTTAAACCAATTCGGTAGAGATATGAAAAATAGCGTCTCCTTGATACACTAAAGAAGCTTCGTTAGTATTGATGATGTAGCCGTCATTAGAAGCCTTCACTTTGTGTCTAAAAGTTCCGTATGGATCGGTGATGGTGGCGATGACTTCGTTTTTTTCTACAAAATCGCCACAAGTGCTTTTAAGGTGCAGCAAGCCGCTGTACTTAGCTCTAAGCCAAGAACTGCTTTTGATCGTGATAGAATCTTTGCTCTGTTGTGGCGCTTCAAAATCTTTAGAAAGCATTTTAAAGTGACTAAGAATACGCATCACTCCGTGCACGCCGGCACGCGCAATATCTTTATCACTTATTTGAGATTTTCCACCCTCAAAAAGCAACACAGGAATATTCATTTTCTCGCAGGTAGAACGGTAGGATTTTGAAATGTTTTTAGAATAAACAATAAAAGGCGCGCCAAAGAGCTTAGCGTATTGCATTAATTCTTCTTTGTCTGGATCTACGCGTATTTGCGCAACATTAAATCTGCTTCCGCCACCCGTATGAAAATCCATACAAAAATCTGCCAGCGGCAAAATCTTAGTGGTGAATTGATAGGCAAACCTACTTGCTAGAGAACCATTTTGGGTTCCGGGAAAAACGCGATTTAGATCCCTACCATCAGGAAAGGCGCGTTCCATATTGAGAAAACCAAAAACGTTGATTACCGGGATACAGATAATCGTTCCGCGTGCCGGTCTATTTATTTTCTTTGAAATTACCTGACGTACGATCTCTACTCCATTGATCTCATCGCCGTGAATTCCGGCGGTAATTAGAATACAAGGCCCCGGTTTTTTTGCACGTTGAATGATGATAGGCACTTCAACCGAAGTAGTAGTGTACAGCTTCGCCAGATTAAAATTTAGCGTGCGCCGTTGTCCCGGAGCGATTTTTTCACCCAGAATGTGCAGCACATCATTGTCGTCAAAACCAGTCATACTATTATACTCCGCGTTCTATATATCTAATAATGCTTTTAGCGATATCCTTTCCTGTAGCTTTCTCTATGCCTTCTAATCCCGGAGACGAATTGACTTCAAGAATTAAAGGTCCGCGGGCACTTTGTAGCATATCAACGCCGGCAACGCCAAGTCCCATAGCTTTTGCTGCTTTTATCGCCGCGTTTTCTTCCTCATCAGAAAGTGTGATCACCTCAGCGGTTCCGCCACGGTGTAGATTAGAGCGAAACTCGCCCTCTTTTCCCTGACGTTTCATAGCACCTACAACCTGCCCATCAATCACAAAAGCTCTGATGTCGGCACCTTTTGCTTCTTTGATGAATTCTTGCACGATCACCCGTGCTTGTAATCCATTAAAGGCTTCGATCACAGACTCTGCGGCATTTTTAGTTTCTGCCAAAACCACACCTAGACCTTGCGTTCCTTCAAGTAATTTAATGATGAGAGGAGCGCCGCCTACGTGATCGATAATTTCAGCAACGTCCCGGCTATAATTAGTAAAAACTGTTTTAGGTAAGCCTAAACGTGCACGGGATAATATTTGTAAACTGCGCAACTTGTCGCGACTGCGCACTAAAGCCTGAGATTCTGTCGTGGTAAAACAACCCATCATCTCAAACTGGCGTACCACAGCAGTACCGTAGTACGTGATAGATGCACCAATACGTGGGATGATCGCTTCGGTGTCAGAAAGATAGCGACCTTTATAGTATACTGAAGGTTTTTTCTTTTCGATAATCAAATCGCACTTCAGCGGGTCTATGACTTCTACATTATGCTTGCGCTTTTTTGCGGCCTCAATAAGGCGCGCGGTAGAATATAAACCAGAGTTTCTAGATAATATTTTTATGTTCATAGGGTTTGTTGAGCATGGGACACATCGGTCAGTTCTGTGTCTACGATAAATTTTTTGGTGAGAAATTTACGACCAATCAATACAGGAAAGCGCATATCCTCACGAGAACTTAAGGTAAGTGATATTTTGTAAACTTTACCAAACAGTCGGATGTTGCTTTGCACCACATAACGGTATTGAATCTCACCATTACTACTTTTAACGGCAGTGATGTCATAAGACTCAAACTGCATTTCTTTCCCGTTGTATTCTGGATGTTTAGGGTCTAAAAACGTACAGCGTAAGATGTTGTCTTCTTCGCGTATGTGATTACAATGAATAGACGAAGTATAGGCACCGGTATCGATCTTAACATCAATATCTGATAATCCCAATGCAGGGAAATCTGCTCGGTCGGTTCGGCCTATGACAACTTTTTCCATATACTGCAATTTACTAAAAGCATATTTCTTTTTTTAAGGCTCCCATTTAAAACTAGGTTAAACAATGCAACATAGTACTAAGCTGCGGCCATTAAGGCGTAAATATACTATGTTATTGGCATCCCAAACGCTTTAATATTCTATCCTGAAATTTAGGGTAATGTCTTGAAATTAAAATGTGTCACTATCAAACGTCTGATAGGCTTGGATATGTGAGAATTATCTAATGCTCATCGCGGCTTCTGTAAAGGCAGGTTAATAAATTTTTTTAGCGCGCGATAAGCCGTAAATTTGGTTGGTATGGAAACCCCTGAATTAGAAATACAACTTAAAACTTTACCCAACAGTCCCGGCGTTTATCAGTATTACGATAAAAAGGGGAAATTGTTATATGTGGGCAAAGCTAAAAACTTAAAAAAGCGTGTCTCCTCTTATTTCAATAAAAAGCACGACAATGCCCGCACCCATTTACTGGTAAAAAAGATTGCAAACATTAAGCATATTGTAGTTAACAGCGAGACCGATGCGCTTCTGCTGGAAAACAATATGATTAAAAATTATCAGCCGCGCTATAACGTGATGCTTAAGGATGATAAAAGTTATCCTTGGATTTGCATTAAAAATGAGCGGTTTCCCAGAGTGTTTCCTACCCGAAGATTAATAAAAGACGGTAGTGAATATTATGGTCCGTACACCAGTATGAAAACCGTACACACCTTGCTTGATCTTATAAAAGGCTTGTATCCACTGCGTACGTGTAATTATGATTTGTCTAAAGAAAAGATAGAATCGGGCAAATACAAAGTGTGCCTGGAATATCATTTAGGGAATTGTTTAGGGCCTTGTGAGGATAAAATTTCGGCGGAAACCTATCACGACAATATAGATGCGATTCGGGAGATCGTTAAGGGAAATTTTAAAGATTCGTTGCATCGCTTCAGATCACAAATGAAGGCGCATGCCGAAGCTATGGAGTTTGAAGATGCGCAGCGCATTAAAGAAAAAATCGAGGTGCTCGAGGGATATCAAGCCAAGAGTACCGTGGTGAATCCGTCAATCAATAATGTTGATGTTTTTAGTATCGTGTCTGATGAAGGTTACGGCTATGTCAATTTTTTACAACTTTCGCACGGGGCGATCATTAGATCACACACTTTAGAACTCAAAAAGAAATTAGACGAGTCTGATGCAGAGTTGCTCGCCATAGGAATCATTGAGATCAGACAACGCTTCAACTCGCAGTCTTCAGAAATTTATGTTCCGTTTGAACTTGATCTGGGAGATGGCATTCGGGTTACCGTGCCTAAGTTAGGAGACAAAAAACGCATTGTGGAACTCTCTGAACGCAATGCGAAATACTTCAGGATGGAACGTTTTAAACAAACTAAAATCGTTGATCCTGATCGTCACGTAAATCGCCTGATGGCACAGATGAAATCAGATTTGCGCCTTTCAGTAGAGCCACGCCACATAGAGTGTTTTGACAACTCAAACATTCAAGGAACCAACCCTGTTGCTGCTTGCGTAGTCTTTAAAGATGGGAAACCCAGCAAAAAAGATTATCGTAAGTTTAATATTAAAACTGTAACGGGAGCTAATGATTTTGCGTCTATGGAAGAGGTGGTTTTTAGAAGATACAGACGCCTGCTGAATGAAGATGAACCGTTACCGCAATTGATTATTGTAGATGGAGGAAAAGGCCAATTGTCGTCTGGAGTCAAAGCTTTAGAGACCTTAGGCTTACGCGGAAAGATTGCGATCATAGGGATAGCAAAACGCTTAGAAGAATTGTTTTATCCCGGAGATTCGATTCCGTTGTATTTAGATAAGAAGAGTGAAACGTTAAAAGTGATTCAGCAATTGCGTAATGAGGCGCATCGTTTTGGGATTACCTTTCATAGAAACAAACGCAGTAAAGCAGCAATTAATACCGAACTTGAAACCATTCCCGGAATTGGAGAAAAAACGGTGATAGAACTATTGAGACACTTTAGATCAGTAAGCAAAGTGAAAAAAGCTTCAGAAACCGCATTGAGCGAAGTTATAGGTCCGGCTAAAGCCAAGATCATCATTAAACATTATCAGCAAACCACAAATGAAAATTAATTACAGTCTACTTTTATTAGTACTCGTGCATTGGGCAGTGATCGCTCAAGACAGTACGGCTGTAGATTTTTCAAAAATTCCGCAAGGTGAAGAATTAAAAGTTGGTCTTGTGCTGAGCGGCGGTGGCGCTAAGGGTTTGGCGCATATAGGCGTTTTAAAAGAAATTGAAGCCGCAGGTATTGAAATTGATTACATTGGTGGTACCAGTATGGGCGCTATCATTGGTGGTTTATACGCCTCAGGCTATAACGCGCATCAGTTAGATTCTATTTTTGAGTCGGTTGATTTTGAAAAACTCATTCAAGATGATCTGCCACGAAGTGCGCAGTCATTTTATGAGCGGGCAGATCGCGAGCGCTATGCGATTGCGCTTCCTTTTGAGCATTTTAAAGTCTCTTTTCCTTCGGCTTTATCTAAAGGTCAAAATATTTACAACCTGTTTACCCAACTCACGCATCACGTAAAAGAAACCGATGATTTTGCAGCGCTTGACATTCCGTTTTTTTGTGTGGCTACCGATGCTGAAAAAGGCCAGGCGATCATTCTGGATAAAGGCTGTTTACCCGAAGCGATAACCGCTAGTGGGGCGCTTCCGTCGTTATTCAGTCCGGTGCTGCTTGATGATCGCGTGCTCATTGATGGTGGTGTGGTAAATAATTATCCGGTGGAAGAATTGCGCAAACGCGGCGCTAATTTTATCATCGGTGTTGATGTACAAGATGGCTTACGTGGCAAGGACGAATTAAAAAGCGCTCCTGAAATGCTGTTGCAGATCAATAACTATCGTACCACTGAAGCGATGCGGGATAAAGTCGCACAAACTGATATTTACATCAAACCCAATATTGAGGGGTACACGGTCGTTGATTTTGATCGCGGAGCGGAAATCATCAAGGGCGGTCAGGAAAAAGCCGAAGCTTATGATGATGCCTTTAGAAAGTTGGCGGCGCTTCAGCATAAAACCTATACAAAACCGGAGCTCAAGCTCAATCAGCACGATACATTGCGTATTAAAAGCGTTGCGATCAACGGAAATGTGTACTATACCCGCTCTTATATTTTAGGAAAACTAAAGATCAAAACGCCGGCAAAAATGACCTATCAAGAACTTTTTGATGGGATTAATAATCTCGCGGCGACTAACAACTTTCAGCGTATAAATCACCGGTTAGAACAATATGATTCCGGCGAAAGCCATCTGATTATTAACCTTACTGAGAGTGAGACAACCACGTATGCAAAAGCGGGCATTCATTATGATGATATTTATAAAAGTGCGGCGCTGATCAATGTTACTAAAAAACGTTTGCTGTTTAAAAACGATATTGCTTCGTTTGATCTGGCTTTAGGAGATAATATTCGGTACAACTTAGATTATTATAGCGATAATGGATTTTACATAGGTTTTGGTCTGCGCTCGCGGTATAACAGTTTTGAGAGCCGCGTAGATGCCCGTTTTGTTGAGGAAGTGAGCGATCTGCCACTAGAGAATTTCAACAGTTTACAAATTGATTATACAGATTTTACTAATCAAGTCTATTTGCAAACTTTGTTTCAGAAACAATTTGCTTTAAGTCTGGGGCTTGAGCATAAATTTCTTAAAATAGATACCGAAAGTATTCGGGTTGATGAAGACAATGAGGGGAAGTTATACTTTGATAACAGTCATTATTATAGTACTTACGGCCAACTTCTGCTAGACACATTTGATAATAAATACTTTCCTACTTCGGGATGGTATTTTAATGGGGATTTTCATTTGTATCTATTCTCCTCTGATTATAATCAGAATTTTGAAGAGTTCTCTATTGGCAAAGCCGAAGTAAAATATGCTAAAAAGTTGTTTCCTAAATTCTCTATGCAGCTTTCGGCTATGGGCGGATTTAAAATTGGTGCGACCGGAAATGGTACGCTTAACTTCGTTTTAGGAGGTTGGGGAAATGATTTTATCAATAACATCGTTCCGTTTTACGGTTACGAATTGATCAGCAGTAATGGTGACGGACTCGTAAAATCTGAAATTACGTTTGACTATAATTTTTACCGAAAGAATCACCTCAACTTTGGGGCAAACTTTGCCAATCTTGAGAACGATCTTTTTACTACCGGAAACTGGCTTAGCGCTCCTGACTTTACGGGATATTATGTAGGGTATGGACTGGAAACAATCGTTGGGCCTTTGCAAACTAAAATCTCGTATTCTCCGGAGATCGAAGATGTATTTTGGAACTTCAGTTTAGGATTTTGGTTTTAAGAAAATATTAGTCTGTTTAGCTGTGGATTTTACGATATTTGTGAAAAACTATATCGTTTTCGGAGAATGATTCAAAAGATGTAGTTTTTTAAGAACTTTAAAATTGAAACGCTATGCCTTTCTATCATCAATTAGGTAAAATTCCTCATAAACGCCATACGCAGTTTAGAAAACCAGACGGGAGCTTGTACTACGAGCAGCTTTTTGGTACCATTGGTTTTGACGGAATGTACAGTAATATGTACCACGAGCAGCGGCCTACACAAGTAAAAGAAATCAAAGGCAGCAAAAGTGTCAAACCTAAGGTAGCTAAGGCCAATCATATTCAATCGTATCGCTTTAGAGGTTTTGAGATCAAGCCCGAAGCAGATTATCTCGAAAGCCGGAAACCGGTTTTAACCAATAGCGATTGCACGATTATTTTGGCTGCCCCAAAGAATAAAACGCAAGACTATTTTTATAAGAATAGCGATGCAGACGAACTGATTTTTGTGCATCGCGGCAGTGGTAAATTCCGCAGTCATCTGGGGAATCTTGATTTTAAATATGGCGATTATCTGTTGATTCCGCGGGGAACTATTTACAAATTAGATTTTGATACTGAAGATAACAGGCTCTTTATCGTTGAATCTAGAAGACCCATTTACACGCCGAAACGCTATCGAAACTGGTTTGGTCAATTGCTAGAGCATTCCCCATTTTGCGAGCGCGATCTGCGTAGACCCTACGAATTAGAAACCAACAACGAGTCTGGTGAATTTTTAATGAAAATTAAAAAGCAAGACGATCTTTTTGATATGGTGTATGCTTCGCATCCTTTTGATGTAGTTGGTTATGACGGGTACAATTATCCTTATGCGTTTTCTATTCACGATTTTGAACCCATTACGGGCCGCGTGCATCAACCACCACCGGTGCATCAAACTTTTGAGACCGATGCTTTTGTGGTGTGCAGCTTTTGTCCGCGTAAATACGATTATCATCCTCAGAGTATTCCGGCGCCGTACAATCACAGCAACATCGACAGCGATGAGGTGTTGTACTACGTTGACGGTGATTTTATGAGCCGCAATGATATTGAAGCCGGGCATATTTCATTGCATCCGGCGGGTATCCCACACGGGCCACATCCCGGAGCTACAGAGCGCAGTATCGGCAAAACAGAAACCGAAGAACTCGCGGTTATGGTAGATACATTTAAACCGCTGCAAATCTGTGAAGACGCGATGCCAATTGCAGATGAAACCTATTATAAGTCTTGGCTAGAGCATTAATTTTTAAATGAGTATTAGAAGCTATTTCCTGCTTTCCGCTGTATCTTTTTAATGCTTTCGCCTTTAGGCTCAACCAGTAAAAAGGATGCCGCTGCAATCAGGGCTAAAACATAAAAACAATGAGTAAAGAATTGAAATCAGTCGATTACGGACTGGAAAAAATATTTGAAGGAGCGCAAGATTTTTTGCCGCTTTTAGGAACCGATTATGTAGAATTCTATGTGGGCAATGCCAAGCAGGCAGCACATTTTTACAAGACGGCTTTTGGTTTTCAGTCTTTCGCATATAGCGGTCTCGAAACCGGAAAAAAAGATCGCGTAAGCTATGTGCTCAAACAAGATAAAATCAGAATCGTTTTGACTTCTCCTTTAGGAAGTGCTTCGCCTATTAATGAGCATATAGTTAAGCACGGCGATGGGGTGAAAGTTATTGCGCTTTGGGTAGAAGATGCGCAAAGTGCCTTTGAAGAAACCACAAAACGTGGCGCAAAACCTTTTATGGAACCTCAGGTAGAAACAGACGAGTACGGCGAAGTCGTGCGTAGCGGAATTTACACCTATGGAGAAACCGTACATATGTTTGTAGAGCGTAAAAACTATAATGGGCAGTTTTTGCCAGGCTACCGCAAGTGGGAATCAGATTATAATCCGGAGCCTACCGGTTTAAAATACATTGATCATATGGTGGGCAATGTGGGTTGGGGCGAGATGAACACCTGGGTAAAATGGTATGAAGATGTCATGGGCTTTGTAAACTTCCTAACCTTTGACGATAAGCAAATCACTACCGAATATTCTGCTTTGATGAGTAAAGTGATGAGCAACGGTAACGGGCGAATAAAATTCCCGATTAATGAGCCGGCAGAAGGCATTAAAAAATCCCAGATTGAAGAGTATCTTGATTTTTACGAAGGTCCGGGAGTGCAGCACTTGGCTGTTGCTACCGATGATATTGTAAAAACCGTAGCTGCTTTAAAAGCCCGTGGAGTTGAATTTCTTCCGCCGCCACCTCAGACATATTATGATGATATTCCACGTCGCTTGGGTGCGCATATGGATACGATGAAAGAAGATTTGACCAAGCTTCAGGAGCTTTCAATTTTAGTAGATGCTGATGAGGAAGGCTATTTGCTGCAAATTTTCACCAAGCCACTTCAAGACCGGCCTACACTGTTTTTTGAGATCATTCAGCGAATGGGGGCAAAAGGTTTTGGTGCCGGTAACTTTAAAGCACTTTTTGAATCTATTGAGCGCGAACAGGCGCAGCGTGGTACGCTTTAGTTTTTGATAATCAACAGGAAGAACTTCCTTCGGATAAAGCTGAAAAGCTTGCGTTGAGAACGAAATTCTCCATTTTAATGGCTATTGGGTTGGAATATTAAATCCTTTGGCTATGCCAATAAATTTTAAAAATCTCTGTTTGTATTCAAGCAGGGATTTTTAGCTTTTGCTACTTTTGGAACAACTCTTGTAAAAGCATGATATACAACACCTTTGTTGTGCTTTAAAGTAATGTCGCTATGAAAAATAAATACTTAGTATTGTTGATGCTTTTAGTCTCAGGTTTGACCTATGCACAGGAGGCTGCTTTTCAAGATGGAGAATGGTTTCGGTTTAGGATCAGTTATAGCGGCTGGTGGAAAGCCGGGGAAGCAACCTTATCAGTAACCAACGAAATCCTTAAAGGAAAGCCTGTGTATCATGTAAAAGGGAAAGGCGTTACCACAGGGATGACTAAACTCTTTTTTGGGGTTGAGGATTATTATGAGACCTATATCGATAAAAAAACGACATTACCATATCGCTTTATCCGAAAGATCGATGAAGGTGGGCATACTAAAGATAAAATCATTGATTTTAATCAACAATCTAACGTAGCCACCGTAAATGATAAGAAGCATAATGAGGTTAAAACGTTTCAGACCGAGCCCAATATTCACGATATGGTTTCGGCGTTCTATTATTTGCGCAACAGTATTGATTCAGAAAACTTGAAGGATGGTGATGAGACCGTGATCAACATGTTTTTTGATCAGGAAAATTTCAAATTCAAATTGAAGTTTTTAGGTCGGGAAGAGGTGAAGACTAAATTTGGAAAAGTAAAGGCGCTAATCTTTAGACCTTATGTGCAAGCAGGTCGCGTTTTTAAAGAGAAAGAAAGTCTTACAGTTTGGATTAGCGACGACCAAAATAAAATACCTTTGCAAATCAAAGCAGATTTGGCGGTGGGTTCTTTAAAAGCTGATATTGACGCTTATAAAGGGCTTAAACACCCATTCTATATTATACAAGATTAATGACTTCAAAAAGCAGTCGAGAGACCCAGGAACAACTAGATGCGCTAAAGGACAAATTTGATGCAATGGGGCAAAACCTGGATCATCAGCTTGAAGGATTTGTACATAGCAAACCGGTAAATTATTGGGATTATATTCAGGTTGACGCGCTGCTAAGTCTTCAAAATCAACGCACGTTATTACCTGACGAGATGGTGTTTATTATGTACCATCAAATCAACGAACTGCTTTTTAAAATGATTCTGTGGGAAATAGAACAGGTGGCTTATGAACCTGAATTAACCACGGAGTTCTTTTCTGAAAAATTAAATCGCATCAGCAGGTATTTTGATATGCTCACCTCTTCATTCACCATTATGCGAGAGGGTATGAATATGGAACAGTACCTCAAATTCAGACGAACCTTGAGTCCGGCTAGTGGTTTTCAGAGTGCTCAGTACCGGTTTGTAGAATTTGGCTCAACCGAACTTTTAAATCTTATTGATGCACGCTTCCGGAAGGATTTTGCTCAAGAAGATGAGGCAGACCCATTGTATTATGACAAGGCTGTAGAGCATTTGTATTGGCAAGCAGCCGGTAAAGATTTTCAGACCGGCGATAAATCCTATACGTTAAAAGCATTTGAATTAAAATATAAGGAAGATTTCATTCGTTTTCTAAAACGTTACAAAACCTTAAATTTGTGGGCCAGATTTAAAACCTTACCTCTTTCTGATCAAAAGGATGCAACATTGCTTGCCGCAATGCGTCACTACGATTATACGGTTAATATCACGTGGGTAATGTCACATTACCATACGGCGTTGCATTATCTAAACCAAGGTAAAGAGCCTCTAGAGGCCACAGGAGGAAGTGATTGGGTAAAATATATGCATCCCAAATATCAAAAACGCATTTTTTTCCCAGGCTTATGGTCAGAGCAAGAGCGTGCAGAATGGGGCCAAAACATTTAAACAAAAGATAAATTTTCAACATACCCTAAATTGAAAAAACTAAGTATTGTACTACTAGCAATGCTCACATTAATGAGCTGTGCAGATGATGAAAGTAAAGAGAAAGAACCCGTTAAAAAGGAAGTTAAAAAGCCGGTTAATAAGCGGTTTGGTTATGTGCTTGACGACTATGAAGTAGTTTCTGATACGGTACAGTCTGGTGATAGTTTTGGTCAGATTCTTTTTGAAAACGGGATTGATTACGGTACTATTCAGCAAATAACAGACTCTGTAAAAAATACGTTTGATACCCGTAAAATCGTTGTGGGTAAACCGTATACGCTTTTAAAAAGCAAAGATTCTACCAATCAAGCTCAGGTTTTTATTTATGAGCAAAACAGAATTGATTATGTGGTTCTTGATTTTAAAGATGAGGTAGTAAAAGCTGCAGCAAAGAAGCGTCCGGTTACTATAAAAGAACGCGTGGCGCACGGGGTAATCAATGACAACTTATCAAGTACATTTGATGATCTGGGCGTAAATATTCTTGTAGCCTATGGGATGGCTGACATTTATGCCTGGACTATTGATTTCTTCAGACTACAACCCGGTGACAAGTTTAAAGTAGTCTATACCGAAAAATATATAAATGATACCATCCCGGCAGGGTTTGGTGAGATCAAGGCGAGCTGGTTTGAACATAAAGGCAAGCCTGTTTATGCTTTCGCTTATCAAGCTGATTCTATTAACGGAGGTCGAAGAGATTATTACGATCAGGATGCCGATAACTTAAGAAGAGCCTTTTTAAAGAGTCCGCTTAAATTTGGCCGTATTTCTTCGCGCTACAATTTAAAACGCCGTATTGCCTATTATGGAAACCGCATTCGTCCGCACAAAGGTACCGACTTTGCGGCGCCTGTAGGAACCCCAATTATGGCAACTTCAGACGGTACCGTAATCGCTTCAGAATATCGTGGCGGAAACGGTAATTATGTAAAGCTTCGACATAATGGAACCTATGATACGCAGTATTTGCATATGAGCAAACGAGCCGTGAGCCGTGGTGATTATGTGCGCCAAGGAGAAGTGATAGGCTACATAGGGATGACCGGGAATACCAGCGGTCCTCACGTGTGCTATCGTTTCTGGAAAAATGGAAAGCAAGTTGATCCTTTTTCAATAGATTTACCTACATCAGAGCCGCTTGCCGAAGAATTGCAGCCGGCCTATTTTGAATATATAGCTCCATTGCGAGCAGAATTAGATGCTATAACCTTCCAAAAATCAACATAAAATGCAAAAAGTAAATCCCACTCAGACTAAAGCCTGGAAAGCGCTTCAGGCACATTTTGAAGACATTAAAGATGTCAAAATGAAAAACCTCTTTGAAGATCAGTCAAGGGCTGAAGCTTTTACTTTAAAGTGGGAAGACTTTTATGTGGATTACAGTAAAAACCGAATTACTGAAGAAACTAAAACTTTGCTTCTTGATCTTGCTAAAGAGATGAATCTTGAGGAAGCTAAGGCAGCTTATTTTGGTGGTGCAGCCATCAATGAGACCGAAGATCGTGCGGTGATGCATACGGCATTGCGTCAGCCAAGCACTGCTAGTGTAACGATTGACGGTGAAGACGTTATTCCTGAAGTAAATGCTGTAAAGGAAAAAATTAAAGGATTTTGTGATACAGTGATCAGCGGAGCGCATAAAGGCTATACCGGTAAAGCTATTACAGATGTAGTGAATATTGGTATTGGTGGATCTGATCTTGGGCCGGTGATGGTTGCAGAAGCTCTAGCGTATTACCACAATCATCTCAAGGTACATTTCATTTCTAATGTAGATGGCGATCACGTTCACGAATCATTAAAAGACCTAAATCCGGAAACGACACTTTTTGTAATCGTTTCAAAAACATTCACTACACAAGAGACGCTTTCTAATGCAACTACTGCAAGAAAATGGTTTTTGAATAAAGTGGCTGGAGCAGTCGAAGATGGTGAGGCAGTGGCTAAACACTTTGTGGCGGTTTCTACTAATGAAACTGCGGTTAAAGATTTTGGTATAGACCCTAATAATGTATTCACGATGTGGGACTGGGTTGGTGGTCGTTTCTCACTATGGAGTTCAGTCGGACTTTCCATCGCTTTAGCTGTGGGATACAATAATTTTGAAAGTATGCTTGCCGGGGCACATAAAGCAGATGAGCATTTCAAAAATACGCCATTGGATGAGAATATTTCGGTAATGATGGCGCTGGTGACCGTGTGGTATAACAATTTCTTTGGTGCCGAAAGCGAAGCGATCATTCCGTATACACAATACTTGCACCGTTTTCCTGCATATCTTCAGCAGGCGATTATGGAAAGTAACGGTAAAAGTGTAGATCGAAACGGTAAACACGTGGATTACCAAACCGGTCAGATCGTTTGGGGTGAGCCTGGAACCAATTCGCAGCACGCGTTTTTCCAACTAATTCATCAAGGAACTAAAATTATCCCAACCCACTTTATTGGATATAAGGAAGCGTTGCACGGAGATAAAGACCATCATAATAAGTTGATGGCAAACTTTTTTGCGCAAACCGAAGCATTGATGAATGGGAAAACCGAGGCTGAAGCTAAAGCTGAATTAGAAGCTTCAGGTATGGATGCAGCTGCGATTGAGAAGCTAGTTCCATTCAAGGTTTTTGATGGAAATAAGCCTACAACAACCATTCTTATTGATAAGCTAACACCAGAAAGTTTGGGTGCTTTGATCGCGTTATATGAGCATAAAATTTTCACCGAAGGTATTCTGTGGAATATTTTTAGCTACGATCAATGGGGTGTTGAGTTAGGTAAGCAATTGGCTAAAAATGTACTAACCGACTTAAATTCAGATAGTATTGCGTCGCACGATGCTTCTACCACCGCTTTGATTAAAGCCTTCAAAAGCTAAAAATTACCAGCTTATTTAGATTTAGTTTTTTAACTGTTAAAGGTTAAAATAGAATAGTTAAGGGTTAAATGTTGACATTTTATGTCAAGATCTAATCCTTAACATTGCGTTAATATTTAATTAGGTCTTTATTAAGACTTTTGCGCAAAATCTAAATTTAAACAAGCACAATGAAAAAAATTACAAGTTCGCTAACACTTGTGTTTCTTTTGCTTACAGCTTTCATGCAAGCTCAAGGAACTATTCGTGGTACTGTAGTAGACGGTGAAAATGGAACGCCGCTACCTGGAGTAAACGTTGTTGTTGAAGGGACAACTAACGGAGTATCAACAGACTTTGATGGGGTTTTCGAAATCCAAGTTGTTGAGAATACAGGTTCACTACGTGTTTCTTACGTAGGTTTTAAGCCGTCAACACTGGCTTTTGATTTATCTGGTAAAAAAGTGGTTGACTTAGGAACCATCAATCTAGAGATGGATTCTGATGCACTTGACGAAGTAATCGTTAAAGCATACTCTCTTGCAATTGACCGTAAAACTCCTGTTGCGGTTTCTACCATTAAAGCAGAGACTATTCAAAACGAGTTAGGTAGTCAGGAATTTCCTGAGATCTTAAAAACTACTCCTGGTGTTTATGTGACCAGAGGTGGTGGTGGTTTTGGAGATGCAGAACTACGTATTCGTGGTTTCAACTCTGAAAACGTTGCTGTTATGATCAACGGTATTCCGGTTAACGATATGGAAAACGGTCGTGTATACTGGAGTAACTGGGCAGGTCTTTCTGATGTAGCAAGCTCTATGCAGGTACAAAGAGGTCTTGGTGCTGCGATGATAGGTCTTCCTTCTATTGGGGGTACTGTAAACATCGTAACAAAATCTACTGACATCGAAAAAGGTGGAAACGTAATGATGACTACCGGTAACGATGGGTACACCAAATATGGTTTCAAACTTTCAACCGGACTTTTAGAAAATGACTGGGCTGCTACTGTAAGTTTGTCAAGAACTACTGGTGAGCAATTTGTAGATGCAACTACAATTGATGCATATTCTTACTTCTTGAATGTTGCTAAGAAAATAGGTGAAAACCACGAATTATCGTTCACAGCTTTTGGCGCTCCACAACGTCACGGACAGCGTCAAAACCGACTTTTAATTGATGACTATAGAAGAAGTGAGCGTGGAATACGTACCAACACTGATTTTGGTTACAAAAACGGTCAGCTTGTTAATATTGAAGACAACTTCTATCACAAGCCACAAATGTCATTAAACCACTATTGGACCATTAATGATATTTCATCTTTAACTACTGCGGTTTACTATTCATTCGGTACCGGTGGTGGTGGTGGTACTGCAGGAACTAATAAATTTGGCAAGTATGATACAGATTATCGTACTCAAGAGTTTGGCCCTGTAGATCTTGATAAAATCATTGCTGAAAATAAAGCTTTAGGTCAGGCTACAAGTGCTGAAACCTTCTTAAGAGCGTCAAGAAACAACCACCAGTGGTATGGTGCACTTTCAACGTATAACACTGAGTTATCTGAATATATTGATTTAACTGCAGGTGTTGACATACGTTTTTACCAAGGAGATCACTATACTGAATTAACAGACTTATTAGGTGGTGCATTTTATGTAGATAACAATGACGTAAACAACCCAAATAAAGTTGTACGCGTTGGAGATAAGTATAACTACAATGATACAGGTTATACTAACTGGCAAGGTTTATTTGCTCAGGCTGAGTACAACAAAGATGCGATCTCTGCTGTAATCTCTGTTGCGGGTAACAATACTTCATATAAGAGAGAGGACTACTTCAAGTATACTCCAGACGATCCGCTAAGAGAGACTGACTGGGTAAACTTTACAGCTTTCAGTACTAAAGGTGGTGTAAACTACCGTATTGATGAAAAGCACAATGTATTTGGAAACCTTGGTTATTTTGAGCGTGCTCCATTTAGTAATGCTGTATTCCTAAATAATACTAACGTTACTAATGAAGATGCAGTAAATCAAAAGATTTTCAGTGCAGAATTAGGATACGGCTTTAGAGGAGATAACTTTAGAGCTGACCTTAACGTATATCGTACACAGTGGATGGATCGTACATACACAGTGTCTAGAACGGCAAACAACATTCAATACACTGCAAACATTTTAGGTATCGATGCGTTACACCAAGGTGTTGAATTAGAATTACAATATCGTCCTATTGAGACTTTAACCTTAACTGGTATGGCATCTCTTGGAGATTGGCAGTGGGCAAATGACGTAAATAACGTACAGGTATTTGACGATCAGCAAAACCCAATCGGTGATCCAATCGATATTTATCTTGACGGTGTAAAAGTGGGTAACTCTGCACAAACAACCTTTGCATTAGGAGCAGATTATGCAGTACTTGCTTCTACCACAGTAAGAGCTTCTTTTAACTATGCAGCTGACTACTATGCAGATTATGATGTAACCGGTCGTAGTGTTGAAGGACTTCCTCAAACTTGGAAAATGCCAGATTATGGGGTGTTTGATTTAGGTTTAACACACAGATTCAATTTTGGTGGTTTCAATACGCAAATCAATGCTAACATATTTAACGTATTAGGAACTGAGTATATCTCTGATGCACAGGACGGTGATGGTTCTGTAGCAGAAACTGCTTTAGTATATTATGGTCCGGGTAGAACATACACTATTGGAGCAATAATTAATTTCTAAAAAAATTAAGATGAAAAAATTAAATTATTTATTTACCACAATCATCATGGCTGTTTTAGCCTTAGGTTGTGATCCTGTAGAGGATATAAATGAGCGCTTAGAGGCTAATGAGCCGGGGATCAGTACGGTACTAGATTATACACTGACTGATGATGATTATGAGGCATTAGAACTTTCATTCGGAAACTTTAGCAGTATGGATGATGCTCGAGCTTTAATCCCTCAAGTATTAACTGATAATTTTCCGGTATTGGGAGAAGGTTCTTTAGCAAATGTAACTTTTGCTATTTATGATCCTATTCGTGTAGAAAACTATACTGTGGTAGCAGCAGACTATGAGGCTGCAGGGTTATCAAACACTTATTTTTCTGGTTTAGGTGAAATTCAAGATTTTCTTGACCTTCAATATCCTCAAGCAGAGAATGGTGACTACGTTAGCTTGACGTATCAAGTACTTGCTGATGAAATTCAGTACACTTTAGATACTGATGATTTTGATTTTATCGGAGAGGAATTAGCTGATGCTTACCCAGATCCTGCTGCTAATGCGGCTCAATATCATAGTTTTGATTTAAGAGATGACAGAGATAGCTACTGGACTGAAGAAATGATCCTTGAAGCAATTAATGTTGTTTTAGAAGATAACTTCGATAATGTAACTGGTCAAAAGTACAATGTTTCTTACGCAACCTATGATGGTACGACAGCTGCAGAATCTGTTACTCTTCAGTTTGATGGAAATGCTTATGTTGTTGTTGGTGGAACGTCTTATGTATTGACCGCTGCTGATTTTGATGCAATAGGTGTAGAGTTTGCTACAACTTATCCTAATCCTGCTTCAAGTGCTGCGCAATATGACAATTTTGAAAGAAGAGATGGTCGTGATGCTTACTGGAGTGACGCTATGATTCTTGAAGCTGTAAGTTTTATAGTTGATACGCAATACCCTGATGCTGCAGAAGGTGATCAGTTTCAAGTAACGTATGAAATTTATACCGGTAGTGCTGGTACTGAGATTTTATCTATAGTGAAAGAAGGTGATGCTTTTGTTGTTGATGCAACTGCTTCTGTATCTACAATTGAAACCACTACGGTTTACGCATTCACTAACGGAAACTGGAATGAGCCATTTGCATTAGATGCTGAAGACTATACAGAAATGGGACAGTCATATCCTAATTTTGATGATGAGGATGAAGCGATCTATAAATTAGCAATTTTCTTAGGTAGAACATTCCCTTATGCTGAAGAAGGTGACTTCGTAGCGGTGGCCTATGCATTCTATGACGGTTCTACTTCAACAGAGTATGCAAACTTTGTTTTTGAAAACGGTGCTTTTGTAAATATTCCTAGTGTTATTGAAACTTCATTGCAGTTTGGTAACGACGGTACTACTTGGGTTCCTGATAATACTATTGCTTATAGTTTAACTGCTGCAGATTATGCATTTATTGCTGCAGAACTTGGTGATACGTATCCTGCGCAAACTTCAAGTATGGCTAACTACGGCAATATGGATCGTCGTAGTGGTAACGCTGCTTACTGGACAGACGATATGATTCTTGAAGCATTTAATTTATTGCTTGATGATCTTAATCCTTCAGCAGAAGAAGGTCAGAAATACGCTGTTACTTTTGATATCTATAACGGTTCAAATACCACTGAAACGTTCTTATTGATCAAAACTGATGGTGTTTGGGTTATGCAATAATCCATAAGACATTTAAAGTTAAACCTCCTACCTCAAGTAGGAGGTTTTCTTTTCTATACCTATATTGAAATGCAATATTTAGAATTATGAAAAAAAATACGACCCCTAAATTTCTAGCGAGCTTCTTAAGCCTTTTTACACTGATTCTTTTTTTAGGATGTAGTGGTGGTGATGACAGTACGGTAACTCCAGAACCAGAACCTGAAGTTAATGAGCCTGTGGCTGCTGATGATGCCTATACTACTGGCGAAAATGAAGCAATAGTGATAAGTAGTCTTTTAGACAACGATACCATTTTTGATTTTGGTCGTGTGTCAGAGACCGACGCAGAATCTACACAAGGCGGAACCATTTTAGATAATCGCGATGGAACCTTCACATATACTCCACCAGAGAACTTCACGGGTGAAGATACTTTTAACTATACTTTGTGTGATGCAGAAACCCCTGTAAATTGCTCGTCAGCAACGGTGACCATTACCGTTACAGGTTCAGATCCTGTTGCAGTTGATGATACTTATGAAGTAGAAGAAAATGCAACCTTCAGAATTAATAATTTTCTTGAAAATGATGAGCTGCTTGATAATGCTACGGTTTCGGCGCTAGATCTTACCAATACCAGAGGAACTGCGGTACTTAATGACAACGGTTCGATCTCATACACTGCGCCTAACGGTTTTGCTGGCGAAGATACTTTCACCTATACGATATGTGATGATGATGAAACCCCTGTTTGTTCAACGGCTACAATTAGCATTAACGTGATCGATGAGGGAACGCCAATAGCTAATGACGATGCGTATTTCTTTGATCAAAATAATCAAGCATTATTAATTGAAGGGTTTACAGATAATGACGAACTAATTGATGATGCTGTAGTTACTGAGATTAGTTATTCTGGTACAGGTACTGCTGTATTGAATGAGGATGGTAGCATTACCTACACACCACAATCAGGATTTATTGGTGAAGATACTATTGTTTACACGCTATGCGATGATGATGAAACGCCATCGTGTGTAACTGCCGAAATTACAATTGAGTTGGTTGATGCGATAGCGTTCAATATACCGACTGATTTGACCTATTATTATGAGAACATCGCGATAACACAAAATGATCTCGATCGAAATTTTACGGTACTGCGTACACTTACCCAAAATATGCATACTACTATTTTGCAGTATACAGACAGACACCAATTTCTTTACGATGCAGATGCTGACTTAGATAATCAGGCTAATGTGATTTTGATGTATTCCGGCGAAAGCAGAGACCGAAGAGAATACACTTCAGGAAGTAACTCGCATTCACCACAAACGTTCAATACCGAACATATTTTTCCACAATCGCGATTATCAACCGAAGAAGCAGTAACAGATCTACATCACTTACGCTCTACAGATGACGAAGTCAACTCTTTACGATTGAATTATCCGTACACTGATGGTAGTGGTGCGTATCAATTAGTAAATGGTAATTCGTGGTTTCCGGGAGACGAATGGAAAGGAGATGTTGCGCGTATGGTGCTTTATTTAAATGTGCGCTACGGCGAAGATTATACAAAAGTGGGCACGTTAGATTTATTCCTCAAATGGAATCGTGAAGATCCGGTTTCTGACTTTGAACGTCAACGTAATGAAGTTATTGAAGGTGCTCAGGGCGTTCGTAATCCGTTTATTGATAATCCTTATCTAGCTACTTTAATCTGGGGAGGAACTCCAGCTGAAAATACTTGGGAGTAGCAGATTACTGATCAAAATGATTTTAAATAGCCCCTTTTTCATTTGGAGATGGGGCTATTTTTATGCAATGGTCTAAAGAGCGTGTTTCAAGCTAAAAAAGTATCTTTGAGGCTCAAATATTAGGCTATGTATACTACCATTCAATTTGTACACTCGTACTGGGCTTATCTAGTACTCATTGTACTCACATTAACAACCATCAACTCGCTGATATCTTATTTTGGAGGTAAAGAGTTTGGTGCTAGAGATTTCAGATTGGCATTGTTCACGCTGATTGTAACGCATATTCAATTACTCATAGGGATCGTTTTGTATTTTGTTTCACCACTAGGGGCAAAAGCGATCGCTTCCCAAGGTATGAGTGCTGCGATGAGTGATCCTAACCTACGCTTATATGTTGTAGAGCATCCTCTTGCAATGATTATCACTATCGTGTTTGTCACTGTAGGTTATAGCAAGCATAAAAAGAAATTGACCTCTAAACCGAAATTTAAATTGCTAGCTATATTTTATACCTTAGGACTTCTTGTGATGCTTACTAGAATTCCTTGGTCAAATTGGTTTTAGACTAGATTTAAGACTTTAGAAATAAGTATTGAGATAAAAAAATCCCTTGATTAGCTGACTAATCAAGGGATTTTTAATTTTGTTTAACGTGTACTAGCGATTCATCCAATCTTCGATTTCATCAACTTCTAAAGGAATGTTGCGCATCAAGTTGAAAGGTTCGCCATTTTCTTGGATAACAACATCATCTTCTAAGCGTATTCCGAATCCTTCCTCAGGAATATAAATACCTGGCTCTACCGTAAAAACGTTGTTTGCTTGCATAGGTTCGTGAAGCAATCCATAATCATGTGTATCTAAACCAATATGGTGCGACGTACCGTGCATAAAGTATTTTTTATAAGCCGGCCAGTCTTTATTTTCGTTTTGAACATCTACTTTATCTAATAAGCCAAGACCTAACAATTCTGAGGTCATCAATTTTCCTACTTCTTCGTGATAAGGTCCCCAAAGTGTTCCGGGAGTGAGCATTTTAGTTGCTTCCTTTTTTACGCGTAAAACAGCGTTGTAGACTTCTTTCTGGCGTTCTGTAAACTTTCCTGAAACCGGAATGGTGCGCGTCATATCACTGCTATAATTTGCATATTCTGCACCGATATCGAGTAGGATTAGGTCTCCGGCTTTACATTCGGCGTTATTCACTACATAATGCAACACATTTGCATTATTTCCCGAAGCTACAATTGGCGTGTATGCAAAGCCTCTGGAGCGGTTGCGCAGGAATTCGTGCATAAATTCAGCTTCGATCTCATACTCCATTACGCCCGGCTTAGTGAACTGCAAAACGCGTTTAAAGCCTTTTTCTGTAATGTTACAGGCTTGCTGCATCACATCAAGTTCAATGGCATCTTTTACGGAGCGTAAACGCTGTAAAATAGGATTGCTCTTAGCAACACTATGCGCAGGATATTGCTCCTTGATTTTCTTGTTGAAACGTGCTTCGCGTGTTTCCGTTTCCACATTAGCGCGATAGTGCTCGTTGGTGTTGATGTAAATAGTTTCAGCCTGAGTCATGAGTTCGTAAAAAACTTTGTCCCATTCCTGAAGCCAGTATACCGTCTCAACGCCGCTTACTTCTAGCGCTTTTTCTTTGGTGAGCTTTTCGCCTTCCCACACCGCAATATGATCGTTAGTTTCTTTTAAAAATAGTATTTCGCGATGCTTTTGTTTCGGGCAGTCTGGAAAAAGAACCAATATACTTTCTTCTTGATCTACGCCACTTAGGTAGAATAAATCTCTATTCTGCTGAAAAGGCATCGTGCTGTCTGCACCTATGGGATAAATGTCGTTACTGTTAAAAACGGCAAGACTGTTGGGCTTCATAGCCTCCATAAAATTCTTACGATTTTTAATAAACAGTTGGCGATCTATAAGGTCGTATTTCATATCTAAATTGAATTTTGCCAAAGGTAACGGAAATTAAACCGATGCTGAAATAAACTGAGGAAACATCCCCTCCAGACCTCCCCTTCTAAGGGGAGGCAAAACATAGGTTTTATACAAGCTAGTCTGTTTTAAAGGTTTTGGTATTTTTATATATGCCGAATAAGATTATTCCATATTGAAAAGATCTGAAACCATTAGCGCGACTTCTAAGGAAAAATCAAACAGATGCTGAGAAGCTTCTATGGAGTGTACTACGAAGAAAATCTTTAGGCATAGAGTTTCATAGGCAGGTTCCGCTTCTTGACTTTATAATAGATTTTTATTGTCACGAAATAGGCTTAGCTATTGAAGTTGATGGAAGCATACACGAAACTCAATTTTTTGAAGATGCGCAAAGAGCAGAAAAAATTGAGTCCTATGGTGTTACTATAATGCGTTTTACAAATGATGAAGTTCAAAGCGATGTTGAGCACGTACTTCTCAAAATTAGAGAAAAGCTAGAGCAACTACAGTAATACTAAAGTTAAAAGAATTCCCTCCCTTTTGAAGGGAGGGTTAGGGAGGGATGTTTTCCATTTAATTTACTTAGCAATTCTTTAACTAAATGGCTATTTTTAGAAGCATAAAACTTTTCTCTATGCAAACACGATTATTCTTCTCCCTCTTTCTTTTAGGTATTTGTTTTTCCACACAAGCGCAGCAGATGGCTACCGCTGCCCAGCAGGTTAAAACATCGCTTGAAGCTAAAGATCAAATGCTTAAAAATTCTATTGTAAAAAATATTCCCTTTACAAATGTTGGACCCACGATTATGAGCGGCCGTGTGGTAGACATCGAAGTCAATCCTGAAAACAGCACAGAATTTTATGTGGCGTATGCTACAGGCGGAGTGTGGCACACTTCTAATAATGGAAACACCTTTGACTCGGTTTTTGACACCGCACCTACTCAAAATGTTGGGGATATTGCGGTAAACTGGTCGGCAAATATCATTTGGGTAGGAACAGGAGAAACTATTTCTTCGCGCTCTTCTTATGCCGGCATCGGTATTTTAAAAAGTGTTGACGGTGGTAAAACCTGGGAGCAAAAAGGTCTTTTAGATTCGCACCACATTAGCGATATCGTTCTTGATGCGACCAATCCTGATGTGGCTCTGGTGGGTGCTTTAGGGCATTTATATTCTGATAATACAGAGCGCGGGGTTTTCAAAACTACAGATGGTGGTGATACGTGGGAGAAAACGCTTTTTATCAATGATAAAACAGGAATTATAAGTCTGGCTGAAGCTCCGGAGAATCCTTCGGTGCTGTATGCTACGGCTTGGGAGCGCGAGCGTGCCGCTTGGGATTTTAGAGGTTCAGGAGAAAATTCAGGAATTTACAAATCTATAGATGCCGGTGATACTTGGGAGTTGGTGACCACGGGTAATGGTTTTCCGCAAGGCAAAGGCGTTGGTCGTATCGGGGTTGCTGTGGTTGATGAAAACACAGTTTATGCCATTCACGACAATCAAGATATTCGAGAAGAAGCTAAAGAGCGAGGAGTAGAGCGCGATGATAAAGCACTTACACCAGAGACGTTTAAAGGAATGTCTAAAGGCGAATTTTTGGCTTTAGAGAATGAAAGTCTTGCTGATTACCTACGCTCCTATCGTTTTCCAAGACAATATGAGGTGGCCAAAGTAAAAGCGATGGTAGAGGACGACGAACTGAAGCCTTCTGATCTATTTTTATACACGTACGATAAAAATGCCGCGGATGCGGAAGGCGAAGTGATCGGGGCTGAAATTTACTTGACCAAAGATGGAGGAAAAACCTGGAAGCGTACCCACGAAGGATACATTGACGATTTCTTCTTTTCGTATGGATATGTTTTTGCAGAGATGGATGTAAATCCTCAAAATCAAGACGAAATTTATCTCGTAGGTGTTCCGTTAATCAAATCTACAGACGGAGGAAAAACGTTTACTTATATCGATGAGCCTAACGTACACGTTGATCATCACGTGATCTGGGTAGATCCTAAAATGCCGAATCATTTGATTAATGGTAATGATGGCGGACTCAACATGTCTTACGATGCCGGGAAAAGCTGGAACAAGCTTAACTCAATACCTTTGGGACAATTCTATGCGATCAACGTAGATTATGAAAA
The DNA here is from genome assembly GCF_011784865.1 of Leeuwenhoekiella sp. ZYFB001. Lineage (NCBI taxonomy): Bacteria > Pseudomonadati > Bacteroidota > Flavobacteriia > Flavobacteriales > Flavobacteriaceae > Leeuwenhoekiella > Leeuwenhoekiella sp. ZYFB001. The sequence continues at coordinate 3,664,742 of NZ_CP050460.1, forward strand.
ACCCTATAATGTCTATGGAGGTTTGCAGGATAACGGTACTTGGAAAGGTCCACATACGTATTCTTATTCTAAAGACTATGAGGCCGAAGGGCAATATCCATACAAATCTATTGGTGGCGGCGACGGGATGCAAGTGCAGATAGATCGCCGCAACAGCAATATTGTTTATGCCGGGTCGCAGTTTGGGTATTATAACCGTATGAATTTAGAAACCGGCGAGCGCAGCTTTATAAAACCAAGTCACGATTTAGGGGAAGCGCCTTATCGTTTCAACTGGGAAACGCCCATTTTACTCTCACCACACAATCAAGATATCTTATATATGGGAGGAAATAAACTGATGCGATCTATGAATCAAGGTGATGATTGGACGCCAATTTCGCCAGACTTAACCGCAGGCGGTAAAAAAGGAAATGTGCCTTATGGGACATTGACCAATATCTCAGAATCGCCTTTTCAGTTTGGTTTACTGTATACGGGTAGCGATGATGGGGTTATTCAGGTTACTCAAGACGCGGGCGGCAGCTGGGATATCATCTCCGCAGGATTACCTCAGAATTTGTGGGTGAGTAAAGTAATTGCTTCGTCTCACAAAAAGAGTCGGGTTTACGCAACGCTCAATGGCTATCGTTATGATGACTTCAAGCCTTATGTTTATGTGAGTGATGATTACGGGAAAAACTGGAAGGATATAAGTAGTGATCTTCCCTTGTCTCCGGTGAATGTGATCATAGAAGATCCGGTAAAAGAAAACATCTTGTATTTAGGTACAGATGATGCGAGTTACATCAGTTTTGATCAAGGGGCAAGTTGGCAGCTTTTAGATGGAAGCATGCCTAACGTAGCGGTTCACGATATGGTGGTGCAAACCGAAGCAAATGATCTTGTGATAGGGACTCACGGAAGATCTATCTATATAACCAACCTTGATGAAATCCAGAAATTTGATACAAAAAATGCTTCGGCTTTACAGCTTTTTGAATTAGATGCGGTTGATTATTCTACCAATTGGGGACGTTCTTGGAGCGCGTGGAGAGCAGCGAATACTCCCGAAATTAAAATCGCTGTATATGCCCCGCAAAGCGGAAAAGCAACACTTGAGATTTTGAGTTCCGAAGAAAAATCAATTAAATCTTGGCAGGTAGAGGTAGAGAAAGGCTTTAATTATATTCCTTATGATTTAAGCATTTCTGAAGCAGGAAAGAAACAACTGGAAAGAGAAACTAAAGATCTTAAAATTTCAAAAGCTCAAAACGAGGTGTACTACATTGCGCCGGGCGCCTACAAAGTTCAGGTGAGTCTTAATGGGAAATCGCAAACGACACCACTTAAAATCGATGAAGGAAGCAGACGTCGTGACCGTGCTGAGGCGGCAGCTAACGCTCCTGAAGAAGATTAAAGTCAATACAAATGGAATTAAGTTTAAGTATACCGGCATTGTTATTTCCGGCGATATCGCTAACAATGCTGGCTTATAACGCACGATATCTGGCAATCGCAGCGCTCATCAGGGAGTTGTATAAACGCTATCAGGAAGAATCCTCAAGTCCTATAAAAGCACAGATCTATCAATTGAGACGTAGATTAGGAATTATCAAAGCGATGCAGGCTATGGCGATCGTAAGTTTTTTGCTGGCAGTGATCACGATGTTCTTTATCTATATCGAAAAATCAGTTTGGGCGAATGTTATTTTTGGAGTGAGTTTGGTGGCGCTAATGATTTCACTGGCGCTTTCTTTTACAGAAGTGCAACTCAGCACTCAAGCATTAGAAATTCAGTTGAATGATATGGATGATTGACCGAAGCGTTTAACCAAAAGCTTAGTAGGAAATCGATTGCTTTTTTCAGCGTGTATATCTTATTCAGATTGGTCGAGGAAGATAGATTTTAAACATTCTTTAAATTTTTTGTTCAACAAAAACCCTTGATTTCAAAGGTTTTCGAAAGCTTTGTTGAACATTTTTCTTCTTATTTATAACGATTCCAAAAGCAGCCACAATGTTTGTGAAACAAACCGCTGAGCCGTAAATTTGTGCCACTAAATTAAAAACGTAAATAAATGGGAATCATTTCCTCTTCTATCGCCCGAAAGGTAGCTATGGCACTTTCAGGTTTGTTCCTTGTATTGTTTTTAGGTCAGCATTTTACAATTAACCTTACTTCGACCTTTAGCCCTGAAACCTTTAATGAGTTTTCTCATTTTATGGGGACTAATTTCTTAGTGCAGGCGATTCTTCAGCCGGTACTTATTTTTGGGGTTATCTTTCACTTTGTGATGGGTTTCATTCTAGAAGCGCGTAACCGTTCGGCAAGAAAGGTGAGTTATGTAAGCTATAAAGGAAACACAAATTCGAGCTGGGTAAGTCGCAATATGATTTATACCGGTATTGTTGTTTTAGCCTTTTTAGGACTTCACTTTTACGATTTCTGGTTTCCGGAAATCGCCTACAAGTATATCGAAGCAAACCCGAGCGACGCGACGCGTTATTACGGGGAATTGGTAGAGAAATTTCACAGCCCGGTAAGAACTGGTTTATACGTGCTTTCTTTTGTTTTTCTAGCATTACACTTGTATCACGGCTTCGCTTCTTCATTTCAGTCTGTAGGCTTCAATAACAAGTATGCGAGAGGGCTTAAAAAGTTTGCAAAAGTTTATGCAATCGTGATTCCTGCCGGATTTATTTTCATCGCGTTGTTTCATCATTTTAATCACTAGACGATGTCAGCATTCAAATCAAATATTCCAGAAGGTCCTCTTAAAGATAAGTGGACACAACATAAAAACGATATCAACCTGGTAAACCCAGCTAACAAACGTAACATTGATGTTATCGTTGTGGGTACCGGTCTTGCAGGAGGTAGTGCTGCGGCAACACTGGCAGAGTTAGGATATAATGTAAAGACTTTTTGCTATCAGGATTCTCCACGTCGTGCGCACTCTATTGCAGCACAAGGAGGGATCAACGCGGCAAAAAACTATCAGGGAGATGGTGATTCTAACTATCGTTTATTTTACGATACCGTAAAAGGTGGTGATTACCGCTCACGTGAGGCTAACGTATATCGTCTTGCGGAAGTATCAGCAAATATTATAGACCAGTGTGTGGCGCAAGGTGTTCCTTTCGCGCGTGAATATGGTGGTCTTTTAGATAACCGTTCTTTTGGTGGGGTTTTGGTATCCAGAACCTTCTACGCTAAAGGACAAACAGGGCAGCAATTGCTTTTAGGAGCCTATTCTGCAATGAACCGTCAAATTAACCGTGGAAAGATCAAATCGTACACCCGTCACGAAATGATGGATGTGGTTCTTGTTGATGGCAAAGCACGAGGAATCATCGCTCGTAATATGGTTACCGGTGAGATCGAGCGTCACTCGGCGCACGCAGTAGTATTGGCAAGTGGTGGATACGGAAACGTATTTTTCTTATCAACCAATGCAATGGGTTGTAATGTGATGGCGGCTTGGAGAGCACACCGTCGCGGAGCATATTTTGCAAACCCTTGTTACACGCAAATTCACCCTACGTGTATTCCGGTAACGGGAGATCACCAGTCAAAGTTGACGTTGATGTCAGAATCTTTGCGTAATGATGGTCGTATCTGGGTTCCGAAGAAGAAAGAAGATGCAGAAGCTATTCGTGCCGGAAAACTAAAACCAACACAGCTTAAAGAGGAAGATAGAGATTATTATTTAGAGCGTAGATATCCTGCCTTTGGTAACTTGGTTCCTCGAGATGTGGCTTCACGAGCAGCAAAAGAGCGTTGCGATGCCGGATTTGGAGTGAATAAAACAGGAGAAGCTGTGTATCTTGATTTCTCTAGTGCTATTGAGCGCTACGGAAAGGAAAAAGCGTATACTTCAGGACATAAAAATCCGTCTAAGGAAGAGATTATAAAGCTTGGAAAAGAGGTTGTTGAGGCTAAATACGGTAACCTTTTTCAAATGTATGAGAAGATCGTAGATCAAAATCCATACGAGACTCCTATGATGATTTACCCTGCGGTACATTACACTATGGGTGGTCTTTGGGTTGATTATAACTTACAAACTACGATTCCTGGCTGTTATGCTGTAGGAGAAGCAAACTTCTCAGATCACGGTGCTAACCGTTTAGGAGCTTCGGCATTGATGCAAGGTCTCGCTGATGGTTATTTTGTGCTTCCATATACGATAGGAGATTATCTTTCAAAAGATATTAGAACCGGAAAAATCTCTACTGAAACTCCAGAATTTGATGCAGCAGAAAAAGATGTGAAAGATAGAATCGCACGTCTAATGAATGCTTCAGGGCAACATTCTGTTGATTATTACCACAAGAAATTGGGTAAAATCATGTGGAACAAATGTGGAATGGCGCGTAACGAACAAGGCTTAAAAGAAGCGATTGAAGAAATTGCTGAGCTGCGTAAGGATTTCTGGGCAAATGTAAAAGTTCCTGGAGCTGCAGAAAGCAAAAATGCCGAATTGGAAAAAGCTGGTCGTGTAGCTGATTTCCTTGAGTTAGGTGAACTTTTTGCAAAAGATGCTTTACATAGAAATGAATCTTGTGGAGGTCACTTTAGAGAAGAGTACCAGACTGAAGAAGGTGAAGCGCTCAGAGACGACGAGAACTTTAAATATGTAGCTGCTTGGGAATACAAAGGCGAGCCTAAAGAAGCCCAGCTGCACAAAGAAGATTTAGAATTCAAGAATATTGAATTAAAAACTAGAAGTTATAAATAGATGCCGGTGTTGAGCTACGAAGTGTTAATGCTTAGCGACTCAATACTCAATACTAAAATCTAAAGAAATATGAAACTTACACTTAAAATATGGCGCCAAGAAAACGCTAACGCAAAAGGAAAGATGGTCACTTATCCTATTGACGGGATTGAAGATGATATGTCTTTTCTTGAAATGCTAGACGTTTTAAATGAGGAGCTTATTGCTAAAGGAGATGATCCGGTAGAATTTGATCACGATTGTCGTGAAGGAATTTGTGGGGCGTGTTCTTTACAGATCAACGGGGAACCACATGGTCCAGATCGTCTAGTGACTACCTGTCAATTACACATGCGTAAATTTAAAGATGGCGATACCATCGTTATTGAGCCATTTAGAGCAACTGCATTTCCGGTTATAAAAGATTTGATCGTTGACCGTTCTTCTTTTGATCGTATTCAGCACGCAGGAGGGTATATCTCAGTAAATACTTCGGGGAATACCATTGATGCGAACAGCATTCCTGTGAATAAACACGATGCAGATGATTCCTTTGCAGCAGCTACTTGTATTGGTTGTGGAGCTTGCGTTGCTGCTTGTAAAAATGCAAGTGCGATGTTATTTACCTCAGCTAAAGTTTCGCAATATGCTTTGTTACCTCAAGGTCAGGTTGAAGCTGTAGAGCGTGTTGAGAATATGGTGCGCCAGATGGATCTGGAAGGTTTTGGTAACTGTACCAATACCGGAGCTTGCGAGATTGAATGTCCTAAAGGAATTTCTTTAGAGAACATCGCGCGTATGAACCGTGAATACTTAAGTGCGACCACAAAAGGATAATGGAACCACAGTGCAGATAAAAAGAAAAGCGCCTTGATCAAGGCGCTTTTTTTTATGCATAAGGATTTCTTTTTAGCCAAATAACCATTCTACCACATCGTTCATTTTAGCAACGCGTACGATGGTGATTCCGTAGTTGTTCTTCGGAACTTTACAGTATTTAGAAATCATAATTGTACCGAAGCCTAACTTTTCAGCTTCAAGTATGCGTTGTTCTACACGGGTAACCGGGCGTATTTCTCCGGCAAGGCCTACTTCAGCAGCAAAGCAAATATCTTTAGCAACCGAAATGTCTTCGTTACTCGATAATATAGCAGCAACAACAGCAAGATCTATCGCAGTATCGTCTACTGAAATTCCACCGGTGATATTTAAAAACACATCTTTGGCGCCCAGTCTAAAGCCTGCGCGTTTTTCTAAAACGGCGAGGATCATATTTAAGCGTTTAGCATTATACCCCGTTGCGCTACGCTGTGGGGTGCCATATACCGCGGTGCTTACAAGTGCTTGTATCTCTATCATAAGCGGCCGCATTCCTTCTAAAGTTGCAGCGATCGCTGTTCCGCTTAAATCCTCATCATTTTTAGAGATCAGTATTTCTGAAGGATTAGAAACTTCACGCAAACCACTGCCTTGCATTTCATAAATCCCAAGTTCGCTGGTAGATCCAAAACGGTTTTTATGTGCGCGCAAAATGCGATAAATGTGATTGCGATCACCTTCAAACTGAAGCACAGTATCTACCATATGTTCCAGAATTTTTGGGCCGGCAATGTTTCCGTCTTTTGTGATGTGACCGATGAGAATCACCGGAGTGGCGGTCTCTTTAGCGAATTTAATGAGTTCTGTGGTGGTTTCTCTTATTTGAGAGATGCTCCCAGCTCCACTCTCAATATAGTCGCTATGCAGCGTTTGTATCGAGTCGATAATCACAATGTCTGGATTCACCGCTTCAACTTGCTTAAAAATGTTTTGCGTCTTGGTTTCGGTAAGAATCAAACAATTTTCAGCAGCAGGGTTAATTCGTTCTGCACGCATTTTGATTTGTTGTGCACTTTCTTCCCCAGAAACATAAAGCGTGGTGTACGGTAAGGTTAGTGCTATTTGCAGCATCAGTGTACTTTTACCTATACCGGGTTCACCGCCCAATAGTGTGAGAGAGCCGGGAACGAGCCCGCCTCCTAAAACGCGGTTGAGTTCGTTGTTTTCAGTATTTAACCGGGCATCTTTAGTGGTGTCAATCTCTTTGATGCGTTGTGGTTTAGCTACACGTTTGGTAGACTGCGGTTCTGTTTTCCAGCCGGTTTTTTCAACTTTTTGTACAACTTCTTCTGCAATAGTGTTCCATTCTTTACACGAAGTGCATTGCCCTTGCCATTTAGCAAATTGGGCGCCGCAGTTTTGACAGAAAAAGGTTGTTTTTACTTTTGCCATTAATATCCAAAATCATCTTTAATCTGTTGCGATCGTGCAACAAGAATATCTTTATTTATATCGCCTATTTCTTTTAAGACGAGAGCGCCTTCATAGGTGCGCATAGCTTTTTTAGGCTCGCCATTACCCTCATAAGAACGTCCCAAATAGTAGGGGCCTAAAATCGTTTCCGGGTATTCTTTACTTGCTAATTTACCAAGGTTTTCAAAACCATCCCAATCAGATTTTTTCTCGAGGGCCGCTGCAATCGCAATAAAATCGTTGATCCTGATTTTATCATCTAAGCCAAAAAGATTTTGCATTACCGTGTATTTTTCGATCAAGTAGTCAAAGGGCGAATCTGCTTTAAGTATTTTTTCGGTGAATTCTTTTTTGCTGATGGGGCGGTAAACCGCAAACACTTTTTCTAAAGCTTTAGGAATAGCACGCCCTACCAAAGAATAATGGGTGGCATCTTGAAAATCGTCAAAATAATAATGAAACTTTTCATTTTCTATTCCGCTTAGGGCTTGGTGAAGCGCTAATGTTTCTTCTCTTAAGGAAGGAATGTCTTCAGTTCCTGTTGCTTGATAATAAAAAATTTGTTGTTCGGTTTGCTTCAAAATGGTTGTAAGACGCTCATTCATCTGCGGAGCTAAGTCGGGACTCAACGAAATATAAGCATTGAATAACGGCGGATTTTTCATCAGATAATAATTAGCAAAACCAGCGGTGGCGTCGTGACCTACAACTACATTAAACGGTGCTAAACGGTATTGTTTGTTGAGCCACGGTAAAAGTTCCATTCCTAAAAACTCAAAAAAGTCAGCTCCTTGACCAGTAGGTAAAAAATTAGCATCGTCATAAAAGGTGTCTTCCATGCGGTCAGGCTGCATCACGCCAACGATGATCGCCTGTGGCATGTCTTCCCAATAGCTGTAATAATCGGCGCTTCCGGCTACCGGTTCAAAAAGATAGTCACCGTCAAGAACTAGAATGACCGGGTAATATTTATCTTCGTTTGCTTCGTAATTACGAGGAAGCTGAATTTTTACATTTCGGGGTTCGTTGAATTTTGAAGAAGGTACAGATTCATAAAGCACCTGAGCATTGATACTGCTGTATACAAGCAATATCAGAAGTAATATTTTTTTCATGGAAAAGTAGATTAAGGCAAGGTGAAGTTAAACATTATTCTCAAGTTAACTACGGCCTATTAATCAAACCAAAGCTGCTTATTTTTTCCTGTTGAGAATAGGAAGCAATAAAAAAGAAAGAGCTCCCAAAACCAACACAAGTAAGGTTTGAGACCCCCAAACGATCCACCCAAAAGCTTCACCACCTTCCTTGCTAAAGCCGAAGAAAATAAATAAGGCGCCAATACTTATAGGATATACTCCGATCCCGCCGTTAGTTACTGAAATGGCAAACGAACCAATCACAAACGCAGCAAGGATAACACCTGTAGAGGCATAAGATATTTCAGGAATCGTGAATTTGATCACCCAAAACATCAAGATATACATGATCCAAATAAAGAAGGTGTGTCCTATAAACGCCCATTTGTTCCGCATTTTTAAGATGCTTTTCATGCCTTCTACGAGGCCGGCCATAAAGTCTTTGAGCTTGGCTAAAATTCCTGTTTTGGCTCGTTGTATAATTTTAAAGCCCAGAGCGATGAGTAGTACGCCGGCAGCTAAAAACAATACGGTATATAGTGGATTGATATTTTGTTCGTGTAGGTAGCCTAATAAGGTGTCGGTTTGCAAAACAATAGCAATACCTACGACTAAAAGGAGCATCAAAAAATCGGCAATACGTTCTGAAATTATAGTGCCAAAAGCTTTTTCAAAAGGGACATCTTCATAAGTGGTAAGCAGCGCCCCGCGCAATAATTCCCCACTTCGAGGAATGCCTAAATTAGCCAGATAAGCAGCCATTACTGCCATAAAGCGGTTGCTTAACTTGGGGTGGTAGCCCATAGGTTGCAAAAGATACTGCCAGCGATAAGCTCGGGATAGATGGCTCAAAATGCCAAACATGAGTGAAACAGCGATGTAAACTGGAGGTGCGTCCTTAATGTTGTTCCAAAGGATGGCGCGCTCTTGTGGTGTGGCCGAACTTAACGAATAATAGATCAAAAGTATCCCGATCCCCAACGGGATGGCAACTTTCAATAATTTTATGAGGGATTTTTTGCTCAAGTTAATTGAGCAAATTAGTTTCTTCGTTAGGGAAAACTAGAGAAGGTTTAAACGCTTTAGCTTCTTCCAGCTCCATAAAAGCATAGGTGATAAGAATAAGGATATCGCCTTTTGCGACTTTACGAGCAGCAGCGCCATTTAAGGTGACTTCCCCGCTTTTGCGTGGCCCGGGAATCGCATAAGTCTCCAGGCGTTCACCGTTGGTAACATTTACGATTTGTACACGTTCTCCTTCAATAACACCGGCTGCATCCATAAGATCTTCGTCAATGGTAATACTACCTATATAATGAAGTTCGGCGCCGGTAACTTTTACGCGGTGTATTTTTGATTTTACAACGTTAACTAACATGGTGTAAAAATAAGGTTTTTAATTTAGGGCGATATTATCTATGAGTCGTACATCACCGGCAAAAACAGCGATGAATGCTCTGTATTTGTCTTCGGCTTTTTTGGTCGTGGCGTGCTTCAGTGTAATTGCATTTGCGATTTCAAAATACTCAAGTTCAAGATGCTCTTTTCCTTTAAATTCTTGCTCAACAAAATGTACGACATCTTCGACGCTTTGGTCGTTAAAATGTTCTTTTGCTTGCATTAAGGTTTTGTAAATAAAAGGCGAGGCTTCACGCTGTTTTTCAGTGAGTCTTTTATTTCTAGAGCTTTCAGCAAGGCCATCATCGTGGCGGCTGATAGGGCAACCTACGATCTGTACCGGAAGGTTTTCAATCTCAACTAATTTATTTACGATTTGAAGCTGTTGATAATCTTTTTCGCCAAAGAAAGCCATATCCGGATTCACAATCTCAAATAGATATTTTAATACGGTGGCAACGCCTTCAAAGTGACCGGGTCTAAACGCGCCTTCCATCACTTGATCTAATCCGTCAAAATTAAAATCTAAGGCTTTAATTTCGCTTCCATAAATCGTTGTCGTGCTCGGGGCAAAAACAAGCAGGTTGGGGTTGATGTGCTCTAAAAATTCAAGATCTGCCTGCAAATCTCTGGGATAGGTCTCAAGATCTGCGGGATTGTTGAACTGTGTAGGATTTACAAAGATACTCACAACGACTACATCGCAGTTTTCTAAAGCAAAATTAAATAGACTTCCATGACCTCTATGCAAAGCGCCCATAGTAGGTACAAAACCTATTTTAAGGCCCTTTTCTTTGTGTTTTGCAACAGCACTAGAAATTTCTGGTCTATTGGTATATACGTGCATCCCGATTAAATTAACAGGCGGCAAAATTACTATATTACTGGCAATCTGCATAAAATTTCGTAATTTTGCGTGTTTTTTAGCCTTAACAGAAACTTAGAAGCACATTTATGAAAAATAAGAGGATATTGTACGTATCATCTGAAGTTATACCGTATTTGCCAGAGACAGAGATCGCATCAATGTCGTTTGAGGTTCCTCAAATGGTAAATAGTAAAGGAGGTCAAATTCGCATTTTTATGCCACGTTATGGCAATATTAATGAGAGACGGCACCAGCTTCACGAAGTGATACGGCTTTCCGGAATGAATTTGGTCATAAATGATTTTGACATGCCGCTTATCATTAAAGTTGCCTCTATACCTAAAGAGCGTATTCAGGTTTACTTTATAGATAATGAAGAGTATTTTAAAAGAAAAGCTACGTTTACTGACGAGGACGGAAACTTATTTGCAGACAACGATGAGCGCGCAATATTTTTTGCAAAGGGTGTAGTAGAGACGGTTAAAAAGCTTAATTGGGCTCCAGACATCATTCACGTTCATGGTTGGTTAGCATCACTACTGCCTTTATATTTAAAGCAGTTTTATGCAAGCGAACCGCTTTTTAAGCAAAGCAAAATTGTGACTTCTGTTTATAATACCGGGTTTGACGACACGTTAAATGAGCAATTAATTGATAAAATAGCTTTTGACGGAATAGACAAAGATTCAATCTCTGAGCTTGAAAAGCCTTCTTATGAGAACTTAATGAAAGTAGCGATTAAAAACTCTGACGCTGCCATTGTAGGTTCTGCCGAACTTAGTGAAGATCTTTCCAAGTATTTGAATGTTACTAAAATCCCTGTGCTTCCTTATAAAAAGAGAGAAGAATTTGCGCAGGCGTACGAAGAGTTCTATACCACCAAGGTGCTAGATTAAAAAAACAAAAAAACGAATGAAATTGAATACGGTGTTGACAAGAACATTAGGTTTACTAATGCTTCTATTTGTCTTCTTTTCTTGTGAAGACGATTTTCTGGAGGTGGGAAGCGGTTTAGTTGATGACAGCAACTTCACTTCGGGTAACGAGAGTTATCCGGTAACTGCATATAGCGAGCGTTTTTTTGATTCTTTAGGCGTGCAAACAAATGGACTTAGTGCCGGCGTTTTAGGTTATTATCAAGATTCAATATATGGTTCTACTACGGCTTCGACACTTAGTCAAGTGAGTTTGAGTACTTATAATTCTACTTTTGGAACCAATCCGGTTGTTGATTCGGTGGTTTTTACCATGCCTTATTTTAGCACCGGAAGTGTAAATAGTGAGAATGAGACCGTTTACGAACTTGATTCGGTTTACGGTTCAGATCCTATTCGTGTTACGGCATTCAGATCTAATTACTTCTTGAATTCTAATAACGGACCTGATTTTGAAAACGGCGCGGTATATTATTCTAATGATTTAACCGAATTTAATGGGGTAGAAGGTGATACGCTTATGCAGCAAATCTTTGTTCCATCTAATGAAACTGTGGTGACCACAGTGCCGGCTACCACAGATGGAGAGGATGATGAGGTGACCAGTAATTCGCCTAGATTACGCATTCGTCTTGATGAGACTGCTTACGGTGAAACGTATTGGCAAGAAAATATTTTAGACCGGGGAGGTGAAGACGTACTGTTTAATGCTAATTCGTTTAGAAATTACTTTAGAGGGGTTTATTTAAAAGCCGAGCCAGTAAATGGTAGTGGTTCTTATTTTCTATTCGACAAAGCCAATACTTCTATCGCGATTTACTACACTTCGGGAGAAGAAGATTCAAGAAATCAATCAAGTGTAACTTTAAGCCTTGCCGGAAATGGTGTGGTTGGATATCAGAATGATTTTAAATCTGAGATCAAAACAGAACTGACCGGTATTGATAAAGAAAACGGAGAAGAAAATCTTTATCTAAAAGGCGGTCAGGGAAGTATGGCTGTTATTGAGCTGTTTGAAGATGTAGATGATGACGCTAACGGAATTCCCGATGAGCTTGATGCGCTGCGTGCGCAACCTCGTCTTATTCGAGAAGCTAATTTAGAATTTTTTGTAGATCAAGATAAGATTCAGCAGTATGCTGGCGCTTCAGTATCTGAGCCGCAACGCGTTTATATTTATGACCTGGAGACCAACTTGCCTTTGCGTGATTTTTCAGGTGATGCCACTATTAGTTCGTCAGGAACCATAACAGCGGTTGGAACTACGCATTTAGGTCCGTTAGAAACTGATGATAACGGGCAAGGGGTGAGCTATAAAATCAGAATCACAGAATTTTATAAAGCATTACTAGATCCTGAGAATGATACTCCAACAACTAAACTTGGCTTAGTAGTAACACAAAATGTACTTTCTACAGCCACAGCTACGATAGAAGGTAAAACTGATAGCGACCTCCCTAATAGAGTGCCTTATGCTTCGGTAATTGCTAATCGTGGAACTATTCTCTACGGAAGCAGTGTAAATGTTCCTGAAGCAAAACGACTGAAGCTAAAAGTTTTCTATTCAGAAGCTTCAAATTAATATCATTTTATGTGCGGAATTGTAGGTTACATTGGTCATAGACAAGCCTATCCTGTTGTGATAAAAGGCTTGCAACGACTGGAGTATCGCGGTTATGACAGCGCCGGGGTTGCTTTGTTTGATGGTGAAGAGATTCAGTTATGCAAGACAAAAGGTAAAGTTGATGACCTTAAAACTAAGGTTGAGTCAACCATTACTGCCGAAGGTACTTTAGGTATTGGTCATACGCGCTGGGCAACACACGGGGTTCCTAATGATGTTAACTCGCACCCACATTTTTCAAATTCTGGAGATTTAGTCATTATTCATAACGGGATCATCGAGAATTATGATGCCATAAAGCAAGAGTTGACCAAGCGTGGATATACCTTTAAATCTGACACAGATACAGAAGTGCTGGTTAATCTGATTGAAGATGTACAGCGCAATCAAAAAGTCAAATTAGGTAAGGCGGTTCAGATTGCTTTAAACGAGACCGTGGGCGCATACGCCATTGCGGTTTTTGATAAGAAAAAACCAAACGAAATTGTCGTCGCTCGTTTGGGTAGTCCGCTTGCGATAGGTATTGGTGAAGATGAGTATTTTATCGCTTCAGACGCTTCTCCTTTTATTGAATATACAAACAACGCACTTTACTTAGAGGATGGTGAGATGGCTATTGTGCGTAGAGGTAAAGAGGTGAAAGTTTTCAATATTCAAGATGACGCACTGGTAAGTCAGCCTTACATACAAGAATTAAAACTCAATCTTGAGCAGATAGAAAAAGGAGGGTATCCTCATTTTATGCTTAAGGAGATCTACGAGCAGCCTCAAGCGATACGTGATACGTTTAGAGGACGTATGCGTGAGAATAAAGGAGTTATCAAGATGGCTGGTGTAGATGATCATATTGATAAATTCATCAATGCAAAACGTTTAGTGATTTTAGCTTGCGGAACCTCTTGGCACGCAGGGCTAGTGGCTGAATATATCATCGAAGAATTGATGCGTGTACCTGTTGAGGTAGAATATGCGTCAGAATTTAGATACCGCAATCCGGTTATTGACAAAGATGATGTGGTGATCGCTATTTCTCAAAGTGGTGAAACCGCAGATACTATGGCTGCGATGAAGCTGGCTAAAGAAAAAGGAGCCTTTGTTTTTGGTGTATGTAACGTAGTTGGATCGTCGATCTCTCGAGAGGCACACGCCGGCGCATACACTCACGCCGGTCCTGAAATTGGTGTTGCTTCAACAAAAGCATTTACCACGCAAATTACCGTACTTACGTTATTAGGATTGAAAGTGGCGAAAGCTAAAGGACGTATTTCAACTTCAGACTTGCATATGCATCTTGAAGAGTTGCGCCTGATCCCTGAAAAGGTAGAGGAGGCGTTAAAAAGCAACGATCACGTCAAGGAGATTGCTTCGGTATATAAAAATGCTTCTAACTGTTTGTATCTAGGTCGCGGATTCAATTTCCCCGTTGCTTTAGAAGGCGCTTTAAAACTTAAAGAGATATCATACATCCACGCAGAAGGTTATCCTGCAGCTGAGATGAAGCACGGCCCAATTGCGCTTATTGACGAGCATATGCCGGTAATTGTTATTGCTACGCGCCGCGGTCATTATGACAAAGTGGTGAGCAATATTCAAGAGATCAAAAGTCGTAAGGGGAAAATTATTGCAATTGTTACTAAAGGCGATGTAACGGTAAAAGGGCTTGCAGATCACGTGATCGAGGTTCCAGAAGTGATGGATTCTATGTCTCCGTTATTAACTACGATTCCGCTTCAATTGTTATCGTATCATATCGCGGTAATGCTTGGTAAAAACGTTGATCAGCCTCGTAATTTGGCTAAAAGTGTCACTGTAGAATAGCTGATTTTCGCATAAAACGCAGGTGTTTTTAGAGGGCTGTAATTCTGAGGTTTATCAAGTGGTTTTATGCTTTTGTTAACGCTGAAGAAATTCAATAAAAGTCTTTTAGGTTTTTAAATATTAAAAACTATCTTTGCACGACGAAAAAAATAAGGGATATTTAGGTTTGTTTTGTTTTTTTCGGCTACATATTTTGCTAAACATTAAATAGTTAAGAATGTCAAAAGTTACAGGTAAAGTTGCCCAGATTATCGGCCCTGTTGTAGATGTTGAATTTGCAAACAATGCAGATCTTCCAAAAATTTATGATTCGCTAGAAATTACAAAAGCAGACGGAAGCCTTTTAGTACTTGAGGTACAATCGCACGTTGGTGAGAACACGGTAAGAACGATCGCGATGGATTCTGCTGATGGTTTGAGCAGAGGTGCTGAGGTAGTTGCTACTGGAGCGCCAATTCAAATGCCTATTGGTGACGACGTTTACGGGCGTTTATTTAATGTAATTGGTGATGCTATCGACGGTATTGGTGATCTTCCTAAAGCAGGAAAAGACGGTCTTCCAATTCACCGCGAAGCTCCAAAATTTGAAGATTTATCAACTTCAACCGAAGTTTTATTCACTGGTATCAAAGTTATCGACTTGATTGAGCCTTACGCAAAAGGGGGTAAAATTGGTCTTTTTGGTGGTGCAGGTGTTGGTAAAACCGTATTGATTCAGGAGTTGATTAACAATATTGCAAAAGGTCACGGTGGTCTTTCTGTATTTGCCGGAGTAGGTGAGCGTACGCGTGAGGGTAACGATTTACTTCGTGAGATGCTTGAGTCTGGTATTATTAAATACGGTGAAGACTTTATGCACTCTATGGAAGAAGGCGGTTGGGATCTTACTAAAGTTGACAAGGCTGCAATGAAGGAGTCTAAAGCAACTTTCGTATTCGGTCAGATGAACGAACCACCGGGAGCACGTGCTCGTGTGGCGCTTTCTGGTCTTACTATCGCTGAGTATTTCCGTGATGGAGCAGGAGACGGTCAAGGAAAAGACGTTCTTTTCTTCGTTGATAACATTTTCCGTTTTACGCAAGCAGGTTCAGAGGTATCGGCACTTTTAGGTCGTATGCCATCTGCGGTAGGTTACCAGCCTACACTAGCAACCGAAATGGGTGCGATGCAAGAGCGTATTACTTCAACTAAAAAAGGTTCTATTACATCTGTACAGGCGGTTTACGTTCCTGCGGATGACCTTACTGACCCGGCACCGGCTACAACCTTTGCCCACCTTGATGCAACAACCGTACTTTCTCGTAAGATCGCTGAGCTAGGTATTTATCCTGCGGTTGACCCGTTAGATTCTACTTCTCGAATCTTAACTAAAGAAATTCTTGGTGCAGATCATTATAACTGTGCTCAAAACGTAAAAGAGCTTTTACAGCGCTATAAAGAATTACAAGATATCATCGCGATTCTTGGTATGGAAGAACTTTCTGAAGAAGATAAGCTGGCCGTAAGCCGTGCACGTCGTGTTCAGCGTTTCTTATCACAGCCTTTCCACGTAGCGGAGCAGTTTACCGGTATTCCTGGAGTATTGGTTGATATCAAAGAAACTATCAAAGGTTTCAATATGATTATGGATGGTGAATTAGATCATCTTCCAGAAGCAGCCTTCAACCTTAAGGGTACTATTGAAGAAGCGATCGAAGCTGGTGAGAAAATGCTTGCGGAAGCATAAAAATGAGTGTGCAGTTATCAGTCTCAGTATTAGGTACTGCAAACTGTAAACTGTTTACTGTAAACTGAAAAATATGCATTTAGAAATAGTAAGCCCTGAAGCAACCTTATATAGCGGAGAAGCTACTTCGGTTATTTTACCGGGAACTGACGGAGCGTTTCAGTTGTTAGACAATCACGCAGCTATCGTTTCTCTTTTAGAAGAAGGTGTTGTGAAAGTTAAAGGAGCTACGCTTTCAGATAAAGCTAAAAAGCATTTCACTGCCGGTAAAGAATCTGGTGAGTTTGTACTCGCGATCAAATCTGGGACGGTTGAAATGAAGGATAATAAAGTAATTGTTTTGGCAGACTAACGCCATAAACGAGAAAATAAAAAAGCGCTTAATCTATTTTGGTTAAGCGCTTTTTTTATTGCCATTGTAAAAGTATTTTAGCAACGATGAAATCAGCAGATACATTGATTTTGAATCAAATGAACCGATCTTTGTTCGTTAGGATCTTAGCTGCATTGCTATTCACGTTTGCCTGCTTTTTGCTCTTCCTGATCTATTTTATCACCTTTAAAATCGGTTATGATTTAAGCAAGGAACGTGATTTTGTCAACTGGGGAAAAGATTTAAAATCAGTGCTGGTTTTTCTAATCCTTGCTATAGGTTTAGGTTTTTATTTAGCAAAGCGAAAGCGGATCATTTTCAATACCAAAACTCATAAATACAAGGTTGAATATTATTTAGGGCCGTTTTATTGGGGTAATTGGTCTGATTACGAAGCGCTGAAAATGGTTGGGATCTTCAAGAATTCAAAAGGGATCTACGAAGTGAATATTTGGTTTACGAATTCGAGACACTTAAAATTTGAACGATTTCACAATGAAGAAGATGCACTAGCCGAAGCAAAATATATTGCTAAACTATTTACTCTTAAAGTGTGGAATGCTTCAGACCCTAAAAAGGGATATTATTTAGATTAAAAGCTAGGTTTCAAAAACGGCTACCGCTCTTACAGGAGATCCGGTGCCGCCTCTTATTTTAAGAGGAAGCGCAATAAACTGAAACCTACCACGGCCTACCAACTTGTGCAAGTTGATCATATTTTCATAATGAGTAAAGCCTAAGGCGCCACAAATTTTGTGAACCTCAGTATTCGATATTTTTGGTACTCCCGGTGACATGGTTTCTACACCAAAAGCTGCAATTTTCAAACTTCCTAAATATTGGGCTGCCTCGGCGGTGATTCCGGGGCCTTTGGGCCAATTTTCGGTATCAAAGTGTTTTCGGTAATGGTCTGTGCAAAGAAGCACAGTGTCTCCTTTTTTGATGCTTACATCAGCTTTCAGGCAAGCTTCTTTAATGTCTTCGGTTGTGATGAGTTCTTGCAAACCTTTATACGAAAAATCAAGACAGATTCCTTCGGTAAAGAACATCGAAAGCGGCATAGTATCAATGGACTCGCCGGCATTCTTTCGATCCATATGATTGAGCGCATCTACGTGAGTACCGGTATGCTCACTCATTGTGATTTGATGAACACTGGGTGTTTGAGTTGTAGGATTTTCGTCCCCATCCCATAGCTCGTGTGTTGCGTAAACCCGCATAGAAACCGGTGACAGACTCTTGTACACCGGCATCCCGTCATAGATTTCTTGACTTAGGTCTATTATTTCTTTGCTAGCCATTTTTCTCGGGTTTGTATTACCGATTTTTTAGCATCAGGAGCAATGCTTATTGTATATGTAGGATCAGCAGTAAGTCTAACTTGGGTTGTAAATACTTCACCAAAACGCTCAAAGGTAACCTGAAGCACATCGTCAATATTCTTGCTGTTAAGAAAGTCTTTAAATGCGTCATTTGAATTCATGGCAATCCCATCTATTTTGATGATCAAATCGCCTTTATCTAAGTCTGCTTGATAAGCCGGACTGTCTTTAAACGTATTTCTAGAGATTTCTAGTCCGTTCTCGGTTGCTTTAAAGGAAGCTCCAAAGTAAGGCTTCTCAGAAGCGCGATCCAATTGTAAGCCAACCTGCTCAAAAAGGTTTTTGTAGTCAGGTATTTCACTTTTGTAGATATATTTTCCGAAGAAATCCTGTGCAAATGCTGCATCTGCATAAGCGGCAAGTGTAGCTTCAATATCTTTAACGGTATAGGCAACTTCGGTCTTTCCGAAGCGTTTCCACATCAATTGCATAAATTCGTCCAGATTCAAATTCTTTTCGCGTAAGCTTAGATCTAAAGCCAGGCCTAAAACACTTCCGTAAGAATAATACGAGATAAACATATTCTCGCGATTCACAGGATCAACCGAAGTAGCCGCATCTACAAAAGGCGCTTGATTGCTCATTTCAATAGGATTGAAATACTGTAAAGCAGGCGAATTCCATACATAATTAAAGGTGCCATTCAATCCGTTTACATAATCTTCGGCGCTTATAACTCCGGCACGCTCCAGAATCAAGTTGGTGTAATAGCTCGTAAACCCTTCAGCAAACCAAAGGCAATCGCTCATATTGGCTTGATCAAATTGAAAGGGCTCGAGGTCTGCGGGACGTATACGCTCCACATTCCAGCTGTGGAAAAATTCGTGAGATACAGTACCGATATTGCCGGTCATTCCACCATTAGCAAGGGTTTCGGTATCTGTGAGAATGGTGCTGTTGCGATGTTCCATCCCATCTCCCGAAACGTTAGGCGCATAACACGCAAGAAAAGTGTACTCGCCAAAATCATAGTTTGGCAACTCTCCAAAAACTGCTTTTTCCTGCAAAACAATCGCTTTTACCTTTTCCCAGTAGGTATCAAAATCACTCTCAGGATCAGGATCGTGTAATACAAATTTGATGGTTTGCCCATCTACCTTAAACTCGCGCTCTCGCAAATTGCTTATTTCCGTAGGGCTGTCCATAAAATAATACAAATTCGGACTCATAAATGTGTTGCCGGATTTGTGTTTCAGCTGAGTGGCAACTTTCCAATTCAAGTCTTTTCGAGCATTAAAAGTGATCTCGATAGGGCGTTCCTGTAAAGTTTCGGCATACATAAACGTTGCCGGCATATTAAGGTGCGCGTGCGTGAGATCTACTTGAGAGTACGTCCCGCCACCACGATTGGCAAAGAGAATATATTCAATATTGATTATTCCGTCTGTATTGGTGATGATCCAGCTGTATGGGTCATCACGTTTGATCTCTAGAGTTTCACCCGATCCGTTTGTCGCTTTAAAACCGTACACATTCTTAGCAAACTCGTGAATCGCATAGCGACCAGGAGAAGATCTGCTCATCTGTACGCGCAGTGTTTTTGACTTCACCTCAGGGAACGTGGCTTTGACGATAGCTTCGTGGTGCACGGCATTGTCAAAAGATATTTCGTAAGAATTGGTTTGCGCCTGTAGTGAAAGGCTTAGAAAAAGGAATGCAATCCAGAGTTTCATTTAAAGGAAATTTAGAATGAGCTTTAAAAGTACTCAAACCGCAGCAAAACTAATCCTCGGAATACTCCAAAATATCTCCCGGTTGGCAATCTAAAGCTTTGCAAATTGCTTCCAAAGTTGAAAAACGCACCGCCTTAGCTTTCCCTGATTTTAGGATGGAAAGGTTGGCTTCGGTAATGCCTATGATTTCTGCCAGCTCTTTACTCTTCATATTTCTATCAACCAATACCTGATCTAAGTTGATGATGATGGGCATTATTAGAGGGTTTTAAGCTTAAATTCATTAGAAAATGCGTTACTGAGGAGTAGAAATACTGCGCCAACAAGATGCAGGAATACAAAAAAGCTGAAGTTTAATATACTTAATGAAAAATGGATTTCTCTATCTCCAGTTAGTATCGAATTGACTACCACAAAAACCAACGAGCCCAAACCGCAGGCTGTAAAAAATTGACCGACTTTCTTTGTGCTTTTAATGACTTCTGATGAGAATAGTTTCTTTTTAAGGAGTTGACCTGCGAATTTTCTCAGTTGAAAGAAACCGGCAAAAAACAAGAGAAAAAGTATAAAGAAGCAAATTGTAAAAAGTAATGCCCCGCTTCCAAACACTTGCTCGGTATAGGGTATGTTTACTTTGATAATGCTCTGCTGAGGGAACATAAAAATATACAGGATTGTCCCTGGAAAGAATACCACAATGGGCACCATCAGGTAAAATGCCAGGTCAATAAGCCCTTTAAAAATAGAATTCAATTTCATTTATTATTGTTTTTCGATAACAAATATAAAATAATTATTGAAAAACAATAATTTATTGACGCCGCCAAAGGGTTAATATTTCGAGGCTTGCCCTGAGATAGTTTTCCTTCACTTTTGTTTCTACCCAAACTGTATCTTTGCCCAATGCTGCCCAAAAAATTACAAGAGAAACTCAATCAACGTCGCGAAACAAATGCCTTGCGCCAACTGAAAACACTCGATGTTGAGCTGGTTGATTTTTCATCTAATGATTATCTGGGGTTTTCTAAAAATTCGACTATTTTTTCTCGTGCAGGCGAAATTTTAAAAGAGCATAATCTGGAGTTGAACGGTGCAGCGGGGTCACGCTTATTGTCGGGAAATCATAAATTGTATGAGCTGACTGAACGTTTTATTGCTAAAACACACAAGGTAGAAGCAGCGCTGATCTTTAACTCAGGTTATGACGCCAATGTGGGATTCTTTGGATCTGTGCCACAGCGCGGTGACGTGATCTTGTATGATGAATTTATTCACGCCAGCATCCGTGACGGAATCCAAATGAGTCACGCGAAAGCCTATAAATTTAAGCACAATGATTTAGAAGATCTGGATCGGCTTTTGGCTAAGCAGGATGAGATGCTGAAACAAGTTCAGCATGACGCGTATGCTATCTACGTGGTCACTGAGTCGGTTTTTTCAATGGATGGAGACAGTCCAGACCTTTTAAAATTGGTAGAGCTATGCGAGCAGTTTTCAGCTCAGGTTTTTATAGATGAGGCGCACGCCATTGGAGTTTTTGGAACAGGGATTATAGATGAACTGGGTCTCGGACGCCAAGTTACGCGTTTGGTTACTTTTGGTAAAGCGATGGGCTGTCATGGCGCAGCGATCTTAGGTTCTGAAATCTTAAAAAGCTATCTCGTTAATTTTGCCCGAAGCTTGATTTACACCACTGCTTTACCGCCGCATAGTGTGGCGACCATATTGGCCGCCTACGAACACGCGGCGTCTGACGCAAAAAAGTCAAATTCCGCTTTAATAAAGCTGCGTAAAAACATCCAATATTTCTGTGAAGAGCTCAAAAAGCAACAGCTTCAAGAGTTTTTTATTAAGAGTGATTCGGCGATACACTGTGCGATTCTTCCGGGTAATGCGCGCGTGAAGCAAATTTCGACTGAATTATTAGAAGCAGGATTTGATGTAAAAGCCATTCTTTCGCCCACGGTTCCGACAGGTCAGGAGCGCTTGCGAATTTGTTTACACAGTTATAATTCTCAAAATGAGATAAAAACCCTGCTTGCGCTTCTAGCAAAATCTTTAGAATGATTTTCTGTAGATAAAGTTCGCCGCTGTACCTTTGCAGCACTATGGAAAAACAAACTTTCTTTATCACAGGAATTTCTACGGAAGTTGGAAAAACAGTAGCCTCAGCAATTGTAACCGAAGCTTTGGAGGCCGATTATTGGAAGCCTATTCAGGCGGGAGATTTAGACTATTCGGATACGCATAAAGTCAAAGAATTTGTTGACAATGACAAAACCGTTTTTCACGATAATGCCTTTAAGTTGCATACACCTATGAGTCCGCATGCGGCGGCAGACATTGATGGCGTTTCTATAAAAGCTTCAGAAATCAAAAGACCGGAGACCGAAAATAATTTGGTTATTGAAGGAGCTGGCGGATTGCTTGTACCGATTAGTGAAACCGAAACAATTCTCGATTTGATTCAGCCGGAAGATAAAGTGATCGTTGTTTCGAGACATTATTTGGGAAGCATCAACCACACGTTGCTTACGATTGATAAACTGAAGCAAGCCGTTAAAACCATTCACGGAATCCTGTTTAGCGGCGAAGAACATCCCACAACCGAATCGGTCATTGCAAAAATGAGCGGTGTAGCCATTTTAGGGCGAATAGATGAAGAGCCTTATTTTGATAAAATGGTTGTCAAAGAATATGCAGAGCTATTGAGAGAAAGGCTTCATTAGGTTGTTGTTTTTTGGTCACCCTGAACTTGTTTTAGGGTCTCACAAGCAAATGTTGTTAAGTATGAAACAGAGCTATGTTTATATTCTAACTAATACCTACAGAACCACTTTTTATATAGGTGTTACTTCAAATTTGCAGCAGCGGATTGTGGATCACAAGGAGAAAAAAGGTTCCGCTTTTACATCCAAGTATAATGTTTGTGATTTAATTTACTTCGAAGAGTTTTCAGATATTAATCAGGCTATTTCTAGAGAGAAACAATTGAAAAACTGGAAGAAAGATTGGAAATTGAACTTGATCAAGGAGAAAAACCCAAAACTTCAAACATTGAAAATTTTTAGTTAAAATAAATTACATGATGGGATGCTGAAACAAGTTCAGCATGACGTCTTCATTAAATATATCCTAGAATTTTGAATCTAACAGAACGCGATAAACAACATATTTGGCATCCTTTAACGCAGCATAAACTGCATCCTGAAGCAAAACCTATTGTGAAAGCTAAGGGAGCTTTGTTGTATGATGAAGAAGGTAAAACCTATGTAGATGCTGTTTCTTCCTGGTATACGGCGATGTATGGGCATTGTAATGATTTTATTGTGGAGCGTGTGCATCGTCAAATGCACCAGCTGGATCAAATCATTTTTAGCGGATTTACCCACGAGCCGGCGATTGAACTTTCTGAAAAATTAATGGCGATCTTACCTGATAATCAGCAGAAGTTGATGTTTAACGATAATGGTTCTACATCTACCGAAATCGGGATCAAAATGGCCTTGCAATATCATCACAACAAAGGCCAAACCCGCAAGACGCTTCTAGCTTTTGAAGAAGGTTTTCACGGGGATACATTTGGAGCGATGTCTGTGAGTGGATTATCGGTGTATAATGGTCCGTTTGAAGAGTTTTTTATTGATGTAAAGCGCATTCCGTTGCCTACAGCAGCTAATCAGGAAGAACTCATAAAAGCTATTGAAACGTTTCACGCAGAAACTCCCCTGGCAGGATTTATCTACGAACCATTGGTTCAAGGTGCAGCAGGGATGAAAATGTATCAGGCAGCGCATCTGGAGCCGATTTTACAGAAGTGTAAAGAACTTGGTATTATTTTGATCGCCGATGAGGTGATGACCGGTTTTGGTAAAACCGGAAGCTTTTTCGCTTCAGATTTTATTGAAGTGAAACCCGATGTCATTTGTCTTTCAAAAGCGCTGACAGCCGGTTTGGTGCCTATGGGCGTCACTACGTGTACACAGGCCATTTTTGATGCGTTCTATGATGATGATATTGGCAAAGCCTTGTTCCATGCGCATACCTATTCGGCGAATCCTATCGCGTGTGCAACTGCGATCGCTGCGCTCGACTTGCTTCAGTCTGAAGAAATTCAGCAGAATATAAAACAGATTCAAAGCTGGCACGCTGCGTTTGCTTCAGAGATTGAAAAGCATCCCAAAGTGCATTCCACTAGACAACAAGGAACCATTTTTGCTTTGGAGCTTGATGTGCCGATGGAGCGCTACGGAAACCTGCGTTATCAAATTTATGAGCGCTGTATGGCTGAAGGTGTGTATTTGCGACCGCTGGGATCAACTATTTATATTTTGGCACCTTTTGTGACTTCAGAGCAGGAAATGAAAAGGGTTTATGCTGCGATTAAAAAGGTTTTAGATAGTTTCTAATATGCTCCTTGATCCAACTGGTTTTGGTTTAAATCGATAAGTTCTCCTGTGTTGTCGACTTGAATTTCAAACACTTCGTAGATCAACGCATCATCACTTCCTGAGGTTTTTACGCGCAAGGTAGCGGTGCCGTTAGGTCCTTCGATAGGAATGGTCGCTTCACTAGTTTTGCGTCCGTTTTTGTAGTTCACCGAGTAGCTGCCCATTCCGTCTTTCGTTATGGGTTCGCCGAGTACTTCTATAACTTGCGGGTTGCTTTTTGCGATTTCCAGAGCATCATCGCCGCCGCTGTCGTTTTGAACACTTTTCACAAAGCCAAAAATGGCACCACCAAGAACCAAAACACCTATAACAATGAAGGTGAAACAGCCTCCTACAGGCACGACCCATTTCCAATTTCTTGACCACCAGCTGCGTTCTTCCGTTACGAGTTCGTTCATCTTAACTTCTTTTTGATTGATGCTACTAAACTAAGCGTTTTTGATCATTCTCCATTTTTGATGCCTTATTTTTGCAGCAGATTAAATGGATTTCTGTCTTCCTTTTGGAAACAGCAATAGAATAATATCTGCGGTGCAGATAAAGATTGAAGATGTGAAGCACGTGATCGCAATTACCGGAATGGCTGCAATTTCAGCAGCAGATACCACTGAAAACCAGCTTGGAAAACACGCCCTGTCCTACGACGCCCAGCTTGAGGCTTGGGTAGGCAAGCTTCCGTCAGTGCTTAAAGCTGAGATTGAAGCCATTCGTGCTGAAAACCGAAATTATCAGGCTTTGGATGCTTCGGTGTTGTATGCGATGTACGTCTCAAGATTGGCGACGCAACAAGCGGGTTGGCAAAAGGAAAGTGATTTTGGGATCAACATTGGGTCGTCACGTGGTGCGACGCAGCTTTTTGAACAGTATTTTGAGCATTTCCTTCAAAATAGTAAAAGCGAACCACTGGCTTCTCCAACCACAACCTTGGGAAATCTTTCTTCTTGGGTTGCGCAAGATTTACAAAATAATGGTCCGGATATTTCCCACTCCATCACTTGTTCAACGGCTTTGCATGCGATGCTAAACGGGGTTGCCTGGTTGCAAGCCGGGATGTGCGATAAGTTTTTAGTTGGTGGTAGTGAGGCGGCATTGACGCCGTTTACCATCGCACAGATGAAAGCCATCAAAACCTACTCGCGAGCTTCGGCAGATGCACAATTTCCGTGTTTAGCTTTAGATCTAGATAAAACTGAAAATACAATGGTTTTGGGTGAAGGTGCTGCTGCAGTTTGTCTTGAAAAAGGAAAGAATGAAAATGCACTGGCGTATATCACCGGTGTAGGTTATGCGACCGAAAAGCTCAAACACGCGGTATCGATTTCTGCCGAAGCACTATGTTTTCAAAAATCGATGCGTATGGCGATTGAGGATGCTTTTGGAACTGGTCAAGATGATGAGATTTCCGCCTTCGGGGAAATGGCTAAACAAGTAGATGCTGTGGTGATGCACGCGCCGGGAACGATTGCGGGCGATAAAACCGAATATCTTGCCATCAAAAAAATATTTGGAGAACGCCTTCCGTTATTAACAACCAATAAGTGGAAGATTGGGCACACCTTTGGGGCGAGTGGCTTGCTCAGTTTTGATACAGCGATGCACGTGGTTCAACATGGCGAATATGAGGAAGTTCCCTTTATTTCGGCGCAAAAGCCACCTAAACAAATTAAAAATATCTTGGTTAATGCGGTGGGTTTTGGTGGCAACGCGGTGAGTATTTTAGTAAGCAAGGCGTAGTTTGCGCTATTTATAAACAACATATTTAGTATTTTTGAAACCGCTTCCAGAACTTAAACTTCAGAGCGTTTGATTTTGAAGATTTAGGTTTAAGTAAAAAATTGAATTACATGAGACACAATTGGACCCGCGAAGAAATTCTAGAGATTTACAATAAACCGTTGATGGAATTGCTTTACGAAGCCGCAACGGTACATCGTGAGTTTCACGACCCAAATACGGTACAGGTTTCCACATTACTTTCTATAAAAACAGGAGGTTGCCCAGAAGATTGTGGGTACTGCCCGCAAGCAGCCCGATACCATACTGATATTGAGGGCAACGACTTGATGCGAGTAAGTCACGTAAAAGCGCAAGCCTTACGTGCAAAAGCTGCCGGTAGCTCACGCGTTTGTATGGGTGCTGCCTGGAGAAATGTAAAGGATGGTGAAGAGTTTGATCAGGTTTTAGAAATGGTGCGTACCATAAATAAACTGGATATGGAAGTGTGTTGTACGCTAGGTATGATCACCGAAAATCAGGCGCAGCGTCTGGCTGAAGCCGGTTTGTATGCTTACAATCATAACTTAGATACGTCAGAAGATTATTATAAAGATGTGATTTCTACACGCGCCTTTCAGGATCGTTTAGATACGATAGGCAATGTGCGTAAAACTAACGTCACGGTATGTAGCGGTGGAATCATAGGAATGGGAGAAAAAGTAGAAGACCGCGCAGGAATGCTGGTGGCACTAGCCACTTTAGATCCACAGCCAGAGAGTGTGCCTATTAATGCGCTTGTAGCAGTTGAAGGAACTCCGATGGAAGATATAGAACCTATTTCTATTTGGGAAATGGTGCGTATGGTTGCCACTACCCGTATTGTAATGCCGCAGACTCAAGTGCGACTAAGTGCAGGACGTACACAGATGAGCAGAGAAGGGCAGGCTATGTGTTTCTTTGCCGGAGCAAATTCGATCTTTGCGGGTGATAAATTACTTACCACGCCTAACCCTGATGTGAACGAGGATATGGAAATGTTCAAGCTGTTAGGATTAAATCCGCAAACGCCTTTTGTGAAAAAAGCACAGCCGGAAACTGTTGAAGCAGCAGATTCTAAACATTTGCCTAAAGGCGAAAAACCAAAATGGTCACGACCAGGGCATACCATTCCGCGTAATGAAGAAGCGAAAGCAAAGGCTAAAGCTTAATTAAATTTTAGAACATACTTGAAACTTACCGAAATACATAGGGTAAAAAGCATTACCAAAGCGGAGTTTGTAAAAAACTACCTAAAGCCACAAAAGCCGGTGGTTATAGAGAATCTCATAGGAGATTGGCCGGCGTATGACAAGTGGAGTTTAGATTATATTAAAGAGATCGCCGGCGATAAAGAAGTGCCGCTCTATGATGATCGTCCGGTAACGCACGAAGATGGTTTTAATCAGGCACACGCCAAAATGAAAATGGCAGATTATGTAGATCTGCTGAAGCGTGAACCTACCAACTATCGTATTTTCTTGTACAATATTATGAAGGAAGTGCCTTCGCTTAAGAAGGATTTTAAGTTTCCGAAAATAGGATTGCGGTTGATCAAGCAGATCCCGATGGTGTTTTTTGGGGGTGAGAACTCTAAAGTATTTATGCACCACGACATTGATTGGGCCAATATTTTACACTTTCATTTCCACGGAAAAAAGCGCTGTATTTTATTTCCGCCAGATCAAACCGAAAATCTGTATAAAGTACCACACTCCTTGATCACAAGAGAGGATATCGATTTTGATCATCCTGATTATGAGAAATTCCCGGTGCTTAAAAAAGCCGAAGGTTTAGTGTGTGATTTAAAACACGGAGAAACTTTATATATGCCCGAAGGCTATTGGCATTATATGAAGTATGTAACGCCCGGATTTAGCATGAGCTTGCGTGCATTACCAAGAAAGCCTAAACACCTCTTACAAGCCGTGTATAACGTTTTTATCATGCGTCATTTTGATAACTTGATGCGTCGCCGTAAAGGGCAAGCCTGGATTGATGAGAAAAATGAGCGAGCTATCGCAGAAACGCATAAAAAACACGGGTTGGCAGTTTAAGGAATCAACTCTTTAGCCTTTTCATAAACCCAATCTCCCGGCCAGCCGCGATAAAGGAGGTAATCAGCTAATTTTTTACGCTTTTTGTATTTGTCTTTTTCGGTGAGTGAGTCAAAACGTTTTTGTGCCAAAGCGTCAAACGTATTTCGGTATTCTTCTTCGGGGATTTCGGTAAAGGCTTTGTTTATGAGGTAAGTGCCTATTTCGCGTTGCTTCAATTCTTGTTTGATGCGGTTTTTTCCCCATTTTTTATGACGAAATTTTCCGCGGGCAAAACTACGGGCAAAGCGTTCTTCATCTAGAAATTTATGCTGGAGTAAGTGGTAGATGATCGCGTCTACAGCATCGGGTATCATTCGCATTTGAATCAACTTTTCACGCACCTCTTTGTGACAGCGATCTTGATAGGCGCAATAGGCTTCAAGCTTGCGCTTGGCTTCTTCTACAGTGTAAGTTTTTGTGGGTTGTTGATTCAAAATTCTAGGTTGAGAATTCAAATTTAAGGTCTTTTTAATCCACTACAGACCAATTTAGTTCAAAGCTTCTAATTTTTCTCCCTTTGGGAGAAATGCCCGTCAGGGCAATGAGGGTCCAATAAAAAACCCCCACCGTTTGCACGATGAGGGTTGTTTCAGTTTATCTAATTTCTTTCCCGTCTCTTGTAAAACGGTACTCGAGATACGTGTAAGCATCTCTGGGCATTATTTTAACCCATTTTTTGTGTTCTAAAAACCATTTAGAACGTACTGAAGGGAAGCCTTTTGTCAAGAAGGCTGCTATAAACGGATGC
Source organism: Leeuwenhoekiella sp. ZYFB001 (assembly GCF_011784865.1). Lineage (NCBI taxonomy): Bacteria > Pseudomonadati > Bacteroidota > Flavobacteriia > Flavobacteriales > Flavobacteriaceae > Leeuwenhoekiella > Leeuwenhoekiella sp. ZYFB001. Next base: position 3,693,720 of record NZ_CP050460.1, read on the forward strand.
GTGTGTAACGTGATCTTTTTATAGTCTTTTTTGAATAGTTTGATCAAATCTGCTTGTATGCGATTTACAACACTAATAGGCGCTTCGATCTCACCGTCTCCGTTAGGGTCTTTTTCTCGAGTTTTTATATTCATCTCGGGACGCACACGTTGACGTGTGATTTGTATAAGACCAAATTTACTAGGCGGTAAAATTTTATGCTTGGCACGATCGTCGCTCATCTCATCACGTAGGTGATTAAACAGTTTTTTGCGATTTTCGGCTTTGCCCATATCGATAAAATCTACTACTATGATCCCACCCATATCGCGCAGACGAAGTTGTCTGGCAATTTCGGTGGCAGCGATCAAATTCACTTCTAAAGCAGTGTCCTCTTGACTTTTTGCTTTGCTTGAGCGGTTACCGCTATTTACATCTATTACGTGAAGGGCTTCGGTATGTTCTATTACCAGATAGGCTCCTCTACTCATAGAAACGGTCTTGCCAAACGAAGTTTTTATTTGACGCTCTATGCCGTGTTTTTCATAAATAGGCACAGTGTTTTGATAGAGTTTTACGATACTTTCTTTATTAGGTGCAATCTCTTGCAAGTAGTCTTTGATTTGGTAGTACAATGTTTCATCATCTACGCAGATGTTTGTAAACGAGTCGTTAAAGAGGTCTCTTAACATAGAAGAGGCTCTATTCATCTCGCCTAAAACTTTACTGGGCAAATGAGCATTGTGTAATTTTTTACACATGGCGGTCCAGCGGTCCACCAAGTTTTGTAGATCTTTGTCTAGCTCTGCAACCATTTTTCCTTCAGCGACGGTGCGTACAATCACACCAAAACCTTTGGGGCGAATGCTTTGCATCAAGCGTTTAAGTCTTGCTTTTTCTTCTCGGGATTCTATTTTTTGAGAAATAGAAATTCGGTCAGAAAAAGGAACGAGAACCACATATCTCCCGGCGATAGAAAGCTCACTGCTAATTCTTGGGCCTTTAGTTGAGATGGGTTCTTTTACCACTTGAACAAGAATTGACTGGTTAGATTTAACAGCATCTGCTATTTTTCCGTTTTTGTCAATATCTTTTTCTGTAGGAAAGTTTTTTAAGGAAAAATCCTTGAGTTTACCTGTGCTTACACGTTTTACAAATTTCAAAAGAGTGGGAAGCTGAGGTCCTAGATCGTGATAGTGCAAAAATGCATCTTTCTCGTAGCCCACATTGACAAATGCGGCGTTAAGACCAGAAACCGTTTTACGTATTTTAGCGATAAAAATATCGCCTACGCTAAACTGGTTATCTTCCTCATCCTTATGTAATTCTATTAGTTTACCATCTTTTAAAAGGGCAAAATCAACTGAAGTGGAACTGGATCGAATTATTAATTCATTATTCACGCTTCATTAAATTATATCCACAGCATCATCCATAACGGATTGCTGCAAAAGATTAAACATTATTTTTCACAGGAATTTGTGTTTACGTTAGGAGGGTCTGTTTTTCTAAAAATTTAGAAAACGGCTCCTGATGTCAATGAACGGTATTATACTAAACGTATAATAAAAGAAAAAGTAGTGCTAGACTACTTTTTCTTCTTGTGACGGTTAGCACGACGACGTTTTTTACGCTTGTGCGTCGCTACCTTGTGTCTTTTTCTTTTCTTACCACTTGGCATAAGAATTCAATTTAAAATTAATAGTTAGTTTTCGTCTACAGATACGTTTGACTTAACACCTTCAACAAATACCTTTGCAGGTTTAAATGCAGGGATGTTATGAGCTGGTATCTTGATTGTAGTATTCTTAGAAATGTTACGGCCGGTTTTCTCAGCACGAGTTTTAATGATAAAACTTCCAAAACCTCTTAGGTAAACATTGTCACCACCTTCTAAAGAATTTTTTACTTCAGTCATGAAGGTTTCAACAGTTGCTTGTACATCGTTTTTCTCGATTCCTAGTTTCTCAGAAATTTTGGCAACAATATCTGCTTTTGTCATTGCTTGTTATTTTAGGGGGTTAAAAATTTTCAAGGGTGCAAATATACATATTAATAAATCAATATTTCAAGCGTAAAAGATTAAAATATAACTAGATAAACGGTTAATTTGACCAAAAGGTATTTTTTGTGTTAAACTTTTCTAAAAAACTCATACACTGGTATTTACAAAATAAGAGAGAACTGCCCTGGCGACAAACTCAAGACCCTTATAGCATTTGGTTGTCTGAAATCATACTTCAGCAAACGCGTGTAGAGCAGGGAATGCCCTACTATTTTAGCTTTGTGGAGACCTATCCTGACGTAAAAGCACTGGCTGCTGCTCCAGAAGATGACGTCCTTAAATTATGGCAAGGCTTAGGTTATTATTCACGCGCCAGAAACCTGCACGCCACGGCAAAAAAGGTAGCTTATGATCTTGATGGTATTTTTCCGGATACGTATAAAGAATTAAAGAAGCTTAAAGGAGTGGGGGACTACACCGCCAGTGCCATTGCTTCTATATGTTTTAATGAAGCAACTGCTGTGGTTGATGGTAATGTATATCGCGTGCTCTCTAGAATTTATGGGATAGACACTCCTATTAATAGTACACCCGGGGCGAAAGAATTTAAAGCTTTGGCTCAAGGGCTTATAGATAAGAAGGATCCTGCTACGTTTAATCAAGCGATTATGGAATTTGGCGCCACACAATGTAAGCCTAAGAATCCGTATTGTTTGCATTGCCCTTTCAGTGAAAGCTGTGTCGCTTTTCAGCAAGGAAGGATTGCCGATTTACCCGTAAAGAAAGGAAAGATCAAAGTGCGAGATCGCTTTTTTAATTATTTGATCTTCATTACTCGTAAAGGTGAAACCCTGATTCAACAACGTAAAGAAAAAGGAATTTGGCGCGGACTATTTGACTTTCCGCTTTTAGAAACTGAAAAGGACTTGCAGGAAGAACACTTTCGCGAAAGCGCAAACAAGTTGATGATTTTAGGAATGGATAAACCGGTCAAATTTGAAGCGTTGCCGGTAGAAGAGATTATTCTGCAACAACGAGCGCCTATTATACATAAGCTATCGCATCAAAAACTACATGTGAAATTCTGGGTGGTAAAGCTTAGTGAAGCATCTGGTTTGCAGACGATGGCTTATGAGCGTCTAGGTGATTTTGCAATTCCGCGAGTAATAGATCGTTTTTTAGAAGACTTTGATTTTAAAGACTTTTTAGAATAAAATAAAGAATTTTGACCCGTATTTATTGTGAGGTGTTAACGCCATTTTAGTTGAGCAACTCCTTAATTTTAGTTACTTTTGACCTCTAAAACTTAGAGAATATGTCTGGTACGCTAAATAAAGTAATGCTCATAGGGCACACGGGTGATGATGTAAAGATGCACTATTTTGAAGGCGGTGGAGCGATTGGTCGTTTTCCGCTTGCGACAAATGAGACGTATACTAACCGTACTACGGGAGAGCGCGTAAGTAATACCGAGTGGCATAACATCGTTGTGCGTAATAAAGGAGCTGAGATTTGCGAAAAGTATCTCAAAAAAGGAGATAAAGTTTATGTCGAAGGAAGAATCAAAACACGTAAGTGGCAAGATGAATCTGGCGCTGAGCGTTACAGTACAGAAATTCAATGTACAGACTTCACTTTCTTAACACCTAAAGATGCTAGCGGAATGACCTCGCAGTCTACAGGTGTGCAGCCGGCACAAAGTACTGCTCCTGCAAGCACTCCTAAACCTTCTCCATCACCGGTCTCTCCCGGTTATGAAGATGACGATGAAGACGATTTACCATTTTAATTATACCGACTAAACAAATTAATTGCATTGGATCCTGACCCCCCAAGTTTATTAATTATTCAGCAAGGCTTTTCGGTAACTACGGTTATAGAGATTGTTGCTGTGATTGTTTTACTTATTTGTTCTGCACTGATTAGTGGTACAGAAGTCGCATTTTTTGCGCTTACTCCGGCAGATCTTGAGCTTGATGTAGAAAAGCAAACCAAGAAAGAAAGTCTTGTGGTGCGCCTACTCGAGAAGCCAAAAAAGCTGCTTGCGACTATTTTGGTTGCCAATAATTTCATCAACATTGCGATCGTACTCATTTTTGCCAGTCTTGGCGAAACCCTTTTTGCAGGTCTTGAGCAATACCAGTTCTGGATCATCAACCTTAGATTTCTTGTTGAAGTAGTTGCGGTAACTTTTTTAATCTTGATGTTTGGTGAGATTCTGCCTAAGGTTTACGCAAGTAGGAATAAAGTAGCATTTTCCGGTCAGATGGCTTATCCTATGCTGGTTTTGGATGTGATCATCTCGCCTTTGAGTATTCCTATGCGCGCAGTTACTTTGTTTCTTCAGGACCGTTTTGGGAAACAGAAAGCAAATATTAGTATAGATCATCTTGGTCAGGCTTTAGAGCTTACGAGTGAGGATGATACATCGGTAGAAGAGCAAAAGATTTTAAAGGGAATCGTAAGTTTTGGTAACACAGATACCAAGCAGGTGATGAAACCGCGGATGGATATTTTTGCGCTCAATGAGGAGCTGACTTATCAAGAAGTGATTCCGTTGATCATTGAAAATGGGTATTCGCGAATACCTGTTTTTACAGAAAACATCGACAATATTGCCGGAATTCTTTATGTAAAAGATTTGCTTCCGCATATAGATAAAGAGACTTTTGAGTGGACGAGCCTGTTGCGGGATCCGTACTTTGTTCCTGAGAACAAAAAGCTTGATGATCTGCTCAATGAGTTTAAAGACAAGCGTAATCACCTTGCAATCGTCGTTGATGAATATGGCGGGACCAGCGGTTTGATCTCTATGGAAGATATCATCGAAGAAATCGTGGGCGATATCAGCGATGAGTTTGACGATGAGGATATTATTTTCTCTAAACTTGATGACAACAATTACATCTTTGAAGGGAAAACTTCACTGAAGGATTTTTATAAAGTGATCAGGCTTGAAGACAATACGGCTTTTGAAGATAATAAAGGCGAAGCCGAAACGCTTGCCGGTTTTTTACTTGAAATATCTAAAGGTTTTCCGCGGAAGAACGAAATACTAAATTTTGAGCATTACGCGTTCACTATTGAAGTGATTGATCAAAAGCGTATCAAGCAAATCAAGCTTACTATTAAAGATATAGATTAGGCGTAAAATCATTTCCTTGAAGCAATTCAGAACATATTTTTTTATAGCATTTTGTTGCGGAATTCTGTTTTCTTGTAAAGAAGAAGTGCTCCCTAAACCTGATGGTTTTCTCGCGCTCGATTACGATAAACCTGACTACACTGCTTATACAAGTACTGATTGTCCTTATGAGTTTATGAAAAATACCAAGGCGGTCGTGCGTTATAAAAGTGACTGTTCTGCGGTGTTGGAATATCCCGAAATGAACGGTGCATTATACCTTACGTATAGACCGGTAAATAACAATATTAAAGAGTTGTTGGTGGATGCACAAAAACTCACCTATGAGCACGTGGTTAAAGCGGATAATATCGCCGAAGAAAAGTATGTAAATGACTATCACGGCGTATATGGGATGTTTTATGATGTGGCTGGTAATGCTGCTTCTCAATCCCAGTTTTACGTGACTGATAGTACTTCGCATTTCATAACCGGTTCTATTTACTTTAATGTGACGCCCAATTACGACAGTATTCTTCCTGCTGCGGCCTATCTTAAAAACGACATCAGACATTTGATGGAGTCTTTAAAATGGAAGAAATAAGCGTTTCTCGATACTTTTCTGCGTATTAAATCCCAATTTTGCAGCTCAAAATTGAGCTATGCAAGAGACCAATAAAAAGTGGTTGTATCTTTTTATACTTTCGTTGATCTGGGGTACTTCGTATATTTTGATCAAGAAAGGTTTGGTAGGTTTAACACCCTTGCAATTAGGCGCATTTAGAATTGTTTTTACTACGATTTTTCTCTTCCTAATCGGTTTTAAAAAGCTGTTTAAAATCTCAAAGCAGCAGTGGGGTTGGGTTGCTTTGAGCGCGCTACTGGGTACATTTCTACCGGTATTTTTATTCTCTTATGCTGAAACGCAAATAGACAGCAGTATCGCTTCGATCTTAAATTCGTTAGTTCCACTATTCACAATTGTTTTAGGATTTTTACTGTTTAACATCGCTTTTACCCGTAACCAAATTATCGGGGTTGTTTTGGGGCTTTTAGGAGCGGGAATACTCATTTTTCAAGGTGCTGAAGTGAACCCTGAACAAAATTATCTTTTTGCCGGTTTTGTTGTGCTTGCCGCGCTGTGTTATGCAGGCAACGCTAATATTCTAAAGGCGAAACTGCAGGAAGTTTCTTCTTTGGCAATTGCGGTGGGAAACTTTAGCGTAATGCTCATTCCTGCGTTAATCGTGCTTTATTTTTCCGGCGGAACGCAATTGAATATCGAAGACCCTGCAATTAAAAGTTCTTTGCTCTATGTATTGATCCTGGCGTTTTTTGGGACTGCACTGGCCAAAATTTTATTCAATAAATTGGTGCAAATATCTTCGGCGGTGTTCTCGACTTCAGTGACCTATTTGATTCCTATTGTTGGAATCTTTTGGGGCTTACTCGATGGAGAGCGTTTCACCTTAATCCATCTTCTTGGTGCCGGCGTCATTTTAACCGGCGTGTATCTGGTTAATGCGAATAGAAAACAAAAAAAGACCAACGGTTAAGTTGGTCTTTCTTGATTTATTGGCACCGCCAAAGGATTTAAAAACCCTTAGCGCATACGTTTAAAGCTTCTTTCTATTCAAAGTCTGCGTCACTTACACCTTCATTCACTTTGATTTCAGAGAATGTAAATTCGATGTTTTGAGGTCCCATAGATTGAGATAATTTGTAAGGAACAACAATCGCTCCCGCCGGCTTATAGTCATCAAACTGAATGGTCTGTACAAAGGTTTGACCTTGCATTTCTTGTGTGGTCTCTTCTTTAATTTTCAAACCGCTTTCGGTGTCATAAAATGCTTTTTTAGTATCAGTAAGTGCGACTGCGTACGCATTTTTACCGTCAACTTTTTCGATACCTAAAAGATTTATAGAAGCGTCGTTGATCATATTGACTTCCGGGATGATCGCAGCCTCTTTTTTCAATGCTTCAACTTGCTCCGGAGACGGATTCATAGTTTGTCCCTGCGCAGAGATCGAAGCATTATCTCCATTTAAGACCTGCTTAGACATCACATTACCCATTACCGAAATTTCTTGTAAAAATTGGTCTTTATTCGTTTTCTTGATGGTCAGTTTTAAAGGCGTGCCTTGAACGCTACCTTCTCCCATCATAACGATCGAATTAATTCCTGCAACAGCTTCTTTACCACCAATAGCTTCAATATAATTATTAAAAACGGTAGTTGCCGTAACACCTTCAGGAAGCGCTACTTCATAGGTAGGTTTTTCAACCGCATTGGCTTTTTTGTCAAAATACTTAACCGGAATGGTTTTTCCTTTATAGGTTACCTTTTCAAGGTTTTCAAGAACTTCACTTCCTTTACCCGCGATCACGATGCGTGCATTATCACCTAAGAAATATTTTTTAGCGACACGCTGCACATCTGCAACCGTAACGGCGTTTACTTTACTTAGATAATCTTGATAAAAATCATCGGGTAGGTTTTCGGTTTCCTTATTTAATGCAAAGCGCGCAATAGTGCTTGGCTGCTCTAACGAGCGTACAAAGCTTCCTACATATTTTGCTTTAGCATTTTTGAGATCTGTTGCTGAAACAGGCTCTTGACGAATCTTGTCAATTTCTTCTAAGAAAGCAACAACAGAACTGTCTGTTACCATATTACGTACACTTGCCGAAGCGCTAAACGAAGTTTTACCATATTTACTGTCGCTGATGCTTGAATACGCGCCATAAGTATAGCCTTTATCTTCTCTAAGATTTAAGAATAAACGACCTTCTCCGCCGCCGCCTAGAATTTGGTTAGCGATCAATACCGGGAAATAATCAGGATCGCTCATTTTTAAATCTACAAGGTTTTGTACGATTACCTGAGATTGTACGGCGTTAGGCATATCAACAAAATCAATTTCTGGAGTAGAAACGTTTTGAGGAGTTGCAAAATCATTGCTTAATGCAGCACCTTTTTTCCAATCTTTAAAATCGGCTGAAACCCATTTTTTGATGTCTTTAAAATCAACATCCCCAACCACTACGAGGTAAGCATTATTAGGAATAAAAGCCTTGTTGTAAAATGCTTTAGCGTCTGCCAAAGTTATTTTTTCTAAGCCTTCCTGAGTTTCAAACTCCCCTTTAGGATGATTCTTACCATAAAGTAGCGCCCGGCTTACTTGACCAGCTGCTGCCGCAACACTTTTTTCGTTGGTTTTTAAACCTTCGATCAATTTGGTTTGCTCTTTTTCAAATTCTTCCTGTGTAAAATTAGGATGAATTGCAGCGTCTGCGAGTAATTCTAGAATGCGCTCTGCATATTGCGAAAGTCCGCTAGCAGATGCGTATTGTGAGCCAAAACTCATACGAGCACCCATATAATCAACTTCTTCGTTAAAGTCATCTTTGCTGATGCTTTGCGAACCTTGGCCTAATAAAGATCCCGCTAAGGCTGCAGCGCCTGTTTTGTCCCCTTCGGCGATTGGTGGGTTGTCTAAAGTAAGTGTGTAGGCAACTCGTGGTAATTTGTGGTTCTCAACCACGATCACTTTAAGTCCGTTTTTTAAGGTAAAAGTTTCCGGCTCACTTAGATTGATTTCCGGAGCGGGACCAGCCTTAGGTTGAGTGCTTCGGTCTATTTGAGCTACTGCACTTAAGCTGCAGATAAATAGTAAGCTAAAGAATATATTTTTCATCTAAATCGTATTTTAATTCTGTTTCTGAAGTTTAAAGCGGATTATAAACTGAAGATTACTGATCTTCTTTTTTAGGTAAATATTCTACTTCTACGCGTTGGTTAGGCTTCAGGTATTTATTAGCAACTTCTTTGATCTCTTCTCTGGTGATCGAACGGTAAATTTCTATTTCAGAGTTGATCAAATTAGTGTCGTCATAAAGCATGTAATTGCGCGCCAAAGTGTTTGCAATACCCTCTACGCTAGAATTTGAGTTTACAAAATTAGTTTCGGCTTTGTTTTGCAATTTCTCGTAATCAGATTCAGAGATAAGTTCGTTGCGCAATTTGGTTATTTCTTCTTCCATACCTTCTATAAGCGTGTCAAGGCTTGTTTCGCCAAGCGGAAGACCAAAAATGATATACATACCATAGTCTTCTTGCTCAAGGTTTATAGCACCAATTTGAAGCGCTTTTTTCTCATCGTCAACCATCTTTTTGTAAAGCTTAGAACTTTTTCCGTCGCTTAAATAAGAGGATATCATATTGAGAACATAAGCGTCGCGGTCACCATATCCCGGGGTGCGGTATGCGGTTAGAATCGCAGGAACTTGAATGTTAGAGTCGTAAAATTGGCTACGTGTAGCCTCGGTAATTGGCTCTTCGGTAGGATAACTGCGCTCAAGCGCTGGTCCACTTGGGATAGGACCAAAATAGTCTTCGATTAATTTTTTAGTTTCATCAACTTCGATATCACCGGCAACAACTAAAACAGCATTGCTAGGCTTGTAATATTTATCAAAGTAATCCTTGAACTCCTGTAAAGAAGCTGCGTCAAGATCTTCCATATAACCTACGTTTGGATCTTTGTAAGGATGGTTTTCAAAAAGTTGCTCGCTGATTGCAAATAGAAACTGACCATAAGGCGAGTTGTCATAACGTAAACGGCGCTCCTCTTTGACTACTTCGTTTTGTGTATCTACACCGTCTTGCTTGATGACCGGGTGAAGCATACGCTCAGACTCCATCCATAAACCTAATTCAAGGTTGTTTGACGGAAACACTTCATAATAATAGGTGCGGTCTTGAGAGGTGTTGGCATTATTGGTTCCGCCGTTTGAACTTACGATTTCAAACCATTTTCCGTTCTCAATATTTTCGGTTCCCTCAAAGAGTAAATGCTCAAAAAAGTGAGCAAAGCCCGTGCGGCCATCCTCGCGATCTTTTCCTCCCACGTGATACATTACAGAAGTAGTGACTACAGGAGCGGTGTTATCCTGATGTAAAATAACGTGTAAGCCGTTATCAAGATCATATTCTTCAAATTCTACCTCTTGCGCCTGAATTGAAAGGCTCATCGCAAAAATTGAAGCCAGTGAAAAAAGCGTTTTTTTCATGAATAGAGTTTTTATTTTGTTTCGGTAATAAGTAATGGATATGGAGCGAATGTTACATACTGATTCAATTTTAACATTCATAGTAATTTTTAATTAGCAATAAAGTTAAGGTACTGCAAACTGAATTTTTGAATATTTAATTTTAACAAGATGTTAGCTGACATTGAGCGTTTTAATTATGAAATTTAGTAGGAATCAAAAAAAATAAAGTTATGCTTAAGATCGCACTTCCTATACGTTTTGGCATCGCCATATCTGCTGGCTTGATCGCTTACTTTCTCGTTTTAGCCTTATTTGAATTACACACCAATCCGTTGTTCAGTTTGTTTAATGGCGTGATAACCGGTTTTGGAATTTATGAAGCCATTAAATACTACAAACTCAGTAAAGGAAAAGATTTTGAGTACGGTGATGGTTTTTCTGTTGGCGTTGTGACTGGTTTTGTTGCAACGATCATTTTTACCGCTTTCTTTGCACTATATGCAGGTAATCTCAATCCCGATTTTTTAAGCAATATGATCGCGGCTTGGGAAACGACGTACAATACCAGTTTGGGTAGCGTGATTTTTGTAGTGGCCATTATGGGGTTTGCAACCAGTACAGTACTGACTTTGAGTTTTATGCAATTATTTAAGCCCAGCTGGAATTTAAAAAAGAAACCAAAAACTACTCAAGCGTAATTTTACATTATTGGTTTGTATTGTAAGTAAATAGCTGTATATTTGCGCCCTCTTAAATCAGAAGGTTTAAGAATTTTTAAAACTATTTTTTAATAATTACGCTATGTACGCAATTGTAGAGATAGCAGGGCAGCAATTTAAAGTTGCAAAAGACCAGAAGGTTTTTGTGAACCGCTTGGCAGGAGAAGAAGGAGACGAAGTTTCTTTTGATAAAGTTCTTTTGGCAGGAGATGGTGACAACATCACTTTAGGCGCCCCGGCTATAGAAGGAGCTCTAGTAGGAGCAAAGATTTCACGTCATTTAAAAGGAGACAAAGTAATTGTTTTCAAAAAGAAAAGACGTAAAGGTTATAAGAAGAAAAATGGTCACCGTCAATCTTTAACTGAGATTGTAATTGGCGATATTTCTTTAAAAGGAGGCAAAAAAGCTGCTCCTAAGACCGAAAAGAAAGAAGCAAAAGCTGAAGAGCCAAAGGCTAAAAAAGCAAAAGCTTCTTCAAAAGGAGATGATCTTAAAAAGATTGAAGGTGCAGGACCAAAAGCTGCTGAAGCATTAGTAGCTGCAGGAATTGATACTTTCGCTAAAGTTGCCAAGACTTCTCCAGAAAAATTGAGCGAAGTTCTTTCTGAAGCAAGCTCAAGATTAAGCCACATCGTTACTGAAACTTGGCCAAAGCAAGCTGCTTTAGCTGCTGAAGGAAAGTGGGATGAGCTTAAAGAATTACAAGATAGATTAGACGGCGGAGTAGAAAAATAAACGCTGAATTAAGTATAACCATAAAACTAGAATAAGATGGCTCACAAAAAAGGAGTAGGTAGTTCTAAGAACGGTAGAGAATCAGAATCGAAACGTCTAGGTGTTAAGATTTTTGGTGGTCAAGCAGCAGTAGCTGGTAACATCATCGTTAGACAACGTGGTAACACGCACCATCCAGGTGATAACGTTTATGGTGGAAAAGATCATACTTTACACGCTAAAGTAGACGGTATCGTTAAGTTTACTAAAAAGAAAGACAACAAATCTTATGTATCTGTAGTACCTACTGCAGAAGCTTAAGAACTTTGTTTAAGATCTAAAAAGCCTCATTATCGTTAAGATAATGAGGCTTTTTTTATGCCTTGATTTAAACTTAATCTAATAATGCGGTAACATTAGACCATTATATTGCTTGATTAAGCAGAAGCAATGTTGAGGTATTTATTTTTTATTCTTTTTTCTTGCGTAGCCGGCAGTATTCAGGCGCAGCAAATAAAAGAGCGTTTTCAGGTTTTTGAAGATTCTGTTTTTTATGCCTACAAAAACGAACTAGACTCTGCCAAAAAAAGTCAGGATGCAGCGCAGTTGAGTCTTGCGCATTTCAATTTAGCCCGGTTTTATAAGCAAAGTCAGATCTACACAGAAGCGGTCACGCATTATAACGCAGCGCTTGAAAATTCGCAGCAAAGCAGTCAGACTACCGCAACAATACAGAACGAACTCGCTGAAATATACATAGCGCTCAATAATTATACAAAGGCGATAGAGTTTTTAAACAGTAGCTTGGGCTATTCAGAAGCGCAGCAGTTTTTACAGCTTCAGGCGAAGAGTTATCAACTGCTTGGTACCTGCTGGGAAAAACAGGAGCAACCTCAAAAAGCCCTTGAATTTCAGCAAAAAAGTCTACAAATCTATCAAAATCTAGCTGATGTCACGGGTGAAGCTGTTGTTCTTGAAAACATCGGTAGCATTTATGAGGACCTGAAGGATTACGATAAAGCCTATACCTATTTTGAAAAAGCCTTCAGTTATTTTAAAAATACCGAAGACGAAAGGCAAGTTAACGCATTAAACAATCTGGCCGATGTCTACCGGAAAAAAGGAAACTACGCGCAAGCCATTGTTAAGACCACTGAAGCCCTAGAGCTTGCTGAGACGTTTCAAAATGCGCATCAGGTTGAAAGTGCCTATAAAGATCTGTCAAAAGCTTATGCATTAGCGCAAGATTTTAAGCTGGCGCATCACTATGCCTTAGCCTATCAAGATCTGGTAGAACAGCAGTTTTATTCTCAAAACTTTAATCAGCTTAACGCATTGCAAACGGTGTATGAAACCAAAGAAAAACAAGCTAAGATAGATTTGCTTCAGGCGAAAAACAAAACGGCCCAGATCAAGTTTATAGCGCTTTTACTGACCATATTTGTGCTGGTTGCTACTTCCGGATTGCTTTTTTACATACAGAAAAGAAAGCGACAAGCGCGGTTAGCTGTTGAGCTATATAAGCAACGAGCGCTAGAAGCTGAGTTGGAAACAAAAGCCGCTCAGGAGCAAAACCTACAAAATCAAATTCAGCTTAAAACGGCCACGCTTTCCAAATACAGTTTGAGTCTGGCTCAAAAGAACAAGCTGCTTGAAGAAGTCTCAGGAACTTTACAAAAATTGAGCACGCGTAAACGAATGGATATTCCTGCGAAACTCCATGAACTTTCTAACGATCTGAATACGCATTTGCAAGAGGAGAATGAATGGGAACAGTTTATGGGGCTGTTTAATGAGATTCATCCTGATTTTACTCGAAAGCTCAATCAGGCAGCACTACAAAAATTATCGGCTACAGAACTTCGCTTGTGTTTGTTACTTCGTCTTGATCTTTCGTCTAAAGAGATCGCTTCGGTATTGCGCATAACTCCAGACAGTGTTCGGGTGGCGCGTTACCGTCTGCGTAAAAAATTACCGCTAGAACGAGAAGATGAACTCGTGAATTTTATGCTAAAGTTATAGAAACACCTCGAGTTTTTCTTCAAGGTTACGCGTGTGTAAAGTTTAGGTAATTGTTGCCTTGTTGTAGCCTCTAAATTCTGGATTCTTTACAATTTGTTAGACTTTAATTTAGCCCGTGTTTAAAGGGCTCAGGTAAATTTGGTGCAAACAAAACATCAAAAAAATGAAAATAATTACTAGTCTAAAGTTGCTTGTTGTAACGCTGCTTTTTACCTTAAATTATTCCGGATTATCTGCTCAGGAAGGCATTATTCAGGGAGTAATTACAGATGAATACGGTATCAATGTTCCGGGTGCCGCGGTGATGATTGATGACCTTAATAAAGGAGCTGTTTCTAACCAAGACGGGAAATTTACCTTTGTTGAAATCCCTGAAGGCAATCACACACTTACCATAAAATATTTAGGTTTTGCAGATTTTACCAAAGAGGTGATGGTTACTGCGGGCAAAACTACTTCGGTTTCTATTTTATTAGCTTCAGAAGAAACCCAGCTAGACGATGTGCAACTTGTGGGATTTAGTGCCGGCGGTCAGGCCAGAGCATTAAATACGCAGAAGAACAATGTAAACATCACCAATGTGGTTTCTACAGATCAAATTGGGAAATTCCCTGATGCTAATATTGGTGACGCGACAAAACGTATTCCGGGGATCACGATGCAAGTAGATCAAGGGGAAGCGCGTAATATAATCGTGCGTGGTCTTGCGCCACAATTAAACTCGGTAACCTTAAACGGTAGCCGTATTCCTTCAGCAGAAGGAGATAATCGTAACGTACAGATGGACCTTATTCCTTCTGATATGATCCAGACCATTGAAGTGAATAAAGCGGTAACTCCAGATATGGATGCAGACGCTTTAGGTGGGTCTGTAAACTTGGTTACGCGCTCTACGCCGCAGAGTTTTAGACTTTCGGCAACAGGTGGTTCAGGAATCAATTTTATTACTGATAAACGCATTTTAAGCGGATCGTTCTTAGTAGGTGACCGCTCTAAAGACAAAAAGTTTGGTTGGATGGTTTCAGCATCGATCAATGATAACGACTTTGGTAGTGATAACGTAGAAGCAGAATGGGCAGATACGTTTGCTTATACCAATGCCGCGGGCGAAGAGGTTGAAGAAGACGTGAATCCGTATGCGAGTGTTTATGAGAACCGCAAGTATTTGGTACAGCGTGTGAGACGTAGTTTTTCGGCCAATTTTGATTATAATTTTGACGAAAACAACGAGATCTACTTAAAGACGATGTATAACTGGCGCGATGACCGCGAGAATCGTTTTGCGTATTCTAGTGAAGTTTTAGATGCCGAAGACATTATGGAAGGAGATTTTGAGATCGTAAACGGCACACCTTCTCGTTTTCCGGTAGAGGCAAAACGAGAGACTAAAGGAGGTATTCCCGGCGGAAGAATTCAAAACAGACGTCTTGAAGATCAGCGTATGCAAAATTATAGTTTAGGCGGAAATCACCTTTTCGGAAACCTGAAGTTCACCTGGATGGGTTCTTTCGCAAAAGCTTCAGAAGAGCGCCCTAACGAGCGTTACCTAGTGTATGCTACAGAATATGGAATCAATAATGAGATCAACGACACGCGCAAGCCTATTCATACGCCAGCTGCTGCTGAAGATTTAAGCGAATTTGAATTAGACGAGCTTACTGAAGAATACCAGTTTACCGAAGAA
This sequence comes from Leeuwenhoekiella sp. ZYFB001, assembly GCF_011784865.1. Lineage (NCBI taxonomy): Bacteria > Pseudomonadati > Bacteroidota > Flavobacteriia > Flavobacteriales > Flavobacteriaceae > Leeuwenhoekiella > Leeuwenhoekiella sp. ZYFB001. The sequence continues at coordinate 3,709,024 of NZ_CP050460.1, forward strand.
AAAGACATCAACTTCTTTGCTAATTTTGAGCTTCCTGCAGATTTCTTTGCTCAGGGTGATGGTAGTGTGAAATTTGGTGTACGAGGCCGTTTTAAAAACAAAAATAGAGCTAATAACTTCTTTGAATATTCACCGCTTACCGGTGCGTTAGATAATCTGGCAATGGTAGATCAGCGTGCGTATACGGGTGATGATTTCTTAGCAGGTGCAAAATACAGACCGGGCGTTTTTGCTTCACCAGAATTTTTAGGAAGTCTTAATCTTAATGATGCTGCTGCTTTTGAAGGTGAAGCGCTTCCTGATGAATATCTTGGTGACAACTTTGATGTGACCGAAAATGTATACGCAGGTTATGTAATGACCAATCAGAAACTTTCAGATAAATTGAGTGTACTTGTAGGTCTTCGGGTTGAAAATACACGAATAGAAAGTACGGGTAACAACTTTGATGTTGACGAGCCGGAAGCCTTTACGCAAATCAACGATGAGAGTTCGTATACTAACGTATTGCCAGGCGTGCATTTCAAATACAACGCTTCAGAAAATACGGTATTACGCTTTGCGTGGACAAACACGTTAGCTAGACCTAATTACATCGACCTTGTGCCTTACAGACAGCGAGAAGATGATGAGGTTTCTATAGGTAACCCACAGTTGAATCCTACCACGGCGATGAACTTTGATTTTATGGCCGAGAAGTATTTTAGTTCAGTGGGGATTCTTTCAGGAGGTGTATTTTATAAAGACTTAAACGACTTTATCTACACTAGCGTTTCAGAAGAAGAAAGTACCGGTTATGAATTGTACCAGCCGCTTAATGGAGATAAAGCACGTATTTTTGGTGCAGAAGTCGCGTTTCAGCGTCAGTTGGATTTCCTTCCAGGTTTCCTAAAGAATTTTGGTATCTACGTTAATTATACCTACTTGAATTCTGAAGCAAAAGGTATCGCTAACGAAGACGGTGATATGCGTGGTGATCTTGATCTTCCGGGTTCTTCGCCTAATATGTTTAACGCGTCACTCTCGTATGCAGACAAGTGGTTTAGCGCGCGGCTTTCAGGAAATTACTCTGATGCGTACATAGACGAATTAGGAGGTAACGCTTTTGAAGATCGTTTTTATGACGAGCAGTTTTTCTTAGACTTTAACGCGACCGTTTTCTTGTCACGAAATCTTCAAGTGTATGCAAACTTGAACAACATTACCAATCAACCCTTACGTTATTACCAAGGTGTTAAAAACCGTACCATGCAAATGGAATACTACAGCACGCGTTTAACTTTTGGTGTAAAATATGATTTATTCTAGAATGAGAAATTTAAAGTATATCGCCGGCATAGGCGCGGCAGTGGTTTTATTTTCCTGCGGAAGCAAAAAGTCGCAATTGCCGGAAATTAAACCTGATATTATTACCGAACATGTAAAGTATGATACCGATGATCCTGCGATCTGGATCAATCCGGAAGATGCATCGCAGAGTATCGTTTTTGGTACCGATAAGGATACAGATGGCGGAATTTTTGCCTTTGATCTCGAAGGAAAGATTATTCCTGAGAAATCAATTCCCAATATTCAACGCCCTAACAATGTGGATCTGCGTTACGGTTTTCCGGTAACCGATTCAACACAAACCGATATCATCGCGTTCACCGAAAGAGAGCGTAAAATGTTGCGTATTTATTCAGTGCCTGATATGAAGCCTTTAGATGGTGGTGGTTTTCCGGTGTTTGCTGATGACGCTAATGAAGCGTTTCAGTATCCTATGGGTGTCAGCTTGTATAAATCGGCTGTTGATGGCGCATTCTATGCGATTGTTGGCCGTAAAACGGGACCAACCGAGAATTACTTGTATCAGTACAAAATCACAACCCAAGCCGATAGTTTGGTAGGTTTTGATTTGATACGCAAGTTTGGGAACTTCAGTGGTAAAAAAGAGATCGAGGCCATTGCTGTTGACGATGCTATGGGGTTTGTGTATTATTCTGATGAGGGAGACAGCGTAAAGAAATATTATGCAGAACCTGCTAAAGGAAATGAGCAACTTGCCGCTTTTGGACAAGAAGATTTCTTAGAAGATATTGAAGGGATCGCGATCGCAGCTTACGAGGACGGTAGCGGAATGATCATTGTGTCAGATCAGCAATACGGTCAGTTTAATATTTATGATCGTAAAACCAATGAGCTGATTAAAGCTGTAAATCTTACCACAACAGAGACCGATGGTTGCGAGGTGGTGACCGTACCTTTAAATGACACGTTCAAAAACGGTTTGTTTGTCGCAATGAATGACGACGGAACCTTTTATTATTACGATTTGGGTAAGCTGAAATAGAAGATACCCCAAGTCATAATCAATAAAAAACCCGCCTGTGTGGCGGGTTTTTGTGTTTTAAAATAATACGGATTACAATCCTGGGTACGTGCCGGTAATGATCTCGATACCATCAATAACCCAACCTACGATAAAGAATCCTGCGGTTAAGATAAAGACAATGTTCCATAAAATCGGACTACCTAAATACCATCTGTGTGCTGCAAAGGCTCCTAAAAATAACCAAAGCAAGATCGCTACAGTTTGACGATCTGCCGCTACCGCAGCAGGAGAAATAAGTTCGCTTGAAGCTTCAGCAGCAGCGTTAACTTCAGTGGTTGCTTTTGCAACGCGCTCTACAGGAAAGCCGGCAAAAGTTGTTGTTGAAATCATTAGCAGAAGTGCCAGTGAAAAGATAATTTTGAAATTCATAAGATCTAAGGTTAATTAAACTACCTAAAATGTACGCTATTTTGAGAAACCCTTCCTTTCGATTATTCTTGTTTTTGATATGTTTAACTTTTGGCAGCAGCTTAAAAGCGCAAGAATATGAGTTCTTTGGCGTCATCAAATTGAACGATACTTCGTTCATCAGTTATAAGGTTTTGTTTGACCGTGTCAACGATTCTATACAAGGTTATTCCCTTACCGATTTCGCCGGGAAGCACGAAACCAAATCCAATATTAAAGGCTATTATAATGAAGCTGAAAACCTGCTAAGCTTCGAAGAGTATGACATCGTATATACTAAATCGCCTGTCGTACAAAAGGATTTTTGCTTTGTAAACTTTGAAGGAAAGGTGCGTAATTTAGATCGCGTGAAAGCCTTCAGTGGGGATTTTAGAGGGCTATATGCAGACGGTACTTCTTGCCTCGACGGAATGATCATTGTAAACTCTGGCCAGGAGGTTAAAAAACGTGTGGAGAAAATAGATAAAGTGGTACAGCGCTCCCGTAAATTTTCAGATTCTATTAAGAAAAATATCAAGGTGGCTAAGGTGCTTGACACCCTCACACGTAACATCATCGCAAAAAATGAAAACCTGAATATCTTCACTCGTGATCAAAAAATAAAACTAGCGATCTACGATGCCGGAAAGGAAGATGGTGATGTGATCAATTTGTTTGTAGACGATAAACCGGTATTAGAAAACTATACCGTGCTGCATGAGATTAAACACTTAGAATTTGATCTTAAAAATGTCGAAACTAAAATTAGAGTAGAAGCAGTAAGTGAAGGAACTTCGTCTCCTAATACTGTGCGATTAGAAGTAGAGGACAGTCGCAATTTTGTGCGTACCATCACCAACTTAAAAGAAGGAGAACACGCGCAAATGACGCTTGTAAAAAAATAACCCCCGCAATACTGCGAGGGTTATTATATCTTAAATCTAATCTCTTCTCTTAAATATTAAGTCTTTGATTAGTATCTGTAATACTCCGGCTTGTAAGGTCCTTCAACGGTTACACCAATGTATTCAGCTTGCTCTTCGTTAAGTTGCGTTAACTCAACGCCTATTTTTTCTAAGTGTAACGCAGCAACTTTCTCATCAAGATGCTTTGGTAGCATATACACTTTATTCTCGTAGTTGTCGCTGTTTTTCCAAAGTTCGATCTGCGCCAAAGTTTGGTTGGTAAACGAGTTACTCATCACAAAACTTGGGTGACCGGTTGCGCAACCTAAGTTTACCAGACGTCCTTCCGCTAGAAGAATAATATCTTTTCCGTCGATGGTGTATTTATCAACTTGAGGTTTGATCTCGTCTTTAGTATCGCCATAGTTTTCATTCAACCAAGCAACTTGGATCTCATTGTCAAAGTGGCCAATGTTACACACGATGGTTTTGTCTTTCATCGCTTTAAAGTGCTCACCACGTACGATATCTTTATTTCCGGTAGTGGTGATCACAATATCAGCTTTGTCAAGAACCGTTTCTAAACGTTTTACTTCAAAACCGTCCATTGCCGCTTGTAACGCACAAATAGGATCAATTTCAGTAACGGTCACGATAGATCCTGCACCTTTAAAAGAAGCAGCAGTACCTTTACCTACATCACCATAACCACAAACTACAACGCGTTTTCCTGCAAGCATAACATCTGTAGCACGACGTATCGCGTCTACTGCGCTCTCACGACAACCAAATTTATTGTCAAACTTAGACTTTGTTACACTGTCATTCACGTTAATCGCCGGCATAGGCAAAGTGCCTTTGTTCATACGCTCGTATAAACGGTGAACTCCGGTAGTGGTTTCTTCAGAAAGACCTTTAATTGCAGCAGCAAGTTCTGGGTATTCATCAAGAACCATATTGGTTAAATCTCCACCATCATCAAGAATCATGTTTAACGGCTCGCGCTCCTCTCCGAAGAATAGCGTCTGCTCGATACACCAGTTGAATTCTTCCTCGTTCATTCCTTTCCAGGCATAAACCGGGATTCCTGCAGCAGCAATAGCAGCGGCAGCGTGATCTTGGGTAGAGAAAATATTACAAGAACTCCAAGTAACATCAGCACCAAGCGCCACTAGCGTTTCGATCAAAACTGCGGTTTGTATGGTCATATGCAAACAGCCCGCAATACGAGCGCCTTTTAAAGGTTGTTCTGCACCATATTCTTCACGCAAAGCCATAAGGCCAGGCATTTCAGCTTCGGCAAGTTCTATTTCTTTTCTTCCCCAAGCTGCCAAAGAAATATCTCTGACTTTATAAGGAACGTACTGCACGGTTTTCGTTGACATAATCTTATATTTACAATTCTTATTTTTTGCAAAAATACGTAATATCTACTAGTTAACGTGCCACTTTTCAAAACTATAACGCCCAATCCTAGCACTCAGGTTTACATCTGGAAGGTGGAAGAATCTGTTGAGGCCTTGTCTGAAAATGTGAATCTTACACCTCATTGTCAAGCGCGTTTTGAGAGTATGAAATCGCAACTGCACCAACGTGGATTTTTAAGTATACGACACTTGTTGCACGTTGCGGGTTACACCGATCAGGACCTGTATTACACCGAAAATGGAAAGCCGCATCTTAAAGACGGCAAATACATTTCGATAACGCATTCTTACAATTTTACCGCGATCATTGTAAGTGAAACGGTTGAGGTTGGTATTGATATCGAAATGCAGCGCGATAAAATCTTGCGCATCGCCTCTCGTTTTACACCACTCAAAGAATATCGCACTTTGGCAAACGACGATGCAGTGATTAGAAAACTTACAATCGTTTGGGGCGCTAAAGAAGCATTGTATAAAATTTACGGAGTGAAAGGCTTGAGTTTTCTTCAGCATATCAACGTTACCGATTTTGATTTTGAGGATTATAAAACCGATGCGGTAATCAATTACCACGGAAAGCACAGCAAATATGCTATTGATTTCTTGGAGTTTGAAGGTTTTACGTGTGTTTATGCTCAGGCATTATGATCGAAAAATTAGCGCATAGCGGAACCAGTATTTATTCAGCGCTTTTAAAATCGATTGAAGCCGAAAAACCGCTTTTTGCTATACTTTTTGATCCCGAAGAACTTTCTGAAACGCTTTTGACGCAGCAGCTTTCAAAACTACCCGAATTCACCACACACATTCTCGTAGGTGGAAGCACCGCTACGCAAGCACAAACCCAGATTGCGGTTAATTTGATCAAGCAAAAGACCTCTTTGCCAGTGCTTTTGTTTCCCGGAGATTACCGGCAAATAACTGCAGAGGCAGATGGAATTTTGTTCTTAAGTCTTTTATCTGGAGAAAATCCGGAGTACTTGATACGGCAGCAAATTCAATCTGTGGGAAAATTGCGTGCTTCAGCCTTAGAGATCATTCCTACCGGTTATATCTTAATTGATGGCGGAAAGCAAACTACTGTGGAACGTGTGAGTCAAACGCAAGCGATTCCGCAAGAGTTGGCGCAACGTGTTGTAGATACGGCGCTGGCGGGAGAATATTCAGGTAAAAAACTCATTTACCTTGAGGCAGGAAGCGGCGCGTTAAATCCTGTTTCATCAGAAATTATTCAAGCAGTAAAAGAAGCGATTTCTATCCCGCTGATCGTGGGTGGAGGCATTCGCAATCCATCAAAATTGCAAGAGATTTACAATGCAGGAGCAGATCTCGTTGTGGTAGGGACGGCTTTTGAACAAGGTGATTTTCAGTATGAATGCAGTATTTGATTTTTTCTTTGGGCAATATGCAGAGTATGAGACTTCATCGATAATTCTCGAAATTATTGCCGTGATTTTTGGATTGCTTTCTGTGTGGTATTCTAAACAGAATAATATTCTCGTTTATCCAACCGGAATGATCAGCACTTCGATTTTTGTGTATTTATTACTCAAATGGGGACTGCTGGGAGATATGATGATCAACGTGTACTATTTCTCCATGAGTGTTTACGGTTGGTATGTCTGGACGCGCAAAGTAGATGCAACGCACGTGACACCCATTGCGAGAGCTACCATGAAAGAACATCTTTGGTCTGTGATCATCTTTGTGGCTACGGTTCTATTTGTTTTTGCGGTTTATACCTATTTTGAAAAATGGACGAGCTGGACCGCTTATGTAGACACGCTGACGACAGCAATATTTTTTGTTGGAATGTGGCTCATGGCAAAACGAAAAATCGAAAACTGGATCTATTGGATCGTGGGAGACATAATCTCAGTACCGCTGTATTTTTACAAAGGTTTCACATTTACCAGTTTTCAATATCTTATTTTTACTGTGCTTGCTATTTATGGCTTAATCGCGTGGAAAAAATACCTCAACAACACTCCGGAAACTGCATAAAAATTGTACTCTTTGGTCCTGAGAGTACCGGAAAAACGACACTTTCTAAGGCTTTAGCTAAGCAATATGAAGCTGCTTGGGTGCCAGAATTTGCCCGGGAATATCTTCAGCAAAAATGGGATCAAGAGCAAAAGATCTGCGAACCTAAAGATATCTTGCCTATTGCAATTGGCCAGATGAAGCTGGAGAATGCAGCTGCAAATTCCCGGAAAAAATTAGTATTTTGTGACACAGACCTTTTAGAAACCAAGGTGTATAGTGAGGCCTATTATAACGGATGGTGCGACGAGCAAGTAGTGGCAGCTGCTTTAGAAAACGAGTACGATCTGTATGTCCTGACCTATATTGATACCCCTTGGCAAGCAGATGATCTACGAGATCGTCCTGAGCAGCGTGAAGAAATGTTTGCTCTTTTTGAAAATGCTTTGATCAAAAATAACCGTCCCTATATTTTAGTAAAAGGCTCAATTGAAGAACGCATAAAACGAATAACTAACCACCTAAATTCTATTTTAAATTGAATTTTACCGACCAAGAAATCAACGAAATCAAAGATCACGGTTTGACTCCAGAACAAGTCAAATCACAAATTGATCTATTTACTAATGGGGTTCCTAATGTTAAACTGGTTGCTCCGGCGACAGTGGCAGACGGGATTTTTAAACTCGCGGAAGAGGAAGAGCTCAAGTATCTGGATTTTTATGAGAGCCATAAAAAAGAGCTTGATCTATTGAAATTTACGCCGGCTTCGGGAGCTGCGAGCCGTATGTTTAAAAAGATCTATCAGTTTTTGGAGGATTATGATGCTTCAAAAGAAACAATAGACGAGTATCTGGAGCGTACCGGCGATAAGCATATGAAAAACTTTTTTGCGGGCTATAAAAAGTTTCCGTTTTACAATCACATTATCGATGGTCTTGATGAGGAAACCAAAAAAGACGAGAACGCTACTAAATATGCGTTTATCAAAACGATGATGGCTGAAGATGGGGAGAACTACGGTAATCTGCCTAAAGGTTTGATTCCTTTTCATTATTACGGGTCGTACATGGCAACCGCTTTTGAAGAGCATTTACACGAAGCAGCGGCTTATGCAGCAAAAAATGGCCACGCCGATTTGCATTTCACGGTTTCACCAGAGCATAAAGACGCTTTTAAAAAGGAATTCGATAAAATTCACGCTTCGGTAAGTAATACGACCAATGTGAGTTTTGATGTAGATTATTCCTTTCAAAAACCGGAAACTGATACTGTGGCGGTTACGATGGATAACAAATTATACCGAAAAGGCGATGGTTCATTACTCTTTAGACCAGGTGGCCACGGTGCACTTATCGAAAACCTGAATGATGTAGATGCAGATGTGGTTTTCATTAAAAATATTGACAATGTATTGGTGCAGGATAATATTCAAGTATTGTCTAGAACGAAGCGTTTTTTAGCAGGTTTACTACTGAAAAAACAAGAAAGTGTATTTAAATACGCCGAACTTTTAGACAAAGATTCTATTGCTGAAGGTGAGCTGGAAGAACTGGTAACGTTCTTACAAGAAGATTTCAGTACGCGTATTGATGAGGCCTATGCATCTTTTTCTACCGAAGAAAAGAAAAGCTATTTAAAAGAACTTTTAGATCGTCCTATTCGCGTATGCGGAATGGTTAAAAACGAAGGCGAGCCTGGTGGTGGTCCGTTTTGGGTTGAAGATGAAAGCGGTAAAGTGGCTTTACAAATTATTGAAAGCGCTCAGGTAAATGACAAAGACGCAAAGCAGGAGGAGATCTTTAAGAACTCTACGCATTTTAATCCGGTGGATATTGTTGCCGGAGTGCGTAATTATAAAGGTGAAAAATACAACTTACTTGATTATGTAAATCCTGATCTTGCTTTTATTGCCTACAAAACCGACGGTGGTAACGAGATCAAAGCTTTAGAGCTTCCGGGATTATGGAATGGTGCAATGGCACGCTGGAACACGCTGTTTGTTGAAGTGCCGCTGGAAACTTTCAATCCGGTTAAAACAGTAAATGATTTACTTAAACCTTCGCATCAGGCACAAGCGTAATGAATAAAGAAGCGCTCTTACAAGAATGTGATTTTAAAGCTGTGCGCAGTAGCGGCCCCGGAGGTCAACACGTAAATAAAACATCTACAAAGGTTATGTTGCATTGGAGTCTCAAGGACTCCAATGTTTTTTCTGAAGAAGAAAAAGAGCTTTTATTTAAGCGGTTACAGTCTAAACTTACGAGTGATGATCAATTGGTTTTGTCTTATGATCAGAGTCGCAGTCAACATAAAAATAAAGATGAGGTTTTTAAAAATCTTGTCAGGCTTTTAGAAAACGGACTCCTAAAACCAAAGCGTCGCAAGAGAACAAAACCAACTCTGGCCTCTAAAAAGCGCAGGCTAGATTCTAAAAAGCGAAATGCTGAGAAAAAAGCCAATCGCAAGCCGCCTTCTTTCTGAGGGATTCAAAGTATTTTAAGTGATTTTTTAAAAAGTGTGGATTATGTCCACACTTTTTTTGTGGAAATCTTTCTTTTCTACAAAAATGGGTAAGGTCTCAGTTTTGATCAAAATGCACATTTACAAGGTTTTAGTTCGTTTGGTCAGGCTTTTTTGATGATGGTATGATTTTGCTACTTATCTAATCGAGCTTTTGATGATAAAGGCTTTTTAAAAACAGATTAAAAACAACAAAACATATTGATTATGAAAAATTTAGTGATGACCGTAGCAGCAGCTGCAACAATGCTTTTTGCTACTCAGAATATAAAAGCACAAGGAACTACTGAAGATGTAGCAATGATGCAAACTGAAGTTGAAGCACCCGTACAAGACGGTTTTGAGAAAATTGAAGCTTCAGCTTTACCTGAAACGGTAACCAATGCAGTAGCAACAGATAAAGCAGGAGCAACTGTAGCAGAAGCCTACTATAACGAAGAACTAATGGTTTACAAGTTAGTGTTAGAAGCTGAAGGTGCTGAGCCAGAAACAGCATACATTAATGAGGAAGGTAAATGGGTGAAAATCCAGAAATAAGAAGAGATTAATAATCTCGAAAACAAAAACTGATAAAAACGCACATAATGTGCATTAAAATATTTGAATTATGAAAAATTTAGTGATGACCGTAGCAGCCGCAGCAACTATGTTGTTTGCAGCAGAAAATGTAACTGCACAAGAAACACAAGATGTTGCAGTAACTACAACAGAATTACAAGCGCCAGTAGAAGGATATACTAAAATTGAAGTAGCAGATCTACCGGTGACCGTAACTGATGCGGTAGCAGAAGATAAAGAAGGGGCCAAAGTAACAGAAGCTTGGGTTGATGCCGAAAACAAGACTTTTAAGTTAACCTTAGAAGCTGAAGAGGCAGAACCAGAAACTGCATACATCAATGCAGCAGGTGAATGGATTGAGCCAAAAGAGTAGGTTAGGTTTCCCTAATTTGAATTTTTAATTGTAGAGTGGTTAAAAATTCAAAATTAAGCCCCGGCGCGAGTCGGGGTTTTTTTATGCGTTTTGGTCAAAAAGTGTTAACTTTTTTTATGATTTTTAACTGTAGCGCAGTACAGGGTATTTGTACTTTTAATCAAAACTTTTCGATTTGTCAAAAATCTTACTCATTGAAGACGACGTAGCATTTTGCAAAATGCTAGAGACCTTTTTGTCAAAAAAAGGATACGAACTCTCCAGCGCTTTTGCAGCTGCTGAAGCCTATAAAATTCTTGCGAAAGATACTGTTGATCTCGTGATTACAGATGTGCGTTTACCTGACGATGATGGTCTAAGTATTCTTAAGCACATTAAGGAAGATCACGGTAACATCCCTGTAATTCTAATGACAGGTTATGCTGAAGTAAACAAGGCGGTCGAAGCGATGAAAGAAGGAGCCTTTGATTACATCTCAAAACCGGTACGCCCAGACGAACTCCTAAAAATCGTGGATAAGGCTTTGCAAACGGAAACGGTATCAAAGCCTGAAACTCCTAAAAGCAAACCGGAAGTCTCTTCAACAACAACGCCAGATGAACCCCTGCAGCCTACCTCTGGATTTATAAAGGGCGTGAGTGATGCTTCGGCAAAACTCAATCAATATATAGATTTGGTTGCGCCTACAAATATGTCTATTCTTATTACCGGAGATAGCGGCACAGGAAAAGAGTATGTAGCCAAAAGCATTCACGATAAAAGCAAGCGCAATGGCGAACCGTTTATTGCGGTGGATTGCGGCGCAATTCCTAAAGAGATCGCCGGAAGTGAATTTTTTGGACACGTGAAAGGTTCGTTTACAGGAGCCGTTAACGACAAAGTAGGGCATTTTGAGGCCGCAAACGGCGGCACGCTTTTTTTAGATGAAATAGGTAACCTTTCGTATGAATTACAAGTGCAATTACTGCGCGCCTTGCAAGAGCGAAAAATCAAACCTGTAGGAAGCAATAAAGAAATAGCAGTTGATATTCGTGTGGTTGCTGCGACTAATGAGGACCTTGAAGAAGCAGTAAAAGAAGGGGAATTTAGGGAAGATCTTTATCATCGTCTCAACGAATTTTCCATTGAAGTTCCGCGGTTAAGTGAACGTCAGGAAGATTTGATGCTTTTCATAAACCTGTTTTTAGATCAGGCCAATAAAGAACTTGAGAAAGATGTAGAAGGTTTTAGTCCCGATGCTGTTGAATCTTTGATTCAGTATGCGTGGCCGGGTAATTTAAGGGAGCTGAAGAATATTGTAAAACGTATGGTGCTCTTGGCTCCTGCGTCACTTATTCCTAAAGAATTGCTGCCTCGCGAAATCCGCATGGCTAAGGTCGAAGATAAGAAGGACGATTATGCGTTATTTAATGCAAAAAATGAGCAGGAACGCATTTTAGATGCTTTAGAAAAAACCGGCGGAAATAAAAGCAAAGCTGCTAGACTGCTTGATATTGATCGAAAAACTCTTTACAATAAACTCAAGCAATACGATATTAAACTATAGATCTTGATCTTGTTTTAATTGCTTTAGAAGTAATTCAGTTTGCTCAATGGTTTGTTGCACTAGATCTTGAATAGCGATCGCCGATCTGTTTACCAAATCTGGTTTTTCTAAAATTACCAGAGGCTGTACGACATCATCAGCTTCCAGTTGCCGCATCATTGGCAGCATTTTATGCGCAACCTGATTAAGTTGTTCTGGATCTTCACGATGCTCTTTCAACTGACTTAAACTTTCTGCAGTACTTTCGGCAAAAACGATAAGAATGTTTTTTAGAGATGCATTATCGTCAGCAGTAAAGGCTTTAAGCTGTTTCAGATCATATAACCTGCCCGACGTTGTTGCAGTTGTTGCTGTTGAAGGAATATTTTGTTGTTCTTCAATTTCCGTTGAGCTTAAACCTTTTAGGATTGCGATCAGTGCAGCAGGTTTGTAGGGTTTTCTGAGATTTGCAGCGAAGCCAAAATGTTTATAATCGGCTTGTTTTAGGGTCTCGTTTCCGCTTAAAGCAATCACCGGAATATCTTGCGATCGGCTATTTGCTTTCAAGGCTTTAATAAATTCAATACCATTCATTACCGGCATTTGAATGTCAGAAAGAATGAGATCATATTCATTTTTTTCTAACTGTTGAAGCGCTTCTTTTCCATTAGAAGCGGTATCTACTTTTAAATTGAAGGGAGCTAGTGTAGCTTTGGTAAGTTGCTGCTGCACGGGTTCATCATCTACGATCAAAATTCGTCGCAGTGCATCAAGTTTAACTTCAGAAAGATCTTCTTCAAAATCGGCAGGTTCTTGTTGTTCGGTTTGCTCTACGGGAACGATCAAAGTAAACGTACTCCCTTTCCCCGGAATACTTTTCAGCTGAAGTTTTCCGTTGAGTAATTCGGTTAATTTTTGCGAAATCGATAGTCCGAGACCAAAACCACCATACTTGCGTTGCGTAGTTTCTTCAGCCTGAGAAAACTCTTTAAAGATCAGCTGTTGTTTCTCTTTAGGAATCCCGCAACCGGTATCGATTACTTTAAACCTCAGGTTTTTTCCGTCTTTATGAAGTGCAATGGTGATGCTTCCTTCTTCGGTGAATTTATAAGCATTGGTGATGAGGTTGGCTAGAATTTGCTTGATCCTAAAAGGGTCGCTTAAAAAAATCGCGTCCAGTTCATCAGGAATTTCGGTACGAATCTCAACACCTTCTTTTAAAGGTTGCGGGAGACTCACTACGATGACATCCTCGATTAACTTCTTAGGGTTAAAGGGGATTTTTTCAATGCTGATTTTTCCGGCTTCCAGCTTTGCAAAATCCAGAAGATCATTGACCAGTTTTAGAATATAATCGCCAGACTTCTGTACGGTATCCAGATAACGCATTTGTTTGGCATCTACAGCGGTTTTTTTCAGCAGATCCGTAAAGCCCAGAACGGTATTGAGCGGTGAGCGCATATCGTGCGTTATGGTCGCCATCAACTGTTCTCTACTTTTCAAAAGCGACTGTGCCGTAGCGTTACTTTGCTCTAAATTTTTGCTGTATTGCTGACTGCGAGATGCGTCCTTAAAAATCATAATTACAAACCCAATAGCCAGCACCACACTTATGATCCCAATGATCTTGAGCGTTTTTGTGATCTCTTGAATTCTGCTGTTCAAAAATGCCTCACGCTGTCTTGCGCTAAAACTTCCTTCGCGCTCAAGCGTGCTTAAGAGATTGCGTATTTTTAGGTTGATGTTTCGGTCGTTAGCCAGCAAGGTGTTTTCGCGATTGATGATATCGATCTCAAGCTCCTTCTTGCGCGCTTCAATATTTGAAAGCGTTTTACGCACGGTTTCAGCCATAGATTTCAAGCCTTGATCTTCATCGCGGGTATCTTTACGGATGTACTCATTAAAATCAACGATCACGCTTTTGATATACGGGTCAACCGAATCTAACCGCGGATCATTAGCATAATCTTCGAAATAGATATCCTCTTTAACGAGTTCGTCAAGCGCTTCATCATAGTAGTTGCGGGAGTATTGCTCGTCCCGCAGGCGCACCATTGCTCTGATGTTGCTAGTTTTGTTAGAAAGCAACATTTTTATGCTGTCTAATTGCTCATTTTGCTCTTTAGTGTCTGTTATACGCTGTAAGGAATCCAGTTCAATTTTTATACTATCTACCAGAACCTGATACTCTTTAAACTGCCGCTGAGAACCGGTGGCCATAGCGGTTCTGCCTATAGTCTCTGCCTCGTAAAGATAACTGAGCGCATTGCTGGTAAAGGTGAGTTTTTGATTTGTTGCTTGTTCTTTTTTAGGAGGATAAATAAAGGTTTTTATCTGCGGGTAGATAAAATAAATAGCAACTACAACCAGCAGACCAATCATGATATAGCCGGTAAGGACCTTAAGGGTAATTGATCGCTTGGTGTTTTTCATAGAATTTTAAAATTAATATTCGCTTTTACAAAAGCCCTTAATTTTTTTATAAAAGCATAAATATTGTATTACATTTGCGCCCTAAATCTCAAAGGGGTGCTTAAACTTCTGTATTTATGCAGAAAGCGAGCTGAGATCATACCCAATGAACCTGGGCAGATAATGCTGCCAAGGGAATCGCTTAAAAAGGCGGGTGACGACCTGCGTATTTTTAAGCAACATTGCATATTAACTTTTAGTAACACAGAATAATTGCCCCTTTTATTCGTAAAACTTTTTACGAATGAAAACTCTTTTATTCGCCTGTGCTGCCACTTTAACGACTTTTGGCGCACTCGCACAACAAACACCACAAGATTCTACCGATGTAGAAAAACTAGATGAGGTGCTGGTACAATCGGTAAGAGTTGATGCCGACTCGCCCATTACGTACAGCAACCTGTCTAAAGCCGAGATCAACGAGCGTAATCTGGGACAAGACCTGCCTATTTTACTCAATTATTTACCTAGTGTAGTCACCACTTCAGACGCCGGCGCCGGTGTGGGTTACACCGGTTTTAGAGTGCGTGGTACCGGTAACCGCGGTATTAATGTAACCATAAACGGAATCCCGTATAACGATGCCGAAAGTCTGGGGACATTCTTTGTGAACTTGCAGGATTTTAGTAGTTCTATCGAGAGTGTACAATTGCAGCGTGGAGTGGGAACATCAACCAATGGTGCCGGAGCTTTTGGTGCCAGTTTGAATATTTTAACCGATGCGGCTACGCCGGAAGCTTATGCAGAAGTAAATGCTTCTGGAGGATCTTTTGATACACGTCGAGCTAATGTGAAATTTGGCACCGGACTTATAAATGATCATTTTAGTTTTTCCGGAAGGCTTTCTGCTATAAAGTCTGATGGGTATGTAGATCGCGCCAGTTCAGACTTAAAATCTTATTACCTTCAGGGCGAATATCGCAATGAGAAAACCTTACTTAAAGCTGTTGTTTTTGGCGGTCACGAGGTAACTTATCAGTCTTGGAACGGTATCGATGCACAGACTTTAGCAACGGACAGAACCTATAATCCTATAGGTTTTCAATACGATGACGACGGCAATTTTCAAGGTTTTTACGAGGATCAGGTTGATAATTACATGCAAGATCACGTACAACTGCATTGGAATCAAAAATATGGTGGAGGCTGGTCAACACAGCTGAGTTTAAACTACACCATGGGGCGTGGCTTTTTTGAAGAATATGTAGACTCGTGGTATTATGCCAATGTCAATTTTTCTAGCGATGCTACTTTTGATTTTATCGGCTGGGAGCCTTATGAGGTTGATGGTGAATTACAAACTGATACTGATCTTATTCGCCGTCGCTGGTTAGACAACCGTTATTATGTGGCAAACTTGACGACCAATTATAAGTCAAATTCAGTTGATTTTGATGCCGGAGTTTTTGGTAGTATTTATAGTGGTGATCATTATGGTGAGATCACTTGGGCACGTTATTTTGCTCAGGATGAAGAGGCGGGTTATCGCTATTATTTTGGCACGGCAGACAAGAATGAGTTTACCACATTTGCTAAAGCGACCTGGCGTATTAACGATATGTGGAGTGTTTTTGGAGACCTTCAAGGACGTTTTATAAGCTATGAAACAGACGGGATCAATAGCGATATTGACGAATTTATCATCGATGAAAACTATTCGTTTTTTAATCCGAAAGCGGGACTAACGCTTACGCTGAATGAGGAGAATAAAATCTATGCCTCTTACGCCAGAGCCAATAGAGAACCTAGTCGTACCGATTTTGAAAATGGAAATCCGGTGCCGGAAACTTTAAATGATTTTGAGTTGGGTTATCGTTTTACTAAAGAACGTGCGCGTGTTTTTGCCAATCTGTATTTTATGGACTATCGCGATCAGCTGGTGCTTACCGGTGCGATTGATGATGTTGGAGCGCCCATTCGTCAAAATAGCGGTTCGAGCTATCGTTTAGGATTAGAAGTAGAAGCAGGATTTCAACTGGGCCGTCAATTTGCGATCACGCCGAATATCGCTTTGAGTACTAATAAAAACCGTGACTTTTTCTTCCAACGAGATGGTGAATTGGAAAATTTAGGGAATACCAATATTTCATTTTCGCCCGAAATCATAGCCGGAAACCGACTTGATTTCTTTCCGGTGCAAAATTTGCGCTTGTCACTACTTTCTAAATATGTGGGAGAACAATATTTAGGAAACATTGATGCGGAAAGTTCTAAGCTTGATGCGTACTTCATCAATGATTTTAACGTGCAGTATGACTTGAAGAATATAGGCTTTGCAAAACGCGTTACGCTTACTGCGTTGGTCAATAATATCTTTAGTGAAGAATATGTTTCTAACGGGTATTTCTTTACCTACGATGACGACTTCTCTAATCCGGGAACAGTGACTACCATTGAAGGCGCGGGATATTATCCGCAGGCAAAAATCAACTTTTTAATAGGAGCCACGGTACGATTTTAGGGGTTCGTGCCAGAAGCTGAAAAGCCGGCAATTGCCGGCTTTTTTTGTTAGTAAGACACGTTGATGAGGTTGCCGTTCTCTGCAACCCGATATTCAACAAGGGTGTACGGTAATTCTTGAGCGGTATCTTGCCCGGTAAAAAGAGTATAGGTATTTTCTTCACAAGGGCATGTAGCTTCGGTGCCATTTAAAGTCATCGTCGAGCAGCTATTAGGAACGTGATTGGGATCTGTTGCTTCCCAAGCACGAATTCCTGCACCGGTATTGATGACAAATATTCCGCGGATGCCTACACCAGATACGTAAACCGAATTTCCGGGGAATTGCAACTGACTATATTCCGGAAGGTTGGTGTTGAGGTTTACACTAAAAGAAATAGGATTTACATTGGGATTGTTGATGCGGTTATCATCAGAACTACAGCTTTGTAAAACCACGCCAAAAGCCAAAAAACAGAGCAGCAACTTAGTGCGAAAGAAAAAATTAGGGTTTATCAATTTAGAAAAATTTAGAAGTAACAATTAATAAATTCGTATATTAGCAACACTTAATCCCGTTTCTAATGGGATTTTTTGTGTTTATAAGCGAGCTCGAAACTTCAGCTCTGTAAACATTAAATTTTTAAACGAAAAATACACACAGTCATTGTGCATTAATAAACGAAGTTATGAGTAAAGTTTCATACTATACAGCAGAAGGATTAAAAAAATTGAAAGACGAGCTGAATCAGCTTAAAGATATTGAACGCCCAAAGGCTTCTCAGGCAATTGCCGAAGCGCGCGATAAAGGAGATTTGAGTGAGAATGCTGAGTATGATGCTGCAAAAGAAGCTCAGGGAATGTTAGAAATGCGCATTTCTAAGATGGAAGAGCTTGTAGCTAATGCCCGTATTATTGATGAGTCTCAGCTAGATACTTCTAAAGCTTTAGTACACTCTACCGTAAAAATTAAAAATCAAACTAACGGAATGCAGATGACCTATAAACTGGTTGCGCAAAGTGAAGCCGATCTAAAAAGCGGAAAGATCTCTGTAGATTCTCCTATAGGTAAAGGCTTGCTTGGTAAAAAAGTAGGTGAAGTAGCCGAAATCAGCGTTCCAAACGGAACGATGAAATTTGATATTTTAGAAATAACCAGAGATTAAGACTTCCTATGGCTTCTATTTTCACAAAGATCATCAATCGCGAAATCCCCGGGCATATTGTTGCGGAAGATGAGCAACATATCGCAATATTAGACATTAATCCTAACGCAAAAGGTCACACGCTGTGTATTCCTAAAAAGGAGGTTAACAAGATTTTTGATTTGCCCGAAGCAGAATATATGGCACTTATGGCATTTAGCCGAAAAGTAGCTAAAGCTTTAGAAAAAGTAGTGCCTTGTGAGCGCATTGGTGTTTCTGTAATAGGTCTCGAAGTACCACACGTTCACGTGCATTTGATCCCGCTTACAACAATGGAAGACGCGCGCTTTATTAGTAAAACAAAACTTGCTCAAGAAGAATTTGAGGCGCTTGCGCAGCAGATTCAAGCAGCTTTTTAAGCGGCCATTTTCAATCTATAAATAGCAAAAGCGGCAGCCGCAGCAACCACTACAATTGCAATCAGAATGATAATTGCTAGAGGTTTAAAACGCGTATAAGTCTCAGGATTGCCTATCCGTTTTAAGTTGTAAAGGTATACGCGGTCAATTTCGTCTGTCCACAATCCCGGATAAATTTGTGATGAGCAGTGACTGCAGTGCAGTTCGCCTTTTACTTCCTTAGTGGCTTTACTAAGCAACTTATTGTCTTCGATCTTGTTATAAAACGTAAAGCTTAACCCATCTTGCGCATAACATTTTGGGCAGTTATTGCGCAGTTTAGACTCGCCAAATTTTACGAAAGAAGAAGCCATATGCAGAGGTTGGTTGGTGGCGCAAAAATAACCTATTTCATAAGATCTGCCAGATTAATTTGTGCGTATTGTAAGAGCATTATAGTTTTGGCATCTTTAATTTCTCCTGTTTTTATCAATGCTAAGGCATCCTGAAAGCTATATTCAAGAACCTCAATATTTTCGGTTTCATCAGCGGCACCACCGCCTTCTGATACTTTTTGACTTTCAGAATATGTTGCGATAAAGAAATGTAAAACTTCGGTTACAGATCCCGGAGACATATAGGATTCAAAGACTTTTTCAACTGTTTTGATTCTGTAGCCGGTTTCTTCCTCGATTTCTTTAATGATTGCCGTTTTTGGGTCGTTTTCGTCTAACAATCCGGCGCAGGCTTCGATCATCATCCCATCGCTGTTTTTGTTGAGATAGGTAGGCATTCTAAACTGCCGCGTGAGAATCACGGTTTTTTGATCTGGATTATATAACAGCACTACCGCACCGTTTCCGCGATCATAAGCTTCGCGCGATTGGTGTTCCCAAGTGTTCTGATTGTTGAGGTATTCAAAGTCTACTTTGTTTAGCGTATACCAATTGTCAGAAAGTATACTGACTTTCATATTTCTTACCTTATCGTTCATTCGTCTATAAGTTTAAGCGCTATTTGAAAGGTGGTCCCTTTGTTGAGTTCGCTATGCAACACGCGTACTTGCCCGTCGTGATATTCTTCAATAATACGTTTGGTTAAAGAGAGACCAAGACCCCAACCTCGTTTTTTTGTAGTATAACCCGGTTCAAAAATGGTATTGAAGTTCATTTTTGGGATTCCTTTACCGGTGTCTTTTATTAGGATTTTTGCAAAGCGGGTGTCGCGTTTAACGGTTAGTGTGAGCTTTCCTTTGCCCTTCATGGCATCAATGGCATTTTTCACCAGGTTTTCAATACTCCACGCATAGAGTTCTTTGTTGAGCATTACAAAAAGTTGCCCTTGCGGAACATCGATCTCAAAATCGATAAGCTTAGAACTGCGATTGGCCAAATATTCAAAGGCTTCTTGGGTTTCGGTGATGATGTTTTTGGGATCAAGCTTCGGGATACTGCCTATTTGAGAAAACCTTCCGGTGATGGTTTCTAGACGGTTTATATCTTTATTGATCTCCTCAATATAATCGGGATTTACTTGTTCGGCTTTTAAAATTTCGGTCCATCCTACAAGCGAAGAAAGCGGCGTGCCTATTTGATGCGCAGTTTCTTTAGCCATTCCTGCCCAAAGCGAGTTTTGTTCTGAAGCTTTTGAGGTGGCGTAAAAGAAATAAATTACCGCGATAAAAAGAATTACAATAATCACCAATACCACCGGGAAAAACTTCAATTGATTGATCACCGGGGAGTGCCCGTAATACGCATACCAGAGTTCGCCACCCAAAATATCAATACGTATAGGATCATTTTCGGCGGCCATTTCCAGAAGTAATTCTTGAGATCTAATGGGGTTTTCAAGAATATTTTCGGGGATATTGATGCTGTTTACAATACTGTCCTTATAATCTGTAATGATTATGGGGATGTATTGATTTTTAGAGTTTATCTTCTGGCTCAGGGCGTAATACTGGTTGATGTCTTCAGTATTAAAGGCTTCCATAGAAGTGGCCCAGATTTCCATACGGTCCCGTTCTGCCTGCTTGAGTTGGTCAAAAAATAAGGAGACATTCCAAAGAATAAGCGCGGTTATAACTACCGCTGCAAAAATGATAAACCAGCGGATAAAACGCTGATCTTTATTAAAATTCATAGGGTTCGTTTCTTTGAAGCTCGTGTTAACAAAAAGCCTTTGTTTAGCTGCGCTGTTCTAAAGCAGATACAACTTAACATTTGAAATAAATATAAAGTATTTTGAATACAATTATTGTTTTCAAAACGGTTTTAAGAATACTATCGTATGCCTACCTTTGCCAAATGAGCACCGAAACACTTTCTATAGACCCCAAAACTTCAGAAAACGCCAGAGTTTATGGTCTTTTATCTGCTGCTGTGGGGCCGCGTCCTATTGCTTTTGCAAGTACTTTAGATGCCGAGGGTAAACCCAACCTGGCGCCGTATAGTTTTTTTAATGTGTTTAGCTCTAATCCGCCAATTGTTGTGTTTTCTCCGGTGCGTAGAGGGAGAGATAACACCACAAAACATACGCTAGATAATATTCTTGCAACCAAAGAAGTGGTGATCAATGTGGTGAATTATGCTATGGTACACCAGATGTCGCTGGCCAGTACTGAATATGAAACCGGTGTAGACGAATTTATAAAAGCAGGTTTCAGTAAAGAGCCTTCAGAAGCGGTAAAGCCTTTTCGTGTGAAAGAAGCGCCTGTGCAATTGGAGTGCAAGGTAAATGAAGTTGTGGCTTTAGGAACTGAAGGTGGTGCGGGAAACTTAGTCGTTTGCGAGGTGCTTAGAATTCATATTCAAAAGGCTGTGCTGACCGAAGCAGAAACCATTGACGAGCACAAAATTGATCTTGTGGCGCGTATGGGAGGCAACTGGTACACACGGGCGATAGAAGGTATGTTTGAAGTGCCAAAGCCGCTGCGCAATCTTGGTGTAGGCGTAGATGCCTTGCCGGAAGCTATTAGATTAAGCACCGTGCTTAGCGGAAACGACTTGGGAAGGCTAGGTAATATTGAGGCTTTACCAGATGAAGAAGCTGTAAAGGTATTTTTAGCCGAAAATCAAGACTTGAAAGAAGTGGTGAGCTCTGGAAATCAAGAGCAATTGCATCAAGCAATTAAAGAATTAGTAAATCAAGATAGAACGGGCGATGCCTGGAAATTAATTTTAGCCTAATTTTAAAAGGCTTATCATATAAACAAAACAACAGAAATGGAAGTACAGGGAAAAATTAAATTGATTGGAGACGTACAAACCTTTGGTAACAATGGTTTTAGAAAGCGCGAAGTTGTTGTAACTACCGAAGAGCAATATCCACAGCCTATAATGGTTGAGTTTGTGCAAGATAAAACCGACTTGCTAAACAACTTTAATGTAGGGCAAAACGTAAAAATAAGCATCAACCTAAGAGGTCGCGAGTGGGTGAATCCACAAGGTGAGACAAAATATTTTAATAGCATTCAAGGATGGCGAATTGAAAGTCTTGAAAGCGCTGCGCCTTCTGCTGGGATGCCTCCGGTACCACCGGCAGACCAGTTTGAGCCTGCTTCAGATTTTGATGATGACGATCACGACGATCTGCCTTTCTAAAAAGCACGTTAAACACAAGTAAAACCCCCGATACTTTTAGTAAGTTTCGGGGGTTTTGAGTTTTCTTGATAATCAAATTTTTATGCGCTGTTAGCCTTAAGCTAGTTCAGAGCATAAAAAAAGCTCTTGAAATTAAGAGCTTTTAATTGGTTTTAGGTGAACCTATTTATAAACTAAAAAAGCAATGATGAACAAAATTTTAAATAGGCTCTCATAAATTTCGGTAAAAAATCGGAATTACTCAAAATTTTACACTTGTTTTTATTAAAATCATAAAGTATCATTTTTATCAATTCGTCTCAGCCGTTTCCTGATCATCGTCTTGCTGATGAAGATGGTCTCCTTGCCGTGGGTGCAGATTTGAGTCCGGCGCGCTTGATCGATGCGTATAGTCAAGGAATTTTTCCTTGGTATAATGATGGTCAGCCGGTTTTATGGTGGTCGCCAGATCCCAGAATGGTGTTGAAACCTGAGGAAGTACACATCTCAAAGTCAATGAGAAAAGTGTTGCGCGACGCCAAGTTTAAGGTGACTTACAGTACGCATTTTCTAGACGTAATTTTAAACTGTAAGCGCATTAAACGAGATGATCAAGACGGTACGTGGATCACAAACGATATGGTCGAAGCCTATCTAAACCTACATAAATTGGGTTATGCAGAGTCTGTAGAGGTATGGCAGGATGAGGTTCTCGTAGGAGGGTTGTATGGCGTAAATCTCAAAGAAAAACAGGTTTTTTGTGGTGAAAGTATGTTTGCAAAAGCAAGTAATGCCAGCAAAGTTGCGTTAATCTCTTTAGCGCAAAAGCTTGCACGGCAAGACTATAAACTTATCGACTGCCAAGTATATACAACTCATCTGGAAAGTTTAGGAGCAAGAGAAATTACCAGAGAAGCGTTTCTGTCTTATTTATATTAGGTTTTATTCGTCGGATAAACTTAAAAAGCTTTGAGCCTAGTTTTAAACTAACCGGTAATGTTTTAGTATATGACTTACAGCATTTATTGGAGTTTGCTTACTTCAGCGTATCTAAAGCAATTCACCTCGTGATCGTTAACCATACCGGTAGCTTGCATATGCGCATAAACCACAGTTGAACCGGTAAATTTAAAACCACGCTTTTTTAGGTCTTTTGACAAGGCATCACTAATTGCGGTAGTTGCCGGCGCTTCTTTATAATTTTTTACCGAATTCTGAACAGGCTTGTGATTTACAAAACCCCAGATGTATTTAGAAAAACTACCAAATTCTTCTTGAATTTTTATAAAAGCTTGAGCATTGCTCACCGTAGCTTTTACTTTTAATCTATTTCTGATGATTCCGGGGTTTTGAAGGAGTTCTTCAAGTTTGGCTTCAGAATACGCTGCGATCTTTTTATAGTCAAAAGCATCAAGCGCTTCGCGAAAGTTTTCGCGCTTGCGCAAAATAGTGATCCAGCTTAACCCTGCCTGAAAAGTTTCTAAGATCAAAAATTCAAAGATGGTTTGATCGTCATAGACGGGGACGCCCCATTCTTGATCGTGGTACGCTTCATAAAGTGGATCGCCCACACACCAGCCACATCTGTGTTTTGTCATAATTCAAAGTAAGTTACTTCAAGGCAAGCCTCCGAGTATTAATCCCTTTGGCGGAGCCAATTGAAAATTAAAGGTAGACATTTTAAGGTGTTCTTAGCTACTGCGCTTTGTAAGTTGATTCAAAAAACACCGACTTTTGCTTTATGACGATTACAACTTTAGAACGACAAGAGCTGGTAACTGAAGCTCGAAAAAATGCTTTAACCTACGCAGATTACCGAATTTTGGTAGCCAAACACGCCCAATCTTTCACAAGCACCGGGCATACCCAAACCGAAGCTTTATCAAATTATACCGTACTTAATGACCGTCGTATGAAGCGCTGGGATAAAACTTTACAGTTTACTCCTGCCCAGGAAGACGAATTGGAAAACTATACAAGACCTGTAAATTGGTTGGTGCTTACTGAAAGTTGGTGCGGTGACGCTCCTGCGGCAGTGGCCGTAATGCATAAAATGGCTGAACTTCAGCCGGCTATAAACTTCAAGTTGGTCTTGCGTGATGATCACCCGCAATTGATGGATGCCTTCTTGACTAATGGTGGAAAAGCCATACCAAAATTGATCGTGCAGAATCCAGAGAATAATACTATAGTGACAAGTTGGGGTTCGCGTTCTAAGGCTGCACAGCAACTTGTGGCAGATTTTAAAGCGGAAAATGAAACGATAACGCCGGAGTTTATTAACACGCTTCAGAAATGGTATAATGATAATAAAGGACAAGCTGTGGTTGAAGAACTGCTTGCGATCTTAAAAGAATTTAACCTTGAAACTCAAAACTGATCGAGCCTAATTGTGAATCGCGCGTGCTTTTGTTAAAAATAGCCTGTTGCGCGTATTCTAAAGCTTGATCTACTAGACAACCGTTTGCGGTGGTTGAGGCGCTCTTATTAAACGTAACTTTAGTCACACCGCCTACGCCGTTGACCTGAATATTGATTACCACGCGCCCGGTAGCATCGCACGTATACACGGGATTAGGAATTTGAATCGCATTGCGCTCTTTGAGTTGATAAGTAACCGTACTGCGTCGATAGATCGAGGTATTTACTTTAGAAACTTCTTTAGCGTCGTCTGATGTGCCGGCAGACTGCTGCGCAGCACGTTTTTGACGCAACAATGCGATGCGTTCCCGGTAATCAGGAAATGCCTCGTCATCGCCGTCTGTATCTTCAGAAGGGTCTGCAGTTTCCGTGTCGCTTTTAAAGGCATTTTCTACTTCATTCTGCTGACTAAAAAATCTATTGGCTTCGCGCACCAAGCGACTACTGCTTTGCGCTTGATTAGTAATTTCTTGGGATTGCGGCTGTTCTTCTTCGGTTTGTTCCAGAAGTTCTTCTTCTGGTAGCTCTTCTGCAATAATCGGGATGGGAATAAATTCTTCTACCTGTGAAGTGTCATAAGGCTTGATGGTAAAAAATAGAAAAACTACCGAAAGAATACTGGCACCGCTAAAGGTGATCAACATCGCTTTATCTTGAGGAGACAGTTTCATCAATGCAAAATTACAAAAACGTAGTATGCGTGGCTGTTAAACAAAACGGAAGAGCTGTTAACTAATTGTTTGAAGTTTCAGCTTGTTTTAAAGCGGCCTCAAAGCTTTCTAAAGAAGTGGCATCTTTCACATCAAAATCACCAATTTTTGTTCTTCGCAAAGCGGAAAGATGTCCGCCGCTGTTTAGCGCTTTTCCAAAATCGTGTGCCAGTGACCTGATGTACGTTCCTTTACTGCAACGCACCCTAAAATCAACTTCAGGAAGTTCGATTCGGGTGATTTCAAATTCTGAAATTTCAACGGTTCTGCTGGGAATATCCACTTCCTCCCCGGCGCGTGCAAACTCATATAAGCGTTTTCCGTCTTTCTTCAACGCAGAAAAAACCGGCGGTTGCTGCTGAATAGCACCAGTGAATTGAGCAGTAGCGGATTTAATAAGCGTGTCGTTCAAATGTTCTGTAGAAAAGGTTTGATCAATCTCTGTTTCCAGGTCATAAGAAGGCGTCGTAGCACCTAATACGATAGTGCCCGTATATTCTTTCTCTTGCCCCATAAATTCTTCAATACGTTTGGTGAATTTACCGGTGCAAATGATAAGCAAACCAGTGGCCAAAGGGTCTAAAGTACCTGCGTGGCCTACTTTGATTTTTTTGATCTTAAAGGTTTTGCGGATCAACCAGCGAACTTTGTTTACCAGTTGGAATGAGGTCCAATTGAGTGGCTTGTCAAAAAGTAAAACCTGACCTTCTTTAAAATATTCTTCGGTAAACTGCATAAAATGTTTTTGTAATTCTTCGGTTTTCTAAAGGCTGTAGTACCCAAAACCAACGGCGATAATCCCAACGATAAGGCAATAAATAGCAAACCACGAGAGCTTACTCTTTTTAACCAATTTGATCATCCAGGTACAAGCGATAAGTCCGCTAACGAATGCAGCCACAAAACCTATAGACAGGGCGGTAAAATTCCCAGATTCGGTAGTGATCTCTCCACTAAGCAGGTCTTTTGCGATCTTCCCGAAGATCAACGGAACCACCATTAAAAAGGAAAAACGCGCGGCTTTGCTTTTATCGTTCCCTAATAAAACCGAAGTCGAGATCGTAGCACCACTTCTGGAAATCCCCGGAAGCATGGCGATAGCTTGTGCAATACCTATGGTAAAAGCATTACTGTAGCTAACCGGTTTTTGGGTGTCTTTAGCCTTATCTGCGAGCCATAATAAAAGCGCGGTAATGATAAGCATCATTCCTACAAGCAGAATGTTTCCGCCAAAAAGGCTTTCTAATTGTTCTTCAAAAAACAACCCGATAATCACGGCGGGAATCATCGAGATGATAATTTTTACAGCAAACTGTGTTTCTTCATTCCATTTAAACTGAAACAATCCTTTGAGAATATCAAGAATATCTTTTCTAAAAACTACCAGCGTACTGAGTGCTGTGGCAAAGTGTAAAACTACAGTAAAAAGAAGGCTTTCTTCAGGGAGTGTGCTGTCGCCTAAAATAGCTTTTCCGAGTTCAAGATGACCGCTTGAAGAAACCGGTAAAAATTCGGTAAGGCCTTGAATGATTCCGAGAATTATCGCATCGATTATATCCATTTACAAGGTATAGGTAAGTTAATTGACGTTTTTCTTCTTATCAGGATTCAGTAAGATCGCATATACCTCAATCCCAAAACCAATCAACACCAGCGCCGGAGCAAGACGTATGCGTCTCCAGTTATAAATCTCCGGATTAAATACCGTAGGATCATCACTACCACCGCCGGACATCAAGATAAAACCAAGTGCGATCACACCCAGGCCTATTAACATTACCTTGTAGTTTTTCTTTTTGAAAATGAAGCTGCTACGGTGCAGTTCGTTTTGTTTTTTTCGTTTTTGTTCTCCCATGCTAAAAAGGGTTAAAATTATGTTTTGAAAGGGCTTTTGATCTGAAAGCTCTTCTCTAATAATAAAGTTCGTCTGTTCTTAAATTCAAGAAACGCTGAGTAGCTAAAAAGGTACTGAACCACGTAATCAGCACACTTGCCAGAAAAACGCCTACAAACAAAATAGCCAGAATCACAGGGTCTGCCAGCAATTCTAACTCAGGGAAGGTTTGGTTCAAATAATAAAGAACCGCGGCCATTCCTGCGAGTGCGATTACTGCGCCTACCATTCCTAATTTCATACTCAGCCAGATAAACGGGCGGCGAATGAACCCCTTGGTCGCGCCCACCATTTGCATCGTTTTAATCGTAAAACGCTTAGAATATACTGAAAGACGTATGGCAGAGTTGATGAGCAATACCGCGATAAGCGTGAATACACCGCTAATCACCATCACCCACAAACTTATTTTTTTGATGTTATCGTTAAGCAGCGAGATCAATGGCTGGTCATAATTTACTTCTTCTACAAAGTCTTTAGCAAGTAAATTATCTGCGATTTCTTTAACCTGAGCCGCATCGACAAAATCGGCTTTGAGATAGACGTCAATGGAGTTTTGCAGCGGGTTGTAGCCTAAAAAGTCCATAAAATTCTCACCTATTTCTTTGCTGTGTTCTTCGGCAGCTTCTTCTTTAGAAACAAACTGCGTTGACTTGGTGTAATCGGCTAGTGCAAGCGTTTTTTCAAGTTGTTTGATCTCAACATCTTTGGCGTCATCTTTTAGGTAGATCGTCAATGCGATCTGTTCTTTAAAATGATCGGCAACTTTTTTAGAGTTGAGCACCAGAAGGCCCAGCAATCCCAATAAGAAAAGTACTAGCGCAATACTTAAAATCACCGAAAAATACGAGGAGATCAGTCTGCGACGTTGAAACTTTTCAAAGGATGATGCCATGCTGCTGCGTAAAATTTAATGCGATTAGTGGACAAAAATACTAAAGTTCGTGCTTCTTAAACGCACGCTTGACGCATTTTGTATTTTTATACTGAAGCAATTCACGCGTTTAGCGCCAACACTGATGCTAGCTGTTAAAAATGAAGTGCTTAAACTCTAAATTGTACTGATTTATGAATATTTTAATCTACGGAATAGGTGGCGTTGGAGGCTATTTTGGCGGAAAACTCACCAAAACTAAGAATCACGTGACTTTTATCGCTCGCGGAAAACATCTGGAAGCAATTCAAAAAAATGGATTAGAAGTCACAAGTTACAAAGGTGATTTTGAAGCTGAACCCGATTTGGCAACTGACGATTTAAGCGAAATCCCAACGCCTGATCTTGTGATTTTAGGAGTAAAGTCGTGGCAGGTTCCTGAGACCATCGAAGCTTTAAAGCCTTATGTAAAAGCTGAAACGCTATTTCTGCCGTTACAAAACGGAGCTTCCAATGCGGAGAAAATCCTTGAGGTTTTGCCTGATGCTCAGGTTTTGGGCGGTCTATGTAGAATAGTTGCTTTTAAAGACGGTCCCGGAAAAATAAAGCATCCCACTTTTGAACCCAGCATCACCTTTGGCGAACTCGACGGAAGCCTTTCTGAACGAGCAAAAGAACTTCAAGCATTATTTGAAGAAGCCGGTTTTACAGCCCATTTGGTTGAAGATATTCAAGTAGAGATCTGGAAGAAATTCTTATTCATTTGCACAATAAGCGGGATCGGCGGTTTGACGCGCGTGCCTATGGGTAAAATACGTTCGAGCGCTTATTTGTTTAAAATGATGAAAGACACCGCGCAGGAGATTTTTAATGTCGCCAAAGCAAAAGGAATTGCACTTACCGAAAAGCATATGGAGGCAGTTTTTGAGGCGATCCAGAATCAAGGAGCAGAGGTGACCGCTTCTACACAACGCGATATTATGGAAGGCAAACCCAGCGAACTCAACAACTTCAACGGCTATATCGTGCGCGAAGGAAAACGTCTAGGTGTTTCTGTGCCGGTAAATGAGATGATCTTTGAGTGTTTATTGCCAATGGAAAAAGAGGCAAGATCCTAGAAAACCTCGAGTAAACTCCCTCAGGGCTGACCCACGTGGCGTTCGTTCCGAACAAATTTTCAATTTCGTGGCATCCCGAAAGCTTTCGGGACGGAGTATTTAACCCTTTGGCGGTGCCAAAAAACCGGTCTGCTTAAATCGCTTTTAAATCGTTAAATTTGCCGCTCATTAAAATGCGCAGCGCGCAAAGCAATACACGGTAATGAACTACGATTTTAACGCGATAGAAAAAAAATGGCAAGAGTATTGGAGTGATCACGGTACTTTTCAGGCAAAAAATAACAGCAAGAAGCCTAAATATTATGTGCTCGATATGTTTCCATATCCATCAGGTGCGGGACTGCACGTTGGGCATCCGCTGGGGTATATTGCCAGTGATATTTATGCGCGTTACAAGCGTCATCAAGGTTTTAATGTGTTGCATCCGCAGGGGTACGATTCGTTCGGACTTCCGGCTGAGCAATATGCAATTCAAACCGGGCAACATCCGGCAATTACTACCGAAACTAACATTGCACGTTACCGCGAGCAATTGGATAAAATAGGATTTTCATTCGACTGGAGTCGCGAAGTGCGCACTTCAAATCCTGAGTATTACAAATGGACGCAATGGATATTTATTCAGCTTTTTGAAAGTTGGTATAACAACGATACCAATCAGGCAGAGCATATTGACACACTGATCGTTAAGTTTGAAGCCGAAGGAAATGCTTCGGTAAATGCAGTGTGCGATGAGGATGTTGAAGCTTTTACTGCTAAAGAATGGAATTCCGCCTCCGCGAAAGCAAAACAAGAACTTCTTTTAAAATATAGATTAACCTACCTGGCAGAAACCGAAGTAAACTGGTGCCCTGCGTTGGGTACGGTTTTGGCAAACGACGAGATCGTGAACGGCGTTTCAGAACGTGGCGGGCATCCTGTGGTGCGTAAAAAAATGACGCAGTGGAGTATGCGCATCAGCGCTTATGCACAACGTTTGCTAGACGGTTTGCAGGATATCGACTGGCCACAGCCACTTAAAGACTCGCAAACCAACTGGATCGGGCGCTCAAAAGGTGCCTCTGTCGAATTTAATGTCACTTCGAGCGCAGTCGAGAAGTCGTATAAAATTTCTGTATTTACCACCCGTCCCGATACCATTTTTGGAGTGACGTTTATGACACTTGCGCCAGAGTTAGATCTTGTAAAAGAAATTACAACTCCAGAGCAAAAAGCTGAGGTTGATGCTTATATCGAAGCGACTGCAAAGCGTAGTGAGCGCGAGCGTATGGCCGATGTAAAAACCATTTCAGGTGCCTTTACCGGTGCGTATGCCGAGCATCCATTCACAAAAGAACCTATTCCGATCTGGATTGGTGACTACGTGTTGGCCGGTTATGGAACCGGTGCCGTGATGGCGGTTCCTTGTGGCGATCAACGCGACTGGGATTTTGCAACGCATTTCAATATTCCGATCAAAAACATTTTTGACGGAGTCGATATCAGCGAACAAGCCTATGCTGAAAAGGATGCAACTCCGCTTAAAGATTCAGATTTCTTAAATGGATTGGCGTACAAGCAGGCGTTGCCAAAAGCGATTGAAGCATTAGAGAAATTAGGTGCCGGAAAAGGGAAAGTAAATTACCGTTTGCGGGACGCGGTCTTTAGCCGTCAGCGTTATTGGGGTGAGCCGTTCCCGGTGTATTATGTAGATGGAATGCCGCAAATGATTGATGCAGCGCATTTACCGATTCACCTGCCGGAAGTAGAAAAATATTTACCCACCGAAGAAGGTGAGCCGCCACTTGGCCGCGCCGATGTTTGGGCGTGGGATACCAAAACCCATGCAGTCGTGAGCAATGACAATATCGATCACGAGACAGTATTTCCATTGGAGTTGAATACGATGCCGGGTTGGGCAGGAAGCAGTTGGTATTTCTTCAGATATATGGAGAAAGCTTTGCGCGACGAAGCTTTTGCTTCAAAAGAAGCGATGGACTACTGGCAAAATGTGGACCTCTACATTGGGGGTAGCGAGCACGCTACAGGGCATTTATTGTACAGTCGTTTTTGGGTAAAATTCCTAAAAGATCGCGGCTTTGCTCCGGTGGAAGAACCCTTTAAAAAGCTGATCAATCAGGGGATGATTTTGGGAACTAGTGCTTTTGTGTATCGCATTGAGGGTGAAAATAAATTTGTTTCCGCTCAAAGCAAGAAGGACTTATCTGTACAGCCCATCCACGCGCCTGTGGAGTTTGTAAACGCATCAGATGAATTAGACGTGGAAGCCTTTAAAAACTGGAGACCAGAATTTAAGGATGCTGAATTTGTTCTTGAAAACGGTGTTTATAAAGTAGGCCGCGAAGTCGAAAAAATGTCTAAATCCAAATACAACGTGGTGAATCCCGATGATATTTGTGAGGAGTACGGTGCAGATACATTGCGTATGTACGAGATGTTCTTAGGTCCGTTAGAGCAGGCAAAACCTTGGAATACTGCAGGAATTACGGGAGTACACAACTTCCTTAAAAAATTATGGAAGCTGTATCATCAGGTAGATAAAGCAGGAAATTTGGGTGACTTTGAAGTTTCTGATGCGCCGGCTTCTAAGGAGGCGATGAAAACCTTGCACAAAACCATCAAAAAGGTACAGGAAGATATTGAGAACTTCAGTTTTAATACTTCGGTTTCTACGTTTATGATTGCAGTTAACGAACTCGCAGCTGCAAAATGCAATAACCGTGAAGTACTGGAGCCATTGGTAGTTTTGATTTCGCCTTATGCGCCACACATCGCAGAAGAATTGTGGAGTTTACTCGGTCACGACGAGTCAATCGCAACTGCTGCTTTCCCAGAGTTTGATGAAAAGCATCTGGTAGAAAGCAGTAAAGAATACCCGATCTCGTTTAATGGAAAAATGCGTTTTACGATGGAACTTCCGTTAGATCTTTCAAAAGAAGAAATCGAAAAAGCTGTACGTGCACACGAGAAAACGCAGGAGTATTTAGGCGGTCGTGAACCGAAAAAAGTAATCGTGGTTCCCGGTAAGATCGTGAACTTTGTAGGCTGATTTTTAAAATTCAAAAGCAAATGATAGGATCTGTAGTGTATTAGGGGAGATAAGGGTTTCGTGCGTTTATTTGGTACGAATGTTGGTCTGCTTTTAGGCAATTGATAACCCTTGTAATTATGAACAAAACACTACTTGGATTCTTAGGCATCGTTTTATGTTTAATTTCCTGCAAACCCACCGTAAATTATTTAGGCCGAAGTTATGCGCCCAGCACCAATGTTGAGATCTTTTTTGATGAGCAGGATATTGAAAAGGATTATTTGGTAATGGGAAAAATTGAAAATAATGGTCATCCCGGCGAAATTGACAATGCAGAAGATGTGCAGGCAGTAATGCTGGCCAAAGCAAAAAGTGTAGGAGCTGATGCAATCTTATACGGAGGAATGCCTCAAGAAAAATGGATCAGTGATGAAACTAGGACTTCTGTTGAAGAGGATGAGGATTCTAAGACTGTAAAAACAACCAATTCTGTTAATACAGTAAGAATCTATAATGCAGTCTTACTTAAATATCGAGACTAGTTTTGATGATGTCTCTATGAGCTACTACTTTCAAAAGTGAGTCCGGAGTGGTCCACTAAATTTGATAAAAGCCGCCTCTAATGGGGTGGGTATCTTGAATCTTAACGGCATAACTAATAAGTCAAAACGGCAGCAGAAATTTTCGGCTTATTTTTTGTTTATATTGGTTAGTTTTAAAAACAACTTAAATACAAAGCTATGATGGGATATTATATACTTATTGGTGCGATTGCATTGGTAAGTTGGCTAGTAAGCAATAAATTAAAAAGTAAGTTTAAAGAATACTCTCAGGTTCATCTACAAAATGGAATGAGTGGGGCAGAGATCGCGCGTAAAATGCTTAGCGATAATGGAATTACTGATGTAAAAGTGATCTCGGTGCAAGGGCAGTTGACAGACCATTATAATCCTGCCAAGAAAACCGTTAATTTGAGTGAACCTGTATATAATCAGCGCAATGCTGCTGCAGCTGCCGTTGCTGCACACGAGTGCGGTCACGCAGTGCAGCACGCAAAGGCCTATAGCTGGCTAACGATGCGTTCAAAACTGGTGCCTGTGGTGAGTGTTGCATCGCGTATGTCTATGTTTGTGATCATTGGAGGAATCGTTTTGATGTCGATCATTGGCTCTGGTTTAGGAATGACCGTTGCGATTATCGGGCTTGGTTTATTTGCTATGGGAACCTTGTTTTCATTCATTACCCTTCCGGTTGAATATGATGCAAGTAATCGTGCATTGGCTTGGTTAGAATCGGCAAATATGTTAACGCCAAGAGAACACGACGGAGCCAAAGATGCTTTAAAATGGGCTGCCAGAACTTATGTTGTAGCTGCGATTGGTTCACTTGCAACCTTGTTATATTTCGCTTTACAAATTTTTGGCGGAAGACGTTAAGCACGTTGCGCCTATAAAAATTTAAAACCCATTCCATTTAAACGGAATGGGTTTTTTGTGTAACTTCAAGCTATAAAGTTTTGAAAATGTGGACTAAAACTAAAATATTAAAACAGTTAGAACATCTACCGGAAGAGTTTTCAATAGATCAATTGATTGAACAGCTTTTGAATTCTGAAGATGAAGGTGCGCGCTTTTCAAGAGAGGATTTAATAGCCCGTGTTCAGGAATCTGAAGATGATTTTACTCAAGGTCGAGTACAATCTCTGAAAGATTTAAATAAAGCATCAGAAAAGTGGTGACACAATGATGCGTATTGTCTGGACTCAATTTGCAATTGATCGCTTAAAAGAAATTTTTGAGTATTATGCAGAGCACGTAAATAAGCGTGTAGCACATAAAATAAGAACTGAAATTTTAAGTGCTTCCAGGTATTTAGAGAAACATCCCGAGTCAGGTCAAATAGAAGAAAACCTTAAATCTTTGAAATTTACGTATCGTTATATTTTGATAGGTAACTATAAATTGATTTATAGAATAGAGGATGCGGATGTAGTACTAATCAATGATGTTTTTGACGTACGACGTGATCCAGACAAGATGTTGAATTTATAAAAACAAAAAGCCTCAAACAGCATTTCTGTTTGAGGCTTTTCGCTTCTACTTATATTCTATTTAATCAAGAATTCGAATCACAAAGTAATTCTTCTTTCCGCGTTGTAAGAGTACAAAGCGATCGTTGATCAAGTCATCTGTAGTGATGGTAAAATCTTCGGCTACTTTTTCCTGATTTACAGAAATTGAATTCTGTTTTAAAGCGCGTCTTGCTTCTCCGTTAGATTTTAAAAATCCGGTTTTTTCTGCCAGCGCATTTACCATATCTAATCCTGCTTCGATCTCACCACGGCTTACTTCCGCTTGCGGAACTCCTTCAAAAACATCTAAAAAGGTTTTCTCATTAAGCGCTTTTAGGTTTGCAGCTGTAGACTTTCCGAAGAGAATTTCTGAAGCTTTTACCGCGTTCTCATAATTTTCAACACCGTGTGTACTGATGGTTACTTCTTCCGCCAGTCGCTTTTGTAAGGCGCGCTGATGTGGCGCTTCCTGATGCTCTGCGATAAGATTCTCTATTTCTTCTTTTCCTAAAAAGGTGAAAATCTTAATGTATTTTGCTGCATCCTCGTCGCTGGTATTCAACCAATATTGGTAAAATCTGTACGGCGAAGTGCGTTCTGCATCTAACCAAATGTTACCACCGGCAGTTTTCCCAAATTTTGTTCCGTCTGCTTTGGTGATTAGGGGGCAAGTCATTGCATACGCTTTTCCGCCGCCAATTCTGCGTACCAATTCGGTTCCTGTAGTGATGTTTCCCCACTGGTCGCTTCCGCCCATTTGCAGTGTTAGCTCTTTCTCACGATATAAGTGTAAAAAGTCATAACCCTGAACGAGTTGGTAAGTAAACTCAGTAAAACTCATTCCTTCCGCAGATTCTGCAGATAAACGTTTTTTAACCGAATCTTTAGCCATCATATAGTTTACGGTAATGTGTTTACCCACATCGCGTATAAACTCCAGAAAGCTAAAATCTTTCATCCAGTCGTAATTGTTCACAAGAACCGCTGCGTTTTCTTCATCAGAATCAAAATCCAGAAAGCGCGATAATTGCTCCTTAATGGCTTCCTGATTGTGACGCAAGGTTTCTTCATCAAGCAAATTACGCTCATCAGATTTTCCCGAAGGATCGCCAATCATACCCGTGGCACCACCTACAAGAGCAATAGGTCTGTGACCGCTTGCCTGAAAATGTTTGAGCATCATAACGCCCACGAGGTGACCTATATGAAGCGAGTCTGCAGTTGGGTCGATCCCCACATAAGCAGATCGCATCTGTTCCATAAGGTGTTCTTCAGTCCCGGGCATCACATCGTGAATCATCCCTCGCCATTGCAGCTCTTCAACAAAATTGGTAATCATAATTGCTAGTTTACGCGCCAAGCGCGATTTAATATGTTTTTTCTAAGTGCTGCGGTTGTTGATGAAAAAATCAGTTTCTAAAACCGCAGCGACAAGTCAACGGGTGACTATTTATAAGCCTGCAAATATAAATATAATGCCCAAAGCTTGGCAGCAAGAATAGAAGAATATGCCTAACTTCGTAGCTATGATTTTAGTTACTGGAGGTACCGGTTTAGTGGGCTCGCATTT
This sequence comes from Leeuwenhoekiella sp. ZYFB001, assembly GCF_011784865.1. NCBI lineage: Bacteria > Pseudomonadati > Bacteroidota > Flavobacteriia > Flavobacteriales > Flavobacteriaceae > Leeuwenhoekiella > Leeuwenhoekiella sp. ZYFB001. The sequence goes on from NZ_CP050460.1 coordinate 3,744,806, forward strand.
GTTGTGGCAATTGGTTGCGCAAGGCGAAAATAAGATTCGTGCGATTTATAGAACCGAAGCTAAAATTAAAGCGGTAGAAGCGCTTTTTCAATGGAAAAATGAACGTGAAGGAATTGCTGATTTTACGGCTGATTTTTCGCAGATCGAATGGCTTCATGCAGATGTAACTGATATTCCTGCATTAACCGAAGCGTTCACGGGAATAACTAGAGTTTACCATTGTGCTGCGCTGGTTTCTTTTAATCCTAAACGTTTTGACGAACTTCAAAAGAACAATGTTGAAGGTACAGCAAATATTATCAATTTGTGTTTAAAGCATCAAGTTGAAAAATGTTGTTATGTGAGCTCTGTGGCGGCTTTGGGAGATGGTGTAAAAGCAATTACTGAAGAAACGCACTGGGAAGCCAATAAAGAAAATAGCGTTTATAGTATTTCAAAATTCGCTTCAGAAATGGAAGTCTGGCGCGGTACGCAAGAAGGCCTCGATGTGGTGATCGTGAATCCGGGAGTGATTTTGGGAGAAGGCTTTTACGACAGTGGAAGCGGTACGATGTTTAAACAAATTGTAAACGGACTAAAATTCACGGTTCCTGGTGCTACAGGATTTGTTGATGTCATTGATGTGGTGCGCGCGATGATCGCTTTAATGCAAAGCGATGTGCTTAATGAACGCTTCATTCTGGTAGGACATAATCTTGCTTTTGAAACCGTATTGAAAAAAGCAGCGACAGCTTTAGGAGTAAAGGCTCCGTCTAAAATGCTTAAGAAATGGCAGCTTGATCTCGCTTGGAAAATAGATTGGTTTTTAAATCTTTTAGGTAAACGACGTAAGCTTACCAAAAGCACCGCCAAATCTGGGTATACAAAAACCGTTTATGAGGCGGAAAAACTAAAAACTCCCTTTCCCGAATTTGAGTACACTCCCATAGAAACTACACTCAGCCGAGTTGCAAAACATTTTAACTACTCACAGGAGCTAAAATAGAATCGTTTTCGAGTTCGATATCAGGATGAGGTTGATTTGCTTTTTTAATAGAATCTCTTCTGCGTTTGCTTTCTTCAATACGTATGCTGTCTAGATCATTTTGCTCAAACTGAATCTCATCACGTTGTGCGGTCAAACGCGCATTGACTTCCTCCCAAATCGACGTGTATTCGTTGAAGTTTACGCTGTAGTAGTCAATACTTTGAGCGAGTTGTAAACTGTCAACGTCGTATTTATCATAGATAAAAGTATCAGGCTCTAAGCCTAAAGCACGCATATCGTTTACGCTATAGGTCTTTAGAGCACGTAAGAGCGAAATATCATATAAGATATCCGTCATTTTCTCCCGCTCAATAAAATTGTCAGGCTTTTTTGGGCGCTCGATATCGTGGCAGCTCACGACTGCCAAAACAACTAAAAGCAAAATGTAGCCTTTTTTGATCATCGATTAAAAGTTAAACGCTTGCCGTGCTTCTCATCGTATACTTTAAAATTCTTATAAGCCAATTGACCATTGACGAAGGTATGAGAGATGCGGGATTTAAAAGTGTTTCCTTCAAAGGGAGACCATTTGCATTTATAAAGAATATTGTCTGTGGTTACCGTCCACGGATTGTTTAAGTCTACTAAAACAAGGTCAGCATAATAACCGGGTTTGATATACCCTCGTTTTTCAACTTCAAAAAGAATGGCCGGATTGTGGCACATTTTTTCAACGATCTTCTCAAGGCTAATTTTGCCTTCGTGATACTTTTCAAGCATTGCGGGTAACGCGTGTTGTACTAGAGGTCCGCCGCTAGGTGCTTTAGTGTATACGTTTTGCTTTTCTTCTAACGTATGCGGGGCGTGATCTGTAGCAATCACATCTAGACGATCATCAAGTAAAGCTTCCCATAGTGCTGCACGGTCTGTTTTTTTCTTTACTGCCGGATTCCATTTTATAAGGGTTTGCTTGTCTTCATAGTCCTCATCAGAAAACCAAAGATGGTGAATACAAACCTCGGCAGTGATCTTTTTATCTTTTAATGGAATTTTATTGCTGAAAAGTTCCATTTCTTTCGCTGTAGAAAGGTGAAATACATGCAAACGTGCGCCGGTTTCTTTAGCTAAAGCGATCGCTTTTGAAGAAGATAAATAGCAGGCTTCTTCACTGCGAATAATAGGATGCATATTAATAGGAATATCGTCACCATAACGCTCTTTATAGATCGCAAGATTTTTCTTGATCGTTTCTTCATCCTCACAATGCACCGAAATTACAAGATCTGTGCTTTTGAAGATTTCTCGTAGCACTTCTTCATCATCAACGAGCATGTTTCCGGTAGAGCTTCCTAAGAAAAGTTTGAGGCCGGCAACTTTTGATTTATCAACCTTCTTTATTTCAGAAAGGTTATCGTTAGTCCCGCCAAACATAAATGAGTAGTTGGCGTGTGAGGTTTCGGCAGCACGCGTAAATTTTTCCTCTAATTTTTCGATAGTGGTTGCCTGGGGAATCGTATTAGGCATCTCAATGAACGAAGTGATTCCGCCGGCTACGGCTGCGCGAGATTCAGACCCAATGGTTGCTTTATGCGTGAGGCCGGGTTCTCTAAAATGTACCTGATCATCGATCACCCCGGGTAAAAGGTGTTTTCCTTCGGCATCAAAAACATGTACATCCGGACCTTTAACACTAAGGTTTTGGCTTATTTCAACAATAATTCCGTGTTCTATGTAAACGTCGCCACGCATAATGGTGCCTTCATTTACGATATGTGCATCTTTGATAAGTACCTTTTCCATCTATATATCGTAACTTTTAAAAAGACTTTTAAACTTCATTCCTAAAACGCCAAAAACGGCTTCACTAAAAATACCGGTGCTCATCTTGCTGGTGCCTTTAGTGCGATCAACAAAGATTACCGGTACTTCAATAATTTTAAAACCAAGTAAATGCGCTTTGAATTTCATTTCAATCTGAAACGCATAACCTACAAACTTGATTTTGTCGAGCGTTATTTTTTCTAAAACTTCGCGTTTATAGCAAATAAAACCTGCGGTCGTATCTGCAATATCTAAGCCAGTTATAAATCTAACATATTTTGACGCGATGTATGACATTAAGACGCGTCCCATAGGCCAGTTTACTACATTGACTCCGGTTTTGTATCGAGAACCAATGGCTAAATCTGCACCGCCTTTAGCACAAGCATTATACAGTCTGATCAGGTCATTGGGGGCGTGAGAGAAATCTGCATCCATCTCAAATATGTATGCATAATCTCGTTCCAGAGCCCATTTGAATCCTGCGATGTATGCCGTGCCCAAGCCATTTTTGCCGGGACGCTCAAGCAGGTGAATTTGACCTATAAATTCCTGTTGTAAATTCTTGACCAATGCGGCGGTTCCGTCTGGCGAATTGTCATCAACAACCAAAACCTCAAACGCGCGTTGCTGCGCAAAAATATTACGCACCAACTTTTCAATATTTTCAGCTTCGTTGTAGGTGGGAATTATGACGAGCGAACCTGCCATCGTTGTGTGATTTATGCGCAAATGTAAAGATTTTGAAGGTTATTTGTTTCGGCATTTCTATAAACTCTTGTATTTATAGTAATTTTGAACCCATAAAAATTGAAGAGTTTGCAAGCCTTAGAACGCAGTTTTATTAGTAATGACTGGATCACGATTGTCTTTGTGACATGCTTGGTTTTAATTGCCGTGGCAAAGGCTGTTTATGAAACCCGATTTGTAGATTTTGTAGAGCTCTTGATCAATGAAAAATATTTGCTGAAGGCGAATAAAGACATCAGGTTTGAGAATCCGTTTAACCTGATTTTGTTTACTATTCAGTTTTTTTCGATTTCGTTGTTTATCTACATTGTGTTTAATGAGTTGAATGTGCTCACAGACGCTTCAAATTTTTTGCTGTACGTGCGTATTGTCTTGGCTTATGTGGTTTTTGTATCGCTTAAGTTTTTTATAGAACGTATGCTGGGCGTACTTTTTAATGGGGAGCAAGAGCTCAATTCATACCAGTTCTCTAAGCTTAGTTACCGCAGTTACTTTGCGTTGCTTCTTTTGCCGGTAAATGCCATTTTTATTTATGCACTCGCGCCTGGTTTTATCGCGATTGTGATCATAATGATTTTGTTTCTGATTTTTAACGTAATCAGCCTTTTTAACACGTACCGCAGGTATGAAAATATGATTTACAATAATCTGTTTTATTTTATTTTGTACCTTTGCGCACTTGAAATTGCGCCCTACTTCATTTTATATAAGGTGTTTAGTTTTATATAGTTTGAACATGAAGCGTGAAATAAACACAAATTTAGCATGTCTATGAAAGTGAAGACTATTTTGGTTTCGCAACCAGAACCAAAAGTTGAGAATTCCCCCTATTTTGAGTTACAGGAAAAGAAGAAGGTAAAAGTTGACTTCATTCCGTTTATCCACGTTGAAGGTGTATCAGGCAAGGAGGTTAGACATCAAAAAATTGACCTTAGTAAATACACTGCGATTATCTTAACCAGCCGTAATGCGGTAGATAATTTTTTCAGAATTGCTGAGGAAATGCGTTTTAAGGTGCCAGACAGCCTAAAGTATTTTTGCCAGAGTGAAGCGGTAGCTTACTATTTGCAGAAGTATGTTGTGTATCGTAAACGTAAGATTTATGTTGGGAAACGTACTTTTACTGAGATGTCACCAATTTTAAAGAAATACAAGAATGAGAAGTTTTTACTTCCATCGTCAGATTCTTTAAAACCTGAAGTGCCTAATGTTCTTAACGATCTGAATTTAAAATGGGACCGCGGTATTTTTTACCGAACTGTTGTAAGTGATCTGTCGCACTTAAAAGACGTGACTTATGACATTCTTGTGTTCTTTAGTCCAAGTGGAATCAAGTCGTTGTTTGAAAACTTTCCTGATTTTAAACAAAATGACACCCGCATCGCAGTATTTGGAAACTCTACAATTAGAGCGGTAGAAGAAGCCGGACTCAAAGTAAACATCAAAGCACCTACACCAGAAACCCCATCGATGACGATGGCTTTAGAGAAGTATATTGACGACGTCAATAAAAAATAATCTTCTGGTTGAGAAAAAATTAAAAGGCTCCTGATTAGGAGCCTTTTGTGTTCAATTAACTATCCTAGCGGGGGTTGTCCTTCTAGAATTTCTTCATTTGCATAAGCTTCAAACTTTTTAAAGTTCTCTTTAAAAGAAGAGGCTAGTTTGTGTGCTGTTGCATAGTAGGCCTCATCATTGCCCCAAGTTTGACGCGGACTCAACACCTCATCAGGAACTCCCGGGCACGTGCGTGGTTGTGCTACTCCAAAAACAGAATGGGTATGATAATCCTCGTGATTGATAGGGCCAAAAGCATCGTTTAATACCGCATTGATCATCGCACGCGTATATTTTAATTCCATACGCTTACCAATACCGTAGGGTCCGCCGGTCCATCCTGTATTAATCAACCAAACATTAACCCCGGATTTTTTCATTTTTGCGCTGAGCATTTCAGCATAATGCGTGGGGTGTAAAGGCATAAAAGGAGCTCCAAAACACGCAGAAAATGAAGGTGCCGGTTCATTTACACCAGCTTCTGTACCGGCAACTTTTGCGGTGTAGCCGCTAATGAAATGATAAGCAGCTTGCCCCGGTGTCAATTTTGAAATAGGAGGCAATACTCCAAAAGCATCTGCTGTGAGAAAGAAAATATGCTTTGGATTATTACCTACAGAAGGTTTTTGAATATTTTCAATATGATGTATTGGGTAACTCACGCGTGTATTGGGCGTGATCGATGTATTGCTGTAGTCCACCTGTTTCTGATGATCTACAATCACATTTTCTAAAAGTGCGCCCCGTTTTATCGCATTAAAAATATCGGGTTCTTGCGCTTCAGATAAATTGATCACTTTGGCATAGCATCCTCCTTCAAAATTGAAAATGGTATCGTCAGCTGTCCAACCATGCTCATCATCACCTATTAACTTACGGTTAGGGTCTGCGCTAAGCGTGGTTTTACCGGTGCCTGATAACCCAAAGAAAATTGCTGTTTGATCATCCTCACCCACATTGGCTGAACAATGCATAGGAAGCGTATTCTTTTCGGTAGGCAGTACAAAGTTTAGTACAGAAAAAATACTCTTTTTGATTTCGCCGGTGTAGCCGGTACCACCAATCAAAATCGTTTTTTCTTCAAAACTGATGATTGCAAAATTTTCTTGACGCGTTCCGTCAATTTCAGGATCGGCCTTAAAGCCGGGCGCATTGAGCACCAGCCAGTCTTCCTTAAAATTCTCGAGTTCATCTTCACTAGGTCTCAAAAACATATTGTAAACAAACAGGTTAGACCATGGAAATTCATTCACCACACGCACGCCCATTTTATAGCGTTCATCGGCGCAGGCAAAAGCATCGCGTACATACAGTTTACGGTCAGATAGGTAGGTGGTCATTTTTTCCTTTAAACGGTAAAATTTGGCTTTGTCAAAAGGAATGTTGATAGCGCCCCACCAGACCTTGTCACGGGTGTATTCATCGATCACAATGAAGCGATCTTTTGGAGATCTTCCGGTAAATTTCCCGGTTTCAATTGCTAAAGCACCAGAGTCTGTAGTGGTGCCTTGACCTAAAAGTACGCATATTTGATGCAGCTCTTCCGGAGGCAATTGATAATGAATTGTTGCATTTTTGATTCCATATTGCGTCATCGCAATCGTTTTCGTAAATAAGGCAGTTGAAGCCATAAATTTGAATTTTTAGAAATACGATGTAAAGCTAATGCTTTAAAATTATCAAATAGTTAAAAAATGATAATTATTTTAGTAATTTGATAAAATTATAAGTGATTGCAATCCAGGCTGAAATAAGCAAAGCACCACCTATTGGAGTGATCCAGGCGATCGCCGAAATATCAATACCTGTGATAGGTTTTGTGGTGAGTAAGTAAATAGAGCCGCTAAATAAAATCACGCCGATTAAAATCAGATAAAAACTGATTTTCTGTGCTTTTTGCGATAAAGGCAATGCGGTTCCTGCTAGCAGAAGTAAAAAAGCATGATACATTTGGTAACGCACTCCGGTTTCAAACGAATCAATAGCTTCTGAGGATAAACTTTCTTTGAGTCCGTGCGCACCAAATGCGCCCAAGATTACAGCAGTTAGTCCTAAAAGCGCACCGGTGATCAGAAGAGTTCTTTGCATAGCTTTGGTTTAAAATATGCGATCAAATGTCTAAATTATACTATGTAAAAATACGCTTTTATTATGCGAAACATCTTGATTATTGGTGCAGGAAAATCTACTGCGCAACTCATAAAATATTTGGCAGACAAGGCTTCCGTAGAACAATTACAACTCACGGTTGCAGATCGTGATCCGGCTCAGGCAAAACGATTGGTGGGAAATCTTGCCTGTGCTAATGCGATTACACTAGATATCGCGAATGCTGAAGAACGTCAGCAGCAAATCAGCAAAGCCGATATCGTTATAAGTATGCTTCCTGCGCGTTTACATATTGACGTGGCGCGCGATTGCCTGGCGCTTCGTAAAAATCTGGTCACGGCTTCCTACATAAGTGATGCAATGCTAGAGCTTGATAACGAGGTTAAAAAGAAAGGGCTTGTGTTTATGAACGAAGTAGGTCTTGATCCGGGGATTGATCATATGAGCGCGATGCGGGTGATTGATCGGGTTCGTGATGCTGGCGGGAAAATGCTGTTGTTTGAGTCTTTTTGTGGTGGTTTAGTCGCTCCCGAAAGTGATTCGAATCTTTGGAATTATAAATTCACTTGGAATCCCAGAAACGTGGTGCTTGCCGGTCAAGGCGGTGCTGCAGAATTTATTCAGGAAGGTACTTATAAGTATATTCCGTATCAGCGGTTATTCAGAAGAACCGAATTTCTTGATGTGGAAGGCTATGGAAGATTTGAAGCCTATGCCAATAGAAACTCACTAAAATACCGAAGTATTTACGGTCTTGAAGATATTTCAACGCTCTATCGCGGTACGATGCGTCGTGTAGGATTTTCTCGCGCTTGGAATCTTTTTGTTCAACTAGGAATGACTGATGATAGCTATACCTTACAAGACACCGAAGCGATGAGCTATCGCGAATTTACCAACCTGTTTTTACCGTATTCACCTACCGATTCTGTGCAGCTCAAGTTGCGTCATATGCTTAAAATTGATCAGGATGATTTGCTTTGGGATAAATTGTTAGAGCTTAACTTGTTTGATGACAATAGAAAAATAGGGTTGAAAGAAGCAACACCCGCGCAATGCTTGCAGCGAATTTTGGAAGATCAATGGACGCTAGCGGAAACCGATAAAGATATGATCGTGATGTATCATAAGTTTGGTTACGAGATCAATGGCGAAAAGAAACAAATTGATGCGACGATGGTAAGTGTTGGCACCAATCAAACCTACACTGCAATGGCAAAAACTGTTGGTTTGCCGGTAGGTATTGCAGCGCTCAAAATACTGAACAAAGAGATCACTACTCCCGGTGTTCAGCTGCCGATACGGCGTGAAGTTTACAATCCAATTTTAGATGAGTTGGAAGAGAATGGTATTGTTTTTAAGGAATATGAAGTGCCTTATTTAGGGTACAATCCGCACCATCAATAAATCAGACTGATTAAAAATTTAAAGTTTTTTATAGGGTTACGCTTATAGTAATGGAGTTAATTGCTATTTTTAGTTGAAATACTATAGGTTATGAAAATCGTAAACGAACAAATAGCAATAGACGGAATTGATAAAATTATTCTTCGTCAATTGATGGATGATGCACGTAAACCCATTTTAGAGATTGCACGTCAGGTAGGGATTTCTGGCGCTGCGATACATCAACGTCTCAGAAAATTAGAAAAATCGGGTTTGATCACCGGCTCTAAGTTCACTATAGACCCAAAAATTTTAGGATACAATACGATGGCGTTTATTGGGATCTATTTAGATCGCGCGATGAGCAATCCTAAAGCCGTAAAACAGCTTGAAGAAATCCCGGAAGTTTTGGAGTGTCATTACACGACAGGGAACTGGTCTATTTTTATCAAGATCCTGTGTAAGAATAACGAACATTTAATGCATCTTCTCAATAAAAAAGTACAGGCGATTGATGGTGTTTCAAGAACCGAAACATTCATCTCGTTAAATCAGCAGATAGAACGTCAGATTCAGATATGATTGAAAGCCTTACTTCTCAAGAGATTCAAAACTTGTTCGATTACGAGTGTGTTGAGGTAGAAGAAGAATCATTTGAAGAATTTACTTCCAGATATAATGGTTTTGGGTCCGATTTTTATCAAGAACTATCAACTAAATTCCCCTTAGTCTTTCAATATTTGCGATTTTATAAAGAAGTTAGAGGCACAGGAAAATGTTCAGGACAACTAAACTTTCCTGATCTCAAAGCGAGCCACGCTCACTTTTTATATAGAGATTTTGCGCTCGTAATAGGATTAGATCCTGAGACACCTCAAATTTCCATTCACAATTATAAAACAGGAATTGAAGTAGGTTATTGGAGCGATAAGCCTTTCGAGGAATTAAATAAGTTTATTGAATTTGAGATCCTACCAATTTTTAGCCAATAAAAAACCCGGCACTCTTTCTTATCAAGTAACCGGGTTTTCCAACTTAACTAACCAACCAATTATGAACACTTATTGAGTCGGTTATATAGGAGATACCTTACATCTTTTTTTCAAAAAAATCACAAAACCATCAAGTTACAGCCGCGAATGTCTGACGTGTCAAAGCGACCTAAAATCTCAAAGCGGTTTTCATCGAGTTTTTTACCTAAATCTTGAGTCGCGATAAAAGGACACGAATAGTGATTGGCGAGATCGATCACGTTGATTCCGCCGGTTTTTCCGGGAGCTACATAATTTAATGCATCTTCGGTATCGCGCATAAAAACCTGCATCCAAGGCGGATTTGTAAAAATGCCGTTTCCGTTAGAATAGCCTTGCGAAAGCAATTCGGTCATCCCATATTCGCTATGAATTTCAGTTACACCAAAGCCTTCTTTTAGAATTGCGTGTAATTCCTCTCTAATGAGCTCTTTTCTTCGGCCTTTCATACCACCGGTTTCCATCACAATGGTATTTTTCAGCTTAAAATCAAATTGCTCCACAAGATCAAGCAACGCAAAAGAAACCCCAATTAAAAGCACTTTTTCGCCTGCGGCATCAAGACGGTTTAATTTTTCGCTCAAAGCATTATAATCATTCAGATAAAAGCCGCTATCCGGTTTTTTGCTGTCTTTGATCAAACAGTCAACCATATAAATAAGAGACGAACCATCGCGCTCCAAGTAAGATGGGAGCAACGCAAGCACCGTATAATCTTCAATAGCGCCGTAATGCAGTTTAAAGCTTTCGCGAAAGCTTTTCTCATACACTTTTAGATCGGTTACATAATGTTTGCTGGTGATGCTTCCGGTGGTTCCGCTACTAGTGAAAATCGTTTGAACAGCTTCATCTGAAGCTATGATTTTAAATTCTTTAAAAAACTGAATGGGCAAAAACGGAATTTGATCAAGCTCAGTAATGTCAGCAGGATCAACTTTTAAATGATCACAAAATTGACGGTAAATGGTGTTATGCTCCCACTGATAGTTAAACGACGCTAAGGCAAGTTCTTTAAACTGATCTTGGGTTTGAATTTGGAATATAGAATCTGGAAGCATACATAAATTTAGAGGATGTAAAGTTATTTAAAATCAAAAAGCAGGCTAACATTTATTATTTTTAAAGCAAGCTAAGTTTATCTAAATGTTACCAATGCAGTTAGCATGACCGTGCCAAATATTAAAATGTATCTTTACGATTCGATTAAATTTTTAGTCTTATGAAGAAAAAAGAGATTAAGATTTTGCTTGTTGACGACGAGCCGGATATTCTTGAGATTGTAGGGTATAACCTGAGTAATGAAGGTTATCAAGTCATTACCGCTTCAAACGGAAAAGAAGGGGTAAAAGCAGCTAAAAAGAATAGTCCGCATCTTATTATTCTTGATGTGATGATGCCCGAGATGGATGGTATCGAAGCCTGTGAACAAATACGTAAACTGCCGGGTCACGAAGAAACGATCATAACGTTCTTAACGGCGCGCGGAGAGGATTATTCTCAAGTTGCCGGTTATGACGCCGGTGCTGATGATTATATTACTAAGCCTATCAAGCCTAAAGTTTTGGTAAGTAAAGTAAAGGCGCTACTGCGTCGTCTTAAAGAGGAAGAAGAGGGTGACAGTTCGGTTAAAATAGGTGATCTGGTAATCAATCGTGAAGAATACAAGATCATTAAAGACAAAAAAGAGATGGTACTGCCACGTAAGGAGTTTGAACTACTTTCTTTGCTTGCTTCAAAACCCGGGAAAGTATTTAAGCGAGAAGATATTCTTGACAAAGTTTGGGGTAATGAAGTGGTTGTAGGTGGCAGAACCATTGATGTGCACATTAGAAAACTACGTGAAAAAATAGGCGATAAAAAATTTAAAACCATTAAAGGCGTAGGGTACAAATTTGTGGTTTAAATGGCAGTAAATTTTAAAAAATCTTACCGTTTTGCAGTGTTTTCATCACTGATGATCACGGTTGCCTTAACGCTCTTTGTGAGCGTTTTTTTCTATATGACCGCCAGCATAGATTGGGTATTTACTATTCTATTTGCGTTGGTGTGTTTTGCGTTGTCTTTTTTGTTGATCCAAGTTCGGGTAGAGCGATTTATCTATAACAGGGTCAAGCAAATTTATGATGACGTTACGCTTCTGGATGTAACATCTTTGCGTCGTGGCCAGATCACGACAGATATGTCTAGCCTTACTAAAGAGGTAGAGCGCTTTGCAGCAAGCAAAAAGTTAGAGATAGAATCGCTTAAAATCAGAGAAGAGTACCGAAAGGAATTTATGGGGAATGTGGCGCACGAACTCAAAACACCTTTGTTTACTGCGCAAGGTTATATTTTGACGCTTCTTGATGGCGCGATGAAAGACAAATCGGTGCGTAAAAAGTATTTAAAGCGTGCAGGAGCTTCAATTGAGCGTCTGGTCTATCTCGTTAACGATCTGGATATGATCGCTAAGCTCGAAGTTGGAGATCTTAATATTCGATATGAATATTTTGATATGGTCGAGTTGGTCAACGATACTTTTGAATTGCTTGAGATGGAAGCTGCAAAGAAAAACATTACGCTTACTACAGATATGGATTATGATTACCCAATAATGGTAAATGCCGATCGGGAGCGTATTCAGCAGTTGTTGACCAATCTTATCGTAAATTCAGTAAAGTATGGAAAACAAGACGGTACCACGGAGATTTCGATAGAAAACCTTATTCAGAATAAAGTTATTGTACGTGTGACTGATAATGGTGAAGGGATTTCTTCAGAGCATATTCCACGACTGTTTGAACGTTTTTATCGCGTAGATAAAAGCGGTTCGCGTCGAGAAGGAGGTTCAGGACTTGGGCTCTCTATCGTCAAGCACATTATTGAAGCCCATGACGAAAAGATTTATGTTGAAAGCGACTTTGGAGTGGGATCTGAGTTTTCGTTCACCCTTGAAAAGGCCGAAGAGCTCCCTGAAGCTCCCTTGGTTAAATCTGACTTGGTCAAATGATGAGGTAAAACCACTATACACCTTAACCTTACTCAAATCTTTTAAACTGAATTTTTCCTGATCCTTATACGGGATGATGCCTAAATTGTGCAGACGCTTAGCAAGATATTCTTGTTCGGTTTGGCCGGGAGTTGGAATAAAAAAAGCTTTCTTTTTCAGCTTATACAAATCCATCACCGTCGTGTATCCTGAACGACAAATAATAAGATCACTTGCGCATAAGGCTTTTTGCAAATCTTCAGTTTCCATAAAGTTTACAATTTTAACCTGCTCTTTACGCGTGACTGTTTGCTCTTCTTCAACTACACCGCGTACAAAAAGCACCTGACCTTTGTAGTGCTTCAGTTCGTGCATTAAAAGCTCTTCTAGTTCTGTGCGCTGGGGCTCAGGACCGCTAAGTAACACCATAATGTCATAGCTAGAAGTCGTTTCTACCGGCTCAAGACGGGATAAAGCGCCAATGTATTTTACCGGGATCTCAAACTTTTTAGGATGCCCAAGTTTTCCGCTGAGGTTTGATTCTTCAGCAAAATCAGGCACCCAGCATTCATCAAATTTCTTGATGTAATTGCGGTGCATCGCAGAGGTTAATCGGGTAGTGCTTCCGCTTAAAACCTGAAGTTGATGTGTAATAAATACGGTAGGAATCTCAGAATGATATAAACCCAAGCGATTGTCTGAAATCACACCGTCTATTTTCTTAGCCTTTACCAAGCTTTTAAGTTGCTCGCGTTCTTGTCTGATGGCTTTGAGCACTTTTGGACTGCGTAAAAGCATTTTCCATTTAAAGCGTTTTGCTTTTTTTGCGTATTCAATTTTATAAGAAGGCAACTCGATGCTTTCTAACTGCGGAAATTCTTTTTGCAAGAGCGTAAGCGCCATACCGTCGCTTGCTAAAATCACCTCAAAACCTTCGGCGATAAGCGCGTAAATGATGGGGATGCTTCGGGTAGCATGCCCAAGACCCCAATTCAGCGGAGCGACCAATATGGTTTTATGTAATTTCATTGATACAAAGTTGTAACATCACTGAAAACTAAATGTTTCAGCTAGTTTATCAAACTATTAAAATTACGGTTTAGTATAGTAAATTTAAATTTTTAAATAGCTGTTATTCAGTTTTTTAAATTAATTTCGGAATGTTACGTAGATGTTAGCCCCGATAATCCTAAATAATACGCAGTGCATTTGTAAGAGTACACGTATATTTGAGCCGATTTTTTTAAAATGCCGGGGGTGATGATCATTACACGGCATTTTAGGAGTCAGAATAGTAACATCCGCGGTAGGAATAAGAAATCAGAGCTTTTGGGAAGTAAAAATAAATTAAAACGCTTTCGCGAAAATGAGACTTTTGAAAATGTCATTCAGCCCAAAAGGGAAGAATTGACTGATCAAGAGTTTCCCTTAAAAGGAAATTGGAATCGTGATTTCTTTAAAAATGATAAGCCTATTGTTTTAGAATTGGGCTGTGGAAAAGGAGAATATACCGTTGGTTTGGCGCAGCGTTTTCCCGAAAAAAACTTTCTGGGTATTGATATTAAAGGAGCTCGTTTTTGGCGTGGAGCAAAAACAGCTTTGGAGGAAAATATCACCAATGCCGGTTTCCTACGTACGCAGATTGAGCTGGTAGATAAAGCATTTGCCGAAAACGAAATTTCAGAGATCTGGATCACCTTTCCTGATCCACAGATCAAGTACAAGCGCACTAAGCATCGTATGACCAACCCTGAGTTTTTAGCACGCTATAAAGCGATCTTAAAACCTGATGGGTTGATGCATTTAAAAACAGATAGTGAGTATATGCACGGTTATACCTTAGGGCTTTTAGAAGGGCTGGGGCACGAAATTTTATATGCGCACCATAACATTTATATCAATCACGAGGCGCCAAAGGAAGTGGTTGGTATTCAGACTTTTTATGAAAAACAGTATCTTGAAAAAGGTAAGCCTATTACCTACATTAAATTCAAGATAAACTAAGTATTTGTGGAAATAACCAAGCTCTTTTTCATTACTTATTTTGCGGCCTTTTTGGGGGTTTTGCCACCGGGTTTAGTAAACATGTCTGTTGCTAAAACCTGCGTGCATCGCGGGATGCGTAACGGAGTGCTTGTGGCTATAGGCGCGTCAATCGTGGTCTTGATTCAGGCTTTTGTGGCCATTTTATTAGCACGCTATATTTTTAGTCACCCGGTGGTGCGTAATACGTTACTGCGTACCGGGATTGTGATTTTTGGCATTTTAGCAGTATACTTTTTTGTTGCAGCTAAAAAAAATCGCGTAAAAAAAGTAAAAATCCCTAAACACAGCGGGCGCCGAAGTTTTGCAAAAGGACTTTTTGTTGCGGTGATCAACGTGTTGCCTATTCCGTATTTCTGTGCGTTAAGCGCTGCATTTAATATCACAAGTGTGAGTAATAACGGCTGGTTAGAGATCGGTTTGTTTACACTGGCTGCTGCATCAGGGACGTTTACAGCTTTATATCTTTATGTGGTGGGCTTTAATCGCATTCAACACGAGCCGCGCAACTTCGCCAAATATTCTAATTATTTTATGGCTGCGCTGATGATCGTTCTGGTAATTCTCACGCTTATACGTATGCTGTATGCCAAAACCTGAAACGCTTAATTTTTTTCAAAAAGTATACGAGGTCGCTCGCAAGATTCCCTACGGAAAAGTGACTTCGTATGGAGCTATTGCTAAGTGTCTGGGAGCTCCTCGAAGTGCGAGAATGGTTGGTTATGCTATGAATGGTGCCTCAGCTATGGAAGATGTGCCGGCGCATCGCGTATTAAACCGTAACGGATTGTTAACCGGAAAGCATCACTTCCCGGGAACGCATTTAATGCAACAATTACTAGAGAGTGAAGGGCATACCGTGGTAGACGATCAACTTCAGGATTTTAAAAAGCATTTTTGGGATCCGGTGGAGGTGATAGGTTTTGATGAGTAAACCGACTAGTACACTAACTTAAGCAGCTCCCAATGTCTAGATGTTAGAAATGCATTTTAATTATAGTGCGATAGTGCGAAGACGGGGATGCTCAAGGCTATGATACGACCAATTAACAGCGCAATTCTAGGCTTGTTTTTTCTGTGGAAAACATAAGGGTTTTCAATGGTCAGATAACAAATAACTCTTTCGAGTTCTGAAGATTTCAGCCTATATTTGCAGCAATAGAATTAATGAAAGAACGACAACGTGAAGTTAGAAAAACTAGCAATTTATGACGCTTTAAAAACCATTAGCGTGCCGGGAGAAGGCGAGGATATGGTGAC
This sequence comes from Leeuwenhoekiella sp. ZYFB001, assembly GCF_011784865.1. Lineage (NCBI taxonomy): Bacteria > Pseudomonadati > Bacteroidota > Flavobacteriia > Flavobacteriales > Flavobacteriaceae > Leeuwenhoekiella > Leeuwenhoekiella sp. ZYFB001. Next base: position 3,760,698 of record NZ_CP050460.1, read on the forward strand.
AAGCGGCGCAGTGACCAATGTGGTTACCTTTGGAGATGAAGTTATTGTTGATATCACGATAAAAAACCCAAGTTTACAAGCCAAAAAGAAAACCGAAGTTGAAATCATGAAAGCGATTCACGCTGAGGTGCACCAGAAGGCTAAAGTAAAGGTTAATGTACGTGTAGATGCTCCTGAGAAAAAGCAGGTAAATGAGATTAAAGGGAAGCCAATTCCCGGGATTCAAAATATCATTGCTGTTGCTTCCGGTAAAGGAGGGGTTGGGAAATCTACAATTACAGCAAACTTAGCAGTGAGCTTGCAGAAAATGGGCTTTAAGGTTGGGATTCTCGACGCAGATATTTACGGGCCTTCAATTCCGATTATGTTTGATGTACAAAACGAGAAACCGCTTTCGGTAAAAGAAGATGGTAAACAGAAAATGAAACCTGTAGAGAGTTACGGGGTGAAGATTTTGTCTATTGGCTTCTTTACAAAACCCGATCAGGCTGTGGTTTGGCGTGGGCCAATGGCGTCAAAAGCTTTAAACCAAATGATTTTTGATGCTGCCTGGGGCGAGCTTGATTTTCTTTTAGTAGATCTTCCTCCGGGAACGGGTGATATTCACCTGAGTATTGTACAGGCGATGCCACTTACCGGTGCAGTTGTGGTGAGTACACCGCAAAATGTAGCTTTAGCCGATGCTAAAAAAGGGGTGGCGATGTTTCAGCAAGAAAGTATCAATGTGCCGGTTTTAGGAATCGTAGAAAATATGGCTTGGTTCACTCCAGAGGAGTTGCCTGAGAATAAATATTTTATATTTGGAAAAGAAGGTGCACGTAATTTAGCTGAAGATTTAGATGTGCGGTTACTGGCGCAAATTCCGTTAGTGCAAAGTATTCGTGAGGCAGGAGATGTAGGTCGACCTGCAGCCTTACAAGATGATACCATCTTATCAGAAGCTTTTGAGACGATGACCCGTAACAGCGTTGAAGAGTTGGTGAAGCGCAACGATAATTTGCCTCCAACAGAGGCTGTGAAAATTACAACTATGGCTGGCTGTGCCGCCGTTAAAAAATAAGATATGACAGACACAGAATTAAAAGGCAAGGTTGAAGCAGCTTTAGAAGAAATCCGTCCGTTTTTACAAAATGACGGTGGTGATATTTCGTTGCTTTCTATCGAGGATGGCACAACTGTAAAAGTACAACTAGAAGGTGCTTGCGTAGGGTGTAGTGTAAATCAGATGACACTTAAAAGCGGTGTTGAAATGACGATAAAAAAGCACGCGCCACAAATTGAGCGTGTGATCAATATAGAGGCTTAAAAGGCTTCCATATACATTATTTAGAAGTGAAAGCTGCCAGGTAAAACTGCGCAGCTTTTTTTTTAGCCTAACGATCTCAGGAAGGTCTATTATATAATGTTTAGAAATGAATTTTAAACGTAAAATTTACATTTAAATAGTATATTTAGCTTTTGTTATTTTAAAATCATAACCATGAGCCACTCTAAAAGCCGAAGAAACGCTTTGAAAAATATTGCGCTAACCACAGGAGGTGTTAGTTTAGGTATTTCAGCTTTAAGCTGTAAAGATGCCAATCAAGACAAACCACAGGCTACTGCGGTTGAAGAAGATCAGGCGCTTAAGGGTAATATCAATCATTCGGCATGCTACTGGTGTTATAATTCTTTTCCGTTGGAAGAATTTGCACAAGAAGCTGCAGCTTTAGGACTTAAAGGAATTGATTTACTCAAACCTGAAGAATGGGAAACCGCCAAGAAATACGGTTTAGAATGTGCAGTAGCTACCGAAAGTTTTGCGAGTATCATTAACGGATTTAATGATCCCGCAAACCATAAACCGCTTCAAGAAAAGTATGCAAAGCTTATAGATCAGGCGAGCGAAGCCGGAATCAAAAATGTGATCGTTTTTTCAGGAAACAAGCGTGAATTGAGCGAGGAAGAAGGTTTGGTTAACTGTGCCGAAGGTCTAGCGCCTTTGGTAAAGCAAGCCGAAGAAAAAAATGTTGTGCTTATTATGGAGCTGCTTAACAGCAAAATTGATCACGCAGATTATCAATGTGATAATACTCCTTGGGGTGTAGCACTTTGCGAGCGTTTAGGCTCTGAGCATTTTAAGTTGTTGTACGATATTTATCATATGCAAATTATGGAAGGTGACGTGATACGCACCATTCAGGATTATCATCAATATTTTGCGCATTATCATACGGGAGGCGTTCCCGGTCGCAATGAGATTACCGAAATTCAAGAGCTTAATTATCCTGCAATAATGCGAGCGATCAAAGACACCGGCTATAACGGATTTGTGGCACAGGAATTTATACCAACCTATCCAGACAAGATTAAAGCCTTACAAGAAGGAATCAAAATCTGTGACGTTTAATAATCCTAGTAAAATAGTAGGGTTTTAAACGGTTTAAAGCAGGATTTTTACTAATTTTGCAGGTCAAAATACAGCACTATGCAAGATGTTACGATTACAGTAATAGACCGTGAAGGAGTGGCTCACGCACTGGAGGCACCCACTGATATGAATTTAAACTTGATGGAAGTTTGTAAAATGTATGAACTTCCGGTTGAAGGTACATGCGGCGGAATGGCGATGTGCGCTTCATGCCAGTGCTACGTGCTTTCTGAACATAAGCTGAATGAAATGGGATATGATGAAGAAGCGATGCTTTCTGAAGCCTTTAATGTAGAAGAAAATAGCCGCCTGGGATGTCAGATTCCTATTACTTCAGACTTACACGGGCTAGAAGTAAAACTGGCACCTGAGAGTTAAATCACAGTTATAAAAGCATTAAAAAGGGACTTGAGTTTTTCAGTGTCCCTTTTTTAGTATCTAAGATTGCTCTCGAAGCAAGCTCAAAACAAAAGGAGAGAGCCGTTCGGTAAATTCAGCATAAGCATCTTCTGAAGGATGTAAACCATCGCGCGCAACAAGATTAGGCTCAGCGATCCCTCTTCTGGTAATATCCGTGATATTTACAAAGCGCACTCCACGGCGTTCTGCAACTTCTCTGGCATAAGTGTTATACGCATCTATTTCTTCAGAGATCTGCTCAGGATTTCCGCTATTTTGACCAAATGGGGTGTACGCATAATCAGGGATAGAAACGACTATCACTCGGTTTTTTTCACCTTTTGCCAAATTGATCGCTGTCATCAACAATTGAGGAAACTCATTCTCATACTGACTAAAGCTGCGTCCTTGATATTGATTATTCACACCTATAAGTAGGGTGACAAAATCATAATTCTCAGAAGGTTTTTCGGCACTGATCGCGTTGATAAGATCATCGGTGCGCCATCCTGTAGTTGCGATAATATCTGTTTCAACTGTGCTGCCTGTTTGCTCTTCAATTTGTTCTTTAAGTTGAATGGGAAACCTGCACGTAGAACAAACGCTTTCCCCTATGGTATAACTATCTCCCAAAGCCAGATAGGTATAATCTGCTTCTGAAGTATTTACCGGAATTTCTTCTATTTCACTAGTGTTGTCGTCACCATCAGCGCAGCCTAAAATGGCAAAGATGATAACGGGTGCTACTAAAGCACTTATGTATTTAAGCATAATGTTTTTTATTTTGTTTGATAAGCTATCAGTTTTTGCGGGCCTTCCAGCGGAATACGTATGATTCTTAAAAAGCCGTCTTCAGTAGTCGCAATTTGCCATTTTATAAGCGTTATTGCGCCATTTTCGATTTCTAAACCCGTAATACTGCGTGGGTGTACACAGCTTCCGTCATTAAAATAAGCAATGTCTCCTGGTTCAGGAAATCTTGGTCGGTGTGTATGGCCGGTTATCGTAAACTGATTGTCGCGTTGGGTGATCCATTTTTTTGTACGGCGTTCAACTTTTATGAGTTCGTAATAATTTTTTGCGGGACTCGTAGGATCTGAAATTCCTGCGCCCTGTAAAGGACGCCACAAAACACGTACCATAAAACGGTTAAACTGCCAGGCAACATAATTCATCCAGTCGGCTTGATGCCCGTGGCACAAAAAGAGTTCTTGGTTGGTTTCGGTATGTTTTAAAATAAGTGCTTCGTGCACTTTGATTCCCGGAAACAGGGGTTGATCGCTGTCAGTTTTTCGGTCAAAAAACGTGTGAAGGTGCTTTTCTACATAGTTTTGATTTTTATAAACCATATCGTGATTTCCCCAAATTAAATGCAGGCGTCCTTCAGCATAAAATTGCTGCATAAGACCGTAAACATTTTTGTGGGATTCAAAGATCGTATCAAACGAAAGATTTTCCCATAACTCATCACCATCTCCAAGTTCGCAATAGGTAAACCCGTTTTGATAATATTGCTTGAGCGCGTGAAAGTAGATGTTTCGGTTGTTAGCAAAATCGTCTGCGCCACTATTATCACCGCGATGACAATCGCTAAACAGAATAAATTTGCTTTCGTCTGAAAACGGAATTACCGGCGCATTAGCAAAGGCACGATCAAAACGTGTTGTAGAAGACATCTAAGCTTTTAAAGCTAAGATACGACTTAGGATATAATTAAAAGGGACCTGAGGAGTGTGAAAACCTAAGCGGTGATTTTATCAGTTATTTCCTGTTCAATACCGCTCCAGAGTACGATGCGCCTACGTAGCGCCTCGACTGCTGTATGTTTTACTTCTTCCCATTTAAGCGAATCCGTTCCGCAGAGTTCTTCGATCATTTTTAAAGCCATTGGGCCGTGCTCGTCACCATCCAGTTCAATGTGACGATCAAAATAATACTTGAACAAGCTCAAGTCTTGTTTTGGGAAATTGGTTTGTATTTCAGTAATAATTTTACTGAACATATCTGGGATCAAGTCTTCACGACCAAAGGTAAAAGCTGCAGCGATCTTGTGCGGTTTTCCTTCAGCAATAATCTCAAAAGTAAAGCGTAAAAACTCCTTTACACTTTCTGGAATGTTACTCACTGCGATGACTAAGAAAACGTCTGTACCGTGCGTGATGTGATTTAAAAAACTACTTATTTGCTCTAAAGAAGCATCAGATTTTTTCATCGCATCCAGATACATTTCAAAATGGCTCTGGCGCTTGCCCTCCATATTAATGTCTGTTTCTTCAGCGAGAACGATCTCATTGATCAAGTAGCGAATCTCAGGATTACCAATAGGGTACCACGGAGTTGAAACCTTAGTTAAATCAAATTGTAGCGCTTTTAGAAGAGACATAAAATCCCAAACGGCAAACACGTGATGCTGCATAAAAGATTGCAGATCTGCCGGAGTGCGTAATTTTTTATAGAGCGTGTGATTTAACAGTTCGTCCTGATACGGTGCGATCGCCTTATTGATATACTTAATCATCAAAAACAAATTTTTGCAAAATTAAAAAAACCAATTTGACTATATGCTATTTTAACCCGTGATAATCCTTATACTGCTATTATTTAAACGCATTGAGCCCGGTAACATCCATTCCGGTGATGAGGAGATGAATATCGTGTGTACCTTCATAAGTGACGACACTTTCTAAATTCATCATATGCCGCATAATGCTGTATTCACCGGTGATGCCCATTCCGCCCAGTATTTGTCTAGCTTCGCGTGCAATTTTAAGCGCCATTTCTACATTGTTGCGTTTGGCCATTGAGATCTGTGCTGAAGTTGCTTTGCCTTCATTTCTAAGACTTCCCAAACGCCAGGCAAGAAGTTGAGCCTTAGTGATCTCGGTGATCATTTCTGCGAGTTTTTTTTGCTGAAGCTGAAAAGATCCAATGGGTTTACCAAATTGCTCTCGTTCTTTTGCATAGCGTAAAGCCGTGTCATAGCAATCCATCGCAGCGCCTATGGCACCCCAAGCGATCCCAAAACGCGCTGAATCTAAACACATCAAAGGAGCACCCAACCCTGATTTATTAGGTAGCAAATTTTCTTTCGGAACTTTGACATTATCAAAAATGAGTTCGCCAGTGGCACTAGCACGCAGCGACCATTTATTATGCGTTGTGGGTGTAGAAAAACCTTCCATACCACGCTCAACGATCAAGCCGTATATTCTCCCGGATTCATCTTTTGCCCATACCATCGCGATATCTGCAAATGGGGCATTTGAGATCCACATTTTGGCTCCGTTCAAAAGGTAATGATCGCCTTTGTCTTTAAAATTAGTGACCATCCCGCCGGGGTTAGAACCGTGATCAGGTTCAGTAAGGCCAAAGCAACCCATAAATTCACCGCTGGCAAGTTTGGGTAAATACGTTTTGCGTTGTGCTTCGGTACCAAATTTAAAAATAGGATACATAACCAGCGACGACTGCACCGAAGCTGTTGAGCGTACACCGCTATCCCCACGCTCAATCTCTTGCATAATGAGACCGTAGCTTATCTGGTCTAAACCGGCGCCACCGTATTCTTCAGGAATGTATGGACCAAAAGCACCAATTTCGGCAAGACCTTTAATGATTTCCTTAGGGAATTCAGCTTTTTGGGCAGCTTCCTCAATGATAGGAGAAACATCACGTTTCACCCAATCGCGAGCAGCGCTTCGCACAAGTTTGTGTTCTTCGGTTAAAAGATCATCAAGGTTGTAATAATCGGGAGCTTCAAAAAGATCAGGTTTCATAAAGTGCTTATTGAAAAACAGCCTAAGCTGTTGAATTATTAATGCTTTAAAGATTGTGTTTTGTAACTATCTAAATTTAGCATTTTGTTAAAGCATCAGAAACAATTCTTTAAAATTTTCAATAGCGCAAGACAAGCTTACATTTTTAGATAGAAATCTTTTACCAGTTCTTGATAAGCTTCGGTATAGTGGTGACGAGAAATTTCGATAATTAATTCGTCCTTTTGCGGAGTGGTTTGTGTTCTGCTGAAAAGCAGCAGGGAGCGTTTCGCTTCAACTTGAGCGTTTCCTTTTACACGGGTTATTTTCTGCGGAAATAAATTTCCTCGGGCAGCGAGATCAATAAATTCTTGCTCACGATTATAAGGAATCACCACACTGAACATTCCGTTAGGATTGAGCAATTGATTGGCTGAAGCTACAAGCAATTCAAATGGCATAGATTCTTCAAAACGCGCCTGTTCACGGGCAGAACCTTGCTGCTCGGCTTGCGGAGCATTTCCTTCAAAAAAAGGAGGATTACAGGTGATTAAGTCGTAGGTATCCTCGATTTCGGTTGCAAACTCATAGAGATGTGCGTGATAACAAAACAGGTGATCGCCCCATGGCGAAGCTTCAAAATTTTCTACCGCCTGCTCATAAGCATCTTCATCTAGCTCTAGCGCATCTACAAGTTCTGCATCACAGCGTTGGGCGAGCATCAGTGCAATTACGCCGGTTCCGGTGCCAATATCAAGTATCGAAAATGGATTTTGGGCTACAGGTGTCCAGGCGCCTAGCAAAACACCATCGGTACCAATTTTCATCGCGCAGCGATCTTGCTTGACGGTAAATTGTTTGAATTTGAAAGGTTTTGACAAAACGTAACCGGTTGAGAATACTATTACAAATAGATCTCGATAAGCCCTTCGGGTGTATCCAGGGTTATGGTCTTAGTGCTTCGATCTACTTTTTTGATAAAATCATCGTTAATGGGGATCAAGACTTCTTTGCCCTTGTGATCAATTTCAAAAAGAGCTTGAGCGGTATTGTCGTTAACACCGGTAATGGTGCCTACTTCACCAAAATAGATGTCATTTACTTTAAAGCCAATGATCTCGTGGTAGTAAAACTTGTTGCCTTCAAGTTGGGGAAGCATAGACAGTGGTAGATACAGCTCAGCATTTACAAGATCTTCTGCATCTTCTTCGGTGTTGACATCTTCAAAATCTATGCGTAATAAAGTAGACTTGTGTAGCTGGCACGATTGTATAAAAAAAGGAACCAGATTGCCGTTAAATTCGACAAATACTGATTCCAATTCTTCATACATTTCGGGTTCGTCTGTGTCTAGCTTTGCTAGTAACTCGCCCTTAAAGCTAAATTTCCGCACGATTTTGCCCAGATAGAAACATTCTTCTTTGCGCATCGTGGTACGATTTACTTAGCCTCTTCTTCGTTGCTTTCTTCAGCAGCAGGAGCTTCTTCAGTAGTTGCTTCTGCTTCAGGAGCAGCCTCTTCAGCTACTTCCTCTTCAGGTTGTGCAGCAGCGATACGAGCTTCGTTAACCGCTTTTTCAGCAGCTAAAGCCTCTTTGCGTGCTTTTTCCTGAGCTTTAGTAAGACCTTCTTTTTTAGCTTCAACTTTAGAAGCTTTTTCTTCTACCCAAGCATTGAATTTTTCTTCTGCTTGCTCTTCTGTTAATGCACCTTTACGCACACCACCAGCTAAGTGATTTTTAAGCAATACACCGGTGTAAGAAAGTAAACGTTTTGCAGTTTCGGTAGGCTGAGCCCCGTTTTGCAACCATTTTACTGAAGAATCTACGTCTAAGTCAATAGTCGCAGGGTTTGTGTTTGGATTGTAAGAACCTAGTTTTTCTAAGAATTTACCATCACGTTTAGCGCGCGAATCTGCCGCTACTACCCAGAAAAAAGGTTTACCTTTTTTACCGTGTCTCTGTAATCTGATTTTTACTGGCATAAAAATTAATTTTTGGGGTACCCGACCCCGGTTATAATTTGTAATTAACTATCTTAAAATGAATAGTATTAAGACAGCTTCTCTAAATGAGGGCGCAAATATACCACAAATTTCTGGCTGTCAACATGTTTTTGGAAGATAAAATTCTAAATTTAACCCAATTAACTAGAATGTCACTTTGCTTCGCATTTGAAAAATTTGCTTTTAGGCATAAAGTACATTTTGAGATTAATTTGCTAAACCGTACTACTGCTATGATCAAGTACCTTTTATTTGCGATGAGCGTGCTGCTTTTTTGTTCGTGCTCTGATGATATTACGTTTAACAGTCCGGCTTTTCAAGGGGTGCGGGACACTGTTTTTTACAAAGCTGATGCGATGCGTTACGAACTTACCGATGCTGGTGAAGTAACTATTTATGGGTCTTTGGGAACGCAAACGGTGCAACTGGTTTTGCCTAATTATGGCGAGGGTACTTTTGAATTAGGTCCTACAAATGCTGCACGGGCAAATTATACCAACGTAAGAGGAAAAGTCTTTTCTACCAATTTTGATGGAGAAGGAGAGGTGATTGTAGAGCGTGCTTCAGACAGTACATATACCGGCACATTCAGGTTTAGAGCAGTGACTTCTGTAGATACTACCGAAGTATATTTCACCAAAGGTGTTTTTTATGAAATACCCTATTATTTTGAACCTGTACCACCGGTGTTAGATCCTGTGGTCCCTAATTCTTTTTATTGCAGAATAAACGGTACGGCTTTTACGCCACCCAGTGTAAGCGCTTCGGCGGGGCCTAATTTTATAACTGGAACAGGTGCAAACAACACCGCTAATATTAGACTTCGACTTCCCAGAACGATAGAAAAAGGCACCTATCCGTTAACCGATTTCACTGTTGATAGTCCGTATCAAGCGGCTTATTTTAGCGGATTCAATACGCTTGTACAATCAGGCACGGTGACCATCACTTCGCATAATACGCAAGAAGGATCCATCGGAGGTACGTTCTCTTTTACCGCGCAAGGGGCATCTACCATTCAAGTGACTCAGGGAACCTTTGGGTTCAATTATTTGTAAGCAAGTTTGGTTTTTGACTTTTTTTGATTTCGCGAATGCGAAAAAACTAATAATAGCGAGCACGATCCACGAGACATCTATAAATGCAATTTGCACGTGGCCTTGAGCAAAGGTTTGCCAGAACCAAGATTGGCTAAAGATTCCGTTGCAGACGGGAATGAGGACTGCTAAAATTCCACCGGAAAGTAAGCAGAAATCACTCATATATTTGAGATCTTTTTTCAGAATAAGAAACACACTCAAGACAGCCCATAAGAGAAAGTAAAACCAATAAAGAAACGATTGGCCGGCGCCTTGATTTACCTTAACAGCAATAAAAGCCGCCGCGGTAACAGGGTACATGCTTAGACAAATCGCCATATAAATACGCGCTACGCGATTATAAAATTTGCGTTTTTTCTCAGGTAGATTTTTTCGGTCTCTGGCAACCAGCCAAATTAAGACTCCTGATATAATGACTATACAGGATAAAATACCCAAAATGAAGGAAACAACTCTAAGAAAATAACCGCCATAGTCTCCAAAATGAAGTCGAAACATCACATTTTTTACCGCGTCGAGATAGGATGCCGGCTGATACGGATCTTTAACAATGCGTTGCTCTGAAGTAGCAGGGGTGTAAACGATGCTTCCGGGAGCGTTAAATTTAGATTGATAGTCTAATTTTCCGTTTAGCGTGACTTGCATATTGGCATCGCCATAATTGTGGATCGCAACTTCGTTTAAATCATAATCTTCCCACTCTTGCTGTGTTTTTTCAATATAAGCATTGATAGAAGGAAGTGCTTGAATGGGCTGGTACGTGAATTCGTAAACCGGGATATCGTACTCAAGATCTTTATACAATTGCACCTGATCACCTTGATACAGCGACAATACACTAGGCGCAACGAGTAATGCTTTGAGCATAAAAAAGGCACCGGTCACTGCCAAAATAAATTGAAAAGGCAATCCTAAGATCCCTAATGCAGTGTGTGCATCGGTCCATAAGGTTTTTAACTTAGCCCACGGCCTGAAGGTATAGAAGTTAGAAACTATCTTTTTCCAATGAACGAGAACGCCGGTAATGATTGCAAATAAAAAGAAAAACGCCACAAAGCCTGAGAGATAATAACCCACGGGATAATATATTTGAGCAAAAAAGTGCAGGCGATATAAAAATTCTCCCAGGCTATAGGCGTCAGTATAAGATTGCTCTTCTAAAGAGACAGGATCGATATAAAAAAATACAGCCTGTTTTGCCTTTTCAGGCGCCAGACTATCTTTTGAAGCGCTTAGATTAACAGCAATTGCACGTTCGGCGTAGTAGGTTTTGAGATTGACATCTCTTCCCTCTAGCACATATTTTTCATCCAGATGGGTTAAGATCTGGTCAATGTCTTTAGGAAGATTGTCCTCATTTAAGGCTTGCTCATTGCGCTCCCAAGCGACAATTTCATCTCTAAAAAAAGAAAATGAACCCGCAAAGAAAATCACATAAAGCGCTACACTGATCACAATACCGCTAACGGTATGCAGGTTGAAAAGAATATTATAAACGCGTTGCCCCATAAGTTAAGAAGGTAATGTTTCTAGTGGCGGAGCCAAATAAACAAAAACTGAAAAAACAATACTGATCGCCAAATATAAGCCCCAGATTTTCCACGGATTTCTGGCTAAAAAAGCTAAAATGATCAAGACCGCCCAAACGATAAATAAACTAAATGTGGCTGTGATCAAGATCACCACGTGATCTAGATAAGCAGCCAGTGCGAGATGCGCCGTCTGAGCAACCAAATAACCGCCCAGAATACCTGCGCTTATTTTGCCAAAACGTTGCCATCCCGAAGAAGTAAGATATTTAGAATTTGCCGGCATAAATTATCTTTTAAAAAGGTCAAGAGGTTTTAAAAGTACAATTAAGCTTCCTACGGTCATTAGACAAACAAACCAGGTGAAAATTCCGGTTGCTAATCCCATAGCGATGGTAAAGAGTATAAATGCCAAAATCAGCAGGAGTACTCCGCTGATTTTGGATCTTATTGGGTATCGGTAAAACACTTGAGGTTTAACGTGCTTTTTTTTAGGTTGCATTTTAGTAGAAGTACTATACAACACATAAAAGCCACAAATAAGTAGTGCTAATGCCAGATAACTCATTATAAATTACAATAGGTTGCGCAATGCCAGATAAACTCATAAGCATCTCCTTTAAACTTGCCGGGCACTTTTTCGTTATGCGTGATCTCTAAAATATATTTAGTGTCAAAAGGCTTGTCAAAATTTAGATATCCTTGTTTATCTGTGGTAACTTTTTTAGTCCAAAGGTCTTTCATAGATAAAGTTCCTTCTCCTTCGGCTAGTGGTTTTCCTTTGTAAAATACCTGTAATTTAACCGCCTCAGCAGTATTGCTTACCTCTTTGATGATAAGTCCTTCAGTGTATTTTTTTACTTCTACAGGCGTTTCAGTACCTACAAGCACCTGCTTGAACGACTGATATTCTGGTTTGAAAATCCCAAAATCATATTCGGTATAATCCAGCACATTGATGTTTCGGTTTTCAAGATAAACTAGATAAGCTCCTTTTTCAGTAGGAGTGAATGCAGCTGCAAAATGATCTTTTTTTGCAGTGGTATTCAATTGCATTTTTTTCCCGGAAGGATCAACCAACCAAAGTTTAAAGTCGGCAACACCTTTAAATGCATCGCCTTCAACTTCCTCGATTACTCCGTAGGTGTATTCGCCAAAATAAACACGTACTTCTTGCTTTTTGTTTTGTTTGCCGGTCGCTGCTGTTTCTACCCACAAATAGTGCGCTAAGGCTTTGTTTGAAGCGCTTAAGAACAACGCAAGGACTAGAAGATAAACTGTTTTCATAAAGCTTTTAATTAAAAGTTATAGGTGAAATTAGCAAGCAAAGATCTTTGATTTTGCGGGCTGATCGTTGACCATCCTTTAAAGTATTCTTTGTTTGCAATGTTGTCAAGTTTTAAGCTGATGCGAAAATCAGGAGTGCCATAAAAAACCGAAGCATTCAAGATGGTGTATTCTGGAATTGTGAAAGTTCCACCAAGGTTACGGTTGAAGATTTTGTTTTCGCTGGCGTAATTTCCACCAAAACCAAAGCCTAATCCATCAAGAGTACCTGAAGTCAACTGGTAGCTGGCCCAAAGATTGGCAAGGTTTTGAGGACCTGCACTTTCTGGACGTAAGCCTACAAAATCTGCAGCGCCTTCAGTCAACTCGCTGTCATTATAGCTGTAGCCTGCAATGATGTTTAAACCGTCTATAGGGTTTGCAATAAAGCTGGCTTCAAAACCTTTGCTTTCCTGCGTTCCATCTTGAGTGTAGAAATAGTTGGTTGCATCAACATCTATACGCAAAGCGCGATCTTTAACTTGAATATCATAGTAGCTTAAAGTAGCGCTAAGTCTTCCGTTTAAAAGATTGAATTTAGTGCCTGCTTCAAATTGATTGGCGTGCTCAGGATCTAATGCGCGGTTGGTAGTTACACTATTGGTAACTTCGTCTACCGGCGCTACATTGCTAAAACCGTTCATATAATTCGCAAAAACCGATACTTTATTAAGGATTGGCTGATAAACCACACCAAATTTAGGCGAAAGCGCAGTCTGCGCGTGATCTGCATTACTAAAGCGATCTATACGTAAACTTGCCATCGCAGAAAGTTCTGGTAAAATGTTGATCACATCTGAAGCGTATGCGCTAAAAATCTCCTGTTCTGTTGTTGAAGGATTGATAGGGCTTCCGGCAAGTAATGCATCTGTCCCCGGCTGATTTAAGATTCCGCTGTCATCGGTGTAATTTGCAGGATTTGTAATGCCTAAAACTTCTTCATTAAACTCTTGAAGGTTATTACCAATGTAAATTCCACCGTTACTTACATAAGCCGAGTTGTTATTGATCACGTTGGTTTTTAAATAATCAAGACCTACAACCATACGATTGCGCATAGTTCCTAGGTTAAAATCACCAATAAAATTCTGCTGAATGTCAGTAGCGATAGTTTCAGAATTTTGCTTGCTGATGTAACGGTTAAGCACAATTCCTTCGTCAACGGTTGTGTATTGGGTTCCTTCGTATAGATAAGAATAGTATCCGTCAGATTTAGAATTAGAGCGTGAGAATGCTGTTTGTGATGTCCAGCTGTCGCTTAACTTATAATTCATTTGCCCTTGAAAACTATATGTAGGCGTATCTATATACAGATCATTTCCGGTGTAAGAGCGGTTGATATCATAACCTAACTCGTCAATATTGGTTACACGTAAAGGAGCACCACGATCTAAGAACAACATCGTTTGGTTTGTGCTTCTTCCATTATAAAATTCAGTATTGATGTAAAATGATAAACGATCATTTACTTGATATGCAAGTGATGGAGCAAAGAAAAATGATTTTCTGAACCCGGCGTCTTGATAGCTGTTTTGCGTGTGATAAGCAGTATTTACACGTAAAGCAATGTTCTTTTCTTTGCTTAAGGTAGTATTCACATCTGCTGTTACACGATTTAGACCATAGCTTCCTGAAGTATATGATACCGAACCGCCAAAGTCATAATAGGGTCTTTTTGTTGTGATGTTGATCAAACCACCATAAGATATGAGGCTGCTTCCATATAAAGTTCCTGAAGGGCCTTTGATCACTTCAATACTTTCAATATTAGCAGGATCAGGACTTCCGTTAGTTAAGGCTGGTAATCCATTTACTAAAGTAGGCTGAACTGCAAAACCACGTAAAGAGTAATACCCTGCACCATCGTTACCTCGACCGGTAGATTCCCAAAGTTTGTCAATACCCGGTGCGTTTTTAAGAGCATCGTCAAAGTTGGTTACGATTTGCTCTTCAAGAAGGCTTGAAGTGATCGTGTTGTAAACCTGCGGATTTTCAATATCAGCCAATGGCATTTTTGAAACACTTACGCTTGTCTCGCGGGTAAACTTGTTATGTTTTTTACCGTTAATGCTTACAACACCTAGCATTTCTTGAGCTTCAACAAGCTGAATAGTGCCAAGGTCTTTAGTGCTATTTGTACTAACTGAAACATCTATATAACGTGTTTGAAAACCAACATAAGAGATACTTAAACGATATGCGCCTGCAGGCACACGGTTTAATTCAAAAACACCGGTGTTATCTGTAGTGGTGCCTAAGGTGGTTTGATTTAGTTCTATTGTAGCTCCGGTTAGTGGAGTGTTATTTTGGCTTGTTACCAAACCTTTTAGAGTAGCATCTTGTGCTGCTGCGCTTAAAGTAATTCCTAGAAAAAGGAGCACTTGTAAAAATTTACGCATACCTATTTAGATTAAATTAAAATTATTTTGAGCGCAAATGTACTAGGTAGAATTAGAGGGTCAAAGTTTATTTAGATTTATTTTAAATAATTTTCTGTTTGTTAATTACAAGCTTAAAAAAATTGAATTTTTGAATTTCAGAGCTGTTTTGATTGAATATAAATTAAGTTATCGAGTAAATGGATGACAAGTTTATAACAGTTTAACAGTTGTCTTTTTGGCTTTCTGATTAGGATTTAGTCAAAAAAGGCATTAAGCAAATGTTATAAGTTGATGCTGAAATGTTAAGCTTTTCAACAGGCACCTCTTTTTATTTTAATTTTGACCGAATAGTCTAGTTGGAGTTCTTCATATTTTTAAATAGGATTCTAACGAGCGGTATTCAATTCGTAAACCTGTACGTATGCATAAAATTTTACCTCTAAGTCTTTTAATCCTTCTTTTTACCAGTCAAATATCTTTTTCTCAGGAGGATACGATTGAAGATCTTTTTGATAAACCCACCACTGCCAAAGAAAAAAATATATGGAATTACTTTACCTATGATATGGGTAATGTATTTGCCGGCGTGGGGTTTGCCTATTCACGTCCGTTGCATTGGCAAGGGGATGATTTTCTTAGATTAGGCGGTGTGGCCGCGGGAACCACCGGACTCTTTTTACTTGATGACGAAATACGCCATAATTTTTTATCGCATAAAGATGACGTTCCTGATGTGTTGCTCAGTTACGGGCGCTACGCCGGGGCTCCACAAAATAATTATGGTCTAACCGGTGCAATTTATTTAACCGGGCTCGTTACCAAAAATGAGAAATTACGCCGCACCGGGGTTTTGATGATCTCTGCCGCAACAGCAGCCGGATTTTTACAGCAATTGAGTAAAACTTTGGTAGGGCGAGCACGTCCGGGTGCGGGATTTGGTAACCACCATTTTAAACCTAACGGAGGCTCTGCAGCGTATCGCTCGTTTCCTTCGGGTCACGCAGTATTGACCTTCACCACTTCGTATGCCATCGCCAAGCAGTTTGATAATAAATGGGTAAAAGGCGGAATTATAGCCGTGGGCTTGATCCCGGGATTAAGCCGCATTTATGAGGAAGCGCACTGGGCAAGTGACGTTGCGCTTAGTTGGGCGATGAGTGCTTTTATAGTGGAAGCCATAGATAAATATCTCGATCGTAAATATGACCAGAAATACAACCCTGATGAAGATGGAATGGCCATGAAAAAGTCAGATTTTGAATGGAATCTGACCTTTGGAGGAAATCAATTAGGAGTTGTGTTTCAATTTTAAATGCTAAGGTTCAGCGCTCTATTTTGAAATCAAAAAAAAACATCTATGCGCGATTAGGGCTTTTAACTAAAGCCTTATTTTTTCTATGCATAGGTGTGGTAACAGCCTTAGAAGCTTTTGGCCTTGGTGGTTTTAAAGCAGGCACTTCTACGTTGCTCAATGTGATTGTCAAAGAAGAGTATGGTAAAGCCATACTTATTCTTTTTGCAGCCGGGCTTTTTGGCTACGTGTTTTGGCGGGTATACGAGAGTATTGTAGATAACGAAAATTATGGGACCAGTCTTAACGGTCTTGCACAGCGCATCGCTTTCTGTTTTGGAGGTTTAGTTTATGCTTTCATTGCCTTAAATGCGATTCAGGTGGCGCTGCAGGCTTCGGGGGTTTACTGGTTTTCTTCTTCAGATTTTCAAGACTTTATACATAGTGATTTGGGCTCTGTGGTAGTGCTTGGCGCTGCTATAGGTATGCTTGGCGGCACGTGCAATGAGTTTTACATCGCATTCTCCCGAATCTTCACAAAGACCATACATTACGACAAAATTCCTGATTCTTTTAAAAAGTGGGCTTTAACCTTTGGAATCATCGGCTATGCAAGCCGAGGCTTTACTCTGGGTGTGGCTGCACTGTTGCTGCTTGATGCTGCCTTTACCAACAGGGATATTTCTAGCGCCAATAAAGAAGCTGCTTTTACGTACATGCAGTATAATTTTGGTACGTTCATTTTAGGGATCATCGCTTTAGGTTTTATCGTGTATTCCTTTTATGTTTTAGTCGAAGTGCGTTACCGAAAGATTTTCATGTAAAAAAGCTGCCCGAAAGAAAATTTCAGACAGCCTTTAGTATGTTTAATTAGCTCTTTTAATTACTTCTCTAATAAGCTTTCATTGAAGAGTTTTAGAATACGTTTGTATTCATCGGTCCAGCTGCTGGGTTCTACAAAACCGTGACTTTCTACCGGATAAACCGCCAGTTCCCAATTATCTTTTCCTAACTCGATCAAACGCTGTGTTAGGCGCACCACGTCTTGAAAATGTACATTGGTGTCTACCATTCCGTGTTCTATCAATAAATCACCTTCTAAGCCTTCGGCGAAATAAATAGGCGAAGAGCGTTTGTAAGCGATAGGATCTTGAGAGGGCTCGTTAAGAATATTGGCTGTATACCCGTGGTTATAATGTGCCCAATCAGTCACCGAGCGTAGTGCAGCTCCAGCTTTAAAAGTTTCCGGCTCATTGAATAATGCCATTAATGTGATGAATCCACCGTAGCTTCCGCCGTAGATGCCAACTTTTTCAGGGTCGATATCGTAGTTTTCGATTAAATATTCAACGCCATCAACCTGATCAGAAAGATCTTTTCCGCCCATATGGCGATAAATTCCGGTTCTCCAATCGCGACCATAACCGGCGCTTGCGCGATAATCAATATCGATCACCGTATAGCCCAGATCGGTCAACATATTGTTGAACATATATTCTCTAAAATAGCTTGACCACCATTTGTGTGCATTCTGTAAATAACCGGCTCCGTGTACAAAAACCACCGCTGCGTTATTTTTTACAGAAGCTTCAGGAACATACAAACGTGCAGGCACCATAGCGCCATCGTCTGCTTTAAACGTGATGTTCTCCGGTACGCGCCAATTATAAGCTTTAAACGCTTCAGATTGACCGGAAGTCAATTGCTGCGCATCTTTAGACGAACCAGTTTTCTTAAAGTACAATTCCCAAGGTTTATTGCTGAAGGAATTACGAATTGCCATATTTTTTTCGTCAGGAGAAAGACTTACTTCGTTGTTTCCAGGGAGGTTGGTGAGCTTTTGCATCGAACCACCCATCACCGGCATTTTGTAAAAATGACGTTCTCCCGGTCCAACTTCTGAAGTGGTCAAAAACCAAGATTTTTTATCATTAGACAAAACAGGATCAAACACTTCGTAATTACCTTCGGTCAGTGCTTTTTTGGTTCCTGTAGTTACGTCTAACAAATACAGGTGTGAATACCCGCTTGCCTCAGACTGAAAATAAATATGTTTATTATCTGGCAACCAACCTAAAGTTCCACCACCAAAAGACCATCCGATTCCGGGACCGGCGATCCAGGCTTCGTCGCGTTGACGATCTAAGGTTTCAAGACTGCCGTTTTCAAGATTCAGCATTGCGATCCAGCGGTCTTTATTGTCTTTAGAGCGAACGTTCACGATAGCCTTACTTCCATCTTCAGAAAAGATCGCTTGGGAAACAATCACATCGCGCTCTTTTTCTTCCCACTCTTTATCAGGATAATCTTTGGTATAATCGGGTAAATCTGTGATCCCCGAAAGTTTTGAAGTGTCAACGCTATAAACCGTGTCTTTCTTAATGTTGTAAACTGCTAAAGAGACTTCGGTTTTATCTTCACCTACTTTACTGCGCGCGCGCAAGTTTTTGGTATATCCGCTCGCATCTACATAATTAGGTATGTCAGTGCTTTCGCCGCGGTCACGTTCCATCAACATAATGGTGACAAAATCAGCTTTTGGGCTCACTTGCAATCCCGCTACTTGTTTGTCGCCGTGATAAAAGGTGTAGGGCTCAGGATCTGCGGTCATCTCACGATAAGCCTTAGAAAGCGAATCTTGCTCCTCCCGCTCACGCACAATTTGCAATAAACTCAAATTTTCATCTTTCAACCATTGGTTCTTTTCAGAAAGTTTTTCTTCTCGATCTTCTCGTGCTTTGCCTTCTTGAATATTAGTCAGTTTTTTAAGCGTCCCGGTTTCTGTATTCAGCAAATAGGCATTGTCATCATACTCAAAGGAAATTTGCGCTTCGTCAGCTAAAAATGTAGGATTTCCTAAACGCCCACCAAGGTTGACAAGTTCTTTAGAAGTATCTTTTTTTAGATCGTAAAGATGAAGTGCGCCGTCTTCAGAATACAGTTTTTTGCTTTTATCTTGATTCCAAGTGCCGTACGGACTGGTCATCGTTTTGCGCTCGGCGAGACTTACTTTTTGGATTTTGTCAAGATTTGAAACTTCGATCTTATAAAGACTGTCTGACGGATTTTCTTCAGGATTGTAGTTGAAGTAAATGGTTTTACTCTGCGGCCCCCAATTAATCCGGTCAGGAAAAGTTCCCATCCATTTAGGGTCTTGCATAATTTTTTCTACCGAAAGTGCACTAGACTGTGCAAAAAGTGCCGTACTGCCTAAGGCTACAAAAGCAAAAAGCAAGGCGTGTAGTGTTTTGTTCATAGAGAAGTCATTGAAATTTTAGTTGCGGTAAGTTACAGAATAGTTGCAAAAGCAGTTGATTGGAATACTCTAAAAAAAGTACGCCTTAATTGTAAACTTGCTAATGGCAGAAACCTTTTTATTGGCACCGCCAAAGGGTTAAATATTCCGTCCCGATAACAACAGGGATGCCTAGAAATTGAAAATTTGTTTCCAAGCAATGCCTCTTGGGCTTGTCCTGAGTTAGTTTACATCAACTATATTTGCGTTCACTCCAGAAATACGCGTTATGTCGTTTAAAAAATTGATAGAGCCCTTGAAAGAAACTTTGCAACGCAAAGGCTTTACAGCTCCCTTACCTTTTCAGAAAAAGATCTTTTCAAAAATAAAAGGAGGGATGAGTATGTTTGCAATAGCTCCCGAAGGTTCCGGCAAAACCACTACTATTGTCATCAGCACAATTCAGAAATTGAAAGGAAGGGCTTTTGAAGACGCGCCGCGTGTGCTCATTTTTGTTAAAGACAAGCAAGCAGCTTTAGATCTTGAATCTGAATTTCACAGTTATACTCAAGGCACAGATCTTCGTGTTTATTGTGCATACGATGAGAAAAACATAGACGATCAACGCGATGAGATTTATGATGGCACTGATATCGTCATTGCGACTCCTAAGCGCCTCAACAAGATTTTTTACCTAAACGGAATCAACCTCAATAAGCTACAAATGTGCATAATAGAAGACGCAGGTTTTGTTTTTAGAAACAGTAATCTTTCTGAAGTAACCCGCACGCCTGAAAGTATTGGGAAGTGTCAATACTTGGTTTTTGCAGAAAAATTTGACAGCAGATTTGAGCGGTGGTTAGATAGTTTTATGTTCAACGCACCGATCATTAAAGCTTAGAGTTTTTTTTGCCGTATTTAAAACAAAAAAGCCTCACCATTTAAGGTAAAGCTTCTCAAAGGTTTCACTACAAAACCAGTTTTCGGTGTTACCCGAAAACAACACAACTTCTTTATAAAGTACCGAAACGGGTGTTCGGATTAATTTCTTGAATAAAGCACAAAAGTAGTATTAGTTTTTGAATTTTTATTAGATAATTCAAAAAATTAAGGTTTTAAGTCTATCAAAACGTAAACCGGTAAGTGATCAGATGGATAATGCAAATCTTTAGAATCGCTTAAGGTTGCGTGTTTTAACACTTTGCTGCTGTTGCTTTTTGCCTGAAAAATATAATCGATTCTTCGCGTTACCGGCTCGGTAAATTTGAAACCGTTAAATGTTCCTTTTGGGCCAAAGGCTCCGTTGGGCGCCAACTCATGGGTATCATCAAGTTCGGTTTTTAGCACAGCAATAGGTGCGCTGTCAGGTTCCAGATTTAGATCGCCGCTTACAAAAGCTGGTAGATTTTTAGGATTCAATTCTTTGATTTTTGCTAAGATCAAAGCGGAAGCATTTTTGCGCGCTTCAATACCTACGTGATCAAAATGGGTGTTGAATACATAGAATTTTTCACCTGATTTTTTGTCTTTAAACAACGCATAGGTACAAATACGGGGAAGCGCCGCATCCCAACCGGTAGAGATTTTTTCCGGAGTTTCAGAAAGCCAAAAGGTATCGTCTTCCAAGACTTTAAGTCGGTTTGCATTATAGAATATAGCCGAAAATTCTCCTTTATTTTTTCCTTCTCGACCTACACCTATATGCTTGTAGCCGGTAAGGTGCTTGCCTAAATAATCCATTTGCTCAGGCAATGCTTCTTGCACACCCATCACATCCGGCGCATAGAACAACACTTGACTGGTAAGATATTCTTTACGCTTGCTCCAGGCGTCAGCTCCGTCAGATTCGGTAGACATTCTAATGTTGTAAGTCATTAAGCTTACCTCTTGTGCGCTGAGTAGGTTGAGGCAAAAAAACAGACCAAAGCCTGCAAGGAGTGATTTCATAATTGAATGGATTTAAGCAATTAAAATTAAAACAAAAGCCCTCAATACATATCGAGGGCGTGTTATGAGATCATTAAACTACTGCATCGGTGTTCCACGAAGACGTTCAAAGTTTTTATACTCACGCGCAACGCGTGCTGCCGGAGCTCGTTCAAATTCTTTTTCAGTAACGCCATAAACCTCTTGAACAGAATCAAGCTTTTTGTGTAAGCTTTCGATCACATCTGCATACGCAGGATCATCAATTTTATTCTGAACTTCTTGCGGGTCACTTTCCAGATCATAGAATTCCCAAGTGTCGATATCATCATAAAAATGCATCAACTTATAGCGTCTGGTGCTCACGCCGTAATGCTTTTTAACCATGTGAAATGCGGGAAAATCGTAGTAATGATAATAAAGCACGTCTCTAAAATCATCATCAGCGACTTGTTGCTCCAATACCGGTCGCAAAGACTGTCCTTGCATATCGGCAGCCAAGTTGTTACCCTCGGCATAATCGAGAAAGGTTTGGGCAAAATCCAGATTTTGAACCAAAGCTTCGCTGTGGTTTCCGGCTTTGATCGCTTTTGGATATTGAATCAATAAAGGCGTACGGTAAGATTCTTCATACATATACCGCTTATCAAAAAAGCCTTTTTCGCCTAAATAAAACCCTTGATCAGAAGTATAGACCACAATAGTATTTTCGTCCAAATTGTTTGCTTCCAGATAGTCTAAAATATTTCCCACGCCTTCATCAACCGCCGCAATCGTCGCCATATAATCGCGTAAATAGCGCTGTCCTTTCCATTCGGCTAAGGCTTTTCCGTGCAAATCGGCTTTGTGAAACGCATCATTTTTCGCCTGATAAGCTTTATCCCAAGCTGCGCGTTGTTCCAGAGTCATGCGTTCAAAATCGGTTGTCCAAGGATTATGTGCCAACTCAGGACTTCCAAGTTTCTTGGTCATTTTAAGATCGTGGCCTTCATACATATCTTTATATATCGTCTGCAGTTGCTCCTTAGAAGCCTTTGAGCCTTCGTGATCTGTAAAATAAGTTTCTGGTAACGGAAAGTTTATCGAGTCGTATTTGTTAGCATAACGCAGCGCCGGCATCCAGTTTCTGTGCGGTGCTTTGTGGTGCACCATCATAAAAAAGGGCTTCGTAGTATCACGCTGTTGATCAAGCCAAGTAATCGCATCTTTTGTGATAATGTCGGTGGCATACCCTTCAATCTGTGTAGTATCGCCTGCTTCAATAAAATTGGGATTATAATAATTTCCTTGATCTTGAATGATCTTCCAATGATCAAATCCTTGTGGATACCCGTGCAGATGCCATTTTCCTAAGATGGCGGTGGTGTAGCCTAATTCTTGAAGCTTTTTAGGCAGTGTAGGTTGATCGCCATCAAAACGATCTCCATTTTGTCTAAACCCATTGATGTGGCTGTGTTTTCCGGTAAGAATCACTGCGCGACTAGGTCCACAGATGGAATTGGTAACATAAGCACGATCCATACGCATTCCGTTTTGAGCGATGCGATCAATATTAGGAGTGGGAGCCAATTGGCTCACGGGATGCCCGTAGGCACTTATTGCCTGAAACGCGTGGTCGTCAGACATGATAAAAATGATGTTGGGTTTTTCGGGTTTTGCTTCGGCGACTTCGGTTTTTTTCGTTTCGGTTTTACAAGAATATAATGCCGAAACTATAAGGAGTAAAGAAAGAAGCTTTTTCATAAAATTATTTTTTTTCAACCTGCTCTTCGTGCTGAATCAATTGATTTTCATTGACCACCGCATTGATAAATGTCGCGATCTCATTTACAAAAGCATAACCCAAATTTGCCCAGTCGTGATTACCTTGAGGTGCCGTAAGTAGGGTGTAGGAGGCATCAAGATCTTTTAATCGAGCCGCTATAAAAGCATCTCCATCCAGCGGAAGAAACCCAGGAGTATCCGGTGCGCAAAAGTGATGCGGCTGACCGTTGTAAGGCACCAAATTGTCAGCATCTCCGTGGATAAAAAATCCGGGTACGGCATTTTCTTTGGTGATGTAACGTGCATCTACCACCGCTCCCGCAAGAGAAACCACAGCTGCAATTTTAGGATAGTCGCCTAGATATTTGAAATCCGGGTGATTGGTCATATAAGTCGTATTCAAAACTCCTTCTGCACCAGCACTGCTTCCTGCAAGAATGATCTTTTCAGCATCAAAATGAAATTCAGCATTCGACTTTAAATAGGCGATTGCTTTTAAAATATCTGCGGTTGTCTGCTTAAAGGTTGCCATTTTTTCTGAAGCAGGACACGCGCATCCAAAGCCGGTAGGCTTTCCTTTTCGGGTAAGACTATAGCTTATGGAAGCCACCGCATAACCTTTAGCGGCTAGCGTTTGAGAAAACTTAACCTCCATCGGGTTGTCACGTTTTCCACCGCTAAAACCACCACCGTGAACGAGTACAACTAAAGGTCGGTCGCTGTCGTTCTCAGCTTGTTTTGCGGTATAAAAATCCAGTTTCAGCGTGTCGCTGTAAGTATGGGTTGATTTAACCAGATCGGCATAGACTTGTCCGACAAATTTTTCCTGTGCTTGCGCAACAAGAGTAATAAAAAGGAAAACAAAAAGAATGCTGATCTGGCGTTTCATCTGGCTAAAAATTAGTTTAACGTAAAGGTTTCTTTAAGCGTGGCATTGCTATCTCCGCCTACAAAAACTTCAAATTCTCCCGGTTCTGAAATGAATTCAAGCGAACCGTTATAGAATTTTAAGTCTTCTGCTTTTAAAGTTAGTTCAACGGTTTTGGTCTCGCCTTTCTTTATAAATACTTTATGAAATCCTTTTAATGTGCGCATAGGTGGCGTAATGCTACGTACTACATCGTGAAGATAAAGTTGTACTACTTCTTCACCGTCGTAAGCTCCGGTGTTGGTTACATCAACCATCACGGTAACGTCTTCATTTTGTCCGATGTTTTTTGAGCTCAATTTTAAATTGCTGTACTCAAAAGTGGTGTAGCTCAACCCGTAACCAAAAGCAAGCGCAGGGGCATTAGCAGCATCAAGATACTGTGATTTGAATTTTTGAAATTCTGTAGATGGAGCAGGACGCCCAGTGGTTTTCATACTGTGATAAACCGGAATCTGACCTACATTTTGCGGCCAGCTTGCGGTTAATTTTCCTGAAGGGTTGTGGTCTCCAAAAACCACATCGGCAACGGCATTACCCGCTTCAATACCTGGATGCCAAACCTGTAAAATACTTACCGGAAGTGCTAATTCTTCAGTGATATCTAACGGTCTTCCGCTCATTAAAACAAGAACTACAGGCTTGCCTGTTTTTACTAATTCTTGAATTAAGGTTTTTTGACTTTTAGGAATCGTGATGTCGGTACGGCTAGAAGATTCACCACTCATTTCTGAGGCTTCACCCACAACGGCTACAATCGCATCTGCAGTTTCAGCATTTGCAAGAGCTTCGGCAAGTAGTGCTTCGGGAGTTTCTTCTGAAATTTCAATACGCGGACCAAATACGTTTATTTTTTTCGCGAAAGCGGAATCATTAGAAATATTAGCACCTTTTGAATAGCTGATTTCAGCATTAGGAGCTACATTTTTTAAACCTTCAAGAATAGGTGTTGAAAGCTGTGGATCACCCGTAGGGGCCCAAGTTCCTAACATATTGTTTTTATTGTTAGCCAAAGGACCCACCAACGCGATCTTAGCCGTTTTGGCCAGTGGAAGCGTTTTGTTTTCATTCTTCAACAACACAAAAGATTTGCGGGCTGCTTCACGCGCTACTTCTTTATTGGCTTCAGTTAGAATGTCGCGTTCTGGACGCTTACTGTCTGAATATTTATAAGGATCGTCAAAAAGACCGAGTTTGTATTTTGCTTCCAAAATACGACGGCATGCGTTTGTGATGGTTGCTTCAGAAACTTTACCTTCATCAACCGATTTTTGAAGCGTAGTTAAGAAACCTTCACCCACCATATCCATATCTAAACCGGCATTGATAGAAAGCGCAGAAACGGCTTGTAAATCACCTAAACCGTGAGCGATCATTTCATTTACCGAAGTGTAATCTGAAACTACAAAACCCTCAAAGCCCCATTGCTCGCGAAGCAAATCAGTCAATAACCATTTATTTCCACTTGCAGGAACGCCGTCTACGTCGTTAAACGAACTCATCACACTTTCAGCGCCGGCATCTATCGCGGCTTTGTACGGCGGTAAGTATTCGTTAAACATTTTTACACGGCTCATATCGGTGGTGTTGTAATCGCGACCACCTTCAGAAGCGCCGTAAAGCGCAAAGTGTTTTACGGTTGAGATCATCGTGTTTTCTTCGGTAAGATCTTGTTGCTGATAACCGGTAACCATTGCTTTCGCGATCTCAGAACCTAAATAAGGATCTTCACCGGCACCTTCAGAAATACGTCCCCAACGAGGGTCGCGCGCAATGTCAACCATAGGAGAGAAGTTCCAGTTGATCCCGTCTGCAGTGGCTTCTTTTGCAGCGATCTGTGCGGTTTTTTCGATCAATTCCATATCCCAGCTGCTGGATAATCCTAACGGAATAGGAAAAGTGGTTTTGTATCCGTGAATGATATCAGAACCAATTAAAAGCGGAATTCCCAATCGGGTGTTTTTTACAGCGATCTCTTGCGCCTGACGAATTTTATCAGGGCCGGTCACACCGAATAAGCCACCTACATTTCCGGCTTTTATTTTTTCTTCCACATTCTTACTTACTACAGATCCTGTAGCGACACCGCCACCGGGCGTAAGCAAGTTAAGCTGACCTATTTTTTCTTCTAAGGTCATTTTTTTAAGCAAGGCTTCAACCTCAGGAATGTGTTGTGCCTCCTGAGCGAAGGTTTGTGCGCCGATAAGAATAACGGCAGCAAGAATGAGTTTTGAGAGTCTATTTTTCATTAGGGTTGCAATTTTGTCTTTGTGTGTATTTTAGTTTTTGGTATGACTAAAAAGCCATTGGAGAAAGCCAGGTTCTGCAAAAGCAGGATCCCAACTGTTATGATTGGCGTGCTCATAAACCGTAACACGAGGTTTGGCACCGGCTTCAAGCATTGCATTTGCCATTTGTAAACTGTACGTGGGTTTTACCACATTATCTTCAGCCCCGTGAATGATCCAAAACGGGGTTTTCAAGGCGTAATTTTTTACATGTTCTGTACTGCCGGCACCGCAAATGGCGATCGCAGCAGCAAAGGTGTTTGGGTGGCGTTGTACCATCTCGTAGGTTCCCATTCCGCCCATGGAAAGTCCGGCAATGTATACGCGTGAAGTATCTACTTTTCCTTCTTCAATAAAAGAAGAAACGAGTTCGTTGGCCATTTTTAAATGCGGCGTAGGCTCTTGATCTGGGTGAAAGGTGATCCCAATAGGATAATTGCTGCGGTCTACATCAACATTGGCCCAATATGAATCTTTAGGACACTGCGGAAAAATTACAATCGCGGGAAAAGCATTGCGCATTCCGGGATTTGCAAAAAGCGCAGAACCATGTGTCAGCTGTGATTGGTTGTCTGATCCGCGCTCTCCCGCGCCGTGTAAGAACAAAACCAAAGGATATTTTTTAGTTTGATCATAGTTTAAAGGATATTGAATGCGGTATTGCAAACTGTCTCCCTCACTATGATACACCGCTTGTTCAAAACTATCTTGAGCTAATGCCAGCGTAGTAGTGAAAAGCAAAAAGAATATAGAAAGTAGGATCTTCATATTATTGAGGTATGGTGTAGTTAAAATTGAGTTTATCTAATCCCGCTTGTACACTTTCATTCTGCATAAAAAGACGCCAAAGCAAACTACTACGGTAATTCTCGATCATCACGATAATTGGACCTTGATCTATTGCCAAATACGCTTCGGCTACGGCATAATTTTGTTGCGGACTAAACGCATCATAAAATCCGGCAGGTCCTAACAGTATGTTTTCAAGATCATAAAAACTGCGTAAGGCTGCCATGGATTCTTGTGGCGTATACGGAAACGAACTCAATGCAGCAGTAGGTGAAATCACTCCGGTATCATCACTCGGACGATGTGCCTTGTAGCCTAAACTTCCGTCAGCATTTAAGGTGTAGCTTGCGGTTAATCCCCACAAATCTTGACCATAATCGCGCCATCCTAAGGGATTTTGAACGCAATAAGCGTAGTTGCTTAACGCATGATTAACGGTTGCGGTCTCGTAGTTCACATAGGCATCAGAAAGGCCAAACGGATTTAAACCCAAATAAGAATAATGTGCCCAAAAAAGCGGGCCACCGGTTTGTTCTGCACCCGCGTGCTTTACTTCTAGCGGATACCCATAAGCGTTTGCTGAAGAGGCAATGCCTCCGTTCTGTGACCAGCCTTGATTATAAACTTCAGGTTCAATACTGAAGTTTTCTGAAGCTGCAGCTAGTATGTAGGTGATGAGCGTCTCGTTATAGCCTTGTAATTTTAGGTTGATCGCAAAATCATTATTGGGGCTCCAATGCCAGTACAGCACATTTTCGCCTTGCGTAAACCAATCCCATTCTACTGCGGAAACCAGTTCAAAAGCTTGCGTAGCTAATACTTGTTCATCGCTAGAACCGGATTTAAAATACTCACCCACGGTGATCAATCCTTGAGCAAGAAATGCAGTTTCAACTAAATCTGCCCCGTCATCTAAATCTGAAAACGGAATGACTTCTCCGGTGCTTCCGTTGAGCCAGTGTGGCCAGGCACCGTGAAAACGATCTGCATTTTCCAGAAAATTGAGGAGGGTTGTTAGTCGGTTAAAACCTTCGGTTCTGGAGATAAAGCCACGTTCTATTCCTACCAAGATCGCCATCATTCCAAAGCCGGTTCCGCCGGTGGTGACAATATTTTGATCCTGACTAGGATTAGCCGGAAGGTAACGCTCTCGCGCACCGCCAGATTCCGCGTTAGCAAAATTCCAGAAATATTTAAAGGTTTCTTCTTGAGTGAGATCTAATAATTCATCATCAGTCAACTCCGGTTCAGGTGTGGGATTTTCTCCACCATTTCCTTCCTCGGGCGTTTCCTCAGGAAGTTCAGCGACAGCATCGCCGCTGTCGCTGGAACACCCAAGTAGAGCTAGTGTTAGCGCTATGTAGATTGAATACTTAATCTTCTTCGGTTTTTAAATACGGGCTTGAAAAGCCTAATTTTTGAAGTCCGTTAAGAACGTCTTCATTTTTCATAAACAGATCCCACAGTAATCCGCTTCGGTAGTTCTCGATCATTACAGGAATTGGTCCTTGATCAATCGCCAGATAGCGTGGTAAATACCAATCTTCCTGAAGGCTAAACGCATCATAAGGACCGTAGGTTCCTACTAGAGAATCCAGATCAGTATAGAGGTGTTCTAAAAAGGCCATGCTTTCTTTAGGGGTGTAAGGCATAGACGATAAAGCGGCAGTAGGAGAGATCACGCCAAGATCATTACCTGGGCGGTGACCGGCATACCCTTTCATAGAATAACTAGACGTCATTCCCCAAAGGTCAGGACCGTAGCCTTTGAATTCCTTAGGATTATCTACGGCGTACTCATACTGAATTTTTGCGTGATTGACGTTCAGTTTCCAATAGTCACCAAATTGATCGGTCAAGCCTTTTGGGTTAAGACCTAAGTAGCTGTAATGTGCCCAAAACAATGGACCTACCGGAGCGTCATCATTATGCTCATAATGGTTGAGTATCGTACGCATCCCATACATCGTGGTATCTTTTGCGATCTGACCATCAACAGCCCAGCCTTTTTCATAAACTTCTTTTGAAATAGGGTGGGTAGGAGAAGCGGCTGCGAGAACATACATTACTAAAGCTTCGTTATAACCACCCACGGGGAAGTTCATCTTCCAACCTACATTAGGCGACCAGTGCCAGTACAGGACATCTTGGCCTTGCGTATACCAATCCCATTCAACTTCTTCCCACATACGCTGAATTTGCGCTGCGAGTGCCTGCTCTTCTTCAGAACCATTTTTGTAATATTCGGCAACGGTAAGTAATCCTTGAACCAAAAATGCGGTTTCTACTAGATCTCCACCATCATCATTTTTACTGAAAGGTTTAACCTTACCGGTCGTACCGTCTAGCCAATGCGGCCACGCTCCGTGAAAACGGTCTGCTTTGTCTAAAAAATCAACCATTTTCTGAAGGCGTACAAAAGCCGAATCTTTTGCGATAAAACCACGTTCTGCTCCGGCAACGATCGCCATCAAGCCAAAACCGGTCCCCCCAATGGTGACCACGTTTTTATCATCAGATGGATAAATATCATCCATATGAATACGCTCAGGAGCTAAGCCCGAATCTTTATTGGCACCATCCCAGAAATAATTAATGGTTTGCTTTTGAACTTCGTCAAGAAGTTGTTCTTCATCTATGGAAGTTTGGGAAGTGGTGGCAGCCACTTCCCGGTTTTCTTCCGTAGTATTTTGATCCTTGCAGGCAACAAAGGCTGCAAAAATCACTACAATTAAAATAAAACGCATAAAGCTTCTTTAATATGTTTAGTACCCAGGATTCTGAGACATTTCTGGAGTTTGTACCAATTGGTTATTAGGAATTGGGAATAACTCGTGCTTACCGGTTACAAAGGTTTTACCGTCTGCTGCCATTGCAGCTTCTGCTTGCCCGGTACGTATAAGATCAAACCAGCGGTCGTGCTCCATAGCTAACTCCAGACGACGCTCTGTCCAGATCGCTTGGCGTACGCTTCCTTGATCTGTAGAAGTTACAGCGGGTAATGAAACGCGTGTTCTCACTTGGTTAAGCGGTGCCAGAGCAGCACTAGATTGACCAAGTTCGTTTAATGCTTCAGCGCGAATAAGCAATACTTCCGCGTAGCGCAACACTCTTATGTTCTTATCTCCGTCACCTTGACCTGCATTGATTGAAGAATACGCTTTCTCGCTGTAACGTGGATTTTCAACACCAGCGTTAACCTCGCGACCATCAAACAGAGTTTCTCCTGCAAAAATGATCGTTGCATCACGGCGGATCTCATCACCTGCGGCATTAAATGCATCTTCTAAATTTTGAGAAGGTGAGTTGAAACCCCATCCCCAACCATTAGTACCACGGGCACCTTGGGTTTGAGAATATTGTTGTACCCCGTGCTGAGGAATTTCACCTCTTGCTTGAATTTCAAATAACGAGCCGGGACCGTTTTCACCGGTTTCTCTCCAGATATTGGCATAATCAGGATCAAGACTGTATTGGTTAGAAGTGATCACATTATTTGCCATATCTGCAGCGTCTTGCCAACGCTCTTGGTATAAATAAACCTTAGCCAATAATCCTTGAGCAGCACCTTTAGTAGCACGACCAAGGTCTGTGCTAGAATAGTCACTCTTAAGAGGAAGCGCATCAATTGCATCTAATAAATCTTGCTCGATGTAAGCGTACACTTCGTCAACCGGAGCGCGCTCCACCAAGTCAATTTCTTGAATCGGTATAGCTCCAAATGAACGTACTAACCAGAAGTAGTTAAGCGCTCGTAAAAACTTAGCTTCCCCAATTACACGTGCGTTAGGCACCTCGGTTTGGCCTTCATAGTTTTGCGCGATCTCAATAGCCTGAGAAGCACGACCTACAGTTTTGTACCACTGGGTCCACATTGCGGTCACTGATACAGAAGAAGAGGTAAAGTCTAGATTATCTAAAGCTCTTTTGTCTGTACCGGTATCAGTAGGCGAACTACCTTTATCTGAGTTATCAGAAATCATATCGGTGATGCCTAAGTAAGAGAATGCATAAGAGAAATCAGTGTGCATCCCGTAAACGCTTGTCAAAAATTCAACAGGTAAATAGTCATCGCTATTTTCGGCGGTAGGATCAACGATATCTACGTCTTCAACAAAGTCATCACAACTGCTAAAGACAAGTCCGCTAAACAGACTTAATAAGAGTGTTTTATATATAAATTTCATAGTGCTTTGTTTTTATAATTTGAAGTTTGCTCCTACAATGAATGAGCGGGTGTTAGGATAAGCAGAAAGCTCAATACCCGTTGTATTTGTAGGATCTCCATTTTGATTCAACTCTGGAGTGAATCCTGAGTATTTAGTGAACATAAATGGATTCTGAAGCGTTACATACAGGCGAGCACTATTGATAAAATTAGTGATCTCTGGCACTGTATATCCTACGGTGATGTTGTTGATTCTAAAGTAAGAACCATCTTCTAAGTAGTATGATGATGCTTCTACATCACGGTCTGCTCCAGGGTGTACATTGGTAGATCCCGGTCCTGTCCATCTGTTATTGAAAATCTCTTCTGAAATATTTTCACCACCAATTCTGGTGTTGTAAAGACCGTTATAAACTTTGTTTCCACCTACACCAAAACCAGAAACACTTAAGTCGAAGTTTTTGTAATTGGCTCCAATGTTGATACCGTAATTGTAGGTTGGGATATAAGACCCAAAGTGCTTTTTATCACGGTCATCAATGATTCCATCTTCGTTTTGATCTACATAGCGTAAATGTCCAGGTGCTGCACCGGCAATAGAAGTATTGTTATCAATCTCCTCTTGTGTTTGCCATACGCCATCTGCTTCATACATCCACCACGCAAAAATAGGCTCGCCTTCAGAAAGACGTTTGGTGATACGACCATTACCTAAACTACCACCAATAGCACCGTCATAAGCAGGCTTCACGTTCTGAACGCGGTTTTTGTTAGTAGAAAGGTTTACTCCAATATTATAGGTAAAGTCAGAACCTATCTGATCTCTCCAGTTCAGTAAGAATTCAAAACCAGAGTTTGAGATCTCTGCCGCTTCATCAAAATAGTTGTTAGCATATTCTGAATTTAAAAGCGGACGTACATTTAAAATGGCATTGGTGTTCAGACGGTTGTAGTAATCAATAGTACCCGAAAGTTTTCTATTGAATAATGCAAAGTCAAAACCTGCTTCAAATTCTTCCGTCACCTCCCAAGAAAGCGGTACTGCCGGGGTTCCTAATGCAGAACCTACGATTAAACTCTGTGTAGGACCAAAAACATAGTTGGTATTTCGGCTTCCGTCCCCTCTGTTGATCGACTGTACGTTGAATGGAATCGCTTGGTTACCCAATTTACCCCAACCTGCAAAGAACTTTAAGTTGTCTAACACGCCGTTGTCTTCCATAAAGGCTTCGTTGGTCATTGTCCAACCTAAACTTACAGCTGGGAAATAACCGAAGAAATTGTTTTCACCAGTAGCAAAATCACTGGTTCCATCACGTCTTAATACCGCACGTACATAATACCGCTGATCGTAGTTATACTCTACACGACCAAAATAAGACTGTAGGTTAGTGCTCTGATAAGTATCTCCAGTTACATTGTCATTAAATAACTGACTTGTTCTCAGGTTGAAGTTACGCAGGTTAGGATCAGCTTCCACATCGTAAGCCTGAGATTCAGTGAATTCTCCACCTTGATAATTCTCGCGGCTGATACCTACAGTTGCGCTCAAGTTATGCTTGTCAAAAGTCTTGTCGTAGGTAAGGAAGCTTTCTATATTCCAACGATAAGATTCTGTACGTCTTATGGTGTATGAGTTATTTGCGTATTCTGTAGAAACCACACCATCTTCATCAGGAACACGCTGTGCATCAAAAAATGCTTCGGTACGGTTAGGATCTGCATTTAACCACTGATCTCTGATGTCTGTAAATGATTTGCTGGTAGCATAGTATTTGGTCGCACCAAAACGGGTGGTCAACATTAAGTCATCTGTAATGTCTAATTCAGCAGCAATCTGCCCTTGCAGGCTAGTGGTATTGATTTGCTGATCTTGGTAATAAACCTGAGAAACAGGGTTTCCGTGAGAATTTAAGCGACCAAGTGTTTCTCCTGGTTGTGTAGTAAATCCTACAACTCCTGTAGATTGGTTTACAAAAGATTGGCCAAAACGTCCGTTGTCATAACGTACCGGTACTAACGGTGACTGGCGATATGCTGTACTAAATGCCCCAAAAGGTTTTGGAGTTTCATTAGTGTAGGCTACGTTTAAGTTTTGTACAAACCGTAAACGGTCGTTAAATAAATGGTAGGTGTTATTACTACGAATGGTACCACGATTATATTTCTGATCTTCAAGGATACCTTTCTCTTGATACAGGTTGTAGCTTAAGAAGTAGTCAATATTTTCACCTGCTCCTGATACCGAAAAGCTATTGTTGTTGATGGTACCGGTTTGTAGCAATTCGTCATACCAATCTGTATTGTAACGCTGATTTTGCTGAAGTAAGAAACCTCCGTTTGCATCACTTTCTTCATTGAAGTACTGAATGTACTGGTCAGCATTAGCCATCTTAACCGGGTTCAAAATGGTTTTAGCACCATAATATGATTCAAAGTTAAAGATGGTTTTTCCTTGTTTACCTCTTTTTGTGGTAATTAAAATAACCCCGTTTGCAGCACGTATGCCGTAAATGTTAGCGTAAGAAGCCCCTTTTAAGAAATCGATTGATTCAATATCGTTAGGGTTGATACTAGTAATGTCCGACAAAGGCTGACCGTCTACAATATATAGTGGCGATCTACCACCTTCTGCAGTACCTAAACCACGCATTAAAACGGTAGGGGTAGAGCCAGGTGCATCGTTTGCTATAATATTAACACCGGCAACTTTACCTTGCACTGAGGTCAATGCTGAAGTTGCAGGTTGCTTAGTAATCTCTTCACTATCAACAGAAACAATAGCTCCTGTAATATCAGATTTCTTTTGATTACCATAACCTACTACAACAACTTCGTCTAGTTCGCTAGACTCATCTTGCAACGCGATGTCATAAACATCGTCATTAGTAATAGAAAACGTTTGCGTTTGGAAGCCTAAATACGTGATGCGTACTTGATCTCCAACAGCAACTTCTAAGGAGTAGTTTCCGTCAAAATCGGTAACAGCATATTCGTTTTTGTCAACGACTTTAAGTTCTGCTCCCGGAAGAGGTACATCGCGCGTATCGCGTATTGTACCGGTAACTGTTTTTGTCTCCTGTGCGCTCACACTAAATGTGATCAGCGACAAAAGAAACAGAAGGGTTATTTTAAGTTTCATACACTAAAGTTTGAGTTTGTTTTATGTGAAATTTGGGTCAATATAGCAGAGTTATAAGTTAATATTGGTACATAATAAATACATCAACCTGTTAAAATGAATTAAATAATTGATAATTAATTATTTATAAATTTAAATTTTGAGTTATAACGTTTTCGTAAAAGCGTTTGATGTAGTAATGAGAAAGTATAATTGCTTGAAATAAGCAATTGAAGTATGAGAATTTAATAATTTTTAATAAGATATTTTGATAAATTCTTACCGCTCTTCAATTCCAGTTTTTTTCGCAAACGGTACCGATGAATTTCAACTCCACGAACCGAAATTGCCATTAACGGAGCAATTTCTTTAGTGCTTAAATTCATTTTTAAATAGGCACATAACTTTAAATCCTTCGAGCTAAGCGTAGGGTGATTTTCTAACAACTGCTGAAAAAAATCGTTGTTGATTTCTTTAAACGTTGTCTCAAAAACCTTCCAGTTGTCTTTTGCGTCAATAATGTGATTGATCTTATTCTGAATAGAATTTACCTTCTTTTGATTGTCACCTTTATCTTTAACGGCTTCCAGATCATTTTTAATATCGATTAGACTGCTATTGCGTTTGGCTGCTAAATATGTAGTGTTGGCCAATTCTTTGCGTTTAGCGTTGATTTCTTCAAGAAGATTATTGCGCTCAGCGAGTTGATTTTTACGTTCTTGTTCTTTTACCAGACGCTCTTCTAGTTCTCTTCGGTGTTTATTCAGTTTTTGTTTATTGATATAAGCCACCAAGAAGATCACACCAAACAACAAGAGTACATACACTACAATCATTAAATTAGACAAGTACCACGGTCTTTTGATCAGAAAGGTTACGTTTAACGGCTGATCCCCGCGTTGCCCGTTAAGTTCAGGCCAGATCTTTAAGGTATAGCTTCCGGCCTGTAAATTTTGAAAATTCAGAGTTCCATTAGATTGACCTGATAATCCATTTGATAGGCTGTAAAAGAATTTAGGGTTGTGCAGTTGAGGTGCTGCGATTGCTATTTCTATCTGTCCTGCCTCTTTAAACGGAATTTCAATACTTTGATCAAGGGCCAAAGCTTTATTGTTGGTTTTGATGCCATTCAGAAGCGGTGTACTAAGATTCTGGTTTGCGTTGTTGCGCTGAAGTTGAGCCAGATTGAGTCGAGCAAAACCTTCGTTTAAGGTGATGTAATAAATGCTATCGTTGCGCTTTACGATTTTTTCATAATTCTTAATGATGCGAGATTCCAGCAGCGGTTCTTCGATAAAAATACTGTCTGAACTAAAATTGGTATAAATAAGTCCGGCTCCGTTTCGGTTTTTAAACCAATAGCTGTTGTCTTGATTGCTCAATAGGGCATAAGAAGTATAGGCTTTGAGATCTTCAAATTCCTCAAGAGTATCACTTATACTATTGTAGCGGTACCACGAGCCTGCATTATAAAAAGCGATTTCACCTTCCAGCTTATGTATTTCGGTTTTGTAAGCTGCAAGGGCTTCATAGTCTATGTAAGACTCTTTGTTTTCAATACGTTGCTGCTGATTATTCAACTGTGCTCTGTAAAAACCTTTATAAGGATGCGCTGCCCAAAAGTAGTTTTGATCCTCAAAAATCACGTGTTCTACCGGCGCTCCACCACCTTCGGCTAGGGGTTGATTTAGGAGCGTACCTTCGGTCAACGTGTATTTACGCAACCCGTTATAAGTAGTATTAAAGTAGGATGACGATTGTGGAATCGCGGTAAGGCCAAAACTTCCGGATACTCCTGAAACCAATTTTAGAGCATCGTTTTTCAGTTCAAACAAACCGAGATTGTGATTTACAAACAAACGCCCTTCAATCTTGGTTAAGCTCCATACCTGACCTTGAGAGCCGGGAATAAAGAAAATACCTTGTTCGGTTATTTTATGTACTCCGGTATTGCTGCCAACATATAAACTTCCGTCAAGCGAAGCAATGTCATAAACAGCACCCAGTTGGCCGGTATTGTCCAGTAAATATTGAATCGCCGTGTTAGGAACCACCACATCAATACCATTATCAAGACCAATCCAAATTTTGGAGCGGTCTTTATGCAAAGAGAGTACGGTGTTGTTTTGCAAACCATTTTGTCTAAAATGATTTTTTAAGGCTCCGGTCTTTGGGTTGTAATAAAGAATACCGCCTTTAACCGTACCCAGAATGACAAGATCTTGATCCACCGGCTGAATTTTATTAAGCTCGTTGATGGCCAAAAATGCCTTTAAGGCTTCGGAGCCCCAAGGTGAGAACACACCATTTTTTAAGCTATAAATACCTTGGCGTCGCGTGCCTGCTAAGAGCTGATTATCATAGGTGCTCAACTCAATGATAGAACTCGCGCTTATGCTGTTCTCGGCATAAGACTGAAAACGGTCTTGATCAAATTCAAAAATTTCCCCATAATTAGAACCTAGGAGCAGCTTATCATTATGCACCTGCATAGCGGTAATGATGGTTTGCGGTTTTTGCGTAGTAATGGTCTGGCCGTTGTACACGTATAAATTACCAAAAGATCTAAATACGATCGCGCCTTGCCAAGCGGTGATTTGCCAGAATTCTTCATTGGCAAATGTGGTCGATATGAGTTTAGAAAGCGATGTGTATTGCAGGCTGCCGTAGGCATCTTCGGTCCAATAACCAAACTCTTCATAAGAGCCGGTGTAAATGCGGTCTTTGATGCAAAATACAGATCGAATCGCGGTCTTGTTAGGCAAGGTAAATACTTCCCAGCGTTCCCCATCAAAACGCAATAAGCCATCGTTATTTGCGGCATAAAGCGTTCCGTCACTATCGGTGCTTAATCCCCAGTTTTGGCTGGCAGCATTATACGTGGTGCTGTTGTAGTTGGTAACCGACGGAAGAAAATTTTGTGCAGAAGCGCAAAGGCTTAGAAGCAAACCAAGCGCTATAAATACGAATCTATGATGGAGTTTTAAAAACATTCTTGAAAATGAACAATTACGATATCGATTGAATTCTGAATGGTACTACGGAATTCCTATAAGGTTTTGGCAAAATTATTAAAACCCCAAAACCTGTTACACTTTTTGGCGCTACTTTATAAGACTACAAACTAGCCGGCGGAACACTACCCAGACGTTGCGAGTTCAAAATAGCTAAAATGAGCAGGCCGAAGAGCGTAAGCATCAAATAAGGGAAAGCGACTCCTTGATCAATTAAAAAGCCTATAAGCAGTGGTGCTGCAGCCGTACTTAAAATCATAGACATCGAAAACAGGCTGTTCACGGCACCTAATTTTTGAGTTCCGTATACTTCGGCTAAAACTGCAGATTTTACCGTACCTGCTACTCCGGTAGTAATACCGGTTGCGATCAAAAATAAAAGCGCGCCAATAATACTGTCCATAAAAGCAAACGGCAAGAGACCTAAAGCCTGCGGAATCAGAAAAAAGCGATAGAGTTTTTTTGCAGTGAATTTGTCAACCCATAACCCGCCAACGATCGACATCACAAAGCGGGTGATGGCATAACCGGTAAAAAATGCAGCGTATAGCGATACTGACCAGCCTTTTTCTTCCACAAACGTATATTGATATAAAAATACTGCGGTAGATGTAAAGCTCAGCATAAATGTAGAGGGCATCATAATGGTAAATCGCCGGTCTTTGATGATTCCGCCAAAGTCTTTTGCCAATACTTTTAAAGAAGGTTTTTGCGCGATGCTTTGTTCAGTATCAAAATAACTGAGATCTCTAAAGGAAAGCAGAAACAAGTATAAAATCAAAAAAGCGGCACTCGCCTGCGCTGCAACCTCAAACCCAAATGTTACTATTAAAGTGGTGATACAAATTGGGAAAATGGCCTCGCCCATCGGGAACCCTAAAGCTGCAATACTAAGCGCTTTTCCGCGATTTGCACCGTAAAACCGAGACATAACCGTCTGACTAATGTGACTAAGCATACCTTGCCCTGTTAGTCGCAAACCTATCATAGCGATGATTAAAAGTGCGATGTGATACGCAGAAAAACTCAGCAACAAACAACTTAGGATAAGACCGATAAAGTTGAGAAATACCACTTTTTTTACCGGTTTATGATCTATAGTATGCCCAACGGTTATGAGCACTACCGAAGCGATCACGGTACCCAGCGCGTAAATACTTCCAAAAGTTCCTTCTGAAATAGCAAAGGTTTTGATGAGTTCGGGAACATACAGTGAGATCAAAAAAGTTTGGCCAAAACTGGAGAGAAAGGTCAACACCCAACCAAAACTTACCGTCTTAAAATTAGTTCTCAGAAAATAAGCCAGGCTTTTCACAATGATGCTTTTTTTGGTGTCGATAAAGGTTTTCTACCGCGATGGAATTTACATCTTGGTAATGACAAAATTAAAAAACGTGTACACGTTACGAGTCAAACTTTGGTTCAGCTTTTCATTTTTATATAATCTGAAATTTAAAGCGCGATCTTTCAAAGACTTTATAGCAATTGTATTTAAAATCAGGCTTTTTGAGAATTTAGTACGGCAAGGCACAACATTTGCAACCTTTTAAGAAAATTGAAAACGATGCTTGCGAACTTTGTTCGTGTAAGCCTATGAGAAGCTGAATTGCGCTTTTGGTTTACAGCCTTGAATTTTTCAGGCTTCTTTAAACTATAATACAATGAATTTTATATCCTATACTTCAGCAATATTAATCGCGCTACTCACTTTTGGAACCTTTGAAACGCCCAAACCCAAAAAGAAAAAAGGAAACACCCTAGAGATTGTAAAAACATGGGAGCTTCCTGATGCTTTAGAAGAAGTTTCGGGGATTGCTTGGGTGAGTGATGCTAAGATTGCCGCTGTTGAAGATGAAGATGGGTTGATCTACATCTATGATTTGGCAAAAAATAAAATAGATAAAACCATCGAGTTTGCAGACGATGGCGATTATGAGGGCATTGCTGTTACCGGGAAAGATGCTTATGTGATGCGCAGCGACGGCTTGCTGTTTGAAGTTCAGAACTACGCAACGGCACAACCCGTGACCAAAACCTATCAATCTGCGATGTCACATAAAAACAACGTAGAGACGTTATCGTATGATGCAAAAAACCAACGCTTGTTGACCGCTCCCAAAGATCTAGACCCTAACGATGAAGATATAAAGGGGATTTATGCTTTTGATCTCAAACAGCACTTAATGTTGCCTGATCTGGTAGCGAGAATAGATATGAAAGACAAGGCGTTTAAGAAATTTGAAAAGAATAAAGCCTACCGAACTTTCAGACCTTCAGATTTAGCGATTCATCCTAAAACCGGTGAGATTTATATGCTAGAGGGGGTCAACCCAAAACTCATAATTTTAGACAAGACGTATGCGATTAAAAAAGTGTACGAACTGGATAAAGACGATTTTGCGCAACCCGAAGGCATTACTTTTAGTCCTGATGGTACTTTGTTTATTTCAAATGAAGCACACGGAGGTACAGCAAATATTCATCAAGTGGAGTTAGACTAATTGTACTTAGGTTTCATAAACCAAATACCGTCTAGGCTAAAATTGAGCGATAAAGAATGAATATTCTCTCGAATAAGTCCGTTTGCGATTTCTCCATTTCTTCCGTAGGAATACATCAGGTTTAGCTTAGATCCGCTGCGGCTCACCGGCAATCCCAGACCTACGCTTACCGCATAACTTGAGACATCGCTACCGGCTATGTTCAGGTAGCCTGTGTCGTAATTAACACCGGCACGATATTCTACATTTTGCCAATAATATAAACCACCGGGACGCGGTGTAAAATTGAGTCCGGCTTTAAAACTGTCTTGATCTTTGTAGGTGTTGAGTGAAGATTCTTGTTCGGTTTGCGACCATAATTTTCTGGTATAATCGGCATATACGGCATAGCTTTTACCAAATTTAAATTCGGTACCAAAACCCATTTCTAGCGGTAATTCAAAATCTTTAACCGAAGTTTCTTCGGTGATTGCATCATCATAATCTTGAGTGATGATGCTGTTTTGTGTCGCTTCTAAAGCAGTGGGTAATTTTACAGTTGATCCTATCGAAATACTTTCGGTTACATCATATTGCAAACCTGCTCCTAAACGGAAACCATTATACCTATTTTCACGCTGAATGTCTAGCGCATACCCTACGATGCTGTTGTACTCGGTTTGTTCTGTTTTTCCGAAGAAATAAGAGCCTGTAACTCCTAAGCGCAACCGGTCAAAAAAGTTGTACCCGTAATTAAGATCAAGACTATTGACCGAACCATTTGCAGTGACGTCTGAGGTATAAAATGAAGTGGAGCCTTCAATACTTCTAGAAATTCCGGTGATGTCGTAACCCACATTTGTATAAGGCGATAAAACCACACTCACAGCCGACTTCTTAGTCACCGGAAACGCCATCGCCAGATTAGAAAAAGTTGAATTGCTTTGTTTAGAACTCCCCGCACCTTGACTCAAACTATACAGTTGTGTCTTATAACCTATATCAAAATAGAAGTGTTTTAAAGGCATTGCACCCAGTGAGGCCGGGTTGAGGTTATTAAGTGAATTGTCTGATTTTAAAGCAATCCCGGCACCTCCCAACGCATTTGTTTTTCCGGTGGTAAAGGTATTAGGGATACCAATACCAAAAACGGAGTAAGGGGAATTAGAAAGTGCGTTGGTCTGTGCCATAAGACTGCTTGTTGCCAATATCAAAAAAGCGATTGTAAAGCATTTATTCATCGTCATAAACCGCGTATATAAGTATGATTTGAAGTTTGAGATCGTCGTCTGCCGCGTGCTCTCCAAAGAATGCATAGCGGTTCACCGACTGGTTGTTTTCGGGATCAACGAGGACTAAATACCAGTTGTCTCCATTAGAATCGGTGCGTTTTTCATCTAAGAAATAATGAATAGGAAGCGCGTATGTACGTTGCGAAAATTCATCAGACTCTGCTGCAATGCTGGCGGTAGCCTCACTTCCTTCGTAATCATAAAGGGTTCCCAGCGCTACATTTTTTTGATCTATGATATAAGAGGACAAGGTTTCTTGTGCCGGTAGCGAAGTGCTTTCGGTAGCGGTATTGAGCGAGATCACAAGGTTAGCACTTAGTAAGGTGCCTTTACCTTCTATATAATCCAGACCGGCAAGGTTAGGAATATCTATACGTGTGGCCAGGCCTACGCCTCCTTGCACGTAACTCATCATATTGGTAGCGCTAGAGGCAACCTCATCTTCCTGTTCTTCTAATGTTGAAAAATAGGTATCATCACGCTCGCTACTGATGTTATGAAAGGTATAACTACTGTTAAAGGTCATATCAAATGACTCGCTTTCGTCAACTTCAACTTCGTTAGGAAGCGAGTAATAAATGCGCAAAGTACTGGTAGGTAAAATACCCAGAATGGTCGTATTATCGCCTCCCGGATCTAAAAGGAGTCCGCGATGATAGCGTAAGAATTCATCGGAATTGTTGATTTCATTCTCTTGAATTTCCGAAAACAAAAGTTGGCCATAGTCATCATCAAGCCGCAGATGTAGCGAATCTTCATCAATGGGGCGCGGTACAAACTGTACATCTCCTACCGTATTTTCATCATAATTAAAAGAAGTGGTATTATAAAAATAACCATCCTCTGTGGCTTTAATATCCTGAAGCACTTCGTGGATCTTTAAGCGCTGCACTTGAGTAGTGTCATTATAAAAATAATCATCATAATTAAGGATCAGCGCTATAGAATCAAAGACTGCATCACTATCTAAAGTATACGTGCTGTTAGACAATTGAGTGAAAATCTTACTGGTGGTTTTGCCAAAAATAGGATCGGTATACGCACCTAGCAGAAGGCGATCTGTAGAAGAAACCTGCACCGAATCAAATTTAAAAGTGCTGCTGCTTACCGTCATCGTGTCTATATAAAGTACACGTGTATCGCTTTCTACCCAATCTTCCCCTACAGGAAAGCTCGAGTCGTCTTGCGCACAAGAGGTCAATAACAAGAGCAAGACGCCCAGCGGGCAAAGCATCTGTATGCATTTAGTAAACATAGGCTGTTGAATTTTGAGCAAACCTAGCAGGCAGGTTTGGGCTGCTCAAATACAATAGACCAATCGGTAAAAAGCTACCCTCAACGCCAAGTTTTAC
This sequence comes from Leeuwenhoekiella sp. ZYFB001, assembly GCF_011784865.1. Classification (NCBI taxonomy): domain Bacteria; kingdom Pseudomonadati; phylum Bacteroidota; class Flavobacteriia; order Flavobacteriales; family Flavobacteriaceae; genus Leeuwenhoekiella; species Leeuwenhoekiella sp. ZYFB001. Next base: position 3,803,250 of record NZ_CP050460.1, read on the forward strand.
ACTACAAACAAGGAGGCGTGGGGTTAATCGGTAAAATACCGGGGTGGGTAGAGGCATTTGCTGGGCTCATCTACTATTTTTTTTAGACTGAAATCCCGCCGGTAGTTTTGGCCAAAATTAGAATTCAAAAATGCACAGGTATTTCATTATGATCTTTTTGATTGCACATACGATAAGCTACAGTCAGGACAGCGTACTACAAGCTGAACTTGATTATGCGCTTATACCGGCGAGCAATCAGCGCGTTTCAGCACAACAGGTTGAGGCCGCATTGAAGGTGCCCTTAGATTTTGGTACTGTGCAATTGCAACCCACAATAGGCTTGCGCAATTATGATTTTGAATTCTGGGAGAGCATGACTTTTAATACACACCCGGTAGATAATGTAAACAATTTTTTTGCGGGTGTTGATGCAACTCATTCACTTGGTGAGCAATGGCAACTTGATGCCTGGGGAGAAGCGTCTTGGGCTTCGGGGATCAACGCTGATGAAACCATATTAACCGGAGCGGCAGCGCTTCAATATACTTTAAAATCATTTCCGGCACATTTGAGGCTGGGTGTACAATATGATACCCCTCTGGGAGATCGAGAACTCTTACCCTTGGTAGAATTAGCCTTCACCACGTATAGATTTCATACAGTTTTGGGTTTCCCGGAGAGTCGTATCAGTTATGCTTTAAGCGAAAGCAGCACCTTGAGTACGCATTTTGATATTGAGGGTGATTATTTCTATGTGCCGCAAACTGTTGATTTTGCTGCCCAAACTGCAAATCAAGTAGGGGTCGCCCGTCAAAAACTGGCGCTTGATTATGCATATACCATAGACTCCATGTGGTCTTTTTCTTTAAGCGCGGGATATTTATTTCAAAATGAGTTGAAGTTTTACGATAGTGATCAGCACGCAGTAAACACCTTAAATATGGGCGCCGGGCCTGTTTTTTCTACCGGAATTAAATTCAATTTTTCAAAACAATAAACATGAAACGCATGACTAACAATCGAATAGTATTAACGCTTACCGCACTTTGTGCTCTGGCTCTGGGAAGCTGTAGCAGTGATGATTCTGGAGATCGCGGAAACTGGAAACAACGCTCTGTTTTTGATGGTGTTCCCCGCAGTAATGTGGCTGCATTTACCATAGGAAGTTACGGTTATATGGGTACGGGATACGATGGAGACGATTACCTAACCGATTTTTGGCAATATGATATTGAAAATGATTATTGGGTTCAAAAAGCAGATTTTCCGGGTACGGCGCGTAGTAGTGCAAAGGGTTTTGAACTAGACGGTTTAGGCTATGTAGGCACAGGATATGATGGTGATTTTGAACTCGCTGATTTCTGGGAGTACAATCCTGATAGTAATGTTTGGACGCAGAAAGCAGATTTTGGCGGGGGAGTACGCCGTGCCGCAACCGCGTTTAGTGGTTCTGGATATGGATATTTAGGTACAGGCTATGACGGAGATAACGACAAAAAAGATTTTTGGAAATACGATCCTGCAACAGACAGCTGGGAAGAGTTAGTAGGTTTTGGTGGTGATAAACGCCGCGATGCAACTGCTTTTGAACTTAACGGTTTGATCTACTTTGGAACGGGAGTAAGCAACGGACTTTATTTAACTGATTTCTGGAGTTTTGATACTTCAGCAGATACCTGGACGCGCCTTACCGACTTAGATGAAGAGGATGATTATGCCATCACCAGATCTAATGCAGTGAGCTTTAGCATAGATGGTTTAGGCTACGTAGTGGCCGGTTACAGCGGTGGTGCTATTGCCAGTACTTGGGAGTACGACCCGCTAAGTGATGAATGGGAAAATATTACTGCGCTTGAAGCCACCGCGAGACAAGATGCGGTAAGCTTTACTACCGGAACGCGTGGCTTTGTGGCTCTGGGAAGATCTGGTAGTTTGTACCTCGATGATGCCTATGAGTTGTTTCCGCAGGAAGAATACGATGATGAAGATTAATAATTGAGTTTTTTTGTTTCCCCGGGGTGTTTTTTATAATGTACAGAGAAGTTTTAGCACCCCGGGTTTTTTATATACACTATTAAGATGCGTTTACGAGCAGGATTACTTTATACCGGGATAACCTTATGCATTGTGCTTATAGCAGGTGTGTTGTGGTTTATTAATGAAGAGCAAACCGTGTACACGCACGTTTTTGAGACCGAAAGTGGCTTTGGTTATGCCATCATAGATCACGGTCAGATTCTCATACGACAAGAGCATATTCCTGCAATTGCTAAAGAACAAGGCTTTTGCTCAGCAACCGATGCAGAACGAGTAGGAGATTTGGTACTTCAAAAGATCAACCGGAAGCTGAATCCGGCGATCACCCAGAAAGAACTTCAAGAGTTGGGTGTACGTATAGATTGTAACCAATAGCTTAGGAGATAGCCGAGATTGAATGCTCGGATATCTGGTGATCAACAATTGCTTGTAACAGGCTTGATTTTAGCTCGTAGTTACTCTTGAAAACCCACAGAATTTAATCAAGCAGCGCTTATGTCTAGAAAAGTACTACTTCACGCAGGAGTCTGGCTTATATTTTTAAGTCTACTCACCGTTGAGATTTATTGGAACGCAGAGCGCTTTCCTATGTTTGCAGCTTCGGCATTAGTGCTTAATATGCTGCTGTTTTATTTAAACTATTCGGTATTAGTGCCTCGGTTTTTATTGCGAAAAAAAACCAAAACTTATATCCTTAGTATCGTTTTAGCACTGGCGATAACGCTGTGTTTCCGCGAGTTTGTAATTGTAGATCAGCCGCCGGAAGGAATGCGTAAACCTTTAAGACCTCTAGGTCCCGAGCCCCCATTTTTCAATATTCTAAAATTTCTTTTTCCTTTTTTTATTTCCTTGAGTTTTGTGGTGATCGGTACTGCAGTAAAAGTCTATGAAGAGTGGAACCGAAGTTTGGTTGAAGAAAAAGAGATCGAAGCTTTTAAAACCCGCACCGAACTGCACTACCTCAAAAATCAATTGAGTCCGCATTTTTTATTCAATTCCTTAAACAGTATTTATTCTCTGATCAATGCAAAATCTGAAGAAGCTTCAGAAGCGGTGATTATGCTTTCTGAACTTATGCGCTATATGTTGTATCAGGCAGATAGTGAATTTGTAGCATTAGCTGACGAGCTGGCCTATACTCAAAATTATGTACGCCTGCAGCGCTTGCGTATCGCGAATAATGAGAATGTCACCCTTAATATTCACGGGGCGGTAACGCACCAGAAAATCAGACCGCTGCTACTGATTTCGTTTATAGAGAATGCGTTTAAATACGGCACCGATTATAAAGGAAATACCGAAGTACGGATCGTGATCACTGTTAAAGAGCAAACCCTAGAATTTGAATGCCGAAACCTTATTGGCGCTAGAAAACGCGACCAACATAACTCTGGGATTGGATTGAAAAATACCACAGACCGACTCGAATTGCTTTACGCAGAGAAGCACCACCTGAAGGTGTATGAAGAAGACTCAAAATTTGTGGTACATTTGAAACTAAATTTAGATTAATGCGTTGCATACTGGTAGATGATGAGCCTTTAGCACTAGACGTGCTTTCTTCGTACTTAGAAAAAGTAGAAGGGGTGCAGCTGGTAGCGCGATGTACTAATCCGCTTGAGGCGATACGTATTTTGAGCGAAGAGGCGGTAGACCTCGTATTTTTAGATATTGAGATGCCTAATCTTTCGGGCATTGACCTGGTGAAATCCCTTGACCGTTTACCACAGTTTATTTTTACTACGGCTTATCCGCAATATGCTCTGGAAGGCTTCGATCTAAATGCCACAGATTATTTAGTAAAACCGGTACCGTTTCCGCGATTTCTTAAGGCGATCGCCCGAGCAAAAGAAAAGCACGAAGCCGGTCAAAAACCTACAGAATTAAAGTCAAATGCAACGCTTGCGGTTCCGCAGGAAAATCTACCTGATTTTATTTTTGTAAAATCTGAATATGAGAATATCAAGATCAATACGGCAGATATTAAATACCTTCAAGGCTTAAAAGATTATATAAAAATCTATACCAATCAGGGTGATAAGGCCATTCTTACGCTCAGTAGTTTTAGAGAGCTTTTAGATAAATTGCCCGGAAGTCATTTTCTACGTGTACATCGCAGTTATGTGGTGAATATAAACGCCATAAGAGCGGTGCAGAAAAGCAAGATTTTAATAGGAGATATTCGCATTCCCATTGGGGAAACCTATAAAGAAGAGGTATTAAAACAGCTTAATATTTCTTAAGCGATCTTACTAAAACTCAATAAGAACCAAGTAGGCATTGTTAGCCAGTGCTTCTAAGGCTATCGCTTGCTGATCCCAGAGGCAAATTCCTTCGCCAGTTTCTACGAGTCGGTTTTGAAATTCAAAAGCGCCCTGTAACACGTATGCAAAGACCGAGGTGTTCTCCTTTTTATAATGGTAAACGGTTTCTTCACGACCTTCAAACTGTCCTAAATGTACTGCTGCGGAAGCTTGTAGGTCAAGGTTGTGCAGTTTATTTATAGCCTTAAGCGTATAGTCTTGAATTTGGAAAGGAACTGCGGAATCGCTTTTGATCAAAAACAGTAAGAAGCGTACGCTGTGATCAGGATACACATTTTTAAACCGAAGCTTGGTGCCTGCTTTTACCGAAACCTGAGCCACCTGATTGATGTGAATAAAGGTTTCATCAGCATTTACGTTACATTCTATTGCGCCAAAAAGCGGTACAATAAATAAGGTGCCTGTGCTGGTGATCCATTTGTTGTGCATCGTCCCCGGCGGAATGAAAACATCAGCAAAAAGCTCAAAAGCTGTTGCAGTTTTGGGATTACCAATCGCGCGAATCTCACGACCGCGATCGTCTGCTTGGCGTTTTCTATAAAATTGTGCGGGTGCTTGAGCTGTGGGTATCATTGCAGAACTGATTTTAGGTGTTTTAAGATGAATCTGCAGGGATACACTTGAGGTTTTAGGAGAAAAGAATGTATCCCCTACAGATTACTATCAATCAAAAAACTATTGTTAAGCTTTTACATTTATTATATGATCCAGAGTATAGCCTTCACTCACCGAACCACCTAGCGTTGCGAGTTCATTAGCGACGCCATCACTAAAGACATTATCATTAGCATTATAGGTATAGCCAGACATTCCTTTGGTATATCCATAATCTGAAGCTGCGTTTACGGCAACCACAGCACTATCATCTCCCTCAGGAAATGCGATTTGAGTTACTAATAATGAAGTGCCGGTAGTATTATAGATGTGCACGTGTATATGAGTCGCACGACTATTATACCAGCCCGGGAATATAGATTGAAACTTCACCAAACCATCGGCATCGCTTATTTGTCTTCCTCTTAAAAAATGATAGTTCTGATAATTGGTGCTTTGCATTCCACTACCGCCATATTCAGAATAATTCCCATCGGCATCACAATGCCAAATATCTACAATGGCATTTTGCAGCACGGCACATGCATTATTCACATCCCGAATTACGAGGTTGATGGCAAGAGCAACGCCGGTGCGATCTCCGGTGATATCAACACGCTCCAAATCTTCGGGGTCGTTAGTAGGAAAAGGTCCCGCAGTTTCAGAATTGGTGACCGCACATTCAGAACTGGTCGAGGTCACATCTGTAGCTCCAGAAGAGTCGGTATTGCTATCGGTGGCTGTAAGAGCATCATTATCTGACGAACATGCAAATAAACCTGCACCGGTAGCCGCAAGGCCCATTAGTCCGATTCCTTTTAAAAATTCTTTACGATCCATAATACATTTTATTACAGATCAAATGTAGCTGAGTAGGTTGGGGCGAGAAAAAAGATGCGGTAAAGCAGGCAAAGTTTGCGGTAAACAGGAAGCTTTTGCTTAGAAATTCTTATTTACCTGATCTTTATACGTTGTGCCAATAGGAAATTCTTTGCCGGAAATTTCAATGCTTCCGGCTTGTACGGCTTCCACTTTAGCAGTGTTGACAATAAAAGATTTATGAATTCGGGTAAACAGGGTTTCGGGAAGTTTCTTAAGAATGCCTTTCATCGTAGAACGTGCGACCACCGTAGATTTATCTACACGATTGATCTTGACATAGTCATCCATCGCTTCAATAAACACGATCTCTTCTAGCGGAATATTATACAGTTTATAATCTGCTCTTATAGTTAGATGTGTATTTGCTGAGGTGTTCTGTTGTTCTAGATCTAGCGTGCGTTTTACCTTGGCCACTGCTTCTTCAAACCGGTCAAAAGCAATGGGTTTTAAGATATAATCGCTGGCACTTACATTAAAGCCTTCTACGGCATACTCGCTATAAGCGGTGGTGAAAATAACTTTGGTCTCTTGCTTAAGCGATTTATAAAGATCTATCCCATTTTGTCGCGGCATTTGTATATCTAGAAAAAGCAAATCGACTTCAAATTTATTGAGATAGCGTTGCGCTTCTGCTTGACTGGTAAAAGTTTTTAGGAGCTTGACGTACTCAATACGCGCGCACAAGGCTTCCAGAATCTGGAGCGCGAGAGGCTCATCGTCTATGGCAACTGCTTTGATCATAGTAATTCAATATACAGCTTTACGCGATACATCTCCCCATCTTCATCAATAGATAAATCATATTTTGAGGGATATAAATGATCCAGACGTTTTCGGGTGTTTTTATGGCCTTCTTCAGAAATTTCAGGAAGCAGCGCTTTATCTACCACAATGCGGTTGCTTACGTGTAGCGCTATTCCTTTTTCTTTGGCTTCAACGTCGATTATGATCTCTGAATCTTCATCGGGGTTGATGCCGTATTTGAACGCATTTTCTATATAAGTAATAAGAATGAGTGGCGCGATCTCCAGATGTTTTGGGTCTCCCGTGATGGTAAAAGTCAGTTTTACATCTTGAGCCAAGCGCAATTTTTGCAGGGCAACGTAGTCTTTTAAATAGGCAAATTCTTTCTTTAGCGGTACTTTAGTATGCTTGCTTTCGGTCACCACGTAACGCATCATTCCTGATAACTTCAAGATGGCTTCAGGGGCTTCGTCAGATTTCCGAAGCGCTAAAGCATACAAACTGTTTAGCGTATTGAATAAAAAGTGCGGATTGATCTGTGCCTTTAAATACGAGACTTCAGCGATGAGTTTTTCTTGCTGTATTTGCTTTAAGTGGGCATTCAGTCGCATCAATAACGAAAGTCCCGCCACAATCAAAAACTGAATGATATAGCTTTCGCGAAAGCTAAACAAGGTGGAAGGCTCATTAGGATTAGGAACTCCCGCAGGCGGCATTCCACCTGGCGGTTGCATCCCGTCAGGAGGGCGCATTCCTTGAGGTGGTGGCCCGCCGGCACCGGGACCCGTAGGTTTAGGAATATCAAAAAACAGATCAGGAACATAGGTAATGATCACATAGGAGATCATCAAAAACCCCGTGAACATCCAGTATTTTTTAGGAATGTAATAGTGCGGGATAAGGACATAATAATTGACGTAGAAAAATACCAGCAGCAATAAATACCCTATAAAATTGTACTGAAAAGGTTTGATCTGCAACAGCTTGATCCCTGATTGTAGATCAGGCGAAGTGATAAAAGGAATGCTCAGCAGCACGATCCCAATAAAAACCTGTGCAAGTGGCGTGCGTAGTTTCAAGACTTAATAGTTTGGTTCACACTCGATAAGCATTAATTCTAAATTGAATGAGCGCTTCTCAAGTAACACGTAAAGCTACTAAGAAAAGCGGTGTGCAACTAAAGCTTGCGGTAAACCCGTTTTAATTTGCGGTAAATGGGCGTGCTTAGGTTTCTTAACGCAATGTTAAACTGAAGGAGCAACGGGAGTACTTAGATTTTGTTTCTTTTGTTGCAAGCACATTTTAAATGCAACATCAGGTTTTACAAAACAACGATCAAGAACTACAGCAACTGCTTAGAACGCAGCCTAAGCTGGGTTTTGACCGTGTTTTTGAAACCTATTGGCAGCGGTTGTTTAGCTATGCCTATCAGATTTATGCAGAGGAAAGCATCTGTGAAGATATCGTTCAAGAAGTGTTTGTAAGCCTTTGGGAAAAGCTTGAACATACCAGTATTATCAATCTGGAAGGCTATCTTTTTAGAGCGGTAAAATATAAAGTCTTCAACCATTTACGCGATTTAAAATTCACTCAGGAGCATCAGGAGGTGTTGGAGCAGATCGCGATGCCTGCACGTGTAGAGGTAAATTTAGACTATGATGATTTTGAAAATTTGGTGCACCGGGAAATTGATAAACTTCCGCCCAAATGTAAAACGGTATTTATGCTGAGTAGGTTTGAAGAAGTTTCTAATGCAGAAATCGCTCAAAAGCTCAATATTTCTATCCGTACTGTTGAGAAACACATCAGTGATGCGCTAAAGCATTTAAAATCAAATCTTCCCGTACAAGAGCTTTCGCTTATCGTTACCTTAATGTTTCAGTAATGTAAAGAGGTTATAGGCAATTTAAACAAACCATTAAATGCGTTTTTAGTACTACGTGTGTTAGGGTCGAAATGGGACTCTCTTGTAAAAGCAAGATATTTTGACGCAAAACGAATTAAAAACTTTAGCCGAAAAACACCGTCTGGGGACCACTACCAAAGCAGAAGAACAGCTACTGCACCAGTTTGTAGATACGCTACAACAACAGCCTAAAAAACAGTTTAAGCCTTCTGCTCAAAACCGCTTGCGTATTGTAAAAGGTATCGAAGCTAGAATCGCAACCACAACAAAACCTGCGGTCCACTATAAAAAAATACTGGCGTATGCTGCGGTATTTGTCGGGATCATTACTATGGCAGCTTTTAGCACGTCGATGTTTGAGTCTCAATGGGTGACTAAACAAACCGGAAAAGGAGAAAAACGCAGTCTTACCCTAGCCGATGGTTCTGTGATAATCCTCAATGCTAATTCTTCGGTAGAATACGCTAAAGACTTTACCTCATCGCGTCAGGTACACTTAACCGGGGAAGCCTATTTTGAGGTACAGCGTGATACTGTACATCCCTTTACCATCACCACAGGAACTATACAAACTCAGGTTTTGGGAACCACTTTTAATATCAATGCATACCAGCTAGATGAAGTCAGTGTAAGCGTCAACAGCGGGAAGGTAGCTGTTGAAAATAGGCAAACCAAGCAAAAAGTACTTCTAGAAAAAGATCAGCAAGTTTTGTTTAAAGGAGCAGCTGCACCGGTAGCTACTGCTGCCAACAGCGAAGATCAACGCGCTTGGACGCGCAATATCATTGCACTCAATAACACCTCACTAGCCAAAACCGCCGGAATACTAGAGAATTGGTACGACGTTGAGATTGATTTTGAAGATGCCACTATCGAGGAGCTGAAGATCACAGGTAAATTTAAAGAAGAGCCACTGGAGACGGTACTGCAAAGTATCGCACTGATCAATAACCTTAAAATAGATACCCTAACTCAAAAACACTTTGTTATTCGAAAAAACAACACTACACCATAAAAAACCCATCGCTGCTGCAACAGCAATGGGTCGAATTTTAATAAGACTACAAATCCAAAATTATAGCCATAATAAAAATGAAAACTAAACTACAAATTTTAAGAAAGTCTACCTTTCATAAAGTACACTTTTTGGCGTTTTTACTGCTGTTTGTCAGTATGGCTACCAGCGCCAAAACTAAAAACCAAGCTATAGACGAAGTTTTTGTGACCACCCGGTTACAAGATGCGTCACTAAAAGAAACCTTTGCTGCTATTGAGGCACAAACCGATTTTACTTTTGTATGTGACAGTGCCTTGCTCAAAGAAACCGCAGCAGTGACCCTCATTGCTAATGATGCCAGATTGAGCACGGTACTGCAGCAGATCACCACGCAAACAGGCCTATCCTTCACCCAGATCAATAATACGATTACCGTAGTTAAAACGTCACAGCAACAACAAGTGAACGGTACAGTAACTGATCAAGAAGGCGTACCGCTGCCGGGAGCTACGGTAATGGAACAAGGAACTTCAAACGGAGTAACTACTAATTTTGATGGTGAGTTCAGCTTGGCGGTTGGTGCAAATGCGACGCTTGAGGTGTCCTTTGTGGGTTTTGAAACCCAGACCGTTGCTGCAAATCCGGGGACGGCAATCCGCATTGTTTTACAAGAAAATGTAAACGCGCTTAATGAAGTCGTTGTGACGGCTTTAGGGATCAAGCGTGAAGAAAAGCGCTTAGGATTCTCGCAAGCGACTATTCAATCAGATAATCTTGCGCAGGCGGTACCTTTAAACTGGTCTTCAGGATTAAAAGGGAAAGTAGCGGGGTTGAATATTGTTTCCTCAGGAAGCGGACCTTTAAATTCTCAGCAAATTACGCTACGCGGAAATAACTCTTTAAATCCTAACGGAAACAATGCGCTAATTGTGGTTGACGGTGTTCCGGTTAATAATGAGATGACCACTTCGGGCTCTTCTGCGAGTTATATTGGTGAAGATTCTCCTATTGATTATGGGAATGCTATTTCTGATCTTAATCTTGATGATATCGAAAGTGTAACGGTATTAAAAGGTCCGGGTGCAACGGCCCTTTACGGAAGCCGTGCAGCAAACGGTGCATTGATCATCACTACCAAGTCGGGTAAAAAAACAAGTGGTTTAGGACTTACCTACACGTCAAGTGTGAACCTTGATGTGATTCAGCGTTGGCCAGACTGGCAATATGAATACGGTCAGGGGACCGGAAAAAGTTTTAATGACGCCGGCGAACCTTATTATTCTTACGGGGGTTCTGAAGATGGTAACAATACCGGAAGCACCAGTAGTGCTTGGGGACCGCGTTTTGACGGTCAGGAATATTTTCAGTACGATCCTACTGTAGAAGGGCAATCCTTAGAACGTCAGCCGTGGCGTGCTTATAAAGACAATCGTAAAGATTTCTGGAGAACCGGGGTGACGTTTACTAATAATCTTTCGCTTCAGGGCGGAAACGACAAAGGTTCGATGCGTCTTTCTGTGGGGCATTCTAAAAACGAATGGATTATGCCCAATACCGGTTATGAGCGTATCACTGCTTCGGTGAATTCTAATTATCAGGTTTCAGAACACATTAAAATAGGTTCTGTGATCAACTACAACAACCGCAGTAGTGACAACCTGCCGAGCACAGGATACAATAATGGTTCTATCGCTTACTTTATGATTTTTCAGAATCCTAACGTAGACTTAGACTGGTTGCGTCCCATCTGGCAAGAAGGACAAAATCAAATACAGCAGATTCAGCCTTTCAGCTCCTATATTGATAACCCGTTTTTGATCGCTTATGAAGCTACAAATCCGCTTGCCAGCAGCCAGATCGTAGGTAATGTATTTACAAATATTGACCTCGCCCCTAATCTTGATTTAATGTTACGCGCCTCGTTAAACACCTATAATCAGGATCGTGAGCAACAGCGCCCGTATAGCATTAACCGCTACAATCAAGGCTTTTATGAAACTCAGGATATCTGGAAGCAGGAGGTGAATACTGATTTCTTATTAAGCTATAAGAATCAACTGACTCAGAAAATTGGTTTAAATGCTTCGATCGGGGGTAATGCGATGGACTATAAATACCGCAGAACAGATGCTTCGGTAAACGGTTTGGTAGTTCCGGGAGTATATAAACTCGCTAACGGAATCAACAATCCTATTGTGCAAACCTACGATCGCAATAAAAAGGTGAACAGCCTCTATGGTTTGGTTTCGCTTTCGCTTGATAACTCTTTATTTCTGGACCTTACTGGAAGAAACGACTGGTCAAGTACTTTACCTACAGCTAACAATTCGTTCTTTTATCCTTCGGCGAATGCCAGTGTGATCCTTTCAGAACTGTTTAGCCTGCCTAAAGCGGTAGATTATTTAAAATACCGTTTTTCATTTGCTGAAGTGGGTAACGATACAGATCCGTATAAAACCAGTAAATACTACAGTCAAAGCGCGTTTGCGAGCTCGGCGACGGTCCCTACTAACTTATACAATGCCAACTTTAAACCGGAGATCACCACGAGTTATGAGACGGGTATTGAAGCGCGTTTGCTCAAAAGCCGTTTGATTCTGGATGCTACCGTGTATGAGACCCTTACCAAGAACCAGATTATTTCGGTACCCTTAGACATTACCACAGGCTATAGTTCTGGTGTTTTAAATTCTGGTGAGGTGCGTAACCGTGGAGTCGAACTTACCCTAACCGGAAAGATTTTTGACACTGATAGCTTTAAGTGGAGCAGCACGCTCACGTTCTCTCGCAACTGGAATAAAGTACTTGAGTTGGCAGACGGTATTGATGGGCAACAAGAAATTGGCTCAGGAGGTAATGCTACTTTATTAGCCAAAGTAGGCGGGACCACCACAGCGATCTATGGTTATGGTTTTGTGCGTTCTCCGGAAGGTGAGATCGTTTACGATAACGGCGGACTCCCGGCATACCCTGATGAAATTCAGTACATAGGCGATGCTAGCCCAGACTGGAAAGCCGGACTGTACAACAGTTTTAGTTTAGGTCCCGTAACCCTTAATGTAATGCTAGACGGGCAATACGGCGGAATCATCTATTCTCAATCTCATCATAAACTTACGCAACAGGGTAAACTGCGCAGTACGTTTATGGGGCGTGAAGAAGGTTTCATAGTAGGTGACGGTGTGGTACTCAATGACGATGGCACCTACAGCCCTAACACTACCGAAGCTATTACGCCTGACTGGTACAACCGCTACTACCGTAGAGCCAATGTAGAATCAAACTCGTTTGATGCTTCTTTCTTGAAGTTGCGTGAGGTGAGCTTGCAATATGCGTTTCCTAAACGCTGGTTGGGCAACAGTGGTATCACAGCACTTAACCTATCGGTATTTGGGCGTAATCTAGCGACCATTTCAGACTTCCCGATCTATGATCCTGAAACCGCTGCGCTTAACGGAGATACCATCTTACCGGGAATCGAGATGGGGCAAATGCCTTCGCCGGCAACCTATGGTTTTAATCTAAGAGTAAATTTATAATTCACTACGATGAAAAATTTAAAAACACTATTTACCGGTCTTAGCGTATTGTGGTTACTAAGCGCGTGTACCGGCAATTTTGAGGAGGTCAACGAAGACCCTAACCGCATTGCAGAGATCAGTCCGGGTACCTTGATCAATCCTATTATCTATGGGCTGGCAAGTCATAACGCCGGCAGAGCGCACGCGATCACTTTTGACTTAATGCAGGTTACCTTACCATTCCCCAGCGTTTCCGGTGGATTGCACAGGTATGATGTGAGTCAGAATATAGGGAACTCTTCTTGGTACAATTATTACCGATGGCTTAATAACATCAAAGAGATGGAAATCGCTTCAGAAGCCGCTGAAGATCCTAATTATGAAGCAGTAGCGCTTACGCTTAAAGCTTGGGTTTATGCAAATCTTACTGATCTTTTTGGTCCTGTACCTATGACCGAAGCAGTAAACGGAGAAGCGGGTAATTTGTATCCGGCTTTTGATAGTCAGCAATTGATCTACGAGACTATTTTAGCCGATCTAGAACGGGCAAATACGCTTTACGCTCAGGATCTTGATATGGTATATGCCGAAGATATCCTTTTTGCTAACGACGTAAGCTTATGGCAGAAGTTTACTAATTCGCTGCACATGCGTTTGTTGCTGCGTATCTCAAACCGTACAGAAACCAACGCGTTTCAAAAGCTTACGGCAATGATCAACGATCCTGAAACCTATCCGGTATTTGAATCGGTTGAAGAATCTGCAGTGCTTCAGGTAACCGGAGTAACGCCTAATATCTCTCCTTGGGGGCGTCCGCAGGACTTTCCGTTAGGGGTAAAAATGGCAGCCTTTTTTGTTGATAATCTGAATGTACTTGAAGATCCGCGCCGTCCCATTATTCAAACGGGAGCTCAAGATCTAGATAATAATCCCATTGGATATAAAGGGATTCCTAGTGCCTATGCCGGACCTGAATCTCAATTTGAGTTTAATGCCAGCACCTTAAACCGGGCACAGGTTGAAAACCCAATGCAGATCTTTTTAATGACCTATGCTGAGGTTGAATTCATCAAGGCCGAAATGGCGCAACGCGGCTATACCACCAATGCTCAGGAACATTATGAGGCCGGGGTGACCGCAGCGATTACTCAGCTGGGGGCAACAACCACCGAAGCCTACTTTGATAATCCGGTAGCTGCATATGATGGTTCGCTCGAGCAGATTTTATTGCAGAAATACTATGCGCTGTACTTTGTAGATTATCAGCAGTGGTTTGAATTCCGTCGTACGGGATTGCCAGAATTACCTACCACCGAAGCTATGCTGAACGATGCGATGATGCCGTCGCGCTTTTTCTATCCGTCAGATGTACAGATCAGTAATCAGGCCAATTACCAGCAAGCCTTGGAGCTGCTTGGAGGACCTGATAATATCAACACCAAAGTTTGGTGGGACAATAACTAAACGTCAATCCAATATAGATGATAAACACATTAAAACTAACGCTATTAGCCGGCTTACTTACCGCCGGCTTAACGGCACAAGAACAAGCTAAAGGTTATGTTTTTGAAGACCTTAACGCTAACGGTAAAAAAGAACGTAAAGAAAAAGGTATCCCTAATGTGGCGGTGACTAATGGTGAAGCGGTCGTGCTTACGGATGCTAAAGGAAGGTATACCTTGCCTGTTGCTGATGGGGATGCCATTTCAGTGATCAAACCTGCGGGTTATGCCTTGCCGGTGGATGCCAATAACCTACCTCAGTTTTACTACAGTTACCGTCCGCAAGGTTCTCCACAATCAGATTTTAAAGGGATTGCTCCAACAGGGAAATTACCACGTAGCTTAGACTTTGCACTGACTGCCACAGACGAGCAACAATCGTTTACCGCATTGATCTTTGGGGATCCACAACCCTATACACAGCAGGAAGTAGATTATTTTACGCAAGGGGTAGTCGCTGAGGTAGAAGGGATTCAGGATGTAGTATTCGGGCTAAGTCTGGGAGACCTTGTTGGTAACGATCTAGACTTGTTCAACCCCTATATTGATGCGATCAAGCGTGTGGGTATTCCGTGGTTTAACCTGATGGGGAACCACGATATGAATTTTGATGCAGAGCAAGATGCCTTGTCTGATGAGACGTATGAGGCGCATTTTGGTCCGGCGAATTACGCCTTCAACTACGGTAAGGTTCATGTGATCGTGCTTGATGATATTCTTTACCCCGATCCACGAGATGGTAAGGGCTACTGGGGCGGATTTAGAGAAGACCAGATGCGTTTTGTTGAAAACGACTTGAAACACGTAGCCAAAGATCAATTGATTCTTTTAGCATTTCATATTCCACTAAGCGAGCCCGAGGGAGATCCTTTTAGAGATGCAGATCGTGAGCGCTTATTCAAAGCTCTGGCTCCTTTTGAAAACACCTTAAGTCTTTCGGCGCATACGCATATTCAACGTCAGGATTTTTTCACCAAAGAAGACGGTTGGCTGCGCGAGAAACCACACCACGAGTATAATGTAGGGACAACCTCAGGAGACTGGTATTCCGGAAAATTAAATGCAGCAGGGATTCCTGTTTCTACGATGCGCGACGGTACGCCTAAAGGCTATGCATTTATTCATTTTGAAGGCAATCAGTACACCGTAGATTATAAAGTAGCGGGTAAACCGGAAGACTTTCAGATGGAAATATTCGCTCCTAAAGTGGTCGCGCAAGGGCGTAATACCAAAGCAGGTATTTATACCAACTTTTTTATGGGAAGTGCCACAGATACTGTGGAGTATCGCGTAGATCAGGGCGAATGGAAGCCTATGCAATACGTGGAAGAGCAAGACCCGGCATACGAACTCAGCGTGTATGAGTGGGATACTGCAGAGCAGTTGATGCCGGGGCGCCGTTCTAGCAATCCTGTCAAGAGTACCCATTTATGGCGCGGCAGCGTTCCTGCAAAACTGGAAAAAGGATCACATACTGTAGAGGTACGTGCGACAGACAGATATGGAAAAACACATACCGGTACCACAAGCTACCGCTTAGAATAATATTAAACGTGCTTGTTTCGAGGGCCTGCCCACCTTCATCAATAATCTCGGGTGGGTCCTTTTTTTTATCTTTTGAATACCAAATAACCCGTAACTTACCTTTTATGAAAACCTTACTTTTAACAGGTCTTGTCATAGCAACTTTATGCAGCTGCAAATCAAAATCTGAAGAAACAAAAACAATGAGCACCGCACAAAAAGACAGTTTAAATATTCAAGTACAAGGGCACAGAGGGGAACGCGGTAATCTGCCGGAGAATTCAATACCTGCTTTTTTAGGCGCATTGCGCAAAGGGGTAGATGTGCTGGAGTTAGATGTGGTGATCTCCAAAGATCAGCAGGTGGTGGTAAGCCACGAGCCGGTGATGCTTCCGCTATATATGCTCACACCTGAAGGAGATAGTATTGCTAAGGAAGATGCTGAAAAATACAATTTGTACACCATGGACTATGCCGAGATCAAGCAGTTTGACGGCGGTTCTAAGGGGAATGTACGCTTTCCGCAGCAGCAAAAAATGAAAACCTACAAACCCTTGCTGAGCGAGGTTTTTGATACGGTAGCGGCAACCATAAAGGCCGAAGGTTTAGAGCCGGTAAAGTTCAATATTGAGATCAAATCGGTACCTGAGGAATACGACGATTTTCAACCCCAGCCTGAAGCTTTTGTAGCTCTGGTGATGCAGGTCATTCAAAAATATAGTATGGAAGCGCACGTAAATGTGCAATCTTTTGATCCGGCGATTCTGGAGGTGATGCACAAAAACTACCCGGATGTTGAGCTGGCGTATTTGGTAGGCGAAAACAGCTATGCTGAAAATAAAACCAATCTAACATTCCAACCCGAGATCTACAGTCCGTATTTTAAATTACTCGATTCTAGCGAAGTAGCACAAATTCGTAAAGACGGTTTAAAAGTCATTCCGTGGACGGTTAATGAACCGGAAGATATCGAGCAGGTTATTGCTCTTGAAGTAGACGCCATCATCACCGACTATCCCGAGCGCGTGCTTGAACAGTTAAAGTAACTATGAATTACAAACCTAAATCCATCCGGCCGTTTATAGGTGCTAAAGACTTTGAGATCAGCAGGGCGTTTTATCACGCAATGGGTTTTGAAGAAGTCTTGCTTCCGCCCAAAATGGCACTATTCCGTATAGGAGATTTTGGGTTTTACCTACAAGATTATTATGCTAAAGATTGGGTAGACAATACCATGCTGTTTCTTGAAGTGGAAGATCTGGAAGCGCATTTAGCTCAACTGAAGGCTTTAGCACTTCCTGATCGTTTTCCCGGAGTTCGCGTGTCTGACATCGTACACAACGATTGGGGTTCTGAGTTTTTTGTTCACGACCCGTCTGGAATTTTATGGCATATAGGCAGTTTTAAAAATTAGCCGCATCTTTGAGGCGTTATTGCACAAAGCTTTTAGTTTTGTGCGCTCTGAAGTCGGTTTATGCTCGCATCACGTTTTAAAGCGCTTATTTTAAGTTGTTGTACCACCGCTATGGCGGTGTTGTACCTGGCAGCTCCCGTGCATACCGAAGTGCTTCAATGGGTGCACGATCTGGAACACGAGTTTGACCATATAACACAAAGTGAGCATCAGCACGCTTTTCTTTCTGAAGCAGAATTTCTTGCGGAAGCCGGCCACGATCACCGCACTTTAGAATACATCAAGCAGGTTTTAGAACCTTTTAAAGACGACCTTGAAAAAGAGAAAAAACAGCCGCAACCGCTCAAAATAGACAAGCATCTGTGTACTGATCGTATAGAGCCTTCGACGCTAAAGACTACAGCTTTTAAGAAGCAATACTTCGATTTTAGAATAAGTATGCACCGGCCTTTGAGTTTGCTGCAGCCAGTACCCCCTCCTGAAGTTTAAGAATAGCGTTCACATACGTAAACCTGATGCAACGGCATTCAGGTTCTAATGAGGTTGGTTTCTATGTAGCCCAATAAGCGTTATTCTTGTGCGGCTACGACTTACTCTATTTTCTATTCTTAACAAACACTATAATGAAAAGCATTTTTATCGTGTTGCTGTTATGTTGTGCGTCGCTTTCGGCACAAAACCTAACAGGAACCGTAACCAATCAAGCCGGTCAAGCGCTTGAAAACGTAAATATTTATAACCTTAACAACGGCAAACACGCCCACACCAATGCCAATGGTACTTTTTCACTTCCGGCAGTAGCCGTTCAAGATTCTATTGCTTTTTCCCGTCTGGGATTTGCGACGCAATATTTGGTGGTTAATAAACTTAATGGATTGAACATTAGTTTGGCAGAGGCTAGCACTGCCTTAGATCAGGTGGTGCTTACTTCTGAAGTGAACAGCCTAAGCAGTGTGGTCGCCGTAGACCTCAAGTTGAATCCTGTAAAATCCTCACAAGAGATTTTGCGCAAAGTGCCCGGACTCTTCATCGGGCAGCACGCCGGGGGCGGTAAAGCCGAACAGATCTTTTTGCGCGGCTTTGATGTAGATCACGGTACTGATGTAGCGATCAGTGTTGACGGGATGCCGGTGAATATGGTCTCCCACGCGCACGGCCAGGGTTATGCCGACTTGCATTTTGTGATCCCAGAAACCATTGATAATATCGACTTTGGAAAAGGGGCGTACTATGCCGATAAAGGGAATTTTAATACCGCGGGATATGTAGACCTTAGACTTAAAGAAAGCCTGGATGCGAGCAGCCTTTCGCTTGAAGCGGGGCAGTTTAATACATCACGCCTTACAGGAATGTTCAACCTGCTCGATGAGCAAAACCATTCAGCCTATCTGGCTTCAGAAATGTACCTGACTGACGGCCCTTTTGATAGTCCGCAGAACTTTAACCGCATCAACGTCTTAGGGAAATACACCTATACCGATGCCAACAAAGACAAGATCACCTTGACCGCTTCGCATTTTCAAAGCAAGTGGGACGCTTCAGGACAAATCCCACAGCGTGCGGTAGATCAAGGATTTATAGGTCGCTTTGGTGCTATTGATGATACCGAAGGCGGACAAACGAGTCGCACCAATCTTACGCTTCAGCACTTAAAAAACTTAGCGCACAATGCCGTGCTGAAGACCAATGCCTATGTCTCAAAATATGACTTTGAATTGTATTCTAATTTCACCTTTTTCTTGGAAGATCCGGTGAATGGCGATCAGATTAAACAGCAGGAAGAACGCTTTATCGCCGGCTTGCAGAGTACTTATGAGCGCAAACATATCGCCTTAGGCGAAACCCGTTTAGACTATCAGGCGGGTGTGGGATTTCGCTATGATAATGTAGATGATATGTCGTTGTCGCACACCGTAAACCGACAGACACTCTTAGACCGTTTGGCTTACGGAGATGTTGACGAACTCAACGCTTTTGCGTTTTTGAATACCGAATTTAAAACCGGGAAGTTTACCTTCAATCCGGCAGTGCGTCTTGACTATTTTAAGTTTGATTACTACAACAAACTCACCGAGGCCTACGACAATCAGAGCGAAAGCAAAGTGGCATTCAGTCCTAAATTCAATACCGTATTTGCACCGTCTCAAAACTGGCAATTGTTCCTCAAAACGGGTATTGGTTTCCATTCTAACGACACACGTGTGGTAGTGGCAAATGGCGGGGAAGAAATTCTACCTGCAGCTTATAGTGCAGACTTGGGGACGATTATAAAGCCGATGCCACGCCTGGCACTGAATGCTACGGTGTGGACACTGTTTCTGGATCAGGAATTTGTGTATGTGGGCGATGCCGGAATTGTAGAGCCTAGCGGAAAAACCCGCAGAATGGGAGTAGAAGCCGGTGCACGCTATCAACTAACCGATTGGTTGTATGTGTTTGCAGATGCTAATTATACCTACGCCCGAAGCACCGAAGAAGCAGATGGTGAAGATTACATCCCGTTGGCACCTAAGTTTACCTCAGCCGGTGGGTTGAGTGTAGATAATCTTTCTGGGTTTTCAGGATCTTTAGGCTACCGCTGGTTGGGGGATCGGGCAGCCAATGAAGACAATTCGATCGTTGCTGAAGGCTATTTTGTAACCGATTTCAACCTGAACTATACGATAGAGAACTGGACGCTCGGGGTGATCGTAGAAAACCTGTTAGACACTTCGTGGAACGAAACCCAATTTGCAACCGAAAGTCGCTTGTTTAACGAGCCGGCACCGGTAGAAGAAATTCACTTTACTCCGGGAACACCGTTTTATTTAAGAGGAAAGATCACCTATAGATTCTAAATCTGGCACCGCCAGAGGGTGAAATACTTCATCCCTATAGCTATCGGGATACCTCAAAATTGCAATTAATACCTCTTGGGCCTGCCCTGAGGTAGGGTTACTTTTCTAAACGGTCTAAGCCCAGTTTGTCTGGGCTTGGACCGTTTTTTATTGACGCCGCTAAAGGTTATCTATTGCTCGTATTTCTGCATTACGAGATACTTCAGTTGCGTATCGCCTGCATTGCTGATGCCGTGCATACTGTTTGACGGGCAGTACAGGCTGGTGTAAGGGCCTACTTCAACAGTTTTTCCGTCCAGATAAAATTCCGCAGTGCCTTCTAGCACAAAGAAGAACTCATCTTGCGGATGCTGGTGCGGCGCGTGTGTAGATTTTCCGGGGTCGACCACACTGAGTTTTATGGTACGTCCATCGGTAAAGTTTTTATCGGCAAAATAGAATTGATGCCCCACTTGAGTTTCCTGCGCTTGTTCTTCAGAATAGGTAGTCACACAATCCTCAAAACTGTAGATTTTGTCGGTTGGAGTATGTTGCCCAAATGAAAACTGAACAAGTAAGCCTACGAGCAAAAGAATACTAGGTTTAAACATAAGCTGCTGTGATTTTTATAGAAATATACAAAATTGCTTGGTGTATTTTCTAGGGGCTTTGCTGTACGTTTTACCAAGTTGTTACGACTTACTGCTAAAGTTGAGACCTATGCAGTTAAGAGATTTGTCCCGCTGGAATGCTTCTTTACCCAATACCGAAAAAATGCCGGTGTTGTTCTTAGGCCATGGAAGTCCTATGAATGCTATTGAAGAAAATCAGTTTGTCACCGAATTTAGAAAACTGGGACAGGAGTTGACCCGCCCGCAGGCGATTTTATGTATTTCGGCACATTGGGAAACCCGCGGTACTTTTGTTACAGCGATGGAACACCCACAGACCATTCACGACTTTGGCGGCTTTCCACAAGCATTATTTGACGTGCAATACCCCGCACCGGGCAGTCCACAACTGGCGCTGGCCACGCAAAAGTTGGTAACAAGCACCGAAGTGCACCTTGATGACAAATGGGGACTCGATCACGGCTCGTGGAGTGTGATCAAACATATGTATCCCGATGCACAAGTACCCGTGATCCAGATGAGTATCGACTATACCCAGTCCGCACAGTACCATTATGATTTAGCCAAAGAGCTTATGGCTTTACGTCGCAAAGGAGTGTTGATTGTAGGTAGTGGAAATATGATCCATAACCTGCGCCGCGTGGCTTGGGATAAATTGAATGCGCCCTTTGCGTATGATTGGGCACTGGAAGCTCGCGAAACAATGAACACCGCGATCCTTACTCACGATCATCAGACGCTTATTGATTTTAGAAAGCAAGGCACCGCCTTTGACCTTTCGATCCCAACTCCTGAGCATTATCTGCCGTTGCTTTATACCTTGGCCTTACAAGACGATCACGATGAGGTACAGTTGTTTAACGATGAGCCCGTTGGAGGGTCCTTGTCTATGACGTCATTAAAGATTGCATAAAGTGTTTACATTCAATCATGTTTGTTCATTTTCTTTGCTCGCTTGATTTCTATTTTACGGGAGCTCGTGAATCTCCTAACGTCGATTTGTCTTGTCCAAAGAAATCCTTCGACTATCGCTCAGGACAAACTCAACAAAAGAAATGACCTCTCGTTTTTAGGTATGAAGACTGTCACTTCGAGTGACTGAATACTAGTGATAGCAGGGATTCAGTTGTATCGAGAAGTCTTTGAAGTCAGTGCGTTTATAGTTAACCAAGTTGCTGTTTCGAAAACTTATCGATACAATCCTTTCGCACTGGGGTGCTCAAGAATCACTCGAAGTGACAAAACGTATATAATGACTATGGAAGTAAGTAGCGGCATACTTTTTACACCTGTAGTAAAACAAGTAAATGGCGCAGCGTTGGGCAGTGGAGCCTGCATCCGACGAGTGTAACGAGAGGAATGCATAAGCGTAGCGGTTTGCCATCCGCAGGCAAAGGCGTTTGCGTAGTTTTCAAGGATGTAAAAATAAGCCTAGCGTTTTTTGGTTCTTTTTTGGGCGATGCAAAAAAGAATGAATATGAATAGAAGTAAAAATTATACTAAACCAAAAAATCATTTGTAAACAATAGCGCTAGTGGTATTTGTGGGATGAGGTAAAAGATTAAACTTTCGTTAGAAAAAACAAATCAAAAAATCCCTTTGAATACCTAAATTTGAGAGATAACCCATTTTTAAAGTCTTATGAAAAAATATATAGTTGTTGCACTCTTGTGTCTTACAGGTCTGGTGCAAGCCCAGGAAGCCTTATTTAGCGGACAGCAAGTGAGTTCGCCTCAGGTGAATGACGATAAAACGGTGACGTTTCGATTATCAGCGCCTCAAGCCGATACGGTACAGGTTACCGGCGATTTTTTACCTTCGGTTAAGGTCGATACGCCAATGGGAAAAGTAGACGGACCGGGAAAGGCGTTGCTGACCAAGAACGAAGAAGGGGTGTGGTCGTTTACGACTTCTGTATTAGCACCCGAACTCTACAGCTATGCGTTTATCGTAGACGGATTTAAAACTACAGATCCGGCCAACCCTTTTTTGATACGTGATGTGGCATCGGTAACTAATATTTTTATTGTTCCGGGGGAGCAAGCTGATCTCTATCGCGTGCAAGACGTACCTCACGGTACCGTTGCCAGCCGCTGGTATGATGCTAAAACCTTGGGCTTTGACCGCAAGATTTCCATCTATACGCCACCGGGTTATGAGTCTTCTACAGCTGAATATCCTGTACTGTATTTACTGCACGGTGCGGGTGGGGATGAGGAGGCTTGGCTGTCCCTAGGCCGTACAGCGCAGATTATGGATAACCTCATCGCGCAAGGTAAAGCCGAACCGATGATTGTTGTGATGCCCAACGGAAACGTAGGTCAGGATGCTGCTCCGGGAGCTGGAAGTGACGGTTATTACACCCCGCAGTTTATGACGCCAGAAACCATGAATGGCAAATATGAAGCCCAATTTAAAGATATCATCAGCTTTGTAGAAAGCAATTACCGTGTAAAAGCCGATAAAGCTCACCGTGCGATCGCCGGTCTTTCTATGGGAGGCTATCACAGTTTACACATTTCACGTTATTATCCCAATACCTTTGACTATGTAGGGCTGTTCTCGGCAGCGATTATGGCACGCGAGGACAAAAGCGGAGCGGGCGTTTACGACAACTTAGAGGAAACTTTAGAAACCCAAAAAGACAATGGCTACCAACTCTACTGGATCGCTATAGGGAAAACCGATTTTCTTTACGAAGCCAACCAAGAATATCGTGCTACGCTTGACAAGATGGATATGCCGTATGAATACACCGAGTCTGAAGGCGGACACATCTGGAGAAACTGGAGGGTGTATTTAAGTGAGTTTGTGCCGTTGTTATTTGAAGACTAAGACTAAAGAATATAGAGAAAAGAGCAATGACTGTTTAAATAGAGAAGTAGAAATCGGACATACAAAATAGGCAATGCGCTGTCACTTAGAGCACATGCTGATAATCATCCCTTGTTTCCGCGCGATTGTATCGCGTGTGGGTAAGCTTAAAACTAATAGATTTTTCTTTTGAGCTCAAATAGTATGATTTAATTTTCAATTGATGTTTCTGTTCATTTTTTAGCTCGTGCTTGCTCCTATTTCCCGTGAACTCGTGAACCTCGTGCCTCGGTTTCGATCGATGAAAAAACGAACCAATCCCGATAGCTATCGGGACTAGGCTTATTTTTACATCCTTGAAAACTACGTAAATCCCTTATCCTGCGGATAGCAAACCGCTGCGCTAAGCTATCCTCCACTGCCCATCGCTGCGGCATTTACTTGTTTTACTACAGATGTAAAAAGTAGGCCGCTGTGAACATTTGATTTTTAATGGAAGAATACTGTTTCTATTGTAGTTTTCTTTTTCTTCAGTATAGCAAGGAGGCTCCGTTAAAAATTTCTGAAGCCTTGGAAGAAATTTAGGAGCCTTGTTGCGGTTTTGCCTGAAAAGGCAAAAATACCTAAGAAAAAGGGTCTTTTCTTTTGGTTCGTTTTCTTTGGACAAGCAAAGAAAATGAACAGAACATGATTAGTTCCAACTCATACTAAAATCGCCGTTAGGCGATAACCACCAACACCCAATAATCAACCTTAACCTTAAATCATTAAAAATAAATCACTACCGAAGGAATACCGAGGTGTTCCCAAAAGCGTGATTATCACAACCGCAGGAATAATTAGCAGGCACTTCGTTTCATAATAAATGTACTTTAAACATTTTAACGTAACTTATTGAGCTCAATATTATTTACTCTTATGAAACGATTTACAGCTTCCTTATTATCGCTCTTAGTTCTGATGCTTTTTAGTATTAGCGTGCAAGCTCAATACGATAACGTGCAACCCGTTGAAATGACGGTTAATTTAACGCATGAGGACGGTCAGTTACAACCTATATGGGCCTGGTGGGGCTACGATGAGCCCAACTACACCTATATGAAAGACGGGAAAAAGCTGCTCAAAGAAATCTCTGAGTTGAGTGCGGTTCCGGTTTTTGTACGAGCACACAGTCTGCTGGTTACAGGTGATGGAGAAGCGGCACTCAAATGGGGTTCCACCAATGCCTATACCGAAGATGAAGACGGAAATCCCATTTACGACTGGACCATCATCGATACGATTTTTGACACCTACATCGATTTAGGAATGAAACCCCTGGCGCAGATTGGTTTTATGCCCGAAGCTTTATCTACCCATCCCGAACCTTACAGACACCACTGGAAACCGGGTGCTGCGTATGATGACATTTACACCGGCTGGGCATACCCGCCTAAGGATTACGACAAGTGGGCAGAGCTGGTTTATCAGTGGGTAGAACATTCGGTTGATCGCTACGGAAAAGAGGAGGTCGAAAGTTGGTATTGGGAGCTATGGAATGAACCCAACATTGGCTACTGGCGTGGTATGACTGAAGAATACATCAAACTTTACGACTATACGGCTGATGCGGTGAAGCGGGCGTTGCCTACGGCGAAAATAGGTGGCCCCGAAACAACCGGGCCGGGCTGGGACAAAGCAGAAACCTTTCTACGTACCTTTTTAGATCACGTGGTTTCCGGCAAAAACTACGCGACCGGTGAAACCGGAGCCCCGCTTGATTTTATTACGTTTCACGCCAAGGGAAGCCCTAAACTTGATGAGGGTACGGTTGTGATGAATATGGGAGCACAGCTTAACGACATTCGTAAGGGTTTTGAAGTAGTAGCTTCTTACCCCACTTTGCGTTATTTGCCGGTGATCATTGGGGAATCTGATCCTGAAGGTTGTGCCGCCTGTTCTGAAGAGGATTACCCCGAAAATGCCTATCGCAATGGTACCATGTACAGCAGTTATACGGCTGCTTCCTTTGCCCGAAAATACGATCTGGCCAAAGCTTACGATATCAATCTGGCAGGTGCTGTGACCTGGGGATTTGAATTTGAAGACCAGCCATGGTATGCCGGGTTTCGGGATATGGCCACAAACGGCGTCGATAAACCGGTGCTTAATGTATTCCGCATGTTTGGAATGATGGAATTTGACCGCCTTAAGGTGGAAGGCGATTTTGACTACGACTATAAGAAAATAAGCGATGCCAGTGTGCGCGATAATCCCGATGTGAATGCTCTGGCGTCTCGTGGGGAGGATGCCGTCACTGTGATGGTATTTAATTATCACGACCGGAATGCTATTGAGGTGAAGCCTACCCCTGTAACCTTAAATCTGGAGGCTATACCTTCCAATAAAGTTTTGGTTTCTCAGTATCGGGTAGATGAACAGTTTAGCAATTCGTACACAGCCTATAAAGCGATGGGATCTCCGAAGAATCCAACTCCCGAGCAAATAGACCAACTGGAGCAGGCGGGCCAGTTGCAGCTTTTCACTTCTCCGCAATATATGCAAGTAAAGGATGGTAAACTCACCCTAAACCTAGATCTACCCAGACAAGGTGTTGCTTTGTTTAAGGTGGAGTTTGTGCAGTAGTTGTTTGAGGACTAGGGTTAAAGAACATAGCGTAAAGACTGTTTAAATACAAAAGCAGAAATCGGAAATACAAAATACGCAATGCGCTGTCACTTTGAGCATACTTGGGCAGCTATTAAGAGAGAGAAGGGGATAGTAGCTTGTGTGATCTCTCCTATCGTCGAGATGACTAGGCATATTTATACCCGAAGGGTTACGAAATCACAATTCCCTCGGTTCAGAATAGCTGCAGGAAGCTCCGAAGGACAGGAGCGATAGCGACGCGGAGCTGACAAGGCGGTTTTTGCCTGATAAGGCAAAAAATTCCTAAGCGAGGGTGTCTTTTCTTTTGGTTCGTTTTCTTTGGACAAGCAAAGAAAATGAACAGAACATGATAGGTTCCAGCTAATACTAAAATCGCCGTTAGGCGATTATCTCATAATGCTAATTTTGAATCTTAAATTATAGACCTTGAATCGTTATACCACTAATTCCGTAAACAAACACTCCAAAGTCGCTTCTAGATCTTCACTAAACCCCGGGTGGGTTTTGGAGGTTTGAATCACCGAACTACGTGTAGCCGTTAACCAACGGAAACGCTCTGCAGGTTCCAGTTGGGCGATAGGTCCGCCGTTTTTAGCACCGGCGCAGATCGCTTTAAAAGCTTCCAGGTTTTTTTGCACCTGTTCCACATCGAGTTCGGGGCAAAAGGCTTCGAGTTTCTTAGCATCTAGCTGAAAGCGCATCCCAATAAACCGCGGGCGTTTGCAATAGAGTACCACACCTACATTAAAAAACTCCTCGCGTTCAACCTGAGGCACCAGGCGTATCACCGCATATTCATACAAGTGTTTGTCGTGCATCTTGAGCGGTTTTAGTGAATAAATCGGCGTGGGTTAAACGGGTGCTTAAAAACTGAAAATAAACCTGTCGCAAGGCGTTCGGACTTTCCTCATAACCTTCCCAGTCGAGCCAAGTATTGGGAATGAGGTTCACCATATGTTGCAAAACGTCGTCAGTAAGCAAGGCTTTCAATTTGATGTTAGCTTCATCCAGTTGTGAAGCCTGAGGCAACAACACGTGATCTTTGATCATTGCAAAAGGCGTCGCCGCACTTTGTTCCCAATTGGTAAAACTGTGATGAAAATAAAGGGTGGCGCCGTGATCGATCAGCCAGAGCTCGCGATGCCACATCAGCATATTGGTATTGCGAAACGTACGGTCTATGTTGGTCATAAAGGCATCAAACCACACGATCTCAGAAGCCAGTTGAGGGTCCACGCTCGTCACCACCGGATCAAAGTTGATCGCACCCGATAAAAAATGGAGTCCGATGTTCAATCCTTGAGAGAATTTTAGTAGATCTTGTATTTCTTCATCTCCTTCGGTACGACCAAAAGCCTCATCCAGATCAGCAAACACCACTTCGGGTACTTTAAACCCGAGAAACCTGGCGATTTCACAGCCTAGTAATTCGGCGATCAGGGCTTTGGGACCGTGCCCGGCACCTCTAAATTTCACCACATATTTAAAGCCATCGTCTGCATCAGCCACAGCCGGGAGCGAACCACCTTCACGCAAGGGCGTGATGTAGCGTGTGACGTTAACGTGACGCAAGTCTGGGAGTGTTGCCATAGTCTGGTTTCAATAGGGTAAAAGTACGGCTATATTCCGGCTAAAACCAATTTTAACTAAGTGCTTGCCGTTAAGTGCTTACGACTTATTTTTGAAGTAAAACAAACAAGTATGAGGGTATACGGAGCTTGTAAGCATTGTAGACATGAACTTCAGTTTCGTATTAGTGTAGAAACCCGCGTAGCATTAGCGATGCGGGAAGGAAAGTACCACTCGAAGACGTGTAAGGCTTGCGGGAAGAACACCACTTTTTTTGTAAACGAACTCTATGCTAAAAGCTCCAAAGCGCTATTGCTTACCGCAGGATTGATTTTTGCTCTAGGAAGTGGTATCGCCGGCGTAGCCTGTTATTATGCATTTTTAAACAGCACAAACCTTGCTGTTGCAGGATGTTTTGGTCTGCTCCTAATACCGGGTTGGGCTTGGTTTATTATTGTTAAAGGAGATCGGGACCGGGTACGGGCCTTTAATTATAGTTACATTAAACAATGAAACAAATCTCTTTTTTCATATTGACTTTAATACTACTCGGATGTAATGATTCAGATAAAAAACTAGATGAAAATCTAAAAAAAGAATTTGAAAAATCGAAAGAAGAAAAAAAGCCTAGAGATGAATTTCCGACCTATATAAAAATAGACACGTTTTATACGAAACCAGGTCATTTTAATGATTTAATAGTAGGCAATTCAATGGTCTCTGATTCATTATCATCAGCATGCAGTTGTGACAGAAATGCAAAGAACACTAGTATTAAAATTCAAATTAAAGCAGCCATACCTACAAAGAATAAACTGAATACCCTACCCAAGGATCACGTCGATAGATATAATAAACTAAAAGGCTTATATACTCCTTCTCTCAATCCTGCAAGCTTCGAAGGACAGTTAAAATACATCAACTTTGAACTTAAAGACAGTACGGTATTAAAAGCTAACGTTATTTCACGTTCTACTGAGTTGGAGTATAATGGTAAAGATTTTAAGAAAGACACGGTTAATCAATATCAAATAAAAATTTCTCGATTCAAATACCATAATGCTTCTAGAGTTTATGGAGAATTTAAAATCATAGTGCAGGAAGGATTTGGTTTCAATCCTAATGACACCATAATTAGGGGCTCTTTTCAATGTACGAATTGGAAAATAAACGAAGAAGAAAGCATAAAAAACTACAAATTTTGAGTTTTCTCTCCTTCGCTTAACACCGGCTCAACTTAAAGTAAAACTACTCAGCCAAATTCTATAATGTGCGATAACGGTAACCGTCTTTTCTGGTAAGAGACCGCCAGAACTATTACGATATTCTAAATTCTAGCGGGGTATATATATTAAGCCGTAAATAATTCAAGCTTTAGCCTAAAAGATTACGGATTACATTCTAAAAATCACTAATTTACAGGAAACAACTACGCTAAACCCTTCTCCAATGCGTTATCTTTTAGTGCTGCTTCTGGCGGTAGTCGCCTGCAAACAAACTGCTCAAGAGCCCGAATCTACAATGGATTATAAACAAATTCACGACGCAGCCGTGTTTATAGATACGCATAATGATATGCTCACCAAAATGGTCGAAGATAGCCTGATGCTCGACAGCGACCTCACCGGAATCACCCATAGCGACCTAAGCCGTATGCGTACCAGTGGGCTAGATGCGCAATTCTTTTCGGTGTGGAGCGATGGAACGCTAGAGGCGCCCTTTGACTACGCTAATCGGCAGATTGATAGTCTCGATGCCGTGATCGGTCGTAATCCAGATACCATGCTCAAGGCGACCAATACGGCAACGATACAAGAAGCAGTAGCCCAGCAGAAACTGGCCGCATTGATCGGAGTTGAGGGCGGACATCATATCGAAAACAGTCTTGACAAATTAGATAGTTTATTTGCCAGAGGGGTACGCTATATGACCCTTACTTGGAACAACTCCACCGCTTGGGCGACCAGCGCGACCGATGAGTGGGAGATAGAAGGAGCTCGAAATAGCGAGGGTAAAAAAGGACTCACCGCATTTGGGAAGCAAGTGGTGCAGACCATGAACCGCTTGGGTATGCTTGTCGATGTTTCGCATATTGGGGTACAAACCTTTTGGGATGTAATGGAAGAGACCACCAAGCCGGTGATCGCCTCGCACAGTTCGGCACTGGCACTGCATACGCATCCCCGTAATCTTAATGACGAGCAGCTAAAAGCGATTGCCAAAAATAATGGGGTGGTTCAGGTAAACTTTTATTCGGCATTTATAGACAGTACGTTTACCCGCAAGCACGAGGCCTTTATGCTCAAGCATCAGGATAAACAAGATTCTTTAGTGGCTGCAGGTCTCAACGACTATGCGGTAAAAGCAGCCTTATATAAACAGTTTCCGCAAGAAGCCGAAGCATTACGTGCATCTTTTGAGGTGTTGATGCAGCATATCTACTACATCGTTGATCTGGTAGGTGTTGATTATGTGGGCATCGGTTCAGACTTTGACGGCATCTCGTTTCCACCGCAACAGTTGGATGATGTTATGGGCTATCCTTTGATCACCAAAGCTTTGGTGGAAAAAGGCTACAGCCAAGAGGATATTCATAAAATTTTAGGCGGAAACCTGCTACGGGTGCTTAAAGCCAATGAAGTAAAACTTTAGGGAAAAGAGCAAGTCAAAAATATTAACGCCTGTTTGTACTGGATAAAAGTCTAAGTACCCATTTTTCTTTTGAGCTCAAATAGCATGATTTGATTTTCAATTGATGTTTCTGTTCATTTTTTAGCTCGTGCTTGTTCCTATTTCCCGTGAACTCGTGAACCTCGTGCCTCGGTTTCCATCGATGAAAAAACGAACCAATCCCGATAGCTATCGGGACTAGGTTTATTTTTACATCCTTGAAAACTACGTAAATCCCTTATCCTGCGGATAGCAAACCGCTGCGCCATTTACTTGTTTTACTACAGATGTAAAAAGTATGTCATTACTTACTTCCATAGTTATTTGATGCGCAATGTCACTTCGAGTGATTCTTGAGCACCCTAGTGCGAAAGGATTGTATCGAGAAGTTTTCGAAACAGCAATAAGGGTAACTATAAACGCACTGACTTCAAAGACTTCTCGATACAACTGAATCCCTGCTACTGCAGGTATTCAGTCACTCGAAGGGACAGTCTTCATACCTGAAAACGAGAGGGTCTTTTCTTTTGTTGAGCTTGTCCTGAGCGATAGTCGAAGGATTTCTTTGGACAAGGCAAATCGAGGATACGAGGTTCACAAGCTCCCGTGAAATAAAAATAACACCAGCAAAGAAAAGAACAGGCAAGCACAGGATAAAGAGCCTTGGGCATTCTTGTATTTTGTTGCTTTATCTGTAGCCTATGAAACCCTTTAGCCTTGCATTGCTTTTAGTTTTTGCCGTTGTTTCCTGTACTACTCGGGCGCAGGAACTCAAGATCACCAACGACCGTTTTTGGAATACTGTAAACGGGGAACCCATCTATTCGCAGGGCGGTGGCATTTTTCAGTTTACTGATCCGCAAAGCGGAACTCCCAAATACTACTGGTATGGGGTGCATTATCAAGAAGCCGAAATTTACCGCAACGACCCTTCCGTGACTTTGGAGCGCAACCACTTTGAGGGGGTAACCTGTTATAGTTCGACCGATCTGGTCAACTGGACCTTTGAAAAACACGTGCTCACCAAAGAGGCCGTGAATTTTGAAGAAAACCCTACGTGGTTGGGACGTATGGGGGTGGCGTATATCGAAGCACTTGAGCAGTATGCCCTGCTCATCCAACACGGAAAAAATGTAATGATCGCATTGGCCGATTCGCCTTTGGGAGATTTTAAAGTACACAGACATATTGATATGACCTCGCGTATTGGGACACCCAATACAGGGGATCAAACCGTTTTTACCGATCCCGACACCGGGGCTTCCTACCTGGTTTATTCGTATGGTCAAGGGCGTAATAAAATCTATATTTCCGAGATTGGCGTACGCGACGGAAAGGTAGATTTGCTTGAAGTGCACGAGATCTTTAGAGGCGCGAGCCGCGAGGGCAATTGTATGTTTAAATACAACGGCAAGTATTATATGGCGGCTTCCAACATCTACGGTTGGGACGGTTCTTTTGCCTATTACCTCGTTTCCGAAGATATTTATGGTCCGTATAAACCCACTAATGAGATGCAGGTGATGCCGGGTAGCGAACAAGACTATGCGCATGTCTCGCAAACCGGATTTTTTTATACTGTGCGGGGAAGCGAACAAGAAACGGTACTCTTTTGCGGAGACCGCTGGGCGGAGTTCGCCGGTAACGGACTTGGGTACAACCAGTGGGTACCTTTGTCGTTTGATGGGGAAACACCGTATTTCAATTCGTTACACAGCTGGAAGCTCAACGAAACCACCGGAACCTGGAGCGTCGCAGCAGATAACAATTACATCAAAAACCCAAGTTTTGAAGCCGACCGCCGCCACATTCCTAGCAACAACAAACCCGTGCAGGAACAGCTGTTAGGTTGGCATACCGAGATCCTGCAAGGGAATCCCATTTCCACTACCGAAGCTGCTTCACCTGTACTGAATCATTTCAATACCCAACAAGACCGTCAGCATGTGATCGGGGAAAAGAGTTTGCACATCAGCGATCAAGTCCCTTTTGAACGCCGCATTACGCAAGAACTAAGCAGCACACCCTATGTAAGCTTACCTGACGGAAAGTACAGCCTTTCCGCCACCGTCAAAAACACCACCGGCTTTGAAGAACTAAACCTTTATGCCCAAAGCGGCACCCAAACGTTTGAAACGTCCTTCACTCTCCCAAACACTGAATGGACTACCATCACCATAGACGAAGTCTCCGTAGTCAACGGTAACGTCACTGTAGGGATCTATGTCAAAGGAGCTGCCGGTGCGGAGGCTTGGGTTGATGATGTGCGTTTTGAGCTATTAGACTAGAGCTGATAGACGGAAGACAAAAGAGAATAGAATAAAGAGTAAAGACAGCGTGAACTACGAAAGTACAAAGTAAGAAGTACAAAATACGAAATACAACGCACTGTCACTTCGAGTGATGCTTGAGCGCCGGAGCGCGAAAGGATTGTATCGAGAAGTCTCACTAGATGAGATGCTGAAACAAGTTCAGCACGACATTGTTTCCGAGCTGGCTTTCCACAATGTTCTCGCGCTGCCTGTCCCAATGCATATAGGGAATTGCATCGCGTGCTGCTTGTCCCGATGTTTATAGGGAATTGCATCGCGTGTGGGTTAAGTTTAAAACTTGAAGGTTTTTCTTTTAGTTACTTTTGAAGCATACAGTCATTTCGACCATCGGGAGAAATCGCATCTTGTATCCCTCATCCCCGGCCCTTCTCCCAAAGGAGAAGGGAGTTAGCTTGTTGTGTGATCTCTCCTATCGTCGAGATGACTAGGCGCATTCATACCCGAAGGGTTACACTAATTCAAAATACCCTTGGTTCAGAATAGCTGCGGGAAGCTCCGAAGGACAGGAGCGGTAGCGACGCGGAGCTGACAAGGCGGTTTTTGCCTGATAAGGCAAAAAATTCCTAAGCAAGGGGGTCTTTTCTTTTGTTACTTTTCTTTGGACAAGCAAAGAAAAGTAAAGTAAAGGACACCATTAAGCACTAAAATCATTAACCCCTTCACTAAGTCCTAAAAAAACACCTTTATAAAAAAGAGAATACTCCTTAATTCCCTCATACTTTAACCATAGATCACTCATAGATCCTCCATTGTTTTACCATTAAAACCAAGTATTTATGGAGGATGAATGGAGAAACAATGGACAAACTATGTACGAAGACCGAAGAAACTCCTTTGAAAGCTAGGAGATTAACCGGGTAAAAAGTACTTTAGAGTATTGATAACCAGTTAAATGCCAAAGGCTATGGGACAGTTTATTGAAGATCAAATCGGCATGATAAGCGGAGCAGTAGGGCCGGTGGTGTTTGTACAAGGAAATGACGGTAAAGGTATTGTACGCAGCAAACCCACACCTAGCAAAGCTCCCGCAAGTCCTAAACAACAACAAACCCGGAACAAGTTCGCACTCATGAAACATTTTACCGGGTTGCTCTATCCCATTTTTAAAGAGTATTATACCGATTTCCTTGGGAAGGACAATGCGCGAGATGCGGTGCGCAGTTATTATATGGCGCAGGTGATTGTAAAAGAGCAGGACGCTTGGCGTATCGCCTATGACAAGGTATTGATCAGTACGGGGCGGGTACGGCCGTATGTACCGGTGTCGCAGTCGCGCGATGCACAGCAGGTGGTGCTGCACTGGCAAGGAGGCACCCAACAGCCTTTTGCCGAACCCAACGATCTGCTTAGCGTCTTGCTGTATGCTCCCGATACCGAAGATTTTGCGTTCTACAAAGCCTGCACCACCCGGGCGGCAGCAACGCATACCCTCGAACTTCCCGAAGCCTTAAGCACACTGCCTTTAGAAGTCTATACCACTTTTAGCACCGCTACGGAAACCGATTATGCCTACTCTACTTATTTGGGGAGGATGGTTTAAAAAGTACGGGTGTTTTACCCCTTTATGTGTATTAAATACAAGTATTTACGGGATTCTGTACGATTTAGTGGAGGGGTTTTGGTAGATTTAATTTTTTTAAAACTTGTTATGAATAGGTATCAAAATTTAGGTGGAGATTCGAATGTATCTGAATACGAAATAGGAGCTGATTATATTCTTATAAAGTTTAAAGGAACTTTTAGGAAGTATAGATATAGCTACTTAAAAGCAGGTCGAAATCACGTTGAAGCGATGAAAAAACTAGCTAAAAGAGGAATAGGATTAAACGCATACATAAATAAATATGTCAAGTTTTTATATGACAGGTAAGAGAAATTAAATTAATAAAATAAGGAAAAGGGTATATGCCAATACTAAATGATATAATTGATTGGGTGGAAAACAAGCCTGTTTTTTGGCAAATTGCCGTTGACCGTTTAATCAGAAACAATGAACTAACGGATAATGATATTTCGGAACTAAAGGAAATCTGTAAGGTAGATTATGGCTTATCAAACTTTGACTTTAACGAAGTGGATTTTGATGATTTAAGAGACTTCGCAAATAACTCAACAAGCAGTGATAATATAATACTTTCAAAAATCTCCAATGTAAAAAATATAAACGCACTCTCACAAACCAGTGAATTAGAATTTGCCTCAAATGGACTTACGCTTGTCTATGGAGATAATGGTTCAGGAAAATCAAGCTATGTTAGCATTTTAAAACACGCTTGTAATACTAGAGGAAGTAAGCCGAAAATAAATGACAATCTATATGACCCAACTTGTTTTGGAAATGATAAAAAAGCGGATATAGAATATACAATTGATGGAATAAATTTCAACACAGTAAATCTTATAAATGAAGTAGTAAGTGACTCTGTTTTAAAAAGTGTTGATGTTTTCGATACGTTTAGTGCAAATCATTACATTGAAGGGGAAGATGAAATAGCCTTTATTCCTCAAGGGTTATCTATTGTAGAAAAATTAGCAGTCTGTATAAAAAAAGTTGACAATAAACTAAATGCGGAATTTTCAGACCCTGCATTAGAGAAATTTGACCAAACTCTTTTAGAAGTTTCAGATTGTTCGACTGCTAAAACATTTCTCAATAATTTAAATTCGGAAACTACACTTAACGAATTAAGAGCAGAAGCAATTTGGAATGACCCCAAAAATTCTAGAATTGAAGTGCTAATCAAACAAATAGATGAATTAAAAGCAACCGACCCTAAGAAAATCTTAAAAGAAAACATCGATAAGATAAAGCGATTTGAGGTTTTGCAAAACAAATTTCAAACACTCGAAAATAACTTGACAGGAGCAAAATTAGAGGACCTAAAACAAATATTAAATAATCTTTCAACAACAAGTAAAGCACTTAAAGAATCTTCTGAAAAGGCATTCTCTGAATTACCAATTGAGGGTGTTGGTAATAGTTCTTGGAAATTACTTTGGGAAAGTGCTCGAAAGTTCTATAACGAAAGTACCGAGACAGAAGATTTTCCAAAAGTAAATGGAGAGAGCAATTGCCCTCTTTGTTTTCAAGATTTAGGGGAAGATGCAAAAAGCAGATTTACTGCTTTCGAAGATTTTGTGAAAAATGATATTCAAAAATCTTTTGATGAAGCTTCTGATAAATTTGATTTAGAATATGATAATCTAAATAGTCAGGATTTTTCTTTTGAAGAACAAAAGCCTACAACAATTGAGTTAGATGAACTGATTGATGAATACTCGAAAAATCAAACAAAATATTTAGAGTCACTTTCTAAACAGAAGGACTATTTAATTGGGCTGTTTAATTCTAAAAAATCTGTTGAATCTGTTAATTCAATTGAAATTGAGAATACACCTAAAACTCAAATTCAGAACCTCATTAAAGACTTAAAAGAAGCAAATGAGAAGTTAGCAGTCCAATCAATTGAAGAAGATTTAAAACCGCTAAACAAGGAACTAAATCAATTAAAGGGCGAAAAAAAGATTTTTGATTATAAACCCAAGTTAGCACGTGAAATTTATCGACAAAAAAAGATAAAACTGCTAAATCAGTGCATTAGTAAATGTAATACTCGAACCATTACTACTCTTAGTAATGATTTAGCAACAAATTACATAAGTCAAAACCTTAAACAGAATTTCAAAGCAGAACTTACCAAACTAGGATTTAAAAACATCAAGATAGAAACCGAAACAAAAGGACAAAGAGGGAAACAATATCACTACTTAAGACTCGATGAACAGAACGCAAATGGAATTGCACTAAAAGACGTTTTAAGTGAAGGAGAACATAGGTGTATTTCCTTAGCAACATTCTTTTCTGAATTATCCATTTCAGAGCATAAAAGTGCTATAATTTTTGATGACCCAGTTTCATCCCTTGACCACAAATGGAGAAATAAAATATCGAAAAGAATTGCAGAAGAGGCTTTAGAGCGACAGGTTATTGTTTTTACTCACGACATCACTTTTCTACTTATGATTCAGGAACATTCTAAAAGTTTAAATTGTGATTTGGATATAAAGAGCTTGACAAGAAAGAAAAAAGAAACAGGACTAATTGCAAGCAATCCACCTTGGGATGCTTTACCTGTAGGGAAAAGAATTGGCTTGTTGAAAAACGCATATCAAAAATTAGAGAAAATCGAAAGAACAGAAACCGAAGAACTTTATAAAGAAAGGGCAAAATTGTTGTATGGTAAACTCAGAGAAACTTGGGAGCGTTTTATTGAAGAGGTATTTCTCAACGGAGCAATTCAAAGATTTGGTAGAGCAATACAAACTCAACGTTTATCTAAGATAGTAGATTTAACTGATGATGATTATAATCTTGTTGACGCAAATATGAGCAAGTGTTCTACCTATTTTACAGGACACGACACAGCAGGAACTCTAATTGAGGAAATGCCAGACTCTGCTGAATTTCTTGCTGACTTAACTGTATTAGAGGATTACATTAAAACAATTAGAAAACGAAGATAAAATAACAAAGCTAAATAATAATATTAATGAAGTATTTGTCCTCTAGCTCTCCTTTGTTTTTGACTGTTAATGGTAAACATCTATTAATTACTGGATTTAAAATGTTTTTTAAGTTTTAAAGTTTATCAATCATCTTTTCATCTATGAAATGTTTAAACCTTTGTTTTTCCGTTAGTCTGGCGTTGCTATGAAGCAGTTGCTTAGAGTTTAAGACCGAGACTGAGGTAGTTATCGGATGCGCTCGATGTGACAGCTAATTCTATTTATTATTGATGATTTCTTATTCTGCTAAGTTGTATTACATTCAGTAAATTATTGAAAATTCATTATATGACTCACAAGACAGTTTTTGACAAAGACTTTGATATAATCGAAGCGGATAAAGAGTTTACCTATCAACAAGATTTAACAGCGTTACTTGATGCAGATCAAAAAGCGTTTGATCAAAATAAGCTCAATGAAATTGTGCTTTGGAAAGTTAATCGGTATGCTGCTTTTGATGACAAATTAATTGCGCTGATAAACTCTGTAAGGCCTACGGATACTGAAATAGACTTGGATAAAACCAGAGAGCTTTTAAAGCTTCTATTAAAAACAAAAGGAGTACAGCTGGCAATGGCTTCGACAATATTGAGGTTTAGAAATAAATTTATTTATCAAATCATTGATCAGCGTGTGTATCGAATAATATACCCTGAGCAAACATTAAAAATTAGTAGCTACCCTAGTGAAACTAATATTGATAAACAAATAGACCTTTATATCAAATACTTAAAGGATTTACATTCGGTTTGTGATAATTTAAAAATACCTTTT
Organism: Leeuwenhoekiella sp. ZYFB001; assembly: GCF_011784865.1. Lineage (NCBI taxonomy): Bacteria > Pseudomonadati > Bacteroidota > Flavobacteriia > Flavobacteriales > Flavobacteriaceae > Leeuwenhoekiella > Leeuwenhoekiella sp. ZYFB001. Next base: position 3,841,500 of record NZ_CP050460.1, read on the forward strand.
GAAGAATCAGATCGTATACTATTTATGGCAGATAAGCGAGTAAATAAAAGGCATAGGTTAAGTAATTATGGAAATTCTAAATCTTGAAAAACAGGACTTAAACAATCTTTTTCCTAAAGGAGACATCCGTCACCTTGAGCTTGTCTCAGGGTCTCATAAGCAGCGTTTTGCAAGCATGTTTATGGGATGCTGAAACTCCCGATAGTATCTCTCCCGATAGCTATCGGGATGCGCTCAGTGTGACACGCTCGACAGCAAACAGTAAACCGAAAACTACAACTTTGAATTTTAGCCTTTGAATTTTAGCCTTTGAATTTAGCATAGCGCAATACACCACCCCGTCATTCGCTTAACGCCTTTAGGCTTTTAAGCGCCTCCCACCCCTCCTCCGTAAGGAGGGGAGCTTTTTGTTTTTGTTGGCTTTTAGTCTTGAATTTTAACCAGCATCTCTCCCGATAGCTATCGGGATGCGCTCAGTGTGACACGCTCGATGTGACAGGTTCAACAGAAAACAACAACCAAAAACAACAAACCGAAAACCGTATTAGCCCTGAACCTTCAACGCACTCGCGCGTTTCCTTAGGTCGCGTTTTTTAAAGTAGCGTAGCGAAAAGAAGATCACAACAGCCAGTGGGGCGGCGATGAGCAGGTAGCGAAGGGCCATATCTAAGGTGTTGGTGATGCTTCCGGAGTGGGAGATCACAAAACTACCCATCGAGGTAATGATGTACAGAAGCCCGCCCATGAGTCCACCGGCGATGCCTGCGTTTCCGGGAAAGAACACCATATTCTGCGTAAAGTAGTTAGTAAACAAAAACCCGGAACAGATGTGCACGATAAAGGCAAAACCTACGAGCAATACGAGGTTGTCGATCATACTTCCTAAGCCGATAAAGAGGACCATCAATACAAGTTGCGTCAGTGACACCAGACGGATCTTTTTAGTAAAGTTCACCGGTGTAAAGCGCTTGCTTAAGATTCCACCGATCATCCAGGCAAAGCCTAAAACGAGGGTGCAATACCCAATGATCACGGCGTTGTAGTTAAAATGCTGTTCTACCACAAACGGCCCTGCGATGTTAAACACCATCACTACCGAATAGGCGCAGCCCAATACCGCGATGCCTAAGATAAAACCGGGGTTCTTAAGCATTGCCATATACAGCAAGCCGGTTTTCTTGAGGTTGAATTTCTTGTAGTTGCGTATGGTCTCCCCACTGAATACGAGTTCGCCTACAAACAAGATGGCCGCATAGATCGCGAGGAAGTAAAAGTTAGACTGCCAGCCCAGATGCTCTTCGAGGAAACCACCCAAAAAAGGCGCGATGATAGGTCCGCAGCTCCAGACGATGGTAAAGTAGCTGAGGTAGTGTTTACGTTGTTCATCATCAAAAAGGTCTACAAAATAGGCGCGTTTGGCCACGACAATAAAGGCGGTAGCGATCCCTTGTACGATACGCAGCAGACTGATCACCAGCACTTCGCCGGTAAAGGTCACGGCAAGGCTGCTCAACAGCAATACCGCCAGCGAGATCAGCATAGGTTTGCGCCGGCCTACACTATCGGCTACGGGGCCTACAAACAATTGCGAGAACCCGTAACTCAGGAAAAAACAAGTGAGCGTTAATTGAATACTTTGTTCTGAAACGCTGAGGTTACGTGCCATTGACGGAAACGACGGCAGGTAAATGTCGGTCATAAAGCCCGAAAGCGGAATCGACAAAAAGGTAAGTATCGTAGCGATCTTTTTACGTTGGGGTGAAGCGTCGCGTAAATGCATGAATAAAGGGTGTATTGACGTTAGGGTGCCACAAAGCTACTACATAAAGAAGAAGGAAGTGTTGATCGTCTTAAGCTTTGTAGGCTTTTGGAGGACTCGCCTCGTGCCTGTCTGGCGGTGCCATTACACTACCTCAGGGCAGACCTATGAGGCGTTGGTTGGAAACGAATTTTTAAATTCGACATAAGCCTCGGAGTATTAAACCCTTTGGCGGCGCCAATCAAAAAAGCCCTATCAGTGTAGAAAGGGCTTGGGTCTTCTTTTTCTTCTTCATAGTTCAGCCTAGTGGCTGTTAGCTTTTAAAAGTTCGGGGAACTTTGCTTTAAATCGGTTTAAACGGGGTATCGACACGTTTTGGATATACGGGTTTTCCGGATGCTGCACCTCGTAGTTTTGGTGATAAGCTTCCGCGATCCAGAACTTCTCAAAAGGCTTGACCTCAGCAGCTACCGATTCGCCTAATTCTTTTTCAAGTGCCGCTTTCTTTTGCTCAATGACCTCCTTTTCAGCATCATTCTGATAAAAGATGATCGAGCGGTATTGCGAACCTTGGTCCGGTCCCTGACCGTTTACCTGTGTTGGGTTTTGTGAACCAAAATATACATCTACGAGTTGGCTAAAGCTGACCACGCTAGGATCATAGATCACCTTAACCGATTCGGCGTGCCCGGTACGGCCGGTGTTGCTGTCTTCGTAGGTTGGGTTTTTGGTATGCCCTCCTGCGTAGCCCGAAACGGCTTCGTCAACGCCTTTTACACTTTCATAAACTGCTTCGACACACCAGAAGCATCCGCTGGCAAAATAGGCAGCAGCACGGTCTTGAGGCACCGGTATTTCGGCAGGAACTGCAGCTTCTTCGGCAGTGCCCGTGGTGTTGAGTGCAACAGCATTAGTAGTCTGTGCGGTATCGTTAGATTTCGTCGCATCAGCACAGCCGTTAAACAACAAGCTCAAAGCGATCGTTGCGGCCAGTAATGCGGAAAGAATGATTCTGTTTTTCATAACACTATAAAATATACGAAAGTTGTACTTCGCTGGTTTTATAGACGCAAAGGTGCAGCTAAACTTTCTTAATAGGGTGCTAAAATTTGAGGTATAATGATAAAGTGTTTTTAAAACATGTTTTGTTCATTTTCTTTGCTAGTACTAATCCGACTACCAGTATTACTTAGCACAACAGGTGCATTCCTCTCCCTACGGTCGTCGGATGCAGGGCTTCACTGCCCACCGCTGCGACGCCTGCTAGTTTTACTACAGATCTAAAAAGTAGGCCGGTACTGACGTTAGAATAGACATGAGATTTTAGAAGTGAGACAGAAGATAAATTATTAATACCCGAAGGGTTTGGTATCTTTTGCTTCAGTATAGCAAGAAGGCTCCGTTAAGAATTTTTGAAGCCTTGGAGAAAATTTAGGAGCCTTGTTGCGGTTTTGCCTGATAAGGCAAAAATACCTAAGAAAAAGGCTCTTTTCTTTTGATTCGTTTTCTTTGGAGAAGCAAAGAAAATGAATGAACATGATTTGAAGTTACTATTACTCAATCTACATTAAAAGCAAGTAGGGGATGAGGAAAAAGATTAAGAAATTAATGGAGAGTGCGATTTTTCCCGATGGTCGAAATGACTGCCTGATTAAGAGGTTGTTTCAAAAAGAATCCTCGATTTAAGATCTAACGCACACGCGATGCAATCGCGCGAAAACAAGGGAATTCGTGTAATCCTTCGGGTACGAAGACTGTCACTTCGAGTGACTGAATACCAGCGGTAGCAGGGATTCAGTTGTATCGAGAAGTCTTTGAAGTCAGTGAGTTTATAGTTACCCTTATTGCTTTTTCGAAAACTTCTCGATACAATCCTTTCGCGCTAAGGTGCTCAAGCATCACTCGAAGTGACAGGGCGAAGCGTATTTTGTATTTCCAATTTCTACTTTCGTATTTGATGCTGTCTTTACTCTTTGTTCTATTCTCTTTGGTCTCCCGTCTATCCACTGCAAACTGCAGACTGCTACTGCCAACTGCTTATGATTTAAAGTTACTATCACTCAATCTACGTTAAAAGCAAGTAGGGGATGAGGAAAAAGATTAAGAAATTAATGGAGGGTGCGATTTCTCCCGATGGTCAAAATGACCGCCTGCTTCAAGAGTTTGCTTCAAAAAAATCTTCGAGTTGAGATCTAACGAACACGCGATGCAATCGCGCGGAAACGTTGTGGACAGGCAGCGCGAAAACCTGGGAATTCGTGTAATCCTTCGGGTAAGAAGACTGTCACTTCGAGTGACTGAATACCAGCGGTAGCAGGGATTCAGTTGTATTGAGAAGTCTTTGAAGTCAGTGAGTTTATAGTTACCCTTATTGCTGTTTCGAAAACTTCTCGATACAATCCTTTCGCGCTAAGGTGCTCAAGCATCACTCGAAGTGACAGGGCGAAGCGTATTTTGTATTTCCAATTTCTACTTTCGTATTTGATGCTGTCTTTACTCTTTGTTCTATTCTCTTTTTTCTCCCGTCTATCCACCGCCAACTGCAGACTGCTATTGCCAACTGCTTATGATTTAAAGTTACTATCACTCAATCTACGTTAAAAGCAAGTAGGGGATGAGGAAAAAGATTAAGAAATTAATGGAGGGTGCGATTTCTCCCGATGGTCAAAATGACCGCCTGCTTCAAGAGTTTGCTTCAAAAAAATCTTCGAGTTGAGATCTAACGAACACGCGATGCAATCGCGCGGAAACGTTGTGGACAGGCAGAGCGCGGGAACATTGTATTTTGTATTTCTACTTTCGTATTTCTAAGGATTTACTGCAAATCCTTACTGCAACTCCTCCAAATACTCCCTGAATGCTTCGGTATCATAATCAGCCATACCCATATGGGTGAGCGCCAGTTGGCCTTGGGCATTGATCAGGATGGTGGTGGGCAGGCTACCGGTGTTGTACATTTCCGGCAGGTCGTAGGCCATGCGGTAGATGGGAAAATCAAAACCTTTTTTCGCTTTAAAGGCTTTCGCCTTTTCAAAATCGGTATCAAAAGAGACCAGCACAAAGTTCACTTCGTCTTTGGTATCAGCATACAGCTTGGCGATGCCCGGCATTTCTGCAACGCAAGGCGGACACCACGTAGCCCAAAAGTTAATAAAATAGGGTTGCTTCGGCATATCTTTTAGTGAAACGAGTTGGTCGTTCTCGTCAAAGAACTGCACATTAAGGTCTGCAAGGTCGCCCGGTACTACAGCCTCACTTTTAGTGCCTTTTACGCGGGTTTTTCCGTTAGTATCCGGTACTTCCTTAAGCTGCGGATTCATAATACCCGTTTTTAGAATGCCGCGTTGCAACGTGGCCACCACAGGTTTGTGCCATCCTTGGGTATAAACCAAGACCAGAATACCCACAAACAAGGCATAGCGTAAAATACGTTTTAGACGTGTGCTCATAGGCTCAAAAGTAGCAACTCTCGTAGATTCTTTGCGTAACCTAAGTAACAAAAAACCCTTTCATTGCTGAAAGGGTTCTCCGGTGAAGATAAACAGTTTCTGGTGATGGGGCGGCTGCTGTGAAGGTTGCGGCCGCCCCAATTGTTTATCCCTCTTAAACACACACGAATAATTATTGTTACACGCCGGGCGTGTGTATAGTTTAGTACTACGATCCTTTTACTGAAAATTTATAGACCGAAGTCGTCGCATAGGTTTCATTGGGTTCCAAGACAATACTTGGAAATTCCGGTTGATTAGGCGCATCAGGAAAATGCTGAGTCTCTAACGCAAATGCGGTTCTAAAGTCGTCTTTAGCACCGGTTTTAAAAGTATTTTTACTTTCCATAAAATTCCCGCTATAAAACTGCAGGCCGGGCTCTTCGGTAAAGACTTCCATCACGATCCCGCTTTGGTCACCGCTGATCTTTGCCGCCGGTTTGAGTGTTCCTGAAGCTTCTTTCAGTACATAATTATGATCATAACCCTTACCAAAGGTAAGTTGCTCATTAGCCGTTGCTATACGCTCCCCAATGGTATGCGCCTGGGTAAAATCAAAAGGTGTTCCCGCCACCGAATCTAAAGTCCCGGTAGGGATGAGTCCGCTATCTACGGGGGTATATTGATCGGCGTGAATCACAAGGCTGTGTTCCAGGATGCTCCCGCTGCCTTCGCCGTTCAGATTAAAAAAGGCGTGATTGGTAAGGTTCACCACTGTTTTTTGATCGGTAGTCGCCTCGTATTCCATCTTGAGTTCGCGATCTGCCGTCACGCTATAGGTCACCTTTACGTCCACATTCCCCGGAAAGCCCATTTCCATATCAGGAGAGCGGTAGGTGAGAATTAAGGTCTGTGCATTGGGTTTACGCGCGTCCCATACTTTATACTGAAAGCCCTGGTCACCCCCGTGTAAAGCATTGTCGCCGTTATTGGTAGGTACTTGATATTCTTTACCGTCTAAGGTGAATTTACCATTGGCGATACGATTGCCCACACGCCCAATGGTCGCTCCGAAATACGGTTCGCTTGCATCAGCAAAAGCTTGCACCCCGGCCATACCTACGACCACGTCGGTCATCGCGCCCTCTTGGTCAGGCACCCAAAGCCCTACGATGCGTCCGCCGTAGTTGGTAAAGGCCACTTTGATGTCTTTATTCTCGATCCAATATAAGTTGGTTTTCTTTCCGTTTATTGTCTGCTCAAATGCAGCAGCGTCCAGAAGGCTTGTTTGCGTTTGCTCTTCTACGAGGTTCTGGGGTTCGGTGGTCTTGTTTCCCGATTCTTTGCAGGAATACAGACCTACGCCTAGTGCTGCGATCAGGCAGTAACGTAGTACGATGGTCGTTCGCTTAGTAAGCATCGTTCAATTTTTTGATGAGATCTACTTCATCCTGACGGTAAGGCGTACCGTCTTTTCTGAATACATCGTGAAACCATTCTACCGGCTCTTCGCCAGAATCTATTGGGGTATTCCACGCATAGATGGTATTGGTCTTTCCGTTTACGAGTCCCCAGTTGATCGCGCCAATGTTGTTCTCGGCAAGCATAGGAAGTGTGGTCGAAAAACGGCTGTCGTTTGTGCGCGCCATATATTCGGTACAGATCATTGGGCGGTCGTGGGTTTTTAAGAGTTCGATTACGCGGCGGTGCATATCAGCATTTTCATAATCATGGTAGGTGATGATGTCTGAGTGCTGCGCCTGAAAGGTGTTCAACTCTTTATATCCCCAACTCCATAAACCGGCAGAAAGCGGCTGGCTAGGGTTGATCTCTCGTGCCCACTTGAATACATTGGTAAGCAGCGGAAGACTCTCGGTATTCTTACCGTTGTTTCCGGGCTCGTTATACAAGTCCCAAAATAAGATGCGGTCGTCGTCTTTAAAAGTTTTGATGATGTCTTGCACATACGCTTTAAGCTCAGGTGAATTAGCCATCTCGTTAGAGGCAGGATAACCGGGATCTTGCATCCAGCCGCTGTTGTGCGTTCCCGTTTTGGGGTCGCGCTGTGTTCCTATTTTAGGGTTCGCATCCCAAACGTCGTCAAAGATCACAAAGATGGTTTTGATATCGTGATTATCGGCAATACTCAGGTAGTCTTCCACACGCTTTTTAAAGCCTGTTTTATCTGCCTTATAGGCTAGACTGTGCAGGTACACCCGCATGGTATTAAAACCAATACCGGCGGCATAACCCAGTTCGCGGTCTATGGTCTCCGGGTCATAGGTAGCTTCTTGCCACATTTCCAGCTGGTTGATGGCGGTACTCGGGATAAAATTGGCTCCGCTGATCCAGTCGTGCTCGGCATACCAGGCCTTTGCTTTTTCTTTAGACCATTTGTTGGCGTCAAGATTTGCCCCGCTCTGGCTAAAGCCAAAAAAACCAAGAGCGAGTGCAAATACTAAAAGTGTTTTTTTCATAATAGGTTTGAATTATACGTTTTAAAATTTTTCAGATGGAATAGGTAAAAGCATTGTAGTAGGAAGCGGTGTACCTATAAAGGGTGTGCCATCTTCGTTCCAATACAGGCGTTGCATGCGTGGTGCACGTTTATTGCCACAGCCTTCTCCAGGATTGGAGTTGGCGTGGTATAAGATCCAGTCTTCCGTACCGTCAGGAGATTTAAAAAAGGAATTATGTCCCGGCGCATACACGCCGTTTTCCGGTGTTTGCTGAAAGATGGGTTCTTCTTTTTTGGTCCAGGCCGAAGCATCCATAGGGTTCGTTCCTTCAAGGCTCAGCAAGCCCAAAGCATAGTGATCGGTCCAGCAGCCACTTGCAGAGAATACGATAAAGAGCTTACCATCGTGTTCTAAGAATTGCGGCCCTTCATTCACAAAAACCTGCTCAGGATTGCCATCTGTGCCCAGATCGCCGTTACGTTCCCAAGGGTAGGTAGGCGAACTGATCTTTACACGTTTTCCTGAAATGCTTGTGGGGTCGCTCATTTTGGCAATAAAAATATCTTGTTGTCCGTTAGTGTCGCCTTCCCAACCGGACCAAGCCATATAGAGTTGGTTGTTGTACTCAAATACATTGCCGTCGATCGCCCATTTGTCGGAGGGCGCAGCGAGCTTTCCTTTAAACTCCCATTGGTCATTCAGTGGATTGGTAGACGTATTTTGCAACACGTACATGCGGTGGTTTTCATTGGTGCCGTTATCGGCTGCGACATACACATACCAGGTATTGTTGATGTAGTGAATCTCCGGAGCCCAGACGTTCTTGCTGTACATCGTGCCTGCCGGTGGCGTCCAGATGGTCTTGGATTCAGCCTCGCGTAAGTTGGCCAGATTCTCAGTCTTCCAAAGCACTACACGATTGCCCATTGTATGCGTATAGTAATAATGGCCGTCTACATACACACTAAACGGATCTGCACCCGAGTCTAACAACGGGTTCTGAAACTGCTGCGCAGCAAGCGTACTGCTGCATAGCAACATACACAGGAATAGGTATTGAAAAATGGTCGTTTTTAATAAAGCGTTGATCATCATAGGTAACCGAAAACGTTATAGTGACGAAATTGAGAAAAGTGCTTTCAAAAAATAAGTTGGCTTAGCTCATTCTTGCGATATATCGTTTCAAAATGACCGTTTTTTTGCTGCTGCACGTGCCTTGAGACAAATTGATGAAGTTTGGGATGTTCCTTTTTTCAAAAAATATAGGAGAACTGACAAAAGTCATAAAATAGGAATCGTGCTCCCGGTACTTTTACCCTGTAATTTGATAATCATTAAATTTTTCAGGTATGACAACGCTATCAAAACTCCAAAACGATTTTACCAACAACATCATTGGCTATTCGGCTATAGGCATTATTCTAAGCACCTGTTTAGGAGCTGTAGCAATTATGACGACTTTAATGCACGGACATACATTACTACAAATGCTTTTTGTAATGATCACAGTGGTTTTTTGCAGCCTGCACAATGCGTCGATTCTAACGGTGCAAAAGCCGCAGCTTATTTTTAAACTCTTAGTAGCAAGCACGGTGGTGAACACCTTGATCATTGCAGGAGGGATGCTGCTTTAAGCGCTTAGCAACCTACGGTGAGGTTTTACAAGAACCGCAATTCAATTCTTAACCAATGCTTCCGGAATCTTATATATTAGGTTTCCGGGAGTTTTTTGATCAGTAGCAATGACAAGTCTAGTACGTAAATACAATGTTCCCGGCCCGCGGTATACCAGCTATCCTACCGTGCCGTATTGGGATCAGAAAACCTTTAGCCTTAAAGAATGGAAAGCCACCTTTAAAGCCAGTTTTTTAGAAAGCAATAAACGCGAGGGCATCAGCCTGTACATTCACTTACCCTTTTGTGAGTCGATGTGTACCTTTTGCGGTTGTACCAAACGCATTACCAAAAATCACAGTGTCGAAACGCCATACATCGATGCGGTGCTAAAAGAGCTCGCACTGTACAGAAGCTTTGTAGGGGAGCGACCTGTACTACAACAAGTGCATCTAGGTGGGGGCACCCCCACCTTTTTTTCAGAAACGAATCTTGCTCGTCTCATCAATGGCATCTTTAAACACGCTGATAAGGCGCCGCAATGCGAGATGAGTTTTGAGGGACATCCCAACAATACCACGCTTGAGCATCTAGAGACCTTGGCTTCGTTTGGTTTTAAACGGGTGTGTTACGGGGTTCAAGATTATAATGAGACTGTGCAAAAGGCCATCAATCGCATCCAGCCTTTTGAGTACGTACAACGCGCTACAGATCAGGCACGACAGGCGGGATATACCTCTGTGGGACACGATATTATTTTCGGTTTGCCTTTTCAAACGCTGGAACACGTAAAACATACGATAGAGAAAACCATTCAGCTGTTCCCGGATCGTATTGCGTTTTACAGTTATGCACACGTACCGTGGATCAAAGGCAACGGGCAACGCGGCTATGATGAAGCCCATTTGCCTACGGCGGAAGAAAAGCGCAAGCAGTATGAGGTAGGCAAACAGCTGCTTGCCGAAGCGGGCTATGTAGAGATCGGGATGGATCACTTTGCATTACCTACAGACGATCTGTATCACGCACAGCAGCAAGAGCGCATACATCGCAACTTTATGGGCTATACTGCTTCTAAAACTCAGGTGATGTTGGGACTGGGCGTGTCGGCCATTAGTGATAGCTGGTATGGTTTTGCACAAAACGTAAAAGGCATCAATGAATATTATCACCTGTTAGAAAATGAGATCCTACCCGTGTTTCGAGGACATATTCTTACTGAAGAAGACTTAACAATACGGCAACACATCCTCAACCTGATGTGTCATTTTAAAACCAGTTGGGAGACTCCGGCGCTTTATTTTAACGAATTGCCCGAAGTACTGATCAAACTGAAAGAATTAGAAAGCGACGGACTGCTCATTTTTGAGCATAAAGGCTTACGCATAACCGAAAAAGGGAAGCCGTTTGTGCGCAACGTGTGTTTGCCTTTTGATTTGCGCTTGCAGCGTAACAAACCTGAAACTAAACTCTTTTCAATGACCATTTGAGTCAGGCCAGGCTCATTTGATTTTTTTTGATTGGTGAAAGCCTGCTCCTGTGACCGGAGCAGGCTTTTTTCTTTAAGTGCTTTTGTTCATTTTTTCCATCGATGAAAAAACGAACCAAAAAAATCTAGGCTTATTTTTAGACCCTTGAAAACTACGCAAACGCCTTTGCCTGCGGATGGCAAACCGCTGCGCTAGGCCATCCTCCACTGCCCACCGCTGCGGCGCCCGCTTGTTTTACTACAGCTCTAAAAAGTAGGCCGGTGCTGACGTTGAAATAGAAATGAGATTTCAGAAGTAAAACAAAAGATAAATTACTCATATCCGAAGGGTTAAACGAATTCAAAATTCCCTCGGTTCAGAATAGGCGCAGGACGTTCCGAAGGACAGGAGCGATAGCGACGCGGAACGTACAAGACGGTTTTCGGCCGTAAAACGGCTTTTAAAAAGAGTGCCGTTTTCGCTCAAGGACTTAAACAAGTCTAAAAACCAGATCATTAGCTGTTAATCTCGATTATCGAGCAAAAAATTCCTAAGCGAGGGGGTCTTTTCTTTTGTTACTTTTCTTTGGACAAGACAAACCGAGGATACGAGGTTCACGAGCCCCCATGAAATAAACATTACGTGAGTAAAGAAAAGTAAGGAGTCTATTGATGTGAAGGATTATACAAACCGACTTTAGAAGGTTCCTAACTTACTTAGCATAATAAAGAAATAAATTTAATGACAACTATGTGTTGCTGCGACTTCTGCTACGGCGACTTGATTGGAGGGAGAGATGTAAGGAATGCCGAGTCCCAGACCGCGTAGGATAAACAGGCAGCCCATAAGCACTACGGCTACGGGAATGGCTTTAACGAGCAGCTGTTTGGTTTTTCCCTTTAAGAAATTACCAAGGTAAATGGCGGTGGTCATAAGCGGTAGGGTGCCCAGTCCAAAAAAAAGCATATAGATGCCGCCTTGTACCCCACCACCGGAGGCGATGGCTCCAAAGATCGCCATATAGACCAATCCGCAGGGAAGGAGACCGTTTAAGAGGCCCAGCGTGAAAAAGGTAGCAGCCTTCTTCTTTTTTAACTGAACGCCCAGCGCGGTTTTGAGTCGGTTTACCAGGCGGTAAGCAGGTTTAGAAAAGCTGTAGGTTCCCATACGCTTGTGGGGTATCAGGATCACGAGGATCATCGAAACCCCAACAGCGATAGAGACTTGTTGTTGCAGGCCAAAAAGTTGGAGTCCGCGCCCCAGATAGCCCAATACCAATCCCAGCATCGCGTAAGTGAAGAGTCGGCCGCTGTGGTAGCTCAGCACCTGAAAAAAGCGTTTCACAGGATTGTTGCGATCTACCGGCATAAGAAAAGCGATGGGACCACACATACCTACGCAGTGAAAACTACCCAAAAGTCCAAAAAGTAATGCCGTCCAGATCATCGTTTAATAGGTTATGGCTTTCTCAAAGCGGTATTTTTTGCCTTGATACGCCCAGTTTACGGTAATGTTCCAGCGACCGTCGAGCAAGCGGCTGTCAGGTATGAGCAAAGTAGAAGTTGACAAGGCTATCGGAATGTCAAAATCAAGTTGCTTGCCAGACGGTCTGTATAGGAACACTTTTCCGGTTATTTCTTTAGGATCAAATGTTTCAGGAAACTGAAGCTCGTAACCGGCTTCGGTTTTTTTACCGGTCACCGGAGTTTCCAATTGTGCCTCATTGGTAGCGGCATCAATAGTTTCCTGCAATTGCATTTCTTGTTTATAATAATCTTCGGCCACCAGGTCGTGGCTGTATTTATCGTCTGTGGTCATGGTGATCACAAAAAACATGATAAAGCCTATAAATAAGACCATACCCATGACCAGACCGGTTCCCCAATTGATTTTCATAGTGCTAATTTTATAGTTGATATATAAGCGACCCCGTGTGGGTTAGGCATATTTTTCTGCCAATTCTTCCTGACTCAAGGCTTTGCGTTCTTCGGCTTCCTTAAGCAAGCGCACTTTACAATTGTGGTTTTGTCCCGGATAGCCATTTTTACATCCTAAGCAGCAGTTTTGGTTTGATTTTGTACTCATAATTCTAATTATTTATAACTGCGGGGGCCTAAAAACACCGTAGTCGTGGTTTCAATAAGTTGGTCTTCACTATAGACCCCTATTTTCAGTTGTTCCTTTTCGTCTTCGAGTTCGTGACTGTCTACTTCTATAAACAGCGTTCCTTCGGCAAGGCCTTGCTCAGGCACTTGAATGCGATCGTTTGACACGACGCGTATGATTCCTTTATGAGAGATCAATTCAAAATGCACCTCAGGAATCTTTTTGGTGGTTTTATTGATGAGTTTGTAGGTATACACATTGCTGATGAGGTCTTCACCTTTATGCTCATACAATTGCCCCGGAAGTCGCAATACGGTTGCTTCAACATCATTGCGCAAAAACAACATTCCTGTAAGTACGCCCAGCAGGATCAGCAATACCGCGGTATAGCCTTTTAAGCGGGCATTAAAGGTGAACTTGGTCTTCTTCTCAATATTCTCTTCACTCGCATATCGAATGAGATCTTTAGGCAGATTTACTGCTTCCATCATCTGGTTACACGCATCGATACAAGCGGTACAATTCACACACTCCAGCTGGGTGCCGTTGCGAATATCGATACCCGTAGGACATACCTGTACGCACTGTGCACAGTCGATACAATCCCCTTTTCCGGTTGCAGCGCGATCTTCAGACTTTTTAAATTTGGCTCTGCCGGCTTCTTTTTCTCCGCGCTTGTGGTCATAGGCCACAACAATAGATTTGTTGTCGAGCAGTACCCCTTGCAGCCTTCCGTAGGGACAAACGATGATGCACACCTGTTCTCTAAACCAAGCAAACACAAAGTAAAATACACTGGTAAAGATGAGCAGCGAGATCAAGGTGCCCACGTGATTGGCCGGCCCGTCTGTGATGTACTGCATAAGACGATCACTACCTATGAGATACGCAAGAAACACATTGGCAATAAGAAAGGAGATTATAAAAAAGATGCTCCATTTAATACTGCGTTTTCTTAGTTTCTCTGCATTCCATGGCATTTTATCCAGACGCATTTGTTTCCCGCGGTCGCCTTCGATCCAGTATTCAATTCTGCGGAAGACCATCTCCATAAAAATGGTCTGTGGACAAATCCACCCACAAAAAAGCCTTCCGAAAGCGACCGTAAAGAGTACCACAAAGACCACGCCCGTGATCATAATGATCACAAACAGATGAAAGTCTTGTGGCCAAAAGGGAAACCCAAAAATATTAAAGCGGCGTTCCAGCACATTGAACATCAAAAACTGATTGCCATTGATATGAATAAAGGGTGCGCCAAATAAAAAGATCAAGAGCACATAGCTTACCAGCTTGCGGTACTCATAGAGGTTACCCACCGGTTTTTTAGGATACACCCACGAGCGTTTTCCTTCCTCGTTGATGGTTCCTATACTGTCTCTAAAATGTTCTTGATCCTGAGAAGCCATGGCTTATTCTTTAGTCTGAATGATATCTCCGGTTACGGTCTCTGTTTCTAACAACACTTCGATCTGTGTAGCGTCTTGCGTTACCTGAGCTTCTTCAATGGGAGCGTTCTCATCAACCCAAAGGTCTCCCTGAGGCTCTTTAGCATCTGCTGGGTTTGTACCGTGCAGACTCAATACATAACTGGCTACCTGAGCGATCTCACTCGGTTGCAAGTCGGTTTTCCAAGCGATCATCCCTTTACCGGCACGACCTCCTTCAGAAATGGTATGAAATACATTTTTGATGCCTCCACCTAAGATCCAGTAATCGTCGGTAAGGTTAGGGCCGATACCGCCGCCACCGCCGGCTTTATGACATGCCACACAATTACCGCTGAATATATTCTCCCCGGCTTTGATGTCTGAAGCATCGGTAAGCAGTTCTACTGTGTTTTCATCTACAAGATCTTTTGCGGTTTTCTTGTATGCTTCGATCTCTATTTTTGCCTGAGCCACAGCTTGCTCATACTCGTCGATCTGGTTGTCGCCATCCAGCACTTCAAAACGAATGAGGTAAATGGCCGCAAACAGCATAGTAGCGTAGAACCCGTATACCCACCACGGCGGAAGGTTATTGTCAAGTTCCTTGATGCCATCGTAGTTATGGTCTAGGATGATCTCGTCTTCCTCTTCAATAGCTTTTACTCGGGTGAGTTTTGCATAAAGACCTTTTAACCAGGCGGTGCGTTGTTCTTTTTTTGCAGCAACTTCTGCCTGATAGTGTGCTTGAGCTTCCGGTTTTAGGGTTTTAAAGAGTACAGCGCGTAGGCTTTCTATACAGATCTCAAAAGCGATATACATAAAAACCAGCACGGCATAAATGGCCCACAACCAGTTTTGTGTGGTGAATACCGAAGCTTCGTCTTCAGGCGTTCCTACATAATTTAAAAAGAGGTAGGCAAAGCCGGCGAAAACCAGAATGCGTATAAGTGATGCGATACTTCTCATGAGTGTTCAGATTTTAGTTGCTCGTCTAACGGAATATTACTCACTTCGTTGATGTGCTCTTTTTTGGCTGTAAATACCCATAAGAAGAGCGCTACAAAAAAGAGGAAAAAGATGAGTAGGGAGATGATGGGGTAGATGCTTACCCCATCAATATTTTCTAGATTCTGTTTTACAAATTTCAACATGGCTATTCGGTTTTAGCAGCGCTTACTTCAGGGCTGTTTTTAATTTTAATATCGGTTCCTAAGCGTTGTAGATACGCGATAAGGGCAACGATCTCCCGGTTGCGCATTTCTACGAAATCTTCACCGTTTTCTTGCGCATAGGTTTTATCAGACTCGTAGGTGTCTGCAAAATCAGGATCGCTATAGAGGTTTTGCTCTATTTGGGTTCCCTGCTCCAGCATCCAGTGTTGTGCGCGTTCGATATCTTCAACCGTGTATGGCACGCCCAGTTGTTGCATCGCTCTCATTTTATCTTCGGTCTTCGACTTATCGAGTTCGCTGCGTATCAACCAACTGTAAGAAGGCATTATCGAACCGGATGAGGTACTCTGCGGATCATACATATGATTAAGGTGCCAGTTGTCTGAGTACTTTCCACCTACACGTAACAGGTCGGGCCCGGTACGTTTACTACCCCATAAGAAGGGATGGTCATAAACATATTCTCCTGATTTGGAATACTCGCCATAACGCTCAACTTCACTGCGGAACGGTCTGATCATTTGTGAGTGACACGAAACACAACCTTCTCTGATGTAGAGGTCACGACCTTCTAACTCAAGTGGGGTATAGGGTTTTACGGTGGAGATTACCGGTACATAATCGTCAACGATCAAGGATGGAATGATCTGAACCATACCTCCGATCAAAATAGCGATGGTTGCAAAAATGGTAAGTTTTACCGGGCGACGCTCTAACCAGGTATGATAGCCTTCTTTTGCAGTACGCTTGCTGGTCACGCGTTGTAGCGGTGCAGCTTCAGCGAGTTCGTCAGTTACTTTGCTTCCGCTTTTTACGGTTTTAAATACGTTGTACAGCATTACAAAAGCACCCAGAATATATAAGCTACCTCCTATGGCACGCATCCAGTACATTGGGATGATCTCGGTTAAGGTTTCCAAGAAGTTTCCGTAGGTAAGCGTTCCGTCAGGATTGAATTGTTTCCACATAGACGCTTGCACAAATCCTGCAACATACATCGGTAGCGCGTACATAATGATCCCTAAAGTCCCTACCCAGAAATGCACGTTAGCCAATTTGGTAGACCAGAGTTTGGTTTTAAACAAGCGCGGTACTAACCAGTAAACCATACCAAAGGTTAAGAAACCATTCCACGCCAAAGCACCTACGTGTACGTGTGCGATCACCCAGTCGCTAAAGTGTGCGATCGCATTTACATTTTTGAGCGAAAGCATAGGGCCTTCAAAGGTGGCCATCCCATAACCGGTAATGGCAACTACCATAAACTTCAAAACAGGATCGGTACGTACTTTATCCCAAGCACCACGAAGGGTTAATAATCCGTTGATCATCCCACCCCAAGACGGTGCGATCAACATTACTGAGAAAGCTACCCCAAGGTTTTGTGCCCAGTCGGGTAATGCAGAATATAATAAGTGGTGTGGTCCTGCCCAGATATAGATAAAGATGAGCGACCAGAAATGCACGATAGAAAGACGGTACGAATATACCGGGCGGTTTGCCGCTTTAGGCACAAAGTAATACATCAAGCCTAAAAACGGAGTCGTTAAAAAGAAGGCTACCGCGTTGTGGCCATACCACCATTGTACCAGTGCATCTTGTACACCAGCATAAACCGAGTAACTTTTAAGAGCGCTTACCGGGATCTCGATGCTGTTTACAATGTGCAGCACCGCTACCGTTACAAAAGTTCCCAAGTAAAACCAGATCGCAACATACAGGTGACGCTGTCTACGTTTTAAGATCGTACCGATAAGGTTGGCACCAAAAGCCACCCACACCAGGGCGATAGCGATATCAAAGGGCCACTCGAGTTCTGCATATTCTTTTGAAGTCGTATAGCCTAACGGAAGCGTTAGCGCAGCACCTACAATGATGAGCTGCCAGCCCCAGAAGTTAAAGTTACTGAGCCAGTCTTGCCACATACGTGCTTTAAGCAGGCGCTGGGTGGAGTAGTAGACCCCGGCAAAAATGGCATTCCCTACAAAGGCAAAGATCACCGCATTGGTATGTAGGGGACGTAGGCGCCCAAAGCTGAGCCACGAGATGCCATCTGTAAGGTTGGGAAATAAAAACATAAAGGCGAGCAGTAGTCCTACGCTCATACCAATGATCCCCCAGAAGATGGTGGCATTGATAAACTTTCTTACGATCTTATTATCGTAATAAAACTGTTCTGTTTGCATAATTACTTCAGTTTGCGATTAGCGTTGTTTTGGGTTTTAGGTTGTGGTGTAGCTTTTGAAGTTTTAGAAGCAGCTTTTACGAGTTCGTCTTCAAAAAGCATACGTACAGATGGGGTATAGGTGTCATCGTACTGTCCCTTTCTTACCGAGAGAATAAAGGCCACAAAAAAGACCACAGCCACCACCACGCTTATCGCGAGAAGCATATAAATGATACTCATACCTACCTGATTTTATATTGTAAAATTACCGGGGTGTGTTTGCTTAAAAGATGACATAAATCAGCTTTTAGAAATTGCTTCGGTTTTTTCTTGTTGTTTTAGTTTACTTCCGTAGAAATAGGAGCTAAGCGTAGTGAATACCACGATGCTTATAGAACTCAGCGGCATAAGAATAGCGGCATACACCGGTTTTAAATTACCCGAGATCGCCAGAACCAGTCCGGCTAAATTGTAAAGCAATGAGCATACAAAACTCCATTTAATGATACGTTTTCCTCGTTTTGCCAGTTGAATAAATTGGGGCAGATCCTTAAAGCGCGAAGCGTCGAGAATTCCGTCACAAGCCGGTGAGAATACATTGATGTTTTCTGAAATAGCGATACCTACATCACTTTGCGCCAAAGCGCCGCTATCGTTGAGACCGTCACCAATCATTAACACCCTTTTGCCCTGTTGTTGTAAGCTTTTGATAAAGTTGAGCTTGTCGTCTGGTTTCTGATTGAAATGCATCTGCACGGGTTGTTTTATGAGACGTTCTAATGTTTGTTTTTCGGCGGTGTTGTCACCAGAGAGAATTGCCAGATCAGCGGTGGTTGAAAGTTCCTCAAAAACAGCAGGTAAACTTTCGCGGAAGCGATTATAAAAAACATAGCAGCCCTTGTAAGTGGCATTGGTACTGATGTGCACCACCGTGCGTTTGCCATTTTTGAAGATCCAATTGGCGTTTCTTCCGCCTACAAAATCATACGAACCTATTTTAACGCTGTTGTGGTTTGCTGTCCCATAAATCCCGTGTCCTACTTCTTCTTCAAATTCATCAAGCGTCAGAATATCATGATTTTTAAGAATGGTATATAAGCTGCGACTCAGCGGATGGTTTGAAGCTCTTAGGGTACTGGTGACCAGCGATTCTTCATCTTCGGTTAAGGCCAAGCCTTCATAACGAATAGCCGTTTCGGCAGAAGTGGTAAGCGTGCCCGTTTTATCAAAAACAATATGGTCTACGTCTGCCAGCTGCTCGAGGATGGCTGCATCTTTAAGATAGAGCTTGTGCTTACCGGTGATGCGCAGCAAATTGCCCAGCGTAAATGGTGCCGAAAGTGCCAAAGCACACGGGCAAGCCACAATGAGAATTGCGGTGAACACATTAAGCGCCATAGACGGGTCGTAAATCAGCCAGAACAAGCCGGCTACCGTAGCAATACTGAGCACGCCCCAAGTAAAGTGCTTACTTATTTGTGCCGTAAGACTATTCAGGTGAGTTTGTTTCTCTTTTTTAAAGGCTTCGTTGCTCCATAATTGCGTGAGGTAACTTTGCTCTACGGCTTTGGTTACGCGCATTTCAATGATACCGCCTTGTTGTCTTCCACCCGCAAAAAGCGTGTCTCCGGCATTTTTAGCAACGGGTTCCGCCTCCCCAGTAACAAAACTGTAGTCGAGTAAACCTTCTCCATTTAGCAGTATTCCGTCTACGGGTATGAGTTCGCCATTGCGAATAAGAATACGGTCATCCGGTTTAAGTTCGTATACAGGAACTTGCTGTTCTAAATGCCTGTTTTTAAAATGCTTTGCCGGCTTCAGAAGGGTGACAGCGATGGGGAAATAGGACTTGTAATCGCGTTCAAAAGACAAAAACGCATAGGTTTTTTGCTGAAAGAATTTCCCCAGTAAGAGAAAGAAAACCAGACCGGCAAGACTGTCAAAAAAGCCCGTTCCGGTTTGAGTGAGCACTTCGGCGCATGAGCGTACAAAGAGTACCAGAATACCCAATGCGATGGGTACATCAATGTTGAGCAGTTTTGAGCGTATGGATTTATACGCAGCGCGGAAATAATCCTGAGCAGAATACACCACCACAGGAATCGAGAACGCCAGCATTAAGCCCCTGAAAAGATGCTTGTATTGGTCGAGCCAGAATTCTTTAACCTCAAAATATTCCGGAAAGGATAAAAACATAATATTCCCAAAAGCAAAACCGGCAACGCCAAGTTTATAAATCAGGGAGCGGTCTGTTTTCTTTTCTTTTTTATGAAAATCCTCAAGAGAGATCGCCGGTTCGTAGCCCAGCATACAAAGCAGTTCTACCACCTGTTTTAGAGCGATCACCGAAGCGTCATATGTAATACGGATGCTTTTCTCCGGGAAATTGACCTGCGTATTTTTTATTGCAGCGTTGAGTTTGTTGAGGTTTTCTAGTACCCAAATGCATGAGCTGCAATGTATTGCAGGAATCGTAAAAGAAACGATCTGCGTGTTTTGCTCGTTAAACTCCAGGAGCTTCTCAAGAATGGTTTCGTTGGTGAGGAAGTCAAACTTGCCTTGCACCGCTTTAGGTGAGATCCCGGGATTTTGGTCAAGGTTGTAATAGTATTCCAGATCATTCTCATGAAGAATGTCGTACACCGTTTTACAGCCGTTACAGCAAAACATCTTGTCTTGATGCGTTATGCTGTCGCTTAAACACGGGTCACCACAATGATAGCAGTTTTCCATTTTAATCTAATTTGCTCAAATACCTGATACAAAGGACTAAAAGAAGGGAGGCTTAAAAGATGACTTTTGTCAGTTCTCAAAAAAATATTGGTATTTTTGAAGTATGGCTGCACACGAAGAATCCAGATGCGAAAACTGCATTATCAGACAGTTGAATTCGCTAAAAGCTCTTAAAAAAGAAGAGCTTAAAGCCATATCTGATAGTAAGGAAACCCGTACCATTAAAAAAGGCGAACCGCTTTTTAAAGAAGGAGAAAAACTCAATGGGGTTTTTTGCGTGCGTAACGGGGTTTCTAAACTTTCTAAAATAAGTGACAACGGAAAAGATCAGATTGTCAAGATCGCTTCTAAAGGAGAGGTGATGGGGCAACGTTCGGTGATTGCTGAGGAAGCTACCAACCTCAGCGCGGTTGCACTCAATGATATGGAAGTGTGTTTTATTCCTAAGACTAACATCACTGCACGTATAGAAGACAATCCGGCTTTCACTCAGGCTATATTAAAATATATGGCTCAGGAGCTCAAACTCGCCGATGATGTGATTGTAAATATGGCGCAGAAAACGGTTAACCAGCGACTGGCTGAGGTTTTGCTGTATTTAGATAAAACCTTTGGTCAAGACGATGAAGGTTATCTCGCACTTATTCTATCACGCTCTGATATTGCTGATGTGGTGGGCACCGCCACCGAACTCTGCATACGTACCCTTGCTAAATTTAAAAAAGAACAACTGCTTGAGACCAAGGGAAAACGAATAAAGCTTCTGGACAAAAAAGGCCTAACCCAGATCAAAGAAGGCTTCTAATAGCTTTTCGCTCTATTATAAAAGAAAGGTTTTTATACTGTAACCTTAAAACTATGCTTCTGTAAAGCTAAGATTAACTCCAGAGCGTGCTATGTTACTAAATCTACAATAACACGGGATGATGCTTTTAAGTGTGAAAATGTCATTTATTCTGTCTTCTGAATGAATTTGCCGGCTTTTCTGAGAATACCTTTAAAAGTAGTTGCTAGAATCAATGATTCTTTAAAAACCTGCGTGCTTGCTTCCTTACCTTTCTTACCGGCGACTGTTAAAGCTTACTTAATACTTACGTAAAACCTTTTATCGGGAAATTCAATTATTTAGCGGCTTGAAATAAGCATCCCTAAAACGAATTTCTATGTAACACTCCCAACAAAAAACGCAGCTGCTACCAACAACTGCGCCGTACATTATTAAGCATTGTGTCCAATCAATTACTTAACCATGAATTTTAAAAATAATACTATTACGTATAAAAATATAGTTGCGTTCGCTTCAATTGTATTTTTTTCTACACAAACTCAAGCGAAGACGCCATATTTGGCACTTAAAACGAGTATAGCTTCTGTTGCAAGCGCAACCCTACAACAAACGATAACCGGTACTGTAACTGATAGTGACGGGGTATTATTACCCGGAGCTTCAGTAATGGTGCAAGGAACCTCTATAGGAACCACCACAGATTTTGACGGAAATTTTAGCATTGATGCCAGTGCCGGCGATGTGCTTGAAGTCTCTTATGTGGGGTTTGAAACGCAAACCATCACGGTTTCTCAACAAACCAATTATAATATTCAGCTTGCCGCAAATACTTCAGAATTAGATGAAGTCCTTGTTGTAGGTTATGGTACTCAAAAGAAATCAGACTTAACCGGAGCGGTAAGCTCTGTAGTTGCCGATGAGTTTAACAAAGGGGTGGTGAACAACCCGGGGAACTTGTTACAAGGTAAAGTGTCTGGTTTAAACGTTACTAACGCAAGTGGTGAGCCGGGAGCCGGGCAAGACATCATCATACGTGGTGTGGGAACTCTACGCTCCGGAACTTCTCCACTTTATGTGGTTGACGGTTTTGTCCTAGACAATTCCGGGAATGGTCTGGCAACAAACCCGCTGAACTTTATCAATACTCAGGATATCGAATCGATTAACGTGTTGAAAGATGCTTCGGCAGCTGCGATCTACGGTTCGCGTGCAGCAAACGGGGTGGTGGTGATCACTACCAAAAAAGGTAAAGCAGGAAGAACACAAATGAACTTTTCGGCTTCTACCGCTATTGCAACCATCGCTAATAAAATTGATGTGTTCTCAGCAGATGAGTTTAGAACTATTGTCCCGCAAATAGGCGGAAGCCTTAGTGATAATGGTGCAAATACAGATTGGCAAGATGAGTTGACGCGTACAGCAATTACCAACAACATCAATTTTTCGATGAGTGGTGGTACGGCGACAACCTCATATTTTGCGTCTATTGGGGTTGATGATCAAGAAGGTATTATCAACAACAGTGATTTGAAGCGCTATTCGGCACGCGCTAATGTAACCCAGAAAGGCTGGGATGATCGTTTGCAGATCGATCTGAACCTTACCGCAACCCGCACCGAAAATACGCGCCCTAACATCGGCACCATGGTGAGCAATATGTTGAGTCTAAACCCAACAACGCCGGCGTATACTAACGGTGAACCTACTGTGTTTGGTACCGGGATTAACCCGCTTATCATTGAGGATATCTACGGTGATTATTCTAACAATAACCGTATGATCGCTAACATCGCACCTTCGTTAGAATTTGTAGATCATCTAACCTATAAATTAAACTTAGGTGTTGATTATTCTACTACAGATCGTGATATTCAATACATTCCGTATTCTACAGATCCTGATTATGCACAAGGTTCGATCACAACGTCGTTTACGATAAATAGAAATACGCTGGTTGAAAACACGCTAACCTACGATAATACGTTTGGCGATCACGGATTAACCGTATTAGCCGGACATTCGTACCAGAAGTTCTACATACACGAAAAAGGATTCTATTTTGAAAACTTTCCAGACAATGGTATCGAACCGCGTTACCAGCTTGAAGCAGCGCGTGGTGAGAATGCAACGCAATATTCAGATGCGGTTAGTAACGAACTCCAGTCGTTTTTTGGTCGTGTAAACTATACCTTTCAAGACAAATATCTGGTAACCGCAACCTTACGTTCTGACGGTTCGACTAAGTTTGGTGAGAATAATCGTTATGCGACTTTCCCTTCCCTAGCCTTAGGATGGAATATCTTCAAAGAAGATTTTATGGCAGACTCAGGAATCAACAACTTAAAGTTGAGAGCGAGTTGGGGTAAATCAGGTAATCAGGAAATTCCATCTAAACAAACCCGTTTAAGCTATGGCGAAAGCTTTGCAGATGATGATATCTATCCTTTAAACGAAGGGATCACCACACGAGAAGGCTACGACTACGGTTTAGTATTCGCACGTACGGCAAACCCTGATCTTCAGTGGGAAGAAACTACGCAGACAAATATTGGTTTAGACTTCGGTTTTCTGGATTATAAATTGAGTGGTTCAGTAGATTATTTCTTAAAGGAAACCAATGATGTATTGCTTTATTTTTCTACTCAAGATCCTATTGACGAAGTAGGTTATAAGTGGCAGAATATTCCTGATATGAAGATCAAAAACAGCGGTATTGAAGTCGCTTTAGACTACCAAAGTGATCGCAGCCGTGATTTTTCATTCAATATAGGAGGAAACATTTCCTACATCAAAAATGAGATCACAGATTCTCCTTTTACCATTGTAACCACAGGAACCGCAAGTGGTGCAGGGCAAACCGGAGCGACCATCAACGGATATATGAACAATCAGCCAATAGGTAATTTCTTCTTGCGCGAGTTTACAGGAATTGGTGCTGATGGATTGAGTACCTATACCGATCTTAATGGTGACGGTCAAATTGATGATAGCGATCGTATCTCTGCAGGAAGCGCAGTACCTGATATTCTTTATGCATTCTACCTGAAATTCAAGTACAAGAACTTTGACTTAGGCTTGAATTTTAACGGGGTTAGTGGTAATGAGATCTACAACCATACCCGTATGAGTTTGTTCAATAAGACACAATTATCAAACTCCTTGAATACTACAGATCAAGCGATAGAATTCGCAAATGAAGATCCAAGTAACACCAATACCGTTTCTACTCGTTTTCTTGAGAATGGTGCGTTCTTACGTCTTAATAATGCGACACTCGCTTATAGTTTAAATCCTCAAGTGATCGGGATGGATAAGTGGTTAGACAATGTACGCCTATCAGTAACCGGGCAAAACTTGTTTATCATTACAGACTACACCGGTTTTGATCCTGAATTGAACACCGGGAGCTCTACCGATTCAAAATCCTACGGTATCGATTACTACACCTATCCAAAAGCACGAACGGTGGTATTTGGTTTAAATGTATCCTTCTAAAAAATTAAAAATTGTTTACAATGAATTATAGAATTTTTACACTGGTTGTAGGGCTTAGTGCTTTACTCTTCAGTAGTTGTACAGACCTTGAAGAAGAAATATTAGATGAATCCCTAACGGGAACAGACGGACTCGCAGAGCCTGTTACAGGATCGATCTCTGCGGCTTACGGTATTTTACCACAAACCTTTAGACATACGCGTTATTTTGGGTTACAGGAAATTCCTTCTGATGAAGCAATCCTTCCTCCGCGTACCGGTCTTGGTGGAACGCAATGGGCAGATAACGATACCTATACCACAGCACACAGACATCTGATGTCTTCTAGCAATAGTTTGGTTACAGAATCTTGGAGTTACCTTACGACCGCATTGTTTAGAACGGTAGCAGCAATAGATGTATTAACACCGCTTGCGGAAGCTGGTGATGCTGAGGCGATTCAGGGATTGGCAGAAATGCGTGCGCTACGTGCGTATGAGAACATGTTGTTTCTAGACAGCTGGGGACTTACTTTTAGAAAGGAAGCCACTTCAGAAACTTCAGAAGTTTTAAGAGGTGCCGAAGCGATAACCTATATCGAAGAAGAATTTCTTGCTGCTCTAGAAAACCTGAGTACTACTAACGGTCCCGGGCGTATGACGCAAGATGCGGTTTATGGCTTTTTAGCAAAATTATATCTGAATGCAGGCGTTTATAGAGATCCTTACGGAACTCCGGTATTTACTGATGAAGATATGGCTAATGTGGTAAGTTATACTGATCGCATCATCAATAACGGAAGCTATGCGCTTTCACCGGAATATTTCGATCTTTTTAATGACGAGAATCACGACAATGCTGAGCTTATTTTTGCGCTTGATCTGCGTGGTGTATTGAACAACGATCACAACCGCTGGGCATACTGGTCGATGTCTGGCTCGTTGTTCCCGAGACCCGGTGATTTTTATTTAAGTATGGACGGTACCGATGGTCCTGCCGCTACGCCTGAGTTTTATCAAAATTGGGTAGATGCTTACGGTAGTGTAGATCCTGCAGATGCAGATGCGCGCTTTTATCAAAAGAATGCGCAGGTGCCCGCTGAACTAGAAGATATTTCAGGTTTGACCCCGTATTCTAAAGATACCTTAGGCTTAAGCACAGATAAAGACCATTACTTCATTGCCGGAGAAGATTTTGAGATCGACCGTGGAATCATTCGCGGTACGATGTGGGCGCCACGTAAAGAAAACTTTAGATCAGGAAGCTTTATGACCGGTACCGATGGTAACGGTAACAGCGGATTTAGAATTTATCCGCTTGCTGAAGCGCGTGAGAATGGTTCAGATCCTGAAGATATTGTGTATTATGTTGACCACACGTTAGACATTAGCCTAGACGGAAGTGCAGGTTATGCAAGCGGCTATCGTTTTGCCAAGTGGCAATTCAGTAAAACTTCAGATGATGGAAACAATTACAGCAGTGTAGACTTGGTTTTACTACGTCTTGCAGATGTGTATTTAATGCGTGCTGAAGCTAAATTGAGAATGGGCGATGCGGCAGGTGCCTTAACCGATGTAAATACCGTACGTACCTCTAGAAATGCACGACCAGAGCAAACTCCGGCTGCTCTTACTCAAATCACCTTGCCTACATTATTGCGTGAGCGTGGCTTTGAGTTCTACTGGGAGATGTCACGTCGTAGCGACCAAATTCGTTTTGGCACTTATGAAGATTCGTGGACCTCAAAAACAGACAGTGATGTACATCACAGATTATTCCCAATTCCTCAGGAAGCGATAGACGGAGCGTCAAACACTCCGGGATATCTAGAGCAAAACGCAGGATACTAAATTTTAAGTGTGTGTTAGTAACAGCGGCAAGAGGCAACTCTTGCCGTTGTACTTTTTTAAAAAATATACCATGAAAAACTATTTAATTAGCGCAAGTGTGGCAATCAGTGCATTGGTAATGCAGGGTTGTGGGACTGCGCAAAACATAAAACAGGAAGCCTCAAGTGACGAACCTTTAAATGTCATTTTAATGATAGGGGACGGGATGGGAATTCCGCAGGTGTCGAGTGCTTTTTATTTTGGAGACCGAAATTCAAACTTTGAACGTTTTGAGACCATTGGCTTGCATAAATCGTATTCCACAAGTCATTTGATCACCGATTCTGCCGCGGGAGCCACAGCGTTTTCTACAGGAGAGAAAACCTATAAACGTGCGATTGGTGTTTCAAAAGATAGCATTCCGCAGGAGACGATTCTAGAAAAATTGAAAGCAGAAGGTTACCAGACCGGACTCATCAGCTTAACGAGTATTACGCATGCTACGCCCGCAGCATTTTATGCGCACGTAAAGGATCGCGATATGCACGAGGAGATCGCGGCGCAATTGGCTACGGCTGATGTAGATTTTTTAGCCGGCGGTGGTCGTAAATTTTTCAGTCAGCGTAGTGATGATCAAGATTTGTTTCAAACGCTTTTAAACCGAAATTATAACCTAGATACGCTAGCGCTTAGCAAATCAAAACCTGATATGCGCAACGCTTTTATTATCGAAGATGAAGGCCTTCCATCTAAAACCGAAGGGCGTGGGGACTTTTTAAAAGACG
The DNA here is from genome assembly GCF_011784865.1 of Leeuwenhoekiella sp. ZYFB001. Taxonomy (NCBI): domain Bacteria; kingdom Pseudomonadati; phylum Bacteroidota; class Flavobacteriia; order Flavobacteriales; family Flavobacteriaceae; genus Leeuwenhoekiella; species Leeuwenhoekiella sp. ZYFB001. Next base: position 3,868,712 of record NZ_CP050460.1, read on the forward strand.
CGAGTTTAGAAGCACTGTCGTATTTTGACGCCAACAACAAACCTTTCTTTTTAATGATCGAAGGTTCGTATATCGATTGGGGCGGACACGCCAAAGATGCCGAAATGATGATACAGGAAGTTGCTGATTTTGATCAAACCATCGGTGCGGTTTTAGACTATGTAGAAGCACACCCAAACACGCTTTTGGTCATCACTGCAGATCACGAGACCGGCGGGGCGAGCATTGGTAAATATTATGAGGTTGATGAAGAAACCGGTAAGAAAACCGAAGTGCCAGAAAAAGTCGCAGTCTATTTCATTACAGACCAACACAGCGGGGAGCTGATCCCGGTTTTCGCTGCTGGAAAAGGTGCTGATAATTTTAAAGGAATTTATCAAAACAGTGCGATTTACCACAAAATTTTAATTGCCATCAAGGCTCAAAACTAAGAATATGAAAAACAGCATTTTAATCATTTTCCTTTGTCTGTGCAGCCTGAGTTTTGCACAGAAGAAGACCAACTATAAAGTGCACGCGCATAACGATTATGCACAGGAATTTCCGTTTTGGGAAGCGTATATTGGCGGTGCCAGCAGTATCGAAGTGGATGTGTTTTTAAAAGAAAACACCCTTTTTGTAACGCATAGCGAAAATGAAATCAAGAAGGTCAATACGCTTGAAAAACTGTACTTGCAGCCACTTAAACAATTGCAAACAGAAGGCCGCCTGAGAAGTCTTCAATTGTTGATCGATATAAAATCTGATGCTGAAACTACGCTGAAAGCGATCACAAAAGCTATCAAAAAGCAAAACTTAGATGAGGTTGAAGGGCTGCGTTTTGTGATTTCCGGCAACAGACCTGAGGCAACAGACTATTCAGAGTATCCTGATTTTATTCAGTTTGATCATCAAAATCTAGACGATTTGGATAGTATTGATTTAAGCAAAGTTGCATTGGTAAGCGTGAATTACAAAAACTATTCTGTTTGGAATGGCTTTGGAAATATGGTTGCTCCCGAACTTGAAAAGGTAGAGGCAGCGATTGCAAAAGCTCACGCAGTGAAGAAGCCGTTCCGTTTTTGGGCAAGTCCGGATACCAAAATTGCTTGGACGCGTTTTGCAAATTTGGGTGTGAATTTTATCAATAGTGACAAACCTGCTGAAGCCGTGTCTTACCTGAAAACGCTTGATCAAAATACCTATGTAAATCCACAGAAAATAGAAGTATATCAACCGGAATATCTGTTTGACTATGAGGGTACGCCGGTAAATGTGATTTTGATGATCGGCGATGGTAACGGACTAGCGCAGATTACTTCCGCGCAGGTTGCTAACGGCGGAAACCTCACGGTAACGCAGTTAAAAGACATCGGTTTTTCTAAAACAGCTGCGACAGACGATCTGGTTACTGATTCTGCTGCCGGAGCAACGGCAATGGCCACCGGAGTTAAAACGCATAACCGTGCGATTGGCGTAGATCCTGACGATCAGCCACTTCAAAACATTACAGAGCTTTTGGGCAGAAAAGGTTTTGCTACAGGCTTGATCACTACAGATGCGATCGATGGGGCGACTCCGGCTTCGTTTTTTGCCCACCGTAAAGAACGTGATGATGCAAAAGGTATTCTTTCAGATCTGGAAGGAAGCGAAATTGACTTTTTCATCGCCGGAGGAAAATCTAAAGCAGGCTTGGTTCCTGACTCGTATCAAGTGAAAAGCTTATCCGATTTCAGTTCCATCGAAGAAAAAACCGCAATTTATGTGGGTGATGGGAAGGCACCATCGATTGCTGATGGTCGCGGACCGCTATTACCTAACAGTGTAAAACAATCGCTTGAAATTCTGGAAAACAATCAAAAACCCTTCTTTATGATGATCGAAGCGGCACAGATTGACAGCAATGGGCACGCTAACAATACCAGCGGAATTGTACAAGAAATGCTTGATTTTGATCAAACCATTGCCGAAGTTTTAAAGTTTGCTGACAAGACTAAGAATACGCTAGTGGTGATCACCGCCGATCACGAGACTTCCGGGTTTGGGATCATTGGTGGCGATCTGGATAAGGGAGAACTCCACGGCGAATTTTTAACTACCAACCACACGGGAATTATGGTTCCGGTTTTTGCCTATGGTCCGCAAGCGGAAAAGTTTAGAGGAGCATACGAAAACACAGAAATCTTCCATAAAATTCTAGCAGCTTTAGAATAAAAACTAGGATCAAATTTAAATAAAGAAAGCCCGTCATTTGATGGGCTCTTTTGTTAAACAAAACACGTCTTCTGTTTAACGATTTGACGTCTTTAAAGCGCTTCGGCGGAAATTTTAACAATTAAATCGTGTAGTTTTTTGGTCAGAAAAACGTTTTAATAGCAGTATTTAAAGGGCTTAACGATAAATGCTTAGGAGTGTTATTTTTATTTGTACTTAGTCTAAATAGGTTTTATTTTGCGCCTTCAAGTTTTACTGATGAAGCAAAATTTACTCATTCTTTTTCTCTTACTCCCTGTAATTGCTGTTGCTCAATATTCATTGAGCGGTATCGTAAAAGATGCTAACGGCTACCTAGTAGAAGGTGCGCAGATTAAACTAAGTAAAGGTTCTTTTAAAAAGGAAGTCCGTACCAATAGTGCAGGTTTTTACAATTTTAAAAACCTCGCTACCGGAACCTACCTCCTCGAAATTGCAAGCGGAGATTTTATTGCATTTGATCAGGCCTTTATTGAAAGTGCCAGTTTGCGTAAAGATATTCGGTTAGATAATGCGAAAGATTATGAGCTAGATGAGGTAGCGGTACGTGCAGAATCTATTAAAACCACTATGGAGAAAAAAGGTTTTGCAGTAAACGTAGTCAGTACCGAAGAAGCTGCACAGCGCAATATTCAGACAAACGAATTACTAAATACCACAGTAGGTGTAAAAATTCGCCAGAATGGTGGTCTGGGCTCGCAAGTGCAGTACAGCCTCAACGGACTTTCAGGAAGTGCGGTGCGCATTTTTATAGACGGGATCCCTATTTCAACCTTTGGGTCTGCCTTTAATTTGAACAGCATTCCACCATCGATGATTCAACAAATCGAAGTTTACAAAGGGGTGGTTCCCGGGCATCTTTCTGACGATGCTTTAGGAGGAGCCATAAATATTGTTTTAGATAAATCTGCCGGAACCAATCTTAATGCTTCGGTATCTTACGGATCATTTAATACGTTGCAAGCCAGTGTAAATGGGCTGTATCGTTTTGAAGATTCAGGATTTACAATTAAGGCTTCCGGTTTCCATAACTATTCAGATAACGATTATAAAGTATCGGGTAGAAGCATTGTAGTGACCGGTTTAGGTGGTGTGCAAACGCCTATTACCGCAAGACGTTTTAATGATGCTTACAGATCTACCGGTGGTGTTGTACAGGTGGGTTATACTAATGTAGATTGGGCAGACCAGTTTTACCTTGGGTTTACCGGTTCTGACGATTATAACGAAGTGCAACACGGTGCCTTTATGACGATTATGCCGTATAAAGGAAGATTTTATGAGTCTGATGTGGCGCTTGCAAATTTAACCTACCAAAAGAAAGACTTATTTACCAAAGGTTTTGAGGTCAATATCAATGGATATTATGGTACGCGTAATCGGCAATTGAGCGACACTGTTGCTGCAGCGTATAGCTGGAATGGGGAACGCGCGATCGACTTTAGGGGAGACGAGTATGAGTATACTTGGGGTTCTCAGCAAGAAGGCGGGCCAACCCTAGCTAAGATCAGCAGAAACGTAGCCTCTATCAGAACCGGTTTGGCGTATGCGTTTAACGACAATCACAAAGTACTGCTTAATCATGTTTACAGCGGTATTGATCGGGAGGACAGTGATGCGCTGCGTCCCTTGCTTGAAAATACGTTTGTAGGAACCCGCGACCTGCATAAGAATATCGTGTCTTTAACCTATGAGGTAAATGCCTTTAATGATCGGTTAAAAGCGAGTTTATTTGGAAAATACTACCAGCAAAAAACCATAAGCAAAGATCCCGCGGTAGTGACCAATGAAGCAGGCGAGCGTGTGATTGTTGATGAGGTCGTGAGCAGCAATAAAGAGTTTCAAGGCTATGGCTTTGCAGCATCTTACGGTTTAACACCAGAAGTTTTCTTACTGGCTTCTGCCGAAAAAGCAATACGCCTACCTAACGAAACCGAAATCTTCGGAAACGACGGAGATAACGTGGTGGCCAACTCAAGTATCAATCCCGAACAAAGCAATAATTACAATCTTGGTTTTAGACTAGGTGCCTTTAACTTCAATAAGCACCGGGTGACTTTATCTACCAATTTTTTCACGCGCAATATTAAAGATCGCATAGGTTTACCTATTGAAACTTCGCTGAATGTTGATGATGAACTTATCGTTTATGTGAATCAGGGTAGTGGTACCTCGCAAGGTTTTGATGCGCAGGTAAATTATGTGTATAACAATAATCTTTCGGCGAATTTCAATATCTCAAAGTTTGATTTAGAAATTGAAAACCGTGGTACTTCTGTAGCTGTGCCCAACACTCCGTTTTTGACGATGAACGGAAACTTGCGCTATTCTTTAAAAAATTTGTTGCAGAAACAATCTCGTGTAGATCTATTCTATACGCTGTATTATACCGGTGAATTCTCCTATTTGGTTCCGCAGGGATCCAATACAGTTGGAGATGATTTCTTTAAAGTGCCTGAGCAATTGGCGCAAGATTTTGGGGTGAGTTACTTCTTTCCCAACAAGAGTTTTGTACTCAGTTTTGATGTCAAAAACATTTTTGACAAGCCGGTGTATGATAACCTTTCGGTACAAAAACCGGGAAGAGCATTCTATTTAAAACTTAATTATTCATTCAATAAATTTTAACCGTTTAACACAATAAATAATGAAACGCGTATATCTAAATTTTAAAGCTTTTGCTGTTGTGACTTTAGCAATGGGTCTTATGACAGCATGTAGTACAGACGATAGTGCAGATGCCGGAGGAGAAGAACCTGAGGAAGAGGCATCACGATGGATCACCGTAGCAGCCGCCAGAATGGGAGACAATCCCGGCGACGGTAACGGAGGGACTTTGATCTATGCTTTAGATAGTGAAGAAGCAAAAGATCCTACTGTTTCTATAGAACCTTTTGATAATGGCTTTATCGTACCTTCTAACCGTACAGCTCGATTACAAGCATCAGAAGATGGTACTACCATTTTTAACATCAGTTATGCCGGTGATACCGGGGGAAATTACACAAAATACAATGTAGAAGGTGGTCAGGATTTCGTACAAACCGGGTCAGAGATCAGTATCGCTCCTTATGTAGGTTCTGCGCCACGCTGGATCAAGTTATTTGATGGTGATCAAACAGGAGCAGCAGTTTATGTTTCTACTGAAAATCAATTTAACGATAACGGAACTCCAGAAGACGAAACTGATGATTTTTACGAGCGTACTGAAGCAACTATGGGGATCGTGACTTTAGATTTAGTGAATTCACAAATTCTAGAATTTCAGGAGCACAGTGTGCCGCTTTCTGCTGAAGAAGAAGCACAGGGGTATTATATTTCAAGAATTGATATGCCAACTTTAAATGCTGCCGGTGATAAATTATACATCGGAGCCCGTTTAAGCAAAGTGGATCCTGAAACAGGTGAACGTGATAGTAATGGTGAAACTCTGGCATCAAAGTCTATAGTTTTAGATTACCCTTCTTTAATGAATCCTGTAGTGATCACTTCAGGCGTTGGTCTTGGGAATACTAACGGTTACCGAAGCATCAATGCTTTTGAATATAACGGTGCCGTATACCAGGCAAATCAAGGAGATCCACAAGGGTCGCACATTTTAAGAATTGGTTCAAATAACCAATATGATGATTCTTACGAATTCAATCTAGACGAGGCTTTAGGTGTTGAGGAAGCCTATATTTTAGCTTGGAGACCCGCAGCCAATGGTAAAGCTGTTTTGGCGTATCGCCACGCAGGTTCTGCTGAAGGTGTTGCAGGAGCACAAGGGTTCTTCGCATTAGTAGATCTTGAAGCGAGAACGGCACAGCAAATTACTGAGATTCCTTATGATCCTGATTTTTACTTATTCCAGTATCAAGGATTTGCCGTAAACGGTGATGAGATCTATGTAACTCAAGCGCCTGTTGGACAAAACGGAAATATTTACGTAGTTAATACTGCTACTGGTGAAGTAACTAAAGGAGCAGAATTAGTAAACGTTGAAGGAAGCCACTTTATTGGTGCTTTCTAATATCAGAAACATACACAATAGGAAAGCCTCGAGAGATCGAGGCTTTTTTTTGGCACTGCCAAAAGGCGAAATGCTCAGGTAGACTATGCCTTATTTCAGAATTGTAGCGTAAACTCGGTTCCCGTATCTGGTTCACTTTTAAGCTGAATTTTTCCTTTATGTAAGGTCATAATCTGTTTACTTAAACTCAGACCGATACCGCTACCGGTTTTTTTGGTGCTGAAAAAAGGAATAAAAATACTTTCTTTAATTTCCTCAGGAATACCGCTACCGTTATCTAAAACTTTCAGTTGTACACGACCTTTAGCATTTTGCGTGGCGTTGACATAAATTTTAGGTTGTGCCACCGTTTTTGTGGCGTCAATAGCATTGAGAATAAGATTGATTAAAACCTGCTCGATGAGGTAACTGTCGATTTCTAAAAGCATTTCCGGCTGATCCATGGCAAAGCTTAATTCCACAGGTTTGTCTGCAAGTGTGGGCTGCATCAGGTCATTTATGTTTTTAAAAAGTTCGTTGACACTTACCGTTTCTAGATTGAGGTGTGTGACTTTACTCAGGCTGCGATAGGTTTTAGCGAATTTCATCAAGCCTTCACTACGCTTTTTGATACTGCTGATACCGGCGTGCAGATCATCAAGATCAATTGTAGTTTCTTGATTGGTTTTTGAAGCTGCGATATGCTGTTGTAGGGTTTCGGCAAGGGAAGAAATGGGAGCGATACTATTCATAATTTCGTGGGTCATCACACTAAGTAATTTCTTCCAGGCATCAGATTCATTCTGATTGAGTGTGTCTTCAATATTTTGCAGCACAACCAGTTTAAAAGCATCTTCCTCTACCTGAAAAACCGTTTCAGAGATCAAGACTTTTAGATGTTCATTTTTCAGCGTAATACTTATGGAAGTCGCTTCGGTACGATAGGTATCAAAAAGCTCCTCATAAAGTTTTGGTCTTCTTTTTTCAACAAAATGAATGTTTTTAAACGCCGGAAGATCAAGCGTACTCAGTATAGATTCGTTGGCCCAAAGAATAGCGCCTGAATCTAAATTGTAGGCGATAATGCCCACATCAACCATCTCCAGTATTTTCTGAAGATATACAAATTGCGCTTGACGCTCATTGTTGATGGCTTTGATGGTTTTGTTTACCGAATTAAAGCCTTTATGCAAATTTCTAAGATCCTGCGGACCGTGTTTTTCTGAAAACCATCGTGAAAAGTCGCGGTACTTGACGGCTTCAAAAAAATCATCCATCGCTACAAAACGCCTGATGAGAAACTTATGTAAAAAATAGAGCAAAACGATGCTTGAGAGACTTCCTGCCAGTATCGCATAGGTATTCAACTTTACGACGCCAAAAGCCAACACCACCAGCGCTGCCAGTAAAAGCAACACCCTTAGTAAGAGTCCGGCGGTATAGCGTTTATAGGTCATATTTGTTGAGTCTGCGGTATAAAGCCGTACGCGTGATACCCAATTCTTTAGCCGATTTTGAAATGTTGCCTTTGTTTTTCTCGATCACCTTTAGGATAGTGTTTTTTTCAACCGCATCCAGATTGGTCGTTTTTAATTTGAGCTCAGTTTCGGGCTGCTGCTCGATGGGGGAAAAAGCAAGGTCTTCAGCGTGTAGAATTCCTCCTTCGGCCATAATAACAGCGCGTTCTAATGCATATTGCAACTCCCGTACATTACCAGGAAACGGATGATCTTTAAGCTTTTTGATAAAGCCGGGATCAAGCTCAAAAGAAGCTTTGCCATATTTTTCGGCATACACTTTTACAAAATAATGCGCGAGTAAGCTAAGGTCTGATTGGCGTTCCCGCAACGGCGGAATGATCAAATCGACTGTATTGATGCGGTAGATAAGATCTTTTCTAAACGTGTTTTCATCCGCGAGATCCTTCAGGCTAAGATTGGTTGCACAAATCAATCTGATGTCTATGTTTACAGACTCATTAGAACCTAGCGGAGTCACCTGCCGGTTTTGCAAAACTGTGAGCAACCGCGCTTGTTGCCGTAAGGGAATATTACCAATTTCATCAAGAAATAAAGTTCCGCCGTGGGCGGCTTCAAAACGTCCTTTTCGGTCTTCGCGCGCATCAGTAAATGCACCTTTTTTGTAACCAAAAAGTTCGCTTTCAAACAAACTTTCGGTGAGCGCACCCACGTCAACTTTTACAAAAGGTTTGTCTTTGCGCAACGAATTTTCGTGAATAGAACGTGCGATCAGATCTTTACCGGTACCGTTTTCACCTAAAACCAAAATATTAGCATCGGTGGGCGCTACTTTTTTCAGCTTTACAAAAACCTCTTGCATAGGTTCGCTTTCCCCAATGATCTCTGTCGCCGAATCTAGCTTGATTTTAAGGTTTTTGTTCTTGCGTTTTTTAGTTAGGATTTCACTGATCGCATCAAGAAGCTTTTCGTTTTTCCAAGGTTTCACGAGAAAATCAGAAGCTCCTTCTTTAAGCGATCGTATGGCAAGATCAATATCGCCATAAGCAGTGATGAGAATCACGTCTGTAGCCGGTTTCCAGGATTTGATTTTATTTAGCCAAAATATACCCTCGTTGCCGGTATTTACCAGTCCGTTGTAATTCATATCGAGAATAACAACATCAAAATCCTGCGCATTGAGGAGTCCTTGCAGCGCATTAGGATTTTTCTCCACGACCACCTGTTTTACTTTGGGTTTGAGCAAAAGGCGTAGCGCGGTGAGCACATCTTCGTCGTCATCAATGACTAATATATGGGCGTCTTTGAGTTGCATACGTACAATATTACAATTTATAAGGCTTCAGTTTTTGGGATTAAAAGACTTATTTCTGCAGGTTAACAAACTGTATCACAGCCGTACATGAAGTGTATCGAAACCGAACACTTTAAAATCGCACTCATCGATTAAAACACTGTAAATCAAGTTTTTGAACTTTTGGCACAGTATTGCTTAACTAGAAGGTGCAAACAATTTATTTATGGACATCCCTTTAGAAAAAAAGCGTTTTACAACTTCTAAAATACTGATGATCGTTGGTGCTATGAGTATCGTGGTGCTTATCCTTTTTGTGATTCTATCCACTACCGGAAATGCAAAACTCAATGTGCAAAAAGAACGCATAAGTATTGCCACTGCGACGCAAGGTGTTTTTCAGGAAAATATCCCGGTGAATGGGGTGGTGATGCCTATCACAACTATTTATCTCGATGCCTTAGAGGGTGGTCGCGTGGAGGAAAAGTTTGTTGAAGATGGGGCGATTATGAAAAAAGGCGAACCCATTTTACGGCTTTCGAATACCGATTTAGAATTGAGTTTGGTCAATCAAGAAACGCAGGTGTATAATTTGCTGACGCAGATGCAGATTTCGCAGAACGCAGCGCGCCAAAATACCATCAATAAACTCAATCAATATACCGATGTTGAGAACAGTCTTATTGAAGCCAAGCGTTTATACGAACTCAACAAAAAACTTTACGATAAGGATGCGATCGCGCGTCAGGATTTGATTAAATCTGAAAATGATTACAACTACCAGAAAGAGCGTATGCAACTTGCCAAGCAGATTTTGGAGCAAGATTCATTGGCGGTAAAACAGGAAAAAAATCAAGTGAGCAGTTCGTACCAGCGTACACAAAACGCCTTGGAGTTGATGCGTCGCAAAGTAGCCGATCTTGTGGTGAAAGCGCCGGTTGATGGGCAATTAACTTCGCTGGATGCTGAAATTGGTCAGTCTAAAAATAAAGGAGAGCGTCTGGGGCAAATAGATGTGTTGAGCGGGTATAAGGTGCGTGTAGATATCGATGAGCATTACATTTCCAGAATTTACACCGGTCAGACCGGAAGCTTTGATTTTGACGGAAAGAGCTACACTTTGGTCATCAAAAAAGTATACACGCAAGTAACAAACGGAAGGTTTCAGGTAGATATGGAATTTGAATCTGAAGTTCCTGAAGGTATTCGTCGCGGGCAAACGCTGCAAATTCGTGTAGCTTTAAGTCAGGAAAAACAAGCGCTGTTAATCCCGAAGGGCGGCTTTTTTCAAGAAACCGGTGGAAATTGGATTTTTAAAGTAAGTGAAGACGGAGCTTCCGCGTATAAAGCAGACATTTCGCTAGGCAGTCAAAACACCGAATATTACGAAGTCTTAAGTGGCTTAGAACCTGGAGATCGCGTGATCACTAGCAGTTATGACAACTACGAAGAAGTGCAAGAATTGGTACTTCAGGATTAAAATATAAACCTATGACAACACTAATCATCACAGTATTAACACTAATCGTTTCCTAATGATAAAAATTACAGACTTAGAGAAATACTACGCCACTGAAGAAGTGCGTACCATCGCCTTAAACAAATTGTCTTTTCAAGTTCAGGAAGGTGAATTTGTAGCCGTGATGGGGCCTTCGGGTTGCGGTAAATCAACTTTGCTTAACATCCTTGGTTTGCTAGACGATCCTGACGGTGGAAGTTTCATTTTCAACGGAATTGAAGTAGCAGGATTTAATGAGCGCAAACGTGCCGATTTGCGCAAACACAACATCGGTTTTGTTTTTCAAAGCTTTAATCTCATTGACGAACTCACCGTTTTTGAAAATGTAGAGCTTCCGTTGATCTATACCGGCGTAAAACCTGCAGAACGTAAAAAGCGTGTAGACGAAGTTCTCGAAAAAATGCAAATCATGCACCGTCGTAAACACTTTCCGCAGCAATTATCTGGAGGGCAGCAGCAGCGTGTGGCCGTAGCACGAGCCGTGGTAAATAATCCTAAACTCATACTTGCCGATGAACCCACCGGAAATTTGGACAGCAGCAATGGTAATGAAGTAATGGATCTGCTCACCGAACTCAATGAAGCCGGGACGACGATCATTATGGTTACGCACAGTGAGCACGATGCCAAATACAGCCACCGCATCATCAGGATGCTCGACGGTCAAAAGGTAACCGAAAATGTGCTGACCGAGTATAAAAGCAAAACATTAGAAGTTTAAAATTCCTTACGGGGATTCATTCATCAATCGGCAACTGCCGAAAATCAATCAAATAAACGGGACTTCATCACTCCCAATATAACATCAGTTATGCTTAAAAACTATTTCAAAATCGCCTGGCGGAATTTCAAAAAAGACAAATCCCTGTTCTTTTTGAATAGCAGTGGTCTTGCCATTGGGATTGCTAGTTGCTTGATGATCTCGCTTTATGTTTGGGATGAGTTGAGCTACGAGCAGTCTTTTGATAATGCCGATCGTTTAGCGCGTGTTGTGCTTCGCGGAAACGTAAACGGAGAGGAACTCAAAGAAGCCATGGTTGCTGCTCCGGTGGCCAAATCCTTTAAAGCAGATTTTCCGCAAGTAAAAAATGCCACGCGATTGAGTATGGTGTACAATCCGCAGGTGCAATACAAGAATACCAGCTATGAAGAGTTGAAAGCCGCTTATGTAGATCCTAATTTCTTTGAATTATTCCATTTGAATTTTCTCAAAGGAAATCCTAAAACAGCGCTTGAAAATCGCAACAGCATTATACTTACCGCATCTGAAGCTAAGAAGTATTTTGGCACAGAAAATCCTATAGGGAAGCGCATCCAATTTCAAGATATTGAAGCAGCGCTCGAAGTAACCGCAGTGCTCGAAGATCTTCCACAAAACACCCATCTGCAGTTTGACGCTTTTATACCGATGCAGCACAATACGCGCAGCACATCAAATTCGTGGGTAACCTCAGGTTTTGCGACTTATTTAGAGCTTCAGCCGGAGACCGACTTGGCACAGCTGGAAGCACAAATTCCTGCGCTTTTAGAAAAATATATAGGGGATCAGGTCAAGCAGGCTATCGGGATTTCTTATGAAGAATTTCAGCAGAACAATAAGTTGGGCTTGTTTTTACAGCCACTTACTGATATTCACTTACACTCAGATTTTAGTCCGAACACCGAGCTGTCTCCCACTGGAGATATCAAATACGTCTATATTTTTAGTGCGATCGCGTTATTTATGTTGTTGATTGCCTGCGTTAATTTTATGAATCTCGCTACGGCAACTGCAACAAAACGCAGTAGAGAAGTAGGTATTCGTAAGGTGTTAGGTTCGGCAAAAAAGCAATTGATCACGCAGTTTTTAACCGAATCTATACTCACTACAACTTTTGCAACGCTTCTGGCGATAGGCATCATCGTCTTGCTTTTACCTGCGTTCAATACGCTGGCCGGAAAAGAACTTGCGCTGCTCGATTTTATTTCGGTTCAAAACATCCTGCTGCTTGTGGTTTTCATCATTGGTATAAGTCTTTTTGCAGGGGCGTATCCGGCGTTTGTGTTGTCTGGATTTAAACCGCTGGCGGCCATCACCAATAAAATTGCGCGTAGCGGTCGCAGTACTAGCTTGAGAAGCGGGATGGTGATCTTTCAATTTGTGATTTCGGCTTCTTTGATTCTTGCTACGATCGTGGTATATAAACAGATGCAATTCATTCAGCACAAAAAATTAGGCTATGAGAAAGGCCAAGTGATCGTGCTGAGAGATGCTTATAAAATGGGATCAGAACGTGTAAATGCGTATAAAGAAGAATTACTTCAAAATCCCGGAATTGCCAGTATAAGCAGATCGGCTTTTGTTCCTGCGGGAGAAACAGACAATCATTTGCGCGGAATTTTTAAGAATAATACCTACCTGAGAAAATTCTTCTTTTATGATGTAGATGAGCAGTATATCCCCACGTTGGGACTGGAATTGATTGAGGGACGCAATTTTTCAACGGAATTAAAAAATGAATCTGATAAAGTAATCTTGAACGAGCAGGCAGCTAAAATTTTAGGGCTAGGCGAAAATCCTATAGGTGCAACTTTTGAACGCGCAGCCGATGCAGAAAATGAACGTTTAACGGTAGTAGGAATTATTAAAGATTTTCATTTTAAATCCTTACACAGCAAGATCGACCCTTTGGTCTTGGCGTACAATCCTTACGGCGGTTTGATCGTAAAAACCAAGAATGCCGACGTCGCGGGAGTTCTCGATTTTGCAGAAGACAAGTGGACAACATTCAATCCTGAGCAAGCTTTTACCTATTCGTTTTTAGAAGATTCTTTTGAGGAAACCTATCGCAAAGAAGAAAAAATGGGAGTGATTCTAAGCATCTTCACGATGCTAACCATTTTTGTGGCCTGTCTGGGCTTGTTTGGCTTGATCACCTTTGCCACCGAACAACGCTTTAAAGAAATAGGTATTCGTAAAGTGTTGGGTGCCAGCGTTGCTGAAATAGTTGGTCTGCTTGCCAAAGACTTTATCAAGTTGGTTGCCATCGCCTTTCTGATCGCGTTTCCGATAGGATATTATTTAATGCAAAAATGGCTGCAGGATTTTGCATATCGCGTGGATCTTGAGTTGGGTCAATTTGTGCTAGCCGCGTGCATCACGCTTTTTATCGCAATGGCTACGATAAGTTTTAAGAGCATAAAAGCCGCACTTCAAAATCCTACCCAATCGCTAAAAACGGAATAGGAAATCAATCAACAGAAAACCAACAAACATGCTTAGAAATTATATCAAAATCGCCTGGCGGAATCTTAAAAAAGATAAGTTCTACAACCTTATAAGTTTGTTGGGGCTCACGATAGGACTTACCATTGCCATTTTTATCGTAATCTGGATTCAGTCAGAATTGAGCTATAACAGTTTTGTCGGCAATCATGATCAGGTCTATAGAGTTTCGAGTAACATCAAAAGCGGTGGTACTGTTCAAACCTGGGGCTCTTCAACAGGTCCGGTGGCAGCGTATGCTTTAAGCGATATTCCTCAGGTTAAACGTGCAGTTCGACTTCGGCAAAATTGGTCAAACCGACTCTATACTGTAAGTAATACCGATTATGAGCTCACCGGAGCTTACGTAGATGCGGCGTTTTTTGATCTTTTTGAGCGGAAACTTTTAGCAGGAAACAAAGGAGATCTGCTTAACGATGCCAATGCAGTGGTGCTTACAAAAGCTATTGCTGAAAAGCTTTTTGGAACCACTGATGTCGTTGGTAAAACCATAGAGGCAGATCATCAAGAAAACTACATTATTACCGGTGTGGTTGAAGATATACCGGAAAATTCGAGCGTTGCCTATGAGCTGTTTTTTTCGATGGAATCGCTTAAAGCCGGTTACGCGAACAGCAAGTATTGGAAATCTTTAGATACCGACTGGGGAAACTTTAATTATATCACCTATCTCGAGTTGCGATCTGTAGATGATGTTGCTGCAGTTACCCAAAAACTTACGCAAATTCAACAACAAAATGATCCTAATGCCGACTTGTTTGATGATAAAGCAGCCTATTATTTACAGCCTATTACCGCGATGAATCTGTATAATTCAGCAGGCGAACCACGAGGAATCAACACGGTTAAGATTTTTGGTATTGTTTTGTTACTCATTCTAGCGATTGCCTGTATCAATTATGTGAATCTCGCTACTGCAAGAGCTCTTCAGCGGGCACGAGAAGTGAGCATTCGTAAGATCATAGGTGCAGGTAAACGCAGTTTATTTGGGCAGTTTATTGCAGAGTCGATCTTGTTTTTCAGTATAGCGATCTTTTTAGCTATTGGGCTCGCTTTTCTTTTAGCACCTAAGTTCACCCAGCTTTCCGGAAAGTCGTTGCATTTAGAATTGATTCAAGGGCCACTGCCACTGTATATCTTGGGGATTTTTATAATCACGTTAGTGGTTTCTTCCATTTATCCTGCACTGATGCTTACCTCTTTTAAACCTTTAGAAGCCATAAAAGGGAAAGTAGGAGGCGTTAGCCGCGGAACGCTAAGGAAAGTTTTGGTTACCGTGCAGTTTGTGTTTTCGGTGATGCTTATTATAGGTACGCTGGTTATAGGCCGTCAACTTGATTTTTTAACCGAAAAGAATCCCGGTTATGATCGCAGTCAGGTGCTTAACTTTTGGATGAGTGGCAGTATGCAAGAACACGCCGAAACGGTAAAGCAACGTTTGACTAACATTCCGGGAGTCACAGGTGTTTCATTTGCTTCTAATCCTATTATTGATAATCAAAATTCTACTGGAGACATCAAATGGGGCGCAGGTGAAGTCGATCACGAGTTGGTTGTAACACCAATGGCGATAGATGAGCAGTTTATTCCGCTTTTAAAGATGAATCTGATCGCCGGAGAAAACTTTAAAGGCATCAGTACAGATTCTACACATTTTATCATCAATCAAACCGCGGCTAAAGCGATGGGAATGACCAATCCCGTGGGTCAAAATTTAGAGTTATACGAAACCAAAGGCACCATTGTAGGCGTTGTTGAAGATTATCATTTTAGAGATTTAAAAAGCGATATTGGCCCAGCAGTTATGTATTATGCTCCCGACGCCTATCGTGTATATCTCAAAACTTCAGGAACGAACACTACAGCGACTATCGCCGCGCTCGAAGAACTATGGAAAGAATATACTCCTGATTTTCCGTTAGACTATTCCTTTTTAGATGCGTCCTATGAAAAGATGTACCGCGAAGATCAACGCACCGGAAAACTGTTTAACATCTTTTCGGTGATTGCGATCCTGGTGTCTTGTTTGGGACTTTTCGGACTAACCACTTATGCGGCGCAATTGAAAAAACGGGAGATAGGAATTCGTAAAGTTTTAGGAGCTTCTGTGTTTCAGGTCACGCGTTTGTTGTCGAAAGATTTTCTAATTCTTGTGATTGTAGCGGCAGTAGTGGCGATCCCATTAGCTTGGTATGTAATGCAATTGTGGCTTCAGGATTTTGTGTATAAAACAGGTATGAGCTGGTGGATTTTTGCATTAGCCGGCGGAATCACCTTGCTCATAGCGATGCTTACTGTAAGCTTTCAAGCCATAAAAGCAGCAATCGCTAATCCCGTAAAATCACTCAGAACAGAATAGTAATAACAATAATATGCTTAAAAACTATATCAAAATCGCCTGGCGGAATATCCTAAGATACAAGACTAACAGTTTCTTGAATATTTTAGGGTTGACTATTGGTCTGGCATCTGTGATGCTTATTGCGCTGTATATTCAAAACGAACTGAAATACGACACTGTATTTAAGGATTCAGAGCGTATTTACCGTGTAAATATGCGAGGGAAAATGGGCGACAACAGTTTTTATGCCGGGTATACACCACCACCTGCAGGTGAAGCTTTGGTAAACAATTTCCCCGAGATTGAAAGTGCTACGCGCATTTTTCAGCCAGATGATGCTACCATTGCGTATACACAGGGTAACAGCCCAAAAGTTTTTAATGAGTCAGAGATTCTAGCCGTAGACCCTAATTTTTTAGAGGTGTTTAATTATCCATTACTTTTTGGTAATGCCAACACTTGCTTGCAGCAACCCAATAGTGTAGTAATCACGCCTCAAATTGCTGAGAAATATTTTGGCACAGAGAATCCACTAGGAAAAACCCTGCTGTACGGAGAGGAGCAAAAACCGCTACAAGTCACCGGCGTACTCACCGATTTAGAACACTATCCTGCATCAGTGAAGTTTGATATGTTGATGCCTGTTGCCAATTTTGAAGCGGTGAGTTATTTTAATTGGAGTTGGGTCTGGCTCAATATGGCTACCTATATAAAACTTACAAAACAGGCCAGCGAAAAACCTGAGGGTCTAGCTAAACTTGAGGCTCATTTGCCGGAGATGCTTCGTGTACAGGCAGCGCCGGCTTTTGAACGCATTGGTCAGCCATTTGATGCGTTTTTGAAAAAAGGAAATTACTGGGAATTACACTTACAGCCGCTTGCAGATATTCATTTGTATTCTCAAGATATAACTTCATCAATCACCGAGCAGCACGATATCAAAAGCCTTTATGTTCTAGGAATCATCGCTCTGTTTATTGTGATACTTGCTTGCGTAAATTTTATGAACCTGTCAACCGTACAATCGGTAAAACGCAGTAAGGAGATCGGGATACGTAAAGTTTTAGGTTCGCAACGGTCTCAACTGATAAAGCAATTTATGACCGAAGTAGCGTGCTACACTTTTTTTGCAACGCTTCTTGCATTTGCGATTGTCCTTCTGATCTTACCAGGTTTCAATGCACTTACGGGAAAAGCAATTTCTATCAACGCTTTTTTCAATGCTGAATTACTGCTGCTCGTTTTGGCGATAGTTCTCTTAACAGCATTTTTAGCAGGAAGTTATCCTGCATTTTTCCTGACTTCTTTTAATCCTATCAGGGCTTTAAAAGGGAAAGGAAACATTTCTAAAAACACAGGATTGGTACGTAACGGACTTGTAGTTTTTCAGTTTTGTATTGCTATCGCACTTATTAGTTGTACGCTTATTGTTTTTACGCAGCTGCATTATACGCAACAAAAAGACCTAGGTTATGATAAGGAAAATATTTTGGTGATTAATAATACAGAGCGCTTAGGTACTGTTGTGACTTCCTTTAAAAAAGAACTTGCTACCATTTCGGGAATACAGCATGTGAGCATTTCGTCAAATATGCTGACCCGTGGAGCATTTGGAGATTTTTATGTGCCGAAAGCCACACCAGATGAACCTCATATAGCGTCCGATATTTCTTTGGGCTCTTATCTTGTAGATGATCAGTTTATTGAAACACTAGATCTCGAATTGGTTGAAGGAAGGGCTTTTCAAGAAGAATTTAATGATTCACTTTCTGTACTTCTCAATGAAACTGCTGTGGCTCAAATAGGATGGGAAAATCCAATTGGCAAGCAAATCCGTTACCCGGGCGGTAATATGGAATATTACACGGTGGTAGGGGTTTTAAAGGATTTTAATCTTGAGTCTCTACACAGCGCCATTCAGCCATTTGCCCTATTTTCTGAAGCTTCACAAAGTTACGATTCAGGAGTGTCGTATATCACGCTTAAAGTTTCAGGAGAAAACATCATAACTACCCTAGATCAAGTAGAGCAACTTTGGAAGCGTTATTCTGAAAGCGCTCCGTTAGAATACAGCTTTTTAGATGAAGATCTGGCATTTGCATATCAGGAAGATCAGCGTTTGGCTTCACTGTTTACCGTATTTGCATTACTAGCGATCTTCGTGGCCTGTTTAGGGTTATTTGGTCTCATTGCATTTTCAGCACAGCAGCGTACTAAAGAAATTGGCGTGCGCAAAGTACTAGGCGCTAGTGTGCAAAGCATCGTACGTTTACTGGCGATGAACTTTTTAAAACTTGTTGTAATAGCCTTGGTACTGGCAGTGCCTATTGCGTGGCTGGCGATGAATCAGTGGCTTCAAGATTTTGCCTATCGAATTGCGATTCCGGTTTGGGTGTTTTTTGCCGCGGGTGCCTTGGCGCTAGGAATTGCACTAATCACCCTAAGCTTTCAAGCCATAAAAGCCGCAATCGCTAATCCCGTAAAATCACTCAGAACAGAATAGTAATAACAATAATATGCTTAAAAACTACATCAAAATCGCTTGGCGCAACATCTGGAAAAACAAACTTTTCTCAGCGATTAATGTCATTAGTCTGGCCATAGGCCTAAGTGCTTCGTTTGTGATCGGACTCATGGTGTATTATGACTTTAGCTTTGATACCTTTCACGAAGATGGCGATCGCATTTATCGTGTGGTAACCGATTTTGAAACACCGCAGGGCAGCTTAAAAAATGGAGGGGTAACCCCGCCGATGCGCATCGCTGCTAAGGAGCAACTCACAGGTGTTGAGCAATCGGCTTATTTTTATAATTGGTGGATTTCGGAAGCAAAGGCAGAAACAAGCAAGCAGGCTTTTAAAGATCCAGAACACATTATTCTTACCGAAACAAGCTATTTTGACATTTTTCAATACAAATGGATCGCCGGTTCTAAAGCAGCGGCACTGCAGCAACCCAATAGTGTGGTGTTAACCCGAAAGCGTGCTGAAGCATATTTTCCGAATATGCCTTTAGCAGCTGTAATGGGACAAGCTTTGGTTTATAACGGAACCATTTTAGCAACTGTTTCCGGGATTGTTGAAGATTATGATAAGCGTACCGACTTGAACTTTAATGAATTTATTTCGCTAGAAACCGCAAAGCAAACCGAAAGCAGCGATGAGATTTTAGGAGATGAATGGGGAAATACCAATAATGCTTCCCAATTGTACATCAAGATTGCGCAGAACAGCACGCCTGAGCAAATCAAAACACACTTAGCCGCTTTAAGCAAAGCGCATGTTGATGATGATATGGTCAAGTACAAAAATAAGCGAACGTTCAACCTACAAGCCTTGTCTGACCTGCATTTTGATCACGAGTACGGTGCCTATAACTATTCGGGTTATGAAGCTGATAAAGGTATTTTGATAAGCCTGGTTTTTATGGCGCTTTTCCTGTTGCTTTTGGGAAGCATCAATTTTATCAATTTGAACACGGCCCAGGCAGCAAGCCGTGCTAAAGAAATTGGAGTTCGCAAAACTATGGGAAGCTCTAAGCGTCAATTGGTGCTTCAGTTTTTAGGCGAAACCTTTCTGCTCACGCTTATAGCCGCTTTAAGTTCTATTGTTTTTTGCGTCTTAGCGCTTAAGGCTTTTGATAGTTTTATGGCAGAAGGAATTGAGCTGAGTCTTATGCTGACTCCTTGGTTTGCGGCACTAGTTGTCGTACTTGTCATCGTGATCACCTTATTGTCGGGTTTCTATCCCGGCGTCGTGTTGTCCCGTTTTAAACCGGCACGCGTGCTTAAAGGAAGCGTTTCGAGCAGCAAAGAAAAGGGCGTTTTGCGTCAGGTGTTAACCGTTTCTCAGTTTGCGATTGCACAGGTTTTTGTGATCGCCACACTCCTTGTAGGTAAGCAAATCTATTATATGCTGCATCAGGATCTAGGGTTTAATACCGAAGCTGTTGCTTATCTGCAAACGCCTTGGGATGATTTTTCAATAGATAAACGGCTTGTTTTAGAACAAGAATTGAAGCGTATTCCTGAGATCCAAAACGTGAGTCTGGGTGGAATGCCGCCTGCTTCATTCAATATGGCAACTAGAATGGGAATTTTTAAAAAAGACGGTCAGGAGATTATTCAGGAACTACAAATTCTAAATGGCGATACCGAATATCTGAAACTTTATGATATCGAATTGCTTGCCGGAAGACCAGCGCTTAATGATACCATCGAAGAATATGTGATCAATGAAACCGGAATGCGTGCTTTTGGTTTTAAAGATCCGGAGGAAATTGTTGGTCAATATCTTGAACTCAATTCGCATCAACGATTGATCGTTGGAGTGATGCAGGATTTTAATCAGCGCTCGCTGAAAGATAAAGTGATGCCGCTGATGCTTACCGGTGATACCAGCCGAGATCGCCGAACCAACTTTAGAACGCTGCACGTTAAACTTACCGGTACATCTTCTAGTTGGCAAAATACCAGCGCAAAAGTAGAGCAACTTTATCAAGAGGTGTATCCCGGAGAGGAGTTTAGGCTCACGTTTGTAGATGAGAGCATTTCAAGATTTTATAAGCAAGAGCAACGTATTGCAACCTTACTCAACTGGGCCACCGGTCTTGCTGTGCTCATCAGTTGCCTGGGATTATTGGGATTGGTGATTCATACTACGACGCGGCGCACCAAAGAAATTGGGATTCGCAAAGTGCTGGGAGCTTCCATTTTACAAATTAACGCCTTGCTGTGTACCGACTTTTTAAAACTGGTCGTCGTAGCCTATGTGATCGCGCTGCCTATCGCTTGGTGGGGATTGCATCAGTGGCTTGAAGATTATGCCTATAAAACCGAAATGAGCTGGTGGGTATTCGCCTTAAGCGGATTAGGAATGATGGTCCTTGCAGTACTCATTATGAGTTTTAAAACTTTAAAAGCCGCAATCGCTAATCCCGTAAAAGCACTGAGAACCGAATAATCATAAGGACAGAACTAATAATATATTATGCTTTTACAACTCAATCATATTTACAAGTGGGTCAAACAAGGAGGAAAACGTGTTTTCCTTTTAAATGACATCAGTCTTCAGGTAGAAGAAGGCGAATTTATCTCGATAATGGGACCTTCGGGCTCGGGAAAGTCAACCTTGCTCAACGTCATCGGGATGCTTGACGAATTTCAGGAAGGGGAATATAATTTCCTGGACGAGTCGGTACATACACTAAAGGAAAAGCACCGCTCTAAACTTTATAAGGAATACATTGGTTTTGTGTTTCAGGCCTACCATTTAATTGATGAATTGACGGTTTATGAAAACATAGAAACGCCACTTTTGTACAAAAATATCAAGTCTTCAGAGCGCAAAGCTTTGGTAGCAGATATGCTCGACCGCTTTAATATTGTCGGTAAAAAAGACCTTTTTCCCAGTCAGTTGAGCGGCGGTCAGCAACAGCTAGTGGGAATCGCACGTGCCTTGATTGCAAAACCCAAACTCATTCTGGCAGATGAACCTACCGGAAACCTCAATTCTAAGCAAGGGGAAGAAATTATGCAGCTTTTTAAAGAACTGAATCAAGAAGGGGTGACGATCATTCAGGCCACGCATTCTGAAGCGAATGCCGAATATGGCAACCGAATCATTCACCTTTTAGACGGAAGCAAAACCAAGGCCTAATCAACCTTTTCCGAATATTACAGACCAACAGTCTTAGGCATATTTAGGGCTGTTGGTAAAATTCATCATCAATCAATTTTAGTATGTTTATCAAATCGCTAAAGCTCGCCTTTATAGCTTGTGCTTGCAGCTACACGTTAACTGCACAAGAAACGCAAAACATCAGTCTGCAAGAGTGCGTAGAAATCGCGCTGACTCATAATCTGGATTTAAAAGCTGCCGGGCTACGCGCAGAAACCGAAACCATTCAGTTTAAGCAAAGCCGCAATGCGCTGCTTCCGTCAGTAAATGCCAATTATAATTTGGGGCTGAGCAACGGGCGAAGTATCGACCCGTTTACAAACAGTTATGTGAATGAGGAGCTGACTTATTCTAACGCCGGACTTGGTATTAATACAACCCTTTTTGACGGTTTTAGAATTTTAAATACGCTAAAGCAAAACCGACTCAATAAGGCTGCCGCCGAAATGGAAATTGAAGAAGCACGCCAGAATTTAGTGCTAGATGTAACCTTAAATTTCTTGCAGGTGCTCAATTTTAGAGAATTGGTAAAACTCGCCGAAACACGTTTGATCACTTCAAAAGAACAACTTAACCGACTTCATAAATTACAAGAAGAAGAAACCGGTGATCCTGTGGCTTATCACGATTTGCAGGGTCAGGTCGCTTTAGATCAAAGCGCGGTAAATGATGCTAATAACAGTCTGAACAATGCACTTACAGATCTAAAATTTTTACTGAGCACAGAGCGCTCTATAGAAGCTTCTCAACTAGTACTTTTACTCGACTTTGAACCTCGGGAAAAAACTGCAGACGGCGTTTATGAAGCAGCTTTACGACATCTCGCTTCGGTGAAATCTAAAGAATTACGCGAGGAAGCAGCAGCAAAAGGAGTTGCGGTCGCTCGCGCTCAATACACTCCGCAGATCAGTTTGTTTGCAAATTTTGGCACTAATTATTCCAGCGCTGCGCGTTTGTTTCAGGATGCCGGAACGCAAACCGTACAAACCGGAGATTTTGTAACCGTTACGGGAACAGATTATGCTGTTTTTACACAAGAAGGTTTATTTGATGCGTTGCCTATTTCATACACTGATCAGTTTAATAATAACCTGAATAGTACCGCGGGTGTTTCGGTGAGTATTCCCATTTTTAATGGATTTCAGGCAAAGAATGCGGTGCAATTGCAAAAAGTAAATCGCGATCAAGCTTCGGTGGTTTTAGAGCAGACCAAACGTGCCTTAAAACAGAACATTTCAAAAACCTATGCTGATCTACAAGCAGCGTCTAAAAACTATCATTTTTTAGAGGATCAAGTAAGGGCTTATGAAGAATCTTTCCGCATTAATGAAGTGAAATTCAATCTGGGAGTTTCTACCAGTGTGGCCTATATCACGAGTAAAAACAATCTTGACAACGCCCGTATAAACTTAACAAACGCCAGATATGCTTATCTTTTGACATCAAGAGTGCTTGATTATTATAGCGGGGTGATTCCTTTTTAGTAGCTTTAGACTAAAATTAGCCCCTTTGTTTAGACTTTTACTTTGTTTGCCCCTGATTTGGATTTGTGCCTGTACCCAATCTAATGAGCATTTAGATCCTACTTCTAAAAACAAAGACTCCATTGCTTTTTATAACAATGAAGCCCGGGAAGCGCAATACAGCATGCAAGAGCGTTTGGAATTTGCCAATCGAGCATTTGAAGGTGTTCGAGAACAACCTAAGCACCCACTTTATACTAAAATTCTCTATAACAAAAACTGGTTGCATTATACATTGGGACAGTATGATAGCTTGGTGTATTATGATGCTGTAATGCAAAAAAATGCGGCTGTTAATACTGCGCCCAAAGAAATGGGGATGCAGCATTACCTTTTAGGATATTACTTTGAGTTAGTAAAACATCAATCAGATAGCGCTTTTAAACGCTATAACCGGTCAAAAACCTATTATCAACAGGCGGAAGACAGTAGTGGAACAGGAACTGCACTCTTGAATATGGGGGGTATACAATATAAGAAACGTGATTATTTTGGCAGTAAAGAAACCCTGACCGAAGCTTTAAAGTACATAAAAAAAGAAACTGATTCTGTGACGTATTGGTCTGCGATGGATAGAATAGCTCAAAGTCACAGACATTTGCATAACTATGAGGAAGCTTTGGCATTTTACGCAAACATCACAAAAGAGGCGCCTAAAGCCAATCTTTCTGTTTATAAAAATAACTACGCTACCGTTTATATTGATTTAGAAAAGTATCAAAAAGCGATTGCAATTCTAGAACCTCTTGTGCTAGATACGCTTGCAAATTCAGAAACCACTCAAGCCAGAGTTCTGGACAATCTCACTTATGCCAGATGGTCTTCAGGAGTTTTTGTAAAACCACAGGATTTTCTAAAACCGCTAGAAATTCGAAAATCTCAAGATGATAAGCGCGGGATCATTTCTAGCTACCTGCATTTAAGCGAGTTTTATCTCAAGCCTCAACCTGAGCTCGCACGGGCATATTTAGATAGTGCTAAAATTCAGGCTAAAGAGATTAATTCATCAGGAGGCGAACTCGAGGTTTTAGTGTTCAAAATGCAATTAGAGCCTCAAAATGCCGCACTTAAGGAACGCTATATCAAACTACGAGACAGTTTGTATGAGAGCGAGCTTAAAGTAAAAACGCAATTTGCCAAGTATAAATATGACGATGAATTAAAAGAACAGTCTATTTTACGCTTAGAGAATGAAAAAAATCTCAGAGAATTAGAACTCGCTCAAGAACGGTTTACTAAACTTTGGATCATCGCGGCCTTAGTAGTTGCGATACTACTGATTTTATTGATTTATTACGTACAGCGCTACAAAGCGCGCCAACTCAGAATTCAGCATAATATAGAAAGGCTTAGCGCCATTTATGATACGGAAGCCGCTATTTCCAGAAGACTGCACGACGATTTTGGATCTGGACTCAATACTGCAATGCTTTTGCTGCAGCGGCAAGAAAATATAGATGCCATTTTAGATCAGCTCGAAAAGCTCTACAATCAAAGTCGGGATTTTTCCCGAAGCCTCAATGATATTGATACGGGCGCAGGTTTTAAAGACGCTTTGTCGCTGATGCTTCGGTCTCAAGTTCCGCAGGACACTAACTTGCTGCTTTTAGGTTTTCACAAGATAGACTGGGACTTGGTGCGACCGGTAAATAAGATCACGTTATACAAGATCTTACGGGAGTTGATGTTGAATATGCGCAAGCATAGTGCGGCAAAACGCGTGACATTAAAGTTTGAAATGCACTCCAAACATCTAAAAATCATGTATTCAGATAACGGTAAAGGAGCAAGCCACGAAGCGCTTCAGCTTAAAAACGGGTTGCGCATTACGGAAAAGCGTATTGAAGCCATAGGAGGAAGCATTAGTTTTGAGACCGAAGAACAATCTGGGTTTACTTCCCACATAAAAATTCCGTTTTAAAAGCCGCTGTTGATGTTTAAAAAAATACTGATTGCCGAAGATTTTCAAGGAGATAATAAGAGTATTGTAGATACCCTTAAAGAGCGTATGGCCATTAGTGAAATTCAAGAGGCATTGTATTGCGATACTGCATTTAGCAGGGTGCAAGTGGCTTTAAACGAAGGCGCGCCTATAGAACTTTTGATTACAGATCTGTCATTTAAACCCGGTACGCTGCCTCGTAAACTAACTTCTGGGTACGAACTTATAAAGGCTGTGAGAAAGGTTGACCCTAACCTTAAGATCATTGTGAATTCGGTTGAGGATAATCCGGTGAGAATAAAAAAATTGGTTGAAGAAGATCAGATCAATGGTTATGTCTGCAAAGGGAGAAAAAGTCTTAACGAACTGGTAGAAGCGGTTTATGCGGTTTGTAATGATGAGATTTTTATTTCTCCTCAGATCGACTGGAATACGCAGCATAATGTGGTAGAATTAGAAGAACTAGATCTTCTTGTGATCAAAGATATGGCCGAAGGTTTTAGTAAGCGTGAAATACGTGATCGCCTCATTAAAGCCGGCGTAAAGCCAAATAGCGAGAGTTCGCTTGACAAGCGCGTGAGTAAACTTTTTGTACAGTTTGATGTAAAAAACTCAACCCATCTTATCGCAAAACTTACGCGACAGGGAATCATATAATTTTAAAAGCACCCATCGATTTAAGCGGAATGCTGTTAGGGTTTTAATCCATTCTTGTTTAGTTTTAATACTTCAGTAGTATTTAAATTAAATAAAGAAAAAATGCAATCTAACGTTGGGCTGGTCATCGAAGAGAAAGCGGCCGATATCGGGAATTTTATGGTGGGGCGTTTGCTTCCGTTTAGAAAAAAGCGTGCGGTAGGTCCGTTTTTATTTATAGATCATATGGGGCCTGCGTGTTTAAAAGAGTATCAAAATCTTGATGTTCCACCGCATCCACACATTGGGCTTTCCACATTAACGTATTTATTTGAAGGAAGTATTTTTCATCGCGACAGTTTAGGAAATGCTGTGGAGATTAAACCGGGCGCGGTAAACTGGATGACCGCCGGAAAAGGAGTGGTGCATTCTGAACGTACCCCGGAATATTTAAGAGACGAATCAAAGTTTTTGCACGGTTTTCAGCTTTGGGTAGGCTTACCCAAAGCTCTGGAGCAGGGAGCGCCATCCTTTTTTCATATTGAAAAAGAAGCCTTACCTGCTTGGGAAGAAAACGGAATACACTACAAATTAATTGCTGGAAAAATCAAGGATAAGGAAGCACCCGTGCCGGTGCATAGTCCGTTGTTTTTTATCGAAATACAAACCGAAGATGCCGCGCGAATAGCTATTGGCGATCGGCTTTTTGGCGAAGTCGCGATGTATGTATTGTCAGGGGAAGTGCGTATTGAAGGAAATACCTATGGAACCAAACAATTGCTCGTGGCGAAAAAGGCTTCTTTATGTGCTTTTGAGACTACTCAAGCAACGACCTTGTATTTGTTTGGAGGTACGCCCTTTGAAGAAGAACGCTTTATGTTTTGGAATTTTGTGAGCTCAGATAAAGCCGTGTTAGAGCAAGCGAAAACCAACTGGAAAGAACAAAATTTAGAAGCATTCCCTAAAATACCAGGAGATTCAGAAGAATACGTTCCGCTTCCGGAGCCTAAAAGATTTAAATAAAATTAATTCTCTTTTTTTTAAAGAAGCTAGCATTCGTATTGCATATTCAGCATTCTTAAGTCACAATATTTTTTGATGCAATCAGTTAAGCTATAAACTTACAATCCTATAATACCAATGACTTTAGAGCAACGCATAGCAAAAGCCGAATCCCGAATATTTAAAGCGGTTTTTCCGAATACTACAAACCATTACGATACGCTTTTTGGAGGCACTGCGATGCAGCTGATGGATGAGGTGGCCTTTATTACGGCTACCCGATTTACACGGCAAACTGTGGTAACTGTAAGTAGTGATAAAATCGACTTTAATAAGCCTATTCCTGCAGGGACTATCATTGAGCTTGTAGGTCAGATCATTCATTTAGGAACCAAAAGTCTAAAAGTAGGCGTCTCGATCTACGTAGAACAAATGTATTCTGAACATCGTGAAAAAGCCATTCAAGGCGAGTTCACATTTGTTGCAATTGACGAGCAGAAAAACCCGGTCAATATTCTGAAGTAGCAGAATTCAAATAGGATTAAATTATCTGAAATAGGTGTAAATAAAAAAAAGCGCTTCAAATGAAGCGCTTTATGCGGTCTGGACGGGACTCGAACTAATCTGTGAGCACCAGTATTTTCAGGGCCTAAGAATTGCCAATTTTTAATGACTCACCGAATCGTACACCTGATTTAAAAGTTTAACATTTTTAACTTTTAAACTTACTATAATTATATTTCAATAATTGGCTTTATTTTGAAATATTAAAAACTATTATAAGTTTCATAGTTTCTGTTTCAGATAAATTAAAATTATATTACTCTCATTAATAAACGTATTTCCAGTTTACTTATATGAACGCATCTCAAATAGAAAAAAACGTAACGGCTCTAGTTGAAAACTTTGAGAAAGAAGAATTTATTTTTGATTTATTAAAAGCCTACGGGATTTCTAAAACATCAATTACTCGTTTAAAAAAGGGTGATTTCAATTTATCTAAAGTTAAAGGCGAGGTACTTTATAAAAGTAAAATGCTTTTTAAAGAAGTGGCTTCTGGTTCACTATTAAATACAATTGATGAATTAACTAAAGACCCTGATTCCTTAAAGCACAATCCTCGCTTTGTAATTGTAACAGACTATAAAACGCTATTAGCAAAGGATATTCGTACCGGTCAAACTCTGGACACTACCATTCTTGAAATTTACAAGCACTTTGGTTTCTTTTTACCCTGGGCAGGACAAGAAAAGTATTCTCAAAAAAATGAGAATTATGCTGATAGAAAGGCTTCCTATAAAATGGCTAAGCTCTATGATATTCTGGTAACAGAAAACGCTAACATTTATAATGATGGTGGTCATAACTTAAACATTTTCTTATCACGTTTACTTTTTTGTTTTTTTGCGGAAGACACGGGCATTTTTCCTGTTGAGGGAATGTTCACAGATACACTTGCTCAACACACTAAAGAAGATGGCTCTGATGTCAATTGGTTTTTAGATAAACTATTTAAGATTTTAAATACCGAAAACAACTCTCAAGAAG
The DNA here is from genome assembly GCF_011784865.1 of Leeuwenhoekiella sp. ZYFB001. Taxonomy (NCBI): domain Bacteria; kingdom Pseudomonadati; phylum Bacteroidota; class Flavobacteriia; order Flavobacteriales; family Flavobacteriaceae; genus Leeuwenhoekiella; species Leeuwenhoekiella sp. ZYFB001. Next base: position 3,897,161 of record NZ_CP050460.1, read on the forward strand.
CAGCACACTTTGAAGAGTTCCCTTATGTAAACGGTGGTCTATTTAGAGATACTATTGTTTCTCCAATGTTTACAAAGGAAGCCCGTAAAATAATTTTAGAATGCGGTGATTTGGACTGGAGTGAGATCAATCCAGATATTTTTGGATCGATGATACAGGCAGTTGTAAATCCTGCTTATCGTAGTGGTTTGGGTATGCATTACACCTCAGTACCAAACATTATGAAGGTTATTGAGCCTTTATTTTTAAATGAGCTTTATGAAGAATTAGAAAAGCATCGAGGTAATGACAGAAAGCTACGTGAATTAATTTTTAGAATATCGAAGATTAAAATTTTTGATCCTGCTTGTGGTAGTGGAAACTTTCTAATTATTGCTTATAAAGAATTACGCCGTCTGGAGATAGAAATAATTAAAGAAATAACGGGTATTGCCGAGCCAGATTCTTACAATCCCAGCCAATCTAGAATTTACTTTACCAAAGATGGTCATCAAATCATTTCAGACGCTCCACAGTCTAAAATGAATTTTAACGGTAAACAAACGCAACTTTGGTTTACAGAAATCAAACTCTCTCAGTTTTACGGTATTGAGTTAGATGATTTTGCCCACGAAATGGCAATTTTATCATTATGGCTTGCGGAGCACCAAATGAATAAAGAGTTTGTAGATGAGCTTCACGATTTTGGTAGAGCTAAACCTATTCTACCTTTAAAAGAAGCTGGTAATATTACACAAGGGAATGCCACACGTTTAAATTGGGAAGATACCTGTCCTAAAAAGAAAGATGATGAAATTTATATTTTAGGAAATCCACCTTATTTGGGTTCAAGTATGCAAGATACTGAACAAAAAAATGATATGGCATTTGTATTTAAAGGAGGTTCCAACTATAAAAAACAAGATTATATTTCTTGTTGGTTTTACAAAGCAGCTCTATTTATAGATACCAATCAAAAATACGCTTTTGTTTCTACCAATTCGGTTAATCAAGGAACGCAAGTAGAAATGATTTGGCCATTAATTTTTAATAAAGGTCTAGAAATATTTTTTGCCCATAAAGATTTCAAATGGACTAATAACGCAAAAGGTAATGCTGGAGTTATATGTTCTATTATAGGAATAAGAAAGGTATCAAATAAACCTAAATATCTTTTCTCGAATGAAATAAAGAAATTAGCTCAAAATATCAATGCTTATTTAGTTGATGGTAAAAATATCATCGTATTTAAGAGTACAAAACCTATTTCGCAACTACCCAAAATGACATCAGGAAATAAACCTTTGGATGGAGGGAATTTGATTTTAGATCACAATGAAAAAGAGCAACTGTTATTTGAAGCTCCAAATTCGGAAATATTCATTAGAAAATTTATTGGATCAAGTGAATTTATAAGGGGAAATCAAAGATGGTGTTTATGGATTAATGATGAGGATTTAAATGAGGCTGTAAAAATTAATCAAATTAAGAATAGAATTGAAAAAGTAAGAACAGTTAGATTAGCAGGTGGCAACAATGCTCGGAATAAGGCAAATTCTCCACATAGATTTGAATTTGCGAATGAACCAAATATATCACAATTATTAATTCCAAGGGTTTCTTCAATTAGACGTGAATATATTCCCATAGGTTTTATGGATTTAGATACAGTAATTGCAGATTCAGCTCAGGTAATTTTTGATGCGGAACCATATATTTTTGGTGTAATAAATTCCAAAATGCATATGGCCTGGGTTAAGGTAACAGCGGGTAGGTTGAAATCTGATTACAGATATTCTTCTTTTTTTTCTTATCATACTTTTCCCTTCCCAAATATATCCCTTAAACAAAAAGAACAAATCAATTTACACGTATTTGCAGTTTTAGAAGAACGTGAAAAATATTCTGGTAAGACATTAGCACAATTATATGACCCAGATAAAATGCCTAAAGGTTTAAGAGAAGCACACCATCAATTAGATTTAGCTATCGAGCGTTGTTATCGATTAAAGCCGTTTGAAAATGATACTGAGCGTTTAGAATACTTGTTTAAGGAGTATGAGAAGATGATTAATAAAAATACCTTGTTGGAAAAACCAAAGAAGAAACGAAAAAGTAAAAAAGCATAATGGTAGAAGATAAAAATAAAGACTACAAAAGTTTACGCAAGGTTTTTGGCAAGCAAGCAGATCTTAAATCATTAGCTGAAACTTGTGTTTGTTTTGCAAATGCTCAAGGTGGAGAAATTATTATTGGTATAGAAGATAAAGAAAGTGAACCCCCTAGTAAACAAAAAATAGATCAGGAAGCCGCTAATAAAGTTATCAAACAGCTAAGAGACTTAACTGATGGGGTTGGTATTGTTAACCAAGATATTATTAAACACAAAAATGGTAGCGAATATTTTAGCATTCGTATTTTACCATCTACTAGAACTATAGCAACAACTTCTACCGGTAAAGTATTTATTCGTATTTCAGACAATTGCTTCCCTGTCAGTAGTGACGAGTTAACGCACTTAGCATCTGAAAAAACAGCCTATCAATGGGAGATTATAGTTGTACAAAAAATTACTCTCGATCAAGCAGATCCCAAACAAGTAACAGCATTTCTTTCAGGTATTCAAAATTCAGATAAAGTTTCTGATTTTATAAAGCAAAAAGAACCTTTCGAAATTTTAGAATTCTATCAGTTAGTGAGTCCTGAAGGATATTTAACAAATATGGGAGTACTATGGTTGGGTAATCCTGCCCAAAGAGCTCGTTTGAGTTATCCAATTACAGTGCAATACATTGTATATAATGATAGAGAAGAGAAAATTAGGAAAGTAGATTGGCATTTCCACCAACACAACCCAAAAGAATTACTATTAGAGATAGAAAAAGAAGCTGTTGAATTAACTTATAGCACTGAATTACCAGATGGTTTATTCAGAAAAAACATTAGGCAATACCCGAAGGAAGTAATAAGAGAACTTCTTATTAATGCAATTGCACATAAGAAGCTGACAATCTCTGGAGATATTTTTATCCAAGTATATACAGATAGACTTGTGATAACAAATCCTGGAGGCTTGCCTTTAGGTATTACTAACCAAAATATTTTACACGAACGACACAGAAGAAATCCTCATTTAATAAAAATACTTTCTGATTTAAAATTGATGGAAGGTGAAGGTTCTGGTTATGATCTAGTTTTTGAAAAATTAGCCCGAGATGCAAAACCTTTGCCCGAAATAGAAAATGATTTCTCAAAAGTTGCTGTCACTATATATTCTGGAACCATAAATCCTGAAGCTGTATCAATATTAGATTATATCGATAAGCATTTTAATTTATCGCAAAAAGAGTATATAGCCTTAGGCATAATAGCAACAGAAAAAAAGATTTTAACTACTCAATTAGCAAATAAACTGCAATTGAATCAAGAGGATAAAATGAGAACTTGGATTTCTGGATTACTCGATCATAATATAATTATTACCCAAGGAATAAAAAAAGGCACGGAATATTTATTAAACCCAGATCTTTTTGCTCAAGCCAAACTAGATATTTTACCATCTCTAAAAACTATTGAGCCTTATAAACTAGAAGCACTAATTGTTGAAGATATAAAATATAATGGAGAAAGTAAATTGGCCGAAATAAAAGCAAGGTTGTCAGAAGTTCCTGAAGATGATATACAGAAAGCCGTTTACAGATTAGCTAAGAACGAAAAACTACTGACATCAGGAGGAAGAAAAAATAGAACTTATAGCCTACCTAAAAAAAAATAAATTAAAAATAACTTTAAAAATAAAATATGCAAACCCCTATGAACAAAGGGTTTATTTAATATTTGTTATTTTTAAATGCAGAAAAATAAAAAATAAAATGCCAGATTTAGTCCACGTTACTTACGGTCAAACGGGTAAAAGCAAAAAGACCAATGAATTAGGGATGCGAGAAATGCAGCAAAGAGCTTTTGACGCCCGCTCTGCGCAGCATTTGCTTATAAAAGCCCCACCCGCTTCTGGTAAGTCAAGGGCTTTAATGTTTATTGGCTTGGATAAATTAATCAATCAAGATCTAAAAAAAGTCATCGTTGCAGTTCCTGAACGATCTATAGGCAGCTCATTTGCAAAAACAGAATTAAAGAAATACGGTTTTTTTGCTGATTGGATTCCTAACCCCAAATACAACCTTTGTACACCCGGAGGTGAAAAAAATAAGGTAAAAGCTTTTGCGCAGTTTTTAGAAAGTGAAGAACAGATTCTTATCTGTACCCATGCTACATTTCGTTTTGCTTTTGATGGTATTGATGAAAAGGCTTTAAATGAAACTGTAATAGCAATTGATGAATTTCATCACGTTTCAGCAGATGCCGATAACCGCCTAGGAGAGGTTTTAAGAGCAATACTAGAAAAATCTACTGCACACGTTATAGCTATGACTGGATCCTATTTTAGAGGAGATAGTGTTCCCGTCCTATTACCCGAAGATGAACGTAAGTTTATAAAAGTCAAATATGATTATTATGAACAGCTTAATGGTTATGAATACCTAAAATCCTTAGGTATTGGCTATCATTTTTATCAAGGTCGTTATACATCTGCAATAGATGAAATACTTGATGAAAATAAAAAGACTATAGTTCATATCCCATCTGTAAATTCAGGTGAATCAACTAAGCAAAAATACGAAGAAGTAAATCATATTATTGACAGCTTAGGAGAACTGGAATATCAAGATTCGGAAACGGGAGTTCTTTATGTGAAAAGTAAAAAATCTGGAAAATTATTAAAGGTGGCAGATCTTGTTCACGACAATCAAAAGGACAGGGACAAAATCCAGAATTACCTAAGACAAATCAAATCTGTTGATGATATAGATATCATTATTGCTTTAGGGATGGCCAAAGAAGGTTTTGATTGGCCGTATTGCGAGCATGCCCTTACCGTGGGTTATAGAGGCTCATTAACCGAGATTATACAAATTATAGGTAGAGCAACACGAGACAGCGAAAACAAATCACACGCACAATTTACAAATTTAATAGCACAGCCTGATGCAGGTGATGGGGAAGTGAAAGTTGCAGTTAACAATATGCTAAAAGCTATTACTGCATCCCTATTAATGGAGCAGGTATTAGCACCAAATTTCAAATTTAAATCAAAATTCCCTGAAGAAGATGAGGATGAATCTGAGGATGACGACAAAACAATAAGAATAAATGGATTTAAAACTCCAAGTTCACAACGCACTAAAGATATCATTGAATCAGACATAAACGACCTAAAGGCAAAGGTTATGCAGGATGATCAAATGATAAAGGCAATGCCTGGTAATGTAGATCCAGAGGTTATAAATAAGGTGCTAATTCCTAAAATCATTAAAGAAACCTATCCAGATTTAACAGATGAACAAGTTGAAGAGGTACGGCAACATATTGTAGTAGATTCAGTTATTAAAAACGGCACTATTGAAGAAGTTGGAGATAAACGCTTTATTCGGATGGCAGACAGCTTTGTAAATATTGAAGACATTCATATTGATTTGATAGATACAATAAATCCATTTCAGAAAGCCTTTGAGATCCTTTCTAAATCGGTTACAGCTTCGGTTTTTAAAGCTATTCAAGAAACTATAGATGCTACCCGAATTCAAATGACTGAAGAGGAGGCTATACTATTATGGCCTAAAATTAAAAGCTGGATCGAACGCACAGGTGAGCAACCTAGTATTCAAGCTATAGATCCACAAGTAAGACGGCTTGCAGAAGCGATACTGTTTTTAAAAGAATTAAAAAGAAAAAAGGCAGCAGCTCAAAATGAGTAAGAAAAAGCTAAGCATTGAGGATATTTTTAATGATGATGAGTTTGGAATTTTAGATTCCAAGCCTAAGAACTCTAATGTAAAAACAGAAGATGAACGCTTAATTGAATCATTTCAAGAAATCACGTCTTTTTTTGAAAAGAATAACCGTGAACCTCAAGCTACTAATGTAACCGAATTTAAACTCTTGTCAAGATTAAAGGCTTTAAGAGAGGATTCTAAAAAAAATGAAATCCTTAGAGAATATGACACATATAATTTATTAAACAGCAGAGAAGAAATAAAATCGGTTGATGATATTTTAAATGATGATGATTTAGGTATTTTAGAAACAGATGAAACCTTAGACATTTTTAAACTTAAGAATGTTACTAGCCAAAGAACAGAGGCAGATTATGTAGCTCGAAGAAAACCAATAAAGAAGGAAGAGTTTAAACCCTACGAGCCTTTATTTAAAAAAGTACATCAAGACTTAAGGCAGGGAAAAAGACAACTTGTACAGTTCAAAGAAGACAACCTTCAAGAAGGTGCATACTATATTTTAGACGGTGTTTTGTTATTGTTGGAGAAAGCAAATATTGAAACATTTGACAAAACACTTCCTTCGGGAAAAAGAATCCGCAAAGATGGTAGAACCCGAATAATTTTTGAGAATAGCACAAAAAGTAATATGCTTTACAGGTCGCTAGCAAAGCAGCTTTATAATAATGGTCAAGTTGTTACTCATAGTTCTGACACAGATGAATCTGAACTATTCAATAATGCCAATTCGGTTAATGAAGAAGATCAGGAAACAGGTTGGATTTATATTTTAAAATCAAAATCTTCTCATCCTGAAATAGCCAATAAAAAAGACCTATACAAAATAGGGTATTCTACAACCCCAGTAAATCACCGAATAAAAAATGCTTCTAAAGAGCCTACATATCTTTTAGCAGACGTTGATATTGTATCATCCTATAAAACCTATAACCTAAATGCTCAAAAGTTTGAACATTTAGTTCATCGTTTTTTTTCGGAAGTTTGTTTAAATGTAGATATTCACGATGCAAAAGGGCGAAGGATAACACCCAGAGAATGGTTTGTTGTACCTCTTCCTATTATTGATAAAGCAATCAGTTTGATTCTCTCAGGAGAAATTGTGAATTGGGCATATGATAGAGCAACGCAAAATCTGAAAAATAAAGAATAATTTGTTTGACACACTTCATTCCATATCTTTCAAAATAGTATACCGCAAGTCAATACCCAATATTATAATCAATTACTTCTAATCTGCAAGTTTCAATTTTCCTGTTTTGAAAACTACAACTATACTTTCTGTAAAATTACAAGTGCTCTTTTTCGACTTGAACTTTATTTTTTATGATTCTATCTCGAATTTATTCTATTAAGTGAGGATTTGATAGTCCGAAATTTAAAGTGAGCACAATTTGAGATTAAAATTTTAAAGATTAGGACTGTATTACTAGCTGTTTATTTAAATGTAAAAAATCTTAAAATGATAATTTCTAGTAAGATGAATTCACCCCATTTCCCTCCATTCCGCAAAAAAGCTTCATTACGGTAAAAGAGGTTCATTCAAAATCTTGAACCCAATCCCGGAAAAAGGGATTACGTTCGCTTGATTCAAGTGCACTTTAAAATGATTGCTCAAAAAGAGGCTGAGTCAAACTCAAAATACTACCAACACACTTTTTTCAAACGCTCATTTCCTTTTCTTGAAAGAACAAAAATTTAGTTTGAGACGCTTTGCATAATCAGGCTCCGTTGTCGCTCTTTTTATAAAAGCTTTCCTCAATACTAAATTTTAAATGGAGGTAATCGAAAAGGAAACGCGATGGCTCTATGGAAAGTAAATGGATGCTTAGAAGCAGCTATTTTTCGTTTGAGCGGATATTGAAATCTATCTGATGTGGAGCTTCTGTTTTTCTATCAAACTTCAAGAAAAACGCTCCAGATATACCAAGTAAATGGTTTTTATCCTCCATAAAATTTGAAAGCATTTGACATCAAAATTAATGCGGATTTTAATTGATAACTTAGGGTGTAAAAGTTATCATTTTGAGTAGCGAAGCGGACAAAAATGAGAAGCAAGAGGATAACCCGCTGCGCGAGGTTATATAGCTCATTTTTATTTATAAATAACTGTTTTTAAGTGAGTTGTGTGAATCTCGTAAAGTATTGAAAACAACTGCTTTGTGGTAATTTTCCGTGAAACGCTCCTAAACCCTTATAAACAGGGCGATTGATTATCCTAATCCTTAAAAATCTAGTTATGAGTAAACGATTTTCCCGAATAAATTTTCACACCGAGACAGTTGAGCGTTTTAAAAAGTACGCCATAGCAAATGATGCCAATTATACAGAAACCTTAGAGGCTATTTTAGACTTTTTTGAGCAGAATTCTATCAATCCATTTGAGCCTTTTGATGATTCAAAACAACGATTGGAATCATTAATTAATAAACGAATGGATGGGGTGGAAGCTATATTACGAAGAATTGAAACCGAACAAACCAAACCGACCAAAGCGCTATTGGATCGACTTTTTAACCAAAAGGAAGAAGAGCAACCCAAGTATGTTGAGCGGAAATTTAGGTAGATGAATAAGTTTGTTCTGAGCATATAATTCAACCTTTTAAATGGATAGTTCGCTCACGTCCATTGTATAGATTTTAAACATTTAGTGATTGCTTTGTATTACTCACCCTAGGGGTGTACAAGCACCCTCCATTATATTCATTCAATATTTTTTGATAGGTCTATTTTAAAGTAATGTTATAGATAACTAACTCACGCCATTGTACATATCCTTAGGATATTTAGTGAGCGCATGAGCCTCACCCTACGGGTATACAAGTACCCTCTGACCTTAAAGGTCATTTAAAATATGGTATGTATATCGGTTTTCTTTTTGTATTCTATTCATCAAAACCTGGATGACCACGCCGTTGTATATGCTTCCTGCATTTGGTGAGTGCCAGCGGCCTCACATTGCGGGTGTACAAGCACCCTCGAATTTGTTTTAAATTTCATTCAATTTAGGCTTGCTTTTTTTCCCTTCCTTTTAAGGAAGGGGCAGGGGATGGATTTTTTGTCACCCTATCACTAGCTCAATACCCGCTTTTTTGGCTTTGTATTCTATTTTTTTAATGAGTTCGTAATAGTTCCAGTTTCTCAGGACGAATTGATTTTTATGAGCTGCTTCGATCTTGGCTTCCTGATTTATTAAGATCAGGGTACCGGCTTGGTGTTTGACACAAAAGTCAATGAGTCTTCTACTGTAAACGTGTAAGCGCTGATTAACATACTTGGTTTCTTTGTACTTATATTTTTCTACCGCCTTAAGCTTGCGGGTGCGGCCGTGTCCGCCGCGGGAATTTGCTGTTCCTGCTAAAGCACGCTTCCGCGCGGCTTGGATGGCCAAGCGGCGGTACAAAAATTCTTCTTTGGTCCCGATATTTAAACGATTACTGCCTACTTTGACGCTGATGGGATGTTCTAGGGATAAGGAAGCTTCTGCAATCACCTCCGGTTTTAATGTGTGCTGTTCTTGTTCGATATCGAATACCGCCAACCAAAAGATCTTTGTATCGGTCAACTTAATCTCTGAGGTGCGTAGGCGCACCTCCCCGTTTACCGCCCGATGCAAAAGGTCCCGCTTATCGGAGAAGTCCCTGCCTAGATAGGTGCAAAATGGAATTTGAAATAAGCGAAAGCAAAAAGCATTGCGCTCCGGGTCGTGCTTGAAGCCCCACATACAGCGCGCAGGAAACGGAAAACCAATGTCCCTCCTGAAATTTTTGAGGGAGCGTTCGCCCCTCCAGTATTTGGGTTTGTTTTTGTTGAAACTGCTTTCGAGGTTGCGATTGAGGTTGGACAAGATCTCCATCGGGATCTCCCCTTTAAAACGGTCTGCGATCACCCGGTAGGTCGTATTGATGCGCGAACGGTTAAGGATGCCGTTATCCTCTTTCTTTTGATCGGCCAGTTTGTACTGGATGTCTTCGGTCAGGTAAAAGAACTCCTTGATCATTTCCTGGCAGTATAAATGGGTAACGATGATGTTGGCCGCTTTAAAGCAGCGGTTTTGCCATTGGTAGAGTTTACCAATCGCTTCTTTACGCTCTTCGTAGGTAGGCAGGTCTACCTTGAGTTGGATCTTGCGGGTAAGGCTTAAGGTCTTATTTTTCATCATCAAGCGGATTGTAAATGTTCGTGCTGCTGTAAGAGCTTATAAGCTGTGGTAAAGGCGCGGTGTACTTCCTTTTGAGAAAGTTGGAGTTCGTTGGCGATCTGCGCAAATGAATAGTGCTGCTCACAACGCAGTTCTAATACCCGGGCTTCCTGTGCGGTCATTTGGCCTACTTCGTTTTGTATTGGCTTAGTTTCCTGAGGTTGGAGTACATAGCCTTGGTGCAGGATGTTTTTAATCTCTTCGATGGTGTGCTGGAGTGTATTACTGGTTTCTTTGATGCTGATGCCCAGCTGCTCGGAAATGGTTTTGTATTTAAAACCGTGTTGCAAGCAAAGCTCGATAAGGCGTTGGCGTTGCCCACCCAAAAGGGGTAACACCTTAACCACCTGCTCATACTCCCTCTGCTGCTGTTGTTGGTCTTCTCTATGGGTGTCTACCGCTGTGGGATCATATCCCAGCATAAAAGTTTGGTAGTTGTTAATCTTTTCTAAAGCATAACACTCCCGATTAAACTGATTTTTTGGCCGTGCATAATACCATTTGCATTCATTAGAAATGACGGTGTATAGAAAATTGACCAGATGTTGGGGAGACTCGATGCTTTCGCGTTTTTCCCATAGGGTGAGAAAAGTGTCCTGTACCAAGGTTTCTACCACAAAGACATCTTTGATCAAACTCCGTCCCATCCAATAGATCTGCTGATGGTGTTGGGTATAGATGGCCTTGAAGGAGTAAGGGCAACCTTCTTTAAATAATTCGAAACGTGATTTAATTTTTGAGCACATAATTAATCCCGTATTAATTGAAATGTGTACGTAGTAACCGTATATTCTTAATAGATTGTTGGCAACCCAATAGCTATAAATGCTTATGATTCTTTAGCATTTCACCAAATATAATAAAAATTACTTAATAATGGTACAGGTACCTTTGTTGGGTGATATATTATTTTACTTCTTGTACTTCGTAAGAAGGAACAGTGATTAGTAAAATAGAAGCTTATATTATAGAAAGGGTTAAAGAAAAAAGGAAAGAGAAAAACCTTTCTCAAATAGCCCTTTCCCAGAAATTAGGTATGAGTGATAGCTTTATTTCTCACGTAGAATCTACAACCAGAAGAGCAAAATATAATCTTAATCACCTTAATGCTCTTGCTCAAGTACTCCAATGCTCTCCAAAAGATTTTTGGCCAGACAAGCCTATTTCTAAATAGGCATATTTATAATTTCAACTTCGTACTCTATTATGCCCTTTGAGTGGGCTTTGCCTAGGGTATGCTATGCTGATGCGGGAAACGATATTTTGACTTAAAAAATGGAGCACTTAATCTGCGTATAGCTGTACATTTTTGGTTTCTAAATCCTGTGACTATAAAAACACTATCCGTTCTTAATAATTTGTTGTTTTAAGTAATACAATTGAGCGAGTATTTACATTATATACTTTTATAGATAAAAAAAATATTTAGTATAATTGTCTGATTATCTTATCGAAATAAATTTTACTTCCCCCTACTTGATAAGAATTGTTGTCTAATTTATTTAATTCTGAATAGGGGAATTATTCCTGTCATTCATTTAAATTTTCTATTTATGTCTATTTTAAAAAGAATTTCGATTAAAAGCTTTCCAAATCACGATCAGGGGATTTTTATTAAGGATTTAGTCAAACTGATAGAAACATCCGAGTATAAGTCAGATTTAATTAACGTCTTTAATATTGAAGCAATTAAAAATCAATTTATAGAACTTCCTGGAGCCACTACGCTGATAGAAAACATTTTGACTATGGAAGAAAGGGTTACGAAATTGGATTTGGTAAATACCCAGCTATGCAATGTTAGGTGCAAGAAAATTACAGAGAATAGTCAAGCTATTCTTGAGTTCACAAATGTTACTAACAAAGATTTAATCAGAAGAGAAAGAAGCGATATGGTATATGCTGAGACAGCATATTCAGTAAGGCAGGATTATTTAAATGGATTTTTTGATATTGATAAATATCTGAGTTTTTTAAAAAAAAGCAACTACGAAGATCTTATTGAGTACAATCTTGATCAACTAAAGAAAAAAACAGAAGACGATACACGTGAATATAATTTTAGATTAGTTTATGATGAGGAAGGTAAACTATATACCAGAGCGATAACTTCTTCTGCCGTTTATAAGGATTACAATATTGGATTTAGTGTGTTTGTAGCTTTAATACAAATGCATAATCTAATAGAAAACCAAGGTGAAAAATTTAAGGTTGATAGCCTAAATCTAAATGAATCAGAAATAAGTGTTGTTTTTAGAAATTTAGAAACGTATCAATTCTTAGATAAAAGTAAAATTTCTTTTGCGTTAGAACTTACAAACGATGAAATAAAAAGAGAGGCAGTAAAATTTAGCGGATTATATAAAATTAGTTTAAATACCTCCGATATTACCCTGAAGCCCGATGAAGGAAAAGCAAATATTCTGTCTTTTAAGCACAGCTCTAAGCCAAAAACAGTTAAGGATAAAATTGGAGAATTGAATGTGTCTATAGCAGAATTTATATCAGAGACAATTGATGATTTTAAATTAATAAAGAATGCTAAGAAGCCAGATGATTTGAGGTTGAATTTAATAAAAAGGGCAAAATTTGCAGGGGATTCAGATTTTAAAAAATATAAATCGGATATTATAAAGGTACTGTCTATTAGAGTTTCCACGATTTTTCAGCTCCTAGAGATCGTAAGCAAAACAGAAACGATTTTTAGTGATGAGGATGTGCAAGCTAAAGACTTTTGGCGCTTTAAACTATATCAATCTTTAATTGAAGATCTTAAAAAGCAATAAGTGGGAATGATCAAACTTTCTTAACTTTTAAAAATTTAGCTAATCTTAACTCAAGTAATAATTTGGCTAGAGATATTGTTAAACATCAATAGTTTAGTTCTAAATTATATTCGATTGAAAATAGAAGTCATTACTACTTTCAAATAGGCAAGTGTGGTTTTGATATATATTGCCGTTAGTGCCAAGCCTAAAGATTCATTAGGTTTCCGTGATGAAATTAGATAGAGATGCAAACGAATTAATTCTTACTCCATTGCAGGTGATGTATTCCATTATCGATGGGCTGCTAGACGATGCTTAAGAGTGATTCAGCCATCTTCAAATCTGGGGAATCTTACAATTCAACAAAAAGCGATTGTTAATTCTTCTTATAAATCATATAAGTCAAAGGCTAAGGACGATATGTATTTGCTGTCAAATCATCACGATGCGTTTATTATATCCGTCTAAAACTGCAGTGGCTAGGGATTTTAAATACATTTTTGATTAGTATTTAGCCTGGTATGCCCTTATATTTCTGATAAAACCTATAAGGGGACCTCCTGAAGCATTGCTTGAGTGGCAAAGCTGTTTCGGGCTACGTATGCCGTGAGGGTCTGTTGAATCGGGGATGATTCTGGATTTCTGGTAAGCCTAATCTATAAATTCTCACTCACTGATGTATAACAAATTCACCAAAATGATTGAGAACTTTAGGTAAAAAAGAGCGGAGTAATATATGCATTAGCTAGCCATAATTTGAAGAATTTTCGATAAGCATTTAAAATAGTGATTGTTTAGGCTGCCGATTTAGAAAGATTTTCTAAAAAGCTATTAAAGTTTTCATCATTTACATCTAGTTTTTTTCTTACGCGATATCGAGCTGTTTCTACTCCTCGAATGGAAATATTCAATAGTGGTGCAATTTCCTTGTTTGTAAGATTCATTTTTACAAATGCGCATAAGCGTAATTCTCTTTTTGAAATTCCGGGATCGATTTCTTTAAGTTTTTTAAAAAAGTTTTCGTGTACTTTTTCAAAATGTACGTCAAAGACATTAAGATACTCTTCACCCATTCTATGTTGATTCAGATTAAACAAAACTTCTTGAAGTCTTTTACGTGCTGCTTGGGTTTTAAGCGAATTTTTAAAATCTTTTAGAGCATTAAATGTATCAGTAAATATTTCTTTCTTTTTTACTAAAAGCATAGTGTAATTTGCCAATTCTTTACTTTTTGTAAGATTGTCTTGTTCTAGTTGTTCCTTATGTTTTTTTATACGGGCTTTGTCTTTTTCAAGCTTTAACTGTTCAATTTCTAACTCGAGAAGTTTTTTTGACTTTGCCGCAGCAAGTTTTTCTTTTTGTCGTTCTCGATCTATTTTTTTATTCACTAGGCGCCTGGTAATAAATAAGGCAACTATAAAACTGAGTATATATAAAAGGTAAGCCAACCTGGTGCTATACCATGGTTGAGGAATACTAAAACTCAGAGAGGCTTCTTCTGCAGTTTGACCAAGGTAATTGCGACTTCTAACCTTAAAAGTGTAGGACCCTGGAGCAGGATGCGTGTATTCTTTAAATGCATTGGTCGACCAAGACGACCAATTAGAGTCTATGCCGTCAAGCATATATTGAAACTCTTTCTGAGATGATGGGGTTAAACGAGGTGCAGCAAATTCAAACCGAAGCATTTCAATATTTGTAGGGAGTTGCTCGGTATTTTTTAATGCAATAGAACTAGAAATTTGACCTTTCTCTTTATAACTTACATTTCTAAGGATTGTTTTTGCAGAACTTAAGTTTCTCTTTGATAAATCAAATAGAAACACACCATTTGTTGCACCTATAAGTACGTGATGATTATCAAGAGGTAATATGCTTTCCATTCCTCTATTCAAATAACCTTTTAAATCTAAGAAAAGGTTTTTATGTAATTTATTTTCTTCATTTTTCTTAAAATATCCTACTTCATCATCTTGAACAAACCATACTTTGTCGCTATGTTGTAGCAATTTGCGCGTGTTAAGTTTCGGGTTCAAAATTGAATTCAGTGAGTCGTGAGGTGTAAACAGGGTATTTTCATTGTCAAAAGTGTAAACTCCTGTATTCGTAGTAAAAATAATATCCTTGTCGAAGGCTGTTACATTAACATTAAATGAGGATTGAAGACCATTTTGGTCAGTATAATGTTCAACAGCAAAGACCCTAGTTAATTCTGGATTTAGTTTAAGCTTATAAACACCTTTATATCCGTGACAGATCCAAAAGTTTGTAGACGAATCAATTTGAAGAATGTCCCTACTAGATTCTTCAAAGCCTTTAATTTTATTACCTATGATCCAAGAATCATTATAAGATAATGGGTAAATACCGGAATATGTTGCTGCTAAGAAGGTATTATCATAACCCTTAAGTTTTAGTACTTTCCATATGCCATGAATAGTACCAATACGTTTAGGTCGAAAATTAGTTAAGCGAAAAAGTCCTTTATCATGACCAACTAAGATTTCACCATTTAGTTGTTGAATTGACCAAGCTTGACCTTCTAAGTCAGGGATTTTTTTGAAGTTGAGATCGTTTGTTGAATAGGTGTCGATGTCAAATAGGCTATAGTATACGCCAGTATTTGTGGCGAGGTATAAATAACCCTCAAAAATATGCATGTCAGATATTGAAGAGCTGTCGAAAAGTTGAGATATAGGAGAATTGAACTCGACAAAATCAATACCATTATTCATTAAAACCCAAATACGATCCTTATCTATTTGTGGATAAATAGAAAGAATGGTTGAATTGTTAAGTTTTGAAAAACTAATGTCAGTAGTTTCTAATTCAAAATTTTGATTGATTTTTAAAATTTTACTTGATAAAGTCCCTAAAAGATAATGATCTTTAAAAGAGACTGCCGTTAGAATTAGTTCTTGTTGTTCTTTTTTAAATAGACTTTTAATAAAGGTTATTTTCTTCGTCGCGCGATTGGCAAGATAGAGTTCGCCGTTCTTGGTAAGTATCACTAGTTCTTCTTTAACTTTTGTGGGTAAGAACGCTATGATAGAGGAAGACAAATTATCAGCCTTAAATAGTAGTTGTAAATTAGAAGAGCTAGGATCGTATTCAAATATACCAGTACCTTGATCCTGCACATATAAGTGACCGTTGACAGTCCCTGAATATAAAAAATTAGAATTGGCTTTTATATGTGTCGTGGTATTGTCTGAAACTACTATTAATTCTCTGAATGTTCTGTATATAATAGCATCCTTAAAATTATGAGCTTGCCAAAAATTTTCTAAGTTGTCCGTTTCTAATTGTAATTCGTCAACTTGAGAGGCATAGAAGTAGTTTCCATTTTTATCTTTTTTTATAACACCTATTTCATTGTAACCACCTACGTGAATGACATTGTTATTGTCTTTTACTAAGCTTCGTACAGTAGAGTGATTGGGTAAGGTTAGTTTTTGCCATCGTTCACCATCATAGATTATAACTCCATCATTATTTCCAAAGTAAAGAATTCCATCATCGTCTTCTGTCATAGTCCAAAATTGTCCATCGCCTTCAAAATCTGTTCGATCGTAATGGGTAATCTTGGGTATAACTCCATCCAATTTGGTTTGCTCTTGTGCAATGCTATAGGTGCAGCAGAATAGCATGCACATAATATAGTTTAAGAAAGCATCAGGATATTTATGTAGTTCTTGAGGCATTAATATGGTGTTTTCAAAAAATTAATACTTTTTTACATTTTTAATGTATTGAAATACAGTGGTTAATAAAAAATGAAGTAGTTGTGGTGTAGTTGTTTAACATTGTGACGTATCGCAAGTGTAGTGCTTTTTTAAATCATACGTTTATTACATCCTAATTTTGATCCATACAATCTTAATAAGAAAACGTTTTCGTTGTCAATATTATTGAGAATATGACAATGTTAATCTTTTTGATTGCAAGAATCAACTTTTAAAAATTTAATCGAATGAGAATTAAAAACTACTTTTTAGTAATGTTTTTGTTAGCAGTGTCGGGTTTGAGTGCTCAAGTAAATACAATTACTGGGACTATTCTTGATGCAAATGCTATGCCTTTACCTGGTGCCAATATTTTGGTAAAGGGAAGTACTCAAGGTACACAAACTGATTTTGACGGTAATTTTAGTGTCGAGGCTAGCCCTGATGATATTCTAGTTATTTCTTATGTAGGCTTTGTGACTCGTGAAATATCAGTAGGACAACAAACAGATTTGAAAATAACCTTGGCTGAGGATGCAGCAGCTCTAGATGAGGTAGTGGTCGTGGGTTATGGAACTCAAAAAAAGAGTGTGGTTACCGGCGCAATCTCAAGTGTAAAAGCAAGCGAGATTGAAAATCTACCTAATAACCGTATTGAACAATCACTTCAAGGTAGAACTTCGGGGATTACTATTGCCGCTAACTCCGGTCAGCCTGGATCATCATCAACTATTCGCGTGCGTGGGATTACAAGTTTTGGTAACAACGAGCCACTTTGGGTTGTAGATGGGGTTATCGTGGATGCAGGTGGTATTGGTTATCTAAATCAGTCTGATATAGAGTCTATAGAAGTGCTTAAAGATGCAGCATCACAAGCGATTTATGGAGCAAGAGCTGCAGCAGGTGTGGTTTTGGTAACCACTAAAAAAGGAAAACTAGGTAAACTATCGGTAAGTTATAATGGTTTTACTGGATTGTCTGGTCCTGCTCGCAAGCTTGACCTGCTTAATGCCACTGAATACGCAACTCTTTTCAATGAAAAATATGCAAATGATTATTCTGGAGCGCCACAAGATTTTGCTTTACCTTTTCCTAACCCTGAAAGTCTTGGTGAGGGGACTGACTGGCAAGAGGTTATATTTAACAATAGTGCAAAAAAAGAAAATCATGAATTTAGTTTAAGTGGAGGAAATGATGTGTCCACGTTCTACATGTCTTTTGGCTATTTTGATCAAGAAGGTATTGTAGCTAAGGATATCTCAAGATACCGTAGACAAAATATAAGATTAAATTCAACTCATCATATCAATGATTTTATTACTGTAGGAGAAACGGTTGGATATTCTAATGAGAAAAGTACGGGGATTGGTAATACTAACAGCGAATTTGGAGGTCCCTTAAGTTCTGCAATCAATCTTGACCCAATAACACCTGTGGTTATTACAGATCCTGCTGTGGCTAACTCAGGACTATATACCAATGACGGGATCATTAGAGACCCTAATGGAAACCCATACGGAATTTCAAATCTTGTAATTCAAGAAATGACTAACCCATTAGCCTATACACAAACAAGATTAGGAAATTATGATTGGGCTGATAATTTTGTAGGTAATATTTATGTAAACCTTGAGCCTATTGAAGGACTCAATTTAAGAAGTACACTAGGAGGTAAACTCGCATACTATGGATATGAAAGCTTTACGCCAGTATCGTTTTTGAATACTTCAACTATAACCGCTCAGAATAATATATCTAGAGGTTCAAACAGAGGTTTTGGATGGAATATTGAGAACACGCTTTCTTATACAAAGCAGTTGGGTGATCACGATTTTACTATTTTGTTAGGTCAAGGCTCCTATTCTGAAAATGATACAAAAGGGGAGAATGTAACCTATAATGACATCCCAGTAAATAGTAGAGAAGATGCTGCGTTTATACAGGTGCCAGATGATCAAATAATTGCAAGCGCCTATATAGGCACAGAACATAGAGTTACCTCTTTATTCTCTCGTTTAAGCTATAACTACAAGGAGAAGTACATTTTTACCGGGATCATACGTCGTGATGGCTCATCTCGTTTTGGGGCTAATAATAAATATGGTTATTTCCCGTCATTCTCTCTAGGTTGGAATCCTGTTAATGAGGATTTCTGGAAAGAGAATGATTTTGTTAATCAATTCAAACTGCGAGGAGGTTATGGTGTTGTAGGTAGTGATGCTATTGGTGACTTTAGATACCTTTCTACCATAGGTGCGGGTCGTAATTACACCTTCGGAAATGTATCAGCAGTTGTTATTGGGAATAGCCCAAATGCGCCAGCTAATCCTGACTTAAAATGGGAAGAGACTAGACAAAGTAATATTGGTTTTGATGCTCGTTTCTTTAACACTCTTACCATGACGGTTGACTTCTATAACAAGAAAACGGTTGGAATTTTACAGGATGTACGTCTTCCTGGCTATGTAGGTGCAACAGGGAGTCCTGCTGCTAACGTAGCTGATATGGTTAATAAGGGATTTGATATTGAAATGGGATATTCTGATAGTTTTGGAGATCTAAATGTATCGCTTCGTGGTAACCTCTCATACCTTCAAAATGAAGTTGTTTATTTAGGTAATGGTATTGACTTCTTATCGGGTGGAGCAGGTTTTCAGTCGAGTACTTATCCTATCACGCGCACCGCAGTGGGGCAGCCTTATAATTCATTCTTCGGTTTCCAAACCCGAGGAATATTTCAAAATCAAGAAGAAATTGATTCTTATGTAAACTCAGAAGGTGTGGTTATTCAACCTAATGCAGTACCTGGAGATTTTAGATATGAGGATATTGATGACAGTGGCTCTATTAATGCAGACGATCGTAAATTTTTAGGAAGTTCAATTCCAAAATATACATTTGGTTTAACACTAAACCTTGACTATAAAAACTTTGACCTTTTAGTGTTCTCTCAAGGAGCGGCAGGTAATAAAATTTTTCAAGGCTTAAGACGACTTGATATTAGTAATGCAAATTATCAAACAGAAGCTTTAAACCGATGGACTGGTGAAGGAACATCAAATTCTTTTCCACGCTTAAGCAATGATGATAACAACAATAACTTCACAAATCCCTCAGATTTTTATTTAGAGAATGGAGATTACCTGCGCATCAAAACAATTCAACTGGGATATTCTCTGCCTAGAAATGTTATTGATAATGTAGGTCTTACAAGACTTAGGGTATATCTAACGGGAGAGAATCTATTCACATTTACAAAATACACAGGCTTCGACCCGGAAATTGGTGGTGGAATTTTTGGAATAGACCGAGGATTTTACCCACAGGCACGAACTGGTTTAGTAGGCCTTAATATTCAATTTTAAAACTAGAGTTATGAAACTAAAAACAATTTTATACCCTGCTGTTGGAATTTTAATTACCGCATCAGTGCTTTCATGTTCTAAAGATTATATCGAGCTAGATCCTTTAGGGCAGCCCTTAGTAGATAATTATTATTCAAATGAAGATGAAGCTTATTCAGGCTTAGTAGCTGTCTATGATATTATGGGTAAGCAGTCTAAGAGTTTTGAGAATATGATTACAATGATGAACGCAGGTTCTGACGATCATTTTGCAGGTGGGGGTGGACCATCAGATGGTGTTGGTATTCAATCTTTTTCAAATTATACTATTGATCCTGCAACGATTCCGGGAAGCTTCTGGAATGATTATTTTCAAGGGATTTTTAGAGCAAATATTTTGCTTCAAAAATTGCCAGAAGTGCCTATGGATGATGCACTTCGAGCAAGATTTACAGCTGAAGCAAAAGCCTTACGCGGTTATTATTATTTTGAGCTTGTAAGACTTTTTAGAAATGTGCCCTTGTTCACTGAGCCTATCCTGACTAGTGAAATTTATAATGTAGAACAGGCGGCTCCTGAGGCTGTTTATGCGCAAATAGAAACAGACCTTAGCGAAGCATTTCAAGATTTACCTGCACGTATTACTGATTTAGAAAATGAGGCAGGCCGTTTAACTCAAGGTAGTGTACAGGCTCTTTTGGGAAAAGTATATCTCTATCAAGGCAAAAATCAATTGGCAGCACAAGAATTATCAGAAGTTAATGGTACTCCCGGAGGAACCAGTAAATATGGTTATCAGCTGGTAGCAAACTTTGAAGATCTCTTTAACCTGAACAATACGTTTAATTCAGAATCAATACTTGAACTGGCAGCCACAAGTCTTGCAAATGTAGACTACAATGTATGGGGCGGAGGTCAAAATGAAGGTAATACAGTCAACCAAATGGTTGGTCCTAGAGGATATTCACGCACAGCAGGTTCTAATGCACCTGACTATGCGGGTGGTTGGAGTTTTAATACGGTAACTCAAGGCCTATATGATGTCTTAGATGGCGACCCTAGATTTGACGCAACCATTGCTGATCTAAAAGCATTAGAAGCAGCAGGGGAAGCAACATACACTCCAGGTAATAAGGATACAGGATATTTTCTGAAAAAGTTTATGCCTCTCAATGCAGATAAGTCTACTGGTGGTGGAAATGTTGAATTGAACTATAGACAGAATGTCTACATCATTCGATTAGCTGATACCTATCTTTTAGAAGCTGAAGCTCTTGGTGCAAGTGGAGCAAGAGCGCAAGCATTGCTTGATGCCGTTCGAGCACGTGTTGGTCTGGCACCGGTACCAGTGAGTATGGATAATATCATGTTAGAACGCAGACGTGAATTAGCAGGAGAAGGGCATAGATGGTTTGACTTAGTGCGCACCGGAAGAGCCGCATCAGCATTGTCAGATCGTGGATTTACAGCGGGTAAAAATGAAATCCTACCTATTCCATTAAATGAATTAGAAAACACACTTATTGTTCAAAACCCTAATTACTAATTGAAAATCTTAAAGTTATGAGATTAAATACTATAAAATCACCTTTGTACTTTTTATTAGGTGCGTTGGTATTCTTTTCGGCCTGTCAACCAGAAGAAGTAACTGATGGTAACGGTTTGAGTGATTCTAATGTAGACGCCTCTTTTACCATTGAATCTGTAAGCGGAGAACCCAATCGTTTTGTGCTTAGCGCAAATCGTGAGAATGTTTTAAAATTTCTATGGAATACCGGCGATGGGTTTTATGAAGGAGCTGCTACAGAAGAGCTCTTTTTGCCAGATGCTGGTACTTATTCAATAACACATCAAGCATACGGCCGTGGAGGAATTATAAATGAGACATCACAAGATGTAATAGTGGCCACTTCAGATCCAGTAGCAGGTAATTTAATTAAGGGCGGTAGCTTTCAAACACAAGCTGATCACGATGAGTGGACCATATTGCAGATTAGCGATTCGGGAACTTACTGGACCTTCAACGAAGGAAGTGCAAACGTTGTTGGATCTGGTTATAATCAGCAGGGTATTTATCAGGCTATTGAAGTTGAAGCAAATAAGGACTATACCGTTGATATGAAAGTATTTGGGAGTGGTGCCACAAACACGTGGTTTGAAGTATATGTTTCATCAACGCCCCCTGTACAAAATCAAGATTATTCTGCTGAGGGCCGTAGAATGGGCCTTAGTACTTGGGATGGTTGTGCAAATGGCCCCTTTGAAGGAAAGCTTTCTAATGTTGGTTGTGTAGGATCAGGTAACACGGTGAATTTTTCCGAAGATGGTACTGTTTATCTAGTCATTAAAAGTGGTGGAGAAAACATGGGGTCTACAGGTATCTCAATCACCAACGTAGAGTTTAGAGGTAGTGTGAATTAGCCTTAGATATACACTGCTGGCTTATGCCGGTGGTGTATTTTTTTATACCTAAAAATTGAATATGAAAAATACACGCATATATCTTATACGATGGAGCTTTTTTATGCTTTTATCTGTAATAGGCTTCGGGTGCTCTTCTTCTTCAACAGAAGAGGAAATCACTGAAGAGCCAGAGCAGCCCGAAACTCCTAGTCCTCCAGCTAGTGAAACTAACGATATGGATTTTTGGTTAACCAAAGGGGATCGAAGCGTTACGCTAAAGAAGCAAGACGATATCCTTAGTTTTAACAGCAATCCTAATGGTAATGCTACTATTAGCGTAGATGCAACTACAACATATCAAACCATTGATGGTTTTGGTTTTTCATTAACCGGCGGTAGTGCTGAGGTTATCAATTCATTATCTGCAGCTGACAGACAAAATTTACTGCAAGAGCTATTTGGTCAAGATGCAAGTGATATAGGGATTAGTTATTTGAGAATAAGTGTTGGAGCATCTGATTTAAATGCAGAACCATTTACTTATAATGATTTACCGTCGGGTGAGACAGATCTGGATTTGTCAGAATTCAGCTTAGAAAAGGACCGCGGAGTTATAGACTTGCTAAAAGAAGTTTTAGAAATAAATCCAAATATTAAAATTATGTCTTCTCCTTGGACCGCTCCTACTTGGATGAAAGATAATAATAGCTTTGTTGGAGGTAGACTAAAAGAAGAATACTATCAAGTATATGCAGCTTATTGGGTAAAATATTTAAACGCTATGAAAGCTGAGGGAATTACTATAGATGCGCTTACTCCACAAAATGAACCTCTTCACGGAGGTAATAATCCAAGTATGGAAATGTCTGCCAGCGAGCAAACTGAATTCATTAAAAATAACTTAGGTCCTGCTTTAAGAGAAGCAGGAATAGACACTAAAATTGTCATCTATGACCACAATTGCGATAATCCTCAGTATCCCATTTCAATTCTTAATGACGCAGAAGCCAATGCTTACGTAGATGGTTCTGCCTTTCACCTCTATGCTGGGGATATCGCTGCTTTATCTACTGTACATAATGCATTTCCTGAAAAAAATGTTTACTTCACCGAGCAATACAATTCATCCACAGATGAATTTGCAGGCACTTTGAAATGGCATTTAAAAAATGTGATCATTGGCTCTATGAGAAACTGGAGCAAAAATGCGCTGGAGTGGAATCTTGCGAACGATGCTACTTTTGGTCCCCATACAGAGGGAGGCTGTATTATTTGCAAAGGAGCCTTGACTATTAATGGATCTTCAATTACTAGAAATGTGGGATACTATATAGTAGCTCAAGCCTCAAAGTTTGTGCCTGCGGGTTCAACTCGTATAGCAAGTTCTATTCAGGGAGCGTTACAGAATGTAGCTTTTAGCACTCCAGATGGCAAAAAAGTTCTCATTGTTGAAAATGATGGGGATACTAATTTACCTTTTAATATAAAGGAAAATGGTAAGTGGATCACGACTTCCTTAGACGCTGGGGCAGTAGGAACATATATCTGGGAGTAAGTATGAGTATTAAAATTTTAAAAGTTTGTTTAATAATATTACTTCTAGTTCAAGTTGAAGGGACTAGTCAAGGCTTTTTGAAAGCAGAACAAACCCAAATTGTTAATGCTAAAGGAGATCCTGTAATTCTTCGGGGAATTGGTTTGGGAGGCTACATGCTACAAGAAGGATATATGCTCAAAGTTCCTTTTTCTGGGCAACAGTATATATTTAAAGAACATGTACAAAAGCTAATAGGAAAAGAGAAAACAGAAGAGTTTTATGACGCCTGGCGTGAAAACCATATACAAAAGCGTGATGTAGATTCTTTAAAAAAATGGGGGTTTAATTCCATACGTTTACCCTTGCATTACAATTTGTTTACACTTCCGGTTGAGGATGAAATTGAATTGGGGGAAAACACTTGGCTTGAAGAAGGATTCAAATTAACAGATTCATTACTTTCTTGGTGTAAGGCAAATAAAATGTATTTGATTTTAGATATGCACGCAGCACCAGGAGGGCAAGGTCATGATGTGAATATTTCAGATAGAGATCCAGATAAGCCATCACTATGGGAGAGTAAAGCAAATCAGGATAAACTCGTAGCAGTGTGGGAGAAATTAGCTGAGCGATATAAAGATGAAGTGTGGATTGGCGCGTATGATTTGCTTAATGAACCCAATTGGACCTTTGAACCTAATAAAAACCAAAATGGTATAGAGGATACTCATAATAAGCCATTACGAGAATTATTGGTTAGGCTTACTCAAGCAGTTCGCAAAATTGATACTAATCATATAGTAATTATTGAGGGCAACGGATGGGGTAATAATTATCGTGGAATGTTACCACCATGGGATGATAACATGGTTCTTAGTTTTCATAAATATTGGAATTATAACGACACCTCTTCTATTCAGCAGTTTTTAGACTATCGTAAACAATATAATGTGCCTATATGGCTAGGGGAATCCGGAGAGAATTCTAATGTTTGGTTTAAAGATGCTATAACATTAATGGAGCAAAATAGAATCGGTTGGTGTTGGTGGCCCTTAAAAAAACTTGGACATAATAACCCCTTAGAAATTAAAATTAATGAGGGCTATCAACACTTGTTGAATTATTGGTCAAAAAAGGCCAAAAAACCTTCAGAAGAAGAAGCTTACGCAGCTTTGATGCAATTAACAGAGAATTTAAAAATTGAGAACTGTATCGTGCATTATGATGTTTTGGATGCTATGCTAAGGCAACCTAATAGTCAACAGGCAATCCCGATGGCCTCAAATGAGTTAGAAAATGAATTGCTAATTGAAGCTGTTGATTACGATTTGGGAGCAGAAGGAGTAGCTTATCAAGATAATGTTTCTGCAAATTATCATATTTCTACAGGCGGTAATCGACAAAGTTGGAATTTGGGTAGAACGTACCGTAATGATGGAGTGGATATCTTTTTAGACTCTGCCGGTTTAGAATATGTAGGCGATCTAGAAAAAGGAGAATGGATGCAATATACTATAGAAGTTAAGGAACCAGACTTGTATACAATTGTATTTAATGTTAACTCATCAAATGAGAAGGGTAAATTATCAGCTTTGGTTAATACAGAAATTACAAAGCAAATTTCTATAGCAAATACTTTAAACAATTGGGATTGGACAAGACCAGTGTCAATACCTCTTAAACGTGGACAAAATAAAATCAAGATTTTAATAGATAGTGGAGGTTTTAATCTAAAGACTATCAAAATCAGTAAAACTAAGTAATTTCCTAAATGAGACTTAATCTATTCCCCTACCTATTGACGTGTTTTTTTATAATACTCAGTTGTACAAAAGAAACAAATAATTCAGACGAAGCAATCCTGTATTTGACTTCTCTTGATAAAAAGTCACTTTTAGAGAAACAAGAGATTAACGCGCATAGTATTGATACTTCTCTGATTGATAAGGTCATTAAGGTTACAGATAGTGTGCAATATCAAATTATGGATGGTTTCGGTTACACTCTAACAGGAGGCAGCGCCATGCTAATTCATAAGATGAGTAAATCAGCGCGAAGCGGATTATTAAATGAACTTTTTTCTAAGGAAGGTCTGGGAGTTAGTTATCTGCGATTAAGCATTGGAGCATCTGACCTTGATTCTGCTCCTTTCTCTTACAATGATCTTCCAAAAGGTAAAACTGATGTGGATCTTGAAAAGTTTTCACTAGCTCAAGATACAGTGCACTTGCTACCTGTATTGAAGGAAATTTTATCCATTAATCCTCAAATAAAATTTTTAGGGTCACCTTGGTCACCACCGGTTTGGATGAAGGATAATCAAGATACTAGAGGCGGAAGTTTATTGCCTGAATATTATCAAGTGTACGCCAACTATCTTATCAAATATATTCAAGCTATGATGGCGAAAGGAATTGAAATAGACGCGATTACTATTCAGAATGAACCTTTACATCCTGGTAATAATCCGAGTTTATTGATGAAAGCCCCACAGCAAGCAGATTTGATAAAAAATCATTTAGGTCCGGCTTTTAAGAATGAAGGTATAGATACTAAAATCATCATTTATGATCATAATGCAGACCGTCCTGATTACCCTATTAATATTTTAAATGACCCAGAAGCGGCAAAGTTTATAGACGGTTCTGCTTTTCATCTTTATGGAGGTGAAATAGAAGCTTTAAGCGAGGTTCACCAAGCGCATCCCGATAAGCACCTGTACTTTACAGAGCAATGGGTTGGAGCGCCAGGAGATTTCTCAAAAGAGCTTACTTGGCATATAGAAAATCTCATCATTGGAGCACCACGCAATTGGAGTAAAACTGTCTTGGAATGGAATTTAGCCGCAGATCAAAATCAGAATCCCCACACAGATCGGGGTGGCTGTGATCGTTGTTTGGGAGCAGTTACTATCAATGGGGATAAAGTAACCAGAGAGCCCGCGTACTATATCATAGGGCAAGCCTCTAAGTTTGTTCCTCCAGGTTCTGTTAGAATAGCTTCAACTTTAGTTGAAGAAATACCCAATGTATCGTACAAAACGCCAGATGGTCAGATAGTAACAATTTTGCAGAATACTTCTGAGAAAGAGAAGGAGATTCTAATTAAAAGCGATCAAGCTAACATACATCTTAAACTTGCTGCAGGAGATATTGGCACACTGGTGTTTTAATTTAATATTTATGAAAAATTATAGTTATTTTTTGATCACGATGTTCTTAGGTATTTGCGTATCAGTAAGTGCTCAGAGCTCAGATTTTGCAGAAGGAGAAATAAAAGTTTATACGACTTCAGAAAACTCAAACTTAAGGCTTTCGGAAACACAAACCCTTAATTTTGAGGATGCCTCTCAACCTTTAGAGACAGAAATTTCTGTTTTTGTAAACACTTCTAAAACTTATCAAACTATTTTGGGTATTGGCGGTGCTATTACTGATGCTAGCGCAATAGTGTTTAATGGATTGAGTTCGATTAAACAACAAGAATTGTTAGATGCGTATTATGATAAAGAAAAAGGTATCGGCTACACCTTGTTGCGTACTACAATTCATAGCTCAGACTTTAGCCCCGAGAGTTATACTTATGTGACAGAAGGTGATGCCGAACTAAAGTCTTTTTCTATAGCCCATGATAAAGAATACCGTATTCCTATGATAAAGCGGGCTACCAAAACCGCTGGGGGAACATTAACCCTATATGTTAGCCCGTGGAGTCCACCAGCATTTATGAAAACAAATGGGTCGATGTTACGGGGTGGAAAATTAAAGCCTGAGTTTCGTCAAAATTGGGCGAATTACTATGCTAAATTTATAAAAGCATATGAGGCAGAAGGAATGCCTATATGGGGGCTAACTATTCAAAATGAACCGATGGCAACTCAAACTTGGGAGTCGTGTATTTACACTGCAGAGGAGGAAAGAGATTTTTTAAAGGATTATCTGGGCCCTACTTTAGAAAAGGAAGGATTGGGAAATAAAAATATTGTGGTTTGGGATCATAATAGGGACTTAATGGTAAATCGTTCTAATGTGATTTTTGAGGATAAGGAGGCCGCAAAATATGCTTGGGGAACAGGTTTTCATTGGTATGAAACCTGGACGGGAGCAGCACCTTTGTTTGAGAACGTAAATCGGGTTAAAGAAGCATTTCCAGATAAAAATCTAATGTTTACTGAAGGCTGCATTGAAAAGTTTGATTCAGAAAAATATCAGTATTGGCCTAATGGAGAACGTTATGGAGAGCAAATAATAAACGATTTAAACAACGGGACAGTTGCTTGGACAGATTGGAATATTCTATTAGACCAAAACGGAGGTCCCAATCACGTGGGTAATTTTTGCTTTGCACCAATTCATGCAGATACAACAACAGGAGATTTAATCTATACCCCTTCGTACTATTATTTGGGGCATTTCTCGAAATTTATTAGGCCTAAAGCCAAGCGTGTAGGTTCAGCTGTAAGTAGAAATGTTTTGTTAAGCACCTCTTTTGTAAATGACAATGGAACGATGGCTACAGTTGTAATGAATAAAACAAATGATCTGATCAAGTATACATTATATAAAAATAAATCTGAAGTTACTTTAGATATACCTGCCCATAGTATTCAGACTCTGATTTACTAAGTGTTTCTTGAAGTATGTTTCTTGTTTAACCCTGGATATATATCCGGGGTTAATTACATATTACAGAATTATAGATGTTATAATCTGGGTTGAAATATAAACCAAACCAAACTGACACAAATTTTATTGTATCTAAACTTATTTTTCAAAACGGAATTTTAAGGCTGTTTTGAGAAACTTTTTTTCTTTTCATAAGCAAGTTGTTCAGGCGACTTAGATCGTCAATCCTGAGGCTTTAAAACACTGTTATTTTTGAAGAGAGACATTTGTTTGAAATTATTAGCAGACTGAAAATAAAAAAGTTATATTTAAATTGCCATGGCATGTTTATATATGTTTTATAATGTTTATACATGTTTTATATAACGATTCACTACTTAGTGCGCTGGTTAGTGCAGTAGTAGGTTACCTCTAGATGCAGTACTTGGTGCATTTTGGTACATCTTCTAAATTTTAGAAGATGTTCAAATTGAATCAAATTTATATGGAGCTGGCTTAATTGATTTTTTCGCCTTTAGGATTGATTAATGTTCCTTGTTGTTTTAATAGTTCCATGTCTGAACTTATTTTAGAGTCCAAAACTTTAGCGTAAATCTGAGTGGTTTTTAGGGATGTATGCCCCAGCATTTTACTCACTGTTTCCATTGGCACTCCACGTGATAAAGTTACTGTTGTGGCAAATGTGTGCCGTGCTAAGTGCGTGGTTAGACTTTTATGGATTCCGCAAACATCTGCTATTTCTTTTAAGTATGCATTTGACTTTTGATTGGTAAGTACGGGAAGTAATTTTTGCTGCTCCGTTCTGCAAGAGTGATGTTTGTACTTTTCTAAAATTTCGAACGCTGTTGGTAATAGCGGAATACTGCTTAAAGTATTGGTTTTTTGCCGTTTTGTTTTTATCCATTGTTGACCATTAATTCCCGGAATGATATCATTAGGGCTTAGCTTATTTACATCGGCATACGCAAGGCCGGTAAAGCAGCAAAAGAGAAAAATATCGCGTACCTGTTCTAGGCGTGAAATTGAAAATTCTTTATGAGCGAGTTTATTTAATTCATCACTAGTTAAAAATTCTCGTTCCTTAGTTTGCCAACTGGATTTCCAATGAAAAAATGGGTCTTTGTCTACATATTGATTTGCTAAGGCTATACGCATAATTTTTTTAAAGTTCACGATGTATTTTGTCGCTGTATTGTGTGCGCAATTTTTTTCGGATTTTAAATAATGCTCGAATCCTGATATGAATTGGTAATCAATTTCTCTTAGCGGTATATCACCAGCTTTTTTCAGAAATAGTAAATAGTTTTCTAAATGAGTTCTAGCAGCCTTATAGCGTTGCAATGTACCTTGGGAATATCCTTTACCAACAAGGCTTTCAATACGGTCATTATGTTCTTGAAATATTTCAAGAAGACATCGTTGCTCATCATCTTTTCCTTGATAAATATCTCTTATAATTTGAGCAGAAATAGGTTTTCCCTCTCTTGAGAGTCTATCAAAAATTTCATAAACCTTTGTTCGAATATCATCTAAGTGTCTATTGATCATACGGGCCTCTGCGCTATACCCGGTCATTTTACCTAGCTTAGGATCCCATTTGTTTGAGGCTTTGTGATGCGTTGAAAATTCACTGCGTTTAGAATTAACCGTAATTCTGGCGTAAATCGTGGGATCTTTAAGAGATTTTCTCGCTGAAGTTTTCGGGTAGAAAAGGATAGAGATTGAAGTAGTCATAACTGATTGTCTTTTGATTAGGCAATCAAGGTACAAACTGCATATTTAAATTGTGTTAAAGAAATCGTGTAAGCGCCTTTATTTTAACACTTTATGAGGTTGCGCGGTGAGTCTTTTTGCAGAAAAAAAAGACTCACCGAATCGCGCACCTTTTTTCTGCAATTATTTGAATTTAAATGAGATTATAGGAAATAAAAAAGCCTGTAAATCATATGATTTACAGGCTGTTATAGGAATTTAGACCGATTCCTAGCGGTCTGGACGGGACTCGAACCCGCGACCCCCTGCGTGACAGGCAGATATTCTAACCAACTGAACTACCAGACCAATATTTTATGAACTTTACAAGAGCAGAAGCGTTGATCATTTCCTTTCTTGCGGGTGCAAATATACACGCATTTTTTAAGTGTGCAAACAAAAAATGAAAGTTTTTTTATTTCTTATAAAAACTGCTTCCGTTCTACTAGAAATGTACTCAAAATAGGAGCGAAGCCACGCTGTATATCAGCGTTTACATAGGTAATATTGTATTGCGCGCAGCGAAGTTTAATCGCTGAGAAATAGTCTTTTACTGCTTTGCTGTAACCCTCTTTCACATTGTCTGAGAAGATATCTATAAGTTTTCCGGTCTCGACATCTTCAAAGCGCTTAGGTGTACTGTCAAAATTAAAATTTAATTCGGTAGCGCTATCGTAGGTATGAAAAAGTACAACTTCGTGTTTATTATACTTCAAATGCTGCAGAGCCTCAAAGGTCTTTTCTTGCTGCAATTCATTTTGAAAAAGGTCACTAAACAAAAACACCAGCGAACGCCGCTTTAGCTTTTCAGCAATAAAATGCAAGTTGGCGTACGTGTCTGTTTTTTGTGATTTTTCAGATTTGATCAAAACCTGATTCAGTTGATCGAGTAGCATGTGATGATGACGCTCACTACCTTTTTCGGGGGCATAATATTCAAACTGCTCGGCATAAATACTGAGCCCTACCGCATCACGCTGTTTCTTCATCAATTGCATAATGGCCGCACTGGCCAGTACAGAAAAAGCAATTTTATTAGGTTTGTTTAAATCGGTTTGCTTCAGTGCAGGGTAGTGCATACTGCTGCTGTTGTCTAGTATGAGATGACAACGCAGGTTGGTTTCTTCCTCGTAGCGTTTGGTATATAACTTATCTGAACGTGCGTAGAGCTTCCAATCAATGTGTTTGGTGCTTTCACCTGTATTGTAAACTTTGTGCTCTGCAAATTCTGCAGAAAACCCGTGAAACGGACTCTTATGCATTCCGCTTATAAAACCTTCTACCACCTGACCGGCGAGCAGTTCCAAATTATTGAAACCTGCAATGCTGTTAAGATGCGCCTGAAGATCGATCACGTTTATGGTTTAGGTATCGGGGTTTGTTGAAGTTAGCAGTTTTCAGCCTCAGTAGGCAGCGTTTTTAAATTTTAAAATTGCTTACTGAGACTGACTGCTGTTTATTGATTAAAGAATTCCGTCTACGATTCCATAGGCAACAGATTCTTCTGCGCCCATCCAGTGGTCACGGTTAAAATCTTTCATCACTTTATCAAAGTCCTGGCCGCAGTTATCAGCAAGAATTTTTGCGCTCAACTCTTTGGTCTTTAAAATTTCCTGAGCTGTAATTTCGATATCACTCGCTTGTCCGCGAGCACCACCGCTAGGCTGATGAATCATCACACGGGCGTGCGGCTGAATAAAACGACGTCCTTTTTCACCTACCGAAAGTAAAATACTACCCATACTCGCAGCAAGACCAGTACAAATAGTAGAAACCGGACTCTTAATCGACTTGATCGTATCGTAGATTGAAAATCCTGAAGTCACGTATCCACCTGGACTGTTGATGTAAAATTGAATTTCTTCGTTGCTCAACGCGTCTAGATACAATAAGCGATCTACAACGTGCTTTGCGCTTTTATCGTCTACCTGACCCCATAAGAACACTTTGCGTTCTTCAAGTAATTTTGCGTCGATGAGGTCCTGTGGTTTTCCTTTTTTATTTTCCATTTTTTGAATTTTATTTAAACAGCCCTAAGGCTTTTTCTACAGATTAACGTACAAATTTTAGTCTAACAAGTATAAGCATTTAAGATATGAATTGCTTGTAAAATCTCGCAGAGACTGGCTAAATACTAGCTAAAAGTATACCTCGCAAACGGAGGCAGACAAGCCTTTGAGGATTAAACCCTTTAGCAGTGCTAATAAAAAAGGTCTGACGCAACGTCAGACCTTTTTTATAATGTACGTTTACTCAAACAAGAGTATAAGTCTTATAGTAAACCGTCAATAGCTTCTGTGTATACATTTTTAGGAGCAACACCTACTTGGCGACCTACTACTTCCCCGTCTTTAAACATCAAAACAGTTGGGATGTTACGTACGCCATATTTTGCAGCAAACTCCTGGTTAGCATCAACATCAAGCTTACCTACGACAGCTTTGCCGTCATACTCTGTGCTGATCTCTTCAATTACAGGTCCTACCATTCTACAAGGCCCACACCAAGCAGCCCAAAAGTCTACTAATACAGGCTTGTCTGATTGTAATACGGTTTCTTCAAAATTTGCGTCTGTTATTTCTAGTGCCATTTTAATTCTATTATTAGATTATTATGCAAAATTAGTCAATTATTTTTCCAAAGCTTACAACCAGCGAATTAGATTTGACTATGTTTTAATCAGTTAAATTGATTTTTAAAAGTTGCCGTTATATCTTTTTGGGCGTGCCCCAAGGGTCGGGCTATACGCTATATCTTTTTTACGGCTTTACGAGCCGTAAAAAAGGATGCCGCTACTATCCCTCACGCAAAGACTTCACGATTTACTCTGCGGTATAAATTAATGCGCCATATGCAGGAATATTAAAGCTTCCGGTTAGCGGTCTGCCATCGGTCTCGGTTTTTTCTATTTTTAGATCCGTAACTTCTAATTCAGAGAAATCTATATCGTATCCCTTCCAATCAGCATTAATGCGCAGTTTCCAAGTTTTATCGTCAGCGATTCCAATTCCGTAGTGCTCATAGGCTTGATTTTTAAAGTTGAGAATCACAAGCGTTTGTTCTTCTTCAGAGCCACCGCGCTTATAAGCTAAAATTTGATTTTCCGGATTAAAATGAATGATCTCCAGATGTTGTCCAAGCAAACCATTTGCACCTCCGCTAGCTCCGGTGCGTAGTTTTATAAGGTCACTAACAAGTTCTCTAATGCCGCTTAATCTATTTTCTTTCTCCCAGTCTAAAGCTTCGGTATCTTGAAAATACTCATCTTCTAAAAACTCCTGTCCTTGAAATAACATAGGTATTCCAGGTGCGGTAAGTGTAAGCACAAGCCCCAAAACTGCACGTCTTTTAGCAAATTTACTTTCGGCATCTCCCGGCTGAATTTCTTCAGGAACGCGTGCTTTTCCGTTAGCAACCTCATCGTGTGATTCGGTATAAATAATGCGCTTAAACTTATTTCCGCTGTAGGTATATTCTAAGGCGTCTACAATCTTCTGAATATCTCTACCATCATCACTAACGCTCTGTAGCACCTCGCGCACCGGATGCACAAAATGCATATCCCATTGCGCACCGTAGCCCACGCCGCCGTAAGCAATACCGTTAGTGATAAATTCATCTCCTTTTAGGTCTTCAGCAATAGTGATCACTTTAGGATATTTTGCTTGCAACTCCTGATTGATCTCACGCATCATCTGGTTTCCCTCATCAATGGCGGTGTCTTCACCCAGACCGCCTCCTTCATACCTGATGTATGACGTTGCATCCAGCCGTAAACCGTCGCAATGGTATTTTTCGATCCACATCAAAGCGTTATCACGTAGATATTGGCGTACTTCGGGTCTGCCGTAATCCGGGCGGGTGTCTCCCCAAGGCGTAGCGCTGCGGTGGTCGTTATAAAAATAGATGCCTCCTTTGTTGTTTTCGCTCCAACCATCAAACTGCCACAGATCTACATCAGAAGGGCCAAAGTGATTATAAACCACATCCATAATGATCGCAATGCCTTGCTTGTGCGCTTCATTCACTAAATGTGCTAATCCTTCAGGTCCGCCATAATCCTGCTCGATTGCAAAAGGATGCGCCGGGTTATACCCCCAAGAAATGCCACCGGCAAACTCTGCAACAGGAAGCAGTTCTATGCAATTCACGCCTAGTTCTTTCAGGTAAGGTAATTTTTCAACAACATCAGCAAACGTGCCTACTTGATCTTTTTGTTTACGATTAAACGTGCCTACGTGTAATTCATAAATGACTAGTTTATTCCAATCAGCTATCTCAAAATCTGCGTCATCCCACTCAAAATCTAAAGTGCGAATTAGGCTGTTGCCGTTACTGTTAGTCACTTCAAAAGCATAGGGATCATTGCGATAGAACGATTGATCACCGTTTTGAATCATGTATTTATATTCTTGGCCTTCTTTGGCTTGCTCAGATATGGTAGACCAGTAGCCGTTTTCTTCGGGGGTCAATTCATTCGCAGTCTCATCCCAGTCGTTGAATTCGCCCACCACACTGACTTTGTCTGCGTTTGGAGCCCAAACCCTAAAGGTGGTAATGCCGTCTTTATAAACCGCGCCCATTCCGGCTGATTTTTCAATAGTTGTTTGCATAGCGTTGGTTTTGTTTTTTATATAAAATTAGGGGTAACCAAGCCACCAAACTGCCTTATTAGGAATTGCTTAACTGTGAAATAAAGTATAAAAATACAACCTGTTATTGTACTGGATTCTGTCAAAATGTTTCGAATCCTCAGGTGTTTCAAGTTGAAACCGGTGTTTTGCAGTAGTCTTCAAAAAGCTCATACTGACGATTGAATTATAATAGGGGATTTGTCAAATTAATGTTATGCAAAAAAGTACGCTTTCCTTTGCAAGTCCGCACACTACGCTGTGGACTTTTTACTGCAATCACTAACGAGGTTTTTAAAATTGAGATAAAAATAAATCAAGCTCTAACTCTGAATCAAACGCAAACTCGGGCTCAATTCCTTTATTTAAAAACCGATTAAACTCAGCTTTAGATTTAAAAAATCTATAATGAATACCCTTATAATTATAAATAAATACAGTCTTTTCATTGTTAGAAATTGTCTCAATTGTCCTAGATGGAGTGATGTAATCTGTTTCACTTAAAAGGATTTTCATATTATATAGCTTTTAAGCCTATTCTTTTTAAATATTCATATGTTGAATCATAGAATTCGGGCTGACGCGTATGATCTTCGGGGTTACCTTCTGGAACTACTATAATCATACCCTTGCGTGCACGGGTTAATAGTACGCGATATGCATTGAGAAGATATTTTCTTCGTTCTTCTTTATGAATATTTTGCCATTTATTTCCTTTGAAAGAATAAGATTTCCAGCCATCTTCTGTAAATCTTAAATCACCATCCCAAGTTACACAAGCCCAGTCTAATTCTAAACCTTGAACCTGAAATTCTGTTGCGACATCTTCAAGAAAATAAGATGATCTGATATCATCTTTTCCATTAAGAAACCAATTGACATGGTTTATTGGAGATCTGACGTCCATTGCTAATGGTTTAAGTCGATAAGCTTGAGAAGAAACTACGATGCCATAACGTTCTGAGCCTCGAGCTTTTTCTTTGAGCCAGGTTTTAGCGGTTTGAATATCTCGAGTTAAAACTATGGGATATTTCTCTTTTATTTTGTCATAAGTCGTTTGGGAATTCTCATCAATATCTAGTAGCTCTTTGATGAATTTTGAGACCAGTTCAGCTCTAAACGAGCGCATGGAAACTGACAAGTGTAAGTCTTCGTTAAATACAACAGTAGATTTTAATTGAAGTTGTTCAATAGCTTTTGTGGCATTGTACTCGCTTGTGTATAGGTTAGGAGATATGCGTGTTTCCCAAGAAGTAAATTTATTTTCTACAGCTCTTATCCACTCGGTAATTCCTGCCTCTCCTGTATTTATTTCTTGTCCGCCGCCAACTAAACAAATAATTACAGCCCAATCTTTATGTCTGTCCAAACAAGAAATTAAAAACTCTGGTTCAGAAAAATCGAAATCAGGCTGATTTTTCTTCTCTCTCATAAATTTCGTTGTTTGAGCGTAATTCCACGCTCTTTGGGCTTCATCGAAAATTGCAATATGATCGTAAGGAGCTTTTTTATCCCTCAAATATTCATCTCTATAATGATGAATAATTTGAATAAATGCTTTTACACTTTCTCTAGCGGTCTTTTTGGTAATCCTATTACCTCGAAGCTTTTCTTGCAAGACTTTATCACGAGTCAGCGCTTCTTGAAGAATATCAACTAAGGGTTTATTTCCTGATAAAAAGACACTTGAATTTCCCTTTTTCTCATCTAAGTGCTCTGCTGCAACTTTAAGACCGACTAAGGTTTTACCGGCTCCAGGTACGCCAGTAACAAAACAGATTACTTTTTTCTTATTAGATTTTGCGTAATCAATGGTTTGTGAAATATAACGCGTAGTAACCTTTAAATTTATTGCATCAGCGTCACTACGTGTAATTTCATCCACATTATGATTGTTGTACATTGAGACAGCGGCTTCAACAATAGTTGGAGTAGGAGAATAACTCCCAGAAATATACTCTGTAGCGTTAATAGAATCACTCCCTTTAAAAATGTTTAAAGTTTGCTCAATTATAAATTTTAAGCTTTTGTCATTGGCTTTGATTGGGTTTAGCAAGTTGTCATTATGGCTAGTGGTGATGATTTCAAAAACTGTTTCTTTAGCTTTTGTAGTAACTAATATTGGAACTAAAACTTCATCAATACTTGGCTTATGGAAGTTTTTTAAATCCAAAGCATAATCCCAAACTTGTTCTATATGACTTTTTTGGAATTGCTTTTCACCAACTTTAAACTCAATTACAAAGACTAGATTGTCAATGATGAGTAAGCAGTCAACCCGCTTTCCCATACGAGGAATGGAAAACTCAAAATATAAATAACCATTTTGTGCAGCGAGCGTATTTTTGAGAATTTTAATTTGACCTTCCCAAGCCATTAATTCGGTTAAAATATGTCCAGTTCTACTATTTGATGCAATCTCACCTACAATTTCTTCTGATGACTTTGATAAAAAATCGTTAATTGTATCGGCATAATAGTAGTTTAGCATATTGTGTTTTTTTTGGCTGTGGCGCCTCGCCACTTAATTCAATTTAAAACTAAACCGTTGCGCTTTTAATTCATTCAACAATGCACTGCTTATTTTCACCTTTTTCTTTCTGCTTGGCATTTGGAGCGCGATCTTTTCTTTGGGTTCAAACACGTAGAAATGCAAATTATGATCGCCGCGGTGGTTGAATAAAGTTTCACGCAATTGCTCAATACGGTCCCCTTGCACTTCTTGCAGATCCAGATTGATCGTAAGCTTTTTGCTAAAGGTTTCCATCACGTCTTGCAGCTGCATAAAGTTGTTGAACTGCATTCTCGGGTCGCCTTTTTTACCCGTGTCGCGGTTGGTCCATCCCTCACGAATAAATACACGCATATGCACAAAGGAATTCGGAATCAGAAAGTGTCTGAACTTGAGGTACTCTTCGCCAAACATTCTAAATTCAAACGACTCGTCAAAATCTTCAACCGTAAAGGCAGCCCAGCCTTTTCCGTTTTTAGAAACCCGGTGCTGCACATCGCTAATGACCCCACCAATGGTGAGTTCGCGGTTGAGATGCATTTCCAGATTATTAAAATCACTAATTTTTCCGTTACAGAAATTATCCATTTCCAGTTTGAAGTCATCTAGCGGGTGCCCCGAAATATAAATTCCTACCACTTCTTTCTCACGGCGTAGTTTTTCCATCGTTCCCCATTCTTCACAAGGAGGTACCACCGGCTCGGGAATTTGGACTTCACTGGCTTCGCCAAACAAACTTACCTGAGCTGAGTTTTCATTCTCTTGAAATTTTGCGCCATACTTTACCGCTTTTTCCAGAAAAGTGATTCCGTCACCTTCATCTTTGAAATATTGCGCACGATGCGTAGCCATAAAACTGTCAAAGCCGCCGGCAAGTGCCAGGGATTCAAAAGCTTTTTTATTGGCAGCACGCAGATCAATACGTTTAGCTAGATCAAACACACTGCGATAAGGGCCATCCTCCCGATTTTCAACAATGGTTTTTACGGCATTGGCACCTACACCTTTTACGGCACCCATACCAAAGCGCACTGCGCCTTGATCGTTAACGGTAAATTTTCTGAACGATTCATTCACGTCAGGACCCAAAACTTCAAGTCCCATACGTTTACATTCTTCCATAAAGAAGGTCACCTGCTTGATGTCGTTCATGTTGTTAGACAGTACCGCAGCCATATATTCGGCAGGGTAGTGGGCCTTGCAATAGGCGGTCTGGTAGGCGATCCATGCATAACAGGTAGAGTGCGACTTGTTAAAGGCGTACGCAGCAAAAGCTTCCCAGTCTTTCCAGATCTTTTCGAGAATCTTTCGGTTGTGGCCGTTTTTCTCTCCACCATCTAAAAATTGTGGTTTCAGTTTTTCCAGCAGAGCAAAGATCTTTTTACCCATCGCTTTACGCAAAACATCGGCATCACCTTTACTAAAGCCTGCCAGTTTTTGCGACAGCAGCATCACCTGCTCCTGGTAAACTGTGATTCCGTAGGTTTCTTCCAGATACTCTTCCATCGCAGGAAGGTCATACTGAATTTCTTCCTCCCCGTGTTTACGCGCAATAAAACTCGGGATGTATTCCATAGGTCCCGGGCGGTACAGGGCATTCATTGCGATAAGATCCTCAAAAACCGTAGGCTTTAACGCCTGCATGTGTTTTTGCATCCCCGGCGATTCGTACTGAAAGATCCCAACCGTATCTCCACGCTGGAACAACTCATACGTTTTCTCATCATCTAGCGGAAAGCTGTCAGGGTCCAGATCGATCCCGTGCTTATGTTTTACCAGTTTTACCGTGTCTTTGATTAAGGTCAGGGTCTTCAGACCCAAGAAGTCCATTTTTAGTAGACCGGCTTCTTCTACGACCGAGTTGTCAAACTGCGTGACGTATAAGTCTGAATCTTTAGCGATAGAAACCGGAACAAAGTTGGTGATATCGTCGGGTGTGATGATCACCCCACAGGCGTGAATCCCGGTGTTACGTACCGAACCTTCCAGCTGGCGCGCTTGTCTTAAAGTTTGACCTTCAAGATCGTCACCTTCCGCTAGGTTTAAAAGTTCGTTGACTTTGACTAAATCTTCAGAACGGAATTTCTTTTTCAAGTCGGCTTCACTCTGCCCAAAGATCTTGGCGAGTTTCGACATATTAGGGATCAGCTTGGCAATACGATCGGCATCACTCAGCGGAAGATCTAAAACCCGCGCGGTATCTCTGATCGAAGATTTTGCCGCCATCGTACCGTAGGTGATGATCTGCGCCACCTGATTGGCCCCGTATTTATCGATCACATAATCCATAACGCGGCTTCGACCTTCATCATCAAAGTCGATATCAATATCGGGCATACTTACACGATCCGGATTCAGGAAACGCTCAAAAAGCAGGTCGTACTTAATCGGGTCAATATTGGTAATTCCCAAACAGTAGGCTACCGCACTACCGGCAGCTGAACCCCGACCGGGACCTACCGAAACACCCATGTTTCGGGCTTCACGAATAAAGTCTTCTACAATCAAGAAATACCCGGGATATCCGGTATTTTCAATAACGCTGAGTTCAAAGTTGAGGCGCTCTTCAATATCTGGAGTGATCTCAGGATAGCGCTGGCGTGCACCTTCAAATGTGATGTGTTTTAAGTATTTGTTTTCCCCACGTTTACCACCATCCTGCTTGTCTTCTTCAAACTGAAATTCTTCAGGAATGGTAAAGGCCGGTAAGAGTACGTCACGTGCCAAAACAAAAGCTTCCACTTTATCAACGATCTCATCTACGTTGCTTATGGCTTCCGGCAGATCAGTAAACAACGCTTTCATCTCGTCTGCCGACTTGAAGTAGTATTCTTCATTGTCCAGACCAAAACGATACCCGCGGCCACGGCCTTTTGGCGTAGCTACTTTTTCGCCATCCTTCACGCATAACAAAATATCGTGCGCAGGAGCGTCTTCTTTGTCGATGTAAAAGGTGTTGTTGGTCGCGACTAGTTTTACATCGTGTTTTTTAGAAAATTCGATCAAGGTTTGATTCACTCGATCTTCATCTTCCTGACCGTGGCGCATCACCTCGATATATAGGTCATCGCCAAAAGTTTCCTTCCACCACAGCAGGGCTTCTTCAGCCTGTTTTTCACCCACATTCAATACCTTGCTCGGGACTTCTCCATAAAGGTTACCGGTGAGCACGATGATATCGTCTTTATAGCGCTCAACGATCTCCCGATCTATACGCGGCACATAGTAAAAACCATCGGTGTAGGCGAGGGATGCCATTTTTGCAAGGTTGTGATAGCCGCGTTTGTTCTTTGCCAGGAAAACGATTTGATATCCGTTGTCTTTTTGGCTTTTGTTGGTATGATCCTGACACACATTAAGCTCGGCACCCACAATAGGTTTGATGATGGTTTCGGTAGGTTCTTCTCCGGCTTCTAAGAGTTCGTCGTTTTTCTTTTGCGCGGCTTTGTTATGTGCGGTCAAGGCTTTCACAAAGTGGAAAGCTCCCATCATATTGCCCATATCGGTGATTCCCACCGCGGGCATTTTATGTTTTTTTGCTGCCGCTACCAGATCGTGAACGCTGGCGGTAGACTGAAGAATAGAGAACTGCGAGTGATTGTGCAAGTGCACAAAATCTACTTTGGCCAGTTGCTCTTTATTCTCCTTTATTTCTTCTTTTGAAATATCGGCTTGATCTGCTTTTTGCAGCTCTTTGCGAATTTCGTCTGAAGCCTTTTTGAGATTGATGTGTTTTAAGCCAATAAACTCAATAGGCTGCGGATTGGCTTCTGAGAAATTCTCAAAATATCCGGCAGGAACATCTAATTCTTCCTGTGTAAAAACGCGTCTGCGCACCAGTTCAAAAAAGCAACGCGTGGTTGCTTCCACATCGGCGGTTGCGTTGTGCGCTTCCGCGAAAGGTTGATTGAATAAGTACTGGTGTAACTCGGTAAGTGTGGGTAATTTGAATTTACCACCACGCCCACCGGGAATTTGGCAGAGTTGTGCAGTAGTTTCGGTACAGGTGTCAAGAACAGGTAGCTCTTGTAGTTGATTAGAAACATCTAATCTGTGGAATTCCGCACCCATTATATTAACGTCAAAGCCCACATTCTGACCCACCACAAATTTGGTGCGCTCGAGTGCCGCTTTGAATTTGCCCAGTACTTCACCTAAAGGTAAACCGTCGCGCTGTGCGAGTTCGGTAGAGATCCCGTGAATTCGCTCGGCATCAAAAGGAATATCAAACCCGTCAGGACGAATTAAATAATCCTCGTGCTCAATACAATTACCCATGTCGTCGTGCAGCTGCCACGCGATCTGTATGGCTCTTGGCCAGTTGTCAGAATCGGTGATGGGAGCGTTCCAGTTCTTGGGTAAGCCGGTGGTTTCGGTATCAAATATCAGGTACATCTCTGGTTCTCTTTGGGTTATTTTTTGCGAAGTCGCAAACGCGGAAAAGTTTAAAATTAAAGAAAAGCAGAGGCTTTAAAAAGTTAAGTTTTGGGGAGTTATCAACGAGCCAATTCAAGTAAACTACCTTATTTAAAGCTTTAGAGTAAAAACCCTTTAATGGTGTCAATAAAAAAGCGCCTTGATCGTGAGATCAAGGCGCTTTTCAACATTTATTTTCGGTTGGCTAATTCAAATAAATGTATCTATGCCATAACTTCAAAGGCCTTTACTTCTTCTAATGTGCCTTTAATCAAGTCAAGTTGTGTATTTAAAATGGCCTCCGTGGTTGGTGGGAGATTTGGATTGCTTAGTATGCTTTGATACTCTTCAATCGCATTTTTTTCACCGCGAATGGTTTCTTCTAAAATCGCTTCCTCACTATTCTTTGATAAGGTTGATTTTACATTCATCCATAAACGATGTGCATCTCCAGCTACACTCGTTCCTTTATCAGGACTTTCGCCATACACTCTTATTTCATTTTTGATCTGATGCCCAAAATCATAACGCTCTTTAGCT
The DNA here is from genome assembly GCF_011784865.1 of Leeuwenhoekiella sp. ZYFB001. Taxonomy (NCBI): domain Bacteria; kingdom Pseudomonadati; phylum Bacteroidota; class Flavobacteriia; order Flavobacteriales; family Flavobacteriaceae; genus Leeuwenhoekiella; species Leeuwenhoekiella sp. ZYFB001. Next base: position 3,939,446 of record NZ_CP050460.1, read on the forward strand.
TTACGCCCAAAATATTCTTTTAGCGTATTATCTTTTACATTTTCTTCGGCCAATTTGTAACCGGCCTCGGCATCGTAATTTTTGGTTAGTAATTCATTTAAATTGTTCGATATTTTCTCAGTAAACTTCATCTTCTATCTTCTTTTAATTAACGAAACAAATTTTTGGTTGGTGGGATGTGTTTCGATGACATCCATTCTTAATATAGTGATTCAATATACTGAAAACAAATACATTAAGAGTGTTTAACGTTAGGTTGGTTAGTTTAACACTATAATTCTGGGCTCAAACTATTTCAAGCCCAGAATTTGATTTATGCTAATACTTCAAGTGCTTTGGCTTCATTCAACGCGGCTTTTACACTATTGCGTTGCGCGGTGATAATTGACTTCGTAGAGGATGGGAGACTCTCTTCTTTTAAAATCTCATCGTACTCGTCAACTGCTGCACGCTCTCCTCTGATCGCTTCTTCTAAAACAGCTTCATCTTTATCTGAAGAAAGTGCAGTTTTAAGATCCATCCACAGGCGGTGTGCATCACCGGCAAGACTGGTTCCTTTTTCTGGTTCTTGACCAAAAGTTTTCAATTCGGCCTTTAATTCGTGCCCAAAATCGTAGCGATCTTGTGCGCGACTCAATAAATAGTTCTTTAATGCTGAATTTTGAACTTTCTCAGCAGCGTTTTTATAACCTGCTTCAGCATCATAATTTTTCTCTAGTAATTCGTTGAGCTTTTCGCCCATTTTATCTGAATAACTCATAGCTTGTAATTTTAAGTTGATGGTCGCAGCTTCTGCTGAAATCCATTACTAAAGTATTCAGGGATTCGCATTTATGCTTGCAATTAACAGGGTTTAACCTGATTTAAGGCAAATTAACAGCGGGTTTAAGAAGAATTCTGTTAAAAAAATAACGCCCGACTGGCAGCAGTCGGGCGTTGAAAATTTATTCTAGGATTAAAATTTAATCTCGGTCAAAAGCGGTGTCAATGCGTGCGATCAAATCTTCAAAATGGTACTGTGTGATCGTGTCTCCAGAATAATTCTTTTTGGTATTGAGGTCGCGTCGCATTTGATTAAGTACGCCGCGCATCAATGCGCTTGCGTCTGACTTCAATACTTCGTCATCATCTGCTTTTTCTTTTTTGATGTATTCTGAAGCGATATCTATAAAAGCGCGTTGCAGATTACGTCTATAAGCATCGGTTTTCTGCGCGGCATATAATTCGCTGAAAATCCCTTTGCGCAAATCGGTCATCAACTCAATAGGCGAGTAGGCGTCAGCTCCTTCTTGTTCTACCGTGCTCACCAAGCGATTGATACGATCTACGCTTAACAGGCTGTTTAAAGCGCGGGTTTGTAAATTCTGAATGCGTTCAATAGCACCATCTGATTCAATTCGATTTAAAATTTCCTTGTCAAGAAGCCACTTAGGAGTGGTAAAAGCGTGCTCATTTAAGAATGTCACCGCCTCTTTTTGAATAGCTTCAGGAACCGGCTCGTAAACCACACCGTCTTGATCTGCGGTTTTGCGTGTTTCGTAAATTCCACCCACATTAGTGATCACGTGATAAACATAACCTCTCCATAAGCGTGTTAATTCACCATAAACCTCATTAAGATCATCATAGCCATAACCGTCTTTGGTAGTCCAATCAATCAAATTAGGAATCACTTTTTTCATATTTGCCAAACCATACAAGCTGGCCTTTATGTTGTCGTCTCCTAAACTTTCAGTTTGTGAATGTGGGTCAACTCCGGTAGAACTTCCAAATTCGTACCACGGATTTCCTGCTTTTTCTAAAATCCATTGGTCTAACGTAGGTTTTTCTTCTTCCGCAGTTGCCGCTTCAGGAATGTAGCGATATCCCCAGTTTACTGCATAGTAATCATAAGGTCCCATCATTCTGATGTAGCGTACACCTTGGTCTTCGGGTTGCGCAACATAGTTTACTCGAGCGTAATCCATAATAGAAGGGGTTAGGCCATATTTTTGAGTAAAGGAAGCCACACGTAAAGAGTCTGTAGGATATGCAGAACTCGCTTTCATATTGTGCGGAAGACCGATCGCATGACCTACTTCGTGTGCAATCACCATACGCATCATTTCGCCAATTTCGGCTTCAGGAGTTTCTAAAGTTCTTGCGGCGGGGTTCTGAGCGCCTGCTTCGATCATAAAGCGGTTGCGGTAGGAGCGTAGGTGATTGTGATACCAGATCACATCAGATTCTAAAATCTCACCGGTACGCGGATCTGAAACCGAAGGTCCAACGGCGTTACGTGTGGTGCTCGCAACATAGCGAATTACTGAGTAGCGCACATCTTCCGGACTAAATTCTGGATCTTCTTCCGGAGAAGGAGGGTCTTTAGCGATAATGGCGTTTTTAAATCCTGCTTTTTCAAAAGCGGCATTCCAGTCTTCAATTCCTTGTTTAAAATAAGGGCGCCATTTAAGCGGTGTTGCCGGATCTAAATAATAGATAATGGGTTTTACAGGTTCTACCAGTTCGCCGCGTTTGTATGCTTCGATGTCTTTTGGCACCAATCTCCATCTTCTTAAAATGCGGTAATCATCAGATTTTAGTGCATCAGAATCATAGTCATATTTTCTAAGGGTAAACCAGCCTACGCGCTCATCTGCGATACGTGGTTGCATCTTATCTTCGGGAAGAAGAATCATAGATTGGTTCATCAAGAAGGTTAGGGTGCTGGCTTGGTCACGCTCCGGTGGTTCTTCGGTGTCGTAAGTCATCACGTGTTTGATCTCAATGTTTTGAGGATACGCGTGTGCCGACTCGATATAGCTGCGTTTATCGTCAAGGCGTTTTACTTTGTATTGCTTGCGTAATCTTGGCGAAACCGCATTGATCGCGGTGATATCTTGAGTAAAAAGACCAGTTGCGTCAATCACTACCCCGGTAGAATCTTTGGCAAGTGCTTTGATCTCGGCGCTAAATAGAATAGGGAAAAAGTTATTCGCTTCAACCGATTTGTTGATGGGGCTGTCTTGATCGCTTTGATTTTCAAAATTAATAACTCTGGCATCTACAAAGTTACCGCGTCTAGACCAGCGAATTACTTGCTCATTTACTTTAGATCCAGCATTCACATAGCCGCCGCCGTAGCCGGCAGGAACTTTAGCTATGCGGCTTACGAGCAACATATCTTTTCCCATCAGACTATCCGGGATGGTAAAATACAGATGATCATCTAGTCTGTGCGTTGTAAAAAGGCCATTGTCTGACTCGGCTTCCGCAGTTATGACTTTGTTGTACGGCTTTAATTTTGACTTTTGGCTTGTTGAAGATTCTGCTGCAGGAGTTGTGGCAGCTTTTTGTGTTTTGCAACCGTAAAGAGTGAGTCCGGCTGCAAGTACAAGAGAAAAACGTTTTAGCATTTAGATTGAGTTTAAACGCTGAATTTACCCATTATAAATGAAAAAAGACCTCTGAAAAGAGGTCTTTTGTAGTATATGAATTTAAACGTTTAGTAGTAATTCTCTAAGCAGAACACATAGGATTGCGCTACTTCCCTGAATTTTTGACAAAACTCCTTATCAAACGCACCTTCAACAGTTTCTCCCGAAGCATTGAGCGTAAGCTTATAGGTATTCATCATTTTCTTCTGAAAATGTTTTAATTCTTTATCATTAATCTTTGCGCGTACATTGCAGGCGTATCCTTTATTAACTGTTGCTTTCTCATCTGTTGACTCGAGTGTCAAGTTGATTTTCGAATCATCATTAAAGCAGATCTCTAACAGATCTCCTGGTTTGACGTGCGATAAATGTTGACGCGTACCTAAAATTAAATAATTGACTTTGGCGATAGTTTGGAAGCCTAAGTGTAATTCATTCTTAGGATTGAGATTGAGTTTGTTTGATTTTGAAGTGCGTGTACGATTAAAGAATAACCCTACATTTTTACCTTGTGTTTGCTCAATGGTAATGATTGAGTGACCTCCAAAAATGTATTGCGTATTATTATTGACTTTTTGTTCTCGAATTAAGTAATTAGGAGCGAAAAGTAAGTTGCGATCAAGCTCTTTATCGAGATTGCTCGACTTATTGAAAAATTTAGAAAAAATCATAATCTGAAATCGGGGCGATTATCGTTTGGTTTTAAAAATCATAGACCTCAAGGTCTCCTCGTTGGTTAAGATATGCTCAAAAAGCGTGCCTTAATTAAAGTAAATATTTTATAATTCTCAATTGTAGGGGGTGGAATTATAATATATGTAAGTTAGGGATGAGATTTAAAATCAAAGCAAAGATAGTGAAGTTGAAAGGCATTTTTCAAATCTAAAATATTATTTAACATAATTTATTAGTTAAAGAAATGACATTCAGAAGTGTATATAAAAAGAAAAACCTCTAGTGCATTACTAGAGGTTCTCTGTACTCGGGACGGGACTTGAACCCGTACGAACTAATGTTCATTGGATTTTAAGTCCAACGTGTCTACCAATTCCACCACCCGAGCTTGGGCTGTCAATAAAAAACCCCATTGTCTAATGGAGTGTTGTTTTGAGCGAAAGACGGGATTTGAACCCGCGACCCTCACCTTGGCAAGGTGATGCTCTACCCCTGAGCTACTTTCGCATTACATAAGACCTGTTGTCTAATGCGGATGCAAATTTACAAGATTTCTTTAATCTGCAAAGCATTTTTCAGAAAAAAAATAAAAGGGGTTATGAAACCTGATTTTTTTTGTTTCTAACTAGCATACGCTTTATCTCATTGAGCTTCATTAAAGCCTCTACCGGCGTGAGTGTATCTATATCTGTATGAAGGATTTCGTCTTTGATTTCCTCTAAAAGCGGATCGTCTAAGTTGAAAAAACTCAGTTGCATTTCATCATCTTCAACTGTGCTTAAAGCATCGCGATGTTCTTCTTTTCGGTTGGATTGTTCTAGCTGCGCCAGCATTTTATTAGCTCTGTGTAGTACTTGCTGGGGCATTCCGGCCATTTTAGCAACGTGAATCCCGAAGCTGTGCGCGCTTCCACCGGGAATAAGTTTTCGTAGGAACAAGACATTATCCTTAAGCTCCTTTACCGAAACATTGAAGTTTTTGATTCGGTTAAAGGTTTCGCCCATATCATTCAGTTCGTGATAGTGGGTTGCGAATAACGTTTTAGGCCTCGCCGGATGCTCGTGTAAATATTCGCTGATTGCCCAAGCGATAGAAATCCCATCATAAGTACTGGTACCGCGACCAATTTCGTCAAGAAGCACAAGGCTGCGTTCAGAAATATTGTTCAAGATGCTGGCCGTTTCATTCATTTCAACCATAAAAGTTGATTCGCCCATTGAAATATTATCGCTGGCTCCTACGCGGGTAAAGATGCGATCGACTAGACCAATACGCGCCGCTTTCGCCGGAACAAAACTACCCATTTGTGCAAGCAGCACAATCAAAGCTGTTTGACGCAGAATAGCAGATTTACCAGACATATTAGGACCGGTGATCATAATCATTTGTTGCGTGTCACGGTCTAAATAGGTGTCATTAGCAATGTAGGGCTCACTTATGGGGAGTTGTTTTTCAATGACGGGATGGCGACCTTCGGTGATCTCCAATTCGTAGGTGTCATCCATGCTGGGTTTGCAATAGCCGTTTTCTTTGGCCAGACAGGCATACGAGCGTAAACAATCTAGTTGTGCTAAGGTATGCGCATTGGTTTGCACCGGCTCTATGAACTGCGTGATCCAACTTACTAATTGCGCAAAAAGCTGTTGCTCAATACCAAGAATACGTTCTTCGGCACCTAAAATTTTTGCCTCATATTCTTTCAGTTCTTCGGTGATGTAGCGTTCTGCGTTTACTAAGGTCTGCTTGCGAATCCATTCTACGGGAACTTTATCTTTATGCGTATTGCGCACTTCAATATAGTAGCCAAATACATTATTAGAAGCAATTTTGAGTGAAGTGATCCCGGTGCGTTCGGTTTCACGCTCCAGCATTTTATCAAGATAATCTTTCCCCGAAGTTGCCAGATTGCGTAATTCGTCAAGTTCGCTGTGGAAACCTTCAGCAATCGTGTTTCCTTTTAGAACACTAACTGGTGCGTCTTCGGTAAGGGTTTCTTTAATTTTGTCTCTTAAATGCTCAAGATTGTTGATTTTTTCCCCAAGAATTTGCAAGGCTTTATTCTCTGAGTTTTGAGCAAGCGCCTTTATTGGGATCATTGCTTCCAAAGAATTTTTTAGAAGAATGACTTCTCGAGGCGCCACTTTACCGGTTGCTATTTTAGAAATCAACCGCTCAACATCACCAATCTTTTTTATATGCGCCGAAACTTTCTCATAAAAATCCGGATGGTTGAGTATAAAATCTACAATCTCATGACGCTCTTTAATGGGCTCAAGATTTTTTAAAGGAAGCGCCAGCCAGCGTTTAAGCAACCTCCCGCCCATAGGGCTGATGGTTTTGTCAATCACGTCGAGTAGAGTGATAGACTTGACCGATGTGCCTTGATATAATTCCAGATTGCGAATGGTAAAACGATCCATCCACACGTAGGCATCTTCGGCGATACGACCAATGCTGGAAATATGCTGAAGCTTATCATGGCGTGTTTCACTTAGATAGTGTAAGGCCGCTCCGGCAGCAATGATCCCTTCTTCCAGATGTTCAACTCCAAAACCTTTTAAAGATTTGGTGTCAAAATGTTTATTGAGACTTTCCTGCGCATAATCAGGCTTAAAAACCCAATCCTCCTGGTAAAAAATATGATAATCAGCCCCAAAATCTTCCTTAAAATCAGCTTTATTTTTTTTGCTTAGGAGCAATTCACTGGGAGCGAAATTTTGCAACAGTTTATCTATATAAGCAATATCGCCCTGCGCAGTTAGAAATTCACCCGTAGACACATCAAGAAAAGAGAGGCCTAGGTGGCGTTTACCATAATGTATCGCGGCCAAGAAGTTGTTGCTTTTAGACTGTAGCACTTCATCATTTAGAGACACTCCGGGCGTGACCAGCTCGGTAACGCCGCGTTTTACAATCCCTTTAGTTTGTTTTGGGTCTTCAAGCTGGTCGCAAATTGCCACGCGGCAGCCTGCCTTAACCAATTTTGGAAGGTATGTATTGAGCGAATGATGTGGGAAGCCCGCAAGTTCAGAGCGTTCGCTTCCGTTGTTTCTATTGGTTAGGATAATGCCTAGAATCCCGGCAGCTTTGACGGCATCTTCACCAAAAGTTTCATAAAAGTCGCCTACTCTAAAGAGTAACATTGCATCAGGATACTTGGTCTTGATGCTGTTGTACTGTTTCATCAGTGGCGTAACACTTTTTGCTTTGGTCTTTTTTGCCATAAAATCTTAAAAATCTGAAAGGGATTGAAGCATCACAGAAGCGCTTTTAAATGTAAGTTTTCGCTGCTGTTTGTGCGGGATAAATTTAAAAAATACGCAAGGTTTTAGAGGAGTTAAACGCAACCAGTTATTTATTTGTTTTCAACAATAAGCAACAGCAATGCTATTCTTAACTATGAGCTTTTCTTACGGAAGCTTATTTTTGCGGTATGAATAGAAAATTAAAGAACAGCGAACTCGATCGTAAATCTGTAGAAGCGTTTAAGGAGGCCGAAAAAACACCCATTATTGTGGTGCTTGACAATATTAGAAGTTTAAATAATATTGGTTCGGTTTTTAGAACAGCTGATGCCTTTTTGATCGAAGCAATTTATCTCTGCGGAATCTGTGCGCAACCGCCTCATAAAGACATTACCAAAACGGCTTTAGGCGCAACAGAATCTGTACGCTGGAACTATTTTGAATCTACTTTAGATGCGGTAAAAGAACTGCAAGAAAATCAGTATCAGGTAGTGGCTGTTGAGCAAGCTGAGCAAGCCGTGATGTTGAATGATTTTGTTGTTGAGGCGCATTCAAAATACGCGGTGATCTTTGGTAATGAAGTTAAGGGAGTGAAGCAGCAAGTTGTGAATGCTGCCGATACGGTTTTAGAAATCCCTCAAGTGGGTACTAAACATAGTTTTAATATTTCAGTAAGTGTGGGGATTGTTCTTTGGGATATGTATGCAAAGCTTCTAAAAAGCTCTTAATTTTTAACATTGTGAATAGTAAGTATAATTGTTAATCATAAATCTTTATTAATGTTTCTTTAAAATGCAGTTGGGGTGCAATTAAACTTTGAATCTTTACGTTCTCAACCAAAACCCAACTTAAATGAAAACTAAAGCTTTTGATTACGCGTCTTACGTGCGAGGAATTAAGGATGGACGACGCTTCGGAATATTCATGGGCGTGATTATAGGGTTTGCTATAATGATCGCTGTTCTCGGAATTATCTACTTTTCTTAAAACTAATTTGCAAAAAACTGAAGCAATTACAACGAAGCCTGTTTTTCTGTCATTCGTTAAAAATTTGAAGATGCGCTTCAGTATAATTTGACCTCTTAGGCTGGTTGAGATCTGGTAGAGCATTGTTCTTTACCGATTTGCTTAGCAAGCGATTGCAAACTATTTTTTGTCTTCTGCTATTCCACAGCCTGTAGTGCATCTAGCACTTTTAAATAATCTGCTCTGTTTTCAACAAAATCTAAACCGGAAATGTCAATGATCTTGACATTGTTTCCTCGTTTATTCTTGATCATATTCAGATACCCTTTGTTGATGTCAATAAGATAACTTTCAGAAATATCCTGTTCATAAGAACGTCCTCTCTTTTTAATATTTTCAAGCAGGCGCTCGGTGTTTTGATAGAGGTAAACATATAAGTCAGGCCTTGCGATTTCACGATACATGATTCCATGCAATTTTTGATACAAACTGTATTCTTCTTCGCTCAGTGTGACTTTTGCAAAAATCAATGATTTCTGACTATCATAGTCGGCGATCATAAAATCTTTAAAAAGGTCGTATTGACCAATGTCATCCAGCAGCTGCTGGTAGCGATCAGCCAAAAATGACATTTCCAGCGGAAAAGCATAGCGCGCCTGATCTTCGTAAAACTTGGGTAGAAAAGGATTGTCTTTAAAACGTTCTAAAATGAGTTTAGCATTAAAATCCTCAGAAATTTTAGTGGCTAAAGTAGTTTTTCCGGCGCCAATGTTTCCTTCGATGGCAATATAATTATGTGTGCTGAAGGTATATGCGGCCTGCGGATTTTTAAGCCATTTAGATTGTTTTTCAGGGATTTCTGCGTCTGGGGTTTCCGCGGTTAATTCTTCTATAGATTTTTTTAAAAGAGGATGTTTAAATGTTGCGGCGATATCTCGTAGCGGAAACAGGACAAAATTGCGTTTTTGTAACTGCGGGTGCGGAAGAATCAGTTTTTTGGTTTCAACTATGCTGTCTCCATAAAACAATAAATCTATATCAATAGGGCGATCGCTGTAACCTGCTTGTTGTTTGCGCTCCCGGCCCAATTGTTTTTCGATGGCGAGCAGCGCTTCTAGGGTGGCTTCGGCATCTAAAGTAGTGGTCGCTGAGAGGGTGCAGTTTAAAAAGTCAGCACCCTCAAAACCCCAGGCTTTGGTTTTATAAACTGGAGAAAGTTGTTTTATGCTGCCTATATTTTGAAATATACCATCAACGGCGCGTTGCAGATTTTCAAACGAATCTCCTTGATTGCTGCCTAGTGATAAGAGTATGTGTTGTAGCGGTTTAATGAGATTTTGGCCTTAAATATTTTAAGAGCAATTTAAGTAAAAGCCCCGTGCATTCTGCTAATTTTGATCAAAAGAACCTTTAAAAGAGGAGAGTTTGACGCAAGCATCAATGAGCCAGAGAGATGCGCTGGCAGCCTACCGCATCTATTTTATTTTGGGAGCTTTGTTTATATGCTCTCTGGTGGTTTCTAATTTGATCTTTCAGAAGTTTTTTTACTGGGATTTTTTTGGGTTATACAAGTTTGAGATTTCCGTTGGAATTTTGCCGTATCCCATCACGTTCTTAATAACCGATTTGATCAGTGAGATTTACGGAAAAAAGAAAGCCAACCAAGTGGTGACCGCCGGTATTTTTGCCTCAATTTTTTCATTGCTTATTGTGTATACTTCGGCAGTGGTGCCTGCCACAGATTGGTCTCCTGTAGATAATGCATTGTTTGATAAAGTTTTTGGCGCTACGGTAGTTGCGGTGATGGCATCGATGATGGCCTACCTATTTGCACAGTATATAGACATTCAACTTTTTCATTTCTGGAAACGCCTGACTAAAGGGAAACACCTGTGGATACGCAATAATTTCTCTACCTTTTTTAGTCAGTTTGTAGATACGGCTACCGTGTTATTGCTTTTGTGTGCATTTAATAAAATTGAATGGAGCCTGTTTGGAACGCTTCTTTTAAGTGGTTTTTTATTTAAAGTATTGGTTGCCGTTTGTGATACACCCTTTTTATATCTGGGTGTTTATTTGTTTAGAAAACGCTTCAAATTAGCACCTGGGGAAGAGATCGGGGCTGAGTTGAATGCTTTTCAGAAAGAAGAAAAATTATAGAATTATGAAAAAGGTATTTAAAATTATAGGGATCGTACTTCTGGTATTGATCATTGGTTTGATCGCTGCCCCTTTCTTGTTTAGAGGGCAGCTTGAAGAACTTTTAAAAAAATCGATCAACGAAAATCTCAATGCCACTGTGGCTTGGGAAGATTTTGATCTTACGCTATTCAGCAGTTTTCCTGATGCAGCCGTGCAAGTGCAAAATTTTAGTGTGGTAAATAATGCGCCTTTTGCCGGCGATACGCTTGCCAGCGGCGCAACGCTTCAGTTAGATATGGGCGTGATGCAGTTGTTTAAGACTTCATCGGGAAAACCCATCCAGATCGATGCAATTCGGCTTGATGAAGGTTTTGTAAATATTAAAGTTGATAGCCTTGGAAATGCCAATTATGATATTGCCAAAGAAAGCCCGGCAACCTCTGCTACGCAAGATACTTTAGCGGATAGCTCAGGTGGTTTTAGTTTTGATGTGCAACATTATGAATTGAATAATTCCAGAATAAATTATTTAGATGAAAGTACGCAAACCTTTTTAAGGTTAACCGAAGTCAATCACGAAGGAGACGGCGATTTTTCTGCAGCCGTGTCTAACCTAAATACGACCACGACTGCGCTGGCATCTTTTGATTTTGATGGGGTGAATTACCTTAATGCCAATAAGATTGCTCTGGATGCAGTGATCGAAATGAATCTTGAAGAGCAACGCTACACTTTTAAAGAAAATGAGGCTTTAATCAACCAATTGCCTTTAGTATTCAAAGGATTTATTCAAGTCAATGAGAATAATAATGAACTTGACCTTGCTTTTGAAACACCATCTAGTGACTTTAAAAATTTCTTAGGTGTGATCCCTGAAGTTTATGCTAAAAATCTAGACGGCGTGACCACAACCGGCGATTTTAAAGTGAATGGTAGAATAAATGGAGTGGTTGATGAAACGCATATACCTATGCTAGATATTGCGATTCAATCTAATAACGCGTCTTTTAAATATCCAGATCTTCCAAAATCGGTTAATGATATCATCATCGACGCTCAGATTATGAATGAAACAGGTAATGTTGATGATACTTATCTGCGATTGGGGAATCTCAACTTTAGAATTGATCAAGATGTGTTTAACGCCAAAGGTAGAATAGATAGACTTACTACAAATCCGCTTGTTGATCTGGCGTTGAAGGGTAAATTGAATTTAGCCAATCTCGAGAAAGCGTATCCATTAGAATTAGATCAAGACATCAACGGACTATTAACTGTTGATATGACGGCTAATTTTGATATGGAAAGCGTTGAGAAAGAACGGTATCAAAATATTAAAAGTTCGGGTACGGCAAGTTTAAAGGATTTTAAATATGTTTCTCCTGAATTGCCTAATGCGTTGAATATGGCTTCGGCTAACGTGACTTTCAATCCCGGAACGATCACCCTAAACAATCTGGATGCACAGACCGGGCAAACTGATATTTCTGCAAAAGGAAGTATAGAAAACTTGATTCCGTTTGTGCTGTCAAAAGAAGATTTAAAAGGGCGCTTTACCGTGACTTCTAAGGTGATCAATCTCGCAGACTTTAGCGTGGTTGAGGAAGAATCTGCTGCAGCAACTACAGCTGAGAAAAGTGCTTCTACTAGTGCGACAGCTTCTGGAGATACTGCCATAAAAATTCCTTCTTTTCTAGACGCAACGCTTGACTTTAAAGCGGGTAAAGTGATTTATGACAACATTACCTTGTCAAATGTAAGCGGAAATGTTACCGTTCAAAATGAGACAGCAAGTTTGAATAATATTCGCTCTGATATTTTTGGCGGAGCTATTGGGCTCAATGGGAATGTGAGCACCAAAAGTGCTACGCCTACTTTTGAGATGGCGCTTGATCTAAAGAGTGTTGATATCAGTCAATCTTTTGAAGGTCTTGAAATGCTTCAGCAATTAACTCCAATTGCGAAAGCTTTACAAGGAGCATTAAATACAAATATTCAGCTAAAAGGGAATTTGACAGACGATCTAACTCCAGTGCTTTCTTCGCTTGCCGGAAACGCGCTTGCACAGTTGCTAACTGTAGAGGTTAAGCCTGAAAAGATGAAGCTTATAAGTGCTTTAGATGATAAACTTGATTTTATAAATCTTCAAAATCTGGATCTGAGTAATTTAAAAACCCAACTGAGTTTTGATAATGGTTTGGTTACGGTAAAGCCATTTGACTTTAATATAAAAGGAATCAACGTTGGAGTTAGCGGAACGCATAGCCTTGAAAATACAATGAATTATACACTTAATTTAAAAGTTCCGGGGAGTTATTTAGGGTCGAAAGTAGGTAATACATTGGCGAGTCTGAGCAATGCAGACCTTGAGAGCTATACGGTAGACCTTCCGGTGACGTTGAGCGGTAATTTCACGAGTCCGCAAGTATCGCTTAATACGCAGCAAGCAGTTACAAATCTTACCCAACAAATTGTAGCTACACAAAAGGATAAGTTGAAGCAACAAGGAGAAGATAAAGTTAAACAAGCCTTAAGCGGACTATTAGGTGGAACTAAAACCACAACAGATTCTACCGCAGTTAAGACCGGAAAAGATTCAGTCTCTACAACAACTAAAACTACTACAGAAAAAGTGGTTAAGGATGTTTTAGGCGGTCTCTTTGGAAAGAAGAAAGCAACACAAGACACGACCAAAACCAATAATTAGAGTTTAGTTTTGGGTATAAAAAAGGAGCGCTTTTAGCGCTCCTTTTTATTTGGCTTGAAAGAGTTTATCCTAAAAAGAAGCCTTGAACAAGTTTTCTTTAAAGCATTAAAAACTGATCACAATAAACTCTGAGCGACGGTTGAGCTGATGTTGCTCCTCGGTGCAATCAGATCCATTTCCGCAATCATTAATGAGTTGGGTCTCTCCAAATCCTTTACCGGAAATTCGAGTAGGGTCAATACCTCTACTTACGATCCAGTCTGCTGTAGATTTTGCACGCTTGTCTGATAAACTTAGGTTATAAGCATCGTTTCCGCGGCTGTCTGTATGCGAGCGTATTTCAACAACTAAAGTTGGATTTGACTCCATAACTGCAAGCACCTTAGTCAATTCTTCGGCTGCATCCGGTCTTATATTAAAGCGATCAAAATCAAAATAAATGGGTTTCAAATCTAGAAGTTTAGCAAGATCATCACCTTGGTTGATCTTGGTGATGCGAGGTTCTAGATAAAGATCAACAACCATATCGCCGCCATCTTTAGGCACTGTTACAAGTTCTTCCGCAGAATAGTATTCTGGTTCACTGGCGCGAATAAGAATCTGTTGGCCGCAGATGACACTCAATGAATACTCTGCATTTTCATTTACAGGCGTACTGGCAAGAACATTTCCTTCCAGATCTAGAATGCTCACCGTAGCGGTTGGTATAGGGAGTTCGGTTTCTTTATCTCTAACTGTACCTGTGATGAGTGATTCACAAACCGGGATCTCTACGGGTTTTCTAGTGAATTTGAAAATATCATCACTTCCCATTCCGTAATAACGGTTGGTTGAAAAGTAGCCCATATTGCGGTAATCATCAACGATGAAAGCAAAATCGTCTTGCGGACTGTTGACCGGTTTTCCCAAATTGATGACATAGGCCACATCTCCATTTTTCTTGGTAGCAACAACATAGATGTCAAGACCTCCAAGTCCGGGTCGCCCGTCTGAAGAGAAATAAAGGTTTCCTTTTTTACTGATGTAAGGAAAATTCTCACGCCCTTCGGTATTGATGATGGGGCCCAGGTTCTCAGGAGCGCTGTATTCATTATCGCCTAAAATATCAACAACCCAGATGTCTGAAAAACCAACAGTTCCCGGCATATCAGATGCGAAGTACAGTTTTTTATTATCCGGGCTAAGTGCGGGGTGTGAAACTGAATAATCATCATCATTAAACGGAAGTTCTACCGGCGCACTCCAGTTTCCGCCTTTTTTAACCGATTTAAAAATCTTAAGTCTAACGGTACCATTTTTATCACTGCGCTTTACGCCTTGACTGAAATTGTTTCGGGTAAAATACATAGTATTCCCATCGCTGGTAAACGTAGGGGAAGACTCGTGATAGCGGGAGTTGAGTATGCCGCCGAACTTTTCTACTGCTCCAAGATCACCGGTTTCAACATCTATGGGCGCTTGATAGAAATCTAAAAAAGGTTCGTTGTTCCATTTGTGAATGTAGCGTGCGGTAGATCCTGTATCTCTGGCGGAAGAAAAGATCAATTTGTTCTCATAGATCATCGGACCAAAGTCAGACAATCGCGAGTTGGTTCTTCTCAAGTTTTCAACTTCATACTCGCTTTCGCTGTAGCTTATTTCCTCAAGATAATCTGGCTCTTCATTAAATAATTCTGCCCTAGAATCTTCACCTTTTTCCTTGCGAAACAACTCCATAATACGATCTGAGGCTTCGTATTGTTGCACCCCTTTCAGGGATTGTGCGTATCTGAATAGGTCTTCTGGTGTTAAGGATTCTGGGTATTTATCGTAAAGTTTTTTGTACCATTTGGCACTTTCTTCGTATTTGCCGTTAAAATAATAACTGTCCCCCAGTTTTTTAAAAAGTTCTTCAGATTCATAACCTTCCCCTGCTAATCGTAAATAGATTTTTTGCGCATCGATAAAGGCATAACTTTCAAACTTTTTGGCGGCTTTGTCTAATTCCTTTTCTTGAGCGTATGTGAGCGAAAGTGACAGAAAAAGAAAAAATTGTAGAAAACGCTTGCTTGAGATTACCTGCATAGCTAAAAAATAATAGGTTGAAATTGAGATCTAGGGGAGTACAAATATAACTAAATTTTAACCCTGTGGAATTTTAAATCCGCTGATTGCTAAAAAATTAGGGGGTGGTTTATCCCCTTTTTTCGATGCGTTTTTTCAATTTTCTGAAGATTTATAATATAGAAATTGGGGCTTCAGATGATTAGCTGTGTTATACTTGCTAACTTTGAAGTAAAGAATTGAACTATGTTAAAGCAAATAATCAAAAATAGAAGATCTATTTTTCCGAATCAATTTTCAGGAAAAGCAGTTTCAAAAGAAGAAATAAAAACTTTACTCGAAGCTGCGAACTGGGCGCCTACTCATCGTAAAACACAGCCGTGGCGCTTTAAAGTTTTTAGAGAGGATTCACTCAGCGTACTCGCTGAATTTATAGAGAAAGCCTACACGACTACCACTCCTGAACATCAATTTTCTGCATTTAAGCTGAAAAAAACGCTTGAAAAAGTGACCACAAGTGCAGCGGTCATTGTGATCTGTATGCAGCGTGATCCTAAAGAGAGCGTTCCTGAATGGGAAGAAGTGGCTGCTACTGCGATGGCTGTACAGAATCTATGGCTTATGACGGGAGAATTAGGTCTTGGTGGCTATTGGAGTTCGCCGGGTTATAGAACAGCTATGCATACAGAACTAAAGCTAAATACCGGTGAAGAATGCTTAGGGTTCTTTTATTTAGGCGCGTATGAAGAGGAGCCGCTTGCTGGAGAGCGCGACGCTATTGAAGATAAAACAGTTTGGTTTTAAAATTTATTGCCACCACCAAAGGGTTTAATAATTAAAGGCTTGCTTAGAAATTGAAAACGTGTTTCCAATTAATAATGTCTCTATGGTTTGCCCTGAGGTGGTTTACTTAAAAGGTGAGGGGTGGAAATTATTCTTTAATTACCTCACCTGCTTTCATTACAAAAGTCACCTCATTTAAGGTATTGATATTTTGTAAAGGGTCTTCGTCAACTGCGATGATGTCTGCTTTAAAGCCTGCTGCTAATTGGCCCAGCGCTTCTTCGGCTTTGAGTACTTTAGCAGTCTCAATAGTTGCAGATTGAATCGCTTCCATCGGGGTCATACCGGCCTCAACCATATATCCAAATTCTTTTGCATTTTCCCCGTGCGGAAACACACCGGCATCGGTCCCGAAGGCAATATTGACTCCTTTGTTGTACGCCATCGCGAAGGTTTTTTGAAGTTGAGGCCCTATCTCCAATGCTTTAGGGACGATCACTGCAGGGTAGTAATCTTTTATTTTTGCCTTTTCTGCTACATATTTACCTGCACTCAAAGTAGGTATATAGTAGGTGTTGTGCTTTTTCATTAAATCTGCAGTCTCTTCACTCATTAAAGTGCCGTGCTCAATGGTCTTTACACCTGCTCGCACGGCGCGCTGCATTCCTTCGTCTCCGTGTGCGTGAGCAGCCACTTGCAAATCATAATCTTTTCCCGTGGTCACTATAGCTTCAATCTCTTCTTCAGTAAACTGAGGATTCTGACCATTTTTTGCTACACTTAAAACGCCACCGGTTGCGGTGATTTTAATCCAATCGGCACCGTTTTTATAACGCTGTCTTACCGCTTTACGGGCATCATCTACATTGTTTACAACACCTTCTTTAGGTCCCGGATCGCCCATTAGATCTTTGCGGTACCCGTTTGTAGGATCAGCGTGCCCACCGGTGGTGCCAATCGCTTTTTCGGCGGTAAAAATTCGTGGACCTAATACTTTTCCTGTATTTATCGCATTGCGTAGGGAGACATTTACACCGCTTCCGCCAAGATCCCTAATTGTGGTAAACCCAGCATTTAAGGTGCGTAATGCAAGCTCTTGTGCTTTGTAAGCGATGTCTGCTTCATTAAGTGTAAACCCTTCTAGATAACGCGTAGGGCTAGTTTCGGTTTCAATATGTACGTGCAAATCAGCAAAACCAGGAAGTACAACTTTGTCTTTTAAATCTATGACCTTTCCGGCACCAGATTCATAACCATTAATTACATCTTCAATTTCATCTCCCGAAACGATAATCGTTTGTTCATTTAAGACTTTTCCGTTTTTGGTGTCAACGAGTTTACCAACGTGTAAATACGTTTTTTGAGCAAAAGCAATATTACTTAAAAGAGCTAATGCCAGCGAGAGAAGTGTGATGCGCATGTGGATAGTTGTTTAATCGATAAATTCTAAGATTTTAGTTACAATATACTCAATTTGCTCATTATCTAGCTCAGAATGCATTGGTAATGAGATCACTTCTTTCACTAATTGATTGGTGATGGTAAAGTCATCTTCATTATAACGAGCATCAGCATAAGCTTTCTGTTTATGCAGCGGAATAGGGTAATACACTCCGCAAGGAATATCATTAGCATTTAAGTGCTTTACAAGAGCGTCACGATCTACGCCTTGCAAACGCAAAGTGTATTGGTGAAAAACGTGCGCGTTAGGATCACCGCTTACGATGTTTGGTGTAATTACTTTAGGATGGTCTTCTAGATGCTCAGTATATTTAAGTGCAGCAGCTCTTCTTCGGGCATTGTAGTTATCAAGGTGCGGAAGCTTAGCGCGCAATACTGCCGCCTGAATAGAATCTAATCTTGAGTTCACACCTACGACATCGTGATGATAGCGCTCATACATCCCGTGATTCACAATGCCTCTAATGGTATGTGCTAAAGCATCGTCATTTGTGAAAATTGCACCGCCATCTCCGTAGCAACCTAGATTTTTGGAAGGAAAAAATGAAGTGCTTCCCACGTGACCAATGGTTCCGGTTTTAGAAGTGGAGCCGTCTTTATGCTTGTAATCAGCGCCAATGGCTTGTGCATTATCTTCAATTACAAATAGATTATGCTCCTCAGCAAGTTCAAGTAACGCATCCATATTTGCAACCTGACCAAAAAGATGCACAGGAACAATCGCCTTTGTTTTTGGAGTAATGGCTTTTTTTACCGCTTCAATATCAATATTAAAATCAACAGGATCCACATCAACTAAGACCGGTGTTAACTGAAGCAGCGCAATTACTTCAACGGTAGCTGCAAATGTAAAATCAGCTGTGATCACTTCGTCTCCCGGTTTTAGACCAAGTCCCATCATAGCGATTTGCAAAGCGTCAGTTCCGTTAGCACAAGGAATCACATGCTTTACATTCAGGTAGTCTTCTAAATCTTTCTGAAAACCGTGAACTTCAGGTCCGTTGATAAACGCGGTAGTGTCTATTACTTCTTGAATGGTTCTGTTTACTTGTTCTTTTATAGGTTCGTATTGACCTTTAAGGTCAACCATTTGTATTTTTCTCATAGCTGAATCTTACGCCGAATACCTTTTTCAAAACCCTTTGAAGTTGTGGGAGTTTGTGTAAATCGACTTTTATTTTAGTGTTACAAAATTACGAAATCTAGCCGCTTTAGCCAATGTATTTTTTAGGTAGAAAAGGCTACTTTTGTGTCCTTATGCGCCACTTGTATTCCCTTTTGATCAGCTTGTTTCACGTGATGCTTCCGGTGTTGGGAGTGTTTGTAAAATCCTTGAAAGAATTCGATCAAGTACGTCGTGGCATATTTTTAGTTTTAGAGGAAAAACTATCAACTCAAGATCAAACGATCTGGGTGCACGCCGCTTCTCTGGGAGAGTATGAGCAAGCCGTTCCTGTTCTAGAAGAGCTTCGGGCGAAGTATGTGGAGTATAAAATTGTACTTACTTTTTTTTCGCCTTCAGGCTATACCGTAAAAAAAGAAACACCGCTGGCTGATGTGGTGACTTATTTGCCTTTAGACACCAAAAGAAATGCTCAGCGTTTTGTAAAACTGGTAAAACCAGAACTGGCAATTTTTGTAAAGTATGAGTTTTGGCCTAATTACCTCAATACCCTTCAAAAACTAAAAGTGCCTACGCTTTTAGTTTCCGGAGTGTTTAGAGCTGATCAGCCGTTTTTTAAGTTTTATGGTAGGTGGATGACAGGGTCGCTACGGGCTTTCGACTATTTTTTTCTTCAAAACACGTCTTCTTTAAATCAATTGCAGCAATTGGGTTTTAAGAATGCTGAAGTGAGTGGCGATACCCGTTTTGACCGGGTGCATCGTCAATTGAGTTATGATAACTTTTTACCGGAAATCGAGCGTTTTAAAGGAACTGACCTTTTATTAGTGTGTGGGAGCACCTGGCCTGAAGACATTACTTTACTGTCGGATTTTATAAATACCGCAAGCGGAATCAAAATTTTGATCGCTCCGCATAAAGTGGATGAAGACCGTATACAGGAATTAGAGCAAGTTTTAAAAAGGCCTTCTAAGCGCTTTTCAAACCTTCAATCTGATAAATACTTTGATGCAGATGTTTTAATTGTTGATGCCATAGGCTTTTTATCTAAGATCTATGCTTATGCTGATCTTGCCTATGTAGGCGGCGCAGCCGGAACCACCGGTTTGCATAATATATTAGAGCCTGCAACCTTTGGAGTGCCCATCATCACTGGGACTCACATCGAAAAATTTCCGGAAGCTCAAGATCTGAGAACCTTAGCCGGACTATTTACTGTTGCGAATGCTGAAGAAACTACTGCGCTGCTTCAGAAATTGACGACAGATGCCAATTTCAGACTAAAAACAGGAATCATCTCTGGTAATTTTATCTCAAACAATACAGGCGCAACGCCTAAGATTATGGCTTATATAGATCAGACGCTAACGGCTTGATTTAAATAAGTTCTAAACGGAAGCATTTCTTTGTAGATCTTTATGACCTGATTATCAAAGTCAGCACTCATTACTGCTTTTTGAGTTAGATTATGTTGAACAGCAAAAGTCTTGCGGCGCAGCAAATCTATATGTTCGTGATCTTGCGAGAAACCTTTAGGTGCAGTTTGGAGACTGTCACCGTCATCTACCAGGTTTCCAAAGAATTCTTTAAAGCTAGGTTTGTTGAGAATAGCTTTTAATTCTTCACCATTGTAGTCAATTGCTTGTCTAATACTTTTAAGTAAAGAAGATTTGGGTTTGTAAAAGCCACCGGCAATAAAACTCTCTGAAGTGCCTAGGTGGATATAAAAATCTCCCTGTTTGGTTTCCTGATCTAAACCTGCACCAAAATGATCTTTATAAATGGGTTTGTTAGGGTGGTAAAGCAAATTATTATTTATTCTGTTGATCGCTTTTTTGCCTGGAGTGTGCGTGTAATTAGGATCGATCTCACTCAATTTTAAATCCATTTGCGTGAGCCATTCAATATAAGAATCTCTGATCTCGTGATACCATTTTCGGTTATCATCCATCCATTCTTTTGCATTGTTTTTTTGCAAAGCTCTTAAAAACGCATATAAATTCTGAAAGTTCATCTTTTTCGGTTAAAGGTACTGTTCTCAAGAGGTACGCGCTGCTAAACTATTCTGCTTTAACGCATTATTTAGAATTTTTAGCAATCATTTATCAATTCTTTTAAAATACCAAAGGCATTTCTATCTAGATTTGCTCTTCAACCAAATCATGAAATTATGAAAAAAGTAATTGGAATTTTTGTTTTAGGTCTTTTAGCATTTAACACCTACTCGTGTAGAGAACAGGAAGAAAAAGAAACTGTAGTCGTTAAAGAAGTAGAAGTTGAGAAAGACGATGAAGGAATTCTAGAACGTACAGCAAAAAAAGTAGATGCTGAAGTCAATAAGGAGATTGACGAAGAAATTGAAAATATTGGTGATGATAACAAATAATATAAAGATGAAAAAGATAAGTTTTTTAGCAAGTCTTCTTTTAGTGGTTTCTATTTCATTCACGGCGTGTCGTGAGCAAAGTGAAAAGGAAAAACTTGTAGAAGAAATGAAAGAAGAAGGAGCTGAGATCGATACCAAAACAGACGATGATGGTAATTATAAAATCAAAATGGAGTCTGAAGAAAAAGAGGTAAAGATTAAAGAAGATGCAGACGGAGATACTAAAATAAAAGTAGACCACTAATCAGCATCTGACAACAAACAACAACCTAAAATCCACCGTGTGTACGGTGGATTTTTTTGTTTTAAAGTATAATTCTCTAGGAAATTATTTAAGGTTGCGCATTTGACTTTTAAGTTCTTCCATGCCTTGCTGTAATTCTTTGAGTAAACTACTCTCAGAAGGAGAGTCTAAGTGAAAGGTAAGTTTACTGTTTACCTGCCATAACTCTTGAATATCGCTCACTTGAACTTCAAATGGCAAATATTCTTGATTGAGTGAAATGAGCAACACCTTTGAAGGGTCTGGCAATTTCTGAAGCTTTTTTACGACCACCGCATCCGGTAAAACCACCACATATACCCTATTTGTAGAAGCTTCGTCCATACTGGCGATAGCTTTCCCCAAAACCCAGTCATCGGGCATAAAATTAGGAAGCATACTATCTCCTTCAATTTGAAAACCACGATAAGTGGCATTGCGATATTGTGGTAAAGGAAGATCAAAAGCAGGAAGCTGTTGATACCAGTCTACATCCTGAACATTATGTGGGTATCCGGCTGCAGCTTTCTGATTCACCATAACAAGATTTTCGTTATCGGCAAGATCAACCGTCACCACCTTAGGGCTCACATCACCCTTACCAGCGTGCAACAATTTTTGATTGCTGTACCCAAATAACCATAAGGGATTAATATTGTAAAGCCGTAATAATTCGGTGACTACTTGACCAGAAAGTTTAGTTCTACCGCGCTCGATGTCTGCAGTTGAATTCTTGATGCCTAAAGCTTCGGCAAATTCTGATTGCGTAAGGTTTTGCTCTTCGCGCACTTGCTTAAAACGACGAATGTCGCCAGATACTTCATTGATTCCCATAGCGTAAAAATAA
The DNA here is from genome assembly GCF_011784865.1 of Leeuwenhoekiella sp. ZYFB001. Classification (NCBI taxonomy): domain Bacteria; kingdom Pseudomonadati; phylum Bacteroidota; class Flavobacteriia; order Flavobacteriales; family Flavobacteriaceae; genus Leeuwenhoekiella; species Leeuwenhoekiella sp. ZYFB001. The sequence goes on from NZ_CP050460.1 coordinate 3,961,502, forward strand.
AATAATTCGGAATAAATCCGATTTAAAGATAGGAAAAAATCCATCAATAGGAAAAATTCTTTATTTTTGTAAAAATTCCTACCATGAATTTTGAACGAATAAAAGAAAAACTAAATATTCTAGCCGATGCGGCAAAATATGATGTCTCGTGTTCCTCTAGTGGAAGCAAGCGTCAGAATACTTCTAAAGGTTTAGGGGATAGTTCCGGAATGGGAATCTGCCACAGTTATACTGAAGATGGCCGATGTATTTCCCTCCTTAAAATTTTACTTACCAATCACTGCATTTTTGATTGCGCTTATTGCGTAAGCCGAAAAAGCAATGATATAAAACGCGCTGCTTTTAAGATTCAAGAAGTGGTAGACCTCACGATCAATTTTTACCGCCGTAACTATATTGAAGGTTTATTTCTAAGCAGTGGTATTTTCTCAAGTCCAGATCATACGATGGAGCGGCTGATCGCGGTGGCCAAAAAGTTGCGTTTAGAAGAAAATTTTAACGGCTACATTCATTTAAAATCTATTCCCGGGTGCAGTGACGAACTTATGCGTGAAGCTGGTTTGTATGCCGATAGACTTTCGATCAATATTGAAATTCCCACAGTTTCCGGACTCAAATTATTGGCTCCGGAAAAGGATCATAAGGATTTCATCAAACCTATGGAAAAGGTCAAAAATGAAATTTTACAGTATCAGGAAGATAAAAAACTCTCCCGAAAAACGCCTATTTATGCACCTGCCGGGCAAAGCACCCAAATGATTGTTGGCGCAACGGGGGAGAGTGATAAGGATATTATGTATTCTGCTGTGCATTATTATAGCACCTATAAAATGAAGCGTGTGTATTACTCAGGATATGTGCCGGTCTTAAAAGATGAGCGCCTGCCGGCATTAGGAACTGAGGTACCTATGCTGAGAGAAAATAGATTATATCAAACAGATTGGTTACTCCGGTTTTATGGTTTTGATGTACGCGAATTATTAAATAAAGAGTATCCCAATTTAGATGTGGATATCGATCCTAAATTGAGCTGGGCTTTGCGCAATATGCATCTGTTTCCGGTTGATGTCAATACTGCCGAAAAACGAATGCTTGCCCGGATACCGGGATTGGGGATGAAATCTGTGTACAAGATCTTAAACGCCAGAAAATACCGAAGATTGAATTGGGAGAATTTAAAAGCCATCGGCATCGCATTTAACCGAGCTAAATATTTTATGATCTGTGATTCCCGCGACTGGGAACGACGGGATCTAGAGCCGGCACGTATTAAAAGTATGATTCTTCAAAGTTCTCAAAGTAAGTATCAGAAAATGTATAATAATCAGCTAACCTTGTTTTAATGCAAGCTCAAAAACTTATTTATGATGGAAGTTTTGAAGGATTGCTGACTACTATTTTTGTGGTTTATGAGGAGAGAATTCCTAATGCTGAAATAGTAGAAGAACGTTTTTACGAACCTGATTTTTTCGCCGAAACAAATCACATATATACCGATGAGACCAAAGCAGCGCGCGTTTGGGATAAACTGAAACAATTTCCACAATTTAGCGCAACGGTGTATCGCTCTTTCTTGACAGAATTGCGAGAAAAGGAATGGTACATTCTAAAGGCGATTCAGTATGTGTTGAAAACTAAAAATGACAAAGATTATGGGCACCCAGCGGTACTCAAGTTGGCTCAATGGACTAAACAAATAGGACGGGAAAAACACAGGATGGAAGCTTTTGTGAGATTTAAACGGACTAAAGATGACCTGTATATCGCACTGGTCGCACCTGATTTTAATGTGCTTCCACTCATTGCGAAGCATTTCAAGAATCGTTATGCAGATCAGCAATTTGTTATAGTTGATCATAAGCGCAACTATGGCATTTATTATGACCTTAAGAGCATATCATTCGTTACGCTAGATTTTGACGCCAATAATTTAAAAGAGGGTCTTCACGCAGAAGAGCAGTATTATGACGAGATGTGGCAAGATTATTTTATAAGTACAGGTATTAAAAGCCGAATCAATAAAAAGCTTCATCAGCAACACGTACCTAAGCGTTATTGGAAATACTTAAACGAAAAAAATCCGCTTTAGCGATAAATGATTATTTTTAATTAAGTAACACAAAATTCAAATTATGAAGCGATTATATTACAGCTTGATGGCACTCGCCATTTTAGGAGCAGTGTCTTCGTGTAGAGAAACTACTCAAGAAAAAACAGAGGAAGCAGTTGAAGCTATTGGTGAAGATGTAGAGCAAGCTGCTGAAGAAGCCGGGGATGCTATTCAAGAAGGAGCAGATGAACTTAATGATGAGATACAAGGTAACGACGATCATTAGTAAGCTTTAATGATTCAAAAAAAGGGTATTTTAAAAGCGATTTTAAAATGCCCTTTTTGCTTTTTAGCGTTAACCCGGTTTATTGAAAAATTCAAAATTGTCAGAGATTCTGATAATCAATTCATTGTAATGCTTGCGGTTTTTTTAGCAAAAACATAAATCGATAAAAAATTTAATAAAATTTAAGAATAAGCGCTGTTAATTTATATACATTTGACAGCAATTAACGCTAATTAAAATTACATCAATTATGAAAAAATTTATGTTCAGTGCATTCGCACTTTTATTAATGGTTTCTGTTTCTGCTTGTCGCGAAACTACTGAAGAAAAAACTGAAGACGCAATGGAAAGCGCCGCTGACGATATGGGAGATGCAATGGAAGATGCTGGTGATGCAGTAGAAGAGGCTGCTGAAGATACCGGTGACGCTATCGAAGAAGGTGCTCAAGAAGTTGAGGACGAAGTTGAAGGAAACGACGATATGTAATCTCTAAGAGATTAAAAAAGAAAGCCCCGAACGTAAGTTCGGGGCTTTTTTATGTTAACAAATAGAATACTACTCCTTAGATCGTAGCGCTACTGGTAGTAGCCTGACGGTCTACTTTTTTGACTAGACCTTGTAATACCTTACCTGGGCCAACTTCAATAAATTCTGTGGCACCGTCTTTAAGCATATTTTCAACACTTTGCGTCCATTTTACAGGAGCCGTTAGTTGAAAAAGTAAGTTCTTTTTAATTTCTGCAGGATCGGTTACTGCTGTAGTACTTACGTTTTGATAAATAGGGCACGTAGGTGTACTAAAGGTTGTTTTCTCAATGGCAGCTGCAAGTTCTTCGCGGGCAGGCTCCATTAAAGGAGAATGAAAAGCACCACCCACCGGAAGCACTAAGGCACGTTTTGCACCACGCTCCTTTAAACGTTCACAAGCTTCGTTTACCGCTTCGATTTCCCCGGAAATAATCAATTGTCCCGGGCAATTGTAATTTGCAGCTACTACCACGCCATCAACATCAGCGCAAACCGCTTCAACTAGTTCGTCTTCTAAGCCTAAAATTGCAGCCATTGTAGAAGGTACACTATCACAAGCCTTTTGCATAGCCTGGGCACGCTGCGAAACCAATCTTAGTCCGTCATCAAAGCTTAATACTCCATTAGCAACAAGTGCAGAAATTTCACCTAGAGAATGTCCCGCTACCATTTGCGGTACAGCGCTATCGCCTAAAGCCTTAAACAACGCAACCGAATGTAAAAAGATCGCAGGTTGGGTTACTTTAGTTTCTTTAAGTTCATCAGCAGAGCCTTCAAACATAATCTTGGTAATATCAAACCCTAGTATTTCGTTGGCGCGCTCAAACAATTCACGAGCCACATCAGAAGTTTCATAAACGTCCTTACCCATACCGGTAAACTGCGCTCCCTGTCCGGGAAAAATATATGCTTTCATATTTTGGTTTTTCTAAATAGTGCTGCAAAAATACACATACACGTATGGATTTAGAAATTATAAATACAAAGTGCGGTATTTATTCTCATAAAGTTCCTTACTTTGAATGATATACGAAACGATCTTCATGATGAAACACAATCGATATTTCAAAATAGTTGCTTTTTTATTCTGCGTCTTTTCAACGTATGCGGTGTCAGCACAATTTGATGCGATCAGTAATCTACCGCTCCAGAAAAATCCTAAATATCAATGGGCTAATGAAAGCAAAAAGGCATCTATTAAGGAATCTAAAATGCAGGTTGATTTTTATTTAAATCAGAAAGATGCTGAAAATTACATCTATATTGTAGATGGTCAGGTTTTACCTGTAAATGATTTTAAGGAATATAAAGAGAGCATATTGAAGCAAGCTCGTGCCATCAATTTTGTAAAAAGAATAGATAGCGTTATGGGATATCCTTCTCATCGCAATCGAATGCTTATTTTAATTACCACACAAACCGTTGAAGATTAAATATAGGTTTTAAGAATCGAGTTTGCTGTATTGTAGTAATGCCCCCCAAAAAGATTTACGTGAACTAGAATGTAATAAAGTTGCCAGAGTTTAATACGCGCTTTCCAGCCTTCACAAAGTGGAAAAACTTCGTGATACTTATCAAATATATTTTCATTAAAACCGCCAAAAAGGCGCATCATTGCTAAATCCATTTCACGGGGTGCATAACAAGTAGCAGGATCTATTAGTACAGAATTTCCATCAGAATTGACCATAAAATTACCGCCCCATAAATCACCGTGAATAAGCGCTGCCGGTTCCTCAGGAATTAGATCAGGAATGGATTTATACAATAAATCTACATCTCCAAAAGCAAAACCACGCTCTGCCGCCATTTTAAATTGTGGCATTAAACGCTGCTTGATATAAAAATCTGCTGCTGAAGCTTCTTCGGTATTGTATTGCGGTAAACTACCTATGTAATTATCCTTTTGAAAACCAAAAGCCGACGTAGTCTGATGCATTTTAGCCAGATTTTGTGCAAAAATTTCGTCGAAGTCAACGCTAGGTTTTCCGCTTTCTATGTGTTCAAGAAGTAGATAGCTCTTTGTCTTAAACGTACCAACGCCAAGAACCTTTGGTGTGATAAAGCTTTTAGATTGCGCCAGGCTTTCTAAACCTAGTTTTTCTAAAGAAAACATTTCCGGGAAACGCTGTGCATCATTGATCTTGATCACAAAATTGCCTTGATCAGTAGTCAATAGCAAAACAGCATTGATATCACCACCACTCAAAGGTGTGGCTTGTTTAATTGAAAATGAAAAGCTTTGGTTTAAATGGACTGTAAAATCAGCGTCGAGCATAAGTTAAATACGTGAATGCATAATCGTGGCGTTCATCTTTGGGATGAAATGTTTCAGCAACAAGCTCCCAATCGTTCTCATTAATTTCAGGGAAAAAGGCATCAGCCTCAAAACTGCTATGCACGCGGGTAAGTTCTATATGCGTAGCCTGATCTAATGCGAGTTTATAAATTTCACCGCCACCTATCACATATGGGTTGTCATCATTCATAACAGCATCAAGAGCAGCGTCTATACTATCAACCACAATTATACCTTCACCGGCGTCATACTCTGAATTTCGGGTAATAACAATGTGAGTTCTGTTAGGCAATGGTTTTGGGAAAGACTCAAAAGTCTTTCTTCCCATAATGATATGATGATGCGAAGTAAGCTTCTTAAAACGTTTAAAATCATCAGGTAAATGCCACACAAGGTCATTGTCTTTACCTAACGCATTATTTTCTGCAGCAGCGGCAATGAGCGTAATTTTCATCAATTAGGGATTTAAAGGAGGATTGGGATTTATTGCTTTAGGCTCAGATGAATTGGGCAATGGGTGTTCTTGATCAACTTTGTTCTGAAGTTTGGCAATCTTCTCTTTCTGTTTAGCCACCAGTTTATCTAATTGCTCATGTTCCCATTTTTTATTCATAAAACCGCTGAAGAGAAAAACATTCAGAAAATGAATTAGAAATAAGAAAAACCAAAGCAATACTGCCCAGACAAACCAATCGACCTGACCGGGTCTGAAGTTGGTACCAAAATCTAAAAACTTATTCAGAATAATAAGAAGAACCGCGCCTGCCAGAAAAACGATAAAATGTCTAAACAGATTTTTTTTCTGCTTGATTCTAAATTGTGCGTGCTCTATAAGTTCTCGCTGTTCGCGGTCTATTTTTGTGGATTCCTGCTTTTTTGAGAACATAAGAAAAAGTAAATTGTGTGAAAATCAAATTTACAAGATTTAATCGCTATTCAACCTTATGAAAAACTTAAAAAAGGAGTTCCCGGTCACTGCAAATTATACGCATCTCAACACGGCAGGTTCGGGTTTACTTTCTGAAACCTTGCTTGATTTTAGGCAAAATCACGACTTAGATTATCTGGTTTATGGTAGTGTGATAAAAGATAAACAGGATAAATTTATAAGCGGGGTACGTAAAGACGTTGGGTCTTTTTTTAAGTGTCATCCCAGCCGTGTAGCTTTAGTCCCTAGTTTTTCTATTGGCTTTAATTTTTTGTTAGATGCTTTACCTTCAAAAACTAAAGTTTTACTGCTGCAAGAAGACTATCCTTCAATAAACTGGCCTGTTGAAGCTCGGGATTTTGAAATCTGTTATGCAGCGATTGATGAGCATCTTGAGGACAATATCCTGCAAGCTGTAGAAAAAGAAAAGCCTCAAATACTTTGTTTGAGTTTAGTGCAGTATGTAAGTGGAGTTCAAATTGACTTTGAGTTTTTAAAGAAGCTTAAAGAAAAATTTCCTGATCTTATAATTTGTGGAGATGGCACGCAGTATTGTGGTGTTGAAGAATTTGATTTTGAGCAAAGCGGACTGGATATTCTTGGTGCCAGTACGTATAAATGGATGAATGCCGGATACGGAAATGGGTTCTTTCTCTTTAAAGAAGCGATGCAAGAAATATTGAGACCAAAAGCAGTAGGATTTGCTTCCATTCGCGGATTGTACAAAGAAGAAAATGAGCACGCACTCATAGGTAAGTTTGAACCGGGGCATATAGATACACTCAATATGGGGAGTTTGCAAGCCGCTATTCAGTTGGTGAAAAAAGTAGGTTATTCAAACATTACAGAGCAGATAAATACACTTAAGAAACAGGCCTTAGAAGCATTTGCTTCCCGAGGGCTACTGGATGATTTTGTAACGCAGCGCAAGGTGCACTCTTCGATATTTAATATTAAAGGCGATCAGAAATTATTTGAAAAGCTCAAGGCAAAAGACATCGTCTGTTCTCAGCGAGGTAATGGAATTCGGATAAGTTTCCATTATTTTAATACCGAAAGTGATTTAGAGCAGCTTTTAAAGTTAATTTAGCATTATTTTCAGCTTAGCTACTGTTAATTAAGTGCATATTCCTTTAGAGAAATCGTTTTCGCTTTTTTATATTGATTTTCAATAGGTTAATTCACTGCGTTTTCTGAAAAAATACGCATAAATATCTGATTTGTTGTGTTTTATATTTCTTCAATTATATATTTGTTAGGAATCAAAAAAGAATCTGTTATGCCAATTACAAAACAATTTTTAAAGTCAAAGCCAGAGTGTAAGGTAACCTTCACAGTTTTAGATACTGACGCCAGCAGTGTTGCCGTTGCAGGCGATTTTAATGAATGGGAAAAAGTAGAGCTTAAAAAGCTAAAAAATGGCTCTTTTAAAGGAGCATTAAACATTCCCGTAGATGCATCTTATGAATTTAAATATGCTGTTGACGGGCAATGGATGAACGATCCTGAGGCAGATAGTTATCAATGGAATGATTTTGCCGGAGCAGATAATAGCGTGCTTTCGGTTTAAACGCTTTTCTTTCTTCTAGGAATCTGTTTTAAAAATATAGTCTGTAAACTGGCTTTCCGCATCAGTAAACTGGGTGACTACTTTTAGCCCGGCCTCTTGCGCGAGCCAGTTTACAACATCGTCATCGTATTTCTGGGAAATTTCCGTATGAATACTTTCCCAAGGCTCAAAATTGATCTGAAGATTCAAATTTTTGAGCGTCACTTGCTGACTTTTTGTACTCACTAAAAAGCTTTTGGTAGTACCGGTTTCAGGATCATAAGTAGGCCAGTGTTTGAAACTTTCGGGATTAAAATCTCCCGCAAGTTCTTTATTTATTCGATGCAAGATGTTTTTATTAAAGGCTTCCGTAACTCCCTGAGAATCATTGTAGGCTTTTAAGATTTTTTCTGGGTCTTTTTTCTGATCAAGTCCCATAAACAACAAATCTTGTTCAGCCATTGAATTTCTAATATTCTTTAAAAAATCAATCGCTTGTGGGTGGGTAAGGTTCCCAATATTAGACCCAAGTACCAGAATGACCTTTTTGCGGTCAGAAGGCTGATTATTTAGTTTTTCTAAAATTTCAAAATACGTGCCCTGCTTCACTTTAATGTTGATCTGTGGCCATTTTTTAAGAATTGCCCCCTCGAGTTCCTCCAGCATATTCTGGCTGATATCAATGGGTTTATAGGTAAAATCCAACTGCTGTTTTAGAAATTCTTCTAAAAGGATTTTGGTTTTTTTTCCGTCACCGGCACCTAGTTCAATTAAATCAAAACCCTTAGATTCTTGAAATAAGGTTGCGATCTCATTTTTATATTGGTCAATGATCTGAAATTCACATTCCGTCAAATAATATTCGGGCAGATCCATTATCTGCTGAAATAATTTATCTCCTTTTTTGTCGTAAAACCATTTTGAAGACAGACGTTTAGGAAATGCTGTAAGCCCTTCATAGACCTCTTTTTCAAAGGTATTTTTGAATTGTAGTGCAGTTGTAGTTTTCATAAGATGCGGTTATTGTCCTAAGCGAATTCCTGTGAATTGCCAGCGCAATTGAGGGTGAAAGAAATTGCGATAGGTCGGGCGCGTATGTTTATTTGAAGTTGCGATAGAGCCTCCGCGTAAAACTTTCTGGCTTACCATAAACTTACCGTTATACTCTCCAAGTGCTCCGGGTGCTTTTTGATAATTAGGATAAGGTAAGTATGCGCTTTCGGTCCATTCCCAACGCGCTCCCCAGTTAAGCGCTTGATGAGCGACTTCCCATTCAAATTCTGTAGGTAAACGGCAAGCCTTCCATTGAGCAAAAGCAAAAGCTTCATAATATGAAATATGGGTTACTGGTGCCTCAAGGTTTAACGGTTGCACACCATCAAGACCGTAATAAAACCACGAATTTTCTTGTTTTTGCCAATATTGTGGAGCCTTTGTACGCAAAGTTTTTACCCAGTCCCAGCCTTCGCTATGCCAGAGCAATACTTGCTCATAACCACCATCTTCTATAAATTCTAGATAGTCCTTATTTGAAACGAGTTGGTTTGAAATTTTAAAATCATTCAGAAATACCTTGTGTTTTCCTAGCTCATTGTCGTAGCAAAAGCCCTCACCATTATGGCCTATCTCGTAGATTCCTTCAGGAATTTCTATCCAGGTAGTTGATTGGTTAGAAGCTGGGTTTTCTGAAAATGACTCAGAATAAACCGGCTGTAACGGATTGTTTCCGAGAATATATTTTATGTCAGTGAGCAGCAGTTCTTGGTGCTGTTTTTCGTGATGAATCCCAATTTCTACAAGGGATTGGAGCTCATCTGAAGGTGTATTCTGTTCAAGTAATTCTTGCAGCTGATTCGTTACATACGCACGATAGTCAAAGACTTCACGCACGGTAGGGCGCGAAAGATTGCCGCGATCTGTACGAACCACCCGAGCACCCATGCTTTCGTAATAACTATTGAAAACAAAAGAGAAATTAGGGTCAAACTCCTTGTAGTCGGGTTTAAACTGCTTTAAAATAAAATCCTCAAAAAACCAAGTGGTGTGGCCTAAGTGCCATTTAGGTGGAGAAACATCTACAATGGGTTGCACTACATAATCCTCAATTTCTAGAGGTTTACATAGCGTTTCGGTATGTGTGCGAGTTTCGAGTAAAAAGTCAAGAAGCGTAGTGGTAGTAGTAAGCATAGCAATAATTTACATACTTCAAAAAGAAGCTTTTTAAATGTACGGGAATTATTGCTATGCCCTAGCTTAGACTGTGTTAAGCCCTAGTTAAAAGGTGAATGGCATAGAATATTTAATGGCTCTGGGTTTACCTCCTGCCTGACCCGGAGTCATCTGAGGTATTGCCATAATATTGCGTTTGGCTTCTTCCTGAAGCACTTTTGTGCCGCCTTTTACACCAAGAATTTGCGGTTTGCCTTCTTCGTTGATCACAAAGTCTACAACCACTTTTTCTTTAACGCTTCCTTTTTTGTAGCCTTTAGGAAATTGAAAATTTGAAACTACATGTTGAACCAATTGTTTTTTAAAACAAGCCTTTTTTTCAGCTACCGAACCGGTACATCCCGGCCAAACAGGAGGGATTTCATTAATGGTGATTCCGTTTCCGGAAACAAGTACGCCTTCTTGAGCAAAGCTGAACGCGGAAACTAAAAAACAAGTAATAAGTAATAAAGATCTCATAGGTATTGAAGATTTGGGGTTACAATTTATATGGCTACTTTACCTTTTATGTGAGGGTGTGGATCGTAATTCTCCAGTTGAAAATCTTCAAATTTAAAACTGAAGATATCCTTGACCTCGGGGTTTAGTTTGATCGTAGGTAAGTTGCGGAATTCACGAGTCAATTGCAAATTAAGTTGCTCTATATGATTGTTGTAAATATGAGCATCTCCAAAGGTGTGAATAAAATCACCTGGTGCATAATCGCATACTTGAGCCATCATCATCGTGAAGAGTGCATAAGAAGCAATATTAAACGGAACTCCTAAAAATACATCGGCACTCCGTTGATAGAGTTGGCACGAAAGTTTTGGTCGTTTATCTTCTGCTTCGGGATCACCGGGAGCAACATAAAACTGAAAAAATGCGTGACATGGTGGTAGTGCGGCCTTACCATTTGCTACATTTTCTGAAAATGATTTTGATGTGTCTGGCATCACGCTGGGATTCCAGGCGCTTACCAGCATACGTCTACTGTTAGGATTGTTTTTTAAGGTGTCTATCACCTCTTTGATCTGGTCTATTTCTTCACTATTCCAGTTGCGCCATTGATGGCCATAAACCGGTCCTAGATTACCTTCTTCATCAGCCCATTCATTCCAGATACGCACGCCATTTTCTTTAAGATATTCAATGTTAGTATCCCCTTTTAGAAACCAAAGTAGTTCGTAGATAATGGATTTTAAATGAAGCTTTTTAGTTGTGACCATCGGAAAGCCTTCGCTCAGATCAAATCGCATTTGATATCCAAAAACACTTAAAGTTCCGGTACCGGTGCGATCCCCTTTTTGAGTGCCGTGGTCTAATATATGTTTTACAAGATCGTGGTATTGTTTCATAGCAGGAGTAACATTTATGGTAAAAATACAGCTTTGAAAAACACTGTATTTTTTAAGATATTATTTTTTTTAATAATTTATTAACTAAATATGACTACTTTCGCCTCATAAAAATTGCACAGTCCATTACATGGTTTTAAAATCTAATTCTTATTCATTTGGTGAGGCCAAATATTTTGAAAGCTTTGTTCATATCAAATTTAATGAAGATTTAGATGAGGTCAAGCTTGAATACTCTAAGCAAATTTTTAAAGATATCGAGGCATTTTATGATGGAGCAAGATATGCTTTGATTTCTGAGCGTGGTCTTGCTACAGCTTTTAATCCCATTAATATGAAGTCGCTAAATCTTTCTAAGATGTATGCGTTAGCGGTGGTTTCTCCAGAAGGATCACAACGTCGCGAAGAGCTTGTTGTTGAACAAGGGTACTACAAAGGTTCTTTTGCTTTTTTTACTACGTATAAAGCAGCAGAAGAGTGGGTGCTTACCTTTTAATAGGTTTACCCAATGATCATTCCGGCTATAGTTGCAGAAAGTAGTGAGGCTAAAGTTCCTCCTAATACTGCTTTCAACCCAAATTCAGAGAGTGTTTTACGTTGACCAGGCGCAAGTGATCCTATTCCGCCAATCTGAATTCCTATCGAAGCAAAATTGGCAAAACCACACAAAAGATAGGTTGCCATGATGACTGATTTCTGATAGGTGAAACTTAACCCATTTACCGGATTTTTGAGTTCGGCTAATTGAATGTAGCCTACAAATTCGCTTGCAGCCAATTTAATCCCTAACAATTGTCCCATAAGCATAATGTCTTCTGAAGCGACACCGATGAGCCACATCAAAGGAGCAAAAATGGTTCCTAAAACAGACTCAAGAGAAAAAGAGGTGTATGGAGTATTAGCGGCTAGAAAGTCGTTTAACGAGGTTACTTCACCGATCTTTCCGAAGCCCCAATTGATCATAGCTATAAAGGCAACAAAAACTAAAAGCATTGCACCTACGTTGGCAGCCAGCTTTAAACCTTCGGTCGTTCCGGTTGCGATGGCGTCAAGAATATTAGAGCCAATTTTATCTGAAGATACTTCTACATTAGGATCTACAGGCATCTGCTGCGGATACAAAAGTTTTGAGATCACAATAGCGCCGGGCGCTGCCATAACTGATGCGGCTAATAAATGTCGTGCAAACTCTAACCGTAAGGCCGGGTCATCACCACCCAAAAATCCTATGTAAGCTGCCAGTACTCCACCGGCAACAGTGGCCATACCGCCCACCATAACCAAAAGAATCTCAGAACGGGTCATACGTTCAAGATACGCTTTGATCATTAGTGGTGCTTCGGTTTGCCCGAGGAAAATATTACCGGCGACCGATAAACTTTCGGCTCCTGAAATGCCTAATAATTTTGTAAGAACCCACGCCATTCCTTTAACTACAACTTGTACGATTCCTAAGTAATACAAAACTGAAGTCAACGCCGAAAAGAAGATGATGGTGGGTAACACTTGAAAGATAAAGATGAATCCATAACTTTCGGTATCCATCATTCCGCCTAAAAGAAATTCGCTTCCGGCAGCAGTAAAATCAAGGATCTTTACAAAAATCTTTCCCACAAATTCAAAAGATTTTTGCACAAAGGGAACTTTTAATACGCCTATAGCTAATAAGAGTTGCGCTCCTAAACCAATCCCGATAGTTTTCCAATTGATTGCTTTACGGTTTGTGCTAAACAAATAAGCGATGACCAGCAGGCAGATCATTCCTAAAACTCCGCGCCATAGACTATCAAAAGAAAATCCGGCGTTGGGTATAATTACTTTGCTCTCAGCTACCGGAAGAATTTCTTGGGCACTTTGCGCTACAGATGATAGAGTAGAAATGACACTAACGAGTAGGAGTAGAAGTAGTTTTCGCATCTATAAATTAATTGCGTTTAGATATTTCGTCTCTGATTTTTGCAGCAGCCTCATAGTCTTCTGCGGCAACAGCTTGTTCTAAAAGGGAATTCAATTCACTCAGAGATAATTTTTTATAATCGTTAGAAGCAGCGGAAGGTTTTTCTTCCTCCTCTTCAACAACCAGCTGGTCTACAAGAACATCATCTTCTGCTTCTTTAGAAACATCGTGATCAGTACCTTTTAAATAAATGCCGGCTTTATCAAGAATATTTTTATAGGTAAAAATAGGAGCGTTAAACCGAAGCGCTAACGAAATGGCGTCACTGGTACGCGCATCAATGATCTCTTCAATACTGTCACGCTCGCAAATGATACTGCTGTAAAAAACACCATCAACCAGTTTATGAATGATCACCTGTTTAACCTGAATATCAAAACGGTCTGCAAAATTTTTAAAAAGGTCGTGGGTAAGTGGCCGCGGAGGCTTGATCTCTTTTTCAAGAGCAATAGCAATAGATTGTGCTTCAAAAGCGCCTATAACAATAGGTAGCTTGCGGTCACCATCAACTTCACTAAGTATTAAAGCGTATGCGCCATTTTGTGTCTGGCTATACGATATTCCCTTAATATTCAAACGCACTAAACTCATAAGCTGTAAAAATATAAAAAGGCTGTTTAAATGAGGACAGATATCCAAATTTAAACAGCCCTTTGAGCGCTCGAAAATACTAAATTTAAGAGTTATTCGCCTTAAACTCTTTTAATTTTTCGTTTAGCTTAGGAACAACCTCAAAAGCGTCCCCTACAATACCGTAATCTGCGGCTTTAAAAAAGGGCGCTTCCGGGTCTGTGTTGATGACTACTTTAGTCTTAGAAGCATTGATCCCTGCAAGATGCTGAATCGCTCCTGAAATTCCCACAGCGATATATAAATTAGAAGCAACCGGCTTACCGGTTTGACCTACGTGTTCGCTATGCGGTCTCCAGCCCATATCAGAAACCGGTTTAGAGCACGCGGTTGCTGCGCCTAGAATATCTGCCATTTCTTCGATCATTCCCCAGTTTTCAGGTCCTTTGAGTCCGCGGCCTCCACTTACTACAATTTCAGCATCGGCGATGGTAACTTTGTCTTTTACCTTATCAACCGACTGTACTTCAACTTTAAACTGCGAATCATCAAGGCTAGGGTCAAAAGACCCTTCCGTAGCATCTTTTTGCGCTTCTTTAAGACCAAAACTATTTTTAGATAAGCCTATGATTTTTACATCTGTGGTGATTTCGGTGTGATTGAAGGCTTTGTTTGTAAAAGCGGTACGTTTTACTTTAAAAGGGGAAGCACTTTCTGGTAAGGCCACAACATTTGAGGCATAACCTGCTTCAAGGTCTACAGCGAGTAGTGGAGCTAAATATTTAGCATTTGCACTACTGCTTAAAACCACCACTTTTGAACCTTCGTTTTTAGCGATTTCGGTAACTGCGGCAGCATACGCATTAGCTGTAAACTTAGTTAGTTTATCACTTTTTATGTGAACTACCTTATCTGCACCATAAGTGCCTAAAGATGCTGTTTCTTCAGCATTAACGGCAACAGCGGTTACCGTGGTGCTCATCATATCTGCGATGCTGCGGGCGTAACTAACAACCTCGTATGCTGTCTTTTTAAATTTTCCTTCTTCTGATTCTGTATATACTAAAACTGACATATTTTTTGCTTTTGATTTTTTCGCGAAAGCGAAAGAATTAAACGTGACTTAAAAGAACTTTTAGATAGCTTTTGCTTCGTTGTGCAAAAGATCTATGAGTTCGTCTAAGTTATCTGGTGAGATAAGTTTTACATCTCCTTTAGGAGCCGGTTTTTCAAAAGAAACAGCTGAGGTCTCGGTTGAAGCACCTTGTGGTTCTTTAACCTCAAGAGGTTTTTTTCGCGCCATCATAATACCACGCATATTTGGGATGCGTAAATCACTTTCTTCAACAATTCCTTTTTGCCCACCTACAACTAGAGGCAATTTAGCAGTTACGGTTTCTTTACCACCGTCAATCTCACGAACAGCAGTTGCGGTATCACCGTCAACTTCGAGACCAATACAGGTATTTACAAAACTTGCACCGAGTAAACTCGCTAACATTCCGGGAACCATACCGCCGTTATAGTCAATAGACTCGCGACCGGCAATAATTAAGTCGTAATTACCTTCTTTAGCAACAGTACTTAATTCTTTAGCCACCTGAAATCCGTCAAGTGCTTCGGTATTGATTCTAATCGCGGTGTCTGCTCCTATGGCAAGCGCTTTTCTTAAGGTAGGTTCAGTTTCCGGGCCACCTACATTAATAATATCTACAGTAGCGCCTTGTTTTTCTTTAAACCACATGGCGCGGGTAAGACCAAATTCATCATTTGGGTTAATCACAAATTGAACACCGTTTGTATCAAATTTGGTGTCATTTTCGGTAAAATTAATCTTAGAAGTCGTATCAGGTACGTGACTGATGCACACTAATATTTTCATATATCAAACTTTTATCTTGTGAACTATTTCGTTTTCGTTACGAAAATAAGCATTAAAATCGGAAATTTGCTATGCGTGCATAACAAAATTTAGTTAAATCCGATTTCTTAGGGAAGATTTAATTCCTATTTTTGCTGTCCCCACAAAATTGGGGTTTTTACTTGATTTAACAGTACACGTACATCCACTTTTATTTATGAAAACAATACAATTTAGGGAAGCGGTTTGTGAAGCCATGAGTGAAGAAATGCGCCGTGATGAGGCCATTTATCTTATGGGGGAAGAGGTTGCAGAATATAATGGAGCTTACAAAGCATCTAAAGGAATGCTTGATGAGTTTGGTCCAGATCGTGTAATCGATACTCCAATTTCAGAATTAGGCTTCGCCGGGATCGCCATTGGTAGTGCAATGAACGGTAACCGTCCTATTGTAGAATATATGACCTTTAACTTCTCGTTAGTAGGTATAGATCAGATTATAAATAACGCGGCAAAGATCCGTCAGATGTCTGGTGGTCAATTTAATTGTCCTATTGTATTTAGAGGGCCTACTGCTTCTGCAGGACAGCTAGGTGCAACGCACTCTCAGGCTTTTGAGAGCTGGTTTGCAAATACTCCCGGGCTTAAGGTAATTGTACCTTCTAACCCAGCTGATGCAAAAGGCTTATTAAAGTCGGCTATTCGCGATGACGATCCGGTTATTTTTATGGAAAGTGAGCAAATGTATGGTGATAAAGGTGAAGTGCCAGAAGGAGAATATTTAATTCCAATTGGTGTTGCTGATGTGAAGCGCGAAGGAAGCGATGTAACTATCGTTTCTTTTGGTAAGATCATTAAAGAAGCTTACGCTGCCGCTGAAGAATTAGAAAAAGACGGTATTTCTTGCGAGATCATTGACTTGCGTACCGTAAGACCTTTAGATATTAATACGGTTATCGAGTCTGTAAAGAAAACAAACAGATTGGTGATTCTTGAAGAAGCTTGGCCTTTTGGAAATGTATCTACTGAGATTACCTTCCAAGTTCAGGAAAAAGCTTTTGATTATCTAGATGCACCTATTGTAAAAATAAACACTGCAGATACACCTGCACCGTATTCACCTGTTCTTTTAAAAGAGTGGATACCTAACAGCAATGATGTTGTTAAAGCTGTTAAAAAAGTACTATACAGATAACTAGATACTACTATCTTTGAAGCTTCATTGGTCAATATGTATTGGCTAATGAAGCTTTTTTTGTTAGTAGTCATTTTATTTGCGACGAATACGGTGTTCATTCGTCTTAAAATATACTAATTCAATAGTTTTTGAGTTAGAGAAACTCCCCTAGACCGTTACCTATTATATGAGGCAATCCTTAAACCTACTTCTCTTTTTATTTATACCTGTTTTACTTCTGGGCCAAACCAAGGCCGGAGGATTGGTTTTTGACAGTGCCGGTAATCCTGTGCCGTTTGCCAACGTGGTGTTTGCGGGTTCTTCTGAAGGTACAATCACCAATGAGGACGGAAGGTTCTATTTACAGTCAGACAATACTTATGATGCTTTAAAGGTAACTTTTATAGGTTTTCAGGCTAAAGAGGTGTCGCTTCCGCAGCGCGTAAACTATAATCTGGAGATCACTTTAGAAGAAGAAACCGAAAGTCTCAGCGAAGTCGTGGTGTATAGCGGAAAGCAGCCTAAGAAGAATAATCCCGCCATAGATATTCTGCGGAAGATTTGGGCCAACAAACGTTCTAATGGGTTGAATCAATTTGATCAATATGCGTATGACAAATATGAGAAGGTTGAGTTTGATCTAAATACAATCGATAGTTCGCTGATCAATAGCAAGATCTTTAATAAAATGGAATTCATCTTTGACCAGATGGATACTTCCCGAATCACCGGAAAAACCTACTTGCCCATTTTTATCAATGAACGAAGCAGTGAAGTTTTTGGAGATAATATTTTAGATAAAGAAAAAGAAGAATTAAAAGGAAACCGCAACAGTGGTTTCAGCACCAATCAAACCTTAATTGCATTTATTCAGGAGTTGTATAACGAGTTTAATATATATGACAACTACCTGAAGTTTTTTGATAAAAGCTTTGTGAGTCCGTTGTCTACCACGGGAATCGACACCTATAATTATGTGCTTGCTGACAGTTCATACATAAAAGATAAATGGTGCTACAACATTATTTATTATCCCAGACGTTCTAACGAACTCACTTTTAAAGGTGATTTTTGGGTGAATGATACCACTTGGGCGATCAAGGAAATTAACCTGCAGGTCAACAAAAGCGCAAATATCAACTGGGTCAAGGAGATCTATATCGAGCAGGAATATGATGTGCTTAATGATTCTGTTTTCTTAATTACCAGAGATTACTTTTTATCAGATTTCGCTTTGCGGAAAAAGGAAGGAAGCCGCGGAGTTTATGGAAAGCGAACCACGCTTTACGACAACTACGTTTTTGATAAGCCCAAAGAAGAAGACTTTTACGACGAGCGCGTTACGCGTTACGATGAATCTGTGTACACGCAACCCGATACCTTCTGGGACGAAAACCGTATGGAGCCTTTAAGCAAAGATGAGAAAGGCGTCTATGTAATGCTTGATTCGCTCCAAAAAGTGCCCAAATTCCAAGCTTTTTATAGTGTAAGTTCGGCAATGGTGAGCGGGTATTATGAGTGGGATAAAGCCAATCTTGATATTGGCCCGTTGTTTTCTGCATTTGGTTTTAATGATGTTGAAGGGTTGCGTTTACGAGGCGGTGCACGTACCTATTTTGATCAAAATGATCCCTGGCGATTAGAAGGTTTTGGAGCCTATGGGTTTAGAGATAAGAAATTCAAATTTGGCCTTTCGGGTAAAGTGCTTTTAAATCACAAAGCGCGTTTAATTGTCTCGGGAGGCTACCGTCAAGACGTTGAGCAAATCGCAGCGAGTTTAACCACTTCAACGGATGTTCTGGGGCGAAACCTTGCTTCATCTTCCTTAGTCACTGTGGGGAATAATGACCAACTCACGAGCATCAAGCTGGCTAATTTCGCCATTGAAGCCGAATTTTTAAAGAACTTAAAGATCAGAGGTGATCTTTCATACCGCACCTTAGAGTCGGCATCACCTACGTTCAACTTAGATTATTATACTGATTTTACGCAAACCGAAGTAAGATCAGACGTTAAACAAGCAGAGATTGTACTTAGTGGTATTTTTGAGCCGGGCAAGCACACTTCAGGATATGGAGTAGAACGTACGGTTACAAATGAATGGTTTCCTACCATTTATTTTGGGTACACCAAAGGAGTTAAGGGCCTAGTAAATAGTGATTTTGATTACGAAAAACTTCAGGTGTCGTATCGCCAACCTTGGCGTATGGGAGGTTTGGGTACGTTTAGCTCTACCATTGAAGCGGGTAAAACCTTTGGCGAAGTGCCGCTGGGCTTGCTTAGTGTAGTACCGGGAAATCAGAATTTATTTTCTATTTATGGCACATTTCCGCAGTTGAACTATTATGAGTTTGTGACCGATACCTACGCCACGCTACATTTAGAGCATAATTTTGGAGGTCGAATTTTTGGCCGTATTCCGTTTTTGAGAGAGCTGAATCTTAGAGAGATTATTGGCTTCCGCGGTGCTTGGGGTTCTATTTCTGATGAAAACCAGCTGATCAATGCATCAAATATTGAATATATAGCGCCCAATGATGAGCCTTATTATGAGTACAGCTTTGGGGTAGGTAATATTTTAAAAGTGCTGCGTATTGATTTTAACTTTAGAGGGAATTACCTAGATACGCCAGACGCCAGAAGTTTTGGGGTTACCGGAGCTTTAGAATTTTCATTCTAAGGATTTTACAATCAAAATCTAAATTCATTTCAAGAATCAAAGACGAAAACGTTATAAGTTTTGTAGGTTGCTTCTTTTCAATGGTTTTTCTTGTGGTAGCTTGACATTTAGAGTATTTTTGCCACCCTATTTAGGTTAAAAAACAATAGACACTATAAAGCCAGAACTAATATGACAGCAGATAGTATTTCGACATTTGATGTTTTAATTGAAATCCCAAAAGGGAGCCGTAATAAGTATGAGTACGATTTTAAGCTGAAGAAAATACGCTACGATCGTATGATTTTTTCTTCAATGATGTATCCTGCAGACTACGGATTCATTCCTGAAACTCTAGCGCTTGACGGTGACCCACTTGATGTTTTGGTATTGGTTACAGAACCTACCTTTCCGGGTTGCGTGATGGAAGTAAAGCCTATTGGTGTTTTCCACATGACCGATGAGAAAGGTCCTGATGAGAAAATCATTTGCGTGCCGGTAAGTGATCCTATCGCAAGCAGAATCTCAGATCTTAGTGAGTTGAACCCACATTTGATCAAAGAGATCGGGCATTTCTTTCAAGTATACAAAGACCTTGAAAAAAAGAAAGTTGATGTAGGAGGTTTCGGTGATGTAAATGAAGCTAAAGAAATCATCAAGCAATGCATCGATCGTTACGCAGATAGCGATGTTCCAAAAGAGGAAGTAAGTATAGAGTAAGCAGTAAAACGCTTCGATTTTTAAAAGACCGCAAATATGCGGTCTTTTTTTATGATTTATTTTCTGTAATTTAAGGCAATCAATGTAGTAGTATCAATTTCACTACATAAGTTCGACTTAATAAATTCACTTTTTATGGAATCAAACATTATTTATGTGCCAATAGTTCTGGCAGTATTAGGCTTGCTTTTTATGTTTATTAAAATGGCTTGGGTAAAAAAACAACCTGCCGGAAATGACAAAATGCAAAGCATTTCAAAAAGTATTAAAGAAGGTGCACTGGCATTTTTAGCCGCAGAATACCGCTTACTTCTGGTATTTGTTGTGATCGCTTCTGTTCTTTTATATATTATCTCAAACGTTGTAGCTACAACAAGTTGGTTGATTGTACCTGCCTTTATCATTGGGGCGTTCTTTTCGGCACTAGCCGGAAATATAGGAATGCGCATCGCAACGGATGCTAACGCACGTACTGCCGAAGCTGCAAAGACCAGTTTGCCTAACGCGCTAAAAGTGAGTTTTGGTGGAGGTACCGTAATGGGCCTTGGTGTTGCCGGGCTCGCAGTTTTAGGACTGAGTTTGATCTTCCTATTCTTGATGGGAAGTTTTCTAACCGAAGGTGGGAATTTTTATAACGAAATGACCATTGTACTTGAGACACTCGCAGGCTTCTCTCTTGGCGCCGAATCTATTGCGCTATTCGCGCGTGTGGGTGGTGGTATTTATACGAAAGCAGCAGATGTAGGAGCAGACCTTGTAGGGAAAGTTGAGGCGGGTATCCCGGAAGATGATCCGCGAAATCCCGCTACCATTGCAGATAATGTTGGGGATAACGTAGGGGATGTTGCCGGTATGGGTGCAGACCTTTTTGGGAGTTATGTGGCTACGGTTTTGGCCGCTATGGTATTGGGTAACTATCTCGTGCAGGATATGTCACAAGGAGCTCCATTTACTGATGCGTTTAATAATATGGGTCCCATTTTACTACCTGTAGTAATTGCGGGGGTTGGGATTTTAGCTTCTATCCTTGGTACTTTTTTAGTGAGTATTAAAAATAACGAGGCCAAAGAATCACAGGTGCAAAAGGCATTAGATATGGGGAATTGGGTAGCGATTGTGCTAACCTTAATCGCTAGTTATTTTTTAATCGATTGGATGTTACCTGAAACGATGTCGATGCAATTCTTTGGTGAAGGGTATAAAGACATTCCATCATTAAATGTGTTTTGGTCCGCTTGTATTGGCCTTGCGGTGGGAGCACTAATTTCTGTGGTTACTGCCCACTATACGAGTTTAGGTAAAGGTCCGGTGCTTGATATAGTTAAGAATTCTTCAACCGGTGCTGCGACAAATATCATTGCAGGGCTCGCAGTCGGAATGAAATCAACGTTTTTATCCGTG
The DNA here is from genome assembly GCF_011784865.1 of Leeuwenhoekiella sp. ZYFB001. Taxonomy (NCBI): domain Bacteria; kingdom Pseudomonadati; phylum Bacteroidota; class Flavobacteriia; order Flavobacteriales; family Flavobacteriaceae; genus Leeuwenhoekiella; species Leeuwenhoekiella sp. ZYFB001. The sequence continues at coordinate 3,983,054 of NZ_CP050460.1, forward strand.
ATTTTATTCGCTGCGGCGATTTATGGTTCGTATGAGCTAGCCGGCTTTTATGGAGTTGCGCTCGCAGCTTCAGCAATGATGGCAACCACCGCGATGCAGCTGGCGATAGATGCTTTTGGTCCTATTGCAGATAATGCGGGTGGAGTAGCTGAAATGAGCGAACTAGAAGATCATGTACGTGAACGTACTGATATTTTAGATTCGGTGGGGAATACTACCGCAGCTGTTGGTAAAGGTTTTGCAATTGCTTCAGCAGCATTGACGGCTTTGGCACTTTTTGCAGCCTATGTAACTTTTACAGGAATCGACGGAATCAATATTTTTAAAGCAGATGTGCTTGCCGCGCTTTTTGTAGGTGGAATGATTCCCGTGATTTTTTCAGCCTTGGCGATGCAATCTGTAGGTAAAGCAGCGATGCAAATGGTGCAGGAAGTCCGTCGCCAGTTTAAAGAAATTCCCGGAATTTTAGAAGGAACCGGCAAACCTGAATACGGCAAGTGTGTCGCAATTTCTACACAAGCGGCCTTGCGCGAGATGATTCTTCCCGGACTGATCACGATTATCGTTCCTATAATTATCGGTCTTATTTTTGGGGCAGAACCTCTTGGAGGCTATATGGCTGGGGTTTGTGTTTCAGGTGTGATGTGGGCGATTTTTCAGAATAATGCCGGTGGTGCTTGGGACAACGCTAAAAAGTCTTTTGAAGCAGGAGTTGAAATTAACGGAAAAGTAGAATACAAGGGGAGCGACGCGCACAAAGCAGCGGTTACCGGGGATACTGTAGGAGATCCTTTTAAAGATACTTCAGGGCCTTCTATGAATATTTTGATCAAACTTACCTGTCTTGTAGGTCTTGTGATCGCCCCGATTCTCGGTGGACATTCAGAAGGTTTGGCAACCAATCAGGAGGTTAAGGTCGAGGTGCAAATGCAACAAGAGTCAAACGGGTTGTACAGCGCTTTAATCACGGAAACAAAAACCATAGACGGAAAACTTCAGGTTACTGAAAAACGACTTGAGGGCAGTGAAGAAGAGCTGAAGAAACAAATAGCAGCCTACAATACAGAGTCACATAGTGCATCAGAAAAGCATGTTGTAAAGGAGATAAAATTTGAAGAAAAAGAATAACGTATCCTTAAGACAACTTTATCATTTTAAATCCCGATGACCTCATCGGGATTTTCTAATTTAAAGATATGCTGAAGGATGTTCTACAAAAACTTAAACTGCACCCCCAAGATCCCTTGCAAATTCACGGGTATCAAACCTATGGCACTAACGAGCATTTGTATTTGCTGGGAAGAGCTTTAGAAGATGAGGGCGTCAATCTGGATAAGACCGGCCTGGGCAACGCGTTTAAAAATGCGTATAAACAGTTTAGAAGTGATGAGTTACCCTTTGCAAAGCTGAAAATCAAATTGCCGGATGACCGCGTTTTTTACGTAGAAACAAATGCCGAAGGCTATTTTAAATTTGATAAAGCGGTTAAAGATTTGCAAGACCTGACGAATGAGCAAGGTTGGTTGCAGCTAGAATTGGCGTATGATGATGAAAACCAAAAAAGACTGATTAAAAACAACAATCGGTTTCCAGGGCAGATGTTGATCCCTTCTCGCAAAGCGGAATTTGGCGTCATCAGCGATATCGACGATACCATTTTAAAAACCGGAGTAACGTCACTTTTAAAATGGCGCGTCATTTTTAATACGCTGTTTACCGGTGTGGGCAAACGCACCCCGTTTAAAGGAGCGGCATCTTTTTACAAACAACTGCATTTAGGGAAGTCGGGCAATGCTTCTAATCCTATGTTTTATGTGAGTAATAGTCCGTGGAATTTATATCATTACTTGCAAGCGTTCATTAAGCATAACAATTTTCCTAAAGGAGCCATTTTGCTGCGTGATTTTAGAACGCCTTTTGACCGAACCCCAAAACCCGAGAAACCCCATAAGCAAAGAGAAATTCGAAATATTTTAAACACTTATCCAGATTTGCAATTTGTGCTTATTGGAGATAGTGGAGAGCACGACGCGGATATTTATATCGAGATCGCTGAAGAATTTCCTGAGCGTATTAAAGCCATTTACTTGCGTAGTGTGAATCACGAGAAGCGTGTCTTCCGCGTACGCGGACTTCTAGAACGTTTTGAACTAACGCCTGCGCTTTTGGTTAAAGACAGTCAAACGGCAGCAGAGCACGCACGAGAATTGGGACTTATCCAATAAGTATTACACTTCGCGCACTATGAAAAAGCCATCATTGCCTTGATCTTGATACAGCGGCATAAAAATAAAAGCGTCCCATTCACTTCTAACTTCAGAGCCGTTGTGTGTGGCTAACAGTTCTCCTTTTTTAATAGGTTGAAAGTTTTCGTAACCCTGTTCCATTTTAAACGAATCACCGTCTTTGATCTCGTGACGGTATTCGATCTCAAAGGTCTTCTGTTCAGCACGCATAGCTTCCATATACGTTGCAGCTTCAGGGTATTTTTCTAAAGCGTTTAGATCTAAATCACAAGCTTTAGATAACGCAAGCCAGATCATTCCTTCATGATGTTTTACCGCATCAGGACTGGTATGTTGACCACCTTCAAAGACAAAACCGGTAACGCCAATTCGGCTTAGATAATGATCGATGCATCCATAAACGATATCTGAAAACCCACGGATTATATAAGGTGGAAACCGGTGCGCCCAAGCATCATTGTCATGTACTTCCTGCACTGAGATATACGGTTTGCTAGCGGATGAGGTCGTGTGACAATCCAGAAAATAGCGCTTCTCAAAATCAGCTTCCGGAAACTGTTCTAACACTTCGATAATAGAAAACATCTCTTTTTTCTCGTGCGAGTTTTGTTTTTTGCTAGCTATATTTTCTTTTGTCCAAGTACGGTTGAGGTCTTCGTCAATGTAGCGCACATTTTCTTGCAGCGCTTTATGATTGCCGGAAACTCCCACGACGGTGCCCTTGATCTCAGGTTGTTCCTGCTTTAATTGAGCAAAGACTTTTTGCAGCGCTTGAACGCCACTGGGCTCATTGCCGTGAACGCCACCGGTTATAAAAAGAAGCGGTCCGGGCTTATTACTCGTATATTGCCCCAGAATTCTGGGATATTTTTTTTCTAAAGACATAATTTCTGTTTAGTACATTGAGGCTAATTCGCGGTTTGAAAAGCCGTGCGTGTAATGCTTTTTATAAGCTACTTTACGCTCTATCGCTTCGATCACGGGATCTGTAAATTCAGGAAGGCCAATAGCTTCACAGTAATCTAAGCCGCCGGGGCTCAGTACATTGATCTCGATTAATTTATCATCTACCACATCTAGACCTACAAAGAAAAACCCGTCTTTTATCAATTTAGGCGCTGTGATCTCTACGATATGTTCCATAGCCTTGGTGAGTTTTGCCGGTTTTGCTTTCGCGCCTAGCGAGAGGTTACTTCTGAACTCAGTTTTATCACTGTTCACCCGTCGTATAACAGCGAGTTTCCCGTTTTCTTCCAGAATGCGACCGTTGACCAGAATGATTCTTACATCACCTTTACTTACTTCCGGTAAAAATTCTTGTGCGATAACGTAGCCCAATTCGGTTAAACTGGTAATGATCTGATTGAAATTCTTTTTTTCTTCATCTATCAAATACACGTTCTGCCCTCCGGAACCTTCAAGAGGTTTGAGTACGATCTTTTTGTCACACTTTTTCCAGAATTTTAAGAGTTCGTCTTTATCTCGCGTTATTAAACTTTTGGGTTTGATTGAAGCCGGTAATTCTTCAAAATACAACTTATCTATAAATGCATTAGACATAGCATCAGCATCATTGAGCACCAAAACTCCTTGCTCTTGCAGCATACGCCCAAAAGCAATGCCGGAGTGCTCAGCCCAATGTCTGTCGTCTGTTTCTTCGGTGGGATTATTTCGCAGAAACACCACATCTATTTTAGAGGAATCTGCTTTGGTCCACGCCAGTTGTTCATCTTGAACCTGCTCCCAGAATTCTTGAGGTGTTTTATACTTTAGATCTTCGGGTATTTTTTTACAGGTAAGTTTGATGGGCCCGCCCTGATAAAAATTAAAACCACCTACGTTCATCACGTAAACTTCGTGGCCGCGCTGATGCGCTTTCCGCATTAATACTACTGAAGTACCTACCGGCTCGGTGGCAACATCACTTATTACAAAACATATTTTCATAATTAGATCATTTTAGATAGTGTAATGCCTTCTTTAAAGGCGTTTAGTTTGGTTGAAAAGTTGGTGTTCTCAAAATACCGTGGAATAATCTTAGGCGCATTGAGCAATTTGCGTTGCGTGAGATCGTTTATAATATCTACGTGTTTCAGTGCAAATTTTCCCGCAAGTAAAGGCTGTAAGTCGCCGCCATTGCCTAAGTAATCCCTGAGTTCTACAAGACCTTTGAGATAGATGATATCTTTAAGAAAACCACCGCCTTGAAACATTCGAGAGGTGATATTAAAGGCGCGCTCTTTTGTAAAACCATAGTCGGTATAGAGGTGATGAAAAACCGATTTAAAATCGGCTCCGTTCATAAGATCTTCACCGGCGACCACGCGCCCTGCCAAAATTCTCAAACGGTTACCGGTTAAACCGCCGCCCAGATATTCTGAAAGTACCGCAATCCCTTCTTGAGTGGCATCATAATCGGCAAAGCCGGCCGAGAGTTGACTCAAAGGCTGCTGGCTTCCATTAAAATGCGTGAGCGCGTGCGTACCCAACTCGTGCTGAATTAGTGCCTGCGCTTCTATTTGCGTCATTTTATAATCTGCCGGCAAATACAATTCGCCGTTAGAGACCATAATAATATTCACATCGTCGCGAATGTGGATGTTGCTTTCAAAATGGGGAGCTTGCTTTTTAAAGTATTCAAATTCTACTTTGGCCAACTCTTGAAACTGATGCGCGTCAATAGTCTTTTCTGAAGACTCTTCGTGATTTTCAGGAATGGTCTCTAGAATGAGTTTGGCTTCGGCTAAAACATTTCTGGAAACTCCCTGATATAATCTGATACTGCTGTAAAAGAAATTTTTAGAACCCCGTTCTTTAAGCATCGTGAGTTCTTTATCTAATTCCTCACGTTTTTCGTTATACAAATAGGAAAGCGAAGGATCATCGATCTCATCTATACGCAAATTATAAAGTTCCCGCTTAAGTAAGTCAGGATCTACCGGAAGCAAGCGATAGTGATAGGTGTCAATTTCTTCAAAATTTGTTTCAAAAAATTTATGTCGTAACGCCTGAACATTTACCGGTGCTACCAGCAATAAAAACTGATATCTTGATTGAATTTCAGTGATCTGACGGTCAATTTTTAAAACCTCTTTATGTATGCGAAGACGGCCTAGATTGTGGTAGCTATGAATGTCTGAAGTAGTTTGTACGCGTATAAATTCATAGATCGTTTTCTGAATAGCTTTAGCCAACTTATCGCGGAACATTCTAAAATACAGCGGATACATCTTACCGCTTTTATTACAATATACAGGCGGCAATTCGAGTCCTAAAAGCGTTCCACCGGCAGCTTTTAATTCATCAATATCAAATAGAGGTTCGTCGCCGGGCTTTTGGCGGTTTTTAGTGTGATTGATTTTTGCACCTAGCTTTAAGTCGTACCTGCGACTGTCAATTGCAGAAAGTTCTTCAGACAGCGTTTCAAGTGAAGCCGGTAATTTATGCGAGGGTCCTTTAATGATAAAGTCAGTGCTTGCGGGTTCTCCCTTGTACAATTCTAACAGAATAAAAGACCCAAACCTGTCGGCCATTTTGGTGGTCAATTCTTTTATAAACTCCCGGAAATATTCAAAATGAGAATCACCGATAATGAGGTAGGATGCTCCGGTTCGCGCCAGGCGCATCGTAGCCTTATCTTTCGGTTTTTTTCGATAGATAAGCAATGCAGGGACATCGTGTTCAAGCACTAAAAACCCGCCGTATGGCAAATCGCTCATCGTGCGTTTTCCGGGTTCTAAATCAGCTAAAAGTTCGCTTGTTTCACTGGTCATTTTAAATGCGCTTCTCCATTTACTACATCAAATTAGCAGAAAGAAGCGCAGTTAGCAAACGTTTGCGAGGGAATAGATCAAGGTTTAAGAGAAGTTTGGCAGGAAGCGATACTGCTTTAACACAGAATTAAAAAAGCCTGCGCTCAGGCAGCCTTTCAATCCTTTTTTAGAAAGGAATTGTATTCGTTAATCAAGATGTATTTTTGCGAGGAAAGTACCCGAAATTTGATAGTTAAAACAGTCCGTTGATCTCAGCGTCGATCTTGTTGATGATGTCTCCCAGATCTTCAGGATTATCAACAAAATTGATGTTGTCTACATCTATGATGAGCAAGTTACCTTTGTTATAGTCATGAATCCAGGCTTCGTAGCGCTCGTTTAGTCGGCTTAAATAGTCGATAGAAATCGAATTCTCATACTCTCTCCCGCGCTTGTGAATCTGTGCTACCAGATTAGGAATACTACTGCGTAAGTAAATAAGCAAATCCGGACCTTGAACCACGCTTTCCATAAGTTCAAAAAGCGAGGCGTAATTGTGAAAATCGCGATTGGTAAGCAATCCCATCGCGTGTAAGTTGGGCGCAAAAATATGCGCATCTTCATAGATCGTACGGTCTTGAATAATGTCTTTGCCGCTTTCCTGAATCTCTAATAGCTGCCTGAATCTACTGTTTAAAAAGTAGATCTGCAGATTAAAAGACCAGCGCTCCATCTCATTATAAAAATCATCTAGATACGGATTGTCTACAACATCCTCATATTGCGGTTGCCAGTTATAATGCTTTGCTAGAAGTCTTGTAAGAGTGGTTTTTCCGGCGCCAATATTGCCTGCAATCGCGATGTGCATGAGATTAGGATTTAGGTAGCTTTAGTGTGTAGGTTGAGATTTTTTCTGAGCGGTAAAGATACAGGTTTCCTGCTTTCAAATAAAACGCTTTAGTGTCTTGCGGAAGGTTTTTTATTTCTTGCCAAGAAGCCGATTTTTTGGTTCTGATATACAGTTTTTGATCTTGAATACCGAAGAGATTTTCATCAAGAACCGCAATGTTTGCTAATGATGTCGCAGGAAGTTTTTCAAGTAAACTTCCGTATTGGTTGTAATGGTATAGATTGCTTTCTGTGAGTACCCAGCAGGTGTTAAAATCACTTGCAAGTTCTACGGCGATATCCGGCTGCGGAGTAAAATTGCTGTCTATGCGGTTGTTTTGATAGTCAAAAAGTTCCAGACGTTGCAGGTCAGTATTAAAGATCCAGAGTCGGCGATCGCTTGCCGTGCGTGCGTGACTTACATTTCTGAAGTTTTCGATGGCGTTAAAATTTACTCGAGTGATTTCATTCAAGGTGTTGTCGAGAATCACCGCAGTATTCGTTTCGGCATAAAAAACTGTAATGCGTAACGGATTTAAAAGATCTACTGTACTGATTGACCCCAGCCGCAAATCACTAAACTGAATGGTTTTGTCTGTACTCTTTTTATAAAGGGCGCGGTCTTCTACGTAATAAAAATTGTTATATGAATCAATACCGATAAAAGTGTCTGCTTTAAGCGATACAGCAGTGTCTAAAGGTAATGCAGGAACTTCCAGACTGTCCTGCGCACATAGTGTGGAGATACAAGAGAAGATAAAAAGAAGCACGTTCCGCATTCTTGAAAAATACAAAATAATGCTGTTTTAGAAAGGTCTATATCTTTGGCACCGCCAAAAGGTTTTACACTTTGAGGTTAACTCAAAATTGAAAATTTGCTTTTAACAAAGATATTTTGAGCTTGCCTGAGGTAGTTTCCTGCAATCAACACGTAAGTTTATAACCAAAACCTCGCACATTAATAATTTGAATACGCTCATCTTTAGCTAGTTTTTTACGAAGCTTAGAAATAAACACATCCATACTGCGTGCTGCGAAGAAATCGTCTGAATTCCAAAGTTTGTTTAGAATGAGGCTGCGATCGAGTACTTGATTTTTGTTTTTAATAAGGTGAAATAACAAATGCGCTTCCCTGTGGGTGAGTAAAACCGGTTCTTCGGTTTGAAAATGTAAGGTTTGTTTTGGGAAGTTGAATTTGTAATCACCTAAAGTCAGCACTTCAGATTGCGATTGAAGTTTTTTACGCGCGACGAGATTGTGAATGCGCACGATCAATTCTTCCATACTGAAAGGTTTTTTCAGGTAGTCATTTCCGCCTATGCTAAAGCCTTCTACAACATCGCTAGTCTGTGATTTTGCCGTGAGAAATATTATAGGAATGCTGTCATCTTTTGCCCGGATCTCTTTAGCTAGTGTAAAACCATCTTTCTTGGGCATCATCACATCGAGTACCAAAGCATCATAGCTATTTTGCTCAAAAAGTCTTAGCGCTTTTTCTCCATCTTCGGCAAGGTCTACAGTGAATTCGCGGGTTTCCAGACTCTCTTTTACGATTTGTCCCAGCGCAGCTTCGTCTTCGGCTAAAAGTAAATGGGTTGTATTAGGCATGGGGCAATTCGATTTTAAAAGTGGTTTGAGAAGTTACAGAAACATCAATGCTTCCGCCATGTTTTTCAATGATTTTCTGGGTGTAATAGAGTCCGATCCCAAAGCCTTTCACGTCGTGCGTATTCCCTTTAGGAACACGATAGAACTTCTCAAAGATTTGCTTTGCTTCGGCTTTGCTTAACGAAGTGCCGGAATCTGAAACCAGAATGCTGTAAGATCCGTTGCGGGAATTCAGGGTAACTTCGATAGTATCTCCGCCATATTTCACGGCATTATCCAGTAAATTGTTCAGGGCATTCTCGAGATGAAAAGGATCACCATTCATAATCACATCATCGTCAGTTTGGCTAAAACTGATTTTTTTTCTGATAGCTAAAGTCTGATGCTTATAGACAAGACTTTGAAGTAAATTATTCAGATTTACTTCTTCTTTATTGAGTGCAAGGTCGTCACCGTCTAAGGTTGCGGTTTCTAAAAGTTTTTCGACCATCATCGTGAGTTTGTCGAGTTGGGCGGTGGAAGTATTCACATAATTGCCGGTTTTAATGGGATCATTTTCACGATTAAAATTTTTGATTCCTTCGAGGGCGACACTTATGGTCGCGATAGGCGTTTTGAACTCGTGTGTGATGTTGCTGATGAGATCATTTTTAACTTCGGCAAGTTGTTTTTGGCGGTTGATGATCTTAAGTAAAAACAGGAGACATGCGATGACAGCAGTCATTAATAGGGCAGAAAGCAATATTCCTAGAAGATTGCGTTTCCAAACTTCCTGTTCAATATTGTCGTAAAATAATGTGAATGTACTCTTGTTAGGTAAATAGCCTGATTTTGCTTCAGCCTTTAGATTTGTAGTGTCTATTTGTGAGAGGTTGAAATACTGTTTCAGTCCTTTTTTATTTAAAAAGCGATATCCATAATCTACACTTAAGTTTTTCTGATTGAGCTGTTCTTGAATGTAGTTGTTCATTTCAGGAATTTCAATAGAATCAGTACTTATCGAAATAATAATACGATTCGCTAAGGCAAACTTGCCTTTAAGACTGTCTGTATTACGCGGGTTTAAGAACGATTTCACAACATCTCTGCGCTCATCTAAAGAGACGCTCAATTCTGAAGCAAGCGTGTCCATATTCAGGGCTTGAACACCTTTGAAAATTTTGATATCGTGTATGTCTTGGGGTTTCAGACTATCTAGTCCTTTAAAACCTTGAGAAGAAATATCAATACGCTTGGTAATGGTATCCAGACCTTTATTTTCTAAAATATTTCCTTCATAGGAAAGTCCGATTGTATTTTTCTCAGCCAGATCGATGTAGTAATTGTCAATTGCAAAATCAAGACTGGTTTGTATTTCGTTGATGAGTTGCTGTCTGGAGGCTTGGTAATTTTTATAGTTCCAATAAATCTGTATTGCTAGTGTGACGGCAATCACAGCTGCGATAAAATAGATGAGGTACGAATATTTTCGATTTTGCATAAACCAAAAATAGAGCGAAAAATTGACAGCCGGATTTTCAGTTAACACTCGTTAACACTGGTTAACGCTTTTCGATCTTTTTCCTGCGCATCTTTGTTTCAGTAATCAATCACAAATCAAACTGTTATGAATTTAAAATTTTTAACTATCGTTGTCTTTTTTCTTGCTTTCGCGGAAGCTTTGATGGCGCAGGAATTTCAAGGGGTTGCGACCTATAAAAGCAGACGCAAGGTCGATCTGAAAATGAATGGGGAAAATATGACCGATGCGATGCAGGAGCAAATTGCAGCCCAACTCAAAAAGCAATTTGAAAAAACCTATACGCTTACTTTCAACCGTAATGAGTCTTTGTATAAGGAGGAGGAAAAACTAGCTGCTCCTGATGTGGCTTCTTCTAGCGGCATACAGATTAAAATAAGTCAGAGTCGCGATATTCTTTACAAAAACACTGCAGCGCAACGTTACGAGCGTCAAGAAGATGTATTGGGAAAAATCTTTTTGGTAAAAGACAGCTTATCAAAACCTCAGTGGAAGCTTGAGAAAGAAACTAAATCCATTGGAGATTACACTTGCTTTAAAGCTACCCGTATAGAGGAGGTAAACAGTCAGACATTTTCTTCAGAAAGTATGAAAACGGTAGATACTTCTTTTACTAAAACTGTGACGGTGTGGTACACGCCGCAAATTCCCGTAAGCCACGGTCCCGGTATGAACTGGGGATTGCCGGGCTTAATTTTAGAGGTGCAAGACGGAGATCAAACAATGTTATGCAGTCAGATCGTGCTCAATCCCGAAGAAAAAATCGAGATCAAAGCTCCTGAAAATGGTAAAGTAGTAGGCGAAGCCGAGATGAAAACCATTCAGGATGAGAAGATGAAAGAGTGGATTGAGCGTAACAGCAGCACTCGGGAAGATGGTAAAAGCTTTACCATAAAAATTGGTGGATAAAATCTTTTAGGCCGTTAAACCTTTGAGGCGCAGAGAAGTCAAAAAGCGATAAACTATTTGACTTATGAAACTTCAATTTTTATTTCTGGTTTTGGCACTAGCCTTAATGACTAGTGCGATTAATGCGCAACAATTTGACGGAGGGGTAGCCACCTACCAATCTAAAACATCTTTTGATTTTGAAAACTTTGGTGGTCGCGAGATGAGCGAGCAAATGAAAAAGCAATTTGCCGAGCGCATGAAAAGCCGTCTGGAAAAAACCTTCACGCTTACGTTTACTAAAGACGAGTCTATTTACGAGGAAGAAGAAAAACTTGAAGCGCCCGGAGCCGGTGGTGGTATGCGTTTTATGGGTGGTGGTTTTGCACAAGGCGGAATCTATAAAAACATTGCTGAAGATACCTATGCGCGTGAAAACGACTTGATGGGCAAATCTTTTCTGGTAAAAGATACGTTGAACAAGCTAGATTGGAAGTTAGAGAAAGAGAGCAAAATGATTGGCCAGTATGCGGCTTTTAAGGCGACCGCTGTACGTAAAATAGAAACCAGTCCTTTTGAAGCTATGCGTCCGCCGCGTCCCGGTGCTGAGGCAGATACCACTGCAACCTCGCCAAAAGAAGAAGTGATCACCGCCTGGTACACTCCGCAAATTCCCGTAAGTCAAGGTCCTGATGAATATTGGGGACTTCCCGGATTAATTCTTGAAGTGAGTGCGGGCCGCACGGTGATCTTATGCAACAAAATCGTGATCAATCCTAAAGAAGGTCTTGCTATTGAAAAGCCTAAAAAAGGCGACGAAGTTTCTCGTGAAGAATATCAAGAAATAGTTGTCGAGAAAACTAAAGAAATGGCAGAGCGCTTTGGCAACGGCAGACGTCGTGGTCCCGGTGGTCGCGGATAAAAACCCAAATTTCAACCTAAAAACAACAACTAACCTTTATGAAATACCTTTTATTTTTAGTTATGGGCTTTAGCCTTTCAATCTCTGCCCAGAGCGTGCGTGTGAGTGGGACGGTTAAAGACAGTATTGGTACTCCGCTAGAACTAGCTAATGTGATCGCTACCCGCACCGATACCGGAGAGATGGAGTCGTATGCGATCTCAAACACACAAGGGCGCTATCAATTCAACCTTCCTACAGGAGCAAAATATTCGTTGGTAGCGAGCTTTTTGGGGCTGGCGCCTACTACGCAAGAACTTGATATTGCACCCGGAGCTGACGACATCTCATTGGATTTTGTCCTGTATCCTGCCGAAAATCAGCTAGATGATGTAGAGATCGTTTATGAAATGCCGGTGGTGGTTCGTGGTGATACTATTGTTTATAATACGGATAGTTTCACTAACGGAACCGAGCAGAAATTAGGAGACGTACTTAAAAAACTTCCCGGGGTTACGGTGACCGATGATGGTGAGATCGAAGTTGAAGGGCAAACGGTTTCTAAAGTAATGATCGAAGGAAAAGACTTTTTCGACGGCGATTCTAAATTGGCGACCAAAAATATTCCTGCCGATGCTTTGAAAAAGGTTGAAGTGCTTAAAAACTACAACGAAGTCGATCAAATGCGCGGTTTAGGCAACGATCAGGATAATGTCGCGATTAATCTTAAACTGAAAGAAGGTAAAAAGAATTTCTGGTTTGGAGAATTACAAGGCGGAATCGGTGATGGCGAACAAACGCGCTATCTCGGCAGTGCCAAATTGTTTTACTACAGTCCTAAGGGAAGTATCAATTTGATCGGGAATTCTAACAATACCGGCGATGTGCCGTTTACGTTTAGGGATTATTTCAACTTCACCGGTGGATTCAGAAATTTCAATTCGCGTGGCGGAACTTCATTTAATATTTCAGATAGCGGACTCGGATTTTTGGTTTCTCAAAACAATAGAGCTAACGAGATCAAAACCAATTTTGGCGCGGCAAACTTCAGTTATGAAGCTTCAGGTGCGTTAGATTTAAGCGGGTTTTTACTCTTCAGCGATAATTCAACCGACTTTATTCAGCGTAGTTTGCGCAACTATATTGCTACCGGTGCGACCGAGGTGAATACTCAAAACAGCAATCAAAGCAATCAATTGGGGATGGCAAAATTCAGTGCGATTTACAAGCCTAGCGATAAGCTTCAGTTGGATTATGATGTGCTTGCAAAAAAATCGCAACAAGAAGAAATGACCGATGCACTCTCCGTTTTTACAGATGAGAATGGCGTGACCAACAACCCGATCGACGAGAATAAAGACAACAATCCGTTCAGTTTAAATCAAAACCTTAACGCGTATTATACGCTGAATGAGAAGAATATTTTTGCCGGTTTTGTGCAGCATTTGTATCAAAAAGAAGATCCGTTCTATCAGGCCATCGTGACGCAGCAACCTTTTGCACAGATTCTTCCTTTAGATACCGATCAGGATCGATTCAATATCAATCAGGATAAAATGATCGAGACCAATAAACTGGACAGTAAGATTGATTATTACTACGTGATCAACGATAAAAGTAACCTGAACCTAACTTTAGGAACTACCCAAAGTCGTCAGGATTTCAACTCGGCTATCTTTCAGATTCTTGATAACGGAAATCAAAATGCGTTCACCGATGCAAACTTGAATAACGACGTTGTCTATCGCTTTAGCGATTTGTTTTTAGGAGCGCACTACAAGTTTAAAACCGGGATTTTCACCTTAACACCGGGAGTGACTTTGCATAATTACAATGTGGCTTCTGAGCAATTAGGAATAGAAACCAGTGAAAATGAGTGGAAGCTGTTACCCGATCTTTATGCGATCGCCGAGTTTAAGCAAAGCGAAAGTTTACGCCTCAATTATCAGATGACTGCAGATTATACAGACGTCAATAATTTTGCTGAAGGTTATGTGTTTAACAACTACAATCAGATGTTTCGCGGTAATCGAAATATTGAGAATGCGATCTTTCATACCGCTCGGTTGAATTATTTTAATTTTAATATGTTCAACTTCACCAATCTTAATGGTGGCGTGAGTTATACCAAGCGTGTTGATGCGATCAAAACGAGTACTGCGATAGACCAGATCAACCAGGCTTCGTCGCCTATCAACAGTAATTTTGTAGATGAGGTGTTGAGTGCTAACGGGCGTTTTCAAAAAACCTTTAGAAAGTGGAAGGCCAACTTGAGTGCGAATGTTTCGTATAGCGAATTGAATAACATCATTAATACGCAACCTACGCTATCTCAAAATTTCACACAGAATTATCAAGGAAGCGTGGAAACCAATTTTAAAAACGCACCCAATTTTGAAGTGGGTTACAACCGAAGCATCAATAATTATCAAAACGGAAACAGCGATCGCGTGTTCTATACAGACCGCCCGTTTGCCAATATGGATGTAAAATTCTTAAACGGATTTACGCTTACGGCAGACTGGAGTTATTACAATTACTATGATAAAGATGATACCGTGCAAAACGAATATTCCTTTTTTGAGGCCAGTTTACGCTATCAAAAACCGGAAAGTAAATGGGAATTTAGGTTGGATGGAACCAATTTGTTTAATGTAGATTCTTTGAATAATGACAGTTTTAATGAAACCTTCAGTACCACTACAGAGTATTTTGTGATGCCGCGTATTGTGATGCTTTCGGTAAAGTATAATTTATAGCGGAAGCTATTCTTTGTTTATTGTGTTTAAAACAAAACCCGAAGCTGTAAGGCTTCGGGTTTTTCATTTTATTGAATTTCTACGAACTTTTATGCTTGTTCGAGTTTATTCATTTTCATTTCATACTCTTCTGTCGCTTCTGCGATTTTCTCAACGTTGTCTGATGCTTTCTGATGCGCATCTTCCATCGCTTTTTCTAAATCCTTGTCCGGATTTTGGAAAAGATCTGTGATTACGTGGTTTATTTTATCGATGATGCTTTCTTGGCTGTTCTTAATATCTTCCAATTTATGAAGCATCGTTTCCATTTGATCATACTTTGCTTGATCCATAATTTTTGATTTTTAGTGAATACAAGGTACCGGTAAGTAGGTCTCAAATCGAGGTTTTTAACCCGATTTTAATGGAATTTTGCAGCTTTTAACGGAAAAAAGCCTGATTTAAGAGTTTATTAATACCCCTTTTTAGCCTGTACTTGATCCAATAATTCCTCCCCGTTTTGCATACGTTGGTAATTTTTTGCCACTTGACCAGATACCGAAGCGGCATTACTCATACTTGCAATATGCGGAGTGATGATAATATTTTCATGCTGCCAAAAAGGGTGCCCTTCAGGTAAAGGTTCGGAATGAAAAACATCTAGTGCAGCTCCGCTTAAGTGCTCGCTGTTTAAAGCTTCGATCAAGTCCTCATCTACAAGATGACCGCCACGAGCAACATTGATGAGATAAGCAGCTTGTGGTAGTTTAGAAAATAAATCTTTATTCAAAATTCCCTTGGTACTTTCTGTCAACGGAAGCAAACACACCAAAATTTCAGATTTTGAAAGAAAAGTGTCGAGTTCATCTTCAGTGTAGCTGTTAATACCGTCAACATTTTTTGTTGAAGAAGACCAGCCAAGTACATTAAACCCGATTGCTTTCAGCATAGACCCCACGGCTTGCCCTAAAGTGCCGAAGCCTAAGATTCCTACGGTAACATCTTTTGCACGCTTATAGTCGGTAGGTTCCCAGGTTCTTTCTTTCTGTAACCGAGCGTAAGTTTTTAAATTTCTGATGTGATTGAGGCATAACGCAGCGACAAACTCCTGCATATCGTTCGCTAGTTTCTCGTCTACCACGCGGGTAAGGATTACATCTTCGGGTAACGACTCGTCTTCAAAAAGGTGATCAACACCGGCTCCCATCGAACCTATTACTTTTAAGTTGGGATACTTAGCATAACTGCCTTTTGGTGCTTTCCAGGTAATCGCCATCGTCGCATCTGCCGGGTCTTTAATAGTTTCCGGGGTAACCACTTCAATGGAAGGATCGGCCTTGTGTAAAGCCTCGATCCACGGTTGATAATCTTTATTATTTCTGATGAGTAAAAGTGCCATAGTATACATTTAGGTGTCCCGTAAAAATAAAAAATGCCACTCGTTGTAGGTAGCATTTTTAAGGGTTTAGTATTTTGATAACGTCTATAGACCGAAGGCTTCCTTAACCTGATCTACATAGTCTAGTTTTTCCCAGGTAAAAAGTTCAACCTTTTTCTCAATTCGCCCGCTGTACGGACTTTCAAAAACCTTAGTGATAGTTTTAGGATCTTTGCCCATATGCCCGTAAGCCGCAGTCTCTCTATAAATAGGATTGCGCAGTTTTAAACGGTCTTCAATCGCCGCAGGACGCATATCAAAAAGCTCTCGTACTTTTGCAGCAATTTGGCCATTGCTCAATTCAACTTTAGAAGTTCCGTAAGTGTCAACAAAAATCGAAGTAGGTTCAACAACACCAATCGCGTAAGAAACCTGAACTAATACTTCGTCAGCAACACCGGCGGCAACAAGATTCTTTGCAATATGTCTTGATGCGTATGCCGCAGAACGATCTACTTTACTAGGATCTTTTCCTGAAAATGCACCACCACCGTGAGCACCTTTTCCGCCATAGGTGTCAACAATGATCTTACGTCCTGTAAGTCCGGCATCTCCGTGAGGACCACCAATTACAAACTTTCCGGTTGGGTTAATGTGATAAATAATATCATCATTAAAAAGCTTAGCAAGCTCCGGATGTAGATCATTCTTCACACGCGGAATCAAAATCGCAATAATATCTTCTTTGATCTTAGCAAGCATTTTTTCATCCTCATCAAACTCATCGTGCTGTGTAGAAACTACAATAGCGACAATTTTTTGAGGCACATTATCATCAGAATATTCTATCGTTACCTGTGCTTTTGCATCAGGACGTAGATAGGTAATGTCTTTATTTTCTCTGCGTAGCTTAGCCAATTCGATCATAATGCGATGCGAAATGTCAAGCGCTAGTGGCATATAATTTTCGGTTTCTTTGGTTGCGTAACCAAACATCATCCCTTGATCACCGGCACCTTGCTCTTCTTTAGAAGCGCGATCAACCCCTTGATTGATGTCTTGTGATTGCTCGTGAATTAAAGAAATGACACCACAGCTGTCGCCGCTAAATTGATACGCACCTTTAGTGTAGCCAATATCGTTGATCACGCCACGAGCAATGTTTTGCACATCGATGTACGTGTCGCTTTTTACTTCTCCTGCAAGCACCACCTGGCCGGTAGTAACAAGGGTTTCGCAAGCAACTTTTGATTCAGGGTCAAAAGCTAAAAAATTATCGAGTAAAGTATCGCTTATTTGATCTGCGATTTTATCAGGGTGCCCTTCAGACACACTTTCTGAGGTAAATAGGTAAGCCATTTCAGCATTTTTTTGATTCCCGCCAGTGGGATGAAATTTTAATACAAAAGGATTTGACGAATGCCTGATAAATGGTAGTAAGTACTGCCTTTAGCATTTTTTTACGCTGATGATTCAGCATAAGAGGTTGCAATCAGTCAAATCTTTCCTCTTTTGAGAGGACAAATGTATAACTTTAGAAGATATTACAAAACGGGTTTTGAAATCTTATGATTTTTTATGACCCTTTAAAAAATTGCCGTGTTTTACTTGCATATCTTTAAAACGTTTTGCAATCTTTGCGCTCACAAAGTTCAAACACGTACTGAGATGTTATCAAGAAAGGCGGAGGGAATAGACCCGATGAAGCCTTAGCAACCCTTTCTCTCGAAAGAAGGTGCTACATTCTATCTGTTTTTGCAGAATAGATAACGCAAAAGGATTTTTTCCTCACCACTTTCTTGCTTTCATTTTTCGGTTTTGCGGCTAAAGCCACGATAGATTATTATGTTACAAAAACTGAAAATAGAAAATTTTACAACCCAATCCGGGTATCCGTTAGATTTGCAATTGAGCTATGAAACCTTTGGTCAACCCTTAGGTGATGCTCCTGTAATTCTGGTAAACCACGCGTTGACAGGTAATTCTCACGTCAGCGGTCCAGACGGCTGGTGGAATGAGATCATTGGCGATGATAAGTGTATAGATACGCGTAAATACAGCATACTTTCCTTCAATATTCCCGGTAATGGTTACGATGGTTTTTTGATCGAAAACTATAAAGAATTTGTTGCGCAAGATGTTGCCCGCGCTTTCTTAAAAGGATTAGAACTTCTTGAGATTGAATCGCTTTTTGCGATTATTGGTGGTTCTCTTGGAGGCGGAATTGGTTGGGAAATGCTCACGCTTCAGCCGGCAATCACCGCGCATTTTATTCCTGTGGCTTCAGATTGGAAATCTACCGATTGGCTTATTGCAAACTGTCAGATTCAAGAACAAATATTGAATAATTCCTCACAGCCGGTTCACGATGCGCGTATGCACGCGATGCTATGTTACCGCACGCCGGAATCGTTCAAGAATAAATTTCAGCGCAGTACCAATGAGGATCTCAATATTTTCAATGTAGAGAGTTGGTTAGATCATCATGGCCATAAACTGAAAGATCGCTTTCAGGTTTCTGCTTATAAGTTGATGAATCAGCTTTTAAAGACGATTGATTTGACGCGTGGTCGTGAAGGGTTCAATGAAATTCTGAGTACGGTTGAGGCTAATATTCATATCATTGGTGTGGATTCAGATTTGTTCTTTACGCCTGCGGAAAATAGAGAAACCTACAAGCAACTGGCGCAACATAAAAATAATGTGACCTATGGCGAAATTCATTCGGTGCACGGTCACGATGCTTTTTTGATCGAATTTGAGCAACTCGAGCAGCTGTTGTATCCTGTGTTTAGAGAGGATACCGCAAAGCTGAAGATCTTGAAATTCGGTGGGAAATCTCTCGCAAACGGAAAAGGTCTAGACACGGTTTTAAATATTATTAAATCGAAAGTGGCCAACGGCGAACATATCGCGGCTGTGCTTTCTGCGCGTGGTGGCGCCACCGATGAGTTGGAAGCAATTCTCGAAGCAGCAGCTTCAGGACAAGCCTATAAACATCAGATCGAAGCATTCAAGTCGTATCAACAAAGTGACTTCGATGTTGATCTTACTGAAGAATTTTCAGAACTGCAGCGTCTTTTTGATGGCGTCGCACTTTTAGGCGATTACAGTAAAAAAGTGAAAGATGAGGTGCTGTCTTTTGGGGAGTTGATCTCGGTAAAAACAGTGACGCATTTATTGCAAAAAGCTGGTATAAAAGCGCAGTTTACAGATTCGCGTAAGCTTATTAAAACCAATGGCGTTTTTGGCAATGCGCAGCCTAACGACAAGCTTTCTAAAGAGCAAGTGGTAAAACACTTCACTAAATATAACGGCGATACGGTTAATATTGTAACCGGTTTTATCGCTAGTGATGATAATAATCAGACCACCACGTTGGGCCGTAACGGAAGCAATTATACCGCTTCTCTGCTTGCTAATTATTTAGATGCCGGCGAACTTCAAAACTACACGCACGTTGATGGAATTTTCACAGCAAATCCAGATTTGGTTCCTGGGGCGCAGAAGATCGAACGATTGACGTATAGTGAGGCAAACGAACTTGCAAATTTTGGGACTTCGGTGTTGCATGCAAAGACGATTATTCCATTAATTGAAAAGAATATTCCGCTGCGTATTTTAAATACGTTCAACGCAGATGACAGCGGAACTTTGATCACCGCTCAAGAAGAAAAAGAAGGAATTAAATCGCTTTCCGTTTTAAGCGAAATGGCGTTGATCAATCTGGAAGGACGCGGACTCCTTGGAAAAGTGGGTGTTGATGCGCGTATTTTTAGAGCTCTTGGAAACAGCGGAGTTAGTGTAAGCATCATCGCGCAGGGATCTTCTGAGCGAGGCATTGGTCTTGTGGTTGAAGCAAAACAAGCGCAATTGGCGATTTCCGCTTTGCGTTTTGAGTTTGAAGCCGATTTTCAGAATCAGGATGTAAACCGTATCGAAATCATAGATGAAGTTGCGGTGATCTCGATCGTGGGGCAGGATTTGAGCAGTTTCCATAAACCGTATAGCGAACTTATCAAAAACGGAATTGTGCCGTTATTATTTAACAACACGGTGACGGGTAAAAACGTGAGTGTTGTGGTGCGCAAACCGCAGTTGACCAAAGCTTTAAATGTGGTGCACGGTGAGATTTTTGGGATTGCTAAAAAGATCAATATTGCGATCTTCGGTCACGGCTTGGTGGGCGGAACTTTGATTGACCAGATCGTTGCTTCGGCGGCAGCAATTCAAGACCGCAAAGGCATCGCGCTGAATATTTTTGCGGTAGCCAATTCAAAGAAAATTTTGTTCGACAAAGATGGTGTTTCAGAATTCTGGAAAACTGATTTTGACTCTCAAGCCACAGAAGGCGGTATTCACGAAGTTATCGCTTTCGCGAAAGCGAATCATCTGGCCAACTTGATCGCGATTGATAATACGGCGAGTGCGACTTTTATCAAAAACTATATCGATCTGGCCAAAAATGGTTTTGATCTGGTTTCTTCAAACAAGATCGCCAATACGGTGGAGTTTGATTTTTACCAAAAACTGCGTCGGGTGTTGGATGAAAATAACAAGCGCTATTTGTATGAAACCAACGTAGGTGCCGGACTTCCTTTAATTGACACGATTAGATTATTACATCTTTCCGGAGATAATATTACACGTATTAAGGGTGTATTTAGTGGTTCGTTAAGTTATTTGTTCAACACGTTTTCTGTGGAAGATAAATCTTTTTCAGAGGTGCTACAGGAAGCGATTGACAAAGGGTTTACAGAGCCTGATCCGCGTGAAGATTTGGGCGGAAATGATGTAGGTCGTAAATTATTGATCTTGGCTCGAGAACTGGACTTGCATAAAGAATTTAGCGATGTGCAGATCGAAAATTTAATTCCGGATCCATTGCGTGAAGGAGCCGCTTCAGATTTCTTAGGCAGATTAAAAGAGTTAGATCCAGTTTTTGAAGCACGTAAAAAAGCCTTAAAAGAAGGCGAAGTTCTGCGTTATGTTGGCGACCTTTACGGAGATTTATCTCAGGAAGACGGTGGTACGCTCGAAGTAAAATTGGTGACCGTTTCAAAAAACTCCGCATTAGGCCAAGTAAAAGGCAGCGACAGTATTTTTGAGATTTATACCGAATCTTACGGTGAAAATCCGCTGGTGATTCAAGGAGCCGGAGCCGGTGCAGCAGTTACAGCACGCGGGGTTTTTGGAGATATTTTAAAACTCGCAGAACGAAATAGTTAATAGGAATTGCTATTGTTATTTTCATTTGTAATTAATGGGAATAGCAATAGAAATAATAATAAATAAAATGAAAGTTATACTCGACCGTAAAAACAACGATTATCTGTTTGAAGCTAAAGGTGCTTCAGGCAATTCGGTAATGATCGATAATAAAACTGTAGACGAAGTCAAAGGAAGCAGCCCGATGGAGCTTTTGTTGATGGGTGTTGGCGGTTGCAGTGCGATCGATATTATTTCGATTTTGAAAAAACAAAAACTCGAGATCGACACGTATCACGTAGAGGTTGAGGGAGACCGCAAAGAGGTAGGCCAGGCAAAGCCCTTTAGTGCGATGCGTGTGAATGTGTATCTTGAGGGAGATATTCCGCCGGCAAAAGCCTTACGCGCAGCACAACTTAGTTTTGAAAAATACTGTTCGGTTTCTATCACACTCCAGGCAGGTGTTGAGGTTACCTATAAAGTGTTTTTGAATGGAGAAGAAGTTGTGTAGATCTTAGTCATGAGACAAGAGATTTAAGAAAAAAGATTAAAGAAGAAAGAAAAGTTGAAACAGTAAGCCGTCTCAGTTAGCTGTAGGCGGTTTGAAGATGTCACTCTGTCCCGAAGCTTTTGGAGTAGCAGAGTTGGTAATGTAAATATAAAAGTACAGGTAAGTGGTAAGAAATAATAAGTGAATTGAAGCAGTAACGACGATCAAACAATTCAGCGATTGCACAATTCAACTTTCTTACAGCTATAAAAATCGAAATAAGATTTTAGACATTTGATTAGATCATCAAAATGAGCATCTCAAATCTATCGTCTAAAGTCTAACATCTAAATACAATGAGTAAACATTTTGAAACCGAAGCGATACGTACGCAATTGAACCGAAGCGAATTTTTAGAGCATTCTGTGCCCCTTTATTTGACTTCAAGTTTTGTATTTGAAGATGCAGAAGATATGCGTGCTTCTTTCACAGAAGAAAAAGAGCGTAATATTTACAGCCGTTTTACCAATCCGAACACCAGCGAATTTGTAGATAAAATTTGCAAGATGGAAGGAGCCGAAAGCGGTTATGCATTTGCGACGGGGATGGCAGCGGTTTTTTCAACATTTGCTGCCTTGCTTGATAGTGGCGATCACATTGTGTCGGCCCGATCGGTATTTGGTTCAACCCATTCTTTGTTTACAAAATTCCTCCCAAAATGGAATATTGAAACCTCGTATTTCAAAGTGGACGAAGTAGATCAAGTCGAAAGCCTAATTAAACCGGAAACCAAAATCCTTTACGTAGAGTCGCCTACAAACCCTGGTTGTGATGTTTTAGACCTTGAGCATTTGGGAAATCTTGCCAAGAAGCACAACCTCATTTTTGTGGTTGATAACTGTTTTGCAACCCCTTATTTGCAACAGCCTATCAAATTTGGTGCAGATATCGTCATTCATTCTGCAACAAAGATGATCGATGGTCAAGGCCGTGTGTTAGGTGGCGTGAGCGTGGGCCGTGCCGACTTGATCAGAGAGATCTATTTGTTTTCACGCAATACTGGTCCGGCTTTGTCTCCTTTCAACGCTTGGGTACTTTCAAAAAGCCTGGAAACTCTACATGTTAGAGCAGATCGGCACTGCGAAAATGCGTTAAAAGTAGCCGAATTTTTAGAAGGGCACGACAAAGTGAATATGGTGAAATATCCGTTCTTAAAGTCGCATCCGCAGTATGAGGTGGCTAAAAGACAAATGCGTCACGGCGGAAACATCGTTGCTTTTGAAGTCAAAGGCGGAATCGATGCCGGCCGTAAGTTTTTAAACTCAATTAAAATGTGTTCGCTTTCTGCGAATTTAGGCGATACACGTACGATTGTGACGCACCCTGCATCTACGACACACAGTAAACTGGCAGAAGAAGACAGGCTTGAAGTGGGCATCACAGACGGTTTGGTGCGTTGCTCTGTTGGTCTAGAGCATGTAGAAGATGTGATTGCCGATCTTGATCAAGCATTGAACGCATAGATTTCTAACAATTTTGCATACTTTTAGGCCGTGTTATCAAAAAAGACCAAATACGGCCTAAAAGCATTAGCTTATGTTGCCAAGCATAAGGGAGAAGATCCTGTGCAGATAGGAGCCATTGCGAAAAGTGAAAATATCTCTCAGAAATTTCTAGAGAGTATCATGCTTACATTGCGTAAAGCCGGTTTTTTGGGAAGCAAAAAAGGAAAAGGCGGCGGTTATTATTTGCGCAGACAACCTGAAGAAATCAAAATGGTTGAAGTGATGCGTATACTTGAGGGGCCGGTTTCTATGGTACCTTGTGTAAGCCTTAATTTCTACGAAAAGTGCGATGATTGCCCTGATGAAACCACGTGTTCTGTGCACAGTTTGATGGTGCAATTGAGAGATAGCAATCTGGCGGTATTGAATAAAAACACGCTTGCAGACCTGATTGCTGAGTAATTCCGAAGATTTAGCTTAAATGCTGAAAATCACTTAAAAATTTCAAAAAAACGCCAAAAGATTTGGTCAAGAAGCGAAGTAGATATACTTTTGCTTTATAATCCTACTATTCCGATAGGATTTAAATGTAACTGAATAGGAGTTGTAATATGATATTAGATCAAGTGTATAACCAGAGTCACGCAGAGAAGCCTCAGAAAGCTTCTTATGAAAAAGACGCTTCATCAGAGAAGCCGCTACGCAGTATAGTAAAATCGATTAGTTGGAGAGTTGTAGGCACGATAGATACGGTTTTGATTTCCTGGGTAATCACCGGGACATTATCGCTGGCTTTTTCGATCGGAGCCGTAGAACTTGTGACAAAAATGGTTTTATACTTTTTTCACGAGCGTATCTGGAATACAATTAAATGGGGAAAATAATGAGTTATTCAGCAGAAGAAATAAAAAAACTCAATGCCGAGTTAAAACAAAAGTCACCGGTTGAGATTGCGCAATGGGCGGTTGATAATGCTGCGAATGCAGTGGTGACTACCAATTTTAGACCTTACGAGGCAGCGATTTTATATGCTGCAACTCAGGCTAAAAAAGATATTCCTGTGATTTGGTGTGATACGGGGTATAATACCCCTAACACGTATAGACACGCAGAGGAAGTGATCGATTTGCTGGCTTTGAACGTTGATCTTTATGTTCCTAAGCAAACTTCGGCACATAGAGATGTGGTTTTGGGAATTCCGCAGATTGATGACCCAAAGCACAAAGTTTTTACAGAGCAAGTAAAGCTTGAGCCTTTTAAAAGAGCAATGGCTGCGCACAAACCAGATGTTTGGTTTACCAATTTGAGAAAAGGGCAAACGGCACATCGCGATAACTTAGATATTTTAAGTCTAGGAGCAGATGGCATTTTAAAAGTGAGTCCGTTTTACTATTACAGCGATGAGCAATTAGATACGTATTTGGAGGAGCATAAGCTGCCAAATGAACATAAATATTTTGATCCAACAAAAGTTTTGGAAAACAGGGAGTGTGGTTTACACGCTTAAAAAGAGTAGAGCATGAGCAAGATTTTAAAAACAAATGCATTAGAAAGTGAGGCTATTTACATCTTTAGGGAAGTAGTTGCACAGTTTGAAAATCCTGTACTTCTTTTTTCGGGAGGGAAAGACAGTATTACCCTAGTGCGTTTGGCGCAAAAAGCATTTTATCCGGCGAAAATTCCATTTCCTTTGTTGCACGTAGATACCGGTCACAACTTTCCTGAGACCATTGAATTTCGCGACAAGTTAGTTGAAGAACTTGGTTTAGATCTTATTGTGCGTAATGTGCAAGATGCTATTGATGCCGGTAAAGTAACTGAAGAAACAGGTAAATATTCTAGCCGAAATATGCTGCAAACCACTACGCTTCTTGATGCGATTGAGGAGTTTAAGTTTGATGCATGTATTGGTGGAGCGCGTCGTGATGAAGAGAAGGCGCGAGCTAAAGAGCGAATTTTTTCAGTGCGTGATGATTTTGGTCAATGGGATGAAAAAAATCAGCGTCCAGAATTATTCGATTTACTTAACGGCAAAATAGAAATAGGACAGAATGTACGTGTGTTCCCAATCTCAAACTGGACAGAGCTTGATGTATGGAGTTATATTGAGCAAGAAAAGATAGAAATACCTTCTATTTATTTTTCGCATAAGCGTAAAACCTTTGTGCGCGATGGTTTGATCTGGAGTGCATCAAAGTATGTGTATAGAGAGGAAGATGAGGAAGTTTTAGAACGTATTGTGCGTTTCAGAACAGTAGGAGATATGACTTGTACCGCGGCAGTGGAATCTGAAGCAGATACTATTGAGCAGATTGTTAAAGAGATCAAGGTTTCTACCATTTCAGAACGAGGAGCGCGTATAGATGATAAACGATCTGAGGCTGCAATGGAAAAGCGTAAACAACAAGGGTACTTCTAGAACATACATAAACAAGGTATTAATTTTCCTTTAATTCAATTAGAAAGGGCAAGAGTAGCATAGCATAATGGAAGTTTTAAAAATAGCAACAGCAGGTAGTGTAGATGACGGAAAAAGTACGTTAATAGGGCGTTTGCTTTACGATACGAAGTCATTGACAGATGATAAATTAGAAGCTATAGAGCGCAACAGTAGAAAGAAAGGGTACGATTATCTTGACTTTTCTTTAGCGACTGATGGTTTGGTAGCAGAGCGCGAGCAGGGAATCACTATTGATGTAGCGCATATTTATTTTTCAACTAAAAAGAAAAGTTACATCATTGCTGATACTCCGGGACACGTAGAGTATACTCGTAATATGGTGACCGGTGCTTCTCAAGCGCAAGCATCAATCATCTTAATTGATGCACGTAAAGGAGTGATCGAGCAAACATATCGTCACTTTTTCATCAATAATCTTTTACGTGTAAAACACGTTATTGTTGCGGTAAATAAAATGGACTTGGTTGATTATGATCAGCAAGTTTTTGAAGATATCAAACGCGACTTTGAAAAGTTGAATGCACAAAGTAGCTATGAAGATCAAGAAGTGACTTTCGTGCCTATTAGTGCCCTAAAAGGTGATAACGTGGCGCAGAAGTCTAATGCGATGCCTTGGTACAAGGGGGAGAGTGTTCTTGATTTTCTTGAAGCTTTACAACCTGAGCAGGAAGAAAAAACTGCGGCGCGTTTTCCTGTGCAAACCGTGATACGCCCTAAAAAGGATGAGTTCCACGATTATAGAGGATATGCCGGGAAGATCTACGGAAGCAGTCTAAAAGTAGGTGATGCAGTAACGGTATTGCCGTCGCTGACTTCTTCAAAAATTAAGTCGATAGAATTTTTTAATGAAGAATTTGACGAGGCCGTTGCCGGTAGCTCGGTTACGATTACTTTAGAAGACGATATCAATGTTACCAGAGGCGATATTTTAGTGAAGTCTGATGAAGTTCCACAATCTTCTAAAACCCTGAAAGCAGCGGTTTGTTGGATGGATGGAAAAGCATTAGTGCCTGGAGCGAAATATGAAATTCAGCATAACACCAATCGTATTTTGGCTAAAATTGACAGTATAGAGAATGTCATTTCAACTGATTATTCAGGGGAAGATGTTGCTGCTGGCCAATTAAAACTGAATGAAATCGGCAAGGTTAATTTTAAACTGAGTAAAAATCTGTTTTACGATAATTACGCAGATAACAAAGCTGGCGGGTCATTCATCCTGATAGACACGCAAAGTAATACCACTGCAGGAGTGGGCTTTATTGGATAATAAATAGATTAAAGAGTGCAGTGTAAAAACTGAAACTCTTTTGCTTAAATCCTATTTTTCCGATAGGATTAAAATGAAATAAATAAAAAAATACAAGCTATGCAAAGCTTCAGAACAGAAATAGAAAATCCGGTTGTAGAACGCGACATTATTGAGTTAGAACGCAAGATCAAGCTTTTTAAGGATGGGAAGATAGATGAAGAACGTTTTAGAAGTCTTCGTTTGGCTCGTGGAGTATACGGGCAACGTCAAGAAGGCGTGCAAATGATACGTATCAAATTGCCTTACGGAAAGGTGACCAGCGATCAGTTGTTGCGTATTTCTGATGTTTCTGATGAGTACTCTCGCGGAAAGCTTCACATTACCACACGTCAGGATATTCAGATTCACTATGTGAGTTTAGATAGAACTCCTGAGTTGTGGGCAGAACTTGAAAAGAGCGATGTAACTCTGCGTGAAGCTTGTGGAAACACCGTAAGAAATGTGACGGCGAGTCCTGATGCAGGAATCAACCCTGACGAGGCTTTTGACGCAACGCCTTATGCACACGCTACTTTTCAGTTTTTCTTGAGAAATCCTATTTGTCAAGAAATGGGGCGAAAGTTTAAAATGTCTTTTTCGTCAACTGATGATGATACCGCTTTAGCGTTCATTCACGATTTAGGGTTTATTCCAAAAATTAAAGGTGGAGAAAAAGGCTTCAAAGTGATGCTTGGTGGTGGTTTAGGATCGCAACCACGTCACGCAGATGTTTTAACTGAATTTTTGCCGGTAAACCAACTTATTCCAACGATCGAAGGAGTATTACGAGTGTTTGATCGTCACGGAGAACGTTCAAGACGTCTTAAGGCGCGTATGAAATTCTTAATTAAAGACCTCGGTTTAGAAGGGTTTATGGAATTGGTGGCTGAAGAGAAAAAAGCGCTATCCTATAAAACCTACGAGATTGATACTGCGGCTTATGATAAGCCGGTTGCAGCACGTTTAACCGAAGCGCCGGAAGTTACTATTGAAGATGCTAAAGCTTATGAAGCTTGGAAAGCAACCAACGTGTTTAAACAGAAACAAGAAGGTCTATACGCTATTGGAATCAAAGTGCGTTTGGGTGATTTTTCAACTGAAAAAGCACGTGCATTAGCGGCATTGATCAAAAAATACGGGGGAGATGAGCTGCGACTTACCCTGCGTCAAAATATATTATTAAGACATATACCGGAAGGGGCAATTCCATTCTTCTACTCACAACTAGCCAACCTAGGTTTTGCCCGTCCGGGATATGAAACAACAACAGATATTACTGCGTGTCCCGGTACAGATACTTGTAACTTAGGGATTGCGAGTAGTACCGGTATCGCAGATAAGCTTGAAGATGTTCTTGTAGAAGAATTTCCTGAGTATTTAAATAATAAAGAGATCACTATTAAAATTAGTGGTTGTATGAATGCCTGCGGTCAGCACAATATGGCTCATATAGGTTTTCAAGGTATGTCTGTACGTACGCCAGAAAAATTGGTAGCGCCTGCACTACAAGTGCTTTTAGGTGGTGGAGTTTTAGGAAATGGTGATGGTCGGTTTGCAGATAAGGTAATCAAGATACCTAGCAAACGTGGGCCACAAGCCTTGCGTGCAATTCTTGATGATTTTAAAGCAAATGCAGGTAGTCAGGATTTCTTGAGTTATTATGATGAGAAGGGACAGCGTTATTTTTATGATTTCTTAAAGCCGCTTTCTGAAACTGATAATCTGGTAGAATCAGACTTCGTTGACTGGGGAAATGATGAAAAATACATTCAGGAAGTGGGTGTAGGAGAATGTGCCGGAGTCGTGATCGATCTTGTACAAACCTTGCTGCTTGAGGCTAAAGAAAAGCTAGGAAACGCCATTGAAGCCTTTGAAGGTAAGAATTGGGTAGACAGTATTTATCACACTTATGCAAGTCTGGTTAATGGGGCAAAAGCTATTTTATTGTCTGAAAATGTAAAAACCAACACGCAAGCCAATATCATCGCTGAGTTTGATAAAACTTTTGGTGAAGATGCGGTATTAAAAGCGGAAGCGTCATTTGCAGATTTGGTTTACCAAATTCAAAATAATGAGCCTACACAGGAATTTGCAGAAGCATACATCGCTGATGCCAATGCATTTTTTGATCGTGTAGATTCGTTCAGAAAAAATCAATTAGCACATGCAAATTAAGAATCCAAAATTAACAGTTGTAGGAGCAGGACCCGGTGATGTAGAGCTGTTTACTTTAAAAGGTATTCGCGCGCTTGAAAGTGCAGATGTGGTGCTGTATGACGCTTTGGTAAATCCAGAATTGTTGGAATATGCTAACAATGCAGAATTGATTTTCGTCGGAAAGCGCAAAGGATGTTATGCTTATCAGCAAGAGCAAATCAATGATTTGATCATTGCCAGAGCTAAAAGTCATGGTCACGTGGTGCGACTTAAAGGTGGAGATCCGTTTATTTTTGGCCGTGGAGCTGAAGAAATGGAGGTGGCCGCAGCAGCCGGACTGGAAGTTGCTATGGTTCCCGGGATTTCTTCCTCGCTAGCCGTGCCTGCGTATCAGAATATACCTCTTACTAAGCGGGGGAGTTCAGAGAGTTTTTGGGTAATCACGGGTACTACCCGCCATCATAAATTATCTAATGACGTGAAGCTTGCGGCGCAGTCTTCAGCCACCGTGGTTATCTTGATGGGAATGAGTAAACTACCTGAGATCACACAGCTTTTTCGCGAAAGCGGGAAAAAAGATATTCCGGTTGCAATCATCCAGAACGGTACGACACCTGAAGAACGCGTTGCTGTAGGGACGATAGATAGCATTCAGGAAGAAGTTGAAAAGTTAAAGTTGAGCAATCCTGCAATTATTGTTATTGGGGAGGTGGTACGAAATAGAGCCCTATTTCTTAATTTGCAAGTAGAACTTGCGCAAACCTCATAATATGGCTGCTGAGCGAAATAATCTTTATCCGGTTTTTTTAAAAGTACGTAACCTGCAGGTTCTCATTGTAGGCGGAGGTAACGTGGCTTTAGAAAAACTCACGTTTTTGACAAAATCGAGTCCGGATGCGGTTGTGGAAATGGTAGCGCCTTTTTTTAGAGAAGAAACTCTAGAAATGGCAAAAAAGTTTAATGTAAAAATCACAAAGAAGCGCTTTACGCGTTCTATGCTTAAAAAGCGCCACGTGGTCATAGCAACTACAGATAGCCCAGCGGTTAATCAGCGCGTGTATAGAGCAGCCAGAAAGCGGTTCTTATTGTGCAATATCGCAGACGTACCTGAACTTTGTGATTTTTATATGGGCGGAATCGTTACTAAAGGAAATGTGAAAATCGCAATCTCTACTAACGGAAAGTCGCCAACGACAGCAAAGCGTTTAAGACAGTTTTTTGAAGAAGTCATTCCCGATAACATTGATGATTTGGTTCAAAATTTGAATGAATATAGAAAAACGATTAAAGGGGATTTTGAAGAGAAAGTTGAAACCCTCAATGAATTTACAAAAGGATTGATTTCCAAAAATTAAAGTTTAAGTTGAATGATGAGCTTCGGCTCAAAGATTAAAGAAGATGATTAAAACAGACATTCTCATTATTGGAGCGGGACCAACCGGACTATTTACTGTATTTGAAGCCGGACTTTTAAAACTGAAGTGCCACTTAATTGATGCCTTGGCACAACCAGGCGGACAATTGGCTGAGATATATCCTAAAAAACCTATTTATGATATCCCCGGATTTCCAGAAGTTGGAGCCGGAGAATTAGTAGATAACCTTCTTGAGCAAGGAAAGCAATTTCAACCAGGTTTTACACTGGGTGAGCGTGCAGAAACAATAGAAAAACAAGAAGATGGTAGTTTTATTGTGACTACTACTAAAGGAACAAAGCACCAAGCGCCTGTAGTCGCTATTGCAGGTGGTTTAGGAAGTTTTGAGCCACGTAAGCCGGTTATACCTAATATTCACGAGTTTGAAGATAAAGGGGTCGCTTATATGATCAAAGATCCTGAAGTATACCGTGATAAAAAAGTAGTAATTGCCGGAGGTGGTGATTCTGCATTAGACTGGAGTATCTATCTCGCTGATATCGCAAAAGAGGTAACTTTAGTACACCGAAGAAATGAATTTAGAGGAGCTTTAGATTCTGTAGAAAAAGTTCGCGAGCTTAAAATGCTTGGTAAGATCAACTTGATCACGCCGGCTGAGGTTGTAGGTCTTGGTGGTGTAGATGAACTTAAAGAAGTGGTGATAGAGAAGAACGAAGAGCAAATTTCTGTTGAAGCAGATGCGTTTATTCCTTTATTTGGTCTTTCGCCAAAACTTGGTCCTATTTCAAACTGGGGTCTTGAGATTGAAAAGAATGCTATTGTAGTAGATAACAGCTTAGATTATCAAACCAATATTCCCGGTGTTTTTGCCATTGGAGATGTCAATACTTATCCCGGTAAATTAAAGTTAATTTTATGTGGTTTCCACGAGGCGACAATGATGTGTCAATCTGCCTATAAAATTATCAATCCAGGAAAACGCTATGTGATGAAGTATACTACGGTGAGTGGTATAGATGGTTTTGATGGGTCAAGAAAAGAAGCAGAGAAAGCAGTGGTGCAGGCTATTGAGTAGTCTACCCTGCTAGATTCAATTTAGATTTAAGGCTTAGAATGGTATTCTTGGTGAGTGGCTTAGTTAAAAAGTCAATAACCCGAGCATACTTCTGAGCCTTTTCTTTGTCAATACTACTCGTACTTGAAGTGACGATAACTACACGCGTAGGGCGCTCATCTTTTTCAAGAATATCTAAAAACGTCCAGCCGTTAATTTCGGGCATGTTTAAATCTAGAAATATAAGATCAGGTTGATCTTTGTCTAAATTTGAGAGCGCTGCATTAGGGATGGTGTAGTCAATAATGTGACTAGAGAAACCACTGATCTCTATCAATTTTTTATTGATAAAGTTGGCCATTTTCTGATCATCAACCAGCATCACTTTTAGGGGCTTTGTAGTCATTAGGGTTGAGATGATTTAATATTGATGAGCTCTTTTTCACTTTGAGTGACCACGCGCTGTATAACTTGGTCTAAATGCCCAGAGGCTTCTTTAATTTTAGGTAAAATAGAAGAGCGCAGTTCGTCTTGTGGTAAATGTTCAGCCAGTTCGAGTAAGCCTAAAACGCGACTAAGCGGTTCTCTCAAATCGTGTGCATTCAATCTAGAAAGTTCAAAAAGCTTCTTATTCTTTTGAAGAAGTTCTTCCGTCCGTGCTTCAATGACGAGTTGTTGATTGTCATTAATCGCTTTGATCTCTTTGTTTTTGCAAGCGATCTCTGTAACGAGTGATTCCAGATGAATATTATTCTGTTGTAAGATCTCGCTCAGGCTGATTTGCCTGTATTTTGACGCGACACTATCGGCTAAAAGATGAACAATGTCAACGTCTGAGCTGCTAAAATACGTGTCATCATCAGAGACAAGAGAAATACAAATCTGATATTCAGAATACGCTAAAAACCAACCCCATAAATTGCCATTATTGAGTTTTACATTTTTAAGGTATTCTGGTAATTCTGTTGAACCAATTGAATTTACAAAGGGAATTTTGTCTCTGAGCAATAGGTGCTCATAAGGTTCAAGATCTTGTTGCTGGGTATGCGTGATCGTTTTGCCGGGCAGAAAGGTATACCCCGCAAGCGATTGCTCATGCAAAATCATGATTTTAAATACCTTGTAGTTAAACAGGTATTTTAAGTGTCTACTTATGATTTTGCCTAATTCTTCTAGTGACTCAACTTTACTTAAGTTTCCGGAGAATTTAGAAAAGGCTTCATAAGTAATACGATACTTTGCGCCCGAAAGATTCAAAACTAAAGATAATTAGGCCTGAGCTTCCATGAGCTCATTGTCAATTTTAATACCTGAAACATCGGCAAGGGTATTCAGCATATTTACTAAATCAGCCTGTGCCATAAGCTCTTGTATTTCACCTTCGTCAAAGCCTACTTCTTGCAGTTGTTTAAAATCTACATCGCTTATTTGATTAGCGTGTAAAGCAGCTTTGGTCACGATTTTGATTGCGGTTTTAAAGCTTTCTGGAATAAGAGGGCTTTCAAGATCTTCTGTCGCTCTAAAGCTAGGGTTGTCAGAAATCATCGCGCTCATACTGTCGGCAAAAATACCATGTGCATGTGCACAATATTCACAATTACGCTCCTTAGAAACTTTGTAGATGATCAGCTGTTTTAAAACATTAGGCACATCTCCCATCATCAAGGTAGATTTCAGCTTGGTCCAGTTTCCATTAAGTAAAGTTGCGTTTGAACCTTGACATTTAAACCAATTTAAAACAAAAGGTAATTGCAGCGTTCGTTTGGTATCATCATAAATCGCCTGAACCTCAGGAGAGGCATCCTCATAGTTAACGATTTTAAAACGTGATGATTGTGAGGTAGTTGTATTGCTCATAAGCTTAGAATTTGGGTTGTGTAAAGAAACAAAATTTAACTTTTAAATATACATTTTATTATCATTAATTAAATCACTAAAAATCAATATGTTAGTTAGTTTTTTAACTTAGTTAAGATGTACAAGTTATTTTTTACTCGTATTTATAGCGTTCTTCGTCGAAAATTAGACCTAAAAATTGATAATATTTATGCTCTTAAAATTGCATTTTGTCAATGCGATTTACAATATTTGCATCCTAGTTCATTATTTATTGCTGTTATCAAGAAAGGTAGAGGGATTAGACCCGATGAAACCTTAGCAACCCTCCTCTCGGAGAAGGTGCTACATTCTACGCTACATCAGCGATAGATAACAAAAACAAGTCTCATCGGCTTTCCATATGCTTTCTTAATAACCTAATTTTGCAAACTGCTCTAAGATCTAGAGTAGTATTGATTTATACAGAGTGAAAGTTGTGTTTTTAGACGTTATTAATAGTCTAAAGACTTTTGGAGGAAATGATTATGAGTAAGAATAACATTCAAGAGGAACTTAAAAAGCGCATTCTAATTTTAGATGGAGCGATGGGAACCATGCTTCAACGCTATAAGTTCACCGAAGAAGATTTTAGAGGAGAGCGCTTTAAAGATTGGCCTACTCCCGTGCAGGGTAATAATGATATGTTGAGTATCACCCAACCCGATGCGATTGCGCAAGTACACGCCAAATATTTTGAGGCGGGAGCAGATATTGTAGAAACCAATACTTTTAGCGGTACCACCATAGCCATGGCAGATTATGGGATGGAAGAATTTGTGTACGAACTCAATTTTGAATCTGCAAAAATTGCCAAGAAAGTAGCGCTGGAGTTTACTGCACTAGAGCCAGAAAAACCGCGCTTTGTAGCAGGAGCTATTGGTCCTACTAACAAAACCGCGAGTATGTCTCCAGATGTAAATGATCCTGGTTTTAGAGCGATTTCGTTTGATGAGCTACGCATTGCTTATAAGCAACAGGCTGAAGCTTTAATTGATGGCGGCGTTGATATTCTTCTGGTCGAAACCGTTTTTGATACGCTCAATGCAAAAGCTGCATTATTTGCGATTGAAGAGATTAAAGAAGAACGCAATATTGAAATTCCGGTGATGGTAAGCGGTACAATTACCGATGCTTCAGGGCGCACCCTTTCCGGGCAAACTGCTGAGGCCTTTTTGATCTCAGTTGGTCATCTTCCTTTACTGTCTGTGGGATTCAACTGTGCTCTAGGGGCAAAGCAACTCACACCATATTTAGAAGTGGTTTCAGGCAAATCTAATTTTGCAATATCGGCTTATCCTAATGCCGGTCTGCCAAATGCCTTTGGAGAATATGATGAGACTCCCGAAGAAATGGCAGCGCAGATTAAAGAATATCTAGACAAACAATTGATCAACATCATTGGCGGTTGTTGCGGGACCACTCCAGAACACATTAGCGCGATTGCACAACTCGTTAAAGAATATAAGCCAAGACCGTTGCCACAGGCTACTAACGCCTAGCGAACGGATACGAATTAAGATTGAATATGGAAGCTGATTTGAATAAAGCTAAAAAGAATGAAACGGCGAAGTTCTTAAGATTGAGCGGTCTAGAACCGCTTATCGTAACACCTGAAAGCAACTTTGTTAACGTTGGAGAGCGTACTAATGTTGCCGGATCTAGAAAATTCTTAAGACTTATTAATGAAGAAAAGTTTGACGAAGCTTTAGATATCGCTCGTGATCAGGTTGAAGGTGGTGCGCAGATCATTGATATCAATATGGACGACGGACTTATCGACGGAAAGAAGGCGATGGTGACTTTCTTAAATCTTATTGCGGCCGAACCTGATATTTCACGCGTTCCCATTATGATCGACAGTTCAAAATGGGATATTATCGAAGCAGGCTTACAGGTGGTACAAGGTAAGTGTGTTGTAAATTCTATAAGTTTAAAAGAAGGCGAGGCCGAATTTATTGACCACGCAAAAAAAATAAAACGCTACGGCGCAGCGGTTATCGTTATGGCTTTTGACGAAGTAGGTCAGGCCGATAATTATGACCGTCGTATAGAGATCGTTAAGCGCAGCTATGATATCCTTGTGGACCAAGTTGGCTTTCCGCCGGAGGATATCATTTTTGACTTAAATATTTTTCCGGTAGCAACTGGTATGGAGGAGCACCGCCTCAACGCTCTTGACTTTATAAGAGCTACAAAATGGGTGAAAGAAAACTTGCCGCACGCCCATGTAAGTGGTGGGGTGAGCAATGTTTCTTTTAGTTTTAGAGGAAATAACGTGGTGCGCGAAGCGATGCACTCCGTGTTTTTATATCACGCGATTAAAGCCGGGATGAATATTGGTATCGTAAATCCTACGATGCTTGAGGTTTATGATGATATTCCTAAAGATCTTTTAGAACACGTTGAAGATGTGATTCTAGACCGTCGTGATGATGCAACTGAGCGTCTTCTAGATTTTGCCGAAAGCGTAAAAGGAACGGCCAAAGAAAAAACCGTTGATCTTTCTTGGCGAGAAGAACCTTTACAAGATCGTATTACGCGAGCCTTGGTAAAAGGTATTGACGCGTATATTCTTGAAGATGTTGAAGAAGCCCGTCTGGCATCAGAAAAACCTTTGCACGTGATCGAGGGGCACTTAATGACTGGTATGAACGTCGTGGGTGATCTTTTTGGTGACGGAAAAATGTTCCTTCCGCAGGTGGTAAAATCGGCACGAGTGATGAAAAAAGCCGTTGCTTATTTATTGCCGTATATCGAAGAAGAAAAGTTGAAAAACCCGCCACCGGCTTCAGAAAAAGAGAAGTCTAACCTTGTGTTGATGGCGACCGTAAAAGGCGATGTTCACGATATAGGTAAAAATATTGTAAGTGTAGTTTTGGCCTGTAATAATTATGAGATCATAGACCTTGGAGTTATGGTTCCGCCGGAAAAAATTATTGCTACGGCAAAGGAAAAAAATGTTGATATTATAGGCTTAAGTGGCTTGATCACACCTTCGCTTGATGAAATGGTTTTTCTCGCAAAAGAGATGAAACGTCAAGATTTTAAAGTGCCATTACTCATTGGTGGTGCAACCACAAGTAAAGCGCATACCGCAGTTAAAATCGACCCTGAATATCCGGAGTCGGTTGTTCATGTAAATGACGCTTCACGAGCCGTTACCGTAGTTGGCGATCTGCTCAATCCTGATTCTTCAGTAACCTATAAAGCCGGGATCAAAGAAGAATACGCGTTATTTAGAGAGCGCTTTTTAACACGCGGAAAAAAGCGTGATTTTCTAACGATCGAGCAGGCGCGTGAAAATAAATGGAAGTTAGATTGGGAGACTTTTGAAGCGTATAAGCCTAATCAATTAGGAATACAGGTTATTGAAGAATTTGACCTTGATAAACTTGTGCCGTATATTGACTGGTCGCCGTTTTTCCGCAGTTGGGATCTGCACGGAAAATATCCTGATATTCTGGAAGACGACGTTGTGGGCGCTCAAGCACAAGAATTATTCGCAGATGCAAAGGAGATTCTTAAAAAGATTTTAGACGAAAAATTACTGAAGGCTAAAGCAATTTTCGGACTGTTTCCTGCCAATACGATCAATGACGACGATATCGAGATTGTCACTTCGGGCGCAGTTGAGAACGAAGAAAAATTCATTTTCAGAACCTTGAGACAACAAAGCAAAAAGGCCTCTGGAAAACCCAATATTGCACTTTCAGATTTTATCGCTCCTAAAGAAAGCGGAAAACAGGATTATATGGGCTGCTTTTGTGTTACCGCCGGTTTTGGGACACAAGAATTGGCTGCCAAATATGAGGCAGAACACGACGATTATAACAGTATTATGGTAAAAGCGCTGGCCGATCGTTTTGCTGAAGCCTTTGCCGAATACTTACACGAACGTGTGCGTAAGGAACATTGGGGGTATGCTAGCGATGAAGTCTTAAATAATGATCAGTTAATTAAAGAGGAATATAAAGGGATACGTCCTGCGCCGGGATATCCTGCTTGTCCTGATCACTTAGAAAAACTAACTATTTGGGATGTGCTTCAAGTGAAAGAAACCATAGGTGTTGAATTGACCGAAAGCTTGGCTATGTGGCCGGCAGCTTCGGTGAGCGGGTATTATTTTGCGAATCCGCAGGCGCGCTATTTCGGGCTGGGGAAAATTAAAATGGACCAAGTAAGTGATTTCGCAAAGCGGAAAAATATTGAAACACGCCTCGCAGAAAAATGGCTTAACCCTAATATTTCTGACGATTAACCAAAACAACTAATACAACCAAAACAAAACCTGAAAACACGTTAAAGTGGACCAGGTAGATGCTTATGAAAATTACAGACCACATAAAAAACGCAAACGGGAAGACGTTATTTAGCTTTGAGTTGATTCCGCCTAGAAAAGGAAAAAGCATACAAGAACTTTATAATAACATCGATCCCTTGATGGAGTTTAAACCTCCCTTTATTGATGTTACCACGTCGCGCGAAGAGTTTGTGTATATCGAGAAAGACGGCCTGTTAGATAAAAAAGTGACCCGTATGCGCCCGGGAACTATAGGTATTTGTGCTTCGATCAAGCATAAGTATAATGTTGACACTGTGCCACACGTGTTATGCGGTGGTTTCACCAAAGAGGAAACCGAGTATCTGCTGGTAGATTGTCATTATTTGGGCATTCACAACCTTATGGCATTACGTGGTGATGC
Source organism: Leeuwenhoekiella sp. ZYFB001 (assembly GCF_011784865.1). Classification (NCBI taxonomy): domain Bacteria; kingdom Pseudomonadati; phylum Bacteroidota; class Flavobacteriia; order Flavobacteriales; family Flavobacteriaceae; genus Leeuwenhoekiella; species Leeuwenhoekiella sp. ZYFB001. The sequence continues at coordinate 4,021,095 of NZ_CP050460.1, forward strand.
AATGCGTGAGGAGCAATATTTTAAGCCTACGCCGGGTGGTCACGAGTATGCATTAGGCTTGGTAGAGCAAATTGCTGAGATGAATAAAGGCCGCTACCTTAATGGGATGGTGGAAACTTCAGACTGTTCTGATTTTTGCATTGGTGTTGCGGGGTATCCTGAGAAACATCTGGAAGCTCCTTCTCTAAAAACCGATCTCAAACGACTGAAGCAAAAAGTAGAGGCCGGTGCAGAATACGTGGTTACTCAAATGTTTTTTGATAATAAAAAATACTTCGAATTTGTTGATTTGGTACGTGCAGAAGGTATTGATATTCCTATCATTCCGGGGATTAAGCCTATTGCGGTAAAACGCCATTTACAATTGCTTCCGCAGGTGTTTAAAATAGACCTGCCTCAAGAGTTGATCGATGCGGTTGAAGCGTGTAAAACCAATACTGATGTACGTCAAGTGGGTATTGAATGGGCGATTCAGCAATCTAAAGAGTTGATGGATGGCGGTGCGCCGGTGTTGCATTATTACTCAATGGGTAAAAGCGATAATATTAAAGCGATCGCTTCAGAATTGTTTTAGATCGAATACTCATAATATTTGATACATTTGCCGGATATCTTTTAGAGAATGAATTACAAGTTTATTGTTGCCTTATTGTGTTTTGTTTCGGTATACAGCCAGGAAGAAGTAAAACCTTATAGTTTTGATCTTAATTATACCTACGGAAGCATTCTCGAGCATAATAAAGATATTTCGCATCTCATAACCGGGCATCCCACGGGTTTTATTTTAGCCTATAACCGAAGAACTTACGGTTTTAATGATTGGGAAGCACGCTATAACTATCCTGATTATGGGTTTTCTTTTGTTTCTCAAGATCAGAAGAATCCGTATTTAGGAGAGAATTATGGTTTGTATGGGCATTTTAATTTTTATGCGCTCAACAGGCATTTGATGGTGCGTATTGCACAAGGAATTGCCTTTACCACAAAGCCTTTTGATATTGACGATAACTTTAGAAATAATGCCTACGGATCCACTTTGTTGAGTTCAACATATGTGATGCTCAATTATCAGCAGCCTAATATCATTGATCGTATTGGCTTGCAAACAGGGATTACGCTAGTACATTACTCTAACGCAAATGTGCGGGCTCCTAATGCGAGTACCAATTCTTTTACCTTCAGTATTGGATTGAATTACCAATTGGACGATGACGAGTTCCCGGAATATATTCCTAAAGTTAAAAGCAGATATACTGAGCCCATAAAATGGAATTTAGCCTTGCGGACCGGTGTTAATGAAAGTGATTACATAGGTTTAGGGCGTCGCTCATTTCTGGTGGTTTCTTCCTTTTTAGATAAGCGTATAACGCATAAAAGCAGTTTAATGGTAGGAGCCGATCTGTTTTTGAGCCCATTTTTAAAAGATCAGATCGAGTATGAATCCATTGCTTTTGCCCAGCAATATGGTACTAAAGGTGATGAAGATTGGAAGCGTGCCGGAGTTTTTGTAGGGCACGAGTTGCACTTTAATAAAAACTCTTTCGTGACGCAGTTTGGTTATTATGCTTATTACGATTATGATTTTGAGGGCCGCGTATATTTTAGAGGCGGACTCAAGCGTCATTTTACCGAAAACATTTTTGGAGCGATTACCTTAAAATCTCACGGTGCAAAAGCCGAAGCTGTTGAGTTTGGGATAGGGATCAGACTTTAATAGTGCACGCGCCAGTCGCCAAATTCTTTAACCTTAAAATGCTTGGTCAGATATTCTAAACTATCAGGAATAGGTCTACGGTCTTTTGTGATTATAATATTGGTAGAATCCTTCAGTAAGCTTTTAAAACGCTCATAGTTGTTTGGATCTCTAAGATCAATGTAAGATTGCGTCCAGCTAGAATCTCTTTCAAATCGCGTATCGCGTAACGACTCGTAATTGGTGTTGGTCACAGTGACGATGCGATCTCCCAAATAAAATGCCGCAGAAGGTAGGCGATAATCGTAGACAATCACTTTGTAATCCTTTGTGTCCTTTTTTTGCTTTTCGATAAAAGCATATTGCGGTTTAAAACTGCGTAATAAGAGTTCGTTTTGAGGTGCAAAACTGAAATACAACAACAATAAAAGGAGTGTTGCTCCAGTACTTAAGGCAAAAAGTCGTGTGCTCTTTGAGGCTTTAGCTTTAAAATTCCACCAGTAGAAATAGCTTCCTATCAATGCTAGCGCAAGTATGCTAAACCAAATTTTGTATTCAAATGTGGGAATACAAAGCAATGCGATTGCCATTCCGGTTAAAATTCCAAAGCCAACTTTGTAAGTAAGTAAGAAATAGTTTTTTTCGTGCTCTAAGACCTGTTTGTAAACACCGACAAAAAATAGCGCCAGTAAAGGATACAGTGGTAAAATATAAAAAATGAGTTTTGAAGAAAACAGCGAGAACACCAGGAGAATCGCTAAACAGGAAAATCCTAAAGTTTTGAGTTGTGGGGTGAAAGTTAAGCGCTTCCGCTTTGCGATAAGTACGTAAACAAATGGTACAGTCCAAGGTAGGCAGAGCAATGGCGCAAAAACAAGGTAATACCAGAAGGGTTTACTGCGTTTAAATTGCGAAGCATCAACACTGCGTTTTACGATTTGATCTTCAATAAAATGATCAAGCAGATTAGGTTTTTCTAAAACAATAGCGATAAACCAAGATGCAGAAATACCCAATAATAAAATTATGCCTAAAACCGTGTGTTTAGAAGGTTTTAGTGGCTCTTTTGTGCTTATTTTATAGCAGATCATAAATAGGGCGACGGGTAAAAATGCCACCGGACCTTTGATTAGAAAAGCGATCCCTAGAAGCGCATATCCCAGATATAAAAAGCTTTTTTTCTTCTTGAGTTTGGCAACCAGAAAGCAGTAAATACTTGATAAAATAAAGGTGTTGAGATAGGCGTCTGTTGTAAGATTTAAAACACTTGCGAGTACAATAGGAAAGGTAAAATAGATCAGCGCGGCAAAAATTCCGGTTTTGCGATCTTCAAACCAAAGTTTACCCATTTTATAAACAAGCAACAACTGAAGCAGTAACGCGACCGCTAAAAAAAAGCGTGCTCCAAATTCATTAAAACCAAAGATTTTATAACCAAGAGCCGTTATCGCATAGGTAACGGGAGGTTTATGATAATGGCCTATTCCTAACATTCTAGGATGCAAAAAATCGTTGCTTAGAGCCATCTCTCTGCCAATTTCGGCATAGCGAGCTTCACTGCTTTCTGTGAGTCCGCCTTGGCTAATGCCTACGAGCATCACGATAAAGATCGAGGCTAAAACGAAGTAGAATTTTTTCGTCAAAATAAAAACTATTTACAGCGCCAAATTTCAATAAATCTCCTAAAAGGCGGGTTTATATTCTCATTTTATTTTTGAGCTTAAAATATAAATGCGGGGTTCTGCTTCTTTTTGCCGTAATTTGCTCACAAAAGTTGTTGATACATGCAAAAGATCATTTTAGCGCTGTTTATAGTGCTTGTTTCATGTAATTCTGAAAATGCCGAAGATTGCTTTCAGACTTCCGGCGAGACGGTGGAAGTTGAATACGAAGTTCCTGAGTTTACTAAGCTGAGAGCTGAGGCTGAGGTGATCGTGCATATCAAACAGGGCGAGGAGTATAAAGTGGTGTTACGCACCGGTAAAAATCTGGTAAACGAGGCACTTATTGAAGTGCAAAATGGAGTTTTGGTGCTGCGCAATGATAACCGCTGCAATTTGGTGCGCGAGTATGGCAATTTTGAGGTTTTTGTAACCGTGCCTAACCTTATCGAAATTCGTCATAATTCTTCAAGAGAGATTTACAGCGACGGGACTTTAGTGTTTCCTGAACTGTATTTGGTGAGCAATACTTCGATCAACCTTGATGTGATTTTACGAAAGAACGGGGAGTTTCACTTAGATCTGGATACCGAAAATTTACGCATTGATGCCAATGGTAAAAGTGTGTTTTATATGACCGGAGAAGCTGAAAATATGGATTTAAACTTCCAAAATGAGAACCCGCGTTTTGAAGGTCGGGATTTTGTGGTACAAAATATTGATATTTATCACCGCGCTCCCAATAAAATGATCGTGAATCCGCAGCAAAGTTTAACCGGAGTAATCACGGGTACCGGTGATGTGATCGCAGTAAATCGCCCGCCAATAGTAGACGTTGAAGAGCGCTACACGGGCCGATTAATTTTTGAAGATTAACGTTTTATGAGAATTCTTTTTCTTGCTGTCCTGATGTTTTCTTTTGGCCTTAGTGCGCAAGAACTAGACTTTACTGAAGAAAAAAAGCCGGTTTCGCTAGATGCTTCTTTTTTCTACGGAAGCATTCTTGAGCATAATCCTGATATCAATCATTTGATCACGGGACATCCTACAGGTTTTATTTTAAGTTACAACCGAAAAACTTACGGATTTAATGAATGGGAGCGTCGATATAATTATCCGGATTGGGGATTTTCAATGGCCTATCAAGATCTGCATAATGAATATCTAGGTGAGAATATTAGCTTCTATGGGCATTTCAATTTCTATTTTTTAAACCGAAATGCGTATTTCAGGATTGGTCAGGGTGTTGCTATTGCCGGCAGCCCGTACGATCCTGAAACCAATTACATCAACAACGCTTATGGAACCAAATTACTTAGCTCAACGTACATAGCGCTTCAATACAATAAACAGAATTTATACAAAGGATTTGGCTTGAATACGGGTTTTACGATCATTCACTATAGCAATGCAAACTTGCGCGCGCCTAATAATAGTACCAATACGTTTGCCTTTAACGTTGGAATTAATTACAATCTCGATTACGAGGAATTTCCTGATTATATTCCAGAAGGTGAGCGTACTAAATTTACAGAGCCTGTTCATTATAATTTAGTTTTGCGTGGCGGTGCTAATGAAAGCGATATTGTAGGGCAGGGGCAGTTTCCATTTTTTGTGGTTTCAGCATTTGCAGATAAACGCATCAATCACAAAAGCACGCTGGTCGCCGGTACAGATGTGTTTTTTGCCTATTTCTTTAAAGAGTTGATTAAGCTTCAGGCTGCATCGTTCCCTGAGTTGGGCGTGAGCGGCGATGAAGATTGGAAACGGGTTGGGCTTTTTATCGGGCACGAGCTGCGCTTTAATAAGGTTGCGTTTGTTTCGCATTTGGGGTATTATATTTATTATCCTTACGAGTTTGAAAACCGATTGTATAACCGCCTGGGGTTGAAGCGTTATTTTACTGATGATGTTTTTGCTGCGGTAACGGTTAAAGCACACGGTGCAAAGGCCGAAGGCGTAGAATTTAGCTTGGGATATCGTTTTTAAAACAGATATTGTTTAGTTTTATACCGCACGTTTTCACATCTTTGTGCAAGATTTTCGAGATGTTACATGTTTAGATTTCTAGTTCTTTTGGCGATAGCCGTTTGCGTAACAGGCTGTAAAGACCTTGAGACCAAAAAAGTGTCTTCAAAGGTTTTGGCAGAAGAAGAACTCAAGGCGATCAATATGAGCGAGGTCGATGAATATCCCTCTTTTGCGAGTTGCGATACGTTAGAAGATCAAAATGCAAGATATCAGTGCTTTAAAACCGAATTGGCACTTAACTTTCAACGGCAGCTTTCCAACAAAATGGTGATCGTTGAGTCAGAATTAAACGATACGATCTGGTTGTATTTAAGTATCTCTGAAGTAGGAAACCTGAATATCGACCGTGCCGAAATACCAGATACCATTGCGCTACAACTCCCTGAATTAGAAAGCTGGCTAAAAGATAGTCTGGATTCTTTGCCTCAAATTTCCGCAGCAAATAAACGCGGTATTCCTGTAAAAACTGCTTTTAAAATGCCCGTGGTTGTCAAGGTGGACTGATCTCACTTTTTAAAAGTGCGTCCTTTCCACACAAAGCTTCCTGTCTGACTTGCAAGTGCAATAAACACTGTAAAAATGGGATGTATAAAAACAACCCAAATTAAATGCCACAGCGGTTTTTTTTGATTGAACTCACGTGCAGTTTGTGTGATTAGAACCACATCAATACCAACTTTTAAAAGTAAAAACCATCCTGCCGAGGCATAAAAAGGAAGCAACAAAACGGCAAGGTTTCCTGTGAAAACAACTATTGCGGTTAAAACCGCAAACGCACTGGTATAAGCGCTGGCCTTTGCCGCCCACCTTTTTCGCTGGGTAATAAGTGCAGTTAAATGCGGTTGAGGCGCTGTGATCACCAAAGCTTTTGAAGTTTTTAGATAACCTACTTGCTTAGCATCATTTTTAATGAATTTTTGCATTAAAAATACATCATCTCCACTGGCGATGTGATCTGTGTTTTGATATCCGTTCAACTGCTGAAATTGGGTTTTAGCAAACGCAAGATTGGCGCCGTTACACATAAAGGCCTGGCCTAAACCAAAACTGCCTATCGTCGCGCCTTGCAGACTTAAAAAATCTAATTGCTGAAAGCTCCCCAGAAGACTGTTTTTTGCATTTGAAAAAAGTACAGGTCCGGCGATAAATTGCAATACAGAATTTTGAATTATGGCTTGATTATAAACAGCTAACCAGCCAGGAGCAACTGTACAATCTGCATCGGTGGTAATGATCCACTCAAATTTGGCTTGTGAGATTCCTTTGGTAAGTGCGTCCTTTTTTGGAGAAGCTGAAAAGCGCTCATTGTCTAGAACTCTTATAAGCAACTTGCTCGTGTTCTGGAATGCTTCAATCACTGCTAAAGAAGCATCGGTAGAAGCATCGTTGACTAAGAGCACTTCAAAATGTTGTTTGTCGTAGTTTAATTTATTTAAAGATTCTAATAACGCCTGAAGGTGTTTGGCTTCATTTCTAAACGGAATAATCACCGAAAAGCAGGTGGCGTTTTCAGTAGAAACCTGTTCTGGTGAAATTGGTTTCCATCTAAAAAAACCAACACAAAGCGCGGCAATAAGAATTGTGTATAGGATTATGAAGGCTGCAACAAGGATCACGCTTATAATGTTTAGCTTTGCGAAAGCTTCAAAGATGTAAAAAAAAATAGCGCTTGAAATCAGAAAAAATCATTTTAGGAATCGATCCCGGTACGACCATTATGGGTTTTGGCCTGATCAAAGTGGTTGATAAAAAGATGCAGTTTATGCAGCTTAACGAGTTGATGCTAAAAAAATATGACGATCCGTATGTGAAGCTGAAACTTATTTTTGAACGTACGGTGGAGCTGATTGATACCTATCATCCTGATGAGATGGCGATCGAAGCGCCGTTTTTTGGTAAGAATGTGCAGTCGATGTTAAAACTGGGTCGTGCACAAGGCGTTGCGATGGCTGCGGGCTTGTCGCGCCAAATTCCGGTGACTGAATATCTTCCTAAAAAAATAAAAATGGCGATTACCGGTAACGGAAACGCCAGTAAAGAACAGGTAGCAAAAATGCTGCAAAGCCTTTTAGGTTTAAAAACATTACCTAAAAATTTGGATAGTACTGATGGTCTGGCCGCTGCGGTGTGTCACCATTTCAACTCCGGGAAAACCGTTGCCGGCAAAAGTTATACCGGTTGGGAGGCTTTTGTAAAGCAGAATGAAAAGCGTGTAAAAAAGTAGCGATTAGCAGTTATGGCGGGGCTTTACATTCATATTCCTTTTTGCAAACAGGCGTGTCACTATTGTAATTTTCATTTTTCGACGTCGTTAAAAAAGAAAAGCGAACTCGTCAATGCGTTATGCAAAGAAATGGTTCTACGGAAGGAGGAAATCCCCGGGCCCTTGCAAACCATTTATTTTGGTGGAGGTACGCCTAGTTTATTAGACGCTGAAGATCTTCAGCAGATTTTTAAAACTATTGACGATCATTTTAAAGTAGTAGAAGCACCGGAGATCACACTCGAAGCCAATCCTGATGACCTTACCGAAGCTAAACTTAAAATGCTTGCAGCATCTCGCATTAACCGACTCAGTATTGGGGTGCAGTCTTTTTTTGAAGAAGATCTCAAGTTGATGAATCGCGCACACAATGCCACTGAAGCTTTACGCTGTTTGCAACTTGCTAAGCAGTATTTTGATAATATTTCGATAGACCTTATTTACGGAATGCCTGATATGAGCGATTCGCGTTGGCAAGAAAATCTAGATCAAGCCCTTGCACTGGGTATTCCGCATATTTCAAGCTACGCGTTAACGGTAGAGCCTAATACGGCGCTACAAAAGTTTATAGAGAAAGGCGTAGTAAAACCTGTGGATGACGCTGTTGCTCAAAAGCACTTTGAGATTTTACTCGCACACATGGAGCAAGCCGGTTTTGAGAATTATGAGTTTTCCAATTTTGGTAAGCCTGGCTATTTCTCTCAGAACAATACGGCGTACTGGACGGGAAAACCCTATTTAGGAATTGGCCCTTCTGCGCACAGCTTCGATGGAAATACGCGCAGCTGGAATATCAACAACAATCCTAAATACATAAAATCCATTGCTGCTGATTCGCTTCCGATAGAGCGGGAAACCTTGTCCACCACAGATAAGTATAACGAATATGTGATGACCGGTTTGCGTACGATTTGGGGGGTTTCGCTAGAAAAGATCGAGAAGGATTTCGGTTTAAAATTTAGAACCTATGTGTTGCAGCAAGCGCAAAAGCATATAGAGGAACATCTATTGTTTTTAGATGATGACCGCATTGTGGTGACTAAAAAAGGAAAGTTTTTAAGTGATGGTCTGGCGAGTGACTTATTTATACTCAATCTTTCCTGAGATTTTACTGTAACAATCTGCGAAAATAGTAACTTATTCAGGTGAACCAGCCAGAACAAGCCTATGCAAGCGAAAATTACTATTAATCAGACTGAATATTCCGTAGACTTTTCAAAACCCATAGACCTGAGCATACCTGTGATTAGCGGTGAAGAAAATCCTGTTGCCTGGTATTTGGAGGCTCCAAAAATAGAGCCGGTAAAAGAAGGTAAATGGGTTGCAGCTGTGGCACAGGGATCTGTGGTGAATTTTAATAATGTGTATCTCAATCCACACGCGCACGGCACACATACCGAGTGTGTAGGGCATATCACCGAAAAAGTACACAGCATCAATGAGCATTTAAAAACATTTATGTTTACTGCGGAAGTCATCACGTTAGTGCCGGAATCGTTTGCAGACGATTTGGTATTTACTAAAAAGCAAGTAGCAAAAGCTTTGGCATCAAAAACTCCCGAAGCGCTGGTAATACGTACGTTGCCTAATACGAGCAGTAAAAAAAGCAGAAAATGGTCGCATACCAATTGGCCCTACCTTATGGCAGATGCAACCGCTTACATAAAAGAGTGTGGCGTGAAGCATTTACTTATAGATCTGCCTAGTGTAGATCGTGAGCGTGATGAAGGCGTTTTAGCCAGTCATAAAGCCTGGTGGTATACCGGTGGGAAAATACGTTTTGACGCTACAATCACCGAAATGATCTACGTGCCTCATACGGTTAAAGACGGTAGCTATATTCTCAATTTGCAGATCGCCTCTTTTGAGAATGATGCTGCACCAAGTAAACCTATCCTGTATACCTTAGAGAACTAATGGTGAAAACACTACTGAAACTTGAAGAGCTTGGCGCGCTGCTTCTAGCGGTATATCTCTTTTCTACTCTGGACTTAAGTTGGTGGTGGTTTATAGGTTTATTCTTTGTGCCGGATATTGGGATGTTAGGCTATTTGGTGGGGCCTGAAGTGGGCGCTTGGTGCTACAATATGTTTCACTTAAAAAGCTTAGGAGTTGCACTTTACTTAATCGGTATTCTTGTAGAATTTGAGTATTTACAGTTGGCAGGGATCATTCTTTTTGCACACGCTGCTTTTGATCGCATATTGGGTTACGGGCTTAAATATGAGCGCGGTTTTAAGTTTACGCATTTGGGTGAGATTGGCAACTAGCCTTATCTTTGTTTTATGGAATATTTATTCATTGGTTTAGCAATAGGAAGCGTTGTAGCCTATTTTATATTCACGCGATTCAACAAAACAAAAAAGCAGCAAAATGCTCAAGAGCAGTCTGTTGTTTTGATGGAAAAAATACGCAGCGTGTGTAAATTCATTACAGTGGAAGGTGACTTCTCCGAGATCTATCATTATCAGAATGTAAAAGATAAATGGCTCAATCTCTTTTTAGGGAGCAAAAAAGCTTTGGTGCTTATCGATGCGAAAGCCTATGTAGGGTTTGATCTGACCAAAATCAAAATGCAGCCCGATATCAAAAACAGAACGATCATTCTAACCGATTTTCCTCAGCCGGAATTGCTCAGCATAGAAACGGATTTTAAATACTACGATAAGAAGGAAGGTTGGGCAAACCCTTTTACATCCACAGATCTCACCGAAATCAACCGCGAAGCCAAACAGCATATTGTAGATAAAGTTCCACAAAGCGGATTGTTTGGCGAAGCATCTAATCAAGCGCTTAGCACGGTCGCTCTGATGGAAAATCTGGTGCAAACCATCGGTTGGAAATTAGATTACAAAGCCTTGGAGACCGCGACAAAACCTCAATTAAAAGACAAGAATGAGTCCAAAGCAATTTAGCGTAAAAGAAGTTCGAGAAAAAGACTGGCCGGTCTTAAAGCAATTGGTTGATGAGGTCTGGCCCGCTACTTTTAAAGATATTCTTTCTGAAGCGCAGATCAGTTATATGATGGAGATGATGTACAGTGTCGCTTCATTAAAAAAACAAACCGAAACCGGCAGCAAATTTTATATTCTTTACAATAAACTACCTCAAGACAAGACTATTAGGCATGGCTTGGAAACGGATTTTCAATTCGGAGGCAAGCCTCGGAGCATTAAACCCATTGGCGGTGCCAATAACGATGTGCCTTGTGGGTATCTGGCGATCATTCCACAGTATACAAATGAAAAACTTACTACGAGAGGTACGGTCACTAAAGTAGATAAGATCTACGTATTGCCCAAAACACAAGGGACCGGAGCAGGACGATTTTTGATGGATTTTGCTTTCGCGGAAGCTAAAAAAGCAGGAGACCTTGGTGTAACGCTTAATGTTAATCGGGATAACAAGGCTACTTCGTTTTATGAATACTACGGTTTTAAGAATATGTATTCTGAAGATTTTGACATCGGTAAGGGTTACCTGATGGAAGATCATATAATGTATTACCCGTTTTAAGATGAATATCGAAAGCTATAGAACCTACTGCCTTAAGAAACCCGGAACCACCGAGCATTTTCCTTTTGATAAAGATACGCTGGTATTTAAAGTGATGGGTAAAATGTTTGCGCTAAGCAGTTTGACGAGTTGGGAAAACGGTGAGCCGCGCATCAATCTTAAATGCGATCCTGAAGAGGCCGTTCTATTACGAGAAAAATATCCTGAGAGTGTGTTGCCGGGATACCATATGAACAAACAACACTGGAATACTGTGGTACTTAATGGGGAATTAACTACAAAAGAGCTACAGGAATTCATTGATCACAGTTACGAGCTCATCGTAAGCAGTCTTACCAAAAAGCTAAAAGAAGAATTAAAAAGGCTGGATTGATTCTATATATATAGCTTTACACTAATCATTTTTCAATCTAACGCATGCATCAGGATCCCAGAGCCCACTATACCTCAAAAATCACCATTTATCAAGAGCAGCTAAAAAAGATGCAAGCCTTACTGCTTTCGAGCAGTATGATACGGCTCGCAGTGTTTTTAATGGGTGTTGCAGCTATTTACTTTTTATGGGGAAACACGCGCGTTATTCTGGCAATTATTGTTGCTGAGATCGCCCTGTTTCTGTTTTTGGTTTCGAGGCATTCACAACTTAAATACAAGCGGGATTTTCTACAGGAAATGATCTCAATAAATGAAACTGAACTCCGAGTACTCGATCGTGATTTTTATGATTTGCCAGATGGCGATACGTTTAAAGATCCGGGGCACGAGTTTAGTCAGGATATTGATCTTTTTGGGCGAGGCTCTTTTTTTCAATATTTAAACAGAACCGGTTTAGCTAGTGGAGCGCAAAAATTGGCAGATTTACTTACTGCCAATAGTATTGACGATATTCCGCAGAAACAGGAAGCGGTTAAAGAACTTGCAGCACAATCAGACTGGCGGCAAGAATTTAGAGCTACAGCGCGGCTGGTAAAAGTCAATTATGACACGCGACATATTTTAAAATGGCTTAAAGGCTATACCAATTTTGCACCTAAAATCATGCAGTGGCTGCCTAACATGTTTACCGGCATTTCACTGGTTCTTTTTGTGTTGGCGTATCTTGATCTCATTCCGGGAACAGTAGTCTTGTACTGGTTTTTTGCCGGACTTATCCTTAACGGGTTTTTTGTAAAGAAAGTAAATGATCTTTGGGACAAAGCCGGTAAAACGCAAACCACTTTTGAGCAGTATTTCAAATTGATGTTGTTGTTAGAAGAGCAAGAGTTTGCGTCGGTTTATCTAAAAAAGGAACAGGATAAGGTCAAGTCTCAAAAGGCAAAAGCTTCGGCGGTAATTGAGCAGTTTTCAAAAATGCTGGGCATTCTTGATCAGCGCTCCAATATGTTAGTAGGCGTATTTATCAATTCCTTTTTTCTTTCAGATTTAAGACAATCGTATCGCATAGAACGCTGGATTGCATTGAACGCAGATGAGGTTGCCAACTGGTTTGAAGTGATCGCATTTTTTGATGCGCAAAACAGTCTGGCCAATTTCAGCTTTAATCATCCCGATTACGCTTTCGCGAAAATAAAAAAAGGAAAACATACGCTTAATGCAAAAGTATTGGCGCATCCGTTACTCGATCCTAAGAAGGCGGTTGCTAACGATTTTGATATTGATAGCGAACAGTTTTTTATCATCACCGGCGCCAATATGGCGGGTAAAAGTACCTTTTTACGCACGGTGTCTTTGAGTATTGTGATGAGCAATGCAGGGCTTCCTATTTGTGCCAAAGAAGCGGTGTACGATCCTATAAAATTGATCACCAGTATGCGCACCAGCGACTCGCTTACCGATGATGAATCGTATTTCTTTTCAGAATTGAAGCGCTTGCAGTTTATTGTAAATGCCATAAAAACGGATACCTATTTTATCATTCTGGACGAAATTTTAAAAGGAACCAACAGTACTGATAAAGCTATCGGCTCCCGAAAATTCATTGAGAAATTGGTGGCTTCAAATTCCACCGGAATCATCGCTACGCACGACCTGAGTTTATGTGAAGCGGCAGACGAACTCGAGGATATAAAGAACTATTATTTTGATGCGCAGATCATCAACGACGAGTTGTTTTTTGACTACACCTTTAAAAAAGGGATTTGCCAGAATATGAACGCGTCTTTCTTACTGAGAAAGATGCAAATTATAGATGCCTAGATGGATTCGTTGACGCAAATCGTTCTGGGTGCTGCGGTAGGAGAAGCCGTTTTAGGAAAAAAAGTGGGCAACAAAGCGATGTTGTACGGTGCAATCGCCGGTACAATTCCTGATCTTGATACTATTTGGGGTAAATTTCTCGATCCACTTACCGCTATAGAAATTCATAGAGGAATAAGTCATTCTATCATTTTTAGTATTGTGATGGCGCCCATTTTAGGTTGGCTCGTGGCGCAACTACATAAAAAAGCACAAGCCGGTTGGAAAGATTGGTCCTGGCTCTTTTTCTGGGGATTGGTGACGCATCCGCTTTTGGACGCGCACACGACTTGGGGAACGCAATTGTTCTGGCCGTTGGATCTTAGGTTGGCGTACCAAAATATATTTGTGATCGATCCGCTATATACCTTGCCATTTTTGATCTTTTTAATTCTCGCAATGCGCTTACCAAAAGCTTCCAGAAAACGCCGAAAATGGAATAATCTCGGACTCATAATAAGTTCAGCGTATATGGTGCTGACTTTAGTTTTTAAAGGAATCAGTTATCAGAAATTTACCGAAGCCTTAGCAAATGAAAAGATTGAATACACGCAAATCGATACCCGGCCGGCAGCGTTTAATACAATTTTGTGGCACGCCAATATTGATGTAGGCGATGCGTATTTGCTAGGCGATTATTCGTTTTTTGATAGCCAACCTATAAGCTTCAAATACGTACCTAAAGATCGCCAGTTATTGGGTGATTTAAGGAATTCGGAAACTATCGAGCGACTTGATAAAATTTCAAACGGTTGGTATGCGATCGAGAAGCGTGACGGAGAATTGTATTACAATGATCTTCGGTTTGGAGTTTACGATCTGGATGCAAAAGATTTGCGCTTTGTCTTCAGTTATCAGTTGATTCCTGCGGGTGACGATTTAAAAATACAAGAAGCAGAACGAGATCCCGAAGCGATGAAGCAGATTTTGAAGAGCTTGTGGAGCAGGATCTGGGGAAACTAGACTTGAGATATAGAATTAAAATATCATTGATTAAAAATAATACGATGCAGTATAAACTTTCAGAAATAGCACCTAAAGAAATTATGCCGGGATATCACGGCAAACTCGTACATACTCAAAATACGTCACTCGCATTTTGGGAAGTTGAAGAAGGCGCCCAAGTACCTGAGCACAGTCATATGAACGAACAAATCATGCACGTGATTGAAGGAGAATTTGAGTTCACCCTTGACGGAACGACCAAAGTGTATCATCCCGGAGATATTGTGGTGATCGCTCCGCATCTTTCGCATAGCGGAAAAGCCTTAACACCTTGTAAATTACTTGATGTGTTTAGTCCGACGCGGGAAGAGTATAAATAGCAAAAAGCGTGTCAGGTTAAGTGCAGTCGAGACCAGTCTTATCGAAGGCTAGAAAATAAAAATTCTAATACTATGAACATTGATTTAAGCGGAAAAACAGCGCTCGTTGGCGCAAGTACCTCAGGAATTGGTAAAGCGATTGCTATGCAATTGGCGGCAAGTGGCGCGACGGTTACCTTGATGTCGCGTTCGTTAGATAAATTAGAAACGGTCAAGCAAAGCCTCTCGACTGAAAACGGTCAACAGCATCAAATCCTTCAGGTTGATTTTACTGATTATGCTGCGTTTAAATCAATTATTACAGCTTATTTCGAAGAGAATTCAGTAGATATTCTGGTAAATAATACGCAAGGTCCGCCGCCGGGTACAGCGCTTGAAAAAGAAGTTGAAGACTATCAGCAGGCATTTGACCTGTTGTTTAAAACGGTGGTGCTTACTACAGAATTGGCTTCAATTTCTATGAAATCAAAACAATGGGGCCGTATCATCAATGTAGCTTCGGTGTCTGTAAAAGAGCCGCTTTCGTATTTGGTGTTATCCAATTCCATACGAGCAGCAGTCGTGACATGGGCAAAAAGTCTGGCTACCGAGGCTGGTTCCTTCGGTATCACTGTGAATAGTGTTTTGACCGGCTATTTCAATACCGAACGTATCACTTCACTAAATGCTAAAAAAGCAAAAGAGCAAGGTGTTTCTGAAGAAGAAATTTTAATGCAATTAGAAGCTTCGGTTCCTGTGAAGCGTATAGGAGATCCCGCCGAATACGGCTGTCTAGTTGCCTTTTTGGCTTCTGATCGCGCGGGATACATCACGGGGACGCAGATTCCTATTGATGGGGGCAAGCTTAATTCTTTATAAAACACTAGAATTTTTTTAGTAATCGAGTATACACTCGCATCGGAGATTTAAGATTTAAATTGTTGTTATCTAAGAGTATTTTGTCGCCAACTTCTAGTTGTATATTTTTTTGAAGTTCGGTTTTGACTTCTAAACCTATCTCGCTTTGTTCAAATAAGGAGTTGTAACGCGTTTGTCCGTTACCGCCGTTATTTAAAGGGTTAGTTATATACTTCCCATAACTATTTATAGAAAGGTTATCTCTTAATTTATAAGTAAGTTCAAGTTCTGCCTGTAACTGAAGGTCTGGTGAGATAAATGAATTAGCAAGTCCTTGTTCAACGAGATTTCCGCTGAAACTCATTTCTAATTTATTATTATAAAAAGTAAGTGTGTTTTTAAATTTTCTGAAGAACCCTAAATTTTCATAGATCGTTAAATCGGTATTTTGATCAAAAGTTAGTTTCGATTTGGTGCTCTCATTTTCCGGATGAATTTGTGCTTGCAAATCTGTGTTGGCAAGACAAATAATAATCAAAAGGAAGAGTTTTCTATAACAGAAATTCAGCAAGTTAAGTATCATCTAAAAGTTTTTCATAAAGACTATTATTAATAATAATCGTTGCAATTAGCCTTTAAGAAGCGCAATCCTTTTTAAGGCGACAAGCATCAACCCAAGGCTGATACCAATACCTATTCCGTAGAAGAAATCTGAAATTTGATAATAATGAACTGCAATAAGATTTGCAGCAAAAAGTGAAATACTCATAACCATCGCAAAAACACCTTTGTTCATAATTAAAAAGTTTTGGTGTTAGTAGCTCAGAATTTCAGATTGTTACAAAAATTATCCGGTAGTTTCAGCGCTTTTGTAAGTACGCGGACTCACAGCTTTTTGTTTTTTAAAATACCTATTAAAATTAGAGACCGAGTTGAAACCGCACTCATAGGCAATACTGGCAATCGACTCTGTAGTATCTGGAGTACGCAACAATTGGCAGGCATGCTCGATACGCAATTCTAACAAAAATTGGTTAAAGGTTTTGTTGGTACGCTCTTTAAAAAACCTGCAAAAGGCAGTAGGGCTCATCACCGCAACGTCTGCGATCTCTTCAAGACTAATACGTTCTTTAAAGTTGCTCAGGCAATAGTCAAACACATTACTCATACGCTGTCCTTCGGTGTCGGTATATTTAGTGTTTTTAGTGAAGTTAGAAAGTAGTTCTTTGGGAGCGCTATAAATAGCATAAAGCAGTTGCATAAAACGCATAAAGCGCTCTAAATTGGGTGCGCTGGTGATGGATGTAAAGTAGTTTTTAAAGCGTGATTGCGTATCAATAATTCTAAAACCCGAAGCCGCTTGCTTAAAGAACAGGTCAAACTCTTTTAATTCTTCGGTCTCAAAAAAAGACGCACCAAAGCTTTCCCGGTTAAAAAATATGGTAAGCATATGAGATAGTCCTTCGGGATTAGGATCACTTCTAAAAACGTGCGGTAAGTTTCCTCCAAATATTAAAACATCTCCAGGATTAAATCTGCTTACCGTATCGCCCACCAGAAGCGTCCCGGTACCTGAAAGAATATAGCTCATCTGGATCTCAGGATGCTGATGCAGCTTGTCATAAAACAAGGGCTCCAAGTCTTCCTGAAGGATCAGTGCGTTATTGCCAGACTTCGGTATTTTAAATGGTAAAACCTTCAATGGTTAGAATTTGACGTTGATTTTAAGCGAAAATGTGTAATTGCGCTAAAATATGCAATGTTTTGGTTAAATACTACAAAACTAAAGGAAGTGAAGCCTGCTACATTTGTACCATCAATAATAAACATAAGAAACGATGCAGATCAATTGGGAGGGTGTGATGCCCGCAGTAACGACAAAGTTTACAGCAGACGATAAACTGGATTTAGATTTATTTGAGGTAAACATCAAAGCCCAGCTTGATGCTGGCGTTCACGGAATTGTTTTAGGTGGAACCTTAGGGGAAGCCAGTACTTTAACTGACGAGGAAAAAAGTATTTTAACACGTAAAACTGTTGAGATCGTTGCGGGTTCTGTGCCGGTAATGATGAACATCGCAGAGCAAACTACAAAAGGGGCTATTGCTGCGGCAAAACAAGCAGAAGAAGATGGAGCTGCAGGTTTAATGATGTTGCCTCCTATGCGTTACAAAGCGAGCGATCGTGAGGTTGTTGCTTATTTTAAAGCGGTTGCACAAAGTACGTCGTTACCAATTATGGTGTATAACAACCCAGTTGATTATAAGATTGAAGTGACGCTTGATATGTTTGAAGAATTACTTGAAGAGCCAAATATTCAGGCGGTGAAAGAATCTACACGAGACATCTCTAATGTAACCCGCATTAAAAACCGTTTTGGAGATCGTTTAAAGATTATGACGGGTGTAGATACTTTGGCGTTAGAAAGCTTGTTGATGGGTGCAGACGGTTGGGTTGCCGGTTTAGTTTGTGCATTCCCAGCTGAGACGGTTGCGATCTACGAATTACAAAAAGCAGGTCGCATTGACGAGGCTTTAGCGATCTACCGCTGGTTCTTACCACTTTTAGAATTAGATATCGACGCGCAACTTGTACAAAATATCAAGCTCGCAGAAGTATATACTAAAATTGGTTCTGAGCACGTGCGCGCACCGCGTTTACCATTAGCTGGTGCACGTCGAGAAGAAGTGATAAAAATTATTGAAGAAGGTTTAGCAAACAGGCCTACTTTACCAGAATACAAAGGCCTTAATACGCAGCAAGAGCTGGCGTAATTCAATATAAATTAAAAGATTATTTGGTGGATAAAATGAGTCGGAGGCAGCGTTCGTTTAAAATTAGATTTTAAGTTTAGCTATCAACGGTTTGGCGATTTTCAAGACTTGACATAATAGCTGACGGCTCATTTTTTTTGAGGCTTTATAAAACCTTTTAAAGCACAAATTATAGTTTAATAAAAGCACCGCAATCGTGGTGCTTTTGGCGTAAACAAGCTTAAGGCAGTTTAAGCGATTAAAAAGAAATTGATACAAATGATTACAGGAAAGAATTATATAGGAAGTAAAATTTCTGCGGAAGGAAAAACGACATACACAACGATCAACCCGAAGCTCAATATTGAGAATGAGTGGCAATTTACCGAGGCTACTGAGAGCGAAGTAGATGCTGCTGCCCAATTAGCTGCGGAAGCATTTGAAGTATATAAATACAAATCTGATAAAGAACGCGCAACATTCTTAAGAGCGATTGGCGAAGAGATCGAAGCTTTAGGTCAGCAATTGATCGATACCTACACCACCGAATCTGGCCTTCCTGAAGGTCGTGCAATGGGTGAACGCGGCAGAACAATTGGTCAACTCAATGCATTTGCTTCCCTGTTAGAGCAAGGAGATTGGGTGCAAGCTACCATAGATCACGGTAATGCCGAGCGTACTCCTGCACCAAAACCTGATTTGCGTAAAATGCAAATCGCGACCGGACCTGTTGCTGTTTTTGGGGCTAGTAACTTTCCGTTTGCGTTCTCAACCGCTGGTGGAGATACTGCGAGCGCGCTTGCAGCTGGTTGCCCGGTTGTGGTGAAAAGTCACCCAATGCACGCAGCGACGGGCGAATTGGTCTCTTCAGCAATCATCAAAGCGGCGCAGAAAACAGGAATGCCTGACGGCGTTTTTTCGAATTTGAACAGTAAAGGAATTGCTGTAGGAGAGCAGCTGGTGAAGCATCCCGCGATCAAAGGTGTTGGTTTTACCGGAAGCATAAAAGCGGGGAAAGCCCTGGTTGCACTTGGAGCGAACAGAGAAGAGCCCATCCCGGTTTATGCCGAAATGGGAAGTATAAATCCAGTGGTGATCCTTCCGGAAGCTTTGAAAGTCAATGGGGAAAGCTGGGCGCAAAAATATGCGGGAAGTATCAATCTTGGCGCGGGACAATTCTGTACCAATCCCGGGTTGATCTTAGGAATTGAAGGAGAAGAATTAGAAACTTTTGGTAAGAATCTGGCTGCGCATTTAGGCGAGCAACCTGCGCATTGCATGTTGCATCCTAATATTCAGTCGGCTTATGAAAGCGGAAAACAAAATATGCTTGACGCAACAGGAACCGAAGTGCTTGCAGTCACCTTGGAGGCAGAAGGAGCAAATGATGGTAAACCGGCTTTGGTAAAAGTTACGGGAGATGATTTCTTGGCGAATACAAAGCTGCACGCAGAAGTTTTTGGACCGTTTTCAATGTTGGTAAGCTGTACTTCAAAAGCGCAACTGCTTGAGGTTTTAAACGCATTAGAAGGCCAACTTACTGGTTCGCTTATCGCGGAAACTTCAGAAGTTGCAGCATATACAGATGTGATTGATGCCTTGCGTTCGCGTGTGGGTAGAATTTTATTTAATGGTGTTCCTACCGGTGTTGAGGTTTGTCCTGCAATGCATCACGGAGGGCCATTTCCATCTACCTCTGATGCCAAATTTACTTCGGTAGGTAACGACGCGATTTACCGTTGGGTGCGTCCGGTTTCGTATCAGGACTGGCCGCAAGAATTACTTCCAGATGCTTTAAAAGAAGAGAATCCGTTAGGTATTCTTCGCAAGGTGGATGGGAACTATAGTAAAGCTTGATAACTTCAGCTAGTACGAGTTAAACAAGAGATACAGTAGTTTAAAGTACTACTGTATCTTATTAATTAAATAATTAAACGTATGAGACACTATTTACTTCTTTTTATTATTTCAAGTTTAACTCTTTCAGTTTCAGCTCAGGATGCTGTTTCCCTAGACAGCATCATCGCTGAGTATCAAAATCAGCGTGATTATAACTGGCGCGATTATCCTTTGGGACGTTATGATGAGGAACTGCCCAAAGCACGGGCAGAAACTGCTCAAGATTTATTAAAAAAGCTAGACGGTGTAGAGACTTCTGAGTTAAATGACAGCGAGCTCATATCCTACAAACTGCTGAATTTTGTCTTGCAGGATCGCGTAGATCACTACAAGTATAAGATGTATCTCAATCCTTTACAGGCCGATCAGGGATTTCACTTAAATCTCAATTATCAGGTGCGCCCTATCAACAGCTATCAGCAGGCTGTGGGTTATTTAAACCGGTTGAAAGCCATTCCTTATTTTACAGAAAGTCAATTTGCGCTGATGCGAAAAGGCTTAAAAGAAGGCATCAATCAGCCTAAGATTATTTTCAACGGCTACGAGTCTACCTACAATACGCATATTGTTGAAGATCCTACCGAAAGCTATTTTTACTCGCCGTTTTTAGCCTTGCCGGAAAGTATTTCCGAAGCGCGAAAAGATTCGCTTTTAAATGCGGCGCAGCAAGTGATTGCAGATAGTGTGGTACCGAGTTTCAAAAAGATCAAAACCTTTTTTGAAACCGAATATTTACCGCAAACCCGAGACCAAATTGGTGTTTCTTCACGTCCCGGCGGAAAGGAATTCTATCAAAACCGAATCGATTTTTACACAACCTCAAAAGACTATACCGCAGAATCTATTCACGAATTAGGCTTGAAAGAAGTTGCGCGCATCAAAGCTGAGATGGAAAAGATTATCAAAGAAGTAGATTTTGAAGGTTCGTTTGCAGACTTCTTAGCGTTTCTACGCAACGACGATCAATTTTTTGTAACAACAGGTGATGCGTTGTTGATGCACGCCAGAGATATTGCCAAGCGGGTAGATAATGAATTACCCGCATTTTTCTCCAAGTTACCCAGACAACCTTACGGAGTGATCAAAGTACCTGACGCCATCGCTCCAAAATACACCGGCGGAAGATATTCTGGCAGTAGTATAAACGGTACGCAAGCGGGGCATTATTTGGTAAATACTTACAAGTTAGACAGTCGTACATTGTACACGCTTCCGGCATTAACGGCGCATGAGGCAGCACCGGGACATCATATTCAAGGAGCGCTTAATCAGGAGTTGAGTGATAGTATTCCGCAGTTTAGACGCAATTTATACTTATCTGCTTACGGTGAAGGTTGGGGCTTATACGCTGAATATCTCGCTGATGAGATGGGGATTTATCGCACGCCTTATGAGAAATTTGGGCAGCTTACTTACGAGATGTGGCGGGCTTGCCTCTTGGTGGTAGACACGGGGATTCACGCTATGGGTTGGTCGCGCCAAGAGGTGGTAGATTATATGTCGCAAAATACCGCGCTTTCGATCCACGAGATCAATACGGAGACTGATCGTTATATCGGTTGGCCGGGGCAGGCGTTGAGTTATAAAATAGGCGAACTCAAAATACGCGAGCTACGCGAAAAAGCAAAAAACGAATTGGGAGAAGACTTTGATATACGTGCTTTTCACGAAGTGATTTTGGGTGAAGGTACGGTGACTTTACCCATTTTAGAAGAACAGGTTAATGCGTACATAAGCAAAGCAAAAGAAGCATTAGCAAAATAGAACATATAATACGTGAATTAAAGAATGGCTGTACACACTTTTGAATGTATAGATGCGCACACTTGTGGTAACCCTGTGCGTGTGGTAAAAACGGGTGGTCCTGCGTTAGCGGGTAAAACCATGAGCGAAAAACGCCAGCATTTTCTGAAAGAATATGACTGGATTCGCACCGGATTAATGTTTGAGCCGCGTGGTCACGATATGATGAGCGGGAGTATTTTGTTTCCGCCGCACGACCCGGAAAATGACTTTGCGATTCTGTTTATTGAAACCAGTGGCTGCCTTCCTATGTGCGGGCACGGCACCATAGGAACCATTACCATCGCCATTGAAGAAGGTCTTGTCATCCCTAAAACTCCCGGTAAAATCAGAATGGAAGCTCCTGCCGGATTGGTAGAGATTGAATATCAACAAACCGGTAAAAAGGTAGATTGGGTAAAACTGACCAATGTGAAAAGTTATCTGGCTGCGCGTGATTTGACGATAGATTGTGATGAGCTGGGCACCTTAAAATTTGATGTTTCTTACGGTGGGAACTATTATGCGATTGTAGATCCACAGGAGAATTTTAGTGGTGTACACGATTATAATGCTTCTAAGATCATTAGCCTGAGCAAGATTTTACGGGAAAAGATTAATGCAAAATACAAAGATCATTTTGTGCATCCTGAAAATGAAACCATACGCGACGTAAGCCACATGTTATGGACGGGTAATCCCCTAGATGCTACGTCATCAGGTCGCAATGCAGTTTTTTATGGAGATAAAGCCATCGATCGTTCGCCTTGCGGAACGGGAACTTCAGCGCGTATCGCACAATTGCATGCCAAAGGAATTATTCAGCCGCATACCGATTTTATTCACGAGAGTTTTATAGGTTCAAAATTTACAGGTCGGGTAGAAGAAGTCACCCGAGTAGGGGATTTTGAAGCAGTGATCCCGAGTATAAAAGGTTGGGCAAGAGTTTATGGTCACAATACGATGACTATTGATACTGAAGACCCTTACGCATTCGGTTTTCAAGTGTTGTAAGGGTACTAAATCAGAATATTAAATCTTATGGCGTTGCCAACAAATATGTAGCTTATGAAGTTTGTAAAATTCAGTTTATTCTTTGTTGTTGGGCTGTTGTTCAGCAGTTTTTCTGGTGTTGCGCAAGAGCAAATGACTTTAGCAGATTATGAGCAAGCAACTAGCTATACTTATGGTAATCTATGGAATAAACGAGTTTTTAATTTAAGCACTACCGTTCACGAATTTGAAGATCATTCGGGGATTTGGTTTGTGAACTATACCGAAGCAGGTAAGGAATATAAAACGCTTTCTTTCAAAGATTCAGAAGTTAAACCGCTTTTTGATCAATCAAAATTAGCAGAAGCTTTAAGTGAAATCTTAAATAAGAAACAGGATGCAGCTCAGCTTTCGGTTTCAAAAATTGAAAAGACAAATACTGGCCGAAGCTTTGATTTTGAAAATACACGCTTCACCTGGGATGGAACATCTTTAGAGGAAAGTAAAGAAAAAACTTCTAAAAATTCTCGTGATTGGCGCAATCAAATGGAGTCCACTTCGCCAGATGAAAAGTGGATCGCCTTTACCCGAGATCATAATTTATTTATTCGTGATGCTCAAACAGATGAGGAAATTCAGTTAACAACCGATGGTCAAAAAGGTTATGATTATGCGAGTAGTATTGGCTGGTTTGACATCATAGAAGGCGAAGGAACCGAGCGTCCCAAACACTTTGGCGTGCAATGGTCGCCAGACTCTAAGTATTTAGTGACACAAGTGGTAGACACGCGCAATGCAGAAAAAATGTATCTGCTGGATTACAGCATAGACAGTTTATACAAACCCAAATTATTAAGTTACTACCGCGGTTCTCCGGGAGACACGACGATGGTGACGTATAAACCGGTATTTTTTGATGTAGAAAGCCAAAAACAACTGGCAATCGATCTTCCTAAAAAAGTACACGTCAATGGGATTTGGTTGAAATTTCAAGATAAGGAGCCGCATAAAATGATCGCTTCCTATCGTTCACGCGGTTACAAAGAGCAGTTTTTAAAAGTGGTTGATCTTGATGAAGAAACCGTGCAGCCGCTTTATGAGGAATCTACCCAAACCAGTATTGATAATTTCAACTATCGCGAGATCGAAGGCTGGGATGATCTGGTGGTCCTTTCTGAACGTAGTGGATGGAAGCAGTTGTATTTAGTCAATAAAAATAGCGGGGAAATCACGCCGTTGACTAATGGTGAGTTTGTAGTAAACGACATTGTACACATCGATGAAAAGGACAAAGTGATTTACTGCTCCGCTTCGGGTGTTGATGCAACGATGAATCCGTACCATCAGAAATTGTATCGGGTTTCTCTAAAAGGAAAAATAAACGAACTAACCCCTGAAAATGCAAATCACGAGATCACATTTTTTGAGGATGCTGATTATTTTGTAGACGCGATCTCAGAGGTAGATCAACCTACAAAAACGGTATTGCGCAGCAAAAAGAATGGAAAGATCACGGCGACCCTAACTACAGCCAATACAGCACAAATTGAAGCGGAAGGCTGGCAGATGCCCGAAGTATTTACACTAACCGGTAAAGATGACAAAACACCTATTTATGGCGCCTTTTGGAAGCCGGTAAACTTCGACAGTTCAAAAAAATATCCGGTTATCGATGCGACTTATACCGGCCCACATACACAGCGTTTCCCCAAAAGTTTCAGTCAGGCGTTGAGCAATCAGGCGATGGCCAATTTAGGATTTATCGTGGTGGCTATTGATGGTCTGGGAACTGCCGGAAGGTCTAAAGCTTTTCGGGATGTTTCTTATATGAATATGGGAGATAACCTGCGCGATCACGTGAACGCGATTAAGTATTTGGGTGAAAAGTACGCCTATGTAGATGCTGAGCGTGTGGGGATTTTTGGGCATTCTGCAGGTGGTTTTGATGCGGCGCATGCGGTATTGGCTTTTCCTGATTTTTATAAAGTGGCAGTGGCGAGTAGCGGGGATCACGATTTTAGAATGGAAAAAGCCTGGTGGCCGGAGATGTATATGGGCTATCCTGTTGATGAGCGCTACGAGGAAGTGTCAAACATCACCATGGCGCCTAATTTAGAAGGCAAGTTATTGCTGGTTCATGGCGGGATCGACGATAACGTAAATCCTTCAGCGACGTTTAAATTGGCTGAAGCCTTGATCAAAGCCGATAAGCAATTTGATATGTTGATCATCCCGAGTCAGCGACACGGCTATACCGGGAAATACAATACTTATTTTCAGAAAAAAAGATGGAATTATTTCATCGAGAACTTACTAGACAAACAAACCCTTTGGGACTTTAATCTGGACTAATTATGAGCAAAAAATGTGTAATTATTGGAGGTGGAATTATAGGCTTATCTTCGGCTTATTATCTTCGAAAAGCGGGACACGAAGTAACGGTGATCGACCAAGGAAGTATGGATTCTGGCGCGTCGTACGTGAATGCAGGATATCTAACACCTAGCCATATTATTCCGTTAGCAGCTCCCGGTGTGATGCAACAAGGCATCAAATGGATGTTCAGCAGTAAGAGTCCATTGTATATTAAACCGCGCTTAAACGCCGATTTTCTCAAGTGGACGATGGCGTTCAACAATTCGTGTTCAGAAGAAAACGTTACTAAAGCCATTCCGGCGATTCGAGATATCAATTTGTTGTCCCGCGACTTGTATTCAGATATTAAAGAAGAAGAACATTTCAATTTTCAGCTTAAGAAAGACGGTTTGCTTATGCTGTGTAAAACCGAACATATGCTTGAGGAAGAGGCACACGTTTTGGCTTTAGCCAATAAAGAAGGTTTGCCGGCCCGTATGCTTTCAGCGGAAGAAGTTCAGCAAAAAATGCCTAATGCCAAATTAGATATCAAAGGTGCGGCGTTTTATGAATGTGATCATCATACCACTCCGGGCGAATTTATGGAAGAGTTTAAAACCCTTTTACAAGCCAAAGGGATCCAGTTTTTTAAGAACGAAAAAGTAACCGATTTTGATACATCAAGCGGTACCCTTTCTAATGTGAAAACCGCATCAGGTAAGACTTTTGTTGCTGACGAGGTTATTCTGGCTACAGGTGCCTGGACCGGCGAGTTGAATAAAAAATTAGGATTAAAAATCTTAATGCAGGCGGGTAAAGGCTACCGTATCAATTCTGAAAATGAAACCGGAATCACCTTACCGTCTATCTTGTGTGAAGCGAAAGTTGCGGTAACGCCTATGAATGGTTTTACACGTTTTGCGGGCACCATGGAAATCGCCGGAATCAATCATAATATTAATAGAGCTCGTGTTGAAGCGATCGCCGAGGCGGTGCCGCGGTATTTTAATAATGTGGTGATCTCTGAGCAGGAAAAAGACGAAGCCCAATGCGGTTTGAGACCGGTAACTCCAGATGGTTTGCCGTACATTGGCAGACCTTCAAAATGGAAAAACTTAACCATAGCAGCAGGTCACGCAATGATGGGATGGAGTTTAGGTCCGGGAACCGGGCTCTTAGTTTCAGAAATCATTGATGGTAAAAAAGCTTCTTTAGATTTAAGCGTTTACAATCCTGATCGTAAATTTTAAGTTGTGAAATTTGGGTAAAATAGAAAGCCTTCTCCAAAAGAGAAGGCTTTTTCATTAGGACTGTTAGAGTTTTTTTTTCAAGTAGTTTACTAAAGTAATTTACTCTGCCGCTTGTAAAAAGCATCTTGTTGCTTCTGCATCAGATCTCGAGCCATTTTCTTCTTGTAGTTGTAGAGTTCGTCTTCCTCAGTAAGGTCGCCGTAAACTTTATCATTAATCACGTTGTCTGCATCAATAAGGTTTTTACGCTGATTGGCTTTTTGCGTCGTCCACGATTTGAGTTCGCCTTCAGCATCTGCAAGTTTAAGATCGTATTCTCCTTTTGGAGAAATAAGCTTGGCAAAAATCGGTGTGGTTTCAATGGCTAGAAACAGTAAAAAGATGAAAAATGATGGGAGCCAAGGCAAGGTTTCTAAAGCGTCAATACGCGCCATTAAACCGTCAAAATTATCAATGATGGGCTGGGTTTCGGTTACTCGGGTTTCGTAATCAGCAGCTAGGTTGTCTTTCTCCAGTTCGAGTGCAGCGACCTTTTCAGCATTGGTTTGCTTCAACTGTTGCAGTTCTGCCAGAGCGGCATCGTGTTTTTCTCGTTTTTCCTGATAAACCGGACCTTTACCTAGTTTTCCGGTACCGGAAGTACCTTCGGCTTCGGTAATGTAAATGTCATAAAGCGCATTTACTTCCGATTCTTTGGTAGTGACTTCGCTTTTTAATTGTTCAATTTCGGTATCTAATGCAGCAACGGCCGGAGTAAATTGATCGGCGATCTGATTTTGATTGGCGAGGGTTAGATCGTTTTTCTGTTCTAACAACACACGATCAATTTCCTTCTCAAAAATTTTAAGCTCGAGCGGTTTTGAAATTACTACTGCGATAATCACAGCAAGAATCAATCGCGGCAAGGCTTGGAGAAATTCGTCTAAGAAATTATCCCGTTTTTTAATGGTGGAAACAATAAAGCGGTCCAAATTGAAAATGAGTAATCCCCAGACAAAGCCGAAACCTATCGCCATTGGGATCGAGTCAAAAACGGTATATAACGCATAGCCCGAAGCGATGAACGCCATTAGCGCAGTGAAAAATACGGTAGCGCCAATACCGGTATATTTATTTTGCTCGCCGGGAGCACAAGAATCTAGAAGCACATGGTCTGCTCCTGAGCAAAGAATAAAGAATTTTTTAAGCATGATATGATGATTGATGAGTGTTAAAAGTCGCGATTAGTAATTAAAATTCAAAGCAAATGGTGAAATGCTAAAACGTTGAAACGAAGGAAAGTATTGTGATAAAAAAAACTTACCCCTAGACGAGGTAAGTTTTTGATGCGACTGCGATGTGTTGAGCGCTTTAATTCTTGTCTTTGATGATCAATAAATGACTACCCTTGTTAGAATTGAACATTAAGTTATAAGCATCACTGTTCTCAATAAGTTCCTGAGCTTTTTCAGCCGAAATCTTTTTGTCGTTATAGTAAATGTTGTCTTTCGCTAAGCGTACCATTTCTTTAGGTGCAGGCGGTGGAGGTGGTGGTGCAGGAAGACCTTGTACGGTTACCTCTTCAAGACTAGAATTAGTTGCAGGCGGTGGTGGAGGCGCAGGAATAGAACCTGACTTTGGTGGTGCAGGTGCCGGTGGCGGCGGTGGCGGAACCAAACCTTTTGGATTGGCCTTATATAATGCAGTTGTTTCAAAAGCTTCTTGTAGTTTTTGCCAAAGATTAGCTGCAGGATTTGATGTTCTCACGTGTACGCTATAATTTTTCTTTTCGCTCAAGGTCCAGTTTTTACTCAAGGCATCAAGATCGTTTGCAAAAGTTTCAACGGTGGTTTCCTTTCCATTTAGATAAACATCAGAGCCTGTAACGGTGATGTTAAGGACTTTTTCAGTTTGAGCTAAATATGCTTTTATTGCCTCTTGCGAAGGTGGATTTTGAACTTGTTTATGGTCTTCATAATAAGACTGCGTCATTAGATTAACTTGGTAATAATGCGCGCCGTAATTTTTTGCATTTTTCTCAAGCTTGCTTATAAAATAATGACTGTACGCTTCAGCACTTTTTAAATCAGCATTTTTAATGCGTTTTCCGTCAACCCAAACACCGTATTGCGAAGCGTCTTTCCATTTATTTAGGTGAGAAGATGTAGGAGCTTTCTTTTCAAGGATGTGGTAGGTTGGATTTTTAGAAATGGCATCGAGGTCAGCTTGGGTGATGACTTTAGGCTTGTCGCTTTTGAAGAATGTGTCTGTTGATGTTGCAGAGGTTTGATCATTCTGATCTGTCACCTTTTCCGGTTCTTGCAGGTTTGCAGGCTTTGCCACAAT
Organism: Leeuwenhoekiella sp. ZYFB001; assembly: GCF_011784865.1. Lineage (NCBI taxonomy): Bacteria > Pseudomonadati > Bacteroidota > Flavobacteriia > Flavobacteriales > Flavobacteriaceae > Leeuwenhoekiella > Leeuwenhoekiella sp. ZYFB001. Next base: position 4,050,013 of record NZ_CP050460.1, read on the forward strand.
TTCCTGATTAAAGAAATAGATGCAAAGCGCAAGAACGGGCACAAAGAGTGCGATACGGGCGGTCAGCTTTTTGACCGAACGGGTTTTTGATAACATAAGAATTCGTTTTTTAGTTAATGAATAATTGATCGGGCTACTTAACGCGGTGTGATGAGCACCTCCCGAATAGTTAAATAAAAGATTGGTATAATTAGTAAGATTATTATTTTGGTGTAAAGCAGCTTGATCAGCCAGAAATTCGTGATTGAGCGCCACACTTTTTTTGAGTAATATCAGTGCCGGATTGAACCAAAACACGACCTGAAGAAATTCGATAAGAAGAATATCCCAACTGTGTTTTTGAATCACGTGAGCTTGCTCGTGTTGTAAGACTTCGGCAGGAAGCGTGTTGTTTTTAAAGTCGGTCTTCGGTAGAAAAATATACTTTAGAAACGAATGCGGAACCACTTGTTCTAGCAGTAATACATTGATGTGTGAAGAAGCTTTGATGTGGTCGTTATGGCGCACCTTTTCGCGCAAGCGCAACAGATTACGCAAAAACCGGAAACCCAAAAGCAGCACACCTGCACCATAAACGAGTGCTAAACTAAGGAGTGGCCAATTTGTTGATTGGGCAGTTCGTGTGGTAATTGGAGCTTCTGTAAAAGCAGCCGGTTCAAAATGGGTCTCGGCGGCTACGGGTTGCGGTGCAACTTCCACTGTATAACTAAAACTGACCAAGGGTAATGCGATGGCTACAGCCAAAATTCCCAGTAAATAGAAGCGTTTAAAGTGGTGCGCAGCGGTTTGCTCTAGAGCTACTTTATAAAAGCCCCAAAAAACCAGAAGGCACAAGATAGATTTGATGAGGTAGGCTGCCATTACTTTTGAGATTTTAAGCGTTCATCAATCAGTTTTTTAAGTTCTTCTAATTCTTGCTGCGTCAAATCGGTTTCTTGTGTGAAGAATGAAGCAAACTGAGCGGCAGAGTCGTTGAAGAAATTTTTGATCATTCCATTGACTTGCTTTGAGAAATACTTGTTTTTCTTCACCAGCGGAAAATATTCTCGCGATCTCCCGTATTGCACATAATCTATAAAACCTTTGTCTTGCATTCGTTTGAGCAAGGTGGCCACAGTGGTAGTTGCTGGTTTTGGTTCGGGGTAGGCTTCTATGAGTTCCTTCATAAAGGCTTTATCCAATTTCCATAAAATTTGCATCAATTGTTCTTCGGCATTAGAAAGACTCATAGCTTCTACATTTTTAGAATATGTTCTACAAATGTAGAAATAAATTTTAATTCTACAAGTGTAGAGTAAAATATTTTATTGATTTACAGGGTTTTTACTTCTTGAAATTCGCAGAAGCTTAGGAAGTACAGGGGCTTGAATGCCAGAAAAGACTGATTTTATTTTGCCATTCTTAACGTAAGGGTTTAACGATTAAACGGATATTCATTGATCCAATGAAATCCGCGATTGGGTAACAGCATCTCATTTAGATCTTTTGCTTTCATCTGAATATCCAGAGAATCACGACCTAACTTTCCTTTTATATTTAAGCGATCATCATCTCGCGTAAAGGAGAAATTATCGTGCTGTTCATAATCATAGTTGTAGATTGATAGTTTTGATTGGCTGGTGTCAATTTCAAGATTTAGCCATTTTACTTCATTATTCATATACAGAATACTGCAGCGATTTTTATAATCAATGACAAAATACCGCCAGCGAGCATCATTTGTAATTAAGGGAGCCACCAGACTGTCATTGACTTTCATTTGCTGCACTTCCCAAATTCCGTAAAGTGGAGGTTTGGCTCGTTTATCGCCAAAACTACGTTCATTGGTATATCCCTGCCAAACCGAAACTCCTATAAACAAAATAACACTCGCGAGTTTAAGACCAGTTTTAATCTTTTGATACCGCTTATTTTTGATGGGATCATATTCAATAATACTAGAGGTGGCTTTGTTACGAAAGAACAGGTTATAAAGTCTTTTTCGGTCTGTGGCAATCAGAATAATAGCGATGGCTAAAAGATGCATAGAAAATAATTTTACCGGAATATCATAAGTGAAATTCATCACTACGACGTGACTCATCACTCCGGCGACAAGCAAAGCTCCTAATGTTGTAGTTCTTCGCCATATTAACAGTAAACCGCCTATAACTTCAAGCAATCCGGTGTATAGATTATAGGCTTCGCTAAAACCCATATACGTCCAAGCAAGTCCCATAGGTGAAAAACTGCCCAGTGGCTGTAATAACCGGATGAGGGATGGTTCTGGAAATTGAGTTTTGTAAACTTTTGCAAACCCGTAACTCAATAGCATCATCGCTAAAAAAATGCGTAATATGACCAGAAACCAGTAGAAAAGAGCATTGTAAGACGCTCGTTTTCGATCAGCTAGCGTCCATATAATTGTACCCAATAGCGTGATTAAAAAGTTTACAAATAAAAGCACATAAGCATAAGTAGAGTCGCCGCTACCTGTGGCAAAAAACTGTAATTCTTTTTCTACACCAAGGATGAGGTGACCTGCTAAACGCACTAGTGGTTCTGCAGGCTGAGACAAAAACTGTAAGAGAATGTAAGTTGTGAAATACAATAAAAGGAAGCGGACAAGTAATTTTTCAGAAGTATTCCAGTGAGGATGATATGCTCTAGCAAAATTCATAAAGTAATGATTTGATTGATGATAAGTTAATTTAAGACTTCTAGGTTAAAGACCAGTTCTCTTTTTTAGCGTTGCAAAGGGTAAAAATTTAGAAGAAACCTAACTTTACACCTCAATCAACAACAGTAGAATTATGAGCCTAGAACAAGACTTAAGAGACCGTAGTGGTAATGTATGTGAATTGAGTGGAAGCACCGAGGATCTTGATATTTATGCGGTTCCTAATTCGCCTGATCTACCCGAGGTGGAAACCCATATTTTTATTTCAGAAACCTGTCGCATGCAGCTTGAAGATAAAGCCGCAATAGACCCCAATCATTGGCGCTGTTTAAACGACAGTATGTGGAGCACGGTTCCGGCGGTACAAGTCGTAGCTTATCGTATGCTACACCAACTAAGAGCCGAAGGTTGGCCGCAAGATTTGCTAGATATGATGTATATGGAAGAAAGCGTAAAAGATTGGGCAAAAGCCGGAATTGCTGATGAAACGGAAACCAAAGGTTTGGTGCATCGCGACAGTAATGGTGTTGTTCTGGAAGCAGGCGATTCTGTGGTGTTGATTAAAGATCTTAAGGTGAAAGGCAGCAGTATGGTGGCTAAACAAGGTACCGCTGTACGCAGAATTTCTCTAGATCACGAAAATGAAAAATACATTGAAGGTAAAGTTGACGGACAGCAAATCGTCTTGGTGACAGATTATGTAAAGAAGATTTAGCACTTCGTTTAGTTTATTATAACATCGGGTTGGGAGCAGATATTGACGACAATCAATAGTTTGGCGGTAACTAACTAATTTCCAAATCGATGAATAATAAAAAAGAAAAACTTGCCCGAGCGGGGATGGTAGCAAAGGGTGCGGTGTATGCACTAATAGGTGTTTTAACTGCAATGGCCGCGTTTAATTTAGGCGGTTCTAAAAGTGGCAGTGATAATGCATTACAATTTCTTGCGGGGCAACCTTTTGGTCAGGTTTTATTGGGCGCTTTGGCGATTGGTTTATTTGGCTACGCGTTCTATCGTATTTATGAGGCGGTCAATGGTCCCGGAGCATCTTGGAGTGAAGCCAAAGGTTTTGTAAAACGCGC